>NZ_JUGR01000001.1:0-2400000 GCF_000800015.1 Terriglobus sp. TAA 43
CCTTGTAGGAATAGCGGAGATCGCCATTGGGGCGTGGAGTCGCAAGGCCACGCGCGGCTGCGGACGGTGTCGGGGAAAGCCGTCGATAGAAATGGCCACGTTCTTCAAATCCAGTGATAATTCCAGCGGCGTCGCGGCGAAAGCTGACCGGTTCCCTCGCGCCATTCAAGAAAATGTCACCTTCTTGGCGCGGAAGCTTGTACTTTGCCTCATCCAGAACCGCGAAGAGATCTGCGCCAGAGATGATGTCGATGCGTGTATTGTTTTCGTACTCATAAGCGCCGATGTAACCGACGAGTGGAGCAGACGAAGTCTGGCAGACTGCGGACAAGGCAAAGGTCAAAAAACAGAAAAACCCAAATGTGCGTTTCAAGTAGATCTCCGCGAATAACTCAGTCTACAGCGCGTGCAGGCACTGACCGTCCTTGACGCGCGCGGGGCCGCATTTTCGTGGAACAGCTCTGCGCCACCACGGGTACGATGGATGAGCTGCCAGGACGACAGCCGCGTTTCAATTCACCGAAAGCCGGGGATTTCCCCGGTTCCACTTTGCGGAAGTCGCTCAGACTAGTAACGAGAAACGCCCTAGCGAAAGCTTGCCCGGATCACTGACGACAAGCCGACTTCTCGTTATTGAACTGCTACGTCTTTCATCTACGCTGTGCTCGCACGTCATCCACGACCTTCTCTATTGCATCGGCAACAGCATCTGGGTTCTGTTGGTGCATGAAATGGCCGGAATCAGGCACTGCAATGAGTCGCCCGTGTTCTGAACGCTTCGCGAGGTCCACCTGATGGTTGTGCCATTCATCGTTCAACGCTGTCAGTTGTTGCGGATTTAATGTGGGGAAAGCTGAAGCAGGCGCCTTCTGTGTGCGTTCCAGAACGCTGAGAGGGATGTCTGCGTGCCACGTAAGCGTTTCGTGGTTAGGAAGATATCCATTCTGCTGAAGAAAGGCAGGGTTGTTCCAATTGGGATCCAGCTCATTTGAGATGGCGGCAATCCGCCACTCCTGTTCCTCGTGTGCGGAATCGACGAAGACAAGCCCGGCAATTTCGTGGGGATACGCCTGCTGGTAGCGTCGCACAAGGATGCCGCCGTCTGAGGCTCCTACGAGAACGTATGGCTTCTTCAGCTGTGCCACAGCGAAGAGAGCATGATCGTCGGAAATGACGGCGTCGATAGGCCGACGTTCGGGATGCGCATCGTTCTCCGGGTGGTCGCTCTGTCCCACTCCAATGGCGTCGTAACTGCACACACGGATTTGGGGGCTGACTTTTTCCTGCACCTTTCCCCACGCATTCGCCGCGCCAAGACCTCTCCCGGTAACGAGGATGACGGTAGGGACCGCGTTCTCATTTCCAGAGCATTCTAGAAACATGTGCTGACCGTTGGAAAGCTGTACCAACCGGCCGGGCTTCTGAAGCGTTGAGGAACCCTGAGAGATGGACGGCTGCTGGATGCAGGCATGCACGATTGATGGTTCCCCGATCGTGCAGAAGCCAAAAACAGTGCCCATCGTAATGACACTTGCAATGAGTGTTGCTGAGAGCAGGAGTTGTGCGCGTGCCAAGGCTCGCGGAGCGCAGAGCACGAATATCTCACGGAGCACTTCGCTCCAGACTCGGAACGTCTCTTCGGCGCCTCGCTGCCGTGCATGCTCAAGTTCGTCCCGAAACACCAAACGCATTTCATCGCCGTAGTAAGCGATCAAATCGTCGCTTTGAATCATGAGCAGGCGATCAAAGAGGAAGCATTGAAGCCGGTCGAGGCGATTCATTTCTGCTCTCCAATTTTGAGAAGTTTTCTGTGCCGTGCGAGGTCGAGCAGAGCCTGTTGACGCCGAAACTCGGCACCGAGCAGGCGCTTTCCTGTCGAGGTCAGAGCATAGGTTCTGCGCCTCTCGTCGCCGGAGTGGAGAACCTCGGTGATAAGGCTTTGTTCCGTTAGCTTTTTGATGGTGGTGTACAACGTCGCAGGGCCAATTGAAAATGTTCCTTCAGAAAGTTCGCGAATGTCCTGCATGATGCGATAGCCATGCTTTTCTTCGTCCGCCAGAGCGAAGAGTACAAAGAAGGATGCGGTTGGCAACGGAAGTTTCTCAAGCAGAGATTCGTCGAATGAGCGCGTTTCCATCGTGCCCCCCCCTATATCCATTGCAGATATATCGGGAATGGATATACTGTGTCAATGGTCGATCTTGCAGTCGATCGACAATTATCGTCTTTGGAGGCGCTCAAGCCACCAGTTTGCTGAACCAACTCGTGCGCGGTTGGCCAGTCTGATCGCTCCTGGTAAACGCCGTTGTCGAACATTGACGCCTTTTGATGGCAAGCCGACTTCGCAGTACTAATTTGTTTTCGAGAAATCTACCTTGAGTTAATACACGTCGATGTCGGGTTTGGACGCGAGGTGGTCGTCTGGAGCATTGAGGAACTCATGGATATATAGATCTCCTTCTAGGGAGTTCAACAGAGGCCCATGCATACGCTTCGTAAACAATAACCGCTGGCTGTTGGGAAAATAGTGGTGGATCATATCGTTGTAGAGAGGTCTGCAGGCGTCATCCAGTCCACCTGCTCCAAGCAGTACCGGGACGGTGCTATAGTACGGCTTCTTGGTTGCTGAATGGATCGGTTTTACGTGCCACTCCTGGCATACGGCTCCGAATACATCATTTACATGAAAGCCCGCCAGCCACGGCATCATCTTTTCCTGCTGTGCAATCAGGTCAGGATCTTCGTATGCCATTTTGTCCGAGCAATAGACCGAGATGCGCATTCCCGAAACGCCACCGTTATTTGCGAACACGCCGTCGAAGTATTCCTTCACGTATAGCTCTGCGCGTTCACTGACCATGTCGAGAACAATCTGCGGTATCTGCTTGATCCCGTCGTAGTCCTCCAGCTTGCTATGCAGGATGCTCAAAAGTTCACTGCGACCATAGCTCAAATCAACATTACGGCCATCCTTGAGCCGGTAGTGGATTGAAAAGCTTTTCCCCTCTATAGAACTGAAGTAGGCGCGAAACTGGGGCGTGAGCTTCCTGTCCACACCATCCAATACCATCGTCAAAGCTTCATCGAAGTTCGCTAGTTCCTGCTCGTCAATGTTCACGAACTCCGGGAGTGGCGAATCGAGGATGAGTGACCGAATGTGCTCGGGATACTTCCGCAGGACGGCCATCATTATGCCACCACTGTATGAAATCCCCATCAAATTGATTAAGTCGATCTTGAGCACCTTGCGTAGATCTTCGATGTCAGCTGCGCTTTCGTCCGTGCTGTATGCAGATAGGTCGATGCCCCGCTCAACTAGCTTCTTACGACACGCCCTCACCGCTGCCAGCCGTGCAGCATCCGGAGACCGATGTTCGAGATACGCCCTCTGGACCTCAGTGCCTTCGCCGTCACACTCTAGATTCGGCAGTGCGAAGTGCGTCCCTCGTTGTTCGAACGCAATATAGTCCCGGTCGACCAGTAATGATCGGCGAGAGATCGAAGTCACGGGATGCAGAGAACTGACCCCGGGACCACCGCCCGTATAAAGCACCGGATCAGGGGCCCGGGCCTTGTTCTTGCTCTTTACGTAGATGAATGGAAGTTTGATGACACGACCTTCAGGATGTCCACGGTTCTCGGCCACAACAAGGTAACCACAACGGGTGTCGTATCCGTCGCCTGGCGTGTAGAGGCAGGAAGTATCGTCAACACGAGGCAATTCAGCTTTCTGTGCTCGGCAAACCAAGGCCATACAAATGAGCAAGGAGGGGCCGCAAAACCGTCCTGTTAGTTTCATGTGCAGCTTAGACCGCATTCGGCTTCGAAAGTTTCAGCCAATAGGAGATTGATCCTAATAAATGCCGCTACCATCAGTTTCGGGTCATTGGCGAGAAGCCGACATATCACTACCTATCGTCAATTGGTTATCCACTATCTGGCACTATGACATGGCTATGATGTGACACCCCAAATCATGCCAACAGATTCAGCGCTTACGTCATAGTTTTCTGTACGGGCGACCTGTTTGTAGGTAGCTGCTATTCAATAGTTTGAAGTCGAATCCTCAATGCTTAGGTTCGGCTCTTAATCGACAGTGGTAGGGGAGGAGAAACGAGAAGGCTTCACCGCAGATAAGAGACTCCGAGACTCTTTTGAAAAGTAACGAACTGTTGAGCGCGCTATGAACGCGGAGAGCCGACGGACTACTTCGAGATGTATGCGTTTAGTCCCACTGTAACTGGCTGGCCATTGACCATGGCATCCGTTACGACGTTCCCACCGCTCGTCGCTACTAACATCGTCTTCCCGCTTTTTGATTTTGTTGGTGTCTCCAGCATGGAGATTCTGATGACAAGTTCGTTTCCTTCGATCGTTACCTGCATTGATATCCTTTCGCCTCTTATGATTGTGGTTGTATCGATGTCGCGTCGCACACCAAACCGATGCGTCCGACGAATCAGCCGATAAATAAAAAGTATTAGACCATAGCGTATGGATGTTTCACGCTGAGAGTCTCAGGCGTTCGCGGACGCCAAAACGACTTACGGAGAACTCTTTATGGCTTCAAACCGTGGTGATCGATCTCCCATCGTAGGTTCTCTTGTCCCCTTGACGAAAAAAGAGATCGGGACCGATGCGCACTCGCATGTTCTGCGCGGTCGTGGTCGATTCCTTCGATTGCCACAGGTGACGGATACCGTTGGACTGTCGAAAACAAGTATTTACGAAATGATCAAACGAGAAGCGTTTCCGTCTCCGGTTCCGATCGGAAAACGCGCAGTGGGGTGGATTGAAGAAGAAATCAGGGATTGGGCGGAAGAACAAATTCGTCTCAGAACTTTGCAACGTCGCCATTCAACCAAGGCATCGGATCAAACGGTTCGGAGCCTCAGGAAGACGGCCTAGCGCCGCGAATTGTTCCAGCGGACATCCGAACCGGCAGCCTATATGCCGTTCATGAATTTATCCGTAACTCGACCGATGGTCTAGTTCGCCAGCGCTGCAATTCCTTTGGCCAACTGCGTGTCGACATAGTCCGCCCACCATTGCATCATCTTCGCTCGTTGCTTGATGTATTTCGCCTTGTTGTATGCGCCTTTGACCTTGTTCTCTTCAACATGAGCGAGCTGCATCTCGATCCAGTCCTCTTCGAACAGGTTCGACTCATACAAAACAGTCGATGCAATTCCTCGGAATCCATGTCCGGTCATCTCGCCCTTGTATCCCAGGCGATAGAGAGCGAATAGGATCGTGTTGTTGCTCATCGTCTTGTCCTTATCATTCGCTCCAGGAAACACCTTCGTTCCATTCCCTGTGCGAATCGAGAGATCCCGGAGAATCGTGACGGCTTGATGTGGCAGCGGCACGATGTGAGGGCGCCTCTTCTTCATGCGCTCACGTGGTATCTCCCATTTTTCTTTCTCGAGTTCGAATTCAGCCCAGTCCGCTTCAATTAGCTCCGATGTCCTCACCCACAGGTACGCCATCAGGCGCATCGCGTAGATGGTCAGAATGTCGCCTTTGTAGGTCCACATCTTCGCCAGCAGCTCCGGAAGATCGCTTTCATCCACCCTCGCGAAGTTCATCTCCATCGCGGGTTTCAAGATGTCCGATGGCTTGAAGTCGGCTGCTGGATTACGCGTCGCCAATCCATTCGCAATGGCGAACCGGAAGATCTGCCCAATGGTTTCTTGGGCGCGTTTCGCCACATCGCGAGCGCCGCGGTCCTCAATTGCAAGCACTAATTCGCGAACGTCGGCTGCCTTCACGTCGTCGACAAACTTGTGCCCAATAACGGGGAAGACATCGGCTTCAAGACGGCGCATGACCTGAGCGGCATGTCGGGGTGATTTGCCAGTGGACCAAGTGTCCCACCATTTTCGGGCTACCTTCTCGACGCTGCTTTCTGCTCGGCGAAGAAGTGTCTTGGCGTGTTCCTGTTTTGTTGCTGCGTCTACCTTGCGCTCCTCCATTGGATCAACGCCGCTACCCAGTGTCTTTCGGGCAGCAAAATGTAGATCGCGAGCCTCCTTCAATGAGACGAGAGGGTACTCGCCTAAGGCCATCATCTTCTCTTTGCCTTGGAAGTAGTATCGCCATCTCCATAGCTTGGAGCCAGACGATGTGACGAGTAGACAGAGGCCACTACCGTCGGTCAGTTTGTATGGCTTTACAGTAGCCTTCGCAGTCTCGATTTCGCGGGTCGTGAGTGCCATGTCTGCCTCCAAACTGCGGAAGATGCGATACCCGCAATTCGTCCCCACTATACCCGCATCCGTACCCGCAGCGGAGTCCGGACCAATTGGACCGGCTCAGGACCGTTTAGAACGATAAAATCGTGCAAACATCTGTATTGATGAGGCTTTTCGGAGTCTGAGGAGATGCTAGGAAGTCCGGGAAAGTACGCCAGAAAAGGAAATTGGTTGCCCCCCAGGGATTCGAACCCCGATTAGACGAGTCAGAGTCGTCGGTCCTACCATTGAACGAGAGGGCAACACAGATGCGGAAGAGCTTCCGCTTGCATGCGTAAGCGAGTCGCGTGCGCGTCTCAACTGACTTTCTAAGTGTACGAAACACTTGCGATTGAGTCAAACTGACGCGTTAGTTGAGCGTGGCTGTGCGAAGCCAGCCGAAGCTGCCTGCCGATGCCGGTACAACACCCTGCAAGTGCCTACTGTGAACCACGATATTATCCGGCGACCATAGCACCAATGTTGGCTCGTCTTCTGACAGAATGCGCTGCAATTCCAGGTAAATCGCGCGGCGTTTTGTGCTGTCTATTTCCGCTGCGCCTTGGGCAATCAGTGCGTCGATGCGCGGGTTCGTGTAATGGCCGCGGTTCGAGCCTTTGGGTGGCATCATCGCAGAACTGTACGCGTAGCGGAAGATATCCGGATCTTCGTTGGAGCCTACCCAGCGCAATACGTACATCTGGAAGGCGCCTTTGGTCACGTCGGAGTAGAAGGTGCCGAATTCGTTCTGGCGTAGCGACAATTCGATGCCCGCGCCGCGCACCTGTTGTTGCACCACGGCGGCCAGTAGACGCATCGTGTCATCAGTGGAACTCTTCAGTGTGAGATGAATGCGTGTTCCGTTCTTGTCTGCGTGGTAGCCCCCTTCTTCCAGAAGCTGCTTTGCCTTGACAATGTTGTGCGCGTAGCGCGTGAGGGAATCGTTTGCGCGCGGTGCGGCCCAGTGGCCGTTCGGTAGCAAGGTGTCCTGCGATTCGGCTTGTCCATGATAGAGCGCTTGGATGATGGCGGGGCGATCCACTGCGTACGCGAACGCCTGCCGGACGCGCGGATCGCGTAGCTGCGGATCGGTTGCGTTGAAGGTGATGTAGAGAACGATGGAGCCGGGCTTTGCTTCGACAACGAGTCGAGGGTCCTTTTGCATAACTGCGACCATGTCGCCCGTGAGTGCGTTGGAAGCCGCGTCGGCAGAGCCTTTCTGCAACTCGAGCGCTCGTGTGATGGCATCGGGAACGACGGCGAAGCGCACGCGCGGGATCGACGGTGCGCCGCCCCAGTAGTTCGGATTGCGCTCCAGAACCACGTCCTTGTCCTGCTCCTCACTCACGAAGCGGAACGGGCCAGTGCCGATGGGATGATCGCCCATGTTTTGCCCTGCGCCCTTCTCGACGACCGCGCTGAGTTCATCGCTCATGTTGAAGAGCAAGCTCGCATCTGGTTTTTTCAGGTGAACGATGCAGGTGTGCGCGTCTGTAACTTCTGCACGATCGACGCTGGCAAAGTTGCCGCCTTTTGCCGTGGTGATTGCACCGTTGTGCATCGAGTCGATGGACCATGCGACGTCACTGGCGTCGAGCAGCTTGCCATCGTGAAAGTGCACGCCATCGCGGATGTGCAACACCAGTGTTAGCGGATCGTGCCACTCCCACGCAGTGGCAATCGCGGGTTGCAGGTTGTAATGCTGATCCTTGCGAACAATGGAATCGAAGAGTAGCGCTCCGATGTGTTCCGCCTGCGCATCAGAACCGATACGAATATCAAGATTGGTCGGTGAGTTTTCAATGTCGACGACAACGGTGTCGCGGTCAGGACGCTCGTGGCACGCTGCCAACGGCAGGAGACTAAGTAGAAGCGCCGCGGAGAAGACGGGCTTGCTCATGGCAGCGTGATCCTTCCCAGAATTGCGGGCCTCGCAGCTCCGGTAGCGGAAGGGACGTTGCCGGGACGTTCGTGCCAGCGCAGCCAGGCCAGGAGCGCGAAGGCCATGGCTTCCTTTGCCTGTGAAGGGACGCCGAAATCGTCGGTCGTGCTGACAGTGACGCCTAGTGGTTCCAGACCGTTGTGCAGCAGTTTCATCAGGGTTGCGTTCTTTGCACCACCGCCCGCAACGATGTAGTCAGTGGATTGTGCGAGAGGAGCGTTCTGCCCGAGGAATGGCCATACGATGGCGCGATAGGCCGCGAGGATGCTTTCCGCCGTGAGTGCCGTCGCGGTGGCGATGATGTCTTCGTTCTTCGCAGTATGTCGACGGCAGGCAGCGATGAAGCGTTCGAGATAAGCTTTGCCGAACTCTTCGCGTCCGCAACTTTTCGGTGCTGGTAAGTGGAAGTAGGGAAGCTTCAATGCATCGGTGAGCACTTCGTGGATGACGCTGCCACGCTTCGCTGTCGCTCCGTTGCGGTCAAAAGTTTTGCCGAAGAGTTGCTGCATGCAGGCGTCGATCACCATGGATGCGGGGCCGCTATCGAAGGCGAGCAGTTTGTCTGTGCCTGCAGGAATGGCTGTCATGTTTGCGATGCCGCCAAGATTCTGCAGAACACGATTGCGCTTTGCGTGTGCAAAGAAGACGCGATCGAACATGGGCACCAGTGGTGCGGCTTGCCCTCCCGCAACCATGTCGGCAGGTCGAAAGTCGCTGACCACAGGCAGGCCCGTGCGTGACGATACTTCGCTTGCTTCACCGATTTGTAGCGTGCAGCGCAGCGGCTCTCCTAAGAACTTCGTTGGTGTGCCCTGGTGGTAGATCGTCTGTCCATGCACACCGGCAAGTCTTGCACGAATGCCGCTCTGTTCTTGCGCTTGCATGATGCAGTTGCCATAGAACTCGCCAAGGCGCCAGTGCAGACGAGCGAAGTCCGCGGTGCTCATGGCAGGGGAGTCCATAGAAGCGAGTACGACTTCGCGAAGCTTCTTTGGATAGGCGAATTCTGTATGTGAGAGCAGTTTCAGGCGTGGTTTCGCAGCATCTTTTGCTGGAGTGATGCGAACCAGTGCGACATCCACACCATCGGCAGATGTACCGCTCATCACACCAGCTACGATCATCGCTTTCTGTGTCTTCATTCGGCAATCTCCCGCTTCAATTCGGCCAGTAGTTGCAGTGCCTCCATGGGCGTCATGCGGTCTACATCGAGCTCGCGTACGCGATCTACAACGCGCTGCGAGAGCGGTGTGAAGATGGTCATCTGCATGGGCGACGCTGTTGGCTGCGCGGCTTGCCCGGCTGCCGCAATGGATGCAGACTCCGCCTTCTCATGCATCTTCAACACGGCGCGTGCGCGTGCAATGACCTCACGCGGCAAGCCTGCAAGCTTGGCAACTTCGATGCCGTAGCTGCGGTCGGCAGCGCCGCTCTCTACGTGATGCAGGAAGACAATGCCCTGCGGAGTTTCGCGACAGGCCACGCGCAGATTCTTCAACCGTGTCAGCTTCTCTTCCAGCAGCGTGAGTTCGTGATAATGCGTTGCAAACAGCGTGCGCGCGCCAATGCGTTCGTGCAGGTGTTCGACTGTGGCCCATGCAAGCGAGAGGCCGTCGTATGTGGCGGTACCGCGTCCCATTTCGTCGAGCAGGACAAGGCTGCGACGCGTGGAGGAGTTGAGAATGGCAGCGGTTTCCGTCATCTCCACCATGAAGGTGGACCGGCCACGCGCTACGTTATCGCTGGCACCGATACGCGTGAAGATGCGGTCGACCAGCCCCAGCTTCATGGATGCAGCAGGAACGAACGAACCACTTTGGGCAAGGATGACAAGTAGTGCGGCCATGCGCAGATAGGTCGATTTACCGCCCATGTTGGGGCCCGTGATGAGCGCGAGCGACGGGCCGTTGTCGCTATCAAGATAGCCAGAGTTGGGAATGAAGCGGCCCGTGCCGTTCTCTTCCAGTCGAAGTTCGACTACGGGATGTCGAGCCTCTGCAAACTCAAGAACGGTGCTGTCTGCGATTACTTCTGGTTGAGTCCATCCACGCAACGCTGCGATGTGCGCGAAGTTTGCCAGCAGATCAATCTCAGCAAGGCGTCGAGCCGTGTCGCGCATACGCGGAGCTGCGTCGAGCACTTCACGTCGCAATGCGGCGAAGATACGACGTTCAATTTCTCCCAGCCGTTCCTGCGCTGTCAGGATCTTGCGTTCGTAATCTTTCAGCTCGGGTGTGGTGAAACGTTCCGCATTCACCAATGTCTGTTTGCGTTCGTAATCTGCAGGGACGTTGGCAAGGTTCGCCTTGGTGATCTCAAGGTAGTAACCGAAGACGTTATTGAAACGAACCTTCAGGCTGTTGATGCCGGTGCGCGTGCGTTCGCGTTCTTCAATGGCTGCGATCGCTTCGCGTCCACTGCGCGAAAGCCCGCGAAGTTCGTCGAGTTCGGCGTCTACTCCGGGTTGAATGGAGTCGCCTTCACCAAGCCGCAGTGGTGGCTCTTCGACAATCACTTGCGCAACGCGTGTGCAAACATCGACCAGCGTATCGAAGTTATTCTTGAGCGCGGACCAGCGCCCGTCCTGCAAGTCATGCAAAGCTTCGTGGATCGCAGGTAGTGTGGCGAGTGTCCGTCCGAGTGCAACGATTTCGCGAGGTCCTGCGGAATCCAAAGCGAGACGTGCCAGCAGTCGCTCCAGATCGAGCACGCCTTCTAAGGCGCGACGCAGTCGTTCACGTGCGGCAAGATCATTCTTCACCTGTGCGACTGCATTGTGCCTTGCTTCGATCTCTTCTGCATGGATGGATGGCCGCAGAATCACTGCACGCAGAAGACGTTTTCCCATCGGCGTGCGGCAGGCATCGAGCGCGTAGCAGAGTGTGGTCTGCTGATTCTCTCCACTGAACAGAGGTTCAACGAGTTCCAGATTGCGCACGCTGACCGCATCCAGTTCAAGGCATGTGGTGCGCTCATAGAAGCGCGGCACGTCGAGATGCTCGATCTCATCATGCTTCGTTGCGCGCAGGTAATGCAGCAGCGCGCCCGCTGCAATGCCGGCAGATGTTTTGCCTGCGAGTCCGAAGCCTTCCAGTGAATGCGTTCGATAGTGATTCTGCAGTAATGGCAGCGCGTATTCGCTGGTAAAGACCCAATCCTCCACCGGCGTGCGTGTACGAACGCCTGAAAGCAGATCGGCTTCGGTATCGTCTTCGCCGTTCAGATCAGCCTGGCCGTTGCCCAGATGCAGGCCCGCGGGCAACAGGATTTCGCGTGGACGATTGCGCGCGACTTCTTCCAGCGCAAGATTGACAGCGTTGACGCCGCGGAACTCGGTGGTGCGGAACTCGCCGGTGGACAGATCGAGCATGGCCACGCCGGAAGACTTGCGATCCCCGCCGACGGTCAACGCGGCAAGGAAGGTGTTTTCGCTGGCGGCTGCTGTGGGATCAAGCGCCGTACCGGGCGTCATAACGCGTGTGACTTCACGCTTGACGATGCCTTTGGCCAGCTTGGGGTCTTCCATCTGCTCGCAGATGGCGATGCGATAGCCTTTGCGGAGCAGGCGTTGCAGGTAGGCTTCGGCGGCGTGATAGGGGACGCCGCACATGGGCTGCTGGCGTTCGCGGTCGCGCGCTGTAAGGGTGAGTTCCAGTTCGCGGGAGGCGACAATCGCGTCGTCGTAGAAGAGTTCGTAGAAGTCGCCCATGCGGAAGAACAGCAGCGCATCGGGGTGCGCGGCCTTGGCGGCGGCAAACTGCTGCATCATGGGCGAAAGCTTGGCGCCTTCGACGGTAGTCTTTTCCGGGGGCATCTCTCTTGTCAGCATACCGTTTTGTGTGCGATTGCCGCCTGTGGAGGACGGGGGCGAAATATGACAAACGGTATACTGGATAGTGGCCACAGGGCCATGTTCGCTTTGTCGATTTTCTGGCTAAAAGTCGCTGTTGTACTGTATGGCGTTGCCTCACTGGCGGTGCTGCCTGCGGTGCTGTATGACCGTCCCCGGTGGAGAGCTGTGGCCATCCCGGCGACGGTGGCGGCTTTGCTATTCCATTTCGTCTCCGTTGCGGAGATGCTGCGATCCGCGCATCATCTTGTTCCGGTCAACGCGAGTGAGATTCAGGCGGCTTTGGGGCTGCTTCTGGCTGCGGCGTTTCTACTGGTCTACGCGGCCTATCGGACACTGACTGTGGGCGTGGTCCTGCTGCCTGCCGTGTTTCTGTTGGGATTATTGCCCGCCTTTGCACCCGGAACGCATGACATCACCGTGCCGTTGATGAATTCCGCATGGCTGTGGCTGCATATCGGGCTGCTGTTGGCGGCGTATGCGGCGTTGTCTGTCAGCGTTTTGGCCAGTGTGCTGTATCTGATTCAGGAGCGCAGGCTGAAGTCGCGTTCGTCTCGAGGCATTCTCAGTAAGCTGCCGCCGCTGGAGACAACGGACCAAATCGCGCTGAAGTCATTGCTGGTGGGTTTGCCCTGCATGACGGCGGGCCTGCTGATCGGCACAGCCCTGGCGCAGATGACGTATGGCGCGTCGTACTTTCGCGATCCGAAGGTGTTGCTTAGCTTCGCCATGTGGATTGCCTACGTGGCGATGATTGCCATCCGTAAATCCAGCGGTCTGCGTGGACGCCGCGCCGTGTGGCTGTCGTCGTTTGTGTTCTTCATCATGCTCGCCGTTTGGTCAGCAGACCAGGTGAGCAGCGTGCACCAGTTTGCGGGGCGCCCGTGAGCCTGAGCCTGCTGGGTGTAAACCACAAGAGCGCGCCGATTGATGTTCGCGAGCGCCTCGCCATCGCGCCGGATCAGCTTGCCGATGCGATTCGTTCGCTGGTGCAGCATCCGGGCGTGCATGAGGGGTTGATCCTCTCCACCTGCAACCGTGTGGAACTGCTTACGGAGCATGAGTCTGCAAGCGATGTTCGCGCGTTTCTTTCGGACTACTTCGCGGTGCCGCAATCCACGCTGGCGCCGCACCTGTACGAGTTCCGTGAGGACGAGGCAGTCCGCCATCTGTTCCGCGTTGCGTCGTCATTGGATAGCCTCGTCGTTGGTGAGCCGCAGATTCTTGGCCAGGTGAAGGAAAGCTATTCCGTCGCACGGGAAGTGGGTGCCGTCTCCTCCACGCTGGAACGCCTTCTGCAGTCAGCGTTCACGGTCGCAAAGAAGGTGCGCACGGAGACGGAAATTGGTTCTTCGTCGGTATCCATTGCGTCGGTTGCGGCGGATCTCGCGAAGCAGATCTTCGGGTCCCTGAAAGGGAAGCAGATTCTGCTGGTAGGAGCTGGCAAGATGAGCGAACTTGCTGCTCGTCACCTGATCGCGCAGGGAGCGACCGGCATTCTGGTTGCGAATCGCACGCCGGAGCGCGCGCAAAAACTTGCAGAGCAGTTTCACGGCCTTGCGGTGCCTTTTGCCGATCTGCACCAGCACGCGCCAAAGGCCGACATTATCGTGACCGGCACCGGCTCGCATAAGCACTTGTTCAACGTGCGCGATGCGCAGGAGATTCTGCACAAGCGTCGCGGACGGCCCGTGTTCTTTATCGACATTGCCGTGCCTCGCGACGTGGAACCCGCAGTAAACGGTGTGGATGGAGCGTTTGTTTACTCCGTGGACGACCTGCAGCAGGTAGCCGCAGAGAATCTGACGGCGCGATCCGAAGAGGCGGCGGCGGCGGAACGCATCGTCTCCGACGAAGTCAGCCGGTATCAGCAACGTTTACAGACGCTGGACGCTGTTCCCGGCATCCTAGCTTTACAGCAACATGCGGAGCAACTGCGCCTTGCGGAATTGGATCGTGCGCGCGCAAGGCTAGCCGGTTTGACCGCAGAGCAGCAGGAGGCCGTGGAAGCGCTGACGCGTTCCATGATGAACAAATTCCTGCACGCTCCTATGACCGGCCTGCGAAAGAGCGCGAATGACGGCGATGCCGCTGCGGTGGACATTATTCGTCGCATGTTTTCACGCGATCGCTAATTTTTCGTTGTGGCGCATTTTGCGCTTTCTCTACTCTCTCCTTCGTTCTGAAACTCTCATCTCAGGAGAGAGTGGAGGTGACGAGCCGTGAATAATGCACAATTCCACGAACCCAGGGGCTTCGGAGAGCACGCACGCGGTGTTGCTGCCGAGCGGGCCCATGAGATGGGTTGGGATCTCAATCAGGAACAACGAGCCGCTCCGCTGCAGGGCAAACAGAATACCTACGGCGGAAGCGACTACGATTATGGCGCGCAGGATTTCGGCGACGAACCGCTCAATATGGGCGGCAGTCGTCCGGATGAGATGAAAACCGCGCTTGACGTTCTAACGAAGGAGGACTGAGCTTATGGCATCGATCGACAATACGAAGATGCACGCGGGCCGCGAGGATGCGGTTCCCGGAAACGACAAGGCACACGCGCATTCTTACGCGGCGCACCTTGGAAGTCAGGGCAGCGTAAAGGCATCTCCGGTGAATGTAGGCAAGCAGGGGCTGGAAACAGATGCGATCCGGCAACCACCACAGGACCCCAGACGGAACGGCAAGACACATCATCGGCAATAGTTCTTCACCGTAAATAACAAAGGGAAGGGCGGCCCATCTGAGCCGCCTTTTCCTTTGCTGAGCCGTAAGAGTGAACTACATAACAACGCCACCGTCCTTCGCGGTTTCGTCCTTGCGCTTCTTTTCTTCTTCAGGCGATTTGTGATGCAGGTCGAAGCCGAAGTGCGGTTCATCCTGGGTGCCGGTGATCTTCACCGGAATCTCTGCGCCTGCGCCGTTGTGATGAAAGAACGGATCGACAGGCTTCAGCAGAAGACTCTTCCACTTTGAGGCGATCATCTGTGACACCTTCGCCTCGGTGCGTACCTTGCCGAAGAAATCAAACTGTTTGCCATCCATGCTGTACGTGCCTTCCAGGTTTACTTCTCCACCGGGAAGCGTGTAGTGCAACGTGGAAAACCTCAGACTTCCGTTGCGGCTTACGAGTTTGCCCTGCATGTTGGAGGTGACGTCGGGTGCACCGGGTTTGGCAGCTTTGGGATCGCCCTGCGCGCGCAGACTCAGCATGTCCACCTTGTCCTGCACCTTAGGGTTGGTGAAGTGGATATTGCGGAGGGTGAAGCCGCCGTTCATCTCCAACTTTTTCGTTACGCTCTCTTTGCCGTACGGAATACGCAGATGCATCTTCATGCCAATGTTGCTTTGCATGATAGGTGGCTTTGTCTTCACCGCAAGCATCAGGAAATCACGCAGATGGCCGTTGGGGATGTTTACATCCAGATCGGTGATGTGGCCTTTGCCCTTTACGTTGACCACGGCGCCAGAGCAGGTGAACTCTGAACTCCCCAGCTTTGCCTGCACCGGCTGCAAATAGGTGTCGCCACTGGTGCCGTCAATGATGGCGTGGAAGGTGGTGTCCAGCGGCATTGGATAGTTTGCCGTGTCGAGCGTGAAATCCGGTGTGTGGGTTGTGCCATCCGCGATGATGCGATCAAGCTGGCCGTCGAATTTTCCGGTCGAAGAAAGCATTCCGCCTATGCCCTTGATTGTTCCCAGGTCGGCATTGTCGAAGGTGTAGTTGCCATTTACCAGCGAGTCGCCGGGCTCTTCGTTATTCCACGGACCAAAGTCGCCAGTGGCGTGAATATCGCCTTTGGGGATGGCATTGACGAGCACAGCGTCATATTTCCACGGTCGTTCCGGACCAATATCACGCATACGGATGTGTTGCAGTTCAAAGTGCTTCGGATCCTTATCTGGCTTGAAGGTGCCGATGATCAGGTGCGAGTTCTCCACCTCAATCTGATCGACGAGAATCTCAATCTTGCCTTTCTTCTTATTTGGGTTCGACGGAGCGGCGGCACGCGCTTCTCTCGGCGGAATGTGAATCTGCATGCCGCTCACGTAGACCGTGCCAACGTGGGTTGGCTTCACAAATAATCCACTAAGGGGAGCATGGAAGCGGAAGTGTTCCATGGCAATCAGGGGGTCCGTTGCACCAGCAGCGACAACGTCATCTGGCGCATAGATACGCAGCCCCGTGCCGGATACTTCCAGCCCTTTCATCAATGAGACGTCGAGGGTATCCAGCTCCACGCGACTGTTAAATCGGGTGCTTAGCGTGTCAATCACTCGGCCCTTCAGGATAGGGCCTGCGCGATGCACCATAACGTTGCCAACGACGATCAAGACAGCGAGGACAATCAGTGCGCCAATTGCTATCCACCGCCAGACCCCACGCCGTTTTAAAGGCGGGCGTGCTGCAGTTTCCTCATTCACCACGAACTTCCTCCAGCCGCACAGCTTTTGCCGGGATGGACAAAATCGACAGCTTGTTTGCTTCTGATGCAAAGGATGGTCGCGGGGTATAGCCGCGGTGCGGGAGTGGGCAGGCGTTCCGGGCCGCAGTATGATCACTCCATGCACCTGCGAATTGGTTCCCGCGGCTCGCGGCTCGCGTTATGGCAAAGCAATCACATCGCTGCGCACCTGCGCGCGCTGGGACACACCACTGAGATTCTGATTATCCGCACCACGGGGGACCGTATGCAGGACCCCGCCTTTGCCGCGACGATCATCGGCCCCGATGGCAAAACACCAGCCAATGTGGACGGCAAAGGCATCTTCATCAAGGAAATTGAAGAAGCACTTGCGGCTGGAACGATTGACCTTGCGGTCCATTCGTTGAAAGATCTTCCCACGGAGCTGGATGCACAGTTCACGCTGGCGGCGATTCCGGAACGTGCCGATCCGCGTGATGTTCTGCTGGTTCCGGACTGGCTGCAGATTCACACGCTGCCTGCGAATGCGCGTATTGGCACGACATCACCACGTCGCATGGCGCAGTTGCGCGCTCTCAATCCAGAGTTCCAGTTTGTAGCCATCCGCGGCAACATCGACACGCGCATCCGCAAGCTGGGACGTGGGGATTGCGATGCCCTGGTGCTGGCCGCCGCGGGAATCGATCGTCTTGGAACGAGGCTGTTGAAACCCGTGGAGCTCGATCCGCAGCATCCGGAGTTTGGCCGCGCGCCGCACATCGAATGCGTCACGCATCCGGATCACGATCATCTTGCCGACCACGACCACGGAGAAGAGCTTCCGGGCCAGGCGGACTGGATTCGTCAGCGTTTTGATCCAGAGATGCTGTGTCCTTCACCGGGGCAGGGTGCGCTTGCGATTGAAACACGCGCTGGCGACGCAAGGACCATTGCTGCTATCCAGGTGCTGGACGATGGGACCACGCGTTACGCCGTAGAAAGCGAGCGTTGGCTGCTGCACGCGTTAGGTGGGGGATGCTCGTTGCCCGTTGGCGCGCTGTGCATTCAGGAACAGGGCCGCGCGAAGCTCCACGCAGTAGTGGCGGCGCCCGATGGCGAATGCGTAGTGACTGCGATGCTATACGCCGCAGAAGGCGAATCCGCAGAGAGCTTTGGTTCGCGTGGCGCGAAGGTTCTGATCGATCAGGGCGCACGTGAGGTGCTGGCGGAAGGCTTTGCCGGGGTGGAGGCCGAGTAACGCTTGGCTCCCCGCGTTCTGGTCACTCGCGCCCCGCATCAGGCCTCGGCATTGGGCGATGCGTTGGCCGCTCATGGCCTGCGCGTGGCATCCGTACCCACCATCGCGCTTGCACCTCCCAGTGATGAATACGCCACGCTCGACCGCGTTCTTATTCGCTTGGATGAGTTCGATTGGATACTCTTCACCTCTGCGAATGCGGTCGCTGTCTTTGCTGAGCGGCTTGAGGACGAAGCTGTGCCGTTAACCTGTGGCATTGCTAGCATTGGCGCCGCCACCAGCAAAGCGCTGCGCGATGCAGGCTTTCCCGTACGCCTGCAGGCGCAGACGGCGATTGCGGAGTCCCTCGCGAAGTCGCTGTTGCCACACGCACGTGGTGCCTCCATGCTGTTGGTGCGCGCCGAGCAGGGAAGAGACGTCCTGATCGAAATACTCGAAGAGGCTGGCGCAGAAGTGACTCTGGCCCCCGCCTATCGCACGGTGATTCCTACGGAATCGGTGGAGCGGTTGAAGCGCGAACTGCCCACGGTAGACGCCATCACCTTCACCAGTTCGTCGTCAGTGCAGAATCTGTTCGCTCTGTTGCACGCCGCCGGTTTGTCTCTTCCAAAAGAGATGGTGCTGGCGTCCATCGGTCCCATCACCACCGCATCGCTCAAGGAGCAGGGACTGAGGCCTACGGTAGAGGCACGAGAGGCTACTGTCATATCGCTGGCTTCTGCCGTTGCGACGGCGCTTCGGCATCGCGGCTAAGAATCTTTGGCGATGGGTGTAAGGTTTTCCCGCCCGCTGCGTGTTTCCTTGTGAGCCCACATCACGGCTCTGAAGGAGAGACCAAATGAAGTGCAATGAATGTCAATGCGGTGAAGTCTGTGTCTGCGTCATTTGTGGATGCAAGCGGAATGGTTAGTTCCTCAGGCGGCTACGGAACATCTCATTCTGTAGCCGCTGCCATGCCCGTAACGACACAATTCGACACGCTGCTGGAACACCGTGCGCAGTTTCTTACCTTTCTGGAGCGTCGTCTGCACGACCGCAACAAGGCAGAAGACATTCTGCAGGCGGCCTATATTCGTGCGCTGGAACACGAAGGCAACGTGCAGGAGCACGAGTCCGTTGTGGGCTGGTTTTATCGTGTTCTGCGCAACGCGGTGATTGATTCCTATCGCCGAAACAGCGTGGAGAACGAAGGTCTCGCGGTGTTAGCGAGAGAGATGGAAGATGCCGCCACGCCGCCTGTCGACCTTCGCGATGAGGTATGTCTCTGCTTGAAATCCGCGGTGGATTCGCTGTCGCCTGACTACGCGGATCTGTTGCGCGAGGTGGATCTGGCAGACGAGCCGCTTGCCGCCTATGCGCAGAAGAGAGATCTGACCAGCAACAACGCCGCGGTGCGAGCGCATCGTGCGCGTGCGGCGTTGCGCAAGGCGCTGATTCGTTCCTGTGGAGCCTGCGCCGAACATCACTGCGAAAACTGCACCTGCAAACGCTGCTAATGAAGAGAGGCATGGCTTGCGCCATGCCTATTCTCGTTCTTCGCAAGTCGGATTAGTCGATGAAATCGACCTTGGCCTTGTGCGGAATCACGCCGCGCTCATAGCCCATGTCCAACAGCTTCTTGATGGCTTCGCGGCCATCGTCGCCGTAGTTCAGGGTGCGCTCGTTCACATACATGCCCACGAACTTGTTGGCCAGGTTCGGATCCAGATCACGCGCAAACTGCATCGCGTATTCCAGCGCCTGCGGGCGATGATCCAGCGCATGCTGAATGGAGTCGCGCAGAGCCTGTGTGGCAATGTGCATGGATTCCGGTCCCAGCGAACGGCGGATGGCATTGCCACCCAGCGGCAGGGGCAAACCGTCGGTCTGTTCGCGCCACCACTGGCCCATGTCCAGAATCTTGTGCAGGCCGTTGTCGCCGTAGGTGAGCTGGCCTTCGTGAATGATCAGGCCGGCTTCGAATTCGCCAGAAACCACGCGCGGAATGATCTGGTCGAACGGAACGACCTCGTACGCCACTTCCGGATGGAAGAGGCGCAGCGTCAGAAACGCTGTGGTCAGTTCGCCCGGAACAGCGATCTTCAGCTTCTTCACTTCGTCCGTGGTGTACTTGCGCGGAGCCACGATCATGGGGCCGTAGCCCTCGCCCACAGAGCCGCCGCAAGCCATCAGGGCGTACTCGTCCTGCAGGTAGGGATAGGCGTGGAAACTGATGGCCGTCACGTCGTAGTACGGATCATGAATGGCGCGCTGGTTCAGCGTTTCAATGTCCGTAAGAACGTGGGTGAACTTGTAGCCGGGGACGCGGACCTTGTTCGTTGCAAGGCCGTAAAACATGAATGCGTCGTCGGAGTCGGGGCTGTGGGCCACCTTGATCTCTTGTACGCCTGTCGTGGTGGTGCTCATGAAATTGTTTGTCCTTCAGGTTGTGGGGGGAAGAAAGTTACGGCTTAACGACGAGCCACGGCGGTAGCCATGCCTGCCGCAGCAAGGACCTTGATGGTGTCTGCAAGAGCAAACGGAGTCACAGCGCTACCGAGCGCCGTGGAGAACGGAACGTGCAGCGACACGCTAAACCAAGCCGCACCGCAGGCGTAAACCAGCAGCATGGTCGCAGCGCCTGCCGCAGCAAAGCTGAGGTAACGGCGCGAACGCAGCGCAGCGGGAATACCCGCAATCGCCGCTGCCAAAGGATAGGCGAAGAGATAGCCTCCCGTGGGGCCCAATAGGCGCGCCACGCCGGGCAGACCGACTGTTGTGAAGACCGGCATACCTGCCGCGCCTTCTGCCAGATAGAGAGCCAGTGCTGCGAAGCCCGCAGTCGGCCCCATCAGCATGCCCACCAGGATCACCGCGAAGGGTTGCAGCGTGAACGGAACCGGCGTGAACGGCAGTGGCACAGAAATGTGCGCGCACAGCGCGATAAACAGGCTGGCGGCCACAACAGCCAATGCTTGCAACACAAATGAGACCGAACGCGACTCGCCTGCGATAGCGGGACGCAGTGAAGACAGAGAGATACGTGACATGGGTCAGGTGCCTTTCAATCCTGATTGTACCGGCTGTGACGGCGATGCGAGATTAACGGTGTTCGGGTTTCGACAGAGTACCTGTGGGGCGACGTACGCCACCTGCCGGCGCGATACCCATATCCGGGTCGCGCAGGTCGCCCAGGTTCTCGTTGAAATAGGCGCGGTCCGAACGTTTCCGCAGCGGGGAATTCTGAACTTCCAGCACAGATGTATCTTTCTGAATTCCTTGTCCACGATTGCGTGCGCGAACGGACTGCGATGACGCTACGACACCGGCGGCCAGATCCGTGCGCGGATGCTGCCGTCTTTCGCGCATATTGAACTTCTGTTGCGACGAAGTTAGCGGTCGCGTCTTCCGCATGTTTCGCCATAGAGCAGCGATGCTCACGAGCAAAACAATGCAACATGTGGCGGCGATCAGGGCGAGTGTCTGCATAGACAAGACCAACCGAGAATACAACGGTGAGAGTTATTCCGAAAGAGGACACGGGCTTACACCTGATTTGGCATCATGGATAGGTTTTTCACTACAAAAAGGAGGTATCGAGTGGGATGCCACCTCTTGCATCGCGTCCCATCCGCGCATCTACTGGATGGAAGTGGAAACGCAGCAAAAGACGACGCGGCCCCGCGGATTTGCGGCCAACATCGGCCGTGTATGCGAGGTGTTTTACGGGAACCGACGCCGCCTGGCGACGGGAGCCGTGGCGTTGTTAGCCATCATGGTTGGTTACCACGTTGTTTTTGGAAAAAATGGCCTGACGGCATACCAGAACAAGCGCCACGACCTGCGCGATTTGCAGACGCAGAGCCAGCAGCTGGAGCAGGACAACGGACGCCTGCGTAGTCATGTGGAGCGTCTGACGAACAATCCGGATGCCATTGAGCATGAGGCACGAGAAGCGCTGCACTATGCGCGTCCCGGCGAAGTGATTTACACAATGCCTTCTGATCAGAAGGCCGCTGCGAAGTAGCCTCAGTCCACGTGCAGTGAACCGTCCAGATCAACGGTAAGGCGATCCTTCGACACCAGCATGGAATGCACCTTCAGCGAATCCAGCGCTACGTTGTAGCCGGTGCTGTCCTTCGATTTCGCCAGTGCGGCGCGTAGCAGTTCTGCGGCATTCAGTTTCATGCTGGCGGGCAGCTTGCGTTGGAGGAAGGGAACCAGCAGGAAATCCAGTTCCTTGTTGCCAGTGAAGCGGTCGACGCGCGCGTCGCGGAAACCGATGGATTCGCCCTCTGCCTCCGGCACCACGGAAACGTCTGCCATGGTGTTGAATCCCACACCAACGCACTTGCCAAATACACCCGCACCCAGACGCGAATGCGTGCTGACATGCACCACCACGCGATCATCCTGAAAGCTGACCGTCGCCTGATCGATGTAGACGTAGCACGCGGAATTGCGGTCGCCGCGCAGGTAGTAGCGCGCATCCGGAGCATTGAAGAGTTGTTCTTTGAGGGTGCGTTCCAGTGCCGCAGCGGAGACTTTTAATTCGATCGCGCGGGCATTCAGGGTAAACAGAGACATCAGAAACAGAACCGGGAGCAGGAGGCGCTTCACATTCCTAGAATAGCGCCTTGCGACATAGCTGTAGAGGGGGCTATCGAGGCCCGGTGGGGAGTCGAACTGCGTTTATTTGCCGCCGAACGCTTCCACGTCGCTTGAGGTTGAGGCGCCGCCTTCTGAGAGCGCGACAGGAACCGTGGAGGGTGTCGCCTGCGAAGTCGGTCCCAG
Organism: Terriglobus sp. TAA 43; assembly: GCF_000800015.1. Classification (NCBI taxonomy): domain Bacteria; kingdom Pseudomonadati; phylum Acidobacteriota; class Terriglobia; order Terriglobales; family Acidobacteriaceae; genus Terriglobus; species Terriglobus sp. TAA 43. The sequence continues at coordinate 22,460 of NZ_JUGR01000001.1, forward strand.
GCCCAGCTTGATCAGTGCGCGAGAATCAGGCACTAGCTTCGTCTGCCAGCCATTGTCCCCCTGCAGCTTCTGCATGGCGGCCTGGCTCTCAGCATCCCAGTGGCCGCTGGCTTCTTTCAGGTAGCCAGCCTTCACCAATGCCGTTTGGATCTGCGTGGCACGGCTGTCGTCCATCGCACGCTGATGCGGCGTGGCAGTCTGGGTCTTTTTATGCTTCGCCGTAGGTCCGCGCTTCACGCGGGAAGCCTGTAACGGGAGGATGGTGGAGAAGAGGAGCAAAGTCGCAGCGGACGCCGTATAAAAGCGCATGAATACCTCAAACAGCCGAAATTTCTTAGCCCGCAATGTGGACCGTTTCACCCACACTACACAGTGAAAGAACACCGGCGCAAGCCGAATGTGACGGCAAAATGAACGTTTTTCCCGGACGGAATGCGCCACATGTATAAATCGGCGGAAGTTGGCGTCCAGATAGCAAAACGCAAGAAAAAGGGTCACTTCAAACCGAAGTGACCCTTTTTCAGGACGTGAAATTGGCTGAATTAGCGAGTGAACGAACCCACAGCGTGCGTCTCGTCGTCACGGACGTCGAACACGGTGTACAGCTTGGTGATCTGGAGCAGATCCTGCACCTTCTTGGTCAGGTTCAGCAGCTTCAGCTCGCCGCCTGCGTTCTTCACGGAGGTGTAAGCGGAAACCAGCTCACCGATACCCGAGGAGTCGATGTAGGACACGTCGCCCAGATTGAGAAGGATGTTCTTGTCGCCCTTGGCGACGAGATCGCGGATGGTGTCACGCAGGGTGACGGAGCCTTCGCCCAGGGTGATCCGGCCGCTCAAGTCGAGAATCGTAACGCCGTCAACTTGGCGAGTGCTTACCTTGATGCTCATCGTCTGTGTGCTCTCCTGCCGAAGGAATCGGCGAAATTGAAACTTGGAAAATCTGCGGTCGTTAAGTGGTTCAGGCTGCGTCCTGCGCGGGAATGCGGTGCTTGATAAGAGTCAGTTCGGTTCCCGGGGACAGTTGGCGAAAGTGTACCTCATCCATGAAGGCTCGCATAAGGAACACCCCGCGTCCTGAGCCGCGGAGAATGTTCTCCGGCGAAAGAGGATCGGGGATGGCTTCCTCGTTGAAGCCCGGACCCTGGTCGCTGATGCGGATGACAAGGTCTTCGTCATTCGCTTCAAAGCTGGCAGTCACTTCCTTGTCACTGCTGTAGCTGTTGCCGTGGATGACGGCGTTCACAGCAGCCTCGCGGACTGCCATGGCGATGTTGGAAATGTCGTCTTCCGCGAATCCGGCGCGGTTGGCGAAGGTTTCCGCCTCCTGCTCCACACGGTCCACGGTATCCAGCGTGGACGGCAGGGTGAAGGTTGTCCGTGTTGTAGGTGTATTGGGCAACGTGTCTCGGTCCCTGGCCGCTTGGTCTTGCTGGCAGTGTGCTTTCCCGGCGCAGGAATGTCAAGGAACTTGCTCAGGCGATTGTTACGAGCCGGTGATTTCGCCGATGGCGATAGCTTCGGTAGACTGCCGGAAGGGCAGTCAAAAAAAGCACCAGATTCCGGGCAGAGAGGAGCGGTGACGCATGAACGATCAACTGGTTCGCCGCACGAGTCTCTCCTCGCTGCTGGGGGCTCCTGTCCGAGCGCACGATGGCGTGGTTCTGGGGCGCATTGCGGAACTTGTCGTGGCTACTGAGAACTCCGGAACCCACATCAGCAGCCTGCTCCTGACGGCCTCCGGCCGGTTGCGCGGTGGCCCGGTGTACTCCGTTCCCCTGCAGGCACTGCATCTCAGCCACACCGGCGAACTTCACCTGAAGCAGGGTGAGGAGCGACCGGCACCCGTCGATATTCCGCATGCCTCCGTTTTGCTGGAGCGCGATCTGCTCGACCAACAGATCATCGACGTCCACGGTCACAAAGTGGTGCGAGTGAACGACGTCGACCTGGTCTGGGAGATACACGACGAACTCCACCGCCTGCGCATTGCCGAGGTGGAAGTGGGCATGCGCGGCGCGGTTCGGCGCCTGCTCCGCGGCCTTCCACTGAATGCGGTGGACGCGATGGCGCATCGCTTTCAACCCCGCGTCATTCCTTGGGAGTTCGTCGATCTCATCGACCGCGATCCCGCGCGCCGCGTGCGTTTGAAGATCGAAGGCGACCGCCTCTCGACCATGCATCCGTCGGACATCGCGGACATTTTGGAAGAACTCGCACCCGCAGAGCGCGAGGCAGTTTTCGGTTCGTTGAACGAAGAGATTGCAGCCGAAGCGCTGGAAGAAGTCGATCCGAAGCTGCAACGTTCGCTGCTGGAAGGCATGGAGTCCAGCCGCGTTGCCGACATCGTGGAAGAGATGGATCCCGGCGCTGCTGCGGATCTTCTTGCAGAGCTGCCTGAAGAGCGTTCCGAAGAAATTCTTCTTGAGATGGAACCAGAAGAGCGTGCCGAGGTCGAAGAGCTTCTGGAGTTTCCGGAAGACTGGGCCGCAGGCCGCATGACCACGGAGTACGTTGCCGTTCCGGAAGATGCCGATGTGTACCAGGCCATTGAAGCACTGCGCAGCTACGAAGGCGATCTGGACACGGTGAACGAGGTCTTTCTACTGGACCAGGATGGTCGATTGAAAGGTGCAGTTACCTTGGCGAAACTTGCACTTTCGAATGCTGAAACGAAGCTGATCGATGTGAAGGAAGCACACTTGCACACCTGTTCCATTGATGCGGGAAGCCGCGCCATTGCTGAGCAATTCGATAAATACAACCTGCGTTCGCTTGCCGTGTTGGATCACGACCGTCAGCTCGCAGGCGTTATCTATCCGGAACACGTAATTGCTCTGCTAAGGGCGGGGCACTAACGCATGAGGATTCTTTACGCTGGGCAGATTACTTCGTTTGACTCCGCGTGGTATCGCATTCTTGCGTTGCGTCGGGAAGGGCATGAAGTTTTTGAACTGAACACGCTGGATTACCGCCAGCAAAATCCTCTACTGCAGAAGATTGAATTCCGCCTCGTCTGGGGACCAGAAGTTGAGCGCCTGAATCGCGACATCCTGTCGATGGCAGAAAGCTTGAAGCCAGACGTCGTGTGGGCAGACAAGGTGCTTTTCATGAAGCCCTCCACGCTGCAACGCTTGCGTAAGAAGGGCATCGTCACCGTCTCGTACATGATTGACAACTTCTTTGGTCCGCGCCGCGATCCGGGATGGAGGCTCTACGCAAAGACCATTCCGTACTACGACCTGCACTGCACGCAGCGCGATGTGAATGTGACGGATTACAAAAATGCCGGCGCACGCGACGTCATCAAAATTCAGACCGCGTTTGAGCCCACGCTGCACTTTCCGCACGACCCTCCCTATACGGATGCGCGGCGTGATCGCGGTGTTTCGTTCATCGGTACCAGTTATGATCAGCGCGCACAAACGTTGCTTCGTTTGCATGCCGATGGCGTTCCTGTGGCGATCTCCGGAGGCCCGCAACATTGGCGTGGACCGTTGGGAAAGATGTTCGACACGCTCTATTGCGAAGGCGAGTTGTTTCAACAACAGTATCGCGAAGCCATCTGGCGATCGAAGATCAACCTGAGCTTTCTCACACACTCCAATCAGGACGAGTTTGTTCACAAATCGTTTGAAATTACGGCTTGCGGAGGCTTCCTTCTTGCCGAGAGATCGGCGGGGCATCTGGAGCGTTTTGTCGAAGACGAGGAAGCTGTGTTCTTCGAGGGCTATGACGAACTGCTTGCAAAGATCAGGCTCTACTTGCCTGATGAAGCCGCGCGAAATCGCATTGCGTTGGCGGGCATGAAACGCGCGTGGTCCAGTGGTTACGACAACGACACGCAGGTGCGTCGCATCGTGGAACGCGTGCAAACGATTCTGGAAGCGAAGAAGGGAGGTGCGGCGTGAAGTGGCTGAAGGTTTGGCGTTACCGCATTCTGTTCTTCCTTGCAGCGCTCGGCCCGGGCTTCATCACGGCCAACGTGGACAACGATGCGGGCGGCATCTTCACGTATTCGCAGGCGGGTGCGCAGTATGGTTACGCACTGCTGTGGACGATGATTCCCATCACCATTGCGCTCATTGTGGTGCAGGAGATGTGCGCGCGCATGGGTGCGGTCACCGGTAAGGGGCTTAGCGACCTCATCCGCGAAGAGTTTGGTCTGCGTCTGACTTTCATCATCATGTTGCTACTGGTGGTGGTGAACTTTGGCAATGTCATTGCGGAGTTTACCGGCATTGCAGGCGCTCTCGGTCTCTTTCATGTCAGCAAGTACATCGCCGTGCCCGTGTGTGCGTTCTTGGTATGGGCACTTGTTGTGAAAGGCGACTACAAGAGCGTGGAGAAGATCTTTCTCTTTGCCAGCGTGGTCTATCTCGCGTACATCGCAGCAGGCGTGCTCGGCAGACCGGACTGGCACACTGCGTTGGTCGAGACGGTAAAACTGCCTGATCGTTCCCTGTGGCATGACCGCAATTACGTCTACATGACCATCGGTGTCATCGGTACGACTATCACGCCCTGGATGCAGTTTTATCTGCAGTCGTCCATTGTGGAGAAGGGCGTAACGGTGAAGCAGTACAAGGCCACGCGTCTTGACGTGACCATTGGCTCCATCTTCACCGACGTTGTTGCGTGGTTCATCGTCGTGGTGTGTGCGGCCACATTGTGGATTCACGGTGTGCGCAATATCAACGTCGCAGCCGATGCGGCGGAAGCCATGCGGCCTATCGCGGGCGATTACGCATTTCTGCTCTTTGCTGCGGGATTATTCAACGCATCCTTGTTTGCGGCGTCCATCTTGCCGCTCTCCACGGCGTATACCGTTTGCGAAGGCTTGGGCTTTGAAAGTGGCCTGGATCGCACATGGAAACAGGCACCGGTCTTCTACTGGCTGTACACCATCCTCATCGCGGCGGGCGCAGCGGTTGTACTCATCCCCAATTTCCCGCTGGTGAAGATGGCCGTGTTGTCGCAGGTGTTGAACGGCTTGCTACTGCCAGTGGTGATGTACTTCATGCTGAAGCTGATCAACAAGCCAGAGCTGATGGGCGAGTGTCGCAATCGCACATGGTTTAACGCCATCGCGTGGATCACGGGCATCCTGGTCACTGGTCTATCGCTGGTCTTGGTATGGCAATCGGTACGCGGATAATCAGCAGTCAAACAAAAGCAAAAGGCGCCGCATTTTGACTGCGGCGCCTTTTGCTTTTGAAGAAGCGTTACTGCTTCGGAAAATACTTCGGCGCATAGCCATCAGCCCATGGGTCGTAGTGCGCTGAGAAAGCCGCGCGGCGCCCGATGCTGGGATGACCATACGTCCAGAACTCAAGGAACTGGTTTGGATTCGGCAAGTCGTAGCTTGTCTCACCCAACACTTGAAACGCTCCGCGCGCAGTCTCCTGCGGGTTTGCCACGATGCCGTGAATGGCTTCCATGCCGTACACATCGGCAGCATGCTCCTGCGTGCGCGACAGCGTGGAAGTAACTGGCTCAAGGAAGAAGCTGAACAGCGAAAACGCCAGCAGCAACACTGCGAGCGCGCCCCAGTCGTTCTGCGTCGGGATACCCCACGAGGCTCCAAAGCGGCGGATAGCCCACTTCACAAACAGGTATCCCAGATAGAGCGTGATGAACGTGATCACCATGCTTTCCAGAATGCCGCGCACAATGTGATGCAGCACGTAATGCCCGCTCTCATGGCCGAAGATGAGAAGGATTTCGTCCGGCGTGCCCTTGGCAATCGACGTGTCCCATACCACTACGCGCTTCGATGCACCGAAGCCGGTCACGTACGCGTTTAGCGTTGTCACCTTTTCTGATGCCTTCATCAGGAACATTCGGTCTGGAGGAATGTTCATGTGGCCGCGGTTCGCCACTTCTTCCAACCGCTGCACCAGTTCAGGATGCGATTGCTGCAGCGGCTCAAATTTGTTGAACAGCGGATCAATCACATACGGCGTAATGAAAATGCCTGCCAGAGTGATGGGGATGGAGACAATCCAGAAGCCGAACCACCAGCGACGCGGAAATTTGCGGATGAACCAGAACAGCAGCATCACGAGCAGAGTGCCGATGACCAACCCAATGCCCGCACTCTTCGCCTGGTCGCCCAGCCAGCTGCCCCAACTCTGCACGCTCAACCCGTACTTCAAACTCAGCCAATGGCCATAGACGCTGAACGGTGCGTCCAACAAACCTGTAATGACAAGAAACAGAAGCAGGAAGGTGGCGCCCTGCAGCCAGCGGTTCTTGAAACGCGATGTTACGGTCCGCTGCATCCATCCCACCACTCCCAGCGCTAGCAGCGCCACGGTGTACACCAACGACCAGATGGAGGTGGCAAAGTGCAGCACCGTACCCACCTTGTCCAGATGCTGTGCCTTGACCAGATCCGCAGCGTTCAGCGAGTACGACGGGATGTTGCCACCTTCGGGCGAAGAATCCAGTTCGTGCTGTGCCGCGTCGTTCGCCAGTTTTTCAGCAGGCGTAGTGCCGGCGTGGAGGGGAACAGCCACAAGAAGCAACATGAGCAGAAGCAATCGGCGCATGCCGGTTTATAGCAGACTCAGGCCATCTTTCGCGGGTGATCGTCGACGTACTTGCAGCTCAAATCAAGATCGGAAGGTTGAGGCAATGCTTCTGGAAACACTTGCAAGTAATTGCAAATAAAGGGATATACCCTAAACTTTCAGTTTGCCTTCCGCCAGATCATGAATCATACCCAGGTCAGCGGCGAGAAAGTCATATTCCGGCAGGGTTTCAAATCCAGACCAGCGAATCTGCTGAAAAATCCGATTCTGTAGCTCGCCTGTGAAGCTGCGGACGCGGAAAAACTGGATGTCCACAGCGCCACCGTTGCGGTAGTTGTGCCGGACACGGGTCAGCAGAGGGCCAATCTCCGCGTGGATACCGAGTTCCTCATCCAGTTCGCGACGCAGCGCCTCTTCGGGACCTTCGCCAAGTTCAATCTTGCCGCCGGGAAACTCCCATTTCAGGCTCATGGGCTGATCTGCCTTTCGCTGGCAGATCAGCACTTCTTCGGCGCCATCAGCGCCAGGACGAAGAATCAGCGCGGCCACCACAAGGCGAACGGTACGGGGCAACCGCGCTGGGTTATCCCGCTTTCCGTCGAGCTTTCGAATGACCGCTTTCTTCTTCAAAGCCCTGCATCCCTCCGGCAGCAATTGCACCACCGTCACAGCAGTGTAGATGCTGAAGGGCCACTGACCCTAGCCTTCGGTCGCCGGATAGTAAACGTTCCAGCCGAGTTCCGCCGATTTTTCCGCCAGCGCTGCGGTCGGATTCACCGGATAAGGATGTTTTGCCATCTCCAGCATGTGCAGGTCATGCACGCTGTTGCCAAAGACGGCATCTGGGTGTGTCAGTCCCACACGGCGCAGCGCTTCGGCCTTGCCCTCGTCGGAAGGGATATCCAGGATCGTCTCGCCTGCGATGCCGTCTTCCACGGCCACACAGGCCGCCAGCACGTGATCCGGTGCAATTCCCAGCTCGCGGACGCCTTCTTCAATCATCCAGTTATTCGTGGACGATACGGCCCAAATATCCGTCCCACTGGCCTGCAACTCCTTCAAAATGGCGATCATTTCCGGAAAGAAGTGGGGCTGCACGTGGTCGACAAAGTACTTCGCCGCGGAATCGCGCAGGGCTTTCTCGGAAATACCGGCGTAGATCGAGGTCATCTCGCCGCAAATGGCGATTTCGCCCACTTCGCCGCGGTTGTAGAGGGCGTGGCGATCCAGAATGTGGCGCGTCGCCTCGCCGGGCAGCAGGCGGGTGGCGATGGTCCAGTGCATAAAGCCGGAGCCGGCATCGCCGGGCCAGAGCGTGCCGTCGAAGTCGAAAACGGCGGTGCGGAGACGTGCATCACGCACATTCTGCAGGAATTCACTGCGAGAGAAACGACGAGGACTGGCGCTTATAGCCTGATTCATGCTTCTATTGTCGCAAGGCTGGATGAACCCTGCATGCACATACAGGGGTACACCTGAAGCGTTTTTGTGCTGGGTGCATCTATTCTTAAGCAGGAACGATCGCGAGACCCTCGCTAACGCGGGCAATCCGGTCGAGCGAACATTCCCGGGAGAAGAGGCAAATCGATGGCAGGACAGTTTGTAACTGAAGTGAACGACGTGGACTTTGAACAGCAGGTGCTGAAGAGCGAGACGCCCGTCCTGGTGGACTTTTGGGCCACCTGGTGCGGACCGTGTCGGGCGCTTGCCCCTGTCGTAGACCAGGTTGCTGGCGAGTACGAAGGCAAGATCAAGGTCATGAAGATGGACGTGGATCGCAACGCAGCCACGCCGGGCCGTTATGGCATTCGCGGTATCCCCGCGCTGCTGCTCTTCAAGGACGGCAAGGTTGCGGAGCAGATCGTGGGCTACGTGCCCAAGGACACCATCGACAAGACCATTGGCAAGGTGCTCGCGTAAGCTGAGTCGCACGTCAAGAGGTTGCAGAAAAGGCCCGGAGCAGATGCCCGGGCCTTTCTGCGTTTGTAGCAAGGAGTTAGAACGAAGCAGGCTTTTCCCACTCGCTGAAAGCATATTCGGCAAGGCGTTTGCGGGAACGCGGCGCGGTCTCTGCGGCGCGGTACTTCTCCGGAGCGTCTTCTGGCTTGCCCAAATAGCCCAGCGCCCAGCAGGCGCCTGCTTCAAAGTCGCTCGGTACGCCGAACGATGCGCGCAGTGTCTCTTTATCGAATCCGCCCATGCCATGCGTGTGAATGCCCATGGAGATCGCTTGCAGCGTAATCACTGCGGAAGCCGCACCCGTATCGTGCAGGCAATAGGGATTGGGCTGGTCGTTGCTGGTGAAGGTTTTTTTGCCAAAGCTGCAGTACAGAACGGGAGCTGATTGTGCCCATGATTGATTCGCAGGTACCAGCGCATTGAAGATCTTCGTGTAGGTTTCGTCGCCTTTGCGGCCCACCAGGAAGCGCCATGGCTGTTCGTTGCTGCTGCTCGGAGCCCAGGCGGCGGCAGCAAAGATGCTCTTCAGATCGGCGTCGGAAATGGACTTGTCCGCGAATGATCTAGGGCTCCAGCGAGCCAGAATCAGATCATGAACAAGTGCTTCCGGGTTACCGTGCTTCAGCTTTTCCAGTGCGGGGAGGTCGGACATGGCATTTTCCTTTGAAGGCGAAGTGATTTTGTTTGGATGTTGCTGACCATCGTTACGATGTGCGTCCGCTTATGGCGTGTGCGATGACCGGTGAATGGCGCTTGCCTTCTGCGCACAGCATGATTCAATGATCAATATATGTCCGACATGTTGTTCGATGTGCTGGTGATAGGGGCGGGACCCACCGGACTGGCCTGCGCCATTGATGCGCAGAAGGAAGGCCTGCGCGTGGTTCTGGTGGATAAGGGGTGCGTGTGCAACAGCCTCTTCCATTACCCGGCGCATATGACGTTTTTTACCACGCCGGAGTTACTGGAGATTGGCAACATGCCGTTCAGCAGCCCCAACCAGAAGCCCACCCGTAGTGAGGCGCTGGAGTATTACCGGAAGGTGGCAGAGTACTACGCTCTGGACGTGCGGCAATATCATCATGTGGATCGTGTGAGTGGCGTAGACGGAGATTTCACCGTACACACCACGGATCGCTTTGGTCGTGCGCAGGACTTCCGCGCAAAGAAGCTCATTGTTTCCACGGGCTACTACGATCTTCCGAATTATCTCGGCCTCCCGGGCGAAGACCTCAATAAGGTCCATCACTATTACGACGAGCCGCACCCGTATTTCGGGCTGAATGTATTGGTGATCGGTGGCAAGAATTCCGCGGCGATTGCGGCTCTTGATCTATGGCGTCACGGTGCGAAGGTCACGCTGGTGCATCGCGGTGAAGCCATGCATCGGCATGTAAAGTACTGGATTCTGCCAGACATTAAGAACCGCATTGCAAACGGCGAAATAGCGGCGTATTTTGCGTCAACTGTGAAGCAGATTGCAGAGGACACCGTCACTCTGAATACGCCACAGGGTGAGATTACGCTGGCGAATGATTTCGTGTTTGCGCTGACGGGATACCATCCTGACTTCGACTTCCTGGAGCGCATGGGCGTCACGCTTGATCCTGACAACAGCCGTTGCCCGGTATGCAATGCGGCAACGCTGGAGTCAAATGTGGATGGAATCTATATGGCGGGTGTCGTGGTCGCAGGAGAACGCACCAACGAAATCTTTATCGAAAATGGCCGCTTCCACGGTGCTCTCATTGCACGTGACCTGGCCGTCAAATTGCTTGGCAAGTCCTAACAGGAAAGGGAACTGAGAACGATGATGCGCTGGGCGCCGAAGACGATCATGGGGCAGTTGATCGCAGGCACGTTGTTGGTGCAGCTCCTTGTGTTCGGCGTCTTCCTGAGCTTTAGCGTGCGCGACCAATTCCGCGAAAGCCGCGAGCGTGACCGCATCCGTTTGCAGCGACAGAGTTCCATCATTGCGAAATCGCTGGCGCAGCCAATGAAGTTGCATGACGACGACATGATCGACGACGTAATGCATGAGCTTCCCATCGCTGCTTCGTTGAAGGGCGCGCGTGTCACGGATGTCACCGGCAAAGTCCTGCGAAACACAAGCGAAGAGCTGCCCATGCAACTTTCGGACCGTGAACAGAAGCTGCTGCCCAAGCTGCTCTCCGGCCGTAAGTATCTTCGCGTTCTTTCCGACGAGGGCAATGAGGAAGGCGCGCAGCCGATCATCTCTGATGGATTGGTCCGAGGCATCCTGTGGGTTACGCAGGATTCTGCTTTGACCATGAACACGCCCAAGCGCGTGCTGCAAAGCCTGCTGATCTACTTCCCATTTGCGCTGCTGGGCAACGTGCTGTTGGTGTGGGCTCTTAGCGCTACGCTGGCTCAGCCGCTGCGACAACTGCGGCGCGCCACGTTGCAGTTGCGTTGTGACCCCAACAACCTGTCCGCATTCCCGTTAACTGTGCCGGTGGTGGCGGCACAGAATGAGGCGGGCGCACTTCTCGATAGCTTCAACGGCATGGTGAGCGAGATTGCACGTCAGCGTCGCGGCACGCAGGAGACGTTGAACCTCCTCGACGCCATGCTGCGCACCGCGCCCATCGGGTTTGCATTTTATGATCGCGACTATCGCTACATCCGCATCAATGACCGCCTCGCGAAGATGCACGGCGTGCCGCTCGAACAACATCTTGGGCGACGTTTGCGTGACCTGGTGCCCCCAACCGAAGGAGATGTGAATTCGCTGGCGCTGGAATCCGAACGAGTGGTGGAGCAGGTCTTCAGTACGGGCGAAGCAGTTGCGGAGCACGAACTTAGTGGCGAACTGGCAGGCGACATTCACCCGCGTATCTGGCTTGCAAGTTACTTCCCCGTATTCATTGGTGAAGAAGTGCGCTGGGTGGGTGTGATCGTCTCCGAAGTAACGGAGCGCCGCCATGCCGAGGAGGCCATGCGTCGCAGCGAAAAACTGGCCATCGCCGGACGTCTCGCTTCTTCCATCGCGCATGAGATCAATACGCCGCTGGAAGCTGTTACCAACGCGCTCTACCTTCTGCGCGGCAACCCATCGCTGGACATACAGGCGCAGGACTGGGTCGCGCTGGCGCAGACGGAAGTGGAACGAGTGGGTGAAATCACGCAGCAGACATTGCGGTTTCACCGCCACTCTTCAACCGCCACAGACGTGGAGGTGACGGAGATGCTGCGCAGTGTTTTGCTACTGCACAATGCCAAGCTGCGGTCAGCGAATGTGCAGGCGGAGTTGCGACTGGAAGATCCGGCGTTGCTCTTTGGTTATGCGGGTGAACTTCGCCAGCTCTTTGCAAACCTTGTTGGCAACGCGATTGATTCCATGCCGCAAGGGGGACGTCTCTTTGTCCGCGCGCGTACGATGCGTCGCAATGACCGAAAGGGAGTGCGCATCACTGTTGCGGATGAGGGCATGGGGATGTCGAATGCTGTGCGTCGTCGCATCTTCGAGCCATTCTTCACCACCAAGGACGCCAGCGGCACCGGTCTTGGGCTATGGGTGAGTGCGGAGATTCTCGAGAAGCACCACGGCGCGCTGCTGGTGCGCAGCCGCCAGGCGAAGTATCGTGGCGACGCCTCTGGTACCGTGTTCTCGCTGTTCTTCCCATGGGATGGCGTACCGCGTGGCCCGCGTATCGTGCATAGCTCTGCAGAGGTACTGGCGGATCATCTGGTCTGAAGCCTGGAAGGAACGTACATAGGAAAAGCCCGCCACATGGCGGGCTTTTCCTTGTGACTCATTAGAGGTTACGGCTTCTGTGGCTTCTCGAGTTCAGGAGCCACTTTGGTTCCTTCCTGCACTGCATCAGACGGCGACAGGATTACGTGATCACCCTGCTGTAAGCCGCTGAGGATCTCTACGCTGGTGCCGTAGTCGCGGCCCAGTACGACACTGTGCAGATGCGCAACGTTATTTGCATCCACGGTATAAGCCTGCGGTCCAGCGGTACGAACAACCAGGGCATTGCCTGGCAGCAGGACCGGCGGACGCGAATTCTTCACAGCGAACGTTACCGTAGCAAACATGCCGGGAAGAATCTTGCCATCGGGGTTCGGCAGATCGATTTCCGTCAGCAGCGTGCGCGACGCCGGATCAATCGACGTCGACGAACGTGTGATGGAGCCAGAGTAGACGTGTCCCGGAAGTTCGCGGAATGTCACCTGCGCCGTGGATGCGCTCAATGCGTCCGGCGCATTGCTCTGCGGCACATTCGCAAAGACGCGGACTACACCCGACTGCGCAATCGTGAAGAGCTGCGTCACGCTGTTAGCAGAGCCGGATGTGATCAGCGATCCGTTATCGATGGAACGCGACAGGATCACGCCAGTGAAGGGGGCCACAACACGCGAGAAGGACGCCTGTTCTTCCAGCGACTTCACGTTCGCTTCACCCGCGGCAATGTTAGCCTTGGCCGCTTCCACCGTTGCATCGTTCGCGCCCGATTGCGCGGTGTAATTGTCCGCGGCTTCTTGCGAAATCACACCCTCGGTATGAAGCTGTTGACCGCGCGTGTTGTTCAGTGTCGACAACTTAGCATTGGCCTGCGCCTGCAGTAGCTGCGCCTTCAACTGCAACAGGTTTGCGCGCGCTTGCCGAAGCGATTGCTCGGTCTGCGGATCTTCAATGGTGGCCAGTAATTGCCCGACCTTTACGTGATCGCCAATGTCCACGTAGCGCTTCGAGATGTATCCCGAGGTGCGCGCATAGATCGGAGTTTGCGAGAATGCCTGCACGGTGCCGGGTAATTCCAGCTTGCTGCTGGGTTGTCCCAGCCCAACGGCTACAACTGCAACCGGCGGTGGTCCAGAGGCGTCGCGGGTGCGGTCTTCCAGGTCATTTTGATGATGCAGTTTCGGAATCAGGAAGGCGATACCGACAACCGCCAGCAAAAGAAATCCACCGGCTGCGGCAACGAATGGGCCTTTGCCTGCAGGCTGTTGAGTGGTTGCGGAATGCCCGGTCATTGCCGGATCCTGTGCGATGTTCTGGGCCATGCTCAGCGGGCTCCTTCAAACGTGTTGCGGTGGCAGTTCAAATAGGTTGAAAGCTGTTCAGCGTTACGCATGGGAAAACTCCTCTTCGGGCTCGGGCAGTTCTTCCGTTTGAAGATGGCTCGGGACCTTCTTGCGCAGCAGAGAATAGAAAATAGGAACAATCACAAGGGTGGTTGCGGTGGCCACCAGCAGGCCGCCGATCACGGCGCGTCCTAGTGGTGCATTCTGTTCGCCACCCTCGCCCATGCCCAGCGACATGGGAAGCATGCCCAGGATCATGGCCAACGCTGTCATCATGACAGGACGCAAACGTGTAAAGCCCGCAGCCGACGCAGCCTGAATGCTGTTCAGGCCCAGTGATCGCTGGTCGTTGGCAAACGTCACCATCAGGATGGAGTTTGCTGTCGCCACGCCGATGGTCATGATGGTTCCCATGAGCGAGGGCACTGAGAACGTGGTGCCGCTCAGGAACAGCATCCACAGAATGCCGCAGGCCGCGCCCGGCAACGCCATCAGGATGATGAACGGATCAAGCCAGCTCTGGAAGTTGACCACCATCAGCAGGTACACCAGCAGAACAGCAAAGATCATGCCTAGTCCAAGCCCTGTAAAGCTGTCCTGCATGCTCTTCACCTGGCCGCGCACCGTAATGGTTGCGCCCTTGGAGAGCTTACCGCTCTGTACGGTGTAGTTCTTTAGAACCTTCTGAATATCGCGATTCACACCGCCCAGATCGCGGCCCTGCACGCTGGAATACACGTCATACACCGGCTGCACGTTGTAGTGGTTTGTAATGGCCGGACTTGCTCCATGCTGAATCTGCGCCAGGTTGGAAAGGAACTGCGAAGCTCCCACTGGCGGCGCACCAGCGTTGGTGGCACCCTGCGTCGTGGTCGTGCCGTTGGAGATCGGCAGATTGTTCAATTTATCCACGGAATCCAGCGTCGTGGGCGGCACCTGTACCACCACGGTATAGTTCACGCCGTTCTTCGGGCTGAGCCAGTAGTTTGGCGCTGCGATACCTGATCCCGAAAGCGCTGTCAGCATGCTGCCCGCAACGTTCTGCTCTGTCATGTTCAGCAGTTGCGCGCGCGAGCGGTCCACGTTGACACGCAACTCTGGCGCATACATCACCTGGTGAACGTGAGCATCCACCACGCCCGGAATCTTCGCGATGTCCGCACGAATCGCCTGCGCCGTCGCATAGTTCGCCTCGGCCAGACGTCCGCTCACCTGAATGTCAATCGGAGCAGGCAGGCCAAAGTTCAGGATCTGGTTCACAATGTCCGAAGCCTGGAAAAAGAACGTGGTCTGCGGGAATTGTTTGCGCAGCGTCTCACGCAGCTTCTCGCGATAAAGCGCAGTGGGCTTGTGCTTTTCCTGATTCAGCGAGACAAGAATCTCGCCGTCCTGCACGTCTGTGAGGGCGCCGTCGCCAAAGGCCAGGTTGAATGCGCCATTGGGCGTTCCGATGTTGTCCAGAATGCCGTCCAGCTCGTCCGCCGGAATGGTCGCACGGATGACATTCTCCACCTGAGCGAAGATGGCTTCCGTCGCTTCCAGACGTGTTCCGGGGGCGGTGCGAACATGCAGCCGGAAGCTTCCCGCATCCACGTCCGGGAAGAAGTCCTGACCGATGAACGGCAGCAGGCAGGCGGACAGCACGATGAACAGGCCGAAGCAACCAAGCGAAAAGCCAGGATGCACCAGCGCCCAATCCAGCAAACGCTGGTACCGCGATCGCAACGCCTCAAAGACGCGGTTGAAGGCAAAGTGCGTACGCCAGATAACTCCCAGCCCACGCATCTTCTGGTCAACTTCTGCTTGCTCTTCTGCGGAGAGAGGATGGTCGCCGTGGGACGCTTCCGCCAGCGAGTAGACATCCACTTCCTTCGCCAGCAGGAACTTCACCATGGTGGGTACCAGGGTTCGCGACAGGAAGTACGAAGCCATCATGGCGAAAACCACCGCCATACCCAGCGGCACAAACAAGCTCTTGGCAGCGCCCGTCAGGAAGACCACCGGAACGAACACGATGCAGATTGCCAGTGTGGAAACGAACGCCGGAACCGCAATCTGCGCAGCGCCGTCCAGGATGGCAGGTTCAATTTCCTTGCCCAATCCCAGATTTCGGTGGATGTTTTCAATTTCCACCGTAGCGTCGTCCACCAGGATGCCGACCGCCAGCCCAAGTCCGCCCAGTGTCATGGTGTTCAGCGTCTGTCCCAGGAACTTCAGGCAGATCACCGATACCAGGATCGACAGCGGGATCGACACAGCGATGATCACCGTCGAGCGCCATGATCCAAGGAAGAG
This sequence comes from Terriglobus sp. TAA 43, assembly GCF_000800015.1. NCBI lineage: Bacteria > Pseudomonadati > Acidobacteriota > Terriglobia > Terriglobales > Acidobacteriaceae > Terriglobus > Terriglobus sp. TAA 43. The sequence continues at coordinate 38,304 of NZ_JUGR01000001.1, forward strand.
CAGGATCATGATGGCCGTCAGACCGGCGGCAATGGCAGCTTCCTTCACCACGCCTTCCAGCGCGGCGCGCACAAAGATCGACTGGTCAAACAGGATACGAATTTCCGGCGCTGGTGGCGGCACATTCGCCAGGATGCGCGGAAGGACTTCTTTCACCTTTGCCACGATGTCCAACGTGGACGATGAGGAAGCCTTCAGAATCGTCATCAGCACGGCGCGCTGGCCGTTGTAACGGACGATGGATTGCTGCGGTGCAGATCCCTCATGAACTGTCGCTACATCGCGCATGTACACGGTCGCCCCGTTTACCTGCTTGATGGGAATATCGTTCAACTGCGCGGCAATCTGCGGCGAGGCATTCGTTCGGACCACGTAGTCGCGGTCCTGAATCTTGATGTCGCCTGCAGGCAGAATCAGATTCTGCGCCGTCAGCGCATTCACCACGTCCTGCGGCGAAAGTCCCTTCGAATACAGCGCGGCGGGATCAAGATCTACAGCCACCTGGCGAATACGTCCGCCGTACGGCTGCGGCACCTGCGCGCCCTGCACGGTTGCCAACTGCGTACGGATGAACTGCGAACCCACATCGAACAGTTCGCTCTCTGACAACTTGTTCGACGAAGCGACCGCCTGCAGGATTGGCACGTTCGATGCGGAGAACTGCAGAATGAACGGCGGCGTGGTACCCGGCGGCAGAATACGCAGAATCGTCTGGTTGACGGCCGTTACCTGCGCCACGGCGGCTTCCACCTTCACGCCCGGCTGGAAGAAGATCTTGATGATGGAGATACCGTTGACCGACTGCGACTCAAGGTGCTCAATGTCGTTTACGGTCGTCGTCATGGCGCGTTCACTGATCGTCGTGAAGCGCTTCTCCATCTCATCCGGACTGGTGCCGCTGTAGCTCCACACCACGGTGACTACGGGAATGTCGATGGTGGGGAAGATGTCCGTGGACATGGTCTCAATGGAGACAATGCCAAGCACAAGGATCAGCACGCTCATCACCACGAAGGTGTACGGGCGCCGAAGGGCAAGGCGGACAATCCACATGAAGGACAGCTCCGAAAGGAAAAACGTGCGTTAGAGAAATGCGGGGAATACCGCTAGGCACCATTGTGCCAAATTTGCAGGAACCCTGCGGGAGTTTCCTTAAGTGTTTTCTCTAGACGAACGAGTCAGTGCTTACGACTCAAGCCGTTTTGCGACATGTCTTTGCGTTGTGGGGCATAGAATGAATCCATGGCACGCGGATGGGAGAAAGAAGACGTGGACGCACCAGAACCAACTCCAGCAGCAAAGCCGGCTACGGCGGCAGAACAGCAGCGCACCGAACGTGAGAAGAAGCGCCGCGTGCAGGAGCTTGAGCTGCAGCGCGAACGCGTCCTCAGCGAGCGCACCTCCAGCCCACATCGCCGTTCCGCTCTTGAGGCAGCCCTGCTTGAGATTGAGCGCGAACTGGGTGAACTTGGCTGGGGCATTCATATCTGATCAGGGGCTTTCCTGAGCGTCTCGCGATAAACTTACGGGAACGCATCAAGGAGTACGCACCCACACATGTCTGCCGTAGCAGAAACAGCCGCGACCACGCCGCGCCGTAGCGTGATGACTTTTCAGGAAACATTATTTGCCCTGCAACGCTTTTGGGCGGAGCAGGGCTGTGTCCTGCAGCAGCCGTATGACACGGAGATGGGCGCAGGCACCATGTCGCCGGACACCTTCCTGCGCGTCCTCGGCCCCACGCCTGTTCGCATTGCCTACGCGCAACCCTCGCGTCGCCCGGCAGACGGTCGTTATGGCGATAACCCCAATCGCCTGTACAAGCACACCCAGTTTCAGGTCATCCTGAAACCGCCACCGGCCAACATCCAGGAGCTGTACCTTAAGAGCCTGGAAGCCATTGGCATTGTGCTGGCCGAGCACGACATCAAGTTTGAAGAAGACAATTGGGAATGGCCCGTGGGGGGCGCCTGGGGCGTTGGCTGGCAGGTCATGATGGACGGCCAGGAGATCACTCAGTTCACCTACTTCCAGCAGTGCGGCGGTATGGATCTGGACCCCATCAGCGGCGAGATCACCTACGGCATGGAGCGCCTGACCCAGTTCCTGCAGGACAAGGAATCCATCTACGACATTGAGTGGGCGAAGGAGCCGGACACCGGCAAGATCACCACCTACGGCGACATCCGCCTGTATGAAGAACAGCAGCTTTCCGCCTTTGCGTTCGACCACGCAGATGTATCGAAGCTCTGGCTGCATCTTGAGAATTACGAGGCGGAATGCCTCGGCCTCCTGGAAGCCTTCAAAACGCTGCCGGAAGATGCGGATGAAGTCACGGTCAAGCGTTTCCCCGTGCTTGGCGCATACGAACTGGCCTTGAAGTGTTCACAGTTGTTCAACCTGCTGGACGCACGCGGCGCCATCTCCGTAACGGAGCGCGTGGGCGTCATGGCTCGCATCCGCACGCTGATCGTAGGCGTCGCGAAGATCTACGCGGAGCAGGTGGAACGCCTTGCTGCCTTGAAAGAAAAGGCTGGTGCATAGTGGCAGAGTTTCTGTTTGAGATTGGATTGGAAGAAGTTCCCGCACGCATGTTGCCGGGAGCCGAAGCAGAGCTGACGAAGCGAGTCAGCGACCTGCTCACGCGCGAACGTCTCGTCGAAGAAGGCTTCTCCGTAGAAAGCTACTCCACGCCGCGCCGTCTGGCCGTATGGGTAAAGGGCGTGATCGCGCAGCAGGCCGACGCTGAAGAAGAACTCGTTGGACCGCCGGTAAAGGCCGCCTACAAAGACGGCCAGCCCACCAAGGCTGCGGAAGCCTTCGCGGAGAAGGCGGGCATCCCTGTCGATCAGCTTCGCACCATCACCAACGCCAAGGGCGAGTACCTTGCCGCCACCGCAAAGCGCGCAGGCAAGTCGTTCTCTGAGGTTGTTCTGGCGGAACTGCCGAAGGAAATCGCGGCCATGTACTGGGCCAAGAACATGCGCTGGCGCCCGTTCCTGCCAGAGCGTTTCGTGCGCCCCATCAAGTGGATTCTCGCGCTCCTCGACGGCGCAGTCCTCCCCGTGGAATGGGCAGGCATCACCGCTTCGAATGTCACCTATGGCCACCGTGTTCTCTTCGGTTACGAGCCCATCACCATCGCAACACCCGCGGAATACGCTGACAAGCTGTATCAGGCGAAGGTCATGGTCAACGTGGAGCATCGCCGCGAGCGCATCCGCAAGGACCTGGACAAAGCAACGCGCATCGTCGAAGGCGCACGCTGGCGCGAAGACCATCCGCTGGTCGACAAGGTAACGCACCTCACCGAGTGGCCCACCGTCCTCCTCGGCAAGTTTGAAGACGAGTTTCTGGCGCTGCCCGAAGAAGTTCTCGTAACCGTCATGCGCGATCACCAGAACTATTTCGCGCTTGAGAATGGCGAACACAAGCTGCAACCGTACTTCCTCGCCGTGCTCAACACAGAGCCAGTGGGCGATGCCGTTGAGATCATCCGTCACGGCAACGAGCGTGTTCTGCGTGCCCGCTTCAACGACGCACGCTTCTTCTACGAGTTCGATCAGCGCGCCTCGCTGCAGGATCGCGTCGAACTGCTGAAGAACGTCACATTTCAGAAGGAACTCGGCTCGTACTACGCGAAGATGGAGCGCACCAATGCGCTCGTCGTCACGCTGGGCCAGTTCGTGCGCGAACGTGCGAATGCACAGCGTGGTCAAGTTGTGAGCGTGAAGCTGGATGCACTCACCACTGCGGCAACACTGGCCAAGACCGATCTCACGACCGAATTGGTAAAGGAGTTCACTGAGCTGCAGGGCATCATCGGCGGCTTGTACGCCAAGGCTCAGGGCGTGGACGAAGCCGCTGCCATCGCCATCTACGAACACTACCAACCCGCAGGCATGGAAGACGCCATCCCATCCACCGTTGAAGGGCAGTTGCTCTCGATCGCGGACAAGGCAGACACCATCGCCGGCATGTTCGGCCTCGGCATGCAGCCCACCGGATCGAAAGATCCCTTCGGTCTGCGTCGCGCCGCCAACGGCATCGTGAAGATCCTTGCGGAAAGCGATCTGCCGCTGACACTCGGCGAAATCGCTGGTGCCGCCACCAATAACAATGAGGCCCTCTGCGCAAACGTGAAGAGCTTCCTTGGCGAGCGCCTGGAGTGGTATCTCCGCGACATTCGCGGCGGAGCCTACGACGTGGTGAAGGCCGTCATGGCCACCGACCCGGACGACGTGCGCGATGCTATGAAGCGTGTCGATGCCGTCTCAGCAGCACGTGCAGGCGCAGACTTCGCCGCCATTGCCGCAGCGTTCAAGCGCATGAAGAACCTCGTCGAACAGGCAAAGGCCAAGGGAGAAGTCTTCTCACCCGGCTCGAAGCTCGAGTTCCTCACGGAACCCGTGGAACGCAGCCTGTCTGAAGAAGCCGGACGCCGCGCCGCATGGGTAGAAGGTCTGCGCAAGGACGGGGACTACACGCTCGCGTTGGCCACCATCGCAGAGCTTCGTCCATTCGTGGATGCATTCTTTGACAAGGTGATGGTTATGGCCCCAGAGCCGCAACTGCGCGCCGCACGCCTGGGCCTGCTGCTGCGCATTCTGCTGGACTACAGCAAGGTCGCTGACTTCTCAGAGATCGTGATCGCGGGATAGATGCTTCGGTAAAACAAGAAAACGCCTTCCAGTCTTTACTGGAAGGCGTTTTCTATTTGCAAAAGAGACTTAGTTCACACGCTGCAGCGTTGCAATCAACTTCTCCGCCAGCGGCTCACCACTCTCGGTCCAAAGCAGCCGCGATGAAATGCCGCAATGCTTCTCGACGCTCAACACAAACGCCAGGAGCTTTTCCACGTTCTGTTGCAGACGCTTTTGTCCGTCCTCATCCAGATCGCTTTCGTCCTGAACCCACGGCGTGTCGAGTCCAAAGTCCACGCGGATATGACCGTTCTGCTCGTAGCTGGAGTCGTCAAACTCCGGTCCAAAGCCGATGACTTTTACGGTCGCCGGTTCCAGCCGCCAGGTGCTGTCAAAGCCCTCGGCGCCTTCTTCCGGCTGCCATAGCTGCCACTTGACCTCAAACTCGTAGGCCATGTCGTCATGAAGCTGTTCGGTCGCTTCGGCAACGGCATTCTTCGCCACCGAGTCGTCCGAATCTTCAGATCGGTCGTCATTCACAAAAATGCGCTGAAACACGGGCGACTCATTCCACCCAAGCGGAATAGCAGACGCCACGGCAATGCGGCCCTGGTTGTCTGCCACCCTGGCAAACTGTTCCAGGACAGAGGTGAGCTTCTCCGGCAGAGAAGCAAGACGGAAATTCGGGAACCAGAGGCTTAGATAGAGCTGATCGGCCATAACCAATATTGGATGCTACTGCACGGAATGCGTTTCATGATGCGGAAATCGGACACGCACCCCTGTTCCCTGAGAAGATAAACAGCAATGGCAATGGGCAGCAGACGGGGCAGGGCAGGCGGCATTTCGGTGACGCGTCTTCGCCGTTGGCTCCTTGTCGGCGTTGTCGTCATGCTCGTGGCACTTGCATCGTTTATCGGCATCGCTCGCTACAAAGCCCGCAAATTCCTGCATGATCTGCCCGCAAAAATGGGCATCGACATCAAGTCGCAGGCCAACGGCTTCACTTATTCCCAATCCGTAAAGGGCCACACGCTGTTCACGCTGCACGCGGCCAAAGCGATCCAGCGGCAGAACGGCAAGACCACGCTCCACGACGTCGCCATCACCCTTTACGGCCCGGAAGGTTCGCACGAAACGGACAGCATCCGTGGCGCGGAGTTTGAGTACGACCAGAACAACGGCATCGTGAAAGCCATGGGCGAAGTGCATCTTGACCTGGCATCGCCCGCCAACGCGCAACAAAATCCCAGCGCGAAACGAATCTCTGTAACCACCAGTGGTCTGGTTTTCACGCAAAAAGAGGGCATTGCCACAACCGATCAGCCGCTGCACATTGAGTACGGCGATCTGCACGGCACAGCGACCGGCGCTGATTACACAACAAGCACAGGCCTCCTCAATCTGCATTCCGCCGTGACCATGGACGGCACCCAGGATCGCCAGCCGGTGCACCTCACCGCGGCTTCCGCTCAACTCGACCGCAACCAGCGCCTCGCTACGCTGCGCATGGCTCTGGTGCGTACCGGCGACATGAACGCGCAAGGTGACACGGTCGTTCTGGATGCGGGACCATCCGGTGGTATCGACGAGATCCGTGCTGACGGCCATACCTCCCTGCAAAGTGGCGACGGCATCCGCGCGCAGGCTCCAAAGCTTGTTGCTAAAGTCTCGGAACAGAACAAACCCACGCTGGTTACCATGTCCGGCGGCGTCACGCTGTCCCATCCGGAGGGCAGTGGTTCCGGCCAGACAGCCGTAATGCATTTCGATGGTGCAGGGAACGCGAAGACGGCGGAACTCACCGGCGGCGTCACGCTCGACCATCATTCGCCCACATCGCTGGACCACCTCACGGCTGACAACCTCGTCGCAAACCTCGCTCCGGACGCTACGCGCCACACCGTCGTGAAGGACGCCACTGCTACCGGCCACGCACAGCTCCATTCCACCACCACAGGCAAACCAGCCAAAACAACCGCAGTCGCTGGCGACACGCTGCATGCGATCATGGCTACCTCCGGCAAGAAACATTACGTGTCCTTGCTGACAGGCAGCGGCTCCACGAGGCTGGATGAAGACGACGGCGCAGGAACCACACGCACCAGCACCGGCGACACTCTGCAGGTAAAACTACTGCCACCCGGAGTCGGAAAATCCGCGTCGTCCGTACAATCGGCCACGCAGGATGGCCGCGTGACCGTCGCCGCGAAGTCACCTGCGAAAAACGGCAAGGCGGCATCAGAAACGCACGCCACAGCCTCACACGCTGACTTCGACGGCGCCACCGGCAAGCTGCTACTCACTGGCTTACCCAGCGTCACAGGCGACGGCATGCAGATCGCCGCTGACCGCATCGCGCTCACGCAGGGCAGCGGAGACGCCGACGCAAGCGGCGGTGTTCGAGGCGTCTACCAGTCGAAGCAGAACGGTGACCCCGTACACGTTACGGCGGAACACGCCACCATCGCCGGTTCCGTGGCGAAGTTCTTCGCAGGAACGCATGCCGCCCGCATGTGGACATCGTCGTCGCAGATGGAAGCGCCGGTTATCGAAGTCGACCGCAGTACCAACCGCCTGATGGCTCATGCTCCGTCGGGTTCTGCCGCCACAGGTACGGTCCACCTGCTGCTACCCGCATCGGCCACCGGCAAGGAGAAATCCAGCGGCGTGGTTCGCATCGTCGGAACGACGCTGCTCTACGTCCCGGCGGAAGGCGTGCATCTCGCTCATGCGGACGTCACCGGCGGCGTGACCATGCAGACCTCAGGTGCGTTGCTCACCGCGCGTCAGGCGGTTGCGACGCTGTCTGGCACCACTCCGGGCGTTCTTTCGGGCAACGTACAGCAGATTGTGGCCACCGGCGCGGTCAACATTACGCAGCCGGGCCGCACCGGCCAGGGCGAACGTCTTGTCTACACTTCGTCGGATCAGCGTTACGTCCTTACTGGAACGCCGCAAAACCAGCCAAAGGTGATCGACACGCAGAAGGGAACCATCACCGGGACCACCCTTACGCTGCACAGCGGGGACAACAACGTGGAGGTAGAGGGCGCCGGTACGCACCGCGTTCACACCGAGGTGGAAGCCAACCCGCAGAAGAAGTAATCCGCATCCAAAGACTGAATCCTCAGTCCTTTAGATTTCGTCTAAAAGTTTGCATGGGATCAGCTACAGGTACATTGGAGATGGAGGGGCGGGGCGAGTCTTCGTCTTCTGGCTTGGAACTTTTTGAATCCAGCGCGGCGCTGACGCGGCACACGCTTTCCACGGACGGCATCGCCAAGAGCTATGGCGGTCGTGAAGTCGTTCGCGGCGTGAGCATCAATATCACGCAGGGCGAGGTTGTCGGCCTTCTCGGCCCCAACGGCGCGGGCAAGACTACCAGCTTCTACATGATCGTCGGCCTCGTGCGCCCCGATTCCGGTCGCGTTACCGTTGCTGGAGAAGACATCACCCGCGCACCCATGTATCTTCGTGCGCGCAACTACGGCATCAGCTATCTGCCGCAGGAACCCAGCATCTTCCGCAAACTCACGGTGGAAGAGAACATCCTTGCCATCCTGGAAACACAGCGTCTCAGCTGGGAACAGCGCCGCAACCGCACCGCGCAACTCATCGAACAGCTCAATCTGGGCCACGTCCGTCGCACACAAGGCTATGCGCTCTCCGGTGGCGAGCGCCGCCGTGTAGAGATTGCGCGTTGCCTCTGCATCGACCCCAGCTTCATCCTGCTGGACGAGCCCTTCAGCGGCATCGATCCCATCGCCGTACTCGACCTTCAGCAGATCATCTTCAACCTGAAGAAGAGTGGCATCGGAGTTCTCATCACGGACCACAACGTCCGCGAAACGCTCAGCGTCACCGACCGCGCCTACATCATCGCGGAGGGCCGCATCTTCCGCCACGGCACGCCCGGCGAATTGGGCCGCGACGCAGAAGTGAAACGTGTATACCTTGGTGAAAGCTTCCGCCTCTGAAATCTAATTTCGCTACGAAAAGGAACGAGCGCCATGGCAGACATGAAAGCGATGGAGTTCACAGAAGAGCTGCATCTGCAGCCGGTTCACCGTCCCGTTCCTGAGCCAGAAGCCGGTGAAATTTTGGTTCAGGTCCTTGCCTCTGGCGTCACCCCGACCGAGAAGCTCTGGTACCCCACCACTCACAATGCCGACGGCACAGCGCGATCCAAAGCGATCCCCGGCCACGAATTCTCCGGCATCGTTTCAGCCATCGGGGAAGGTGTCGCAGACTATCGTCCGGGCGATCGCGTTTTTGGCATGAACGATTGGTTCGCAGAGGGGGCGACTGCGGAGTTCTGTATTGCCAAACCCTCTAATCTTTCTCTCAAGCCAGCCTCGCTCTCCGCAATCGAAGCGGCGGCCACCCCCATTGGTGCGCTCACAGCGTGGCAGGGGCTGCACGATCGCGCAAAGCTCCAACAGGGCGAGCGCGTCCTCATTCACGGCGCGGCGGGAGCGGTAGGGCTGTTCGCAGTCCAGCTTGCAAAGTTGCAGGGTGCCTACGTGATTGCCACGGCGTCCGGGGCAAACGTCGATTTCCTGAAGCAGCTCGGTGCCGATGAAGTCATCGACTATCGCGAACGACGCTTCGAAGACGCGGGCAAGGTCGACGTCGTTTTCGATGCGGTGGGTGGCGAAACCCTGACTCGATCATGGTCCGTCCTCTCGCCTGGAGGCAGGCTGGTAACAATCGCAGCCGATGCGGAAGGAACCACGGAACAGCGAGTGAAAGATGCTTTCTTCATCGTGGAGCCCCGTGGCGACGAGCTCTGGTTTCTGTCCAACTGGTTTGATTCCGGCAAGTTAAAGGCTTTTGTCAAAGCGGAACTCTCACTGGAGGAAGCGGATCAGGCTTACAGCGGCTCCGCAGTTGGAAACCCCGGAAAGCTCGTGATCCGCCTGTAATGTTTCTCGTTCCAATTCGGGAAAGTTAAAAGAATGAATTTGCAAGCACGTTGCTTGCCATTTGGCCATCCGTGACGCATCCTTTCGGAGTAGACTTCGGAAGGCAGGTTGCTCTGTTCTCATGAGGCAGGGTCCCAGGTCTTTGCCACGGAGAATTGTCTTTGCTGCTTCAGCCTAAGTTGAACCTTCGAGTTGCTCAGCGCCAGGTGCTTACACCTGGGCTGGTCCAGATGGTGAGCGTGCTCGCGCTCAACAAGCTGGAACTGAAGGAAATGATCAACGCTGAAGTCGTTGAGAATCCGGTGCTGGAGGAGATTGACGAGTCCTCAGCCAGCTTTGAGGAGCTTGCCGGGCGCGAAGGCGACCGCGAACTCTCTGCAGAACAGCAAAAGACCGAGGCCGAGCGGGAAGAGAAAGATCCATTCGATGAGATCGACATGGGTGAATACTTCCAGGAATATCTCGACCCCGGCTTCCGCGCTTCCGGCCCATCCTTTGAAGAGCTTGATTCCCCCTCGTTCGAAAATTTCCTCTCCAAGCCATCCACGCTGACTGATCATCTGCTGTGGCAGCTCGGCGCCATGACATTGCGGCCGGAGCTACGCGCTGCCTGCGAAGTGGTTATTGGCAATCTGGAAGACAACGGCTACCTCACCGTCGATGATGCGGAACTTGCCGCGCTCGATGAAAACGGCCACGCCACGCCCGCCCTCATGGCGGAAGCACGCGCCGCCGTGCAGACCCTCGATCCCATTGGCATCGCCGCCAGGGACCTGCGTGAGTGCCTCCTGTTGCAGATCCGCGCTGCCCTTAGCGACACAGACGACGCCATCCTGGATGAGGAAGAATATGAGGCACGCCAGAGCGAACTAACACTCGCCTGCAGGATTGTCACGGATCACCTGCAACTCTTGCAGAAACGTGATCTTCGCGAACTCGCACGCCTTCTCAACGCCTCGCTGGATGAAGTGCAGTCTGGGATCGATGCGATTCGTTCGCTTGATCCACGCCCCGGCCAGCGTTACAACCAGCAGGAAACGCGGCTGATTGAGCCGGACGTGGCCTTCGTCAAACGCAACGACGAGTGGCAGGTCGTGATGAATGAAGACGATCTGCCCAGCCTGCGCCTCAACGCCGGTTATCGCAAGATGCTGCGCCAGAAGGACACCGAGCGCGAGGTGAAAGAGTACGTCAAGGAGCGGTATCGTTCCGCAATCCAGCTTCTGCGCAACATTGAGCAGCGCAAGAACACCATCGTTCGCACCTGCGAATCCATCGTCCGCCGTCAACAGGAGTTCCTGGAGCACGGCGTCGACTCCCTCCGCCCCATGATGATTAAAGAGGTGGCGGAAGAAATTGGCGTACATCCTTCTACCGTGTCGCGAGCTGTCGCGAACAAATATGTGCACACCTCTCAGGGAGTGTTCGAGCTGCGCTTCTTCTTCAGCGAGGGCGTGAACGGCCCCGAAGGCGGTGATCTTCCGCTCATGCTGTTGAAGAAAAAGGTTCGCAAGCTGATTGAGGAAGAAGATCCGAAGAAACCTTTGACGGACGACGCACTGGCGAGTGAGCTTCAACGGCAGGGAATTCAGGTCACGCGGCGCACAGTGGCGAAGTATCGCGAGGATATGAACATCCCCAGTACACATCAGCGCCGCAAGCGCGACTAGCCGAATCTGCCGCGATCCACAGGGTCTGTCAATCTGGCAGTTGACGCGCCGCCTCGAAGGGACTAGAAACACATCTCAAGGCGCCGGGATTAACGTGGCGTTCACAGATTTCGTGACAACAACCCCGGCATCTTACCCAAGAGGTGAAGGAGGTAAGCAGCATGGATCTTGAGATCACCGGCAGAGGCACACAGGTAACTGCAAAGTTGCGTGCGCAGACAGAAGAGGGTTTGGCGCGCATTGAAAAAATCCTTGGCCCCAAATGTATGGCCAAGGTGGTGCTCAGCTGCGAAAAGAATCGCTGCGAGGCGGAAGTCACGGTGCGCAACACCATCAGTACTTTCTCCTCCCATACCTCGGCAAAGGATGTCGAGATTGCCTTGAAAGACGCTTTGGACAAGGTGGAGATGCAGGCCGTAAAGGCGCGCAAGAAAGTTGTCACTACGCGCCATCATCCGGACCACGATGCCACCGGAACCATTCGCCGGCAGACCACGGAAGCAGGCGAAGTCACATCGGTCAAGAAATCGTCGGCCACCAATAAGACCGGCGTAGGAAAGGCCATTGCGGCCATTGAGGACGGCGAAATCGAAACGGAGGAAGTCGAAGCCGCCTGACGAGTTCTGAGTTCAGTAACGGGAAGAGGCATTCCATCGCGGATGCCTCTTTTCATTTTGAGTCACTCGCGGGCTATCGGGCGATGCTAGCATTTGCGCATGGTCGAACCACCGTCAGGCGGTACCCCGGTAGTGGGAAGCAAGGAGGGAGTGCCTCATACTCCCGGACGCGAACTGGTAGTTCTTACGGGTCTTTCCGGTGCAGGAAAACTCTCTGCGCTCAAAGCATTTGAAGACCTGGGTTATTACGCTGTCGATAATCTTCCGCTGGAATTGATTCCGCAGTTTGCCGAACTTCTGCGTGGCTCAAGCGAATTTACACGCGCGGTTCTGGGCGTCGATGTACGCGAAAGCTCCATTGAGAACTTTCCGGGCATCCTGCATGCTGTACGCGGCCTGCTGCCCACCACGGTGGTCTACCTCGAGGCGTCCGACGATGTCTTGGTGCGTCGCTACTCCGAAACGCGGCGCCCGCACCCGCTTCGTCGCGATGAGTTGGTTTCAGAAAGCATTGCATCCGAGCGCAAGCGCATGGAGCCGATCCGCAACGTGGCCGATGTTCTTCTCGACACGACGCATTTCAACGTGCATCAGTTGCGCGCTCACATCACCACGCAGTTCTCTCGTCGCGAGGGCGAACAGAGACTGCTCGTTACAACGCTGAGCTTTGGCTTCAAGAACGGCGTACCCGCAGAAGCTGACCTTGTCTTTGACGTGCGCTTCCTGCCCAATCCCCACTTTATTCCGGAGTTCCGTCCCCTCACGGGCCGCGACGAGCGCGTGGCGAAGTACGTGATGGACTTCCCGCAGACCCAGGAGTTTCTGGACCGCACAGCGGACATGTTGCTGTTTCTTCTGCCGTATTACGTAACGGAAGGCAAGAGCTACCTCACCATTGCCTTCGGCTGCACCGGCGGACAGCATCGTTCCGTAGCCATTGTGGAAGAGATGAAGAAGCGTCTCAGCGACGCGGGCTATCACGTTAAGGTTTCGCACCGCGACATGCCGCAATAGTGCCCTCGAAGTAAAGTTCCGATTTCCAAATGGAGTCTGTCTGAGATGAAAAATCTCTTTGACCCAATCGTGGTGGAGGACACAAGGCGGCGCGTTCTTGATCTGCGTCCGGAGAACAAGCGGCAGTGGGGCAGCATGGATCTCGCTCAAACGCTTGCTCACTGCACCTCAGGCGTTGAAATGGCGATGGGTGTTATCCATCCCAAGCGTGCACCGTTTCCTGCTAGCTTGATCGGCGTGCTTATCAAGCCGTTGGTCTTCCGCGACGATAAGCCGATGCGTCGCAACTCTCCCTCTTCGCCGGAGTTGTTTTCGGCGAAGCCATCAGAGCTTGACTGCATCCATGAGCGTTCTCGGCTTGTCGCCGCAATCGACAATTTTGCCAATCGTGGTCCTGAGGGTTGCTCCCAATACCCGCACCCGTTTTTCGGACCACTCAAGCCCGAACAGTGGGCCATCCTCATGTACAAACACCTCGATCACCACTTGCGCCAGTTTGGTGTTTAAGGGCTGTTGGTCCCAGGTTGAAGCACATTTTGTCCTCTGCGAGATGTCTCGGGAACTCTTACTTATGACATGTGAACGAGTAAGATAAAACCCGTGCTGTACAAGACACTTTGGATGGTTCGGCCCACGCAATGAAACGCATCCTGCGCCTGCTGTGGTATCTGCGCCCTTATCTGCCTTACACCCTGCTGTCCGTGGTCCTCATGGCCATCGTCGGCGCCATGGCTGCTCTGCGTCTCCTGCTGGTCAAGCCCATTCTTGACAACGTGCTCAGCGCAGACCTTCAGAGCACCAAGATTCTGGTCTTCGCCGTTCCACACACCCACTGGCTCATCAACCTCCAGTACTTCGTGCCGAATCGCTTCCACAATGCCTGGACAATCGTGGCCTACGCGCTGTTTGTCTCGGCGGTATTGAAGTCCATCTGCGACTACGCCGGAACATACCTGGTCAATTACGCCGGCTTCGGCATGATCACGGACCTCCGCAACGACCTGTACGGTGCGGTGCTCAAGCGTTCCAGCGCCTTCTTCCAGCGCTACACCACGGGCGCTCTGCTCTCCACGCTGATCAACGACATTGAGCGTGTGCAGATCGCCATGTCCACCGTGCTCAGTGATTTCCTGCAGCAATTCTTCACGCTCCTTTTCACTGCGTGCGTCGTGGTCATCGCGGGCGGCAGACTCGCTTGGATCCTGCTTGGCTTTGTCGTCGTCATCTTCTATTCCGCAAAGAAGATTGGCCGTGGTGTTCGCCGCAGCACCCGCGGCGGCCAGGATCGCCTCTCAGACATTCAGAATCTCCTGCACGAAACGCTCACGGGCAATCGCATTGTGAAGGCGTTCGGTATGGAGATGTGGGAGATGGCTCGTTTTCGCCGCGCCGCGCGCAAACTGCTCCGCGCCAACATGCGCGCTATGGGTATCAGTTCCATCTCATCGCCGCTGATGGATGCGCTTGGCTCCATCGCCATTGCGCTGCTGTTGTTCATCGGCCGCAATCGCATCGTGCATCACCAGATGACGGCTGGCTCGTTCATCACGTTCCTCATTGCGGTCATCGCGCTCTACGATCCGGTCCGCAAATTCGCCATGTACTACAACAGCTTCCAGCAGGCACTGGGAGCCAGCGAAAAGATCTTCCACTTTCTCGACGAGCGTGACGACCTTCCCGAAAAGCGTGACGCCATTCATCTCAGGAGCTTCGAAGAGGGAATCCGCTTCGACGATGTTCGCTTCGGATATCGCGATGAAGACGACGAAGAGAACTTCCACGAAGTCCTGCGCGGCATCAGCCTATACGTGCAGCGCGGCGAAGTGATTGCTCTCGTTGGTCCCAGCGGCGGTGGCAAATCCACGCTGGTCAATCTCATCCCGCGTTTCTTCGATCCCACGGGCGGCAGCATCACGCTCGACGGCAACGACTTGCGCGACGTGCAACTCAGCAGCCTGCGCAAACTCGTCGGCACCGTAACGCAGGAGACGGTGTTGTTCAACGACACCGTGCGCAACAACATCGCCTACGGCCAGCCCGACGTTCCCATGGAGCGTGTCATCGCTGCGGCCACGGCTGCGCTGGCGCATGACTTCATCGAACGCATGCCCGACGGATACAACACCGTCATTGGTGAAAAAGGTTTCCGTCTCTCCGGCGGCGAACGCCAGCGTCTTGCCATTGCCCGCGCCATTCTGAAAGACGCGCCCATCCTCATTCTTGACGAAGCCACCTCTGCGCTCGATGCGGAGAGTGAATCGCTGGTGCAGGAGGCGCTCTCCAACCTCATGGTGCACCGCACGGTGTTGGTCATTGCGCATCGGCTATCCACGGTGCGCCGCGCAGATCGCATCCTTGTCGTGGAACGTGGACAGATCGTGGAAACCGGCTCGCACGCTGAATTGCTCGCGCACGGCGGCATGTATCACAAGCTCTACATGATGCAGTTTGCAGGAGACGATGCACCACCGGACGCTCCGCTACAACCGCAGGGCGTATAAACTCACTTCAAAAGACGGACGAACGACAATGGCAGGTATTCTCTTCATCATCTCTGCGCCCAGTGGCTCCGGTAAGAGCACGCTCGTGGGCGAACTGCGAAACTACGTGGAGGGACTGGAGTTTTCCGTCTCATACACCACCCGCGCACCCCGCGGCAGTGAAGAAGATGGACGCGAATACCACTTCACCACGCGTGAGAATTTCGAACGCATGATCAGTGAAGATGCCTTTCTCGAATGGGCAGACGTTTTCGGCAATTACTACGGAACTGCGCGCGCCGCATTGGCGCAGGCCGCAAAAAACGAGCACGATCTTCTGCTCGACATCGACGTGCAGGGTGCGCTGCAGGTGATGGAACGTGTCCCTGAAGCGGTCTCCATCTTCATCCTGCCTCCCAGCCCGGCCATTCTGGAAACGCGTTTGCGAAATCGCAGCGCCGCAGAGCGTATGACGGACGAAGCTGTGATTGAACGCCGTCTTCGTCAGGCGCATGGCGAACTGGAGCATGTGTCGAAATATCGCTTCGCCATTGTGAACAATGTGCTCGACACCGCGGCAGCAGAACTTCGCGCTATCGTGTTGCAAGCACGTGGTGTTGCGTCGCAGGCAGATGTTGCATTGGCAGACGGATGCCGCACTCAGATATCACCGGAAGGTGTACGTCAGGTGCTGGAACAGTTTGCTGCTGCACCACTGACACCCGCAACAAAGTAACCGTTTCGTCTACTTCTGATAAAAATCTTCGCGCCGTTTCATGCCATCTGGGTTACAGTTGCCTCATGCGGTACGGAGGCAAAGGGAATGAACGAATCTTCGCAAGCCCTGAACGGTATCGACGATGCTCTGCTTAATAAGTACAGCCTGGTAAAGGGAGCCGCACGCCGCGCGCGTCAGCTTCAGTCCGGTGCTGCTCCGCTTGTTCACACCAACAGCATGAAAGCCTGCCGCGTGGCGCAGGACGAAATCCGCAGTGGATCTGTGCGGTATTTCGTAAAGCCTTCTCCGAAGGCCATTCTTCCGTCCGCACTGTAAGTTCCTGTGTTGCGGAAGGTCCGGTGCACCGCCGTCCACAGGGCGAGAACGTTGCTGCGCTCTAGAATGGACACATGGACGGAAGCGCTGAATCACTGCGCGGGTACCTGGAGTACCTTCGCGACTTAGGAATTTACGACGTGTATCGCACCAGCGATCCGTCAGATGATCCTGCGCTCGCCGCATGGTGGAAGTCAGTTGCCACGCCGGTAACAGCATCTGCACCGGCAACTCCGCAACGTCCTGCAAACTCAGGCAGTCCATCTCCACAACGACCCGCCGCGCCTGTGCAGCGTCCTGCCCCAACTCCCACGCCGCAGC
This sequence comes from Terriglobus sp. TAA 43, assembly GCF_000800015.1. Lineage (NCBI taxonomy): Bacteria > Pseudomonadati > Acidobacteriota > Terriglobia > Terriglobales > Acidobacteriaceae > Terriglobus > Terriglobus sp. TAA 43. The sequence goes on from NZ_JUGR01000001.1 coordinate 55,031, forward strand.
GTCCCCCGATGCCGTCGAGCAATCGCGCACCGGACATTGTCATCACACCGCCCACAGCCGCGGCTGCACCGCACGCATACGACTTCGATCAGGCGCCCGCGCCCACAGGACAGCTCGCTCCCCCTGCCATGCCTCTTGTCAGCTTCAACAATCTCGCACCTCTGCCCACAGAGCGCGTTGCGCCTGCGAACAAACTCGCTGCACTGCAAAGCGTCCGCGACACCATCGGTGACTGCACACGCTGCCCGCTGGCCTATGCCGGCCGTCACAACATCGTCTTCGCCGACGGGGACCCCAACGCCGAACTCATGTTCGTAGGGGAGGGCCCAGGAGCTGACGAGGATGCCAGCGGCACTCCCTTCGTAGGCAAGGCAGGGCAGTTGCTCAACAACATGATCAACGCGATGGGCCTCAAACGCGAACATGTCTACATCGCCAACGTAGTGAAGTGCCGCCCGCCGCAGAACCGCACCCCGGAGCCGAAGGAAGCGAACACCTGCTCGCCATTCCTCTTGCAGCAGGTGGACATCGTGCAGCCGAAGGTCATCGTCGCACTCGGTGCAACGGCAGCCACATACCTGCTCGGGGTGAAGCAATCGTTGGCAAACCTGCGCGGCCAATGGCACGACGTACGAGGAGCCAAATGCGCCGTCACCTACCATCCCGCCTTCCTTCTGCGCGATCCACGCCAGAAAGGCGAAGCCTGGAAGGATCTCCAACGCGTCATGGTAGAGCTTGGATTGAAACCCCCTGCAAGAAGCTGACTAAGTCCATTTAGTTATTTCTAGGTCGCAAGGATCACGCGAACGAACAGGCTGGACTATTTCAGTCCAGCCTGTAGTGGCGGTCGATGTTCCATTCGCCTTATTTCGCTGGATTACCTGTCTGCGACACGCTTCGAATCGTCCAGAAATCAGAAGCAAGAGACGCTTCTGTCACATACGAATAGGGCATTTTGAAGTAACCCTTCAGTCCCCACTTCGGACCCCAGGAGTTACGAACCAGGAAATGACGCGAAGCATCGTCATAGCCCACGGCCATCACTGCGTGACCGCCAACCGATTTTTCGCTGCCATTAGGCATAGGAACGATCCCGGTCCTGGCGACGGTAGGACCCTCGAAGGACGAATACACAGTGAAGCCAAATACAAATGGAAACCCTGACGCCAGGCAGCCCTTCATCGTGTTGAGATTCTGGATCAGCCTCTGATAAAGGGTCACCACGTCCTTTTGGGCTTCCTTATATACGCTTGCCGGGGGTTTGGTGCTGAACTTGCCAATCGCATAAGGCCACATCGTTTCAGGCGGCGCACCCTGCGTCGCAACGCTCTTGATCCCATCACGGATCTGCGCACCGGAATCGCTTGCAACGGTGCCCTCGATCACGCGTTCGTTGTAATAAATAAAAAGTCGCGAAGGAACGAACCGTTTTGCTTGATCAAATTCGATAGCTGCGGCGATGGCGTTCGCAGTGCAACTCCCCAGTTGTCCCTGATCGTATACAGGAGGGCACTTGTGCGACAGGTCCACTGAGGCAGGCAGGTCTTTCTGGAAAGGTGTCGGCGCTGCATAAAGAAAATCGCGCTGATCTGGCAGATCAGGAACCCATCCATATTTCTGAATCGTATGTGGAGTTGGTGCAGCCGCCGCCGCTTTTGGGGCAGTACCTTTTTTTGCTTTCGCCATAACTCTCTCCTTGATGACTATCGAAGCTTCGAACTAAGTTCTAAAACGTACAGCTCCCGAGTTGCATCGAAAGCAAAATCATTCGCAACATCACAAATGGCAGCATGTATGGCTCAAATTACCGCCGCCACCTTATTCCATGTCAAGACTTATCTAACCGTTGTTATTAGAAAAGTGCTGACTTAGTGTGTCCGGGCTTCTTATCAATACATCCTGGATAAGCTTCGATGTAGCTTGCGCTAAAGTTCTCTGCGCGACAGCGGCAAGCTACGTAGTCGACGTAAAACAAATCGCCGGCATACCCGCGCGCGGCCAGTGTCATAACCTGCCCCGTCCTTCTCGCCTTTCCTTTGCGACCACGCCAGAAGGGGAGGCCCGGAAGGATCTCAGCGTTATGGCGGGACTGGCTCCGAAGCCACGCTCGCGACCAGTCGTTAGATCGGCAGCGTCGTCTCATTCCGCTTCTCCGCAAAAGAAAACTTGGCATTCTCTCGACGCATGAGTTAGGCTTACCTAAAGACAATTTAGGTATACCTAAATATGTATGGCCAACAAAGCATTCTGATCGCTATTTCACTCGCTCTGTCACCCCTCGCCGCCGCGCAGAAACCAATAGCGCAGGAGGAGGTGACAGTGTTCGCAGACGAGGCGCAACCCCTCGTCAACAGCCCAACGGCTCAACATACGCTGAACACGAAACAGCTTGAGGCAGTGCCCATCTTCAACGCCTCCACGGGATTCACCGACATCCTCACACGCACAACGCCCGGCGTGGCCGCGGACGCGAATGGCTTCGCCCATCCTCTGGGGGAACACGCCGACACCTCCATCTCGCTCGACGGTCAACCCATCACCGACCAGATGGCGAAGGTTTTCTCCAACCAGATCGACCCGAATATCATTCGCAACCTTACCGCCACAACTGGCGCGCCTCCCGCTGAATTCGGCGACAAGACCAGCCTCGTCGTAAGTGTCACAACAAAGTCCGGCTTAGCTCGGAAACCATTCGGCACCTTCTCCACCACGTACGGCAGCTTCGGCACATGGTCGCAGAATCTTGCACTCGGCACAGGCGGCCAGCACTGGGGAGAGTTCCTTGCCGTCGGCGCAAATGGCTCCGAACGTTTTCTCGACACACCAGAGTTCATCCCCTTACACGCGAACGGGAATGGCCAGGGTGCTTTCAACCGGATCGATTTCCAGCCGAACGCAGCGAACCAGTTTCACCTGAACCTCGGTGCCGGACGTTCATGGTTTCAAACGCCCAACAGCTACGACACCGCCGCAGCAGGGCAGGATCAGCGCAGCCAGATCCGCAATGCAAACTTCGCCCTCGGCTGGACGCACATCTTCACGCCATACGTACTGACCAACTTCATACCCTTCTATCGCCACGATGAAGCGCAGTACTTCCCATCCGCAAATCCATTAGCCGACGCCACCGCAACCCTAGCGCAGAATCGAACGCTCACCAACACCGGCTTCCGCCTCGAAGGCGAATACATCCGCGGCGCACACACAACAAAGATCGGCAGCACCTACTGGCACACGCTGCTGCACGAACGCTTCGCTGTCGGCCTCACCGATCCGCTTTACAACGCACTCTGCACCGATGCCACTGGCAATCCCGTAGCAGCAATAGGTGTCGACTCCACCAGTCAATGCGCAACCTCCGGATACGGCATCAATCCCAACTTCCTGCCCAATCTTTTGCCCTACGATCTCACGCGTGGAGGCTCGCTATTCCGTTTCAATCAATCCGCAGACGTAGTGCAAGCCGCGTTCTACATGCAGGACGAAATCAAACTAGGCAACTGGGTACTAAGCCCCGGCCTTCGCTACGACATCTACAACGGCCTAAGCCACGGAAACCAATTGCAGCCGCGCTTCGGCATCGGATGGCGAACACCATGGGCGCACACGTTGCTGCGGGGCTCATACGCGCGCCTTTACGAAACGCCGTACAACGAAAACCTCATCTTCGCCAACGAAAGCTCCGCAAACAGCACCGGCAAGAATCCATTCGCCAGCTATCGGTCTGAGCCCGTCCGCCCCGCAACTCGCAACCAGTTCAACACCGGATTCGAACAGGCCTTCGGAAATCATTTCAGCGTGAACGCCGACTACTACTGGAAGTTCACACGCGACGATTTCGACTTCGACACGCTCTTCAACACGCCCATCACCTTCAGCGTCGCGTGGCGCAAATCAAAGATCGACGGCCTCGCACTCACAGCCAATCTGCACGACTGGCATGGCCTCAACATCTTCAGCGTCATGGGCCACGTTCGCTCGCGATTCTTCACACCACAGACGGGCGGTCTCATCTTCAACAGCGTTCCATCAGCACCTGTTTTCCGCATCGACCACGGCGAAGAGTTTGAACAAACAACCGACATCCGCCATGAATTTCCCGCACGCCTCATCGGAGAACATCACCCTTACATCTCCACCATCTGGCGTTACAACAGCGGCCTCGCCCTGCCTGACACAGTGCCAACGTATCTCGATGCTCTGAATCTCACCGCCGACGAACAATCGCAGATGGGCCTCCACTGCGGGAACAGCTACGCCACACCAACACAGCCAATCCGGCAATGCAGTGCTGCATCCTTCGGCGCAACACGCATCCGCATCCCAACCTTCGGCACAGAAGACGACGACAGGAATCCCGTACGCGTCACACCACGAACACTGTTCGATCTCACCGCAGGCGACGACCGTCTCTTCCGCTTTGAGCACGTAACGGTAGGCGCGCGCATAGCCGTACTGAATGTGGCGAACAAGATCGCCCTGTATAACTTTCTCTCCACCTTCAGCGGCACACATTTTGTCCCGCCAAGAACCGTGCAGGGAAGTCTCCAGTTTTCCTTTTAGACCTTAGTTCTGCCAATAGTGCGAGCCATACGCGCAAAGCCCTGCACAATAGGCCGCTGCTCACCCTTACGAAACGCAAGCTCTACATGACTCACCTCAGTAGCGCCACGCAGTGGAACATACACCACACCTTTCTCCGCAATGGTTGCTACGCAAGCCGGTGCAATAGAAACTCCAAATCCCGCCGCCACCAGCCGCACAATGCTCAGCCAATGTGAAGCCTCCTGCACCACACGAGGGCGAAATCCCGCGCCACCACAAAGCGATAGCGGCTTGTCGAAAGCAACGCTTCCCGCAACGCGTGAGTAAAACACGAAAGGTTCATCGCGCAGTACCGAAGCATGAATCGTCCGCTGGCTCGCACGCGGATGTTTACTTGGAAGCACTGCAAGATAGCGTTCCGTAAACAACGTCTCGACTTCCAGATCAGGCTGTGGATCACTATCGCGCAGAATACCGGCATCCAGCGTTCCGTCCAGCAACCCGCTGGCAACGCGCGATGTAAACGATTCATGCAGATGAATCTGCACCAGCGGAAAAGCAGAACGATACTGTCGAAACACGGCAGGCAACGTCGCCAACATGCTGGAACCCACGAACCCAACATTCAAACGCCCACTTTCACCGCGAGCAATGCTGCGTGTCTCCTCCAGGTCAAGCCGCACGTTGCGAAGCGTCCGATGCGCACGCTCCAGCAAAACCTTGCCCGCAGAGGTAAGTGACACGGACCGCGAAGTGCGCGTAAACAGCGGCGATCCCACAATCTCTTCCATGCGCCGGATCTGTTGCGAAAGCGCAGGCTGCGCCAGGTAAAGCTTTTGAGCCGCACGTCCAAAATGCAACTCCTCCGCAACCGCCACGAAGGATCGAAGGTGCTTTAACTCCAGATCGGTATCCATGCATTCAGCTTATCAATCGCTCTGATTATGCTATTGGACACGCCTGATCTGCATCATTAGGTTGGAGTCATGGCAGTACTGGCAGCGTCACCACAAAACGTCCTTACAAAAAGCCCAGGATGCTACGTATGCGGCCCCAAAAATCCCGCAGGACTCGGCATCCGTTTCGGCCACACCGCACCTTTCACGGCAGAGGCACGCACCATTGCGCGTCGAGAACACGAAGGCTGGAACGGCATCCTACATGGCGGCATCACATTCACGCTGATGGATGAAGCGCTGGGATGGTGCCTGCACTTTGAGGGGATACAGGCCGTAACGGCAAAGGTTGAAACACGTTTCCTCCGCCCTGTACCAACAGATGCAGTGCTGTGTGTCCGTGCGTGGGTAACACAGGATCGCGGACGCGTGGTGTACGCAAGTGCAGAAGTAACGTCAGGGGACAGGGAAACGGTCTTTGCCGAAGCAACGGCAACCATGATGCGCGCACGACCTGGCGCGGAGAAGAAACAATGACAAATCTAACCATGCGTCCCATGCAATCGCAGTCGGATGCCGATGCATTCCGCGCCCTGAACGAGGCATGGATCACAAAACTGTTTCGCTTGGAAGAAAAAGACCGCACCACACTTAACGATCCCTACAACACCATCCTAGCCAAAGGTGGCCAGGTATACGTCGCGGAGCTCGACGGTCGCATCGTCGGAACTGCTGCGTGGGTTCGTTACGCCGAGGGCATCTACGAGCTCTCAAAGATGGCGGTGGACAGCACAGTCCGCGGGCAGGGCATCGGAAGAAAGCTATTGCTTTACATGATCGATCAGGCACGCTCTCTCGGCGCGCGCACGGTGTTTCTTGGCAGCAGCAAGAAGCTGCAAAATGCCGTGCACCTCTACGAAGCCGTGGGCTTTCACCACGTCCCTCCTTCTGAGCTGCCGGAGATGAAGTACGACCGCGCCGACGTTTTTATGAAGATGGAGATGGCGCCACTTTCCGGCGCTTAACGCGACTCTCCTGCGGCGCTGGAGGAGTTGCACCTTCGGTCTCCTCCGGCAGATCGCGCTTGTATTTCAATGAGTACCGGTTCCGAATCTGGCGGCTGATGTACGTGCTCAACCCCGCACCCGCGCGTGCAAGCTGCCGCATCACCTTTAAATGCAGGCGACCGGTGGCGGCAGGCGTGTACACGTACACGTCGCCGTTCCGAAACTGGATGTGCATCGCGTCATTCTCAAACGCGTACGCCACAACACCGCTGGCGGCATGTACCTTCCGGTACGGTTGAAACGTCACTTGGCTCATACACTAGAAGATGTGTCTTTCTTCGTAGACGTCGCCTTGCCTGTTCCGTTAGACCGATCATTTACATATCGGGTCGACGGCGAGGCGCCTGCCATCGGCGCGCGCGTCCTCGTGCCCTTCAGCGGACAACGGCTGATGGGCGTGATTCTGCGCGTGCATTCGCAGGAACCCGAAGGTGAATTTGAGGTTAAACCGGTACAGCAGGTGCTGGACGACGCCTCGCTCCTGCCCGACGACCTTCTGCGCCTTGCGGAATGGATCGCGCAGTACTACGTCGCCCCGCTGGGCGAGGTCCTGCGCGGCATGCTGCCCCTCACCGCGGAAATCCGTCGTGTGTTTCTCTATCGGATTGCCGAACAGGGCCGCCGGGTTCTGTATGAGGGCGCAGAAAAAGGTTCGTCGCGCCGCTCAAAGCTGTCGACGGAAGAGCAAAACCGCGAATACGCCGTGCTCAACGCGCTGGAAAGCGGCAACGCACTGAAGCTCGCGCAACTTCGTTCCGCCACAGGAGCAGGGAAGGCGCTGCTGGAAGGCATGGTCCGCAAGCGCTGGCTCTCACGCGAAGTCGAGGCCGACGAACGTGATGCACGCCGCACCGAACGTGTCGCCGTCCTCGTGGAAGACGCACGCCTGCCCAAACTGAACGACAACCAGATGCGCATCCTCGCGGAACTCACTGCAGTCGGCGGCCGCATGCCGGTGCGTCATCTGCGCGACCTTCCCGTGCCCGATTCCACGTTGACCACACTCGTGCGCCGCGGTCTGGTCGTCATTGAAGACGAGCCACTCGCATTCCATCTCGGCGGCGTGCATGCAGAGGGCAAGAAACACGCACACGAACACGCACTGAACGAAACGCAGATGGAAGCCCTCGCGTCCATCGCGGCATCACTAGCAGAAGGCAGCTTCAAGCCGCATCTGCTCTACGGTGTCACTGGTAGCGGCAAAACAGCGGTGTACTTCGCAGCCATGCAACGAGTCCTTGCCACCGGTAAGGCCGCCTTGTTACTGGTGCCTGAGATAGGCCTCACGCCCGCCATGGCAGGGCAGATGTACGCAGCCTTCGGTGACGAAGTAGCTCTGCTCCACTCGCAGCTTTCACCTGACGAACGCGCCGAACAGTGGCACCGCATCCGCCGTGGCGAAGCTCGCGTCGTTGTCGGCACCCGTTCGGCAGTCTTTGCACCCGTGCCATCACTCGGCCTCATCATCGTTGATGAAGAGCACGACTCCAGCTACAAGCAGGAAGAAACACCGCGCTATCACGGTCGCGACGTAGCCGTCATGCGCGCCAAGCTGCTCGACATCCCGGTCATCCTCGGCTCAGCCACACCATCATTAGAAAGCTGGAACAACGCGCAAACAGGCCGCTACACATTGCTGAAGATGGAACAGCGCGTGGCCAATCGCCCCTTGCCCGAGGTCGAACTCGTCGACATGCGCGCAGAGTTCCAGCAAACGGGCGCAGAACATCTCTTCAGCCGCCGCCTCATCGAAGAGACACAGGCCACACTCGACCGCGGTGAACAGGCCATCATCCTGCTCAACCGTCGCGGCTACAGCTACGTGGTCATGTGCCGTTCCTGCGGCGAAAAGATCGAGTGCGAAAACTGCGCCATCTCCATGACGTTCCACAAACCGGTACACGGCACGGACCTCCACGCAGAACCCGGCGAGCGCCTCGAATGTCACTACTGCGGCTTCCGTCGCAACGTGCCGAAAGCCTGCCCCAAATGCTCCAGCGAGCACCTCTACTACATGGGAGCCGGCTCACAGCAGGGCGAGGAACGCTTGCAGGAGATCTTTCCCTCCGCGCGCATCGGCCGTATGGACCGCGATACCGTACGCGGGCGCGGCGACATGGAGCGTCTGCTTCAACGCCTCCACTCCGGCGAAATCAACCTGCTCGTAGGCACGCAAATGATCGCCAAGGGGCACGACATCCACGGCGTTACCACCGTCGGCGTCGTAGGTTGCGATCACGCGCTCGGTATGCCGGACTTCCGTGCCGCAGAGCGTGTCTTCCAGCTACTCACCCAGGTCAGTGGCCGCGCCGGTCGTGGCGAAAAGCCAGGCCGGGTCCTGGTGCAGAGTTATCACGTGGATCACTACGCAGTCCGCTGCGCCGCCGCGCATGACTACGAAGGCTTCGTGCGCCGCGAAATGCAGTTCCGCCGCCCATTCTTCTACCCGCCCTTCGGCGTCCTGACCAACGTCTTGATCCAGTCGCAGGATATGGGCGAAGCCATGCGGTGGAGCGGGGAACTTGGCCGCTGGTTCAACACCGCATCCGTTCCGGGCGTCCGCATGCTTGGCCCAGCGGCAGCGCCGGTCTCGCGCCTGAAACGCATCTACCGCTACCACCTGCTGCTGAAGGCACAACGACGCAGCGACCTGCAGGCAGGTCTGCGCAACATGTTGCGTCATGCGGAACACAAGGGCATCCCGCGCAACGCCATCCTTGTCGATGTCGATGCGATCAGTTTGATGTGAAGCGGAGCTACTCGGCCTTTGCTGCCAGTGGCTTATCCAATTCCTGCAGATCTTTGCCAGGCTTGAATCGCACGGCGCGTCCGGGCTCAATGTCCACTTCGGTTCCAGTGCGTGGATTACGGCCGATACCGGTTTTCCGAGGCTTCACTGTGAAGACGCCGAATCCGCGCAGTTCGATGCGGTCACCAGCGGTAAGCGCTTTTTTCACGCCCTTCAAAATGTCTTCCACGGCCTGTTCGGCACGTGTTCTCGGCAGACCGGTACGGTCCACGACTCGCTGAATCAGGTCCTGCTTGATCACGGGTTTGTTTTCCCTTCCAGTGTCTGAGCGGCCATGGGCAACCGGCGCATTGTCATGATGTTAGGAACGCCTTTGGCCCCTGTCAACATTCTCCTGAAACCTTTGTCCACAAAAAAGATCAAAGTGTCCGATTGTCGTAAGATGACACAAACAGCAGAGTTACGCAGGGCGTACCCTCGCGGCAGGAGTGCAATGTCGATTAAAAGCGATAAGTGGATCCGGGAGCAGGCAACAAAGCATGGCATGATTGAGCCGTTCAGCGAGAAGCAGGTGAGCAAAGGCTGCATCTCCTATGGGCTCTCGTCCTATGGCTACGACCTGCGGGTCTCCAATGAGTTCAAGATCTTCACCAATGTGAATAGCGCCATCATTGACCCCAAGGCATTCGACGAACGTTCCTTCGTCACAGTCGAGGCTGATAGCGTTATCGTTCCCCCAAATTCTTTCGCTCTTGCCCGCTCGATCGAATACTTCCGCATCCCGCGCGACGTCCTCACGATCTGCGTCGGCAAATCCACGTATGCGCGCTGCGGCATCATCGTGAACGTCACGCCGTTTGAGCCAGAGTGGGAAGGCTACGTCACCCTCGAAATTTCCAACACAACGCCACTTCCCGCGAAGGTTTACGCAAACGAAGGCCTCTGCCAGATTCTCTTTTTCCAATCGGACGAAGTTTGTGAAACCAGCTATGCGGACCGTTCCGGCAAGTACCAGGGGCAGCAGGGAATCGTGCTGCCGAAACTGTGAATACTTCAGACCAATCGGCAGGCGGGCGACTGCGGATTGGTGTGGTCAGTAGCGATGCCCTGCGCATTGAGGGCCTCCGCGCGATCCTGGAGGGGACCTGCGATATCGTCCCCATGACGGCGCCGGAGACCCTCCGCGACAACGAACTGGCAATGGTCCTGATCGACGTTCCCGAGGATGATCTCCCCGCCCTCATGTCCACCCTACGACGGGCGCGCCCTGGCCTTCGCTTGATGGTGCTTGGCACACGAAGCGACCCCGGATTCATTCAAAAAGTCGTTGCTGGTGGCGCCAAAGGATATCTCCTCCATACCGCCAACCAGAGAGAAATCACCATGGCCGTAGAGGTTGTGGCCGACGGCTCCATCTGGGCTCCCCGCAAAGTTCTTGCCAGCCTGATCGACACGATCGCGCCGACGGAAGGCAGGGCGCCGGAGCTGCGGCTGACTCCTCGCGAACAGGAAGTGATCGAGCTTCTCATCGCGGGCCGTGCGAATCGCGAGATCGCTGCCACGCTCGGCGTTGAGACCAAGACCGTCAAAAGTCACGTAGGTCGTCTGTTGCAGAAGTTCGGCGTTCCCAATCGCGTCGCTCTCACGGTACGTGCCTTGGAAATGCAGATCGGCAAAGAGCTCTAAAGACGCTGGAAGACTTCCTAAGAATCCCAATTTCGTTGGAGTTTTTGCAAAATCAAGATTATGTGGAGGGCTTAGGCCCTCCGTAACTTGTACATTGCTCTTGCAGACCTCATCCTAGCTTTACGTAACACAGACCTGGGAGAAGAGGGGCTGGCGGCGCGGGTGAGAACCTGATCGACAGCCCCCATTTTTTGCTCTCTCACGGCACTCATCACCCCTTCCCATCACTTCAAGTACAACGTTCCTTCCCATCTGTTCATCCCACTGTATGAACTGACAGTGGCGGTGGAAAGCAATAACTGCCACGGATAGGGTGGAACACTGTGATCAATCGATGGAAAGCTGCAATGTGTTCGGCAATGGTGCTTGCTGTAACCATTCCGGCTATGGCTGCCGACAAGGCGAAGCTCGATGAGCGTCTAACTGACTCCCAGAACATCATTAACGAAATTATGGCGACTCCGGACAAGTCCATTCCGAGCTCCATTCTCGGCGGCGCAAGCTGTGTTGTGGTGATTCCTGCTTACAAAAAGGGCGCATTCATTGTTGGCGCGCAGTACGGCCAGGGTGTGGCCACTTGCCGCACGGGCCATGGTTGGAGCGCTCCGGTATTTGTGCAGCTTACAGGCGGTAGCGTGGGCTTCCAGATCGGCGGCCAGTCTACCGATCTAGTGCTAGTTGCCATGAACCAGAATGGTCTGCAGCACATGCTGGCGAACAAGTTCAAGATTGGCGCGGACGCCGCTGCATCTGCCGGCCCAGTGGGTCGCAACGCTCAGGCGGGTACCGACTGGAAGCTCAACGCGGAGTTCCTGACCTACTCGCGTTCCAAGGGCCTTTTCGCCGGAATCAACCTCGATGGAACCGTGCTCTCGCAGAATCTGGATGACACTCGCGAGTATTACGGTACGGCGACTCCGTTCAAGGCAATTCTCGGCGGCAACATCCCCACCCCGCCGGATGCCCGCCCGTTCGTCGGCACCGTCGCAAAGTACTTCGTGGCCACCCACAACAAGTAGGCTTCCTTGCTAAACGGCTGACGCTCACCGCGTCAGCCGTTTTTTATTGTCTGCGACTGTACGAAACTAAAGGGCATCCTGCATCATCTACAGAGCAGGTCCCCCTCGTTATGCCGATTGCGGTTACATTCTTCGAACACTATGCGTACAGCATCCTCTTTCTCTGGGTGCTGCTGGAGCAGCTCGGCATTCCTGTGCCTTCTGTGCCTCTGCTGGTGGCTGCGGGAACACTAACGGCAACACATCGCATTCACGCGCTCCCCGTCATGGGATCCATTCTTCTGGCCTGCCTGCTTGCGGATTCGCTCTGGTATTACCTCGGTATCCGCTACGGTAGCCGGGTGGTCAAACTCGTATGCCGCATGTCGCTCGAGGCATCCACATGCGTTAAGAAGACGGAAAGTTCCTTCAGCCGTCACGGCGCCACCACGCTTCTCTTCGCCAAGTTCATCCCTGGTCTGTCCACAGTAGCGCCTCCCATCGCCGGGCAGACCGGCATGTCGTTTGTGCGGTTCGCTGCCTATGACCTCATGGGATCGGCCATCTGGGCATCGGCATACGTTTTCGGTGGGCGCTTCTTCGGCGACTTCGCAGAGAAGCACGCCATGCTCGTCCATCTGTTCACGCGGTTTGGCCTGCTGCTCTTCGTGCTGGTGGTTCTCGGCTTCGTGGCACGCCGCATCTGGTCGCAGCGTCAGTTTCTGCGTGACCTGCAGAACTCTGCTATCACCGCAACCGAGTTGAAAAACCTCATGAACATGGCGGAAACCGGCGATGCCCGTCAGCCGTTCATCGTAGACCTGCGTCATCCACTGGATTACCTGCCGGACCCACGTGTTCTGCCAGGCGCTCTTCGCATCAGTCCCACAGAGCTTGAAAAGCACTGCCACCTGTTGCCGCGAGACACGGATGTGGTGTTGTACTGCACCTGTCCCAACGACGAAACGTCGGCCACGCTTGCCAAGCGCCTCCAGCGTCTCGGTGTACATCGCGTGCGTCCACTGCGCGGCGGATTCGAAGGCTGGCGTGACGCTGACCTGCCGCTCGTCGCCTACGACGAACAGAAGCCCCGCGAGGCCGCGCCTGAACTCCTCGAAGCCGCTGCCACCGCATAAAGTCCTCTTGCGCTGCATCAGCATAGTTAGCAAACCTATCTTCCAGGGCAACACGGCGTAATCGCACGACACTGCAACGAAAATCCCAACATCCACCTTGCCGCGCAGGCTGCAAGCTGTTCTGATAAAGCCACACCCGTTTCAGGAGCAGTCCGCCATGCAGCACTCCCGTGCCATGCGTCGCAGCATCATCGCTGCCGCCGTTGCCTTTACTGCCACACTTGCCCTTGCACAGCCACCCGAAGGCCAGCAGCGCCGCCCGCAAATGCCCGACACTGGCGGTCCTTCTGCTACGTACGATCCGCTGAAAACGTTCGCGCCCTTCCAGATGCCGCAGACGGCGAACGCTTATCGCAGCGGCAATGGCGCGCCCGGACCCAGCTACTGGCAGAACCAGGCCGACTACGAGATGCACGCCAGCATCGACACGGCCACGCAGACGCTCAGCAACGACGAGACCATCACCTACACCAACAACTCGCCGGACACGCTGAACAGCCTGTGGCTGCAGGTCGAACAGAACACCTATCGCCTCGACGCACGCGCCCGTAACTTCGCCGGTGGCAGTCGCCGCGCACCTGCCGATCAGTTCACCGAAGGCACAGTGTTTGAGTCGGTAGAACTCATCGCCAACGCCAAGGGTGCAAAGCCTGAGAAGGCGACATACATCGTCAGCGACACACGCGCCCGCATCGATCTGGCCACGCCGCTCGCTCGCAATGGCCAGATCAAGATCCACATCAAGTACCACTACAAGGTGCCCGGTCGCTGGGGTGGCCGTACTTCGGTCGACAAGTCGCGTGACGGCTTCGAAATCTACGACATCGCGCAGTGGTATCCGCGCATGTGCGTCTATGACGACGTTCGTGGATGGGATACGCAGCCCTACCTCGGCAACGAGTTCTACACCGAGTTTGGCAACTACGACTACTACGTCACCGTGCCATCCAACATGCTCGTCGCGGGAAGCGGCCTCCTCGTCAACGAGAAGGACGTGCTGACGAAGAAGCAGCAGGACCTTCTCGCCAAGGCGCGTACCTCTGACGCAACCGTCGTCATCCGGTCCGTCGACGAGATCAAGGATCCCAACAGCCGCCCGAAGAAAGACGGCACGCTGACATGGCATTACCACATGGACCGCACCCGCGACGCCGTCTTCTCGGCCTCAGCAGGCTTCGTGTGGGACGCTGCAAAGATCAACCTGCCCGCAGGTAAAACAGCTCTCTCGCAGAGCTTCTATCCCGCGGAATCCGCCGACCCTGACGCATGGCCCATGGTGACGGAATACACCAAGGACACGGTCGAAAACTTCTCGCGCGATTGGTACCCGTACCCGTGGCCTGTCATGACCAACGTCGCCGGTTTCTCTTCCGGCATGGAATACCCGGCCATGGTCTTCGACGGTATCCGCGACAAGGGCAAGGGCAGCTTCGTCGTCACCGCGCATGAAGTGGGTCACACATGGTTCCCCATGATCGTGCAGTCCAACGAACGCCGCGACGCATGGATGGACGAAGGCTTCAACACCTTCATTGACATCTACGAGTCGGATTACTACAAGAAGGGCAAGTACGCGCCCAAGCGTGACGGCGAATACGCTCCCGGAACCGACTCACCCGCGGACCAGATCGCCAAGGTCATCGCAGACCCGCAGGCGCCCACCATCCTCTCTCGCGCAGACGCCATCCGCGAGAAGTATCGTCACCCCGTCACTTACTTCAAGTCAGCAGAGGGCCTGTGGCTGCTGCGCGAAGACATCCTTGGCCACAACGTCTTTGATCGTGCCTTCCGCAAGTACGTCAGCGACTGGGCCTTCAAACACCCCACACCATCTGACTTCTTCCGCGAGATGGAATCAGAGGGCGGAGAAGACCTCAGCTACTTCTGGCACGGCTGGTATGAAAACAACTGGTCGCTCGACCTCGCCGCGAAGGACGTAAAGTACACCGACGCAGCCGACCCATCCAAGGGCGCAAAGGTCACCATCGAGCAGAACGGCCAACTCGTTCTACCCGCATGGGTACAGGTCAAATACGAAGACGGTACTGACCTGAAAATCAAACTGCCCGCAGAAACCTGGCTGCAAAAAGCGAAGTACGATCTGGCCCTTCCCACCACCAAGAAGATCGCCAGCGTAACCATCGACCCAGACCAGCGCATCCCGGACAGCAACCGCACCAACAACACCGCAAAGCCGTAACGTGCGGAAACAGAGCAAAGTAAAAGCCTCATCCATCTGGATGGGGCTTTACTTCTCATTGAGAGAAGCCGACGGTTTTGTCTGAGTATGCCGGTGATACTCTGAGGGGCATCAGCAACGCAGGGAATAACGACAGCTGTGCACACCGGTCAATCAATGGGAAATCATGTTGGTACCACGGAACGTGTAATCGTATTAGTGGTAATCGTTCTTACCGGCGTTTTGATTGTGAAGTTCGATCTTCCCGACAAATGGCTTACAGCTGTCTTCTGCACCGTACCCACATTCGCCGGTATGTTTGATTATTTTCATCGGAGAATGCCCAGGAACGTTTTATGGAAAACAATGCTGGTCATGTTTGCTTTCCACATAGCGTTATTGTTCCTAGTGTTTGGTATCGTTTTGCGGAACTTGGTTGATGTTGGATTTTTGGTGTGCGTTCCCATGATCTTTTTAGAAGGCATCGTCTTGTATCACGGAGCCAAGTTTTTCCAACGCAAAGTTTTCGCGTAGGAATGTCAGTCAATGCTCAAGCAGCTACTGAATGGAAATTCAACCTGGGAGCATCATCAATTCGCCGAAGGCTTCTCCGCACTCTCAATCACCAGAACATTCGCCGGAGCCTTCACGGGCGACACCTTCAATCCAAGCTGTTCCTGAATCGCCGTAAACATCCCAGGAGGCGCATCCGCATCCCCCGCAGGCGCTGTATCCGGCGTCCAACGCAACGAGAAATCATAGTGCCCATCCAACCCCGTCTGGTCCACCAGCGGACGATCGAACTCACTCTGCATGCCCAACAGGAAGGTTGTCATCGTCGTGTTCTGAAACTGCATCCTGCCTTTGCCATTGCCATTCTGATTGGGCAACGCATTCGGATCGGCCTTGCTCGTCTCCAGCTTCGGCCCACCCTTGGCCACGGTCAGCGCATACACAGGAATCTCGCGTTGCTCCCGCTTGAACTTCAATCCAAAACGATCCGCCAGCAGCTTCTGCACCATCACCTGCACATCCGCCACGCTCAGTTTGCCTTCTTTATCCGCAACACCGTCAATGGTCCATCGCGCTGTATCGAACCAGTCGGGAGCATTCACAATCTGTTTCGGATGGACTGAATAGCCAATGACGATCAGTGTCGTCACATCCTGATTCTCAATATTCACGCGGTTTCCGCTCACATGAAATCCGCGATTCCGATGCATCGGCTCAGTAGGCTTGATGGTCGCTACTTCAAACGTAGGTGCAGCTATTGCAGGCGTGGTTGCGACAGCCTGCGCATGAAACGGAACAGAGCACAGCGCGGTAAAAAGTACACACGCCGCAACAAAAGCAGATCGCCCAACATTCATCGCAAAATCCATTCCGGAAAAGAAGTCTGTATCGGGTCTTACGCACACGTCCCACTTCCAGTTCCGTAAAACATTTCTGCCAATACAAAGCGCCGCCAAGATACTCTGGATCCGCGCTTTAGCGCACATCATCACATGCCACGCAGAAAAACCAATCCACCACGCAGCATCGTCTGCCTCTGCGTCCTCGCCGTGATTATCCCGCTGGGCTTAGCGGTTCGATACGCACCGCTCCATCTGCCATGGTTCTGGTCAAAGTACCTCGGCTCCATGCTGTGGGCTATGGCGGTCTACTGGTTCATCGCCATGCTTCTCCCCAGACTCCGCCCAATGTCGTTAGCAATCGTCGCGTCCGCGATCGCACTCATCACAGAGTTCTCGCGCCTCGTCCCCGAGCCACACATCGACGCCTTCCGTCTCACGCTCGCAGGACGACTTCTGCTAGGCCGCTACTTCGCATGGGCCAACATCCTCGCCTATCTCATTGCGATCGCAATCACCGCATTAGCCGACAGACAGTTCAGTTCCCGTAAGTCTTATCCATATAACTGATGCGGCTATTGATCCACTGCTTTAGATAGGTCACTTCGCCACTGTAGCTACCCGCAGCCTCAGGATTCGGCCACACCCTTTGATACAGGTTGGGCCATCGCTGATAGTTATTGTTCGCTGCCTGCGCCAGCGTAGCAGAAGAAGTATCAATGTAATCCGGCAATCCACTTACCTGCGAGCGCATCGCAGCCCACTCCGTCTTCACGGCTGCCTGAAACGTTGGATCGTTTTTGAACAATGCCGCATACCAGGCATGCTGTGTGCTTACCCACGCCACGCTCGGATCCTGGATCGCGCCATAGTCATCGTTGCCACTTGAGATATCAAAATCCCATATTGGCCCAGCCACAAATGGCACATCGCCAACATCTTTGTAGAAGTATTCCGACTCGCCATTGGCATCATGGTTGCCCATCAGCTCATTTACCAGGAACCAATCCACAACGCTCGCCTCTGTCCACTTCGAACGCCATCCAGCAGTTGCATCGGAAGCGTTGGAAGCAAAGAAGGTGGCTTCTGCATTATTGACCAAAGGCTGAATGTAAGCTTCTTGTGCATCCGTAGGCGGATCTGGATCATGCGATCCCACCGGCAAGCCATGCGGCGTGGTCCAGTTAAAGGTATCTCCCAACGTATGGTCGATCTCCATCAGGTAACCATCTTGGGTGGGATCGGTGCTGGCGTCGGAATCCGCAATATCGACGCGGTTACTATCAATATCGACGCTCTCAATTAACTGATAAACACCCATATATTGCCCGTTCATTGTCATCTCAACAAAGTACGAGGCAGGAGCCCACGGAAGTCGTGTCATGTTTGAGATGTACGAAGCCACCGCATCCCGCAGCATCGTCTTGTCGTCATAGTTGGCCAACAGTACCCAATTCTTTTCACTGTGCATCCCCATCAGTTTGGCCTTGGAATCTAGTTTGACCTTGTAAGGTTTCTTGGGCATCGCCCAAGTCGTATTGCCATGCCCTTTGATCTCCATGGTTCCGGTGTAGTTATTGCTGGATGTCATTGGATCCGTGATCGTCAGTGTCCCATCTACGTAATCATCTTCGCTCGTTACCGCAATGCCGCCATCCGTAGCGATGTTCACGACAGGAAGATAAGTCTTGGTGGGAGTGAAGCTGGGGTTCTCTAGAACGACTTCCATGCCATAGCCTTGGGTCTCAGTACCACTGCTACCCTTTGCCTGCAGTGCCAGAGAACTGTAGGAAGAAAATACTGACGCTACTCCTTGAAAGCATTCTGCTGCCAGCGCAGTGGTACTGACGAAGGTAAGGTTCGCGGTACTTCCCACTGCAGCGGTTACTGGCTGCACAGTAACCGCAGAAGGAAGGCCGGCTACAGTTATCATGACGGTCCCTGAACCCGTTCCGCCGACCGCTACAGGAACGGTCGTTGTCTGTCCGGGATAGATAGATAACGATGTCCCCGAGACAGACAGGGTATAAGCTCCATTGCTTTGATCCTCTGTCGCCACGGTCTGTGTCGTGCAGGTATTGTTCCTGGTTCCAAACCCACACCCGGTAAGACCGGAAAAGATACCAACGCACAAGACAGGAACCGCGAATCGACGTAGCAGAACTGAGGTGATGGACATAGGACTAGCGAGGCAGACGGGCTTTCGCTCTATGTCGTTTCAGGCTGGCGTATTGTGTCGCGAATTAATTAATGCAAGATAGTCACTGTCCCATCCGCTGTACGGCTGAACTTATGTAGCAACCCGCCGTCAGTTCCAAGATGCCGCAGCGTTAGCTGTTGCGCCGAAGCATGCAGATGAGTGAACCCATGCACCTCCATTCCAAACGGACCGCGTGATGAATTATCCAATGCATTCAACGTAGCGCCGCCACCACCGGATGAAACAAACGAAGTCGGATGTCCCGCAAACTCCAGGTGCTGCAAATCGTGATCATGCCCGGCTAAGTACATATCCACCTTATGCGCGCGGAACAACGGATCCCAGTCACGAATCAACGTGTTGTTATCGCCATGCGGTCCGTTGGAGTAAAGCGGATGATGCCCCACCACCACGCGGAACGTCGTCGCCTTCGGCTTATTCAATTCGGTAGTCAACCAATCAAGCTGCTCCTGCCGCTGGGCGTCGGTTGCCGTGTAGAAATTTGGGTTCGGTGGAAGGGGTTGTGCCCGTTCATTGGGCATGTTGCTATCTACGAAATAAAGCGTGACATAAGGATTCGCCGCGGGCATGGTCATGCTCCAGTACCGCGAAGGCATCGTCCATCGCGACGTTCCCAACGCTGAGTAAGCAAACTCCGCATCCACTTTCGATTCCGGCGCAAGCTCATAATCATGGTTGCCTGGCACGGCGTACACAGGGCAGTTGAAGTCGCTTGCCGGATACATCTGCTCAAAGGTGCTTTGCCAACGCGGAGAGGTCACGCCTCCCGGCATGCCGTCGTAGAAGTTGTCACCGAGCATCAGCAGGGAATCTGCCTTGAAACTCCACTTCGTCTGGTAGTTTCGCAACGCCGCAGCGACCATTGCTTGATCCGTCTGATTGCCACCCACGCCCCAATCGCCCACCATCAGCAGGTGGATAGGAACGTCTTCCACCGGATCCTGCGTGGCAGAGATTTCTGTTGGAGGTAGCCCGCAGCCTTGCAGCATTGCAGCCGCACTAAAGGCGACGGTTGTTTTCAGAAACCGTCGCCTCGAAAATCTTCCAGAATCTGCCATGTACAGTAAGACGGTGAAAACGGCTACTGGAGATTACTGCTTTTCTTCATCATTTCGCGACACCGTCACACCCGGCTGGTATAAGGATGGCCAGAAGGGAAACACCGAAACCAATGGATTTGCAGATCACTCGTCGCCGCTTTCTGCGGCAGACCATCGGCTTCAGCGCCGCCGTACTCGCCTCGCAGGCAATGCCTGCTATCGCTGCAGCGCCGCATGGCGAAGCCGATCTGCTTATGGTCGGCGATTGGGGATACGCACGTCCTGCCGCCCAGGAACTTGTCGCCGCAAGCATGGTGAAGTACACGCAGGCACAGCGACTTCACCCTCAGGCGCTCCTCATGCTCGGCGATAACTGGTACGACGAGTTGCCCGGCGGCGTCGATTCGCCGCGCTGGAAGACGCACTTTGAAGACCTCTATCCCGCCAGCGTTTTTCCTGGTCCTGCATACGCCATCCTCGGCAACCACGACTACCAGATGTACCCCACCAGCAAGGTCGAAGCGGAACTAGCCTACGCGCGCCGCGGCCATACCCGCTGGACGATGCCAGCCAAGTGGTATAGCTTCGATTTCCCCGCGAAGAAGCCACTCATCCACTTCATCGCGCTCGACAGCAACATGCCGCACGAGATCAAGCCCAACCCCGACGGCACACCGAACCGCAACTTCACACTCACCGAAGAAGAGCGCGTCGCGCAGTTTGCATGGCTTGAGAAAGAACTCGCCAAGCCGCGCCTCACGCCATTCACCATCGTCATGGCTCATCACCCGGTCTACACGGACGGCCCACACGGCGACCACCCCATGCTCATCCGCGATTGGGATCCCTTGTTGCAGCGTTACAACGTACACGCCTATCTAGGTGGACACGATCACGATCTGCAGCACCTTGAGTTCCACGGCCACCCCACCAGCTTCTTTCTCTCCGGTGGTGGTGGCGCTGATCTTTACGACCTTAAGATCACGCCGGATCAACGCGGCCCCTGGGCACAGAAGGTCAATGGCTTCAGCCATCTTTCGGTGACTGAGAAGCTACTCACGCTGCGTCACGTCGATGCAGCAGGCAACACGCTCCACGCCTTTACGAAAACACCGGAGGGCAAAACCTCCGTGCTCTCCGCATAGATCAGCGAACGCAACAGCAGGTGCATGGCATTCTCATGCACCTGCTGTGTTTTTACTAAGGCAGCGAGACCGGCTTCAAACTCAACAGAAGCTCTTTGCGTTGTGCAACGAAGTTCGCGGACGATTCCACCTTCGTCCACTGCGGTCCCGCAAACTGCTGATACTCCGCACCATTCGCAAGAAACTCCACACGCACCGGACTATCCGGAATCCTCCCGCCAAACCAATGCGGATCATCGCGCTCTGCCCACGTCACCAGCGCCACCACGGCGCCTGCGCCATTTTGCACGGCAGCATCATTGCCATACAAAACAGAGATCGTTCGCTTCGTCGGATCGGCAAGCATCGTCATCGGCGTCCACGTCAGCGGCTGATAGGGCAGTGATGCGGGCAACATCACCGCATGGTTGTTCACGATCTCCGCGCCCGGCACAGTGGCCGCAGTCATCGGCAACGTGTACACGTTATCGTCGCCCTTCACCGGCAGATGGCAACCCGTGCACTCCTTCACAAAGCTCGCGTCTTTGCCATAAGGCTGCAGATCAAGCCCACGCCACCGGCCCCAACCCCATCCCGCGGTCGAAGCATATTTCTTCGCGTCCTTCACCATCAACTCCATCTGGATGAAGTCTCCCGCGCGAAGCGTCCCATCGCTGTTCGCCTCCTGCTTCCATGCAATCTTCGCCAGCTTCGCGCCATCTGGCCACGGAGAAATCTTTCCCTCAGCCACTGCCTTTGTGGCAACGTCATTGCCCAGGATGAAGCGGAACGTGTGATTATCACCACGATCCGTGAAGCTGATCGGCCTCCACGTCGCAAACGTTGGCTCAAACGCAAGTCCATTCCATTCCGGCTTCACGCTGTCCAGTGCAATGCGTGTCGTCGTTGCTGCCGCACCTTTCGTATCGGTTGGAACAGGGAGAGGACCCCACGGCGACAGATAATCCTTCAGCGTCGCAAGCTCTTCCTGTGTCACTCGAGCATCACGGTGCAGCGCCAGGAAGCGCGGTAAAGGCATCGCTCCAAGCTGGATCATGTTCACCGCTTCGTACAGCGTCGCCTTCTGCACCGCATCCGGCTTGCTGCCCAGCGTGGAGAAGTTCAGATGCTCACGCGCTTCAAGAATGTCTTTCCGCACAAGCCAGTAAGCTGGCACCGGTTCATCGAACCACGCCAACCGGCGTTCATCGGAATGGCAGCTATAGCAATCCTTGCGCAGTATCTGCCGCACATTTTCAGGCGCATGAACTTCAGCCGCCGCAGGCTGGCTCGGAATCGAAGGCCGGACCATCTGAGCAATCAAAAACAAAAATGCAAGCACGCAAACGGTCTGCACCAGTCGCTTCAACATAGCCCTCCTGAGGACTGCTCTTTGAGACTGTATGACACCATCGACCGCAGAGCTATGAAATAGCGCAGGTTCTCGAAACACACTCTTAGAGGGAACCGACTCTTGGCCTAACCATGAGGCTTGAGCCAGTCCTCGAAGTGTCCTTCCAACGCCACCCTCACCAGTTGGCCCCGAGTCCTCACACCGGTCTTATGAAACAGCTCCTGAATGCTTGCTTTCACCGCGGTTTCCGACACACCAACCACTGTTCCAATCTCTTTGTTGCTCAGGCCATCCAGGATATGGTGCAGGATCTGTCTCTGACGCGCCGTGATCGAAGGATGACTGCCCTCGGCATTTCTGTTTGTCGGCGTCGAACCTTGCCGTAGCGCGCTCTCGTCCCACCACTGATTCCCCTGGGCCACAGCGCGTATGGCATGTAACAACTGTCGAGGTTCACCATGCTTCAGCACCACGCCGGAGACCCCAGCATCCAGCGCCCGGTGCAACTCGGCCACTTCCATACCCGCAGTGAGCAGCAGAAACCGCGGCACGTGTTGAAGACGCGCAAGTGTTTCCAGCAGTATTGGACCCACTTCGTTTTCAGGATCGTAGTCCAGCAGCACCAGGTCTACATTCTGTGTCGTCAGGGCCCTGCGAGCTTCGGACAAGTTCGCAAACTGACCGGCAACAGCGATGTCCGGCTCATACGCCAACAACTGCATCACGTTCTCGCGAAAGAGCGGGCGGCCGTCCACAAGCAGCAGTTGTGTGGGTCTTTTCGCCACTTCAGTCCATCCCTTGGTGCTTTTCATTCACCGTGAGGCAAGGCTCAACCGCCTAATGCCGAACGTCTGAAGTGGCAGAGTAAAGCAAATCCGTTCCGAAGCACCACATTCTTCGCGAATTGATTGAAATGCTGTCAAGTCCTTGTTCGTGTAACTCCATTCCCATCAACAATCTGCGACTGCCGGTAATTTCCCCGAAACTTGCTACACTGGAAATGCACCCGAAAATTAAGCTGATTTAACTTTTGCGCAACGCAAGCTAAGTCTTTTATTAAGACGATTTTGCCTCTAAGTCCTTGCGGTAGACGATTTTGCGGTATACCCCGCAGTTATCTCCCGTAGAATGACGATTTTGCAAAAACAGGGGGGAGGGGGGTACCCCTCCCGTCCCAGGGAGTGCTTCCAGAAAAATGCGCCGACTCGCCGCTGCCTCGCTCGCCCTTTTGCTTCCTATCTCTGCTGTCACGCAGGAAGCTCCCAAGTCCATCCTCGGCTTCACACCGCAGAGCGCGCAGACAGAGCGACAGCTTGAGTCCAAGTTCCTCACGCTGCCGGATGCGAAGCGCATCTCCGCGAACATGCACAAGCTCGCGGGACATCCGCACAACGTTGGATCGGCAGCGCAGCGCGCCAATGCGGAATGGCTCGTCGAGCAATATAAGTCCTGGGGTTGGGACGCCAAGATCGAGTCCTTCGACGTGCTCTATCCCACGCCAAAGGTGCGCGTGCTGGAACTCCTCGGCAGCAAGCCTTATAAGGCCAAGCTGGAAGAGCCGCCCGTTCCCGAAGATCCGTACACGCAGGACAAGAGCCCCGCAATGCCGCCGTACAACATCTACGCTGTCGACGGTGACGTAACTGCGCCGCTCGTCTACGTGAACTACGGCATGAAGGCCGACTACGAAGAGCTGGAGCGCAACGGCGTCTCCGTGAAGGGCGCCATCGTCATCTCCCGTTACGGCGGCGGCTGGCGCGGCCTCAAGCCCAAGCTCGCGTATGAGCACGGCGCTGTTGGCTGCATCATCTACTCCGATCCCGCCGATGACGGCTTCGGCCCCGGCGATGTCATCCCGACGGGTCCCATGCGTCCCGAATGGGGCGTACAGCGCGGCTCCGTCGCAGACACCACTCTCTACGCAGGTGATCCTCTTACTCCCGGTGAAGCCTCTGTCCCCGGCGTGAAGCGCCTGGCCATCAAGGACAGCAAGGTCATCATGCAGATCCCCACGATTCCTATCTCGTGGGGCGATGCCAAGCCACTGCTGGCGCAACTGGACGGCCGCACAGTGCCTGCGACATGGCGCGGCGCCTTGCCCTTCACCTACAAGTTCGGTCCCAGCAAGGACAAGGTCCACCTCAAGATCCAGTCGGACTGGGGAACCAAGCCTGTGCTCGACGTCATCGCCACACTCAAGGGGAGTGAAGAGCCAGACACATGGATCGTGCGCGGCAACCACTACGACGGCTGGGTCAACGGTGCAGACGATCCCATCAGCGGTGAGTCCGCCCTCATGGAAGAGGCTCACGCACTGGGCGACCTGCACAAGCAGGGCTGGAGCCCCAAGCGCACCCTCGTCTACGCCGCATGGGACGGTGAAGAGCCAGGCCTCCTCGGTTCCACCGAATGGGCAGAGCGTCACGCCGATGAGCTGACCAAACACGGCGCGGTGTACATCAACTCCGACGAGAACGGCCGTGGCTACTTCGGCGGCAGCGGCTCCCAGAGCTTCGAGCTCATGGTGAACGACGTCACCCGCGAGATGACCGACCCTGAGACCGGCAAGAGCGTATGGGACCGCCAGAAAGCCGCAACGCAGACGGGCCGCGGTCGTCGCTCGGGTGGTGACGGCGCTGGCCGCAAGACCATCCCGTTCGGTCCCGCAGGTTCCGGTTCGGACTATGCAGGGTTCATCGATCATCTCGGTGTAGCCTCCATCAACATCGGCTACGGTGGTGAAGACCGCGGTGGCACCTACCACTCCGCCTACGACACACCGTGGCATTGGGACCAGTTCGCCGACAAGGATCAGGTCTACGGCAAGCTGTTCGCCCAGACTGCTGGAACCATCGTCCTGCGCATCGCCAATGCGGATGTCATGCCATACAACTTCACGGAGCTGGCGCTCACGGTGAAGGACTATGCAGACAACCTCAAGGCCGAGGTGAAGACGATGCAGGCAGAGTCCACGCAGCGTGACCGCGCCCTGAAGTCCGGCGCATTCACCCTGGCGAACGACCCAAAGAACTCCCTCGCACCGCCACCAGCACTGCCCATGCCTCCCACGTACGACTGGACTACGCTGGACGCAGCCATCACCAAGCTGTCCACTGCATCCACGCGCTACGAGGGACTTACGGCGAAGGCTGTGACGCTGTCGCCAGCCCAACGCAAGACCCTGAACGATGGCCTGGCAGTGAGTGAGCGCAAGCTACTCTCCGACGCAGGTCTGCCGGGCCGCCCATGGGTGAAGCACCTCATCTACGCCCCCGGCACCTACACCGGCTACGGCGCCAGCACCCTGCCCGGGGTACGTGAGGCCATAGAAGCAGGCCGCTTCGACGAAGCGAAACAGCAGTTGGATGTTCTGGTAAAGAGTCTGAACGATGAAGCAGATTTCATCGATTCACTCTCTACCCAGATCGGTCAGTAGGGAATCGAGCAGCATCTAAGCGGAGAGCGTATCGTTATCACGTAGCGGCAAGGCGTGATGAGGGAACGCTCTCCGCTTTACCATGGAGCGAAGACTCAAAGGGAGATTCAGAGTATGCAGAAGTCGTGGATGGCAACAGTGGTTTTGGGTGCATGTAGCCTGACTGCATTCGCAGTGGCGCAGAAGCCCGTGAAGGTTGAGTTGAAGGATCCCGCTGCCAAAGATGTAGGAACGGTGGAGTTTGCCAAGAAGGGTAAGACTGTCGACATGAAGGTGTCGTTGCACGATCTTCCCGCAGGCGAACATGGCATCCACGTTCATGCTGGTGACGCCTGCACAGCGCCGGACTTCGCCAGCGCCAAGGGCCATCTGAACCCGGACAACAAGCACCACGGCTACCAGAACCCTGAAGGCCATCATGCCGGCGACTTCGCCTCCAGCGTGAAGGTGGGTGCTGATGGCAAGGGCAAGGCAACGCTGAGCAACCCTGACATCTCTCTGGACACTGCATCCATGTCGTCCATCTACGGCAAGACCGTAGTGGTACACGAACTGGTGGACGACCAGAAGACCGACCCGGCAGGTGCATCGGGCAAGCGCATCGCCTGCGGCGTAATCCCCGCTGCTGCCATGTAAGCAATAACACCCTACATTGGAACCACCAACTGCGGACTTCGGTCCGCAGTTGACGTTTATGCCAGTCGCAGACGCGGTAGCTTCATATCCGCTACAGCGGCAGATGCCGCATGCCAACCGCACATGCCATGCACCCCGCCACCCGGAGCCGTAGACGACGAGCACAGGTACACCCCCCGTAATGGCGTGCGATGCCGCGTCCGCAACACAATCTGCTTCAGTGTCATGGCGCCGCCAGAGATGTCACCACCTAACAGGTTGGGGTTCCATCGTTCCATGTCGGAAGCGGTCCGCACATGCCGCGCAAGGATGGTGCTGCGGAAGCCTGGAGCGAACCGCTCAACCTGATCCTCAATCCGCTGAGTGAAGTCCTCCGTCGAGCTATTGGGTACATGGCAGTACCCCCACGCCGTATGCACCCCCGCAGGAGCACGCGTCGCATCGAAGAGGCTCGGCTGAGAAAGAAGAACATACGGACGATGATTCAAAGCGCCGTTCCAAGCATCACGTTCCGACGCAGCGATCTCTTCAAAGCTGCCGCCAAGATGCACAGTGCCTGCGCGACGCGGAAGTTCAGACTGCCAAGGAATCGGCGAAGAGAGTGCCCAGTCGACCTTGCATGCACCCGGACTCAACTGAACCTCCGACAACATCTTCACCTCTGATTCGGAAAGCGCATCGCCGGCTAGAGATACAAACTGGCACGGTGTGACGTCCAGCAACAGCGAGTCAGCTTGTGGCAGGTCACGCAAAGTCTCAATCGGATGTTGCAGCACAATCTCCGCACCAAGCTCTTGCAACAGTGACAGCATGGCATTGGCAATGCTCTGCGAGCCACCACGTGCAATAGGCCAGCCTGTACTGTGCGCCGCTGCTGCCAGAACTAACCCTTCACCCGCACTTGCCGTCATCTCCAGTGGAACAGCGGCATGTGCAGCGAGCCCCGCGAAGAGTGTTTTGGCTCGTGTTGTCCTTAACTGATTCATAAGGTTCCGAGCAGACTGCAAAGCGTCCATTCCAAATCGAGCCATGCGGAACGGATGACGCGGTATGCGCAACAAGGGTGATAACGCATCTGGTAGCAACGACGGCCAGGAAGTCAGTAATGGACGCATCAGTTGACTCCATCGCTGAGCGTCTTCACCCAGTAACGATGCCGTTGCGTTGACATCATGCAACAGGGCCACCGAATGGCCATCATCGAGAGGATGCGCAACGGGAACGTCTGGCTCTATCCATGTAAGGCCATGTTGTTCCAATGGCAATGTGCAGAGGAATGGTGATGCTTTTGCCAGTGGGAAGACACCAGCACCTGCATCGTGAATGCACCCTGGCAACGTTAGTGTTTCTGAGCGCAGACAGCCACCTGCTTGCGCTGCTGCCTCGAACAAGGTGACATGAACACCGGCACGCGCAAGTGCGATGGCCGCAGCCATACCATTCGGCCCGCTGCCGACAATCACCGCACTCTTGCTTCCGTTCACGCCTCTGATCATTACACTGAATCTATGAGCGCTGTTGCGCCGTATGGAGTGACTGTTGTCCGCTGAAGAGCTGAAGCCTTTCCTTTCGTTCCGCAACGTGAATGTGATGCGTGGCGAACGCACCATCCTTCACGATATCCATCTGGATATGCGGCGTGGCGAACGCATCGCCATCCTTGGCCCCAACGGATGCGGCAAGAGTACGCTCATTAAGGCGATGACGTCGGAGATTTATCCGTTGGTGCAGCCAGGGATGCACATGGAGATCTTTGGCCGTCAGCGTTGGGATCTTACGGAACTTAAGCGGAAGCTGGGTGTCGTAACGTCGGAACCGCCAAGTAAATCCGCACGCCACACGACATCGTTTGACGCTGTAGTGACGGGGTTCTTCTCATCCGCAACGTTATGGCCGAATCTCGTCGTGACTGAGGAGATGCGTGAACGTGCAACAGTTGCGATGAAGCATGTCGGCGCCGATCAGTTTGCACGGCAGGAACTTGGAACGCTCTCTGCAGGTCAGCAGAAGCGCGTGATGATTGCGCGTGCACTGGTGGGCAGCGGCGACACTCCCGAGGAACGGATGCTGCTGATGGATGAACCGTCGAATGCACTGGACATTGCCGCACAGGCAGAGTTGCGTAACACCATGCGCAGTCTCGTGCAGCAGGGAACTGGATTGATTCTGGTAACGCATCACATCGCGGATGTCATCCCAGAGATTGATCGTGTGCTGATGATGCGCGATGGGCGCATTGTCGCGGATGGATCGCGCGAAGAGATGATTACAGAAGACAAACTCTATGATCTGTTCGGTGTTCGGGTGAACATCACGGAGAAGGATGGTTATCTTCACGCTTGGTAGGGCGCGCAGTTAGAAGAAAGGCGGCCTTTGCGGGCCGCCTTTGCTATTAGTGGTCGGTGCCAGTGAAGGCAATCTGTAAGGGAACCAGTTCGGGCTGCTTAATCTTGGCGGGCCCAAGCACTGCAACGCGAGGCACGGGACCGCGTAACATCGCGACTTCGTCACATGCGTGCAGACGCGGGCACTTCTGGCAGTCCTTGTAGATCTTGTCAGGCAACGCCGTGCGATCCATGGTCGTACGGAAACCGTAGCGGAAGAAGAAGTCTGGAATGCGTGTGAACAGGCAGACGGTTTGCACGCCATGGTCTTCCGCTTCCTGCAGGAGCGCCTTCAGCAGCAAGCCGCCCGCGCCCTGTCCCTTGGCTTCGGGCTTCATCACGATGGAGCGCACTTCTGCCAAGTGTGGACCGTACAGGTGTAGCGCGCCGCAGCCGAGGAAGACACCGCCTTCGCTCTCGGCAACATAGAAGTCACGTACGTTTTCGCAGATCTCAGCATATTGACGACGCAGTAGCGTACCGTCGCCGGAAAGCGAGTTGACCAGTTCGAAGATGTTGGCCGCGTCCTGCAGGCGCGCCTTTCGAACACTAGCCGAGGGCATGTTCTGTCTCCATCTGGCGCTTGAGTTCTTCAAGCCTCTTTTGCGCCGAAGCGAGTGATTCTCTTACCTGGTGGATCGCCGTGCCGCCAATAACGTCGTGGCAGTCCAATGTTGCTTCCAGCGTGATGGCTTGCTGGAAATCATCGCCAAACTCTTCACCGAACTGCTTTAACTCTTCCACACTCAGATCGTTCAGTTCGCGATTCGTATCAAGGGCGAAACGAACTGCATTGCCGGTCTTCTCATGTGCCGTGCGGAAGGGAACACCCTTGTAAACGAGGTACGTTGCTGCAGCCATCGCATTCAGATAACCGTGCGTTGCGGCATTCTCCATACGGTCGAAACGGAACTGAAGCGCCGCAGTGAAGGGAGCGAGCAATGGCAGCATTCCATCGAGTGTTTCCGCAACTTCAAAGGTCGCTTCCTGCGTCTCCTGCATGTCCTTGTTGTAGGCCAGCGGAAGTCCTTTGATGATGGTTGCAAAAGTGGTGGCTGCGCCAAGCAGACGTCCGCTCTTGCCGCGTACCAGTTCGGTCAGATCGGGATTCTTCTTCTGCGGCATAGCGGATGAGCCGGTGCTGAATGCTTCGGGGAGTTCGATGAATCCGAACTCCGCGGTTGCATGCAGCGTGATCTCTTCTGCGAAGCGCGAAAGATGCAGACCGATGGTTGCCGCTATTTGTGAAAACTCCAGCGCGAAGTCACGGTCACTGGTTGCATCCATGCTGTTCGCAGTCGGAGCCGTGAAGCCGAGTTCCTTTGCGGCGATGGTGCGGTCCAGCTTGAGCGTTGCGCCCGCGATCGGGCCGGAGCCGAGCGGACAGAAGTTCATGCGCACGCGTGCATCCTGCAGACGCGTGATGTCGCGCATGGCCATTTCAAAGTAAGCCATGAGCCAATGCGCAACTAGAACAGGTTCTGCACGCTGCAGATGCGTGTAACTCGGCATTGCGTGTTCGCCCGCAGATTGAGCGAGCGCAAGAAGGGAAGTCGCCCATGCTGCAAGGTTCGCTATGGCGCGTTCGATCGTATCGCGCACATACAGACGCAGGTCAGTAGCGATCTGTTCGTTGCGGCTACGGCCGGTGTGCAGCTTCAGCGCAACGATGCCGATGCGTTCCTTCAGTTCGAGTTCCACGAAGTGATGAATGTCTTCGGGAACATCGCTCTTCAGGTTCAGACGCTCGTTTGCGAAGTCATCCGCGAGTGAGTCGAGTCCATTCACGATGGACTGCAACTCAGCATCGGTGAGGATGCCTGCCGCGGCGATGGTCTTCGCATGCGCCTTACTGGCTGCGGCTTCCTGTGGCAACAAGCGCCAATCAAACGGGAAAGAACGCTGCCATTGCTCGAATGCTTTGTTCAACGGCTCGCGGAAGCGGCCTGACCACATTTTGTTTGCTTCGTTCGCCATTTACTCTTCCGCACCTTTGAGCTTGGGCATCTCAGAGCCACTGCTCAGCGAGATGAGACCGCTTGCGGCGTACGTCGCAAGCTTAGCGCGCGTGTCTGTGATGTCCAGGTTGCGCATCGTGAGCTGGCCGATGCGGTCTCGCGGAGAGAACGATGATTCGGTTTTCTCCATGGAGAGACGCTCAGGAGCAAACGTGAGATTCGGGCTCTCCGTGTTCAGGATGGAGTAGTCATTGCCGCGACGCAATTCCAGCGTGACTTCGCCGGTAACAGGACGCGCAACCCAACGCTGCGAAGCTTCCCGCAGCATGATGGCTTGCGGATCGAACCAACGGCCCTGGTAGAGCAGGCGGCCCAGCTTGCGACCATTCTCGCGGTACTGCTCGATGGTGTCTTCGTTGTGGATGCCCGTGATGAGGCGCTCATACGCGATGAAGAGTAGCGCAAGACCGGGCGCCTCATAGATACCGCGGCTCTTCGCTTCGATGATACGGTTTTCGATCTGGTCAGACATGCCGAGGCCGTGGCGTCCGCCAATGCGGTTGGCTACCAGCATCAGTTCGACGGGGTCGTTGTATTCTTTGCCGTTCAACGCAACAGGAGTACCTTCTTCAAAACGCACGCTTACCTGTTCACGCTTCACGTCCACATCATCGCGCCAGAACGCCGTGCCCATGATGGGCGCAACGATCTTCATGGATGTGCTGAGATGTTCGAGGTCCTTGGCTTCGTGCGTTGCGCCCAAGATGTTCGAGTCGGTGGAGTACGCCTTCTCCGTCGACATCTTGTAATCGAAACCAGAACGGATGAGGAACTCACTCATCTCCTTGCGGCCACCCAGTTCGTCGATGAACGTGGCGTCCAGCCAGGGCTTGTACACCTTCAGGTCTGGGTTCACGAGCAGGCCGTAGCGATAGAAACGCTCGATGTCATTGCCCTTATAGGTGGAGCCGTCGCCCCAGATGTTTACGTCGTCTTCCTTCATCGCCGTGACCAGCATGGTGCCGGTAACAGCGCGGCCAATGGGTGTGGTGTTGAAGTAAGTAACGCCCGCCGTCGTGACGTGGAACGCTCCTGATTGCAACGCGGCGATGCCTTCACGGACAAGCTGCGCACGGCAATCAATCAGTCGAGCCTTTTCTGCGCCGTATTCCAACGCTTTGCGCGGGATGGCGTCGTAATCGGATTCATCGGGCTGTCCCAGATTCGCGGTGTAAGCGTAGGGAATTGCGCCCTTCTGCTTCATCCAGTGCAGCGCGGCGGAGGTATCCAGGCCGCCGGAGAAAGCAATGCCGACCTTCTGGCCGGTGGGAAGCGATTCGAGAATGACGGACATCAGTGAGGCCTTTCGTGCAGGTGTTGCCAGCGTGTGACAGCCCGGCAGCGCTTGTGCAACGTGCCGGGCCTAATCTTTCCGAGAACTTCAGTGTAAGTCAGCGGCTGCAGATATGCTTACAGCCGCTCTGAGGTCTATGCGAGGGTACGGCGACGCTTGCCGTTTACACCACGGTCGCGAGGGATACGCTTCGCTCCGCCCAACAGCATCAGCAGTAGCGATTTCTGTGCGTGCATACGGTTTTCCGCCTGATCGAATACCACCGACTGTTCGCTGTCGATAACGGCATCTGTTACTTCCTGACCGCGGTGTGCGGGCAGGCAGTGCATAAAGATGGTGTGATCCGTAGCATGCGCCATCAGAGCTTCGTTCACCTGGTAAGGCTTGAAGATCGGCGTGCGCTTGGTGGTTTCGTTTTCCTGGCCCATGGAGATGCAGACGTCGGTGTAGATTGCGTCGGCGCCCTCTACGGCCTTGATGGGATCATGCGTCAGCGTGATGGTCGCGCCGGTATCTTCGGCTATGGCCATCGTCTTGTGAATGATCTCCAACTTCGGTTCGTAGCCTTTGGGAGTTGCGATGGTCATGTGCGCACCCAGCAGGGCACCACAGAGCATCAGCGAGTTGCACACGTTATTGCCGTCGCCAACGTAGGTGAACTTCACGCCTTCTGCCGTGCCGAAGCGCTCTTCAATGGTCATGAAGTCGGTAATGGCCTGGCAGGGATGCTCGTAATCGCTGAGTGCATTGATTACAGGAACCTTGCTGATGTCGGCGATCTCGGTGACTGTCTCGTGCGCATAGGTACGCAGCACGATGACGTTCATCCAGCGTTCCAGGTTGTGCGCAACGTCCGACAGCGATTCACGCTCACCCAGCGGCGACTGCGTCTGGTCGTAGAAAATCGCGTTGCCGCCAAGCGTGTTGATGGCTGCTTCAAAAGTAAGGCGCGTACGTAGCGACGCCTTTTCAAAGATCAGCACCATCTGCTTGCCATCCAGAGCGTGCTTAAAGTCTTCTGGATGTGCTTTGACTGCGTGAGCTAGTTCCATGAGGGCGGCCAGTTCCTGTACGGAAAGGTCGCTCATGGAACAGAGATCGCGGCCGCGCAGGCTCTTCGCTGCTTCGGTGAAACCCGCATCGGATTGAATGCCAAGCGCAACCTTCGGCTTTGGCATATCGAGTACTTCAGAAGCGCCTGACGCGCTTCCCATAACAACTGTCTTGCTACCCATGGACCTGTTCCTCTGCGAGTGCGGCCTGCGCCGTCTCAGCATCTGCAATGAGGCTGCTCAATGCAGCAATCGTTTCGTCAACATCCGCCTTCGTTATCAGATAGGGAGGAAGGAAGCGCAGTACGGTTTCGCTGGTGCGGTTGATCAGAATGTGCCGTTCAAACAGCATCTTGTCCGCAACCTCTTTTGCGATTTCCGCAGACTTCATCTCAACACCAATCATGAAGCCAGCGCCGCGTACTTCAATGATACTGTCGTGTTCTGAAGCCAGCGAGCGAAGCTGCGCGATGAAATAATCGCCCACTTCGGTTACATGTGCGAGAAGACGTGACTCCTGAATCTCGTCAATCACAGCAATCGCAACGGCGCAGGCCAAGGGACCACCACCAAACGTGGTGCCGTGCATGCCGGGAGTAATGGCGCGTGCTGCTTCTTCCGTGCACAGCATGGCACCCATGGGCAGCCCACCCGCAATGGGCTTCGCCAGCGTGGTCACGTCTGGCTGGATGCCGTAGTGCTGATACATCGTCCACTTGCCGGTACGTCCCATGCCACTCTGAATTTCGTCGCAGAGCAGCAGGGCGCCGCTGTTGTCACACAGTTCGCGCGCAGCTGCGAAGAACTCCTTCGAGACAGCATGAATACCACCCTCGCCCTGCAGGCACTCCAACGCAATGGCGCACACGTTCTCATCGAAGGCGGCGCGCAGTGCGTCGACGTCGTTGAATGGAACGAAGATCACGTCCGGCATCACCGGGTTAAACGGTTCGCGATACTTCTGCTTGTGCGTGGTTGCAACGGAGCCCATGGTGCGGCCGTGGAAGCTGTGTTCCATGGCGATGAAACGCGTGCCGATGGTCTTTCCTTCTGTGCGTAAAACACCTGCATGAGCACGCGCCAGCTTCAGCGCAGCTTCCCATGCTTCCGTGCCGCTGTTGCAGAAGAAAACGCGGTCCATGCCGGTAATCTCCGTCAGCTTGACGGCAAGCGTGGCAGTGCCCTGGTGATAGAAGAGGTTTGACGTATGCAGCAGCGTTGCAGCCTGCTCATGGATGGCCTTCGTGATCGCAGGATGGCCATAGCCAAGCGCAGAGACGCCGATGCCACTCAGCAAATCCAAATATCGGTGCCCAGCATCATCGAACAGGTGCACGCCTTCGCCGCGCGTCAAGAGAATCGGGTGACGGTCATAGGTCTGAAGCAGGAGCTTCTTCTCCGCGGCCTGGGTAGCAACAAGGTTCATGTCTGCTGCGCCTCCGTTGATGATTGAGTTGTCGTGCTGATTGAAATTGTTCATGCGACCATAACCTCCGTTCCGTCGTTCACGCGCGAACTGATTAGGTCCGGCAGTACCTTTGCCGCCTCGGCAGGTAAGATGCGAACGCGTTTAACGCCGCCCAACAGGGCGTCGCGGCAGGCATTCAGCTTTGGCAGCATCCCGCCTGAAATGATGGCTTGTTTCTCAAGCTGCGGGATTTCCTTCAGTGACAACCAACGCATCACCTGGCCATCCGCACCCTTCACTCCCGGAACGTCGGTGAGGAAGACCAACGCATCGGCTTTCGTTGCGACTGCCGTGGCGCTCGCCATTTCATCGGCGTTGATGTTGTAGTACTCGCCGTCGAAGCCAAGCGCAATGGAACTGATGACGGGCACAGCGCCCATCTTCCAGATAGCATCCAGCCAGCGTGGATCGGTTGCTGCGATTTCGCCAACAAAACCGAGGTCTGGCGTGGTCTGCTTCTTGCGTGCGCGGAACACGTGTCCGTCGCCACCGCAGATGCCCACCGCAGCCTGTCCCTGCTGGCCCAGCGACGCGACCAATGATTTATTCACGCGGCCTGCCAACACCATCAACGCAGCGTCACGCGTTTCCGCGTCAGTCACACGCAGACCGCTGATGAATTCACTCTTCTTACCCAATGCCTGCAGCGTCTTCGTTAACTGAACGCCACCACCGTGCACGATTGCCACCTGATGCCCGTCCGCAACCAGCTCCGCGATGGCCTTGCCAATCGCGTGAAGTAGTTCCGGCTTCTCCAGAGCGGCACCCCCAAGTTTCACGACATACTTCACAGGAGTCCCTCCGATTCCTTCCAACCACACATCACATTCAAGTTCTGTACAGCCTGTCCTGACGCACCCTTGAGCAGGTTGTCCAGGCAGGAAACAACAACGAGCCGCTTACCATCCGGCGCAAGCTCAAATCCGATATCGCAATAGTTCGTACGTGCCACATGTTGAATCTGCGGAAGATCACCTGCACGATGCACTCGTACCATCGGGCTACCCGCATAGAAATTGCGCAGGACAGCTTCTAGCTCCGCCGCGGATTTCTTCTCATTCAGTCGCAGATAAATGGTCGACAGAATGCCGCGTGGAATCGGCAGCAGATGCGGTGTGAACTGAATCTGATCACTGCTCAATCCAAGTTGTTCCAGCATTTCGCCGGTGTGCCGATGTCCGAAGACTGCATACGCCGAAAGATTGTCCGCAGCAGACATGAAGTGTGTCTTTGCAGTCGGTGCTTTGCCCGCGCCGCTGACGCCACTCTTCGCATCGCACACAATGCCGTGTTCCACGTCGACGATTCCAGCGCGGATGAAAGGCGCAAGCGCAAGGATGATGCTGGTGGAATAGCAGCCTGGATTCGCTACAAGGCGTGCCTCACGAATCTCATTCCGATGCAGTTCCGGATTGCCGTACACAGCTTCTTCCTGCAGCTTTGCAGCGAGTACAGGATCAGCATCGTGCAGCTTGTACACGGCAGCATTGGCTGTGTTGTGCAGGCGCCATGCGCCGGAAAGATCAATCACGCGGATGCCAGCTTCCAACGCGAAGGGAACCCACTCGCGCGACTGTTCATGCGGCGTTGCAAGAAACAGGATTTCGGTGCCGCTGTCGCGTAGCGTTTCCCATGTGAAGGGAACAACCGCGGGCGCGCCAATTTCGTTATGCGCAATGTGCGGATGCAGATCGTAGACCGTGGTGCCGTCAGCCTCAGAGCCCATGCGGCCGAGGAAGATGGGCTGCGTTTCACGCAGGCGCGGATGATTCAGCAGCAAACGTGCGAGTTCCCCACCGGCATAGCCAGTGACACCTGCAACGGCGGTGCGAACGGTAGAACGTGGGAGCTTCGCCAGCGTGGCCAGCGGTTCCGTTTCATACAGTGCTGTGCTCATCCGATCAACTCTTCCATGCGCGTTTTCAGCGCGGCAGCGCCTTTGGAGTCGGCGCAGATAACAAGGACCGTGTCGTCGCCGGCAATCGTGCCCAGCATCTCCGGCCAATCTTCGTAATCCAGTGCGGCGGCTACGGGCTGCGCTCCACTGGTGCGTGTGATGAGAACGAGAAGATTTTGAGCCTGTTTTACTTCCAGGCCAAAGTTGAACAGTGTTTCCTTGATGCCGGGATCGTCGTCCTCTTCGTCCA
The DNA here is from genome assembly GCF_000800015.1 of Terriglobus sp. TAA 43. Lineage (NCBI taxonomy): Bacteria > Pseudomonadati > Acidobacteriota > Terriglobia > Terriglobales > Acidobacteriaceae > Terriglobus > Terriglobus sp. TAA 43. The sequence continues at coordinate 91,813 of NZ_JUGR01000001.1, forward strand.
GATCGCCGGGGAGCGCATATCCATTCGGTCCCTTGTATACGCGAAGTTCATGGAAATCGCGCGATAAAGTCGCCTGCGTCACGGTAAACCCGCGCTTCTGCAGCTTCTTGCGCAGCTCATCCTGGCTGACGATTGCGGTCAACACCAGAAGCTCGCGAATTGCTGATTGGCGCTGCTGTTTCATGAAGATGCCTCACACCCGAAGAAGATAGCTGCCGTTGACCTTTGGTGGGGGCGGTAGCGAGAGAAATTCAGAGCCGTCTCCCGGCTATGCATTGGATGCATGGCGTAAATTCGCCGATGCATAAGTATGCATAAACATGTATAAATATACAGAGCCCTGCCAGTCAAGATTCCCGTTGTGCATTTCTGCCGCTTACGCGGGAAATGGTTAGGCACCCTTACAAGAAAGACTGCGTTTCCGCTATCCGGCGGTGTTTTCGCGCAGTAGAATGAGCTATGGCTACCCAGTTTTTGCCGACCCGTTCTGAGGTCACGAGTGCCTGTCGTCCCGTGCGCTCGCTTGTCGATCCTCGCTTTGACCACGACTCCTGTGGTGTTGGATTTGTTGCGGATTCCGGAAATAAACCGTCGCACAAGGTGCTTACAGACGCACTGACGGCACTTGCTCGCCTGGCTCATCGTGGCGCTGTGGCTGCGGACGGTAAGAGCTCCGACGGTGTTGGCATCATGACGGCGGTTCCCCGCGCGCTCCTGCTGGATGCAACCGGCGTGACGCTTGCCGAAGAGAAGCCGCTGGGCGTTGGCGTGGTGTTCGTCAATGAAAAAGGTGCCAATACCTGCGATGTCCTGGAAGCATGCCTAGTAGAGCAGGGTCTGACGATTCTGGCGTGGCGCGATGTGCCGGTGAAGCCGGAAGTTCTGGGTGAGATTGCGCTTGGCACCATGCCGGAGATTCGCCATGTCTTGGTGACGGCGGATGTTGTGGATCTGGAGCGCAGCCTGTACCTGGCGCGCAAAAGCTTTGAGCGGAAGTTTGAGGCGGGCGAGACGTCCGGTTATGTCGCTTCGCTTTCAACGAACAAGATCGTTTACAAGTCGATGTGCAGCGGACGTCTGCTACCGGAGTTCTTTCCTGACCTGCAGGACGCCGCGTACGTGACTCCGTATGCTCTGTTCCATCAGCGTTATGCGACGAACACGACACCCGCATGGCATCGTGCACAGCCGGGTCGTATGCTGGCGCACAATGGCGAAATCAATACTGTGTGGGGCAATCGCGCACGCATGGAAGCGCGCTATTCCACGCTGCCCGCGGAGTGCCAACCCATCCTGACGCAGGATGGCACGGATTCCACCTCGCTGGATGAGACCGTGGAACTTCTGACTCGTAATGGCTATTCCATTGCTGAGGCAGTTCGCGTTCTGCTGCCGCCTGCGGTGACAAACCGTGAATCGGCGTTCCTGAAATATCACCGCGACACCATGGAGCCGTGGGACGGTCCTGCTGCGCTGGGATTTGCTGATGGCCGTTATGTAGGCGCGGCGCTGGACCGCAATGGTTTGCGGCCCAGCCGTTATGCGATCACGACGGATGGCCTCGTCGTTGCTGGTTCGGAAGCTGGTCTGGTGGATATCGATCCAGAAACGGTGCTGCACAGCGGCCGCCTTGGCCCTGGCCAGATGTTAGTGGTCGACCTTGAAGCCAAGAAGATCTATGAGAACGATCAACTGCTTGACCTGTTCGATGAGGACGGTTCGTACGCGGCACTGATCGACGATCTGACGATTTCGGCAGAGTGGGTAGACCTGCCCCCGACGGATTTCGACGCCATTGCGCGTGCGCAGAAGAGCTTCGGTTACACGAAGGAAGATGTGCGCATGATCCTGACGCCAATGGCGGCGGACGGCAAAGACGCTGTGTGGTCCATGGGCGACGATACACCGCTGGCTCCGCTGGCGCGCACACCGCGTCCTATCTACGCATACTTCCGCCAGCGCTTTGCGCAGGTGACGAATCCAGCGATCGACCCTCTGCGTGAGGCCATCGTTGTCTCCCTGCACACACGCCTCGGACCGTGGTCGCACATGCTGGACAAGCACGCTACGCTGCCCGGCATGTCGCTGGTGTCGCCGTTTCTTTCGGTAGGCAAGTTGGATGCTCTGCGTCAGGGTAAGTATCCGCATAGCGATACGCTTCGGCTGCGCGAGTTGAAGTGTGTTTTCAACAAGGATTTCTCGCTGCAGATTGGCATTGAAGCGCTCTGTGCCAACGCGGTGGAGTTGGTTGGTTCCGGTGTTGAGATTCTGCTGTTGAGCGATCGCAGCGCCGATGCAGATAACCTGCCGATTCCTATGGCTATTGCAGTCAGCGTAGTACATCACGCACTGGTGAAGGCTGGCCTGCGCACTGCTACTGGTATTGCCGTGGAGGCAGGTGATGTACGCGATGTGCATCATGCCGCTGTACTCATCGGTTATGGTGCGGGTGCGGTATGCCCGTGGCTGGCGTTGGAAACAGCCCGTGCAACGGCCGGTGCCGATGGCGACCCGAAGGTGCCTGAAGTAAAGATGCTGAAGGCCTTCGATGCTGGTCTGGCAAAGATCATGTCGAAGATGGGCGTTAGCGTGGTGGACAGCTATCGCGGCGCGTATCCGTTCGACATTCTGGGGCTGGGCAACGAGGTTGTAGACCGCTGTTTCCCGAACACTCCTGCACCCATTGGCGGCATTGGATTTGCGCAGATTGAGCACACCATTCGTCAGAACTGGGGAGCACCTGTATCTGACGAGCTTCAAGCGAAGATTGACCTGCCTGACTACGGCTGGGTGAAGTTCCGCAAGGCAGAGCTGGCAGAGCCGCACGCATGGGCACCGTCGCATGTAAAGGCGTTGCAGTCTGTGGTGGGATCGGCCCGTAATGTGGCTCTTCCGGAAGACCCGGCGAAGGCGTTCCAGATTTACTCGTCCGCCGTGGATTCCAGCAATGAACCCACGGTGCTTCGTGAACTGTTGGAAATCTCTCCGGCCGGCGCGGAACTGCCGCTGGATAAGGTGGAGCAGCCTTCTTCGATGTACCACCGCTTTATCGCTTCGGCGATGTCGCTTGGTTCTCTGAGTCCCGAGGCGCATACCACCATCACTATTGCGATGAATACGCTCGGCGGTAAGAGCAATACGGGTGAAGGCGGTGAGGATTCGGATGTCTACCGTACGCATCCTGGCAATCGCCGCGTGCCGCAGCCCGGCGAGGCAGCTTCGTTCGTGAACAAGCCTGCGCAGGGCGGCGTTGCGGTTGCTGAGCCGATGGTTGAGGCTCCTGCAATCCACTCGCTGCTGAACAATCGCATTAAGCAGGTGGCCAGCGGACGCTTCGGTGTTACGGCGGAATACCTGGCGCATGCTGAGGAGATTGAAATCAAGGTGGCGCAGGGAGCCAAGCCCGGTGAGGGTGGTCAGCTTCCTGGCCATAAGGTTTCTGGCCTCATCGCGCGTCTACGTCATGCCCAGCCGGGCGTGCCGCTGATCTCGCCGCCACCGCATCACGACATTTACTCCATTGAGGATCTGGCGGAGCTGATCCACGACCTGAAGCGCGTCAACAAGCGCGCCGCGGTGGGTGTGAAGCTGGTTTCGAGCTGCGGCGTAGGTACGGTTGCAGCGGGTGTCGCGAAGGCTTATGCCGATTACGTGGTGATCGCCGGAAACGTCGGTGGCACGGGCGCTGCGGCGCTGTCCTCTATCAAGTACGCAGGCAATCCGTGGGAGCTTGGACTGGCCGAAGCACAGCAGACGCTGATGGCGAACGGCATGCGTGGACGCATACGTCTTCGTACGGACGGTGGCCTGTCCACGGCGCGTGATGTCCTGATCGCGGCGCTGCTCGGTGCTGACGAATATGCATTCGGTACTGCTGTCCTGGTCGTAATGGGCTGTGACATGGCGCGTCAGTGCCACTTGAACACCTGCCCCACCGGCATTGCCACACAGAAGCCAGAACTTCGCGCTCGTTTCCGCGGCAAGCCTGAGCATGTGGTTCGCTTCTTCCAGCAGCTTGCAGGCGATCTGCAGCAGCTGTTGGCTCGCTATGGCCTCGCATCGATCGAGGACGCCATTGGACGTGTCGACCTGCTGCAGCAGGTCCGTGCTGATGGTGGTCTGGATCTATCGCCGATGTTGGCACAGGTGGGCGAAGGTCCGCGCAAGTGGGCCGGGATCCGCAATGATCGTCCGGAGAGCCGTCCGGCCCTCGACGAGCCGTGGGTGGAACCTGCACTGGCGGCAGTTGTGGAAGGCAAGCCCTACGAGGTTCAGGACATCATCGCCAATCGCGACCGCGCCGTAGGCGCTCGTATCGCAGGTGAGATTTCTGTGCTGCGTGCAAAGGCGGAATCGCCAATGCCGGTGCCGGAGATCAACATTAACCTGGCAGGCACTGCGGGTCAGAGCTTTGGCGCGTTCGCCGTCGAAGGCATGCACCTGACGCTGACCGGCGAGGCAAACGACTTCGTTGGAAAGGGCCTGAGCGGTGGCGAAATAGTCATCCGTGCACGCGGCATGGCGGTTGGCAGTGGTGGTCATCACGTGGTGCTGGGCAACGTAGCTTTGTACGGTGCAACGGCAGGCAAGCTGTTTGCTGCGGGGTACGCAGGCGAGCGCTTCGCAGTGCGTAACTCCGGCGCAACGGCCGTGGTTGCAGGCGTGGGTGACCACGGCTGTGAGTACATGACTGGCGGTACCGTTGTCGTTCTCGGTGAGATCGGTATGAACTTCGGTGCAGGTATGACTGGCGGCATCGCGTGGATCTATGACGTGGACGACACTGTTCTCGCGCAGACGCGTTACCACGCGGAATTCCTTCAGGCAGTTCCGTTTGCTGAGACCGACGAGGCAGCTCAGGCAGAACTGAAGGCTCTGCTGGAAGAGCATGCCGAGAAGGCGGGCAGCACACGTGCAGCGCGCATGCTGGCGGATTGGCCGGCTTACTCTCCGCGATTCCTGCGCATGGTGCCTTTGCCGCAGGCCTGAGTCACGATCACCAACAACAAAATGGATCCGGTTATACCGGGTCCATTTTTCTTTTCGGAAAAGGCTTTGATGAGGTTGAAGGGATGGTGTCATCCGTCTTGCCGCATGGTCACGGTGAGATTTCTCATCCAACGCAATCGATAGTTTTCTGCTTCCATGTAGGATGACCGTTGGGCTGGTACATACCCTGTTGGGAGTCTCATGGAACTGCGTACGCTGAACGATGTTTTCCGGAACGCCACCTCCCGTGGCAGTGAGCGCGCCATTCTTACACCCGTTGGTGAACGGTGGGAGGCCATCTCCTGCGACGCGCTCTATTGGCGTACGCGACGCCTGGCTGCATGGATGCAGTCGCAGGGCATTGCGAAGGGTGATCGAGTTGGGCTCATCGCTGAAAACCGTTGGGAATGGGCAGTGACAGACTTTGCGTCGCTCGCCATTGGCGCTGTTGACGTTCCCATGTTTCCAACGCTGACGCCGGACCAGACGCGCGCGCAACTCGCAGACAGCGGCGCGAAGATTGTCTTCGTTTCTACGCAGGATGTTGCGAAGAAAGTTCTTGGGACAGGATTTGAGGGAACGATTGTCGCGATGGACAGTGGCGAAATCGGCCTTCCTTTTTCGGACCTCGTTGCCGGTGAGGATTCTTCCGGACGTGATGCAGCATTCGATCAGGCTGTGGCATCGGTGCAGCCTGAAGATACTGCAACCATCATCTACACCTCTGGCACCACGGGCGACGCCAAAGGCGTGGTGCTGTCGCATGGCAACGTTGCATCCAATCTGTCGATGACGACAGAGCTGTTTCGCTTCGGAGCGGATGACCTGATGGTGTCGTTCCTGCCGTTGTCGCACGTGACGGCGCGCCACATTGACTATCTGTTTTACGCGGAGAATGTCACGCTCGCGTATGTCAGCCGTCCGGAGCGTGTTCTTCCTGCGATGGCTGTAGTCAAGCCGACGATTTTCGTCGCGGTACCGCGTGTCTACGAACGTGTGCGTCAGTCCGCAGAGGGTAAGGCGTTGAAGGCTGGTGGTCTGAAAGCGAAGATCTTCCAATGGGCCATCAAGACCGGTGCAAAGCATCGGGATGAAGTGGCGCAGATGCTGGGCGAGCCTTCTTCGCTGTCATGGAAGATCGCGAACAAGCTGGTGTACAGCAAGCTGCGTGAAGCTTTTGGCGGACGGGTGAAGGTATTCGTAGCTGGTGGTGCCCCACTTGGCATCGATTTGGCGCAGTGGTTCGCTTCGGCGGGTATCTCGATTCTCGAAGGCTACGGGCTTACGGAAACCTCTCCTGTCATTGCCGTAAACCTGCCCGGTCGCAACAAACTCGGAACCATCGGACCGAAGCTGAAGAACATCGACGTGCGGTTTGCAGAGGATGGGGAGTTGGAAGTGCGCGGTCCCAGCATCTTTCAGGGTTATTGGCAGAAATCTGAACAGACGTCCGAAGTGATGGACGGCGAGTGGTTCAAGACCGGCGATATCGGGAAGATCGACTCCGAAGGTTTCCTCTCCATCACTGATCGGAAGAAGGAACTGATCAAGACGGTTGGCGGTAAATTCATTGCACCGCAGCCCATTGAGAACAAGCTCAAGGTTTCTTCTCTGATTGGTTTTGTGGCATTGCAGGGTGATAGACGAAAGTACGTCGCCGCTATTGTCTCGCCGAATTTCCCCGTGCTTGAAGAGTGGGCGAAGGAGCAGGGAATTGCGGCATCAGACCGCAAAGCCTTGGTTCATGATGAGAGGGTGATTGAGCGGTATCAGAAAGAATTTGATCGCGTGAATCAAGAAGCCTCGCCGTGGGAAAAGGTAAAGCGCTTCCGTTTGGTGCCCGATGAATGGACGGTGGATGGAGGCGAAGTCACGCCCAGTCTTAAGTTAAAGCGGCGTGTGGTGGCCACTAACTACGCGAAGGAGATTGAGGCAATGTATAGCGGTGCGGACGCCGAATGAAAAGGCCAGTCGTTCTTGCCTCGAACCCCGGTAACCGACACAGCTAAAAGAATTTGCTTGTACCTGACCGGGGAAAGGGGTACAAGTATGGGGCTGGGAAGGTGCGATTTCCCACGAATCCTAAACCCCTGGGAAGAAACCATGCCGAACGCCGCAGAAATAGCCATTCGCGAAGTCATGGATATCCGCCAGGCTGCTGGATATCTGGGAATCAGCAGCGACACGCTGTACCGCTACGCCTCAGAAGGATTTGTACCCGCTTTCAAGCTGGGAAATCGATGGCGGTTCAAGAAGACCCTGCTGGACACCTGGATGGATCATCAGTCGGGAGCGGCGATGCCGGAAACCGTTGTTGCCAAGCCCGAAAGCAAGAAGCCCGCGCGCTCAGCGAAGTAGCTCAGGCAGGTTGCAACGTAAGCAGGGTTAGTTCTGGTGGGCAATTGAATCGGAACGGAAGATGCATGCAGCCGAGCCCACGATTTACATAGACCTGCATCCCAGAACTGCCCACCGTGTGCAGACCCTCGACATATTTCTCACCCATAGCAGGCAGAAGGATCGGCGGTAGGAAGGGAAGCCGCACCTGTCCTCCGTGCGTATGTCCTGCCAACATCAGATCGACATAGTAGTTCTGAGAGGCGATCGTATCGGCAAAATCCGGTTCATGTCCCAATAGGACGATCGGTTCGTCCGTTTTCCTTTTCGGCATAGCGAGTGCGAGATTGGGCACGTCAAAGTAAGCATCAGCTATGCCGGAGACCCATATTCTTTCGCCTCGTTTCTCCAGCGTGGTGAACTGATTCATTAAGAGCGTGAGGCCATTGCGTCGTAACGCATCCGCTACATCAGCCTTAATCGATACATCATGATTGCCGAGAGAGCAGAAGCGTACCGGGCATTTAATCTCACGCAGTATTTCGGCGCAAGCATAGGCATCGGGTACAGCCTGGCGATGTTCGTCTTTGCTCGTCGTGATGAAATCGCCAGTGAGAGCGACCATATCTGGCGCAAGCTCATTCACTTTTTGAATGGCGTGGCGGACAAAGAACGATTCGTCATAGTCATGAAAGTGAAAGTCGCTGAGTTGCGCAATCCGGAAGCCGTGAAAAGGGGCAGGCAGGTTGCGGATGTGAATTGTGCGTTCCACGGTCATGAGGACGTGCCGTTCTATCTCGCCCGAGTATAGGGCCAGACCTCCGGCGGTAAGCGTGGCTCCCGCAAGAAAGCGCCGTCGCGTAAGGTTTCCTGTTGCGCTCTTCCGCGAGGACATACGTCATGATACTGGCTTGGCCATGCGACAGGGAAACGCGCGTCGTCGTATCCTGTTAAAGATGATGCATCGCGGACGTATCCGCCACCTTGCGCAGGAGTTGCGACGCCGGTCCATACCGTCGCTTCTGATTACGCACCTTCCCGACGTCCGTTATCTAACGGGCTTTACCGGATCGAATGCCGCACTGGTCGTAGTGGCGGAGCCACGGCTGACTTCGCGCCTGTTTACCGATGGTCGGTATACCGTCCAGGCAAAACGTGAAGTGCAGAGCGCGAGCGTACGCATTGCCCCTAAATCAGCAGTTGTAGAGGCATGTATATGGGCCGAACAACATGCGTCCCAGTGTGGCTTTGACCGTACACAAACCACGGTGGCCACTCTGGCTGCCATGAAGAAAGCAGCAGGGAAAAGAGGCTTCTTCGTCCCCGCCGATGGCTTGGTCGCAGCGTTGCGAGTGATCAAAGACGCTACCGAAGTGGAATCCATGCGCCGCGCGGCCTCGTTGACCTGTTCGCTTTACGAAGGTCTACTCGGATGGATTGAGCCGGGGATGAGGGAACGCGATATCGCCGGCGAGCTGGAGCATCGCGCACGCATGGCCGGTGCTGAGTCTATGAGCTTTGAGACGATTGTTGCCGCAGGTGAGCGAGGCAGCCAGCCGCATGCTCGCGCCACAGAAGCGCGCATCCAACCTGGTGACCTGGTCACATTGGACTTCGGTATTGTCTTGGATGGTTACTGCTCTGATATGACTCGCACCTTCGCGATTGGATACGGTGAAAAATCTGTTCCCTCCCGCTGGAAACAGCGGTGGGCGGAGCAGCGTGATGTCTTTGAAGCCGTTCTTGCTGCGCAGCAGGCGGCCGTTAACGCTGTTCATGAGGGCGCTAGTTGCGGTGAGGTGGATCTTGCGGCACGTTCGACTCTGGAGGCGGTGGGGTATGGGAAATACTTCACCCATTCCACCGGGCACGGAGTCGGATTGGAAATTCATGAGGTTCCTCGAGTGGGGAAAGACAGTAAAGACGTTCTGAAGGCCGGAACCGTGATTACAATCGAACCCGGGGTGTATCTGCCCGGACGCTTCGGCGTGCGCATCGAAGACTCTGTACTGGTCACGGAAGATGGCGCCGAGGTGCTGACCCCGGTGCACAAAGGCTGGATGGAACTGTAGCGCGGCATTGAATGCCGAGAGCGCAAGGCAGGCATAAGGAAGATGATGGAACAGAACGATTTGCAGGAACTTCGCGAGCTTGTCTCCTTCTTGAAGGACAACGGCATCGCTGAATTTGATCTTCACCGCGGCGAGCAACATGTCCGCATCAAGTTTGCGCAGCCCGCTGCGCCCATTGCATTTGATCCGACGCATTTTGCGCACCTCGCGGCGGCTCCGCATGTGGCCCCGGCACCGGTCGCTGCCGCTCCGCTGGCTGCTCCTGCGCCTGCAGCGGCGGCTGCCCCGGCAGAGGTGCTGCACGAGGTGAAGTCGCCCATCGTGGGTACTTTCTATGAGAGCTCCGCTCCTGGTTCTGCGCCGTTCGTGAAGGTGGGTGACACCATCTCTGTTGGCCAGGTGGTTTGCATCGTGGAAGCCATGAAGCTGATGAACGAGATCGAGAGCGACGTCGCCGGTGAAGTGGTGAAGCTGCTGACCGAGAATGGCAAGCCTGTCGAGTATGGCCAGCCGCTGTTCGCGGTACGGCCGCGGTAAGGACATGGGCATGTTCAAGAAGGTCCTGATCGCGAACCGTGGCGAGATTGCACTGCGGGTTATCTCGGCTTGCCGGGAGCTTGGCATCCGTACTGTGGCCGTATACTCCGAGGCCGACCGTAACAGCCTCCACGTCCGCTTTGCGGATGAGGCTATCTGCATTGGCCCTCCGCGCTCCGCGGAGAGCTATCTCAACGTTCCGGCGGTTATCTCTGCCGCAGAGATCGCGGATGTGGACGCGATTCATCCCGGTTACGGACTGCTGAGCGAGAACGCCAACTTCGCCGAGGTGTGCCGCGCGAGCAACATCAAGTTCATCGGACCGCGCCCTGAAGTGACGCGGATGATGGGTGAGAAGTCCACCGCCCGGCAGACTATGAAGGCGGCTAATGTGCCTATCCTGCCGGGGTCCGATGGTGTTATCGGGTCGGTGGAAGAGGCGCTGCAGTGGGCTGCGGATGTGCGTTATCCGGTGATCCTGAAGGCTGTGGCTGGCGGCGGCGGACGCGGTATGCGTATCGTCCGTTCGGCAGAGGAGCTTCCCGGTTTGTACAACCAGGCATCGACCGAGGCGCTGAACGCCTTCGGCAATGGCGACCTGTACATGGAGAAGTTCATCGAGCGTCCTCGTCACATTGAGTTCCAGGTGTTGGCTGACGAGCATGGCAACGTGATGTCGCTGGGCGAGCGTGAATGCTCTATTCAGCGTCGTCACCAGAAGCTGATCGAGGAAGCTCCGTCGCTGCAGATTACGCCGGAGATTCGTACGCGTCTTGGCGGCGTGATTGAGCGTTCGCTGCGTGAGATCGGTTACTGGAACGCTGGCACGATCGAGTTCCTGATGGATGAAGATGGCGAGATCTACTTCATCGAGATGAACACGCGTATCCAGGTGGAGCATCCGGTGACGGAGTTGATTACGGGCATCGACCTGGTGAAGGCGCAGTTGCGCATTGCCGCTGGTGAGAAGCTGCCGGACATCGTTCCGGTTCGTCCGTCGATCAACGGTCATGCGATCGAGTGCCGCATCAACGCGGAGCATCCGGAGAAGTTCACGCCTTCCGCAGGCAAGATCACGGCATGGAATGTGCCGGGCGGAAATGGTGTTCGTGTAGATACGAACCAGTACCAGGAAGGCGTTGTTCCGCCTTACTACGACAGCATGATCGCCAAGGTCATCTGCCATGGCAAGGACCGCGAAGAGGCAATGAGCAAGATGCAGCGCGCTCTGAGCCAGTTTGTGGTGGAAGGTATTCACACGACGATTCCGCTACAGCAGAAGATCTTCTCCGATCCTGACTTCCGCAAGGGTGACTTCGATACGAAGTTCATGGAACGCTTCTTTGAAAAGGAAGCTGCGCGCAAGAAGGTGGAAGCCGAGAACGAACCAACAGGGGCATAAGCAGGGAGGGTACCCCCTCCCCCCGGTTTTTCTAAAATCGTCTTTCTATTGGGTTTACGGTTTTGGTGGCTGTAAAATCGTCTGCCCATTGGAGTTAGAGGCAAAATCGTCTTTCTAAACGAGTTAGGGCCACGCGGAAGCGTGGCCCTTTTGTCTCTGGTTCTATTTTAGCGGTTTGAAGGAAATATCATGCCAACTCTATTTCCTGTGGTTTGTTGGGTTTAAGTAGCTTGAGGGCTTGACAGAATCAATCTCGTTTTCAGCCAGGCTCGGATGCGGGCTTTTCATTTTTGTCTCATTTTGCAGGCACCGGCCGCATCTGTGGTTTCCTCCAGGTCCCATTCATAACCGTATCGCCGGGAAGATAGACACGGAAAACGCCATAGAACGGCCCGTCGGGTGCGGGAAGCCAGTTCGCCTGTCTTACCGGGCCGGGGTTCTCGCGCGAGACATAGAGTGTCAACGATCCATCAGGGCCGAACTTATACGACTTCAACATGGTCGAGTTGAGCAGATAGCGCTTCAGAGGATTTGCCACTAGCAACTGCGTCTTGCCGTCGTACATGGTGAGAGACCAGAACGCTTTGGTGGGCGGCAGATCACCCTTCGAAAAGTGAAGCTCGTAGTTCGACTTTGATGCATCAAGCGGCTGGTGGTTCGCGTCGACGAAGTAGCCGAAGTAGAGCGCGTCTTGTTTTGAGTTGCCGTAAAGCCCCAGTTTCGCGCCCGCATAGCGGTACAGATAGTTGTCCTTGAGGAAGTCGCGAGTTCCGAACATCTCTCCGCTGGAGATCTGATCGGTATTGATCTTCTTCATGACTGTGCCCAGATCAGCGTCCGAGTCCTTAACTCCGTCTTTAATCGCTTGCTGGATCTCCGGTGAAAACCTGCTCATATCGAACGTCTGCCCCGGACCGATGTTCAACTTGGCAAACCGCGCAAGCAACGCACTCTCACTGGGATTCGGCGGACAGAACTGGAAGAGAAAGTTGACGTAAGGAAACACATCCACGCCCGCAGGCAGGTCGCCAATCTTCGGCCAGCTTACCGGTGGCGCAGTTGCAGGTGCGGGTTGTTTCAAAAATGCGCTGAGTGTTTGTGCCTGATATCCCGCCTGAACCTTGTTTACCTTTGGCAAATCGGCTGCGTTGAACAGCTGGGTACGAAAGATGATGTAGGCGAACTGCGTTTCTGAGCGAACGACCGCTTTCACTCCGGCGGGCGTTGCTCCGTTCCATCCGGGACCGGCAACCAGAAAGGTTCCGCCATCGTTCCCGTAAGCGCGTGTGCCAAGGTAGGCAAAGTTGTATGTGTACAGATCCACCATTTGCCCGGTGTAGTAACGATTCGGCTCAATCTTCGGCACCGTCACCACCAGCGGCTCCGCGCGCAAATCCATCCACAGATACGAGTACGGCGTATCAGAGTTCGGCGTCACCACGAACTTATCTTCGGGCGTGGCCACTGACTTCGAGCTATGAAGGGTGTTGAATGGCCCTTGATAGTCATGGTTGGTAGTGTCGATCGCCTGCTTGTACATCGTCTGGTAGTTCGCAGCCATCGGAAAGCCGTAGATGTAGGCTTCCTTTGCAATGGTCCGTGCATCAGCGGCGGAGATGCCGTTCTGTTCCGTGATCTTCGCCTGATTGCATCCCGTCGCAAAAAGCAAACCTGCTGCCAGAACAACTCCTGACATCCTGCAAAGCACAGTTGCCATCATCAGAGCTCCTTCGTTCGAACGGTTGCTGTGTTGTGTATGCCTGCTACTTCGCCCGCTCAACTATAGGAGATTTCCAGTCGCCGCTAAGCAGTTCCGGCTTGGGCCAGTAATAGCGAACCGCCATCATGAATGGGCCTTTCGGCGCAGGAAGCCAGTTCGCCTGTTTCGCGCCTCCCGGAGAATCAGCCTGGATATACAGAGTGAGTCCGCCATCCGGATCGAGTTTCAGCTGGGGCAGCATCGGCGAGTTGATGAGGTAGCGATTGATCGGATTCTTCACCAGTAGCTGACTCGGAAGGTCATACATGGTCAACGACCAGAACGCATTTACTGGCGGAAACTGTCCCTTGGCAAAGTGCAACGTGTACTTGCCCTTGCTGCCATCAAGCGGCTGACCATCCGCATCCTTATCCAGAATCGGATACAGAGCTTCATCGCGCGAGTTAGCGCCAATACCCATCTGCGTGCCAGTCGCGCGTGCAAGGAAGTTGTTCTTCAAATACTCACGCGACCCGAACAGTGTGTCTGTCTTGCCGCCAGTAGCCGCGCGGTTGGTATCAATCGCCTTTTGCCCATCGGCAATACCTGTCTTCATAGCCGCTTGAACCTCAGGCGAAAACGCAGACGCGTCAAAAGGCTTGCCCGGCACGATTCCAATCTTTGCAAAGCTCTGCCGCAACTCTGCCTCACTGGGGTGCGGTGGCATACAGAACTGCAAAAGGAATGCCATCTGATTGAAGAATGCGAGCGATGTCTGTTCCGCTGGCGAGATAGGTGTCGGCCAGTTGATGGGCGGTGCAGGAGGAGGTGGTGCCGTGTGAGCAAATTCGTGCAGCGGCTCAATCTTGTAGCCAGCCTGGATCTTCTTCACATTCGGCAGATCGGCAGGATTGAACAGCTGCGTGCGGCCCACCACGGACACAAACTCCGTCTCAGCGTTGAACGTCTTCGTGATGTTCTTCGGCACCTCGCCCTTCCATTCCGGGCCGGCAATCAGAAAGGTGCCTCCATCATTCCCAGTAGTGCGGCTGCCAATGTATGCAAAGTTGAAGGTGTACAAATCCATCAACTGGAAGACGAAGTAGCGATTCTTTTCCATCTTCGGGATGGTGATCACCATCGGCTCAGCCCGCAGATCAAGGCCGCTGAAGGAATAAGGCGTGTCAGAGTTGGGCGTGACAAACGCCGTGTCCGCAGGCGTGAAAACACGCGCAATATTCAGCACGGAGTTGAATGGTCCCTTGTACTGCGGATTGCTCTTATCCACTGAGAAGGCATACATCGTCTTGTACTGCGCAACCATGGGCACGCCGTACACATAGGCATCCTTCGCAATCGATTGCGCCTCTGCCGGAGCAACGCCACTCTCCGCCGGCTTCTTCGCGCTATCGCATCCCGCCGCAGTAAACAAGATCAAAGCGGACAATCCAGCCCACAATGCTCCACGCGCATGCCCTATCAGCATCAGTGACCTCTCTTGAGAGGCCAAAGATAGAACATTGCGAGGTAACTTCAACCTGTTGGTTCTGACAGGGAGAGAGGATTGATCGAGAATCACGGAGATGCATTGATCGGTGAAAACGGGCCAATGTACTCATTGAGAGAGCGAGCGCTTTCGCTTGTCTTCCGCGAAGAGCCTGGGGCCGACCTCTATTAGTCTTGGCATCATTTTGTGTAGGCTGACGCGATCCCACGGAGCGTTGGTTCGCGTTCGCAGTCCTTTTTCATTGAGGTCGCTGACGATTTGGGAATAGGAAAAATCCTGGCTCAGCAGATCCATCATCTGCTTCAAGACTGCATTCTCGTAGGGGTCGATCTCGAGGCGCATGCAATCGTCGGAGAGTCGGAGACCGTAAGGAATCTCTTCTGCGTGTTCCGGTTCGTGAGGTGTTTCGGATTCCGGAAGTTCTCGACGCCACTCGATCGAGACCAACTGCCATCCGGCCTTCTGGCGGTCGGCGATGAGAGTTGGGCTGAAGGGGCCGGAGAACCTGTCCTTGACTCGTTCAAAGTAAGGCATGTGTTTCCTCCAACGTTTGGACCAGCAATCGCCGCGCCAAAGTGTTTTGCTGAAGAATCAAGCGGTTGATGCGGAAGGGGTTTGAGAAAGCTGTGCGTCTTTGGACGGAGCTGTTCGCATGCGGACAAATTTCGAAATTCCACTTAGTGTGCCGTGGAGGCTTGTTGGCGTCAGTCCGGTGTGGGTTCAGAGATGTGATCGATCACTACGATCCTGACTGGTCCTGTTGCGCTTTCTAATCGCACACCGAGTTGTTGCGCGACTGCCTGGATGAGCGTTGGGCCGCCATTGTCATCAGCTTCCGGAGTGATGCGAGGACTTCCGCTGTCGGGGCGAAACTCGAGCGTTAGGTCGTACTTTCCGGTTAGTTCTGTACCGTCCACGATTGGCTTGGTGTCGAGGCCGGGAACTCCGGTCCCTGCCAGAGCCCGCACCCCGTCAACCAAGGTTGTGTTCGTTATACCAACGTGTAGCAAACCTCCTGATGTGTAGTACCAACTAAATCCGCAGTTCGTGACTGGTGGCGTTGAAGAATCAGGTGCTTTGCCAACGGAAGCATCCCCTTGCGTTGAACAACTGGCTCCGTCTGGATGTGGCCTGATGTTGGGTCCGAGTACACCGGGCTTGCTCAGGACAACTTTGTTCACCGCGCCCTCTTTGGTGAAGTCATGAATCTCCAGGGCGAATCGATCTGCCAACATGGTGCGGATCATCTCACGCACCTGATCGCTGGTGCGCTGGCCTTCGATTCGAAAGGTCTCTCTATAGATCCGCTTTTTCACCCAGGCAGGCTGCTTTTCGAATGCGGCTTTGGCCTCACTTATCTGCAATCGATAGGCATAAGAAATTGTCAGCCAAACTGGTCCTGCCATCGTTTGCAGGCCGAAGACTGGTGCTGTTTTGTCGCGCATGAATGCTGGTATGAATGGGAGCGAACCTGGAGGCGCGGGCTTTATCGACACTGTCTCAAAGGCCAGCGGAGCTGCGGTTGTAGCCGTTGTTTCTTGTTTTGGCTGTGAGGGCTGAGGCGCTTGTCCTTGAAGGTTGCCGATGGCGCATGCCACAAGCAACAGCGTTGCTGCCGTTTCTTTTCCTGTCATACCGTTCATCCCGTTTTGCAGTCGGTTTACTAAGTGCCAGTACTGACCTATTGACGAACGACTGCCGGGTTTGTAAACGCGGGAATGGGAGGCGTGGTTGATGGATTTTCTATCGGCCCCGTCTTCGCCGAGGGGCTTCGGCGGTTGATTCAGTAACGCCGAGAGGACGTGCAACGACGCTGGATTCGCGAGAGGCATGTTCATCGGCCCACTGCAGGAACTTTTTGAGTAGTGGGGAAGTGTTGGACTTGTTGTAGCCCATGACGAGGTCGATGGTTGGGACTTCGCCGTGCAGAGGTCTGGCGACTACGGAGGGGATGAGGGCGTTTTGCACGTAGGACGGCAGCAGGGTGAAGCCGCCGGTGGATGCTACGAGCGACATGCCGCCTGAGAGAGTTTCGGCGTCGTAGATTTGCTTGAGTTTGATGCCGACTCTTGCGGCGTATTCCTCGATGACAGTTTTGAGCACGGGGGCGGCTCGTGCTGTGCTGATGAAGTCTTCACGACAGACGTCTTCCGGGCGTATGGTTTTATGCCTAGCAAGACGATGACGAGCAGGCAGGATCGCTACAAGAGGTTCGCGGGTTAGTAGTTTGAAATCGAGGCCTACTGTTTTGGTTTCGCGGCGTAGCAGGGCTACATCGATCTCGCCCTGCATTAATGCGTTCGCGAGTTCTGGTGATGATTTTGTTGTGATGGTGAGGTCGGCGCCGGATGCGTCGTCACGTAAGACGCGTAGAGCTTCGGTTAGCCATATGACTTCCTGACCTGGAAGGAAGCCCAGACTGAAGCCTGGTTTGTGGGGGCGTTCTGTGTTTCGCGCAGCTTCGCAGGCGACGTCGATCTGCATGAGTGCGAGTCTTGCATGGTCGAGAAAGACTCGACCTGCGGCGGTGAGTTCAATGCCACGCGCTTTGCGTTCGAGGAGCTTTACGCCGAGTTCCATTTCGAGATCGCGGATCTGTCGACTGAGTGATGGTTGCGCGGTATGGAGTCGACGCTCGGCGGCCTGTAAGAGACTGCCTTCTTCAGCTACGGCAATGAAGTAACGCAGATGGCGAAGTTCCATTGAGAGACCCTCTAGCTATGCGCAATAAGCATAGCTCAAGCAATCAAAGTATTTGTGCGCGTGATTGCGGAGGACGACTCTATGGCTAACGGGGAACGCGTCGCGTGTTCTTCGGAATTTCAACCTGAGGAGTTACACCATGTCAGCACAACAGAAAGTCGCTATCGTTTTTTGTCACGGGATATGGGCCGATGGCTCGTGTTTCAGCAAGGTCATTCCCGCACTGCAGAAGGACGGCCATGAAGTGATTGCAGCGCAGTATGGCCTGGACTCGTATGAAGGGGACGTGGCTGCTATCAAGCGCACGCTGAATCGTGTGGGAAGTCCAGTTCTGCTTGTGGGGCATTCCTATGGCGGCGCTACGATTACGGCTGCCGGCGTGGATGAACGTGTGGCGGGATTGGTTTATATCTCGGCCGTTGCACCGGATGCAGGTGAGACGGTGCAGAACCAACTGGACAAATATCCTTCCGACATCTTTTCGCGTGTGGCGGTGGCGGATGGGCGCGCATGGTTGCTTCCGAACGGAACGGAGTTCTTTTGCGGAGACTTGTCCGCTGAAGAACAGAAGCTGGTTTGGGCAACGCACTATGCTCCTGTTGCTGATTTGTTCCAGCAACAGAAGCTTGATGCCAACGGCGTTGCGTGGAGAACGAAGCCGAGCTGGTATGTTCTGGCGAAGCAGGACCACACCGTTCATCCTGATCTGCAGCGGTGGGTGTCAAAACGTATGGGCGCAACAGTGACGGAGGTGGAGAGCAGCCATGTGCCGATGCTCTCTATGCCTGATGTTGTGATTGATGTGATTCGCAAGGCTGCGAAATCACTGGAAGGGAAGTAAATCTTCTTAGAAGCTTTAAGGCTTCATGACTACGACAGACCGCCACATGACGGTCTGTCGTATTTGGACTTGATGCTAGCCATACATGACGCCTGCGTGGCTTTGGCCTACTTCAATGAGATAGCCGTCTGGGTCGCGGATGTAGCAGCGTATCTCGCCGTATTTATCGATGGGTTCTGTAAGGAAATCGGCTCCGCGGCTTTTCCATAGCTGATACGACGCCTGCATGTCGGCTACGCGAAAGTTCATGAAGCTGTTGATGTGGTCGGGGTCGGGAGTGCTTAGTGTCACTGTTGGTTTGTCTGGTGTGGGGCCGCCGCCGACGTTCAGGATCATCCAGATATTTGCGAGTTGAAGGTAGCAGGGTGCGTTGCCATCGCCAAGCGTAAGGATGCGAGCGCCGAAGACTTTTTCGTAGTAGCGGGCGGATCGCTCAATGTCACTCACGGTAAGAAAATGTGCGATGCTGAGGCCCTCTTTGGGAGGCATCTCAAAACTGTCTTGTCCGACTTGTATGTCGCTCATGGACTGTTCCTTTTCATGCTGAGGGTTTGCGTGGAATGAACCCCGGCACGCCGGTATTGACTACGTTGTTGAGGCGTTCTCTTGTCTCGATGCGATTGATTTCGTCGAGGGCTTCTTGTGGAAGAGGAGAGATGTTGAAGTTCTCTTGTGCGCGGTCTGCGGATTTTGGGGTGGTGAGTAACGCGGTGCCGCGTTGAATGGCCCATGCGAGCAATACCTGTGCAGGTGTTTTGCCTACGCGTGTGGCGATCTGCGTGATGACTGGATCTTCAAGCGGGCCGGGTCTTGCGCCGTGGCCTAAGGGAGCGAAGGCGAGGAGGATGATGCTTTTCTCTTTGCAGAATTGGAGGAGTTCGTCTTCCGGCAGGTATGGATGCGATTCCACTTGTACGACGGCGGGTTTGATTCTTGCCGCGTCGTAGAGCGGCGCTAGTTTTTCAAGCGTGATGTCTGAGAGGCCGATGGCGTTGCATCTGCCTTGGTCGACAAGACTCTCAAGGGCTTTCCATGTATCGACCAAGGTGATGTCGGTGTCGTAGATGACATTGCCGGATGCGTCGCGCGGATCCTGGTTATCGCCGGGCTGAAATGCGTATGGCGTGTGGATGAGGTAGAGATCGAGATGAGTTAGCTTGAGCCTTTCAAGGCTGGCTTCAAATGCGGGGCGGACGCGTTCTGGTCGATGATTGCTGTTCCAGAGTTTTGTGGTGACGAAGATGTCTTCTCGCTTGAGACCGAGCGCAGCCATGCCGTCTTGTAGCGCTTCGCCAACCTGGCTTTCATTGCGATAGCGCTCGGCGGCGTCGAAGTGTCGAAAGCCGGCTTGCAGTGCGTCGCGGGTGGCACTTACCGTCAGGTTTAAGTCGGGTATGAGAGTCCCAAAGCCCAGAGCCGGCATGAGGCCGCTTCCATCGCGCAGGGGTAATTTCGTCGTCCGAAATTCAGCGTCGGTCACGTGTCCACCTCGGTGGCCAGGGATTCAGGATTTGGCCAAAGTCTACGCTTGGAAGATGTGAAATCGGACGGGAAGAATGTAAATCTCCCGCCAAGTCGTGCCAAGCTGTTCTGCGAAAGCTGCTATGACGTGCTTCCGTATGGTTGTGGCCGCGGTGTAAGCTTGTTCTCTCTTCACAAAGCATTCATTTTTGGCTGTAAGGACTCAACGCATGAAGTCTGGCAGGACCCGGACGCTGCATGTCGGGGCTTTTGCCTTTGCCAGCGTCATGATGGGCGGAGTGTACGCTCAGCAACCGAAAACCGATGCGCCTGTGCCGCAAACGCAGGCGAGCCCTGGTGCCAACGATTCCAAGAGCAGTCTGCCGGATGCGCAGACGGTGATTCACGGAAATTTTGTGCAACGGCTAGGACGCTTTTATTGGGCGGACTGGCGTGGCAAACTTCCTGCTGGGCCGACTCCTGCGCGGCGCGCCTTCGATGCGCCGCTGGATAGTCCGCCATATCCTGCTGGCGACTGGAGCTATGGTGGATCGCCGACGATTGGCGTGCCGGATACGACGACGTATCCGCTGATGACGGCGTTGAAGATGGAGAACAGACGGACGAAGATTTATGGGTGGGCGAAGGGCACATATAACCAGAGCACCAGCCATGACAGCAACTATCCGCTGACGTTTGCTTCGACACCGAACGCCGCGCGCCTGCACCAGGTGGTGACGTTTATTGAACGGTTGCCGGATACGGTGCAGAACACGCACTTTGACTGGGGATACCACATTACCGCGCTGTACTACGGCGTGGACTATCGGTTTACGACAACCAAGGGATACCTGAGCGATCAGCTATTGAACGAAGGGCGCACGTATGGCTTTGATCCTTTGATGGAGTATGCGGATCTGTATTTTCCGGTGAAGGATGGTTTGAATATCCGTGTGGGGCGGTTTCTTTCACTGCCTGGACTCGATTCACCGCTGGCTCCGAATAACTACACGATGACGCGTTCGCTTGTGTACACGGCGGCTCCTGTAACGGAGACGGGAGCAGTGGCCACGTTGAAGTTGAATAAGCAGTGGCTGGTGCAGCTTGGTATGTCGGCGGGGCATGATGTGTCGCCGTGGTCGAGTGACCATAAGCCTTCACTGATTGCATGTGTGAACTATTCGACGGCGACGAATCATGACAACGTCTACGTCTGCGCGAATGGCATTAACGATGGCAAGTATGCCTATAACAATGTGCAACAGTATGACGCGGTCTGGGCGCACAAGTTCAATGCGAAATGGCACATGGCAACGGAAGCGTGGGTGATGTATCAGCGCGATGTGCCGAACATTGCGAACGATGTTGAAAATGCGCCGCCCCCGGAGAGTGGTTCATTAGGCGCCGTGTGCGCGCCGGGTATGTTGCGGTGTTTTACATCTGAATATGCAATCGTTAACTATCTTAACCGTGAGATCAGCCCGTCGTTAACGGTTGGATTCCGTTCGGATCTGTTGAATGACAAGAAGGGGCAACGCACTGGCACTGCTACGAAGTACACAGAGAACACGCTGTACGTGAACCGGTATTTTGGCAGCACGTTCCTGATGCAGTCGGACCTGCGGTTTGATCACTCGTGGGATAAGCTCGGCTATAACAATGGCAAGGCGCGGAACCAGTTGGTGTGGGGTGTCAGCCTTGTGTATCGCTATTGAATGGAGTTTCAAGGGATGACGCAGTTGCCGCGGCTGTACGCGATTCTGGATGCGGAGAGTTGTGCGCGGCGTGGGCTGTCTTTGCTGGAGACTGCGAGGGCCTGGCGCGATGCGGGTGTGACCCTGTTGCAGTATCGCGATAAGGTGGCGTCGGATCTGGGTGTTTTGCGGAATGCTGCGTTGTTGCGCGAAGTGTTTGGTGGCTTAGAGGCCACGCTGATCTTGAATGATCGCGTGCACTTGTTTGCTGATTCAGGATTTGATGGTGTGCATGTGGGGCAGGGAGATGCTTCGGTTGCCGCTGTTCGCGCGGTGATTGGGCCGGATGCGGTGTTGGGTGTTTCCACGCATAATCCTGCGCAGGTTTCTGCAGCGGATTTACTGTCGGTTTCTTATGTGGCGGTGGGGCCGGTGTTTGCTACGTCGACGAAGTTGGATACGGAGCCGGTGGTGGGGTTGGATGGAGTTGCGCTGGCTCGTTCGTTGACGCGGAAACCGCTGGTGGCGATTGGTGGGATTACGCAGGCGAATGCGGCGGCGGTTCTTGAGGCTGGTGCGGATTCTGTGGCGGTGATTTCCGGATTGTTGGATGGGGATGTTCGCGGCTTTGTTGCGGCTCATCGTTAGACAAATGATTGTTCATAGGAGCGCTGTGCATTGGCTAGTCAAGCTGTGAGATGTGAGTGTTACCGGCATGATCCAAAGACATTCGACCGCATGGAACTCTTTCTTCCTTTGGCTGTGGTGATGTTTGTTGGTCTTTGGACGGCGTTGATCATTGATTCCTTCGTCACGACTCTGATGGCAACAGCTATCTGCTACACAGCATTCATTGGGTTAATGACGTTCAGCGCGTATCGCGGGCAACAACCTTTTTTCTTTGGCTGTCCATATACAGAGTCGGTTTTACCGAAGTTGTTTCTGCGACATGGTGCATATCTCGCAGCGGTTCTGCTGCTGGAACTCGTGGCATTCTTAATTCGCGGTTACCTGCCTGCGGCGTTTGTCGTCGCAAGGGGCAAAACTCCTCCAGTGTTAGGAGCAACGCTCTTTTCTCTGACTGTAGTGCTTGCTTTAGTTCAGGCTCTTACAAATCGCCAACTACTTGCACGCGCGCACCATGAGCCTTAGGCATCGTCCATGGAACATGAAGCGAAGCAGGCTTCTCTGCTTCGCTTCCTTTCATTGCGCACGCAATTGGTTCTTAATGCTGAAAAGGAATGCTACGGTGTTGCTGGTTTGGTGAGCGTTGCTAGTTTGCTTTTGGCCATTTTCAGCACGACGCCTGCGTTG
This sequence comes from Terriglobus sp. TAA 43, assembly GCF_000800015.1. NCBI lineage: Bacteria > Pseudomonadati > Acidobacteriota > Terriglobia > Terriglobales > Acidobacteriaceae > Terriglobus > Terriglobus sp. TAA 43. The sequence goes on from NZ_JUGR01000001.1 coordinate 114,369, forward strand.
CGGTCGGCGGCTTCGCTGATCTTGTATTCGGCGGCGGTGCCGAGGACCATGGCGAATTCCTGCGGTGTGAGTTTGTATTCCTGTTCGAGGTAGGCGGACATGGTTTCTGTGGCGTCGGCGAAGGCCTGGTCGATGGAGCCATCGAGGCCTACGGCCATGATGTGAGTGTCGGTGTCGACGAAGACTCCGGGGATGCGTTTGCCTTTGAGCACCTCTACCTGGACGGTGACGTCGAGCGAGGTTTCGAGGGCGTCGCCTGTGGTTTCGCCGTCGCCCTGAACCGCGTGGCCGTCGCCGAAGAAGAGCAGAGCACCGGGGACGCGAACGGGCAGGAGTACGGTTGCGCCTTCGTTGACTTCATTGAAATCCATGTTGCCGCCGAAGCCACCGCTGTCGCCGGTGCGAATGCCGGGGCCTGAGGCATCACCGGGAGCGACGGCGACGCAGCCGAGCATGGGTCGTACGGGGACGCTGTAATGCTGCATGTGTGGGCCGGGTTTTTCCGGGGTAGCAATGTTGTTGGCGAGGTCGAGATGCCAACGGACGGTGTCTACCTTGTTCTGCGATTTGGCTGCGAGTGCTGGCGTGTTGGCGCGGGGAACGATGCCGTTGGTGCTCATGGCCCAGTCGCGGTTGAGGCGGAGTTTGCGAATGTGGACGACGAGGGTGTCGCCGGGCATGGCGCCGTTCACGTAGAACGGGCCGGTCTGCGGATTGCCGCCGAGCGAGCGCGGTGTGCCGCTGGGGTCATTGCCTCCGGCGTCGACGGTCCATGTGTGGAGCGTGTCGCCAGGGTTGATGGTGAGTACTGGTTTGTACGCGCTGGAGTACTGGCGTTGGAAGACGGTAGGCGTGAACTCATGTGTCCTGGGCGGCGCGGAGGATGCGCTTGACGAGACGTTGCGGACAGCCTTGAACGTGTGCGTGGTGGGGTGATTCACAGTCATGTTCTGTGCCCAGATCATGGTGCCGGTGATGGTATCGCCCGAGATGGTCGCGGTTACGTCCTCGTAGCCATCGCCGCCGGGATCCTTTGCGTGGAAGGTGAGCTTACCGTCCTTGAGGGTGCCTTCGAGTTTGTCGCCTGCGTAGTTGCCGGTGATGTGGTCGCCCTGCTGCTCCACCGTGAGGGGCCAGGTGGTGGGCGTGCCGAATGTGTCTAGCGTGATGGTCCACTTACCGGCGATATTGGGCTGCTGGGCGAGAGCGGGGAGGGAGATAAGCGACAGGAAAACGAGGCTGGCGACTTTCATAGGAGCTCCGTTGGAATTCATTACTCATAGCTACGGAAACAAGGGTAATTTTGCCGAGATTTTCTTCGTTATTTTTACGCCTCGTTGCAGGGCGAGTTAATCCTCCACGAGCCCTAGGTCCACGGGTATCTCCGGCTTAGTCCTTCATGATGAATGGGATGGGGATATGCGAAGTGAAGCTACGCAAAGTAAACGGGCGATGAACGCGACTTGACCAAACTGCGCAACCGGACTATATTCATAAGTGCGGGGTGGAGCAGCCCGGTAGCTCGTTGGGCTCATAACCCAAAGGTCGCAGGTTCAAATCCTGCCCCCGCAACCAATTACCTAAACGATACCCCCACGTAAGAGAATTTGTAATTCTCCGTGAGGGTTTTCTGGCTTTTGGTCGCAAGATTCTTCGTCGCTACGAATCCTTCAAAGTCTTACTTACACAGCAGTGTTCGCGACGTGTTGGACTCCATCCGAGCGTTCCATAAATTTTCATTGCTATCGCTACCTGGGCGTGCGGCATCAGCTTTTGCTGAATGCAGCGTCGATGTCGTCGAGCCAAGACCGGGCAATCGATGTTCGACTACCCGGTCCTGGAGATGTTGGTGGCTCACTCCAAGATTTGCTCTCCACATGCTGGCATGTCAGAAGGAATATCTGAGCGCGAACTGCATTGATCGAGGACTGTTGGTTTGAGATGTTGCTACGCCCAACGTTGGTGAGGTGATGCCGCCTCCTCCTGTGCTGAAGAGTGGATGGTTGAACAGGTTAAACGCCTCAGCACGGAACTGAAGCTGGTGTTCTCCAATGATCTGGAAGTTCTTGATGACGGAAAGATTCGTTTGGAAAATCCAGGGCTGCCAACCTACAGAACGCGTGGTGCCATACTGGCCGGCGGCAGGTTGTGCGAAGCATGCGGGGTTGAAGATGTTGAATCGTGTGCGATGGAATCCCTGCATGGGATTGCAAGTGAGATTCGCGTAAACGGAATGGTAAGGACTGGTATCCGCGTTATTGTTTGCGGTTACGGTGATCGGTTGGCCCGAGGCCAAGTACTGGAGGCCCGCAAGCTCCCAACCGCCAATGATCATGCGGTTGATGATGTTGTCTGAGTTCAGGAAGCTTTTGCCGGGACCGAAGGGAAGGTAATAGATCGGGCTGATGTCGATGTCGTTTTTGCGGTTGAAGCTGGCAGGACCATAGGTCAGTTCTGGATGGTAGATCGACTGAATGTCGCTGTTGTCGCCATCGATGCTGTTCAACGCCTTTTGGAACGTATAAGCGACCAGAAGCTGGAAGTCTCTGGAAAGTCTCCGGTCGAGCTTCACCCCTAACGCATGGTAGTTCGCGCTGTAGGCATTGAGTTGGCCGTCGATGGGACCGCCGCTGGGATAGGGACGGACGTCGAGTTTGCCGGACGTATTTCCTGCAGAGAGCGCTATTGGCTGGTTCAAGTCAGCGCGTGCAGACTGGTGACGAGTCACGTTGCCGAGGTACTGCACCGTGAGCATCGTGCTACTTCCAAGCGTTCGTTCGACGTTCAGGTTCCATTGTTGGGTGGATGTGTCCTTGAGCGTGGGAGTGATGGAGTAACCGCCCTGGCCCGGTACCGACGGTGGGTTGGCGATGAATAAATTCTGAATGTTCACCGGCGACTGAATGTTCAGGCTGTAGCTCTGTGCCACCACGTTGGGGGAGTAGAGCAGCATGAACTGCAAGTTGTTGTAGAGGATGGGCGCGTAGTAAATGCCATAACCACCGCGGATGGCAGTGTGATCTGAGGCCTTGTACGAGAAGCCCACGCGCGGTCCCCAGTCGTTATAGTTTGCGTTCCATGCACCGGAGCGATTGGAGTTTGTTGCAAGCAAATAGAGCGCGCCGCGGCCGTTCTTGTCCGTGGGCGGGTTGATGTAGTCGTAGCGCAGACCGAAGTTCAGCGTCAGGCGCTGTGAAGCTCGCCAATCATCCTGAACAAATCCGGAGACGTCGAATTCGCGGAACGCCCCGGCGGAGTTGCCAGTCAGACCGCTGCCTCTGACAGGGAATCCGAGTTCGAGATCGGCTAACGCATTGCCCTGATCCGATGCGCTGCGCTTGCCAGCGACGTACTGTGATGTTGCTGTTCCATCGAAGGTGTAGTTGCCATTGTTCGTGACGACCCAATCGCCATTGAACTGAACACGGATGAATTCGCCACCGAAGCTGATGGTGTGATTCCCGTGTGTCCAGGTCACTTGATCCGTGAACTGGTACCGGTTCTGGATAGCGCCCTGCGGAGAGTAAGGGTCGCCGAGCGAGGTGTAGTTTGATACTGCAATCGCGGGCGGTGTTGATTGCTCCAGTAGAGGATTGAGATTGTTCAATCCGTAGAAGGCGGCGTAGTTTTTTGCACCTGTTCCTTGTTGTGTGCGGAACAGATTGCTGCGGTTGTAGCCGACTCTGAACGCGTTAACGATGCGGTCGTTGAAGATCTGCGTGTCAGTGATGGAAGCGTTCGTACCTGTGAGGGGAACACTGATACCGAACAGGCCGGGAGTGATGGTGGTTCCGCCGCCTGAGTGGCTGTTACGAGCGACCGTGCCGAAGAGTTGGTTCTTCGGCGAGATGTTCCAGTCGCCTCGAGCAAGGTACTCGTCATAGTTGCTGCTTGACGGGAGATTGATCCGATAGTTGATGTTGTTCACGAGCGGTGCGTTCGGCAGCGGATAGTTTTGCAGCCATTGTTGCGCGAACGCGCTGATCGCAGGAATCCTGTTACCCGGAAATGGGTTGGAGGTGCCGGTTGCCGCGTTGTAGGTGGAGGGATCGTAAATGGTTGGATCCGCCGAGAAGTCTCCGCCACGTTCTGCCAACGTGGGAACGCGATTCTGTGAGAGGCCCGAGGAGTGGCTGCGCAGACCGGAGTAGTCGAAGAAGCCGAAGATCTTGTTGCGATAGATGGGGCCACCGATGTTGCCGCCGAAGAGGTTGTAGCGCAGTGGTGCTTTGGTGGTCGCAAACCAGTTCTTTGCGTTCGCTGCGTCGTTCTGCAGGAAGTCGTACACGGTGCCATGGAATTTGTTGGAACCGCTCTTCGTGATGACGTTGACGACGGCGGGTTGCCGGAAGATGGCAGGAGCGTTGCTGTAAAGCGTGTTGACTTCTTTCGCCGCTTCTACGGACGCAAGGATGTTTGCCGTTTGTGTCAGAAGGTTGGTGTTATCGATACCGTCCTGAAGAAACTGCGTCTGGTTCGGACCCAAACCGGAGAGGATGACCGCGTTGCTTGTCTGGCTGTAGAAGCTCTGGTCACCGGCTGATGTGGAAGCGTCTGTGCCTGCCTGGGAAGCTGGCCCCAGCGTTGCGATGCTGAGAATGCTGCGTCCACCATTGGGAAGTGTGGTTAACTGCACGCTGTCTACGGACGTAGCCAACTCATGGCTGTCTGTTTGCAGAGCGACCGATCCTGAGGAACTGGTTACAGTGACCTCGTCCGAAACGTTGCCAACCTTCAGGTGAACGTCCAGGTTGAGGCCGCCGAGAGTCAGCGAGGCCGGAAGCACCGTTTTGGAGAAGCCTTGCACGGCGACCGTTACGCGGTACGAGCCGACAGTTAACGAGGGTGCAGTATAGAAGCCGTTCGCGTCTGTCGTGACCACTCGTGTCGCCGTGGTTTCCACGTTCTGAATGCTGACAGGAACGTTTGGCATCGCAGCGCCCGAGGCGTCCGTTACGGCTCCTGAGAGGGTGGCGAGGTTTGTCTGTGCGTATGCCTGTCGCTGGGGAATTACCAGAACGCATGCTGAAACCAGAGTTGGAAAAACAAAGCCGGCAAGTGTCGCCACTCTTCGCCGTTCCGCACACCGCATCTGTGCCGTTTTCTTTTCGCCGTCCGCTACCGGCCGCATCACTTCCGAAATGAACCAGGGTCGCATCTTTACCTCCAAATCACAGCAACTGTGAAAGACCTTTTTTATTGCTTCGGCAAGCTCTAAGGTCCGTCTGAATCGACTGTCAATGTTCAGGAGGTGTGGTGTAGGTACGGTGCTGTACGGACGTGTTCCCTATGTTCGTCAGTACCTTACGAGGTGAGGCGTGCTCCGCCGTTACGGCAAGCTTCGGCCATTCGCGGAGGTGAAATTACGTTTTGAAGCAGAAGCAGCCCAGTGTCAGAGACGGCGACAGCTACCAGACTTTGCTGGCAATGACCTGGACTGAGGTGGGGGCGCAGTTCACCAGCGAGGTGTGGAGGACGAGTTCGATGTTCTTGCTCAGAAGGTCTGACTTGGGAATGCCGGATAGCGCCTTCATCTGTACGGGATCGGTGACGAAGTCCGCAACCGCATGTGTTCCGCAGGTGGAAAGGCCGGCAATGGCCAGGACCGGCGCTCCAGCTTTCGAGTCCATCACGCGGAATACAAGAGCGTAGTCATCCATCATCCGAGGCGTCATTTCTGCTTTCAGTGGGTTATGCCAGCGCCGGTGAGCGCCCGCGCGTTCGCGGATTCCAAAGCCCCGGTCGAAATAAAACGGAAGACTCTCATTCATGACCCGTGTCCAGTAGTTGTCGAAGGATCCGATCAAGATGAGCGGCGACCCTTTCAGGTCCATGTAAGGGAGATCTGGACCTGATCGCATCACCGGAGTCCGGTTGTACTTGCTTAGAAATGCGGAGACTCGGATATCGGCGTACACCGAACCGGTGAGCATACCTTCGCCATACGAGAAGACCTGATTCGGCCCCATCTTCGGCAAATCTGCCGTGGGAGGTTCCGGTACGCGTATCGGCCAGTAAAGGTCTGCGGGGGATGAAGCTTCGTCAGCCGGCGATTCGGGTTCATAGACAGGCATTGTCCCCGTGTAGATATAGACGGGCTGCTTGCCCTTTATGATCGGAGTCCACAGCGCATCCATTTCCTGCTGTTGGGGCCGTAGGAAGAACCACCATGCTCCCACTAGAACTATGGCAAGCACCGCTGCGATGGACGCCACCTGAAAGGCTAGTTTTCTCCTGGAAGTGGAGGGGACAGCCGTCGCGGAATCCGACTGCGGGACTATATGCTGTGGTGTTTCGATTGCCGGGACGATGTTCGTGATCACCGGAATGGACATGGAGGCGGGTTTCGTCCCGTCGTGAACCGACTGCGAGCGCTTACCCTTCGTGACCGGCCGGGATACGAATGCGGGACGATAGGTTCCGTTTGGGATCACAATCTGGATGGGGGACTGCTCTGCAGTTGCACCCTCGTAATACTGAGCAAGTCGTTTCCTGAGAAGGCCCATTCGGGAACGAACGATTGGATCTTCGGTCGTGTCGTAATCGGGGCGGCGGCCGAAGACGTAGATCCCAATCATCCTCTCCTTAAGGGTTTCGTCATTCCCCTTAATCGTCTCTTCGACTACGTATCGCAAGAGGGTCTGCAACTGCTGGCTGTCTTTGAAACGCGTGCTGCGGAGGATCTGATCTAACGTTTCCGCAATCTGTTCAGAGGAGTGATGAACTTCGCCCTGCGACCGTTCGCAGGTGGCTTCGATCTCGTTTATGGCAAGCATCGCTTCACCTCGAATTCCGTCTATTTCTCGGCAGCCACCGGAAGACGTTGAATCGTTTCAGAGGAGCCATGATACAGCACCGCACCTGCACTGTTCCGGCAGGACGTTGACAGCATGAAGGTGCCTGTCTGAGGGTGGGAGTGGCTACAGGGCGAAACAAAACTGCCACAGTGTGCGGTGAAAGGTTTCTATTTCATCCTTGCCCTCCTCAGCCGGGCAGGAGGGAATTCGACACACATCCCGTGACACCAGCTATTGAAACGAATCAATCAGAAGCGCCAAACGAAGGAGTTTTGTGCATCGTCGGGAATTCATCACCACGGCTGGCGCCACGCTGTTGCATGGAGGATTGATGGGAACTCCAGCCGCCATAACGCCACCAAAGACGGATGCTTGCATCACCGCGGCGTACTACTTCGGAAATTTCCATGTAGACCCTCGGAATGAGGAGGCTCACGGCAAGGGATGGACGGAATGGAACCTGGTCAAAGCTGCCACGCCGCGGTTCGCTGGTCATCATCAGCCAAAAGTGCCGCAGTGGGGCTACGCTGACGAGTCCACCCCGGAGGCCTTCCGACAAAAGATTGATGCAGCAAGCCAACATGGTGTCGACGCTCTGCTCTTCGACTGGTACTGGTATGAGGATGGGCCGTTCCTCAATGGCGCGTTGGATAAGGGCTATCTGATGGCCCCAAACAACCGCGATGTTCAGTTTGCGCTGATGTGGGCCAATCATGATTGGATCGATCTGCATCCAGCCAAGCTGGACAGTCTCGGCAAGGTCCAGTTTCGCGGTGGGATTTCACGCAAAGCCTTCGACAGGATGTGCGATCGTGTCGTCCAACTGTTCCAGCATCCCTCATACCTCAAGCTGGATGGCGAGCCTTATTTTTCTATCTACGAACTCTTTCGATTTATCGAAGGTATGGGGGGTGTCTCACAGGCGGCACTTGCACTGGATGCTCTCCGCCAAAAGGCGCGTGCTGCAGGTTTTCCCGGCGTCCACATCAATGCAGTGACGTGGGGTGTGAAGCTTCTGCCGGGCGAAACGGAAGTACACAATCTGCCACAACTCCTGAAGCAATTGCGAATCGACAGCACCACGTCTTACGTATGGATTCACCACGCCCAGCTTTCAAAAGAATTCCAAACGGAATATGAAGACGTGCGGCGGCAGTATGAGAAGTACCGCGACAATGCCTCTGACGACTTGGGTTGTATGTACTTTCCGAATGTAACGGTCGGCTGGGATGCCTCGCCTCGCACATGCCAGACCGATAATTTTCGTGTGAGCGGCTACCCCTTTACATCGGTAGTCGTAAACAACTCTCCGCAGGCCTTTGAAGATTCTCTCCGTTCAGCTAAGAAATTTGCTGTGGAGCATCTGCCCGCAGGCAAGCGGTTGGTCACGCTCAATTCATGGAACGAGTGGACGGAGGGTAGTTATCTGGAGCCTGACATGGACCACGGGACTGCTTATCTGGATGCCGTCCATAATGTATTCGGATAAGCCTGATCCATGCCGCCGCCCTAGCATTTCCTAATTGGGGTTAGAGCATTTCTATAGTGGCGATGGACTGTTCAGCGTCGAAGATCACTTTGCCTTCCGATACACTCCGACGTTCGTTACGGCGTTTCCAGCGGAGTCGTAGGAGACGGTTGTGATGGTCATGGTGTGGTCGTGATCTGACAGGACTCGTTGGCTTGTCGCCGCGATTTGGAATGCGTTGCGGTAGGTTGCAATCACCGCATCGCCTTTGCGCTGCAAGCTTACGGGTAGCAGGATGCCTTTGCTGCCGGTCACGATGGCTGGTTTGCCATCGTAATCGGCTGTGTACTCCACGTCGAATGCTTCACCTACTGCTGGTTCGGTATGCGACTGGTAGTGGACGCCGCGCTGTGCCTGCGTCATCTCGATGGTCATGGACTTGGGACATGTTTTTGCTGCGTAATGAGACGTGCGCACATCTAATACCCATCGGCCTAAGAATGGGTCCGCAGTGGTGCTTGCGCCCCAGAGGTAAGCAGGAAAGAGGGCGATGCAGAACGGAATAATTGTGCGCAGCGTCTTCATTCGGTAAGAGTCCCAACTCTGCTGCCGTTAAAGCGACCGAAGAAATTCGAGGATGGATTGTTTATCGATTTCTGACAGTCGATTGAATCGGCTCACGGTGGCGTTCGCCTCTGAGAATCCATACTTCTGCGAGTCGCGATCCTTGGCGGGGTTGTCGCCGCCGTCGAAGCCGGGAAACGAGAAGTGATCCTGGATGGCGGTCATCAGGTCTGACGTTCGACCGTCGTGCAGGAAGTAGATGCGCTGTCCAAGGCCCCACAGAGGCGTTGTGCGGAATTCGTCGGGGCCGGCATCACCCTGCACTACGTTGTCAGCTAGCGTGGCGCCCATGTGATGGATTAGGAGATCGGAATAGAGGTTGACCGTTTGACCACGTAACGCCACGGTCTTTGCTCCTACCTCGTCCCACTGTCCTGCGGGGTTTGCCGTGCCGGGTGTCTTCATGGAAGGCGTATGGCAGAACGCGCAGCCCACCTCTGCAAATAGCTCCTTGCCGCGTCGGGCTGAAGCTGACATAGGCGCAGGCTGCGGGGCATCCACGAAGCGCATGAACTCCGTAAACATCAGCCATGCTGGCATGATTTTCAGCGGATTGTCGTACGACAGAGAGTCGGTCCGAGGCACATCGAATGGTTGATACGCCTTATTGCATTCCGGGTTCTCGTTGCGACTGGTGGGGAAAAGGTCATTACTGATGCCCATCTCAACGTTGTAGGCTTCGCCAGCGAAGACCGTGAGAGATGCGTTTTGTGCTTTCCAGCCGAAGCGGCTGATGGTGCCTGTATTGGGATTGATGTTGGGACGGCCTTCAATACCCAGCGCTCGTTTCTGGTCTCGGTCGGCGCGCATGTTGTCGCGAATCTCGGAGTCCTGAATGGATTCGATCAGGCCCAGACCAAAGAGTTGCAGCGGGATGCGATAGGCCAGGTTGCGCTCACGCAACTCCTTTTCAAAATCGGGCTGCTCCACACGGCAGGATGCAGGTACGTCAGAACGGCCGGCGACGGTGAACAGGCTATGGACACCACCATCTCGCTTTCCGTTCTTGTCGAACTTGAAACGGACCTCGCGGAAGGCTCCATTGCGCTCTTCGAAGCTGGGAATCTTGTTGTGGGCTCCCATTCTGTTTGCAACTTCGTATGCAGCATTGGCGCGAGTAGCGCTGCCGCCGATGGTCGGTTGGAAATGGCAGGTGAAGCACTGGTCTGCATTGAACACAGGACCCATGCCCGCGGAATTGATGAGCTTCTTCGGCGAGAACGGATTCTGTGGATCCGGATCGATGGGGGAGACACCCTGCGGCTGTTGCACACAGGTGTCGCAGGTGCCTTCCAGCTCTGAAACGCGCAGCAGGCTCTCGGTGAACAGAGCGATCTCATTCGCATTCAGGTTCGGCACCGGACTGGGGATGGTGCTCTTGGGATTGGGCCGTGGGCCGGGATCACGCGCACGCATCCACGGTGGGCCAAACTGCTGCGCAGTGGCTGTCTGAGCGATCAGAACGAGAAATAACGAAAGCAGAGTCAACCGACGGAGGCAGTAGGGGAAAGGCTTCAAGGGGCAATCTCCTCAAGAACTCCCGAGAGGAACTGAACGAGCGCAGCCCAATAACGCAGAATCCCTGCGCCCGTTCACCATTCCATCGGGGGTGGGAGAACTATGCATTGGCGCGATGGCAAATGTGTCTTAGGAATGCGCTGTGTTTCTGTGATGGTTTTCTTAGGGTCTGTAAGTCTCTCAGACGTAGGAGCTTAGTTACATTCCTGTTCGGAGTGTTTGCACGCTGCGCAGCGGCGAAAAGTTCGCGTCAGCACCATTCCACTTCCTGAGGACGGTTTCCAAGGCGGTTTTCGCACCGGCTTTATCCCCAATCTGGAGGTCGGCCTTGGCGAGATTAATCTGCGCGAGGCAGAGAAGTGGGTCATTCAGAACGAGGCCTGGGCTAGCTACGATCTTGTGGAACTCGGCTGCAGCGCGAGCGCCTTGTCCCAGGGACAGGTAGGCTTCCCCACGCAGGAAGACCGGATACAACGGCAAGCTGAGTTCGAACTGCGCGGCTTCTTGGAGCAGGTCGAGTGCTTGTTGTGGATGCTTGTTCGCGAGAGCGATGGCCGCACGAACGGTGGGGACGTAGCTGTAACGGACGATGGTGTCTTCGGGAAACTTGTGCGCAAGTGCGTCCGCAATGTGAGCGGCTTCTGTTGTGTGCCCGGTTATGGCCAGAGCCGTTGCTGCGGCATACATTACATATCTGCCGGACGACAGCTGAAGGGCAGAGCGTGCCTGACGGACCGCGTCGTCTGAGAAACCGTACAGCGCGTTGGTCAGTGATGCGTTCACCAACAAGTCAGCTTCCATGTCGCGCCGGTTTCCGTGCCGTGCGAGCTGCAGGGTTTGCTCGTGTAGCGCGCGCGCCTGCGCCAGTCTTGCGCTCTGAGCAAGTGTCGCCGATTGATAGAACAACAGCCACGGGTTGGTGGGCGCAGCGTCCGCGGCCCGTTTCATCCCATCGGTGTCGCCTCGTAAAAATGCGATGCGATATCGGTCCGTGACAAAGCTGGCGAGGTACAGGTTTCGCTGCGAAGCCTGAGCCAACACCTGCTCTGCTTCCGTGGGCCTGTTCAGAGCAATGAGATTCGTCGCTGCGTTGCGATAGCCGACAACGAAGTCTGGATCAATCTCAATTGCAGCTTTTGCTTCCGCCAATGCTTTCTCATGCTGACCGTAGGCGGGATACACCAGGGCAGAAAGAAAGTTCCGTGGGTACACGTCACGCGGGTACATCTGAATCCACGCGTCGCAAGCGGATCGTGCTTTTTCGAGATTGCCGGTTACCAGCAGATCGTACGAAACATCGATGGAGAAACGTTCCCGCTCACTTGCACGTTCGCGCAGGTCATATGCCCGTTGCGTGCTTTGTATGGCGAGGGTTTCCTCGCCCAGGTCGGCGTACATTCGTCCAAGCCAGACATGCGCCGCCGCAAACTGCGGGTCGGTGATGGTTGCCTGCTGGAACAGAGGTAACGCAGCTCGGCTGCCCTTTGTGTTGAAGGTGTTAACACCCTTGCTGAAGGCTTGCAGCGCTTCCAGCGAAGGCGTCGTAGCTTCCGCCAGTGGTGTATCGAAGTCCTTGATGGTTGCGCTGGCTTCGCCGATGCGGGTTCGGAAACGCGTAGCTATTTGTGTGAGGGCACCAAGTGCGTCTTCCTTCCGGGCGATCTGAATTTGTTCGGCATCCAACTCTTCGCCCGTGCTGCAACGTCTGCCACGCAGTGCGATGACATATTCATTTCCTAGCCTGGAGATCGAGCCATCCAGGACCACGTTGCCACCAATGCGTTGGCAGACTTCACGCCCGATCTCAGGAGTTACGCGTGCACCTGAGGGCATATTCATCAACTTGATTGTTTTGCGGATTTGCCCGTCACTTGCGAGCCGCAGCACTGGTGACTGTTCCAACTGCACCAACATGCCCTGTCGCAGCGCTTCGTCGAATACCGGGTCGCCACTGCTGTTGTTGAAGTCTGCAAGGACAAGCGTATCGGTGGTGCTGAAGTGTGGGAGACGATGATTGCGATGCTCGATGAGACCGACCACTGTCGCCACACATATGCATGCAGCTATTGCTACGTATGCGGGAATTCGTGTGAGGAAACGTTTGGGGCGAGGTGTTATTTCTGTCGCAGACGATGTTGCTCCCGGAACATCTGCAAGAGGAACTTCGGGTGGCGCTGGAGCTTGTTGAAGTGGTTCAGTTGGCGCTACAGTCGTCTGTCGAATCTTAACTGGCGCGATGAATCGGTAGCCACGGGTGGGGACGGTCTCAACGTATCGCGGAGCACGCGAGTTATCTTCGAGAGTCTTGCGGATCAGTGCGATCGCGCGGGTCAACGTCGTCTCTTCGACGTAGGTCTCTTTCCAAACTGCTTCCAGGAGAGCCCTCTTCTCCATCAGCCGTCCCTGGTTTTCTACCAACACCAGCAGAACGCTAAGGGCACGCGGCTCCAGAGGAAGGCGTTTCCCACCTCGCTCGAGTGAGAACTCCTGCTCATTCAGTTCGTAATCGTCAAACAGATAGAGCAAACACAGCTCCTGCGTGCTCACACCGACGAAGCAAAAAAGGCTCAGGCGGAACAACGCACGGGTTGAGATTCCGAGACCAGAGTACTACGGGAGCGATTTAGCCAGTTTCCGGCGTGCAACGGCGGCACAACGGCGGCGGAATCACGGGCATCTACCAATGTCGAGTAACTGACTCAGGGTAGATAGCAATGAAGCGTGCAATTCGTGTGGCTTGTCTCACAGCTGGATTGATGGTTTTGGGAGGCGTGTTTACGCGCTCGTGGGCCGACGATCCTGTGAAGTTTGATCTGGCTGGCCCCAAAGTGGATGTGCATGTGCAGCGTGGAGGTGTGACGCTGCCGATTGCGCAGGTGCCGAATCTTCAGGCGGGCGACAAACTCTTCGTCAAAGCCGATCTGCCTTCGACACAGTCGAATCATCTATTGCTGATTGTTGCCTTTCTACGCGGAACTACGAATGAGCCGCCGGAGGATTGGTTTCACGAGATCGATACGTGGGACAAGAAGACGCGGGAAGGCACGACCATTGTTGTGCCTGAAGGCGCGGAGCAGGCACTGATGTTTATCGCACCGGAGACGGGCGGGGATTTTAAGACGCTGCGTGGTGCGGTGCGGGGGCGTCCTGGGCTGTTTATTCGCGCGGATGCTGAGCTGAATGAGGCGTCGTTTGAGCAGCAGCGAGTACAGCGCTATCTGGACGCGATGAAGAAGGTGGATTCGAAAGATGCAAAGGTGATTTCAGATCAGTCATCGAAACTTGCGACGACGCTGGGACTAAAGCCGAATCCGGATTGTTTCAAGCAGCCGGTGTCGCAACAGGTGACGTGTCTGACGCAAGGTACGGCTCCGTTGTTGCTGAATGATGGGCACTCAATGGGCGTGACGGAGACCATTTCGTCAGGCACTGCGCAGGATCTGGCAGCCAATGCTTCGTATACACCGCAGGCCGGTGCGGGGTTGTATTCCGCGTATGTGGGTGTGGTGATGGATGCGATCCACATTGTGAGTTCGCTGCGGACGGCACAGTACCAATACATTCCTGCACTTGCGACACCAGATGGCACAGCACTGAATCTGAAGCTGAACGCACCAGTGTCGTTCATTAATCCGAAGTCGGTTGTAGTGATTGCACTGCCTGCAGTACAGGCGGCGAAGCTGCCTCCATTAAAGGTGACAAACGCCGATGTGATGCCGTGTTTGAAGAACCCGAAGATGGTGATGCAGATTGAAGGTGCTCCGTTGGTGTATTCGACCGCGCTTGCGCGCGACCTGGTGCTGCACCTGAACCGGACAGGTAACGCGACGGATCTTCCGCTTCAAGCGGATGCCGAGCAGGGTGGGCTCGTGTTCGCTGCGCCGAGTACACGGAAGCAACTGGATGATACGAGTGCGAATGATGCGATCAAGCCGGAAGGCAAGCTGGGTTCGGATACAGATCTGACAATCACGGGAACGATCACGGGGTTCTGGGGCTTCGATCACTTTCAGGGTCCCACTGTGACGCTGCAGCAGGTGAACGGTAAGGACTGGAAGGTCGTTGGGAATCCACAGTTGATGGCGGGGCAGGACAGCAAGCTGACGCTGACTGGGAATGGAACTGCTTGCGTGGAGCACATCGCATTGAATCCTGCACAGGGAGCGAAGGACGCCAAGGATGTGGATGTGAAGTACGAGCAAGCAAAGGGCGATGGCGGCAAGCCGCAGAAGAATACGCTCGCGTTGAATGTGTCGTTGAAGAATGTGGAGCCGGGCGGATATTCGCTGGGGATTAAGCAGTTTGGTGATGCCAACGAAGAACGCGTGCCGTTGACGGCGTATAACGCGGAGATTCGGCTGGATGCCATCAGGATGCATGCGGGTGACCAGACGGCGGAGCTTACGGGCAAGGGGCTGAGCAGTGTGGTTTCGCTGGAGTTAGATGGGCAGACGTTTACTCCGACCGCGGGCAGTAATGATGCGACGGTGCATCTGGAAGCGAAGGCAGGCGTGACGCCGAAGGATGGCGAAGAGGCGAAGGCGAAGCTGAAGGATGGACGCGTGTTGCCAGTGAAGGTGGCGGCGTCGGAAGCGAGGCCGGGACTGACGCTGGTGTCGATGAACGCGACTCCGATGCAGGACGGAGGAACGCTGCCGGTGGTGCTGAGTGGCAAGGATGAGATTCCACTCCATGGCAAGCTCACCTTTGTGATTACGACGAAGGATGCGTTTCCCCCTACGCAGAAGATTGAGGTGGCAACCGATAAGGAGAGCTTTAAGACAACGCTGTCGCTCGCAGAGAACAACCTGGTGCTACAGGATCAGCACACAGCGATTGCGACACTGGAGCCGTTAAAAGCATTTGGGCAGTCAGCGTTTGGGCCACTTGCGATTCGGCCGATAACAGCAGATGGGACCACGGGCGATTGGATACGACTGGGTGTATTGGTGCGTACGCCGGAGATCAGTGATGTGAAGTGTACGACTGCCGATGCACCGACGTGCACGGTGGGCGGGAAGAATCTATTCCTGGTGCAAACGTTTGGAGCTGGCAAGGACTTTGCCAAAGCAGCGGATGTGCCAACGGGCTATGCGCAGGGCGAGTTTGCAGTGCCGACACCTTCGGATGGTGCGACGCTGTACCTGAAGTTGAGGGATGATCCTGGGGCGGTTGCGACGATCAAGCTGCCATCACCGATGCATGCGGCTGCGGCACCAGCATCCGTCGGAAGATAGGCAACCGACATGAAGATCCTATAAAACCAATCCACCCCCTCTTCAGTGAAAAGCCATGCGCTTGCAGCAAGGAGCGCCACGAAAAAAAACCAACTGCTCGTTCCGCTCTTGCGTCCTCGCCTCTTCGAGAAATATCGAGAGCCTTGTAAAGAGGCGCGGACGCTTTAGAGAGTTATTGTTCCCCCATCAGAACCTCACCTTGTAGCGAAGTGATTGATGTCCTTGATCATGCTGTGCCCAGAGCTTGTTGGGTTGGATGCAATAAGCTTTGGGTCAAATCGACAAGGTTATTCAGTTCTTCTCGAAGCAGGTTTTGAACTGTTTCACGATTTGATGGATCCCCAAGAGGAAGCCTCATGTTGAGAATGCATCCTCCGCCGATGCGGTGAACGAGGCGGATGACAGCACCAACCGTTTGGCCACCGGCAATCTCTCTCGAGAACTGAGTGATCATCGCCACGCGAGAGGTTTCGACACGGATCTCGAATGCAGTGTCGTTCTTTGTGACATGCCATGCTCCCTCATCGCCAGGCTCTACACGGTCCGCGAACGCTGGGGCCCAATGTGGGAGAAGTTCGGGTTGCTCCAAGACTCTCAGAATCTGTTCCGGAGCAATGCCCGTTTCTAATGTGCCTTCGACAGTTGCATATTCCATTCATCCCTCCACTTTTGCGACCAAGACGCCTGAGCGAGCATCGATTCAAGTAAATCTGAATCGCTTCGCCTCGAAAGGCCGCTTTACTAATGCAAAGATTAAGCAGAATGAGAAGATGAGACTTGAATAAACTGGCTATTGTGCAGCCCGAACCATTCCAGCTCTATATGTGGACAAAGCGCTTGCTCTTGCTTGCACCCGCATACGCTTCGGAGTTGCATAGTCACCACTTCGCGCAAATTGCACTCGGTCTTGACGGGCCAGCGATCTTCGAAACGAAGAAACGAGTCAGGCACACCTCGGACTTAGTTCTGATCCCGCCAGATCTTCCTCACGCCCATCCAGCCTATGGCGCTTCGGTCATATTGTTTGTTGAGCCAGAGAGCGTAGAGTGGGCGAACTTCCCCGAGCGACATGCTGAAGACATTGTCGCCTTACCGTTCCGAAGTAGCTTGCGATCCGCCGCACGAAGAATTGCAAAGTGTGATCCTGTGGCAGCAAATGCCTTCGTCGAAAACGTGATGGGCAAGTCTCCGTGCTCGGAATCGGTCTTCGATCCATTGATCTCGGAAGCGTGTAACCTGATCCACCTAAATCTTGGAAGAGCCATATCCTTAACAGCCCTCGCGTCGGCGGTCCATCGTTCACCCAGCCGCTTCGCACATCGATTCAAAGACGCTACTGGAGTTCCGCTTCGGCGCTACATCTTGTGGTGTCGCATACGTGTCGCTGTCGAAGCCGCCGTGCGCGGATCCAGCCTGACTGAAGCAGCGTATGCTGCCGGATTTTCGGATTCTGCGCATCTCTCACGAACTTTTCGCTCCACGTTTGGAATCGCTCCATCGCTGCTCTTCAAACGCGATCAGTTGCGTGTCACGTTTATGGAGTAGATGAACTTCCTTGGCACGCTTGTACATTTGACCCGACCGACAAATCGCAACCCACGATGTGGCGCATTCCCGCATACGGTGAAAGTCTTCCGATCGTCACGCCGGGTTTTGATGTAACACAGCACGGTAGCCGCCTGCCGGCGACCCGCTTCCTTCGACATAACTCGACCGAGTTCACGACCCAGTTGTCGGGACAGCCTTGAAGCCACTCTGGCTGATCTCTGCGAACGTTGCGTTCAACCTCTAGCTAATCGCACGTAAAGTTCGTCGAGTGTTTAGTTTCGAAAGTGAACGCCTTGCGACTGCAGGTAGTGCTTGCTTTCCTGCACCAGCTTCAAGGGAACGAACGACTCTTTGCCGTCGTAGTCGAGTTCCACCATGATCATGCCCTTCAGCTTGCGGCCTGCCATTAGATCCAGCACTGCTGGTACGTTGACCTTGCCCTGTCCCAGCGGGCAGTAACCGGCGAAGTGATCGTCCTTGCCGTTCCAATCCTTCAGGTGCATGTGTTCGATGATGGGAAGGAAGTCGCGAACGACTGCGGTTGCGTCGGAGCCACCCTTTGTGAGTTGGCCAATGTCGGGGCCGAAGCGAACATATTTGGTGTTCACGGAATGGAGAATTTCGTAAGTTTCGTCCTTCGATTCCACGCAGGTTCCGGTGTGCTGATGCAGCGCGGCGGTGATTCCGATGTCGGTTACGGCCTGGCAGATTTCATTCAGTGAATCCACGATGGTCGACTTGTGCTGAGAGAAGTCATACGTCTTTCGATCCACTGCATTGGGCCCGATGACGGCAACGCGTCCGCCGTATTTCTTAACGATGCTTGCCCAGCGTACGGCCTTGGCAATCTCTTCTTTTCTTGCCGAAGCATCGGTCAGGTTCAGGGCGCAGTACGCAGAGATTAATGGGAGAGAATGCGCCTTAAGTACCGCGCCCAGACCGCCTGGCTGTTGCTCCCAACGTTCCAGTACCTCGCCGAATGTTTCGAATCCGTAAAAGCCCTCGCCACCGATATCAGCGATTGCCGTCGCGACATCTTTGTTGGACCACGTGATTGCTGTGTGTCCTACAACGATGTTGCGCTTGCGAGGTGATGCGAAGAGGGAACCGGGGTTAAGTGCTGCAAGGCTGGCAGTGAACACGGCTGACTTGCAGAACGTGCGGCGGTTTAACTCCATGCTGTTTCTCCAGTACCGCCGGCATTTTGACCGGCGTGAATGCTATTCGGCCTGATCTTTATGGAACGGTTGGTGTGGTCGTGGTGTTCGGGCTCGATGTTGCAGGAAAGCTGGACGCAAGATAGCGGCTGACTGTGACGATCTCTTCATCGCTCAGTTCCGCACCTCGATTCACCATTTCATCTACTGTGGCTGACCATTCTGCGGCGGTGGCACGCTTGCGAGAGATCGTCCCCGATGTGTGGCACGTGGTGCAGGCGCGCTGAACAACAGCCTTTCCTTCACCGGGTGGGAGATCGGACGAGGCAGTCTGAGGCGCCTGAGAATGCGCATAGGTGCTGATACACAGAGTGATTATCAGCAGAGATACCCCGCACAGCCAAGCCCAAAAGGTCACCGGTCTGTGCGGTTTCAGGTGAGGTTTCCTTCGATCTGATTGGGGAGAATCTGTCCGTCGACGCATTGAAAGCTCGCTTCTGATGAAACCCAATGGAAAGAATCGCGTACATGCTTGACTTTCCTGAACACGGAGATTTATACACTTGTTCACTCTCATTAAGCAAATAGCATTGCGTAATACGCAACAATGGGCTCTGTGGTTAACAAGTATTTGTTCTTCTTCTCCGTTCTGGCTCTGGTTTCTCCGATTGGTGCTCAGAAGGGTGCGGATTGGCCCATGTATGGTCACGACACATCCAGTACGCGCTTTTCGCCACTGAAGCAAATCAACGTGGCGAATGTGAGTTCGTTGAAGCTTGCCTGGAGCTTTGATATGACTGCGCCAGTGACAACACCCACTGTGACGACAGCGAGTGGAAGAAGGATTGTTCGCACATCGAAAACGACGCCGCTGGTGGTTGGTGACGTGATGTATTTTTCGACGCCGTTCTCTCATGTCGTTGCATTGCACGCCACCGATGGGACTGTGATCTGGGACCACACACTGCCAGCCAATCCGGCGTCGAGAGGAATTTCATACTGGCCCGGTGAGGGAAGTGATGGTCCTCGCATCTTCATTGGAACCTCCAACGGGAAGTTGTTTGCACTTGATGCGAAGACCGGTGAGGCGGTGAAGGCATTTGGTGAGGATGGTGCTTTGAATGTGCGCGTTGGTGTTGCGGATAAATATCCGAATGCACACTATGGCATCTCATCTCCGCCTGCGATCTTCAAGAATCTTGTCATTACTGGATGCCAGTTGCAGGAGATGCCCAGCAAAGGGCCGAGTGGTGACGTCCGCGCATGGGACGTACGAACGGGCAAACTGGTTTGGACATTCCACACGCTGCCGCGTCCTGGTGAAGCGAACCATGAGGTATGGCAGGAAGATCAATGGAAGGATCGCTCTGGGTTGAATGTATGGGGGCTGATGACGGTGGATGCGCAGACCAGCACCATCTTCATTCCTCTGGGAACACCTACTACCGACTTCTACGGTGGTGATCGTAAAGGGACGAATCTGTATGGTTCGTCGCTTGTTGCTCTGGATGTGGCGACCGGAAAGTTGAAATGGTTTTATCAGACAACGCATC
The DNA here is from genome assembly GCF_000800015.1 of Terriglobus sp. TAA 43. Taxonomy (NCBI): domain Bacteria; kingdom Pseudomonadati; phylum Acidobacteriota; class Terriglobia; order Terriglobales; family Acidobacteriaceae; genus Terriglobus; species Terriglobus sp. TAA 43. The sequence continues at coordinate 134,271 of NZ_JUGR01000001.1, forward strand.
ACGACAACTGGGACTATGACATTACGGCTGCGCCTGTTCTGTTAGATGTTCATCGCCACGGTAAGGAGATCGAGGCCGTTGCACAGAGCACAAAGCAGAGTTTGCTCTTTATCCTTGATCGCAAAACGGGCAAGCCGATCTTTGATGTTGAGGAAAGGCCCATACCTGCGGATAACGTGCCACCGGGGGATGAACCTTCTCCTACACAGCCATTTCCGGTTAAGCCCGCGGCGTTGAGTCTGAATCATTTTGAAGGTACAGACGCCGAGATGGCGAAGTTGACTCCAGAGCACGATAAGGCTTGTAAAGACTTGCTTGGCTTGGAGGGCGGTGTTCTGATGGGAGGCCCCTATGCCGAATACGGTCCCAAGTTGCGTATCGTGTTTCCCGGATGGACGGGAGGCGGGAATTGGGGCGGAACTGCGTTCGATCCAAAACTTGGTTTGCTCTTTGTGAATTCCAAGAGTGAAGGCATGCTGAGCAAGTTGGTGAAGGAAAAAGACGGGACATATAGTCGTGTCGGCCCAGATCACCCGCCAGCCGGTGTCAAAGACCTTTTTCAAGTGGGACCCTGGCCCTGCCAGGCACCACCGTGGGGTGAGTTGAGTGCCGTGAATGTGAACACGGGTGAGATTGCCTGGCGCATTCCCTTGGGATCATTCTCAGAACTTGATGCAATTGGGATTCCAACGACTGGAAGAACAAATACCGGCGGTCCAATTGCAACAGCAGGTGGCCTTGTTTTTATTGCCGCCACAGAAGATCAAAAGTTCCGTGCCTTTGACGCGCACAACGGTAAGAAAGTTTGGGAGACAACTCTTAACTCAAACGGGTCTACTGTTCCAATTTCCTATCAAGGTGCGAATAAGAAACAGTATGTCGTCGTCGTTGCAGGTGGTGGCAATGGTTCCACGCCGGCTCATCCAACAATCTATGCTTATGCTCTTCCATAACCCTTTGACGAAATCACTTGGGTCGCAAGGCAAAGTTCGCAACAAGTCACGCTCATCTCTGGAGTAACTTCCTATGAAGCATCTCGCCACCTTCTTGCTATTCCTTAGTGCTGCATGCACCACGTTGAGTGCCGGAGCACAGTCCTTTCAGCCAGATATTCGGTATCAGAGCAACACATTGCATGCGTGGTCATCGACAGGGAGCGGATCATGGCAGCCAGAGGGAGATAGCATTGTCGGGCATGGGGGAGCGAATGGGGCATGGCTCCTTTCGGATAAGTCTTACCAGGATGTGGCTTTTTATGGTGAATTCCGCTGTGCCAATCCTTGTGATGCAGGATTTCTGTTGCGTGCAAAGCCGACTTCCGATGGTGGATTGAAAGGCGTTCTTGTTTCGTTCAGTGAGAGCTCGCTTCCGACATTTGCTGTCTCCATTGATCGCGATGGCAAGATCGTTCGCAAGGACTTGTTAGCCCGTGGTGGCTTGCTGCAGCGGGTTACGCCTCCTCCAGCAAAGCCTCAGACCGGAGGCGCTGCACGGCCAAGAAATGCGAACACTGTTGTGTTGCCTCTACATGCCCCTGATACTTCGTTAAAAGTCGGGGAATGGAACCGCGTTGAGAGTTTCTTCGATGCGAATACTGTTCGATCATTCCTGAATGATGGGCATCAGGAAGGCGCGATCTCCGAAGAAGGCTACGGACGCGTTGGGCTTTATGTAGGAAGTGGAGGCCAGGTCAGCTTTCGCAAGTTGGCCCTAAAGGATCTGAATCGTAAGGTCCGCGATGCGGAGAAGGTGGGCGATGGCTTTCGCAAGCAGAAGCTTAACGACTTCTATTATTCGTGGGGTACGGCTGCTGCTGACTTCAACCACGATGGCGTGCTGGACATTGTTTCCGGACCTTACATCTATTACGGTCCGGATTACAGAACGTCGTGTGAGATATGGCTGGCGCTTAGCTCAAATCCCACGACAGAATTTGCTACTGATTCGACAATGGAGTTTGCTGCAGACTTCAACGGCGATGGCTGGCCCGATGTTCTGACAGTGATGTTTGGTAATGGTCCCGGTATCCAGCTCTACATCAATCCCAAAGGGGAGAATCGTCGCTGGGATAAGTACACCGTTGGCTCGGCCGTACAAAGCGAGATTGCGGTTCTGCGCGATGTGGATGGTGATGGCAAGCCAGAGCTGGTGTGTTCCGGCGAAGGATACGTCCGTTATCTGAAGCCCGATGCTTCCGATCCTACAAAGCCCTGGACGATACATAACATCTCTGAAAAGGGATATGGCGCTTCACATGGCATTGGCGTGGGGGATGTAAACGGCGATGGTCGCATGGACGTCATCGATCCGTTTGGATGGTGGGAGCAGCCTGCGCAGAACGCTGCAAATGTGACCTGGACTTATCATCCGCAGGCTCTTGCGAAGTATGGGCGCGGCATGATGGGAGGCAGCGTTATGGCTGTCTACGACGTGAACGGCGATGGATTGAATGACATTGTTACGTCGCTGAATTCTCACGGCTGGGGACTTGCCTGGTATGAGCAGAAGCGTGAAAACGGAAACATTACTTTCGTGGAACACATGGTGATGGATGATTTCACAACTGCGAACGCGGGGAACGTCACCTTCTCAGAACTACATGGATCCGGCTTCGGAGATGTCGACGGCGATGGCCTGACAGATTTCATTGTGGGGAAACGATACTTTTCGCATCTGGATACGAACCTTGATCCTGATCCGCGAGACGCTCCGGTCCTCTATTGGTACAAGACAGTGCGCGATCCGAAGGCACCTGGCGGCGCGAAGCTTGTTCCTGAACTTATTGATACACACAGTGGTGTGGGGTCAGATGTACTCGCCGTTGACCTGAATCGTGATGGTGTTCTGGATATCGTAACGTCCACGCGTTTTGGAACAGACATTTACTGGAATACACGACCCAAACGACCGGTTCGCACAAAGGAAAAATAGATCAAGGCAGAGGCCAGCAAAGTCCTGGCGGGCCGATGGATGAGACTGTGCACACTTGTATTTTCGTCGTTACATTACCTCCTTTGAAGTAATGTAACGATACCAATTTCCTCGCAGACGATAGAGAGCCTGCGTGTACACGCGCTATTGGTATCGCCGTAGCAATTTCGGCGAAGATACCGATTGCTCTTGTGCACACGTGCGCGTACTGGAAGATTGCACACCTCTAAATCGCGGAGTGATTACAGCCGCTTTATCACCGTGGTACAGACACGAGTATTTCTCGTGATTACGAAAGCGGCTGTGTTTAGTCGCATGGAAGACGACATTTTGTTGCGCGCTATCAAGCGTCAGCAAGCATTACAGCAATCGTCTGAAAATATTTTTTAATCCTTGACGAATTCTGTTTGACGTTGCTAGCCTTTTCTCGTTCACGCAATAAGAAGTGCATAATACGCAACACGTAGTTGGAGGCCAACCCATGTACTACAGAAAGAGCTTTGGATCGGCAATCGCACTTGCCGCAGTACTTGTCTCATCTGCGAGCGCTCAGATTCGATCTGCGACAATCACCGGAACAGCCATCGACAGCACCGGCGCACTCTTGCCTGGGGCTAAGGTGACCGTGACGAACGAAGCTACCAATGAAACTCAAACGACAGATGCTTCGAGTTCCGGACAATACACCATTCCGTATCTTGCCGCTGGTAAGTACACCGTTACAGTGAGCAAGGGCGGCTTCCAGGACTTCAAGGCAAAGGGCGTTGTGCTGGCCACCTCGCAGACCGTAAAGGTGGATAGCACGCTGTCTGTCGGTGGTTCTGTTGAGCAGGTGGAAGTGAATGCTTCCGCGGCTCAGATTCAGACGGAGAGCAGCACCGTGTCTGGAGCCGTAGACGCTCAGACGATTGAAGCTATCCCAAACATCACGCAGAATCCGCTGTACTACGCGACTCTACAAAATGGCGTTCAGCCTCGCAATACGTCTGCGAGCACACAGAATCTGAACTCGTTTGGTGTGGGTGTCGCGGGACGTGCTCAGTTCTCCGCTATCGGCGTAAATGGTGGTCGAGCGTATGAGAACGACATCCAGCTCGATGGTCTTCCGATTACGGGTAATGGCTTCAACGAAGCAGCGATCGTACCGAACACCGAAGGCATTCAGGAAGTTCGCGTGATTGCGAATAACTTCACCGCGGACTATGGCCGTGGTGATTCCGTGATGGCAATTACGACAAAGTCAGGTGGAAATACGTTTCATGGACAAGTGTCGTACATGATTCGTAATGAGGCTCTGAATGCAAATTCGCCGGGTAATAAAGCACAGGGAATCCGTCGTCCTGCGTTCAAGGTGAACGACTTCGGTGGAGCTATTACAGGGCCTATCTGGCGTGATCGGATCTTCTTCTCGTCCAGCTATCACTACCTGCGCTTTAACCAGGGGCAGACGTATCTCCAGACTGTGCCCACGGCTCTGGAGCGCGTAGGAGATTTCAGTAAGACATTCCAGCAGGATGCGAACGGAAATCCTGTGCCTGCGCTATTGTTCGATCCATTCAATGTGACACAGCGTGGCGCGAACCTGTACGAACGTGCACAGATTGCAAATTCAATCATTCCGAATCCGAATCCGTATGCGGTCAAGATGTTTAGCTATTATCCGCTGCCGAATCGTACGCCGGATGATGTTTATAACACCAACAACTTCACTGCAACTGTGGTGAATATGGTCCGTCGTCAGTCATCGAATAATCGTCTCGACTTCAAGTGGAGACGTCATTCATTTTATGCAAGCGGCGGTATCGATTACGGAACGATCTCCCAACCGCGTCCGTTTGGTACGGCTCCCTTCAACAACGCGCCGACGACTACGCAGGATCAGAATCCGTATGCGCAAATCGGTGACACTATCACGCTTTCCCCGACGCTGTATGTTGACGTACGCTATGGCGTGACAAGAATCAACACCTACAACTACGCGGGTAATCATTCCGGATTTACTGATTACGGTAGTTTTGGAATTCCTACGGCGACACAGGCTTTGTTTGCTCAACCGGGCGCTGCGCCCGTTGTGAGCCCCGCTGGATTCGGTGGCAGTGGTGGCGGCAGCAACTGGTCTGCACTTTCAGTTGGACAGTTCGCCAGCAAGGCAGAGCATCAGTTGGTTCACGCTATCAACGGTAGCGTGACGAAGGTCGCAGGGAAATGGACCTATAAGGTTGGTTCTGAATATCGTGTGATGCTGGCCAACTACAACGACTTCGAAGAGGCCTCTGCGAACATCGGTGGCTGCTGTGCGGCTGATCCCGGAGGCAACTATTCCTTCCGATATGTCACTGCAAGTGGTGGTCAGGCGCCTGGTAATACCAGCCCGAATCTGCAGGGAATTTCAGGTGCAACGATGTTGCTGGGTGAAGGTGTCTGGTTTGTGCGTCCCGGAGCCAATCTGAAGCCGGCATACGCGGCGAAGTACTTCGCGGTGTACTCACAGAACGACTGGAAGGTGCGACCGAATCTGACCATTAACCTTGGTCTTCGTTGGGATCTTCAGCCTGGACCTACAGAACGGTATAACCGTCTGTCTGGTATCGACTTCACTCGGAACAATCCTTTCGGAAGCAAAGGCGTGATTGCTTTCCCGGGAACGAATGGCTACAGCAGAAACCTCTGGGATACGGAATACACAGACTTCCAGCCTCGTGTCGGACTTGCGTACCAGGTGCATGAAGGGACTGTGATTCGCGGCGGATTTGCATTTGCCTATCTGCCAAGCAATACCGGCTACTTCTCAAGCCCGAACGATTACGGTGGAACGCCATTCTCTCCAGGCAATCAGGCGTTGCCATTTGGCACAAACCCGCAAGGTGTTCCTGTCACGCGGTTTACTGATGCCTCTCCGCTTGTACCGGCAGTTGGAGCCAATGCCGCTGCGCCGCAGGTGTATGGAACAACCGGCGCCTATTTCGATCGGCACCTGAAGAACCAGTTGATGAAGCAGGGAAATGTGTTTCTTGAACAAGCTTTCGGCAAAGGTGGCGGCTACCTGTTCTCGCTTGGATGGGCAGGATCCTACGGATCGAACCTGACAACGCGTAATCAGCCGTTTGAGACGCTGCAGTCTGTCGACCCTTCCATTCTTGCGAACTATCGTAGTCAGTACATCGCAAACAATGGGACATCGAATCCGGCAACGGCATTGGTGCAGAATCCGTATCAGCCAACAGGTGGACAATTGCTGCCGTTCCAGAATGCGCTTGCTGGATCAACGATTCAGCAGTTCATCCCACAGACGCCTTATCCATTGCTTTACGGAGCGTTTCTCAACGGATCAAGAGGCTACTCCAACTTCAACTCATTGCAAGCTTCGTTGCGTCACAACTTCCAGTCTGGCTTCAATATGATCGTGAATTACACGTGGAGCAAGGAGCTGGATTATTCCGTAACCGGAATTGAAGACGGCCAGGGTGTGAATGCTGGTGGTTCGCTTGGAACGCCTGATCTTTTGAACAATGGACTCAACCGGAATTATGGGCTTGCTGATCAGCCACATCGTCTTGTCGCTACTTTGATTTACAAGTCGCAATTTGGAAAGGATGGAAAGTACGCCGTTGGCAATGTCGTGGGACGCGCGCTACTGGGGGGATGGAGCTTTGGTAGCGTGATCACAATGCAATCCGGTATGCCAGTGGTTTTAAGCTTCTCAAACAATGGATCGCTGACGTCTCGACTGGATCGTGTTGCTGGACAGAATGTTGTCCTACCGAAGGAGTTCCAGAAGCGGTACAACGGTTCGACGACGGTTACACTTCCTTGCGGCAAAACGGTCACGCCAGCGAAGTACTCATTGTTGAAATACAACGCTTGCGCTTACTCCAGTCGAACACTTACAACTCCGAACGGGAGCATTGTGCAGGATTTGTATTGGGTTGGAAATCATTCTCAAACGGACGGAAACATCCGGACGAACAGCCGTTACAACGTGGACTTCAGCCTACGACGCAGTTTCCCGCTGTTTGAGCGTTTCCAGCTGGACGTGGCAGCGGAAGCGACGAATCTGTTGAATACTGCGGAATACAACGGAGCCTATGTCGGAGGACTTGGATCACCCAACCTTGTGAACAACGTGAGCAGAGGTCTGATCCCAGGTCTCGGCACCAGTAGCACGTTTGGAACCGTGAATATGAATGCCTTTGACCCAAGGCAGATTCAGATGCACGCACGCCTGGTCTTCTAACTATGCAAGTACCCCGTGCGCTAAGCGGTGCCGCGGGGTACTTGTCGCGAAATTTGTAAGTAAGAGTTCTTAGGGAAGATACTTCATGCAATATCGCAAGTTCATCAGCGCGAGCTTATGCGCATCCGCAACATTGATGGTGGCACTCTCCAGCAAACATGCGACTACCGTCCGTGCGGAACAGCACAGGCGGTATGCTGACTGGTCTCAGTTCGAAGGCAGCTCGGATGCATCTCAGTATTCTTCTCTGAGACAAGTCAACAAGGCGAACGTGACCCAGCTGCAGCAGGCGTGGTTTTATCCAGCGGGGAACAACGGTCTACTATTTGGCTCAAACCCTATCGTTGTCGATGGTGTGATGTTTGTGTTGGGCCGGAGCAACCGCATTGCGGCTCTGAATGCAGTCACGGGCAAAGAGATCTGGGTGTATGACACGCAGAATCCTCGTGGCATTACTAATCGTGGTCTCACGTATTGGAAGAGCGACGATGGGACGGATGCCCGCATCCTGTTTGCAAGCAACAATGAATTACATGCGTTGAGCGCGAAGTCTGGAACCTTGATTACGTCCTTTGGTGTGAATGGGAGCGTGAATCTTAAAGAAGGGCTTGGTCGCGATCCATCGAAGGTTCGGTCGATCCAGTCGAGTACGCCTGGGAAGATATTTGGAAACCTCATCCTTATGGGATCGGCTCCTGGCGAGGACTACGGTTCACCTCCGGGAGATATACGTGCCTATGACGTGATTACGGGCAAGCTGGTGTGGAGTTTTCATACGATTCCGCATCCGGGTGAGTTTGGTTATGACACCTGGCCGGCAGATGCGTGGCAATACGAAGGTGGCGTGAATACATGGGGAGAATTCTCCATTGACGAGAATCGTGGCATCGCCTATTTCCCGCTTGGATCGGCCACGTATGACTTTTATGGCGCGGACAGAAAGGGCATGAACCTGTTCGCAAATTGCATCCTTGCTTTGGATGCGAAGACCGGAAAGTACCTTTGGCACTTTCAAACTGTGCACCATGATCTGTGGGATTACGATCTTGCGGCATCGCCAAAGTTGATTACCGTAAAGCATGACGGCAAGGTTGTTGATGCGCTTGCAGCTGCGGGCAAGAATGGCTTTCTGTATGTTCTGGATCGAGTCACGGGTAAGCCACTGTGGCCTATTGAGGAACGTCCCGTACCGGTTTCAACAGTACCGGGTGAGCAGTCTTGGCCAACACAGCCTTTTCCCACGGTAGTGCCGCCGTTTGTGCGGCAAAGCTTTACTGCTGATGACATTAATCCATATATCCAAGAGCCCGCAGAGCGGGAAAGATTGCGGAAGCTGGTGCGCGAGGCAAAGAACAACGGCTTGTTTACGCCCCCCGCACTGCAGAACACCATTCAAGCTCCCGGCAATGGAGGCGGTGCGAATTGGGGTGCACTCGCTGCTGATCCCGATGCGGGCTTTGTTTATGTTCAAGCCAAGAACGCACCGTCATTGTTGAAGCTGGAGCCGCGAGCGCCTCGTCGTCCGATCCAAGGCCCTCCATCCACTGTTGGCTTGGTGCTTTACAAACAGAATTGCCAAGCCTGCCATCTTGCGGAGCAGCAGGGGCAGCCACCTGCTATCCCTTCGTTAAAGGGCGTTGTGGAACGGATCGGCACGTCTCGTGTGAAGGAGACCGTGCACAACGGGCAATCACCGATGCCTGCATTCGCTGATTTCACAAACACCGATCTTGATGCGCTGCTTGCGTATCTTGAGAGTCCGTCGACGGCTAAAGCTCCTCCGAATCTAGAGGCGTTGCTGGCGCCACCACCTAAGACCGCTGGTCAGCGTTATTGGACGGGCTACGGATATATGGATTCGGAAGATGGCTTGCCTGCTATCAAGGGACCGTGGTCGACGTTGACCGCGTACGACTTGAATCGCGGCAAGATCGCCTGGCAGGTTCCTCTTGGAGGCATCACGCGCCTTGAAGCAAAAGGGATTAAGGGGACTGGAAGTTACTGGCCTCGTGGCGGCGTTGCGGTTACGGCTGGTGGTCTTATCTTCTCTGGAACGAAGTCTGATTCCAAGTTCCGCGCTTATGACAAGGACACTGGAAAGGTTTTGTGGGAGAAAGAACTTCCTGCAGCACCGGAAGGTATTCCTGCTGTGTATGAAGTGAATGGCAGGGAATACATCGTGATCAGCGCAAGACCTGGAACAGTTCTTGCTGGAACCGACGTGGGAGCGCATCAGAACAGCGACGGTCCGCTTGCGAAGGAGACTTCTGGTGATGCGGCGCCTTCGCAGGGATACTACGTGTTCGCTCTGCCAGCAAAACGATAAGTGATTGCAACGTACAAGGACTCTGGAACAAGATGAAAACTGGAACACTATTCGCTTTTGGAGAGGCTTTGCTCTCCCAGTCTCGCTACTTGATTCGCGAAGGGCTTTTGCGACTACTTGCGATCAAAGATTCCGATATACGATTGCTGACGCTTTCTCAGAGTCGGACCGCTATAGACAATGGACTGCATGCAGGTGGAGCATTCTCCGCCACCATTCCCATGGTGGCATTGTTCTATGGTGGGTTTCTTTCACTTGACATCGAAGATCCAACGCGACGCGGTCAGAATATTTTCACGTTGAGCAAGGGGCATGCTGTTGCAACACTTGCTTCTATCTATGCGGAGATTGGTTACTTCGATGCGAAGTTGCTAATGAATTCCCGCTCGCACCATAGCTTGCTGAATGGACATCCAGGGCCCGTTCTGCCCGGCATTCACATTGCCACTGGACCGATGGGACAAGGTATCGGCGTTGCGCAGGGATTTGCGATCGCAGGGCGTACTAGCCCACGTTTTGATTCATATGCAATGGTGGGTGATGGCGAACTGCAGGAAGGGACCTGCTGGGAGACCATTATGTATGCGGGCCAAAGCCATCTGGATAATTTGTGTGTTCTGGTTGACCGAAACCATGGTCAGCTTGATGTTCACAACCGCACGCTTTTTCCGATGCCGGAGCTGGATGAAGTCCTCCGTTCCTTTGGATGGAATGCGCATAGTGTAGACGCCACACAATACGACGGTGTTGTGGCCGCGTTGGAGCAATTCCGTTATGGGCCACGCAATGGTAAGCCGACAGCCATCATCTGCAATACAACGAAGGGTTACGGTGCGTTCAGTGACTTCATGAACAAACATAAAGTCACAACTGCCGAAGCGTTGTTGGATCAGGAGGCCGAGTTACAGCATGCACGTCGCGCGGAACGTGTTGCAGAGTTTCAAGAGCTGTTGATCAAACTCGATGGCACCCAGGAAGACAAGCGTATTGCCCAGCTATTGCGACGAGCGGCTAAAGATATGCATCTGGATGAGTCCAACGGCTTCTCGCAAGTGATCGGCCCGGTACTTACGCGCCGCGCTCCGATGCGTTCGAAGGCGGTGCAATACAACGATGCTGCTCTGCCACGATTGGATCGTGGAAAGCAGTACATCGCCGCGGATATTGTCACCGCAGCGATGAAGGTCTTTGCTCGCGATCGCCGCGTTGTATCAATTGATTCTGATCTTGCATCCACCAGTGGTTTAGAAGCGGGTGTGGCTGCGGTGGATCAAGCTAGGGCATTGAATGTGGGTGTTGCGGAAGCCAACATGATGTTGATTGGCGAAGCCATGGCTGCACTTGGAATGCAGGTATGGACCAGCACGTTCTGCCCATTCTTTAACTGGCAAGTGATGCGACGCATCGCAGTGGGACAGCAGGAGAGGCTTGAGGCGATTGCAGCGACCGATGGGTGGCTGAGCGAAGGCCATGGTCTGGATCTGACGTTTCTTGCTACGGCGGCCAACTTCGAAACACGTACGAATGGCGCTACCCACATGGGTAACGATGACATCACCACGTTTGATGCTGTCGGACACTTGAAGATCATTGACGTTTCTTGCCCCCAGCAGATGTTGTCGTTGATGAAGTGGGCTATGCAGGGCAACAAGGGCTTGCTGTATGTCAGAGTCATGCGCACCGCATCTGCTGTGTTGTATGGGCCGGAGTACGTCTTCGAGTTCGGGGCTGGCCATATTCTGAAGCAAACAGAAACTGATACCGTTGCGCTTATTAGTAGTGGACGTGGAACGCATGAAGCTTTGGAGGCTGCCCGTCTTTGCGCAGAGGAAGGCATTGCCGTCACTGTGGTGGATATGCCGTCTATCGATGAGGAGTTGTTACTTCAATTGCATCGGTCGGGAAAGAAGCTGATCTTCGCTGAGCAGAACAACGGTTATATCTGGCAAAACTATCTGAAGGTGCTTTACCGTCATCGTGAGTTCCATTCATCTTCCACTGTATTTACGGTGAATACGCTGGATGCGCATGGCAAGCCGCAGTTCATACACTCCGCAACGTATGAAGAGTTAGTCGAAGTGTTTGGACTTTCAGGAACGGCTCTAGCCAGGAAGGTCTTGGAAGTGGATGGTGAGCGGGAAAGTGAGGAATTCAGCCATGGCATTGCCCATCGTGCATGAAAGCGACATCGAGGCACTGGATCTACCAGGCCGGATGTTGCGCTGGGTTGTAACAGAAGAGACCACTGGGGCAGAGCATTGCAGCGTGGCCATGATTGAGGTACAGCCCGGTCAAAAGGTACGGCCTGCGCACTCCCATCCTCACGGCGAAGAAGTTATCTATCTTGTCAGCGGTAGTGGACGCGTGTGGATTGACGGAGAGATTGGTGAGGTGCGCACAGGCAGCATGGTTCTCTTCCCTCAGGGAAAGCCGCATATGTTGCAGAACACGAGCGGTGAAGTAATGAAAGTTGTCTGCTTCTTTGCGCCAGCGACAAGCCTGGATAACTACCAGATGTTTGAAGGTCTTGGTTTTCAGGACTAATGTTCTGTGTCCCCATGGGCTCCCCGTTGGGAGCCCATTCTTTTTGGGACCATCCTTAGCCTAGTGTTGGCATCGTGGTATCTACACCTACGCGGATGCCCGTAGGCCACCGAGCGGTGACTGTCTTGACGCGCGTGTAGAAACGGACGCCTTCTGGGCCGTGCATGGCATGGTCGCCAAACAGTGAGCGTTTCCAGCCGCCGAAGCTATGGAACGCCATTGGCACAGGAATAGGGATGTTCACGCCTACCATGCCCACCTGAACCGCGTGTGTGAAAGCGCGAGCAGTATCTCCATCGCGTGTGAAGATGGACGTGCCATTACCGAACTCGTGTTGATTGATTAGGTCCAGCGCGGTCTGGAAGTTATTCGCACGCACAATGCCGAGCACGGGGCCGAAGATTTCGTCCTTATAGATGCTCATCTCAGGCTTCACATGATCGAACAGGGAAGCTCCCAGGAAGAAGCCGTCGCCTTTTGGCAGTGCAGAGTTGCGGCCATCTACAACCAACTCTGAGCCTTCCTGCACGCCTGTGTTGAGGTAGCCCTTTACGCGCTCAAGATGCTGCTTTGTTACGAGCGGTCCCATATCGGAAGTGGCTTCCGTTCCGGGTTCTATCTTCAGCTTGGCAATGCGCTCTAACAACTTTTCACGCAGTTCGTCCGCTGTGTTGTTGCCTACAGTCACAGCGATTGAGATTGCCATGCAACGTTCACCGGCGGAGCCGTAGGCAGCTCCAACGAGCGCGTCCGCTGCCTGATCGAGGTCTGCATCTGGCATCACGATCATGTGATTCTTCGCGCCGCCAAGTGCCTGCACGCGCTTTCCCTTTGCCGTGCCGCGCGCGTAGACATATTCGGCGATGGGAGTTGATCCTACGAAGCTGATCGCCTGCACATCCGGATGATCCAACAGCCCATCTACGGATTCTTTGTCGCCGTGGAGTACGTTGAATACACCGTCGGGAAGGCCTGCTTCTTTCAGGAGTTCGGCGAGGATGAGCGCGGCACTGGGATCGCGTTCGCTTGGCTTCAGGATGAATGTGTTGCCGCAGGCCAGCGCCACAGGGAACATCCACATGGGCACCATGGCTGGGAAGTTGAACGGTGTGATACCTGCGACGACACCCAGTGGTTGCCGCATGTTCCAGCTATCGATGCCTGTGCCTACCTGCTCTGTAAATTCACCCTTCAGTAGTTGAGGGATGCCGGTAGCAAATTCAACGACTTCCAACCCGCGTGTTACTTCGCCCTTCGCATCGGAGAGTACCTTCCCGTGCTCCGATGTGATGGCTGCCGCAATGCGATCGGTATTCTTTTCCAGCAACTCGCGAAAGCGAAACAGGATGCGCGCGCGACGTAGCGGCGGAAATGCCGCCCACTCTGGAAACGCCGCTTTAGCCGCGGCAACAGCACTTGCGAGTTCTGTACCGTTTGCTAATGCAAGGCGAGCCTGTACCCGACCGGTTGCGGGATTGTAGATGTCGCTGAAACGGCCCGATGTACCGGGCACAGCGGCGCCGCCGATCCAGTGCGAGATCACACGTAGCGAAGCAGTTTCTGCAGTCAAATCAGGAAGAGTGGCGGTATTGGACACGGCGAAAACCTCGGAAAGTCGTTTCGGAGATTGTCCTCCTATTGTCATGAATACGCAATAGTATTTGCATAATACGCAACGTACATCAATGCAAAGCAGTACTTACAAGATGATGGGGACAGCATCTCTGCTGGCCCCATCGATTCGTCTGCGCGAAATTGCATCAGGGTAGTTAGTGGGATTCGTGCCAGTGGACCATCGGCAAGCCCGGTGCAGGCGCGCGGAAATAGGGGATGCGTTGGCCCCGCAACGAACCGATGTAAAGGGTCTGTAGGTCTGGTCCTCCGAAGGTCACACTTGCCATCCAAGGTGCAATGCCGCGACCGGTTGCGAAGAGCACATCCTGCGTGACTGCACCCGCAAGAAATTGTTGTTCCAACGCGTCGACTTTCGCTGGGTCGCCCTCATCCAGGAACACACGCAGATCGCCCTGAGGAGTGAGCGCCCACAACTTGTCGGAATAGACGCAGGTGCCCCACAAATTGCCGATACTATCGAATGCAATTCCGTCCGGCCATGCACCCTTGCCAAGGCTTGATGGCCCAAAGACTTCAGGAGTTCCCAAAGTCCCGTCTTCGTGGACTCGCATGCGCCGAATATGGCCGCCGGTTGTTTCTACGGCGTACATCCACTCTTCGTTGGCATCCATACGGATTTCGTTGGTGAATTGAAATCCATCGGCCATGATGCGGAATTTTCCGTCAATGTAACGTGCGATGTATCCGTCGTACAAGTCGGTACGCAATGCGTGCATCCAGTTCTTGATGCGTGTGGAAACGGTGATCCAGATACGTCCCTTTGAATCCCGCAGGACGAAATTCACCTTGCCAATCGCTTCACCTTCAATGCTGTTCGCCAGCACATGCGATTCGCCGGAACGTGTCATGACTTCCAGACGGTCCGTGCCAAAGTTGGAAATGAGGATATCTCCATTTGGAGCGAATGCCAGCCCGTTGGGCAGAGTGCCGGTCAGATAACGTGTAGCTTCGTCACCAGCATCCGCAAAGTAGTCGGAGATACGCTGCGTCACGATCTCCTGCGTTCCATCATGCCGCATACGCACCACACCGCCGCGCGAATCTGCAGACCACAGTGTTCCATTGCGTTCTACAAGGATGCACTCTGGGCGCTGTAAGCCTTCGCCAATGTATTGCAGGGAATTTGTGTCGATACCGAAATCAAGAATGGGATTAGACATGCCGCAATCCTTCGTAATGCTCGATCTGGCGGCATGAGTTTCAATCCGCCGTATTGCACAATTTGCAATATAGATTGCAAGGGTAGCACGAGGCGAGCAAGAGGGATGAGCTATGAGGAAGGGTGAAGAGGAACTACTCAGACTGCTCGGAAGTGTTCAGAAGGGCCGCAATGCCCGCGGCTACACGGAGAACCTTCTTGCTGTAGCTGGGGTATTGCTCTTTCAGGAAGCGCGAGTCTGGCGCCGAGATTCCAATGGAGCCGACGATGGATCCATCTTCGAGACGGATGGGGGCAGCGATGCAGCGCATGCCAGCGGCGTATTCACCTTCGTCCGTCGCGTAGCCGCGAGTCTTGATTTCGTGGCACTCTTCCAGCAGTGACTTAAGGCTCGTAATGGTGTTTTTCGTGTGCCGCGTGAGTGCTCCCTGACCGAACTGTGACTTTAGCTCGCGTTCGTCGGCATCTGCCAAGAGAGCTTTTCCGTGAGCGGTGCAATACAGTGGCACCAGTTCGCCCGTTTGGCCAGCAACCGCGATGACGTGGTTTGCGTGGGCGGAATCGATGAACAGTGCGCTTTTGCCTTCACGGACTGCGAGGTGGGCTGTTTCGTTCAGATCGTTTGCCAGCGTCTTCAGTTCCTTATGCGCGACACGGACCAGCATGTTGCTCCAATCGTACTGGTGCGACAGTGTCCACATAGAAGGGCCAAGAATGTAGTCTTTTCGTCCCGGCGGGCAGGAGAGAAAGCCACGACGACGAAGGGTATGGGCCAGCCGAAAGGCACTGCTGCGGTCTACTTCGAGGGCTTCGGCCAGTTCCGACAGTGTTACCGGCTGCTTGGACAATGCCACCATCTGGATGATGGTTAGACCGCGGTCGAGGCTTTGGATGAAAGGGACGAGCGGGGATTTCTTCGGAGCCATGGACCTTGCCTTGTCAGCCCCGCAGACTCCCACCATCTTTCGGGAATACCGGCTTAGTGCCATTCCCTGAGGTGTGTGCTGGTGAGAAAGCCTCGGGCGCTTCTCAGATTCACCTCCACCATATCACCCTGTCGCTTCGCCATGTGGAGGCGTGATGGCCGGTCCTTAGAAGCCTCCTCCTGCTATTTGCCATCACTGTCTTCCAGAACAATCATGCGTTTTCACTATCGTCCATAAGGCAATCTCTGCTGCATACATTACAGGATGTAGTCGGACGAGACGACTGCCCTTAAACACGATCAGAAATGGCTCTTTGTATGGCGATAAACGGGCTCTTGCAGATATTGCGATAACCGAGCCTTGACGCTTTCGACATGGAACGTTAAGATTTGTTCGTTGCACAATACGCAAATAATTAAGTGAAATACGCAACGAATCGATTTCGGAGTGAAGATGGACTACTCGAGCTTCAACTTACAAGACAAGGTTGCCATCGTAACGGGCGCATCGCAGGGTATAGGACGGGCTATCGCTCTGGGGCTGGCTCAGGCAGGGGCGCATCTGGTTCTCTCCAAGCATCCCGGGCCGCGACTGGAAGAGATCCAGAATCTCAAGCAAGAGATTGAAGAGCTTGGTCGACGTGTCCTGATCGTTCCGGCAGATGTCGGGATAGTAAGTGACGTTCAGAAGTTAGTGGATAGTGCTGTCGCGGAATTTGGACGCATTGATATTCTTGTCAATAATGCGGGCTGGACCGGGACCGGACCTGCTCTGGATGTCAGTGAAGAAGAGTTTGACAAGACCATTACGGCTTCGCTCAAGAGTGTCTTCTTTGCGTCGCAGGCGGCGGCAAAAGTGATGTTGCCCCAGGGAAGTGGTCGCATTATCCAGATCGGATCTAACTTTGGTGTTATCGCGTTTAAGAACCGTGCGCTCTACGCTGCTGTGAAGGCCGCGGTGCATCATTTAGCGAAATCGCTTTCGCTGGAGTGGGCACAACAGGGTGTACTGGTGAATGTTGTTGCGCCCTGCATCACCGAAACGGAATCGCGGAAGAACATTCTTGAAAAGCCTGGTTACAAAGAGTGGGCGACACAGGAGATGATTCCGCGGGGCCGTTGGAACCAGCCTGAAGATCTGGTGGGCGCAGTGTTATTCCTGGCGAGTCCTTTCGCCGATATGGTGGTAGGACAAACGCTGATGGTTGATGGCGGTTGGACGATCCACTAACGAGTACACGCTAACTCCCGAACGAGAGATGACCACGAGGACGAAGATGAAGTTGGTGGGTAAGATCGCGCTAGTGACCGGCGCAGGACAAGGTATTGGTAAGGGAATCGCTGAAGTTCTTGCGGACGAAGGTGCAGACATTGTCATCAATGACATTCATGTCGATGAGCGCTGCGACGCATTAGCCGAAGCCATTCAAGAGAAGGGAAGGCGCGCCCTAGTTGTTGCTGGTGATGTAAGTAAGCGCGCAGACGTGGATCGTATCTTCGATGCGGCCTCAGACTTCGGCCCTATTGATGTGCTGGTCAATAATGCGGGAATTGAAACCATCATCCCTTTTCTGGAACTTACCGACAAGCAGTGGGAGGAAGTCACTGAGGTCAATCTGAAGAGCCAGTGGATGTGTGCACAGACTTTCTGCAAGCGCGCCATTGCAGAGGATCGAAAGGGCACGATCGTCAACATCGGATCGATTCAAGCGGCTCGTGTGCTGCCAGGCCGCACTCACTATGCTCCAAGCAAGCTGGCTATTGAAGCACTTACGCGCAATATCTCTGCTGAGATGGGGTACTACGGCATCCGTGTGAACTGTGTTCACCCCGGTCTGATCGATACGCCAATGATCCGTTGGGTATTGGAGAGTCCCGAAATCCTGCCTGGAGTGGTGGGACAGATTTCCTTGGGACGTCCGGGCCAGCCTGTAGAAGTTGGCAAGGCCGTTGCGTTCCTTGCATCGGATGATGCCTCGTACATCACGGGGCAATCGATCTACGTCGATGGCGGGTGGGTCGGTAAATAAACTACGACTCCCGCTGACCCCTCGGGAAGCCTTATCGCACAGAAGCCATGCGCAACTGTGGGCTGCGTGGAGTAGAAGGATTGGGCCCATCAAACTGACGAACAGCCAGCTCATGGGGAAACTTCCCGGCATGCATGAATGCCGCCCGCAGGCCGTCCCTGACGGGGATTCTGTCGATATCTCTGTACTCAATCCGCTGCGATAAATTTGCTCGTAACGCGCTGGTCCGCGATCGCTCCGAGCGGTACCCAGGGCTCAACATCATGTGCAGGGAGCGACTCCGGCTTCCATGGCGATTCCATGACGCTTTGGTGGATGAAGGAGTTTGGCGGGATGAGGCGATTACGCCCCATTGGGAGTATGAACTTTCTCTTTTTCACATGAGGGTCCTGTTGGGGGAGGAATTCGCACGCCCACCAAAACCCTTTTAATGAACTATGCGGGTCTGCCTTTGCGTTTGGTTCGACATACTCCGGGAGGCCCTGGAGCTTGGGAAACGCCGAGCACTTGCCGAGGACGATCTTCGCCTTGTAGTCATTGACTTCCAGACCGTGCGCAATGGCTTCCACCATCATCCACTCCAATGCTATTTTCGATAAGCCGCTGGTCGCCTCCGGGTAGCTGCCACCAATGTCAGAATGGACACCTGCGAACCATACCTGCCGGAAGTCCTGCGGCGAACGATACTCACCCCAAAGATTGTCCTGATAAAAGCAGCGACGTTCGTGTATGGAAACCGCGTGACGGCCCACTTCGATGATGGGATTTGTGCCCAGGAACGGCAGCGTGATGGGATCGTAGACCCAGCCGTAGCTGGCCACCGTGTCCCAAAGACCGCAGAACTTTATCTTCACGGGATTCGCGTGTGAAAACTGCCATTTGAATACCTCATCCGACGTGAACTGTGTGATCCTGCCTTTCGCGTCCCTGCTTCGCTTGGAATACATGTCGAGGATGTACGGGATCGCACCGTGATTGCCATGGCAGAGTAGGCCGAAGACATTCATGAGACTTGCCAGGGCCCGGACCGTGAAGGCTCCCCGGCTGAAGCCGAAGAGGTAGATCTCGTCACCGTCTTCATAGTTGTCCATGAGGTAGCGATAGGCGTCGCCTACGTTGCGCAGTAGTCCACTGCCGAAGGCCAATCCCTTGATCTTGGATACATGCTTGCTGAAGAAGCCGCGCGCATTCGGGTCACCCATCGTTCCCACGCCGGGATGATAGTAAGCGACCTGACCGGGGCCTATTTGGAGGGAGCTGTAAAGTTTCGCAACGTTGGACTCCTCCGAGACTTTTTCGAAACCGTTTCCGGTGCCATCACAGCAGATAACAATCTTCTTACTCATGATGCGTAGCTCCTCAGCAATGAACTGCGGGTACTCGATTGAAACGTGGAGAGAGCGAATGATATCACCCACGAAAACGGTTGAATCACTAATTTCTCTCAATTGTTTCCGTCTTCGAAAAGTAATCGCCTAAATCAATCGAGCCCCCCGACGCCGATGCGACGGAGGGCTCGATTGATCTGTTCGGGCGGTTTTATCAAACCTCCAGGATTGAAACTTCTTTCACCTTTGCTGGTCCTGAGGCCGAGCGTTGAATCAGGAGTGTCTTCAATTCCCAAGGGGCGAGGTTGATGGAATAGTCGACGTTGAGGAACGTGCTCTTCAACGACGTCTTCGTCGCTGTTCCGGTACGTTCTTGTAAGCGAACGATGTAGCCGTCCTTAACGCTTTCAGCAGGCTTGAGTGCGAGCACCCAAACCGAGCTGGGGGAGACCTCAAAGAACGACTGTTCCCATTCCAGGTGTCCCGTGTGAGCAGAGGTCATGACATATTCAGCCGGGCTTTGCAGTTCTTCCGCGAGGCGATCCAACGCTAACTGAGAATGCGTACCCTTCCTGGCCACAAGCCAGAAGCGACGTTCCTGGCGTCCCTGATCCTGCCATGCATTCGCATCAAAGTAGACGGTTTTGTCGGGTCTGTGGCGAGCGAATGGCGCGGAACGAATGAGTACTGTGCGGAAGAGTCCGTCGAGGCAGTCATAGCTATAGGTCTGTTCGTTGATGAGGGCAAGAGTGTAGTCGTCCGAACCGATCTTGCCCTGCACGGCTGCCCAGTCCTGATAAGGTTCTTCTTCACCATTGACGGCGCGTTCGATGATCGCTCCGGGGACCTTCGTGAAGACACGTGGCTGCACTAATGCGGTGGGAATCTCAAGTTTCAGCATCTGCTCATGCTGGTTCCAAGTGATTACGAAGCGAAGTTCTACTGCTTCAATACCGGCATACTCAACGAGATCAAGAATGATCTCGGATTCCATCCATGTTGCACGATGGCGAGTGATGCGAGTGACAGGGCCTTCCTCTACAACACCGGCATACACCAGGGGGGGACGACCCATCTCTTGACGGAATTCGTTTACGCCGTGTGACCACGTATCGGATGAATCGGCGACGACGACAAGTCCGATGCTCCTGGCTAGCAGTTCGGTTCCGTCTTCCGCCTTCGCAGAAGATATGCCGAAGCCAGTCTTGGAAACTGTAATGGCATTTGAGAAGGCTGCTCCATTTGGTGCAGAGCCATGCGCAAGCTCGAATAACTTGTAACCGCAGGCAGGCAAGTCGACCCATGCTGTAAGACGGAGATGTTGCTGCGTCATGCTTTCAGAGGCAAGCCACTGAATCGGATATTTCTTTTGATCCTTATCCGTTAAGTGAGTAATAAATTCCAAGTTATCGGGACGCCGACCGGTGTAGTACTCGACTAATGTCTTGCGCGGCCAGGGGAGAGGGTTCCATAGGAATACAGCGCCCTGCACGACCTTAGTGGTGTCCACCTGGCGAGCCATGCTCTGTAGTGCCTGCACCTTGGTCGTTTGAGCAACCTCGCATGCAAAGCCAAGGCTGTCACGCACATCCTGATAGTCCGCGTAGAGTGACGTTCCTGCCGCCATATCGTGGAACTGGCAGAATAGAATCTTCCACCATGAGTCGACGAATTCTTTATGAGGGTATTGATGAGTCGTCGTCAGGCTTGAGAACAGAGAGATCGATTCAGCTTCCACCATGGAGCGTTCTGCACGGCGATTGAGCGCCTTGCCCTCTCCATAGGCGGAGTAGCAGCCACGCGAATGGTGCTGCAATTCGTGACGAACCACAGGCAGGGAACTGAATGCAGGGGATTTCTTTACTGCGTCGAAGAACTCATGCAACGTGCTCCAGCGTAGTTCTGGAAGGTTCGGATCGCCCTTCATCTTCAGGACTTCGCGTATCTGCGCGGCAGTTACTGCGCCTCCATGATCACCCACGCCAAGAAAGAATGCCCCATCATTCATGCCAGATGCGAACGAGTGCTCTGCATCAGCCGCAAGATGGGAGGCATTGTTTTCATAGGTTCGATAGAGTCTGAGCGCGAGTACGCGCGAGCCGTCCGGACCTTCCCACCAGAACAGCAACGGAAGATCCATCTCATTCTCTTGCGGCCGCATGAACACGTAGTACTCATAGCCTGCATTTTTTAGGATGGTTGGAAGTCCGGCAGCGTGTCCGAAAGAGTCAGGATTGAATCCGATTTTGACATCGACGCCAAGCTCGTTCTTGCAGAACTCTTTTCCGTAGAGGCAGTGTCGAGCAAAGCTTTCCGTCGCGGGGATATTGCAATCGGGCTCAACAGGCCAGCCACCGACAACTTCCCAACGACCTTCGCGGATGCGCTGCTTGATCTCTTCAAACATTCCGGGATCAGCATTTTGAACCCAGCGGTAATGCATGGAAGAAGAATGGCTGTAGCAGAATCCCGGCGTCTCTTTCATGCGATTCAACGCACTCCGGAATGTGTTCAATGCTTCATCCGAACCATCGCGCCAGCGCCACAGCCACGCGGCATCGATATGAGAATGCCCCATGATGTGCAATACGCGCTTGCCGTTTACGGTGTTGCTGTGCACTACCTGGGCAAACGAATTAGAAACTGCCACTGTGCCAAGAGCTGCTGTCCCCTGAATTAAGAAATCTCTTCTGGACAGGCCGCTTCCATTGTTTTTCATAAGACCTTCCTCATGCGTTGATTGCAAGATTGGCGACGCAGAAAATGTTTGTGCTTGAGGATGTCCGATGGAGAACACACGTCGTCCATGTCGGCGCATCGGCACGAGCTACCACTTCGCTTTTGTCGGATACGTTTCTGGAAATCCCGCCAGCATCACACATGAACTTATCTTTTCTGCGGTAAACACATGTCAAGAATGCTGATTACAAAGCTGGCATGACAACTTAAATCGAAACGCTTTAGATTGAGCGAGAAGCGCCGCTAGCCTGCGCGATAGAATTCGCGGGACAGCGGGTCTATTTATGTAACGCAGCTGCATTGGCTGGCGCGCGGTTCCGCTACATCTTCATCGCTTTTAAAGAGGTGTTTTGTGTTTCCTGAAAAGTTTAGTAAGTCGAGCTACTACCGCCAGCGTGTCGGTTCGCTCGCGATGGCCGCAGTTTTGTGCGGAAGCCTGATTCCATGCGGCATTGCGCATGCGCAATATACTCCGGAAACAAAGCAGTTTGATAATCCAGGGCCGCAGCAAATTGCTACTGCGGCACAGGCTTTGTCAAAGCAGTCGCAAGATAACATCGACAAGCTCTCTAAGTTGGACGAGCTTCCTGCACCAGGCTGGAAATATCACGTTGGATATGTGGCAGGAGCTGAAGCACCTTCGTTTGATGACTCTTCCTGGGAAATTGCGAACGCTTCCGGCGGGGTACGCACGCAAGAGATCCTGTGGGTGCGTGGAACCGTTACGGTTCCGCAGACGCTCAATGGGTATGACCTTACGGGGACCAGGTTATGGATTCAGGGCTGGCGTCCTGAAGAATACGCGTTAACTCTGTTTATCAATGGAGAGCGTGCGGGTGAAGGCGAAGGTTTGATGCCGCAGGTTCTTGCGAAGGACATCAAGCCGGGCGACAAGATCTTCGTTGCGATGGAGCTTCGAGTTTCAGGACGTCCTAAGAGAGTTCCACTCACGCGTATTCGTATTGATTTCATTCCATCGCGACCCAGTCCGCGCGATTTGTATAACGAGATCATTGCTTCAACACTTCTGGTTCCACAGTTTGCAAAGAATGATCCCGCGAAAACAGCCGCACTGGACCAGGCTGTGAAGGACATTGACTTCAAGGCACTGGATGCCGGAGATCAGAAGGCGTTCGATGCTTCGCTGCGCAGGTCGCAGCAGGATTTGGAAGTGCTGAATCCGATTGTGAAGCAGGCGACGTATCACATCACCGGTAACTCCCACATCGATGCGGCATGGCTGTGGCCGTGGTCTGAGACGGTGGATATTGTGCGGCGCACATTTGGTTCCGCGTTGCACCTGATGAATGAGTATCCCTCTTACACCTATACGCAGTCGGCGGCTCAATATAACGAGTGGATGGTTGATAAGTATCCGGAAATTAATAACCAGATCAAGAAACGTATCCAGGAGGGACGCTGGGAGTTAGTTGGTGGTATGTGGGTGGAGCCGGACCTGAATATGCCGGATGGCGAGTCGCAGGTTCGTCAGCTTTTGATTGGCCAGCGGTCGTTCAAAGAATTCTACGGAACGACGGCGAGCATCGGTTGGAATCCGGATACGTTTGGTTACAACTGGCAGCTTCCGCAAATTTATAAGAAGTCGGGCATCAATTACTTCGTGACGCAGAAGATGGTGTTCAACGAAACGAATCCACTTCCATTCAAGTTGTTCTGGTGGGAATCGCCTGACGGTAGCAAAGTGCTTACTTACTTCCCGCACGGCTATGCGAACAACAAGATGACGCCTCTGCGTATGACCAACGATTTTGTGCAAGAGCGGACGCTTGCCCCTGGATTGACGGAGATGATGGATCTGTATGGTGTGGGCGATCACGGTGGTGGTGCGACACGCATGGTTCTGGATGAGGCGACGCATTGGGAACAACCCGATAAGATTGCTCCGAAAATTGAGTGGGGTTTTGCGAAGACCTACTTTAACGATGTCGAGAATAAGATTTCGCCTGTTTCGCCTACGTGGAACTATCAGGCCATGGGGAAGGGCGTTGCTGCGTTGCCGCAGCCGGAAGCAGGGAAGATCAGCATCCCGACTTGGAATGACGAACTGTACTTCGAGCATCATCGTGGCACGCTTACTACGCAGGCTGCACACAAACGCAACATGCGTGAGAGCGAAGAATGGATGTTGAATGCAGAAAAGTATTCTTCGTTCGCATGGCTGGACGGAAGCAAGTATCCGGCTACAGAGTTGAACGAAGCATGGAAGAAGGTGCTCTTTAATCAATTCCATGATCTTGCTGCAGGCTCGGGAATCGGTGTCCTCTACAAGGAATCGCAGAAGGATTACGATCAGGTTCGCTGGGCAACCAACGAAGTTTCATCCAAGGCTCTCAATACAATTCAGGCTCACATCAATACGAAGGTGGCGGGGCAAGTTCCTGTTGTGGTTTTCAATCCGCTGGGATGGAATCGTTCTGGAGTTGTGCCAGTTGATGTTGAGATGCCAACGTCAGAAGGCGATGGGGTTACGGTGCTGGACCGCGCTGGCTGGGTCGTGCCTTCGCAGATTGTGTCGGTTAACAAGGCGACCAACACGTATCACCTGTTGGTTCAGGCGAAGGATGTCCCGTCTCTCGGTTACGAAGTGCTTCACGTTGTTCCTGGTCGTCGCACTTTCGTCAGCGATCTGAAGGCGAGTGGGCTAACACTTGAGAACGCGAACCTCAAAGTGAAGGTGGACCCAAACACTGGTTGCATCACGAGCCTCTACAACAAGAAGGACAACTTTGAAGCATCGGCTTCGGGTGCGTGCGGCAACGAATTGCAGGCGTTCAAGGACACGCCTGTGGATGATGATGCCTGGAACATTGATCCTGGCACGCTGGATCATGTCATCCCACTTACTAAAGCCGATTCGGTGAAGCTGGTGGAGAATACGCCATTCCGTGCGGTTGTTCGCGTGGAGAGGACTTGGCAGAGTTCGAAGTTTGTGCAGGACATTACGCTCTATGCCAATTCCGATCAGGTGGAAGTGGTCAACGATATCGACTGGCATGAAAACCACATCCTGCTTAAGGCTGCGTTTCCATTGGCAGCATCGAGCAGTATGGCGACTTACGAAATTCCTTACGGAACGATTCAGCGGCCGACGACAAGGACCAACACCTGGGATGCTGCAAAGTTTGAAGTTGCGGCAATGCGTTGGGCGGACTTAGGCGATGGGAAGCATGGATTCTCTCTCATCAATGAGTCGAAGTATGGATATGACGGTAAGGACAATGTGTTGCGGTTGACGCTGTTGCGTTCGCCTCTGTCTCCTGATCCGGAAGCGGATCGCGGCCACCAGCACTTCAGCTTCGCGCTCTATCCGCATGCTGCTGATTGGAAGACTGCACTCACCGTGCGCCACGGCTACGAATACAACTACAAGCTGCAGGCATTGCAGGTGCAGGCGCACGCAGGCCCGTTGCCGTTGACGCACTCCTTCATCGAGGTCGACAACAAGAATGTAGTCCTTACGGCGGTGAAGAAGGCTGAAGATGAAAACGGGTTGATCCTGCATTTCTATGAATGGGCGGGACAGAATGGCAAGGTCGACTTCCGCATTCCCGCTGGAGCCAAGTCCGCGACGCTGACGAACCTGATGGAGAAGCCTGAAGGAGCGCCCATACCGGTTGTCGACACAAATAAGGTAGGGGTCTCTGTGACTCCGTATTCGATCACGTCAATTCGTGTCGATTATCCGGGCAACCAGCAGCAATAGTCGAAGAAGCGCAGTTCATTCATTGCAGCAAACAAGCGAACGGTGCAGAAGAGATAGTCTTCTGCACCATTCGCTTTCTGCAGGGTGGATGTAGCGAGGGGGAGCTGGATCACAGGCTTGTTGCTCATGCCATCACGATGGGCCGCGCGGATAGGGGAATCCTGTATGGGATGAAGGCACCCAAAAGGACGGCACTGTAAGAAATGCGTGTAGACGCTCTGGTATGAACCGAGTAGAGTGTTTGGCTTAGTACGTGTTGGATGAGCAATTGACATCATGCTGAGGTAGCAATGGCTAAGTCAAAAAATGTTCCCGCGAAGAAGTCTTCAAAGCCTCGCACCAAGGTTTCAGGTAATGCGAAGGTGATTGTTTCCGAACCCATTATTTCCTTTGAAGGGGACCACCCTCTTGAGGAACGACGTGCTGCTGGCAAGGCGCTGCGCGACAAACTGCCGCGTGAGGAGCATGCGAACTGGGGGCGGGAGGCGAATTCTCCTAGTGCCGTAGATATTGTGATGGCCGGCAATAAAGGGCGTTTGGAGAAGTATGTGCCGCTACGCCTGGCTCGTATGGCTGCGTCACCCTTCGCTTTCTATCGTGGAGCGGCGGCTGTCATGGCCTCTGATCTCGCTCATACGCCAGTGAGCGGGTTGATGGCTGTGATTGACGGTGATGCACACATCAACAACTTCGGTTTGTACGGCACGCCGCAGCGAGACATCATCTTCGATCTGAATGATTTTGACGAAGCCACGGTTGGCCCGTGGGAATGGGATTTGAAGCGTCTTGTTGCCAGTGTCAATCTGGCAGGACGTGAAAACGGTCTCAACCTCCGCGAACGTGGTGCTGCGGTACGCCGCGCGGTACGTGGTTATCGTGACAATCTTGATCGACTGTCGAAGCTTGGGGTTCTGGAAACCTGGTATCTGCATGCTTACCCCGGCCGCGAAAATCCGTTGATACGGGTTGATCCGAAATCCAGAGCAGTATGGGCGAAGGCAGTCGCCAAGGCGGGGCGCCAAACGAATCAGACATTCCTGAATAAGGTGGCTGAGAAGGTGAATGGCAAATGGCGGTTCAAAGAGGAGCCTCCCATCTTGACTCGCGTTGATTCATCTACTCGCAACGCTGTTGAGAAGGCTCTTATCGAATATGCCGATACGCTGAACCTTGAACGCAAGTTCATGCTTTCGCGCTACAGGATCGTCGACGTTGCGCATCGCATCGTTGGTGTTGGGAGCGTTGGAACCAGAGCCTACCTGGCCCTGTTGTTCGGGAATGGAGATATTGATCCACTCTTCCTGCAGGTGAAAGAAGCCATCGTTCCAGCTCTTGCCCCCTATATCGAGCGCCGCGAAAGCGCGAAAATATCCCAGGAAGGAGAGCGCATTGTCACGGGGCAACGGGCTCTCCAGGCGTCAACGGATGTGATGCTTGGTTGGACTCAAATCGACGGTCGGCCCTTCTTCGTACGCCAGATGAAAAATATGAAGGGGTCAATCCCAATCGAATGGCTTTCGGGAGACGCTTTTAACTTCTATGTGTGGGTATGCGGCGCCATCCTCGCTCGTGCGCATGCACGCACGACAGACGCTGCATTGCTTTCAGGCTATTGCGGAAACTCCGGAGTTCTTGATGATGCACTTGCAACTTTCGCCGAGTCGTACGGCGACCAAACTGTGCGTGATCATGCTGCCTTGGTTGAAGCAGTTAAGAACGATAGGGCGGTTCAGCAGATGATGGGCATATAGAACAGAGAACGAATGAGGGGGAGATGTGGAATCACAGAGCAATACGTTGCCATACGTGAATGTCATACCCGATCCGGATCGCTGTCACAAGTCACGTCCTTTTCTGCTGATGGAAGGCGGCCCGCTTTATGAGATTGAGAAACGTATTCGGAAGATTCATGCCACTGCCCCGCTTACAAAGCGTCGAGCGTTAGGGGCTGTCTGTATCACATGGTTGCCGTTGCTTGTTATCACTCTTTTGCAAGGCACCGCATTTGGTGGAGTGAACATTCCTTTTTTCCGCGACTTCAGCGCTCACAGTCGCTTTCTTATCGCCCTTCCGATGCTACTGGTTGTTGAACTTGTGCTGGCACCTCGAATTGCCGAAGCGGCGGAACAGTTCCTCCTCGCCGGCGTTGTTACTTCCAAAGACTACAAACAGTTCGACGCAGCGATAGACGATGGTCTTCGACTACGCGACTCGAAGACAGCCGAATTTGTGATGGTGATCCTTTCTTTTGCCTTCACCTTTATGAGCTACCGCACGCTAGCCGTCCACACCTCAACCTGGTACTCCTCCGCAATGCCCGATGGCAGCTACGTCCTTACCGGAGCGGGCTGGTGGCAGCTTCTGGTTTGTGTTCCGCTCCTGCAGTTCCTTGTCTTGCGGTGGGTGTGGCGCATTGTTCTTTGGTTTCGCTTTCTGGCCCGCGTTAGCAAATTCGATCTGAAGCTTTTCGGCACGCATCCGGATGCGGCAGGGGGCCTCGGTTTCATTGGCGAAGCGCAACGGTTCTTTGGACTATTTCTTTTCTCGTATTCCTGTGGCGTAACCGGCGTGCTTGCGAACGAGCTTTTATACGGGGGCGTAAAGCTTGAACAGCTTGCTCCTCCCATCGTGGCGTATGCGGTCTTCTGCTTTCTCTTCGCAGCACTTCCGCTGATCGTTTTTACGCCCAAGCTATTGGTGACGAAACGTCAAAGCCTTCATCAATACGGAACGCTCGCTACGGCCTACACAGACTCTTTTCAAAGACGTTGGATCAAAGGGGATAATCCCGAACATGAAGCGCTGCTTGGCTCTTCCGACATTCAATCTCTCGCGGATCTGGGTAACAGCTTCCACATCATCCAGGAGATGAAACCGCTGCCGATTGCCCCCAAGGATCTCTTCAAGCTGATCGCTATGGCGTTGTTGCCCATGGCATCACTTCTTCTATCCGTCATGTCACCCAAAGAATTGCTTGAACTGCTTATGAAGGTTGTCGTGTGATTCGGCGCAGAGATTGAACTTCGTCTTTGAGTGCGTCAACGTAAACAGTGAACGGCCTGCCATGGGGCAGGCCGTTCGCTCGTTGAGAAAGAAGATTTACTTTGCGTGTACCAGCGGCATGTCAACGAGGTGCTGCATGATGAACCATGCCTGTAGTTCATTCGTGCGGAGCACGTCGGAGACAGCCAGATCATTGGTGCCGTCATCGCCATTGTCGTCGGCTTGCTTGGCGATCTTGCGGCATTCCTCAATGATGATCTTGTGAGCTTCCAGCAGACGCGAGATCTGCACCGGAACCTCTTCCTTGCCACGCGGGGGACGCGGAATGCTGGTGACTTCTGCAACGTCGCCGCCCATGGCGATGGTTACGCCACCCAGAAGTTGAATGCGTTCTGCGATGGTGTCCACGATCTCAACCTGTTCGTCAAAGTGTTTATCGAACAGCAGGTGAAGCTGATAAAAAGTGGGACCGGCAACCTGCCAGTGGTGCTTCTTATACAAGTCGCGGAGCGCGATGGAATCTGCCAGAAGCTGGTTCAACGCCTTGCAGGATTTCGCGCGGACATCCGCGTCCAGACCCAGTGGCAGGTCTTGCGTAACGGTACCCCACTTCTGAATCTCGTTGGCCTTTTCGTGCCAGTGCGGTGTTACCAAGTCCTTGGTATCGGCCTTTTTGATTGCAACTGCCATGATGCTTGCTCTCCTTTGTGGCTTATCTGTTGGATGCGAGCGTATGGGATACAGTGGCCTTCATCTTGACGTGGAAAGATGAAGGGCGCGGCAATCAGCCGCGCCCTTCACGTAAGTGTTGATAAGGATTTACTTGATGCCTACATCCGGAACCACTGAGTAGCCAGGACGCAACAGGTGATCATCGTTCTCACCCTTTTCCAGGTCAATACGAACCGGGATGCGTTGCACCACCTTCACGTAGTTGCCCGTGGCGTTTTCCGGCGGGAAGAGCGACAAGCGCGAACCCGTTGCACCACCAACCTGCGTCACGCGGCCCTTGTACTTGCGGCCACCCAGGGCGTCTACCTTCACGGTAACTTCCTGGCCCACCTTCATGTTCTGAAGCTGAGTTTCCTTGAAGTTCGCGGTGATCCAGAGGTTATCCAGCGGGATGATCGTCAGCATGTTCTGGCCGGGCGAGATGTTCTGGCCCACCGAAACATTCTTCTTGTTGATGATGCCGGCGATCGGCGCGACGATGTGGCAGTAGCTGAGGTTCAGTTTTGCCTGATCCAGCTTTGCCTGCGCCGTCATGATGTCAGCGTTGGCTGCCTGTGCACGAGCCTGCTGCACCGCAACCTGCTTCGGAGCGTTTTCCCGTGCCTGCGCTGCATCGCTGCGTGCAGAGTTCAGCTTGGACACTGTCTGTGCCACTGCCGCCTGCTGTGCGGTCACATTCTGCTGCGCTTCCACCACGCTGGCGTCATACGCTGCCGCCTGAGCAACCGCCTGGTCAAACTGTTGCTTACTGATGACGTCCTTTTCCACCAGCGGCTTGTAACGCTCCACGTCGCGCTGCGCCTTCAGAGCATTTGCCTCTGCCTGAGCTACGCGTGCCTGTGCTGCAGACACGTTCTTCTGCGCCTGTGCCACAGCAGCTTCTGCTGTTGAAACGTCCGATCCTGACGTAGCCACCTGCGTGCGCTGCTGAACATTCACGATGGGGACGTTGGAGTTGGCCTGAACATAGCTGGCCTTGGCATTTGCAAGCTGTGCTTCTGCCTGCTCAACCGCTACCTGATAGTCGCGAGGATCAATGTCTGCGATGACGTCGCCCTGCTTGATCTCCTGGTTGTCCGTAACGTTGACCTTGATGACCTGGCCAGAGACACGTGCGGATACCTGGTAGAGATCGCCATCCACCTGCGCATCGTCCGTGTCCTCTGTCAGTGTGGAGCGCCAGTAGAAGAACCCAGCCACCAGAACGAGAAGTAGGACAACGACAATGATGATGAACTTACGACGAGCCTTGCCTGGTCCGGTTTCGGCCGGATCGGGTGCCGCTGCTTTGTTCTGCTGCTGTTGCTGCTGATCGGAATCTGCCACGATCACTTTCCTCCGAGTTGAAGAGCTTGTTTGTAATTCGTTCCGGCGTAGCCGACGGCGCGCGCCAATGAAAGCTTTGCAATGTTGTGCTGATACAGCGCGCTGATGTACTGGTTGTTCGCCTGCTCGGTTTGCGATTGCGCATCGGAAACAGCAAGGTTGTCTGACACGCCGGCACGGAAGCGCTGCTGAGCTTCGTTAAGCGCTTCGTTGGCCAGATCCATGTTGGATTTGGTGGCTTCTACCAGCTTTTCTGCAGCTTCAATATCCAGCAGAGCATCGCGAACGTCCGCGTTTACCTGCTGCACTTGATCGGAATAACGAGCCTGGGCCGCCTTCAGGTTGGCGTCTGCCACCTGGATGTCGCCCTGCGTGCGTGCAATCTGCAGGATGGGCACGGAGACCTGTCCCGTTGCAGTGTAGGTACCGTGCGAGTGAGCAGGCGTGGTACCCAGATCACCGTAGTCGCCATTGAAATCGACAGTCGGGTAATACTCTGCCTTGGCCGCGGACCTCTGCGCCTGCGCGCCCTTGATGCGCTCTGCCGATGCCGCAAGATCCTTGCGGTTCTTCTGCGCGTCAGCAAAAGCTTGTTCGGGGGTAGTGGGCGTTGCAGCAGTGAAGGGAGCTGAATCTGCAATGTTGAACTTCTGATCCAGCGGCAGGCCAATGGCGCGAGCCAAGTTCAGCTTGTCCTTCTCCAGATTGTTCTGCGTCTGGATTACCTGCTGGTCAGCGTTCTGATAATCCACACGGGCGCGCAGCACGTCCAGCTTAGGGCTGGTGCCTGCTTCATGCGCTGCAGTCGCCTGATCGAGAGATACCTGCGCAGTTGCACGTGATGCGATGGCTGCAGTAATGCGCGCCCGATCTGCGAGGCAAAGAAGATAGGCATTGCCAACAGTCAATACCACCATGTTGCGCGCGTCTTCTGCAGTTAGCTTCGCACCCTGGAAGTTATGCTTCGCAGCAATGTACTTCTGGATGCTGCTGACATTCACCAGCGACTGCGAAAGATATGCGCGGAAGTCAAAGACCTGGAAGGGGCCGATGATGGGGTTCAGGCCGGGGAAGCTCAAACCATAAGCTGCAAGGTTCACCTGTTCCACCGTGTAAGAGGCCGAGCCGGTTACCGTGGGGAGCAGCGCCTGCAGTGCCTGAAGCTTCTGGCCGCTCACTGTCTGCGTTTGTGCGCCCTGAAGAATCAGTCCCAGGTTCGTGCGAAAGCCACGCTGGATCGCATCATCCAGTGTTAGTTCCAGCACGCCATCCGTGGCCTTGCCTTCGACCAGCGATCCCTTGAAGTCCTGCTGTGTGACCTGCGTGCTGCCCGCTGCTTGTGGGACCGAACTAAAGATCTGCTCGGCAGTATCAACTGTGGTTACGCCGCTGGCAGTGTGGTTGTTGGTGCCCGGTTGTGTGCTCGCTGCCTGGGCAACGGCTCCGAGCGGCAGCATCAGCGAAAGAACAGCCGCCGCAGAGAGTGTCCAGCGCCGCGGATGGCAGTGAAAGCCTGAGGCTCGATCGTGTTGCGTCATACGCTCCATTGCGACCCAAGCGGCTCGGTTCCACGTCTCCACTGACTCGCGGGTCAGTGGCCGGGCGTCGGCCATGCTTCGGTTTCCTACTTCAGATGCAGTCAACCCCATCTCTCGATGCAGAAAATGTTGCCTGCGTGCCACAAATTCTGTGCAGATTCTTTTCAGCGTAATTCACCGCTCCGTTCTATCCTGTTGATTCGCGCTCTGGAACGGGCTGCGAAGAGGGGGAACTGAAGAATTGCGCCGCATTCGCACGGGAGTTGTGGGGTTTGGACTGGCAGGACGCGTCTTTCACGCGCCCTTCGTAGACGCTATTCCTGAACTGGAGCTGGCCTATATTGTTCAGCGCTCCGGCGACGAGGCGAAACGCGCCTTCCCGCAGGCAGAACAGCTTCGCAGCTTTGAAGACCTTTTACAGAGTGATGTGGAACTGGTGGTGCTGGGAACTCCGACCATCAGCCACTATCCCATGTCGAAACAGGCTCTGCTGGCAGGTAAAAACGTGGTCTGCGATAAGCCCATGACCACCACCACCGCGCAGGCGGAGGAACTGGAGAAAATCGCTCTTCAGAAGGGTCTGCTGCTGTTTCCGTTCCACAATCGCCGCTGGGATGGTGATTTTCAGACATTGCAGGGCATCATTCGCGATGGCCGCGTGGGTCGTGTGGTCATGCTGGAATCGCGGTTTGATCGCTATCGTCCTGAGCCAAAGCCGAATGCGTGGCGCGAGGAAGAAAACGCGGGCGGCGGGCAGCTCTATGACATTGGGCCGCACCTGATTGACCAGGCGCTGACCCTTTTCGGGCGTCCGTCGACGTTGACCGCGAATGTCCGTACCGACCGCAACGTGGGTAAGGTTCCGGATGGCTTTGATTTGACGTTGGTGTTCGATACCAACCGCGATGACCGCAAGATCACTGTGAAGTTGGGAACCAGCGTTCTGGCCGCCGATCCGGCACCGCGTTACCGATTGAACGGA
The DNA here is from genome assembly GCF_000800015.1 of Terriglobus sp. TAA 43. Taxonomy (NCBI): domain Bacteria; kingdom Pseudomonadati; phylum Acidobacteriota; class Terriglobia; order Terriglobales; family Acidobacteriaceae; genus Terriglobus; species Terriglobus sp. TAA 43. The sequence goes on from NZ_JUGR01000001.1 coordinate 167,427, forward strand.
ACCGGCGGCACCTATGTAAAGAACGGGCTGGACCCACAGGAGCCGACCATTCTGGCTGGCCATCTGCCACCACGGCAAGGCGCTGAAGAGCTTTGGCTGCAGGAGCCGGAGGATCGCTACGGCATTCTGACCTTCTGCCCGAACACGCAGAAACCGAACGAGTTGGAGAAGGAAATCATCCCCACACTGCCTGGTGACTATCGCGGGTTCTATCAAAATGTTGCGGATTCGCTGCTGGGATTGGCGGCGCCTGAGGTAACGGCACGTTGCGCTGTCCGAACAGCGCGCATGATCGATCTGGCATATGAAAGTGCTCGCGTTGGAGCTACGGTCCGCGTCGATCATACCGGCTGGTAAATCAAAAGTATTTGTTTCAGGAAGAGGGTGTAAGTAGTTGCCATCATTGAGAAAAGAGTTGCCCCGAGGATTTCGCTGGGCAGCTGTAAAGGCAGGCATTAAGGCTAGCGGCCGGACCGATGTCGCGGTGGCGGTGGCGGATCGTGCGGCATCTGCAGCGGTCATGTTTACGGACAATCAGATGGTCGCTGCTCCGGTAACGGTGGGTCGGAAACACATGGCCGCCACTCAGGGCCGAGTGAAGGCCGTTGTTGTGAACGCGGGCAATGCCAACTGTGCAACGGGAGCGCCGGGTATCGCCGTTTCCGAAGAAACCTGCCGGAAGGCTGCGGAGTTGTTTGGTTGTACGGCGGAAGAGGTCATCCCTTCTTCGACCGGCATCATTGGCGTGCCTTTGCCGGTAGAAAAGCTGACGAATGCATTGCCGCTTGCTGCAGAGCGCCTTGCGAACACCAATAAGGCAGCGGAAGATTTCGCCACTGCCATCATGACCACCGACACCAAGATGAAGGTGTCGCAGGCGACGGTGGAAGCGGCAGAGACCTCTGTGCGCATCTTCGGATGCTGCAAGGGCGCAGGTATGATCGGACCGCAGCTCGGTCCGCCGCATGCGACGATGCTGGTCTATCTGTTTACCGACCTTGCTGTGGAGCCTGCTGTCCTGCGCGACCTTCTTCAAGGCCGTGTGGAAGCCAGCTTCAACTCCATCAGCGTGGATGGCGACACCTCGACCAATGACACCGTGCTGTTGCTGGCGAGCGGTGCCAGCGGTGTGAAGTGGAGCGATGCACCGCGCAGTTTTCAGGACGATTTCTGCGATGCTCTGCAGCAGGTCTGCAATGAGTTGGCGCACGCCATCATTGACGACGGTGAAGGTGTGACGCACGTCGTGACGCTGGAAATCAGCGGTACCGCAAACGATGCGGACGCCAAGACCATTGCCAAATCCATCGCGCATTCGCCGCTGTGCAAGACGGCGTGGTCCAGCGCCGATCCGAACTGGGGACGCATCATCGCCGCCGCAGGCTATGCCGGTGTGCCGTTTTCGCCGGAAGAGACGACGGTGACGATTGGTGGCGTGAAAGTTTTCGACCGAGGCGTGCGTGCAGCGGGATATGACGAGGCCGTTGTCCACGAAAAGATGAAGCAGCGCGAATACACCATCGCCGTCAGCGTTGGGAATGGGCCAGGCCGTTCCCGTTTCCTGACCTGCGACCTGACGGTGGAATACGTGCATATCAACGCGGATTATTCGACCTAAGCGACCGATTCGTTTCGCTTATACCTTTTCCTCTTCGCACTTATAATGGCTGTGGTTGAAATGTGCGTGCTGAGTCGTTTCAGCACGCGCATCTTCTGTCACGTATCGACACAGAATCTGGAGCAGCGATGGCGACCAATGTAGCAGTGCCCCCGGCAAGCGCCCTGAACGACCGGCAGCAGGAAATTGCAGAGTGGATTGAAGCGTTTGACGAGATGATCGTCGCTGAAGGCGCGGAGCAGGGTGCGGAGCTGATGACAGCTCTGCGTCAGCGCGCACGCGAAGCAGGCGTCACCGCCGGCATTGAACTCACCACGCCGTACAAGAACACCATCCCCAAGCATGACGAGATTCCGTATCCCGGCGACCGCGATATGGAACGCCGCGTGGAAGCGCTGATCCGCTGGAATGCCATGGCCATGGTTCATGGCCAGAACAAGAAGGACGCCGGTATTGGCGGCCATATTTCCACGTATTCGTCAGTGGCGACGCTGTTTGAAGTTGGCTTCAACCACTTCTTCCATGCCAAGTACACCGCTGCTGACGGCACCGAGCAGCCCGGTGACTTTGTTTATTTTCAGGGCCACGCATCGCCCGGTGTTTATGCTCGCGCCTTCCTCGAAGGCCGCTTGAGCGAGCAGCATCTGCTGAACTTCCGCCATGAACTGCGGGATCATCCTGGCCTGTCGAGCTATCCGCATCCGTGGCTGATGAAGGATTTCTGGCAGTTCCCAACGGTGTCGATGGGCATTGGCCCGCTGAACGCGATCTACCAGGCTCGCTTCATGAAGTACCTGGAGAACCGCAACCTGATCCCGCATACCGACCGCAAGGTTTGGGCATTTGTGGGTGATGGTGAGTCGGACGAAGTCGATACGCTCGGTGCGATTTCGCTGGCAACGCGTGAGAATCTGGACAACCTGATCTTCGTCGTCAACTGCAACCTGCAGCGCCTTGATGGTCCGGTGCGTGGCAACAAGCGCATCATCGACGAACTGGAAGGCCACTTCCGCGGTTGCGGTTGGAACGTAATCAAGGTTGTCTGGGGCACGGATTGGGATGCGCTGTTTGAGCGTGACCACACTGGCCTGTTGCTGAAGCGAATGGAAGAGTGCGTGGATGGCGACTTCCAAGCGTACAAGGCCAAGGGCGGCGCGTACCTGCGTGAGCACTTCTTCGGCAAGTATCCGCAGTTGGTTGAGTTGGTGAAGGACTACACCGACGAGCAGCTTTCCAAGCTGCACCGTGGTGGCCATGATGCGCAGAAGGTCTACAACGCTTATAAGCGCGCTGTGGAGCACAAGGGTGGACCAACGGTCATCCTTGCCAAGACGGTGAAGGGCTATGGCTTTGCATCTACTGAAGGCCGTAACGCTGCACACAACGAGAAGAAGCTGACCGACGAGGGCGTGATCGCGTTCAAGCAGCGCTTCGACATCCCCGTGCCGGATGAGCAGGCTGCTGCGGGTAAACCGTGGAAGCCTTCGGACGACGCGCCGGAGTTGAAGTATCTGCAGGAGCGTCGTTCGAACCTGGGTGGCTATGTGCCCACGCGTGGATGGAAGCCGTTCAGCTTTACGAATCCTGCGGTCGACTTCTACAAGGAATGGCTCGGTGGATCGAAGGGGCGCGCTGTTTCCACCACGATGGTGTTCGTTGCCATCCTGCGCGCGCTGATGAAGGACAAGAACATCGGTCGCCTGGTTGTTCCAATTGTTCCTGACGAAGGTCGTACGTTCGGTATGGAATCGGCTGTGAAGCAGGTGGGAATCTACGCCAGCGAAGGCCAGAAGTACACGCCGCACGATAGCGACATGCTGCTTTCGTACCGCGAAGAAAAAGACGGCCAGATTCTGGAAGAGGGCATCACCGAAGCAGGCTCCATGGCCAGCTTCACCGCTGCCGGAACGGCTTATGCGAACTACGGTGTGCCGTCGGTTCCGTTCTACATGTACTACTCCATGTTCGGCTTCCAGCGTATTGGCGACATGGCGTGGGCATTTGCGGATTCGCGCGGTAAGGGCTTCCTGATGGGCGGCACTGCTGGACGCACGACGATGCTTGGCGAAGGTTTGCAGCATCAGGACGGCCACTCGCATGTGATCAGCAGCACCATTCCTACGTGCGTCAGCTATGACCCGGCGTTTGCCTATGAGATGGCTGTGATTCTGCAGGACGGCATGCAGCGCATGTACGTGAACGACGAGCAGATCTTCTACTACGTCACCATGTACAACGAGGACTACGTTCACCCGGAAATGCCGCAGGGCGACAACGTCCGCGAGGGCATTCTGAAGGGCCTGTATCGCTTCAAGTCAGCTCCGAAGGGCAAGGCGACTGTGCAGCTCTTTGGTTCGGGCACCATCCTGAACGAAGTGCTGAAGGCGCAGGAGATTCTTTCCAGCAAGTTCGGCATTGAGGCGGATGTGTGGAGTGTGCCGAGCTACACCGAGCTTCGTCGTGACGCGCTTGCGATCGAGCGTTGGAACCGCCTGCATCCGTTCGAAGCAGAGAAGACACCGTATCTGGTGGAAGCTCTTGGCGATGCGCCGGGACCAGTCATTGCAGCCAGCGATTGGATGAAGGTGATGCCGGATGCCTTGTCGCCTTGGCTGGGCAAGCGTCTGGTGACACTAGGCACGGACGGTTTTGGACGCAGCGATAATCGCGAAAATCTGCGCGAGTTCTTTGAAGTGGATGCGAAGGCGATTGTTGCCGCAACCATCTCAAAGCTGGTGCGTGATGGCGCGTTGAAGGCCAAGGATGCGAAGAAAGCGTTCGCTGAGATCGGTGTCAACACGGAAGCCCCAGAACCTTCGAAGCAGTAAAGCGTCTTAACTGCACGATCGGAAAGCGCCTGTTATGACAGGCGCTTTTCCTTTTGGCGTCTATTGGGTGGGGAACGATCAAAGCGTTTTGATAGGATTCATTTCGCCATGAATTCAGCCCGTCGCGATCTTCTGAAGTTCTCTCCGCTTGCTCTTGCCGCCTTTGTGCCGTCCGTTGGTTCGGCACAGGTCACGGGAGCCTCCACGCCATCGACTCCTACCGTCTTCGATGTTCGTAACTATGGCGCATCGGGAACAGGGAAGCAGTTGGATACCAACGGCATCAATGCGGCGATTGAAGCGGCCACCAAGGCAGGCGGTGGCACGGTTGTCTTCCCGGCGGGAACCTATCTTACGTTCTCTATTCGTCTCAAAAGCAATATCCATCTCTATCTATCGCAGGGAGCGGTGATTCTGGCGGCGGAATCACCCAAGCCCGGTGAAACCACGGGACAGATGGGTGGCGTGTATGACGCTGCAGAGCCGCAGAATCCGGCGATTGAACCGTTCCAGGATTTCGGCCATAACCATTGGCACAACTCGCTGATCTGGGGTGAGGGCATTGAGAATGTGTCCATCACCGGTCCTGGCTTGATCTATGGCAAAGGGTTGTCGTTCGGCGCCACGCGTGCCGCTCGTGGCGACTATCCGATTTACAAAGCGGAGCAGGCTGGCGTGGGTAACAAGGCCATTGCGATGAAGAACTGTCGCAATGTGACCTTCCGCGAGTTTCGTCTGTTGAAGGGCGGTCACTTCGGATTCTTGCTTACAGGCGTGGACAATCTGGTTATTGATGGCTTGCTGATCGACACGGATCGCGACGGTATTGATATCGACTGCTGCAAGAATGTGCATGTCTCTAATTGCACAGTTAACTCGCCGTGGGATGACGGTATCTGCCCGAAGTCGAGTTATGCGCTGGGCTATGCTCGTGCGACGGAGAACGTCACCATCACTGGTTGCACGGTGACGGGCGATTACATGCTGGGCACGGTGTTGGACGGTACTTACAAACACTTTCCTGCAGATGCACCACAGACGTATCGCACGGGACGCATCAAGTGCGGCACAGAATCCAACGGCGGATTCAAGAACATCACCATCTCAAACTGCGTCTTTGATGGTTGCCACAGCCTTTGTCTTGAGAGTGAGGACGGCGCGCTGTGCGAGGACATCGCCATCTCAAATATCACCATGCGCGATCTGTTTGCGGGCCCGCTGTTCTTCCGCCTCGGGGCACGTCTACGCGGGCCTAAGCCGGAGACAAAGCCGGGAACGCTTCAACGAATTGTGGTGAACAACATCACCAGCTATAACTCCACGTCGAACCTGTGCAACATCCTTTCGGGGATCCCGGACTTTCCGATCCGCGATGTGAAGATCAGCAACTTCTACATGCAGCATCGGGGCGGGGCGACGGCCGATAAGGCAAAGCTGGTGCCACCGGAAGAGATTGCGAAGTATCCCGACCCTGAGATGTTTGGCCCTATGCCAGCACAGGGCTTCTTCCTACGCCATGTGCGTAACGTGGAAGTGAGTCACGTGGAGATTGCGCCAGCGCAGTCAGATGCGCGTCCGTCGTTTGTGTTGGAAGACGTGGACAGGGCCGACTTCTTTGCCATTACCGCACCGACTACGCCCAGCGCTTTCGACTTCCGTCATGCGAAGGATGTGCGCGTGGGATGGAGCAGGGCCGCGAAGGACGCGGTGTTTGCCGATGCCAGCGGCAAGACACTCTAGAGAACAAAGGGTGTGCGAAGTGAGCTTCGCACACCCTTTAATTTCGGGGAGGTATCGTTTAGCGGTCGCGGTCGGTCACGTAGCCGGGAACCCACTGCAGTGCGCGTAGCGCCTTGGCAGCTTCGCTGTTTGCAGCAGGTAGATCGACGATGGACTGACGAGCTGCTTCCGCATAGGCGCGGGCTGCGTCCATGGCGTATTCCAGCGATCCGTGGTGCGTCAGGATTTCCAGAATGGTGGCGTGCTTCACGCGGCTGAAGTTGCGGTCGGCGAGCACTGTGCGGATGGCTTCGCGTTCCGCGCCTGTGCCACGTTCCAGCGCGTGGATCACGGCGAGTGTTGCTTTGCCTTCGCGCAGATCGCTGGCGGCAGGCTTGCCAATGGTGGACTCTTCGCCGGTGATGTCAAGCACATCATCAACAATCTGGAATGCAAGGCCGAGGTTACGGCCGTACTCACCAAGCTGTTGTTCTACTTCATCGCTGGCACCGGAGAGGGCAGCGCCAAGCTGCATGCTGACCTTGAACAGCATCGCGGTCTTGCGGAAGATCAGGTCGAAGTACTCTTCTTCGTTGATCAGGTGACCCAGCTTTTGAATCTGTAGCAGTTCGCCTTCGACCATCTGCTGCGTTAGTCCGATGAGCAGATCCAGCACGTGGAAATTGCGCTCTTCCAGGGCCGTCTGGAACGACTGCATGTACAACCAGTCGCCTGCGAGGACGCACTTGCTTTCGCCCCACACGGTGTTGGTGCTGGCCTTGCCGCGTCGCGTCTTCGCTTCGTCAATGATGTCGTCATGAACCAGCGTGGCGGTGTGCAGCATCTCGACGACGGCACCCATGCGGATACGGCTTTCGCCTTGGAAGCCGAGCGCCTTTGCCGCGAGCAACAGCAGCAGCGGACGGATGCGTTTGCCACCGCCTGCCAGCAGATATTCTGCAATGTCTTGAATGACAGCGACTTCGGACTGTGACTGTTTGCCGAACTCGCGCTCTACGGCAGCAAGATCGTCACGTACGAGGTCGAAGACCTGTTTGGCAGTCGCACTGGGGAGAAGACTCACGCTTTTCAAACTGTAACAGTTCTTTGACGCGAAAGCAGTGCAGCGGGACGCAGGAAAGAGAAACCCCGTCCACAACTTACGTCATGAACGGGGCATGGGTTCGTGAGAGGGTTTAGTTCGAGCGGTAGTTGGTGAACTGAAGCTCCACGCCGAAGTCCTTGCCCTTGAGCAGGGCAATGATCTGCTGCAGGACGTCACGGTCTTTGCTGGTGATGCGGACAGTGTCGCCCTGGATGGATGCCTGCGCCTTCAGCTTGCTGTCTTTCACGGCCGCGGTGATCTTCTTCGCGGAGTCGCCTTCGATGCCCTGCTTGAGCTTGATCTTCTGACGGACGGAGGAGTTGGATGCTGGTTCGATCTTCTCGTACTCTAGGTTCTTCAGAGACACGTTCCGCTTCACGAGTTTTTGCGAAAGGATCTCAGTGACGGCCTTCAACGTGTACTCATCCTGCGAGGCGAGTTGGATGGCGTCGTTGCCTTCGAGGTTGATGGTGGACTTTGAATTCTTCAGGTCGAAGCGGGCGTTGACTTCCTTGGTGGCCTGATCGATCGCGTTCTTTACTTCCTGCACTTCGACTTTGCTTACGACGTCAAAACTGTTATCGGCTGCCATTGTTCGTTCTCCTTGCCAGTACTGCAATCCTGCAAAAGCTGATGATTTAGAGCGGCAGAAAGATGCCGCACGTTGCCGGGCTATTCTACGCGGAAGAGGCGACGAAAGTTTCCGGTGGTTTCCTGTGCGAGCTGTTCCAGCGGGATCTTGCGCAACTCGGCGACAAACTCCGCTGTCACGCGTGTGCGTCCGGGCTCGTTGCGTTCGCCGCGATAGGGGATCGGAGCCAGGAAGGGGGCGTCAGTTTCTACCAGGTATCGATCAGCAGGCACGAGTTCTGCAGCTTCGCGGATGGACGGGAACCGCGCGTACGTGACATTGCCCGCGAAGGATAGGTAGAACCCAAGATCGAGTGCGCGGCGTGCTTCGTCGGCTGTTCCGGAGAAGCAGTGCATCACGCCAACGCCGCCCTTGTTCGAGAAGTTTTCGGCAATTAGGCGCAGCAGGTCATCCTGCGCGTCAGCAGGACCAAAGCGCTCCTTTGCCTGCGGCGTGGCGAGTTCGCTGGTGCGGCAGTGGATGAGGATGGGTTTGTTTGCCGCGAGGGCAATCTCCATCTGCGCAAGGAATGCCTGCTGCTGCACGTCGATATCGGGGTTTTCGATGTGGTAGTAGTCCAGCCCGATTTCACCAATGGCAACAACGTTTTCATCCGCTGCGAGAGTGCGCAGTTTGTTTAGTGCGGCATCGTTTGCGTGTTGTGCTTCCTGCGGATGAATGCCTGCCGATGCGACGATGCATGGCACAGCGGGATTGTCCTTGTACTTCACGGCAAGATCGCGTGCGCGATGCATCGTCTCCGGGCCATCACCGATACCCACGGAAAGGATTGTGCGCACGTCCGCTTCCAGCGAACGCGCTAGTACAGCGTCGAGATCGTCGGCGTAAGTGGGGAAGTCGAGATGTGCGTGCGAATCGACGATGTGCATAGGTGCAACTACCGCAAGCGCGCTCCGATTTCGATGTCTTCGATGAAGCTGGCGAGTGCGGGGGTGCCGTCGCCGATGGAAGCGGCAACGACCATGCCCTGCGACTCGAAGCCACGCAGCTTGCGCGGTGCAAGGTTCGCAACGATGACAACCTTACGGCCGATCAGCTTTTCCGGTTCGTAGAACTGCGCGATGCCTGCAAGGATCTGGCGCTTCTCATAGCCCAGGTCTACTTCAAGACGGAGAAGCTTGTCAGCCTTGGGGACACGCTCGGCAACTAGCACCTGCGCCACGCGGAGGTCGACCTTTGCGAAGTCGTCGATGGTGATCTCTGGTGTATCCGGCTTGGCGGGAGCGGCTGCGGCTTCTGCTGATGGCGCGGTGGTCGCATCGCTTACGGGTGTCAGCTTCTGTTCGCCTTCGGCAAGGTTCTGCGGCGCGTTGGCATCGGTGGTTGCGGGCTTCTGTTCTGCGTCGTTCATGCGAGTAATCAGTTCCTTTTCCGCGCGCGGGAAGATGGGCGCGAGTGTTCCAAGCTTTGTGTTTGCGGCGAATCCGCCTTGTGTCAGGTCGCGCAGTTCGCCAGTTTCGGCGGCGCGTTCAATGGAGCCGAGTCCAAGCTGATCCCACACGCGTGCCGTGACATACGGCAGTACAGGATGCAGCAGGGCAGTCATGATACGGATGCTCTTCGCAGCTGTGCGCAGGACTGTGGCAAGGCGTTCGCGGTGCTCGGGATTCTTTGCCAGCTTCCACGGCGCATTCGCTGTCAGGTAACCGTCTGTCGCTGCAATCAACGCAGAGGTGGCTTGCACAGCGACCGTGAAGTCCTGCGTCTCCAGCCCACGTCCCACAGCTTCAATCGCAGTGGTGATGTCCGATGTGAGTTCCGTTGTAAGAGCGGCATCCGGAATCACGCCATCGAAGTTCTGGACGAGCATGCTCAACGTGCGGCTGACGAGGTTGCCGTAGCCGTTCGCAAGATCGCTGTTGTAGCGCGCAACGAGAGCGTCGAACGAGAACGAACCATCCTGGCCGAACGAAATCTCACGCAGCAGGAAGTAACGCAGAACATCCGCGCCGAAAAGGTCCTGTTCGTTCTTCTCGAGTTCGGGCTTCAAGGAACCGAATGCGTCAAGGATGGTTTCCGAGCGCACAATGTTGCCGCGGCTCTTGCTCATCTTGCTCTCTTCGAACAGAAGCCAGCCGTGCGCAACGATCTTCTTCGGTAGCGGTAGTTCTGCGGCCAGCAAGAACGCGGGCCAGTAGACGCAGTGGAAACGTACGATTTCCTTGCCAACAAAGTGCAGATCGGCCGGCCAGTAGCGCGCAAACATCTCTGCGCCCTCTTCGCTTTCGTCGCCGTATCCCACTGCGGTCATGTAGTTGGCCAGCGCATCCAGCCACACATAGATGACATGCTTCTGCGTAGTGGTATCCGCAGCGGGCGAGGGAACAGGAATGCCCCAATCAAAGCTGGTACGCGAGACAGAAAGGTCCTTCACCGCGCCGGGAACGTAGGGGATGCCGGTATCGCTCAGCAGTGTTTCTGCACCAGAGTTCACAGGGCCGCGCAGGAAGCTCAGAACTTCGTTCTTGCGCGCTTCCGGCGTGATGGTGAGCTGGTTCGATTCGATGAGGTCAATCAGTGGCTTCTGGTAGGCCGACAGACGGAAGAAGAAGTTCTCTTCCGTTACTTCTTCGGTTACGCGACCGCATTCGGGGCAATGATCGCCAACGGGCACATCGACGAAGGCCTCATCGGAAACGCAGTATGCACCGGTGTAGCGATCGAGATAGATCGCACCCTTCTCATACAGAACACGGAACAGCTTCTGCACGCCGATCTTGTGCTTCTCGTCGGTGGTGCGAATGTACTGGTCGTAGCTGATGCCCATGCGGTGCCACAGCGTGCGGAAGGTGGCGGAGACCTCATCCGTGAACTGCTGCGGCGGAACGCCTGCGGACGCGGCGCTGCGGCCAATCTTCTGACCATGTTCGTCGGTCCCGGTCAAGAAGTAGGTGTCGGCGCCATCGAGGCGCTTACGGCGCGCCAGCGTGTCTGCGGCAATGGTTGTATACGCATGGCCGATATGTGGCCGGGCGTTGACGTAATAAATCGGAGTCGTGAGATAGAACTTATTGGGCATCGCGCTAACGGTCAGTTTATCAGCGCCATTGGAAAAGCTTCCGCGCAAGGCCCATAGGGGTCGCCGATAAGTTTCGATGAAAAGCAGATATTACGTGTACTTAGCAGCCACTACGCGTGGTCCGGGCGCGGCTACAATCATCCTCATGGGAAAGATGACCGTAGTTACCGGCGCAGCCGGATTCATCGGACGCAACACAGTGGCAGAGTTGAACCGCCGGGGCAAAACCGATCTATTGCTGGTGGATGACCTGGGAACGGGTGAAAAGTGGCAGAACCTGAACGGCCTGCGGTATGAAGACCTGATCCCGGTCAATGAGTTTCTGGATCGCATCCACGGCGTGGGTGCGGAGGAACTGCCGGAGATTGACGGCATCGTGCATCTGGGCGCGTGTTCCGCCACCACCGAGAAGGATGCGGACTACCTCCTGACCAACAACTACGGCTACACACGCACCCTGGCCCAGTGGTCGCAGGAGCATGGCGCGCGTTTCGTCTATGCCTCCTCTGCTGCCACCTACGGCGATGGTTCGCTTGGGTATGACGACGATGACAGCGTAACGCCGAAGCTGGAGCCGTTGAACATGTACGGCTATTCCAAGCACATGTTTGATCTGTGGGCTTTGAAGAATGGCTTCTTTGCCAATGGTCATCCCATTGCAGGTGTGAAGTACTTCAACGTGTACGGCCCGTACGAAGACCACAAGGACGACATGCGTTCCGTGGTGCACAAGAGCTTTGGCCAGATTCACGACGGTGACGGCAAGGTGAAGCTGTTCAAGAGCCATCGTCCGGAGTACAAGGACGGCGAGCAGATGCGCGACTTCGTGTATGTGAAGGACGCTGTCGATGTCACGCTGTGGCTGCTGGAGAACCCGCAGATTGGCGGTGTGTTCAACTGCGGCGCCGGCATTTCGCGTACGTGGAATGACCTGGTTACGGCGGTCTATGCGGCAAGCGGCAAAAAGCCGAACATCGAATACGTCGACATGCCGGAGACTCTGCGCGAGAAGTATCAGTACTACACCGAAGCCAAGCCGGACAAACTGCGCGCAGCGGGATACACCAAACCATTTACAACGCTGGAAGATGGCATTCACGACTACGTGAAGGGCTATCTGGAGCCGCGTGCGGAGAAGTTAAAGGGATGAAGGAATTGAGCGTTTTACAAAGCAACGTAGCCGATGCCAAGGTCGTGCTGGACACGATTCTGGAGCTTGAACCGCAGGTTGAAGAGGCAGCACGAGTACTTGCCGATGCGCTGCTGCGCGGCAACAAGCTGCTGGCATGCGGCAATGGCGGATCGGCGGCGGATGCATCGCATCTGACCACGGAGTTTGTGGTTCGCTTCCACAAGGAGCGCCGCCCCTATCCCGCGATCAGCCTTACCGCAAACGGTGGCGATCTGACGGCCTGCGGCAACGATTACAGCTTCGACGATGTGTTTTCGCGGCAGGTACGTGCCTTCGGCTTGAAGGGTGACGTTCTGTTTGCCTACACTACCAGCGGCAACAGCGAGAACGTGCTGCGTGCGCTGAATACGGCGCGGCAGTATGGTGTTGCCACGGTTGCCTTTCTTGGACGCGACGGTGGAGCATGCGCAGGCATTGCAGATGTGGAACTGATTGTGCGTCACAACGTGACGGCACGTATCCAGGAAGCACACAAGCTGCTGCTGCACACTATCTGCGAGCTGGTGGAGCTTCGGCTCCTTGCTGCCGCAGAGGCAGGAGAACAACCGCTAACTTAAGCGGGACAGGCGAATGAGTATGCGTATTGGAGTTGACCTCGGCGGCACGAAAATCGAAGGCCGCGCGTTTGATAACAACGGACAGGAACTGGATCGTCTGCGCGTTCCCACACCGCGTGAAGATTACGACGGCACCGTCGCAACCATCATTGAGGTAGCCAAGTCGCTGGAGACGCGTCTGGGCCAGCAGGGGACGCTGGGTGTTGGCATCCCCGGGTCGGTGGTGAAGTCCACTGGCTTGGTGAAGAATGCGAACTCCACGTGGCTGAATGGCCGTCCGCTGGAGAAGGATCTTTCCAAGGCGTGGGGCCGCGAAGTTCGCTGCGCCAACGACGCCAACTGCCTCGCTGTTTCGGAAGCAGTGGATGGAGCGGGCGCGGGATACAACGTTGTCTTCGGCGTCATCCTTGGTACCGGATGCGGCGGCGGTGTTGCAATCGCAGGCCGGGTACACAACGGTCCGAACGGCATTGGCGGCGAGTGGGGACACAACTCGTTGCCGATGCAGCGCGAAGGCGAATGGCCTGGTCCTGAGTGCTACTGCGGTCAGCGCGGCTGCATGGAGACGTGGGTTGCTGGATCAGGGCTGGAACGCGACTTTCTTGCTGTCACTGGCAAGGCGTTGCGCGGACCTGAGATCGTCAAGCTGAGCGAAAGTGGCGATGCTGAAGCAGAAGCCGCATTGGCGCGTCTGGAAGATCGTCTTGCACGCGGCCTGTCCAACGTCTGCAACCTGCTGGACCCGGATGCCATTGTCTTCGGTGGTGGCCTGTCGCAGTTGGATCGTCTGTACACAAACGTACCGCAGCTCATCGCGCAGTACACCTTTGGCAAGGGATTTGAAACTCCTCTGCGCAAGGCTGTACACGGCGACGCCAGTGGTGTGCGTGGTGCCGCGTGGCTTTGGCCGCAGGAATAGTTCACTCCTTCACAACAACGAAAGGCCGCGATGATGAATCGCGGCCTTTCACGTTTTGCATAGAGAGATTTACAGGCTGACGTGTTCCAGATCCAGGTTCATCCAGTCGCCCTTTTCGATGGCAGCACGAATCTGTGCGGGAGACTTGTGCTGCTGGGTCTGTTGGTAGGCGAAGGCGGCTTCCTTCATGCAGGTGGAGCATTCGGCTCCGTGCAGGCCTTCAAAGCAGGAATGCAGGCTGTTGTGGCCCATGCCCAGGTCGCAACGGCAGTAGCAGGGCATCTGGTGCAGGACCGGCGAAACCTTTGCGGCCATCTTGTACACCGTTACCTGGTACGGGTGCGAAAAGTACACGCCTGTCAGTTGCGCGTCATGCAAAATGGGCGGCAGCGCCTTCGTGGGTGCGGAGGTGTTGTAGGCCGGAATGTCCTTTGACGGGTTCGACCACTGCGCACACGCGGCTACGGTAAGGACGGCAACGGCAACAAGAGCAATCACGCGCTTCATGCATACGATCATAGCGCGGTCTGATCGTGGTGTTCTTTCAAAGCAGAAGGGGCCGCATCTGCGACCCCTTCGGTTCGTAAAGAATTGTTGGAGAGTTATACCGGTTGTGCGCAGAATTTGCAGCGCTTGGCGTCCACCGGGATGTCGGACAGGCATTCCGGGCAAGGCTTTGTAGTGGCCGCTACGGGTGTCTCAAACTTTGCCATCACATACTTCATCGGCATCACGATCATGAAGTAGATGGCCGCAGCGTTGATCAGGAAGTTGATAATCGCGTTTAAAAACTTGCCAACGTGAAGTTCACCCGGCGGAATGTAGCCCGCGGGCAGGGGACTTGGCGGAACAACGTGTCGAAGCGTGGGAACGTGGACGACCAGATTGGAGAAGTCCGGTGCGCCAACAATTGCAGCGATGAACGGTGTGATAATGTCTGCCGTTACCGACGCGGTGATGGCCGCAAATGCAGCACCGATGATGACCGCGACTGCCAGATCAACAACGTTGCCGCGCAGAATGAAATCGCGAAAGCCCTTCAGCATGTGGAGTGTTGCCTCCCTTACTTTGGGGACAGCATACATGCCGCGGCCAATTTATGGCAGCGGGAAGCTTTGGTGTGGTGAAAATTTCGCGATGTTACAGCCAGAACGGATAGACCAGAAAGAACAGGATTACGCAAACGCACATCAGGTCCATGTAGGCGCACAGCACCACTCCGCCGTGGTACCAGTTCCATTGTTTACGCATGCAACGCAGCGTATCCACAGTGCCAATCAACGAAAGCAGCAATGGGATCACAAGCCACGGATTGGCCCGGTTGTAGGGGAAGTTCGACAGCCAGAACGAAACCAGCAAGCTCAGGAGCACCAGTAGATTGGCGCGCAGCAGCGAACGCTGGCGCCAATCCACGAATGCAATCCGGTGATGGTTATGCAGGTACGCCATCGGCTTCAGCTTTAACTGCGGCCTCCATGGCGCGCATGCTCTCGTCGTACGGCGGATACAGAACGCCGCGCTCGGTAATGATGGCGGTCACGTACTTTGCCGGAGTTACGTCGAAGGCAGGGTTTTCAATGCCGCAGCCGTCCGGCGTCATCTGCTTGCCGTTGGAGTGCGTTACTTCGTAGGCGCTGCGTTCTTCAATGGGAATGTCATCGCCGTGCTTCGTCGCCATGTCCACGGTGGACCAGGGTGCAGCGACGTAGAACGGAATGCCATGTTCCTTCGCCAGAACGCTGACGGAGTAGGTGCCGATCTTATTGGCCACATCGCCGTTGGCGGCAATGCGATCCGAACCAACGATCACGGCCTGAACACGACCCTTGCGCATCAGCGCGCCGCTCATGTTGTCGCACAGGACTGAGGTCTGGATGCCGTCGTGGAGCAGTTCCCACGCGGTCAGGCGAGCGCCCTGTAGGTAGGGGCGAGTCTCATCGGCGAGCACGTTGATCTTGTGTCCGGCTTCCACAGCCGCGCGAATTACGCCCAGCGCTGTGCCGTAGCCACAGGTGGCCAGTGCGCCCGCGTTGCAGTGGGTTAGCACGGTGCCTTCCTTCGGCAGCAGTGCCGCGCCGTAGCGGCCCATCGTCTTGCAGGCTTCAATGTCTTCGTCGTACATGCGCAGCGCTTCAGCGCGAACTTCTTCGCGGATGCGCTCGATCTTCTCGGCTTCCGAAAGGTTCGTGGGCTGCTTGTCGACAAGCTGGTAATACAGCACGCGGATGCGCTCAATTGCCCAGAACAGGTTCACGGCGGTGGGGCGAGTGGCGGCCAACACCTTGGCCATCTCGTCCACATCCTTGCTCAGCGCAGCAACGGTGGTCGAAGGCGAGTTCTGGATACCCAATGCCATGCCCATAGCGGCGGAGACGCCGATGGCCGGAGCGCCGCGGACAATCATGTCGCGGATGACGGTGGCAACGTCCTGATAGCTGGTGGCGAGTACGTACGTTTCTTCAAGCGGAAGCTTCGTCTGATCGAGGAAGCGAACGCCCTGGTCGGTCCATTCGAGAGTAGGAATCATCACCTACAAGTTTACGCTTTCGTGAACGGGAAGGTGTGACCGCCATCACCCCTCAGCGGGTTTTCGCCATTGCGATAATGCCATATTTCCTTGCCAGAAACTGCCGTAGGGAAGCAGGTAGTGTGGCGGCGATCTCCTGCCATGTGAGCATCAGTACGCGGCTGCGCAAATGGCTGTAGCGGATGGCAGAAAGAACGGCAAAGTATTGCCGCTGTAGGTCGGGGCGTCGCTCGTCGATGAGCACCGCAAAGCGGGAATCGCTGTGATGCGCTGCCAAAACTCCACGAAGGAGCTGATAGCCGCGAAACAGGTTGCGAGCACGCGGAAGTTGATCCGTCTCGAAGACTTCCTCGAACGTTTCATAACGCTGAAGCAGGTCAGGTCGCGCAGTCTGAAAGTCCGACTCGCTTAATTTCGCCTCCACCAGCAGATCGTCGATGCGCATATCCATCTCTGTGCGGTCGTCGTGGCCACCGCGAAGCGCTGTGCGTACGCGAAAACCAAACAAGGGTGTGGTATCGGAGTCGATATTCAACAGCATTTGCAGGCGTTTCGACCGCAGCGTCTGCGGATGGCAAAAGATGTTCATCAGCAACGCATCGGAACTCACAGCGCAATCCAGTTCGCCACGGCTACGCTCGTTGCCGTGCGCAATGCGGCTGGATGCGGTGTACGTCTTGCCCAGCCGCTCCGCCCAT
Organism: Terriglobus sp. TAA 43; assembly: GCF_000800015.1. Taxonomy (NCBI): domain Bacteria; kingdom Pseudomonadati; phylum Acidobacteriota; class Terriglobia; order Terriglobales; family Acidobacteriaceae; genus Terriglobus; species Terriglobus sp. TAA 43. Next base: position 184,261 of record NZ_JUGR01000001.1, read on the forward strand.
TCAGGATTGGCAACAATGCGTTTGTAACTCGCGGGATGGAAGTTGCCGTGTTGGCCGCTCTCATCTTCACGAAACAACACGGAAGGAATGTTGCTGTACGTGGTTTCATGCGCATGGGCAAGATTGCGCGCGCTGATCTCACGGCGAAGATTCGTCGCGGATCGCACGACAAGTTCCGGGGATTCTGTCCGCGCAGCCATGCATTTATTGTAGGCGATGAAAAGGCGAAGTGCGCACAATTACCGATAGCATGGAGAGGTGCGTACTCTCGACAAATCGAATCTGGGACAGGGCGAAGACTGGTACGGCAATAACGCCGCCGTCACCTGCTTTTCCTGCGGCAAAGTTTTCCTTACCTCACAGGTGCTTCACCGCAAAGGCCGCGCTTGCCCCAACTGTGGCAAATGCAAGGTCCTGGTGAAGAGTTCCGAGGTTGAGGTGTCTGAGGCGACCGATCTTTAGCTCTGCCGCAACTTCTCCGCGCGCACGTCGCTTGCTGTGAACACGCTGACGAACGGCGCATCGCCGATTGCGGCTTCAATGTTTGTGCGGCCACCCTGTTCGCGATCCACGAGGCAGAGTACGGCTGCAACGGTCATGCCTGCGGCCTTCACAGCTTCAATGGCCGTGATGGTGCTGCCGCCGGTGGTGCAGACGTCGTCCACCACGACAACGGAAGCGCCTTCGCGTACATAGCCCTCAATCTGTCGTCCGGTGCCGTGTTGCTTCAGCGCTTTGCGGACGAGGAAGCCATGTACCGGCTTCACGTCGGTGTGTTCTAGCGCGTACCAGGCCGTTGCAGACGCGGTGTTGCTCACCAGCGGATCGGCGCCCATCGTCAAACCACCCACGGCCACTGCGTCGGGAGCGTGTTGGCGAATCAGCTCTGCGAAGACGAGTCCGCTCAGGCGACCGCCCTCGGCATCCAGCGTGGTGGTGCGGCAGTCGATGTAGTAATCGCTCTTGGCACCGGAGGCCAGTGTGAAGTCGCCAAGACGAAAGCTGAGCTTTGCAATCAGGCTGAGAAGTTTGGCGCGGTCGGCGGTCAGAGCGGTGGAGAGTTCCATGTCTCTATCAAAACAGCGAGTCGGCCAGTCAGCAAGTCGGCGTATCGTGTTGAGCGTGAGGTGATGTGACATGGATGCGGTGCGTTTCTTTGTGGACCAGTTGCAGCGGGAGCAGGCATTGAACCGGAAGGTGCTGGCCGTAGTGCCGGAAGGCAAGAACACCTGGAAGCCGCATGACAAATCAATGGAACTTGGCTATCTGGCAGCGCTGGTAGCGCAAATGCCTGCATGGATAGCGATGATGATCGCAACTGACGGTCTTGATTTCGCAGACAGTTCCGCACGCAGCAGCTTCCAGGCAAAGGGTTCGGACTCAACCGCAGCCTTGCTGAAACTGGCCGAGGATTCCGCCGCGAAAGGGAAGTCCGCTCTTGAAGGCACAAACGAAGACCACCTGAACGGTACCTGGAATTTCCGCATGGGTGACAAGGTGTTGGGCGGTGGCACTCGAATTCAGCAGATCGCCGATACCTTCACCCACATGACCCATCATCGCGGCCAATTGACGGTCTACCTGCGCCTGCTTGGAGTGAATGTGCCTTCGACGTACGGTCCAAGCGCGGATGAGAAGGTCGTTTAACCGCTCTCTCTGTAAAAGCACAACGGGTGCAGCCTTGGCTGCACCCGTTCGCTGTTTGTATTTGAAAAAGATTACAGACCCTTGCTCACCAGGAACAGGATCAGGTCCTTCACGCGCGAGCTGTATCCCCACTCGTTGTCGTACCAGGAGATGACCTTGGCCGTCTTCTCGCCGATGACCTTGGTCAGCTTCGAATCGAAGATGGACGAGCGGCTGTCGCCCTTGAAGTCGCTGCTGACCAGTTCCTCATCCGTGTAGCCAAGGATGCCCTTCAGGGCGCCTTCGCTGGCGGACTGGATCGCTTCGTTGATGCTGGCGATGGTCATGGGCTTTTCTGTGTTGAACGTCAGATCGATCACGGAGACGTTCGGCGTGGGCACACGCATGGAGAAGCCGTCGAGCTTGCCGTCCATCTCAGGGATGACCAGCTTCAGGGCCTTGGCTGCGCCGGTGGTCGACGGAATCATGTTGATGGCCGCAGCGCGTGCACGACGCAGGTCCTTGTGCGGGAAGTCCAGGATGACCTGATCGTTGGTGTAGCTGTGGATCGTGGTCATAATGCCGCTGGTGATGCCGAACTTCTCGTGCAGCACCTTCACCACCGGCGCAAGGCCGTTGGTGGTGCAGCTGGCGTTGGAAATGACGTTGTGCTTCGCAGCGTCATACTTGTCGCTGTTTACGCCCAGCACCAGGGTTACGTCCTCGTTCGTGGCAGGAGCGGAGATGATGACCTTCTTCACCGTCTCGCCGAGGTGAGCCTTGGCCTTGGTGGCGTCGGTGAAGTGGCCGGTGGATTCCACCACGATCTGCGCGCCAACCTCTGCCCAGGGCAGCTTGGCGGGGTCGCGCTCGGCGAAAACCTTGATCTTCTTGCCGTTGACGCTGATGTAGTCGTCGCCAGCTTCGATCTCGTGCTTCAGATTGCCGAGAATCGAGTCGTACTTCAGCAGGTGAGCCAGCGTTGAAGGGCTGGTCAAATCGTTGACGGCCACAAACTCGATTTCAGGATTATCGATTGCGGTGCGGAAGACGTTGCGGCCGATACGGCCAAATCCGTTAATGCCTACCTTTACTGCCATGACGTGTCTTTAGCTTCCTCTCAGGGTTACGGCGAACGCCGTTTCGTCCGTCGCAACCAGTGTAGCGGGTGCGCCGTGGGGTGGCGCAATTCGGCTGTGTGAAACCCTGGGGAGCCATCAAAGGTTCCCATCGGGTTTGGCCTGAGCCGCGTGGTGTGTTACAAACCGGCTATGCGGGACTGGATCCGCAACAAGATGAAAAGACGTGGTAAGCGTGGCCCCAACAATAGCGAGGCCACTGGAAAGATTGGGCAGGAGATCCCACAGGATCAGCCTGCAGCACTGCAGCCGAGCTACCCCGAAGCTCCTGCAAAAGCAGAGATAACCACTGAAGCCGAACCGGAAGCGGTTGAGGCGGAGCCAGTTGCTCCCGGCAAGATCGAAGTCGAAACGCAGCCAGAATCGTTGGCCGCGCCGGTGGAACCGCCTTCGATCCCTGCGGGCGACAAGGCTGCTCCGCGTGGCTATGTTGTTCTCACCATTGGCCTTCCTGGCAGTGGCAAGACGACGTGGTTCAAGCGCCGTGGCGTGTCTCCCCTCAGCAGCGACATGCTGCGCAACATCCTGTTCGACGACATCACGGACCAGCGTTACAGCGGTTTGGTGTTCAGTACGCTACGTTCGCTTCTGCGTGCGCGCCTGATTGCCAAGATGCCGTGGAACTACGTGGATGCCACCAACCTCAGCGCCCACGAGCGCCGCCAGTGGATCAAGATGGCGCGTTCGTTCGGCTACGAGGTGCAGGCCGTGTACTTTGACGTGCCGCTGGCCGTTTGCGTAGACCGTAACAGCAAGCGCGAGCGCCGCGTGGCCGATGACGTGATGCAGAAGATGGCAGAGCGTCTGCGTCCGCCGTCGTTCAAAGAAGGTTTTACCAAGATCACGGTGGTTCGCGTGAAGGGAGTGGGCAGCGCCGCTCCGGTATCTGCGGTCAACGACGATGCCTTCAACGCGCCCGTCCCTGCCGATCTTGATGCACCGGAGCTGGACGGCCCGGAAGGCATCGAGCCGGACGATTCGCAGGACGAGTAAGAAAATATGAACGGCGCGGCCATCGAGTTCCGCGACGTGATAGTGGACGCAACGCCCTCCCGGAAAAATTCCGGCGAGGGCGTTGTCATTCTCAACGGTATTTCGTTGCGGCTGGAGGCGGGAACCACGACGGCTCTGCTGGGCCGTTCAGGCAGCGGGAAAACGACGTTGCTGCGCACCATTAACGGACTTGTAGCGCCAACTTCCGGCGCGGTACTGGTCAATGGTGAAGTGGTGGGCAGCGCCGATCTCCTGGCGTTGCGGCGACGCATTGGCTACGTCATTCAGGAGATTGGCCTCTATCCTCACCTGACCATCGAACGCAATGTGGCCATGCCCCTGGAACTTGCGGGAAAGCCGCTGACAGAGCGGCTTTCCCGCGCACACGAATTGCTTGCCATGACCGGGCTTGACCCCGCCAAGTTTGCCGAACGTATGCCGTGGCAGCTTTCCGGCGGACAGCGTCAACGTGCGGGTGTGGCGCGCGCGCTGGCTGCTGACCCTGCCATCCTGCTTCTGGACGAACCCTTTGGCGCGCTCGATCCGCTGACGCGCGTGGAAATACAAACCATGCTGCGCGATCTGTTGAAGAAGTTGCAGAAGACCGCAGTCATCGTTACGCACGATCTTCAGGAAGCGGTCTTTCTCGCTGATCGAATCCTGTTGCTGGACAAGGGAAATATCGTCGCAGACCTGCCTTCGGGCGATGTTCTGCACTCGCAGATTCCCGCCGTGAAGCAGTATGTCGCAGCCGTGCAGCGCTTTCCGGAGGCACAGTCATGAGCTTCCTTCGCCTGCATCTGCATGAGCTTCTGCAACTCGTGTTTGAGCATCTTTGGCTTACTGGATCGGCGATGTTATTTGCTGCGCTTATCGCGATTCCTGCGGGCATCTGGCTCACGCGGCATGAACGCTGGGCCAGGCCTGTGATCGGATTTGCGAACGTGGTGCAGACGGTGCCCAGTCTCGCGCTCTTTGGCTTGCTGTTGCCCGTGCCGTGGCTTGGAGAAAACGCTGCACGGCTGGCTATTCTTGCGCTTACCGGTTATGCGTTGTTGCCGATTTTGCGCAATACCTACGTGGGAATACAAGGCATCGATCCGGCTCTGATCGACGTGAGTCGAGCGCTCGGCATGACAGATTGGCAGCGGTTGATCAAGGTCGAACTGCCTCTTTCCGCGAGTGTTCTGTTGGCTGGGCTGCGCACGGCGACCGTAACGTGCGTTGGCGTGGCGACGATTGCAGCGGCAATTGGTGCAGGCGGCCTGGGCGAATTTATCTTCCGCGGCGTGGCGTCCGTGGACAATCGTTTCGTGCTGCTTGGGGCCGTTCCCGCTGCGTTACTCGCGCTCTTGGCGGATGCGTTTCTTGGATGGATCGAACGTCGCGTGGAAGTGCGGAGGCTGCCGTGAATCGCAGGGCGGCACTGGTGCTGCCGTTGTTTCTCCTGCTGCTGACTGCATGTGATCCGCCGCACGGTTCGCGCATTGTTATCGGCGCAAAGAACTTCACAGAGCAGGTTCTGCTAGGCGAACTGCTGGCACAGGAGATCGAAGCGCAAGGCGAGCCTGTTGACCGGCGGTTCTATCTTGCGGGGAGTTACATTGCGCATCAGGCGCTTGTTTCCGGCCGCATTGACGCCTATGTGGAGTACACCGGAACGGCGTTGACCTCCATCCTGAAACAGCCGCTTGATCACGATCCGCAACGCGTCTTTAATACGGTTGCCCGTATTTATCGTGAACGATACAACGTGCTGATGATGCCGTCGCTCGGCTTTGAAAACACCTTCGCCATGGTGATGCGCGGCGAAGATGCAGATCGCCTCCACGTCACCCGATTAAGCGAACTCGCGACTGCGGCTCCGTCGCTGAAGCTTGGTGTGGGATATGAGTTTGAGGAGCGCCCCGACGGCCTCCACGGGCTGGAAGCCGCCTATGGACTGCGCTTTGCGGATGAACCGCGTGTGATGGACCTCGGGCTGTTGTATCGCGCATTGCAGAACCGACAGGTCGATATCGTCAGCGGCAACTCCACGGATGGCGCGATTACCGCGCTGGGATTCCGTGTTCTCGCGGACGATCGACATTATTTCCCGCCATATCAAGCTGTGCCGTTGGTGCGCGAGGACATGCTTCGAACGCATCCTGCGGCTTTGAAGGCCCTGCAAAAGCTGACAGGAAAGATTACCGAAGCCCAGATGCAGTCCATGAATCACGCCGTGGAAGGCGAACATAAGGACCCCGCAGAAGTGATCAAGGCGTTTCGACTAAAAAACGGCCTGTGATATCAGTTTCGAAGCCTCGAAACACGACTTTCTTCGTGTTTAAGCATCCAACTGAGAAGATGCAGCAAGTAAATCTGAAGCGGCTGATTCTGGCTTGTATGGCCACTATCCTGTCTGTGCTTCTTTTTCTCAAAGCGAATTACGAAAACCTCGACGCAGCCCGTCCGGAGACGCTGCTGTCTTCGCTTTGGAATGTCTGCGGCATCCTGATGCTGGCGTGTATTGCGTGGCTGTGGGTCGAGGTGGTTTTGCTGTTGCTTTCGCCGTCGCAATCAGAGGTAGAGAGCGATGAGAATGATTTGCTAAGCTGGGCGGATGAATCGCATCTCCCTGTATCGTATGGCGCTGTTCCTTACGCTGGTGCTCGCGAATTGCGCTTTTTCGCAGAACAGGAAAACCGTAAGCGGAGCAACGAAAACAGGCTCTGAAAGGACCGCGCAGATGCACGCAACAGGAACATTCCAGGTGTCCGTAAAGCCGGCAGAATCCAGCGAAATCGGCAAAGCTGCAGGACTTGGCCGTATGACCATCGACAAAGTGTGGAGCGGCGGCATCGAGGGCACCAGCAAGGGCGAAATGACCACCACCGCAGTTGGAACCACGATGGCCTATGTTGCGCTGGAAACCATGACTGTGAAAGTGGACGGCAAGTCCGGGACATTCGTGTTCTCGCACAAGGCGACGATGGATTCCACCGATCCGAAGAGCGGTGTTATGGACATCACCGTGTTGCCGAATACCGGTACAGGCGAGTTAAAAGGGATCGAAGGCTCGCTGCAGATCACCATCGACAAATCCGGCCACAGCTACGACTTCACGTACACATTGCCTGCGCAGTAGCTATCGCCTGCCTCTACACGGAGGCAGAGCAGGCTGCTTTTTGCTACAGTTTGTGTTGTCGATTTGGTTCTCGCTCCGTCTCTCAGAGCAGGGCTGACGAACTTCGCTGAGGACACGCATGACTTTCCCGAACCGCTACCGTGCATCGCGCCAGGATGAGGGCTTTACGCTCATCGAACTGCTGATCGTGATGTCGATCATCATCATCATTGCCACCTTCGCGATCCCCAACATCACGCGCATCAAGCGGCAGGGCAACGAGACCTCGGCTATCCAGTCCATTCGTGCCATCGTGGCAGCGCAGTTGCAGTACCAGCAGACGTATCCGGCAAACGGCTATGCCTGCTCGCTGGCAGCCCTTGGCGGCGATAAGGGAGCAGCTCCTACTCCAGCGGCTGCAGGACTGTTACCTACGGATCTCGCGGGCGGCCAGAAGGCGGGTTATACCTTCGCGCTTGTGAACTGCAATAAGGTGACCATCAACAATCAGGATCAATACACGTCGTACGAGATCACCGCTGTTCCGCAGAAGGTAGGCAACACCGGCGACCGTGGCTTCTGCTCCGACGATTCGCAGCAGGTGAAGTACGACCCCAAGGGCGGTACCGCCTGCACCCAGCCCATTCAGTAAATAGGTCTTATGTCGAAGAGGCGCAGCTTCGGCTGCGCCTTTCGTCTGTACGAATGACTCCAGGGAGAGTTTGTGCGTCTTAGCAAAACGATGAAGTTTCTTACAGGATTTGCGGCGGTCGCTGTGTTGACGGTGTCCGCGCACGCGCAGGACGTCCACGCCATCGCATCGAAAGTCGACGACCATTACAACCACTTGACGACGCTGCACGCGACGTACACCGAGCATTACAGCGGCATGGGGCAGCAACGCACCGAAGGTGGCACGCTGTTGTTGAAGAAGCCGGGGCGCATGCGGTGGCAGTACAACAACGGCAAGCTCTTTGTTCTGGATGGCAAATACTCCATCAGCTACACGCCGGGTGATCCGCAGGCTCAGCGCGTCCCCGCAAAGCAACTGGACGACATGCGGTCGCCGCTGCGCTTTCTGCTGGGTCACACCAAGCTGGAAAAGGAACTGGACAACCTGAAGGTGACGCCCGCAGGCAGCGGGGAAGTCACGCTGAGCGGAACGCCGCACTATGCGATGTCGCCCGGTGATCAGCGCGTGCAACGCATCGCCGTCACCGTGGTTGCCGCCACGGGAGTCATCACCGGCCTGCGCATTGAAGAGATAGACGGCACCATAACGGAGTTCGCATTCCGCGATATGAAAGAGAACGTCGCTGCCTCCGATGCAGACTTCCGTTTCACTCCTCCTGCAGGTGTGACGGTGGTGGACGGTCTGCCTCCGGCATAGCCATCTTTCTCTGAAACGGTCGTTTATCGCATGGTGCGTCTTTAGGAAGGGAAATTTCGTCCTTGATCTAGGACCAAATATGTCCTACAACTGAATAAGGACATTTTCAGTCCTCATTCTCCTCAGGATCGTTCCCGATGAAGCCATCGCATTTGCTGTTTGCCCTGCCCATTCTTCTTTCTACGGCCGCTGTTGCACAGGGTCCTGGCGGCGGCGGACCGCCCAAGCGGATTGTTCTGGAAGCGCTGGATACGGATGGTGATGGCCAGCTTTCGGCAGCGGAGATTGCGGCAGCATCGCAGTCGTTGCTGAAGCTGGACAAAAATGGCGATGGGCAGATCACTTCTGCGGAATACAGCCAGCGCCTGGAAGACAAGACCGCAAGCAGCGATCTGGAGCAGCGCCTGATGATGCTGGATAAGAATGGCGACGGCGTTCTGACGGCGGACGAAGTCCCTGAGCGCATGAAGCCGCTCTTTGAAAAGGGCGACGCGAATCATGATGGCAAGCTGACCAAGGAAGAGATTGCTGCCATGTACGGCAAGCAGGCCGATCCCCAGGGGCGTCCTATTGGTCGTGGCAACTTCAGCAGCATGGACCCCGTGATGATCGTTCTGGACGTGGACAAGGACGGCATTCTTTCTGCAACGGAAATCGCCAACGCTCCTGCTGCCCTCAAGACGCTGGACAAGGATGGCGATGGCACGTTGGCCGTGGCAGAGCTTCGCATGCGTCAGCAGACCCCCCGCCAACGCGCGGAACACCTCTTCGACGAGTGGGACACCAACAAGGACGGCGCTCTGCTCAAGGAAGAGATGCCCGACCGCATGCAGGCACAGTTTGAAGCCATCGACACCAACAAGGACGGCAAGGTCGATATGGACGAAGCGACCGCTTACATGGAGAAGCAGCCGCAGGGGCGTGGCCCGGGCGGTCCTGGTGGCCCCGGCGGTCCCGGCGGTGGTCGTGGCCAGGGCGAGCGTGGTCAGGGCGGTCAGCAGCCTCAGCAGTAATCAACTTTGACTTTATTCCGGTCCAATACATTGGCCGGAGCATTTTCTCGACTCACACGGCAAAGATCCGGGAGAGATTTTCAGGTGAATAAGACAGTTTCGAAGATGAAAAATGGCGCAGTGTCACTTGCTGCGATTGCGTTTAGTGTTCTGCCGGGCTTTGTTGCGGCACATGCTGCAGAACCCGCCATGGCACCGGCAAAGGATGCCGCGGGTACATGGGGCTTCTCGCATGAGAACGTGTTGGGAACATCGCTGGACGCGGCCATCAGCGCACCGTCGCAGCACGACGCCCGTGTGGCGGAGAAGGCTGCTCTTGCAGAGTTCGATCGTCTTTCCTCGAAGCTTAGCGCATGGAATGGGGACAGCGAATTTTCGCGTTGGCAGAAGACGCGCGGAGTTGCGGTAAAAGTATCGCCGGAGCTGATGGAGGTGCTGGCGCATTTCGATGCATGGCAGGGTGAGACGGGTGGCGTTCTGAACGCTTCCAGCGAGACCGCAGCAAAGGTATGGCGTGGCCCTGCCGCAAAGGGTGCAGCACCTTCTACGGAACAGCTTGCTGCTGCGGTGCAGGCGATGAAGCAGCCCCACTGGTCGTTAGATCGCACCAACGGCACAGCAACGCGTCTCAGCGATGCTCCGCTGGTCCTTGCTACGTTTACCAAGAGCTGGATCACGGAGAAGGCTGCGGAGGCCACTCTGCACGCCGGCGCAACCGGCGTGATGTTGAACGTGGGCGGTGACATCGTAACTCGTGGCGCGCTGACGCAGCGCGTTGACGTTGCCAATCCGCAGGCACACGCAGAGAACGATGCAGCTATCGACACAGTCGTGTTGCGCGATCGTGCCATTGCAACCAGCGGCAGCTATCGCCGCGGCTTTGATGTTGCAGGCGAGCGCATGTCCCACATCATCGACCCGCGCACGGCTACGCCTGCAGCGCAGGTGCTGTCCTCCAGCGTTATCGCACAGGATGCAACCACCGCAGGCGCACTCGCCACAGCGTTGTCCATCCTGTCGCCGCGTGAATCGCAGGCGTTGATGGAGCGTCATCCTAATGCGCAATATCTCATCGTGACTGCGTCTGGCGAAGAGATTCGCAGCAAGGGCTGGACGAACTACGCAGAGCCGAAGTTGGAGCGCGCTGCATACATCGTGAAGGCGGGCGCTGCTGCGCCGCAGGCTGGCACGAACTGGAACCAGTCCATGGAACTCCAGATCAAGCTGGAACTGCCGCGTATGGACAATCCGCGTTACCGCCGTCCGTACGTTGCGGTATGGATTGAAGACAAGGACAAGTATCCCGTTCGCACCATTGCGCTGTGGTTCAAGAATCCGCGCTGGCTGAATGAATTGAAGGGCTGGTATCGCGATGACCAGCTTCGCAATCTGAGCGAGGGCACGGACATCTCCGCGACGGTCTCCAGCGCCACGCGCGTTCCCGGTGCGTATACGCTGAAGTGGGACGGTAAAGACAACAACGGCAAGCTGGTGAAGGCCGGAACGTACACCGTGGTGATTGAGGCCGCACGTGAACACGGCGGACACTCATTGTTGCGTCAGGAAATCAACTTCGATGGCACGCCTTCTGCAAAGACGTTGCCGGCGAGCGAAGAACTGGGAGCGGTGCAGCTTGACTACCGTAAACACTAGTCCTTCCACCAAACCCGAAAGTCATCACAGCACACCCGGAAAGGCGAAACAGCCTTTCCGGGTGCGTCTGCGTAAGCAGACCGCGATTATCTCGCGCTGGCTGCATATCTACCTGTCCATGGTGAGCTTCGCCGTGGTGCTGTTCTTCGCCGTAACAGGGCTCACACTTAACCACGCCGAGTATTTTTCGCATGGTGAGGTGGTTAAGAACCTTAACGGTTCACTCTCGGCGAAAGAGATGGGGCCGAAGGATCATCCGGACACGCTGGCCATTGTGGAACATATCCGCAACACGGACCACGTACACGGCGCGGTGAACACCGAAGACCTGCGCGTGGATGATGACCAGATCACCTTTAGCTTTCGCGGCCCCGGCTATAGCGCAGACACAACGGTAGATCGCGCCACAGGGAAGTACCAGGTGGTGGAGACCAAAGCAGGATTCGTCGCCGTCATCAACGACCTTCACAAGGGGCGCGACAGCGGCAAGGTGTGGTCGTGGGTCATCGACGGCTCAGCCATCCTGCTGACGCTTGTGTCGCTCTCAGGACTGGTGCTGATCTTCTTCATCTACAAGCGCCGTACCAGCGGTCTGCTCTTGGCCGCGATTGCAACAGCTTTGTGCTTACTGCTCTATCGCATCTGGGTACCGTAGAAGAACAAAAAAGCCTCGCTCGCGATGAATCCATCGCGAGCGAGGCTTTTTGCATTTAGCAAGTGAGATCGTCGCGAGTAATTTTCAGCTCGCCGAGATTTCCCAACAAGGTCAGTGAAATTCTCTCTGGCTTCAGCAGCTCCACAGCAAGGCGTTGCACATCGGCAGCGGTAACGCGATCCACGTCGGCAATGATGTCGTCGACGGTGTTGAATCGACCGTAGTACATCTGCTGACGCGCGAGATTGCTCATACGCGATGAGGAGCTTTCCAGCCCCAGCACGATGTTGCCTTTGCTCTGATTCTTGGCGCGGTCCAGTTCATCTTCGCTGACAGGCTCCGCCTTAATGCGGCGGAACTCTTCCAGGATCAGGTGCAGCATCTCCTGCGTCTTCTCAATCGACGTTCCGGCATAGATGCTCAGCGCGCCGGTGTCGCGGAAGGGCGACAGTTCTGAGTAGATTGAGTACGCCAGCCCAGCCTCTTCGCGCACCGACTGGAACAGCCGGGAACTCATGCCGCCGCCAAGGATGCTGCTGAGAAGGTACAGCGCATAGCGATCAGGATGATCCACACGCGGCGCAGGAACGCCAAGACAGATCTGTACCTGCTCCAGCGACTTCTTGTTGCGCAGCGTGATGTGTGGCGTAGCTGAGGGTTCAGGGAAACGTGTCGTCGTGCCAGGGGTTGCTGCCAGCGCGCCGAAGTAGCGCGTCACCTCTGCAATCATCTCTTCGTGTTCGAGGTGTCCTGCGGCAGAGAAGACCATATTGGAAGGCACGAAGCGCTCAGAATGAAAACGGCGTACCGCAGCTTCATCAAAGCTGGAGACGGTCTTTGCCGTGCCCAGAATCGAGCGTGCCAGCGGATCGTTCTTCCAGAAGTTTGCCGTGTGAATCTCGTGGATGAGGTAATCGGGATTGTCCTCGTCCATCTTAATTTCTTCTAGGACAACGGACTGTTCGCGCGCAATGTCGTCGGCGCTGAACGTCGGGTTCAGGACCAGATCAGAAAGGATGTTCATCGCGGCAGGCACATTCGTGTCCAGCACCTTGATGTTGAAGCAGACGGTCTCTTTGCCGGTGAATGCGTCCAGATTGCCACCGATGGCATCGGTCTCGCGCGCAATGTCGCGTGCAGAGCGGGTCGTGGTGCCCTTGAAGACCATGTGTTCTACAAAATGAGACAGGCCGTTCTCTTCCGCCTGTTCGTCGCGCGATCCGGTGCCAATCCAGACGCCCAGGCTGATGGAACGGACATGCGGCATGCGTTCGGTCAGCACCATCATGCCGTTCGGCAGAGTGGTGCGGCGGATGTTGCGTTCATTGGATGCGGCATTCTCCGCAAGGGGAGTGGTTTCGACCATCCTTCCATTGTAGCGGTCGACGGGCGTCAGGCTCTGCGCTGTATCGGTTCGCCCGAAATGCGTTTCAAAAGCCGTGCTTTCACGTCAGGCCAGTCCTCCGCTGTGATGCTGTACCACTTCGTATGCCGCGTCGATCCGTCGGGCATGATCATGTGGTTGCGGAAGGTCCCTTCATACTGCGCGCCCAGCTTCAGCATGGCGTTCTGCGAATGCACATTCTCATGGTGAGTTTTGAGCGCGATGCGCCGTAGTCCCAGCGTTTCAAAGCCGTAGGTCAACTGCAGCAGCTTCACGCGCGGATTCACGCCGCTGGAACGCCACGCCTTCGCCAGCCATGTAAAACCGATCTCCGCGCCGCGATGCGCTCTTTGGATATCCAGAAACCGGGTGGCGCCAACTGCTTCGTCGCCGACGAAGGTCACCCATGCTTCTACCAGCCCCTGTTCAGCTTGCAGAAGAGAATCCTCAACATGCTTCATCACGTCGTCGGGCGAGGTCGGGCGAACATTCATGTAACGCCAGATGGATTCATCCAGAGCAATCTGCGTCAGTGCAGGAATGTGTGTCGAGGATAGCGGCTCAAGTCGAACGCCGTAGCCTTCCAGCATTGGCGTGTGGTTCATTGCGATGGCTCGCGTTCGGCAAGCTCCATCAGTGCATCTGCCACGCGGTCGTAGTCGTGACGCAGCACAACGCCTTCATACACAAAGCTGCCCGTAACCGGGGTTACACCCATAGCGCGAATGCGGTCCAAATCATTTTCAATGGGCTGCTGGCCACCGCTCGCATAGTGCTGCAACAGCGCTGGCGAGATGGGGGCGGTGTTCAGCAACGCAAAGTCGAACAGCCGTTGTCCGCCGGTGTGCGACTGGATGCGTGTCATGTGTTCCGACGCGGTCAGGCCAATGGATTCGTTCGCCTGCGTCATCAGGTTGCCAATGAACACACGTTTCGCCTTCGAGGTGGCAATCGCCTCAGGAATGCCTTTCACCAACAGGTTGGTAATGAGGGAAGTGAAGAGTGATCCCGGGCCTACCGTGATGAGGTCCGCTTCGCGAATGGCCTCGAGGGCTTCCTGCATAGGAGGCGCGTCCGAAGGATGCATGCGCAGCTCTGCTATGCGATGTCTCGACGCGGTAATGTTCGTTTCGCCGTGGACTACAGAACCATCGTCCATGACGGCCGATAGCGTTACATGCGAGTTGGTAGCAGGATAGATGTTGCCACGCGCCGCCAGAATGTGGGACGAGGCCTGCACCGCCTTGGCGAAATCGCCGCCGTGAATGGCCGTCAAAGCTGCAAGAAAAAGATTGCCAAACGAATGACCCGAGAGGGCATGCATCGTTCCGTCACTTGGGAAACGATATTGGAACAGCTTGGTCAGCAGTTGTTCATCTTCGCTGAGAGCTGCGACGCAGTTGCGCACATCGCCCGGCGGGTGAATCTGCAGATCCTCACGCAGTCGCCCGGATGAACCACCGTCGTCCGTCACCGTGACCAGCGCAGACAGTTTGCGAATGCGGCACGGTACGTTGAGACAGGCGTTGTTGCTTTGTTCGCTTGCATCTGCCGGGTCCACGTAGCGCTTCAAGCCACGCAGCAGCGTGGAGAGGCCCGTGCCTCCACCAATCGCCACTACACGAAGCTGTTTTGCTGAAGCGTCAGGCATCTCTGGAGTGTACCCGTTCCGTTATGCGAAATTGCGCAGGTTTCGGTTCAATTCCGGAGAAGAGTCGGGGCAGGACTTCCGTTCAGTACGGCCTCAATGTTGTCCAACGCAAGCATGCCCATTGCCGTGCGAGTCTCCACTGTGGCGCTGCCAATGTGGGGTAGTAGGAACGTGTTGGGTAAATCGAGATAACCGGGATTCAGTTTGGGTTCGCCTTCGAAAACGTCCAGTCCTGCCGCGGCAATCCGTCCTGACTTTAGCGCTGCAATCAGGTCGTCGTCCTTCACCAGCCCGCCGCGTGACGTGTTGATGACGATTGCGCCAGCGGGAAGCAGTTCGATGTTTTCTGTGCGAAGGAAGTGCCGCGTCTCCTCTGATGCAGGTGCATTCAGCGAAAGGAACTGGCTTACATGCAGCAGGGAAGCCACGTCCTCATGGAAGACAGCACCTTGTTCCTCTTCTGGTGGTAGCTGGCGGCGATTGTTGTAGTGCACCTGCATGCCGAAGGCACGCGCGCGATGCGCCAGCGCCTGACCGATGCGTCCCATGCCATAGATGCCCAGCACCTTGCCTTGTGGTGACACACCCAGCAGATCACCCTTGGAGGACGCCCACAGACCGCTGCGCAGCCGCTGCTGCGCCTCGTATGCGCGGCGCGAGGCCCCCAGGAGCAGCAGCATGGCTACGTCCGCGGTCGCATCGGTTAGCACGCCCGGTGTGTGTGCCACAGGGATGCCTCTGGCGCGCGCCGCTGCCAGGTCGATATGGTCGTACCCCACGGAAAACGTGGCGATCGCTTTGACGGACTGTGAGAGCAGGGAAAAGAAGCGCGCATCCAGCTTGTTCACCGGCGACACGAGGATGGCATCAGCGCCGTCGGCTGCCTGCAGTAACTCGTCCTGCGTCCACGGCTGTTCGTTGGGGTTCCAGCGGGGCTCAAAATCGCGGTTAATGCGTGCATCCACCTCGGGGGTGAAGTGGCGGGCCACGGCAAGGATAGGCTTCATGGAGTCCATGTTAGCGGCAGTCAGATCGGCACCAAGAACTTGGGCCGACAAGATGCCGGCCCAGGTTCGGATGTTTAGTTTTTTTCTACGCTTCCGGATACAGCAGTTCGGTGAACCGCGGATCGTCTGTCATGTCCTGAAAGTCGGAGTCGGAGCGGGCCAGGATGCGGTTCTGGCCGTTCAGCCGGATTGCCTCCGTAAGCTTTTCCAGGCAGTTATGCGAGTCGCCGGTGACCGATGCAAGCACTGCCAGGCCGTAGAACGCATAGTCGGCTTCGGAGTTGCCATCCAGAATCTCGTTGAGGTGCTCACGCGCATCTTCAAATTGCCCGTCGTTCAGCAGTGAGATGGCGTAGTCATACCTCTCTTCCGCAGACGTAAAGGTCGCTGTCTTACGGTTCGCTTGTGCGACGCACGCGGCAAGATACATGCGGATGCGGTCGATGAATTCCGACGGAGCGATCTGCAGAAGCTTTTCCAGCGATGGATGTGCGGCAGCGTAGTTGCCCTGCTGCATCGCGCGAACGGCTTCTTCGTACTGCCGCAGAATCTCCTGCCGCAGTTCGTCCTGCGCAGGCGCCACGGTGCCTGCGATGGTGCGTGAGGGCTTTCCGGTCGTAGTGGTCTTGCCGGGCTTTGCAGAGGGCTTGGAGGTTGCAGATTTTGCGGCTGGCATGAGTGTCCTGAAAGTTTTCCGTATGCCTGGTTGGCTTGGGGGACGGATGAAGTTGGCAACGGGTGTTCGCTATGCGTTATACGGGAGTGTTGCGGCGCGGTCAAGGGCGTGGCATTCGGCTGCGCTCCGCCGCAGCGTACAGCACTGGATTGAGTGTGGGATCGTTATACATCTTCATCTGCCGATAAAGCTGAAAACGCCGCTCGCCATGAACCACCTGTTGCCACAACTCGGCCAGGCAGCCCGCTAGCGCAGAGCTTTGTTCCTGCAGGATGGCGAGTCGCTGACGGTTGCGTTCCCGATGCTCCTCTGTCGCATCCTGCCGGTGAGTTTCTTCTTCGGTATGAAAGATCTTCAAAGAGAGAATCGACAGTCGATCCAAAATCATGCCTGGTGTCTCGGAATGCAACGGAGACTCAGGATTGGGTAAACTCACAGTAGTCAGCGCGGACATCAATGCGTTGTCCACTTTCTCTACCAGGTCGTTGCGACGTTGATTGGTTTGGTCGATCTCGCGCTTCACCTGGGCGATCACTGCATCGGTTGCGCCTGTGTCGCGTGCTCGATCTTCCAGGTGCCATAAGTCAAAGTTACTGCGATGTAAACGCAGCAATAAATCAGCGTCAGAAGCCTCTGAGTTAACAACGTGCCAGCTTGCTGTGTGTTCCGCAAAACGCAGCGTTTCCGCATGCGCATCAAGCAGATGTGTCATTTCTGGCGTGGGGTCGAAAGTGGAGTTGGCGTGTAGCATGCAGGTCAGAATGAGTGTAACGGGAACGGGCAGGAGTGCCACTATCAGCCGATCAGCGCGTAGGGTTCTGATTTATCGACTGGGAAGTTTAGGTGACACACTGGTGGCACTTCCATCGCTTCATCTGGTGGAACGCGCGTTCCCCATGGCGGATCGCAGACTACTGACAAACTTCCCTGTTTCAGGGAAGGCGCCTGCTGCTGCCGCGGTTCTGGGCGACTCCGGGCTCATCCACGGCTATGAGCGCTACACGGTAGGTACACGTAGCCCGTGGGAACTGCTGAAGCTTGTCTTTCGCATCCGTCGTTTCCGTCCGAACGCGATGGTCTACCTCATGGCGGCGCGCGGCACTGTCACCGCCGAGCGTGATCTGCGCTTCTTCCGCACAATCTGCGGTATCCGCAACGTCATCGGCATTCCCGTTACAGAAGACATGCAGCGTTGCCGCGTGGATGCGGCAGGCTTGTTAGAGCCAGAAGCTTCAAGACTGGCGCGTAACATCGGCGCCCTGGGCGAGGCATACCTGAACGAGTCTGCGAGCTGGGATATGCGGCTCTCAGACGATGAAGTTGCCGCTGCCGATCTTCTTCTGCAACCCGTAGCGCATATGCCGTGCATCGCCGTCAGTGTGGGAACTAAGGTGCAGGCAAAGGATTGGGGGCGCGATAACTGGCGCGCTCTACTGGCTCGAGTTGCAGACCTGTATCCGAACCACGGCCTCGTACTTGCCGGTGCTCCGGAGGAATCAGAGGCAAGCGAGTTTGCAGCCGATGGCTGGCGTTCTGTTGAGGGAGCCGGTCCTGTTGTGAATCTCTGCGGCAAGCTATCGCCGCGACAGAGTGCCGCTGCCTTCCGCAGATGCCGAGTCTTTCTCGGGCATGATAGCGGCCCGATGCATCTTGCAGCATCGGTGCAAACACCTTGCGTGGCCATCTTCGCAGCACGTAACAAGCCACGCATGTGGTTCCCATTCGGAAAACATCATCGTGTGATTTACCACCATGTGGACTGTTGGGGATGCGCTTTGGAGACCTGCATTGAACAAAAGCGCAAATGTCTGCTTTCTATCACCGTCGACGAAGTATTGGCTGCGCTTACGGCTACCATGAAGGTGTCCGTCGCAAAGACGTCTTGAAGGAGAGGCATGCTTCCCGAGTTGCACAAGGTACTTGACCTGCTGGAGGATGGCTTCGGCCGTCTCAGTGTGTTGGTAGTTGGCGATGTCATGATTGACCGCTACATTGTGGGCGATGTGGAACGCATCTCGCCGGAAGCGCCTGTTCCAGTTCTGCGGCAGGTTCGTGAGTATTCCCGACCTGGCGGTGCAGCGAACGTTGCCATGAATCTTGCCGGACTTGGTCTGAAGGCGACGCTCGCAGGATTTGTGGGAGATGACAGCGCGGGAAGAGAATTGCGTTCACTCCTTGCAGGATCGGGCATTGACTCCTCAGGTCTCGTTGATTGCGGACTTCCAACCATCGCGAAGACTCGTGTCGTCAGTCGCACGCAGCAGCTGATGCGCATCGACGTCGAAAGCCGCGACGATCACAGCGATAAAGATTGCGATGCACTTCGTGATTTCGCTACGAAGGCCGTCGCCTCTGTCCAGGCGGTCATCCTGTCGGACTACGCAAAAGGCGCGTTGACCAACGGGTTATGCCATGCCGTGATCGAAGCTGCTCGTTCCGCAGGTGTTCCTGTTCTGGTGGACCCCAAGACACGCGATCTGACTAAGTACAGCGGCGCCACCACGATCAGTCCGAATCTGCATGAACTGAGCATGGCAACCGGGGTTTCTGTACACCAGACCGACGCTCTGTTGCAGGCAGGGCGAGATCTGCTGCGCACTCTGCATATGGATTACCTCACGGTCACCATGAGTGAGAAGGGCATTCGCGTAATTCACGCAGACGGCAAAATTGAAGAGATTCATTCGCCCTCACGCGCTCGCGAAGTCTTCGACGTATCGGGTGCTGGCGATACCGTCATCGCGACGCTGGCAGCCGGCCTAGCTGGTGGTCTGCAGGTAGGCACCGCTGTAGACCTCGCGAACATCGCGGCGGGCATCGTTGTTGCGAAGCTGGGAACAGTACCTGTGGCCGCGCATGAGATTGTTGCGGAACTCACTGTTTCTGGTGGCATCACTTCCGGTGAAAAGGTGCTGGATCTCGATCGTGCAGCGGCGCGCATCGCTGAATGGAAGGAATCCGGTGAAACGGTGGTCTTCACCAACGGCTGTTTTGACCTTCTTCATATCGGCCATGTCACTCTGCTGGAAGATTGCCGCCGCTTTGGTTCGAAGTTGGTCGTGGCGATGAATACGGATCGGTCCGTGAGTGAACTGAAGGGACCGACGCGTCCCATCGTGGGCCAGAACGAACGCACACGTGTGATGGCGGCTCTGGGTTGCGTCGACATGGTCGTTCTCTTCGACGAGGAGACGCCCCTGGAAATGATCCGCGCTCTGAAGCCGAATGTTTTGGTGAAGGGTGGAGATTATTCGGTGGAAACGGTCGTCGGCCATGAGGACGTCTTGGCATCGGGCGGACGCGTGGAGATTGTGCCCACGGTGGAAGGCTTCTCCACGACAAATATCGTGAAGAAGATGACAGCCGGCCTCACAAAGTAGCGCTGGAAACTCACAATCAGCGACTGGAGACGTTCGAGGAGTATCGCGAATGGTGCGCTCAGGAAATCTGAGCCACTCTTCCACCCTCATGCAGGCCGACATTCTGGCCGGAATCAGGTATTCTTAAATTGTTCGAGAGGTTAGCTCAGTTGGTAGAGCATCGCCCTTTTAAGGCGCTGGTCCTGGGTTCGAGCCCCAGACCTCTCACCACTCCCGCCTGTTTCTTCCCCGATGTCTTTTCCCAAAATAGTTCGGACGTTCCCGCTCGGGTTCTCTTGCAACTTTAGTGGCAGATACTCCGGTTGACTTGAAATGTTAAGGAACGTAGCCTCTCCTCAAGCAGGTGCATTTCGCACCAGCTGATGTGCAAATCTCGTCCGATTGCCGGGTCGAAATCGGCGACGGCCCGCTGTGGCCGCTTTTGTCATTGCGGCGGTTCTGAGAGTGGCATCGAAGCAGGCAGAGAGAAGCGGAAGCATGGACGATAGCAGCATGAATCCGGCGGAAGACGAGAATCGCACGGAAGCCCCGGAAACTCCGGAAGACGTCGCTGTTCTGTATACGTGGGCAAATGTCCATGGTGGAAAGTATCGAGACTTTTCTGCAGAACGCCGGGAGCACCGGGCCCAGCAGCGCCACCGTATGGTGGAAGCCCAACGTCAGGCCGAGTTGGATGCCGCTCGCACCATGGAAGAGGCGGCCGCTCGGGAGTTGGAGGAGGCGCGCCTCAGAGAGCAGGGCGCAGCCGACGAAACCGACCGCAAGGAAGCGGAAGAGGCTCGCCAGCTTGCCGAGGAGCACGCCAACCGCGAACGCGCGGCCGCTCAGCGTCACGTGGAGACGGCCGAGAACCTGAAGCGAGCAATGGAAGATGCGCAGCGTCAGATGGAAGACGCGCGTCGCCGTGCCGAAGAGCAGGCTGCACGTTACGCAGAAGCCGACGCGCGCTATCGCGACTCCAGGCGCGAATACCTGCCAGGTGAAATCGACGATCCCTACTATTACGCGGGCCATCTTGAACCCACGGTATTTGCTCCGGGCAAGGGTGTCCGTAGCTCCGTTCCGCAGCGTCTTTCGTCGGAGCGCAGAATTGCGGAAAATTACCATCGGTCAAAAGGGAGCGCGGAAATCTCTGCGGCAACCGGACCAGAACATGCTCACTATTCGGAAGGCCGAGCTTACCAGGAACGCCGGTCTGACACACCCGAAGAGATGCGTGAGCGCAATCGGCCCGATGAGGCCGAGCGCCTGCATCGCCCCGTCGATATGCGCGCAAACGACGTCGACGATAACGGCTACTACGACCACCAGATGGACCGCAAGGGTGGTTCGTCTTTTGTCCCGCCTGCGCCGCGTTCGCCTTCCGATCTCAATTCCGCTCCGGGCGGTCTTTATATTCCACCGCGCGTCCCTCCCTCCCGGCCCTCGTCTGCATCGGTAGATTCGTCGGAGCGCCGTGCGATGCGTCCGCTCGACCCGGAGCCGGGTAACGCCCATGTACTCGACAACTCCCGCGCGCGCCGTCGCGAATCGGCAACGGACATTTCGGCTCGCACATCTCGTCGCTCGCGCGAGGAATCCGCCTCCCGGCCTGTGAGCGGAATGTCGGCAGCTTCGGAGGGCGGTGAAGCTCCGAATGTGATGCGTCGTCTTCCCACGGATGGCCGCTGGTCTGATGCCGGTATGCCTCCAGAGCAGCGAGAGGAATCCTCGCGTTCGCGAGAAGAGCGTCCGGAATGGCTGGGACGAGATACACGGGTACCTTCCGATGAATCGTCGCGCCCGGACCGCCTTGCAGCGGAATCTCTTGAGCGCCAGGAGCGTGTTTCCTCGCGCGAACATCGCGCTTATGGCGAAGAGAGCTCCCCTGAAGAGCAGGGCCCGCGTCCGTCCGGAGATACTCTCCAGCAATCGCGCGAACGAGTTGCCGCGCGCTGGTTCGCTTTGAAGGGACTGGTGGGGAACACGGAAACTCCTTCTGATCCGGCTCTCCCCGCACGAGACAAGGCTGTACCGGTGCCAACACTTTGCGTCATGTCACTGTCTGGTGGTGTGGGGAAAACCAGCATGGTGGCCACCGTCGGACGCAACCTGTCAGCCATGGGCGAACGAGTGTTGCTGGCCGACGTCACCTCCCAGGGACTACTCCCGTATTACTTCGGCGCACGCGAACTGCGGCCCGATGTCGTGCGGACCTTCTCGCCTCCTCCACATAGCAAGGCCGCGCCGGTCTTCATGGTGAACTACGAGGCGGAGCGGCTGAATGGGAATGCTGAAGGGCAGGCAGCCCTGCTGGAAGAGATTGCACACCACACCCGCGGAACGCAGCGAGTCTTGCTGGATCTGAACACTTCCAGTGCATGGTTGGGCCGCAGTCTGGCAGAGAAGCAGGCCAAGATTCTCGTCCCCATCACGCCGGACATGAACTCCGTTCTTGGCATCAAGAACATGGAGCGCTTCTTTGCAGGAACGCAGGATGCGGAGGGCCGTCCAGTCCGTCCTTACTATGTTCTGAATCAGTTTGATGCCTCGCTGCCACTTCATCTGGACGTGCGCGAGGTACTGCGCCAACAACTGGGCGATCGCCTGTTGCCAGTAATGATCCGGCGTTCACCCGCTGTTGCAGAGGCGCTGGCTGAAGGTATGACCGTTATGGATTACGCACCGGAATCGCCGGTTGCGGAGGATTACATGCATCTGGCGGAGTGGGCTCGCAACCTTGCGGCACCAGCGCAGAACAGTATGCGAAACACCCGCTGGAGTGAACGATGACCGAAACGCGACTCTGGCAAGAGTTCGAAACGCGCGATAACTATCCCATGCTTGTACTGCGCACCGTGGTGGTTTTCTGCTGCGTTTGCTTGTTGTTGTACGCCGGCATATTGGAGCTCACGTGGCCGCAGCAGGCCATTCTGGGCGTGGTTACGGTTCTTATCGCAATATGGATGGATCGTTCGTCCTCGTCGTACCTCATCACGCTCACGCTGATGATGGCGTCCTGCTACTCCACATACCGTTACGCCTATTGGCGTATCTCCACGGTGATCAAGTTCTTTCTGGATCCAGCATCGCAATGGGGCGGCCTGGATGCGTTCTTCATCTTTCTGCTGGTGTTGGCGGAGGCGTATTCGTTCTCCATTCTTTATCTGGGCTACATGCAGACGCTCTGGCCATTGCGTCGCACCCCCGTGCCGCTGCCAGATGACCCTAACGACTGGCCCGCAATCGACCTACTGATTCCCACCTACAACGAACCGCTCAACGTGGTTCGATACACGGCTCTCGCGGCCACGCTCATTGACTGGCCCGCGGACAAGCTCAACGTCTACGTCCTGGATGACGGCAAGCGTGAAGAGTTCCGTATCTTCTGCGAAGAAGCGGGCATCGGTTACATGACACGCGACGACAATGCGCACGCCAAGGCCGGCAATATCAACCGTGCTCTGAAGCGCCTAAGCTCGCCGCTCGTGGCCATCTTCGATTCAGACCACGTTCCCACCCGCTCCTTCCTGCAGGTCACGGTGGGCTGGTTCATGCGCGACCGCAAGCTTGGCATGTTGCAGACGCCGCACCATTTCTATTCGCCCGATCCATTCGAACGTAATCTCGGACAGTTCCGCGCCATCCCGAATGAAGGCGAACTGTTTTACGGCATCGTGCAGGACGGCAACGATCTTTGGAACGCCACCTTCTTCTGCGGTTCCTGCGCGGTTCTGCGCCGTGAAGCGCTGGATGAAATCGGTGGCATCGCCGTGGAAACCGTCACGGAGGACGCTCACACCAGTCTGCGTATGCAGATCAACGGATGGAACACCGCGTACATCAACATTCCGCAGGCGGCAGGTCTGGCAACGGAACGTCTCAGCGGTCACGTTAAGCAGCGTATTCGCTGGGCTCGCGGCATGATCCAGATCATGCGTACTGACAACCCGTTGTTTGCGCCGGGCCTCAAGCCCATGCAGCGGCTCTGCTACTTCAACGCGATGACGCACTTCCTTTACGGCTTGCCGCGTCTCATCTTCCTCTTTGCGCCGCTGATCTACCTCGTCCTTGGCCACACCAACGTGCCGGGTTACTGGGCCGCCATCCTGGCCTACGCATTCCCGCACCTTGTGTTGTCGTCCATGACGAACTCGCGCATCCAGGGGCAACACCGGCATTCGTTCTGGAACGAAATCTACGAAACCGTGCTGGCGCCATACATCTTTCTGCCGACGTTCATGGCCATCCTCAACCCCAAACTTGGTTCGTTCAACGTAACGGCAAAGGGTGGTGTGGTCAGTCGCAGGTTCTTCGATTCGCGCATTGCACTGCCGTTCCTTACGATGCTGGCGTTTAGCTTCCTCGGCATCCTGTGCGCGATTCCCAGGTACTTCCACTTTCCGGGAAGCGGTCTCATCTGGCCGTTGAACATCCTTGCGAACATGTATGACGGCACCCATCCCGGAACGATTCTGATGAACGTCATGTGGACGTGCTTCAACGTCCTGATTCTTGGTGTGGCCTGCGGCGTGGCTTGGGAAAGCCAGCAGCGCCGTCAAACGGTGCGCGTCACCATGCAGGTGCCGGTGACGGTTGAGTTGCCTGATGGAACCATGCTCACCGGTGTGACAGCCGATGTTTCCAGCGGCGGCGTCATGATGGAAACGGATGAAGCCGCGATGGTGGAAGGCGGGGAACCGGTACGCCTACACTTCCCGGTGCTGGACGGAGAAGAGTCGCTTCCTGCCACAATCGTTCGCGTCAACGGAACAGAGCTTCGTGCCCAGTTTGATCCGCTCTCCATCACGGAAGAAGAGACGTTGACGCAGGTGCTCTATTCGCGCGCTGATACGTGGCTGGGATGGGGTGAGGCACGTGAAGCAGACCGTCCGCTGAAGAGTCTGGCGCGCATTTTGCATCTTGCAGTAATTGGGTTGAGAGAAACCTTCCGAGGTCTGATGAAGAAGAACGCAGGTAGTGGTAAAGGTGCGCTGAGTTCGGGAGCTGCTCCGCTGGCGCTGTTGCTCACTCTGGGAATGTTATTGGGTCTCGGCGTGTCATCGCATGCGCAGGCCCCCGGCATAGTAGTGCCGCCCGCGCCGCAAAGCGGTGCCGCAAACGTTGGCGCCCTGGGCGTGACACCTGGTTCCGCCTTGCAGCAACGAGTCATGCCGCCGGGACAGTTTGACAACGTCTTCACACTGCAGGATGTGGGCGTTGCCGACACCGTCGTTCTGCGCGGTGTCGATGCATACCACTCCGTCTACTTCGCTGTGCCGCAGACGCAGGTTGTGAAAACCGCAACGCTGCATCTGCGTTATCACTTTTCTCCTGGCTTGCTGCCCGCGCTGAGCCATCTGAAGGTTTCCGTCAACGGTACGCTGTTCGCCACGCTGCCAGTGACGCAGCAACCGATGCAGGCGGCCCCGGACCTGACGCCGGACGAGAAAGTTGCAGAGAGCCAGAAGCTTTCGATCACACGAGTCGGCGAGAACAACGCGCTGCTGGAAGCCACGCTGGAAATGCCGGCGGACATGCTCGTCCGCGACAACCAGATCACCTTTGAGTTCATCGGCCATTACACGCTGCAGTGTGAAGATCCTTCGCACTCCACGCTGTGGTCCCACGTGGATAACAACAGCTCCATTGAACTCACTGGCAATCTATTGCCCTTGCAGGATGATCTGAAGCTGCTGCCGCTGCCGTTCTATGACGCTGCGGTCAATCTGCATCCCGTTGTACCCATCGTCTTCCTGAACCAGCCGTCCACCAAGGCGATGCAGGCCGCGGGTATCGTCGCCTCTTACTTTGGCGTACTCACTGATTACCGCAAGGTGCGCTTCCCGGTATCGTTCGGACAAATCCCGCAGGGCAACGTCATCCTGATTAGTGAGAATGCGGGTGAGCTTCCGGCGTCATTGAACGTACAGTCCACGGGCGGTCCCACCATCGCCATGCGGACCAATCCGTCTGACCCCTATTCCAAGGTGTTGGTGCTCACAGGAAATTCCGCTGCGGATGCTGTTCTGGCAGCGCAGGCGCTCTCGCTTCAGAAGGACATGTGGCAGGGCAATCAGGTATCCGTATCCGTCAAACATCCTGCTCCCAGCGAGCCCGATGATGCACCGCGATGGATGCCCACGGATCGCATCACAACCGTTGGCGAACTGATGCAGACCGGCGATCTGCAGGGCGATGGCTCTGTCCCCGTAGGCGTCTTTATGCGCTTGCCGCCGGATCTGTATTACGGCTCCCGCGCCAACATCATCTTCCACATGGACTACCGGTATAACCCGGTGCCATTGGCGAACGAAAGCACGCTGCAGGTCTACATGAACACGGCGTACGTTTCGTCCACGCCCATGCCGCATGCCGACCGAGCCTCCGCGCGTCTTGAGACAGAAATTCCCGTTCCACGTGGCAACATGCGTCCGTTCTCGCAGACGATGAGCTTGAAGTTCGTCTTCCAGATCGCGAAGAAGAACAAGTGCCAGGACACGGCCCCGCTCAACCTGCAGGGAGCCATCGTCAAAGATTCCTATCTGGACATCCGTGGCATTCCGCATCTGGCTGTTTTGCCGGATCTGGAGCTGTTCTCAAATGCAGGCTTCCCATTCACGCGGTACAAGGACCTGTCGCAGACTGCCTTCATCCTGCCGGATAACCCCGGAGCTGACGAGATTGAAGCCTACCTGACCCTGATGGGCCACTTCGGCGCTGCCACCGGCTATCCCGCAATTGACGTAACGGTGGACGGCCCCGACGGCTTGAAGTCCGACGGTAAGAAGGACTACATCGTCATGGGCACCGTGGAAGATCAGACCGCTTTCGCGAAACTGAACAACCATCTGCCCGTACAGCCTTCGACCAGCGGCCTGAAGATTTCCGATACCCAGGGCTTCTTCGCTCCTCTGGAACACGCATGGTGGAAGGTTCGCTCCTCCGATCACGTGAAGACAGGAGAGTTGGAAGTCTCGGGTGGCCTTCCGGACGGTCTGATCGAGGGTGTGGAGTGGCCTGCACATTCCAACCGTTCCGTGGTTGTGATTGCCCTGCGAGACCACTCCGTCATTCCGGCGTTCCTTTCTACCTTCCTCCGTGTCAGTTCGTCATCGGACATTTCGCAGTCCGTTGCCGTGCTTCACGGAACACAGTTCGTCTCGTATCGAATCGGAAACGACGTCTACAAGATCGGTTCGTTGTCGATTTGGACACGTCTCCAGTTGTTCTTTTCTGAATTCCCCGCATCCGTTGTAGTGCTGGTGATCTTGGCCTCCATCCTGTTGGCGACGATCATCCGTGTATCGCTCCGCCGTCGTGCACGACTGAGGTTGCAGGGAGAGGACTAATGCTGGGAGTACGAAAAGGATGGCGCAATTGCTTCCGTCGCACTGCGGCGGTTGCCATTGCGTGTGTGACGTTGCTGTCGCAGACGGGCTGCCGGGCAGAGGTTCCCTGGCCGCTGTGGCAGTCCTATCGTGCGAAGTTTGTCGATGCGTCGGGCCGGGTCATTGACCATGACGCCAACGAGCGCACCACCAGCGAAGGCATGGCTTACGGCATGTTCTTCGCGCTCGTCACAAACGACCGCCCCACCTTTGACAAGATGCTTCGCTGGACAGAAGACAATCTGGCTGGCGGCGACCTGACCGCGCGACTTCCCGCATGGAATTGGGGCAAGTCACCGGAAGGTCAATGGAAGACGCTGGACGCCAACTCTGCAGCCGATGCTGATCTCTGGATGGCCTACGATCTCGTCGAAGCCGGACGCATGTGGAAGGATGATCGTCTCGCGAAACTCGGCACTGTACTGGCAAATCACATCGCTCAGAGTGAAGTCGCGCTGATACCCGGGTTGGGCGCCGTGTTGCTTCCAGGCCCACAGGGTTTTCATCCCGATCAAAACATCTTCATTCTGAATCCCTCATACACGCCGCCGCAGGTGGTTGCACGGCTGCGGTTTGATTCTCCTACGGGGCCCTGGGCCTCGTTACTGGAGAGCTATCCCATGCTCGTCCAGGGAAGCTCTCCTGCCGGATACGCCATGGACTGGGTCACCGCAGGAACAGGCGTACGTCCCAGCGGAACGCCGGCACAGCTGGCCACCGGCAAGACAGACTTCACCCCGATCGGCGCTTACGAAGCCATCCGTGTGTATCTCTGGCTCGGCATGGCCGACAAAGGCACGGTTGGAATCTCCGAGTCGCTGGGTTATCTGCAAGGCATGGGCCGCTACATGCAAACGGCTCCAACGCCGCCCCTTCAGGTAGATTCCACCGGAAAAATCCTTAATCCGGAGGGCACTGTCGGATTTTCAGCGGCCATGATTCCTTACCTCGTCGCTACCGGCCGCATGAGCCAGGCCAAGTCGCAGAACGACCGCCTGACGGCGAGCAAGGACTCAGCCACCGGCCTCTATGGTCACTCTTCTCTGTACTATGACCAAAATCTTGCGATGTTTGCGACAGGTTGGCAGGAGGGACGTTTTCACTTCGACCGTGATGGAAAACTCAGGCTGAAATGGAAATAGGGTAGCCAAGTAGTTGTTACCACAAGAGTAAACCCTAAAAAAACCGGCTGTTCCACCCAAGAAACGAGTAAGATTCTGTGGGGAACACGGCAAACCTGACCCCCAGGTCGCGGGGCTTAGCATGCGCAGGCAGCGTACCAGCGCAGAGGCAAATTGAATGGCATACAAGGCTCCATCCCGGCGGACGCTTCTGTTCCTGAGTGCCGTTCTTCTGAGCACTCCAGGAGAACTGTGCTTGCACGCACAGACACAGCCCGCCGCCACCAGCGCAGCCACACAGGCTTTGTTGGATAAGGCTCGTTCGCTGGAGTCGCGCGGACGCATGGATATGGCTGCGCAGACCTGGCAACAGGTTTTGCTCGCCGATCCGAACAATACGGACGCACTCGCTGGTCTGGCGCGCGCCGCCAAAATGTCCGGTAACAATGCGCTGGCCAACACCTATCTGCAACGCCTGCGTTCCATCAATCCGAACGATCCCGGCATCGCTCGCGCGGAAAGCGTGATGCAGCAGGGTGCGCAACTCGCCGAATTGCAAAAGGCAGGCAAGCTTGCCGCCGCTGGAAATTACGCAGAAGCCGTGCGCATTTATCGCTCCGTCTTCGGAAACAACCCGCCGCAGGGCGAGTGGGCACTGGCGTACTACGAGACAGAAGCTGCCACGGAAGACGGTCGTCCGCACGCCATTGCAGCGCTGCGGTCATTGATGGATCGTTACCCGGCGGACTCGCGTTATCAGGTGGCTCTCGGTCGCATCCTTACGTACAACCCCAAGACGCGCGCGGAAGGCCGCAGACTGTTGGAGCGCCATCCCAATGATCCGCAGGCAGCCGAGGCGCTGAAGCAGTCGCTCGTGTGGGATGCGCAGAACCCAGCTTCGGCAGGTGACATCCGCAACTACCTCGCAAAGCACAAGGACGCGCAGTTGCAGGACGCGCTCCGCACCACAGAAGCGAATCAGCGCGCCGCAGCAAAAGGCCGCAAGCCCAGCGCCGGTACACCAGCCGCACCGTATGTAGAACCGGCCGAAAACGCTCAGCTCCGCCAATACAACGCAGAACAGAGTGCCGCCTACGCCGCGCTGAATGCGAAGCGGTTCACCGAAGCGGAAGAGCGGTTCAAGACATTGCTGGCCAAGAATCCCAACGATGCGCGCGCACTTGCGGGCATGGGATACGTCCGCATGAATCAGCAGAACTTCGGCGGCTCCATCTCCTTTCTGGAGCAGGCCAAGCAGGAAGGCGCGACGGACAAGGGGCTTGACGCCAACCTCACCACCGCGCGTTACTTCTACACAATTCAGGAGGGCGGCATCGCCCTCAACGAAAACGACCTGACCACCGCCGAACAGCAGTACCGACAGGCGCTTGCTATCCGTCCTGCTGGCCCGGAAGCGTTGCTTGGACTCGCGGGAACACTCGCCAAGGCGCAGCAGCCGGAACCTGCCAGCGCCGCGTATCAGGAATACATCCGTCTGAAGCCGCAGGCCATCGAAGGTTGGCGTGGTCTGTTCATGTCGCAGTATCAGGCTGGCCATGCTGCCGCTGCGCTCGACACAGAACGTCGCACGCCGCAGACCATCCGCACGCAACTCATGCGTGATCCGGACTATCTCCGTTCGCTGGCATCGGCGTATTCCGCAGTTGGCCGCGATGCGGATGCACAACGCGTTTTGCGTTCGGCGCTCGATATGCCTTTTCCTGCGGGAGCGCAGGGTCTGAAGGCAGACACACAGCTTCAGTACGCCAGCCTGCTGTTGCAGGCAAACCATCTTGATCAGGCCGCTGGCCTGTACCGGCAGGTACTTTCAGCGGACCCTACGAACGCGCTCGCATGGCAGGGATTAGTTAACACTCTGCACACCATGCATGACGATGCGGGCGCGATTCAGACATTGGAGAGCATGCCGCCTGTTGTTTACGATCAGGCGCTCCGTGACCCCGGCTTCCTCGGCACCGCCGCAGCCATCTATCAATCGCAAAACAAGTACGACATCGCGCAAAGCCTGTTGGAGCGCGCCATCGCGCAGCAGAACACTGCAGGCCAGCGCATCCCTGCGCCCCTCCAGCTGCAGTTGGCGGGCCTGTATCTTCAGCGCAACGACGCAGCACACGCCTTTCCCATCTACCAGCGCATCCTTAGCGAAAACCCGGATCGAGTAGATGCATGGAAGGGGCTGCTGACCGCGCTGCATACCGCAGGCCGTGACCGCGACGCTCTCGCGCAGGTGCAGCAGATTCCAGTGGCCACGCGCAAGACGCTCGAAGGTGACGTGGAATATCTCCAGACCATTGGCAATATCTATAACAGCCTCGGTCAGCCTTCGCAGGCCATGCTCTTCCTGAACCGCGTGCAGCAGCGTTACGCAAGCCAGCACACGGTACCACCGGCAGACATCGACATTCAGAATGCCTGGCTGCTCTTTAACGGGCAGAACGACGTTGGTCTCTATCGCCAGTTGTTGGTGCTTGGCAGCCGCCAGGATCTTTCCGATGAACAGCGCCGTACGGTACAGGTGATCTGGGCCAATTGGGCCGTTCGCAAAGCAAATCAATCCGCTGCTGCGAACAACGAGAAGCGCTCACTCGCAATCCTGAACGCCACAGCGAAAGCCTTCCCGGATAACCCCGGAGTCATCAAGGCGCTGGCAGGCGGATACCTCCGCGCCGGATTGCCCAAGCAGGCAGTTTCCATTTTCAAAGCGCAGGACATGAGCACCGGCTCCGCAGCGGATTACAAGGCCGCGGTCGGTTCCGCGCTCGCTGCGAATGATCTCAAGGACGCCGAAAACTGGCTGCGTTACGCGCTGGATCAGTATCCCCGCGATGGCCAGATCCTGAACCTTGCTGCCCGTTTCGAGCAGGCCCGTGGCGACAGCACGCGTGCGGCCGATTACTACCGCGCATCGCTCGCGGCACAGCCGCAGCCCGACCCCGGTTCGGAGCTGGCAAGCATCCTCAACCAGCCATCGCCGCAGCTGAACCCGCGCCAGCTGCCCAGCCCCACGCAGGCCGAGGGCCTTGCGCAGCTTCTGGCTCCTGGACAGGAAGATCGCAATCCGGACGGCACCCCCATGACGCAGCCTCCGGCACATCCGTATCTTCCGAATGCGTCGAACTCGTATGGCCAGGCTCCAGTGCAGATTGGTACCCAGGCACCGCTGCCGGGTTCCGGATACGCTCAGCCTTACAACGGCAACACCGCTCAGCCGACGGTGCCGTCGTACATGGCGAACCCCAATTCGACGGTGCGTCAGCAACCTTCCACGCAGCGTCTGCGTGACTACGTCCCGAATTCCGGCACTCTGCCTGCCCCAGGCTCCATCGTGTATCCCGGTGTCTCGGAAAATTACGCAATGCCGGATGTAACAGGGCATGCACAGGAAGCTCCGCTAACCGCAAGCGCACAGCCGCTCTCCTCCGAGACGGACCTACCAGGAACAGCACCAGACGCCTCGCTCGCGTACCAGCACGAACAGATTCGACGTTCGACCGAGCAGGCTCAGTCCGGGAATACCTCGGAACCGCTTTATCTTGCGGGATCGCACAGGGAAGGGGCGCAGACTGGCCAGTTCAACGGCGAAGTCTATGGTCCGTACGTCCCCTACGTTGCGCCCTCGCAGCAGAACGCGACACCGATGGTCACGTACTCGCCCAGCGACGTGCACGTTCCTACTCGCGCGGTCAGCAACACCAAGCGCGGCGGGAAGACGGTACATCCTGAGATCGCCGCTGCGGAAGCCGCCGCACAGCGCCGTCGCCAGTCTGACCCACGTGGCATGATGGGGCAGAGTACTCCGCCCGACGAGATCGCCGACGGTACGCCTCGCAGTGCGCAGTACACGCAAACCCCTGCGCCCGGACAGATGGGCCAGCCATCGTCCTTGCCTGCGACGGCACCCACGAATACGCAGCCGTACGACACGTCGTCCACCAATGACGGCAACACCTACCGTCAGGGCCTGGGCAGTACGCGTACCACCACGACTCAGCCTGGCCGTTCGTACAACAACTACGGTATCCAGAGCAGCGAGAACACCTACGGCCAGCAGTATCCGCAACCCACGCGCCCTGTGATCAAGGGCACCACCACCGCTCACCGCACCACTCGCTCGCGTTCGGCCACCTCGATTTCTGGCGTGGGTCAGGCGTCAGCTCCGATCTTCTATCCGGCAGCGCCCAGCGAGCTTTCGACGCAGCCATACCCGGATCTACCGCCATACAACAACGGCAACAATCGCATCCCCACGGATGGCGACCTGGTCGCGCGTAGCGTGCCGCCTCTCCGTGGGTATTACGATCCGAACGAGAAGGTAGCGCCACCGCTCAACGAGCGTCAGCAGACAGAACTCGACCTTGCCACACTGGAATCCAGCTACTCCGGTTGGGTGGGTGGCAGTGGTTGGGTACGCTTCCGTAGCGGCACACCGGGCGTCAACCGCCTCTTCGATTACGAAGCTCCCATCGAAGCCACCTTCGTTGCGGGCAACCGTGTGCGCTTCTCCGTTGTCCCGAAGGCAGTTTTCCTGAACAGCGGAACGCTCGATCTCGGCACCCTGGGCGCAACGACTGCGACACCGCTACTGGGTACATTGCCTGCCACGGCCATCACCTCTCCCGCGCCGCAGTATTCTTCCGGCGTTGGCGGCGAACTGCAGATGACGAGCACGAACTTTGGCCTGGCCGTTGGTTATACGCCGTACTCGTTCCTGGTAAACAACATTACCGGCCGCGCGCGTGCGCGCTTCTTCAATCACCTGACGATCTTCGGTGAGCGCGACTCGGTGAAGGATACGCAGCTTTCGTACGCCGGTCTCCGTGACCCGGGTTCCGTAACCCCCGTCTTCTCAGGCAACATCTGGGGCGGCGTGGTCTCCACCACAGTGGGTGCCCGATTCGATTTCGGTGATGAGAAGTCAGGCTTCTACATCAGCGGCGACGGTGGCACGGTCAACGGTTACAAGGTGCTTGACAACCAGAAGCTGGAAGGCACCATGGGCGCATACTTCCGCGTCTGGCAGGTGCCACAGTATGGTTCGCTCAACGTGGGTGGCAGCTTCTTCGGCATGCACTACGCTCACAACGAAATCCCACTGACGTACGGAAACGGCGGCTACTTCAGCCCCGAGGTCTACTTCCTGGGTTCGGTTCCCGTCACGTGGAACGGTCATTACCGTGAAAAATGGCATTACACGGTTGCCGGTGCCATCGGCGTGCAGACCTTCGTTCAGGACACGGCGAAGTACTATCCCATGTCCGACTCCGCCAGCGTGGCGCTGTTTAACGGCTCACTCTCTGGCTGCTCTCTGACTGAGATTGCTCAGAAGACCTGCGCCACGGCCTACAACGCACGGAGCACCTCCACAGGAGCCAACTTCAACATCGGTGGTCAGTTCAGCTATCAAGTGGCCGAACACTGGTACGTGGGTGGAGCGCTGGCTGCGAACAACACTAACAACTACACGATGGTGCAGCCCACCTTCTTCGCGCGTTACCTTTTCAAGGCACAGTACCCCACGGACGACTATCCGACGGGCCTGTTCCCAATGGAAGGACTCCGTCCGCTACGCGTTCCATAACCGCTTGATGCATTCGTTGAATAAAAAGCACAGCTTCGGCTGTGCTTTTTTGCTGCATCGCATCAGGGAAGGCGGCAGACCTTCGCATCTGTGTTGCGATACGGGCAGAGAAACGTCGTTTCAGCATCTGCTGGCAACAAGATCCACGACGCTCCAAACGAGCGTAATCGCTGGATACGCTGTAAGTCGGACACGCCAGCCAGCCCCTCCTGTGCCTGGCTTCCTACCCACCACGTGTCCGCCAGCTCCGGCACAACGGAGGCAATGCCGCCATCCTTTGCCGCATCGGGAATCGTGCTTCGTTGCGCAATGGCCCGCACCATCTGGGCATCCTCGCCGCGCATCGTCGTGTAGTGCGCGTCCACTGCAATCAGCGCATCCGCTGATGTGTTTTGCCGAAGCCAAAGCGCAGCTTCCTTATATCCATTGCCACTTGTACCCCGGGGATTTTCCCAATGGGCAGAGTGCGGATAGATTTCCCGTTGCATAAACAACATTCCACCGATAGCGCCAAGCGCGAATAGATACATTCCATAGCGCCTCAGCATTCCTGCTGCAGGAGCTGCCAGCCATCCGCCCAGCATTAATACAAAAACAATCGAGACAGGATGCAACAACCGCAACGGTTGCAAGCGCGCCAGCAGAAAAGCTGTATCACCCGTATGGATGAGCAGCAACGCGCCAGCAGTCACAGTCATCAACGAAGCTGCCATCGCTGCAGCAAGCGCCTGAGCCGTAGAAGACATCATCTTGCTTTTGCCTGTAGCGATGACCAGAAGCATCAGCATGGGCGCGATCAGACCAATCCACTCGTACCACTGCCACTGAGAAGGGAACCAGTAACCCCGCGACAGCGAAGCGGCACGCACAGCAGCGGAATCAACAGGTGCCACCATCTGGATCGCCGCCATAAAGCTAACGACAGCCAGCGCAAGCAACACAAAGTCACGTGTCCGCTTCGCCGATCTCTGCCAAATCAGCAGAAAAACAGCAGGCAACAGGGCCCACAGCGTCATCAGCGGATGAACGGCAAACGAAACGACCGCGCATACAGCGGCGGCGCCATATCGTTTGCGCAGAATGGCGGTAAGCCCCAGCAGGATCAGCGGTGTGGAGAACGAACGAGACGTCAGATACGGGTCCGCAAGGTAGAGCGATGTCCCGCCCACAGGCATGCCCATAGCCAGGGCAAACAGCAGCGTTGAGCAGACTTGCTGCCGTCGCTCACGAAACAGTACGCAGGCGATTCCATGCGCTGCCGCCACGGTAGCTGCAATCGACAGTAGAAACAGCCCCGTCACCAAGACTTCCTGCGGCATGTGGCTCTGCTGAACCATTTCCGCCACAACCGGAATGAACAGGCTCTTGCCGGTATGCGCCACCGCAAAGGCTCGAAACGCAGGAAATAACGACGGATTTAGCTGCAGCGCCAACGCCGACGCATAAATACCGCCATCCTCCGCATATGGGTGGTATCCCAACAGTGCCGCGGCCACCAGTGATAACGCCGCCAGGAACAGCAGCGTCGTCCGCGTGTTGCCTTCTGTTGCATTCATCGAGCGCAAATGCGCTTCTGTAAGAATCGAAACCGTTGCCATGTATCGGGTGCGAGTACTTAAGACTAACGTGCAGAGTTAACCGTACGCAGCGGCTTCTTCTGCCAATCTTCGTATAATCGGTGAGGCATGTCCCAATTTCATTCCCGCCCGTATCCCCGCAGAGCAGGAGCTATTGTTTGAGCGAAAAGCCGTCCAGCAACGCAAGCCGCTACTGGAAACTCATTCCTGGGCTTCTCATCTCTGCCTTTTTCCTGTGGCGGACACTTCGCGGATTCCACCTGGATGAACTGCGCGATGTGCACTTCGGCCATCCCGTATGGATTCTGGGTGTACTGGGCTTC
The DNA here is from genome assembly GCF_000800015.1 of Terriglobus sp. TAA 43. Lineage (NCBI taxonomy): Bacteria > Pseudomonadati > Acidobacteriota > Terriglobia > Terriglobales > Acidobacteriaceae > Terriglobus > Terriglobus sp. TAA 43. The sequence continues at coordinate 219,924 of NZ_JUGR01000001.1, forward strand.
ATCTCAGTCGACTACGGCCTCCGCAGCTACCGCTGGTGGCTCATGTTGCGCCGGTATAACGCGCGCCTCACCGCATGCTTCCGCGTTCTGTTAACCAGTCTGGCCGCAAACAATATCCTGCCGTTCCGCATTGGCGATTTCCTGCGTATCTTTGCTTACGCCCCGGATGTAAACGCATCCTCGTCCGCTGTACTCAGCACCGTCGTACTGGAACGGCTGCTGGATACGGTGATGCTTCTTGGCTTCTTTGCCGTGGCTGCCCCTGGCTTGGAAAGCAGTTTCAGTGCATTCTCATTCCATGGCTATGGCGTCGCTCAGACGGTTCGCCTGGTGCTCGTCATTCTGGTGTTCTGCCTGTGCCTGCTTCTCTTCGGCACGCACCTTCTGCACATCCTTGTGCAGAAACTTGTCGCGCGTTACGGCAATCACCCACGCACGCGCAAGTTCGGAGAGTGGGCTGAGCAGTTGTTTGATGCTATCGTGCACATCCCTTTCTCGGTGCGTTTTCTGCTCGTGCTGCTCACAGCCGTCGTCTGGCTCTGTGAAGGCATGGTCTTTTATTCCACCGCACAGCTCCTAGGCCTCAACACCTTCCGTGGCTCCATGCTGGCGTCCATTCTCAGCAATCTGAGTTTTATGCTGCCCAGTGCTCCGGGTGGCATCGGCCCCTTTGAAGCATTCGGCAAGCTCGCCATGGAGTCTCAGGGAGTGCCCACTTCGTTGGCCATCCTGTACGCACTCTTTGTGCACTTCGTCATCTTTATGATCGTCAACATCGTCGGCGGCATCGGCTTCCTGATCAACCGCAAAGAGCATGGCGGTAAAACGCTCTCGGATGAAATTCATTCACTCCCGCCAGAAGCCGATCTCCTGTAAGCGAAGAACCACTGCGTACAAACGCAGCCCATGTAGAAAGAACGAACTATGTATCGCAAGCTCAAACAGGCACTGCTGGAAACCACAGCAAACGTGCTGCAAACAAAGTACGAAGTAACCGGCGCAAACATCGCCACGGAACTACCGCCGAATATCGCGTTGGGTGAAATCGCCACGCCTGTGGCTTTTGAACTCGCAAAGCGCCTGCGCAAAGCGCCGAAGATGATAGCCGCAGAACTTGCCGCTGAACTCAATGGCATCGACGGCGTAGCTACGGTTGAAGTCGCCGGTGCTGGCTACCTCAACGTAAAGCTTGATCGCGCCGCGATCACGAAACGCATCGCAAAAGGTGAACACTCCGACATTGGTGGTGAAGGTCTTCGCCTCGTCGAACACACCAGCATCAATCCCAACAAGGCTGCGCATGTAGGCCATCTGCGCAACGCCATTCTTGGCGACAGCTTCGCGCGTCTTCTGCGCAAGGACGCGTACAAGTCCGGCTATCCCACCGTGGTGCAGAACTACATCGACAACACCGGCGTGCAGGTTGCAGATGTCGTCGTGGGCCTGCTGCATCTGGAAGGGAAGTCGCCTGCAGACGTGGATGCACTCATCGGCGATCTGATCGCGCGCGGCGAACGTGTCGACTACTACCTGTGGGATCTCTACGCCCGCGTCTCGCAGTGGTATGACAGCGATGCCGATCAGAAAGAAGCACGCAAGAAACTACGCCTGGACACGCTGCACCACATCGAAGAGGGCGACAACGAAATCGCAAAGGTAGCCGACCTTGTCGCCACCGCGGTTCTGGAACGCCATCTCGAAACCATGGAGCGCCTCTCCATCGAGTACGACTTCCTTCCGCGCGAAAGCGAAATCCTGCACCTGCATTTCTGGGAAGCCGCACGCCAGTTGATGGTGGAGCGCGGCGTTCTTTATCTGGAAACAGAAGGTAAGAACAAGGGCTGCTGGGTTATGCGCCGCCCCGGCGCTGAAGTGGTTGAAGGCCCCGATGAAGATGCAAAGGTCATCATCCGTTCTAACGGCACCGTGACCTACGTAGGCAAAGACATTGCGTATCACCTATGGAAGTTCGGCTTGCTCCCCGGCCGCGATTTCGGCTACAAGATCTTCCGCGAATACGAGTCGCATCCCTGCTGGATCAGCACCATGCACGGCGAAACTCCGCATCCGCACTACGGTCAGGCCGCTGCCATCTACAACGTGATTGACTCACGTCAGAACGATCCGCAGGCGAACGTGGTGGAGAGCCTTCGCGCTCTCGGTTACACCGAAGCCGCCGCGAACTACACCCACATCAACTACGCGATGGTCGCGCTCACACCGCGTTGCGCAATCGATCTCGGATACACACTGAGCGATGCCGACAAAGAGAAGCAGCATCTCGAAGTCAGCGGTCGCAAGGGTTTCGGTGTAAAGGCAGACGATCTTCTCGATCGCCTGATTGCAGCAGCCAAGTCTGAAGTCGACGCACGTCATCCTGAAGATCCCGAATCGCAGCGTCAGCGTTCGGCGGAACAGATCGCAGTTGGTGCTCTGCGTTACTTCATGCTGAAGTACACACGCAACACCATCATCGCGTTTGATTTCCGCGATGCGCTTTCCTTCGAAGGTGAAACCGGCCCATATGCGCAGTACTCTGCAGTGCGCGCCGCAAACATCCTGAAGAAGGCAGGCGTTACGGAACAGCACGCGATCAACGACATTGCCGACGTCGATCTGGCTCCCTACTTCGAAGATGAGGCAGGCGACAGTCTGTGGGCCATGTGGCTCATCCTGTCGCGTGTGACAACGATTGTGGAGCAGTCCATCGCTGCAGCAGAACCCGCAATCGTTGCGCGTTTTGCCTTCCAACTCGCGCAGGAGTTCAACAACTTCTACCACCGCAATCACGTGTTGAACGAAACTGATGCCGCAAGAAAGAAGCTGTTGCTGGCAACCGCCGCAGTAGCTTCGCGAGAACTAGCACGCGTTCTCGGATGGCTCGGTATCGAAGTGCCGTTGTCAATGTAAAGGAATGAGGTCAACGCAATCCTCGCGTTGACCTCATCACCTGTCTACAAGCGCATCTTCTAAGATTCCCACCAGCTCCAGCGGATGAATTGGCTTGGAGATCGTCCGCGTCACACCAAGTCGTTCCATCTCCGTTGCATCTTCTGGCAAGACTCCATTCACAAACAAAATGGCAGGCGTCATCACGCCGCGTTCGCGCAGTTGATATAGCAACGCCAACCCATCCACGTTTGGCATCTTCTTGTCGGTAAGAATCACATCGACATGATTTGCTGCCACGATCTCCAGTGCCTCTGCACCATCCTCCGCGGTGAGAACCTGTGCCCCCATCCGCCTTAATAGCACAGAGAAGGTCAGTCGCAACACAGGTTCGTCGTCGACAACAAGGACGGTGCTCTCAGCCAACGTCATTGCGCCAACGCCCGCACCCATTCCACAATCGAGCGCACTGCAACGCCGCTCGGCCCCTTGGCGATGTACGAACGCGCATCGTCAATCCAGGCCTGTCCTGCAATGTCCAGATGAACCCAGGGCGTGTCGCCCACAAACTCCTTCAGGAACATCGCAGCGGTACTCGCACCACCCCACCGGTCCATACCCGTATTGCGGATGTCAGCAATGTCGCTCTTGATCAGGTCGCGATAGTCATCCGTGCAGGGAAGCTGCCAGAAGGTTTCGTTCGTCTGATTCGCAGCCTCGCGGAACATCGCAACCGTCGCATCATCGTTTGAGAACAAACCGCTGTTCAACTTGCCCAGTGCAACAACGCACGCGCCCGTCAGCGTTGCCGCATTGATGAGATGAGTCGCACCCAGCGTCTTCGCATAGTGCAGTCCATCCGCCAGCACCAGCCGCCCTTCAGCATCTGTGTTCATCACTTCAATGGTCTTGCCGCTCATTGCGGTCAATACATCGCCCGGCTTATAAGCAGAGCCACTCGGCATGTTCTCCGCAGAACACACAATACTGATCACTTCGACCGAGGGCTTCAACGCAGCAATCGCCTGCATTGCACCAATCATGGCGGCGGCACCGGCCATGTCGTACTTCATCTTGTCCATGCCATCCGCAGGCTTGATGGAGATGCCGCCGGTGTCGAACGTAATGCCCTTACCCACAAGGCCCACCACGTTGCTATTCGTGGCTTTCGCAGGCTTATAGCGCATCACGATGAGCGCAGGCGGCTCCACAGAACCTTGTGCCACGCCAAGGAACGCACCCATGCCTAGTTCTTTCAGCTTCTCCGTGCTGTGGACTTCGCAGGACAGCCCATTGGTCTCGCACATCGCAGCAGCGCGCTTACCAAGCTCTGTAGGAGTCAGCACGTTACCGGGCTCGTTCACCAGCGTTCGCGCAAAGTTCTGCGCAGCCGCAAAAACTTCACCTTCGCGGAATCCATTCTCGAGTTCCACCTGCGTCGATGAGTCGCCAAGCACAACAACGTTCTGCATGCTGCGATCTTCGCGCTGGCTGCGATACGTATCCGCATCGTAGTCAGCAAGAAGAACGCCTTCCGTCAACGCACGGGACACAGCGGCCGCATCCAGGTTGTCATCCAGCTTGGGAAACACAACCGCAGCATCGCGAATGTTCTTCGCTTTCGCGGTACGGATCGCAGCGCCTGCAGCCTTGCGCAATTCCGCGGTCGAAAACTTTGCAACCTTACCTGCACCAACAATCAACAACCGCTCCGCCTTCAGGCCCGCAGGCGCGTGCAACAGCAGAGTCCCTCCCGTCTCCGCTTTGAACTCACCAGAGTTCAGGAAAACAGCGGCGGCAGCAAGAATCGGCTGTTCTGTTGTCAGCAAAGAAATGGAAGGAGCATCGGGTGCGCTGCCGGTATCAACGGCAAACACGGTCAGCAGGGGAGTAACAAATTCGGCGGCGTTTGAGAACTGAAGCGAGGCATTCATGCCCCAACAGTGTAGCTCTGCCAACGGAAGAAAATCGCAGCGCGACTATCGACGTTGGCTACGCGCAACTGCAGCTCGTGCTTCGCGATCCGCCTCGCGGTTGCGTTCCGTTTCGCGCTTATCCCAGTCCTGCTTACCGCGGGCGAGCGCCAATTCGCACTTTACGCGGCCATTCTTGAAGTAGAAACGCGTAGGGATCAGCGTGAATCCCTTTTCCTTGGTACGTGCCGTCAACTTGCGCAACTCTTCTTTGTGCAGCAGCAATTTGCGGGTGCGCGTCTCTTCGTGGTTCATCACATTGCCGTGCGAAAACGCGCCAATGTGCGCATTCAGCAAAAATGCCTCGCCATTGTTGATCAGCCCATAGGCGTCTTTGAGCTGCGCCTTACCTTCGCGGATGCTTTTCACTTCGGTACCGCGCAGGGCAATGCCGCATTCAAAGCGGTCTGTCAAAAAGTAGTTATGGCTGGCAGAACGATTTACGGCAGCATCCCGCTGGCCCACCGCGACAGGGTCGCGTTGCGCTGGTTTTTTCGAGGGGTTTTGCTGAAATACGGCGGGAGAATGCGGCATGGCTCTATCTGATGCGTGGACCTCCCATGTGGAAGCATCCAGCGCTCTTCTCACGATGTTACACTTCTCACACAAAACAGGCAGATTTGATGTCCCCGTCGTTGGCTTTCTGTGAGCGGTTCCCGCTTACATTCGTCCAACAGAGAGGCAGGAATCCCCTGAGAGGCGGAAGCGGAAGTTGACGATTCAGAAACCGGGCAGAGGCGCATGTACGACGTTGGGCCGTAGCCTATTCCACGCGGGCGCTGCCGCCGCATTCCTTATTGGTACCGCTGCCGTCACTGTGCCGCCGGCACACGCTCAGTCAGCTTCGTCATGGTCCAAGCGCGGCGTAGATGCCGAGTCCCGTGAGGACTGGGACGCTGCGTTTGAGGCATACCGCCAGGCGCATCTGCTCAAGCCAAACGACCTTCGCTATAAGACGCACTTTGAGCGCGCACGCTTTTCCGCTGCCGCCGCCCACGTCGACCGTGGTCGCGTCCTTCGTCAGAGTGGCGACATCCACGGTGCGCTGACCGAGTTTGAGCGTGCCCTCTCCATTGACGGCGGCAACCAGTCCGCGCAGCAGGAGATCACGGTCACCGAGCGGATACTCGCCAACACACCGACCAGCAATCTGGACCTGCCCGCTCCCACGGGGCCCGCGCCGGAACTCGCCACCCTGGGCGAGCCGCTAAAGCTGAAGCCTGTTTCATCGGACCCCTTGACGCTGAGCATGGTGGAAGACACCAAGGTGCTCTATCAGGCCATCGGTAAAGCCGCCGGCCTCAACGTTATCTTCGATCCCGATTACACTTCGCGCCGCATCCAGCTCGATTTGAAGAGCGTTTCTCTGGCAGACGGTCTGCGCATTCTCGGCACGCAGTCCGGCACATTTTACAAGCCGGTCACGTCGAACACGATCTTCGTTGCGCAGAACACGCAGCAGAAGCGCCAGGATCTACAGACGCGCGCCGTACAAACCTTCTATCTCTCCAACGCCGCCACGCAGGCTGACCAGAACGAACTGCTGACCGCGTTGCGCAATGTGCTGGAGCAGGACGTCAAAATCTTCCTCGTTCCCAGCCAGAACGCCATCGTGGAACGCGGCACGCCTGACCAGCTCATGCTCACGCAGGAGCTGCTGAACAACCTCGATCGTCCGCATAGCGAAGTCGTGGTGGACGTGGCTGTACTTGAAGTCAATCGCGATCATTCGCGTAATCTCGGCCTCACGCTGCCGCAGAGCGTTACCATCACGCCGCAGGTTGCGAACAGCACCAACTCGTCATCTTCAAGCTCCACCAGCGGCACCACGACAACCACGACCTCACCCACGCTGAACACCTTCGCGAACCTGACTGCCAGCAACTTTGCCGTCAGCGTAGGCAATGCAACGGTGGCAGCGCTGCTTTCTGACAGCGACACACGCATCCTGCAGAACCCGCGCATCCGCGCAACGGACGGGCAGCGCGCTCAGTTGAAAATAGGTCAGAAGATTCCGGTGGCTACCGGTTCGTACTCCTCCGGTGCATCTACGGCCATCGTGTCCTCACTGGTGAACACGCAGTTCACCTACATGGATATCGGTGTGAACATCGACCTCACGCCGACCGTTCACCAGGATCGCGAAATTTCACTCAAGATGAAGCTGGAAATCTCCACCCACGCCAGCGACGTCACCATCTCCGGCGTCACGGAGCCAGTCATCGGCCAGCGTACGGTCGATCAGGTCATCCAGCTCAAAGAGGGCGAACCCAGCATCCTCGCCGGTATCCTCACGCGGCAGGAAACAGACTCGCTCTCTGGCACACCCGGTCTGTCTGAAATTCCGATCCTCAAGAACATATTCAGCACGCACAATCGCGACCGTTCGCAGGACGAAGTTGTCTTCCTGCTGATCCCGCACATCGTGCGCGAACCGCTGATCACGCGGCTGAACACGCGCGCTATCGACACGGGCTCTGGGCAGTCGATTGAACTCCGTCGCGAAGTTGTTGCTGAGGCGCTTGCAGGTGATAACTCTGCCAGCATGACCACCGGCGCCTTCCAGCAGCAGCGTGCGCAGAACCTGCCGCCCTCGGCTCCCATCACGGCAGCGCAGGCCGCATCCGCCATGATTGGCCAGATCGGCAATGAGAACACGCCCGCCGCACAGGCCGCTGCGGCTGCGCTGAAGCAGAATTCACAGCCCGTCGGACAACCCGCAGCCCAGCCCGCGGCTGGTGCACAACCGGTAAGTTTCGCCGTCGCTCCGGGCCAGGCAAATCAGGCTGTCGGCAGCACCTTCCAGATGGCGGTGATCGCCTCCGGCGCGAAGGATCTGTACTCCGTGCCGCTGCAGGTGCAGTTCAACCCCGCCGTCCTGTCGCTGGTCAACGTCGATTCGGGCGAGTTCCTCTCCCGTGATGGCCAGTCCGTCGCAGTGGTGCATCGCGATGAAGGCAACGGCACCACCACCATCTCCATCTCGCGTCCGCCTGCTGTGCGCGGCGTAGATGGCCAGGGATCGGTGTGCGTGCTCACCTTCAAGGCGAACGCCGCGGGCGACTCCACCGTCTCGCTCAGCAAGGTCGGCGCGAAGAACAGTAGCCAGGTCAACCTGCCCGCGGTCGGTTCGCAGGCCACGGTCCACGTGAAGTAACAGGGAGAATCGCCATGCGCATGCGAACGGCGAAATCCGAGCTGGACTCTGGTCAGGGCGGTTTCACCCTTGTCGAACTCATCGTGGTAGTCGGCATTCTCGCGATCCTTGCGAGTGCCGCCATCCCGGTTACGCGTTGGCAGGTGAAGCGGACCAAGGAAAGGGAACTGCGCACGGCACTTTGGCAGATGCGCTCGGCCATCGATCGGTACAAGGACGCCGCAGACCGCGGCGCCTTCCAGACCAAGCTCGATAGCTTCAACTACCCGCCGGACATGGAAACACTGGTCGACGGCGTGGACGTCCAAACCAAGAAGGTGAAGTTTCTCCGGAGCATTCCGAAGGACCCCATGACCGGCGACACCGACTGGCAGCTTCGCTCCATGCAGGACGAACCGGACACCACCGGCTGGGGCGGCCAGAACGTCTTCGACGTACATTCCAAGAGCCAGGGCACTGCTCTGGATGGGACAAAATATTCAGAATGGTAGCCATGATGCAAAGAAGGAAGAACGACGAAGGCTTCACCCTCCTGGAGCTTCTCTTCGTCATGGTCATCATCGGCGTACTCGCTGCGATGGCAGTACCGGCGTACACGCGGCACCTTCGTGCTGCGAAAGAAGCAGTCCTCAAACAGGATCTGCACGTCATGCGTGAAGCCATCGACAGCTACACCGTCGACAAGCAGAAAGCCCCGCAGACACTGGATGATCTCGTCACCGCTGGTTATCTGAAAGCTCTGCCCATGGATCCCATCACCAACCGCAAGGATTCCTGGATGGGCGACCGCACCGACAGCTACAACTCTGTCGATGAGACCCAGACTGGCATCAATGACGTCCATAGCGGAGCCCAGGCCGCCTCACTCGACGGCTCACTTTATTCCACCTGGTAAAAGTAAAATCCTCACTCCAGAGAGAATGCGATGAGTGATTTATCGGCCGTTGATGTTGCAATCCGACAAGCTGAACTGATCCTGAAGCTCTATGACCTGCGACGCGAAGCCACTATGCGCGAAGCTCGTTCCTACATCGGCGGCGAGTTCCTTCCAGCCTCGGCGGAAGAACTCGTAGCCATCGTCAGCAGCGGCACAAAGCAAGGCGCTTTCGTACTCCAGGTATACGGCTACTGGGACATGGTCGCTTCGTTCGTCGACAGTGGCGCGCTCACTCCCCAACTCGTTTACAACACCTGCCAGGAAATGTACTTCCAGTACGCGAAAATTCAGCCGTTCCTCGCTGGCTTCCGGCAACAGATGAATCTGCCAGAGTGGATGAGCGGAATCGAACGGCAGGTGGAAGGCACCGAGGCAGGCCGAGCCCGACTTGCCACCATGAGAAAGAATCTCGAAGCCATCGCCGCCACGCGTGTGGACTCGTTGAATCCGTCGAGGGCATAGCCGCATGCCCTCGCAGTCCCAAACCCTGCGCCTCTACACCGCACTTTTACTCCATCGTGAAGACTGGGCAGGACAACTCCTCCTCCACATCGGCCTCAACGAATCCGGCAGGGAACTCGCCCTGGCATCCCTCGCCGCAGGCGCCGCCGCGCTCTTTCTGGAAGAAGACACCCGACAACTGCGCGAGGCCAACCGCGAAGGCTGCCTCACCTTCAGCGTCACCACGCTGGACGAAGCCCTGCGCGCCCTCAAAAACGAAATCCGCCAGAAGCGAGCCATCACCATCGGCCTGGCAGGTAGTTCGGCGCAATGGCTGGCAGAAATGGTCGAACGAGGCGTCCTTCCGACTGCAATCACAGCCTCACGCCCACTCACTGGGGCCGAGGAAACCTCCCTGCAAACACTTCAGCAATGGGGAACACACCCACTTCACGCAAGCAGTCTGATCGCAATCAACAAGGCAAGCCACAACATCGAAGCCCCGTTAGCAACCTTGCAAGCCCGCATCGCAGAAGACACAGCCGCCACGCTGCAAGAGCGCCGCAGCAAAGACGATACCCTCCGCGCACAGCTATCAAAGGCTCTGCCGCAATCACTCCAGGAACGCTGGTTCGAAACCGCTCCAACGCTCTTCCCGCGCTCCCTGAACCGGGCTTATTGGACAGAGCTTTAAGCCGGAATCACCGACTCCAACCGCTCCCACAGGGCACGCAGCCCCTTATCGCTTTTCCCGCGCTCCACGGAAACCGCAATCACTTCATCAATCCCATGCTCCCGCTTCAGCGCGGCAATGGACTTTGAAAGAGTGTTATTGCTCAGCCGATCGCTCTTGGTTCCAATCACCACAAATGGGCGCTGTTCATGCCGCAGAAAATCCATCAGCTGAGTATCACTGGGCTGCGGAGGAATATTCGTGTCCACCAGGCAGCAGCACAGCGCCAGTTGTTCACGCTCCGTCAGGTACGGATCAATGAAACCGGACCACTCTGCCGAGATCGACTTTGAAATTTTCGCGTACCCATATCCCGGCAGATCAGCAAATACCAGCGCGGGCAGCGGCTTCTGTTGCCCACCGGACGTTACCGGATACAACCCAAAGAAATTGATCGATCGTGTCCGCCCTGGCGTGGACGAGACCTTCGCCATCCCTGCGCCCAGCAAAGCATTGATCAGGCTTGACTTGCCCACGTTCGAGCGGCCCAGAAACGCGACCTCGGGTGCGCCGCCTGTGCGTGCCTGATTGGGGAAATGTTCCGGCGCAAACGCCGACAACAGGAACTGTGCATTCAGCTTCATCGTTCCTGAGTGTAAAGCCATAGCCCCTTCGCTCAGCGCGATTGTCCAGCACCAGCTCCTGTTTCGGAACTCAAAATGGGATGTCGTCGCAAATGGTAACCTCGCTGCGCCATTGAGCGTCAGAAAGGGTTTACACTACAGTAACTGGTGACGACAGTAACTTACATGGATTCGGAAATACAGAAAGAACAATCTGGAAGCTCTGCTGATCCCATGCGGAACGGTGTACGTTTTCCCCTCAGGTTGAAGGTGCACGTGGAAACCGAGCAGGGTGCGTTTGACGCAGAAACAGAAGACGTTTCAGCCAGCGGCGTGCTCTTCCGCACGCAGGCGGAGGCGCCCCCCGTCAATGCCGAACTGTCATGGACGATGGTCCTGCCACGTGAAATCATGGGCGGACCTGCCGATACCGAGGTCCACTGTGTGGGCCGTGTTATCTGGAGAAATTCGGGGCAGGGTGGTCAACAGATTGGCGCAGTCATCGACAATTACCGCATCGCCGGGGGGAGTAAGTGAAGGATCGTTCCCTGCAGGATGGCTTTGAAGAAGATCACATTCCCAATGAAGGAATCCGTGTCATCCTCGCCGATTCACAGGCGATTTACCGCGTCGGCATTCGTAAAGTCTTCGCACTTGAGGACGATATCCGGGTCGTAGCGCAGGCGGAGACATTGTCCAACCTCTACTCCGCCCTCCAGCGATTTCCAGCCGATGTCGTCATCCTGGAAGGTAACCTCATTGCTGGCGTAGTCGACGCCATTCCAGAACTCATTCGTCGTGCCCCGCAGGCAAAAATCATCGTTCAGGTAACCGAGTCGAACGAGTCCACAACGGTGGAACTCTATCGTCGCGGTGTTCGCGGAGTGGTTCCACGCGCCATCTCGCCTGACCTGCTGGTCAAATGCGTCCGCAAAATCTCCGCGGGTGAAACATGGATCGACAATCAGTCTGTCTCCTGGGTCATTGAAGCCTACCGTGCCCAGGCGACGGCGATCATGAGCCCGCGGAGCAAACCGCATCTTTCGCCGAAGGAAGTGCAGATCATCTCCTGCATCACCCGCGGTATGCGCAACAAGGAAATCGCGTATCACGTCGGCACCACGGAGCAGGTCATCAAGAATTACCTGCGCAAAATCTACGACAAACTCGGTGTCAGCGATCGCCTGGAACTTGCGCTCTACTGCATGCACCATCAGTTGTTGAAGGATTATCCGCAGGATCAGCAACTTCCCTAGCTTTGGAAAGAAAATCGCCACTCCGCACAGACAGAGTGGCGATTGCGACTGAGCGTGCAGCAAGCTGCTCACACGTCCGCAAACGTTTCATCCAGCCAATCGTAAATACGTGCAAACGCCATGCGATGCGCGCCCACCTGGCAATGCGCTCCAGCGCCTTCTTCTGCGGTAAAGCGCACAAACGTCTTCGGGCAGGTCAGGTGGTTGTAAAGGGCCTGCGGTTGACCTTTGAAGAAAAGATCGTCTTCTGCCTCCAAAACCAACGTGGGACAGGCGATCTGCTCGGCGATTCCGTTTCGAAGGTGGTACTCCAGACTGGCCGCAATGTACGCACGCGGTGACTTTGTGCCGGTCACGAACATGCCGTGCTCCAGCGCCCACGCCGCCACGGGAGACGACTTCTTTTCTTCTTCCAGCTTTGCATCCAACTCCGGAGCTTCCGGTGCGCGGACCATGGACTCGATCACGGGAAGTTGTTCTGGCGATACATTGCTGCCAAGATTTGCAATCCCATAGTCATAGACGCCGTCATTGGCCACCAGGGCCGCAATCCGCTTCTCAAAAGCCGCCGCCCGCGGTGCCAGATAGCCTCCCAGGCTGATGCCCATCAAAGCAATCTTGTCTGGATCAACTCCGGGCAGCGTCAATGCAAAATCCACCACCGGCGTTACCACCTTTTCCCAGTCCGGTCGGAACGGAAGCCGTTCGCGATGAATGGGGCCATACTGTCCCGGACCATCAAACGTCAGAACGTTATAGCCGCGCTCCAGGCCCGCGATTGCGCCTTCGCCATGCAACTCCTCGGCAGAGCCATCGAAACCGGAATGAATGATGAACAGCGGACGTTTCGTGTCGGACTCATCCACGCGGTGGTAATAGCCCGGCAACGTCGTGCCCTCATACGGAATCTCCACCGGAAGCACAGGCGGATCACACAGCGCGCAACACACCTTATACGCCGCAATGGATTTTTGATAGGAGCTGTAAATGCGCGGATCGTCCGGGTTGCCATGCAGGAAAAACTCCGCGGTGCGGAAGTAAGTTGTGGCTCGCAGATAACTATCGCGCGCGCTCACACGATGTCCTCGCTCTCTCTGCGACTCCGCTTCTGCCAGCACACGTTCTGCTGTCGCGGTCCACTCTGTATACCAGCCATCCGGATCGCCAGAAGTAATGCGATTGACCGTAGCCATCACTTCGCCAAACTCTGAAGCGCCATAACTCGCTGCACCAAAGGCGCGCTTTGTTTCAAACCAGTACTGCACATTGTCAGGGAAGAAGGGAAAGCGTCCCGCTTTCAACATAAGTAATTTCCTTTTCGTGTCTTTGTTAAGCGTGTGCCTTGCTGACGTGATCTGGATACCACTTCGTGAAACTGAATGCCGCAACCAGCGAAACAATAATCATTCTGCGCGACAACGTTGAATAATCCGGATTGGAGTGCGCCAACATATCGAATGCCGCAATGGTCGCCATAGCCACAGTCCATACGGCGGTCAGGATGTAATTCGTGCGAATAAATACGGGTGATGTATGCAGCGACTCCGGAACCTCTTCACGCGCATACTGCAACGTGAATGGCAGCTTGATGAGCAGGGAAATCAGCATGATCAAAAACAATCCCGTATCCACTACGGCTCTGACTCCCATAATGTCCCAGGTCCGATGCACCAGTGTTGTGTAGCATGCCAACCCCGCAAACAAAATTAAGGTGCCACAATCCAGCACCTTCAATGAACGCCCCAGTTTCAATTCGCGCAGTATCAACACAACGGACACCGCTGCAGCGGCCCATAGTGCCACCGCGGCACTCGTAAAGCGACTCAACACTGCAAATGCAATAAACGGCGATAAGCCAAGCAAAATTCCCATCGTGCTTTACCTTTCTTACTTCGTCGGTTGCGTTGGAGTTTGCGGCTTATCACTACTCGGTTGAGAAGCAATCCATCCCTGCGCCGTCATGATCGTGTTCATCTCTTTCGCAACAGCATTGGCAATGCGTGCGGTATCGCCTTCCACGCTTGATTTGCCATCCGTTGCGGCGCCGGCCGCAGCACTTGTTGCCACGGAGCCAACGCCCATCGTCTCCACGGCCCCGGGCTTCTTTCCGCTTGCCGCATCCACTTTGAATTCGCTCAGCAGAATCGGTCCGTTATCTGTCAGCAGAGAGATCACCACATGCGCCTGCACATCACTCGCGCCGCGTCCCAGCCCAATCATCATGCGCGTCGTCTTGTTGCCCTGCTTGATGGTGGTGAAATTCCCCCGCACAATCAGTGTGCCTGCGGGCTCCTCTGGGTTCGCTCCAAGTGCCGATGCCGTCGATGGAATCGAAGTCTTCTTCAGATCGTTGAGCAGTGTTTTAGAAAAGGCAGCCTGAACCTTTCTCGCAATCGCAGGAGGATCTTCCTCCTGTCCTGCATCCCCTTTCATACGCGCAATCGGACTGTTGGAAAGAATGTGTGACGCGGGCGAATGATCCACGGTGATGATCTCGCTCGGCACATCGAAATCATGGACAACAATTTTCGCTGGCACGGTGAGTTTGGCTTCGCCTTTGTATCCAGCGATCACGGTAACTTTCGTATCGCCCACAAGCAGCTTTTCAGCCTTATTCTGCGCAATCGCAACACCGCAAAAGAGCATCGCGAACACAAATGCCGAAGCCGCATACCTGCGTGCAACATGTTCCGCCATACTTCGGTCTCCTTGTCCAACTGGACTCAAAGTTCAAAAGACAGCCGAATACTGAATCACGAATGGCGTCATCATAACCTCTCTGCCACGCGCCATTTGATTTACTTTTCGCAAAGGTCACACGACCCTTACAGGTGTTTTTTGCGGGCATTCACTTTGCAGTTCATCGGTCCCCGATCGAACAACAAATCACGAATGTTTCGTCGTGAAAGATTTTTATGGCCTGTGTTGCCGCGGAGCCGGTAACATTCCTTCAAACATGGCCTCCGGAATTGTGCATCAGTGGCGTGCGCTCACGTCGCCGCAGAAGAATGCTTTCATCGCTTGCTTCCTTGGTTGGGCGCTGGACGCTTTTGATTTCTTCATCCTCACTTACTGCATCACCGCCATCGCGGGTGACTTCCACACCACTGTCGAGACCGTGACGGAAGCCCTCTTCTGGACGTTGGTCATGCGCCCGGTCGGCGCATTGATCTTCGGCGCCATGGCAGAAAAGTTTGGTCGACGTCCCACGCTGATGATCAACATCATCAGCTTCTGCGTCTTTGAAGTAGCCTCTGGCCTCGCACCGACACTGGGCTGGCTGCTCGTCTTCCGCGCTCTCTTCGGTATCGCGATGGGTGGCGAATGGGGCGTAGGTGCGGCACTCGCCTTTGAAACGCTGCCAGAAAAAGGCCGCGGCTTCTTCTCGGGGCTGTTGCAGGAAGGCTACGTCGTCGGCAACCTTCTCGCGGCAACCGTGTACGGTCTCGTCTTCCCGCATCTCCACGGCACCGGCATGCTGGTCAACTGGCGCGTCATGTTCTTCATCGGCGCTCTGCCGTCGATCCTCGTCTTCTACATCCGCAGCAAGGTCGAAGAGTCACCTGCCTATCGCAGTGGCCAGGCAAAAGCCGTCAAGCCCACCATCCACCTCGGCGACATCGCACACTACCTGCCCACGTTCCTTTTCCTCGTCCTTCTCATGACGGCCTTCACCTCCTTCAGCCACGGCACGCAGGATCTGTATCCCACCTTCCTGCAGAAGGCAAAGGGCTTCGCCCCGGCACGCGTCGGATGGGTCAGTGATGTGGGCCACATCGGCGCGCTGCTCGGCGGCATCACCTTCGGTACCTTGTCCGAGCGTTGGGGCCGACGCCGTTCCATCGTCATCGCATCGCTCCTCGCCATCCCCATGATTTACATCTGGGCATTCACCCGCGAAGCCATGATCGTAGCCGTCGGTGGCTTCCTGATGCAGTTCATGGTGCAGGGTGCCTGGGGCATCGTCCCGGCGCACCTCAACGAACTGTCGCCCGCGGCCGTTCGTGCCACTTTCCCCGGCCTCGCCTACCAGCTCGGCAACCTGCTCTCGTCGCGTAACGCCAAGTTCCAAACCGCCCTGGCGCGCAAGTACTTCCACGGCGACCTGACACCTGTCCTCGCCTGGACGGTAGCCATCGTCGCAGTGGCCGTCGCGCTCCTAGCGGGTCTGGGCAGGGAAGCCAAGGGCCAGAGCATGTCTTCCGTGGAGGACATACCCGCCTAAGCGCGCCCGGAAGTCGTCATTCTGTGTCAAAACAAGAATCCGGTTGCCCCCGTATGTCATCAACCAAACAACGCGACTGGTCTGACCACTCAAAACCGTAATCTCAACTTTTAGCCCATTTTCTGAAAACAGTTGGCGGAAAAATCAATTTTCCGCGACAATAGAGCATAGGGAACCCCTAGCCAATGCCACGCATCCATTTCCAGCAACAACTCGCCATGCTCAAAGACAAGCTGCTTGCAATGGCAGCGCTGTCGCAGCAGGCGCTGGAACTGTCCGTGGAGGCCTATCTCCAACGCGATGCGGGCCTTTGCATCCACGTTTCTGACATCGAGCAGGCCATCAATGCCGCCGAGCGTGGCGTCGACGAAATGGCCTACGAACTCCTCGCCAAGGAACAGCCCATGGCAATGGACCTCCGTTTCCTCATGGCCGTCATCAAAATTAATGGCGACTTGGAACGAGTAGGCGATCAGGCCGCCGCAATCGTCAAACGTTGTGCAGAGCTGCAGAAGACGAACCCTGACGCGGGCCCCGAAAACCTTCCCGGCCACCTTGCAGCAATGGGCGCGCTCTCTGTCAAAATGATTCGCCGCGCCATCCGTTCCTTGCTCGAAGGCGATCCCGTCCTCGCAGAGAGAGTCCTCGCCATGGACGACGAGATGGATCGCCTCAATCACGAAACGCAAGCCGCCCTACGCGATGAGATGGCCCGCCGCCCCGAGATAACGGAAAACGCGCTCAACTCCATCATCGTGGCGCGCAATCTCGAACGCAGCGCCGACCACGCCACCAACATCGCAGAAGACGTCATTTTTTGGGTGCGCGGTTCTGACGTGCGCCACAACGATCTTGCCGCAGCCGCGGCGCAGTAGAAGGGAATCATGGTAGACGAAGTCCAGAGCAACGCCACGCAGACCGTAACCCCAGCAAAGCCCGCCGTCGAAAAGAAAGAGACGAAGGCGCAAAAGATGGAGCGCCTCAAGGTCGAAAAGAACCCCTGGGAGCACTGGGATGAAGTCGTCGCCTTCGCCAAAGAAGGTCGTGAATCCGTTGTGCCCGACTGGGCTGGCGCTTACTTCAAGTGGTGGGGCATTTACACGCAGGGCGACGGCATCGGTGCCGTAGGCGGCGTCGGTGGCGAAGGCAAGGCCACGGAATACTTCATGATGCGCGTCGGCATCCCCAACGGCATCCTCACCAGCGAACAAACCCGCGTCCTCGCTGACCTCGCGCGTGACCACGGCCGCGACCTGGCCGACATCACCACCCGCCAGAACATCCAGTACCACTGGCTCACCATCGAGTCGCTGCCCCTCGTCGTCGACGCTCTCTCGAAGGTCGGCCTCTCGCCCAAAGGCGCATGCGGCGACGTCGTCCGAAACGTCACCGGCTGCCCGCTCACCGGCCTGCACAAGCACGAACTCCTTGACGCCGCACCGCTCGCGAAGAAGGTAGCTGCCTTCCTCACCGGCCACCCCGACTTTGTTAACCTGCCGCGCAAGTTCAAAATCACCGTCAGCGGTTGCCCCGAATGGTGCAACTACCCGGAGATCAACGACATCGGACTCACCGCCATCGAGCGCACCGTCAACGGTCAGCGTGAAGTCGGCTACTCCGTCCGCGTCGGCGGCGGTCTCTCCAAGGAGCCGCATCTCGCCATCCGCCTGAACGCCTTCGTCAAGCAGGATCAGGCAGAAGACGTCTGCTACAAGATCACGGAAATCTTCCGCGACCAGCAGGGCAGCCTGCGCGAAAGCCGTACCACCGCCCGTCTGAAGTACATGTTCATGAAGGACGGCTGGACTGCCGAAACCTTCCTCGCGGAAATCGAGCGCAAGCTCGGCTACAAGCTGGACCCCGCACCCGCAGAAATCCAGCCCGACGACATCTACCGCGACCACACGGGCGTTCTTCCGCAGAAGCAGGCAGGCCTCTCCTCGGTTGGCATCACGGTTCTCCGTGGCCGTATGGACGCCGCGCAGCTCCACGCTCTGGCCGACCTCGCCGACGAATACGGCAACGGCGATGTGCGCCTCACGATTCAGCAGAACGCCATTATCACCAACGTGCCAAACGAAAAAGTTCAAGCACTGGTTGAGAAGATCAATGCGCTCGGACTGCACGTAGAAGCCACCAATTTCTGGCGTGGCACCGTCGCATGCACCGGCACGGAGTTCTGCAAACTCGCCATCGCAGAAACCAAGGGCTTCTCCCGCTGGCTCGTCGACGAGATGGAGGAGCGCGTCCCCAACTTTGACCAGCAGCTCCGCATCAACGTCACCGGCTGCCCCAACAACTGCGGCCAGGCATGGATCGCTGACATCGGCCTCGAAGGCAAGAAGGTCAAGCACGAAGGCCAGATGGTCGACGCCTTCTACTTCTGCCTGGGAGGTGCCCTCGGTGAACATGCAGGCTTCGCTCGCGCCATCGGCTACCGCGCACCCGCAACGGAAGTTCCGGTCGCCATGGAGCGTCTGCTAAAGACCTACCTGAAGGACCGCACCGAAAACGAAAACCTCCGCCAGTACTTCGCCCGCTTCTCCGACGAAGAGCTTCGCGGCCAGCTCGCAGGAGCAGTCGTAGCAGCCGCTGAACGCGACAAGCCCAGCGGCCGTCCGCCCGCAGAGATGTAATCAACCCTGCCGCTCCGCTCGGATGTCCATCATCCTGAGCGGAGCGCAGTAAGTCGTAAGGACCAGCCTCATGTCACTCTTCCCAATCTTCCTGAAACTCACCAATCGCCCATGCCTCGTCGTCGGCGCAGGATCCATTGCGGAAGGCAAAATCCAATCCCTGCTCGACGCCGAAGCGCAGGTCACCGTAATCGCCACGCGCGCGTCAGCCAAGGTCCAGCAACAAGCCGAAGCAGGAGAAATCACCCTCCACCTTCGCGAGTTTCAGGACAGCGATCTGGAAGACATGTACCTCGCCGTAGCCGGAACCGACGTTCCTGAAGTGAACCGCGCCGTCTTCGCCGAAGCACAGTCCCGTGGCATCCTCGTCAACGCAGTCGACGACCCACCCTACTGCGACTTCTTCTTCCCATCCGTCGTGCGCCGAGGCGACCTTCAGATCGCCATCTCCACCGCAGGCGAAAGCCCCGCGTACGCCATGCAGCTTCGCAAAGCAGTGAATGAAGCGCTGCCGCATGACATTGGCCCGTGGCTGGAAGAACTCGGTCGCCTCCGCCGCGAAGTCCTGCAGATGGAACCCCTCGGCGAACCGCGCAAACAACTCCTGCATCAGCTCGCCCAGCGCGAAGTCTGCGGAGCAGAAGCCTGCCCATCACGTCAGATTGCAAGACGGCATGCCCGCGAACACTACCCCGAGCGGAATCCTGCGGAGGTATCTCGGTGAGCGCGCAAAAGGGAACGGTCTATCTCGTAGGAGCAGGCCCAGGCGACCCCGACCTGCTCACGCTCAAAGCCGCGCGCCTTCTCGCTACGGCAGACGTCGTGCTCCACGACGACCTCGTTCCCGACGCCATCGTGCAACTCGCCAACCCGCACGCGCTCATCACCAGCGTCGGCAAGCGCTGCGGACGCCCTCGCATAACGCAGTCAGGCATCCACGAACTCATGATCGATTCCGCACGCCGCAACCTCAGTGTCGTGCGTCTCAAGAGCGGCGACCCACTCGTTTTCGGCCGTGCTGCGGAAGAACTCAACGCGCTCCGCCAAGCCAACATCCCAGCGGAAGTCATCCCCGGAGTCTCAGCAGTCTTCGCTGCAGGAGCCACGCTCCAACTTCCGCTCACAGACCGCCGCACCGCCTCCAAGCTCATCCTCATCAGCGGCTCGCACGCGGCAGACAAGACCAATCCGCTACCCATGTGGCAGGGCCCACTGCCGGAAGATGCAACGCTCGCCATCTACATGCCGGGCCGCAACCTGAAGACGCTCGCAGAAGACCTCAGCAACCACGGCGTCCCCGCAGACATGCCCTGCGTAGCCATCTCCTCCGCAGCCACACCGCAGCAATCCGCCATTGCTGCCACACTCGAAGACTTCGGCAACCTGCAACCAGGCCACGCGCCCCTGCTCATCCTCATCGGCCGAGCCATGGCGTCCATGCTCGCAGGCAAGCAAGATGAAGCAGCAAAACATCTCCTCCAAACCGCAGCGACAGGCCTTACATCGCCTTCCGAACGAAACGAGTTCTAAGCGCCAAGGGCGCGACCAGATATTAGCCTAGGCCGAAGGCCTAGGTAGGGGAGCGAAGGGAAGAATGAGGGCCAACGGCCCGATCTATCTTTGTCTGTTAATCCCTGAGCTTGTGCGGAGATGCGATAACGCAATCATTCCAAGCGATTTACCCAACAAAATTTGTTGGCACGATCCCATACGTGCAGGACTACAATAAAAACAGGGAAGATAAAGGGCCGCGCACAGCGCGGCCCTAACTCGTTTAGAAAGACGATTTTGCCCCTAACCCCAATGGGCAGACGATTTTAGCGCCACCCGTGCCGTAACCCCAATAGAAAGACGATTTTAGAGAAACAGGGGGGGAGGGGGTACCCCTTTACTCCGGTAGGTAGCTGTAGAGCAGATACTTCTGTCGCGCCTCGCGGAATTTCCAAAGCTCCGGTTCCCACGCTGCCACAATGTCATGCGGATCTTTCCCCGCAGTAAGCGCCTGCATCGTCGCACTGTTCAGCACCAGGCCTTGTGCCTTCGCCAACAGCAGTTGCGTCGGATATTGCGCATGAACTGCGGCCAGCAACTCCGCGCCCATCGCAGGTGCATCAAGCCGAGTCCGATCGGTAGCGGTTGCACGGATACCATGAATCGCCTGTCCGGCAAACGGATAAGGCTTCGCCGGAGTAAACGTCACCGGTGCAAACGTCACACCCGTCATCGCACGAGCGTTCAGCGTGTCAGCTAGCTTCTTGGCATCAGCATCGGAAGCAATCCACGCAGCGCCAACCTGCTCAAACGCCGCATCCGTTCCGCGGCCAACGGAAAGGTTCGTGTACTCGGCAAACGCGATGCCAGTGTAAAGCGTAGCCGCACTCATACTCTGCAGATTGGGTGATGGATTCACCCACGGCAAACCGGTCTGGTCATACCAAACACCGCGTTGCCAGTTCTGCATCTTCACCACACTCAGCTTCACGCCAAGCTGCTTCTCCCCATTGAAGAACCCTGCGAGCTCACCCATCGTCAGGCCCAGCGATATGGGTTCCTGCATGTAGTCGACATAGCTCTGCACGCCCGCATCGGCAACCGGCCCAACAACCTGCACACCGCTCGTGATCGCCGGCCGATCCAGTACAACAACCTGCGTGCCAGCCTTGGCCGCCGACTCCATCACGTAACCCATCTCGGTCTCGTAGGTGTAGAAGCGTGCTGGAACATCCTGCAGGTCAATCAGCACCGCATCCAGCTTCTGCAGGTCTTCCACCTTCGGATAACGGTCGGCCAGCTTCGCTCCATACAGCGAGATCACGGGTAGATGCGTCGCTGCATCCACCGCATTGCCCAGACCCTCATGATCCTCAGCGCCCAGAATCCCATGCTCTGGCGCGAACAGCGTAGTCAGCTGAATACCATTCGCGCGCTGTGCATACAGCACGTCGATGGTGCGTTTGCCGGTGCGGTTTAGGCCGGTGTTATTGGTCAGCAGTCCGATACGGAGATGTCCCGGTGTCTTGGTAGCTAGTGCATGCAATGCCTGGAAGTTGGTCTGCTCAAGCACATCAATGCCCGTAAGCGTGGCTTTACCCGACAGTGGCTTATCCAGTCCTAGCGCCTTCGCCGCAGCCGTAGCAATGGTGCCACGCAAGGGTGTAATCGGCTTACGTCCGCGTGGATGCACGGCATTCGCCAGCAGGATCACATAGCTGTCGCTGCGAGGATCCATCCACACGGAAGTACCCGTGAAGCCGGTATGCCCGAAGCTGCCCACCGGATAGATCGTCCCTCGCGGACGCGAGTAGGGCGAGTCAATATCCCATCCAAACCCACGCAGCCCCTTCGCTCCCGTAGGCTGCTCGGGCTGACACATCAGCCGCAGCGTCTCCTGCTTCAGGGGGAAGTTGCTCGGGCGTCCCGCCAGCCGATCCAGCAGTGCCTGCGCGAACAGGCTGGTGTCATGCACCGTGGAGAACACCCCCGCATGCCCGGCAACACCACCCATGCGCCGAGTCGTAGGGTCATGCACCTCACCCCGCAACATACGGTCGTCATCCATGGGCTTGTCGTCGTTATGGGCAGTGGGCGCAATACGCGCACGCATAGCGGCACTTGACACGGCAGGGCACGTAGCAGGGGCAGGTTCCCAGTACAGGTGAGAGCAGTGGGGGGTGAAGTATCCCGTCTCCGTCATCTTCAACGGCGAAAAAATATGCTTCGCCGCGTAGACATCGAGCGGTTCACCGCTGATCTTCTCCACAATCGCGCCAAGAGTGATGAAGTTGATGTCGGAATACTTGAAGGTCTTTCCCGGAGGTCCGTAAAGGTCCGATTCCATCGCGCGCTTCACGCCTTCAGCCTTGCCGCTCCACGCATCCTTCAGCGACACATCCTCGCGCAATCCGCTGTAGTGCGTCAGCAACTCACGGATCGTCACACTGCTCTTGCCGTTGGCTGCAAACTCCGGCAGATACTTCACCACCGGATCATCGAACCGCAGCTTGCCCTGCTCATACAACTGCATGATCGCAACCGAAGTCGACATGCACTTGGACAACGACGCCATATCGAAGATGGTGTCCTCCGTCATCGCCTCAACGGCCGGATCTTCCGCACGATTGCCGTAAACCTTCTCGTAGACGACGCGTCCAGTGCTACCAATGGCGACAACGCCGCCAGGCAACAGCTTGTCCTTCAGCGCCTGCGCCATCAGCGTATCGATCTCGGAGTAGTTGGCACTCTGCGCACGCATGGATGCGGTGCCAAAGGCGACCATCACCAATAGAGCCGAAACAGCCTTCGTACGCGGCTTGCCCATAAGACTGAACAGCGAGCCAACCACAAACGTCACAACGGAGCCAAGCAACACATACCAGGTGAACGCAATGTCAGACAGAGAGAAGCCTCCGATATGAATAGGGGAAACAGGAAGGATCTTCGGCAGATACAGGGCCAGGTTGAAGGCGAATCCCGCGATCATACCGACCGTTGCACCGAACTGTGTCGCATAGCGAGTCAGTGTTCCCAGGAGGAACACGCCCAACAACGCACCATACGCGACGGACGCAATGGATAACCCCATCTCCACAACGTGCCCCTTACCACCCACCTTCACCGAATAGATCGCAATCGCAACCAGTACAACTGCCCATAGCAGCGTTGCTGTGCGTGACAGCAGATTACGCTTCGTGTCAGACGCATTCGGATTCAGCTTCATGTAGAAGTCCACGATGGTCGTGGACGAAAGGGAATTCAACGCAGCGGAGAGGTTTGACATCGCTGCCGCAAGAATCGCCGCAATGAGCAATCCCGCAACACCTGTGGGCATCTGCTGCACGATAAAGGCAGGAAAGAGACGATCAGAACCATGCACGGTCAGCAGCGCGGGATGCTGTCCATAGAACACGTACAGTCCCGCGCCAATCACAAGGAACAGCGTGAACTGCAGGAAGACAACACCGCCGCTGGCCAACAGCGAAACACGCGCTTCACGCAGATTCTTTGCAGCCAACAGTCGCTGCACCATCAACTGATCGGTGCCATGCGAAGCCATCGTGAGGAATGCGCCGCCAATCACACCGGCCCAGAATGTGTAGTTGGACGTCAGGTTCACGGTGAAGTCAAAGAGTTGCAACTTATGCGCTGCGCTTGTAACGGCATGGACAGTTGCCCATCCACCATCGACCTTTGCACCCAGCGTGAACAGAGCAATGATGGTCCCTGCGATGTAGAGGAACATCTGCACCACATCGGTCCAAATCACCGCCGCCATGCCGCCTTCAAACGTGTAAGCCAGCGTCAACATGCTGATGATGACAATGCTCGCGATGTCATTCGTGCCAATCGCAATGCCAACTACAATGCTCACGGCGTAGACACGCACGCCTTCCGCTGCCGCACGCGTCAACAGGAACAAGCCAGCAGTGACCTTATGCAGTATTGGTCCGAAGCGGCGGTCGATCAGTTGATATGCGGTGAACAACTCGCCATCAAAGTAACGCGGCAGGAACAGGATGCAGATCAGCAGTCGCCCAATCATGTAGCCGAACACAAGCTGCAGAAAGGTGAAGTTGCCACCAAAGGCGATACCCGGCACGCTGATGATGGTCAGCGTACTGGTTTCCGCGGACACGATGGAGAGCGCAATGGCCCACCACGGTACGCTACGAGCCGCAAGAAAGTACGACGACAGAGATGTGTCTGCGGGCTTGCGGAAGCGCAAGCCAAACAGGGTAATTGCAATCAGGTAAAGGACAATCAGTCCAAGGTCGAAGGCATGAAGCCGCGTCGGCATGCAACGAGTCTACAGGTGACAGCAGTGTTACAGAACCTCTCCTCTCAAGATGGTTCCTACGCGGTTTCCTGCTTCGTTGAAGACATTGAAACTCGCCTCAGCTTCGTCAAAAGGCAAGTGCAGCATGTTCTTGGGATTGCGTGACGCTAGGCGGACGGCTGTATCCAGCCCGCAGCCGGTGAAGGTCTGCACATTGGCAACAGCGCGGTCCATCGTCAGCACCGATCCCGCGAGCACACCCGCGTACATCGCTACGCCATCCTTTACCTGAACATTCATGTCGCCCAGAAGGTATTCGCCGTCGGGCATTCCGGTAGCAGCCATGCCGTCGGTGATCAGCATGGCGTGCTCCTCACCCTTCATGCGGAACCATAGGCGAACAGCCTCCGGCGTAGTGTGAATGCCGTCGCAGATCAACTCGGCATACAACTCCTTCGTGTCGAGTACAACGCCCAACATGCCCGGCTCGCGTTGCGTCAGGCCGCGCATGGCGTTGAAGGTGTGTGTGGCGCTTACAGCACCTGCGGCGATGCCGGCTCGCGCTTGTCTGGCAACAGCGTCGCTATGACCCATGCTGATGCGGACACCCTTTGCACTCGCATGCGCGATCATCTCCAGCGCATCCTGCAGTTCGGGAGCAACGGTCATCAGTTTGATGTGACCTCGTGCCGCCTCCTGAAAGCGATCGAACAGTGCAACGGAAGGCCTCTCCAGCAACTCTGGATTGTGTACGCCGCGCTTCTCGTGCGAAAGGAACGGACCTTCCAGGTGAATGCCCAAAATCTGCGCGCCATGCTCCGGCGCAGCTGATTCAATTGCATTCGCGATGCTTTCCAGTGCGTGCAGTGTGTGATCGATGCCTGCGGTAACCGTTGTTGCAAGGAACTGCGTCGTGCCATACCGTGCCAGAGTGCGTGCCACGGTATCAATGGCTTCGGGGGTGCCTTCCATCACGTCGCGTCCACCCGCACCATGTACGTGGACATCAAAGAATCCAGCACTGAGCGTTGTTTCGGGAAGATACAACACGCCTTCCGGCAACACATCGCGTTCCAACGAAGTTACCTGTTGCACCCTGCCGTCTTCCAGAATCAGCAACGGATCATGTACTACCGAGTGCGGCGTGATCAGCGTTTTCGCTGCGATGGCTTTCGGCCGTGTGCCGGATGCGAGTTTCGTTTCGTCAGTCATTGAGGAGCTCCAGGCGCCGGCGGCGCCGGCAATCCAATCTCGGATGCCGGAGGAATCGTTTGCGTGCGGTCCCACTGTCGTTGCGCGGAACGCACCTTGTCTATGCGGCTAAGCCACGTATTCAGCGTGTGGTCATAGCGCGCGAGATTGTTCCGCAGGAAGTACGGGCGATTGCTTTTCGACCATGCTGCCTCGTAGAGGTCGCGCATCAGCGAGTACTGATTGCGAAGATCCTGCAGCTTACCGTTTACGGCGTTGATGTCGTTCAAGTCGCGCGATACTTCGGTGCGACTGTCTTTGTCCTTGGCTGTCTGCAAACGATAGGCATTGGCATACGTCGTAGCCATCTCATCGGTCAGTTGAAACTTCAGGCCAATTAGATCCATGCGACGCGCGCCCAACTCCATCGCATCCAGCGCATCTTGTTCGCGCAATGTTGCAGAGTTGCGAGCCTGTGCGATCAGCACAATCGCCTGTTCCGCATGCATACGGAGTTCATGCAGATAGGGCCGGATCTTCGGTGCATAAATCTGCCCATCCGCGCTCCACGGATCAATCCAGAACAGCAGGTCAGAAGCGTCACTTGTCTTGAATCCGTTCTTTAGAACAGCATGCGCAGCCATCAACTCTTTCTGCGCTTCGTTGACCCTACCGCTGGCATCACCATGGAACACCTGCGCGAAGCTGTCCTGAAATTGTGGGATGGAGCTTTCGCCCTTGTGCCATGCGGTCTGCGCACCAAAGAGCAGCGCATACCAGTTGTTGTTGAACAACGCCTCGCCGTCGTCTTCCCATAGTGTGTTCAACTGCCCGGTGCATCCCGCGGCCTGTCCCTGCGCAGTGAACTGCTGAATGTTCGGCAGAGCATTGTTGAAGTTGGGCCACACACGGCTCCAGTTATTCACGCCCGGCGCTACCCAGCATTCCATACCCGCATCGGTGTAGGGCTTAATCCACGGAGCAAAGCTAGTGTGCGGGTTATATTCCCAGCCCACGGCAATCGTTTGTTGTTTGAAGTCCTGCGGCAACGTCTTCAGCAGCGCAGGTTCCTTCATGGCAATGTCGCCCCAGAAAAGAAAGCGACGATTCAATGGCTTCAACGCGGCAACGGTTTTCTGTAGGTAGTCCAGATACACGGGGCCAAGACCTTGCGCATCCACTGCGGCTTTTGTCTGCCCCTTGCCAAGCTCTACGGTTTCATCGGCGCCAATGTGCAACAGCGGCGAAGGGTAATCCGCTGCCAATTCCGTGTACATCCGCTTCGTCAGCTCAACAGAACCCGGCTGTCCCGGCGCCAGTACGTGGCCATGCGGAGTCTCCGCGAGCGGCGCATACATCTCCTGGTTCAGCATGTAATGCAGATGGCCAAATGCTTCCTGTTCGGGGATCACAGTGATGTGATACTGCGCGGCGTAGGCAACTAACTCGCGTGCCTGGTCCGGTGTGATCGAACCTCCCGGCGGCGCGGCCAGCGGCTCGCTACGGTACTGCATCGTGTTCTCAAAGTACGGCGAATAGACATTCACCTTGTACGACGCAAGCTTGCGAATCAACTCCTTCTGAAACGCAAGCGTCGGCACTGGCCCGCGCGAAAGATCATCGTGCAGACCGCGATACTTCATTGCAGGCCAATCGCGAATGCTGGCAGTTTGCAATGTCGCTGTGTTGCCATTGCCGCTTATCAGTTGCTTCGCCGTCATCGCGCCATAAAACACGCCTGCAGCTGTCGCACCCACAACGCTGATGCCCGATGCGTCAGGAACAATGGCGTAGCCCTCATCCTGCATCTCGGGCGACCACGCCACATGGGCGACACTCAACGCCTGTTTGCCTGCATCGCTGCCATAACGCAACAAGGTGATGTGTGCCGACCCAGATGTCGTAACGACAATGTTGCTGTCACGAAGTTGACGCGTGAGTTCATTCACTGCAAACGTGTCGTCTGCATTGCATGCAGAGCAGACAATGCTCACACCCTGCGAAAGTGGAATCGAGCGAACAGCATTCGCCTCGCGTGGCGTAGGGATCAGCGCCAATTGCGAGAAAGCCGAGACACTGAACATCAACGTGCAGGGGAGAGACAGTCGGCGCAACTTTGGGGCAAGGGCCATGCAAACAAACTAAATGATTTGGCAGTCTTTAGGCAGGAGGGCGTACCGTCCAGAGTGCTGGCTGACGCATCGGAAACGTTCGCAGCAGCTCCGGCTTCTTCGGTTCTGGTGGCAGGCGCTTCCACAACGCAATGTACTCAGAACGGCTGTACGCACGCCCTGCGAGCAGAAGGCTTGGCTGGCGCACGGGCCAGTCCGTGAAATGTTCCGCGTCCGATGGAAATTTCCAAGCGCCACGGTTAAGTAGCACCGGAAACAGGTATGCCGCGGCCGACCGCATGCCACGGCCATCCTGCAGGTTGTAGTCCCACAGGCGATCTAATGGAGACGAAACAGCCTCGCACGTCATCGAAAGGCAATCCAGCGTGAAGATGGATGCGGCGTACGCGTCGGGCCGGTGCAGTTCGATAGGGAACTGACCGTCGAAATTCATCTCGCGCAACAGCTTGTCGCGGAAGCGATGCAGGCAATCCAGTTGCAGCGCGCCGTTGCGTGTGAATCGAGCCATCTCCGCCGCTTGCAGCGTCCAGCAGATGGCGGTGCGGTCCTTCATCTCACGCGCAATAAATCCCGGCTTGCTTTCGTTCATCCAGGTAGTGAAGTCGGTGAACCATTTGCGCAGCGCGGCGGCATCTTCCTCAGTTGCCGCACCGTTGTAAGCGCATAGAAACGACGCGCAACGCGCAGTTTCCGCAAGCATCACGGTATCTTCGATCCCGCGAAAACTGCCATCCATGGAAGGCGGAATGCAGGCTGCGTGGTCCAGATTTGGCTCCATGCGAGTATCGGTGTCGATGAACCATGCTCGCAAATGATTTAAGGCGTGCTGCGCATACTTCGTTTCTGAAGTGAGCCGCCACGCCGCCACGCACGCGGCAACCGCCCCATTCATCCGCACAAGAGCATCGCGATGTTGCGAAAACGCCGCAGGATTGGAGTACCCCGGGCGATGTTCAAAGTGACCGCCCTCTGTCGCGAACCACTCCGTGTCCTCTGAAAAATACAAGCCCGGACTCGCCAGCTTTTTCGGAGCAGGTACTTCGGTAATCGTCTGCGGTGTCAACTTAAGGGCTTCCGCTGCGGCGGCAAGAATGTTGTCGCGATCGTATTCCGCGACATTGAAATGAAGATTCTCCGCCACCTGGCCCCGTCCTTCCATGGAAAACATGCAGCCAACAGCAGCCATTCCGGAAAGGAACGTACGGCGTGAAAGCGCCATGCGGGAGCGGGGAAGCATCGTGCCGAAGAGCCTATCACCTTCGTGCGACTGAAGGGCGGTAACGCGTCTTTCCAAGTCGCTTACACGTCTCAATTTCAAAGCCTTGCGGTCAAATGAGGGTGTGCAAGCATCCCCTATGCCGCCTCTGCTAGCATCGTTCCAACCGTCTTTGCAGGAGTGGGCAGACCAGCCCTATGCCGTTCATCACGCCGCAGGAAAACGCAAGCGAACCCGTGCCGGCGGAGGCAGCGGAAAAGCTCGAAAAAGTCAGTGAAGCACCTGGCGAACGCGAGCTTTGGCCCGATCCGGTGGAGGGCGGCTCTGCGGCACAATTTATGGAGCTGCTGCGTTACCTGACGCAGACAGACGTCCATACCTACGCCTTCTCTGTCGCTGCCAACGTGATCCTGTCGCTGTTCCCATTTATCGTTCTGCTGCTCACCCTATCGCGCAATGTTTTTCATTCGCAGCAGATGGCGAACGTCGTCAGCGAGCTGATGCACAGCTACCTGCCGACCGGGCAGGACTTCGTAATGCGCAACATGAATCTGCTGGCCCACCCCCACAAGGGCGTGCAGGTCTTTTCAGTGATCATGCTGTTCATCAGCAGCACCGGCGTATTTCTGCCACTGGAAGTGGCGTTGAACAACGTATGGCGCGCCCCCAAAAACCGCAGTTATCTTCACAACCAGCTTGTTTCGCTGGGACTGGCGATCTCTGTTGGTCTTCTCGCCATGTTTTCCGTGGCTATGTCTACGGCGCAGAAGTCGGTGCTGGGTTTCATCTTCTTTGGCCACACCGACAACGTGTTTTACACTGCGCTATCCAATGGATTTCTCAGCGTTGTGGCCACCATCAGTTCCATTGGTATCTTTTCCCTGATTTACTGGATTCTGCCCAACCGCAAGATTCCAGCAATGGCGGTATTGCCCACGGCCGTAGTGACGGGTCTGCTTTGGGAGGGGGCGAAATATCTATATATCTTCACCCTGCCTCACCTCGATCTTGAGAATGTCTACGGGCCGTTTTACATCTCTGTGGGCCTTATGCTCTGGGCGTTTCTGAGTGGGTTGCTTCTGCTGGCAGGAGCGCATTTCTCTGCGACACGGCATGCGATGCGCATGACTGCTCTGCAGGCACGGAAGGAGCCCTAAGGCATGCCGCTGATCCTTCGCCCGCGCCAGCAGAACAACGTGTCGGACCCGCTCTATGCCACTAGGAGCACGCCTCTATCTGCCGAGGTCTCGCATTTTCCTTTGTATCTACGCATCCTCTGGGGCATAACCGCCGGGCTGATCGCCTTGGCATTTGTTCCGGGGACGCTGGGCGAGCAGACGTTCTTTCTTCGTTGGGGTGTATTGGCGGTCGCGCTCATCGTGACGGTGCCCTATCTGTATCGGGCAACAAAACATGGTCTGCTGTGGCGGCTGAGAAACAAGCTGATTCTCACTTACCTGCTGATCGGCCTTACGCCCGTTGTACTGTTCTTCACACTGGTCTTCCTCTCTGCCTATACGGCAGCAGGGCAGTTCGCAGTCCATCTGGCATCGCAACATTTGCAGCTTCAGTTGGACAACATGGGCACCAGCGACGCGGGCTTCGCATTTTCCCTCGCGCGGCGCGTGGAGGATGGCGCCACGGCTGCCGATTTGGCACAGGGGGGAAGAGACGATAGCCGCCCTCCGGCCAGTGTGCGTCGCACCGGATCACCGCCACAATCGGCCGGGCTACCCGCAGGGGCTACATCGCCTCAGTCGGCGCGTCCTCCGGGTTTCCGACAGCGGTCGGTTTATCTAGATGATCAAGAGATCGAGTTGCGCGACTTCATGGGCAATGCGCATAGTCCCATGCGCATCTCGTCATGGATTAAACAGCGCCGTGGCGGACAACTCAAAGTCTTCGCGGAAGACGGTGGCGTGTTGTACATGTCAGTGGTGGACCGCGTGGCATCGAGCAACGGTCACATGATTACTGTGATCGGAACCATGCCGGTCACGCAGCCCTTACTCGCGAACGTGGCCAAGGGATTGGGCGTGGTGACGTTGCTTCCTGGAGTCGTGGAAGATACCGCGTCGGGCAGTGTACGTTCCAATGCAAAACAACAACGCCTTTCCGGCGGTACGAGGCCGACTTCCGTAAACCTGTTCGACTACCAGGTGGTCTTCCGTTCGCGTCTCCCAGTCCTGAACTGGGAGACCGGAGACATACGCCCAGTGCCGCTCGTCGTCACTTCGCGGCCGTCGGTGCTGTTTCAGCAACTCTTCGGTGCGGGCCTGACCAGTTCCATTACGGATGCGGTTCGGTTCTCGTTTATTGCCATCTGCATGATCTTCGCGTTTTTGGAGATTTTTGCGTTCTACGTTGCCATGCGTCTGACGCGCTCTATGACCAGCTCGGTGGAAGACCTGTATGGAGCGACACTTTCCATTGATAGCGGCGATCTTTCTCATCGCATCCATGTGCAACAGGACGATCAGCTAGCGGATCTGGGACGGTCCTTTAATCGAATGGCTTGGTCACTGGGCCGGCTGATTGAAGAGCAGAAGGAAAAGGAGCGCATGCAGAGTGAACTCAGCATTGCGCATGAAGTGCAGGCGAACCTCTTCCCGCATTCGCTTTCCGGTATCCCATCGCTGCAACTTCACGGTCTCAGCCGACCGGCCCGTACTGTTTCCGGTGATTACTACGACTTTCTGATCTTCCATGACGACCCATATCAGCCAAAGAAAGTTACAGGCATGGGGCTCGCGCTTGGCGACATCAGCGGCAAGGGAATCTCTGCCGCATTGCTGATGTCAACACTCCACGCAGCTGTGCGCGCTTACCGCTTTGCAAGCGAGGAGCTGTTTTCCGAGGAGGCACGAAGCGTCACACATCAGGAGTCTCTGGAATGCGGCGAGTTATTTGAATCACCTGCGCGCATCCTGGCCCTCCTCAATCGCCATCTCTACCGCTCCACCCAGCCGGAAAAGTACGCGACGCTCTTCCTGTCGCACTATGACGATCGCAGCGGACGCCTCACGTATTCGAACGCTGGACAGCTTCCGCCGTTTGTCATGAAGCCAGACGGTAGCGTGCGTGCACTCGACAAGGGTGGGACAGTGGTGGGCCTGATGGATGGAATGCGCTACGAGCAGGAGACGGTCCAGTTAGAAAGCGGCGACCTGCTCATTGCTTATTCCGACGGTGTAACTGAACCGGAAAATGATTTCGGTGAGTTTGGCGAAGACCGCCTGTTGGACGTCGTACGTGCCAATCGAAATCAGCCGTTGGAAGTTATCTCCACGGAAGTGATGGCTGCGCTTGACGCGTGGATTGGTGGCGCGGAGCAACCTGACGACATCACACTCGTACTCGCTCGCAAGGTCTAGAAGGGCACCGCTTCCGCCGTGCCCTAGTAAATGAGGCAGATTAGCTTCCAGTGATCGAAACGGGGGGCTGTGCCAATGTGGGATCGCCCTTCGCCTGCATGACAATCGTGCTTGTCGGAAGTCCCAGCGGAATACCTTCCTTCTCAAACGCCAGCAGAACTCGGCGTCGCAGCGCACGCAGAATCGGATCTTTCTGATTTGCTTTCACACGAATGTTCACGGGGTAAACGACTTCGCGCCCGTTGATCTTGTCTACGCCCAGGATGTCCGGATCGGCAATCGCAACATTCTGAAAGGTGGCATCTTTTCGCACTTCCATTGCAACGGACTTCAGAACGGCCATCACTCGATCCGGGTCGGCTGATGCATCTACCGAGACGTTCAGTGTTGCGACCGAATATTGGCGTGTCAGATTCGAAACCGTTGCAATCTGAGAATTCGGAATGAAGTTCAGCGTGCCGTCTCCCGACCGCAACGTCGTGGAGCGAAGCGTCAGATCCTCCACAGTTCCGGTGAGTCCGGCGATTGTGACCACATCGCCAACGTTGAACTGGTCTTCAATGAGGATGAAGACGCCATTCAACATGTCCTTGAACATGCTTTGGGCGCCAAAAGAAATTCCAAGGCCGACCACACCGGCGGAAGCCAGCAGAGGTTTGAGGTCAATGTTGAATAACTGCAGAATCTGCAGCAGGGCAATGAAGCCGATCAGCCCGTAGCAGGTGGCGCGAAGGATTGCCGCCATCGTCCGCAATTGCGATGCTCGCTGTGTTCCGGGATATGCGTCGGCAATCCGGCGCATGCGCTTCACAAAAAAGGCAACGATGTACTGAAGCACAAAAGCCATCAACAGGATGACGATCAGCTTCGGCACGTCATAACGAACGAAGTCCAACACGTCGTCGTGCCAGCTCTGTCCCAGATCGTGGAATGTTTCGGGAGGGTGGCCCTCGCCCGGTTGCTTGGTCGCAGCGACCAGGAGAAGAGCGAAAAGAGGCATCATGCTCAAAATGTCCTTCTTGCGGCAGAAGCCGCCGGGGGTACAATCAGGCCAAAACCAGCAGTCCTGATCTCTTAAGGATGGCGCAGGCACTCCCGCGCTGCAACCCATCCGCATATCCACACGAGAGGTTTCCCATGACGAAAACCGTACGGCTGTTACTTCTCGCATCCTTTGTGACTCTGCCGGCTGCCGCCCAGAGCAGTTCGCCCAACCCCTCCCCGACAAGTGGTGGCCGGGTTCCCTCGGGGGATTCTTCATCCGATATTCACATGCCCCTCGGCACCGCCAGCGACTCGGACACCGGAATCGATCCTGCCTTGATTCGTCGTCGTGAAGAAGCTCGCAAACTGGACCGAAAGAAGCGTATGGTGGACAACGCCAATCGGCTGCTGGCGCTGACGCAACAGCTTCGAGCCGATCTTCAGGGGCGTGAAGCAACTCCGGAAGATCAGAAACGACTCGATGAGATTGCCCGGCTGGCCCGACAGGTGAAGGACCAGATGCGCAACTGATATGGGCCTCTGGGGGACCGCATGACGACGAAGATGTGCGCCGTTACGGACCATTGTGTGGATGGTGTGGGATGTTGAAGTACGTTCGTTTCGCGGCGATTGCCGCGGGGGTACTTATCGCAGTTCCCATGAACTCTGCCCGCGCGCAGAACATGGAAAGTGCCGCAGTGAAAAAGATGGTGAACTCACAGGCGCAGATGGCCGCAGCGGATCGCCAGAAAAAAATGCTTGCAGATGCCGATGAACTTCTGGCGAAGGCGCAGCTATTGAAAGCCGCAGTGGATCAAACCCGCAGGGATGAACTCTCCATAGACGTCATCCGGCAGGCAGATGAGATTGAAAAACTGGCCAAGTCTGTAAAAGACCGTATGCGCCAGTAAGCATTACGGTTTGTAAGCCAGTGCAGTGGATGCATTGACCACTCCATACGGCATGGTTGCCGTTGGCACGGCAGATGCACGAATCGCTGCAATGATCGTGGCGGCGCTCCAATCCGGATGGGCCGCCTTTACCAGTGCCACCACACCCGCCACCAGCGGCGCGGAGGCGCTGGTGCCAATGGCCTGCATGTATCCAATGTGTCCAAGGTTGAAGCAGCCAAACGAACGTCCGTTGGTCCCGGGCAAACCGTCGGATGTGTTCGGAATACCGGTAGAACATGCTCCGCGGACCCATCCCGAAACAGCATAGTTACCGCCCTGCGGATAGCTACCACCGGGTGCTGCAACAGCGTTCAAAGGAGCGCCATAATTGCTGTAATACGCCAAGGTCACCAACCCGGGCGCGCACCCGTCGCCCGCTGTCAGGTCTTCCGCACAATCGGGATTTGTTGAAGCGACCGCAGCCAATACATCGCGCGATTGCGCCGGATAAGACACATAACGTGCATTGGCTAAGTTGAACGCATCATTGCCTGCCGCAGCCACCAGCACAGCACCAGCATCGCTTGCGGCATGGGTTACACGATCGAAACTCGCCTTCAATCCTGCCGCGTCACCGCTATACAAATCGAGCGTGATGGCCATGCTGAGCACGATGACGTCTGCCTTTTGCGCAATCGCATCGTCAATGCCCTGGAGCACCCAGGACAACATTCCGGAAGGCTGCCCATTCGTGCATTGTTCCGCTGTCGTTGACCCGGTGCCCGGCATCCGCTGCAACACTTTCACATTCAGGAGAGATGCACCCGGAGCGACGCCCACGGTCAATCCCGTCGCACTTCCGGCTGCGCCCGCAGCCAGCGATGCCACCCAGGTTCCATGCCCACTCTGGTCCTGTGGCGAACCATCATCGCAGGCGCTGGGCTGCTGCGTCTGATCCACGTCACTCATGTTCAGTAGCAGATTCGGCGCGATGTCTGGGTGCGTACGATCCACGCCGCTGTCCAATACTGCGATACGCACGCCCTTGCCCGTGGATGTAGCCCAAGGACCAGCCTCCGGACCACCGGCGATGCCACCGCCATAACCGCCTACCACGCGCACAGCCCATCCTTGCGGTGAGTTGGTGTAGAAGGCGTCCGGCCCGTCCGACGGCATGGCCAGCGTGGGGGCAGATGAGTGAACTGACGGTGCATTCATCTGGTTCGCATCCATCGTGCGCATCTTCAACTGGCTTGCCGTGACTGAGCGATCTTCCACGACATACTCAACGTTTGGATCTCTTCGCAAAGTTGCTTCCGAGGCTGCAGTACCGCTTACGACAGCCGCTCCAAAGCGGGCGTGCTTGCGCAGCATTCGTCCACCGGCACGTTGTGCCATGTTGTCGGCGTCTGCTGGTATCGTGCCGTCTCGATAGACCACCAGCATCTTGCGCTGCGCCGTTGCGGCCAGTGGGGAAGTCGTCTGTGCGGCTACCGTTGGAGAAAGCCAAGTGGCCAGCATCAAGGTCATCAGGGCAGAGGGGATCGCCCGGCGCAAACCGGTTCTTACGGACATGGTGCCTCGCTGTTCAGGGTCAAAATGCTGTGTATGGAACAGCCACGGCCGTTCCACATTGCGACACTGCCCTTATCGGCCAACGATTTCCACGCTTGAGCGCGCGTCGCCCAACAGCAGTACAATCAACAGGGAACGTTGTGCCTCGCGCCGGCGATCCGCTGATTCCAGCAGGTAAGGATGGCAGGCCGGAAAGCGATGGCAACACGCGCGAACGCACCACAGAAGACTTCACAGAGCGCACTCGGATCGCTCTCGCCGGAACAACTGATTCACTTCTTCCGCCTGATGTACCTTTCGCGGAAGACAGATGATCGCGAAATCTTGCTCAAACGCCAGCAGAAGATCTTCTTCCAGATCTCCTGCGCCGGCCACGAAGCGCTCCTCGTCGCCGCGGGACTTTCGCTAAAGCCGCGCTACGACTGGTTCTTCCCCTACTATCGTG
Source organism: Terriglobus sp. TAA 43 (assembly GCF_000800015.1). Classification (NCBI taxonomy): domain Bacteria; kingdom Pseudomonadati; phylum Acidobacteriota; class Terriglobia; order Terriglobales; family Acidobacteriaceae; genus Terriglobus; species Terriglobus sp. TAA 43. Next base: position 256,317 of record NZ_JUGR01000001.1, read on the forward strand.
ATCGCGCATTCGCCCTTGCCGTCGGCCAGACGGTAAAGGATCAACTTCTGCAGGCAGTGGGAGCGGACGATCCCGGCAGCGGAGGACGCCAGATGCCTTCGCACTGGACCTCCAAGGAACTGCGACTTATGTCGCCTTCTTCCGCGACGGCCACGCAGCTTCTCCACGCCGTCGGTTGCGCGGAGGCAGGCCGCTATTTCACCCACCATCCGGAAGCTGCAAAAGGGAACTACGGCCCCGGCGACTACCGCGCTTTCAAGGACGTTGATTTCCATAAAGACGAAGTGGTGTACACCTCGGTAGGTGAGGGGTCCACTTCGCAGGGCGAATTTTGGGAGGCTCTGAACACAGCCTCCAACGCGAAACTTCCCGTGCTCTTCGTCGTGGAAGACAATGGCTACGCCATCTCCACGCCAGTCGAAGCGAACACGCCCGGCGGCAACATCTCGCGCCTCGTCGCGAACTTTCCCAACTTTCACTTCGCGGAGATTGACGGCACAGATCCCATCGCCAGCTATGAGGCGATGCAGGAAGCGGTCGCATACTGCCGCAGCGGCAAAGGCCCAGCGTTTGTTCACGGCCATGTGATCCGTCCGTACTCGCACGCGCTCTCTGACGACGAGCGCTGGTACCGTCATTCATCGGAACTGGAAGCCGACGCTCTCCGCGATCCCATTCTGAAAACTGAGGCGTTGCTGCTGCGCGAAAACATTCTTACGGAAGAGCAGCTTCAGAAGCTCAAGACAGAAGTGGACGACGAAGTCCGTCAGGCGGCAGACGAAGCACTCGCAGCGGCGCTTCCCACCGTCGCCGGCATCACGAAGCATGTGTATTCGGAAGACCTGGACCCCACGGACAGCATCTTCTCCACCGAACTGAACCCGGTTGACAAGGTCGATCACACTATCGCCGATCTCATTAACTGCACTCTGCGCGACGAGATGGAGCGCGACGATCGGATTGTCATCTTCGGTGAGGATGTGGCAGATGCCACACGAGACGAATATCTCAAATCCGGCGAGATCAAAGGTAAGGGCGGTGTCTTCAAGATCACCGCTGGCCTGCAGACTCAGTTCGGTTCGGATCGCGTTTTCAACTCTCCGCTTGCCGAAGCAAACATTGTAGGGCGCGCTATTGGCATGGCCGCACGTGGTCTAAAGCCGGTCGTCGAAATTCAGTTCTTCGATTACATCTGGCCCGCCGTACACCAGATGCGCAATGAGCTATCGAACTTCCGGTGGCGCTCAAACGGCAACCACTCTGCGCCGTTAGTCATCCGCGTTCCCATTGGGGGCTACCTCACGGGTGGTTCCATTTATCACTCGCAATCAGGCGAGAGCATCTTCACGCACACGCCGGGCATTCGAGTTGTTATGCCATCGTCCGCGCAGGATTTTGCGGGTCTGTTGCGCACCGCTATCCGTTGCGATGACCCGGTTCTGTTTCTGGAGCACAAGCGTCTTTACCGTGAAGCCTATGGCCGCGGCCCGAACCCCGGCCCGGAATACATGATTCCGTTTGGCAAGGCGAAGACCGTGAAACCCGGTTCAGACCTTACTGTCGTCACCTACGGTGCAGTGGTGCCGCGCGCCTTGCAGGCGGCCCAAAAGCTGGAACGCGAGAAGGGAATCTCGGCGGAGATCATCGACCTCCGTTCGCTCTCGCCCTATGACTTTGAAACCATCGCTGAAAGCGTCCGCAAGACCAATCGTGTCATCATCGCGCATGAAGACATGCGTAGCTGGGGTTTCGGTGCGGAACTCGCCGCACGCATCAGTGACGAACTCTTCCACGACCTCGACGCACCGGTGCGTCGCGTAGCGGGCATGGATACTTTCGTGGCCTACCAGCCGATTCTGGAAGATGCAATTCTGCCGCAGCCCGAACACATCTACACCGCAATGGTCGATCTGGCAGCTTTCTAACTCCTCGAAAGTAGAAACAAGCCGTCCCGAGTAACGCTCAGGGACGGCTTGTTTTTTTGCTCGTTGAAGATTTGCGCGCGGCTGTTGCCTTCTTTGCAGGTCTCGCTGCCTTTTTGACGACGGCTTTCTTCGTCTTTGATTTACTCTCGGCTTGCACAGGAGACTTCTCTGCCACCGGCTTAGTCTTTGCAGCAGTAGGGGATGTGGGAGACATGGGGTCAGGCCAAGGCAGAGCCGCCAGTTCCATCAAGCGTTCCTGCGCATTTACAGGACGTGCGCCCACTGGAGGCCGTGTATAGCTGCCGTCCTCCTGCAGAAAACGCGATTTCACGTTATCCGCGAGATAGGTTTCAAGAATCTCATGCCGCAGGCGCTTCTTCAAATCAGGCTGCGTGACAGGATAGATCGCTTCGCATCGCTCAAACAGGTTGCGGGGCATCCAGTCTGCAGAGCCGCAGTAAACCTCAGTGTGATCAGCCGCACTTCCGTCTTCTACCTTGCTGCCATTCTGAAACCAGTAGATGCGGCTATGTTCCAGGAAGCGCCCAACGATGGAGCGCACTCGGATACTTTCGCTCAATTTACGCACGCCGGGACGCAGCGCACACATGCCTCGGACGATGAGGTCAATCTCCACACCAGCCTGTGATGCGGCATACAACGCTCGGACGGTGTTGCCATCCAGCAGAGCATTCATCTTCGCGATGATGCGCGCAGGACGCCCTGCGCGTGCGTGCTGTGCCTCTCGTTCGATCAGGTGCAGAATATCCGTGGCAAGCGTAACGGGTGCCACCAGCAGCGGGCGGAAGGTCTCATTCTGCGCATCGGCAGTCAGGTAGTTGAACACCTTCTGCACCGCAGACGTGACTGCTTCATTCGCTGTTAGCAGGCTGACGTCGGTATAAAAACGAGCCGTAATCGAGTTGTAATTGCCCGTGCCCAGGTGTCCATAGCGACGCGTAACGCCATCCGGATCGCGACGCACAAGCAGCGCGAGCTTCGCGTGTGTCTTCAGGCCAACGATGCCGTGAAACACCTGCACGCCCGCGTCTTCCAGCGTGCGTGCCCAGCGGATGTTAGAGTCTTCATCGAACCGCGCCATCAACTCCACCACCACCGTCACGTCCGTGGTCTGCGCCGCGTCCAGCAAGGCCTGGAAGAGTGGTGAATCGCGCGATGTACGATACAGCGTCTGCTTGATGGAGATCACGCATTCGTCTTCTGCTCCGGCCTCGATAAATTTCTCCACGGTGCGGAAAGAATCGAACGGATGGTGCAGCAGGATGTCACGATTTCGAATGGTGTCGAAGAGACAGCCAGGCCGTCCGTCCGCTAAAGGCGGCGGTGCGAATTCTCGTCCGGCAAAGCGAGGAAATTTTAAGTCAGAGCGATCGACGGCGCTGTAGAGTTCCATCAGTCGCGTGAGGTTGACCGGATCGTCAACACGGAAGACCTGCCAGCGATCCAGCTCGAAGTTCACGCGAAGCTGGTCGATCAACTCCTCATCTGCTCCGGCCGAAATTTCCAGTCGCACCACATCGCCTTTGCGGCGATTATGAAGTTCCGCGCGCACACTCTCCAGCAGTGAACGTGATTCTTCTTCCTGCAGATAGAGATTGCTGTTGCGCGTTACACGGAAGGGCGACCGCGCAAGAATTTCGTATCCGGGAAACAGCCGCTGCATGCGCTCCTCAATCAACTCATGCAGGAAGAGAAAACGATACGTTCCATCCGCGGAAGGCAGGCGGATCAGCCGAGGCAGTGTGCGTGGCACTGTTACCACGCCCAGGGTGCTTCCTCCAAGCGGACGTTTATCGCGTTTGCTGCCTTTGCGTCGAAGCAGCAGGCCAATGCAGAGCGCCTTGTTCAGCACGCGTGGAAACGGGTGCGTCGGATCAATGGTGACTGGTGTCAACAATGGATCGACTTCGCGTTCGTAAAACTCGGCCGCGTGGCGCAGAGCTTCATTGTCCAGTTGCTTCCAGGAAAGAATGTCGATGCCCGCTTTACGCAATGAGGGCAACATGTCGCGTGTCCAGCCGGAATATTGTTCCCTGCTGAAGCGGTGCAGGTGATCCGCAAGCTGATCCAGCCGTTCCTGCTCTGTCAGTCCGTCATCGTCATCACCGGACGGCTGCTGATAGCCGTCTTCAATACGCTGCAGAATACCGGCTACACGCACTTCGATGAACTCATCCAGATTGGAAGCGGTAATCGCGAGAAACTTCACACGCTCCAGCAGGGGATTGCTGGTGTCCTGCGCCTCTTCCAGAACGCGGCTGTTGAACCGTAACCAGGACTCGTCGCGATTGAAGAAAAAATGGCGCGGCTGGCTGGAAGAAGACGTTTCGCGTCCGCTGCTGGCAGCAGACTTTCCTTTGCGTGACGATGTTGGCATGTTTCTCTTCTGTTGGATGCGGTTGTGCAGCGCAAGGCTATCAGAGATATGTGAACGAACCCGGAATATCACCTATCGTCCAACCAGAATGCGTGTTTCAGAGTCTATAGAAGAAACGCTCACACGTTTCGTTAGAGGGAGTGGCAAGATGATGCGACAGACAGGATTTGCAGTGCTGGCTTTGGGCGTGGTGGTTTCCGCGGGCAGTCTGATGGCGCAGACCGCCAAGCAGGATATGAAAGACGCTGGTCACGACACGGCGAAGGCCACCAAGAACACCGGGCACGCCATTGCCAAAGGAACTGAAACCGGCTACGACAAAACCAAGGAAGGCACCGTGAAGGCCGCCGATGCCACCGCTCACGGCACCAAGGTCGCTGCGCATAAAACAAAAGAAGGCACAGTGGATGCCGCTCATGCTACTGCGCACGGCACAAAAGTAGCGGCTGAGAAGACCAAGGAAGGCACTGTGAAGGCTGCGGATGCCACCGCACATGGCACCAAGGTCGCCGCTCATAAAACCAAGGTCGGCACAGAAAAGATGGCCGATAAGGTCGACGGGCACTAGACCTCATTCAAATACAAAAAGCGGGGATGCATTAGCATCCCCGCTTTTCTGTCTATACCCTTGCTACGTCGTCGAAGGCTTGGCAAGAAACAGCGGAACGCTGATGCCGATGAGCGAAATCCAGAACAGGTCGGCTCCAAAAAGATGCAGCACCTGGATCCATGTCGGCGCCAGCATCAGCACATCGGCAACGCCAATCAACATCTGCAGAGCGAGATTCGCAAAGAGCAGATTCGCCGCGAGGCCAGCGTTGTTCTGCTTCAGTCGTTTTGCTAACGACAACGTTGCGGCAACGATCAACAGCGAGGCTGCGGGATGTATCCAGCGCATACGAATGAGCAGCGGCGAATCAGCTGCAAAATCAGCCGCAATAGCCGCATGAAGCGAATGCGACGGGAAGATCGTGTCGGCCAGCGCTGCCACCGATCCCGCTGCACCCGTAATAAGAACAGCAACAATCGTCAGCAGCGAGGCCTGTCGCAAGGGCTTGTTATAGGCAGAGGCCTTCAGATTTCCCAACAAGACAGCTACGGTAGTCGTAGCTGCCAACAGGATCATCGTGTTGGTGAAGTGGATGGACTGCACGAAAACACGCATGTTTGACGTGTTGTTTTCAACGTAATGCCCCAGCACCAGAACCGCGCCCAGCAGTGCTTCCAAGATCAGAAAAGCGAGCGACCATAGCGCCGCCTTACGTGCCGGATGTTGCTTTGGCGTAGCCAGGAAAGTCCACCCAGCCAACACAAAGAACATGGTTCCCGATATGCCGGTCAGTGACCGGTGCATGAACTCAATGATCGTGGCCAGCCGCTGGAAGTGCGGGAGCACCTCGCCATTGCACAGCGGCCAGTGAGCGCCACAGCCCGCGCCGGAAGAGGTGGCGCGAACCACCGCACCCTGCAAAACCACCACAACAAAGAGCGCAAGCGTGGCCCACGCCCACAGGCGCACTCCTTTCAGAGAACGTGTCTGGCTGGGCGTGGCAACGGCGGTATTCATATTTCGTTTCCCTAACTAACTTCAGGTTATCCGGCTGCGAGCTCTTTCGCGCGTTGCGTCGCACGCTTCACTGCCTTGATCAGAGTGACGCGAAGACCGCCTTCTTCCAGTTCAAGAATGCCGTCCACCGTGCAGCCTGCCGGAGTGGTGACCGCGTCCTTCAACAGTGCAGGGTGATAGCCGGTTTCAAGCACCATCCGCGCGGAACCAAAAGTCGTCTGCGCCGCAAGCTGTGTTGCAATATCCCGTGGCAGACCGACATTCACACCAGCCTCGGCCAGCGCCTCAATGATGATGTAAATGAACGCTGGACCAGAACCCGAAAGCCCCGTAACAGCATCCATGTGCTTCTCATCCACCACCACGGTGCGACCCACAGTGCCGAAGATGCGCTGCGCAATGCCGAGCTGATCCTCCGACACAAAGCGTCCGCGGCATAGCGCCGTAATGCCGGCACCCAACATCGCCGGAGTATTCGGCATGGAACGCACCACGGGCATCTCGATGCTAGCGGCATCTTCAATCGCCGAGGTCTTCACCGACGCTGCGAACGACACGAGCATCTTCTGCGGCGTGAGTACCGGTCGAATCTGCTCAATCAGCGCGGGCACCTGGATTGGCTTCACGCCAAGCAGAATCACGTCTGCCTGCTTCGCCGCCTCCACGTTGTCCGTGGTCACTTCCACGCTGTACTGCGCAGAAAGCGCATGGGCGCGCTCCGGGTGGGCAACGGTCGCAATGATCTGTTCGGCATGCAATAGGTTGTTCTTCAGGAAGGCCTGCAGAAGAATGCCGCCCATTTTGCCGGTTCCCAGGATTGCCACCTTGATACCGGGCATCGCTGCGGGGGGCAGTGTGTTTTCGTATTCCAGTTCTGTGCTCATGCTCTTCTTATCGCCGCTCTTGGATAGTGTCTAAGAAATTTCTGTTCTCTTAAGAGTAACGCCAGCCGGTAAATGCCGGCTGGCGTTTGTGTGCGGTGATCGTTGCCGGGTTATTTCTGATCTGCAAAAGAGCTTTCCGGATACCATTCCGGTCTCGGCCCATTGGCGACGCGGGTCGTCAGCTGTCCAAGCACCACGGTGAACTGTGCAGCAGCAGCCTTATCAACAGGTTGTTGCAGATCATCGCTCGGCTTGTGGTAGCGAGTCTTCACCCAATCCATGAAAATCTTCTGCTCAGGCGAATCGGGCGTCCAGCCAAACTTGAATGCCAGCGCCGGAATGCCCTGCTTCACGAAATTCACCTGGTCCGAGCGGACAAAGCGGTTCTCGTCCGGCTGCTTGTCGAACTGAACTTCAACGTCGTTCAACTGGAACGCGGCACGGGCATCGTTACCCAGGGTGCTTTCGCCAAGGCCCTGTACTTCAATGAAGCGGAGGGGGAACAGGGGCAGATACATGTCCATGTTCAGATCAGCGACAACATCCTTCTTGGGGACGGTGGGCTTACTCGCGAAGTACGCAGAACCAAGTTCGCCCAGCTCCTCACCCGCTAGCGTAATGAACAAGATTGATCGCTTCGGATGCGGATACTTCGCCATCAGCTTCGCACATTCAATCACTGAAGCTGAGCCGGAAGCGTTGTCCATCGCGCCGTTGTACAGGCTATCGCCATTGACAGGACGACCAATGCCAAGGTGGTCCAGATGCGCGCTGACAACAACATATTCCTTCTTTAGCTTGGCGTCAGAACCTTCCAGCAGGCCAATCACGTTGGACATGTGAACCGCCGCAGCCTTGCTGATCGTCGTCTTCGCTTCAAGCGTGCCGGGCAATGCGAAATGCGGCAACGTCTCGCCAGCGTTGGCCAGCTTGCGAAGTTCTTCATAGCTATGACCGCTGCCTCCGAAGAGCTTGTCACCGGCGTTGTAGGCAATGGTGGCGCTCACCTGCAACCCCTTCATGCTGTTCAGAGCGGGATCTTCAAACAGAAGGCGTGCGCCACCCGCGCGGGCGGGGCCATTGGCATTGTTCTGCGGCGGAGCAAGTGCCAGCGAGATCATGCCCACTGCACCGGCTGCGGCAAGCTGTTTCCACCGCTGATCGTTGCTGCGAGCATAGGCACGCTGAGGCCCCTGCAGGTTGATCGGAGGCGCATTAAAGAAGACAACAACCTTGCCCTTTACATCTGTTCCAGCAAAATCGTCGATGTGCTTCTTCGGAATGCGAAGGCCGTAGCCAATGAAGACCATTGGCGAGTTCGAAACTGAGGTGTTCTCCATGCCGGGAGCCAGCGTCGCATCGGAGCCGATAGGGAAGTCAATGGTCTTGCCGCTGGCGTTGATGCGGAAGAACGAGGCAGCTGTGTCAATCGACGTGGGCACAAGCGCAAATGACTGCTGATAGCCGTTGGTGCCCGCAGGTTTTAAGCCAATAGCTTTGAACTGTTCTTCGACATACGCCACTGCCTTTTCATACCCCGGAGTTCCGGCGCGACGGCCTTCCAGCTTGTCATCCGCCAGGTACGAAACGTGCGCCCACCAGGCATTCGCAGGGCCGGACCAGTCCTTGCGCTCATTCAGCAGTGGAATCTGCGCAGAAGCTGCAAGCGAGGCGAACGAAAAGCAGAGCAGCGTAGCGGCGAGTCGCGATAGACGACGCATGGGCAGAGAACTCCTGCGGAAATTGGGTATTAGTGGCTCCATAGTAACTCGCTCAAGGGATTTTCGTTGAAGCCGATGAGGAAGGTAACCGATGCAATTTCAGCAGGAGACGAGACTGCCCCAATGGCGGAACCCGCAGTGTTTGTGTTTACCGTGATGTTTGTTCTGCCTCTCGCCGGGGCCGCGAAGGTGTTCTTCAGTTCGCGCGACTCCCACGAACATCTTGTGCATGACAAAATGGCGCGCCAAACACTGACGGGGATGCCGCTCCGAGAGACATTGCAACGTATGGGCATTCCTGCCCTGGCAGATGGCAATGTAGAAAGGCCCGGCGATGCCGGGCCTTCTACAACCTGTTAACTTTGTTGCTTATCGTTTGCCGAAGACCTCGCCCATGCGGCGAATCTGCGCGCCCACACCGCGAAGCTTTTCTTCAATGCGTTCGTAGCCACGATCGATGTGGTACACGCGATCCAGAATCGTTTCGCCATCCGCTATCAGTGCGGCAAGTACCAACGAAGCGGAAGCGCGAAGATCACTGCACATCACGGCAGCTGACTGCAACGGTGTACGTCCACGAACAGTTGCAGTGCGGCCTTCCACACGGATGTTCGCGCCCATGCGCGCCAGCTCTGGCACGTGCATGAAGCGATTCTCGAAGATGTTTTCCGTGATCACGCTGGTGCCCTCTGCCTGCGTTGCCAGCGCCATGTACTGTGCCTGCATGTCGGTGGGGAAACCAGGATATTCCACTGTCGTAATGTCTGCAGCCTTCAGCGAGCTGCCGCCCTCGCTGCGCACACGGATGTTGTCTTTACCCACGTCCAGACGCACGCCGCACTCTTCCAGTTTGGCAATTACGGCGCCCAGATGCGCGGGGTTCAGGCAATCGACATTCAGATCGCCGCCAGAGATAGCTCCTGCAATCAGGAAGGTTCCAGCCTCAATGCGATCGGGATTAATGCGATGCCGCACACCGTGCAGCTTCGACACGCCCTTCACACGAATGGTCGAAGTACCCGCGCCTTCAATCTGCGCACCCATGCCAATCAGCATGTCGGCGAGGTCGGTCACTTCCGGTTCCTGCGCGCAATTTTCCATCACGGTTTCGCCGTCGGCCAGGGTTGCGGCCATCAGCAGATCTTCTGTCCCTGTAACGGTGATTTTGTCAAAGGAGATATGCGCGCCGTGCAGACGGTCCGCTCTGGCTTCAATGTAGCCATACTCCTGCGTAATTTTCGCTCCCATCAGCTCCAGACCCTTCAGGTGCAGGTCGATGGGACGGTCGCCAATCGAGCATCCGCCGGGCATCGCTACACGCGCAATGCCTGCGCGCGCCACCAGCGGCCCAAGCACCAGCGAAGACGCGCGCATGGTCTTCACGATCTCGTACTTGGCTTCTGGATCAGACAGCACCGCGCACTGGATCGTGGTGCGATGTTGCGCACGGCCATAACCCAGCTCTACATGCGCACCCATGCTTTCCAGCAGCTTGCGTTCGGTCTCAATATCGCGGACCTGGGGAATGTTTTCAAGAACCACTTCCTCTTCCGTAAGGATGGCCGCAGCCATACAGGGAAGAGCCGAGTTCTTTGCGCCGGAAACCTTGATGGTGCCAAGCAACGGATTGCCACCACGGACAACAAACTTATCCATGTATCTCAGTCTACGGAAGACTTGCCGGCTTTGCAGGTTATCGGGAGAGGTTCCTTTTGCATGTTGAAATCTGTTGACCCGATGGGAAGCCATCGTCCGGAAAACACGGGATCCGCTGCTCACCAGGGGCTGATGGCTCCCGTTATGATCGGCGCATACCTGACAGCAGTAGCGGTCATGCTGATCATCGTGCTCCTGCGCGCCCCCCACTTCAGCTACACACTGGACGACCCGTACATCCATCTGGCACTTGCCCAAAACCTGGCAGTGGGGCATTACGGCATCAATCCGGGCGAAATTACGTCGCCCTCTTCCAGCGTGTTGTGGCCGTTTCTACTCGCACCGCTGAGTCGGACCGCGGTCGGGGAGTGGATGCCGCTGGTCCTGAATGTGGCGTTCTCGCTCGGGACCTGCATCCTGCTGGGGCGCTGGCTTGAGCCACGCTTGCGTGCCGTCGGATTCGGTACTCTTTCCGTTGCCGGGTTAGCCATCTGCCTTGTGCTGGCAGCAAATATGCCCGGTCTGACCATGACCGGGATGGAGCACTCTCTCCAGGTTTTTCTGGTTATCGCCTGCGTGATCGCTATCTTCCGGGGATATGAGGGCGATTGCATTCCATTGCCCTATCTGGCCGCGGCGGCGCTGGCCCCAGCGGTGCGCTATGAAAATGTGGTGTACACCGGAGCCCTTTGCGCCGTACTGCTACTGAAACGTCGCTACGGCACGGCACTGACGGTTCTTGCGGTCAGCGCTCTCCCTCTGATTGGGTTAGGAGTCTTCCTGCACGGGCATGGCCTACCTCCTTTTCCCAACTCCGTCATGGCAAAGGGTGGCATGGCAGCCGGTGGCGGCCACACGACCGGACTAGCCCATCTGAGGCAGTTGATTCTCGCGAATGTGACGGGCTTATTCGTCAGGCCTCCGCGTCGCGTGATCTTCGTCTGTATCGCGGTGATTGCAGTTTGTTGCGTGGGCCTGCGGCGTCGCTTCGCGATATGGCCCATGGTGGCAGTCCTGTTGGCAGTGGTTGCAATGGTGCTGGTCGGGCCGTACGACTGGTACTTTCGTTATGACGTCGCACTCCGCATCTTCGTTCTGCTTCTTGCATTGGGACTGATGCTCCACGCCATGAGGGGGCAGAAACTGCTTGCGCCCGCGGTGTGGCTCCTCACGCTGCTGAGTGCCGTCGCCTTCGTGCCGCCTCTTCTGGGATCGCCAGGAGCTTCCCTTGAAATTGCGCGCCAGCAATATGAAATGCATCGTTTTGTGCAGCAGGTGGGTTCAAAAAACGTCGCGGTGAACGACCTCGGCTGGGTAAGCATGAACGCCTACGGCAAGTTTTACATTCTGGACCTGATCGGACTGGCAAATCTTGAAACCTTGCGCGAGAAAAATCGCGATACGGCGTGGCTGGATCGCGTCACAAAGAAACACGGTGTCGGGCTGGTCATGATCTACAGTTCGTGGTTTGCCAGCCCTCCGTCAGGTTGGATCAAACTTGGTGTTTTGCAGAAATCCCCGCAATTTTTCGACAGTCCCATCTCCACGGTTGGCGTGTCGTTCTACGCGACATCGCCCGCTGCGCTGAAGCGTTTGCAGCCGGAGTTTGAGGCATTCCGAAAAACCTTGCCGGATCACACATGGATTGAAGAGAAATGAGTCGAGCGCGGCATTACTGCCGCGCTCTCATATCGTTTTCTGGTTGGTCTAGACGCCGGTCTTGGCGGCGTGTCGATGCGCTTGCCGCATGGTCTTCAACTGCTGCATCTGATCCGGTGTCAGCACACCTGACATCTCTGTTTGTGTACTTTCCTGGATCTGGCGGCGTTGATCTTTCTTCTGGTCGGCCGTCAGTGTGGTGTCGGTACGAAGCGCCTTCATCTTCTGCTGACGCTCGGCCAGGATGGGTTCCAGTTTCGCCGTCTGGTCCTGCGACAGACCAAGCTTCTTACCCATCTTCAACGCGGTTTTATGCGGATTGTGCGCGCCACGGTGATGTTTATGCGCTACCTGCGTTTGCGGTGCAGCGGTCTGTGCCTGTGAAGCAGCGGTCTGGGCGAAGGCGGCTGTTCCTGCAAACGAGAGAAGAAATGCAGAGGTCAGAACGATCTGTTTCATGACGGGTTACTCCTTACGTGAGCGGCAAACATCTGCACTCGCTCTGCATGTACAAACACGTCCCTACGCAATGGTTGCGCGCAACTTTTTGCGGCGACTGCTGTTGTGTACGGCACTTGCTGATACCTTGTTGTTACTCAAACATTTCTGCAGAGAAGCGCCGTTGCGTTATACGTCGGGCGCGAAGGAGAATTTTCATGAACCGCCGTCATTTTCTCTCGCACGCCGCCTTGGCCGCCGCAGCTTCCACCTCCCTGATGGCCGAGGCCCAGCGCCCCGAAGCACAAGCGCCTGTAAAGGGCCCTCTGCCGCCGTCTATCGCGGCTTTGCCCAACCGTAAGGCAGAAGCAACGCCTGTTACCGTAGCGGAGCGCGGCGAGCGCATTGCCCGCGCACAGGAGTTGATGGCAAAGCAGGGAATCGCCGGTGTCCTGCTGGCGGGCGGCACGTCCATGGTGTACTTCACCGGTATCCGCAGCGGCAACAGCGAACGCATGTTCGCGTTCATCATCCCCGTAAAGGGAGCAGCATTCCTTGTATGCCCGTCGTTTGAAGAAGACCGAATGCGCGAGCGTCTGGACACCATTCCCGGCGGTCAGAACGTGCGCATCTACACCTGGCACGAGGACGAAAGCCCCTTCGCTCTGGTAGGCAAAGGACTGGCCGATGCGGGCCTGCGCACGGGCAAACTGGGCGTTGAAGAAAAGACGCCGTACATCTACGCATCCGAAATCGCGAAAGCCAATCCGAATTTGCAAGTGGTCGATGGAACACCGATTACAGCCGGTTGCCGCAGGATCAAGACGAAGCATGAACTGGATCTGCTGACGCTGGCGAATCAGGTAACTCTCTCTGTGTACGAAGCCGCATGGAAAGCCGGCCACCCCGGCATGAACACAGCCGACTTCAGCGCGCTGATGGGCGCAGCTTACGTCAAGAGCGGATTTCCCGGCTTCTCAAGCTGCGAGACAGGCATCTATAGCGCGCTCCCGCATGGCTCCATCAAGCCGCAGGTCATCAAGGAAAACGACATCGTCCTCATCGACGACGGTTGCACCGTGGAAGGCTACGCAGCAGATATCTCGCGCACCTTTGTCTACGGCACACCGTCTGACAAGATGAAGCGCGTCTTCGACACCGTGCATAAAGCGCAGGCAGCTGCACGCGACGCCGCGAAGGCAGGCAACGAATGCCAATCTGTAGACAAGGCTGCACGCGACATCATCACCGCCGCGGGCTTCGGCCCGGATTACAAGACGTTCACACATCGCCTCGGCCACGGCATCGGTATGGACGGCCATGAATGGCCTTATCTCGTCCGCGGCAACAAAACCATCCTTGAAACCGGCATGTGCTTCAGCGACGAACCGGGTATCTATCTACCGAATGAATTTGGTGTGCGCCTGGAAGACTGCATGCACATCACGCCCGAAGGCGGAGTTTTATTTACACCGCAGAGCCCATCTCTCACAGCGCCGTTTGCTGTCTAAACCACGGCGGTTGTTGAATTGTAATGTCATACTTTCCGCATCGCTTTCGCGTAGGCTTGTACGTGCGTGATAATGAGTGACATGCGCCGCCTCGTGCCGCGAACGTTTTTCGGCCAGCTTGTGCTTGGAATCATCCTTGCACAGACGCTTGTGCTCAGCGGCTACCTCTACTATGTCGTTGTCAGTACAAGGCAGGCATCACGAAAGAGCCTGGAAGCGCGCATCGCCAGCCAGATCGATCGTTTGGCCGCCGCCTGCACGGAGCGGATTCGGCGGGGCGATAACGAGGGCCTCCGTGAACTACTGGAACTTGCCGAGATCGCGCCGAGCATCCAGTCCACTCGGTTGACAGATCTCAGCGGCAATACAGTCGCCGCCAGTAAGGGCGGCGCGAATCGCGATCTGGACGAAGACGAACGCAAAGTTCTGCCTACCATCACAGGGCAGCACATCTTCCGTTCCAGGAGGGGGCAGGTAGAGGCGGTCACACCGTTGCTGGAAAATGGCAAACCGGTGGCATTGCTGTGGCTCGAGCCCAACCCCGCCGCTGGAGGGAGCACGGTCAATACAATCGCGCGTATTGCGCTGACATATGGTGCTCTGGCTCTGCTCGCCAATCTATTACCCATTTTTCTGATCGTCCGTCGGATGACCAAGCCCATTCGCAGGCTCAGCACGGCGACGCACGGCGTATTGCGCGGCACTCTGCCGAATCCTGAGTTTCCATTGCCCGTCACGGGACGGAATGAAGCCGGCGTGCTGACCGAAAACTTCAACACTATGGTGCGCGAACTGGAAGAGCAGCGCAGTGGTCTTCTGGAAACATTGGCACTGCTTGATTCCATGTTGGGGAACGCACCGATTGGCTTCGCCTTTCTTGACGCGGAGTTCCAAATCGTGCGCCAGAACGACTTCTTCTCTGTCATGTTCGCCACCCAGGATGCGGATGGCGGTATTCTCGCCGGTTCCTTAGCGAGAGAGGTGCAGGCTCGCGTTGCAGAGGTATTCAAAACGGGGCAGGGCATTCGCAATCTTGAACTGCAGGACGGCCGCGAGGATTCGCAACGTGCATGGCTGATGCAGTTTTATCCCGTACGAACAGCCAGCGACAGTGTGCGTTGGGTAGGCGTTGTGGGCAGTGAAATTACCGAACGCCTGAAGGCGGAAGAAACGCTCCGTCGTACGGAAAAACTGGCTGCCGCTGGTCGTCTGGCGGCCAGCGTCGCGCATGAGATCAATAACCCGCTGGAATCCGTTACCAACCTTCTGTACATCCTCCGAAATCATCAACCCATGGATGGTAGCGCGGTGGGATTCATCGAAATGGCGCAGGAGGAGCTTGCGCGCGTGGCACAGGTCACGCAACAGACATTGCGTTTCTACAGGCAGTCAGTGTCGCGTGCACGGGTTGATCTGAATGAGATTGTGGATTCCGTACTTGCGCTTTATCAGCCTCGCCTGCTGCGCGCCAATATCAATGTCCTGCGCGAAACCCGAGGAGATGCTTCCCTGGTGTGCTTTGCCGGGGAGATGCGTCAGCTTCTGGCGAACCTAGTGGCAAATTCTTTGGATGCCATGTCCGGCGGCGGCACATTGTCCGTACGGATTCGCCGGACTTCCTATCCGTCCGGTGGTGTTTTGCTTACGGTTGCCGATACTGGCCACGGCATGTCTCCGGAGACAGCGCGCAAAATCTTTGAAGCCTTCTTTACCACCAAGCACGCTACTGGCACGGGGCTTGGTCTTTGGGTCAGCGAAGAGATCATTCGTAAGCATCGTGGATTAGTGCGACTTCGAACCCGTGAAGGAGAGCGTTCCGGAACATGCTTCGTCATGTTTTTTCCGGACGTATCAGAGGAAGAATTGATCGACGGCGAACAGGACACGCCGTCAGCAGACACCGTCTCGGTAAACTGAACCCACATCGAAAAAGAACAAAGGGCCAGCATTTGCTGGCCCTTTGTTCATCACAGTAGTTGTCTCTAAAGATCGAGCGGAGCATTCTCAATTGCGCGTCGAACGTTACCATCCGACTTCTGCAGGCGGCGAACGGCTTCCATCTTATCGACGTTTGCCTTGAGCATCACCACTGCAATCGGAATGGATTTTCCAGCAGACTTGATCGTGCGAATCGCTGTTTCACGATCAACGCCGGTGACACGCTGCAGCACGTTGATACCGCGCTCCACCAGCTTTTCATTCTTCATATGTACGTTCACCATCAGGTTGTCGTACACATATCCGAGCCGAGTCATTGCACCCGTAGTGATCATGTTGGTGATCATCTTCTGCGCGGTCGACGCCTTAAGGCGTGTGGATCCGCTGATGACCTCCGGTCCGACTTCGGCCACCATGCAGATGTCGGCAGCATCCGCCAATCGCGTGCCCTGATTGCAGACAATAGCCGCGGTCTGGGCGCCTCGCAGGCGCGCATACTCCACGGCTCCGACAACGTACGGAGTACGCCCGGAAGCGGAAATACCGATCACAATGTCTTTGCGGGTGGGGCGGCGCTTGGCGATGTCACGCTGGCCCATGTCAGGCGAGTCTTCATTTACGTCTGCTGCGCTGGCAAGTGCCTTGGGGCCGCCACACATAATGTACTGCACCTGTGCGGGCTGTGTTGAGAAGGTGGCCGGACATTCCGCCGCATCCAGCGAAGCGATGCGCCCCGATGAACCCGCACCCACGTAAATAAGTCGCCCACCGTCGCGAAGACAGCGCGCCACCACATCGATGACCTGCGCTATTTCCGGGAGCGCCTTCTTCACCGCTGCGGCGACTTTCGCGTCTTCCGCATTGATGATGCGCGCAATCTCAAGGGCTGACTTGGTGTCGAACCCCTCGGAAGCTTCATTTTGTCGCTCGGTGGCCAGAGAGCGGATGCCCTGCTTATCTTGCAGGGCCGTTTTGTTTTGTTCTTCGATCATGAGTGCAGGCATGGATCTTCTATGTCCTTCGCCATCGTCATTCTAGTCCAAGCTGTTTCGATGCCGAGGAAAACCTTTCAGATATCTGCTTATAAGCCCGGGACTGTGACTATTGTGGCACCCCGCCCGTCTTATACAGTGGTAGAAGGGCAATGAACGACACCGAGCAGCAGAACGTGGAAGAGACAACTCCGGTACGCAAAGCCGTCTCCTGGGCGTGGTTGAGAGACGTATTAGCCTCCGTCGCAGTCTCAGTGTTTATCATTCTGTTTCTTTACCAGCCGGTCCGTGTAGAAGGCACCAGCATGGTGCCCATGTTGCAGGATCAGGATCGCCTGTTCATCAACAAACTGGCCTATCACGTGGGCGAAATCCACCCCAGCGATGTGGTTGTCTTCCACTATCCCCGCGACCTCACCAAGAGCTATATCAAACGAGTCATTGCGCTTCCGGGCGACCGTTTGCGCATTGAGCATGGTCGCGTGTTCGTGAATGACAAGCAACTCAAAGAGCCTTATGTCCCCGTAAGATTCGCGGACGAACGTTCGCAACCAGAGATGACCATCCCCGCAAACGAATACTTCGTCATGGGTGATCACCGTTCCATCTCATCGGACAGCCGCGATTTTGGCCCGGTGGACCGTACGCTGATCTACGGCAAGGCCAGCTTTGTGTACTGGCCCTTCGATCAGGCCGGCGTCGTCCACTAGGGACGTCAGGGAATCAAGCAAGGAACATTCCCGAAGAAACTTTCATTTTCATAGGCCACGCTTCGGCGGTACTCGCGGAAAATGCAGTCAATGGCCTAGCCATTATGGAGCTTCTCCCTTGAAGATGATTCGTCGCAGCGCCCTTGTTCTCCTTGCCGTCCTCACAGTTGCCGGAACTGTCGCTTCTGCCCAGCCGCGCCACCACCGCCATCACCGTTCTCATCACGCCCATCATCACGCACGCTAAATCCTGCGTGATTCCAAAGAAGAAAGCCCCGCGAATCTGCGGGGCTTTTCATCATTTCAAAAGAATCCAGATCAATATTTCGTATGAACGATCTTCGCAAAGCAAGCCGGATCAAGGCTCGCGCCGCCCACAAGAAGTCCATCGATATCCGGCTGAGTCAGCAGTGCTGCGCTGTTTTCCGGCTTCACAGAACCACCGTAGAGAATGCGAGCATTGTTCGCAATATCGGCGTTGAATACACGTTCTAGTTGCGCACGGATGATGCTGTGTACCTCGTTCGCAATCTCTGGCGACGCCGTGGATCCAGTGCCGATGGCCCAGACCGGTTCGTACGCAATCACAATCTGCGTGGCGTTTTCAGCAGGAATGTTCGACAGCGCAGCACCCATCTGCGCCATGATGATGTCCCGAGTAAATCCGCCTTGACGATCTACCAGCAGCTCACCCAGGCAAAGCACCGGTATCAGATCGTGCGCGATGGCAGCCTTGATCTTCAGATTCACGTGCTCATAGGTTTCGTTGGCATACAGGCGGCGCTCAGAGTGCCCCAGCAAGACATGCGTCGCACCAATGCTGGTAAGCATATTAGGCGAAGTCTGACCGGTATACGGTCCTTCATTGAGCCAGTGCATCGTCTGGGCACCAGCAAACAAGTGTGTGCCGCGTACGCGGTCAATCACGGTCGAAAGCGACGTTGCCGTGGGAAAGATGATGATCTCGTCCCGTTCATGGTCGTGGACCTTCGGCAGAAACGCATTCAAAAACTCCAGCGATTCGCGCGGAGTTTTGTACATCTTCCAATTGCCGGCAATGATCTTCTTGCGTGTGGACACTCGACTGTTCTCTCCCGTAAAGCAGCTTGCATGATAGGTGGCGAAGGGCTCCCTCCGCCACCCCATACCGTTACTTCTGCGTAAGTGCAGCCACCCCAGGAAGCGTCTTGCCTTCCAGGAACTCCAGCGAAGCGCCACCGCCAGTGGAGATATGCGTGATCTTGTCGGTCACCTGGGCCATATGCGCCGCGGAAACGGAGTCGCCGCCACCAACAATGCTGGTCGCATCAATGTTGTCCGCCACAGCATGCGCAACCGCCATGGTGCCCTTGGCAAACGCGGGCATCTCAAACACACCCATCGGCCCATTCCAAACAATGGTGCGAGCCTCCGCGATCTCGTCGGTGAACAGCTTGATCGACTTCGGACCAATATCCAACGCCATCAAGTCAGCAGGGAAGTCGCCAGTGCCATCAAACAGTTCCGTCTTCGCATCAGGCGCAAACTTATCGGCAAGGATGTGATCCACAGGCAGCAGGAACTTCACACCCTTCTCCTCAGCCTTCTTCAACGCAGCGGCAGCCACGTCAATCTTGTCGGCCTCCAGCAGGCTCTTGCCGGTCTTCTGTCCCTGCGCATTCAGGAACGTGTAAGCCATGCCGCCGCCCACAATGATCGCATCCACCTTGTTCAGCAGGTTGTCGATCACCTCGATCTTGTCGCTCACCTTAGCTCCGCCAATGATGGCCACAAAAGGCTTATCCGGCGACTCCAGCGCCTTGCCCAGATAGTTAAGTTCCTTATCCATCAACAGGCCGCTGGCCGACTGCTTCACAAAATGCGTAATGCCTTCTGTCGAAGCATGCGCACGATGCGCCGCACCAAACGCGTCGTTCACGTAGATATCTGCCAGCGACGCCAGCTTCTTCGCAAATGCCGGATCGTTCTTCTCCTCTTCCTTATGAAAGCGAAGATTCTCCAACAGCAGCGCCTGCCCGTACTCCAGCTTGTCTACGAGTTCTTCCGCAATCTCGCCCACGCAGTCCGGTGAGAAAGCCACATTGCGCGAAAGCCCCAGGTCCGAATCCAGCAGCATGCGCAGGCGATCCACCACCGGCCGCAAACTCATCGACTCCACGCGCTCGCCCTTAGGACGCCCCAGGTGCGCCGCAAGAATCAACCGAGCCTTATGCCGCAGGGCATATTCAATCGTAGGAAGCGTCTCGCGAATACGCGTGTCATCCAGAATTTCGCCGCCATCCTTGGAAAGCGGTACGTTGAAGTCGACGCGCAAAAAGACGCGCTTGCCGTGGAGATCGAGATCGCGGATCGAAAGCGTTGCCATGGCTAACAGTCTAACGGCACACGCCCATGTGCGTGAGTCGCAACGACAAAGGGCCAGCGCGAAGCCAGCCCCTGTCATTGTGTTGATGGAAGATTAACCAGCGTTCGGCGTCACCACGCGATAGCTCGCACCACCATTCGACCAAACCAGCAGCAACACATTCTTGCCATCAGGAGAGGCCTTGATGTTGCTAGCCACCTGATCCGCGGAAGCCGTCGCCTTGCGATTCACTTCCATGATCACGTCGCCCGGCTGCAGCCCCGCTTCTTCCGCAGGCGACCCAGGACGAACCTGTGCCACCGCTGCGCCGTTCACGTTCGCAGGAATGTTCATCTGCTGGCGGATGTCCGGTGTGAGGTCGCTCATGGCAACACCCAGCTTGCCGCTGTTGCCTTGCTTACCGCCGCCGTCACCATCGTTGCTGGCCACTTCCTTGTCCTTGTTGTACTCACCCAGCGTCACGTTCACGCTCTGGTGCTGACCGCTGCGGCTGATGCCCAGGTTGATCTTCGTTCCCGGCGTCATCTGCGCCACATCCACCTGCAACGCGCTGCCATTTTCGACAGGCTTTCCGTTGATGCTCGTGATCACATCGCCGTTCTTCATCCCCGCACTCGCAGCAGGTGAACCCGGCGACACCTGCGACACAATCGCGCCCAGCGCATCCGTCAGGTTAAAGAACTGCGCATTCTCCGGCGTCACATCGTTCATCGCAA
Source organism: Terriglobus sp. TAA 43 (assembly GCF_000800015.1). Classification (NCBI taxonomy): domain Bacteria; kingdom Pseudomonadati; phylum Acidobacteriota; class Terriglobia; order Terriglobales; family Acidobacteriaceae; genus Terriglobus; species Terriglobus sp. TAA 43. The sequence goes on from NZ_JUGR01000001.1 coordinate 276,797, forward strand.
TGCCCAGGTAGCCATGGTGAACGCTGCCTGTCTTGATGATCTGATCTGCAATCGCCTTGGCCGTCGAAGACGGAATCGCAAAGCTCGCACCAGCAAAGCTACCGCTGTTCGTCGCGATCATCTGGTTAATGCCCACCAGTTCGCCACGCGCATTCACCAGCGGACCACCGCTGTTTCCGGGGTTAACAGCAGCATCTGTCTGAATCAAACCACCCGGCGTACGAGCGTCCGATGAGAACGGAGCAGGACGGTTCACCGCCGACACAATGCCGCGCGTCACGCTGAACTGCAGCACGCCAAACGGGCTACCAAATGCCAGCACCGTCTGTCCCGGCTGCAGCTTGCCGCTATCGCCCCACGAAATCGCAGGCAGATCATGCGCGTCCACCTTGATCACCGCAATGTCCGTCAGCTTATCCGTGCCCAGCACCTTGCCGGTTAGCACGCGGCGATCATGCAGCGTCACCTTGATCTGCGTCGCGCCTTCCACCACATGGTTGTTCGTGATGATATAGCCGTCTGACGAGATGATCACCCCCGAACCCACACCATGACGCAGCGGCTTTTGCTGCGGCTGCATGCGTCCCTGTCCGCGACCACCGCCACCACCCAGTCCAAAGAACTGGCGTAGCTGCGGAGGAATCTGCGACGGATCAATCTGCTGCTGTGCCTGACCATCGCTATCGTCATCATCCTCAGCGCCGCCGCGGCTGGTCACAGCCACGTTGACAACAGCAGGCGTAACACGTGCAGCCAGTCGCTCCATATCCTGATCTAACGCGGATAGCGAAGACACGCTTTGGTCATCCAGCGCGGCAGCAGTTACAGCACCGGCATGCACACCACCCATGCCATGGAAAGCCATCGCAGAACCCAGCACCGCCACAGCGGCAAGCGATCCAGGCAGAGCAAAACGGCGAACGTTCTTCTTGTCTACTAAGGAATTAGTTGTTGCGGACATAGTGCTTCTTTCTCCAGGTAACGTTAGTGGGAACTACAACTCGATGAGCAGCCATCCGCCGCGAACGGGGACGGCCACATAGGGCTGAACAAACTCGGTAGTAATAAAGCGCGGCTGCATGTCGTCCTGTTCGGCAGCCTTCATCATGCGTGGCTTACGTATAACCGTCGCTGCGGTGCGAACAAAACGCGGCGTATTCGCCTTAGGAGCAACCGTCTCAGTGGCTTCCTCTGCATGCTTCAACTTCGTCTTCGCTACAGGATGCGCCGGCTTACGCACAGGCGGTACTTCAAACGCAGCGGGAACCATGCGGCCTTCGGGCGTAGCAGTCACACTCTTCTGGTGATACAGCTCAATCGCCTTGGCTGGCGTCGTTACCGCCACGTCGGGTTGCACCATCTCGGCGGGGGCTACTCGGATGAGGTGGGGCACGCGGCTTAGTCCGGCTGATGCGGCTAGTAGGGCGAATGCGGCTAGGCTGCAGGCGGCGGTGGACTGCTTGCGGGACCAGGCGGCTGCTGGTTCGCGTAGCAGGGCGTGTACTCGTTGGGCTAGTTCCGACCTGCGACCGAGGGCGGCGAGGGCGAGGCGTAGGCCGTTCTGCTGCATCCGTTGCTCTGCTATGCGGGTGAGCGAGGCTGCGTAGGCTAGCGGTTGCGCTGTGGATGCGACTACGGCTGCGTCACAGGCCAGTTCACGCTGCTCGGCGATCCGGCGGTTGAGCCATAGCAGGGCAGGGTTCAGCGGCATCAGCACCAGGCCGATCTGCAAGGCGAGGTTGATCCAGTCGTCGCGGCGACGCAGGTGTTCGCACTCGTGTGCGGCGATCTGGCGGAGCTCGTCGGCGGACAGCGTTGGTACGAGCCATTCCGGGAGTAAGAGTACTGGCCGGAAGAAGCCGAGGATGGCAGGTGAACTCACCTGCGAGGACGAGCATAGCGTCGCGAGACGGTTGCCCGCGGTGAATGTGTCCATTGTCTCCACCGCAATCGGTGTGGCGTTGCGGCGAACCTGGCGCAGGTGCATCCATGCCATGCCGAGACTCACCGCGCGGAATAGGGACGCTGCCAACCAGACCGCTGCGATGGCTGCTGCAAACCATGGAGCTATGCGGATGGCTGCAGACGATGCCTGCGGCGCCATTGCGGTTACGTGCGTCGGCAGGTGCAGGAAGGGAAGCAGGGTTGCAGCCGCGAACACTGCCAGCAGGATGCTGTGACGGAGTGCTGCAGATGCCCTTGGCATCAACCGCAGCAGTGCTACTGCGAGCAACGACAGTGCGAGGCCTTGCCATAGGCTTGCAGCCCATGACGTCGCCATTACGGAAGAGATGTGTGTCAGTACAGGAGTCATTCCGCTTCCTCCTGCTCGGCACCGCGCTTCGCTGCGGCGGCTTCTGCTTCGGCAATGGCCTGCTTGAGCTTGTCCAGTTCATCGGGGCTCACTTCGCCGTCGCCGAGCAGTGCAAGCATCAGGCGTTCGCGGCTGTTGCCGAAGAAGCGATGCATTACGTGACGCACTTCGCTCTGCTGCGCATCCTGTTCGGCTACTGTGGCCGTGTATACGAAGGCGCGACCTTCCTGGCGGTGTTCTACGTAACCCTTGGTTTCCAGGATGCGGATGGTGGTGAGGACCGATGTGTATGCGAGGCGTTGTGCTTCCGGCATTGCGGAGACGAGATCCTGTACCGAGCATTCGCCAATCTGCCAGAGCAGGCGCATCAGCCTTAGTTCGGCTTCGGTCAGCGTGTTGGAGCGGTTCCTCGGCATCGTCCTGATGAGATGGACGAGGTATTAAGGAATTAGTTAGCGGGGTTCTTTGATGTTTTGGCCAGGGGTACCCCCCTCCCCCTCTTTTTCTAAAATCGTCTTTCTATTGGGGTTACGGCGCGGGTGGCGCTAAAATCGTCATGCGATTAGAGTTACACGCAAAATCGTCTTTCTAAAGGGATTAGAAGAGAAGCCGATCAGCGAGTCAGCAGCCAGCAAACAGCAGATTTTGCTGGCTGTTTCTATTTTAATGGTTTGGTGTAAATACCATGCCAACTCTATCTCTCTTTGTTTGTTGAGGTTGGGTGGTGGTGGGGCTTGACAGGTTTTGGTTCGCAAATAAATCTGAAAAGATTTTGCGACTATACCGACTAGTCGGTAGTCTATCTCGGTATGCAAGGTGAGATGGCAGAACGGATTCTTAAGACCGCAGAAGAACTGATGGTGCAACGGGGGTATTCGGCGTTCAGTTATGCCGATATCGCGGATGCGGTGAAGATCAAGAAGCCCAGTATTCATCATCATTTTCCGACGAAGGCCGGGCTTGTTGTGGCCGTTCTGAAGTCGTATCGGAAGCGATTGATGGAAGCGACGGAGATGCTTGATTCGCAGATCAAGAATCCCTGGAAGCGGCTGGAAGCCTACGTCCAGTACTGGGAGGGATGCATACGGGACCGCACGGCTCCGTTCTGCATTGCTGCGCTGCTGGCGGCCGAACTGCCGTCACTCCCCGAGGAAGTGCAGGCCGAAGTGATCCTGCATTTCCAGACGCTAAGCGGATGGATGGAGCGCGTTCTGAATGAGGGCGTGAAGGCCAACGTGATCCATCTCGATGCTCCTGCAGCGACCGAAGCGCAGACGCTGATGGCGATTGTGCATGGGGCCATGCTCACAGCGCGCACCACTGGCAATTGCGAGGTCTTTCAGCTTGTAACCAGCGCGGCCCTTCAACGGATCGCAAAACGCTAAATCTGTGAGGACGAGTGATGGCGTCCTTGTGTGAAGTTAACCTACCAACTAGAAGGTAAAGGTGATTTATGAAGACCAACGTCCTGGCGTCCTCGCGCTCTTTGCGCAACCTGTATTTTGTTCGCACCGTGTTTCAGATCCTGTGGGCTGTGGGAGTGCTGGCAACGGCGGAGACGCAGCCGAGCGTCGCGGCAGTTCTTCTCGTCGCTTATCCGCTTTGGGACGTGGCCTGCACGCTGTGGGATCTGACGACCTCAAACTCTGATGGAAGCGCGCGGACATCGCAGGTGGTGAATGCTGTGCTGGGCACGGCTGTTGCTGCGGGGATCGGGTTCACGATCTTCAATCAACCGAAGTTTGCTATCGCAACCTTTGGCGCATGGGCGCTGGGAGCAGGCTTGCTGCAGCTTGTTGCCGGACTGATCCGTCGCAGACAGCTTGGCGGGCAGTGGGCGATGATTTTGAGCGGCGCGCAATCGAGCCTGGCGGGTATCGCTTTTCTACTGGGTGGATTGAGCGGGAAGGTTCACGTGAAAGACCTTGGCGGATACGCAATCTTCGGTGCGATTTACTTCCTGATTGCTGGTGTCCTGCTTGCTCGGCGGCTTGCTCATCCTGAAGCGCTGACAACACAATCGTCCGCTTCGTAAGTGGATTCTGCGTGCTGTATGAAGGGCCCCGTTTTTAAACCGGGGCCCTTCATTGCATGGATCTATAGATCTGACGACCTGGTGTGCGATGGCTCAAAAGGCTGACCAGGAATAGGCAATTTTCTGGTAATCAAGGATGTGCAATTTTGTCGACAGACTGTAGTCTCTTCCACAACGCTAACTTCTGAATCTCCGCTGCAACTTCTTCAGGTGCCTGTTGCTGAGGTCATGCCTGAAAAGCATTTGAGCAAGGACCGAAAGGGTGCCGATCAGGTTCAGATATGAATCGACCTAACTCGCAAACACTGGCGGAGGTTCAGCGGGCTATGAAGTTAATGCCCCCGGCAAATCCCTCCAAATGGAAACGGCATCAAGTTAGTCTGCTGATCGAGCAAATCAAGAAAGATCGCGCCATTTTCGTTGGGTTGCAGACGATTGATCCACAAGTTAAGCGGGTTATCTATCCAGCGGTGCGTCGCGCGATCAATCGCATCCACACCTCACGATCGCCACAATTCTTGCAGTACGCCGTACTGACACTTGCTGGGCTCGCTCTCTGCTTACCTGCAATCGTGTTGACGTTAGACCGGATGGGAAAACTTCTGACCGGGCCAAACGTCAATGGTTGGTTCGTCGCTGCGGGAGCATTTTTCGCCTATTTCTCAATCTTCTTTTTGCCAAAAGCAAAGAACAGTGGTTCCGCAATTGGTTGGCTCGCGATATACCCTGTCGCATTGATTGTGTCTCTGGTTGCCAGTTTTCCATGGGCAATCCGCATAGCTGACGACTGGTGGTTCCGTCCGCTTTATTCCTTGATGCTTGGGGTTGGAATTATTGGCATCTTTATCCTGACCCTCGGTCTAACTCTGACGCCGATGCTGTTCTGGATTGCTCGTCAACTCAGACGCCAGGCGGACGCTCGCATCCTGATCATGATCGTCGCTTTGATGGGGAAGACGGAAGCGAATCCTGGGCAATGGGAGAAGCTGTTATTCCGCGCGCAATTGATGAAAGAGCTTGATGCGATTGCACGCGTGATTGAGAACGGCATTCCAACAGCCTATTCCGACAAGGACGTTTTGTTTCGCGGATGGGTATCGGTTCGCTGCAGGCGCATTGCCGCCCACATCCGCGATCTCAAAGGCTGGCTGGCAATGCCGCGTAGAGATACGAGGGAGTATTTTCTGAAAGAGCTTGGTTCGGTCCTGACCTGTCTCGGCCTTGGAGACTGGGATGGAATCGCAGTGGCTGATACAGGCTCCGCGAATAACCGGACGGGGCGATTGGCAACGCTGTTTTCAGGCCTGAGAACGCTCTTAGCAAGCTTTCTGCCGGTGGGCATTCTTCTGTTGCTGCATGTGTTGCACAGGGATCCCCCTGTGCAGATGAGCGGGTTCCTCACATTCGGCGCGGCAGCGTGGCTGACAGTGGGCTGTATCTCGTTGCTTGATCCGCTTTATGCAAGCCGGACGGAAGCTTTCAAGTCAGCCTTACAGTTCCTGCCGGGCTTGAAGAAGGATTGAGTCCAGACTCAGTGATTTGCGAGTTTGTCGAGATGGCGGAATCCGCCGGTGATGACGAACATGATGGCAAACAGAAGTCCGTTGTAAGCAGCGTGCACGACGGAACTGGCGGCGACGGAGTTGTAACGGATGCGGATGTAGGTGAGTCCGCCGCCAACTACCCACAACACTCCGACTGCGTTCCAGGCCCATCCCAGCTGCGCTGCGTGCATGGCAGCGAAGAGGCCACTGGTGAGAACGCCGCTCAGGATCATGCTGCGCTGTGACAGGCCAGTGGTGGATTGCCACCATTCGCGTGCTTCGTCGGTCTTTGGCAGTGCAATCCAGTCGAAGAAGATGGCGAAGCCGCGCAGCAGGAATCCGCGGAAGAAGACTTCTTCGCAGACAGGGGCAACGAACGTGCCGAAGATGGCGATGATCCAAAGCGTTGACGGCTGCTTGAAGAAGGCGTCGACTGGCATTTCCTTGGGCAGCGTTAAGAGGCTCTCCAACGCCTGCGCCACGATGCTCAGCGCGATACCAACGCCGATGAGTTGCGGCACGTGCTCCTTTGCCACCGCAGGATTCCAGTGGATGACCTGTCCAAAGGGACGCTGCCAGAAGCGCGGGAATGCGATGTACGCGATGCCGTAGGTGATGAGGAAGGTGACCGCTTCAATCAGGATGCTGGTGAGAGGAAGCGATGCAGAGCTTGCCAGCAGCTTGGTGTGGGTGATGAAGCCGATGATGCCGATGAAGACGGAGACCGCAAAGAGTGCCAGAACACCAATGCCAAGCAGGGCGGCGGAGTAGCCGAGATTCGGCTGGCGTGGTTGATGCGTCAGCAGATCGTGCGGCACATCGCTTGGGGAACGCGTGAAGGTCGTGTTGGTGAAGACATCGGAATGCAGCGCGGACGCAGGAGAGGCTTCATCGCTTTGGGAGCGAATGACGAAGTGGTCTTCCGGACGGAAGCCCTCGTGTGTGACGCTGGGTTCATTCGGTTGAGGTTCCGTCACTCGGCTTTCTTCCTTGTCGTCCTGGTCGCTGTCTTTGTAGACGTCTTCACGGCCGCTTTTGCTGCGGCTTTTTTGGCCTTGCTCTTCTCGGCAGACTTCTTTGCTGCGGCCTTGCGGCGTGCAGCGCGTTCTTCTGCGGAGGGTGCGAACTTGGTTGGGTTCGCTACTTCCGTCTTCACGACTACCGGTTCGACGTAAGCCGGGGCTGGTGCGCGTTCACTGCCGGGGCGCTCGCGGTACAGCTTGGCGAGGAACTTGCCGGTGTGCGACGCAGCTACCTTGCTGACCTGCTCCGGCGTACCGGATGCCACTACCGTACCACCACCTGAGCCGCCCTCGGGGCCCATGTCGATGAGGTAATCGGCGTTGCGGATGACGTCAAGGTTGTGCTCGATGACGAGGACAGAGTTGCCGAGGTCGACGAGCTTCTGCAGCACTTCGAGGAGCTTGCGGACATCGTCGAAGTGCAGGCCGGTTGTGGGTTCGTCGAGGAGGTAAAGCGTGCGTCCTGTCTGGCGTTTGGAGAGTTCTTTCGCCAGCTTCATGCGCTGGGCTTCGCCACCACTGAGTGTGGTTGCGGACTGGCCGAGGTGAACGTAGCCGAGGCCTACGTCGACGAGCGTTTGCAGCTTCTGCTTGATGTTGGGGATGTCGCCGAGAACGTCGAGAGCGTCGGAGATGGACAGCTCGAGGATGTCTGCGATGGAGTAGCCGTTGAGCTTTACCGAGAGCGTTTCCTGGTTGTAACGACGGCCGTTGCAGACGTCGCACAGGACGTAGACGTCGGGCAGGAAGTTCATTTCGATGCGGCGCTGGCCATCGCCCTGGCAGCCTTCGCAGCGGCCACCCTGCACGTTGAAGGAGAAGCGCCCGGACTTATAGCCGCGTTCGCGGCTCTCGGGCAGCATGGCGAAGTAGTCGCGGATCTGCGTGAAGACGCCGGTGTATGTTGCCGGGTTGGAGCGCGGTGTGCGGCCGATGGGGGACTGGTCGATTTCGACGGCTTTGTCGATCTGCTCGATGCCGGTGACACGGTTGTGTGGCTGCGGCTCTTCCTTGCTGCGGTAGAGATGCTTGGCCAGTACGCGGTAGAGGGTGTCGTTGACGAGCGTGCTCTTGCCGCTGCCACTGACGCCGGTGATGACGACGAGCGCGCCGAGAGGGAAGCCGACGGTGACGTTCTTCAGGTTGTGTCCGCGGGCGCCCTGGACGACGATTTCTTTGCCGCTGAGGGCGCGCGGGGCGTCGTTGCTGCGGATATCGATTTCGCCTGAGATGTATTTGCCGGTGACGGATTCGGTGTTGGCTGCGATCTGTTCGGGTGTGCCTGCACCGATGAGGTGACCGCCGTTCTTGCCTGCGCCGGGACCGAGGTCGAGCACGTAGTCGGCTTTACGGATGGTGTCTTCGTCGTGTTCGACGACGAGTACGGTGTTGCCGAGGTCGCGGAGGTTCTCCATGGCGGCGATGAGCTTCATGTTGTCGCGCTGGTGGAGGCCGATGCTGGGTTCGTCGAGTACGTAGAGGACGCCGCGCAGGCGTGATCCGATTTGTGTGGCGAGACGGATGCGCTGGCCTTCGCCACCGCTGAGCGTTGCCGCGCTGCGGTTGAGCGAGAGATAGCTGAGTCCTACCGCGTTGAGGAATTCGAGGCGCTCGATGACTTCCTTCTGCAGGCGGTCGGCGATGAGTTTTTCGCGGCCGGTGAAGTGGAAGTTTCGGGCCTTGGCCATGGCGTCGTCCAGCGCGAGCGAGGTGAAGTCGCTGATGGACTGGCTGTCGACCTTGACGGCGAGGGATTCCGGGCGGAGGCGCTTGCCGTTGCAGGCGGGGCACTCCGTCGCGGACATGTACTGCATGTAGTACTCGCGGAAGGCGTCGGACTTGGACTCTTCGAGGGTGTCGCGGAGGTAGCCGAAGATGCCGTGGAAGCCGGTGCGTCCGGCTTCGGCGCGGGGTGGGCCGTAGAGCAGAAGCTTTTGGTTCGCTTCAGAGAGGTCTTCGAAGGGGACTTTGAGGTTGATCTTGTTCTTGTCGGCGAAGAGCTTGATGAGGCGCAGCAGGTACGCTGAACCGGAGCCGGGGCCCATTGCGCCGTCAAGCAGCGGCTTTGACCAGTCGGTGATGGTCTTGCCGGGATCGAAGTCGTAGATGCTGCCAAGGCCGTTGCACTCGGTGCAGGCGCCGTAGGTGGAGTTGAAGGAGAACGAGCGCGGCTCCAGCTTTGGCACGTTGATGCCGCAGTCGGGGCAGGCCATGGAGGTGGAGTACAGCGTCTCGTCCATGCCGTGGATGGCGATGATGACGAGGCCGTTAGCCATCTGCAGGGCTTTCTGGACGGAGGATTCGAGGCGGCGGGTGTCGGGCTTGCCTTCGGCGTCGAGCTTGAGGATGACCCGGTCGACTATGGCTTCGATGGTGTGGTTCTTGCGCTTCTCCAGGCGCATGCCCTCGGTGACTTCGGTGATTTCGCCGTCGATGCGGACGCGGAAGCCCTGCTGGTCGAGGGATTCGAGTTCTTCGCGGAATTCGCCTTTGCGGCCGCGGACGATGGGCGCGAGGACGGTGATGCGTTCGCCGGGCTTGAGGGCGACGATGCGTTCGACGATCTGGTCGGCGGACTGACGGCTGATCTCATGGCCGCACTGGGGGCAATGTGGCTTGCCGACGCTGGCCCAGAGGAGGCGCAGATAGTCGTAGATTTCCGTGATGGTGCCGACGGTGGAACGTGGGGACCGCGAGGTGGTTTTCTGCTCGATGGAGATGGCCGGGGAGAGGCCATCGATGGAATCGACGTCAGGGCGCTCCATCTGGTCGAGGAACTGACGCGCGTAGGCGGAGAGAGTTTCTACGTACCTCCGCTGGCCCTCTGCGTAAATTGTGTCGAATGCCAGGGAACTTTTTCCCGATCCGGACAGGCCGGTGACCACCGTCAGCGAGTTCCGCGGGATGGTGACGTCAATATTTTTCAGGTTGTGATGCCGGGCGCCGCGTACGGTAATTTGGGAGATGCTCATAGCGTGTGGCGGCGGTGTTAGGCCGCATATTCTAGGGTACTTTATCCACGCCAGTCTTGCAGATGGGGCATACTGAAAGTGTGTGCGATAACGCCGGAAGGCCAGAGATGGCTGGGTATCTGCATAGGTACTTCCGCGCGCAAGAGCAGTGAATTATGACTGACATTGCCTGAGATTTAATCCCCCGGTCGCAGGTTGGCACCTTGATTGCATCATTTCCAGGACAGGAGTAGGCGGCAGTGACGACGTTGATGTTGGTATGTGCGGTTCTGGCAAGTCTTAGCTTTGGTGTTTTGCTGGCGTATGGTCTGTGCGTGGGCATGTTCCACGTGTTCAAGATCCATTCGATCCAGGTGGCACAGCAGCGGATTGCACAGCGTGAGGCGGCGCGGATGGCGGCTGCCACCGCGGTGGACCTGGCGTAAACCTAAGAGAATCTTAATCCCCCGAAGGGCGGCTCTCCAGCCGCCTTTTCTTGCGCCTATTGGGGGTTCTGCTGCTGTTGGCGCTTTCTTAATTCTTCAAAGATCTGTTCCGGGGTTTTTACGCCGTTGGGCGACTGCGGCTGGCCGCTGTCGGTCGTGCTGGCGCCATTGTCCGTGGTGTTCGAAGTTGTGGACGTTGTGGGTTCCGTATTGCCGTTGTTCGTAAAGGCGGTGTTATCGGCAGGCGGCGGTGCGAGCGGCGGGAAGGCGGGTTGCGATCCGTTGATTGGGGCCTGCTCGGCGTGCTGGGTCGGCGGGGTCTGCTGGGGCGGTCGGGTGGGGTTTGCCGGCGGCATGGGCGGCGGAGATGTTCGGACTGGAGTTGGCCGATACTGTGGATAGTCAGTGGCTACCTGGCGCGTGGAAGGCGGGGTCGCAGCGCCTGTTCGTACTGTCAGCAGCAACTCTTTGGGCTTGGTGGCGGTTTCGTTCACCAGCATCATGTTGATCGCGAGACCGTCGAAAAGCTGCGCGAGAACCGTTTGCACGGAGGCTGGGCCGTATTTGCCGTAGACGCGTTCGTCCGGAATGCCGCCGGTGATCTTCATGCCAGTTTCGTGGGCAACGCGGCCAAGGAGTTCTGGCATGGCTTCGCCACTGGCTTCCACGGTCAATCGGGAGCCGTCCCACGTGACTTTGCTTGCTGCGCCGGGAACAGTTGCGACGGCGTTGGGGCGAGCGGAGGGTAGGTCAGACACAGATTGCGTCGGGGCGCTTGCTGGAATGGCAGCTACAGGCGTGGTTTGTGCACCAAGGATTGGCGCACAAACGAGGAAGATCGTGATTGCCGTGGATCGCATTGCCATTCCTCCGGTAAGACGTTTCACGTTGCCGTCTGGCTCACACGATGGTTGGTAGAACGTCTGTACTAGACTAGCAACCACGGCGAAGGATTGCCGTTGCCGAGGTTCATGAAAGTTACGATGCTATGTGTTCGATGGCTGCCGGTGCTCCTGCTGGGGGCAGCGCCAGTGTTTGCGGAAACCTGCACGACGCAGGCGGCGATGGATCCGGCTGTGCGCGATGGGATGGTTCGAGCGGCGGAGAGTCTTGCGACATTGGCCGCGGCGAACAACGCTGACGGTGTGAAGGCGCAGACGATGCCGCAGTTTGCCAGCGATTTCTCCGGCATTGCAGGAGTGATACAGCGGTCGGCGTCGCATTTACAGGGTGCGAAATTTGCTCCGGAGACAGCGTGGTTGCTGGATGCGTCGTCGTTGCGGGGCGATTCGCAGGACGCGCAGTTCTTCTGCAGCTTGAATCGTGGCGCTTCGCAGACAAGTTTTCTGATTCCATCGCTGCCACCGGGTAAATACGGACTGGTGGTGTTGAATACGGTGGGTGCGGCTGCGCCGTGGCAGGTGGCGTTGCTGATGCGTGAGAGTGCGCCGGGACAGTGGCAGTTGGGCGGGCTGTTTCCGCGTGCGACGACTGTCGCCGGTCACGATGGGCTTTTTTACTGGAAAGCTGCACGTGAGTATGCGGCGAAGAAACAGGCGTGGAACGCGTATGTGTATTACTCGGCAGCGGAGCAGTTGCTGAAGCCGGTGTCGTTCATCGCAAGCGCTCATCTGGACAAGTTGCAGGAGGAACGCAGTAAGGCTGCGCCGCCAGCACTGTCTTCAGGTGTCAGCACGCAACAGCCGTTGGTGATTGGCGATGGGAAGGGCACGGAGGTCCGTGTGACGTCGTTCGGTGCTGAGAATGCTCCGGCGAACGCAGGACTGGATGTGCTGGCGCATGTGAAGGTGGATACCGTGCTGAATGATCCGGTGGCGTCGCGCGCGCGGAATGCCGCTGCAGCAAAGGCGATTGTGGCAGCTTATCCGGAGTTGCGTGGTGCTTTTCGCGGTGTGTGGATTGTTTCGGAGTTGCCGGATGGCAGCACGTTTGTGAGCGAAGAGCCGATGACTTCGCTTTAAGCTGGTCACCGGCTACTCGCTCTCTGCAATTTGAACTGGTTTAGGTGTGGGCCTTGCGGGCTTCTTGCAAGGCCTCTCGCTTGCGCTTTGCCCAGTCTGGTTTCGTTACCTGGCGAGCGCGCGCGAGTGCGAGTGCGTCTGCTGGTACGTCTTCCGTGATGCTGCTTCCGGCTGCGATGTACGCTCCGCTGTCCACGGTGAGAGGCGCGACGAGAGTGGAGTCCGAGCCGACGAAGACGCCGTTGCCGATGGTGGTGCGGTGCTTGTTTACACCGTCGTAGTTGCAGGTGATGACGCCTGCGCCAATGTTGGTGCCAGTGCCAATGACGGCGTCGCCGAGATAGGCGAGGTGGTTGGCCTTGGAACCTTCGCCGAGCGTGGTTTTCTTCGTTTCCACAAAGTTGCCAACGTGCGCGTTTGCGCCGATGTGGCTCTCCGGACGGATGTGGCAGTAGGGGCCAAGCTGCGCGCCGTCGCCAATGATGGAATCCGCAAGGATGCTGCCGTTGCGGATGAGAACGCCTTCGCCCACGACGCAGTTTTCAATGACCGAGTAGGAGCGGATGCGGCAGTTGGGGCCGATCTTTGTTTTGCCAAGAAGCTGTGTGAAGGGCTCCAGGATGGTGTCTGCGGCGACTTCAACGCAGGCGTCGATGGTGACCGTTTTGGGGCGGAAGATGGTGACGCCCTGCGCCATGAGCTTTGCCGTGGTGCGTTCGCGAAGGCTGGCGTCCAGGTGCATCATTTCTGCGATGGTGTTCGCGCCAAGGACTTCGTCCACGGAATCCGCAGGGATGGCGATGACGCGCTCTTCGTCGTTGACGAGCATGGCGGCGACGTCGGTGAGATAGAACTCGCCGGATGAGTTGGTGTTCTGCAGGCGACCGAGGCGATCGAAGAGCTTTTGCGTGTCGAAGGCGTAGATACCGCTGTTGATCTCGCGGAGGCGCTCCGGTGTGGCGAGCATGTCTTCTGAGAGCGATTTCTGTTCGATGATGCCAGCGACGTCGTCGGAGCCGTCCTGTTTGCGGAGGACGCGGCCATAGCCGGTGGGGTCGTCCGGGATGGCGGTCAGGATGGTCATGGCGGCGCGTTCGCGTAGGTGCGTGTCGCGCAGTTCTTCGATGGTCTCCGGGCGGATGAGTGGGACGTCGCCGGAGAGAACCAAGAGGTTTTCTGGCGGTGCGACTTTGTTGTCATGCAACCACTTCTGCACGCATTGCAGCGCGTGGCCGGTGCCAAGCTGTTCCGGCTGTAAAACGAACCGCACGCCGGTGGGGGCTGCGGCTGTTTCTACGCGATCTGCCTGATGACCGACGACGACGAGGATGTTTTCGGCAGCGACTGCGGTCTTTGCTGCGTCGATCACGTGCAGCAGGAGGGGCTTGCCGCCGACGGTGTGCAGGACCTTGGGTAAAGCGCTCTTGAGGCGGGTACCTTTACCCGCAGCCATGATGACGATGCCGAAGTGGTTCATGTCCTTGATGCTACGACGGAGACGGCGTCTGCGGGATTGCGATCATTTGAAAAGTGACACGCTTGCTTTGAGGCCGACTGCCGGGGGAAACTAGTTTGTCATCCCTCTTATGCCATTCATGCCCGCTGTCCGTCGTGTTCTGCCTTCCGGTTTTCAGGTGCTGCTTCGAGTGGCGTTGCTCGCGATGCTTCCTTGTTCCGCCGTTGCGCAGGATGGCCGGGCTGCCCTGCCGCAGGTGCGGAGTGCTGCCGTCGTGGGTTCGGATGCGGGTGAGGTTGCGGCTTCGCAGCAGGTGCCGTCGATTGCCATCACCCTGAAACGGACGATCGCGCAGCAGGCTGATCTGGACGCATTCCTCAAAGATGTACGGACGAAGGGGAGTAGCCAGTATCACCAGTGGCTGACGCCGGATGTGTTCGCAAAGCGGTTCGCACCTTCTGCGGATGCGGTGGCGCAGGTGACGACCTGGCTGCAATCGCAGGGGCTGCAGGTGAATTCGGTTGCAGCGAGTGGCATGCGGCTGGAAGCGAGCGGAACAGCCCAGCAGACAGAGACGGCTTTTGCCGTGTCGCTGCATCGGATGGCGTTGGGTTCGAGCGACGCGGTTTCGGTGATGGGAACGCCGAGTGTGCCGACTGCGTTGGCGGGTGTTGTGGGGTCGGTTTCCGGGCTGGATGCGATGGCGGCTTCGACGGATTCCGTGGCGGTGCTTGCAGATTCGGTGGATGCGAATACGGCTGCCGTTCTGATGGCTGATCTTACGAAGACGTCGGTTTCTGCGGAGGAGTTGACCGCGGTGCTGGAGCAGGCGGCGGCGCAGGGACAGACGGTGGTTTTGGTTGGTGCTTCGTCTTCGCTGGTGCCGGAACGGGCGCTGCTGGTGGTGAAAGCTGCGGCGGTTGCTGGCGATGATTCCGGGGAGGAAACTCCGAGGCCTGATTGGCAGGCGGCGCAGGGTTTGCCTGCGGATGGGCTGCGAGCGACTCCTGATGCGGCGGTAACTGATGTTGCAGCGCTTGCGGCTGGATTGGCCTCTGTGTCGACTACATCAGGTAGGCAGGGTGAGGTTGCGGCGCGTTTCTACCAGGTGGCGCCGGAGCCGGGCGTGTTCACGCATGCCGACTCTTCTGTGGCTGATGGCACGTGGGCCGCTGCGGATGGTCTGGGTACGGTGGATGTGGCGAAGCTGGTGAAGGCGCTGGCGGTTGGTTCGACGAATCCTTTTAGCTCTGTGATTGGTTTGTCGACGCATGTGCTGACGCATGGACAGTCGATCACATTGACCGCAACGATCACTGGAGGTTCCGGGACACCGACGGGCACGGTCACGTTCGCCAGTTCGCAGGGCGGCACGTTGGGATCTGCGGCGATGACGAATGGCGTTGCGACATATTCGACCAATAGCCTTGCCGGTGGCCAGTATGGGTTTTACGGCACCTATAACGGTGACAGCACCTACGCGAGTAGCACCACGAATGTTGATACGGCGACGATTGGTGCCGAGCCGGCGAAGGTGATTGCTGGTGTCAATGGCACGCCGCTGGTGGGGACCATCATGGCGGTGTCGGTGGGGGTTTCTTCTACCAGCGGTGTTGGTACGCCGTCGGGTACGGTTACGGTTTGGCCGTATGGGTCGGCTGTCGATGTGAACTCGTACACGGGGACGCTGGGTGCGTCGACGAGCGGTCAGGCGACGGCCAGCGTCAATGTGCCTGCTTCCAATGCGGGTACGTTTACCTTCCAGGCGAACTGCACTTCGGACGCGAGCTTTTCGTGCAACTCACGAACCAACTTCTCTGTGACCGTGGGCAAGGGTGCTCCGGCGATGAAGCTGACGCAGACGGGAACGTCAACGGCGGCGGTGCTGACTGCGACTGTGACCGTGCCAACGACTGCGGGGACTGGGACGGTTGCTCCGACAGGTTCGGTGCAGTTTCTGGATAACGGAACGGCCATTGGAAGCGGCACGTTGAACAGCTCCGGCGTGGCGGCCTATACCGGCGCGTTGGGTAGCGGCGCAACACATGCTGTGACGGCGACGTTCGGCGGTGATGGGAATTACAACACTGCCACCGCGACGGCGAATGCCATCACGAAGGTGACGCCAACTGTGGTGCTGGCAGTGGTCACTGCGGGCACGAGTTTGTCCGCGACGGTGACGCCACCTTCGGGAACATCCACCATTCCTACGGGCGCAGTGCAGTTTCTGGATGGCAGCACGGCGATTGGTACGGCGACTCTGAATGGTTCCGGCGTTGCGACGTATACCGGCGGTTACACGTCTGGCTCGGGACACATTCTGACCGCTGCGTATGCGGGTGATACGAACTTCAATGCCGCGACTTCGAATGCGATTGATACGAGCAAGATCATCCCAACGGTGACGCTGACGAAGACTGCGTCGTCACCGACAGCTGCGACTGTGGGACTGAGTGCGGCTGTGACAAGCACGTCCTCTACAGTTGCGACGGGAACTGTTGCGTTCATGGATGGAGCCACGAAGATCGGCACCGGGACGTTGAGTGCGGGTGGTGTTGCCACGTTCGCCGGTTCGCTGGCTACGGGTACGTCAGTATCCACATCTTCGAGGGTGCGGCCATTTGTCACGGCCACTGTGACGCATACGTTGACGGCGGTGTATGGCGGCGATACGAATTTCAATGCGGCAACTTCGAACGCAGTAACTGCGGATGCGACTACGACGTTGATTACGACGTCGACTGCGCTGACGTCTTCGTCGGGATACACCGGCGCGTACGGCACGAGCTTCACGCTGAATGTGGTGGTGACGCCGTCGAGTTATGTGACAGCGGGAACTGCTCCCAGTGGGACTGTCACGATCAGCGACGCGAGCGGTGTGGTGGGCACCGGGACGCTGAGCGCAGGCTCGGCGAGCATTGCGATCAGCACGTTGACGGTGGGTAGTCATGCGCTGACTGCGACGTATGGGGGCGATACGAATTATGCGGCTTCGACAAGTTCGCCTGCTGTGACGATCACGATTACGCCTGTGACGGCGACGATTACAGCGACGATTTCACCCACGGGATCGGTGCCGTATGGGTATAACGCGAACATCACGGTGAATGCGTCAGCAGCGAGCGGCGGTGTGGCGCCGGCTGGCACAGTGACTGCGACGGTTAGCGGTAACAACGGCACTTATACCGGTACGCTGACAGCGACGGGTGTGGGTGCGACAACATCGACGGCGAGCATTGCTTTCCCCGTACCACCACCGGGCAAATACACCATTACGATCACGTGCAATACGAACATCACCTGCAATACAGCGTCGGTAAGTGTGACGACGACGCAGGGATACACCAAGACGACGATCACGGGTGCGCCCTCTTCACCGCAGGCTGGAGTGCCGGTGAGCATCTCTGCGACCGTTGCGAATTCCGGCACTGGTACGGGAACCTATACCTACAGCGGTACCGTGAGCTTTTACGCAAACAATAAGCTGCTGGGCAAGGCAGCGGTTGCGAATGGAGTCGCTACTGCTTCGGTCACGTTTACTTCTGCTACGTCGACAAGTGTGACGGCAATCTACAGCGGCGATACGAACTGGAATGGAAGCACGTCGGACGCGATCACGGTGGTGCCGCTGCCGCTTGATGCTGTTGTATCCGTGACGGCGAGTACGACGAATGGCATTGTGGGGCAGAACATTACGCTGACCGCGACCGCCACGTCAGCGGTTTCAACCGCGACACTGGTGCCTTCCGGCACGGTGACTTTCTATGACACGTACAACGGTGTCGTTGTAAATCTTGGAAGCGCTTCGCTATTGTCGAACGGCTTGAATGCGTCCTACGCTGCGCTTTCCACTACAGGGCTGCGGGCGGGGTCGCACAGTATCGCCGCCATTTATTCAGGCGATACGGCATTCAACAAAGGGACGGCTGCGGCGCTTGTCGTGAACATGGGCGACTTCTTGATGTCGTTCACGCCTTCTTCAACGACGGTTTCGCAGGGAGGTTCTGCGCAGATCAATCTGGTTGTTGCCGGAGTGAATAATTTCAGCGGAACGATTGCGTTGGGATGCACGGCACCGGCCGGCACGGAGACGACCTGTTCCATCAATCCTGCGAGCGTTACTACTGGCTCGTCTGCTGTGATCACGATCAATACAACGAAGGCCGCCGCATCTACGAAGAGTGCTAGCAGGATCGCGGTTGGCGCGTCTGCTGCGGGTCTGTTTGCGTTGCTGTTGATGGGAGGGCGCAGGCGGCGTGTGGCTGCGTTGCTATTGGTTCTGCTGGGAGTTGGGTTGATGAGCGGTGGGTGCGGAGAAGATTCCACCTCCAACAATGGTGGAGGGACGACGGACTCAGGCACACCGTTGGGAACGCTGACCTTCCAGGTGGTGGGAACCGCCGTTGGTGGGCCGGTTGCTGCCAGCCGTACTGCCGCAGTGTCTGTAACCGTGCAGTAGTCGCGTTTCGGTTGAAGCTTTAGCGAGCGAGCAGAACTACGCCTGCGGCTACAAAGATGGCTGCAAGCCAGCGGCGACGATCGACATTTTCCTTCAGGTAGAACTTTGCGGCGATCGCTGTTGCGATGAAGGTAAGGGAATTGGTCGCCGGGGCTACGAGGCTCAGGTCGGCTCCTGATAAAGCGAAGAGCAGCGAGAAGAAGCTGATCGCCATGCAGAAGATGCCGCCGATGAGATACGGCGAGGAGACGACCGCCTTGATTGCGCCTGGGAGGCCGGATTTCGAGCGGATCTCATCCAGATCGCCAACGCGCGTCATGGCGGCAGAGATGAGCGTTTCGCCTACGGTGGCGCCTGCGACCATCAGAACAATCGTGATCACGGTGTCGGCAGAAAGATGCGTCATGCGCCTTCGCCTCCGGTTAATGCGATCGTGTGTTTATGCTCTGTCTTCGATGGTCCGTTCGCTACGAAACCCACGCCGATGACGATGCAGGCAATGCCAGCCCAGCGCGTGGGGGTGATGGCTTCATGTAGCCAGAGACGGCCGATCAGAGCAGTGACTACATTGCCGAAGGCCGTTGCGGGCTGAATAAAGGTGAGGTCGGCCCATGACAGCGCCGTCATGTAACTGCCCATGAAACTGATGAGCACTGCGATGCCGGCGATCACCCACGGGTTCAGCAGAGCGTGCAGTAAGAGGCCAAGATGAGCGAAGGAGACAGGGCCAACTTCACGCATGCCGCGGCTTAACAGTGCATCGCCCACCGATGCGCCCAGCATGATGAAGACGAGCATGAGGTATTGCGAGAATTTTAGGCGGTGAGACATCGACACATTTGATTGTATCGGGACGAAATAGACTCAGGATTGCTGCGGGACGCGCTGTTGCAATGCGGCAAGAAAGCCCGGCATGTCTTTCAGGTGGAGTTCCTTGTATTGATGTGGATACAGGTCGTGGGAGAGTTTCGCGACTTCGAGTTCCACTACATTTCTTTTTAGCTTTCCTTTGCCATCGCATGCCTGCTGGAAGGAGACGATGGAACTGTAGGGAATGAAGACGGAACGTAAACCTTGGCGGATTCGCAGCGAACGCTCAGTGAACTGAACTTTGCCTGAGAGGTAAAACAACACGTTCATACACAGGCAGAGTAGCCACAGCGTGAGAGCAATCACGGTAAGCCAACGCCGGTAAGAAAGGCTATAGACCGAATGACTGGTGAGCCGGTCCGCGCTAAAGATAACCCATACAAGAGAGATGACAATCTGACTGAGGCCACCATTGTTGGTTATGCGGAAGGTCATGACTGCATCCTGATGTGGGATCGGCTGGTATGCAAGCGAAAAGAAACGCCTCCCGAAGGAAGCGTTTTCTGTTTGATACCAGCATGATGCTTACGCGTTCATGCTGACTGATTCCTGCTGCTTCAGTGCGTTCTCTTCCGCCTTGGCGCGAGCGGCCTTGTTACGCTGCGAGCGGAGCTTCATGAACGACTTTGCTTCCACGTAGAGGCGGGGCACATCGCGGTTGACGATGGCCTTCCAGACGACGCGGAACGCTGCCTTCGGGCGGAAGTAGTATTCGTCGTAGAAGCGGTGAACTGCTTCCATTACGTACTCCGTCGGCAGGCCGGGGTACTCGATGTGCGCCATCTGGTGGCCGCCGTTGTCGTTCATGTTCTCGTTGGTGATGAAGCCATTCTTCTCGGCGAATTCGTAGAACTCAGTGCCGGGGTAAGCGTGGGCTACCGAGACCTGGATGGTCTCGCAGTCGAGCTGCTTCGCGAAGTTGATGGTGTTGCGGATGGATTCCTTCGTCTCGCCCGGCAGGCCGAGGATGAAGTCGGCGTGGATGATGAGGCCGAGGTCGTGGCAGTCCTTCACGAATTCGCGAGCGCGCTCGACGGTGGAACCCTTCTTGATGTTCTTCAGGATCTGCGGATCGCCGGACTCAAAGCCCACGATGAGCAGACGGCAGCCCGCTTCCTTCATAGCCTTCAGCGTGTCGCGATGCGTGGTGGTACGGCTGGTGCAGGACCAGGTGATGCCGAGCGGCTTCAGCTTTGCGCAGAGCTCGATGGTGCGTTCCTTCTGGATGTTGAATGTGTCGTCATCGAAGAAGAATTCCTTCACATGAGGGAAGTTCTCCTTGGCCCACTTCAGCTCGGCGGCCACGTCGTCGGTGGAGCGCTTACGCCATGCGTGACCGGAGAGGGTCTGCGGCCAGAGGCAGAAGGTGCACTGCGCCGGGCAGCCACGTGTGCTGTACAGCGAGATGTAGGGGTGCAGCAGGAACGGCACGTTGTAGCGCGTGACGTCCATGTCGCGCTTGTAGATCTTGGTGGCCCAAGGCATCGCGTCCAGGTCTTCGACCTGCGGACGGTCCGGGTTGTGCTGGATGACGCCGTTCTCGTCCTTATAGGAGAGGCCGAGGATTTCGCTGATCGGCTTGCCCTGCGCGTATTCGACGATGGTGTAGTCGAACTCGCGGCGGCAGATGAAGTCGATGGCGCTGCACTCGTTCAGAGCGCGCTCGGGGTCGGTGGTGACCGGCGGTCCAACGAAGGCGATCTTGATGGTGGGGTTGGCCTTCTTGATGGCCTGTGCCAGAGCGTGATCGCCAGCCCAGCCCACGGTGGAGGTGAAGAGAACCAGGAACTCGTAGCCCTTGGCGATCTCGATGGTCTCATCCGCGGAGATGTGGTGCGGCGGAGCGTCGAGGAGGCGCGAGCCTTCGAGCATGCCGGCGGGATAGGCGAGCCACACGGGATACCAGTAGGACTCAATCTCGCGGGTCGCGGGCCAGCGTGAGCTGGCGCCGCCGTCGAAGTTTTCGAAGGAGGGCGGGTTCAGAAGCAGTGTCTTCAATACCATGGCAATAGCTCCGATTTTACCATTTCTTCACCCCCAGCGAGCTTTTTCGGGCAAGGGAACCCGTAGGTGTTCGTGGCAGTGAGTTTAGAGGATCTTTTTAGCGACCGGGTGCCTGGGGGATTGGCGTGGTGGAAGCGCCCGAAGGCGCTGTTCCCGGGACGCCCGGCGTGTTGTTTCCCGTTGCCGGAGGAATTGACGGCGCAATTGTGCTGCTCTTTCCGCCTACTGCGCTCAAAATCCAGTCGCCGAGGGTGTTGGTCTGGCGCATTACGTTCACCTGCGTCTGGCGCAGTTGCAGGTCGGCGGAGAGTACGTCGAGATACTTCTGACGTTCCTGAAGTTGGGCGTTGAGCTGATCCTTCGGGGTGATCTGCGGCCCCTGGTTGTTTCCACCCTGCTGATTTAACTGGATTTGCAGCGTTTCGAGCTGATCCTGGGCAATCTCTCTGTCATCTCGCGCCAGTTGTGCGCGCAGGTCGAGTTCGCGGGCTGCGTTCTGCAGTTTGGCGCGGCCTTCGCGATAGACTGCCCGCTGCAGGTCCGCGTCGGCATAGGCGCGGGCCGCATCGGCGGCAGAGCCGCGTGCTTTGGCGCGGTGGGCCATATCCAGCAAAGGAATGTTGAACTGCAGGCCGAAGCCGAAGGAGTTCTCGCTGTTGGGATTATCCGGGGTGCCACCGAAACGGGGGTAATACGAGGCATACGAAGAGAGGCCGATGGCGACACGGCTGTAATTTGCCGCCAGGACTATCTGCGGTCGCAGTAGATAACGCTTGTCGCCGAAGGCGACGTATTGTTTTGACTTGGCATTTGCGAAGGCGGCCTTGATGCCATCACCGTCAGAAACCGAATCGGGATCCTCTGTTGTGATGGACGGCTTGGCCTGATAGGCAGGAATGCTGGCACGATCTGTCGTAAACGAGACTGCGGGCAGGCCAGTGAGCTCTGCAAGATGCTGTCGGTTGGCGGCGATGTCATCCTGTACCTGCAACTGCTGCAGGCGAATCTGAGTGGCGGTACGACGCGACTTCGGAAGTTCTACCTTGGGATCAACGCCTAGGGAGATGCGATCCGTTGTGACGTTGACGAGCTTGTCTGCATAGCCGAGAGATTGCTGGAGGACACGGCTGCGTTCCGTGGCATAGTCGAGCGCGAGGTAAGTATTGGTAGTGTCTTCCACCACCTCCACTTCCGCGTTATGCAATGACAGTTCAGCAGCTTTGACGGATTCGTTGGCGGAGCGGATGTAGTCCTTCTGCGAGAACGAGAAGAGAAGACTCTGCGCGCTGATGGAGAAGATGATGGGAACGCCGAGCGGAGCGCCGGTGGATTGGCCATAGCCCGTGGTGGTGGAGACGACCGGAATATAGGCGTCGCGTGACTCGCTGTGACCAGCCCTTGCTTTGTCGAGGTCAGCCTTGGCGATGCGGACTTTCGGACTGTTCTTGAGAGCAAGGTTCACCGCAGAGGACAGCGATACCTGACCGTGTGCCGCGGTAGCAGAACAGAGCAATACAGACGAGATGAGGAGACAGGAAATTTTCATTTGCCGGCGGCCTTCCGTGCCGGTTCGTAGTTATGCGCTAACGCCAGAGCTGCGGCATATTCCTTCTGTGCGCCGTCGTTATCGCCGGATGCCTTCAGGCTATCGCCAAGCAGCACGTGAGCCTGCGCATAGAAAGCGACGTGTTCTTGTGGCGTGGCCAGATAGCTGCGTAGACCGGCCTGAGCCGCGGGAACGCTGCGGTGCATCTGCAGAAGCAGTTTTGCTGCATCCAGTGTGTCGGGGCCGTGTTCCTTATCGCCCTGGATTGCGGATAGCGCCGCTTTTTCGGCGTTATCGTCCTGCTTACGGTTCCGATAAAAACGCGCCAGGTCAACCCATGCCTCCGGGCTATGACCTGCAGCCAGTGCTGCTTTGTATTCCGTTTCGGTTGTGGCGTCGTCGTGACTCTTATTCGCGATCATGGCACTGAGCCGATGTGCGCGTGCTGGGGAAAGGGGCTGCAGCTTTGTGACAAGCAGTTTTGCCTTGTCCGTGCCGCCACCTACGATGCCGGGAGCTTCCACGTAAAACTGGCCAAGGTCACTGAGCGCTTCCACGTTGGAACCATCGAGCTGCACGGCTTTCTCGAATGCACCTCGGATCTTGCCCACCATGCGCATCCCGGTGAAGGCTCCGCTGTGATCCGCTTTGTTGCCGTACATGCGTGCAAGCTCCAGTTCGTAGGTGCTGTTGTTTGGCGCAGCCGCCGTAGCTGCTTCGCAGGCCTGTATCGCGTGGTCGATGTCTTCGATGGAGTTATAGAGTCCGCAACGCAGAAACTCGGCGTCAGCACCTTTTGCATTGCCTAACGCCGCAAAAGCGCTATCGACGCGGCCGTTGTGCGCGTCTGCCTTTGCGGACGCAGGAACCTGCGCCGTGGCACATAAGGATGCCAGCAGAATTGGCGCTGCGAATTGGAGCGAACGCTTCATTACTGCACAACCTTGACCTGTAGTCCCTCTTGAAGATCGATGGAACTGGTGGTCGGATTCAGGGCTACGCTGTCACTGTCGTTGAGGCCAGAGAGGATTTGCACGTTCAACAAGTTGAAGTTGCCGATCTGCACGGTGCGCTTCACAAGGCGGCCCTTCTGAATCAGGTATACATAGTTTGTCGAACTGCCCTGGGTATGTAGCGCTTCGCGCGGAACGCTGAGGACATGGTTCACTTCCTGAGTAATGACACTGACGTTTACGTTTGTGTTGGGCAGAAGATCGCCCGTGGCATCGTCGACTGAGATGAGGCATTCGCCGACGTTACGCGTACCGTACGTGATGACCGTGGTCGGCACGCGGACGATGTGACCATGCCACTGTTGAGTTGGCCGCGCATCCCACTTGATGGTCACCTGCTGGTCAACCTTGAGTTTGCCGATCTCAGGTTCGTCGAAGTAGGCGCGCACCTGCATGTTATTGAGGTTGGCAAGCTGGATGAGCTCTTCTCCCGCACCGACAAAGTCATAGGCCTTCACGGGAAGGGAATAGACCGTACCGGCGAATGGAGCGCGAACGATTTCCTGCGACAACTGTTGCTCTGCCGCGCCCAGAGCGGCATGGCTGTCGTTTAATTGCGCCTGTACTCGATTCAGGTCTGTCGACGCATAGCGTGACGTGGAACGTTGCTGAAGGGCACCCAGTGAGCTCTGCGCAGAGGACAGGCGGGATTGAGCGGCAGCAACTTCTGATGCGGAGGCCGCACCGCGCGCCTGAAGCGCCTGCAGTGCAGAGAGATCTTTCTGCGATTGTTCCACCTGCAATTTCGCGCGATCCAGGTCGCCGAGGATAGCGATGCGCTCATCCTTTGACCCGTTATTGCGCATGTCGGCCTGTGCGGCCTGTGCCTGTGCAATGGCGGAACGCGCCGTTTCGACGCGCGATTCAGCGGTGGCCGAGTTCATCTTAAGGAGCAGAGTGCCGGCGGCAACCTGCTGTCCGTTACGCACGTAGACAGCCTGAACGCTGCCAGGTTCCTGTGCGTGCGCCTGGAAATTCTGGGTGGGCTCAACTTTGCCTGTGGTGGAAGTGTTGCTCACGAGGTCGGTATAGCTGGCCTTCGCAACACGGATCTCCACTTCGCTACGTGTGAAATAGCGAATGCCAAAGACAAGGGCCGAAACGGCCGCTGCCACAATCAGAATTCGAATCGCGATTTTGCTGCCGTTTACGCTTGCTTGTTCGCTCATGCCCGAATCGTCATTGTATAGGACGCCTCTCGCCCGGTCTGCGCTTCAATTTGTTGTCGAGACGGGTGTTAACCGCAGATCACACAGTTCCATTTCCACTCCGCCAAACTGTGGATGCCGATTTTCACGTACTCGATACACAACATCCACGCGGGATCCTGATGCGATACCCATCTCCGCGATTTTTTCCGGCCACACGATTTCTCGGCTCCATCCCAGACAGTCCACAGTTGATTCCGGTGAGATGCGAATACGGAGTTTGATGTGGCGCTCCTTCAATGTTTTTGGAGCTTCTTCCACCTGGCAATCGCGTGACAGGAAGAGAGGCTCCCGGTTGCCCTGGCCAAACGGTTCGAGCAGATGCAATTTCTTTATCAGGTCGGGATTAAGTTCCGCTGAAGGCAGCTCTGCGTCAATCGCAATGCGCTCCTGCAGCATGGCCGAGGAAAGGCGGCCAAGACTGTATGTCGACAGACGCTCGCGCAAGAGGGGCACGCGATCTGACGGCAGGGAGAAGCCGACGGCATGTGCGTGTCCGCCGAAACGGTCAAACAGCAGCGGCTCTGTTTCGGTGTGTGCCGCGGTAATGGCGTCGAGCAGGTGAAACCCGGAAACGGAGCGGCCCGAGCCGTGAGCTTGTCCATCTTCATGCGCGATGACGAGCGCGGGGCGTCGCATGCGCTCAACGACGCGCGAGGCAAGAATACCGATGACACCACGATGCCAGCCTTCACCGTCGAGTACGAGGCAGCCCATGGTGCCGAGAGCGGATTCATCGGAGCGGAGGGCTTCCATTTGTGTTTCCAGCGTGGCCAGTACGCTGGCTTCCACGTTGCGACGATCTTCGTTGAGTTGGTGGAGCTTTGCGGCGAGCGCTGCTCCTTCTTCCGGTGTCCGTGCCAGGAACATGCGGACGACATCTGCGGCCACATCCATGCGTCCGGCTGCGTTAATGCGTGGCGCAACGCGGAAGGCGATGTCTGTGGCTGAAGGTCCGCGTTCCTCGTCCGAGACGACACCTGCCAGGTCGAACAAGGCACGGAGACCGGACTGCCGCTGATCGCGGAGTGCTCTTAAGCCGAGCGCAACGATGACACGGTTTTCGCCGGTGAGTGGAACAGAATCTGCGATGGTGGCAATGGCTACCAGCTTGAGCAGCGAAGGGAGCAGCTTGTCCCAAAGGGCAAGGAAGTCGACCGCGCGATAGGCGTTGGGATCAGCGGCTGGCTTTGTTGCGGCGTGGAGCAGGGCATGCGCGAGTTTGAAGGCGACCGCCGCGCCGCAAAGTTCTTTGTACGGATAGTCGCAGCCGGGCTGGTTGGGATTAATGACCGCAATGGCTTCCGGGATACCCTGCATGCCGTCAGGGAGATGGTGGTCCGTGACGATCAGGTCAAGGCCGAGGCGCTTCGACTCTTCCGCCGCAGCAAAGGCGCGGATTCCGGTGTCGACACTGATGACGAGGCGAATGCCCTGTGTGGCGGCTTCAGCTAGCACGCTGGACTGTATGCCGTAGCCTTCGCGAATGCGGTGGGGGATGTGATATCGCACCAGCGAGGGACCGCCAGTGGGCGTGATGCGGTCAATCGCCGTTTTCAGCAGTACGGTGGCGGTGGTGCCGTCGACATCGTAATCGCCATAAATGAGGATGGGTTCGCGCTTGGCGACTGCCTGCAGCACGCGCGCTACGGCTTCCTTCATGCCACCGAGGAGCATGGGATCGTGCAGGGCTGCCATATCTGGAATGAGGAAACGGCGAGCATCTGCGGGAGTTTCAATTCCACGGGAGACAAGTACCTGCGCGAACCAGAGCGGCTGCTCGAGCGCCGCAGCAAGACCGTGCGCTTCTACACCGGGTTCATCCGGCAAGACCCAGCGTGCATTTCGGGCTGTTGCGATTTCTTCTGGTTCAGACATTGAGCGGATCAGTCTTCGTCGCTGTCATCCAGAACAATGCTGCCCAGATCGGCCACGGCTTCCATCCACTGCTGATAACGGTCGTACCAGTCCGTAGCCGTTTCATAGAGGAACATGATGCCGTTGTAGGCGAAGCCGATCTGCAGATAACCGGTTTTGCCGATGTGCTGCAGAAGATACTGCGCGTCATCGAGGTCCTGGCCGGCTTCGTCGGGAAAGCGGTGAACACGGGTGCGTTCAATGAGCATCTCAATGTCCTGCTTTTCCAGCACGACTTCGCTCATGGTGACGAAGGCAACGTTGGTGGCCTTGGCGTGCTCTACAAAGTCTTTCCAGGCATCGGGGCCGTGTTCCTCAAACATGACAGAAGGAACGTCTTCCGGAACATACGCATTCACCGTACGCAGGCCGTTGCCTGCGATGAACGCAATCATGTCGTCTTTGAGGCCGAGCAGATCGTCAGGGTGCATTTCGTGTTTATTGTCTCACTTCGGCGTGACGTTAGCATGGGAAGATGGCGGTTCCCGAGCGGCAGATTCTTGTATGTCTCAATGAGCGCGATCCTGACGCCTCGCGTCCCTCGTGCCGCAACGAAGGCTCGAGGAAACTGAAGGACGAGCTGAAGGACCTGGTGAAGGATGCCGGGCTGAAGGGCCGTGTCCGCGTATTGGAAACCAGCTGCATGGACCAGTGCGAACACGCCGCGGTCTGCGTGGTGTATCCGGACAACGTTTGGTACAGCTTTGTGAAGGCGAAAGACGCCGAGGAGATTGTGCAGGAACACCTGCTGAACAACCGTCCGGTGGAACGTCTGCTGCACGACAATCCCGCCAATCTGGCCCATGCGGATCGAAGGGCAGAGAAACGCGACTAAGTTGCGTGCTATCCTCCTCTTGCCCATGCTCTTCTCAAAGGATTACGTCGGATATCTCTCGCGGCAGGTGGTGCGCCGGCTTCAGGAAGCGAAAGTCGTACGCACGGATAAGCCCGCCGTTCTGGCAGAACGCATCAACAATGGCCTGGTTGACGAGCTTTCTCTCGAAGACCGCATCAACGAAGAGGCTCGCCTGATTCTGGAGCAGTTACAGGGTGAGATGAGCAAAGTCGGCGCCAGCTACCCGGAGATGTTCAAGAAGATCAAGCTGCGCCTGGTGCAGCAGTACAAGGCGGTGCTGTAATGCGCATTTCACGCGATAAAGTGAACAAACTTGCCCACGTGATCGCAGATACGCTCGCCGATACGGATGAAGCGGAATTCCTTGAGGACCGCAACACCATCCGCCAGGAAGCTCGCAAAATTCTGGAGCAGCTTTTCGCCGAAGAAGTGAAGATTGACGCTGCAGCGCGCCAGAAAATCACTTCCCAGCAGCGCATCATTCTGGAAGGTACGCAGGAGTGGGACATCCTGTACCGCAAGTACTATAACGACGAAGTGAAGCGGTTGGGGATCTAGGTTAAGTTCGGGTTCTCAAATAGCCTTTATCGTTGCCAGGCCATGGCTTTAGGCAAGCTCGAGCTGCCGTTTTGAGGTCGCAGAGATTGCGGTAAAGCATTTGGAATCCGGGCGCTGCTGCGGTATAGTAGGAAAGTCGCGTAAGCGACAGCCACCCTCCCAAAGTGGCGATATGGTGTAACTGGTTAACACGTCGCCCTCTCAAGGCGAAGAGTCCGGGTTCGAGCCCCGGTATCGCTACCACAATCTCCTTATAAATCAATAGATTACAGAGACCGCGCAGAGCCGCGCCTTTTCTTGTTTCAGCTTGGGGGCTGTTGCTGAGGAAAACGCAAATAAATGCAAATCAACGCAGATTTCTGTGCGTTGCATGGAGCTCAGTTTCTGCGGAAACATCCGATCTCCCTGTAGGCGAGCGAGAAACTCCGACGATTGCCATGACTCGGCTAGATATTTAGTCTGGCCGTCTCTCTGCAGCTCGATCCCAAAGTAAGATCGATGCACTTGATTGGTCGACTCATCGCCGGAGTTTCTGCTGTACTGCTTCTCATTGCATTGCTTCTTTTTAGCGTGCGCAGAAGCCACGCAGGTGCTCTAGTAATTCTGGAGCAAACTCTGCAAATTCCGGCAGACGGCCGTTTTCACCGCCTTGGCCTTGTCACCCTGAAGGACGGCAGTGAAATACAAAGTTCCGAGGTTTCCGTTAGCGAAGTATCTGCGCGGATTCCAAGGGGCAAGGCGAAGAAGATCGAGCTTACAGTTCAAGCTCCCGTAAACCCTGAGACTCGTACTGTACGAGTCTCCTACGGCGAGTCGGTAACGACACTTAAAATCCATTTCGTTCCAAGCCTCGAGGATTCCTTCGGCGACGGCACTCCTGACCTACTGCGTCTGCATAGTGCAGAAGACCGCAGTGCTTTTCGTGGATGGTTTACCGCGATGGCGGAAGCCGCGGCTGACCTTCCCAAGGAAAAGGTGCCGAACGAGATCAATGACTGTGCCGCGCTCCTTCGTTGGTCCTACCGCAATGCATTGCACGCTCATGATGAAGCGTGGCTCAGCACCGCTCCGGTTTCTATTCAGATCACAAGACCCTCAGTTGGGCAGTACCTCTATCCACTCACGCCCTTGCGGGCCGCATTGTTTCGAGTGAAGGAAGGAGCGTTCGTGCCGTCTGATGTGGAGAATGGTGCGTTTGCTCAGTTTGCAGATGCTCATACTCTTTGGCGGCTCAACACCTTTTTCTTAAGCAGGAATCCGCAGAGCACACGTCCGGGGGATCTACTGTTCTTCCGGCAGCTCGAACAGAACTCTCCGTATCACTCGATGATCATCACTGGAACTACACAGCAGTGGGTGATCTATCACACGGGTCCGATTGGCCACGGGCCTGGTGAGATACGTCGTGTGTTGTTACAGGATTTGTTGGAACATCCCGATCCTCGGTGGCGACCAAATTCTCAGAACAGTAACTTCCTTGGCGTGTATCGTTGGAACATTCTCCGAGAGGACCCTTGATGAGACTGCGCGTTGTCTCTCTGTTCGTTTTGTTGTTACTGGCTGTTTCGTCGCTCCATGCACAAGATGACTCCGTATCGTTCAATCTGAGCTCAAGCAAGACGTTCGCGCCGGGTGAGCAGCCGAAGATCCACCTGTACACACATAACGTGGATGCGCTGGAGTTTCGCGTTTACCGCGTGAACGATCCCGTGAAGTTTCTGGAGAACCTGCGGGAGTTGCATTCGTTTGGTCCCGAGGGAAGCCTGCTTGGACCTGAGCGTGTGGATGAAAAGAGCTGGCTAGAGCGCTTTCATGATTGGAAGACTGCGCTTTGGAATAGCATCCGATCCTTTTTCCGTCATCAGTTTTCGCACGAGGCACGCCATTCTCTGCGGCAACAACAGACGAGGCTGAATCGGAAAAGCCGAATCGTATCCGAGGCGGAGTTCGCGCAGATTCCGGTGCTGAATTCATCGCAGCTTGTTGCACGCTGGCATCAACAGGTGCCGTCTACCTATATTTCCGATGCAAATGACGTTCCGGTATCGAAGCTGGAGGCTGGCCTCTACTTGTTGGAAGCAACGGATGGACGCTACAAGGCATACACGCTTTTGATGGTGACGGAGATGGTGCTCGTCACACGGACCACGCCCACTGGCATTACAGCGTATGTTGTCGACCGTGTAACGGGAGCACCCATCTCCGGAGCAAAGGTGGATGCTGGCTACGGCCACAACTCGTTTGCCTCAGCAACGACTGACGCGAATGGCATAGCGGACCTGTTGGTAAAGGAAAAGAAGGGCGACAACGATAATCTCTGGATCGTCTCCGCCAAAGACAAGGATGTTGCTGTGTCCACGCCGGGTGGCTGGACTCTGAACTATTCCTCTAATCGGAATATGGTCGGCTACGCATTCACGGAACGGCCTGTATACCGACCGACGCATACCGTGCATTGGAAGGCGATTCTGCGTGAAAAGCGAGGAAACTCCCTCGCGATACCCGATATAACGAAGGCTCATGTAGCCATCGTTGATGGTGCTGACCAAACGGTCTTCGAGAAGGATCTGCCGGTTGTGCACGGTAATGTATCCAGCGACTATGAACTACCCAAGGATGCTGCACTTGGGTACTACACGCTGCGTGTTCAGAGTGGTGACGATGTTGTTGTTACGTCCGGTTTCCATGTCGAAGCGTACCGTAAGCCCGAGTATCGTGTGCAGGTGACGGCACAGCAGAAGCGAGTGCTGCAAGGCACCACGGTGCCAGTCACAATTGATTCGCGCTACTTCTTTGGCGAACCGGTGGCTGGTGGCAAAGTGAAGTACAGGATTTATCACGAGCGCCACTTCTGGTGGGGCGAATCCGATGACGATGAATCACCCGCGGATTCAGATAGCAGTGATGACTCTGCCGGATATAACGGCGATGAGGAAGCCGAGAAGACGGGCGTTCTGGATAGCAAAGGAGTGCTGACGATCCAGGTGCCAACACAAGTGGAAGGGAACTCGCATTCGGATCTGGATTACACCGTTGAGGCAGGTGTTACCGATGCTGCGAATCGCGAGATCACCGGGCGCGGGCGCTTCCTGGCGACGTACAGCACATTCCGTGTCAATGTAGAGCCGGTGAGTTATGCCGTCCGTCCTAACGAGATGGCAAAGGTACGTGTCACCGCAGTGGACTACGACAACAAACCGGTGAGTACACGCGTTCACCTACAGCTGCGGTTCCGTCATTGGGAGAGCGGGAAGAACGTCATTACTGAAGGGGCTGCTACGGATGTGACCATGGATGCGTCTGGACATGCTACCGGTGAACTCCCTGTGGGGACACCACAATATGCTTCTGCCGAGGTAATGGCGACAGCAGCGTCCGTTCAGAGTGGTACACGAGATCCGATTGACACCAGTTATCTGTACATTCTGGGTGCCGGCGAACGGTCCTGGGAGAGTGGTAGCGGTACGGCGCAGATTGTGACGGACAAGAAGAGCTATGCGCCTGGTGATGTTGCGCACATCAGCATTGTTTCTGAGGTGGCGGGTTTCCATGCACTTGTCATTACAGAAGGCGCAACGCTTTTGAAACGTGAGGTGATGCATACGGATGGCAAGACTCTGTCGTTTGACCTGTCTATTACAGGAGATGCACAGCCGAACATTACCGTGTCCACGCTGTTCCTGAAGAACAACACCCTCTATCAGGCGACGAAGCGCATCGCGGTTCCGCCGGTGCAGCAGAAATTGCAAGTTGAGGTCACGCAGACGAAGGACATCTTTCAGCCGCAACAGAGTGCGACCTATGATGTGCTGACGAAGGATTTTGCCGGGAATCCTGTGAGCGCGGATGTGAGCTTTGGCGTGGTTGATGAAGCGATCTATTCGCTTTATCCAGACTCCAGTGGCGATATGGTCAAGAGCCTCTACCCTCAGCGTTACAGCAGCGCTGAAGTCGAGTCGTCGTTGGAGTATTACTTCAGCGGCGAAGCCGGTTCAAAGTCTCCCATGCTTGCGGAACGTAACCGCCGCTTCCGGCCGCGACTGGCACAGGTGAAGCCGGGGAACGAGGCTGCTCCGAAGGTACGCAAAGCCTTTCCTGATACGGCGTATTGGGCGCCGGATGTTCATACAGACAGCAGCGGTCATGCGCGCGTGACGTTGACATTCCCTGATTCTCTGACCACTTGGCGTGCGACCGTACATGCGATCACGGACGATTCCAAGGCTGGTTCGGCGTCCAGCAAGGTACTGGTGAGGAAAGATGTGCTTGTGCGTATGGGTACGCCCAGGTTCATGCTGAAAGGCGACGAGATCACGCTACCCGTTATCGTGCATAACTATCTTCCTGACGGGAAGACGGTGAAGGTATCGCTGAACGTGAGTGGACTGGACGTTGTGCATGCACCCGACGCGACTGTGCCGGTACCTAGTAAGGGAGAGGCCACGGTGCTATGGCGTCTGAAGGCATCGCAGGTTGGATCTGTGAAGTTGGTCGCGACAGCTATCACCGATACTGAATCGGACGCATTGGAGGTCAGCTTCCCGGTAGAGCCAGCCGGTGTTGCGAAGACACTTGCATCGAGCGGGGTCGTGACACAAGAGGGAGCCCAAGCAAATGCATCGGTGAACTTTCCTGCGAGTACGGATGCCGCAGCGCACTCAGTGCGTATTGAAGTCAGCCCATCCATTGCGGGGTCGCTCTTCACGGCGCTCGATTACCTCACCAGCTTCCCGTATGGCTGCACGGAGCAAACAATGTCCAGCTTCCTGCCAAACGTAATTGTCTCGGAGACCTTGCAACGGTTGAAACCAGGCGCACATGTTGATGAAGCAGATCTACATGCAAAGATGTCTGCGGGGCTGGATCGTCTCCAGGATTATCAGCATGACGATGGTGGATGGGGTTGGTGGAAGGAAGACGATAGCCGCATCTACATGACTGCCTATGTCGTCGGTGGTTTGGGGCAGGGGGCACAGTTTGTTCCGATGAACGCGCAGCAAAAGCAGATGATCAATCGCGGCATGCAGTATCTCCGTAAAGGTTTGAAGGATCATCCTAAAATGCGACCGGAGTTACGCGCCGCTGTGGTCTATGCGCTTGCGAACGCGGGCGATACCAACCTGAATGAAGCTCTGGATGCACAGTGGGATCGTCGTAAAGATCTGCAGCCAGAAGCGCTGGCCATGACCGGCCTGGCGATGCTGCAGGGCAAGGATGCTCGTGCTGCCGAGATCGCAAATCTGTTACGTGGTAAGGCAACCCGAAAGGGTGAGCTTGTCTCGTGGACCGGTTCGTATGTTCCATTGCTGGATGCGGAGTACAACAACGACTCAGAAGCAACGGCCTATGCTGTGCGATTGCTCGCGAAAATCAACGCGAATGATCCTCTGCTGCCGGGAGCGGCACAGTGGCTTATGCGGGCACGCAATAACGGTGGATGGTGGGAGTCGACCGAGCAGACGGCGATGGTGCTCTTTGGTTTGGTGGACTACCTGGCCGCATCGCACGAACTGGATGCGAACTTCAGCGTCGATGTGTTGGTCAATGGCAAGTCGGTTGGGGAGAGAACCTTCAATGCGAATGATGCTTTGAGCGGTGCTTCTCTGAAGGTTGATCTAAGCAGCGCGCAGCTTGCCACTACGGGGAACAGTGTGCAGATCGTGCGGCATGGTGGCTCTGGCCGCGTGTATTGGTCTGTGCGTGGTCGATATTTCTCCACCGAAAAGAAGGACTACCAGGCCGGTACGCTTTCACTGAACCTGACACGCGATTACTTTAAGCTGCAACCGACGCAGAAGGACGGCAAGGTTGTATACAGCCTTGTACCGCTTGGGACAGATGCTCAGGTAGGTGATGTGATTGCCGTGCATGAGGCTATCAATGGTTCTCCCATGCGATATCTCCTTCTGGAAGATCCCATCCCTGCGGGTACGGAGTTCATTACGAATGAAGATAGTTATCCCATCGATAAGCGGCCCGGCGGTTGGTATGACTGGTTCACACGTCGCGAGTTTCACGATGATCGCGCTGCATTCTTCGCCAGCGATTTCACAGGGCGGCAGGAAGTCTTCTATCTCATTCGCGTTGTGAACCCTGGAAACTTCAATATCAGTCCCTCTCATGTGGAACCGATGTATCAGCCAGGCATTGAAGCATCCAGCGATGCTTCGCATCTGAACGTTCCTGCTCCAGGAGGTGCGCGATGAACCCATCACGGCTCATACTGCGCAACACAGTTGTCGTTGCCTTGCAACAAGTCGCGCTTGCTACAGTGCTCTTTCTGCTAATTGTGGGATGGCTGCACATTCCAGATGCCAATGCTCTTGAGGTGCTGATCAGCATCCTGTTGATATTGCTGATTGCTGTCATTGGTGGCGCTGGAGAGTCCGCCATCGCGCTTCGTGTCGCAGGCCGACCAATCATCCTGCGAGGCCTTATACCGGGTACGGTCGCTGTGATTGTGGCCGCAGTACTCTGGTATTCGATCTCGCTTGGCGTGGACCACCTGAGCGCGAAGACAGTCCTGTGGGCGGGGTATCTGAATTCGCGTTTTCCTTCTTCGCTTCGGAGCCTCTTTTCGTTTGAGCACCTTTTCCAGTGGTCGTCCTGGCTGGAGAATCTGGTGTGTTGGGGCACGGCAGGTTTCCTGACTGCCGCTGCGTTTGTCGTTATCACTCGCGACGCATTTGTAAAGGGCCTTCGCGCCATCCTTTGGTCGTGGCGTTATTGGTTGTCTGTTTTGCTGTTCGCAGTGGTTGGGGGAGTTCTCACCGGGAAATTGATGGGATGGACTCCGGGGCATGGCCTTCGTGTGGAGGCATTTAGCCTGATGGCTCGGATGGCGCTGGTAATCGTATTGAATGCCGCCACCATTGCATTACTTCTGCAGGCCATGGCACACGCTGTTGTTCGGAGTCACTCTATTGGGATGGACGAGCCTGCAACGAGCCAGCCGCGTACAGCGGAGATGCCGTAGCGATCGACCAATTGCCGTGTGCGCGCAGCCGCTGCAGCGTGCGCTGCCTGGCTCTCCTGTTGGCTGGCTGCGTTTTGTAGAAGCCGTTCGGTATCTTGCGGAGAAAGTGTAGGGGAGGTATGGATCTCTTCCTCCGCCAGGACTTCTACCAGGCCTTCACGTAGCCATAACGGAGCCTTGGGATTAGCGCTGCTTTCAACTGCGACATGCAGCATTTCATGTTCCAGCGTCTTCTTCAGTGAAACTCTATTTCCGGCAATTACAGAGAACGGTTGCAAAATGATGGTGGAACCCGAGGTGCTAGCCAGTTGCCATCCCTGTTGTAGAGTCAATTGACGGAACAACTCAGTGCTGGGTGCGACGGTGATCGAAGGAATGATGATGTGCGGTGTGGTGTAGTGGCTCTTCGCAAAAAGCCATGATTCAGCTGCCAGCGCCATTACGGCCTGTGGGGGTATCGCTGTACTCGTCAAAGAGATTCCGTTTTGTGTGGTCTGGTGCCAGCCATCGTCTGACGGTGTGATGCGGACCTTTGTCCCTGCGAAATATAGTCCGAGGATCTCGCGATATGATTTGCCCATGCGTGCCATCTCTTTGGCACCTTGCTGGCACAGGCCGACGCCGTGGCCATGGCCTCGGCCGTCGAAGACGAGCATGCTGTCGCGCACGCGGAGATCATAAAGATCGCTCCGTACAAGGTTCCAGCCCATGGAGCGTCCTATAGCAAGCCGTAAAGCAGATGCCGCAACCACAGACTGTTGTTGGTTGTTGCTGATAAATGCGATGGTTTTGGCTCGTTCTGACCACGTTCTTGCTGTGACGTGTGCTGACACGACGGCCAATGGAAGATGCCAACCCTCTCGTGCTGCTATCTCCTGAAACGATGTCAGCGGAATTTCCGCGTGCCATGTTGCATGGTCCTTGCGAACGCAGTAAGGATCAGCGATTGAGCGCAGATAGGGAAGCGACGAGAGCTTTGGCCACACGGCCCCCGCGCTCTCTGTAACACCGCCACAACTGCCGCTGAAGAATACCCGAGAACGTTGCGAGCCAAACCAGAGAGTCTCTCCCGCAGTGCTGCGGACAGCTTCATTCACTGCAGCAGATACCGGCCCAAGCTTTATTGCCTGACATGCGGTACTGTCGCAGATGTCGCTTGGAAGATGGCCTGGAGTGTTTTTGTGGGATGAGGTCCGCAAGACAAAGGTACGAGCGACAACAGCCATGGCTTGGAGCGATGCGGTCGGCTCGCTTGAGTCCGTTTCTCCCATAAGCACTGCTGCCACGTAGCGTTCGCTTGGCAGCGTGAGCACGACGTCTATTGTGCCGTGGTTTGCACTATGCAAGTGCCAACGACCATTCGCCGTTTTCTTCTGAAGATGTTCGTCGTTCTGGACCGTAACTGGACCACCCGCAACTATCTCTTGAATCCCAGGCATATGGAGCGGTGTGATCAATGGCTGGTGGCGACAGGTTGCGCATGGTGCCCACCATGCCCCGGGGCCAGCCGCAGCGACAGTGAGCTTTTGCAGTGGTTGCGCAGAGAACAATGCAATTCTCACATCGCGACCGCCACCATCGTTCTGTGCGTGGCAAACTATCGTGAACCATAACAGTAAGGCCGCGATGCGCTTCATCGAACGCCTTCGGACAGGAACTCTCGAAGTACAGCACCAGCAAGCGCTGCTGCGGCACCACCATCTCCATGAGGCAAATAAATGACCAATACAAATCGGTCTGAAATGGCGCCAACAAACCAGCCATGCGTCCACCATGTCCCTGCATTGCTGGCAGTGCCCGTTTTGCCAAGGACCTCTATCCCAGGGACACGTGCATTGTTTGCCATGCCGTAAACAACGGAATCGCGTAATCCGGACCACACGGCACTTGTATGGGATTCATGCAGTAACAGGGCGCGATAGGCAGTGCCGATCTGAAGTGGGGATACAGAGACATGCTCAAGGCCCAAGGCTGTCAGAATGCGAGTGTCGGCATCATTGAATTGTGCGGACGAATGCCGTAAATGTGTCTGCTGAAAAACCTCTTCGAGGTCTTGTGCGCTCATACGCCGCGCAACCGAAGCGAACCAAGTGTTGCAGGAAAATGCAAGTGCGCCTTGCGCATCTAGCATCGGTTGGTCTGTTGGGTGAGTGCATGGCAGGGAACGATTGGCAACGTGAAGCGTACGGCGGCAATAAACTGTTGTATTGGCACTGACGATGCCTCGTCGTAGGGCATATGAGAGCACGAGCGGTTTCAAAAGAGAACCTGGTGTGGCGGCATGTTGTTCGCCTACGCTTGCCAACAGTCTTCCCGTCTTCCAGTCGAGCAATACGCCTGAGGCTTTGTTAACGCGAAGGTGGTCTTGCAGGATATTGGTGCTGACAGATGTAGTCTCGCTATGCGTTTGCGTGCCAGTAGTTGCCACCTGCTTTGGGTACACTTCGGGACCCTGGAGAGAACACTCTCCAAGGCCTGCACACGATGTGATTCCAAATGCCGCTACCAGCAAAAAACGCATAGGATAGTTGTACTCGTCAATGATCGATTCGTGTTGC
This sequence comes from Terriglobus sp. TAA 43, assembly GCF_000800015.1. Classification (NCBI taxonomy): domain Bacteria; kingdom Pseudomonadati; phylum Acidobacteriota; class Terriglobia; order Terriglobales; family Acidobacteriaceae; genus Terriglobus; species Terriglobus sp. TAA 43. The sequence continues at coordinate 314,512 of NZ_JUGR01000001.1, forward strand.
TCGTCAGAGCGACGTCTGACGGGCCCTTCATGTGTTTTACACAACCAGAATAGTGGTCCTTCTGCCTCGTTGGATTCACAACATTCATCGACTCATTCGCTCTGAATCTCACGCACGATGACAGGCACAAAGCGAATAGTAATGGCCGCGAAATGCACGCCGGAAGGTACACGGAAAGTGGTTGAGGCTGCCTTCAATGGTGGTGCAGATGGAGTCTTGCTCTCGCGTAAGTATTCCGAGATGAAGCTCGCAAATCTCCGTGCAGCCGGTGAAGCGATCCGCGGGTTGAAATTGGCCTAAATGAGTGAAGCATTCGACTGCGATTCGCTTCCTAGCTTACCGGGTGGCCTGAGCGGTCGCCAATGTGGAGAGCAGGTTGGCGAGATCAGAGGGGTTGACGTCACTGATGGCTGTGATGTGCAGTTCCTGTGCATCGGCATACTGGATGGTGAAGCCGGACTCAGTTGCAGATGATGTGAACGAGTGTGGGTTGAGTGGATGTTGAGTGAGGAAGACTGATGCCTGATGCTTACCTACCGTGAAGAGAAGCAGCGCTGCGGGTTGTCCGTGAACGAAGGCTAGATTGCCCCCCTTCAGTACGGTGCCGGGCGGGAATGCGTCCGGCAGGTTAAAGCTGAAGGGAAGCTTGCCCTGAAACCATGGCTTTACGGTGTGACGATCGCTGGAAATCACCTCGGGGGGAGCACCGCTGGATAGGACCGCCAGATGTTGATCGAGCAGTTCTGCTGAGAGGGTGCTGGGCGGATGCATCGACTGCCACCCGAGGAGTGAAATTCCCAGAAGGAGACTCGCGGCGAGCGCACTCCAGGCCCATGTGGGGAACCGGATGACGCCAGCAGGTTTCTTTTCTGGTCGTGTTTCCTTCGCAGCATCTGCGCGGAGTTGTGCCGTGAGCCTGTTGAGCGTGTCGGGGGGGAGCGCGACCCGCAGGGAAGCGCGTGTGGTCGCCGTTTTCAGTTGCATGGCGGAGACAGTACGCATCGCGCACGCATGGCATGTGGATACGTGTTGCTCCAGGATCTGCGCATCGCTTGGGGACAGCTCTCCGTCTATGAAAGCGCTGATGTTTTGGTGATTTAGATGAACTTGGTCTTGTATCACAACGATCCTCCCAATTGTTCACGCAGTTGATCCTGCAAGGTTCGGCGTGCACGAGAGATTCTCGACATGACGGTACCTATGGGAACGTCGAGAACCATTGCGATCTCCTTGTACTTCAGGCCTTCCACTTCGCATAGCAAGAGCACTTCTCGAAGTTGAGGGTGCAGGCGCTCAACCGCTTCCGATAGCGCAGCTTCGCTGTCGAGGCGAAGTAGAACATCCTCCGGAGTGGGAGTGGTGTCGGTGACGTCCACCTGGTCGAGGTGATCTTCCAAAAACACGGTGCGCGATATTGCGATGGCTGTGCGCGATGTGAGGAACGTGTTGCGCAGAATGCGGAAGACCCATGCTTTGAAGTTGGTACCAGCCTGAAAGGAATCGAAGGCACGCAACGCTTTCGAGAGGGTTTCCTGCACGATGTCCTCTGCCTCCGCATGATTGCGGCATAGCCAGAACGAATGGCTATAGAGAGAGGGCAGCAGAGGTAGTGCGAGTTGTTCGAAGAGCGCACTACGGTTTTGGGCGAGCATGATGCGGAGTCCTCAAGAAAATGCAGAGTCTTGTACGAAGACGAAACCGATTGTTTCTTCAGTATGGACTTCATGTAAGTCGTAACCAAGTTCTGCAGGTTTTATTCCTCACTTTTTCGCAATTTCGCAGAAATAAAAAATCGCATTTGCATGGGAATAAATGCAGATGTTCTCCAGTTCTCCACGGTGCAGGCAAGTTCACCAACTGGAGCTTATTTATGAATCGCTTTCAACACGACACAGTAGTACCGAAAGATGAAGCGCAGCCTTCGAGTGACGGGATCGACCGACGAAACTTTCTGGGATGCATGGCATGGGCAGGTACGGGCCTGCTGTGGACATTGGCAGGAGGCATTCCCACTTCCAAGCTACTGGCTGAGGCGCCAAAGATAGGTATGGGCGCAGGCAAGGCCGAGGATTTCTCCTTTGTGCAGATCAGCGATAGCCACATTGGATTTAATAAAGGTGCCAACCCGGATGTGACCGGAACACTTCAGCTAGCGATCAACAAAATCAATACCGTTCCCGCAGGCATGAAAGCTCCGGACTTCCTGATCCATACGGGCGACATCACCCAGAACTCAAAGGCTGCGGAGTTCGATACGGCTGCGCAAGTAATCAAGAGCGCAAAGGTTTCTGAGGTGTTTTATGTACCAGGGGAACATGATTTTTCGTTGGATGATGGTGCTCTCTACAAGCAACGCTTTGGTAAGGGAACGAAGGGCAATGGCTGGTACAGCTATAACCACAAAGGTGTCCACTTTATTGGCTTGAACAACTGCGTACAGGTGGATGCGCTGGGCAACCTTGGGACAGAGCAGCTGATGTGGTTGAAGGCAGACCTGGCAGGCTTGAGCTCGTCCACGCCGATTGTTGTCTTCGCTCATATTCCCTTGTGGACGGTGTACGAGAAGTGGGGCTGGGGCACGGCGGATGGTGTGCTGGCGTTGGCGTTGCTGAAGCGCTTTGGATCGGTGACGGTGTTGAACGGCCATATCCACCAGGTGGTGCAGAAGGTGGAAGGCAACGTTGCGTTCCATACTGCGATGGCTACGGCCTTCCCACAACCCGCGCCAGGAAGCGCGCCAAACCCCGGGCCAATGGCAGTACCGCCGGGGAAGCTGAAGAGTGTGTTGGGCGTGACAAATGTAAAGGTGGTTCGGGGCCATAGCCACCTCGCGGTTGTGGATCACACACTGGCGGAGGGCGTTTGAAATACATCGTCATACTCAGTGCACTCTTTGTAGAACTGCTTCTCGGTTTGGGACTCTTTCATCCCTTTGGCAATCCGCGTGTCGAGCCCTCGAAAGGGCTCGACACACTGCTGACCCATTCAACGATGCCGGCACGAGCAAGGGACATCTTGATTGCCAAGTGCGCGAACTGCCATTCGAATGAAACACGCTGGCCAATCTATGCACCTATTGCTCCTGGTACATGGCTGATTGAACGGGACGTGGTGGAAGCCCGCAAGAAGATGAATCTATCTCTTTGGGATCAGATGTCTTCGGAAGACCAGGAGCAAGTGATGCGCGAGATCATTCATGAGACAAAGAATGGCGAGATGCCGCCGTTGCAATATCGGCTTCTTCATTGGAAGTCGCAACTGACGCCGGTGGACATTGCTACTCTGTCGAGTATGCAAACAAGCACGTCAGTGCCTGCGGAGATACACACCGCTGGTGATGCTGGTCGTGGCCAGATGGTCTTTCAGAGGCGATGCACTGGTTGCCACGCGCTGGAAGACAATCGCGAGGGACCTCCGCTGGCGCACGTGTTTGGGCGTAAGGCCGGAAGTGTGGCGGGTTTCAGTTATTCCACAGGATTGAAAGCGTCTGCCATTACATGGAATGAAGCCACGCTGGAGAAATGGCTAAACGATCCAGATGTGCTGGTGCCGGATAACAAAATGGACTTTCATCTGCCTAAGGCGCAGGAACGAGTGGATGTGATCGCGTATTTTCAGACGCTGGCAAGCAGCAAGTTGTAAGGAATAGGATCCGTCCCATTGGCACAGATCTTGAATGGTCGCATGTGTTGACGAGATACCTCTTGTCTCGATTTCGCCCATACACAGGACAGGACCGTCCAGCACGTGAGCTAGTCTCGATGAGCAGGAACGATGTTCGGACGATTTCGAGAAGCTGGAAACAAGTCGATGGCATCGATTTTCTTTGAGGTCTGGCGATCCTGTTACCACATGAACATGCAATTGCTCTTTGGTCGTATGGCCGATCTCGCGATGAGATCCGTCTGAGACCACAGTATTCCAGAGGAGAGATAAAGGCGTTAGACGAGTATTTTTCTCAAGAATTGCGCTTAGAATTGGAAAATTACGAAATAAGGTCGTCATGAATGTGTGGAATCGCGGGTTATACCCACGCTGGTCGCCCCTTTCTGTCGGAACGAATCCATCGCGCGGTTTTGTCGCTTGCCCACCGCGGCCCTGATCAGCAGGGTATTTGGCAAAACCAAACCGTGTCTCTTGGTGCCACGCGTCTAAAGGTGATCGACACATCCGCTGGCTCTCAACCCATGAGTTCTGACGGGTTTAACCTTGTCTTCAACGGCGAGATTTATAACCATGGCGAACTCCGGCGGCAGCTTACCGCTCTCGGTCATCATTTCACTACAGCTTGCGATACCGAAGTGGTTCTTCACGCCTTCATCGAGTGGGACACACTCTGCCTTGAAAAACTGCGGGGAATGTTCGCCTTCGCTGTTTGGTGCGAATCGAGTCAACGACTCGTCCTGGCACGCGACCGCATGGGAATCAAGCCACTCTACTATGCGCGCTGTGGACGCGACATCTACTTCGGTTCCGAGATGAAAGCGGTCTTTTGCCATCCCGAAGTCAACCGTCATATTGATCTGAGGGCACTGGATACATATCTAGGCATGAACTACGTTCCCGGAGCGCATACGCTCGCGGAGGGAATACTCAAGCTGCTCCCTGGTCACGTTCTTACCTGGCATGATGGGGAGATTGCCACGCGCCGATACTGGCAGATTCAGGAACGGGATGCCGGCCCTCTCCAGACCCTGGAAGAGAGTACGAGAGAGTTGGACCATCTCCTGACGCAATCCATCAAGGAGCATTTGGCGGCGGACGTTCCAGTCGGAATCTGGCTGAGCGGAGGAATCGATTCTTCAACGGTGCTCCACTATGCCAGTCAGCAAGCGAGTACGCAGCTCAAAACGTTCTCGATAACGTTCAATGGTCGCGAATTCGATGAAGCGCCCTATGTCCGCGAGATGGCGAGTCGTTACGGGACCGATCACTATGAACTCGACCTGGCGCCGGCAACGGTAACACCCGATTCAATTGTTGAGCTCGCCTACTATTCCGACGAACCGAACGCTGACGCCGGGGCTGTTCCTGTATGGCATCTCTCGCGAATGTGCGCCAAAGATGTAACCGTTGCTCTCAGCGGCGAGGGAGCGGATGAACTCTTCGGCGGCTACATCACGTACCTCGCCGATATGTACGCTCAGCGCGCCCGCATCGTCCCTCGCGCTGTTCGACGGTTGTCGCTCCACTTGGCAAACACGTTGCCGGCCTCGAATAAGAAGATCGGCCTCGATTACAAACTGCAGCGTTTCCTGCATGGAACTTTGCTTGACGAAGGCCAGTCACACGTCTTCTGGAACGGAACCTTCTCCCGTCACCAGCGTCGTCAACTCATGCTCTCCCACGATGACTCTCACCTGCTCAAGATCCTTGCAACGATTCCGGGCCACGGAGACGTCCGCCGCTTCATGGCGTTCGATCAGGCTTACTACCTGCCTGATAACCTGCTCACCAAAGTCGATCGAATGAGTATGGCGCACGCGCTCGAAGTCCGGCCCGCATTCCTCGATCACCGCATCGTCGAATTTGCGGCCAGCCTTCCGGCCAACTTCTGCATTCAGGGACGCACTTTGAAGTTTCTTCTCCGCAAGTTGATGAAGGACAAGCTGCCGCAAAGCGTCCTCACCAGGGGCAAACAAGGACTCGACATCCCGGTCCATGATTGGTTTAGAGGCCATCTGAAGCCGCTATTGCTAGACACCCTCAACCGCAAGACCGTAGAAGAATCTGGCCTCATTTCGTGGCCTCATCTTCAATCTATGCTCGACCTGCACATGCAAAGAAAGGCGAACTATGGGTATCACCTATGGGGCATACTAATGCTGTTTCTGTGGATGGAACAATGGAAGATACAGTCTCTGCGGGATACTCGAGCGGTCGAGGATTTCTCCGCCGTTTCCGCATAGACCTGCTTGTTCTTGTTGTCTCCTGCTGCATTTTTCTGCCCCTGGTCGTCAGCCCGCCTCACCTCATGGACGATGTGGACGCTGTCCAGGCGCAGATCGCCCGCAATATGCTTCAGAGTGGAGACTGGGTCACTGCCCGGTTGGATGGGATCGCATATCTCGAAAAATCGCCGCTTATTTATTGGATCATGGCGGTTTCCTTCAAAATCTTCGGTGTCCATGACTGGGCCGCTCGTCTTCCCCTGGCCATCATCAACATCGCTCTTTGCTGGGTCACCGCGCGCTTTGCGATGTGGGCCTTCGACCGCCGCGCGGGCGTTTACTCCGGCACGATTCTTGCCACTTGCATCGGAATCTTCCTCTTCACTCGCATCCTTATTCCAGACGCCGCTCTGACCCTAACCATCGTCCTCGCGCTTTGGTCCTTCCTTCGTCTGCTTGATGACTCCGAGCGACGGCGCACGACTTGGTTCCTTGTTCTCTACATCAGCCTCGCCTGCGGTCTTCTTCTGAAGGGACTCATCGCCGCTGTCTTTCCGATTGCCATCGCCGCAATCTATCTCGTTATCACTCGCGAAACGTCTTTACGTGAACTCGCAAAGCGCATCCGTCCTCTCTCCGGCCTCGCACTGCTCTTGCTTATCGCCGCGCCCTGGCACATTCTCGCCACGATTCGCAACCCGCCGTATTTTGACTGGACCATGCACAGCAATCCTGGCGAATACCACGGCTTTTTCTGGTTCTACTTTCTCAACGAGCACTTGTTCCGTTTCCTGAATCTCCGCTATCCGCGGGACTACAACACCGTCCCACGACTTTGGTTCTGGCTCCTGCACTTCGTCTGGCTCTTCCCATGGAGTGTCACCCTTGTCGCAGCCTTTCGTAACAGCTACCGGCCTGTCAGCCGTGCGGGTAAGACACGCCTTCTTGCTCTCATCTGGATTGGCTTCGTCCTACTCTTCTTCACCCTATCCACTACGCAGGAGTACTACTCACTTCCCATTTACCCAGCGCTCGCCATGCTCCTCGGCAGCGATCTCGCCACCCGCGAAAAATACCCATGGAGCGGGCGCTTGGTGCTCTCCTTAATTCTTGGCACCAGCCTCTGTGCCATCGTTTTTCTTCTCGCTTACAACGCGCATGCCACGGTCCACGGCGACATCTCTAACGCGCTGACCCAAAACCCCGACATGTACACCCTTTCGCTCGGCCACATGAGCGATCTTACCCTTCACTCCTTCGCCTACCTCCGTCTGCCTCTTGTCCTTGCTGGCTGCGGGCTGCTCATCGGAATCATAGCCACGCTCCGGGCTCGCCGTACCGTCGCAGTCGTTGCCGGGCTGGCCCTGATGATGATCGTCTTCATCCAGGCTGCCCGCCTCGCACTTGTTGCATTTGATCCCTATCTCAGTTCTAAGGCCCTCGCGGAAGCGCTCAATCGCTCAGAACCCGGCCTTCTGATCGAGGGAGATGCTTATTATGCTTTCTCTTCCGTCTTCTTCTACACCAACAAATCAGCTCTGCTATGGAATGGCCGCAGCAATAATCTCGAGTATGGCTCCAGCGCTCCAAATGCCGCGCATGTGTTCATCGACGACAACACCCTGAAATCCCTATGGTCGAGTGAGCGACGGACCTACCTCCTCATCTACGGAAGCGACCTACCCCGGTTGAAAGACCTGCTCGCCAGCGAATTCAAAGTAGTCGCATCCAGCGGTGGTAATTACCTACTCACGAACCAATGATCTGACTGTGCTGGCAACAGGCATCAAGCGAATGGACCCGAGGTGTGCTCTATTTTATTGCCGAGAGAAAGGCAATCTGTGTGGCTAACTGGTTCCTGTCGGTTTTGCGAGTCTCTGGTTAAACCGGGTGGCCATCCGAAAACCCTCCTTCAAACAGAGATTCCGACGGACCCTTGTGCAGTCAACCTCACAACGGGTGTGTCACTAGTAATGCCGCTCTTCCCAACCCGCAGTGGGTCTCTACGCATGGGGATGGGACTTAGCCTCTTTGGTTTCGACCGTCCGCTCTCGTCTCTTCGCAGATAACTGGAGCTTCTATCTGGCGGGAATGCGAAAGAATTTCTTGACGGCATCTCCGCGGTAAGTGGTAGGGATCGAATCTCGCGAATCCAGACATGGCCTCTCTCTTTTCAGAGTTCGTTAGGCTTGATCGATTGATGGTAGAGCAACTATGTGACAGTTAACGGCTCACAATCCAACGATTGTCTGTGAGACGCTGTCTGCTCCGCTGGTGTCGCTATCTGTCACGTAAGTTGAGAGGTCAAAGGTATGTTGCCGCTTAAGCGACGCCTCATCCGAAGTTGTAGCCTTTGCGAAATGCGGCCAGCATCCCAACGAGAACGATGCCAAATCCGAGAAACCCCTGAGGCGCGATCCGTTCTCCGAGTACGGCCATCGCCAGTGCTGCGCCGAAGACCGGCACGAGATAGAACGATACCGAAGCAACGACCACGTCGACGCGGCGCAGGGCATACAGGAAGAGCAGCATGGACAATCCATACATGAAGATCGCGAGAAAGCTGAAAGCTCCCCATTCTCGCGCCGTAAAGGTTGCAAGTTGCTTACAGAAGCCGGAGTCGATCGACACGAGTAGCGGGATACTTGTAATTGTTGCAGCCAGATAGCTGAAGAAAAGAATCTCGATCTCCGAAAAGTCGTTTAACAGACGCTTTGAGTAAACGTTGTAAAAGGCAGACCCAAGGCATCCGGCGACAATCAACAAGTTCCCAGTCAAAACATGATGCATCCCTGCTCCGGCAGAGGCAGACAGGTGAATCGGTGAGAGCAGAACGACACCAGAAAGCCCAAGTACCAAAGCTCCCACTCGCAGAGGAGTCAATCGCTCACTGAGCAACACGCATGCGATGAGAGCACTGAAGATCGGCACAAGGGAGTTCAGAATGGCTCCGTCCGATGCCAGCGAACGAGCGATACCTAACGTCATACCGACCTGCGCGACCAGTTGTCCCACAACGCCTGCAATGATGAATTGATTGCGATGTTGCCATGCCGCACGCAGGCGAACCCAGCTGTTTTTACGTCTCCAGAAGATCCAGGGCGAAAGCAACAACGTCGCTAAATACAGGGGTAGTAGGGCAATCGCGATCGGATGCATGCCGCCTTCTAGCATCTTCACGGCGATGCCCTGTCCGGCCCAGAGCAGGTTTGCGAGGAAAAGCGAGACCACAGCAACGAAAGAGCGAGAACCAGAAAGGGAAGTGCGCATCAGACAGCCTGCTGTATTCTCTGCGGCAAGATTTGATGGTCGAAAGTATCGGCTTCGGAAGCATTGCCAGCAAAGACGTATGGTGTCACACCATATCGACGGCCATAGTCTTCCACGATTCTGCGGAAGGTCTCTTCACCTCGATCAGTGCCGAGAATGGCTACGGTGCCTCCGCCTCCTCCGCCTGTCATCTTGGCTCCATAGAGTCCAGATGCGGAGCCGGCACGTCGGACCATCTCTACTAATTCGTCACAGCGATCCGATCCAAGTCCGGTCGTGCCATAGGCCTGGTGTGATTGGAACATTAGCTCTCCAAGCTGGCACAGACGTTGTTCCTCACTCATGACTGGATTGCTCGAAAACAGACTTGCAAAATGCTGTACCCGCTCATGCTCGCGGACAGCATATTGTGCAGCCGCTCGGACGGGATAGACCATTTGTGGATGGATCGATGTGAAGGGATCCACATGCGGGCCGTACTCGCGCAGAAACGAATCTCCTGTGAGAGCTTCCGGCAACTCGCGCTCGTATCGCGATTCAAAGTCCTCTGGAGAGATGGCCGATAGATACCCGTTCCATCTGGCGTCACGCCATCTTGGAACCGCGCCTAGCCCATCGAAGCTGACCGCAAGGTTTTCTCGATCGCAGAGGAGTTTATACGCCATGAATGCCGCGGCTCGCGCGCGTTCGTATGCCACACTGGTCGTTGTTCGTGGCACGGTGGAGTCTACCCCCCAAAGCCGAACCCCGGCGGGAAGTGGAATCCTGGCGTCTATCTGGAGTGGCTGGCAAAGCATTGGCAGCAGCGATCGCTGTTGTCCGAAGACGATCGCTGCGTGATCCATGATGCCGCATGCAGATCGAGCGATCTCGTTCTCGACCCACTGACCAGCCTCTGCCAGTTCCGTTCCCATGAGAGGGGAGCCACATGCCGTTGAAACCGACTTGAGCGTTGCGATGGCAAGAGCCGCCGAAGAGCTGACACCCTTGTTGGGAGGAAGATCCGATTCGACGTAAATCTGCACGCCGGCGCGGCTTAAGCCTCGTCCTCTCGAGCGCAAAAGATGAAGGCTGCCGGCGACATAGGCGATCCACTGAAGACCGGGTGTCGCATGGCACATTCGGCGAAGATGCTCCGCATCATCCAAGTCGCTCAGTGCGAACTCGACATCTGGCTGCCAGCCATATTGTGTAGCACCGGGATTGCGCAGGATGATGCGTTCATCGCGACGCATCTGGGACGTAATCTGGATGCCTTCCTGCACCAGGGTTTGCAGGACAAGGCCGCCCGTATAGTCGACATTGCCGCCCATTAGATCAAGCCGTCCCGGAGCACGGGCCACAACCATCTCTCGTTCTGGATCGAAGAACGATGGCTCCACCGGGTGGAGGGCGGTTTGGGGCGCGAGAGATGTCATCGATCGTCGAAGTGCGAAGAAAATAGGGGACCGTATTTTCCTTCGACTCTACATCTCGTATGAAAAAAAACAGTGAATCTACAGCTGATCCACCACTTGGACATTTGTTATTTGTCGAAGTTTTGCGAGGTCTTCCGGACGGATACCGCTGTCGGTCAGAATGAGATCGCATTCATCGATTCCGCACAAGCGATAGGTAGCTTCCGTTCCGATCTTGCTGCTGTCGACCACCAGGACGCGTTGCTTGCCGGCACGTAAAAGCTCGCGTTGTGCATCCGGATCATGGACCATCACGCCGCGGGTAAGCGATACGGCTGCCGCACCAAAGATCACACGGTCGGCACAGATCGAAGTCAGATATTCGCCCACCGCGTGGCCGATAAGGTCATGGCTGCTGGCGCGATACACGCCGCCCGTCAGTTCAACCCGGACCGAATCGGCTGTTGCCAGTTCTTCAAGCACGGCAATGGAGAAGGTGAAGATGACAATATTTCTCCTCGTCCGGAGTTGTCTCGCAATGTAAAGCGTGGTCGTTCCAGAATCCAGAACGACAGATTCACCGTCTCCTACAAGCGCCGCCGCGGCTTCGCCGATACTACTTTTTGCCGGGGACATCTTCCGCAAGCGTTCAACAAACGTGCGCTCCATCCCCTGCCATCGCTCGATCCGCGCGCCGCCAGGAATACGAATGATGTGGCCAGCTTCTGCAAGCTTCTGGAGATCGCGCCGGATCGTCATCTCGGACACATGGAATTTGTCTGCAATCTCTCCAATTGAGGCGCTCGTATGCTCCTTGAGCAACTCCACAATTCCGGTGAGCCGCGAATGTTCCGACGTTTCTGACATGAAAACCCTTTCGCGTTAAAAAGTAACACGCATGCACATCGGTACGGAATGGCAGCAGGCAATTTATCAATGAAACATGGTTTTCGTGAAAACTCTGTGCCCGACAGCTTTGTTAATAGTTGACAACAATCTCCGACATGATGTGAATAAATAACATTTATGGATTAGGGTGAACCAAGACAGCCTTCACGAAGGCTGGACCGGAGTCAGCCAATGCTCAAAAGAGTCCTACTTTTCCTTGTTCTGCTTTTCGCAGGCGACGTGTCCAGAATGCACGCCCAAACATACAGTGCCTCCATTCGAGGACGGGCGACGGATGCTACAGACCACGCGGTAGTGGGCGCCGACGTCATCGCCACGAATTTAGCCACCAACGCCGTCGTCAAGACGAAAACCAGTCAGTCGGGTGATTACACTGTCTCCTTCCTGAATGAAGGCGTCTACCGCATCGAGGTGAGCTTTGAGGGCTTCAAATCTCACGTCGAAGACAACATCAAGCTCGACCTGAACCAGCGCCTGACGATCAATGTCGCTCTTCAACCTGGACAGGTTTCGGAGACGGTCAGTGTCAACTCCGACTCGTCGCAGTTGAATGAAATCTCCTCAGAGATTGGCGACGTAATCGATAAAGAACGTCTTAACGAGCTGCCCGTGGTAACGGGAGGAAACGGGCGTTCTCCTCTTCTGCTCGCGAAGCTGTCGCCGGGGGTTTCGTCCACCAGTTCCAATAACAGCAACATCAATAACTTTTCTCTCGGCGGTGGCCGGCCCGTCACGAATGAGATTCTGGTCGACGGCCTTCCTACAACGAATCCATCCGATGAGACCTACACCCTTACTCCAGCACCAGAGGCGCTGAGCGAGATGAAGGTCATTACGACACCCTTTTCTGCGCAATATGGGCACACCGGCGGCGGTGTGCTGCTTCTGACAACCAACTCCGGCAGTTCGCAGATACACGGTTCAATCTTCGACTTCTATCGCAACCGTGTCCTCAACGGAAGGAACTACTTCACGCCCACACAAAGCACCGTGAAGTATGTCCAGAATGATCCCGGCGGTACATTTGGCGCGCCGATTCCTCTTCCTTGGGAGCGTCACAATCCGAAGACATTCTTCTTCGGTGCGTACAACATCACCCTCCTCGTGCAGGGAAACTCATACAACGCCATTGTCCCAACCGCAGAGCAAAAGGGCGGCGATTTCTCCGCGCTGCTCAACACAAGCAAATCTCTGGGGATGAATCCCTGTGACAATACCCCGATCTATCAGGGGCAGATCTTTGATCCAGCTTCTGTCGTGACATCGGGAAAGACGACGTGCCGCAAGGCATTTGCGAACAACATCATTCCAGCCTCGCGTTTTGATTCGGTAGGTAAGCAGATGGTCAGCTTTTTCCCGGATCCGAATGGAAGCTACTCTGGCGGTGCGACCAACTACATGGTCTTTCCGAGCAAGTTCCATTCCACTGCTCAATGGATCACCCGCATCGACCATAACTTCAGTGATCGGGATAAGGGCTTCATCCGCGTTGGAGGATTTCATCCCGCAGGCAATGCACCTGCGAACTTTAACAATGCTGCCAACAACACGACGTCCAGCGGTTGGACCGATACACAGGTTGCCGTAACGGAAACGCATGTGTTTGCACCGAATCTGTTCAACGATTTTCGCCTCGGCTTTGTTCAGGAACATAACTACAACGGCGAAGCAGGTGGTTCGGGAGCAAGCCTGGGGTTGAAAGGTGTGCCACTGGACCATTTCCCCCAGATCACCTCTACGAACTATGCTCAGCTCGGTGGTTCCGCGCAAGCGCATGATCGTGATCGCAGCTGGATCTACTCGGATGCGCTGAATTGGCAGCTTCGCGCGCACGCACTGACGATTGGCGGTGAATACCGTCGTCAGATGTACAGCTCTTACAACCCCGGTAAGACATCAGGCACCTACGCCTTCGGACAGACCTTCTCTGCTTACCCCGGAAATGCAAATACGGGCGATGCAATTGCCGATGTCCTTCTTGGTCTCCCAACGACAACAGGTATCAATATCGCCAATTACGCTTATAAGTTCAACATCAATAGCGCTTCGCTCTATCTCCAGGATGACTGGAAGGTTCGCTCGAACCTGACGCTCAATCTTGGTATGCGTTGGGAGTTCAACGGCACTTATACCGAAGACAACAATCAGCTCTATACCTTTAATCCAAATATCGTTGACCCGGGAACAGGCCGTCTTGGAGCGACTCAGTTTGCCGGCTTCAACGGTGCTCCTCGCAATTTCACTCCGAATGTGTACACCAACTTTTTGCCTCGCGTTGGTTATGCCTGGAAGCCACTCAAGAACACTGTCTTCCGCGGTGGTTTCGGAATCTATCGTCTTCCCAATATCGGTCTCGTTTCCTACCAGGGCGTCGCGACAAAGTATGGTGTGAGCACAACATTCTCCAGCAACGACAGCAATATCACACCATACTACCAACTTAGCAATGGTGTTCCGGCTTACCACTACAACGTCGACGCCAATGGGAATGCAAATATTCCCACTAGTTTGACCAATCCCACCCAAAGCGTGAATCAGGTCGAACTGCGTTCGCGAAGCGCTTATAACGAAAACTATCAGATTGGCGTGCAGCAGCAGTTTGCTGGAGGCTGGTTCCTCGAAGCGAACTACCAGGGCAGCAAGGGCATCAAGCTGCCGGCACTCTATAACGTGAATCAGCTGACACCAAGTCAGTACTCTCTCACAGCCCTGCAGTCGAGCCGCCCCTTCCCGCAATACAAGGGGGTGCGCGCGCTTCTTAATCAAGCGGGCTCTAATTATCAATCTCTACAGACGAAGCTGAACCACCGCTTTCAGAATGGTTTTGTCGTCGAGGTTGCCTATACCTATAGCAAGTTCATGGATGACGTGGATGCTCCAGATAGATCAAACTCCGCACCTATCCAGAACGTTTACAACACAAAAGCGGAGTACGGTCTGGGCGGATATGACATTCCGCAGCGGGCAGTCGGAAGCTACTACTGGGTTCTCCCGATAGGTCGTGGCGGTAAGTTCCTGAACAATGTTCCTGTCTTGAAGGACATCATCGGTGGTTGGTCAACCTCCGGCATCATCGAGTTCCAGTCCGGCCTGCCCATAACCGTTACACAAAGTGCGAATAATCTGGGTGGCTTCAATGATGTGCAGCGGCCCAATCAAACGGCGGACCCGATGCTGCCTCGCGACAAGCGCTTAATGTCGAAATGGTTTAACACGGCTGCCTTCACTGCGTCATCGGCCTTGCAGACGGGTAATGCCCCACGGTTTCCGTTTCATGGTCCTGGAATGGAGAACTGGGATCAGGCTGTGATGCGTACATTCCCCATCTACGAGCGTGTATCGATGCAGTTTCGCGCAGAGTTCTTCAACTCGCTCAACCATACAAACTTCAAGGCTCCGAGCAGTCAGATCGGAAATAAGAGCTACGGTGTGGTGACCTCTTCACTTGATCCACGCATCATTGAATTCGCTGGAAAGATCCAGTTCTAATTGCAGCTGAACCAATCAGAAATTCGAGAATCAACTTATGAAGCGATCCATTTCAATACCTGTACTTTCCGTACTGCTCTTGACTGCGTTCTCCGCGCAGGCACAAAAGACGTCTGCTATCTGGCCATCTGTAACACCGGCCCCAGGGAAGATCGTTGCCATCTCACACCGTGGGGAACACCTTCATCATCCAGAGAACACGATTGCATCCTTTCAAGCTGCAATCGATGCTGGCGCTGACTTTTTTGAAGCGGACGTCCAGACAACGTCGGATGGAAAACTTGTACTGATGCATGACAGCAGCGTGAACCGCACAACAACGACAACTGGCCGCATTAAAGACATGACCTTTGATCAGGTTCGTGCGCTTGATGCGGGAGCAAAATTTTCATCAGCATTCGCAGGAACAAAAGTACCTACGCTGGATGAAGCTTTCGATCTGGCGCATGGCAAGATCAACGTCTACGTCGATACCAAAAATGCAGACGCGAAACTCTTAATCGATACGATCGTCCGACATGATATGCAGGATCACGTTGTTATCTACGGCAATCCATTTTTCCTTTACGAGGTTCAGAAAATGCGGCCGGATTTGCGAGTGATGCCGGAGGCATACAGTCCGGATATCAGCAAGCTTCTGACGCGGGGCATGCCTCTAAAAGTGCTTGCTTTCAGTGCCTCCGATTTCAACGACGAAACAATCCAGGTGGCGAAGAAGGCGAATACTTTGATCTACGTGGATCGCATGGGCTCCACAGATGGTCCAGAAGGCTGGCAAGCTGCAATCGATAGGGGGGCAAACGGAATACAAACTGATAGGCCTGCAGAACTGGTTGGGTATCTAAGGGAACATCAAATAGCCAGCCACTAAATTCCGATCGTGACAAGTCTGATCCTATTTAGTACGCAAAGAAGACATGCGTGGTGGCAACGCGCATGTCTTCCTGTCGATTGGGAGTGCTTTCAATCTCTCCGTAGCCACGTTGCTGTCGGTGCTCTGCCATTGGACGGCATATTGTTCGTCTCAGAAAAGCAACCGTTTCGCGATCTTTTTCTGGTCTTCGTATGCCTCTTGAATATTGTTCCCCTCTGTCTTTGCAGAGAGGTACCCGCCGCCCAATACTATGTCCACACATCGGGCTCGCACCGTCGCTATGAACTGCGCGAACATCGGAGATATGGCATAGCGCACCAATTCCATTGTCGCGGAACTGCACAACATCACCAATGAGCCATTTACTTTCGTGGATGATGAGCGCGGATCGCGCAACGAGGATTCCATCTCGCCTATAGATGGCGCAGGCGGCTCGTTTGGCGGAGCAGGCCATGCGCAATGCGCGGCCTATATCTATTTCTCTAACACTCCCGTGACAGAGCGGATCATGCCATCACCAAACGAATGTCGCACGTCCGTGTCCTACGGGTGGCTATGGTAGCCCGACTCGATGTACCAAGCCAGCGAATCGGGGATCACTACGGATTGGGTCAAAGTATGGATGGCTCTTAAGGAACTGGACGATATCCGATTTCTCTCTGCAAGCCTGCTCCTGCAGAGACCGTTCCGAGCATCGTGTAAGCCTCGGCCAGCCCCAGGTAGGCTGGTGCAAAGGCTCCATCTCTGTGGAGAGCGCCTTCGAAAAGAGGAATGCTCTGCTCAAGTTGAGCTCTATTGCCCTGCGCTAAAACAAGCCGACCTTTCAGATAGCTCTCGTAGACTTCAGGCGCAACGGGTTTTACTGGAGTGAGTCGTGAGCGTTCGTCTCCTGTCAGTGTCACTTGCACCTTTTTGGCGATGGATTGCGCGGTTTGGGGCTTGCCGTCGCACGAAATCTCTTCGAGTTGCATGGTGGAAGCATCTCGGGGAAAAGTGAGCTAGGCAACGGCTCCAGTGTCCTTGTGCGGTTCGATGCATGCGGTGCCCAAGCTCCCGCAAGAGGCCTGAACTTCTCAAACGTGTAAGTCATCGGTACGACACGTCGATATGCCAACGTGTCCGATCGTGGATCGGATCAACCTGAAGATCTGCTGAGAACGGATTGCCTGATCGTTGACTCCTGATTAACGAAGTTCCTGGAAGAACTCGCTAGGCTCAGGTTATCGAGATATTGGTTAGGAAACCTCAATGACCTCCAGGTTCTGTTCAATCGCTGGGCTCGCAGTCGTTTGTGTTCATGCGTTGTTTGCTCAAGGTTCTACGAAGGATACGGCCACTCCAGTCCAGCACATTCGCGAATTGAAGCTGCCCGCATCGATCAATGGGAACTTTGACCACTTAGCCGTCGACGTAAAGCGGAGCCGCCTATTCATCACTGCGGAAGATGCGAAAAAGGTCCTAATCCTCGATCTGAAAAGTGGCGCTGTGGCAGGAAGCATCCCATCGCCACGTCCCCATGACGTGCTGTTTCGTCCGGACACCGACCGCTTGTATGTCACTGATGGCGGAGAGGGGTCACTGAGCATTTACGACGGGGAAAGTTACAAACTCATCAAGCGGATCGGCCTCGAAAAGGATGCCGACGCAGTGGGCTTTGACCCGTCCCGTAAGTTCATGTACATCGTGAACGGCGGAGGCGACGTTGGTCAGAAATTCTCGTTGCTCAGCATCGTCGATACGGTGAAGGCAGAGAAAGTGCAAGACCTCCAGATCAATGGCGACACGCTCGAGGCGATGTCCCTTGATGCCTATCGGCCACGCATCTACGTCAATGACAAAGCGACCAATGAAGTTGTTGTGCTCGATCGCTTTCGAAATGTGGAAGTTGCACGTTGGCCTCTCAACGCCTGCAAGACAAATGTTGCCATGGCACTCGATGAATCTCGTCAGCGATTGTTTGTTGGATGCCTGAGTGGGAACGTCGCAGTACTGGACACCAATACGGGTAAGCAGGTTACGAATCTCTCGATACATGCCGGGGTCGACGATCTGATCTACGAAGCGTCAACGCGTCGACTCTACGCAAGCGCCGATGGCTCGCTGGATATCTACGATCAGATTGATCTCGATCACTATCAGAACCGTGGAGCCCAGCCGACAGGTGCGAAAGCCCGCACTGCTTATCTGTCGACAGAGTTAAATCAACTCTTTGTCGCTGTCCCTAAGAGCGAGACGTCGGGGCCACACATTCTTGTACTACAGCCGACGAACACTCTTCCGGCACGTTCGCCCCTGGCAGACCTGAAAGAACCGGTGAATGCTCCTGTGGCGGAACAGATTGTTCTGAAAGAGTTATCAGCTCATCAAATGCTGCGTCGCATGGGATTGCATGTCATCCCACCTGGGCAGAAGACCATGATTCTGATTGCGAATGGAAATGAGACACGCCTTGGTATCCATACATCGCCTGGCGATTTTGCTGCGGTGAAAGACGGCGGTATCTATGGTCCACGTATCGACGACGGTCAGTTCTACAACATGAAGATGTCGATGTTCGATGCGCAGCACCGCAACATTGGAATCCTGGTCATGGAGATCCCTTGCACGGCCGCGGCGAATGAAAAGGAAGCCGCGGCGCAAGCGGACAGTATCCGAGCTGAGGTCGCATCTCAAATTCCTGACTTGCAATCTTTGTTCGCGACGTCATCCAGATAACTCATTGAAATCCGCACTCATGCCACAGGCTTCTCAGCCTGCATAACCTGTCGTTTTTCACAAGCCATCGCCTCGAGGGAGAGGTCTATGTTTCCGAAATCTTCATACAGCGCAGTTGCCCTCAGTGCAGTGCTCCTCGCTCCAATCAGCATGGTTGGGCAGATCGATCGAGCAGAACTGAACGGCACGATCACCGATTCCACCGGGGCCGCAGTGTCACAGGCGAAAGTGACGATCACGCAAGAAGGGACCAATCAAACACGACAGACGGTTACCAATGCACACGGTCAGTATGTCGTGTCGTCGTTGCCGATCGGACGCTTCACCGTCGTCTTTCAGGGAACGGGGTTCCAAGACTTACGTGTGGCTGACCTCGACCTTCATTCGGGAGACATCCGTACAGTCAATGGAACGATGCAGATCGGTACGGTTTCGGAGGTTATTGCCGTCGAAGCTGATCGCGACGGCGCACAACTCAACAAGAGCGATGCGACCTTGGGCGATACAGTGCAGTCGGTGCAGGTCTCCCGTCTCCCATTGAATGGCCGCAATCTTACCAACCTGGAACTTTTAGCCCCGGGTGCTATCGACTCGGGATCGGGCGCACAGTCCTCCATTCGCTTTGCGGGCAATGGAACCGACGATAATAACTTTCGGCTTGATGGTGTGGACGCAAGCGGCATCTTCCATGCTTCATTGAAGTCTGCTCTGCGCCTGCAATTTTCCACGGAAGCGGTCGCGGAGTTCAAAGTCGACTCGGGCGGCTATGGTGCGGACACAGGAGGTTCTGCTGGAGCCCAGGTAAGCCTCATTTCGAAGACGGGCACGGATGCTTTTCACGGCAGTGCATTCGACTATTTCCGTAACAATTACTTCGATGCAGCCGGTCCGTTTAAGTCATCGACGAAACGGCCAGTCTTCCAGCTGAATCAGTATGGCGCCAATATTGGCGGTCCTATCATCAAAGATCGCACCTTCTTCTTCGCCAACTATGAAGGCTTTCAACAGCACCTAGGTGGCGTTCCTCAAACAGGACTCGTACCCAGTCCGGCCTTTCGCGCGGCTGTTGCATCAGCACAGCCTTCATTAGCGGCTGTGGTCAACGCCTATCCCGCAGGTATGGCCCCAACGTCCGATCCGAACGTGTTCACGTATATCGGAGTTGTCCCGAGCCCGAACAGCGAAAACGCGGGGACGATTCGAATCGACCATCGGTTCACTGACAACGATTCTGCCTATGCTCGTTACAACATCGACGACGGTGCCTCAACGAGCGCGTTGAATGCCCTCTCTCAGGCAGTCAATGTAAAATCGCGGCTCCAGAACTTTGTCCTCGAAGAGTCGCACATCATCAGTCCCCGTGCCATTAATGAAGTGCAATTCGGCTTCAATCGCAACGTCTACATCCAGTCACAAAAAACCGGGCTTCCTTTTAACTTTTCTATCACCGGCCTCACATCCCTCAATGAGAACTACAGCAAAGAGCAAGTCGGCCAATCCGAATCCGTGAATGAAACGGTGACCTGGACGAAAGCGAGCCACACGTTGAAGTTTGGCGCTGAAATTGAGTTCATCCTCTTCAACGAACAGAATTCCGTTGATGGCACGGCATCGTTTCTGAGTCTGAGTGCATTTCAGGCCAACCAGCTCAATACCTTCCAAACGACGGCCGCACTGCCGGACAAAGGGATGCATAAGATTCATGTGGCTGGCTATGCGCAGGATCAATGGAAGGCAACCCGTGCCCTCACCGTAAGCTATGGTCTGCGGTACAACTATTTCTCACCATTTCATGAAGTGCATGACAGTGCCATTGCGTTTGATATCGCGGAGTGTGGTGGCTACTGCAGTTTCGGTGGGCTTTTCTACCATCCGAATTATCTGAGCTTCGACCCACGCGCATCGGTTGCGTACGCGCCCGATGCGTTAAAAGGGAATACTGTCTTTCGCGCCGGTTTTGGAGTCTATCACGGCGAGGTACAGCTTGGTGATGAGGACAGCCCTGCTGTTAACAATGAACCATCGACCTTGTTGACCAGCGGTGTTCAATCGAACGGTACGTTTGTTCAGTATTCGTATCCTGTCGATCCAGCCCTCACGCCTTCGACAGGACTGGCGCTGACGCCGCGCTCGATGGCGCTACATCATCCAGACTCCTATGTTGAGCAATGGACAGCGTCTGTGCAGCAAGCATTTTCCGGGCAGACCGCGCTGACCTTAACTTATCTGGGATCCCACGGTGTGCATCTGTTTCGCAGAAGCTACACCAACCTGATCGATCCAACTACTAACAAGCGCCCGTTACCGCAATTCCCGAGCCAAATTGATACTAAGTACAACCAGGGAATGTCGACATTCAATGCCTTCGTCGCAAGCCTGTCACGTCGTTTTCACAACGGCCTCTTTTTTGGTGGCCACTACATGTACTCTCACGCGCTCAATGACGGCTCGGTCGGCGCCGGTGACGGCGACGCCGCTCAGAATCTGTCCTGCTTCCGATGTGAATATGCGAGCAGCGATTTTGATGCACGCAACAGTGGCAATGTGAGCGCAGTGTACGATCTTCCCTTCGGTCGCGGCAGGACATATCTCAATAGCACAAGCAAGGCGATGGACCTGCTTGTTGGCGGTTGGTCGATCAATACGCTCTATTTCGCCCGCGCAGGATTTCCGCTTAACGTTACGCTTTCGCGTGCTGCAAGCGAGCTGCCTGACGGCAACAACCAAAGCCAACGTCCCAATCGCGTTCTCGGCGTGCCGTTGTACCTGCCCAACCGCAGCACTACTCAGTGGATCAATCCGGCTGCATTCGCCTTGCCTGCTGTTGGAAGCTGGGGAAGCGCAGGGCGCAACATTGCAAATGGTCCCGCTCTCTGGCAGAACGACACTGCAATCGAGAAGTCATTCCATGCAACCGAGAAGAGCAACATTCTTTTTCGGGCCGAAGCCTTCAACATGTTCAATCGCGCTCAGTACGCGAGCCCATCTGCGGCCCTAAGTGTGGTGACTACAGGTGGAGTGCGGGCGTTGAGCGTGCCCAAGAGCTTCGGCTTGATTACCTCTCCCGTCAACTCAGCAGGGCTAGTCGGCTCCGGTACGCCGCGTGTTCTCGAGTTCTCCCTCCGCCTCAACTATTAAGAATCAGGATTAGTTCAATGAAACTTACACACGCCGTTCTGTCACTTCTTGCACTCAGCACCTGTTTTGTCACGGCACATGCCGCAACAGATAAACAAGAACCCCTGACGCTGTTGCGCACGACCTACCTCCCGGATGTGGTTGGAGATTTCGATCACTTCGCGGTTGACGTGAAGCGTAACCATCTCTTCGTTGCTGCGGAGGTACATAAATCCATCGAGATGTTCGACCTCCGGACGGGAGAACATCTTCGCAGCATCGGAGGGTTCAAGACACCACATTCCATTGCTTTTGCACAAAGCAAAGACGAACTGATGATCTGCGATGGAGGCGATTCTTCTCTGGTACTCCTCTCGGGTGATGACTTCCATCGCCTTGATCGCATCCAGTTGGTCGATGGTTCAGCAACAGGAAAGGGCGACTCTCCGGATGCTGCCTACTTCGATGCAGAGAATCGACTGTATTACATCGGAAATGGGGGAGCTTCCGCGAATCTGCCAGACTCGGTTATTTCGATCTTCTCTGTCGACGAGAATAAGCTGATCGGTTCGATCTCCATCCCCGGCAATAACGTCGAGAGCATGGTGGCAGACAGCGCTCACAATCGCCTCTACGTAAACATCCGGGATAAGAAGCAGATCGGTGTTGTTGATTTGAGTGCCCGCAAGGTGATTGATACATGGACCACACCGGACCTGAGCGGCAATACGGCGCTCGCGATGGACAAAGAGTCGCAGCATGTCTTTGTTGCAGGCAGAAAGCCTGGCTTGTTCTATGTCTTCGATAACAGTGGGAAAGTCGTGTCAAAGCAGGACTGTGTCAACATCAACGATGACATGACGTGGGATCCAGTGCTGAAGCGTGTCTATGTCAGCGGAACGCAGGGCTTATCTGTATTCCACCAGGACGATCCCAATACGTACACTGCAATCGAAAATATCCCCACCAACGGTGGCAAAACTTCCTACTACGTCCCACAAGTACATCGTTTCTTTGTCATTCACCCCAAGACGGATGTGGACATTGCTGCTCTACTTGTCTATCGCGTCAATCCGTAGGTGCTACTTGTCTAGAACGATCAATCTATTCATCGCAGCTTCTTTTCTGTTTGTTGCACTTTCCTCGCCTACACAACAGCGGGCGGGGAAGGTGCCTTTTTACTTTAGGTCGGAGGAGCTGCGCATGGATCGCATCCTTGCTCCGCCTCCCACTCTGGGTTCACATAAGGACTTGGCGGAGTTGGGGAATATTCTGGAGTTGCAAGAGGCCCGCGGTACGTAGGATGTGCTTCGCGCAAATCGGGACGACAGGGAAGAAGACATGTTCGTCTTCAGCGATGTCATGGGGTCAAACTTCACGGCTATAAAAGTTACCTGCCATGGTCCAACTCTCCCAGCGGCTTAAGAAGAGGCGTCGCGGAGCACGGCAGTGACCTCGATCCGTCCATGTCCGGCATGCGAAGGTCGAGGAGTAACGCATCCGGGCGAAGTGACCTTACACTAGCGATGCCTTCTGTTCCGTTGAATGCTGAGTGGGCAACAAACCCTTCAATCCTGAGCAACTCTGCAATCCCTCGCATCGCGCGTGATTATCGTCTATGACCAGGACGGTGTGGGTATTCATCGCGCCTCGAGTCTACGAAACCTTCCGCGGCGCTGCTATCCCACACTGGTTAGATCGCGTGAAGCGCCCACGAACTCGAATGACTATTCGATAGAGTTGAAATACTTGAACATTGCCCGCTTTTCGATCAGAAGCCGTGCTCTACGCCCGATAGCACGTTCTCTAAGGTAGATTCCGAACGCCGCCCCAAAGAAGACCGTAAGTACAAAGGAAGATAAGACGCGTGCGATTCCATTGGAATTCCTCTCGTGGGCGCGGGCGTCGGATCTCTGGTTTGATTTGTCAAAAGGAAATAAGTGCCAATCCGCTTGCGCAGACCCAACCGTTCGATCTCCTAGCGCACCTATTCCACAAGCGCTTCG
Source organism: Terriglobus sp. TAA 43 (assembly GCF_000800015.1). Taxonomy (NCBI): domain Bacteria; kingdom Pseudomonadati; phylum Acidobacteriota; class Terriglobia; order Terriglobales; family Acidobacteriaceae; genus Terriglobus; species Terriglobus sp. TAA 43. The sequence continues at coordinate 338,180 of NZ_JUGR01000001.1, forward strand.
TCGGTTTCCGGGTTCAGCGGAAACTTATTCGCCAGACATGATGAGTCGGATATCGACAACTTGAAGGAAGCATTTTGGTGACTCCTTGTCGCGAGATTGTGAGCGCTCTTTGTGACGATTCTGCTAATTGTCATACGGTCTTGTCACAATAAGCGGGTCTGGGGAGTTTTCTGTACATACGATGCCATGAACCACTGCGGCGAGTGCTGCCCAGGGGATGAAGAGCGCAGATTATGCGTCATGGACAGGAGTGTTTCTCAGTGCTTTGGTACTTCTCCAACTCGGATCGCACACAGGGTGGAATTCTGACGCTGAGCCTTGGCGCTGATAACGCGCGATCCGACGACCAACGAACAGTGCGCCTGGAAGAGCAGGTGGTTCGCCTTTACGACGAACTGCGCCTGCCGCTGTTCCGTTACTTGCTATGCATGCGGGTTTTGCCCGAAGAGGCAGAAGAGGTGATTCAGGAATCGTTCTTACGACTCTACAAGCACCTGCACGCCCAAGGCCGCGAAGACAACATCCGCGGATGGATCTTTCGCGTGGCGCACAACATAGCGAGTAGCCGACGCAAGGAGCGCAGGTTCCTCATCGAGACTTCGCCGGAAGACTGGGAGCGTATCAGTCTTGCCGCTTCAGATCCAACTGCGGGTCCTGAGGAGCTATTGCTGCGCAAAGAAAAACTAACGCGTCTGCACCACGAGATCGGGGAGCTATCGGAGTTGCAGCAGAACTGCATTCGTCTCCGAGTCGAAGGATTTCGTTATCGCGAGATTGCTGAGATTCTCAACGTCACTACCTCGACCGTTGCGGGATCGTTGCGGCATGCCGTGGAAAGGCTCAGCAGGGAATCATGACGGTCAACCGCCCAATCACTACGTATCCCGTCGACGGGCCGATGCAGGCAGACGGTCACTTGAGCGATGCCTCTTTGCTTTTGGCAATCGATGGTGAGCTTACCAATCCCAATCGCGATTTGGTGAAGAAGCATGTACGGGCATGCTGGCGCTGCCGTGCACGTCGCGAACATCTGGAACGCACCATTGCAGGCATTGTTGAGTATGAGCATCGCCTTGTGGCACCAGATATGCCTCCGCCAGGCGGCAGTCGTGCGATCTTTCTGGCTCGGCTTGATCAGACAGCATCGGAACTGGGGAAACCTTTGCTCAGCTGGCGACCACTGATGCGGACGTGCAGCGTTGCGTTGTCATCACATATCCTGCGCTTTGCAGCCACCTTTTTGGTGGTTGCCGGCAGCCTGTATCTGTTGCAGCAACGCAACGTTCCTGTGGTCTCTGCGAGTGAACTGTTGCAGCGGGCATTGGCGTCAGAGTCACGTTCGCTTACAGGTATTAGTCAGCCGGTCGTGGTCCAGAAGCTCAGCATCGATATCAATGGCCATAAGATGGCTCGAACCATCTACCGCGACGCTGTTCGGAAGCGCATGGTGCAACGCAGCAATGTGACTGCAAGTGACGAACTTGCCGCAGCGCATGATTTTGGTCGCTCTCCCTTCAGTTGGGACGATCCTCTTTCACCACAGACATACAGTCAGTGGAGAGAGGGGGTAACGCAAAAACAGGACTGGGTCACACAGTTGAATGCAGGCGAGGTACGTGTCGATACCAGAGCCAGTGCGGGCCCGGTCTCGCAAGCCTCACTGACTCTGCGTTCGGATGACTATCACCCGGTCGCAGAAGAGATACGCCTCCGCGACAACACGTATATCGAAGTCGCTGAGATTTCTTATGAAGTGGTTGGTCTCTCGTCACTGGGAGACAATTTCTTCGATTCGGCACCTCATGTTGCTGCAGCACCGCGATCTACAACCGCGCATGTGGTGACTCCCACTTCAGCGCAGCTTGAGGCTGCGGAACTGGACGTATATCTTGCGTTGCACGGCTCAGCTGCAGACATGGGTGAGCAGATTACTGTCCATCGCGCCGATGATGGGATTGAAGTCGATGGCATCACCGAAAGTGAAGCACGCAAGCAGCAGATTGTGAGTGCTCTCGCGGGCATTCCCTTTGCAAGTCAGAAGATCGAGAGTGTTGCTGAAGCCCTCGTGCATCTCGGTCCCAACGCACCGCGGGCAACACACGCAACTCTGGTCACATCCACGCCTGCTCTTTTAGAAGAGCAGCTGAAGCACGATTTCCCCGATGTAAGCCAACGCACAGAATTTGTCACGCGTGCTATGTCACTCTGTCAGGATGCCTCGGCCCATGCATGGGCTCTCAATCGACTGGCAGACAGGTATGTGGCGCGGGATGTAGCGTTGTTGGAACCGGATGAGCGCTCGCGTCTGCGATCACTTCTAAATGATCATTTGTCCGCTTTGCGTGATGATGTGCAACATTTACAGGTTCACCTTGCTCCGATCGTTAGCACGGGCTCCATAGATACCAACGATATGTCTGTAGCGACTCCCTTCGATTGGCGCGCGGACATTCATCTTGCGCACGAATCGGTGGAATCAACAAATCAGGCCGTGTCCTCACTCCTCGTCGGCGCAAGTGGAACAGAAGATTCGACGCAAAAACTGCAATCAAGACTTCACGTAACTTTGACTCGGCTTCAGAAAGAACTCGAGACATTAGAGCAGCAGAAGTATCCATAGCTAAGCCCACAACGAGTTTCTAAGTTTTCACTGCGAATGTGATCGCGGAACGGGTTTCTGCGCCCAAATCGATGAATTTCAACAGGAGCAAGCCAAGTTGATAAAGGAGTTGCCATGTTCCCCAGGTAGTGAAACGGCAAAGTATCAGGGTCTCTCAAGTCTGAGGAAACGCACGATGATGTGTGGGATTGTGTAACGAACAAGAGAAGGGAAGGATTTGAAAATGAATCTTCAGAACTGCGGTTTTGTGGGGCTGGCGATCCTGGCAGGAGCAACGACAAATGCCATGGCGCAAAGTCAGGCGATTGATGGCAATATCGACGGCTATGTCACAGCGCAGGACGGCGCTGCGATCAAGCGTGCTCATCTTCGCGTAGCGAACATCAATACGGGTTTTGTACGCGAAGCAGACACAGACGATCACGGCTACTACAGCGTTCAGCTACTTCCGCCTGGTGCTTACACGCTGATGGTCTCTAAGGCGGATTTCAGCACCGCCGTGCGAAACAATCTTGTTCTCAACGTGGGTGAGGCTCAGCGTGTGGACATGCAGCTCGCCGTCGGAGATGTCAAGACGTCCGTAGAGGTCAACAGCAATCCGCCAGTCGTTGAGGTGGAGCGTACCACCGCATATTCCAACGTGTATAGCGAACGTGATGCTCGCAATATCCCTCTGGCAGCGCGCAATCCGTTGGAATTCTATATCTTCAATCCGTTGTTGAACTCGCAGCAGAACTCCACCGGTGGTTCAGGCACACAGACCCCTTCAGTGGCTTTTGCAGGTCTCGGCACGTCACAGTACAACGTTGATGGTGTCTCCAACAATCTGCAAGGCGGCGCGCGTAATGTCGTGATCAGTGGTGAAGCTGTTGCCGAGTATCAAACACTGGTGAATCCAACTGCAGAGTTTGGCCGATCTACCGGCGCTTTTCTCAATACGATCTCACGCTCCGGCACCAACGATTGGCATGGATCGGTATACATGTTCACGAAGCAAAAGGAACTGGCGTCGCGACCCTACCTTCTTGCACCTACCACTGCTACGCCCGGATTCAGACGTTACAACTACGGCGCCACTGTCGCGGGTCCCGTCGTTCATGACCGTGCTTTCTTCTTTCTTAACTATGAACGTTGGGTGCAGGACAGCCCCGCCATCTCTACGTTCGGCGGTGCTCAACAAGCGACCGTTGCGCAGCAGCTTGGCTTGCCCTTGAGTGAAGTCACCACATGGAACAACTCATTCCGCGCGCACACTGTAACCGCTAAGGGCGACCTAGTACTCAATGCGAGGAACCGGCTGGCACTGCGATACAACATGTACAACGATCACGAGTCCGGTAGTGATAGCGGTGCTGTCACGCGTCATGAGGCTCCCGGCTTTAACGATGAGCCGCAGAGTGGAACGGCACAGCTTGTCACCGTCTTTAGCCCATCTCTGTTGAACGAGTTCCGATTCGTCTACGCCTTCCGTCCAGTGCAGCAGCCGACGCTTTCGCCTAGCAATCCAGCTATAAACATCTCCGGTATCGGCACCTTCAATGGCAATGCGAACGGCAACTACTGGTATCGCGAATCGGGCTACCAGATTGTCGATAATGTCACATGGAACAAAGGTCGTCACAATATCAAGGTGGGCTTTGAGGTTTTGCCTGTCAATTTTCAGGACACAACATCCAACCTGAACGGAACGTTCACTTTTGCATCGCTACAGCAATACCTCAACACGGTGCAGAACGTCACGAATCCTACCACTGGAAAGCCTTACAGCTACACGCAATTCACACAGGCAACCGGATCACAGGTTTATGATGCCACCGTTGTTCAGCAAGGCTACTTCCTACAGGACGACATCCGTGTGAACCCGCGCCTGAAGGTCAACCTCGGTCTTCGTTACGAGTTCTTCCTGCGCCCAGGCGGGAACCTGAACCCGGCATATCCGCTTACCGGGCATATCTCGCAGCAGTACGACGAAATCGATCCACGTCTTGGTGTCGCATGGGATCCTTTTGGCAAAGGTAAGACTGTCATTCGCGCGGGCTATGGCATCTACCATAACTTCTTCACGCCTCAAACCTATGAGGGCTGGGAACGTAACAACGCAATCACTGTTAAGAACATTACGGTGTTGCCTACAGATCCTGGTGCCCCCGCATTCACCTTGGGGCCCGTTCCGAACGCCACCGTTGGAACCGTTGCAACGCCAAACTTGAACCAATTTGATCCCAACCTCAAAGACAACATGATGCAGAGCTGGAATCTTGTGGCGGAGAAGGAAGTTATGTCCGGATACAGCCTCGCGCTTTCCTACTACGGTGCCCACATTACGCACCTGGTGTACGGCCAGCTTAGCAATTTGAAGCCTACGGGGCAGATTCTCTCAGGCGGCCGGATTGTCTATGGTGGTCTTGCATCGCGTATCGATCCCAACGTTGGAGCTATTCGCACTGTCACCAGTGAAGGTACATGGCAGAACTACAACGCCTTCCTGGCTACCTTCACCAAGAGGTTGAAGAATGGTTTGAATCTCCAGGCGGGTTACCAACGGCAGAAGATTTCTGTCTGCCTCGACAAAGCAACGCCAATGGTCGATGGAAGCTGCTACAACCGCGGGCGGATGAGCTTTGACCAGCCCAACCGCTTCACCGCCACTGCTGTGTGGGAGCCACGCGCAAACGTAGAAAGCCGTGTGTTGTCTAACGTTCTGAATGGATGGGGTATTGCCAACACCACCATGATCCAGAACGGTCTACCCTATAGCGCTCTCTCGGGTCTCGATCTCAATGGCGACTTGAACACCAATGATCGTTCCGTCGGAGCCGTATACGACGGCTTTCGAATGACGCCATACGTCGAAATCGACTTTCGCGTTACGCGTACCTTCCATGTGTTGGATCGAGGCAAGGTTGAGATTTATGGTGAAGGCCTCAACATTACTGATCACGCCAACATCACTGCCGTTAATACTGCTCCGTCTACCGCAAGCAACCCATTTGGTGCGCCCACGACAGCGGCTATCCCTCGGCAGTACCAACTCGGCTTCCGTGCTTCTTTCTAGTCCATAGAAAGATCGCTATACTCGGCGGCGCTATATACGTTTCGTAACTAACTGATCCGACGCCTACCGATCCTGAAGTCCTGGATCGGTAGGTGTTGCTTTATTCCATCCGATCCCATTGGAGATACCGTCCCATGCCAGTAGCTCTGCTGCTTTTCTTGTTCGGTGTTCTGTTTGTGCCCAGTTCTTATGCGCAGCCCGATCGGAAGGTCATCATCGTCACACTTGATGGCTTTCCTGCATACGCATTGCAGGACCCCAGGCTGCCCATGCCCACGCTGCGTCGCATGATGGGCGAGGGCGCTTATGCAGACACTATGCAGCCCATCAATCCGACGGTTACGTGGCCGAACCACACTGCGATGATCACCGGTGTTGATGCTGTTAAGCACAATGTGCTCGTGAATGGCCGCATCCTCTTTGGGAGTCATGGAACGCCGCCCCACACGGAACCCTGGGTGGCCCGTGACCTGATGGTTCATGTACCCACTCTGTATGACGTTGCCTCTGAGGCGGGTCTGACAACAGCGCAGGTGGATTGGGTCGCCATCTATCACGCAAGGCACATTAATTGGAGTTTTGCAGAATTGCCAGAGCCGGACGGCGAGATCGAGAACGACCTTATCGCACGAGGTCTCGTTACCGCCGAACAGTTGAAGGACTTCAATAAGTCCAGTGCGGCATGGCGTGATCAGATCCGCATTGAAGCGGTCTCAGACATCCTGCACAAGCACCACCCAAATCTTCTTCTGCTACACCTAACGGACTTGGACAATATCAACCATGCCTATGGCCCCATGAGTGCCGCAAGCTTTTCGTCGATGAAGGCGTTGGATGACCGCTTGCGCGAGATCATTGACGCAGTCCACGACAGCGGCGATCTGGACAAGACGAGCATCTTCGTTGTTTCGGATCACGGTTTCCGGACTTTTAATAAGGTTGTTCATCTCAACACATTGTTGCGTCAGAGAGGCCTTATTCGCGGAGAGGGCAGCAAAATCAATTGCGATGCTTGGCTGATGCCGGAAGGCGGCAGTGCATTGCTCTATGTCACGAACGAAAGCATGAAGACTACCATCATCCCGCAGTTACAGGCGTTATTTGCTAATGCCGAAGGTGTCGATCACGTATACGGGCCGTCTGAGTTTGCTGCTCAAGGTATTCCTGTTTTTGGCGACCAGGCTCCTGCACTCTACATCACAGCAAAACCCGACTATGCTCTGGAGGGCGGAGACACCGGTCCACTGATAACGCCCAGCACTGGACATGGCACGCATGGGTATAGCAATGCCGATGTGAAGATGGGCGCACTGTTCGTCGCATGGGGGGCGAACATTCGTAACGGCATTCGTCTTGAAACAATCAAGAATGTCGACATCACGCCGACCGCTGCGTCAATCCTCAAGTTAAAGATGGACGGAGTGGAAGGGCGGGTGCTCAAGGAGATTCTCCGCTGAACTGAATCCACAAAGAAAGATGGGCCGCGCTTGAACGCGGCCCATTTTCTTCACGATGCTTTTCAATTAGCGCTTTGGCGAAAGCCCAAACGTGACCGAAAGCATTACACTGCAGCCCGGTAGCACGCTGATGTTGTCGCCACCGTTGATGGGGTCTGCCCATAGTCAAATCACGAAGAGCCCCGTGATTCCCGTAGCCTTTCGAGAGACTATTGAGTTTGAGCATGGAACTCCCTCACCGAAGTGTCGTCCGGACACAATGTCTCCCACGCATCGCTGATCGCACGATGGACTTCTGATGGGAGGGCACCGAAAAGCACTCATCACAGAAACTTCTGCAGCAGTAGCCAGTTCGGTCGCGTTCCGACATTTGGTCCGAGATGCATTTAGGTGATCCGGACAGTAAGTGATGCGAGACGCACCTTAAGCATCCGCTGATTGAGATCGGAGAAGAGATTCGCGGTTTGCGGTAACGGCGACGGTGCTGCCTTCGGACTGTGCTGCAGGGCGCGTTCAAGGAATATCCGTGAGCCGTGCGTATGGATAATGTCCGTTGCCAGATTAGGTGCACTCTCTCGGAGGAAGGCCATCACCGCGTTCCCCAGGCCATGCGAAAGCTCCGGCACACATAGGATGGGAAGGGAACGGACGGACCGAGGAAGCAACTTGATTGAGCGACTCAGCCCGTAGGATCTCCAATGCCATTTGAGGCAAGACGCGATCGCGCTGGGACTCCGATAGCACCTTCAACTCGATCGCATAGCGAAGGCTACCCTGTGATACGACAAGATCGAAACTCCGGTCCTCGATCGACGGTTCTTGGTGAATGTCTCACCCATGCTCGGTAAAGAGGCGAGAGAGCAAATCGCGGAAAATGCTTTGGTCCGATGACCGGTCCTCGGTTTGGATGAAAGTTGTGGCATAACAAATGGCAGTTATGTTGTTACCACGACCATGGTAGCTGCTCTTGTCAATTCGTCCCCTCGTGAGGTATTGCAATGACTCACTTGCGAGAGGCTTGCCAGAAGGAGTTTGCATGCCCTACTCGGTTACGCACGTATCTCAGGGTTTTCCGTGGAGAGCGGTTCGTTGAAAATCTTTCTCATCTCTTCAATTCGTTGTGCATCTCCCTCAGCGGGCAAATTGAATTGGTAGAGACCGTTCGAGGCAAGCCATACACTTGGCTTTGTGGAAACCTCTCTAGAATCTTTTTCGGGTTTGCTGAAAGCTCTGGTCTTGGTCTTCAAAATGGTGCCACCTTGCTGAAAAAGGAATAGGACTCTTCGCTGAGTGCCACTTGCAGGTCTTTCAGAATCTTGTTCAGCTTATTGATTTCCACGTGATTCAGATGAAGCAAAGGACACGTCGGATCATTCGAACCACAATTCATTACCGCAAAGACCTCGCGATCGTCGTCCGGGTTTTGAAGAGGAATGGCCAGTAAAACTTTGTGTTGGTATTCCTCGTCGAGAACAACGAAGGGATCTGGACTGTTTTTCTCGTCATTTGGCGTTTTTACCCATAACAGCGGGATATTGTTCTTATACGCTCTCCCCGCGATCCCCTGGCCGCACCCGAGAGTCCGGCTTCTGGAAAACGGCGTGGCAGAACGATCGTCAGCAGTCGCGCGTGTCCCCCCGACAATCTTAAGCAGGCAGTCCGAACCGTCGAACACCATGAGACTCAACTCGATCTCGCCCCGCCAGATATTCCTTCTCTCGGCGGTGACGTAGCGTCGAAATAGTGGGATGCACAGTTCAAAATAACGTTGTAACACCTGCCTGTGGATCATACGACGACTTTCGTCTGTTGATAACAGGGACGATTCGATGGAATGAATAGTTTGTCGATTTTCCCCAGGAGAGGAATGAGGGCTCGCCGGACGTAAAGGCGGAACACGCCAGGTGATCCCATAAGAAAACCCGACTTTGGGCTCGCGGATGGAAAGACATGCGACTCGCAAATGTCTCATAAACCATATCTGCGGTCGAAGCAGATCCTCGGTCTCGTAGTCACGCGGGCCCGCTACGACGTTTCCCCGGTCATCAATGGGCGAGACGTCCACGGAAAGGTTGGAGGGCAAATCGAAATTACTCGTTTCCACCATCTTGCGGGGAAATCGCACATAGAGAAGGAGTTCGCCGATTGGGTGCAGAACTGGAAAATCGGCCTCCTCAACCATCAATTCATTTCTGTACTGTTTCCGGTATTGGCGCTCGTCCAATGTGTGCTCGTTGAGCGCCCACCAGGAATATTCGATCCCAAATCGATCCCCGGGCAATAGCGGTTGGTGGAAATCAATACTGAGCTCTTTCGGTGAAGTTGATTCAAACCGGTGGCGAAACCCAGGGAATCGGCCTCCATGAATTTCTGAACGAACAAAACCGGGATCGACATAACCGGCAGAGCCAGGCAAATGGAAAACGCGCAGCCGATCAACCGCCGACCGATCCTTCCCGATTCGGATGTCGTTGCATTCCACAATGCGATGGGTATCTCCAAAATCATTGATCAACGACCCACAGGCAACTTGATCAATGTAGTAGGGAAAGGATGGCTTTCCTTTCGGGGTCTTTCTCTCGCTGGGGCGACTGTCAGAACGAGAGACTTTCGGTTTTGTTCGAGTCGAATTGCTCTTGGGCCAAACTCCAAAATCATTCGTGATCTTTCCCATGACACGTCCCCGCCAGCCGCGGCCTTTTTCTTCGTACTCTCGGAGAAAAACTTCGGCTCGTCGGGTCTTAGAGTTCCAGCGAACGATCGAATAGCCGTTGGCCTGCGTACCCCGGTCATAGAGCGCAGAGGCACCTATTTTGGTGTTCGAAATGATACCTCGTTCGGGAGGAGAGGGGGGATCAATCCATTGATCATGTTCGTGGCCGTGCAAAATAAAATCGACTTGTGTCGATAAGTCTCTAGACAGTTTTTCTAAGGGGTGAAGCCACGAATCAGGATGATGTACGAGAGCAATCTTGACGTCGCAATCCGCGATTTGGGGCAGAGCGAAATTCGCCTGCCACCTTGCGCCCATCACGAGTTTCGCCTGCTCTTCATCCCTGCTACACATAATCGCAGAGTTGAATCCGGCGATGCCAACTTTGATTCCGTTCACGGATAACGTTGACGCGTAACGCAGCGCCATGTCATCGGCCCCACAATGCTTTAGGCCAGCACGTCGTAAGAACTCACGATAGGGGACAAACCGCGCAACCGTATTGTGTTGCGTCGCTATCGATGAGGCGGTCGAAGACGAGAACATTTCCGCTAAATCATTGGGATCCTTCAATCGACTCAACCATTCCTGGTTATCCCGAAGAATCCGATTGCGGTCAAGATCGTGATTACCCGGAACGATAAAACAACGATCCACCGACAGCTTATCTTTGAATCTCTGCCTTACCGATCCGAGGATGCGCCATGCTTCATCAAACTGGGTATCAATCGAAATTCCATCTCGGGTGCCAAAAGCCGCATCGCCAGTGAAGAAAAGCAAATCCGGATCCAGCCCGAATTGGGTACACACCCTCTCGAGATCTTCGTCGAGACTTCTCAGGATTTCACCAGAATCCCAACCATATTTCGGACTATTTGCGTGCAAATCTGACAGGTGGATCCACGTTAGGACGGACAAAGGCAGTCTCTCAAATGAGCTGGGATAAGGTGTGGGACGGTCCAAAACATAATACGACCGTCTCCGGAAAAATCTGCAATAAATATGTCGAGTTTTCCGGGAGCAAGCGACGTATCGCTTGGCTCTTGGTTCGTGTGAACCAACCCTCATGGAGTGCTTAGCCTGAAGGGGCGGAGAGACCTTTCATCCGGTAGCCGCTTGCCAAATCCCAACACCGAGTTCGATGGACTTCGGTCAGGCCGTGAGCGACCTTGGCTCGTATGAGCTGTCCTTCCAGATACGGGGTCGACTCTTTCGTGTGAGTTCTGTGATGCAACTGCGAGCCATCATCCATCTCAGAGAGCCCGAATTGCCCAGCATAGACACGATGTTGGCCAGTTTTCCAAGGATCGGGAGCAACCACCCATCCTTCGGTGGAATGGCTTCGTTAAACAAGTTCATCGAGAGCGCGCATCCAAACGAGAACAGCACTCGCATCAGCATCCGGAGAATCGACAGCGCGATCGCCGTTGGATGAGTAGTAGTTGCGGACCCGCTGAGTGTAATTACCGTCCGTGATGGTCACCAAGAACTTTGCCGGTGCCGCGAAGAGCTGGCGCGAGCCGTCGTAGATACGGAGCCGAAGCTTGCTCATGAAATACAAGGCCTCCAAGTTTCCGGGGACGCCAGATTAACAGTGAGAGCAGGAAAGTCAAGAAAATGTTCGCCCGTGACTAATGCATTGGCTAACTACGATCTAATAATTTACGCTCCATCCCGGATAAGCTTAGTCGAGTGATCCTAGCGTTAGTTGCTGTTTGCAATAATCGGGATCGCCGCTGTGATCGTGGGATTGTCTCTCAGTCTGCAGTAGAGCGTTTTGACGTGCGTTTTTTCTGCGGTGAAGGAGAAGTTATCCTCGACTGCCGTTCTAGGTACTTGTACTGCACCCTGAAAGCTTTCTGTAGCACTAATCTCTTGCATAAGGAAGATTTCGCTGCCGTGGAGCACGCAGCCTTTCACGTCGCAGTGAACGCTTGAGAGGTGGGGGCGGCGTACCAATGTGCCGAATTCAACCCATGCGCCTTTTTCGCCACTTGCCCTGACCATCCTGATCTGCAAGGTTCCGAACGCGGACTCACCAAGCTTACGGTCGAGGTCGATGCCGCCGACTATGGTGTGTGCGTCTTCCAGCACCAAGGCGGGCTCAGGTTGTTGAAAGGAAAGTACAGCGTCCGCTTCGCCGTTCACTGTGGCGATCTCGATCCGATCCGTGGGGGCTACGACGCCGTCGCTGCTCACTACGAAATGCAACGTGCTGTGCAGTGGAATGGCCCCGGCGGTGAGCAGTTCAACGGCTAGTTCACCGGGAGGGTTTTCGACGGAAGGTTGAAACGACAGGACGTGAAGGACCGCAGCGGCGTCTTCCGCGGAGAGAGAGATTTTCTGCGATCTGCCGTCGCGATAGGTTACGAGCAGAACGTCTCCTACAGAAGCTTTTCGTTGAGGGGGCAGAGAGAATGCCGCGTCGTTCTGAGTGATGGTTGATGCGGCGGTGAGGCTTTGACCTGCCGCGCTCACCGCAGCAATCTGATCAAGCTCTTTGCCGGTCATAAAGACGCTCCTACCATCCTTGGAGAGCGACGCAAGTTTCACACCGCCGCCTTCGGTTGCATGTTCGGCGAACGGAAGCGCGACCGGAGCGACAGAGCCGTACTGGCTTAACTGGAGCAAGTATTTCCCGGCGGTCCGATCCCGGACGGGTACCGAGAGATTGATAGAACCATCGTCGGAAATGGTGAAGGGAACTTCATCTGTCGTGCCGTCTGGTTGGCGAAGAAATACATTGTGGAGGCATGCCGTTGCGTTGGCCGTGAGCTGCTGCGGGAACGTTTGTCCTGCTACGAACGGGCCATTCATGATTTTCCAACCGACACCTTCAGACCGTTGGAAGAGAAGTTCAGGACCATCGAATTCATCGAAACCCCAGCGGCCGCGTAGCCTAGCGCGTATGAATGGCGCATCCGCGCTGGCCGTCAGCGGAGATACTCCAGTGGCTGGCCGAGCGGGATCGCGAATAAGCCCGCCGGAGAGGACGTCGGCGGTGATGGGCAATACCTTGCTTCCGAAATCGAGGAGCAGATCATGGGCGAACTCCGTGGAGTAGAAGATGGTTGAGCCACGGAGTGGCAGTACCATCTCCGGATTTCGCAGACAGAATGCCTGGCGGGGCGTGGAAAGATGCAGGTCCGGAAGACGCGATGGTTGGATGGGTGGCAGGGCAATCCCGATCACCGACAGGGGGTTGCTGAAAGACGGCGCTGTGTTGAGTCTCGTATGTAGCGAGGCTCCTTGCGGCAGGGTGATCGCCGGGATGTAGCGGTATTGCGCTGTGTGCAGCTGACCAAGGAGATGCACAAGATCAATGATTGTTCCAACGTATGCGGAGTACGCTCCGCCATCATTCTGGGACGCTTCGTTGATGAAGTCGGAGGATGCTCCTGTGGAGATTGCGGCGGAAATGGTCTGCTCACTGCCGCTATCCAACAGCATGGGTGCACTTGTTTGAGTCAAACAGTCCACCTGGTCATCCACGGGTTGCTTGAAACAATCAGCGTTCGGCTTCAGCACGAGCGCGCTTGCCAGCTTTGCAGAACGCGCGGCGATGACTTTATCGTCTTCCTGTGCAACCGTTCGCATGCCCGCAAGATAGCTTTCAATGCGCTGTTGTTGTAGCGACGCTTTGAATAGCGTGTCAGCCGCATGTGAAAACACACCGGGGTTTTTCTGCACCACGGAACGCAGTGTGTCGAAGTCACCCTCCCTGGCGGGAGCGAGGAACATTACCGCGCGCTGCGCGCCGGCGGGAACGGAGATGTCTGTAGGCCGTTGCCCCTCGGGTCGCCATGTCTCGATACGTGTGAACCAGTCGTCTGGCGGTTCGTTCGTCGCACTGCGAAGAAATGCTACGACAAGTAACAGACGGTTTGACTGCGTGGAAGGAAGATCGGCTCTCACTTTCAAGTGATCGTTCGGCAGTAGATCTGGTACCTCTGCTATGGGGAGCGTGACTCCATTCCGAGTAACGGAGACGAAGATCGTGGGGCCTTGTATGTCAAAGCGCTGGTCATCGGCCATGGCCCGCATGCAACCGCAGAGCACTAGTGCCAAACCAAAAAGCAGATGGTGAATCGACCTGCGGGGATCGCCTTTCCGTCTCATCGGGCGCTGCCGTCCTGTAGATCGTTCTGGACTGCCCGAAAGGCCCCTACGTCCACGTGGGTTGCGCCCTCAAATGGGCGATCGAGATCTGAAATAGCTAGCAAAGACACGGTGATGAGAACGGTCAGTGAGATGACGTGGAAGAAATGGATCGACTTCCGCTCGTTGCATAACAAGCACGAGGAGATGACGACGATGACGCCGCCGAAGATCAGGACATTCCACATCATGAAAGGGAGGTGTCCCTGGAAATCCTGCATCCTTGCATCCCGGCGTATCTGCAGCGATGACAATGCCGTAATGACGTTCCCACGCCCGGTTGTGGCCTCATGTCCCGCACAAGATCCGAGCGTGTTCCACATCTGGCGGAGAACAGTTTCTCCCGATGCATTTGCATGATGTGCCTGCATGGCGGTCCACTCCGTCCCGATGACCGCATCGAGGTATGCCCGGGATTGTTGCTGCAGTGGTTGCGAACACGCTTCGGGCATAAGTTGCGCGCTGCGATTAATCAAGAGGACAGCTGAAGCTTCCGCTCGCACATCCGCAACCGCCGCCTGGTATGCAAGCCAGGCGTCTGAAAGCATGAATCCGAGCGATACGGCGTACACGGTGCCCAGGATGCTCAGTTGCCAGCCATTGACGCTGTTGGCACGTTTGCGAGTACCCTCCTCTAACTTGCAATCAAGAAGGTAGAGGAGAGCCAGCGCAAAGGTGATCGACAGCAGAACGATGGCCAGGCTTTGTGTATAGGTGAGCATGGAGATTCTCTCGTTCGAAATCTAGAACGCGCGTTCGACGAAGTGCGCGGTCTTTTGACCAGCATCAACCGTATAGTACGCCGTGACTTTCGCGGCCTTTTCAGTACCTTTGCCAGTTGCGCGGGCGGCATCGTCCGTGGCATCGCCGGTCAGACGTAAGGTGTCCAAGGTGCCTTTGCCTGTATCAATGGTGATCGTGTGAGCTCCATGATCCACGCCTTTCACCGTCCCCTTGATTTCATGCAAGCCTTTGTCGCCCAGACGATCAATCTCGTGTGCGGTTTCGCGTCCGCCTTTCGCGGTGTAGTGCACGACAATAACGGTTCCCTTGTCGATTCCGTGAAGGGTGTCCCGGGATATATCGCGTGTACCGTCGCCGGTGTGAACAGCCACTTCGTCTGTGAAATGGAACGTATGGACTGCGCCGTCCTTAGTGTCGACCACCACAACCTTACCCGCCCGGTCGACGGCTTTTACGGCTCCAACCACCGCGCCGGCCACGTCCTGGGCGGCATAAAGGGAAGTGGTGCTGAGAGCCAGTGCGCAAAGTGCAAGAGTGCGAATCAAGGGAGAATCTCCTTCAGAGTTTTTTCGTCGCCGGATGTAGCCAGCGCTCACAGTTCTGAAGGTAGAAAAGATTCGTCAATGATCCCATCCGTGGCTCTACATGCGTTGCCGTGCGGTTCCACATGGCCCGGTACCGTGTGGAACCACACGGCTGGCAGTGTGCTTCCACATGTGTCCGTTATGTAGCGATACGGATTCAAAAGAGTTGATGTTATCCGTAGCATCGACTCTGTACCGAAGTGAAGGCAGGCAACTCCCAGTCCGATGAAGATTTTGATAGTAGAAGATAATCCGACCGTCCGGCAGCTTATTCAAAGAGCGACGGCGGATATCGCAGATGAGGCAATCACTCGAGGGGACGGCGCGGACGCGCTTGAAGCCTACGAGGAAAACCATCCTGACATTGTTCTGATGGATGTAAAGATGCCGCGTATGGATGGACTCGCCGCCACGCGGCAGCTGGTCCAGAAGCATCCCGAGGCCCGCGTCATCATCGTTACAGACTATGACGACGACGAATTTCGCCATGCTGCACGAGATGCCGGCGCGTGCGCCTATGCGTTGAAGACAAACCTTACTGACTTAGAGGCGATCATTCAGGCGCACTGTATCTGCCTGCCGGGGAATTAATAAAGGCGTTCGTGCAACGCAGCGCGATGCTGCAGAGCAAAACGAGCCAGGGCATTCGCGCCTTCAATCTCCAATTTGCGACACATGTTAGTGCGATGGTTTTCGACCGTGCGATAGTGGATTCCCAGTTCGTCGCCAATCTCTTTGCTGGAAAGTCCGTCGGCAATCAACCGCAGCACCTTCTTTTCAGTAAGCGTCAGGATCTTGAGGTTTAGAGGCGAGCCTGCGTTTTCTGACTTCTGATTCAAGAGGACCGCGGCCATGGTGGAGCCAATGTATGTTCTACCGGCGTTGACTGCATGAATGGCGGCGCAGACTTCTTCTGTCTCGCTACCTTTCAACAGGTATCCCTTGCCGCCCACGTCCATCGCTGCGCGCATGAGGTCTTCATCCGCGTGGAAGGTCATGAAGATGATGCGGGTTTTTAATGATCGTTGGGCTACTTCGCGTGCAACGCCCAGCCCATTTAATCCGGGCATATCTATATCCAGGATGGCCACTGCAGGGGCCAGTTCTTCCATCAGGCGAAGTGCGTCGTTGCCATCGGCAGCTTCGGCAATCACCCGTAGCTGTTCGTCATCTTCGATAGTTGCTTTGAGGCCACGGCGAACTACAGGATGATCATCAGCTAGAAGAACGGGGATAATATTCATAGCACTCTGCTTTTGGCGATAGGAAGCTCAATCCTCACCAGAGTACCAGTAGCGGCGTTACTGTCCACCTGGAGAGTGCCGTTGAGCAGGGTGACACGTTCGCGCATGCCTGTCATTCCGAAGCCCCCGCCACCAGGTAGGTAAGTGCGAGGTTTCGCAGCTATTCCGCGGCCATCGTCTTTGATGATCAGAGTTACAGCATCCTCCATGCGAAATGCCGTTACTTTGGCCATGGAAGCCTCGGAGTGCTTGACGATGTTGTTCAGCGCCTCCTGAACAATGCGATACACGTTGATGCGAAGATCTTCTGGAAATGCGTCATCAATGTCCGCCAACTCTGTCTGAATAGTGATTTCTGAAGCCTTCATGATTGTGGTGCAGAGTGCCTGGATGGCTCGCGTGAGTCCCAGGCGGTCCAGCTGGAAGGGGCGTAATGCATAGGATATGGCGCGCGTCTCGTCGATCGCGGCGGAAGCCTCTCCGCTGATCTCTTCTACCGTCTGACGCTTCTCCTCTTCGGTGCGGACTTTTCCCTTTGAACGGAGAAGGAATTGCGCCAGATTATTAATAATGATGAGTCGCTGTCCGAGACTGTCGTGCAGCTCACCAGCGATGCGCCGTCGTTCACCTTCCTGCGAAGCAATGAGCTGTCGAGAGAAGTTTTGTTGGCGTTCCTGCGCTTGCTGCAATTGCCTGACGCGGAATAGCCACGCTGCCGAGACAAGCAGAACAAGAAGAATGACTGCACCGGTAATAAACCACCAACGCCGGTAAAACGGGGGGATTACCTGTACGTGTAACACGGCATCCTGCCGACTCCGAATGCCATCGCTGTTCGTGGCAGAGACGCGGAAGATGTAGTTGCCAGGGGGAAGATGCGTGTAATAGGCGGTGCGACGTAGTCCCACCTGTTGCCAATCGCCATCTACGCCATCCATCTTGTAGCGGAATGTCATCTGTTCTGGCTTCGTGTATCCGAGGGCGGTGTAGCTGACCTCAAGATTTGTCTGCCCAGGGCTAAGAACGACGGATTGCGGCTCAGATTCCGGCTTATTTTCTACACTCGCGGTTTCGATTGCGACACTCGGTGGCGTTGTCACTACGTGGACCTTGGCCGGGTCGACAATGGCGATACCCATCTGGGTAGGAAACCACAGCTTGCCTTCTCCGTCTGCAGATCCAGCAGGCCATAGGCCGCCATTGCATTCCGCACTGGCCATGCCGTCCGAACGGCCATAGGCGATGGATGCCACCAGGGGCTGCTTACCGTCGGCAACCGCTGCCAGTTGCTCGCGAGACACTCGGTAAATTCCGCGGTTGGAACTGATCCAGAACCAGTGATGCGAGTCTTCCAGTATCTGAAACACGCCGCTATCGTAGAGGCCATTCTTCGTGTTGAACGTGACCCAACGGCCGTTGCGGAACCATCCCATGCCGCCGTCGTACGTTCCTACCCAGATTTCGCCGTTTGAATCTTCTACGAGAGAACGGACGTTATTGCTTGGCAGTCCTTGTGCTTCTGTCCAACGTGACATTTGTCCGTTGTGGACGCGCGTTACGCCGCCATATCCACCCATCCATACATCATGATGACGATCCATCAGCACGACGCGAACATCGTCTGTTGCGAGGCCCTCAGCCATGGACAGATGCTGTGCCGTGCCATCGCGCACGATGTACAGGCCACGCGGGGTTCCAAAAAACATGGCGCCGTCTGCTGTCTGCAGGATCACCTGTGCTGCGGTCGATGAGTCATCGAAGGGAAGAGCAGGCTTCTTCAGATGCCCGTTCACAAGTGTTCGGACACCGCCATGCGTTCCAACCCAGAGAACTCCATCCTTATCCTCAGTAATTGACGAGACCAATGCGGGAAGACCGTCAGCAAGCCCGAGGGTTCGGATCACTTTGCCGTTACGGATTTGCGATAGGCCACCGGGCCAACTTCCGGCCCACATATCTCCGGTTCGCGAATGAAATATGGGATACGTGTTATCGCTGACAAGTCCCTGCGGGCGTCCCAGTGTCATGATGAACTGGCGTTGGATGCGGAATAGGCCCTCGCCTTCCGCGCCAACCCAAGCATTTCCTTCGTTGTCTGTTCCAATCACCTGCAACCTGATGGGGTGTATTGCTCCCTCCACGGGCAGGAGCAACGTCCGCTCAAAGCGATAGGGTGAAATCTCTAAGTTCCAATCGGTGCCTGGCGCGCCGTGCAAAACAAAATAGTCCGGCGTTTTGCGGAATACGGGAGGTTTATCACTGAGTCTCCCCATGCGACCGTCTTTCGTTGAAATCCAGGCATCCCCGTTTGCGTTGGCGGCAACGCCCATGACGGACGGGAGATCGGCGCTTGTGGGTGCAGCAAACGTGGCCAAATTGCCACGATTGAAAATCACAACCCGGTTTCCTTCGATTGTCCAGAAGCCTGATCCGACCCACGCCAATGCATGAAACTTGCGCGTCTCTGTGTTGAACGATTCGGGTTTAAATCGTTGCGAGGTTTCGTTCCAATGGAGCACCTTACCGTCTGATTCGACCCATACCTGGCCTTGTGGAGTCCCAGTAATGGCTTCGACGGAACGTGGTCGCATGCCATCCTGCTCGCCCATCGTTCGAAATTTGGTGCCGCGCCTGAGCATCACATTGCCATCTTCGCTGGTGAACCAAAGGTCCTCGCCGGGACCGCGTGACATACCTACGAATCGATTGCTGGTGATACCTGGAGTATTGCTTTTATCGAAGATCTGGAAATGGACGCCATCAAACTTGGCGATTCCATTCAACGTGGCAATCCAGAGGAACCCATCGGGAGTTTGTACAAGGCCACGTACGCTGCTCTGCGGTAATCCTGAATCTGGTGTCCATTGCGTAAAGCGGTACTGCGCAGGCGTCGTATAAGTCGCGCAAGTAACAAGCAGCCACAGCGTAGCTAATTTCAAGAAAGCAGTGAATTGCAATCGTATTGAGTCCTTCACTGCTATCGCCCTCCTGTGTCTTACAGGGAATGCCGCCATTCTACGATGACCGGAAGCTTTGAAAGAAAGCTGTCTATGTGGAACCACACAGGTTGTTCATGTAGCGGTACATCCGGAACCGTGTAGCCACACGGATATTTTCCTGGTTGCAGGCTGCCTAGTATCGCAACCAAGGAGAACAACATGAGCGCCACAAAGCGCACTGCAACAGCTCTTGCACTACTACTTCCAGCCGGCGTTATGGGACTTTCTGCCGCGCTGGCCGTGAAGGGACTTCAGGCAACAGAGAACGCCGACAACGGCGGTTCGGTAGCAGATCGGCTTAGCGAAATTCGCAAGGCCGTCTCAAACAACATGCAGGATCACGCAAACAAAACCGTAACAGACGCGAACGGCGTGAAGCTGACGCTGGCCGAGTGGCTGAACTTCGGTGGTGGCTTTGGCTGGCATAACGGCGGTTGGGGCAACGGTGGTTGGCACAACGGCGGTTGGGGCAATGGCGGCTGGCACAACTGGGGTAATGGCGGTTGGCACAACGGCGGCTGGGGCAACGGCTGGCACAACTTCTGGCATAACTGGTAGCCACTTCGATCTCAGGCGGGAGAAATCATAATGAGCACCAACACACGCATTCACACTATCGTTCTGCAGCCCACGCCGTTTTGCAATATCCGTTGCAAGTACTGCTATCTGCCAACCCGCGATGACATCTCGACGATGAGTCTGGATACCATCGAAACGACTTTCCGCAGAGTATTTGAGTCGTCCTATGCGGGCGAGCAGATCACCGTGATCTGGCATGCCGGTGAGCCGCTGGTGCTGCCGGTCTCGTATTACGAGGCGGCGTTCCAAGCCATCGAGCAACTGCGCCCTTCCGGCGTGAAGCTGCGCCATTCGTTCCAGACGAATGGAACGCTGGTGACCAAAGAGTGGTGTGATCTCATCCGTCGTTGGAATGTGGGTGTCGGCGTCAGCATCGACGGCCCCCGCGCCATGCATGATGCAAATCGTGTAACGCGGTCAGGCAAGGGAACCTTCGATAAGGCAATGCGCGGGGCTCGCCTGTTGCAAGCCGAAGGCATTCCTTTCCACGTGATCTCGGTTCTTTCGAAGGACGCGTTGCTGAAGCCGGCGGAACTGCACGCGTTCTATATGGAAGAAGGCATCCGCGATGTTTGTTTCAACGTAGAGGAGTCTGAAGGTGATCACGTTTCGGAACTGATGCAGCAGGGACGCGATGCGACCAGACTGCAGTTCCAGCAATTCCTGCAGACGTTTTGGATGTTGTCACGCAAGACGCCGGGTATCAACTTCATCCGCGAGATTGATGGATTAATCACGCGTATCTTCCGCCCCGAGGAAGCGAACGTCGGCAATGACCAGGTGGAACCATTGGCCATGCTGAACGTGGACTGCAAGGGGAATGTGGGGACGTTTTCACCAGAGTTACTGGGCTATCGCAACGAGCGATATCACGATTTCTTGGTTGGCAATGTTCACACACACACGCTGGAGCAGATGTTACATAGCCCGGCGATGGCTGCGATGGTCGCCGATATCAACGCAGGTGTTGAGTCATGCCGGAAGGAATGTGACTACTTCTCCATCTGCGGTGGTGGGGCACCCGTCAACAAGCTTTCAGAGAACGGTACCTTCGCAAGCACGCAAACATCGTTCTGCAATCTGGTGCAGATTACGCCCGCCGATCTTATCCTTTCGGCTTTCTCGCGGATGGAGCACTCGTTGACCGCTACCTTACAGCGCGGTAGCGAAGTTGCAGCCGCCGCCTGACACAAGACCCAACGCTGGACCCAAATTCACAAGGAAGACATCATGCAAACGAAATTCAAGATCGCAGCAGTCGTCTCTGCCAAGCTCCTGCTTGTGAGCTGCCTACTGGCACAGAGCACACCGCAAACCGTGCAGCAGCCTGCTGCTTCAAACATTACCGACCAGCAACCCGACTTCGCTTCGAACGACGGACCATCCAGCACCGCACCGGTGTTATGGGTGTCCAGCGTGGAGGTGATGCGCAGCGCGCATGGCCCACAACTGGACGTTATCCGCGTACGTGGCCTGGCATCGACAGAAGGCTGGGAATCAGCGCAACTTGTTCCGCTGACGCGTGGCATTCCTGCTGATGGCATGCTCGATCTGGCACTCGTTGCCGATGCTCCGCAGGATGTCTTTGCGCCCACCGCTTATCCCGCAATCGAAGCTATCTTCACCATCGAACCCGGCCATCCGTTCAAAGGTGTGCGCGTTCACGGTGCTGCGAATCGAGTCACCTTGAACACGCTGCCTGGCTATGCGGTGTCTGCAACCGCACCGAAGGATTGCGTGGATTGCCAAGGCAAGATCTTCGTTGCGAAGGGACAAGCTGTTCCGGCAAACGCGAAGGCTGGTTTCGTGCGTGAAGAAGACCTGCCGCGCAATCTCCGCGTGATCCGTGAGGGCGACGGTCTGGGCAGCTTCGAATCAAACCCCAATCGCATGACCATCCTGCTGAACGAGCAGGGACAGATCATTACCGCTCTGTGGAACTAACCCAGAGCAATTAACTCAAAGGACTCAGATCATGAAACGCAATAAACTTGCCATTGTCCTCGGCCTTGCAACTATGAGTTACGCCGTAGCTCATGCGCAAATGCCCACCGTTACCATTGACCCTTCGCGCCATGGCAATCTGGCCAGTGCGCAGGAGTCTGTCATCAGTGCTTATTCGCGCGTTACGGAAGCGCAGCGCGATAACAACGCGCACCTGGGAGGCCATGCACAACGAGCCAAGGAGTTGCTCGAACAGGCAAACCAGGAGATCGGCCTTGCAGCTGATCAGGCTGATGCAAACCAGGGCGAAGCGGCTCCGCCACCCTCGTCTTCTGGCGCTCCGCCCGCTGCGACTCCCGCACCAGTGAACATCAACATCAGTGGCAACTGGACGATCTACGCGTATAACGTGGCTCAGCCGGGTAGCTCCCTGAAGCAAGTGCAGATCAGCCAGGATGGCAATGTCCTGACCGGTAACTTCCGGGGACCGAACCAGAAGGGCCACCTGCAGGGCTGGATCAATGGCAATCATGTTGAATTCAGCACCGACACCCACGACGTTCTTACATTCCGCGGCGAGGTTACTGCCGACGGAATGTCTGGTATGTACGGCATTCACGGAGACCACGCCCCGTGGAAGGCGCAGCGCAACTAGCGCAATATGGTGCCGGTGGGAACTTCCAGCCGCCGGCGCCTCCCAATAGGAAGGAATTCCATGTCTACTTCGATTGCGGTCCTCGGCGCGTCTGGCTATGTGGGGAGCGCCCTTTGCGCGCATGTTCTCCGATCCGGAATCCTGGAACCCGGCGACCGGCTCCAGCTTGTAGGTCATGGGGAACCCTCATCCTATGGTCGTCTGCTTGCCATTCGCGCGGATCTACTGGATGCTTTTGATGATCTGCGCGTATCGATAGACGTGGCACCGCAGTTGGAAGACATTGAAGCAGACCTGGTCGTATTGACCGCGGGTGTTCCCATGCCTCCCGGCTGTACGGATCGTCGCGTCATGGGACGTGGCAATCTTCCCATCTTTCGAGATATTGCTAACGCATGCGGCAAACACCTTCCTACAGCAACATATCTCGTGGTGAGTAACCCCGTGGAACTCGCGGTGCAGGAGTTATCTCGCACCATCGATCGCAAGCGAATTATTGGTATCGGTGCCGAGCAGGACTCACTTCGGTTCGCCCGCTCCATTGCGCGTAGTTTGGGAATTAGTCGACATGATGTGCATGCCAGCGTGTGGGGCGAGCATGGTCGTCACATGATTCCCATGTGGCATTCCGTTCGTCTGCGCGGTGACGATGACAAGGTTTTCAAGTTGTTCTCTGAGCTGGAGTGGAGTGCGCAGCAGAAGCCGTTGATGGAACGTGTTGCTAACCTTCAGGAAGCATCACTGTTATATCTGCAAAATGAGGACATCGCCTCGGCCTATCATCTGGTAGAAGCCGCGCTTCCCGACGCACGCATCTTCATCGAGCCGTTTGTAACGGCAAGCGCGATTCATTCCACGCCTAACGCGACAGCGAATGCAGTACTCAACATCATCCGTGCATGGAAGGAAGATGATGGACGTTGCGTGCACGCGCAAGTTATGTTGCAGGGTGAACTGCACGACATATCATGTCCATTCGGTGTTCCTGTAAGTGTCGGTAGTAAGGGGTGGATATTACATCCCAACGGTGACAGTCACAACGTAAGTAGGGAAGAACTGGACGCATCGATTCGCGGGATTCAGGATGCGCTTGCCGATGCTTCTGCCCCGCTGTCTGACCTATGGGAACGCTCTATCGCCAATGCATGACGCTCCCTGCATAGTCTGCGAGGTAAACGTGACCGTTGTAGACGACAGGTTGTGAGAACTTCGAGAAGACAAACTGTTCCGATGTCCACAGCGTGCGGACCCGACCGCCTGCGAAGCTGGTGAGATCATACGCAACGAGATGGCCTGTGGTGACGGTTCGATTGGCATCGCTGTCGGGGATGGCGCACCAGGCGATTGCGTTTGCACCCTGGTCTGAACTTACTGAACAGAAGCCGCCGGGCATGCCGCCATGTTCTGCTGTGGACTGGGCCGAAGCCATCTCTGTGCCACGGGCTACGTAGCTCATCGTCGCGTCCTTGTTCACACGCCAAACCTGGAGTGGAGAATTTTCAGCAAAGGCAAGCACATACTGCGTCGAGTCCGGCGCAAAGTACTGGGCCATTGGTGAGTGAATGTGCCTGGTTTTGCCGCCCGGAAAACGGTTCAATCCGGCCAGGGAAGCAGGGCAGGAATCCATTCCGAGATCCCATCCCAGTTGATACATTTTGACCTTTGCGCAATTCGCCTTGGCATTGACAAAGTCGGCGGGGTGGCTGTCGGGGAAGTTCGTGGTGCTGGTTAGATAACCAATGCCATCTTTGCCTGCGGTCAAATAAAGGTTGAAGCGTTGTAGCAGCGTCCCTGATAGATGCGCATCTTGATCGCCCCATTGGGCACCACAGTCTGTGTTCATCGGCATTCTGGCGCCGGGCGGCGGATCGCTGGGTGCTGAATCACCTGAGATCTTATTCTCAAGCATTGCTTTGGGCTGTGTGAGCTGTGCATTGGCACATGTCCTCGCCGCGTCGGAATAGGGGGCCCAGGCGTGCAACACGCTTAGCTTGGCGGGCGTGGTGGCTGTAGGAGGGACGAACCGCAGCTGCACAACAGCTTCGCCAAAGGTTGTAGTGCCATTGAATGGCCCATTGCCCACGCCGAGATAGATGAGACCATCATCATCGATGGATGGGCCTCCTCCGGACATCCAGATTCCGGCCCGCGTAGAGAGTGCTGCCTTAACCTGATTGTCGAATGTGTCAAACGCCAGAACCCAACCTGTGGCGTTCGCTCCGGTTTCGGCGAATGAGCCGGCGGCTATAACGATAAATTTGGTGCCGTTCTGAGACCAGAGAGCAAGAGCAGCTCTCTGCTTGCGCGGAGCATCCGCGTAGCGTTGGCCGTTGCTGGTTGCGTCGATAAGTGTATTCGCCAGGATGGTGCCGGTACGCGTATCGACAACGTACATGTGTTGCGTCATGGATCTGTGCGCGCCACTCCCGTCTGAAGAACACGTCGCTACCTGATAGAGCTTGTGTGTCGACGAATCAATCACGCCGGTACTTAACATCCCGAAGTGGTCGTTGACGCCCCACATATCGTTCTCTGGAATCGAACGTATCGGGGTACATAAAGCGGCTGTTTGCCAGATTGCGGAACCATCTTCTGGACGTACACCTCGGATGACGTTTGCCTCGGAGGCGAGGATCATCACGGGGCCATCGATGAGCGGTTGGGCTTCGCAGCCACGCGCATCGCCAATGCACGGGATGCGAGGCTGCATCTGCAAGCCTGCACTTACCCGAGCCGTGGTGAGCGTCTTCTCACTGCGCGTCTCAGAAGTGCGCGCCACATCGTACGACTTGGTAGATATCTGCGCCACGAGCGACGAAGATGCAAGGAGAGCTATCGCAAGCAGTTTCATAGTTTCACCGTGATGTTTGAAAAATCGAGTGGATTCGCGAGTGGAATGTGAAGTTCGTGCGTGGCTATACCGCTGTCCTGCCCCAACAAACTGTATGCAACTCCGTTATCCGCACGACCGTAACTGTTCGGCGGTAACGGGACACACGCGCGTCCATCGTCAAACACCCAAACGTTGGGGCCGCCGCTGCGGGCGTAGTTCTTTATCCAGCAGTTACGCCATGGCGTGTCCGTCCACACCCACTGCGTATTGAACGGGTCTCGCGAGATGCCACACAGAACGCCAGCGGTGTTGCCCAATGGACCTCCATCACCGTCACGCGACCAAATCAAAATATCCGGGGTGACTACGTGGTAACTCTGTTTGCCTGCGGCGAGGCGTTTGCCGATCCACATATAGTTGTCGATGAGTGGGGCGAGAGCGTAGCGCTCGTAGTCGCCCCCATAAATTGCACACGCGACCGCGGCCTGTGTGCACGCGTCCAGATAAAACCAACCTTTGAAATTGACCACTCCTTCCGCACCATCTGTGTCGTGGTTCTCCACGAACGGTACTGCGCCGGAAGGATTGAGGTGGCAGTAGCGATCCATATACACAAGCGCGTCAAGGCCTGCGCCCTGGCTGACGGCGCGATACGCGAAGTGGCTACCGAAATCGAAGACGGGAAGACCTGACTGTTGATGGTAAGAGTCCAGTTGCGCATTGCTGCCGGTGTAAGCTTCCGCGACTTTGAACCCCGGAATATCTGCGGCTAGCCGGCGTGTCAAATTCATGTCGAGATCTTTTGCTTCATCCAGGCGGAATCCCCATCCGGCGGAGACAGCCATAAGCCATGCGATGCATTGTATTTTCAGCTTGCGGAGATAATCTGACGGTTTCGAATGCTGATAGGGAATACGCAATCCGTCAGCAGCGGCGCGTTCAAAGGTTTGATCCGGTGCGGCTTGAAATAACGAAGAGGGTTTGTACGCCAATGTTTTGTCTGGCTTGCCGCTGGCATTGCGTTCGATCACAGGCAAGGCGCCATACTGATGCACCGGCAAATCGAAGATCAGACGGATGCCGTGACCGAGTGCCTCCTTTGCAAGCGACTGTAGATCGCTAGCGGTGCCGCCACGAAAGGTATCCCACTGTCCTATGTCGAGGTCGCTGACTGGGTCATAACCCAGACTTTGATTATCAGGACCCGTATAGGTAGTACGGAACGGCGGAGGAAGAAGAATGATATCCCCACCAAATGCTGCAAAGGCTCCAGCGAATGTACGCATTCGTCGATACCATCCGCTCTTGATTGTGGGGTAGAGGCAGTCGTAAAGAATCATGGTTGTACTCTCGTTATGTCGGACTGTGAAACGGTCGCATATCCTGGCATTGAAGGCTCGCCTAAATTACTTGATTCCTTGAAGGCTGGGTTGTAACAACCTGTAAATGCTCCCGCCGATTTGGGGGAACTCATAAGCGAGCCAGGTAAGTACTGGAACTGCGCCGAAGGTGATCAGACGTATATAGAACTCCCAACCCAGTTCATTGGGAGTGGTATCCGTGATTCGGCTAAGGATGGCGCTGCGGTGCATCTGGGCGAAGACGCTGATGAAACCAACACTAAGCGCGCCGAGTAGCAGGGTGAAAGCCCAATCCATAAACGCATGCGGCTCGAAAGGGTATGAGTTCCATGCCACCAGTGCCAACACGAACGTTGTTCCGACTGTCAACATTTGATAGCGCATATTGAGCAGCACAGAACGAATAAGCGCAACGTAGCGGATGACGATGAAATCTTCGGCAAGGTGCTCGAGTGAAGGCGGCGTGGTCGAAGGGGTAGCATCGGACGTCTTCTTATCCTCAGCCGCTGCAGGCTTCTGTTCCGGCGGATTTATCCGCTCTTCCCACTTACCGGCTAGATACAGGTTGATCAGGCTAGTGCCAAAATCCGCGTAGTCCGATTCGATGCGGAAGATGCTGCAAATGTCCTTATTGTCTTCGGGCATGTCCCACAGGTCGTGAGACGGACACGGTGCTGACTTATTGGCTACCGAAGTACTCGCGACGGTTTCATGCATTGTTGCGCCTTTGCCGGCGCGAATGCTTGCCATCAGCATTCGAATTTCACTATCGATATTCCGGTACTTCGTTGATAGGTCCAGATAGAGTGTGGGGTACTCCGTGAGAGTCGAATGATGCACAATCTGGCGAATGGCTTCTGTGGAACGAGACATGTCGCGCCAGCGAATGTGCAGGCCCTTCTGTCGAAGCATGCTCATCCAACCGCCGCTCTTGTAGCGGTCAAATGCAAACCGGATTGGCATCCTCTCCAGCGGCTCCAGCAGGCCTCGATTGAGCGCAGCCCAAATACAGAGCGTGCGAATCCAACCGGCGAGCGCCACCATGAGTAGCGGGAAGAACAATGCCTTGAGTAAAGCTTCGTACATCGTTGGTCCCCACTTCGCGAGAAGTGGGTGGAAGACGAAAGCGTCCAGACTATGAATGCGGAAAAGGGAGAGACAGCAGCAGAACAGGGCCACATACACGACAGCTAAGATCGCGTCCACCCAGCGATATGGTTTGGCATCGTCGTGCTCTTGAATTGCCCCTTGTTTTCTGGTCACCTCTCGCACTGCACGGACGATAAGTTCACGTGTAATTAGCAGGGAGGTGATGTCGGCATAGAGGCAGCAACTCCTGGGAGGGTCACACTCCTCGAGTGCATTATCTGGAACAAACAATGGGAAGGGTTCGTTCCTCGAAGCGACCGCGTTGTCGCGTCGTGGTAGTCGTGGCCGATGAATCTGCGAAAAGCGCAGTCTTGCGATCTGGTACAGCGCCCACAGATACCAGGCCGACAGCACCAGCACAAGCGGGCAAAGTGGACTGACCCCGCTGAACGGTTGCAAGCACCGGACACTGTGATAGAGCCCTGAGAATGCAGGATATCCGTAGAGAGTGTCGCTCCTGCAGATTCTGGCCCAGGACGCTATGATCCCGAATAAAGCGATGACTGACACACAGTTAAAGAAACAGTACGGTTTGCAATGTGAATGGTAAAAGTACCGTCGGGTCTTCCAAGCGGTAGAGGCCACCACAATTGCCGCGCTGAAGAGTAACCCAACCGCTGCCCAGTAGGAAGCGCCAGGTAAGTTGAAGTAACGGTCTACGCACAGCAGGGGATAGGCGGTGACGAAGGCCGTGGATGCCAAAACGCTGGCGCCGATGTTGAGATAGACAGCGCGGCGATGGGGGAGATCGTTTTGGTCCATCGCGAAGTCGCGTGTAAATGGCGACCATAGATCCGCCGACATCAATGCTAGGACGTGGGTCAGACAGATGAAGCAAAGAATGCCGACCAGGATCTGCCACGGCAATGAGGGGCCAATCCCGGAGTTGGCATTGATTGAGTCTTGGACTGAGACGTTCGATGATTGCGATTCGACCTTGTCGCGACCTTGAAGTGCGTTTGTCTCGGAGCACAACGTAAACTTCGAAGCGGCATTGTCCGTCGAGATGCTTGGCAGGAGGCTGACATCGTCGCTGCTGCACCAGTTCAAAACAGCGAGAGGATAGTAACCATCTGCGCCGACGACAGAGGCCCACAGAGGTATTTGTCTTTCTGAATGTTCAGTCTGCATTGTTGGAGTCGATCGTTTCGAATATCCGGATAGAGCGATCTCCGCATTCGATGTCGCCCCATGAAATGCATAGGTGGCCGCGTTGTAAATTGCTTCCGAGTGATAGTCAGAATGCATCCAGCGGCTGTGACGCGTGAAATCCAGCGACGATAGAAGATACGGAGAGATGGAGATGGAACCGATATAGGGCGCATTTTCACCTTCGCGCTCGAAGAGAAGGTCCCCGCCGCTCGACATGACAAGCCTTGCATCGGGGCAGGCCCGGTGCAGAAATTCTGCCAGAAACAAAACATCCAGAACATTTGACGCGGAGATAAGCACGTACTGTGTACGCGCTCTCTTGAGCTGGTTCGCAATTGCCATGAGTTGGGCCTCTATGGAGAGAGGCGTTTGCGTTTTGGAGAAGCGTTCAACGGTATCATCTGCGGCGTCCCCCTTGAGCGATAGACCGAGGTACGGCGTTGGGGCTGATGACGAACTCTTAGCATCGTTGGCGCTCGCGTTACGCAAGATCGAGAGTTCACGAGGAAACCGAATGCTCAGAATTTTGGGAGCATCGTTCAGCGGCTCGTCGCCCTCCCGGTAACAACCTCGGCTGCGGGGTAAACAGGCACCTTTACTTGAGGAAGAATTCGATGTGTCTTCGGTGGTCGACCCATAGACAGTTCCGGACTCTGAGAGGATCGCGACTCGGCTCAGGTCGAATCCGGAATGAACGAGTGCCTCAAGAAAGCGGTCCTCCTCAAAGCCAGTGTTTTCTCCGAATGATCGATAGTCTCCGCTTGCAAAAGGATCAAGCTCATGCGACGCAATGGCCGTACTGGTTACACCGGTGATTGAAAGGCGGGGATTGCCAAGTGATTCGAGCTTGGCAGACAAGCCTGCATATAACGAAGTGGCTGTGCCGGAGTATGACGGTCCGATGACCGAAAGTACGTGATCGGAGGAGACGGGCTCAGCGGCAGAACCTATCTTCGCGCGGTTTGATGGCTCGCTCCTCTTGTTTAAAGACTTGTAGTTCGCGGTGGAAGCCTGATGGGGCAAGCCCCCACGACATGAGGGCGAAGGCGTGACTTTGTGCTTGACGTCCATTTTCTCGTTAACGGGGTGAATCGAAAGATGGGCATCGTAGCAATTCTGAAGGTACTGTTCATAGCGGAGAGCATTCTGAAGCTGCTCGCCATTGACGCCCAGGGAAGGTGTCTCCGCAACGAGAAATAAATACACGACCTTTCGGTAGCTGACCGATGAATAATTCGATCGTGCAAGGTTTGCATCGTCGGTGTGCGACTTGTCATCGTTTGAAGCGGGCGCAGGCGATGGTTGCGGTTCAGACACGTAGCGAAGGATCACAAGTCCCGGTTGACGCTCGCGTTCTGGATTGCCGGGCGGTGGATCAGCAGCAGAATCCGATGTGGTGGGAGTAGCACGTTGCTGCCAGGGTAGCCAGTAGTAGCTACTGAGATAGTGATTATCAGCTGCCGCCAGAAGCACGGACTCCAATGTTCGATCGAAATCAAGAGCCAGACCACTGTGTATCGGATCAGGGACGACGGCGATCATGGATGTTATGTCTACGGGATGCTGATCGGCCGCGGGCTTCGAAGGTGCAACGTCGGACGGTATATTCCAACCCATTGTGTCGTCCTTAGAGTCGCAGCCTGTGAGAGTCTTCGCCGTAGCGTTGGTGTTGGTTTGTTGCAGATGGCCACCGGCCTGTCCGCCTTCAATCGCAGCCCAGTATCGGCACGACGCCACCCACGGCCCCTCGCCCTTGGTCACTTCTTTCGTGTGCGCCGCACTCGCGGTCTCTCGATGTACCGGGCCTGATACATCCTTTCGCCCGGATTGAACTATGAGGCCAGCCGCGAAAGTGAGTGCGACAGTGAGTGAACCAATAACCTTGGCCACATTGGCCTCCAGGAAAAACTCTTCGGATAAGAATCGTGTAAGGACTTATGCGGAGCCTGACAGTGTATGTAGATACAGCTTCGCCGCAAGGTATGGCGTCAGCACAAACAGTTGCCCTTGAGGTGCTCGGTTCCTGACCAGAAAAAGTACTTCGATGTTTTCGCGTTAGGCGGTTGGGGAACGTCGGGGAAGTACGGTGGTGGAATCTTAACAAGCATCCGAACCAAGTCAAGCAAATTGTCCCGGCAGAGCTCTGCATTTGCTTTAGGAATGGAAGCTCCTTTGCAGAACAACGGCAGTAGAGACGACCTGTATTGATTGATGACTAGCGATTCATCGAGCAATTGGCATCGATGATGCGTCTTGAGGCGAAGATGAACGCGTGTGTCTGAGGTGTGGTCTTACGACCTATGTCCGTGAGATTGCAGCTCCGATATTTGAAGTTATTTCGCAGGATGACATACCTACGAATCCGGCTGTTTTGGGGAAATAACCGTGTTTCTTCGTGGTCTGTGTTAAGGAAAATTATCTTGACTCGGATATTGCTGCGGCATACAAGGAATCGACTTGTAGTTAGCCCCCAACTTCATTACGAGTTCTTTCCCCACTCGTCGACACATCATGACGCACAACCGCTGACACTTTCACGGAAAGGCGAATCCCATGGGAACGTACACCTATCCCGGCGTGTATATCCAGGAGATTGAATCACCGGTACACACCATCGCATCGGTTGCCACTTCAATCACCGCGTTTGTCGGTTATACCCACAGTGGCATTGATAACCGCGCGGAGCACCTGTACAGCTTTGCGGATTTCGAGCGAGTGTTCGGTGGTCTCGCCTCCGACAGTGAGTTGAGTTATGCGGTACAGCAGTTCTTTCAGAATGGTGGCAGCGAAGCCTATGTCGTGCGCGTTCCAAAGCATGGTGCAACGTATGCATCTTCTGCATTCGGTGGCATCACGCTCACCGCGCTGAGTAGTGGCACGTGGGCGAATGGAAACCTGATCGCAGATGTGAGCTACGACAACCTGGATCAGACGGCCGTCCCGACGGCGTTTAACCTGACGATTACGAATCTTGTCGATGGAACCGTGGAGACGTTCCCCGGCCTGTCGCTGAATACTTCGCGCAAAGACTTCGCGCCGACTGTGGTGAACGATCCCGATTCAGGGTCGCAACTGGTTGCGGTAACAGTACACAGTCCCGCACCGGCTTCGCCCCCGGTACGAACGGGGCTAGTAGGCGATGCGATTACGGTCGCCAGCATTCTTGGAAGTGCGTCGAAGAAGCAAGCTGTTACCGGAACGTTTGCCGTTGTGAAGAATTCGAATACAGCGACTGCATCTGATCCGCACAATCTGCAGGCTCTTCGCGTGGGACAATTCCTTGCCTTCAATGGTGATACGACAAACGGTGTGTATGCCGTGACGAAGCTGGACGCGACCAGTGGCGCTGTCACTCTCGGAAGTCCTTTCACAGGCGACGACAACGGAACGGCGACGGGCAACATTTTGCAGTCCACGGCGAACGGCAGTTACGCACTAAGCCTGGGTGTAAGCAGCCCGGCGACATTGGCTCCGCTGCCCGTAAATATCACTGTGTTTGCTGACGGCAGTACGATTCCGCAAAGTCTCCCGGGCATTGCACAAGCGCTGGCGCGGGCTTTGAACACTGCGCTGCAATCAAAGCTTCCGGGAAGCGCCGCCACCGTTAGCGTTGCAACGACAACAACGGACACGAGACTTCGTCTGGTTGTAACGCTGCCGGAAAATCCAGATGCCGTCATCACAATCGGTGCGCCGACTGGTGGAGGTCATGATGCTTCGGCGCTGTTAGGGCTGGGCACCTCTGCGAACGTTGCACAGTATTCCTTGGGAACAGGACATGTTTTTGGATCGCAAACGGCTTCGGCTGAGGGTGGCGATGGCTCGGGCCTGCCGCAGACAGGCGATCTGATAGGAGATGAACTGGCCTTCACAGGGATCTATGCGCTGGAAAAGGTGGATCTGTTCAACCTTCTGAGCATTCCTGATGCCACCCGAGCGAATCCTGGCGATCCTTCCTCGCTGGATTCAAATATTGACCCGAACGCGATCTATAGCGCTGCAATCTCTTTCTGCGATGCTCGTCGTGCGTTTCTCTTGATCGATCCTCCACCGAACGTCAATACGCCTGCATCCGCCGTGGATTGGATATCAACGCAATTAAATGTGCAGGATCGGAATGCCGCGGCATTCTTTCCAAGACTGCGATTGCCAGACCCTCTGAATGACTATCAGCTACGTACCTTTGCACCCTCAGGTGTGACATCCGGCGTTTATGCGCGCACCGATGCCTCACGTGGTGTGTGGAAGGCGCCTGCAGGTATCGATGCGCAACTGATGGGTGTTCAGAGCATGGTGTACAAGCTGACCGATGCGGAGAATGGATCATTGAATCCGCTGGGTCTGAACTGTTTCCGGAATTTCCCTGTGTATGGATCAGTTCTGTGGGGAGCGCGCACGACCGTTGGCGCAGATGCCCGTGCGGATGAATGGAAGTATGTCCCCGTGCGCCGTCTCGCTCTATTCCTGGAAGAAAGTCTGTTCCGCGGAACTCAGTGGGTTGTGTTTGAGCCGAATGATGAGCCTTTGTGGGCATCCATCCGGCTGAATGTGGAAGGGTTCATGAATACGTTCTTTCGACGCGGTGCGTTCCAGGGCATGACTCCGCAAGAGGCCTACTTCGTGAAGTGCGATAGCACAACGACCACTCAAATGGATATTGATTCAGGCGTGGTGAACATACTGGTTGGTTTTGCTCCATTGAAACCCGCGGAGTTCGTCGTTATCCAGATTCAGCAAATGAACAGTCAGTCGGCGTCGTAAGGAAAGGAAGAGACCATGGCGGAATTCGTTGTGAATGCGCAGAGGTTTGATCCGTACAAGAACTTTAAGTTCCGGCTGAAATGGGATGGCCGCTATGTGGCGGGAGTGAGCAAGGTATCTGCTCTGAAGCGAACGACGGAAGTTGTGAAGCACCGCGAGGGCGGCGATGCCAGTACGAGTCGTAAGTCACCCGGACGTACGGAATACGATGCGATCACGCTGGAACGCGGTGTGACCCACGACCCTGATTTTGAGGCTTGGGCGGCGAAGGTATGGCAACTGCAGGCTGGATTGGGTGCAGAGGTGTCTCTGAAAGATTTTCGTAAGGACATCATCCTTGACCTTTACAACGAAGCCGGGCAACTTGCGATCAGTTACAAGATTTATCGCGCGTGGGTTTCGGAATATCAGGCGCTGCCCGATCTGGACGCAAATGCGAATGCAGTTGCTATCCAACACTTGAAGCTTGAGAACGAGGGCTGGGAACGCGATACCTCCGTGACAGAGCCTACAGAACCAACTTTCACTTCAACACGTGCTTAATGCGTAATCGCATGAATGTCCCCACGGAGTCACCATGACTCTGATATATCGTTTGCTCCACGAAGCACATGCCTGATTCACTACGCGTTTGCGTTAGGCGGAGAGCACCAATGTGTCCACTGGAAGGAGAACGTCTGCTTCAAGCATGGGAAGACGCCGCCGCATCTGATCCGGTGCGGCGTCCCTTGCGCATGTTGATGCATGCCATGCCGGAGATGAATGCTGGTGCGCTGGAAAACATGTCGCTGCTTCGACGCAATCGGTTGCTGCTGGAGTTGTATGCAACGACGTTCGGCTCGACGTTGCAGGGATTGGCAATCTGTCAGTCCTGCGGCTCTGCGATGGAGTTCGATAGTGACGTTGAAGACTTACTAAGTACTCTTCCTGAAATAGATGAGGGTGAAGGAGGTCCTGTGCATGCGATTACGAGTCGCATGCTGCTTAGCGCTTTACAGGAAGAGGACGCGCTTAGCAGGGAACGGTTACTTCTGTCGCTGTGCACCGGTGGCGATCCTTGCGACCTGAGTGCATTGGACGAATCGCTCCTGGAAAAGCTTCGCCTCAACGTATCTGTAGCCAACGCAGATGCAGAGATGTGTTGCCGAATTCGGTGTGCAGAATGTGGCGAAGTGAATCGCGTGGACTTCGATCCCGCCTACTTCGTGTGGTTAGCTGTGCGTCATCGTGCCTCCTTATTGATGGCAGATGTGCATGATATTGCGAGTGCGTACGGGTGGACAGAAAGTTCAATTATTGCAATGTCTTCGGCACGCCGCGAAGTGTACCTGGTCAAGATTGCGGAAGAGAGGTCGGCAGCATGAACGGCCTGCTGTCACGCGTTCTGCAACGCGCTACCCATCCCGGTGGGGGACTAGAACCCTTGCGTACTTCACGTGCGGGATTGCGTGCGCGCGTTGCTTCCTCGATGACGTTTCCAGCAGAGGAGGTTCGCGAGGTAGATGCCCGTGTGCCTATCGCAGGAAGTGCTGTAGAAAGAACAGGAACGTCGACGCGACCAATCCTCCCTATCCCCGCGAAGGCGATTGGCGACTCTTTCACACGCGTTGAAGAGCGAGAGAGTGCTGCTTTGCATGCTGTGCCTCACCAGCGAGTGAAACAGCCTTCAACGAATCCAGTGGAGAGTGCGAGTGCGCGTGAGGCGTTTGCGAATCATGAAGCTGCCAACACGATCGTTGCTACAGTTGGTGGGTTTCCAGAGCATAGTGCGGCTGGTGCTGCGAAAGAACTGCAGAGGGAACGTTCTGAAAGAAGTGAACCAGAGACATCTAAATCGCCGACGACGCGGGAACAGATGTTGGCAGTTACTTCTCGTCATGGGATGGAAGATCAGGAAGCCTTGAATCCCCAAGAGTCTCACCTGCCACCGATACTCGAAATTTCTATTGGACATATTGAGGTGCAGGCAGCTGTGAGAGCCCCAGAGCGTCCTCGGACGCCGCCATTCCGACCGCGCGTTTCGCTAAACGATTTCCTGACCAGGAGCGGGCGGCGATGAACGGATACCTGGCGGTAGGCGGAGTTAGTGCGGTGTTGCGGTCGTTGCTCTTGGGAGAACTTACCAACGGTGGCCCCGCCACCTTGTTATCCTCGCCGACTTCGATAAGTGCGACGTCGCCGGATCTGGTTCCAACGGGCGCTGATGAACACCCACGATTGAACCTCTTCATGTATTACGCCAGCTTCAATACGGGATATCGCAATGTACAGCTTCCGAGCCGCGATTCCGTAGGGGGCCTATTAACGAATCCGCCATTGGCCTTAAACCTTCACTATCTTGTCTCGGCATATGGCGGAAACCAGTTTGATCCGGAGATTCTGCTGGGATGGGCGATGGAGGTGTTTCACAACAATCCGATCATTGCGCGCGACACCATCGCCGACGCGTTGGCGGCGCTGGGCTCTGCTACAGAAGAGGCGAAACTGGTAAGCCAGAGTGGCCTTGCGAGTCAATTTGAACTTCTGAAAATTACA
The DNA here is from genome assembly GCF_000800015.1 of Terriglobus sp. TAA 43. Lineage (NCBI taxonomy): Bacteria > Pseudomonadati > Acidobacteriota > Terriglobia > Terriglobales > Acidobacteriaceae > Terriglobus > Terriglobus sp. TAA 43. The sequence goes on from NZ_JUGR01000001.1 coordinate 374,723, forward strand.
CCGGAGGCATTGTCCAACGAAGAGATTTCGCGACTGTGGATGGCTTTCTCAACGCACTATCGCCCAACGACCTCCTACCAGGTTTCGGTGGTACTGATTCGCGATACGCAACCTGTGCGTTCGAATCTTCCAGTTCAATCGCGCAATATTGCCGTGTTGCCATGGGACATTCCGGTGATCGACATGATTACACCCGCGGTTGCAGCAAGTGGCGACACACTTACGATCACAGGACGCAACCTGTTGGGCGAAGCGCCTGCAGATACAGCAGTTTCGTTTGCTGAAGCTGCGCCTGTGAGTGCTGCCACCGTGCAGGCTGCGACAGTGCGCGTAACCATTCCGAACACAGTGCAGGCAGGGGCCGTACCCCTTCGCATTGTGCGGTCGGTTGAGTTTGGTACAGCGGCCGATCCACATCGCGCCTTCGAATCGGGCAGCTTTGTCTTTCAACTCGTGCCGACGTTGCAGGATCTCATACCGGTGACGCCTGCATCTGTGCTCACGGTAGCGCATGGAGGAAACCTGACGCTGACGATCAAGCCTGCGGTAGGCCGCAATCAGCGGGCGCGGTTGTTTGCGGGCAATCTCTCTGTAGAGATTCCTGCTCGTCCACCTAGCGCACCGGATACGTCTACGCAGTTGATCTTTCCAATTCCAACAACCTGGGGGCCGTTTCAGTCTCCGCTGCGTGTGGAGATTGATGGAGCGCAAAGCGTATTGGTTGTGGACCAGAAGGATGGCAGTCCTACGCAAGGGCAGTTCTTTCCGCAGTTGAAGGTGACGGTATGAGTGAGGTGACACAAACCGGGACCCTTTTGGCTGATGAGCTTGACCGCGTATACGCGCTGGTGAGCGGTGAGGAGATTGCTCCATCGGCCTCTGTGGAACATGGTTTCGTTGTGAGTTGCCGGCCACTGCAACGGCTTGTAACGCAGTTTGACCTGAGCACGTTTGAACGCGATGTTTTGCTGTTGTGTGCAGGAACTGCGCTGGAATCGCGTTTTCTACAGGCGTGTATCCGCGCCAATGGCGACGAGCGGGCACCGTGGCCTACGTTTGCCATGGCTATGACGTTGTTGGAAGGAGCGCACTGGAGTGCGCTGAGTCGTCTACATCCGCTTCGTTATTGGCGGTTGGTAGAGGAAGGATCATCACAGAGCCTGCTACAGGCGCCTTTGAAGCTTGATGAACGCATTTTGCAGTATCTGCTGAGCGTGCCCTCGCTGGATGGTGTGCTGGAGTGGATGGTGCGTCCGCTTACGAGCGTAGAAGTAGAGTCCGACAGCGAGGATGCACAGCGAATCGCGATGCATTGGCAAAGAGAAGCTCCGCGCGCTGCGCCGCCAGTGGTGATGCAGGGAAGCGATTTTGCAGCTGCCAAACGCGTCTTTCAGGAAGCCTGCGGACAAGTGGACCTGCTTCCGTTCGTGTTGCGTGCAGCGGATCTGCCCACCGCCACAGCAGAACGTGAAATCGCTGCACGCCACTGGACGCGTGAGGCTGTTCTGACTGGCGCTGCCTTGCTGTTGGAGACTTCGTACTCGGATACCGCAGAGACTACAGCGGCGGTCTTGGCGTGGGCACGTTCTATTGAGGTTCCGTTGGCGATCTACGCAGAGCCGGGCAGTGCTGTGGAGCGAATCGAAAGTTTGCCAATCCGTATATCGCAACCCGGACGTGAAGATCGCAGGCAGCTTTGGTTGGACAGTCTGGGCGCGCCTGCCGCGTCGTTGAATGGAAAACTCGACAACTTAGTGGACGCCTTCCATTTCGATGAAGGCACGATTCGCTTGGCGGCTCTGGACGTTGTGTCTCGTCAATCCTTGGAAGATCCCGGAACACTTGCAGAGACTTTGCTGCAAAGTTGTCGCGATCATGCGCGACGTCCGTTGGAAGGACTGGCGCAGCGCGTCGATCCCCGAGCACGTTGGGAAGATCTGGTTCTTCCAGAGACGCAAAAGGGCACGTTGCAAGAGTTGATGATGCATGTGCGTCATCGTCGTCGTGTGCAGCAGGACTGGGGATTCTCTTCGCGTTATGGACGCGGAATGGGACTTGCAGCCTTGTTTGCGGGACCCAGCGGTACGGGCAAAACGATGGCTGCTGAAATACTGGCTGGCGAGCTGGGACTGGATCTATATCAGATCGACCTAGCGGCCATTGTGAGTAAGTACATTGGCGAGACCGAAAAGAACCTGAAGCGGATCTTCGATGCTGCAGAACAGAGCAGCGCTGTATTGCTATTCGACGAAGCGGATGCGTTGTTCGGCAAACGAAGCGAAGTAAAGGATAGCCACGACCGCTATGCAAACCTGGAAGTGAGCTATCTGCTGCAACGAATGGAAGCATACAGTGGCGTCGCCATCCTGACCACGAATATGCAGAGAGCGATCGATCCGGCGTTCCTGCGAAGGATCCGTTTCATCGTGCAGTTTCCGTTTCCAGATGAAGTATCACGTAGACAGATGTGGTCCCGCGTTTTTCCGTCAGCGACACCAACCGAAGGTCTTCAACCGGAACGATTGGCACAACTGCACGTATCGGGCGCGGTGATTCGGAACATTGCGATGCACGCTGCTTATCTGGCTGCTGAGGACGAACAGCCGGTAAGGATGAGCCACATCGCAGCTGGCGTGCGCACGGAGTACACCAAGATGGATAAAGTCCTGACGCCTGCGGAGACCGGAGGCTGGGCATGAAAACACATGCGACCAAGGCACCATCGGGATTGAGTACAGTCCCGCAACTTGTGTCTGCAACTCGTACATCCTTGCCGCAAAGGATGAATCTGCACGTGGGGAGTGTGTCGTTACGTGGCTTTGGGCAGAATGCTGGACCTCGCTTTCATCAAGCGTTGCAAGAAGCCATGATGCGAGGCATTCAACAGAGGCGCGAACTTTCATTCACTGACAACCTAAAGGTGGATCGCATATCGATACCTCCTCTTGCCGTTGGCGCAACGGTGGAAGATGCAGCGCGTCAGGTGGCGTCAGGATTGCTGCGCACACTGGAAGAGCGCGCGAACAGGAGAAACAAGAAGGGAAGAGAGGAGAAGGCGCATGGCTAACATCTCTCCTCGGTTGCAAAAAGGTGCGCTTGTTCTGCTGGAGCCCAATACGGGTATCCCTATGGGGCGGATTGCATTGCAGTACAACCCGGAAAGCATCACGCGTTCGTTAAAGCCCCAAACGCCTGGGGAGGAACCGGATCGTAGCGAAGTGTTGCGTCTGAAAGGGCCGCCGATAGAGACGATTCGATTGACGGTAGAGTTGGACGCGACCGACAGCCTGGAAGCAGGAGATGCGACGGCGACGAGCGTTGGACTGCAGCCGCAGATGGCCCTGTTGGAGACGCTTGTGTATCCCACCAGTGCTGAGCTGATTGCAAACGAAATTCTGTCGCTGATTGGGACGATTGAAATTCTGCCGATGTCGTCGCCGTTAACGCTGTTGGCATGGGGAACAAATCGTGTGACACCGGTGCGCATTACTGGATTCGAAATCACAGAAGAGGCATTTGACGCGCAATTGAATCCGATTCGCGCAAAAATTGCGCTGGACCTGCGCGTTTTGAGTGTGAGTGATACAGGCTTCCTGTCACCTGCGGGAGCGGTGTACATGGCGTATCAGATGGGTAAGGAAGCGATGGCTCGCAAGGCCTGAGGAGGATTTTGAAGATGGATACCGCACTCGCATTGCTGATTCAGTCCGCCGCAGGAACCGGTGCGCCGACAAATGCGTCAAGTCGGTATTACGGCGCGGCGACCCAGGAGTATGTGGGACCCGATGGAGTTGCCGTGCGTTATCTTGCGCGGCGGATTCTTCCGCAGGCTGCGGTCTATCTTTCTACACGCAGTTATACCGTGGTGCAGGGCGATCGTTTAGATAACCTGGCTGCTAAGTTTCTCGGCGATCCGATGTTGTTCTGGATGATTGCCGACGCGAATGCAGCGACTGATGCAGAAGCTCTCACGGAACAGCCGGGCCATGTGATTCGCATACCGTTGGCCTCCAGTCTTCCGCCGGGAGCGCGCAATGGCTAACGGACTTTACCTCACGCTGCTCGCGGGGCCGGTGGTGGCCGTTCCCGTGCCGAAGCCTGTAACGGATGCGCTCACGTCTGTGGAAATTACAACGTCCTCTGATCGCAGCGGCTTTCAGTTGACGTTTACGCTGGCCAACAACTCAGTTCTGCAAACATTGTTTCTGCTTGCGGCGGGAAGCCCTATTCCAATGTTGCGAGTTATTTTGCTGGTGACGTTTGGGGGCATTCCTCAAGTTGTGATGGATGGCGTGATTCAACATCACGAGATTGCGCCCGATGCAATGCGTGGATCTTCGAAGCTGGTGATTACGGGGCAGGATCTGTCAGGAATGATGGACCTCATCAACATGACAGGTTTTCCGTATCCGGCAATGACACCGGATCTTCGTGTGCTTACGATGTTGGCGAAGTATGCAGCATTTGGCATTGTGCCGGTGGTGATACCTGTCCCTGCCCCAGACGTGGAAGTTCCCGTCGAAAAGATTCCGATGCAGGAAGGAACCGATCTGCACTACATCCGCAAGCTGGCAGAAGAGGTGGGATACGTTTTCTATGTTGATCCCGGTCCCGCACCCGGGACGAGCACGGCGTATTGGGGACCGAGCATGCGCTATGGCGTGCCGCAGCCCGCGTTAAACGCCAACATGGATAGCTGGACAAATGTCGAGTCACTGAACTTTCGGTTCGAGAAGCAGTCATCCGTGATGCCTGTGGCATATATACAGGATCCGACAACGAAGGCGATCATCCCTGTGCCTTCTTCTGTGACTCCGTTCAGTCCGCCACTAGGACTGGTGATTCCACCACAACAGAAGATCGAGATGTTGGAAGACACATCCAACAAACCGGTTGGAACAACACTGATGCGGTTATGGGCAAAGGCCGTGGAAACGGGTGATGTGGTTACCGGCGATGGCACGCTGGATGTTCAGCGTTACGGAGCTATTTTGAAAGCGCGTTCGTTAGTTGGAGTGCGTGGCGCTGGCGTTGGATTTGATGGTCTTCACTACGTGGACAGCACGACGCACACGATTGAAGCGGGCCAGTACAAACAAAGTTTTACGTTGAAGCGGAATGGCCTGATTGCAAATATTCCGTTGGTCCCGGCGATGCCTTATTGAAACGGAGGAAGACGGTTGGCGAAGTTCTTTGGCAAATATCGTGGCACGGTGCTGGTGAATGTTGACCCGATGCAGATGGGACGTTTGCTGGTACAGGTGGCGGGTGTGGCTGGGGCACTACCTTCTACGTGGGCGATGCCGTGTCTTCCGTTCGCTGGCATTCAGAGCGGAATGTTTGTGGTGCCTGCGGTGCAGTCGGGCGTGTGGATTGAGTTCGAAGGAGGCGATCCGGATTACCCAATTTGGGTAGGCGGCTTCTGGGGAAGCAGCGCTGAGTTGCCCGCACTTGCTCTTGCAGGTGTGCCGGGACTGCAGCAGTTAGTTATCCAAACTACATCGCAGAACACGCTCATGATCAGCGATACACCTGGTCCGACGGGAGGAATCCTGCTGAAGACGACTGCGGGCGCAATGATCGCGATTAACGAGACCGGTATCACCATCACCAATGGGCAGGGCGCCACCATCATGATGACAGGCCCATCCGTGACGATTAATGAAGGTGCCCTGCAGGTCATCTAAACGCAGAGCGGAGAGGAGAGATAGGATGCCCGGTCCTTTAGTGCAGGTAGGAGCGACGGTTCTATGCAGCCACGGTGGTCAGGCAATGGCTACAGCGCCGAATCTGCGTGTGCTGCTGAGTGGTGCCCCTTCCTGTCTGATCTCCGCACCCTGGGTGGTGGCGGGATGCCCGTTAGCGTCTATACCCAGCCCACCGTGTGTTACTGCGACGTGGGTGACAGGAACTACGCGAGTGCTTTCGCTCGGGCAGCCGCTGGTGGTGCAGACAGGACAGTCAGTTTGTGTGTCTACAGGAACACCGCTGATGCCACTGGTGACACAAATGCGTGTGATGGCAACGTAGGCGACCAGTTGTAAGGAGACGTTGATATGGATTTGCGCTATCCCTACGGCTTCGACAGCACGGGCAATACAGCCCGGACGTCTCATCTTGCGCACATACGCGAGATGATCGAGCAGATCCTGCTGACGGCTCCGGGAGAGCGCGTGAACCGGCCGAACTTTGGCAGTGGAGCATCGCGACTGGTGTTTGAGCCAAACAGCGCAATGATGCTGGCAGCGCAGAATCAACTGATTCAAGGCGCTCTGCAGCAATGGCTGCTCGATGTGGTGCGCGTGGAATCTGTTTCTGTTGAAGGCGATGACTCAACAGTATCGATCACGGTGCAGTACACGGTGTTGGAGACTGACCAGACGCAGACCGAACAATTCCAGGTAGGAGAGGGGGCCGTATGACGTATTTCTGTTCGACACAGCGGCGCCGTGCGCAGGTCCTGGCGCACTCTTCTTTGAATGGCATCGACTACGTGGAAGTTGTAGGCACTCCCGGTTGCGGGATGGACCTGGATTTAACGTTACTGCGTTCACCGTTCATAGTTCCGAGCGTGGATCAAGTATCCATTTCCGGCGGCGCGCCTGTGCATGTGTTGAGCGTAGCAATGACCGGAGATGCGTCATCACGCACAGTGCGGATTCATCTGGATAGCACAGGCGATTTCTCTACTTACACACTCAGGCTGCGTGCACGCGAAGACGCGCAGGATCCGCCGGAGACATTTGATCCGCAGTTATCTGAAGTTACGTTTTCATTCAAGGCTGGATGTTCCTCTGTTGCCGATTGCTATACCGAAACATGCTGTGGAGAAGCTTCTCCAGCGGCGCCGGCCATCAACTATCTTGCCAAGGATTACGACGGCTTCCGGCAAGGAATGTTGGACCGTATGTCTGTGTTGATGCCTGCGTGGACCGAGTCACATGCTGCTGATTTGGGGATCACGCTGGTGGAAGCCATGGCGTATGTCGCCGATCGGTTGAGCTACATGCAGGATGCTGTGAATACCGAAGCCTATCTGGACACCGCACGCAGCAGAATTTCACTGCGCCGACACGCGCGGTTAGTGGATTACCGGGTGGGAGAGGGATGCAACGCACGGTCATGGGTGTGCGTTGCGACTGCGAAAGATGCTTTGTTGCTGCCTGCTGGAACAAACTTCTATGTCCGTACCGCGGGTGTTCCTCCCGTGCTGTCACCGGATAATCCTTCGCAGACCTCGTTGCTCAAAGCGCTCTTATCAAACAGCCAACCGGTGTATGCCAGTATGAGCGACGCGCTGCTCTATCAAGAGCAGAATGCAATGGATTTTTATACGTGGAACGACACGAATTGCTGCCTGCCGCAAGGTGCTGTCGCGACCACGCTGTCCGGCAATCTGACTACGTTACACGTAGGAACTGTTCTGATTTTGGAAGAGGTGCTAGGCGCGAAGACAGGTCAGCCGGAAGACGCGAATCCGGCACATCGCTGGGCAGTACGGCTCACCGGCGTGCGCACCACCAATGATGCGGGTGAACCTTTGGTTGATCCGTTCAACGGTGAAGCAATCACGGAATTGACGTGGGGCGTCGCAGATGCCTTGCCGTTTCCACTATGTATCTCGTCCACGTTGGATGCGGCACACGGTGGTAACACCGTGTCAGGAGTAAGTCGTGCCTGGGGCAATGTCGTTCCTGCAGACCAAGGGGTCTGGGTTACGTCAGAGTCGCTTGGCATTGTTCCGGAAGCACCGGAAGCACCGGTTTCAAGCGGGTGTGCGTGTGGTGCAACTGCAGATGATGAGACATCTCTGGTTCAGTTCCGTCCAACGTTTGCTTCCGCGCCGGTCACATTCCAGCTTCCTTTTGATCCGTCGACCGCGGCGAGCGCATTCCTGAATCCATCGATGGATGCATCGGCAGCCACACCTCAGATTGCTGTGCTTGACGACAGTGACCGGATATGGACGCCACAACCTGATCTGTTGGCAAGCGATGAAGAAGATCGTGTCTTCGTGTTGGAGATTGAAGATGGTGGTTCTGCGTCGTTGCGCTTCGGTGATGGGCAGTATGGCGCTGCGGTTGATCCTGGGCAACAGTTCTTCGCAACGTATCGTATCGGCAATGGACGTGATGGTCTTGTGGGTTCTGATGCGTTGTTGCACGTAGTGACGACGTTGCCGATTATCTACGTTCGCAATCCGCTGCCTGCGGCGGCTGCGGTCGATGCGGAGTCGCCAGAGCATATCCGTCAACATGCTCCGTTTGCGTTTGAGTCGCAGCTGCGCTGTGTGACGGAAGATGATTACACCACCGCTGCTTTGCAGGACAGTGACATCACACAGGCACGCGGAACGATGCGATGGACAGGGTCATGGTACGCGGGCTTCGTGTCTGTGGAACCCGCGTCGATGGCGCCGTCGGATCTGGCCACGCAAACACTGGCACGTCTGGAACCGTTACGGATGATGGGTACGGGATTGGCCGTCGAAGATGCCATTGTGGTTGGACTCCGGATCACTTTGGCGGTCTGTGTGGCTTCGAATCGATTCCAGAGCGATGTATACGCGGCCCTGATGCGGCGTTTCGTTGCGGGATCAAGCTGCAACGGAAGTGTGCCTGTATTGAATGCAGAGAACTTTTCCTTTGGCCAAACAGTGTATGCAAGCCCATTGATTGCGGCAGCACAAGACGTGGATGGCGTGGTATCTGTGCGGCTGGTGCGCTTCGAACGGATGGATCAACCTTCGAGTACGCCACCTCAGCAGGGCTATCTCACGATGGGAAGGCTTGAAATTGCACGCTGTGATAACGATCCGAATCGTCGTGATCATGGAATCTTTTCATTACAGATGGAGGGTGGGCGATGAGTGGATGCCATTCTCTTGAACTAACACTCTGCGGCTGCTGCACGGGGACGACTCGATCCACACCGGCACCAATCTCCAACGTGCCGGGACTGGCTGAAATAACATATCGTGTGGGTCGATACGGGACGTTCCTGGAAAGTATGGGCGCCGCGCTTTCCGATACGAGCCTTCCTGCATTGCAGGGGCTAACGACACGTGACAGCGCCGACTTCACGATGGCGTTATTGGATGGTTGGGCTGTGTCGCTGGACGTGCTGACGTTTTACCAGGAACGACTTGCTAATGAAGCCTATTTGCGAACCGCAGTGCAAGGGCGTTCTATCTTCGAACTTACTCGGCTGGTCGGCTATGTACCGTCTCCGGGTTTGGCTGCGTCGGCGGTGCTTGCGTTCACTCTGAATAGCGCACCTGGAGCTCCAGAGTCCGTCGCAATCCCAGCGGGTACACGTGCACAAAGTATTCCGCCACCGGGCGGCCTGCCGCAGGTCTTTGAAACGGCAACGGACCTGCGGGCGCATATTGGATGGAATGCATTGCCCGCCGTGTCATCACTGCCGTGGAGTCTTGCAGGAAGCGACACGCGGACTTGTTTAGCGGGTGTAAGTACAGGCTTACAGATTGGCGATGCACTGCTATTTGTTGCCGCGACAAACGGTGTACCTAACGCGAGCGGCCCCGCCGACTTACGTATTGTCACTGCAGTAGAGGTGAAGAGCAGTGACCGTATCACCGAGGTTAGCTGGGATCGTGCCCTCTCATCCTTCGGCGCGGTGACAGGAGCCCAGGCGGTTGTGGTGTATGCCTTGAGAAAGAAGACGTTATTGTTTGGATCTCAGGCGCCAAATCCTCTTCTATTCACGGCTGCGGGAATTACGAGTTCACCTGATTATCCGAAGGACCCACAGAAAGATTGGCAGTTTGAATATCACGATGGAAGCAATGAGGTGTACCTGGACAGCCAGTATGCGGGGCTTGTCGCTTCTGGCGAGACGGCGCAGTGGGCTGTGCTCTCGGGACCAGCAAATTCAGCACTGCTGCAAGTTGGCGGGGTTCGCGACTTAAGCCCGAATCTGTACACGCTGACGTCGAAAGCCACGGCGTTGAAGTTTTCTTCATATGCCGTGATCGAAGGTACGGCAGCTTCATCGATGGACGATCTGCTTAGTGGAATTGTTAACTGGTCGCGCGAAGCGACTCTTTATGCGGCAAGTGAGCGGCTTGCTGTAGCGAGTCTTCCGTTGAAGTCACCCTATGTAAATTCTGCGTCGATGCCTCAGTATCCGATGTCGGCAGATATGATGCTGCCTGTTTTCGGCAGCACTATTACGATCACAGGTGGTCAAGGCATTGTGGCGGGAGGACCGATCGCGGTTCAGGGTAAAGCTGTACGACTGCGCGTGGTGACAGCGGGCGCCGCGACGTTTGTTCCGCAAGATACTGCTGTGAACCAAGCTGTCACCGATAACCAGGTGTTTCTTATCAATGCTTATCAGCCCACTCCAGAAGACGGTGGCACTGCATGGCAGGTGACCACGATCAGCGGCATCGCCGGCACGCTGCACCTTACGGCCAAAGGTGTATTCCGTATGGAACCGTCCTCAGACAATGACGCTTTGACAGGTGAAGCTGCTCGAGTCAGTTCGGTATCGGTCCAGGGAGATATAACGACTCTGCAGTTAGTGTCTGGTTTGCAGGGCATCTACGATGTGACGACTGTGACAGTGAACGCTAACACGATGGATGCAACCCACGGCGAAACAGTCCACGAGATTCTGGGCAATGGTGATGGTACGAATGCCACACTGCTGTTCACGCTGAAGCAAACGCCTTTAACTTATGTGAGTTCTGATTCGGGTGGTGGCATCACCTCCACGTTGCAAGTCTGGGTGAATAGCCAGAAGTGGACCGAGGTGCCAAACTTCTTGATGTCTGGTCCAGCCGATCGTGTGTACGTGACCGGTGCGGACCAGAGTGGAAGTACGTTTGTGCAATTTGGCGACGGGCTTCGTGGCGCACGCACGCCAACCGGCCAATCAAACATCCGCGCTGTGTATCGCAAAGGTATCGGTTCTGAGGGAATGGTAAGCGCTGGACAGATTTCACAGTTGCTGGATCGACCGCAAGGATTGAAGGGTGTTGCAAATCCAAGCGGAGCTACGGGAGGAGCCGACCCCGCATCGCCGGCTGACGCAAGAACGTCGGCACCGTTGCCTACTCTGACGCTCGGACGCGTGGTCACGCTGGAGGACTTCCAGGCATATTCCAGTGCGTTTCCAGGCATAGGAAAGGCGCTGGCAGTATGGAGCTGGTTAGGACGTGAACGCGGCATTCTGGTGACAGTCTCTGGAGCAAATGGATCATTACTGTCGCAGGATGATCCCGTTGCTTTGCACCTGCTGGATGATCTTCGGAACTACGGAACGGGACGCATACCGGTGCGCGTGGTTCCGTATAGGCCCGTGCTCGTTTCCATTGCAGCAGGTTTAAAGATCGATACCTCGCAATATGCAGTGGACGACGTAACGGCCCAGGTATGGACATTGCTACAACAGGCCTTCAGCTTTGCGAATCGTGAATTTCAGCAGGGAGTGGCTGTTAGTGATGTTATTGAGCGCATACAAAACTGCACTGGCGTGCAGGCGGTGCAGTTGCAGGGGCTCTATCGCAGTGGCGATGCCATGAGCGTGCCAGCCCGTGACATGTTGCGCGCTAGCGGACCATCTACAGCACCGAACAGCACGTTGCTGGGAGCAGAATTGCTGCTGCTGGATCCCGCTTCTCGCGCAGGACTGGGGGCATGGCAATGAATCTGACAGGCCAGGATTTGATGCGGCTCCTACCTGCGATTTACGGCGTCCGTGACGCCGCCGCAGGAGGCCCACTGGAAGCCTTGCTGGAGGTGCTGGGCGAGCAGGCCGAAATTGTGCAGGACAACATCCTGCAGCTCTATGAGGATCAGTTCATCGAAACAAGTTCAACGTGGGCTGTTCCATATATTGGTGATTTGATCGGCTATCTTCCCATCCGTGCCGTTGACGGTGCTTCGTACAGTCCACGCGCTGAGGTGGCGAACACCATCGGCTATCGAAGGCGCAAAGGAACCGCCATCGCGCTGGAGCAAGTGTGTTCCGATGTATCGGCGCGACAGGTTCATCTTTCGGAACGCTTCCAGACCACACTTACCCTGCAGAGCATGCGTTGTGTCACGCCATCGCAACCCGCATTCGCATTGGTGCGGCAACAGAAACTGATGGAGCAGGTGTCCGGGCCATTTGACGGTGTCAGCCATCGTGCCGATGTGCGGAGGATCGCGCCGCGTATTCGATCTGTTGCAGATCCTGACATCGCCGCAGTGGATATTGCGTTGCACGGCCCAGGGCAGTTCAATCTACCGGATATTGCGCTGCACATCTGGCGTTACCGCAGCTTTCTGGTAGATAAGTCTCCTGCGCTGCAAGTGGGCGAGAGGAGATACACCTTCGACCTTGCGGGGCTGGATGTTCCGCTGTTCACAGTGTCGGCACTGCGAACGCCATTCGATCACATCACAGCGCGTATGGATGTCCCCGAGCCGATCTCTCTGTACGAGATTCGCACGGACACGGAAGACTTTTATGGCGCAACGAAGAGTCTTTTCGTATGGATTGATGGGGTGGCCGTCGCAGCACGGGACATCGCGTGGACACATCTTTCAGGCAAAGAAGATGCATGGTGCTGTGGTGTTGCTCACAAAGTGTCGATTGACGTGCAGTGTGGACGCATCGCCCTTGCAGAAGAGTGGGGCAACCCCGCAGAAGTGATCGTGCGCTATGCCTATGGCTTTGCTGCGGAGGTCGGCGGAGGCTCGTACGACCGGTCGTTAAATCTGACAGACGACTCTGCGGCGGGAACGTTTGTTGCTGTCGTGGGTTCACCTATAACGCCGACGCTGGAAGATGCGATTGCTGTCTGGAACACGCAGCCCAGTGGCACGACCGGGTCGATTGTGATTCTGGATTACGTGCGTATTGACTGTGCGGATACGCTGGAGATCCACATCGCAGCGGGAAATGCACTCACAATCCTTTCCGCCACCGAACATGTTGCAGCAGGTCTTAATAGCGGATACACCGCAGCGCAATCACAAGCCACAATTGCGGCAGAGATCGCTGTGATAGGGGATGCTTCCACCTCTGATGGAACGTCAGGACGGCTGGCACTGAACGGATTACGCATCCTCGGTTCCATCGATGTCAGTGGCGAAGCCATTGCAATGTCAGTGGAGCATTGCACGCTGCTTCCGAATGCGATGCAGTTGAGGGCTGGGGGCACAGAAGGTCCACGCGACCCGAGCATTACGGTTCATTCGGAAGGCACTTCGCTCACGATGCAAAGCACTTTGGCTGGGCCACTTGCCGTGGTTGATAGCGCGACTGTCATGCTCTGCGAGGTGCTTCTCGATGCAGGGTCACCCTGCTGTATTGCATACGCGGGTGAGGTGCCATCGCAGCAAGGTGGTGATCTCCAGATCGAGAACAGTACTGTCATTGGAAAGGTGCGCGCGCGCACGATGCCTCTGGCATCAAATTCAATCTTTCGCTCACGTCTGGCACGGAACGATTCGTGGGCGGCTGCGGTGTGGGCTGGCCGCACGCAAACAGGCTGTGTGCGGTTTTGTTCGTTGCCTTTTGCATCGATCACTCCTCGCCGTTATAAGTGTCTACCAACTTCGGCTGCGAATGAGGGCGCTCTGGCGCCGATGTTTGCTTCGCTCCGATACGGGCATCCGGCCTACGGGTTGTTGTCGACATGGACGCCGTTGGCTATATGGCACGGCGCTGATGACGGTGGACAGATCGGCGTTATGCACGGGATCCAGGAGACAGAAGCGGTACAGAATACACAGTTGCGTATTCCGGAATATCTCCCTGCGGGTATGGAAGCTGGAATCTTCCTGGTGACCCCGAAGATGTATTGCGATAGGCCGCGTCGACACGCGCGCTATGGCGTACAGGTTTCTAAAGATTGCTGTGATGACGGTACGTCCACAGAGGGTGTTAGCGGCATTGGAATCGGATTGCTTTAAACAGTCTGATTCGTAAGGAGTGAACGATATGAGAGGCGACTTCAGCCGGATCCGATTCAACCCGGCAAAGAACTATACGTCCGTGCTGGAACAGCAGGGCCGTGTGGCACTCGACGCGGATGCGAACGAGCAGCGTGATATTGACGCGTATCTGCGGGCCAGCGAGACCGTAGACGTTATCGGAGAGTTTGGTGGGCCGGAAGGTGACGATGGCTTTGCGATCTCCATTGTTGACGGAAAGCTTCAGTTCAGTGCGGGGCGCTACTACGTAAATGGTCTGCTATGTGAAGCAACGGATGATGGAGACTACGATAGTCAGCCTTTCCTGATTCATCCCGAATACTCTGCCGCCCAATTGCTGGAGATGTTTGCTCAGACGCAAGGCAGCGCACCGCTGCGGGTGTGGCTTGAGGTGTGGGAGCGACTTGTAACGGCCCGCGAGGATTCATGCCTACTGGAGCCAGCACTGGGTCAGGCTTCGGAAACCACTGCGCGGCGACAGACGGTGTGGCGTGTCGTTGCTGAGCTGGGGAAGTCCACGCTATTGAACAGCACTTGCTGCGGTGGAATGTACCGCCCCAGTCTGCAGCGCATTACTCCGAAAATGGCGGCGCAGACCAATCCCTCATCGGATACGTGCGGATGTGATCCCGTTGCTTCCAGCGGATATGTTGGGCTGGAGAATCAACTCTATCGCGTGGAGATCCATCAGGAGGGCGACCTTGCGAGCGCCACCTTCAAGTGGTCTCGTGAGAATGGTTCTGTAGTCGCCAGCATTCTTTCCGTTCAAGGAGCCGATGTTAGTGTCGATTCGCTGGGCCCCGATAGTAATCTCGGCTTCGCGCCGAACCAATGGGTTGAGATTTCAGATGATGCCAATCTATTTGGTGCAGAGCCTAATACACCTGGCGCGCTTTACCAGATAAAGAGCATTGATGTTGCCTCGCGCACACTGACCATGTTCACCACTGTCCTTCCGGTTGATACCACGAAGAACGCGCGCGTACGGCGCTGGGATCAATCCGGAACCAGTGCTTTTTCCAATGGGATGTCACTTGGTGGCGGGGCGTGGGTCGCACTGGAAAACGGAATTGAAGTTAGTTTCCAGACCGGAACATTTCGCGCCGGCGACTCGTGGGTTATTCCTGCGCGTGCTGCAACAGGATCTATCGAGTGGCCACCTTGTGGTTCCAACGGTCAGTTATATCAATTCGCTCATAGAACGGAGATCGTGCGTGCACCCCTTGCTTGCATCACTCTGGGAACGGCGGTTCTGAGTTACACCCACCTGCAGCAGGGCGGGCTTCAGGTGATTGATTGTCGCAAGATATTCCCGCCGCTCACTGGACTGAGCGTTGCAAGGCCAGCCATGCACGTCACCAAGACGAGTTGGGGAAACGACAGTCTTATGAGCATCGATCAGCTCGCGGCGAACGGTCTCGAAGTGGATCTGGACATCGCTCCTACATCTCCACTCTCTGCCGCCGTCTTCGTTGTGACAATGGAGAACGTTCCCAACTACGATCAGAAACCCTCTCAAAATCCCATTACGATTCGCCAGCCACTAATCATCGACGGCCTGGTTATGTCGTCTGGAACGACCCTGCTATGGCAGGTTGCCAAGAACCCGCAGATGTTGAATTATCTGAACTCTTTGTTGACGACGGAGTCTCGATTGAATGCATATGCGAGAGTGCGCGTGCGTTTGCTGGGTAATCGCATCTTCGGGACGTCTGGTGGAGCGACGGTATACCTGGATGGAGAAACATTTGCTATCGCAGCAACGCAAGCGGATGGAACACAGCGCTTAGACCTGCAGTTGCCGTCAGGAAATAATGACGCTGCAGCTGATTTTGAAAGCTGGTTTTATCTGTCCGCAGCATTGGTTCTGAAATCGGTCGCACCGAACTATCCGGCGTACTCACTCCTCGTTAGTCCTAACAATGCCGTGACGGCTGTGCAGGCAATCACGACACCTGGGATTCCACCGCAAACTGTATCTCCGCTCATCTTCATCACCCTCAGTATTGCTGCTCCAGCGGGCGGTGCGACGGTGAACCTAAGTCTCGCTGGGAATACACAAGTAGCTGTGTTAGCGGCATCTTCGGTTGTTGTGCCTGCAGGTGCAAGTACCGCACAGGTAGCCATTACTGTGAAGAACAATCCCGGCCCAACGACGCTTTCTTTCACGGTGACGGCAGCACTCAGTTCTTTGCCAAACGATCCGCAAACTGCAACGTTCACCATCACCGGCGCGCAGCCACAGATCATTATTCGTTGACGCTAGCGGGAGCGAGTTCCTATGCAAGCAGTATTTTCGTTTTGGAGCAAACCGTTCACCGCATACAAAGGCCGCATATGGGCGACGCCGTTCCACCATCTGCTGTCGTGGGGGTTGTCAGTGCGTCTCGCGAAGCAACATTTCAATAAGGTTGTGCTGATCACCGACAAGGCAGGTAAGTCGCTCCTGGTGGAGCGACTGGGGTTGACATTCGATGATGTGAGCGAAGATCTGCAGCAGTTTCAAAACGTGGATCCGGGATGGTGGGCGTTCGGAAAATTGGTAGCCTACAGCATGCAAACGGAACCGTTCTGTCACATAGACAATGATGTGTTCTTGTGGAAGCCGTTGCCGCCTGCGTTGCTTGCTTCTCCGGTATTCACGCAGTGTCCGGAGTTCTTTCATACGGCTTGGGAGTGGTCTGGACCTGCCTATGTAGAGGACGCGTTCCAGGCGCATTCGCTGGAGTTGCCGGTGGAGTGGACATGGGCGCGTTCACTGCATTCCGAGCGATTCTCTGAGGACAATTGCGGCATCCTGGGAGGGACAGATATCGAATTCCTGCAATACTTCTCCAGGCTTGCCATGGATCTGGTCTTGAGCCCGCGAAACCTGCCTGCTTGGGATCGCTTTTCTGAAAAAGAAGGTTTCAACATGATCGTGGAGCAGTTCTTGCTGAACGCATGTGTCCGCTACCATCGCGCCCATCCACAATCCCCGTTCTCTCGCGTAAATATGGAATATCTCTTCCCGTCGTTTGAACAGGCTTACGAAGAGGACCGGGCGGCCCGAGCCGGATTTACTCATCTGCTGGGCGACGCGAAGTCACATCCGGCGATTATGAAACGGTTGGAAGAACGAATGCGTTGGGAGTCACCCGACTTCTATCGTCACTGCACGCGCCTGCATCGCAGTGGATATGCCACTGCCTGAGGATTCCGCGGGATGAGCCTGAAACATGCCAGTGCGGCAAGCAAGCAGAGCAAGAGTCCTGCACGTAGGCAGGGTGGCGACGCACTGCATGCTTCGTCGTTCCCGGAGCCGCCAAAACAGTTTGCGGCTCCGGGAACGACGGCACTGTCATCCGTTCGCTCGGTTGGATCTGCGAATGGAAATCACAGTAAGAATCCGGCGATGGCAACATCGCGTGCTTCGTTGCCAAAACAGAACCCACGCGGCGAGCAACTGGAGGCTGAGGCTGACCGCATGGCAAGGCACGTGGCTCGACGAGAAGCCGGATCGCGCTTGCTGTCTCCGGAAGTTCGCGGGCAGAAACGAGAGACAGGCTCTAAGGGAGTCGCAACGAAGCGCGAGAAGATTAGAGTCTCCTCTACTGGGGGCGGTGAGCCACTAGATACGGTTACGCGTGAGGTAATGGAGCGCCGTTTCGAACGCGGACTCTCGCATCTTCGAATACACAAAACCGGAAGGGATTCGCACAAGACAGAGAGGCAATCGATGAAGGCGTACACGCTGGGAAGCGATATCGTCTTTGCGCCAGGCCGATATAACCCTGCGACGACAGAGGGGCAGGAATTGTTGGCGCACGAGATTGCTCATACGATACAGCAGCACGGCGGAGAGGAACCCAGGACCTCCCGCGATGGCCGTCCAACGCTTTCTGCTACGCGAAAGCAGATGCAATCGAAGGTGGAGATTCGTCAGGTGGGGCGTGGTGAGGCATCCGCGTTCGCTCGGCGGCAGGAACTACTCGACCGTATGAATCGGCTGTCTGCGGGAATGCAGTATGCGTTGACTGGTCCGGAGATCACATACACGGTGCTGGATGCATCGCATCTCACGCCGTTTGACCAACAGATGAGAGGCTTCATCGATCGCACCGAGACCGTGCCTCTGCGGTTGGTTACTGCCGCGGGGCTTGTGCAGCAGGGCACTCCCAGATTTCAGGCGCTAAACATCGATAGTTTCGATCTTGGCTATCTCGATGTGGATGACATGCGTGCTTCTGATGACAACAGCTTTCAACTGAACCTTCTGCATCTGCTTCGTGAGAGATTCGCCGTGTCTCGCTACGACCATCGCATTGGAACATTCACCCCTGCAGATGGACCAGAGTTTCAAAGAGCACACGCTGCGGGCATTGAAACCGAAACGCAGTTGTTGCGAGATAAGGTCGGCGATCCGAGCATTCGCTTTGTCTTTGAAGAAGACCGTAGCGACAACCTTATGGTTTTTGGATATCGGAGCAAGGAGGGCTACAGCATCTTCCACGTTCTTCGCTCAACGGGCGGTGGCGTGATGGCAGGGCACGTCTTCGTCCAGACGAAGGATAGACGCCGGCTTAGCCTTGATGACTTCATTGCAGAACGAAATAGAGCCACAACAGCAAGTGTGACCGCGGCCCCGACAACAGCCGTGCCAACCGCACCGGTTCATTAAGGGGAACGCATGCCTGCAGCCCCTACAACGCTCAGTGCCGAAAAGAAAAGGTCTGACCAGCGGTCAGGACGACCGAACGGGACCGGCGGAGTGAACGTTGAATCTGAGATAGAAGAGCAACGCAAGCAGAAGCGTCCCGTGATCCGCGCTCTACCGACTGCTCGGATGGCGTCCATTGCTTCCGATGGAATAACAGCGAAGGGGGGCGTGAGGGTCGGTCCACCGGCGCCCCAACGGCCATTATTTCCCCTGCGCATGCCGCGTGCGCGATTGAAGATAGGCGAGCCAGATGATGCACTTGAACACGAAGCCCATCATGCTGCGGAGCATCTGGCCAACGTAGCAGTGCAATACACGCCACATGCACACGGTCTATTGCAAAGAGCATGTGCATGTGGTGGCACTTGTGCTCATTGTCGCGAAGAGAAAGAACAGCTTCAGCGAAAACCAGCCACATCGGAAAATGACGGTCATAGTCTGGATAGCCCGGTCCCGGACATTGTGCATCGTGCATTAAATGCGGAAGGCATGCCTCTTGATCCCGTGTCGCGATCATTCTTCGAGAGGCGTCTGGGCCTTGATCTTGGTCATGTCCGCATCCACGTTGATGATGTGGCCTCAGACTCTGCGCATGCAGTGTCTGCGCTCGCTTACACGGTGGATCGTCACATTGTGTTTGCCCGCGGACAATATGATCCCCGCAGTGAAGCGGGCCGGAAATTGCTCGCACATGAACTGATACACGTAGTGCAGCAAACGGGCGGATCCATGTTTTCGGGCGCAGGACGTGGGCACGAATTGATGCTCGAACAGGAAGCTGATCGAGCAGGTGATCAGATAAGTGCAGGTGGTTGGGTGCACTCGCTGTCCAGCTACGGTGTCCTCGCACCGCAACGAAAAGAAAATGATGATGAGCCACCGGACGCCACCATCAGCGCCAACCTGTACAACTTTAATTTCGTCCCCAAATCCGGATCTACATTCCATGCGGGGCCGAAGTATCCGCAAATACTTGGGATGGTTCTTAAAGCCTTAGTCGACAAGAACTACACCGCTGAATTCCGCGACAAGGTGAGTGCGGAGATCACCAGCAAGATAAGTCGGCCAGTCTTTAATGCACCCGCGGGTGGAAGCTATACCGCGGAAGATTATTCAGGGCCAACGATGAAGGAGGGCGAGCCTTTCCAGCGAGCAACCGCAAGACCCGGTCCCATGCGACAACTGATGGCGGCATGCGAGAAAGCTGGGGTCACGGTCAAACTTCCACCTGAGCTGGAAGAACTGCTGTTGATGGCGGAGACAGCGGAGTTTGCTTATAACTCACTTCCGTTAGGTCAATATCGATGGTTTTCAGAACCGCTGTTCGATGCCGTAATGGCATCACGCGCCAAGGCGCTGAAAGATCTGGCTGCTGCACGAAGGATTCCGGGCGAAGCGGGGAAGGACGCTACTGAACTGGCAGTGGACAACATTCTGGCGAGTATCGCGCTTGCACTGGACACGATTGAAGAGATTCGTACGGATACATCGCTGGTGAAGCATGACGTCTATCAGAGCATGTGGCCCACGGCGCGAACCAAAGGTGCCAACCCAGACAACCCGCCGGTCGCCGCTGAAGATCGCAAACCTGATGTGCGAGTTGCCGCGGGGTTGATTGCCTACTCCGATGCGCGTCCGCAACTGACAGAGGAAGCGCAACTCAGCAGCGTCGGCCGAAAGAAGCTGTTGGATAGCTACGCGGTTGCGCAGGCATATCGGACGGGAGGCGACGGACTTCATGGAAATCAAAAGCTGACTGACTATCCTACGCAGTACACTGCCGATCCCTATCCGGCAACGCTTGCTATTTATCCGCAATTGGATGGCAATCTATACGGTTCCACACGCGCCGAGTATGGATTCGAAATGAGTGTGAAGTTCCCCGATCTCTTTGCAGCATTTCAATCACACCACTACGAGTTCAAGAAGTTTCGTGTTCCCGACGACAAGCTGAGCAGTGCAAATAAGGCCTTGAAGGGAAGTGGCACTCGCTCCAGCCACTATGCCATGTTCAAGAAGCGTATCGCGCAGGACGAGCGATATCACGAAGCGGATGTCCGAGCTTACGCAAACTCTCTGTGGGAGCAAATGGGAGCGCCGAGCGTCAGTATGACGGCGGTCAATCTAAATTCAGCGGCCAGAGAATTCGGAGACGCCGTTGGCACCATTGTGGAGACTTTGATGGATCCACAATATACGGCACGGTTCTCCTTTGATGACGAAGGGCTATACATCGTCCAGGCCGTCGCAGAACATATCCCGGATGGAGAAGTCATCATGCGACGGCCGCCCAGCGCCGCATATATGCCACTGTTTGCGCGTGATCCCGGGATATTGGCGGAGTCACACCTGGAGGGTGCCATCGATGAGATGAACCAGGCGGCTGACCGCATCAAGGAGATCGACAAGGAACTCGCGGCGACAAAGGATAGCAAGAAGAAGGAGGAACTGGAGGAGGATCGCAAGAAGGCGGTCGCCATTGCTGGGGGTGTAGAGGGCATGTTGTCCTATCAGCGCGACAAGTTTTCTGGCGGGTCTTCAGAGGATCAGAAACGTGCAGACCATCTTCAGGACATTCTGAATAATCGCAAGACGCGCGGGTTTGGTCCGAACAGTGAGCGGCTGCCGACGGTGTATGTGAGCGACGCGGGGCAGATACTCGATCTCTTGATCGAGGTCCGCGTGGTTTCGCAACACGATGACGGCACTGCCGAATACGAAGTCAACGATGCAACAACTCCTTCCAGCACGCATGCGACAGCGTCCGGAAAGCGGCCCGAAGCCATCGTTGCTGCACTAGAAGATCTGTTCAAACATTCTGACTATGGTCGTGGCAAGGCATCGGTCCGGCTTGATGGAGCGTTGAAGTCAATCGATGTTCCCACCCTGTCGGAAGGGAAGCTTTTCATGGAGGCGGCAGCTCATACTGCCACTCTATTAACCGTCATCGCGATTGCATTGGCGCCATTCACCGCCGGTGCAAGCATGGCGCTTATGGTTCCGGCCATGGTGATTGGGGCAGTTCCTTCTGCTTACAACATCATTCATCGCGCTATCGATCACACATTGCACTTCGATATGGCTTTGGCAATGGATGTGGTCAACGTTGTTGGTGCGGCGGTAGGGGTTGGGGCAGAAACGCGCGCCGGAATGGAAGCCATTCGGCTTGGCACGGCAGCCGGCAAAGTTCTGATTGTTACTGGTCTCGGGGTAATGGGTACGAGCGTGCTGATGATGTCTGAAGGCGCGTTGGAGCAGATGGATGCGATTCGTGACATGCCGGAAGGATTGCAGAAAGCGGAACTGGCAAAAATTCTTGGTGGCCTGATGTTTAACGCTGGCATCATGGTTGGCCAATTCCTTGGGGCAAAGTTCCGGGCGGAAGCGGAAGCACCGCGAACGTTTGACGAGTGGTTTAAAGCTCTCGAAGAACCGACACGAGAGAAGCTGGAAAATACCCGTGAGGAAGCAACTCCCGGAAAGAATCTCTGGAAAAGATATTCAGAGATGGATCCTGCGGTTAGAGATCTATTGACGCAGTGCGGGAGTGATTGCATCCCGACGGATCCTCCGCCTACTGCGGAGCAAGAGGCTCGCATCAAGAAACTGCTTTCCAGGCTGAGCCCACGTGCCAAGCGAACCCTTAAAGGGTTACTGCACGATAATCGTGCTCCCGCAGCGATGGACGCAGTGCTGGATGGGTTGGAAGCGTCAGCAGCAAAGCTCAAAGGCAAGACCACCAAGGGGAAAGGCCGACAGGCAGCGCGTAATGAAGCTGCCATCCTGGAACGCGGAACTGGAGCCGACTATATTCTGGCGAACTTCAGCGACGAGGCAGTAGATGCGTTAGACCCTGCCAACCCTGGTAAGTGGAAACGCGCACGTGCTCTCGCTGATGAAATCGCCGAGGCGGGAACGCTTGATATGGAAGCGGTAGGTGCAGCATTAGATCAAGTCCGCCAAACAAAGCGCGCTGATCCCGAAGAGATTTTGGATCACTTGAAACGCTTGAGCGATGTTGCGGGGAAAATCCAGGGAGTGGATAGGTTACTGGGGCCTGAAGGTTTGACGGGTCCGTTCAAAAAAGTCAAGGGTGCACGTTGGACGTTACGCTTTTTGACCGAAGGTAATTTGTGGGAGAAGGTCGCCAGTTTTGAAGAGTCCGCCCCAGACTCGGTGCTTGAGCGGGTGATAGATGTTCGTCTTACAGATGGAACACGGATTGAATTGAAGAGTTGGGAGGAATGGGTGAACGTGGCCGAACAGAAGACCACCCGACAGCTCATGGCGGATTGGATACCAACCAACGGATATAGAGATCCAATAGTCTGGGCATTTGAGCCGGGACCGAGGATCGGTACGGCTGCGGATATCATTGCAAAAATGAGTGAGGCACTGGACAAGGCTCTTGCGGAAAAATGGCGCGGCTATGAAGACGATTTTGCCGCACGAAGAGTGCAGGCCATTAAAGACAAATTGCCCTCCATTGTTCGAGTAGGTACTAAGTGAGTGTTTCTCTGCCATGCACGTACGGCTCCTCTATGCGCTATCCGCTCGAGGTTGCAGAGGTGCCCGTACCCGTATCGCGCGTGCGCCTGCCGCAATCAGCGGACGATTTTCGGTTACCGCCGCTGCTCCATGACGATGTGGCATTCCTCGTCAGTCGCAACGGGACATTGGGCGCTTACAGCACTGATCTGAAGCAGATGTTGTGGAGCTATACCTGTGAGGCTGGATGGGGCTCGTCGCAAGTATGGAAAGGCCACGTGCTCACGACTCCATCGCGTGGCGTGCTCTCCATACTGGATGTTTCCACGGGAAATGAAGTGGAGCGTCAGGATGTAGGCGAACTGACGCTAACCTACAGCGCAGTCGTCGGCGATCTGGTAATCACGCCGCTTGCTTATCCGAACATTGGTGCATGGCACCTGCTGAAAAAAGAGTTCGTGTGGACAGCGACTTCAGGATGGGAACTGTCCTTCCTCACTGCAGATGAGGATGTGTTGATTGTTGCCGAGGAAGCAGAGTGTGTCTGTCTTTCCACTCAGGATGGCCGCGAACGTTGGAGGCATTCAGTTGCAGAAGAAGGAAGGCATACGCTGGCGCTACACGGAGAGCGGACCGGCGCAACGTTGGGCCATGCCGTGATCGGTCACGGAATTGCATATCTGCCAGTGACAGGTGGTCTGCTTCTTGCGCTGGACACCGCTACAGGAGCATTGCGCTGGCAGTATCGGACGCAGTCTCCCAATGTGAGGAATTTCACGTTGGCAGCAGATCGTCCGGAGCTTTACCTTCTGACCGAAAACAGATTGACGGTGCTTCATGCGGTCACCGGCAATGTTCTTCGTGATTATGCGGTGCAGGGACTGAAGCACGCAGCCGGAGATGGTCCCTATTCGCCCATAAGCCTTTCACGAGATGCAGTCTGGACTGTAGATGCAGAAGGCTCATTGCTATCTATCAATCGCGACAACGCGCGAGTGATGCAACGTCTGCAGTATGGCGTGCGTGTTAATGAGCCCCTAACGATAGGACAACGCAGCATTCTAATGCTCAATGCCCTTGGTGGCGTGATGGTGACAGAAAGTCGATAGAACCACGTCTCACGCAGGTGGCTGACAGCGCATCATAAAGTGGATTCGGTCGCGGCCACCAAGATCATGGGCGACGCGTCGCGCTCCAAAGGAAATCGTAATATCAACGGGGCCGGAGTGCGAAAGCATGATGCCCAAACCTAGAGACTCTTCCGGAATGCCTTTTAAGGGCTCAGGATCAAAGTCGATTGCGACTCCCGATGACGGCGAATCGCCGACAAGACTAGCTTCCAGTCGAAGAGTAGAAAAGCTCTGGTTGATGACTTCGATTGGAATGGTTGTCAGACTACCGCACTGCATCGGCGCGGGGAGCGGCCCTGAAAGCTTGGCGCTGACTCTTGACTCTGGATTGATGGTGATCGTAATTGGCACAGTATTCGTAGGCCCACTGTCGGGATGGACGTGCCCCTGCGCATCGCCCCAGAGTGGCCCGAGTAGGAAGAATGTCGTGATGAGTCTGGCGAAGCGCATCATGCCACCTCACACTCCGAAGCGATCTTTTCGTAGGCTGTGCGAGCATGTTCGAATGCCGCTGCAGCCTCCGGACGTTCGCTTTCGCGCATGAAGGGCGACTTCACTTCCCATACCTTATCGACGCATGCACGACACCACTCCGCACTCTTTCTTGAGGCCCTGATTGGCTTGTGATTCACCTGCACGAACGAGGGATGAGTGTGCAAGGAAGGAAGAATGCGAAGAGCCCACCATGAACTGCGGGAAATATCCGCTTTCAGTGTAACGACGCGCGGTACCCCATCTGCCACGATGTTCACGGTTGCGGCGGGAGAACCGTTGACGACTAGTTCCAGTGGCACTTCCCGCGTATCGGCGATACGCGCCTTTTCGATGTCGTATCCGGATTCGTTCGCTCGGCGCGCCTTGGTTTCGGGTGTGATCTCTGATTCCAATCGAGCAGCCACTAACACCTCAATGCTGATGCTTCCACTCGATGCAAGCAACATGTCTGAATCCGAAAGTGGCTGGCCATTCACCCTGCATTCCAGAATATGGCTGCGGCCGTCACCGCAATATTGATGTGGCTTGAACAGGCCTTGGATCCAGGATGCATACCCGGGATTGCCGTTGGGACGGGCCGGCAGTTTTACATAACTACGACCTGCCCCCACACGGCCATCACTCATGCATGGGAAGTCGGTTTCGCCCAGCATGGCCATACGGAAACCACAGTTGAGCATGTGGTACCAGGCGTTTAGTTCAGCAACGGGAAGGCTATCGCATCCGGAAAGAAAGTCGACGTATCCATGCGTCACGTCGACGATGGCTTCCTGCGTGCCGATGCTGTCCATGGGAGGGATCTGGTAATTCGGCAGCTCTGTCGATTCCACTTCCATTCCGAGACCACAATGCGCATAGCCACCATAAGCACCCTGCGTTCTCACCCACTTCAGGACTGGAAGATTCCACGAGGGCCAATCTTCGATCAGCTGAGCACCTGGATAATCCTGTTCTTTGAGCTGCAACAGCACCAGGTGACCTGCATGGCTTGATGGGAACTGGGATACCTCGACGTCGTAGCGAATGATGCTCTCTGTGTCTTCGCGTGTTGTCTGCGGTTGAAGAGTAACTCCGTATGCAGTCTGCAGTTCAGGATGTTCCAGCATCGCAGCAGGACTCTCAGCGTTTCCCGAAAAGAATTGCTTCTGGTAATACCAGCTCGGGCCCCAGTTAAGGGCATCTCCAATGGTCAGAGCTTCGCCACGCATGTGACGGATCAGCGTTTCGGGGCCAACACCCTCCGTGGGTCTCTCATAGTGCGAGCAGCCTGCGGCGTGGATGTGTGTATCGCCGGAATAGAACCCCCACTTCGAAGGATCAATCCATCTCTCCAGCTTCACATCAATCACTGAAGAGTCTCGGTGAATGCTTACCGTCTGAACACCGCGCAGGTATTCAGGGCCGCGTTGGCTTTGAACCGTATATTCGCCTTCTGGGAGCCGCACGGTCTCGCCATCGGCTCGATAGATCTGTTCCTGAAAAAACAGATCCGGAGCAAGGCGCATCGCCTTCGGTGGATAGAGGCGGTTCAGTTTGTCTTTGATGATCAGAGACGCGAAACAACTGCGACCATCCGTGTCGATAATGTGTAGTGGGACTTCGTGAGACGGAAGACAGTCAAAATCGAACTGGCGGCGTGCCGGATGGAAAGTACGGCTATTTGATGTTGCCAGAACGTTCAAAGAAAAACTGGTTGTTCGTTTGCCATGATCGCGACTGAATAACTGCGCCACGTGATATTCAATTGAGATTTCTGGAAGCGGTATCGTTTGAACTTCAACGCCTCCGCTGAGTACAAGTGTCGGTTCGTACAGATCCATGGCGAACCACATCTTTTCGATCATCGGCCCCTTGTACAGAACGTCTGCAAGAGCCGTGCGCTGTGCCGCTCCCTTGCTGACTGTCTCGAGGTCGCCAATCGTTCGTGTCCCACTTGTGAAGACCAACGAACCCCTCTGACTGGTTGTGCCTTCAACACGCACCAGGAACATTCGCCAACCCTGTTCGACGAGTTGCCGTGGTGCATCGCCTGCTGTGATTTGCGGTGCTCCATCCGGTCCGAGAGAAAGCTGGGCCAGTGTGTACTGACGAAGTATCTCTTCAGCTTTTCCAACTGCGACTTCATCATTGCGTTGCGTCAAAATCGCGATTTGCTTTGCATCGGCAGCGCTTATGGGAGAGCCGAGATGGTCCAGGGACTGAATTGCTCGATTCACAGCGGCGAAATAGGGTTGCGGGGGCGCTTGTTGGACTGCCGGTTCAAGTGCGCTACAAAAGCCGCTGCTGGCAAAAGCGCTACCTAGAGCCATGAAACGTCGACGTGTAAAACCCGACTGAAAGGTGGCCATTCGATCCCCAAACCTTATTGTTGGTAGGCAAAACGAAAAGGACCTGTGGAGTTGTGCAGCTTCACAGGTCCCTAAGTCGTTAGTGAATATCCACGCTCTTCAGGACGCTCCCATCAAGACCGACGATCGAGAGCTTCAGTGTGTTCTGGTCTGCCTCGATAACGTTGAAGCCATTCTGTTTGGCTTGGAACGTAGTGCGCGCATAGTTCTTCTGCGTGAAGTCATACAGAGAGGCGCCTGCCGCTCCACTTACAAAAAAGTTCACGCCACCGTCTGACTTCAACTCCTGCAGGTTGTGATCATGGCCGCACAGGAAAAGATTGACGCGGTTGCGAAGCACGGGCATAAGTCGGTCAATCAGGTTTTGCTCGTCACCACGTGAAGCGGAGTAGACCTGGTAGTGACCGTAGACGATCTTCCAGCGTGCCTTGCTCTTAGCGATTTCAGCATCGAGCCATGACAGCTGTTGCTGGTAGAGAGCTGTGTCCGACATCTCCATAGTGTCGATCGCGAAAAACTGAACCGGACCGGCTGTGTATGTATAGAAGGTGGCCGGCATACGCCACGTCTTGCTCTTGTTTGTGTAGATCACTTCGGCTGCGGGGCCGTCGGCAGGCAGGTAATCGTGATTACCCAGAGTTGGATAGAACACTATTCCAAGCGGACCGTAAACCTTCTCCCAATCATTTTCCCAATGAGGATCGTTGGGGCTGGTGACTCCGCGCGGATAGAAGTTATCGCCGACCGTGATACCAAAATCGAAAGGATGTTGTTTGCTGTAAGTGATCATCGTTGTAGCGAGCTGCTTTTGCGCAGGAGAGCCATTGCCGAAATCACCGAAGGCCAACACACGGATGGCTTTGTCTTCAGGTGCTGCTGCAAAGACGGGCGGTGGTGTGCGAAGGAATGTTGGCAGGTTGACCTGTTCGTCGTAGGTGAGCCAATCGTAGGCCTCCTTGCGAAGTGCAGCTTCTCCGGCGGAATCTTTGCGCTGGTGAGCATTCTCTGCAGCCTCCAGAAGGAACTGCCCATTCACGCCCCAGTTCAGTTTGCGTAGATCGCGTGCTGCTTCAAGGGCTACATCCGCATTTGTGTCCGTGGTGGCCAGATGTTCCAGAGTGGCCTGAAGCTGACGTCGCTTTGCAGGCTGTTCGGCAACCTCGGTACGAACGGCAGCAGGAGAATGAAGAGGACGATTGGAAGCCTGCAGGGAACGAACCTGCCCACGCAAACTCTGCGTCAGGATCAGCAAGCGATGCTGTGCATCCGTATCTTTCGCGAGTTGTGTCATCAGAAAGTCGAATGCCTGCGGTTGTTGCCCGATGTATTTCAGCGCAAGGATGAACCCTGCTTCTGGCTGAGCCGAGAGCTTCTCGAGTGTGGCCTGTTGCTCTCCGGCAGGGATATCGACACGGAGATCATCTAGTTCCTCCAGATACGCAGAAGGAATCGTATGAGTCAGTTCTGGAAGCAGAGGTTTACTCTGCTGTGCAGAAGCGGAAATGGAACAGGCAGCTACAGCCAGGAGCAATGTCGCGCGTAATGAATTCATCAGAGCATGCTTTCTAAGAGATAGAGAGAAGTGTCTTGAGGCCGCAATCCATATGCATCTGGTTATGACAATGCAATAGCGCGGGGCCGCTGTTATCAGGCTGAACGTCGAATTGAACTTGTTGAAAAGGAGGCACAACCACCGTGTCTTTCCGAAGCCCAGCGCATGATTGTCCAGCAACGCTGGCTAACTCAAACGGAAAGCGATGGAGATGCATGGGATGTGCTTCGTCGGAGCTGTTGAAGAGAGTGATACGGCATCGTTCGCCTATACGCAATGGCTCTTGTCCAGAAGACAAAAGAGCCATACCCCAACGTTCGAATCCATCAGGGCCTGTAGGCCGTCGTTCGATGCGGTAAGAAAGAGTGTTGCTGCACGGCGTTTCATCCTTTGTCGTAGCAGAGAAACGGAGGTAGTTCCAAGGAGCAGTTGCTGCGGGATTACTCCAGATGGGTTTCCCTACGCTATCCGCATATTCAATGACAATGCCCATTCCAAGTGCGCGATGCTGATCGTCTGGTGAGCCCAGAACCCATACACCGGGAGTATCCATAACAACAATTGCATCCAGGCGTTCGCCTACGCCGAGTTCGAGAACCTCGACAGATGCTGGCTTCGGAACCGGGTATCCATCAAGTGCAAGGACAAGAAAGCGATGTCCTGGAAGCGATAGGCGCAAGTGTTCTGTTGCGCTCGCATTCAAAACTCGAAAGAGTATGCGTTCGCGTTTGCGGACGCGAATAGGTTCACCTGCTCCAAGAACCTTCCCATTGAGTGTCGCAGCGCGATACACAATGTCCCATCCATCGTCGGGAACGTCTTCGCCTTCTTCGGACTCGGAATCGACTTGTAGATGATGCATCGCTTCCAGTGATCGCTCGTTACCTGCGGTGTCGAAGACACGTGGTTCCCATTCGTGACTCGTGAGAAAGATCTCTCGATCAAAAGGTTCAGAGCATTGCAGCGAACCCACGACCATCGGGACGAATTGTCCGCTGTACGGGCCGCGGGTGAGATCGTGTCCGCACATGGCGTGCGAATGCGCGAAATAAAATCCTGGCTCGCTCGTAGGTAGCGTGTACGTAAGAACACCTCCAGCAGCCACGCAGTGGCTTTCTTCTTCCGGTGTACCGTCCAACGCAGCAGACACGCGCAGGCCATGCCAGTGAACAAACTCTTCGTCGCTTGTATTGTTCGCAATCCGAATATCAATGGGACGATCTGGTTGTAGACGGATCACGGAGCCAGCAGGGTGGTCTACGTAGCCAGTCGTGCGAATGAATCGATTGTTCGCGATTTCTAAGGCCGATGAGGCAAGAGTCAGCTTTACTTGCTGGTGTGGCTTCCGCTCAAGAGGAGCGAGAAAACGATCTGCAAGGCAAACCGCTGAACCGGCAAGAAACTGTCGCCGGTTTGGATTCCAGCTAATAGCCATAGATCGACATCTCCTACCGAAGCGTATGAGCATCCTGCAAAAAACAAATCAGTTGCTGACAGCTCTTGCAGACGTAGGTATGTCTAAAGCATACGTACGATTCGTGTGGGGTAAATGAACCGAAGCCACTCAGCTGTAATTACAAGACGCTGAGCATCCGTGACACTGCCCTCGCATGCAGGCGAACAGTGCCACGTGATCTCAGCATCGCATGGGAATCCGTGCAGAATTAACGCAGTGATCGGAAGGCCGCGCGGATTTCAGCAGTGAACACCTCAGGCCGTTCCCAAGCCGCGAAGTGTCCGCCTTTGTCCACCTCGTGGAAATAGTAGAGCGATGGGTAGGCTCGGCGAGACCAACTCTCAGGGGCACGATAGATTTCGTGAGGAAAGACCGAGATGGCCACCGGCACTTTGATTTGCGTAGTGTTTTGCGCGGCAGAGCTAAAGTTATTGTTGTTGTTCTCCCAGTAAAAGCGCGATGAAGACGCGCCCGTGTTGGTGAACCAGTACAGCGAAATGTCGTCGAGTATAGCGTCGCGGCCGATCACCTTTTCGGGATGGCCGTCGCTATCGGACCACGCGGCGATCTTCTCGTAGGTGAAGGCAGCAAGCGCACCCGGTGAATCAGATAGCGCATAGCCGATGGTCTGCGGACGCGTCACCATCATGGCGCCATACGCTGCATTTCTTCCAAAGAAAGTGCTGAGCGAGTTGTACGCCTGCAACTCCGACGGAGTCAGACCCTCTGGTGCAGGATCGCCGCTGTTGATTCCTTTTACGAGGTTGGCAGGAATCGTTGCTGGCATGGTCAGATGGATACCAAGCAATCCCTGGGGTGCCTGCCGCGCCAAAGCATCTGAAATGACGGATCCGTGATCACCGCCCTCAGAGACGTAGTGCGTATAGCCCAGGCGCTTCATCAGCACGTCCCATGCGTTCGCCACCTTATCTGGGCCCCAGCCGACGCCCTTGGGCTTGCCTGAGAATCCATAGCCCGGAATCGCAGGGATAACCACATCGAAGGCATCTTCTGCGCTACCTCCATAGGAAACGGGATCGGTCAGTGGGCCGATAACTTTCATGAACTCAAGAGGCGAGCCGGGCCAGCCGTGCGTGAGAATCAACGGCATCGCATTCGGCTCTTTGGAGCGCACATGAATGAATTGAATGTCCACACCATCGATGGTTGTCACAAATTCCGGGAGCGCATTCAACCTGGTTTCAGCATTGCGCCAGTTGTACTGGTGGCCCCAGTACTGCAGTAGGTCCTGCAGTTCGGCGCGGCGAACTCCCTGCGATTCATCGTTTACTGTCTCCTTATCGGGCAGCCGCGTTGCCGCGAGTCGTTTGCGAAGATCACGAATCTGCGCATCGGACACATGAACATGGAATGGACGGATCGCGCTGTCGTCTGATGAATTCGCAACAGCGTTCGCAGGGTGCGCCGCGTCTTGTGAGAAAGCAGATGTCGCGAGAAAGAAGGCCATGCCTAAAAGAGTGATAGTCCGATTCATGTGCAGCTCCCTTGAGTTGTTCTTGCTCATAACTGGTTGCAAGATGGAAGCCAAAGGTAAACAGCAGATTGCAAAGGGCATGTACTGAAAGGGCAGTGCCGTGGATTCGGCAAATGCTGATGGTTCGGCATGCCGGCTTCGTCACCTGCTGAGATATCCTCATCTACAGATCAAGCGAGATTCTCCTCTAGAGTCTTTGGATCTAAGCTGCCCTGATACGGAGAAGTCGCATCCTTGGAAGCCAACACCAGGCCAACCGCGCTTATGTGGCGTGTCGATTCGAATGGAACGCGTCAAACGGACGATTCGATCACGAACTCGTTCTTGGGTGTTGATGCCAACGACTTAGCCCTGCCATTGCCGGAGGGAGTCATTTATGAAGACGACGGCGATGCATTGAAGCAGTGGTGGAGTGCCATAAAGGACGATCGGCACCTGGAGGCGCTTGAACTTCGGCTACGATTCAGTGACGGCGGCATCCGTTGGTTTCTTCTTCACGCCACGCCAGAGCATGATTCCGATGGACTGCAATGTTGGCGGTGCGTCTGCATCGACATAGACGCGAAGAAATTAAGAGAGACTGCCCTACAACAGCGGGAAGAGAACTGGCATTCCATCCTGGATGCCATCGCGCAATACGTCGTCGTCCTGGATAAGGTGGGCACGGTTACCTATGTGAATCAACTTGTCACTCGGCAGATCGGAATGACGACCGTCGATGTCGGCAACGGTGGCAATGCATTTTCTCTTCCTTTTCATCCGGAAGATATCGATCGAGTTCGTGTCGAACGTGCAGAGGGGCTGGCAGATGGCCGAGCGTTTCAGTTAGAAGTGCGGGTCCGTCAACTGGATGGCTACTATCGCTGGCACCTCATGCAGTACAGGCCATTTCGCAATGAAACGGGCGAATTGTTGCGCTGGTACGTCACAGGCACAGACATCCACGAGCGTCGCAAACGCGAAGAGGCTTTGGAGCAGGAGAACATCGCTCTTCGGCGTGAGTTGAGTGTCGGCGATGGGAACGAGATCGTCGGGAACTCACAACCGATGCAGGCTCTCCGCAAGCACGTGTCGCGTATCGCCAGTTCTGATGCAACCGTACTCATCATTGGCGAAACAGGGACGGGGAAAGAACTCGTCGCTCAAGCGCTCCATCGCAATTCTGCGCGATCAAAGAAGCCATTCATTCGAGTGAACTGCGCTGCGATTCCGCAATCTCTTATCTCGTCCGAATTGTTTGGTCATGAGAAGGGCGCTTTCACGGGGGCAACGCAACGACGAGAAGGCAAATTCGAATCTGCAAATGGTGGCACTTTGTTTTTGGATGAAGTGGGTGACCTTCCCCCTGAAACGCAGGTTGCTTTGCTGCGTGTGCTGCAGGAACGAGAGATCGAACGTATCGGCAGCAATACGCCCGTTTCAATCGACATTAGGCTCGTCGCTGCTACGCATAGAGACCTGGCAAAGGCGATTGAAGATGGAACGTTTCGTGAAGATCTGTTTTTCCGCTTAAACGTGCTACCACTCGCGATGCCATCTCTCCGGGAACGGCCAGATGATATTCCGTCGCTGGTGAATCATTTCGTTTCTCGTTTTAGTGCGCGCTCGGGAAAGAAGATCCAGCACATCCAGAAGAAGACGCTGGCGCAAATGCAGGCCTATGCCTGGCCAGGAAATGTTCGTGAACTGCAGAACATCATTGAGCGCGCAGTCATCCTGAGCGAGGGAGACACACTCTTCTTCGATGACAGCTGGCTGAAGCATGCAAGCAAGAAGGATCTGGTTCAACCATCGATGAGTTTGGCCGGCCTGCAGCAGCAGGAGAAGGCAATGATTGAAGCCGCGCTCAAGGCTTCTGCTGGTCGAATTTCCGGACCCAATGGTGCGGCTGTTCGCCTTGGGATGCCGCGACAGACTCTGGAGTCCAAGATGAAGAAGTTTGGCATCACCAAGGCTTGACGATTTGCTGACTTGCTGAAGCCAAGTACGCCGAGAAATCGGCATATGCCAGGGTCTCGGCATTCCGTGAATATGTACGTCGCAATAAATCAGTGGTTTAGGTTTGGCATTTTCTTTGCAATGTATAGGGCAACGTCCGTACTGAGGAGAAGCCCCATGACTGCTATTTCAAAGATTCACTACACCGCAAAAGTTCACATCACGACGGGCCGCGATGGCGGCACTGCTGTGAGCGACGACCGTCATTTGAATGTGAACCTGTCACTGCCAGGAACGGGTTCTGGTACGAACCCTGAGCAATTGCTTGCTGCCGGCTGGTCGGCCTGCTTCCTGGGAGCGCTTGCAATTGCGGCTCAGAAGCGAGGAATCAGCCTGCCCGTAGAACGTGCGATTGATGCGGAGATTGACCTTGGTACAACGGGCGCGGAGTTCTTCCTTGGTGCTCGTCTACGGGTGAGCCTTCCTGGCATCGAACGGGCCATCGCACAGGAATTGATCGATGTAGCCGATGCAACCTGCCCTTACTCCAAAGCCCTGCGTGGCAACGTGCAGACGAACATCTCACTGGCTTAATTGAAGCCTTATTCCTTTACTGCATTGCATTGATCTCAGGAGAATTTCATGAAGAACCAACAGCTAAATCGGCGTACGTTTTTGGGAGCAGCAGCAATGATGGCGGGCTCATCGCTCTTCGGCTCCGCTGCAGCGCAAACAGAAGCGACAGATCGCGGCACTCAATCTGCCACGCCGTCGTCTTCACGCGCAGAGTTCACCACCATTCATCAAGTGAAGGCTGGCGTGCTGGATATTGGCTATGTGGATGAAGGTCCGCGCGATGGCCGTGTTGTCATCCTACTGCATGGTTGGCCGTATGACATTCACAGCTTCGTGGACGTCGTGCCCATTCTGACTGCAGCAAATTTCCGCGTGATCGTTCCGCATCTCCGCGGTTATGGGACAACACGCTTCTTGTCCAAAGATAGCGTCCGCAATGGCCAGCAGTCCGCCTTTGCATTGGATGTGCTGGCACTGATGGATGTACTTTTCATCAAGAAGGCGATCGTTGCTGGTTTCGATTGGGGTGCTCGTACTGCTTGCATTCTGGCAGCACTTTGGCCTGATCGCTTCGAGGCTCTTGTATCCGTTAGCGGATATCTTATTGGTAACCAGAAGGCCGGCCGAGCACCGCTTGTACCGACTGCGGAACTGCAGTGGTGGTATCAGTTCTATTTCGCAACAGATCGTGGGCGCGAGGGATACCAGCAATATCGCCGCGAGTTTGCAAAGCAGATCTGGACGTTGGCGTCGCCGCAGTGGCACTACAACGACGTTGTGTTTGATCGCAGTGCAACAGCATTCGACAATCCTGATCACGTCGACATCGTTATTCATAACTATCGGTGGCGGCTCGATCTTGCTCAAGGTGAAACACGCTATGACTCTTACGAACAGAAGTTAGCGTCTGGACCGGTCATTACTGTACCTACCATCACCATGGAAGGTGATGCCAATGGAGCTCCTCATCCAGACAGCAACAATTATGCGAAGAAGTTTTCGGGTAAATACGAGCATCGTCTGATCCGCGGTGGTGTTGGACACAACCTGCCGCAGGAAGCCCCGGAAGCTTTTGCTAAGGCAATCACCGGCGTGGTGAAGTTGTAACCCTGTACATGGCACACGGACCCGATAGGAGGACTTCATGGCAAAAGAACTGCGCACGACAAAGAAGATAACCCTGAAGTTGATCGCGATGTTGGCATTTGCCGGGCCTGCTCTAACCTGCGCCATCTGGTCCAGCGGCCAGACTCCCGCGAATATGGATGTCGCTGAGAATGCCGCCGCATCCATTACACTTCCTCTGGATTACAGAGATTGGCGGTTGGTCTCAGTGGCTCACGAGGCGGGAAAGCTGAACGATCTACGTGCGGTGTTAGGCAATGATCTGGCGATCGACGCCTATCGTAGTGGAGCTACCTCATTTCCTGATGGAGCCATCATCGCTCGATTGGCATGGACATATACACCTTCTGCGGAGAACAATGCAGCGTTCGGTCAGGAGCAGTCTTTTGTCGCGGGTACGCCCACCAACGTTCAGCTCATGGTGAAGGATTCGAAACGATTTGCATCAACCGGCGGATGGGGCTTCGCTCAGTTCACCGATGGCAAACCAGCAGCAATTGATCCGGTGAAGTCTTGCTACTCCTGCCACACGCCAGCGAAGCAGAACGACTATGTCTTTACTCATTACGCCCATTAGCAAGCAGGCTCGAATCGCCTATCGCGCCATTCATAAAACGTTCGTTCGAACCGAAGAAGGAGAGGACAATGCAGACGCCTAGTTCGCATGAAAATGGAATCGATCAGAGCCTTCTTTCCAGGCTGCGTTATTCCCGTGGATTATTTGCAGCGCTGGACCAGAGTGGTGGCTCAACGCCTGCTGCGCTGACGCACTATGGGATCGATACAAGCCAGTACAGCAGCGAAGACAAAATGTTCGACCTCATTCATCAGATGCGTCTGCGGATCATCACCTCGCCAAAGTTTGATGGGGATCGTGTCCTGGCCGTGATCCTGTTCGCCAAAACACTCTCGGGACAGATTGGAGAACAGACCATTCCGGAGTACCTGATGGGGAAACATCAGATCGCTTCGTTCTTGAAGATCGACCACGGTTTGGAAGCTGTAACGGATGGCGTGCAACTTTTGAAACCGATTCCAGATCTGCAGAACACTTTGTCCTGGGGGCGCAACCTTGGCGTTGTTGGAACGAAGATGCGCACGCTAATTCATGACGGAACAAAACAGAAAGTGGAAGAGGCCGTTAAGCAGCAGTTCGCGTTGGCTGAGGAGATCTACTCAAGCGGTTTGATTCCTATCGTGGAAATTGAAGTGTCCACGAAACTGCCAAATGAGGTCCGAGAGCGTGTGGAACGTTGGTTGCTCGATGCGATGGAGACCGCGCTCACTGATTCCAGTAGCAGCCTGCGTGTCTTTCTTAAACTCACGATCCCGGTTGTTCCAGAACTTTACACCGTACTGCAACAGAACCCGAAGGTATATCGGATCCTTGCACTGTCTGGCGGCTTCTCGAGGCGTGAGGCGTGCCTTCGTCTTTCGCGTAATCCGGGCATGGTTGCCAGCTTCTCTCGTGCACTGCTTGAGGACCTGCGTGTCGGCATGTCCGATAAGCAATGGAACGACGCCCTTGATGCTTCGATCAATGAAGTGATGGATGCGACGAGAGCCGAATAGATCTCATGAGCACATGAATGCTCTTCGAAAGGATGTGACACATGAGTAAGGTCTGGCTGATCACGGGTAGTTCGCGAGGTCTTGGCCGCGCGATTGCGGATGCTGTGCTGAAGAGCGGAGACAGACTGATTGCCACTGCAAGGCAAGTAGATACTCTAAATAAATTGGTCCAGACATACGGCGACCAGGTGGTGCCGTTGACGCTTGATGTAGGAGATTCCGACGCAGCGCAACGAGCGGTCGCATTCGCCGTTGAGCACTTCGGCAGCATTGACGTGTTGGTCAATAACGCTGGCTACGGAACGATAAGCTCTCTGGAAGATATGGAGATCGCTGATTTTCGTGCTCAGATCGAGACCAACTTATTAGGCACGGTTTACACGACAAAAGCAGCGATTCCGTTTATGCGTAAGCAAGGACGCGGGCACATCATTCAGTTCTCATCTGTCGGTGGACGGATTGGGGCTCTTGGGAGGACGTCGTACTCTGCTGCTAAGTGGGGTGTCGAAGGATTCTCGGAGGCGCTCGCGAAAGAAGTGGCTCCATTGGGAATCAATGTGACTATCGTGGAACCGGGTGGTTTTCGAACGGATTTTGCCGCTGAACCAATAGCAGCGATTCAGGCTGCCTACGAATCGACAATCGGAGTGGCGGCTCGCTTTCAAAGTGACTACCACGGTAAACAACCGGGCGATCCGATGCTGGCTGCAAAGGCCGTGATTGAGATTGCAAGCATGGATCAGCCTCCACTAAGGCTTCCGCTGGGAAGCGATGCTGTTAAGGCGATCGAACAGAGCGACCGCGAAAGGCTGACTGCCATCGAGAATTGGCGATATCTGAGCGTCTCCACGGATTATTCGATTGAGGAGCGGAAATAGGTTCTCTGTCGCCTCCTTCTTGCCGATGTTCAAGTGACACAAAATACAATGGTTGCGCTAAGTTTATCGTTCGCGAGACCGTACGGGCTGAAGCCTGTCGATCGGTTCTGCGAGGGCGCAAGGATCGTTCGGACACAACCGTACGGGACGTATACTTGAAAGTGATGACTACCCCCGCGAAGACGTTCTATATCGAAACCTTTGGCTGCCAGATGAATGCCCACGACTCGGAAAAAGTCATTGGCACGCTGGAGCATGAAGGGTATTCGCGCGTGGAGGATGAGGAGGCGGCTGACCTCATCCTGTACAACACCTGTTCCATCCGCGACAAGGCCGAGCAGAAGGTCTTCCATCGCCTGAATGAATACAAACGCATGCAGGGCGAGGGCAAGAAGTTTGCCGTGCTGGGTTGCGTGGCGCAGCAGGAAGGCAACAAGATCTTTGAGAAGGCACCGTTCGTGTCGCTCGTCTCGGGTTCGGCCTCCTATCGCAACCTGCCAGAGATGCTGGTGCGTCTCGAAGCAGGAGAGAAGCGCATTACCGGACTGGATGATCGCCAGACGGAAGAGACCTTCGACACCGAGTTCACCGCACGCTCCAATCCGCATCGCGGCTACATCACCATCATCGAGGGCTGCGATAAGTTCTGCTCCTATTGCGTCGTGCCTTACACACGCGGTAAGGAGCGGTCACGATCGTCGGAGAGCATTCTGGCTGAAGCGAAGCGCATGGCCGAAGCAGGCTTCACCGATATTCAGCTTCTCGGCCAGAACGTGAACAGTTATCACGATCCGTTGGGCAAGAAGAGTTTTGCCGATGTATTGGCGATGGTAGGTGAGCTATCCGGTGTTCGTCGTGTACGTTTCACCACATCGCACCCGCGGGACTTTACGCCGGACATTGTCCAGGTAATCGATAGCATGCCGACGATTTGCGATCACGTGCATCTGCCGGTGCAGAGTGGTTCGTCGACAGTCTTGAAGGCCATGCAGCGTGAATACACGCGAGATTGGTACCTGGAACGCATCGCGTGGATCAAGGCCGCGAAGCGCGACATCAGCATGACGACAGACATTATCGTCGGTTTCCCAGGCGAGACCGAGGACGACTTTGAGGAGACGATGAGCCTTCTTGACGTCGTTGGCTACGATGGCGTGTTTGCGTTCCAGTATTCGCCGCGGCCAAATACTCCCGCAGTCGGAATGGCGGAAACAGTCTCTGATGAAGTGAAAGCTGCGCGTTTGCAGCGTCTTCTAGAGGCGCAACGCGAGCGTCAGCGTGTGAGCTACGAGCGCCACCTTGGCCAGATCGTTGAAGTGATGGTGGAGGGATATAACCACCAGCGTGGCCAGGTCACGGGGCGGACCTCGCAGAATAAAACACTGAACTTTACGACGACATTACCCATTTTGCCGGCTATTGGCAGCTATGCAAATGTGCGTGTGACTAAAACATTTCCGAACAGCCTGGTGGGCGAGGCAGTGAGCGCCGCATGAGCGATTCCGCACAACAGCTTCGTGATTCCATCGCTTCCGAGAACACGCGGGAGGAGATCGAAGTCCGTATCCGCGGTCTGATGATGGACCCTGTCACCAACATGCCCATGGTGGTCCTCAAGGATGTCAACGGCGATGACGTGCTGCCGATCTGGGTTGGCATCTTCGAAGCGAATGCGATTGCGCTGGAGATTGAGAAGAACGCTCCGCCGCGGCCGATGACGCACGATCTAATGCGCAATCTGTTGCGCTCGTTTGATGTACGTGTGACGCGCGTTGTGATCTCAGAGTTGAAGGACGACACGTTCTTTGCGATTCTTTGGATGGTACGCGACGGCGAGGTCCTGTCGATGGATGCCCGGCCCTCCGATGCTCTGGCGTTGGCGATGCGCGCGGACTGCCCGATCTATGTCAACCGTTCGGTGATGGACGCGGCAAAGGCAGGCCAAAAGGGAAGCCGCGACATCAACTCGGACGAACTTCGCCGCTGGCTCGAGGGCCTGGGCGATGACGACATGGGACAGTACAAAATGTAGTTCGTTTACCAAACGAACTACATTTGCTCATCGCATCCGAGCATCATGATCAAACCCAGTGGCAGAGCTTCGCTACGCGTTCGGCCCATTCGTCCTCGGTATTGATAGGAGGCAGCGGGTGACCAAGGTGGTGTCTCTCCGCCGCATGCACCATCGCTTGCCGTAGAGCTGGCGTCATGGCTTCAACACCTCCCTCAAAAACGGTTGCCCACGGGGTATCGAGCAGAATATCGCTTACGCCGCTTTCGCGATGAAGTAGCACGGGCATGCCGGATTGCAACGCTTCCACGGCAGGAATGCCGAAGCCCTGCAAGGCAGGCATGAGAAACAGATGCGACTCTCGGATGAGCTGCTGCAAGTCGTCGTCAGACACAAAGCCAAGGAAGTGGACTCGCTCTGCGATGCCAAGCGATTCAGCCATCTTTCGCAGCGCGTCGATCTGTGACCCTTTGCCTGCAAGCCGGAGTTGCCAATCGAAGCGCGACGAGAGAGGAGTTGCTTCATGTTCAAGCGCTGCGAGCGACTGCAACATCCAGTCAATGCGTTTGTTCTTTTCAACGCGCGAAACAGACAGAAGGTTCAGCGTTCCAGAGTAGGCCCGTTCGTGAAACCCCTCTGCGGAAGCCAGCCCTCCCATGCGCGCAATCTGTGCTTCGATGCCAAAGTCTTTGCGGCACTCTGCACGAAGAAACTCGCTGGTGACGATGGTTGTGCCACCAGAGCGTAAACCACGAGCGGTAAGGAAATTCTGAAGTTGAATGCGCAGCTTCGCTTTCAGTGAGCGATGAGCTGCATCACTGAAAAGAGCGGGCGTATCGTGCATGAGGCAATGAAAACCTCGAGCACCAACCAGGGTAGCGTGAAGCGAGGGCTGATATCCGGAGGTGATCAGTCGCGACTGTCTTGAAACACCCGCGAAGTGTTGTTTGAGTGCCGCGAGTTTGCTGCGAAACCCGCCACTCGGATTCAGGGTAATTACATCCACCGGATGTGACGCGTACTTTGCAAGACCGACGGAATCTCGATACGTAAGAAAACGATTGGCGATGCCATGCTCATAGAGCCAGCGTGACAGTGCAAGATCGGCACGCTCCGCGCCGCCGAAAGCCTCCACCTCAGGGATGAAAATTTCTACCGGCGGCACGTTCGTCATCCGGTCTATCGCTCCGAAATCTGGTTGAGCAGCGAAAAGAATTCCGGGAACGAGATAGCAGCAGCCTCTGCGCCGTGAATGGTGGTTTCGCCTTCGGCCCGCAGCGCAGCAATAGCAAACGCCATCGCAATACGATGGTCGTCGGCAGAGTCGACAACGCCACCACGAAGCTTCTGGTTTCCGGGCACGTGCAGACCATCCTCGAACTCTTCTACCTCCGCGCCCATCGCACGCAGATTCTGCACCACGAGCGCGATGCGGTCTGATTCCTTGACGCGAAGTTCCTTCGCGTTACGAATCGTCACGCCGGTGCTTGTATATGGTCCGATCGCAGCCAGCACGGGAAGCTCATCAATGATGAGTGCCGGAAGATCGCCGACGATTTCAGCGCCCTTGAGTTCCGGAGCGCCGTTCACCTGAATCGTTCCGATCATTTCTCCATGCTTTTCTTCCAGGTTCAAGACCTTCATCTGGAGACCCATGGACGCGAGCACATCCAGCAGGGTAGAGCGCGATGGGTTCATACCCACGTCATCCAAAACAAGCTGCGCATCGGGAAAGAGGATGGTTGCACACAGGAAGAACGCTGCCGAAGAAAGATCGCCGGGAACGGTAGCTTCAATGGCCTGAAGTTGTTGTCCACCGCGAATGGAGATGGAATCCTTACCGCGTTCCAACTCCGCGCCAAACGCACGCAGTGCGTGTTCGGAGTGGTCGCGTGTACGAACGGCCTCCTGCAAAGTCGTAACGCCTTCTGCGCCAAGGCCTGCAAAGAGTACAGCGGTCTTTACCTGTGCGCTGGCAATTGGTGCGCTGAACTCAATTGCCTTTAGCTTGCCGCCATGAACCGTCATCGGCGCGTGGCCTTCGGTCAATTCAACCTGTGCGCCCATCTGTTCCAAGGGCCCCTTGATGCGCTGCATAGGGCGTTTGGTGAGAGATGCGTCACCAACAAAGCGATACGTTCCTCTATGGCCCGCAACCAGGCCAGCAAGCATGCGCATGGTGGAACCGGAGTTGCCGCAATCAAGATCGCGCGTTGGCTGTAGAAAATTGCCGCCTACGCCTGTGACTTCAATGATGCCGTCCGGATGCTTTACAACCGTTGCGCCCAATGCTTCCATGCAGCTCAGCGAGCTATGCGGATCTGCGCCGGTGGAGAAGTTTGCGAAGCGCGAGGTGCCTTTGGCCAATCCGGCCAGCATGGCATAGCGGTGCGAAATGCTTTTGTCGCCGGGCAGTCGAACACTGCCGCGGACGGTGCGTGCTGGACGCACAACTTCCGTGGTTCCGTCGTGTGACATGGATACCATTCTAACGGTTGTGAATGAAGGATCAGCGAACCTGGAGCACTAGCAGGGTTTCGTCGTCAAAATGCTCGTGCCCGTCCTGAAATGCGGAGACACTGTCCAGGACCGTTTTCACCGCGATTTCTGCATCCGTTTCATGCAGATTGTCCAGCACTTCGATCAGACGATCATTGCCAAACATCTCTCCCTTGCGGTTTTCAGCGTCGACAATGCCGTCGGAGAAGAAGACGAGCAGATCTCCGGGACGAGTACTGAGGGTGAACTCTTCATACTCAGCGTTGGGGAAGAGACCAAGAGGGAATCCTTCGGCCTCGATCACGCGTGTGCGCATCTGCTCGCCATCAGAGGAGAGCAGCATCGGTTGTACAGATCCTGCGTTGGCAATGCTGAGCGTGCGCTCATCGTCATTCCAGACGGCGAAAAGCATGGTGACGTATTGCGAGTCCAGCTTGCGTTCCTGCAACTGATTGTTCAGTTCTGCCAACATGGCTGCAGGGGAAAGATGTTGTGTGGCCACAGAGCGCAGAATGCCGCTAACCAGCGCTGCATAGAGTGCCGCAGGTGCGGCTTTGCCACTGACATCGCCCACAGCAATGGCAACACGGCCATTGCCGTAGTCGATGAAGTCATAGACATCGCCACCGATGGAACGCGCAGGAAGGAACGTTGCCGCGAACTGAGCATGTGGCAGCGGTTGCGGTGGTGGCGGAAGCAGCCGCATTTGCACTTCGCGAGCCATCTGCAGATCCCGCTCCATGCGCTGTTCTTCTTCGAAGATGCGCTCGTATAAGCGTGCATTGGTAATAGCAATCGCGATCTGTCCGGCCAGTGTGGTCA
Organism: Terriglobus sp. TAA 43; assembly: GCF_000800015.1. Taxonomy (NCBI): domain Bacteria; kingdom Pseudomonadati; phylum Acidobacteriota; class Terriglobia; order Terriglobales; family Acidobacteriaceae; genus Terriglobus; species Terriglobus sp. TAA 43. The sequence goes on from NZ_JUGR01000001.1 coordinate 417,762, forward strand.
GGGTGCGCTGGTGATCTTCGTTGTAGTAGTTCACGCGTGTGTGCTCCAGCGCAATGACGCCCGTGACCTTCTCTTTGTAGACCAGCGGCACGGCAAGCATGGAGCGCACTTCGCCAGACCCTCGCTCGTTGCCGGGAGTGCTGTCGCCCAAGTAGCGTGGGTCCTTACGTACGTCTGGTACCAGAATGGGATGGCGTTCTGCAGCCGCCATACCAAAGATGCCTTTGCCCATCTCCGCATTACGATCACGTTGCACTCGCTCGCCAAAACGCGTGGAGAAACGATGCATAAACTGCTGGCGGCTCTCGCTCCAAAGCAGGATGGTGAACATCTGGAAGTCCACGACTCGTTTCAGCAGCGTTCCGATACGTTCCAGCAGCGTGTCGAGATCAAGGATCGCAGTCAGTTCACGGCTGATTTCAGCCAGCACAGTCAATGTCTGCGCTTGGCGGGAGAGGCGCGTATACAGCCGCGCATTCTCCACGGCGACAGCCATGCGCGAAGCTACCAGTTCCAGCAGACGTCGCTGGTCCTGTGTGAATGCTGCGGGTTGTTCGCTTTCCAGATCAATCACGCCGATAACGCGATTCTTGATGATGAGAGGAATGGCGAGCTCGCTCTTCACCGCTGGATTTGCCGAGATGTAATGCGGCGCATGGGTGACGTCGTCCACCAGCACGGAAGCGCGTGTCGCCGCCGCCTGACCCACGATGCCTTGGCCCATCTTGAGGCGCATGCGCTCCACTTCTGGAGCGTGGCCCACCTGAAAGCGCATCCATAATTCTTGTGTGCGGTCGTTGATAAGCAGGATGGCGAAGATGCGATAGTCCACCACGGCACGGACCAGTTCCGCGACACGAAGCATTAATGTCTGCAGATCCAGCGTATTGTTCAGCGCGTCGGCAAGGCGCTGCAGGAAGTCCACATGCTCGGAATGCACGCGGATACGGTTTTCAGGATTCCCCGGCGAAACCGGCTCGATGACCATGTCCTGATTCGGTATCTCGACGCGTATCGTGTCGTCCGCCTGAGCACCAGGACTGGGACGATAGTCGCCTTCAAAGTCGTTGGAAAGGGTGTCGGCTTCATCGACAGGCTGTAGCCGCACTTCGGATGCGTCGGAGGCGCGCGCCCGCGTTACCACACGCAGCGGCTTGCCTTCGCGTTTTCCCTTGTCTCCATGTGCGGCCATGTACCTGCTTGCCTTTGTAGCAGAGGTGCGCTTCTTCTTTAATAGCCGGAACCGCCGGAGTCACCCTTGGCCGTTCCGGTCAGCTCCTGCACAATGCGCACACTCGCGCTTGCACCGATGCGGTTTGCTCCTGCTTTCAACATTGCCTTCGCATCGGCCAGGGAACGAATGCCGCCCGATGCCTTCACGCCGGAACGCAGCCCTGCAACGCTGCGCATCTGTGCAATGTCGTCCACGGTGGCGCCTCCAGTGGAGAAGCCGGTGCTGGTTTTGATGAAGTCCGCTCCCGCGTTCACGGCGATTTCACTGGCCCGCAGCTTCTCTTCAAAATTCAGCAGGGCTGTTTCCAGAATGACCTTCACAATCGCGCCGCGCTCATGAGCCGCGTCGACCACGCCACGAATGTCATTCGCCACGGTGTCGTATTCGCCGCCTTTGAGAGCGCCGATATTCAGGACCATGTCGACATCGTGAGCGCCGAGTGCAATGACTCGTTTTGCCTCGTCCACTTTCGATTCGGCCAGGGATGCACCGAGCGGAAATCCGATGACGACGCCGACAGGCACACCGGTACCAGCAAGCGCCGCAGCAGCAGTAGAGACCCAGAACGGATTGACCATAGCGCAGGCAAAGCGATACTGTGCCGCTTCCTCGCAGATCTGCAATACCTGTGCGCGCGTGGCGTCAGCCTTCAACAGGGTGTGATCCAGCGTGGCGGCAAGACTACGCGGACTGCTGATTGCGTGCTCGTAAAAACCTTCGGGCGTGTATGTCGATTCCATCATGTAAGAACTCTCGATCTGCAAGGTCATCAAAGACCCAAAGGACATCATATCCTCAGGCAGGCTGGCTTGTTTCATGCCGTCCATAAGAAGTGGGTTACGCGGCCTTCATCGCAAACCGGTATGCCGCCAATAGGTCATTTCGCAGATGCTGGTACAGCGTATGGCGCATTGCTGCATCCGGCGCCCGCAGAACAGCCGAGGGGTGAACCGTTGCCATCACATGGTCTGCGAATGGCGTCGAAAGTATTTTGCCTCGATCGCGCATCAGCCCGAATGTCCCACCCAGCAGTGACTTCGCGGCGGAAGCTCCAAGGCACAACACAAGCTTCGGTTTCACCGCGTCCAGTTCCGCCAACAACCATGGTTTGCACGCCGTAATCTCACTCATTCTGGGATTCTGGTGAAGACGCAGCTTCCCACGCCGCACAAACTTGAAATGCTTTACGGCATTCGTCATAAATACGTCGCTGTCTGCTATGCCGGCTTCCGCCAGTGCCTTCTTCAGCACTCCGCCCGCCGGACCAACGAACGGCAGGCCCTGGAGGTCTTCCTGATCGCCGGGTTGTTCGCCCACTAACATCAGCGGAGCATGGCCAGCACCTCGCCCTGGCACGACGTGCGTTGCGTCCTTGTAGAGGTCACAACCTTTGCAGGCGGGCAACGCCTCACGAATGACAGACAAGGTATGCTTCGCGGGAACAAACGGAGCCGCACTCGGCTTACCGGCCTGCTCCGAAACCATGCCTTCCACGCGTTTCGCTGCAGTCGCCATTAACTGTGGGAGTAACTCGATCTCTGGCAGGTTGCCCCAATATCGCACTGGCATATGTCCGCGCATGGCCGCTGGATTCAACCTGGCGGGATTGAAGATGCTCGCATAATAGCTCTTCCATAGCTCTTCCAATTCATCACCGGATGGAGCCTGTTCACGCGGCACGGGTGGTCCATATTGCAGGTGTTTTGTCGTTGGCTCCCAGGACGCCGATCCATCTGGCGTAAGGATGGACCAACGCATCACGGCAAAACGTTCTGCAAAGAACGGAGCTGCCAGCTTTAGGATGTGGTGCTGCGGCTCAAACCAGGCAATGAAGCGTTCTTCACCGTCTTTATCCTCCACAAGCCGAAAGCGAACAAAGGCGTGCATCTTGTGTTCATCGTGCCGTACCTGTTGCTCCAGCCGCAATAAGGCGTTCACATCCCCATCGACTTGTACCTTCATCAACTCGCGCTCTGATTGCAGTCGCCACAGAAGCTTGTAGAGCAGGTTCCATCGTTGTGGCTCGCGATGATAGGCCGCGATGGTCGCTTTTTCCAGAAAACTCTTCGGGACATGTGGCTTCGCATCGGGTACATCCCGTGTCAGTTCTATCGAGCCAGCTTCCGCTTCTGAAAACAACTTTGGTGTCACTGCATTCGTTACGTCGTAGAAATCAATTTCTTCAGGCAGGATGCCCTTGTTGAGAGCGGCACGAGCCAAGTCTCTCCAGTCCGCAAAGTCAAGAGTGACAGGTACACGCATCACACCCACGGCGTTCATAGTGAACCCCACATGGCGGATCGTGCCGCATCCTCAAATAGCGTCATCTGCCGCATGGGCGATGAAGCTTGGCTCTGCGAAAGTGTCTTCTTGTCGATGGCCTCCGACGAAGCGCTCCGCGAAGGCAAATGATCTGCAGCAACTAAGAACTGCGCTGCGTCTTTCCAGCAAACATGCAGCTTGCGAAGGTCATCGCTTGTGAGTCGGTGGTAACGACGTATCGAGAGGATCCTCTCCACATTGCGATATCCCAGTCCTGGAACCCGCAGCAGCAACTCGCGCGGTGCCGTATTCACATCAACTGGAAAGAACTCCGGGTGTCGTCTTGCCCATCCCAGTTTTGGATCGGTTTCCAGATCAAGGTCTGGATCAGTTTCTGTCGTAATCTCCTCGGCAGCAAATCCATAGTGCCGCATCAACCAATCGGCTTGATACAGCCTGTGCTCGTGCAGCATGGGTGAAGCCTTCAACGGCAACCGTGTGTCTGCTCCTGGATAGGGCGAAAATCCCGTGTAATAAACGCGACGTAGCTTGTAGTTCGCGTACAGTCCGCTCGCACGTTCAATGATCTCGCGATCGGTCGCAGGCGTTGCTCCGATCACCATTTGCGTACTTTGCCCGGCAGGTGCAAAAGCCGGAGCATGCACGAAATGCCTGCGATCGCTGTCGGCTTCCTGCTTCCGCACATGGATTTGCGTCATTGTCTGTTCAATGACGTCAGCCTTTTTCTCCGGGGCTAATTGCACGAGATCCCTCTGTGTGGGCAATTCGATATTCGCCGATAAACGATCCGCGTACAGCCCCACCTCATCAATCAGCCTCTGCGCGCACCCCGGAATAGCCTTGATGTGGATGTATCCACCAAAGTGATGGACCGTTCGCAGTGTCTTTGCCACCGCCAACAGTTGCTCCATTGTGTAATCGGGCGACTGGATGATCCCGCTTGAAAGAAACAGCCCTTCTATGTAGTTCCTTTTGTAGAAATCGAGCGTCAACTGAACGATCTCGTCTGGCATGAATCTCGCACGTCGAATGTCGCTGCTCACGCGATTGACGCAATACAAGCAGTCATATGTGCAGTAATTCGTAAGCAACAGCTTCAGCAGCGAAATGCATCGGCCGTCCGGCGTATAGCTATGGCAGATACCCGTCCCGTCGCTGTGTCCTACTCCTTTGCCGTTTCCGCTGCGCTTAGCGCCAGAGGATGCACATGACGCGTCGTACTTCGCCGCATCGGCAAGAATCTGCAGCTTCTGTTGCACCGTCATCGCACGCATACCTGAGAATATGATAGCGAATAAAGAGCGAAAGTTGCCCCCCCCGAACTTCTCGCTGTTCACTTGCTCGAACGAAGTGTCGATTCTGTATCGCGCATCAAAAAAGTGCCCTCACGATTCATCGTGAGGGCACTTTGGAATTGGAATCTTCTATCGTCCGGCAGGAGCGTTATTCCGCCACTTTGAATTGAGAGCCGCCAGCTTATCCGCCATTGAAGTTGGCTCCGGTTGTCGTTGCTGCTGCGGACGTTCGCCACCGCCACGCTGTGGCCCCGTGCCACCCGGTGCAGGTTCCAGTGCTTTGATGGAGAGCGAGATGCGCTTCGTCTTGGCGTCGGCGCTCAGGACCTTTGCCTTGACTAGTTGTCCGGCCTTCAGGGCTTCGCTCGGGTCTTTGATGTACTTGTGAGAAATCTCGGAGATGTGAACCAGGCCATCCTGATGCACGCCGATGTCTACGAACGCGCCAAACTTCGTCACGTTGGTGACCACGCCCTCCATCACCATGCCCGGTTCCACGTCCTGAATCTCACGCACGGCTTCATTGAAGGTGGGAGCGACGAACGTATCGCGAGGATCGCGCCCGGGCTTCTTCAATTCTTCAAGAATATCGTTCAGCGTGTAAGTGCCTGCGCCGAATGCGTCTGTCTTCACGCCAGTGAGCAGTTGCGGCTTGAGGATAAGGTCGTCGATCGAAGTGTTCAGAGATGACGCAATCTGTTCCACAAGTGCATACGATTCCGGATGAACTGCGGTCGAGTCCAGCGGTTGTTCTCCATCGCGAATGCGTAGAAACCCTGCGGCCTGTTCAAACGTCTTCGGACCGATGCCGGATACCTCATGCAACTGCTTGCGTGATTGGAAGCGCCCGTTGGTATCGCGGAATTGCACGATGTTCAGCGCAATGCGTTCACTGATGCCGGCAACATAACGCAGAAGCGTCCAGGATGCCGTGTTCAGATCAACGCCAACGCGGTTTACGCAGCTTTCAATCACGGCTTCCAACGACTGGTTCAACTGACGCTGATCCACGTCGTGCTGATACTGGCCGACGCCAATGGACTTCGGATCGACCTTCACGAGCTCAGAAAGCGGGTCCTGCAGACGACGTGCAATGGAGATAGCGCCACGCACGGTCAGGTCAAGGTCAGGGAACTCCTGACGCGCAACGTCCGACGCGGAATACACGCTGGCGCCCGACTCAGATACGGTGACCTTGAAGATGCCGCCGAGCTTGTGCTCTGCGAGGAAGTCGCGGACAAACGCATCGGTCTCGCGCGAGGCGGTGCCGTTGCCAATGGCGATGGCGCGGATGTTCTGCGAAGCCACCATGGCAGCCAGCTTTTGCGATGCTTCTTTCTCGCGACCAGTATGCGGATAGATCACATCATGCGCGAGGAACTTTCCTGTTTCATCCACGACGGCGATCTTGCAGCCGGTGCGCAGACCAGGATCGATGCCCAGTACACGAATCGGTCCAGCAGGCGATGCCAGCAGAATATGCTGCAGGTTTTCACGGAAGACGTCGATGGCTTCCGTGTCGGAACGGCGCTTCAGCTCCAGTCGCAATTCGCCTTGAATGGAGGAGTTCAGAAGACGCTTCCAGCAATCTTCCACGGCAAGGTTAAGTTGCGGCGTCCAGTCGCCATCGTTCTTCAGTACACGCGAACGGATGAGCGCCAGCATGCGTTCTTCTTCCGTTTCGATGAGCCAGTAAAGAACGTTTTCCGCTTCACCGCGACGCACAGCCAGCATGCGATGCGACGGGATGGTCTTCACCGGCTCGCGATACTCGTAGTACATCTTGAACTTTTCCTGCTCGTCCTTTGCGTCGAAGATCTTGCGGCTGATGATTAAGCCTTCTTCAAACATCACGTGACGGGTGGAGCGGCGTACTTCAGCATCTTCGCTGATGCGCTCTGCAACTATGTGGCGCGCGCCTTCCAATGCATCGTCCACCGTGGCAACTTCTTTCACGGGATCGACCAGCGAAGTAGCGAGCGTCATCAGATCGAGTTCCGCAGGCTCCTGTGCCCACAGATAATCGGCCAGCGGCTCCAAGCCTTTTTCACGCGCGATAGTGGCCTTGGTGCGGCGCTTGGGCTTGAAGGGGAGATATAGATCTTCAAGCTCACTGCGATCCAGCGTGCCCAAGATCTTTGCCTTCAGTTCATCGGTCATCTTGCCCTGTTCCGTGATGGAGGACAGGACAGTCTCACGCCGCGACACGAACTCGCGGAAGTACGTGATCTTTTCAGCAAGATCGCGAATCTGCACTTCGTCCAGGTTGCCTGTGGCTTCCTTGCGATAGCGCGCGATGAAGGGAACAGTCGAGCCCTCATCCACAAGACCCATGACGGCACGTACGCCGCTGAGTGGGATGTTCAGTTCCTGGGCAATGTGGAGGAGGATTTCCGGAGCGAGGGGTTGCACTTCAGGCATACCCGTTCATGGTACCGGGGAAGTCTTAGGAAAACTTGCTGTGCGCCACAATCCGCGAGGATTGTGGCGCAACGAGTCATGCGCGTTCGAGCGTATCGATTTCGCGAACGATGACAGCCGCTTCATCTTCCAGCATCGCGCGCTGGGTGGCGTAATCGTCTTCAGGATATTTGCCGGCCTTGTACTCGAAGTTGAGATCGCGCAGGTTGGCGAAGATCGATTCACGGCGTTCGCGGAGGAAGTCAATGCGCGACGTGGCGCGCTGAACGAAAGGATTCTTCTCCGGCCAGAATGTGTAGGCGAAGACTCCAATAAGAAGTGCGATGCAGGCGACGTATGCCATAGGGTTAGTACTCCGTCTCGTGGCGGATGCGCTCGCGCACAGCGTCATTTTCCGGGCTGTAGGGGATAGAAGGTGCACCGGCAACAGCGATCATGTGACGGCCCTTCCAGCGGCGAACGAGCAATGCCGTACCGCCAAGCGCGAGGATGAAGACGACGACAGGCGTGATCCACGCCGCGTTATCAAAACCGCCGCGAATAGGCGCTGCGAGCACGGTAGGACCATATTTCGCAACGAACCAGTTGAAGACGCTGGTGTCGCTGCCGCCCCCTGCAACTTGCACGCGGAGTTCCTTGATCATGCGATCGCTGTCCGGGCAACCAACGTGATTGCACTCCAGCAGAATCTGTCCGCAGCCGCAGACGCACATCATCTTGTGGCCGATGGAAGAGAACTTCTCGTCGGTGCTGCCTGCGCCAATGGTGGCGAGTGCGATGGTGAAGACAAACACCATCTGCAGGACACGATTGCGTAGTAGTTTGCGCATCAATCGCCTCCTGCGGCTACCAGTTCACGCGGTTCAGCCGGTGCTGGTTTGTTGCTCAGTTGCGTGCGCAGACCGGGAAGCAGTGCGAGAACGGTTCCTGCAAAGACGATGGCCACACCAGCCCAGATCCAGCTCACGAGCGGGTTCAGGAAGACCTTGATGATGGGCTTGTTCGTGTCGTTATTGCGGCCTTCGAAGATGACGTATAGATCGCGCAGCACTGTCGAATGGATTGCGACGATGGTTGATGTCGTCTGGCTCGCAGTGTAGAAGCGGCGTTCCGGTGTCATCTGGCCAATCTTCTTATCGCCGCGATAAACATCGAGCAGAGCGAAGTCGGTGTCGTAGTTCGGATTGGAATCTTCGGTGTAGCTCTGGCAGATCAGTTTGTAGTTGCCGATGGTGAGCGAGTCGCCATAGCCCATCTCCATCTCGTGCTGCTGATTGAACGCACCACCCGCAAGCCCGATGAAGAGGATGACAATGCCGAAGTGGACGATGTAGCCACCATAACGGCGGTTGTTGCGCATCGTCAGTGTCCAGACGGCTGCGGGAAGGCTCTTGCCGGATTGCGTGCGAACAACATTCGCACCGCGCAGGAACTCTGCGGCGATGGCCACGATGACACCTGCTCCGATGGAGAAGCAGACGAGTGCGTAAAGCTGACCTTCAAGGTCATCCTTCGATGCTGACCACGGGTGCATACCGGTGGCCATGAGGATGACAGCGGTACCAACGATGGCGACGCAGGGCAATACAAAATTGCGGCGGATGGAGCGAAGGGAAGTCGCGCGCCATGCCAGCAGCGGGCCTATGCCGGTGAGAATAAGAAGGAACAGGCCAATTGGCACCGCCACCTTATTGAAGAACGGCGGTCCCATGGTGACCTTCGATCCCTGCACATATTCGCTAAGGACGGGGAAGAGCGTCCCGAAGAGAACGGTGAAGCAAGCAACGAGAAGCACAAGATTGTTGAAGAGGAAGCTGCTCTCGCGGCTTACCACGGATTCAAGCTTGTGTTCTGAAGTGAGGTGGCTGCTCTGGCGGAAGAACACGAACAGGCAGACCGCGAAGATGATGCAGAGGAATGTGGTGAACCAGTCACCGATGCTGCTCTGCGCAAACGCGTGGACGCTGCTGACGAGGCCGGAGCGCGTCAGATCGGTTCCAAGGATGGTCAGCATGAACGTGAGGAAGATGAGCCATACGTTCCACTTCTTCATCATGCCGCGCTTCTCCTGCATCATGACCGAGTGCAGGAAGGCGGTAGCGGTGAGCCAGGGTAGAAACGATGCGTTTTCAACCGGGTCCCATCCCCAGTAGCCGCCCCATCCAAGCACCGCATAAGCCCAGTGCATACCAAGCGAGATACCGACGGTAAGGAACAGCCACGTCACAAGCGTCCAGCGACGGGTGATGCGGATCCACTTTTCGCCAGGGTAGCGCATCATGAGCGCGCCAAGTGCGAAGGCAAAGGGAACGGTGAAGCCCACATAACCCAGGTACAGCATGGGGGGATGGATCACCATTTCCACGTATTGCAGCAGTGGGTTCAAACCATTGCCGTCGGCAGGGATGGGGCCTTTGGTGAGCGAGAAGGGTTCTGCTGCGAAGTTCAGCAGAGCGAGGAAGAAGATTTGCGGCGCCGCAAGAATGGTCGACGCATAGGCGAATAGGCGGACATCCGTCTTATGGCGCAGGCGCAGCACGAAGCCGTATCCCGATAGAAGGAACGACCACAGCAGCAAAGAGCCTTCCTGTCCGCTCCAAAGAGCGGAGAACTTGTACATCGGGTTCAGCGCGATGTTTGTGTGCTCGCGGATGTACTCGACGGAAAAGTCGTTGGTGAAGGCTGCCCAGACGAGGGCAAAGGCCGCGCAAAGCACTGCAATAAAGCTGGCGACGCCGGCACGACGAGCGGTTTCGCTTAGTCGCTCAGCCGAGATGCGAAGTTGCATCCCCTTGGCCATGGCGAAAAGTGCGAAGCTGCCCGCGAAAAATGTATAGGCGGCGAGGCACAGCGCCAGAAGCAGCGCAAAGGTGCCGAAAGTAGGCATGGGATGAGGCATGGATGTCCTGCGCTATGCGCGTAGGTTCATTGTCTCAGGTGCGCGACGACAGGTGCAAACGTCACGCGGGCTGCCGCTCCGGTATCCGGCAGTTAACCAGCCGGTCGACGGAAGCAAGCAGATTATCCGGCAGCAAAGGCTTCAGCCGGAAGGTCACATGGAGGCCCCGATACTCCTCTTCTGCTTCTTCCAGGCCGCTGATGACCAAAACCGGAAGATCAGGTTGCAGGGTACGGAGTTCGCGGACGAATTCGGCGCCACTCATGCCGGGCATGATGTGGTCAGTGATGACAAGCTGGATTTCGGCGGGGAAATCGTTGTCACGGAACTGTTGCAGAGCACGCAGGGGGTTCAGAACGGGAATGACGAAATACCCAGCGCGCTTGAGGATCGTCTGTCGCGTGGCGGCCTGGATGGCATTGTCGTCAATCAGAAGTACAGTTGCTTCCATCGATGTTTCTATTCCTCTGCGGGTGTTGCTCTTGTTGTGAACTGGCCTGCGTATCTGGAGATTTCCAACTTCAGATGCCAATGTTGCCACAACAGCAGCCCCGCAATAGGTTATTTTTACAGGTGCTTTCCTGCGTGAAAAGGCAGGCTCGGAAGGAAAACGGGGTATTTTCCCGATAAAACGGGCAGTTGCAATGATTTATGCGGTCTGCGAATAAATTCCCGACAGTGGGAAGAATCTTCGCGGATACCCGTGGACAGGCAGTTTTTCCGGCTTTCGGGAAGCTGTTGGCGTTTCAGTTAACGGTCGAGGTCGGTCTTCATCGCCCTGCTGAATTAATCCGAAAAGGGAACGCTGGAAGTCTGTATCTAGCTCTTCACGGTGTAACGCACTCATCCTTGCGATAATGAGGCTATGAAGCACCGCGTCATTGAACACTATGAGCTGGTCCGAAAGCTAGGGGCTGGCGGAAGTGGCGTGGTCTATCTGGCCAACGACACGCAGCTGCAGCGGCCTGTCGTATTGAAGCTGCTGCAACGCGGCGCCCTGACGGAAGAGCAGATGCGGACCACCTATCTGCGTGAGGCGCGGTTGGCTTCTGCCATTGACCATCCCAATGTTTGCTCAATCTATGACGTGGGTGAGTCGGACGACGAAGCCTACATCGTGATGCAGTATGTCCCGGGCAAGCCACTGGACAAACTGATCGAGGGTGGACCGGCGTCGGTAGAGTTGGTGCTCTCCGTCGGTATCCAGATGGCGGACGGCTTGTCTGCTGCGCACTCGCTCGGCATCTTCCATCGCGATCTGAAGCCGGCGAACGCCATCCTAACCGATGGCGGTCTGGTGAAGATTCTGGATTTCGGCCTGGCTCGGCGCATCAACATGGAAGATGTTGAGTTCGATCCAGCGCGGTCGAATCCTAGGACACCTCCGCCGGATGCGAAGTACACAGCTCGTGGCGGCACCCTGGCGTATATGGCTCCGGAGCAGTTTGTAACGGGGCAGTCGTCGGTGCAGAGCGATATCTTTGCGCTGGGTGTCGTGCTGTACGAGTTGCTGACGGGCCGACATCCATTCCATCGGCCGGATGCTCCTGATTTTCAGAGCATTCGCGCGATTCAGTTCGCGGAACCGCCTTCAATTCATGAGCTTGCACCAAATACGCCGGTAGAGCTTGAAAGTGCAATTTTGCATTGCCTGGAAAAACAACCTGCAGCACGATTTGCGTCGGCTGCAGAGTTGCGCGAGAGCCTGCGGACCATTCTGAAAGCGAACGAACTGGATTCGCTGGTGGTGCCGAGCGCCAGCATGCCCGCATCGGCCTCGCTGGACTTCAAGACGCCGGAAGAGGAGAAGCGATCAACTGGTTTCCTGTCGATGCTGGCGGAGCGGTTCCGTGAGAGCGGTGGCAATGAACAGCAGAACACGATTGTGGTGCTGCCATTTGTAAACATGGGCCCTGCGAACTCAGCGCCGCTGTATGGACATGCACTGGCCGATGCGATCAGCGCGAGGTTGGCGCGTATGCAATCGCTGGTGGTCCGGCCTACAAGTGCATTGATGAATGTCCCGGCGCGCCAGCTTGATCCTTTGAGCATCGGGCGAAAGCTGGTGGTGCAATACGTCGTAGCCGGAAGCTTTCTGAAGGGCGAGAGCGGCTTTGATCTCAATTGGCAGATGCTGGATGTTCCGGCGCAGGCCGTGCGTGCAGGCGGTTCCATCAATGTAGAGTCATTCGATCTGATTGCTGTTCAGAACGAGATCAGCACGGAGATTTTCGGTGCGCTGCGAGGTAGTGCCACGGTCCGGATCGGGGGACGCAATCAGCAGGAGCATCCGCATTCGTTGAATGAGGAGCTCTCAGAGGAGTATCTGCAGGCCCGCGCGGTATTGAGTACGTTCATGTCGCGTACGGGTGCCCTGGAAGATTTGGAACGTGCCCGCAAGCTGTTTGAGGATGTCACTCTGCGAGATCCTTCATACGCGGCCGCCTGGACCGGGCTTGGCGTGACCCATCTGCAATACGCGCGACATGGCCTGGGCGGACAGATGCACCTACTGGAGACGCGGCGTGCCCTGGATAAGGCGCTTTCGCTTGACCCGGCTTCGGTCGAGGCCAATCTGTATCGCGTGTACATGTTGCTCTCTCGTGGCGAGAAGGAAAGCGCTCGCCACGGCATCGCGCACTTATTGCAGTCAGCAGGCAATGATTGGAACGTCCATCGTGTGGCCGGTATGACGCTGCGCAGCGATGGTCAGTACGCCGAAGCGTTGCGTGAGTTCGGTATTGCGCTGCAACAGAACCCTGCGGATGCCGCTGTGATCTACAACCATCGCGCGCGTGTGCTGCAGTATCAGAACCAGTTAGAACTAGCCGATGACGAACTGGAAAAGGGGCTTGCGCTGGAGCCGAAGCAGCCACTGCTTCGGATTTCGCGCGGCTATCAATTGATGCGGCTGGGGCGTCTCTCCGAGGCAATTGACGCGTTGGAAGAAGTCATCGCAGAAGACGCCACCATGCGCATTGTGTTTCCGACGATTGCCATGTGCTATGTGCAACTTGGCGATCGCGCCAAAGCGGCAACGTTCATCGTGGATGAGACGATGGCTGCGGCTGAAGCAGACAGCGAGATGGCGTATCGACTTGCCACATACTTCGCTGTCGATGGCGAAGCAGGTGAGGCGCTGCATTGGCTTCGTCGCGCGGTATACCTGGGCAACGAAAACTACCCGTGGTTTGCGAAAAACCCGGCCTGGGCTAAGTTGCAGGGTAACAGCGATTTCGAGCTGATCCTGAATGATTTGAAGAAGATCTTCAAGCGCAACACGAAGACGTGGAAGCGATTGCTGGGGCAGTTAACACGCTAGATTCGCTACGGTTTCCTTATTGGCTGGAACTGTGACTCCGGAAGCCGAGCCACAGAATCAAGACGCCGAACTGTGCCAGCAGCACCATCTGAAAGGTCATCCACGTGGAGGATGTCCGAGTGGCAGGTGAGATGACCAGCATGAGCACCAGCAGCAAGCCAAGCGCAACAAAGATGGCTCTGCGTCCATACTCGGGCGCACTAACAACGGCGTTCGCAAAACGCTGACGCGGTCTTGATTCTTGCGGAACGCGTGCCATTACTCGGGCTGCGAAATCCTCCGGTGCAACAATCTGAGGCGATGTTTCCAGCGCGCGGAGGAGTGCGACGTTGAACTCATCCTGCGGGTCTTGTGCGTCTTTCGTCATCATTGCCATCCTCCTCTCCGTTCCAGTGCTGTTCTTAGCTTATTCCTGCCGCGGTGCAGATGCGTTCGGACAGTGCCGATAGGGAGTCGAAGTGACTCCGCGATCTGCTGGTAACTTCGTTCCTCCTGATGGTAGAGCACGAGGATAGAACGCTCGACAGCGCTGAGTTTCCCCATCTCTTCTTCGACACGCAGTTGCAGCTCGCGCGTTGCCAGTTCCTGCTCAGCGTTTGGCGATGGATGATGCAGGCGATCTTCCCATCCGCTGGTCTCGTCGGAGATCGAAGTGTGACGCTGATCAATACGCTTGCGGCGCTTCCATTCATCCTGCGCCACGTTCACCACGATGCGATGCAGATACGTGGTGAGAAGCGCTTCGCCGCGGAAGGATGGCAATGCCCGATAGAGCCGCAGGAAGACATCCTGAGCCAGATCGTCCACATTCTCCCGTGAGCCGGTGAGGCGGACGAGCATGCGAAACACCATATCCTGATGCTGTGTGACCACCTGCTCGAAGCTGGCTTGATCGTTCAAGAGAGGGTAAGACCGTGGCGGATGGCAAAAGTTTCAGAAAAGATTTTTGAAACTCAGGGGACGCGCTTCAGTCTAACGCCGGCGAAAAGGAGAAACACCCATGAATGCTTTCGATAGTCCGTTTGTGGTCCCGGTCGCTGGTTGTGTGATGATTTTGGGCCTTGGTGTGGCCGGTATTTATTCGGAGATCCGCAACAAGGAACTACGGTCGCAGGAGCGCATCGCGATGCTGCAGCGCGGTGTGCCACTTGCGGACATTGAGCGCATGATGGCTCAGAGTGTTGATGAAGAGAAGAAGGTGCGTGACCCGTTACGCAGCCTGGCAAACGCACGTCGTACGGCGATGGTCTTGCTCGCATGCGGCGTTGGTTTGGGTATCTTCGGATTACTGCTGTATATGATTCTTGAGATTCGGCCAGTGCTGGTTGTCGCCGCTACTGGCGTTATCAACCTGTGCATTGGCGTGGGCTTCCTCATCGACTACAACATGCAGAAGCGCGAACTCTCGCGCTTCGGCATGGAAGTGGACTCGGAAGCCTCGCTCTAATTTCTGTCTTCAGTTCGTTGGGACGAAAGCCTTTTCTGACACTCCGGATGTTGCCACGGGTGATTCGGATGCCGCTGCCGCGATGGGCGCCGACGGTGCGGGCTGCGTCGGAGCAGCCGCGAAGTTCATGCGGCTCAGGTCCAGGGGCTCTGTCAAACTGAGAACCACCTGAGTGCCTTCCGGCAGATGTGCCTGGCGATCCTGCTTCAGCCATACCGCTGTACCAAGACCTGCACCCACACCTGCGCCAATCAAAGCGCCTGCAGGACCAGCAATTACGCCACCTGCTGCGGCTGCGCCACCAGTGGCGAGTGACATGGCAGCCAGCGTTCCGCCAGCGTGATCCTTGCGGAGGATGTTGCCTTCGTCATCAATTCGCGTGTTCGCAAACTGATCAGAGTCGACGACCTGCGCGTGCAGGGGAAGACGGGTGCCATCCGGTAGGACGACAGTGTCCATCTGAAGATGAATCAGGGCTGTGCCGCGGATGCGCTTGCCGCCGCGCACCTGGGTGACACGGCCTTCCACGATGGAACCCTGCGGAATGACGATGCGACCGTCGTTCTGGATGTTCTCGGTCAGTTCGCCGCGGAAAGGAGTGTTGGGCTGGGTGGACGCGGTATCGATCGCGGTGTCCAGCGTGACGTGAAGCGAGGTCCCAGCGGGAAGTTCGTTCGGATGGCGTGGCACTTCGGTCACAATGCCAGCATCGGGATCCGGCTGTGGCGTACGCGCACGCAGCACAGGTGCGCCGCCATAGGGCTTGTACTCACCATAAGTTTCGGCAGCGGACGGCTTGGCCTGAGGCGTGGTTTCTGCTGGTGCGACCGCGGCAGCAGGAGCCGGCTGCGCAACCTGAGGAATGTCCTGCACGTTCTCTGGCGGGTTGGACACGCCAGACTGCTGTGCAAACGCATTGCCCGCAAGCACTGCGGCAAAAGCAAGGGCGATGGGCATCTTCATCGGGATACAACTCCTGGTCAGTTCTTCTTCAAACTCTGCAGCCATGCAAATTCAAGGCTAGAAGAGTAGACGCGGTTACGACACATCCATCTCGCGGGCTGAATCCAGAGGGTAAACGCAAAGTTTCAGGGGGATGCGTACACGATAGTTAGCGCTGTCCTTTGCTAAAATGACCCGGGAGCGTAGGCTTGGTTGCGCATTGCGCAGGCCTTTTTGCTCCAGCGAAATTTCTTTTCTTTTTAGACACCATGGCAGAACTGCTAGAGACGATTCTCGGGACGGGCGGAAGTAGCATTGCCGTCGATCGCCGTCCCAAGCTGAATGAACGGCTGCAACATCGCATCCTCGCGCCCCAAGCGGCCGAAGGGAAAGGCAACATGACTGAAATCATTGCAATTAAGGCGCGGGAGATTCTGGACAGCCGCGGCAATCCGACCGTAGAAGCCGACGTGATCCTGTCCGGCGGAGCCATTGGCCGCGCTGCGGTTCCCAGTGGCGCCAGCACTGGCGAGCACGAGGCCGTGGAGCTTCGCGACGGCGACAAGGAAGTCTATTTGGGCAAGGGTGTGATGCAGGCAGTGGAGAACGTCGAGAGCTCCATTGCTCCTGAACTATCCGGCATTGACGCAACAAATCAGCGCCTGATTGACGCCACCATGCTGCAGTTGGATGGCACACCAAACAAGGGCAACCTGGGCGCTAATGCGATTTTGGCTGTTTCTATGGCGACCGCCCGCGCTGCAGCAAATGCTCTGAAGCTGCCGCTGTATCGCTATCTTGGCGGCGTAAATGCCTGCCTGCTGCCCACGCCGATGATGAACATCATCAATGGTGGAGCACATGCCGACAACAACGTGGACTTCCAGGAGTTCATGATTATGCCGGTGGGCGCGGAGAGCTTCTCTGATGCGCTGCGCTGGGGCACCGAGGTGTTTCATACGCTGAAAAGCGTGCTGAAGAAGAAGGGCTACAACACCGCAGTGGGCGATGAGGGCGGATTTGCGCCGTCGCTGAAGTCCAACGTGGAAGCAATTGACGTGATCCTGGAAGCAATCCAGATTGCGGGCTTTGAGGCTGGCGAAGATGTCGTCCTGGCTCTCGACCCTGCTTCGAGCGAGTTCTACAACAAGGAAGCGGGCAAGTACATCTTCAAGAAGTCCGACAAGAGTGAGAAGACGTCGGCTGAGATGGCTGCGTTCTGGGCTGACTGGGTTCGCCAGTATCCCATCGTTTCGATTGAAGACGGTCTTGCTGAAGATGACTGGGATGGCTGGAAGATTCTCACCGACGAGATTGGCGACCGCTGCCAGCTTGTGGGTGATGACCTATTCGTGACCAACACGAAGCGTCTGCGTGAGGGCATTGAGAAGGGCGTGGGCAACTCAATCCTGATCAAGGTGAACCAGATCGGCACGATCACGGAAACGCTGGAATCCATCGAACTGGCGCGTCGTTATGGCTACACGTCGATCATCTCGCACCGTTCGGGCGAGACGGAAGATACGTTTATTGCTGACCTTGCAGTTGGTACGGGTGCGGGTCAGATCAAGACCGGCTCGCTGTCGCGTACGGATCGCATCGCCAAGTACAACCAGCTTCTTCGCATTGAAGAAGAGCTGGGCCAGGGCGCTGAGTTCCTCGGCATTGAAACCATCAACTGCGAGTAGTTAAGAAAACGAACCACAGAAAGAGGGAGTGGCCAACTGCCACTCCCTCTTTGCAAGCAGCAAGGAAATAGAGGAGCGATCATGTCCCGCCGCAAACCACTTGTACTGACCATTCTTGACGGTTGGGGCGTTCGCGCCGAAAAGCACGGCAACGCAATTGCAATGGCGCGCAAGCCGACGTATGACACGTTGCTGCGTGAGTATCCAAACACTATCATCCGTGCCAGCGATCACTATGTTGGTCTGCCGGATGGGCAGATGGGCAACAGCGAAGTGGGCCACTTGAACCTGGGCGCTGGGCGCGTAGTCCGCATGGATATTGTGCGTATCGATTCTCTGATTGAGTCGGGTGAGTTCTTTGAACTGCCATTGCTGGTGAATGAGATTAAAGCGGCGATGGAGCGTGGCCGCAGTGTTCACTTCCTTGGATTGTTGAGCGATGGTGGTGTGCATTCGCATCAGCGTCATCTGTATGCGTTGCTGAAACTGTGCGCGAAGCTTGGTGCGAAGGATGTATTCGTCCACGCATTCCTCGATGGTCGCGACACTATGCCGACTTCTGGCGCAGGTTATGTCGATGCGTTGCAGCAGCAGATTCGCGAGATTGGTGTCGGCAAACTGGCATCGTGCAGCGGCCGTTACTACGCGATGGATCGTGATCTGAAGTGGGATCGCGAAGCCAAGGCATTCGACGCCATGGTGAAGGGTAATGCTGAAGCTGGCACGGCGACCGATGCCGCTACGAAGATTCGCGAGAACTACAACAACGGTGTGACCGATGAGTTCACGATTCCGTTTGTTTGCGTGGATGGCGCAGGTAAGCCTGTCGGCACGGTTGGCGATGAGGATCTTTGTATCTGCTTCAACTATCGCAGCGACCGCGTGCGTCAGATTACGCGAGTGTTGGCCCGCAATGTTGAGGGTGGTCTGACGAAGTCGAATGCGCTTGATCTGCCCAAGGCCGATGAGCTTGACCTGGAGATTCCGCGCGTATCCACGCCGAAGAACATTCGTTACATCACCATGACGCAGTACGATCCGAAGTTCACGCTGCCGATGGTTATCCTGCCGGAGAGTATGGATAATCTGCTGGCTAATGTGATGGCGAACAACGAGCTTCGCAATCTGCGCGTGGCTGAAACGGAGAAGTACGCGCATGTGACGTACTTCTTCAACGGTGGCATTGAAAAGCCGTTCGCGGGTGAAGAGCGTGAGGTAGTGCAGTCGCAGAAGGTGGCGACGTATGATCTGGCTCCGGAGATGAGCGCGCGTGGCATCTGCGACGTTGTCTTGAAGGCGATTGATGATACTGCGTTTGATGTCGTCGTCGTCAACTTCGCCAACGCGGACATGGTGGGCCACAGCGGCAAGATGGAACCAACCATCAAAGGTGTCGAGACCGTGGATGCGTGTCTCAGTGAAATCTATGCGTCGTTAAAACGCAACGGTGGTTCGTGGCTCATCACAGCAGATCACGGCAATGCGGAGATGCTGATTGACCCGGTGACCGGCGGGCCACATACGGCGCACACAACGAATCCGGTGCCGCTGATTGCAGTTACAGAAGCAGGGAAGTCGTTCTCGTTGCGCGAAGGCGGCTCACTCCGCGACCTGTCTCCGACGATGTTGGCGATGCTTGGTCTCGATCTGCCAAAAGAAATGACGGGTGGCGATTTGCGAGTGTTTCCGAAACTGTAAGTTAAGACAATCGAAAGAGAAGAGGGGCCGATGCAAACGCATCCGGCCCCTCTTGCTTGAGACTGTTTGTTAGCTTAACGAACGACCTGCTGGAAGAGTGAGGAACTCAGCAGTTCGGAGAACTGCGAGTCGTTCGCAGCATAGGAAACCTGCAGCGTACCCGAGTTCGAGTCGATATTGGTTTCCTTCATTGCTGCCTTCTCAAGCTGAGAACCCTGCGACTGCTTCATAAGGGCCATGCCCTTCATCAGGGTTGCAGCGGTAGCAGCGGTCATGGTGTCGCTCATCACAACAGCCATGTCGAACTTGATGCCATTGGCGAAGTCCATGGTGTAGCGCGAACTCTTCATGCGGTTCTTCACTGTGTCGTAATCGGTGAGGGAAGCGGCATCGCCCAGAACGCTGCGCATCATGGTCTGCGTGCCCTTCTGATCGAGCAGGCTCCAGATGGCACGCTGGTCCACGATATTCATTTCGCCCATCATGTCGGTGTTTTCCAGGATGTTGGGAGAAAGTCCGTCACGGCAGTCGAGACCAGCCTTGACCGCGGCGCTGTCACCGAAAATCATAGTTGTCTGGTTGAGGAAGACCACGCTCATGCCAGCGGCTCCCATCGGGTACACGCTGTAGTTACGGATCGGAGTCGGCTTGGTCTTCTGCTTGACCCAGTTGGCCTGGATCGAAGCAGTGTTGAACTGACCCTGCGCTACGCCGAGCGTCCGAGTGTTATTGCTGCTGCTACTACCACCGGGAATACGGAAGGCCGCAAAAGCAAGTGTTTCCGTATCCCGATCGACTTTGAGACCACTGGTTTTCAGCGCTGTTTCCAGGCGAACCAGTTCCGGAGGCATAATGCGCTGCTTCAGGTTCATGGCCGCAGGCGAGGCCTGCATGGAACGATAGTCCACCACGATCAACTGCTGAATATCCTTTGGGATAGACGCCTTCGCATCGCCGCTCAACTGCGCCGCATGCGCCGCTCCTGCGGTAAGAACCGCAACCAATCCCATCAGCACTGTCCGTGCGATCTTCATTGCCAACTGCCTCCGTGCCATTACTTCGTTTATTTTAGACGTGCGCTGCGGAAACCGGTTCAGGCCACGCAAGTGGGCGGGACAGCTTCCGTTCCAGTACTTTTTCGTCCGGGTGGAACTCATTGGTTTGACGCAGCCACTCGGGTAGCGTTTCGCGGGCAATGATGGGGGCACATGCCGCCTCCGGGATTAGGCCGATCAGTTCACCCTCTGCTGTACCGATTCCCATGCGCGCAGCAACACGGCATACCGCAGCGTGAACCCGCTCCACAGGCGACGCGTGGAAGTCCGTAATATTCATGGAAACCTGCGCTCGGCCATCCACGAGCACTCCCATGGCCTTCACGCCCACCATGCCGCCATTGGAGGCGCGCACTTCCTTCGCAATGGCACGTGCGGCATGTAGATCTGTACTGTCCAGAAAGATGTTGTACGCGATCAGGAAGTGGCGTGCTCCCACGGCGACGGCTCCCGCAGATGGATGGAGTTCGCCCAGCCCCACGTCAGGATGACGCGAGGAATCGCGGCGAACGGCATCGCGAATGCCTTCAAACTGCCCCCGGCGAACTTCTTCCAAACGCATGCGGTCGGGCCGCATGGCGGCTGCCTCGTAAAAGTAGACAGGAACGCCAAAGCGTCGCCAGATTTCAAGGCCGGCATGATGCGCGAGAGCTGCGCATTGACCAAGGGTATAGTGCGCAACCGGGACGAAGGGGACGACGTCCGCGGCGCCGATGCGGGGATGCACGCCTGTCTGTTTGGTCAGGTCAATGAGCTGGGCTGCGCGTCCGACGCCACGAATGACCGACTCCGCAACGGCTTCGGGTGACCCGGCAATGGTAACGACGCTGCGGTTGTGCGTTGCGTCCATGGACCAGTCCAGAAGGCTGACTCCAAAGACTTTCATAGACTGCACAATCTCGCGCACAATGCGCTCGTCACGTCCCTCGGAAAAGTTCGGAACGCACTCGACGATCGGTTCAATCGTCGATGGGGGGGCTGCTTCGTACTGCTTTTCTGACATCACTTTCGAAACTTCTACATCCTGCCTATTTCCACCATGTGTAACCGATGGAAAATTGCACACTGGCATTCACACCAGGGTTGCGGTCGCCCAAAGAGGCCGACGAAATATGGACCGCGTTCGCCCCGAAATCCAACGAACGATTGGGCTGCAGAAAATAGTGAAGACCAACGCCACCCTGAGGGGTGAAATTCCAGACACTTGCGTCGGAGTTCGGTCCCATGTTCTGCAGATTTACTTCGCCCTGACCATACGCCGGATACTTGTGATTCGTCCAGAGAACGCCACCTGCCGCTTGGGCCCAGGGCATGATCCTGCGGCCGTGGGTAAAGTTCCACCGCAGGATGATTGGTGTGACGGAGACACCGTGGAAAGTTCCACCTACAGTGTACGGGCCTACACAATTGAAGACGTTGGGGTTAGGCGTGCCCGTGCAGGAATAGCGCTGGAAAGTAGGCGTGTTCGATTGCCAGTAAGGAAACACCTCTACGGCGTATTCAAAGTTTCCCTTGAAGATGCCACCGCCGTACTCAGGCGTGAGTACCTTGCCCAGATGGCCTCCCGCCATGAAGAACTGGAAGTCGTCGCGCTGGTCGGTGATGCCCTTACCTCCCTGAAACAGGACACCCATCTCCCACGACGTATGCTTCGCCGCTGCGCTGACGGGGGATTCATTGGCCGTCATTTGACCGAAGGACGCAAGAGGGAATAGTCCCACTACCGCTGCAAGAACCAAACGCTTTACCTGGGACATTCCACTCCTTCTTCCGGTGACAAGAGCAAAGCCGCCGGTATGCGGCGGCCGTTTGCCCTCTTTATTCAATCGAAATTACGCGGTGACCGCGGCTTCATCCATGTCGAAGTTGCTGTAGACGTTCTGAGAATCGTCCAGATCTTCCAGCACTTCCAGCAGACGCAGCATCGCATTTGCCTGCGAACCTTCAAGCTTCTGGTAGGTGCTGGGGATCATGGTGACTTCAGCGTGTTCCGGCTTGAAACCAGCCTTTTCGACAGCTTCCTTCACGGCGATGTAGTCCTTGGGCGTGGTGTAAATCTCCCAGTTTTCGCCTTCGTCGTTCAGGTCGTCTGCGCCAGCTTCCAAAACCACTTCGGTCAACTTCTCTTCGTCAGCACCAGCCTTGGCGATGACGATGATGCCTTTCTTGGAGAACATATAGCCGACCGAGCCGGTTTCGCCCAGGTTGCCGCCGTTCTTGCTGAAGGCATGACGGATTTCACTGACAGCGCGGTTGCGGTTGTCGGTGAGCACGTCCACGATGACCGCAACGCCGCCGGGGCCGTAGCCCTCGAAGGTGATTTCCTCGTAGGTGAGGCCTTCAATTTCGCCCGTGCCGCGCTGGGTGGCGCGCTTGATGTTGTCGGCCGGCATGTTCTCGGCCTTGGCTGCCAGAATGGCCGTGCGCAGACGCGGATTGCCATCGGGATCGCCGCCGCCCTGCTTCGCTGCAACAGTGATTTCTTTGATCAGACGGGTGAAGACCTTGCCACGCTTGGCGTCGGCTGCGCCCTTCTTATGCTTGATGGTTGCCCATTTTGAGTGGCCTGACATGGAACAAAACCCTACTCTTTCCTATGATTCAACGCGCTCCGCCAGAAGCGGACGCAACAGGGAAAGTATAGCAAGCCGCGGTGCTAATGCACCTGTAGAGATGTATCCACGGAAGCTTCCTCCGCAGCAGCCAGAATGGGGCGCAGATCGAGCGGGCGCGTGATCATGCGAATGTTGCCCTGGGCATCCAGCGGCCATTCTCCTTGCGGGCGATCCCAGTAGAGTTCCACGCCGTTGCTGTCCGGGTCTGCGAGATAGATCGCTTCGCTGACATCGTGGTCCGATGCCCCGTGAATAGGAACACCTGCGTTCAGCAAACGCTGTAGCGCCTTGCCCAGCTCCGCACGTGTGGGATACAGGATGGCAAGGTGATACAGGCCGGTTGTACCTGCAGCAGGGGGCTGTCCGCCTTCGCTTTCCCACGTGTTCAGGCCTATGTGATGGTGATATCCACCTGCAGACACGAATGCAGCACTATTGCCGAAACGTTGAATGACCTCGAAGCCTAGGACCTCGTGATAGAACCACAGGGCGCGATCCAGATCCGCCACTTTCAGGTGAACATGGCCAATGCGCACGCCAGAATGTATTGCTTCGCTCATGCTTCTTTTGATGATTCGACGTCGAAATGGATGCGGATTGTGCGTTATGGCGTTATAACGGTGTGCATCTGAATTAGTCAGATAGTTCGTCAGGTATTACTGCAACACCTTGCATGGGGTTCTGCTTTGAAACGCATTTCCATTGCCGTTCTGCTGCTGATCCTCGTCATTGGAGGTGCGTGGTACGCTTACGTCGCTTTCTCAATGGATGACGACACGCCGGACACTCCACTCGCCCAGATACCCCTTACGTTTGACGATCAGGTGGCCATGGCGAATCTTGCCTGTGGTGGCCGTGCCAACGTGGATGAGAAGAAGGCTATCGCGTGCAATACGTGTCCTCCGGCATCCGACTTTGCCGGCGAAAACAATGCGCCTGACGCCGGATGGAACAACAGCGGCGTCTTAACTGGAAGTTTTACCGCTCCGGGCATGGATGAAGCATTGATGCGTGTCTCCGGCTGCGAATCGCACGCCAACAACATGGGCGGCGACTTTCTCTTTCGCAGGAACGGGAGTAAGTGGTCGCTGGTTCGGTATGCGAAGTCCGCCATTGCAGATAACAAATGTTTGAAGGCGCTGTGGGGACAGGGAAGAGATGCGGTGATCTGCCAGACCGGCGACATGCACCAGGGGTTTGCCAGCAGCGGCGTGCAGTTGATGACATTTGACTCCGCGCCACCTGCGTCATCGATAGACAAGGATCTCTATCGGAAGGTGAACTTTGTCGTTACGGAGGATGGCAGTGGAAATTGCGGTTTCCCAGTGGGGAATCCGCAGCAGACACTTCAATTCGACAAAGTAGATCGTGCCTATCTGGTTCCAACGAATACCAGCAGACCGAGCGTGATCGTGAAAGTAACCCTGGCACGCGCGAAGGCCGGGCAGGCTGGTGTGGCGGCGTGTCCTGCAGCGCAACCGGAAAGCTACACGGTCACCTGGAAAAACCTCGGCGACCATTTTGAGGCCGCCGAGGGGTATGTTGGGCTGGCTGCGCGTGCCCAGGATCCGTGTTGCGATCTGATGGTTGCATCGCGTGTGGAACCAATCCGCTACTAGAAGATTTCCGGCGCGAAGAGCTCCTCGTATATTTCGCGGCGGCGGATCAGGCGTGCCTTTCCGTCTTCGATGAGAACCTCTGCCGGACGAACGCGCGTGTTGTAGTTGGAGCTGAGCGAGAGACCGTAAGCTCCCGCGTCGAGGATGGCGATGAGGTCGCCCTGCTCGGTCTGTAGCAAAGCGCGTGAACGAGCAAAGAAGTCGCCGCTCTCGCATACCGGGCCAACAATGTCTGCTTCTTCCGTGGCTGCGTTTTCGTTAAGAACCACTGGGACAATCTCGTGGTGCGCCTGATAAAGCGCCGGACGGATCAGGTCGTTCATCGCAGCGTCGACGATGGTGAATTTTTTATCGCCATTGGCCTTGCGATACAGCACACGCGTCAGTAGTGCGCCTGCCTGACCGACGAGAAAGCGGCCGGGCTCCAGCAACAAATGGACATCCATATTGCCCAGCGCGGACTGTAGAGCTGCGGCGTACTTCTGCACCTGCTGGGCTGCGTCGAAGCTCTTATCGCCATACTCAATGCCAAGGCCGCCACCCGCATCAACATTGCGGATATTGTGGCCGTCTGCACGCAGTTCACGTACGAGATTCAGTGTCTTCTCAAGCGCCTCAGCGAAGGGTTCCACCTGCCGGATCTGAGAACCTATGTGGACGCTCACGCCTGTGGCATCAATCGAAGGGAACTGCGCTGCACGAGCGTAAACGGCGCGCGCCAGTTGAATTCCGATACCGAACTTGTGTGCGCTGAGGCCGGTGGAGATGTAGGGATGCGTCTCTGCAGAAACATCGGGATTCACGCGCAGAGCAATGCGAGCTTTCTTGCCGAGCGCTGCGGCGCGCGAGGCCAGCAGTTCCAACTCCGGTTCGCTTTCCACGTTGAACTGCAGGATGTTCGCGTGGAGAGCTGCGTCCATCTCTTCCGAGGTCTTGCCGACGCCAGAGAACACGACACGCGACGCGACTTCCGGTCCGCCCGCTTTAAGCACACGTTGAAGTTCGCCACCGCTGACTATGTCAAAACCGCAACCTTGCGCTGCTAGCATTTTGAGAATCGCGAGTGAGGAGTTCGCCTTTACTGCATAGCACACGGTGTGCGGTGTACCAGCGAAGGCGCTTTGAAACAGCCCGGCGCGTTCGGAGATCTGTTTTGCGGAATACACATACAACGGCGTGCCAAACGTGTCGGCCAACCCTGCTATATCAACGCCATCACATACGAGCCTGTGCCCGGAGTAGGCAAACGGTCTTCCCTGATCCATAGATTCCAGAGTAACCGCTCGCAGCCTCTTACGAGGCTGCTGGCGGGTCCACAGGGGGTGTAGGCGGGGTGTTTCCCTGATAAGGCTGCGAGTATTGCGGCGGATAATTCGCTGGTGGGGGCGGAGGTGGGTACTGTCCGGGGTATGCAGGCGGATAGCTCATACCCAGCGGTTCTTCCGGAATCACGATCCAGCACACAACGTACGCCAGGATTCCGCCACCGCCGAACAGCACCAGCAGCAGCAGGACCACGCGGACTACGGTGGGATCCCATCCATAAGAGCGAGCGAATGCAGCACAGACACCAGCAACCTTGCGGTCATAACGAGGACGAATCAATGGACCGTACATGACGAAAACCCTCCCTTACGCGGCGTGTGGCTATTCTGCCACTAAGTAAGCCGTTGGGGAAGATTACGCAATAGATAGGTCACTGGTTCCATAACGTTTTGGGTGCGAATGCTAGTTGCCGCTGTAAGGCGACCGGATGTATTTGCGCGCCGCATCCGCCTGCGTTTGATCGCCACCGGGAGCAGCCGCTTTCTCATATTGCGCTATGGCTTCGGTGCGGTGGCCAAGTTTATCCAGCATCATGCCCGCGTTCAGGTTGGCGCGTTTACGCATCCAATCGCTGCAGTTTGGCTGGTTTGCAGCGTTGGAATAGCTGTCCGCTGCATCCTGCACCAGCCCTTGTCCGCGCTGCGTTTCCGCGAGGCCAAACCATGCAAGTTGAAGTCTTGGCTCAATGAAGTAGCCAGGCTTTTCCGAGTCCGCAAGAACGGCTTTGTAGATGGCAATGGCCTGCGGGCCGTGACCGGCATCTTTCATCAGGTTCGCCTCTTCCAGGCGAAAGAGGAAGTCATGCGAATACTTCTGCGCCAGCTTCTGCGACACGGCGTAGGCCTCGTTGTATCGCTGATCGTGCCGCAGGAACAGCGAAAGGGCCGTCTGTGATTCCACACTGGTCACGGTGCCGTGCGCAGCGGATTCGCGCAATAGATTGAGCCCTTCTTCCTTGTTGCCGCCAATACCTGCAATGCCGACCAGGATACGTACAAAGCGCGGCAGGCTGGCTACCGCGAACTTCTGAATGCCGACGGCCATCTTGGCATCGGCGTAGTTTGGATCGAGTTTTAAGACTTGCTCGCTGTCATTGCGAGAGGAAAGCCCCTGCCGCGCCGCGCCGGTAAAGCTGTGGTCGGCAAGCGTCATCCATGCTGCGTGCATACCCTTGGCATAACCACGCGCAAAATAGGCGTCTTTGTCGCTGGGATTCGCCTTAATACGCGCATCGGCAAGACTGATGGCGCGATCCGTAAGGTCGTCCACATGCTTACGCACACCTTCCGGAATGTCCGACTTATGGCCCGAGCTGAGGAAGTGTTCGTGCGCGTAGTAGGTGGTGTCCAACAGGTCCTGGCGGTAGAGTTCACGGAAGATCGTATCCATCAGGATGTAGCCAGCGGCCATCGGGTCCTGCGGATGCTCGCGCTGAACGGCCTCGAAGCGCTGCATTGCACCGTCGTAGTCCAGGATGTAGAAGTGCTGAAATCCGTCGCGTACCGTTGGATCGTTGTTCAGGGGATAGGTGTTCTGGGCGCGTGCGGAGCCAAGCAGCACGAGTGAGGTCAATGCCGTAGTTAGGAATTTCCTTTGAATCGTCACAAGAGGGTAGACGCAGATGCCGTGCTTACGGCTGTGTCTGATCTTTGATTGACGGGACTCTTGCAACGGCATAGTTTTATTCGCACCTTGGGAGATATTCCAAATGACACGCGGCGAACTCCTCCATCTACTGATCGGACAGGGAAGAACCCGAGGGTTCGAGTTCCGCCGGTGGTTTGTGCAGAATACCGGAGAGACGTGGAACGACTATGCCGAGGCCGTGCAATGGCTGGCAAAAAGCAAACGCGCGCACATGCTCCTGTTCTCCCATGAGTTCGCGAAACACTTCTTTCAGAGCGGCGAACGTATCCAATACGTCGTGGAACCGCAAACCTTTGAGCGTGTCACCACGAACGGACGCAGTCTTACGGTGAATCGCAAGGCCCACCTTCGCCATTCAAGCAGGGAAGATGTGTGGCGTTTTCATCTGCGCGAGATGGCAGCCCGCACGGAACCGTTGCATTACATACGGCGATTCCTGATTACGGAAGAGACGATCGCTGCGGCGTCGCGACCACCGATTCAGGCTACTGACGAAGAAGACTACGACAACGAAAATTTGGTGCGTGACATCGCCTGATTACTTTGTTGAAACGCCGAGGTCGGTCAATGCACGACGCGATGCCTTGTCGTGGTCGCCACCGGGATCCAGCTTCAGGCACTCCTGATAGTTCGCCACCGCTTCATCACGATGTTTCAGCTTCGAGGCTGCTTCAGCCAGGTAGAAGCGTGCGTCAGGGTCTTCGGGGTCATAGCCGACGGCGTCTTTGAAGCGTAGATAAGCGCCCTGCGTGTTGCCGGTGTCCATGTAATACTTGCCGACCTTGATGTCGTCGGGGACACGTGTCTTGTCTAGCTTCTCGCGGATGACTTCGTTACTGTCTTTCGCTCCGTAGTTCTTCAGAGGCGCAGCTTTCACGGGTGAGTTGGGCGCTTCGGTCGTCGGCGCCACGTCGCTATCATCGTCCGCTGAGCTGGAGGAACTGGAGCTGCTACTGCTGGAGCCGGAACTCGAGCTGGAGCCTCCCGCATCATCACCACGGGGGATATGCATGGGCTTTTCTGACGATGCTGGAGGATCGGGAACGGGGTCCGTAGGCATCTGCGGCAGGCTGTTTGGATTCGCGGCTGGAGCAGGAGGCGTGGAAGGTGTTCCTTCCACATCGCCACCGTGTTTCGAGTCGTCTGTCGGGAAGGGAAACTGATCGTGCATCGATTGCGGTGGGGCGGACGCGTCCGGTGAGGACTGCGCGTTATTGCAGGCACTATCCTTGGGCTTGCACTTCTTCGCGGGTTTCGTGTCCTGCTGTGCGACGGCCAAACTGCAGCAGAGCATTGCAGCGGCAAGCGGAAGAAAACGGTGGATGGAAGCACGGCGCAACATGGTCTGTCATCAGCTTAGACGCAGGTGGTGGGGAAGTGCACCTGTATCCTCACCGGCAATTGCCGTATACTCGCGCAACGATGCTCCCACGGTTGATTCTTCGCTCCTCCCCAGTCCACGGCTGCGGCTGTTACACCCTTGACTCCATTCGTAGCGGCGCGCGCGTGGCGGAATACGACGGCCCGCGCATGACCAAAGCCGAGGCAGACGAGCGTTATGCTGACCGCGACATCACCTATCTTTTCGGCGTACAAGACCGCGATACCGTGATCGACGGTTTTGGAACGGCGATGTTTATCAACCATTGCTGCGAGCCAAACTGCCAGACGGAAGAGGACGAAGAGGGCCACGTGTACATCCTGGCGCTGCGGAACATTGCTGCCGGTGAGGAACTGACCTACGAGTACCACCTCTACGACTCCGACGAAGACGATCAGCCCTGCTACTGCAGCACCGATGCCTGCCGGGGAACCATGTTCAGCGAGGCGGAAGTGCGGCGACGGAAGAAGTTGGGACTGCCCATGACACTGAAGAAGCCGGCGCGCCGCAAGTAGCTGCCGGTTCTCCCACAGCGTAGGACGGTACACTAACGCTGATATGCCGTATCAGGTTCTTGCACGCAAATATCGTCCGCAACGCTTCGCTGATGTGGCGGGGCAGGACCACGTCACTCGAACGCTGCAAAACGCGCTGGAACAGGGCCGTATTGCGCATGGCTACATCTTCAGCGGACATCGCGGTATCGGTAAGACGACCATCGCACGCATCCTTGCCTGTGCGCTGAACTGCCACAGGACGATTGGCTCGCCCGAGCGCCCGACGCCGGAGCCGTGTTTGACATGCGATGCCTGCCTGGAGATTCGTGCGGGCAACGCGGTCGACGTCATTGAAATTGACGCCGCCACGAACCGCGGCATCGATGAAATTCGCGAACTGCGCGATGCGGCACGTTACCGCCCGGCGCGTGATCGCTTCAAAATCTACATCCTTGACGAAGCGCACCAGATCACGGATGCCGCATTCAACGCGTTGCTGAAGACGCTGGAGGAGCCACCAGATCACATCGTCTTCATGATGGCGACGACGGAGCCGGAAAACATTCCGCAGACGATTCGTTCGCGTTGCCAGCACTTCAGTTTCCATGCTGTGAAGCTGGACGACATTCTGGGCGAGCTGCGTGGCATTGCGGCGCATGAAGGTGTCGCTGCGGATGAAGCTGCGTTGTCCCTGCTGGCTGAAGCCGGTGACGGCTCCATGCGCGACGCGCTATCCATCATGGATCAGGCAATTGCATCGGCTCCAGTGATCGACGGCAAGGCGCAACTGAGTGCCGCTGAAATCCGCGAACTCATGGGCACTGTACCAAACACGGTGTTTGAAGAGATTCTGGAATCCGTTGCTCGCAATGACGCTGCGACCGTGTTGACGACCGCAGGACGCCTTCTGGATGCAGGCAATTCGCCTTCCCAGATCGCGAGGCAGTTCGTGCGGTATCTCCGCAACTGCGTGGTTGCAAAGATTGCATCGTTGACCGAAGACGAGAATTCCAGTGACCTGCTACAGATCAGTCCAGATGAGCGGCGCCGCGCCGTTCGTACCGCTCTGCTGTTCACGGAAGAAGAACTGACGCGCTTCCTGAACGTGATGCTGCGCACCTTTGACGATCTTGGCTTCCGGCAGGAGCAGCGACTGCACCTGGAGATGGGCCTGATCAAGCTGGTGCACTTGCAGCGTCTCGTGCCCGTGGAAGAGTTCCTCGCACAACTGCCAAAGACGGCGGGCAATCCCACGCCGCGTGTTCTGCCACCGCAGCGTACGGCCATTCCTGCGGCCCCCGCACCTGTTCCACGGCCGTCAACTGCGTCGTCACGCTTCAGCGGAGCGCCTGAACCCGCTGCTCCGCGCACTCAGGCAGCCCCTGCGCCCTCCATTTCGACATCACCTTTCGCTTCCAACGCCGTGGAGTCATCGGCGCGCCCTGTCGCAAGCGTGATCTCGCAGCTGCAGACGGAAGGGAACCTCGCGCTGGCTCCCGAACCGGTAAAGGAGCCTGCAAATGTTTCGCCCCTGGCTCAGCCCGGCGTCATCACTATGCCGGAGCCAAGCACAGGACTGAATGCACATGTGGCCCCGTCGCCCATCGTTCTGGAAGAGCCAGTTGCGATATCGACGCAGGCCGATGAGAATTACGATCCTTCGTGGGAGAACATTGTTCCTCCTGAAGAAGATCCGGAGGCCACGGAGCCTGCATCGCAACCTGTTGCCACCGGCAGTGTTGCTTCAGGAACAGCGGAGTTGCAGGCAGCCGCGGTCGAAGCTCTCTTTGCCACGAAGAAGAACAACTCCGCCGCGGAGCAGCTGGAAGAGAGCCACTGGACGATTGCCGACGGCGAAGTGAAGATCGAAGTTTCGCTCTCCAAGCCGATGATTGGCACCATCTTCCGCCCCGATGTGGAAGCGATCATCAAGACGGCTCTCCGCGAAAAGGGCTTGACGGGTGTGAAGATCAACGTCGTCCCCGCCGCGGTTGACAACAAGCCGAAGGAGCCAAAGAAGCCTCGCACGGGCTCGGTGCAGGCCAAGGCTTTGGATCATCCCACAGTACAAAAGGCCCAGAAGCTGTTTAACGCGGAGATCAGCACAGTGTTCGATCTCCGCAAAGACTAGCAGGCTCGACGAGCATTTCAACTTTCTCCGTGCAGCAGATCGATCGCTGCGCGAAAGCGTGGTGCCCGCATCTGTTCCAGGGCTCGTTTTAGATGCAACAAGCCATATTGCATCTGCATATTTGCATCCAGCAGGTACACCTCAAAGCTGACTAGCTTGCGATGAAAGCTCTCAAAGGTCTCACTGTTGTCCTGCCATGACGGATTAAGGCCCGCTTGTGTCGCGAGGAACAGGAAGTACGCTCCGTAGATGCACGACATGATTTGTCTCATGACGAAAAATCGTGCAGTACGGACTGCACCAGGCTCTTCACCAAAGTAGCGGGAGAGGAAGGACTGCTCCTGCTCCTCGCCATCCTTCAGCCAGAAGTTGGCCACTACGGCAAGTTCGGTATAGCGATCATTGGCGAAGGCTGCTTCCCAATCGACCAGCCAGATACGGCTTCCATCGAAAAGGACATTGTCTGGTTTGAGATCGTTGTGGCACGCGACCAGATCGCGTTCGTCTCGCGGGCAGTCATACGCCCGCTGATATCCCCGGATGATCTCGTCTGTTTGTTCAGACGGAAAGAGCTTAGGAAGCCTCTGAACGGCGCCATCCATCACTTTCATGTAATCGATTCGATGGCGGGCGGGAAGGCTGTGAAGTGTTCGCAAAACGTCTGCCATCCGCGCTGCCATGTCGTCGGGAAATGTACTTGGAGTGATGAAGCCGGTGATCAGTATCCGGTCGTCGATATCTTCATAAAGAATCGGCGGCGCAAGTCCTGCGTCAGCTGCGGTCCGCATGCAACTGAAATGAAACTCAGGATTCGCCATTGGATCATCGCGGACGATCACCCGTAGAAGCCAATCCTTGTCCAGAGATTGAATACGAAAGATTCGCGCTGAGCTAAGACCTCGGGTCAACTCCTCAACGAAATACACCTCTGCGGTTCCAAAGGCTGAGCGTAGTGCCTTCTCAACTGCGGGTTGCTTTTCCTGCGGTATGGATTCGAGCATGTTTCCCCCTCGTCAACTCCGGAAAAAATTCCGGCGGCGATACAGAAACCTGCCACCACACAAAGCTTTCTGCATTCAGTATTCTGGATATGGGAAGAAGTGTGGGCCGCCATCTTGCGGGCCAATTCGTTCCTGGGAAGAAGGGCCGCGTGGATTTCGGCAAACTGCAGGAGATGATGGGGCAGGCGCAGCACATGCAGGCCCAGATGGAAGAGAAGCTCGCCACTACCACGGCCGAAGCCACTTCGGGCGGTGGGTTGGTAACGGCCCGCGTGAACGGTCGCAAGGAGTTACTTCGGTTGAAGCTGGACCCGAATGTTCTCACGGCCGCTTCCGGCGACATTGAAATGCTGGAAGATTTGATCACGGCCGCTATCAACGAAGCCGGACGCAAGGCCGACGCGCAGATGCAGTCGGAGACGCAGGGCATGCTGGGCGGCATGGATTTAGGTAAGCTGCTCGGATAGCATTGCGGACATGTTTCTCCGCATGTTCCCTCGAACAATTCGCATATCCCTTTGTGCCGTGAGTTTTTCCTTGCTGACGTGTGGCTCTTCTGCTGTTGCGCAGTCGCAGGACGTCGTCACGAGTGCCGTGCAACAGATCATCGCGCAGCATCATGGCAAAGTCGCTGTCTATGCCCACCAACTCAACACCGACAAGACGATTGCCATCGATGCGGACAAGCCCGTGCAGACAGCAAGCACCATCAAGCTGGCAATGCTGTGGACGGCCATGCGCGAGATTGGCCTGGGACACGCCGCATGGGACGAGAAGCTGACACTGCAACCGGGTGAGGGTGTGGCCGGCTCTGGCGTGTTGCATTTCTTCGATACGCCGCTGTCCGTCACGCTGAAGGATGTGGCCACGATGATGGTCATTGTCAGCGACAACACCGCCACCAACATGATGATTGACCGCTTCACAACGAAGAAGGTCGATGACAACATGACGGCGCTTGGTTTGGATCAGACGTGGTTGTACAAGAAGGTCTTTAAGCCAGCCGCTGGGCCAATGCCTGCGGATCAGGCAAAGTTCGGACTTGGCAAGACAACAGCGCAACAGATCAGCACTGTGATGGAAAAGATTGGTCGCTGCGATCTGAACATCGCTGGTCAGCCTGCGGTCGGTCCTGCAAAGGCGCAGGTGGCGTGCAAGGCAGCTATCGAGATGCTTCGCAATCAGTTCTACCGCGATACCGTACCCCGCTACCTGGAGACGCTGGATAACACGGAAGCGGGGAGCGGCATTGCGAGTAAGACCGGATCGCTGGATGCCACGCGGTCGGATGTAGCGATCATCGCGGCGAAGTCGGGCCCCATCGTGTTGGCGGTATACACGTACGAAAACAGCGATAAGGGTTGGAGCGTCGATAACGAAGGCGAAGTTACTGTGGCGAAGATCGCAAAGGCGATTGTGTCAGCATGGTCGTCGCAGGGAATCGACGGAAAGACATTGGTTCCAGGTCTCGACTTATCTCAAGCGAAATAAGTTAGATAGAAACCAGAAAGGCCACTCCGAAGAGTGGCCTTTCTAAAAGGTATGGTGCACTCGGAAGGATTCGAACCTCCGACCTATTGGTTCGTAGCCAATTGCTCTATCCAGCTGAGCTACGAGTGCACACGCGCCGAAGCACTTATTCAAGATAACAAGACCTGGCGATTGTTGCAACCCTATGTGTGGATTACGTGATGCCTGCCGAGTTAGGGAGCTCACACGCAAAACACTGACTATGGCATGGCGCAGAAGGTGGGTCGCAATGACCCACCTTCGTTGCATTACTCAGTGAAATGAATGCGCGCTTGAACAGCAGCCTGGCACATGTTTTTCAGTGCCTCGACCGTCTCTGGCCAGCCACGCGTCTTCAAACCGCAATCCGGATTGACCCAGACCTGCCCCGGCTTGAGAGCGTTGATCGCAAGGCCAAGCAGTTCGCCCATCTCTTCTGCAGAAGGGACGCGAGGCGAGTGGATGTCGTACACGCCCGGTCCAATCTCGTTGGGATAACCATGTGCGCGGAAAGCGTCTAGCAATTCCATACGCGAGCGTGCAGACTCCATCGAGATGACGTCTGCATCGAGCGCCGCAATGGAAGGCAACACGTCTTCAAACTCGCAGTAGCACATGTGCGTATGAATCTGCGTCTCGTCTTCTACGCCGCTGGTGGAGAGTCGGAATGCTTTGACTGCCCAGTCAAGATAGGTTTCCCAATCGGCATGACGAAGCGGCAAACCTTCGCGCAACGCGGGCTCGTCCACCTGAATGATGCGGATGCCTGCTGCCTCCAGATCATTGACCTCCGAACGCAGCGCAAGGGCAATCTGCCAAGCGGTCTGCTGGCGCGGGATATCGTTGCGTACAAACGACCATTGCAGAATTGTGATGGGACCGGTAAGCATGCCCTTCATGGGACGTGATGTGAGCGACCGCGCGTAGTCAGTCCACTTCACCGTCATTGGCTGCGGACGCGAAACGTCACCGAAGATGATGGGCGGCTTTACACAACGCGAGCCGTAGCTCTGCACCCATCCGTTCTCAGTGAAGACGAATCCTTCCAGAAACTCTGCGAAGTATTCAACCATGTCGTTGCGTTCAAATTCGCCGTGAACCAGCACGTCAAGGCCGATCTCTTCCTGCTGGCGAATGCAGTGCTCCGTGGCTTCGCGAAGAAATGCCTCGTAGGCTTCTGCAGATTCGTGGCCGTGCTTGAATGCAGCGCGATGCTTGCGCACTTCTGCTGTCTGCGGGAAGGAACCGATGGTTGTGGTAGGGAAGAGCGGCAAGCCTAGTTCGGCACGCTGCTTCGTTGTGCGCTCGTTGTAAGGCGACTTGCGCGCGAAGTCTGATTCCAGCAGTGCCGCAAGCTTCGAACGCACTTCCTGATTCGTGGAGGATTCGGCTGCTGCACGATCCGCAATCGCAGCTACATTTGCGGTGAATGCTGCTTCGTCAGAAGAAGCATTCACCGCGATCTCTGCGAGCTTTTCTTCTGCGAAGCGCAGCCAGCCTTTTACACGAGCAGGCAGCTTTGTTTCACTACGCAGATCGTGCGGCACATGCAGCAGCGAGCACGATGGTGCAACGAGGACACGCTCCGCTCCCAAAGTAGCAACAGCCTTTGAGAGAAACTCTCGGACAACGGCAAAATCTGTCAGCCAGATATTGCGTCCTTCCACCACACCGAGGCTCAGCACCTGTTCCGGCGCAATCGCCGCAAGAACTTCGTCCAACTGCTGTGGCGCACGAACAAGGTCAATGTGGACGCCTGCGGTGCGTGCTTCAACAGCCAATGAGAGGTTGCTGCCAAGGTGATCGAAGTAGGTGGTCAACATGAGCTTGATTGAAGATTTGGTTAGCTCTGCGTACGCATTGCGGAAGAACTGTGCTGCGCCTTCGGGAAGGTCAGTAGCAAGGATCGGTTCATCGATCTGAACCCATTGGATGTTCTGCTGCTCCAGCGTTTGCAGAACCGTCTTGTAGGCAGCTATGAGCTTGTCCGCAAGCATGAAGGGATCAAACCCATCCACGCCCTTGCCTAGAAGCAGCAGCGTCAGAGGTCCAATGAGAACAGGACGGGGTTCAATGCCAAGCGCACGTGCCTCTGCAATTTCATTCAGCAGCTTCGTCGTATCGACGGTGAAGGGAAGCCATGCACTCCACTCGGGGACCAGGTAGTGGTAGTTCGTATCGAACCACTTGGTCATCTCCATGGCGGTTTGTTGTTTACTATTGCGCGCCATACCAAAGTAGCGTTCCAACGTAACCTTGCCGCTGCCAAAGCGTTCCGGCGTGGCGCCGATCAGGACCAACGTGTCGAGCACCTGGTCATAGAGCGAGAAGTCGTTGGCGGGAATAAAGTCGATTCCCGCAGACTGCTGAAGCTTCCAGTGCTCCGCGCGAAGGGTTGATGCTGTTTCCAGAAGTTCGGCTTCGGTGCGTTTGCCCGTCCAATATCCTTCAAGTGCAAACTTCAGTTCGCGCTGCCGTCCCATGCGCGGGAAGCCGAGGTTTGCTGTCTTCAGCTTGGGAAATGTTGTAAGTGCCTGTGTTGCCATCTTGGTTCTCTCCTGATTACGAGGGAACCACCCATGCGCAGGCATGCAACAACGCGCAAAGGCGCAGAAGCAGGCATTGGTCACCGTTCCAGTCCACGAGAGCGGTAGCCTCAAACGCACCCACGGTGAGCGTTTTAACGCTTCCATGGTGGTGGCGGCAGGCCGGTAGTCGGACTTTGGGAAATCTTTCCCATCACCGTTGCGGGACAGCGCCGGATTCACACCAGCTTCCCCATTTAACAAGCTGTCCGAAGACAGCCTGACCTGCACTAGGACAGTTTACCGAATCGCTTATGCTGATCGCATGATGTTGCGAGTAATGGTGATGGTTCTCGGCTTGTCGCTTCCTGCGGCGGCACAGTTGCAAGGTATTGAACATGCGAGTCTGGCCGATACCCAGGTGCTTCAAGGCACGGTGTTCCATGTGCAGGGCATTGACCTGGATAAGGAACACATCTGGATCACGTCGGTGGATTCCACCGCGCATAAAGGGTATCTGCATCAGTTCAATCGAAAGACCGGAGCGTTTGAGCGGCAGGTGGACGTTAGCGATGGAGAACGCTATCACCCCGGTGGCTTCTCCATCAGTGGCAACTCCATTTGGGTTCCCGTCGCGGAGTACAAGCCAAACAGCAGCGCAACACTACTGGAGCTGGATAAGAAAACGCTGAAGGTCAAACGAAAAATTTCGGTTGCGGATCACGTCGGTTGCGTTGCGATCACAAAAGATTCGTTGATTGCAGGGAACTGGGGCAGCCGCAAACTGTATGTCATCGGCATGGATGGCAAGGTGATTCGCGTGATTGATACGCCGTCGCAGAATCAGTATCAGGACATCAAGTTTGTAAACGGAATGCTGGTGGGTGGCGGCAATCTGACGAAGACTACCGGCGCGGTCGATTGGTACGAGTGGCCGTCGATGAAGCCGGTGCGCTCCCTCGCATCAGGAACGACGGATCGTGGTCGGCTTTACAGTGCGGAAGGCATGACAGTGAAGGGCAACGACCTGTACCTCCTGCCGGAGGACGGCCCAACACGCGTATTTCATTTCGTGATCGACAAGTAGAACTTAACGACGACCGCTGGACATGGATTCCGCAAAAGCATCTAGCGACAGTGAACGCAACAGGTTGCGACGCATCCCGCTGATGACCTGATCCATGCCGCGTAGCGCATTCTCCAGCCACTCGAAGGTGACGGAGTCAGCAAGCGTGTCGAGATCGCGACGCATGTCCACGTTGCGGACGCGGTCCGGGACGCCGCTGCGCAGAAGTAGCAGGTCTTCCAGCAATCCTGCCAGTGCAGCAAGCATGGCCTGAGTCTTCTGCTGGCCATCCGCCCCGGCGCGATACGTTTCCGTCGTCTTAAATAGGTCTGTGTGTTCCGAATCAAGGACGGCAGAACGCAGTAGAACTATGGCATCGGTGCGCGCAGCAAGATAACCCTCAAGGTCGAAGCTGAGGGCCTTACCGGCTGCTCCCTGTGCCAGGCGCGCAATCAACGCGCGTTGTGCGGGCTTCACTTCGGGCTTTCGCGTCGCTAACAGGTCTTCAATCTCTGGTGCAGATAAAGCTCCGAGGCGAACGGGCGCGCAGCGGCTGCGGATGGTTGGAAGCAGTTCGCCCGGATGTTCGGCCATGAGAACGATGTGCGCGTAAGCAGGCGGTTCCTCCAGCACTTTTAGGAGGCTGTTCGCTGCTTCTTTCATGAACGCTGCCGACGGAAAGAGATACACGCGGTGTTTTGTCTCACCGGGCAGAGTGTAGATGCCACGAATCAGCGTGCGCACCTGTCCGAGCTTGACCAAAAGCTGCGGCGGATCGGGCGGAAGAATGAGTACATCCGGGTGCGTTTGAATCAGCACGCGTGTCTCT
The DNA here is from genome assembly GCF_000800015.1 of Terriglobus sp. TAA 43. Classification (NCBI taxonomy): domain Bacteria; kingdom Pseudomonadati; phylum Acidobacteriota; class Terriglobia; order Terriglobales; family Acidobacteriaceae; genus Terriglobus; species Terriglobus sp. TAA 43. The sequence continues at coordinate 456,192 of NZ_JUGR01000001.1, forward strand.
TTCTTGTCTGTCTCACGCAGTTCTTCACGCGCTGCAACCGCAGCATCCACCAACGCCGGAAGGTCCATCGCCTCTGCAATGCGTGTGCAGTGACGGCAGTGTCCGCAGAAGTCGGCAAGATCGCCATCTGCATGAGCCTCGCGCGGCTGGTTTTCGCAAAGCAACGACATCGTCAGCAGCAACGAAAGCGTGTACTTACCGCTACCTGCGGGACCGCTCAGCAGAATGGACGAGGGCAGTCGCCCCGAGGCAATGGCGCGGCGAAGATGCACCACGGTAGCGGTGTTGCCCACGAAATCAGAAAAGCGGAACATCTCTTCCAGCATACCGGCGTCACGAAAAATTCGTCGGCAGAGGATGCTTTCAGCTTTCTATATGCGCAATACGCAACACCTCATGCGATGGCTTATGCTGTGTGCTATACATACCCTGTCTCTTCTGTGGATTTCTGCGCAGAGTTGAGTTTTCGTAAGGGCCGGGAGGCTAATCCGCATGGCTTCAACAGCTGGCTGGGTTCCAGCGCCGCTTCCGTATAACGAAGCTGAACGCCTCCGCGTTTTGAAAAGCTATTGTGTTCTGGATAGCGACCCGGAGCCGGGGTTCGATTATTTGACGCGTCTCGCGGCGGAACTCTTTCGGGTGCCAATCGTATTGGTCTCGCTGATCGACGAACATCGCCAGTTTTTTAAGTCCGCCATTGGAATAGACCTGCGCGAAAGTCCGCGAGACACATCCTTCTGCGCCTATTCGATTCTGGGAAATGAACCGCTCGTGGTTCTCGATGCGCAGGAGAACGAACGCTTTCGGACGAATCCTTTTGTGATCGGCGAACCGAACATCCGATTTTATGCTGGAGCCCCTCTAGTGGGTCGCGATGGCATGATGCTGGGCGGCTTCTCCATCATTGATCAAAAGCCGCGGCTCGAATTCTCGGAACGTGAGCGCGAGTGCCTGAAACAGTTTGCAGCCCTGACGGTACTGATTATGGAGAACCGTCTTTATCCAGAACGACTATCGCGCATTGGCGATGAAATCGTGCGGGCAAACGAACGCTTCAAGCTCGCCACCCAGGCTGCGACAGAGGGTATCTGGGATTGGGATTGCGTTCACGATTCGTTGTATCTGTCAGCTCGTGCACGCGCCATTGTTGGGGAAGAGCCAGTCGATTGCTATGTTGGAATTGAAGACTGGATGAACAGGATTCATCCCTCCGACAGAGCGCGCGTTAGCACGATCAGCGATTTGTACGCGACGAAAGCCCTATCTTTCTATGCTGAATATCGCGTAAGCCATACGGATGGACGCTGGCGGTGGATCGCGAATCGCAGCATCGCCGTCAGAAACAGTGAAGGAGAGCCCATACGTCTGGTCGGCGCGATGGTGGACATTACCGAGCGCAAGACGGTGGATGTGCTTACCGGATTGGCCACAAGAACTCATCTGCTGGAGCATCTGGAACGGCTGATGGAGGCAGGATCACCTGCAGAGGACAATTTCGCGGTCTATGCCATCAACCTGGACTCGTTCAAGCTGTTGAACAGCGGGCTCGGGCGCGCGGCAGGAGACCGTGTGCTGCAGGAAGTTGGTCTCCGTCTTTCCAAGCGGGCTTCCGTTCATCCAGATAGCATCGCCGCCCGTCTTTCCGCGGATGAATTCGCCTTGATACTGGGTGGAAAGCGGAATGAACAGGAGGCGCTCCGGGTTGCCGAGGAACTGAGTGCATTGCTCGGAAGTTCTATTGGTCTCGATGACAAACGGATTTCGCTTTCCGTGAGTATTGGCCTTGCCATGCGATCACATCCCTGTGATGGTGCGAGTGATCTGTTGCAATGCGCGGAAATTGCGCTGGGCGAAGCCAAATTGCATGGCGGTGGCAACCGGCTGGTTTTCTCGGAGACGATGCGGCATGGGATGCTCCGGCAGCTTGAGCTTTCTTCAGCACTTCACAATGCCATCTCCAACGAGGAGCTGGAGGTTTATTACCAGCCCAAACTTCATCTGCCTTCGCGTAAGGTCATAGGGTTTGAAGCGCTTGTGCGCTGGCATCATCCCAAGTTTGGCATGATCTCAGCGGAAGAGTTCATCAGCATTGCGGAACAGTTTGACCTGATCGTAGAACTTGGGACGCTGGTGCTGACGCGTTCGATTGAGCAGTTGGCGCAATGGCGTGAGAACGGCCTGGTGGATGAGGAGGTCTCCATGGCTGTCAATCTTTCCGCGCTTCAACTGGTGGACAAGCGACTTGGAAGGATGTTGCGAGAACTTACGCAGAAGTATCGCGTCCCGCCACAATGTATCTCACTCGAGGTTACGGAAGGCGTCCTAATCGACGATACGGAACGCGCCAACGAGATACTGGAAGAGTTGAAGAGCACCGGCATCCTACTGGATCTCGACGATTTCGGAACGGGCTATTCCTCACTCAGTTACCTCCAACGCTTTCCCTTTGACGGTCTGAAGGTGGATCGCTCCTTCGTGATGAACATGTTGGATAGCCGCGAGAAGGCGGCGCTGGTGCGCTCGATCATCGCGTTGGCACATGCGCTGCATCTCAATGTGATTGCAGAAGGAATTGAAACTGCAGAGCAGCTTGATCTGCTTCGCGAGATGGGTTGCGAATACGGACAGGGATATCTTTTCTCAAGACCGCTGCCCGCGTCTGGCATGGACACATTTCTTGCGACGGCTCTAACGGCGTAGATTTCTTCACACCGCGTCAATTGTCCGATGGCTTCTCGATATGATCTATCACCAGTACGGGCATCGGTCCCTTTTGCGCTTCGAGCCGCAGTCCAAGCTGCTCGCGTATTGCGGTGAAGAGTGACGGAAGGTTAGTGTCGGAGTTCTGATCGGGACTCCAGTTCAGAACGAAATCGTAATTTCCCTTCAACTCCGTTTGATCAATGACGTACCGGCCTAGTTGATTGGCCAGGTTCGTCGACAGCTCCTGCATGGGCACACCATCGCCTTTCATGTTGACCATGGTCGCGGTTTTGCGGGTATTCATCCCGTGCCCCGGCGAATCGGCGTGTGGCGTGATCTTCGGTTCGCCCTTGTCTCGAACCAGCACGTATACGGGAGACTCGCGCGTTTCCCAATGCGCCTTCAGATGGAAGCGGTCCGCAAGCAGCGATTGCAGAAGAACCTTGAACCTGGCCTGTGTAATCACATCTGAGGAATCGATCTTGGCGCGAATGTCGAAAGCATCTTCGTCGTCCCAGTTGGGTGCACCGGCAAGTTGAAACGGAAGCAGACCATAGGCGTTGCGAAGCAGCGTGCGAGCCGTCGCATTGACCGCAATAAACTGACCCGGTCGCGTCAGATCCAGCTGTGTGTTTCGTTCGCCCGTGTGATTCGGATGAATGACGACAACATCAAAAGACTCGGGCGTTTGTTGCGATGCGCCGAGCAGAGCAGCAAAAGCAACAACTGCGGCGCGAAGGTGCACAAGGACGTTCATACCGATCTATACGCATCTCCGCATCTCTGCGATGCAATATCTTGATCGATTCTGAGTGGCGAAAGCTAGCGAGCGTGCAGCGTCATGCGGAGTGGGTACTTGGGGCGAAGCGTGATTTTCTCTTCCACGGCCACAGGTTGACCTTCAATCCATGTCATCCGCCACTTTTGCGCGATGCCGGCCAGCAGGAGCACGCCTTCCAGCCACGCAAACCCCTCTCCAATACATTGCCGCGGACCGCCACCGAAAGGGAAGTATTCGAACTTATCGCGTTTTGCTTTCTCTTCTTCCGTGTGTCTCAGAGGATCAAACTTCAATGGTTCCGGATAGAATCGCGCGTCGCGCTGCAGAACATACTGCGAGAGAAAGAAGTGCGTGCCAGGCGGCAAATAATACGGGCCAACCTCGATGGGCTCAGTCGATTTGCGTCCCATCGCCCACGCCGGAGGATAGAGGCGCATGGCCTCTGCGAAGACCATCTGTGTGTATTTCAGGCTTGCATAGTCTTCAAGTGTTGCGGTGCGATCTCCCAGGACTTCGCGAAGTTCTGCATACATCGTTTCCTGATGTTCAGGATGTGTCGATAGCAGGTACCACGTCCACGACAACGCATTTGCCGTGGTTTCGTAGCCGGCAAGGAAGATGGTCAACACCTCATCGCGAAGCTGCTCGTCGCTGAGTTCCGAACCATCCTCATCGCGTGACGCCAGGAGCATGCTTAACAGGTCGTGCCGGTCGGTGTGTTCGGGATCGGCCGCGTTTGCTGCCTTGCGTTCGCGGATGATGCGATTTATCACCTCATCCAGCTTCGCGCGTGACTTTGCAAAACTGCGCAAACCCGGGACAGGTATTCGGTATTTCAGAAAAGCTTCCGCGTTTGGGAAACCGACAAGGAAGTTATAGATCGCCATAATGCGGTTTGAGTGTTCATTGATCTGGCGAATGTCATCGTCAACTTCGGTTGCAAAGAGAGTGCGCGCCACGATATCGAGCGACAGCGTCATCATCTCCGCGTTCATATCCACAACATCGCCGTCATGCCAGCGACTGCGCCAGTGCTGGGTGGAACGAACCATCTCGTCAGCGTAGTCATGAATGCGTTGGCGATGAAATGCCGGCGCAACGATACGCCGCGACCGCTTGTGAATGGGGTCATCGCTCGTGAGCAGCCCCTCTCCGAGCAATATCTTCAGGCGTGTGATGGTGCGTTCGCGTACAAACTTGTTTGCCTGATTCACCAGCACTTCGCGAATCGCAGCGGGGTCATTCAGGAAAACGACGTGATTGCCGAACAGCATGTAATGCGAGATGGGACCGCAGTGTTGCGCCATGTATTCGAATAGCAAAATGGGCTTGCCCAGCCGAGCCCATGGCTTATGAAGATAGAAAGGCAGTGTCTTGCGAAGGCCGGGAGGGATACGCCATTCACCGGCCTTCGTCTTTAGCGTATGCGCCGGACGAAAGACGTAACTGTTCTCAAAGTCGATGCCATCGGCCATTGCGGATTAGACGCCGGAAGCGGCGTGTAGATGCTGTTCGAGACGTGTTGTTATGATCTCGCGAATCCTTGAGGCGATGGCTTCGATCCCATCATCTCCCGTGCCCGGACCAATGAGCGCGACGCGCTGCGGTTCACGCTTAGCAATGTCTCGATAGGCAGTGTGGACGCGACGATAGAAGGCTTCGCCTTCAGCTTCGAACCGGTTTTCATCTGTTCCGGTTTGCTGAACGTGTCGTTGGTTGCGACGCCGAGCACGCTCCAGCGCCTTTTCTACGTCGGGTAGCAGAAGAACGGTCAGGTCTGGCTGCAGATCGTCACAGATCGCGCGATGCACAGCGAGAACACGCTCCGAGCCAAGGCCGCGCCCTGCGCCCTGATACGCCTCGCTGGAATCGGTGTAACGATCACAAAGAATGACCCGACCTTCGCGCAGGGCAGGCAGGATGATTTCGTGAATCGACTGTGCGCGGTCTGCAAACATCAGTGCAAGTTCAGTCAACGGAGATACCGGGTCTTGCGCGCGCGAATCCAGAAGGATGCTACGGATCTTTTCTCCCAGCGGTGTGCCGCCGGGTTGTCGTAACAGCACAGGATCGATGCCTCGGCCCTGTAACCACTCCGTGGCGCGGCGAATCTGAGTGGTCTTGCCGGAGCCGTCCGGACCTTCAAAGGTGATGAAAACGCCACGCTGTGGCGAAAGGGAATGGTTCACGGCTTCAAACTCGGCTGGAAGTTAGCCTGCGACTGCGAAGGGAAGTTAATGACAAGCGTCCCTTCCTGACCTTCGTCCAGATGTAGCCCCTTCAGTGTGTGTTCCTGATAGGAGGCGTCTGTCCATGTAAGTTTCAGGTCACCGGTACCCAGGAGTTTGAAGCGGTAATGGAAGCTGGCACCGTTGGCGATGCGCTGCGTTCCAAAGGACGCACCGGGATACTCCACCTGCACGACGTTAATGTCTGCGCCGGACTGGTTGGTAATGGTCGTCTGAATGTAATGCGAATGGCAGCCGGTAAGGAATACGGCGCTAACGAACGAGGCTGCAGCGATACGGCGCATACGTTGAGGTTAGCAGGTTGATGATGCAAGGCGTTACGCAACGAAGACAGGCAGGCCGTTGTTGCGCTCCAGAATGCGCGCGCTCAGCACCACACCGCTGCCACCGTCGTGCAACATGATGGGAAATGCCAATACCGACCACGTGGCCGCCGCTTCTTCCAGGCGGGGTTCTGTCAGCAAGCCACGGCGTGTTCGGTCGATATACGTTTCGCGCGTGGTGGAGACTGCGTGCAAGACATCACGCCAGTCACGCAGGATGTCGCTCATCTCCGCAAACATGTTGCGCCCCGGAAACCATTCACGCGGCTTCTCCAGGTACGCGGCAGCGCTTTCGTTCACGTAATGCCAGGTACCTTCAGGATCAAGGATCTGCACCAAAACGTCGACGCCAATGGCCATGGCGATCCGGCTGTAATAGAACTCCCGCGCATTGACCACCACAGGAGCACCGCGACGTTTGGCCTCTAAGCCGCGAAGAGCCGAAAGCAAATCCTCTGCGGAACTGTGTCCCTTCAACAGATGCATGTCTTCCACTCCACCGAAACGACGTTCCAGTGTGGCGGAAAGGATGATAATCGGCACTTCGGGGCGTCGTTGACGAAGCTTTGCGGCGACCGCCGTGCCAAATTTCCCATGTCCCAGGTGATAGTCCAGAACGGCAATGTCTGTTTGTTCAAGGTAGGCATTCGCCTCCTCAATGGTCCCCGCCGAGAGAACTTCGTAGCCGTTCTGACGAAGAATCGCGGCACGCAGCAACAGGTTTGCGGGGTCGTCGTCGAGAAGCAGAACGCGAACCGGCGGGCCGTTTTCTACGGCTGTTGCTGTCGAAGTTTCAGTTGCCGTTGTGTGGTTGTGATCGTCCATGCGCTCACAGGTCTGATGCGGGGAGGCATGGCATGGTCACCCGCCGTTTTACTCTGAATGTTGCTTGCGCAGGGAACGCAACTCACGCACCATTTCGGGGAGTCGGGCAAATGCCGCGACCGAGCGTAACCACAGCTTGTTGTCCATGGCCGGGTAGCCGCTCACAACGCTGTTTGCGGCCACGTCGCTTGGAATGCCGCTTTGCGCCGTGGCGACTGCTCCATCGCCCACCTTGCAGTGCCCGGCAACGCCTACTTGCCCGGCGAGGATGACTCGGCTGCCTACCTCCGTCGATCCCGCAAGGCCCACCTGGGCGCAGAGTAAGGTGTCCTGCCCGACGGTCGAACCGTGGCCCACCTGGACCAGGTTGTCGATTTTGCTGCCGTCACCAATCCGCGTTTCGCCAATGCTGGCGCGGTCAACGCACGCATTTGCCTGCACCTCGACGCGATCGCCTAAAACAGCCGCGCCAGACTGCACAATCTTGGTCCAGCCACCGGCAGTTTCGCGGGCATAGCCAAATCCATCCGCGCCGATGACCGCGCCATTTTGCAGAACGACATCGTCGCCCAGGCGGCAGAATTCGCGGACAACCGCGTGTGCATGGGCAAAAAATCGATCGCCAATGGTAGCTCCGGCGTAAATCACAGTATGGGGAAGAACGACAGCACTCGAGCCGATCGTCACATTCGGGCCAATCACGACATAAGCACCAATATGAGCGTCTGCACCGACCTTCGCAGAGGGATCAACGACCGCCGTGGCATGGACACCGGGTGCGTACTTTGGCGGGTGATAGAAGTAGGTGATGGTTTGGGCGAAGGCCCGGTAACAGTTTTTGATACGAAGCGTCGGGGTTCCATCCAAAGCGGGGAAGTCCGGCTCGACGAGAATGGCGGCCGCCTTGGTGGTCTTTGCCTGGGCGGAGTACTTCGGATTGGCAATGAAGGTAATTTCCGAGGCACCGGCATGTTCAATACCGGCGACTCCTGTGATCTCAATATCACCATCGCCGCCCACCAATTCGGCGCCCAACCGTTGCGCAATTTCCGCTAGCTTCATGCCGTCAATGTTACTCGCTAGTTGGTGCGCGAGTCAGGGGGCAAAGGCATGCTGAATAGGTCGGGTTGTTGCGTCTCTTCCGCCGGAATCGGGGCGAAGGCCTTCCGCTTCGAAGGAGTTGTCACAACTGCCAGAATTTCCATCTGATCGATGGCCGCGCGGGGGATGTAAAGCCGCTGCGTGTTGCCTCGGATGTCCGGGGGAGTGAGCTGAACTCCGACGTCCTCGACCCAACCGTCCGCCAGTGTCAGGTCCAGCGGAGCCAGTCCCTCGATACGATCGCCATCACGCAGCGTTAGCCGGAGCCATAGCCCTTCCGTCCTGGGCCGCGCAAGAAATGTCTTCCGTAAGAGGCGTTCGGGGCTGGAACTGTCGTTGGTGTTGAAGTCGCGGACAAAAGCGGCATACTTTACGTCGGCGAGGGGGATGCTTTGTATCCTGCCGCTGAGGTCCAGCAGGTCCAGAAAACCTGCATGAGCGAATCCGCCGGGCGGCAGATAGCCCCACAGCAAGCCGGGGGAGAAGCGGCGAAGAACGACCTTTTTCTGCGATCCCGCCATTACTCTCCCATTCGGACTCGAGCAGCTTATCGTTACTAGTCGAAGCTATTGTGGCGTTATAGGGTGTAGTCCGCAACAAAATGTGTGCAAAGGGGTATTCAGGGCGACAGCAGCATGCTAAACTCACATTTTGTGCTGAGCTTTTCAGCGCCGCCTAACATGCTGAATTGGCGCTGTTTACCGGCAACGCGCACGGCATTTTTAACCGGCGCTTTGGAGACTGGAACGGTACATGGCTGATTATATCTATCTGCTGGAAAACCGCCTTTCGCATGCGCAGCAGAAGGCCATCGGTGCACTCCGCACGATTGCCCGCGAGAGCGATGCCACTATTTTCCTCACGGGCGGAGCTGTCCGCGATCTAACCGCGGGCGCCTCTGTCCGGGATATCGACCTGACCATTCAGGGCGATTTGTCTCGCATTCGAAAAGGCTTAGGGGCCGCTGGGTTCGAGATCGTGGGCGAGAACGCGCCCGCACACCAGCTTTTTCTGACCTATTCAGGCGGAGTCCGGCTGGAACTGAGTTCAGCCAACACCGTTTCCTGGCCTAAGCCAGGCAAGCCGAAATACGAGCCGGGAAGCCTTATCGACGACCTCCGCAGCCGCGACTTTACCGCGAATGCGATGGCGATTTCGTTGAACGAGGGATCCTACGGCCTGTTGATGGACCCGCTGAATGGCGTGGCGGACATTGAAAACCGGGAGCTACGTCTTGTCAGCAACTACGGCTTCATCGAGGAGCCTTCGCGGTTGATCCGTGCGGTTCGATTGATGTCGCGGCTGGGTTGGCAGTTGGAAGAGAAGACCCGCCAGCGCTACGAGACCGCCAAGGAAGAGGGCTACATTTCCGCTCTGAGCGCCTGGAACAAAGGCTACGAGCTGGAAGAACTCTTCCATGAAGAAGACCCTGTACGCGTGCTTCGCGCTCTGGAAGCCGAAGGGTGGATGCAGTACCTCTTCCCGGCGTGGCAGTCGGCAAAGGCAAACATTGCGGCCCTCACAGATCTCTATACCCGTCAGGGCGAGTTGCAGATTCAGGGCGTTCTTGGTCATATTGCTGCCATTGCCTTCCCTCTGGTAACCGGCAAAATGTCTGCTGGTGAAGTCTCTTCCTTGAAGCACTTGCTCGCTCGGCAGGGATTCGTACGCGAAATTGAGTCGCTGGACGCACGCGTGAAGGATTTTGCTACGAAACTCACGGCGAAAGAAGCCGCTGCACCGTCCGCTGCCTGGAAGTTGCTGCATGCGAGCGAGCCAGACCTGGTTCTGGCCACGTACTTTGGCAGCAAGAGCGCGCCAGTGCAGGCTCGCCTGAAGACGTTCCTTACCGAGTCGCCGACCGCTCGCCAGCGCATTCCGTACCAGTTGCTAACGGAGATGCGAATTACTCCGGATCTTCCGGGATACAACGAACTGCTGGATAAGCTTTTCTTCGAGCTGATGGATGGGCGGCTTGCTACTCCGGAAGAGATGAAGGCGTTCCTGGAACCGTATTCGCCGCCAGCACCTCCTCCGCCACCGAACCTTCGTCGTGCACGTGCACGCAAAGAGCCCAAGGGCCGCGGAAAGAAGAAGGTAGTCGAAGTCGATGCGGACTTTGAAGGCACTCTGACCGTTGCCGCGGAAGAAGAGCTGGCTGGCTTGGAGACAGGGTTGACCGAAGAGGGCGACCTCACTGGTCCGGACCGTGGCCCTGAGCCAACCAAAGAAGAGCCGATTGAAAAGGTGGCTCCACTTCCGGCAAAGGGTGCAAAAGAGAAGAAGGCGGCAAAGGTCATTGCGGAAAAGAAAGCTCCCGCACCGGCACCTGCGAAGACGGTTCCCGCAGCGAAACCTGTAGCAATCGTGAAGCCTGTTGTTCCCGCGAAGAAGGCGGCACCGGTGAAGGCCGTTGCGCCGGTAAAAGCCGCTGCCCCCGCGAAGAAGGTAGCCGCCAAGCCGGTCGCTCCTGCGAAGAAAGCATCGGCAGCGCCCGTGAAGAAGACGGTCGCGGCAAAGCCGGTCAAGAAAGTCGCGGCTAAGCCCGTAAAGAAGGCTGCACCGGCGAAGAAAGCTCCCACCAAACCTGTCAAGAAGGCGGTAGCAGCGAAGCCGGTCAAAGCTGTTGCAAAGAAAGTCGTCGTAGCCAAGAAGGCCCCTGCCAAAGTGGTCAAGAAAGCGGCACCGGCTAAGGCTGCAAAGGCACCTGCGAAAAAGGCACTTCCCGCAAAGAAGGTGGCTGCTAAACCAGCAAAGAAGGCTCCTGCGAAGAAGTCGCACCGGTAACCGAAAGAAACTCAACAGAAAAGGGCGGCGCATGCTAGGGTTTGCCTATGCGCCGCCTTTCTCTCTGGCTTCTGGGTATTGTGGTTTGTGCCGCTCTTTTGTATGTTCTTGTTCCAGTCGTTTCTTACGAGACGATTCCCAATCACAATACGAACGCTGCCCACTTTGACACGTTGATCGTTCTGGGGCACCCTGCGCAGGCAGATGGCTCTCCTGATCCGGAGATGCGGGAACGCGTGGAAGAAGCCGTTCGAGAGTACCGCGCTGGCGTAGCCCCCAACATCATCATGAGTGGTGGTCCTGCGCACAATCACTTCGTCGAAGCGCAGGTCATGGCAGACCTGGCAGAACGCGAAGGCGTGCCTGCGAACGCTGTAATTGCCGAGGACAAAGCCCAGGACACGATCCAAAACATCTGGTATAGCCGCGCAATCATGCAGCAGAAGGGCTGGACCTCCGCAGAGGTAATTAGCTCTGCCTACCATCTACCGCGTACATCACTTATCCTGCAGCGTTATAGCGGGCCACTTGCCTTTTCCTGGCAGACGCACGCGTCGCTCTGGCCACCTGAGTATTCCTGGCAAAAGCGCATCCAGTACCGCTGGCATGAAGCTCTCGGGACGGTAAAGCTTCGTCTTCACGGCTTCGGATCGCGGAAGTATCTGCCGCAGGCATGAGGAACCATTGCAGTAAACAGCACTCTGTCTAGTTGAAGCTGCGCTTGCAGATATCGATCTAAAACATTGATTTAACGAAGAAACGGGTTGCGTTGAATTTCGTGTGCAATCGTGGTTTCTGAACCATGCCCCGCAATAACGCGAGTTGTCTCAGGGAGTAGCAGCAGCTTTTCGCGAATGGACGTGATGATATGTTTGTCGTCTCCACCGGGTAAGTCCGTGCGGCCGATACCTTCGCGGAAGAGAGTATCTCCAGCCAGCAGCAAGCTGCTCTGCGGGAAGTACAGTGAGATGCTACCTTCTGTGTGTCCCGGCGTATGGAGTACTTCTCCAGTCTCTGAACCGACCTGTAGCTTCATGCCTTCCACCGCTTCGATGTCAGGCGGTGCAGTCTTGGGAACAGGAACGCCCATCCACGCAGCCTGCTGCTCCATCCACGAAAGCTGGAAGATGTCCGCGGGATGGAAAACGACCGGAGCTCTGGTTTGCTCTGATAACAGCTTTGCCCCAGCGATGTGATCCAGATGGCCGTGCGTGACTACGATCTGGCGGAGTTTAAGATTGCGGGCGGCGAGGAAGCCGACGATGCGAAGAATGTCTGAGCCTGGATCAACGACTGTAGCATCGGACGTCGCAGAGTCGAAGAGGATGGAGCAGTTGCAGCCAAGTGGTGCGACGGGGAAGGTTTCGCGCTGCATGAAGTCCTCCTGAAGCAATGAGAAAAGGGTGCGAGCAGTGCTCACACCCTTTCAAAAATCAAATGCCCTGAAATTACTTTTTCGGTGTCGTCTGCTGCGTCTTGATGCCGGACAGTACCGAGCGATCGTTGGAGCGCGACATCAGAACCGTCAGGCTGATGGACGTGAGCATAAACAGAACAGCGGACCAAGTGGTCAGACGGGTCAACAAGTTTGCTGCGCCGCGGGGTCCGAAAGCTGTCTGTGATCCAGCTCCGCCGAAAGCCCCTGCCAGATCGGCGCTCTTGCCCTGCTGAATAAGGACAACGCCAATGAGGAATAGGCAAACGAGCACATGAAGAACGATGAGAGCTGCTACAAGGAATGTCATCAGGTGTGTTGCCGTTCAGGCTGTTCTTTCTAGAAAAGTGTGGAGTGGTGCGGAAGACGGGACTTGAACCCGTATGGAATTACCCGCTAGCACCTCAAGCTAGTGCGTCTGCCAATTTCGCCACCTCCGCATCGGTTACACAGGACTTACTGTGCGTCCGGCGTGTGCGCCATCCAGAACGAAGTATAGCAGAGAAATGGCTTCACCCAAAATGGTGCAAAAGCTCACGAAAGTTCGCTAGTTGCAGCAGGCGTCGTCCTGCCTTTGGGCTGCTGATGGGTTCGCGTTCCAGCACCCAGGTGCTGGGATGGGGAAGGTAAACGGCGTGCATACCGGCAGCAAGGGCGGGGTTGGTATCGCTGCGTGGACTGTTACCAATCATCCAGGAATGGGCCGGGTCGCAATCGTAGCGTTGCAGCAGAATTTCATAAGCTTCGGTGTGCTTTTCGTGCAGCACTTCTACGTGATGAAAGTGATCGGCCAATCCTGAGCGCAGTAACTTCCCGTGCTGCTCATCCTGGTCACCTTTTGTGACCAGGATGACAGTGTGTCTTTCGGAGAGACGGGGTAGTGTTTCCTTTACGCCGTCCAGCAAGGTGAGATTTGCGGAGCGGATGCTCTCTGCGCAGTATTCAAGCTGGGCTGCAATCTCGTGGGTGCAGGACGAGCCCGTGAGATGTTCGTAGCTGACCAGCAGTGAGTGGTGGAATGCGCGCGTGCCATAACCATGCGTGTGAACACGAGAGGCTTCCAGCGCATCGAAGGCTGAACGTACTTCTGCATCGTTCAACTCTGCGTGATCCACGATACGGATGAACTGTTCGATGGCGCGTTCGAAGTAGATATTGTTCTCCCACAATGTGTCGTCCGCATCGATCATGAGGACCTGCGGCGATAGTGAGGGAGTGGGAGCTGAGGGATCGAAAGAGTTCATGTACGGTCGATTTCGCCTCACACAAAGGCGAGGGACTTTGGGGTGGAAATTGCCATTGCAGCAGGCAGTTGCGACGCTGCCTACAGTATATGATTGGCCCGTGGGCTAGGGGATAAGTATTGCGGAGGCTCCAACTTCCAGTGATACTTTCCGATTCGCATTCCAATGGGGAAAGGGAATCAGATGGAGGGTCTCGGCCCACGACAGTACGGGCCCTACGTCGTACTTGAACAGATTGGCTCTGGTGGCATGGGAGCGGTGTATCGCGCTCGGGATCGCCGTCTGGAGCGCGACGTTGCCATCAAGGTGCTGCATCGGAACCTGGAGATGGCAGGCGCCCGCGATCGTTTTCTGCGTGAGGCCCGCGCCGTTTCCTCGCTGAATCATCCGAACATCTCCACCATCTTCGACATCGGGGAACAGGACGGTGATCCGTACCTGGTGATGGAGCTATTACACGGTGAGTCGATCAAGGATCGCTTGCACGATGGCGTTCCGGTTTTAGAAGACGAACTCATCTCCATTGCCATGCAGGCAGCGCAGGCACTTGCCGCAGCGCATGCGAAGGGCATTGTTCATCGCGACATTAAGCCAGCAAACCTCTTCCTGGTGGACGGCCCGGATGGTGAAGTTCAACTGAAGGTGTTGGATTTCGGCCTGGCGAAAGTGGAGCATGACCGCATCCTTCTTGGGCCGTCAGGCTTGACGCGTACTGGTGCGACCGTAGGGACGGTGGAATATATGTCTCCCGAACAGGCGCGCGGGGAAGATCTGGATCCACGCTCGGACCTGTTCTCATTGGGAGCGGTGCTATATGAATTGGCGACCGGTGATGTTCCGTTTCGCGGAGCTACCAGCGCCGTTGTGTTCGCAGAACTTTTGGGTTCTGAGCCCATTCCACCCCGCAAGGTGAACACGGAGTTGTCGACGGGGATGGACTCGATCATTCAGCGTCTTCTGCAGAAGAAACGCGAGAATCGTACTCCATCTGCGAATGCGTTGCTTGAGGAATTACGAAAGCTGAAAGGGCCTTCAGGCTCTTCCACGGTCAGCAACGCGCACCCTTCGAGCTCCTCGCATGTTCGCGCGACACGTGTATCGCGTGAGCCTGTGTCTGTCTCTGACCCGACAGCGAGAAGTGTGCATGGACACGCTCCCTCGGGCACTCGTACGTCCGCGATGCGTTCTACTCCGAGGGATTCCGCAGTTAGAGGTGTGGCGCGGGGCCCGGTGATTCATTCGCCCTCGTCGTTTGAGCGCGAGGTTGCAGCCGGCGGCATACGCTGGTGGATTCCTGCCACGGTCGTGGCACTGGTTCTTGCGGCGGTGGGTGCCTTTCTATATCTTCGCCAGCGAGGCAGTGCGGTTGGTGGTCAGGGCGTGATTAGTACGGGATTGCAGGTCACGCAGTTTGATAACAATACCGGCGATAACCTTCTGCAAGATGTTCCTGCGATTGCCATGCAGATTCTGCTGCGCGAGATGCCATCGCTGCACGTGACCGGATATGCGCCTCCGCTGAATTCGAATGAACCGGATGCCCAGGAGATAGCGCGGCGAAGTGGTGCAGATGCTTATCTGACTGGGAGCGTCTCGCGTGATGGCAACAGCTATCACATTCATGCGCAGATACTGCGGACGTCGGACAAGGGCGAGCTTGCGGCAGAAGACGTTGATGCCTCTTCCGCTGTGGAGATTCCGAATGCGCTGAGCCGCCTTGCTGTGGCCTTGCGAACGCATCTTGGTGAGAGCCCTGATCAGGCATCCGCGAATACTGTTCCTTTGGCCAACGAGGCCACGAATTCACTCAATGCCTTAAGCCTGTATGCGAAGGGGATGGCGTATCTCCGTGCTGGACAGATAACGAACGCGATTGACGAGCTCACTCGCGCCCTGGCTGACGACCCATCTTTTGTGCCTGCGCGACTCGCACTTGTGGAAACACTGCGTGAATCAGGTGCTCAGGTAGAACGTCTTCGTGCTGCGACTGCGTTGAAAGCTGCCGCAACCAAGGGAAGCCCTTGCCAGCAAAGCCGCATCGCTTACGAAACGACAGACGCCGCGTCTGCAGCGATGGAAGCAGCACAAGCCTGGAGCAACCTGTGTAGCCTGCAGCCAGAGGCGCACGTTGCAATGGCGCGTTCTCTCCTCGCAGCGGGACGTACGGCGGAGGCCGAAAGCATAGGAACAACTGCCGTTCAACTCGATCCCGCGGGACGCATCGCCGTCTCAGTGGCTACAGAGGCAATGATTGCTCAGGCTCACTACGAATCGGCGCAGAAAGAGCAGGGCAGAGCCGCAAGCTTAAACGCTGCTTCGCCGGGGCTTGCATTGCTCGCGGCATATCTTAGAAACGATCAAGCCGCGGAAACGCAATGGGCAGCAGTTACAGCGGCGTCCAATAGCTTCAGCGATTACTGGTACTACCTGACGTACCTGGGTGACCGCGGGCGCCTGGCAGAAGCGCATAGTTTTGGCACAGCCGCGTTCACGCGCTTAAGCGCACAGCCTCAGGTTGTCTCGTCGGCCGCGCTCTTGCATGCGCGGCTGGACGCGATGGAAGCGATGGCAGGACATTGTCACAATGAATTGCCGTCTATCGCCGAAGCCGGGGACACCACGAAATTCTATGCTGGCCTTGCGAAGGCATGGTGTAAGCATTCCGCAACCGACAGTCTTCCCGCGGACGCTGCGCAGAAGACGTTGATCCAAGCCGCAGTGTTATGGAGCACGGGAGATCCGCAAGGCGCATTGAACCTGCTGCAAGAGGACAAGACCAGTGCTCAATCTACTGTGGCCGTGTTGCTTCGTGGCGAATCGTATTTGAAGCTTGGCCAGCAGGTACTGGCCATTGGCGATTTCAAAGCTGCTCTTACACGGCGAGGCGAGGCGCTGCTTACCGGAACACTGGCGTATCCCGTGGCACAAGCGGGCCTGGCGACTTCTTATCGCACAATGGGAGATGATCCCAATGCGAGTCGCGCTGAAGATGATTTGAAGAACCTCTGGAAGGATGCCGATCCATCTGAGCCGCTGCTTCGCGGATCGAATTAGCGGCGACCACCTTTCGTGGGTGACTTGGTGAGATTCTCCGCAAGAAACAATCCAGATTTGTTTGCGCTGACCACGTCGATATCGCCGTCGCCGTCGATGTCCACGGCTACTGTTTGAACGCCACCGCCCATGCGGCCACCGTAATCAACAATGTGGCGAACCCATTCCACGCCGCCATTCTGTGCCGTTGCTGGAGACACCTTCCCCCATTCATACCAGTAGATCCCGACCGGCTCTCGCTCACCGGGATCGCCGCCGTTGTGTGCGAAATAGCGCTTTCCAATCACGAGGTCGGGCTGCCCGTCGCCGTTCATATCAACCAGTTGTGATGCGTGCGCCTGCGACCACGAACTATCAATCACATGCTGAACAAAATGGCCGTCTGCCGTTTGTTCGTACCAAGCCAGACCGTAATCGTGTGCCATGCCGGTCAACAGATCTTTGCGACCATCGCCATTGATGTCTAACAAGTACATGTAGCCAAATTGCGCGCCACCCCGTTGCGCTGCTGCGGATAGCTTCACTTCATCCGCGGGTGTTCCCGAAGGAGGAATGTACTTCCATCCCCAATCGGTGGGGTGAAACTTCCAATAGCCTTCCGCGCGAACGTCGGCCGGTGCTTCCAGCCAACCCTTGGGCGTGAGGATGTCGTTGCGGCCATCGCCATTCATATCGCCTACACCGATGCCGTGGCCATAGCTTTGCGGGGCGACAACATGCTTGATCCACTTGCCATCACGATGTTCAAACCATGCTGCAGGTACACTCGGGCGGTCGAACTCTGGCAGCAGTTCGTTTGCTTTTCCGTCGTTATCCAGATCAACGAGGAAGGCGAACTCCGTGGGACCACTGTTATCGATCTCGCTTGCCTTCCACTCCCCACCCGCTTTGCCGGGATTCTTCAACCAGACGATATTGTGCGCGAAATAACTGAATTGAATGATGTCGGTCCAGCCGTCACCGTCCACATCCATCGCGAGGTCTGCAAAGTTGTCGATGTAGCCACTGGAGTAGTTGATGGCGCGCAAGGGATGCTTTGTCCATCCGGGCGCTTCAAACCAATGTTCTCCTGACACAATGTCCAGCTTGCCGTCGCGATTGATGTCTGCAACCGTGACTGTTTCACCGTAGCCCGGATCAATCATCTGCACGCGAAAAGCGATGTCCGCAGGGCGGCTGGCGCCAAGTAAGGCAACGACTGAGACGATTGCAGCAAGGGAAGTGGGAGCTGGCCAGCGCATAAACAGAGTGCCTTCAATTCGTGAGAATGCAATGCGCGGCCATTCTACCGGTTTCGGTATGGGAGATGGCAGCTGCAGGCACATTGCGATGAACCAGCAGCCACAGGCCTCTGCGTGTTACGATAGCCAAGAAGCGGAGAGATGGCCGAGTGGCTTAAGGCGCACGCTTGGAAAGCGTGTATACCGCAAGGTATCCAGGGTTCGAATCCCTGTCTCTCCGCCATAGATTTTTGGAAGCCCCGTAAAGCAGCTAAAGATGCGCTTTACGGGGCTTTTCAGTGTCTGTGGTCGCCTGATGAACGCTGCTGCGTGTTCCAGCCCTTTGATAGAGCGCCACTAATGCCTATGAGCGGCGCCTGCACTGCTATCGCACCAGCACTATGATTTTCCTCGCACCCGATATCGCGAGCGATATCAGGCCCGTCGCGATGCATCTCCGGATTGATTCAACATAAGGTGAGGCTTCACAAATGGACTTCACCACAGGCGACTATCTATTCTTTGCGCTCTTCTTTCTTCTCATCTGGTTCGCAATTTCTTTTACTTCAGAGAGTGGACTTGTGCATCGATGGAGGAAGATATTTCACGATTTGGAACGCGACTACAGAGGTCCCAGGAGCAGGTTGGTCTGGATGTCTCTTTCGGTCGCGTGGCGAGGAACTCACTGACTGGCGGAGTAACTGCCGCCGCTTAATCGAGAGATCTATTCCCAACGATGCACCACAAAATAAGAGGCCCCTCGAAAGGGACCTCTTAGCCTCATCAAGCGTGATTCGGTGCGAAATGATGTAGGTGCTGAGAGTAATCGCCCGGTAGCAGGTGTAAGTCCCTCCTACCGGGCGAAACGACTAGACGGTCTCTTCTTCGAAGTTCTTTGGAAGCCTACGAGCCATCAGTGGGGTAAGGCACAGGATGGAGAACACGGTGGTGATCATGCCACCCACCACCACACGCGCCAATGGTTGTTGTGCTTGTGCTCCAATGCCGTTGCTGATGGCAGCAGGCAGAAGACCGAGGCCAGCCGACATGCATGCCATCAGAACTGGCCGCATTTCATCGAGACAACCTTCACGAAGGCCATGACGTGCACCATGACGCTTCTGCGCCCGACGGATGCCGGACAGGAAGACCACCGCGCCCAGCGTTGCCACACCGGTCAGCGAAGTAAAGCCAACCGCTGCCGAGATGGAAAACGATGTGTGTGTGATGAGCAACGCCAGAATGCCTCCAATGGCCGCGAAAGGAAGAGTCGCCAGCACGATCACCGCATCCAGCCACGTGTTGAACTGCGTATATAGAAGGATCAGAATGGCCAGCAAGCTGATCGGGATGATCACAGACAGGCGCTTCTGTTCCTTCTTCAACGAGTCGAATTCACCGGCCCAGGCATAGGTATAGCCGTTGGGTAGCTGAATCTTCTGTTTCAACTGCGCTTGCAGATCGGTGATGGTTGCAGCAAGATCGCGTCCGCGAACGCTGAACTTGATGGGGATGTAGCGACGGCCTGCTTCACGGAAGATCTGGAAGCTGCCTTGACGCACGCCAATGTCCGCGACCTCGCTGAGCGGCACGGAAGATCCATCACCGGCGGGCAGAAGAATCTTGCCTACTGAGTCGGGATTATCGCGATAGCTTTTGGGATAACGAACTGTGATATCGAAGCGACGATCACCTTCGATCAATTGCGTAACGGCCGACCCTCCCACCGCAGCCTGCACTGCGGCGTTCACATCAGCAGGGGCGATGTTGTAGCGTGCTGCCTTCGCACGATCCACGCGAATGACCAACGACGGCTGGCCATCGACCTTGAAGATGCCAACGTCCTGCACACCCTGCACCTTTTCCATCACGTTTTGGACGGCGACGGCCTGCTTTGAGAGTTGGTCGAGATCATCACCGAAGATCTTCAGTGAGTTCTCGCCCTTCACGCCGGACATCGCTTCTTCCACGTTGTCCTGAATCTGCTGAGAGAAGCCGAACACGACACCGGGATACTTGCTGAGCGCGTGTTGCATCTGCTCAATCAACTTCTCCTTGCTGCCGTGTACATCCGCAGGCCAGGTGCTTTCGTCCTTCAGGTCAACGAGGAATTCCAGGTTGTTGAAGGTGGTGACGTCTGTTCCATCGTTTGGACGGCCAAGTTGCGAGACTACCTGTTTCACTTCAGGAAAACGCTGGAAGTCTTCACGAAGACTGTCGACCGTAGTGGAAGCCACATCAAAAGAGACATCCTGCGGCAACGTTGCACGTACCCACAGGTTGCCTTCTTCAAGTGGAGGCATAAATTCGCCGCCAACTCCGTAGACAAAGATGAAACCCGAAATGATGAGAGCGATGAGCGCGACTCCCCACACGAATTTCGATCGCCGTAGCGTGAGCGTGAAGATGCGGTTGTAGTGGTGACGAAAGAAGTTCGACAGCCATGTACCTTCACCCGCATGTGCATCGTCTTCTTCCGGACGTGCCGGGGGTGGCCCCTTCGGAGCCAGCACCATTGCAAGCACCGGAGCAAAGACCAGGCCGAATAGCAACGCGCCAATGAGCGCAAAGCCGTACGTGACCGACATGGGCGCGAAGATCTTACCCGGCACACCTTCCATGGTGAACAGCGGAATGAACGCCACCAGGATGATGACAGTGGAGAAGAGAACAGGACGAGATGCTTCCTGAACGCCTTCGATGATGAGGGTAGCGAGATCGTCTTCCGGCAATCGTCGCGATAGTTTGCGATGGATGTTTTCCAGTACCACGATGGAAGCGTCGACTAGGATGCCGAAGTCGATCGCGCCGATGGAGATCAGGTTCGCGGAATGGCCTGTCATGGCCATCATCGAAAACGCGAATAACACGGCGAAGGGAATCGTCGCCGCGGCGATGATAGTGGTGCGTACATCGCCGAGCATGAACAGCAGGATTAACGTCACCAGCACGAGACCGGTGATGATAACGTGCTTCACCGTGTGTTCGGTCCGATCGATCAGGTTGGTTCGATCGCTGATGGTGTCGATGTGCATGCCCGGTGGTAGCAGCCCATGATTCAGATCGTGAATCTTGACCTTGAGTGCTTCCAGTGCAGGGATTGACTCTTCGTTCTTGTTGAGCAGAACGATGCCTTCCACCGCATCCGGATCATGGTTGCGACCGATCTTGCCCATGCGCTGCTGCGAACCGATCTTCACATCTGCAACATCGCCAACAAGAACAGGTACACCGCGATTGCTGGCGACGACAACCTGCTTGATGTCGTCCACCGTGTGCAACTGACCAACAGCGCGTACATTGACACTCTGTTCGCCGAGTGAGATGTAGTTGCCACCTGCGTTGGCGTTGGAGTTCTGCACCGCAGCCGTAACCTGCGGCAACGTTACACCGTGAGCCAGCAGCTTCTGAGGATCGGCTTCAATCTGGTACTGCTTGACATCGCCGCCGAAGGTGGTGACGTCGATGATGCCGGGAACCTGCTTCATCTCACGCGTCACGAGCCAGTCCTGCGTAGCCGTGAGGTCATACAACGTGTAGGGGCCGGTCAGTTGATAGCGATAGATTTCACCAATGGGTGACCAAGGCGAAAGTTGCGGCTGCAAGCCATTGGGAAGCTGCAACAGTTGCAGGCGATCCAGCACTTCCTGCTTGTCGTGAAAATAGTCGCTCGTAAAGGTGAAGTACAGCTTCACATCGGAGAGGCCAAAGATGGAGATAGAACGGATTCCGTCGA
This sequence comes from Terriglobus sp. TAA 43, assembly GCF_000800015.1. Taxonomy (NCBI): domain Bacteria; kingdom Pseudomonadati; phylum Acidobacteriota; class Terriglobia; order Terriglobales; family Acidobacteriaceae; genus Terriglobus; species Terriglobus sp. TAA 43. The sequence goes on from NZ_JUGR01000001.1 coordinate 477,650, forward strand.
GATGTTGCACGCCGTACAGCGCGGTCTCAACAGGTGCGGTAACCTGCTGTTCCATCTCCTCGGCGGACCACGCAGGATTCTGCGTGATGATTTCAACCAGCGGTGGAGAGGGGTCGGGATACGCCTCAACGTCAAGCTGCATGGCGCCAAAGGTTCCTGCGACCAGCATGCATGCCAGCACAATCAGAACCAGCGCGCGCATGCGCAGAAGAATGCGAATGAGAGCAGACATCGCGTTAGTCTCCTGTCGCCGGTGCGCGCAGGAAGCTGGCACCCGTCTTCACGATGGTTTCGCCGCCCTGCAGACCGCTGAGGATCTCAACGTCGTCGCCGTGTGCTGCGCCCACCTTCACTTGTCGCAGATTGAACTTGCCATCTGCGCCCTTCACATAGACGCCAGTGCTTTCACCATCGTGAATCACTGCGGTGTTTGGCACCACCACTGCGTTTTGCGATGGACGTGCAATCTTAAGACTCGCAAACATCGCGGGCTTTAGGCGATGGCCAGGGTTTGGCAGGACAACACGCGCACGCAAAGTGTGTGTCGTTGGATCGAAAGTATCGCCAACGTTGGCAACCCTGCCGTGGAACGTTTCGTTGGGATACGCCTGTACGGTGACATCAACGTTCTCTGATTGCTTGAGCAGCGCGATATCCCGTTCAAAGACTTCGCCGACGATCCAGACAGAATCGAGATTTGCGATGGTGACAATGCCGTTCGTCGCGTTGTCCACGGACTTCTGTAACTCACCATTCGCCGTACCAACATCAATCACAGTACCGGAGATGGGGGAGGTGATTGGCGCAACATCTGACGTTCCGTTTTCACTAAAGCCAAGCTCGTGTAGACGCTGACGTGCGCGCTCCAACTCGGCATGGCCAGACGCTGCGGTGGCTTGCAGTTCGAGATATGCGGCTTGCGAAAGAACCTCGTGATCCAACAGGATTTTGCCGCGAGCCAACGCTCGATCAGCGCGATCCGACTCGGTCTTAGCCTTCTCAAAGTCGGAGCGTGCGGAGGCAACATCGCCACTCTGCAACAGAGCAACAACCTGTCCTTTATGAACTTCCTGTCCTGCAACTACTTTCATCTCTACGATGCGGCCCGACAGCGGTGGATAGATATGCACCGTCTGCGTGGGGTTCGCTTCGATATGCGCGGGCACAGCGAGCGAATCGTTCAGTGTGGTGGCGTGCGCAGTGGTAGTGACAATGTTCGAAGCAGGAAGATCAGCCTCGGGAGTTTCTTTCTTCTTGCAGCCGGTCACCAACAAGGTGGCAGACAACAGCAGGGCGACGCTTTGCGTCCTGATCATGGATTCACCTCGGTCGCCGTAGCGTAAGAGAGCTGGTGCAGCGCATTCTGCGCGTTGGCCTGCGCGTTCAGCGCGGCAAGATTGGTTTGACGGTAGTCCTGCAATGCGGACAGGTAGTCCAGCAGTGTGGCGTTTCCGTTGCGATATGCGAATTGGATGTTGTCGCGTACGTGTGCGGCTTCTGCCAGATACTTCTGCTGATAACGCGCGTTCTGTTGCACAGCCGCCTGATACGCGGCGTACGACTGATCGACGTCACTGATGACCTGATTGCGCGCCTGCTGCAGCAACAGCCGACTCGAATCAGCTTCACGCCGCGTGCGTTCTTTCTCACCCTGGTTGCGATCGAAGATGCGCAACGGAATCTGAAGGTTCGCGCCTACGGTGCTTGCAGTGCCGCTATGTTCATACTCCACGCCAAACTGCGGATCGGTCTTGCCCATTGCGTCGGCGAGATGAATTGCGGCTTCGTTTGCGTTCACCTGGCGTTGCGCCGCGACCAGATCTGGCCGAGCCGCCAATGCTGCATTTTCCAACTGCTGCAAGGAGCTTGCCAGCGCTGGAAGATCGAGCGCTCCGCTGATGTCGAAGGTTGTCAGTACGGAAGGCTCGCCCAGCAACACCTGCAACTGTTCGCTGGCCTGTGTCAGATTCAGTTGAGCATTCGTCTGATCGTTTTCAAAGCCTGCGAGCTGAAGTTCTACGCGCTCAAAGTCCGTGCGATCGACATCTCCGGCATCCAGCCGGACCTGCATCAGTTCCACCGTCTTGCGATAGTCGGTGAGATTGTCGTTGGCAATCGTAAGCGCCACCTTCGCCTGCAGCATGCCAGTGAATGCCTGTTTAACCGCCAGATCCAGCCCGCGGCGCTGATCGTCCACCTGGGCCGAGGCGACGCCGGTATTGGCTTTTGCTGCGGCAATACGAAGAGAGCGTTTGCCGCCCACTTCAAACGTCCGCTGTAACCCAACACCATAGAACGGCGGCCCATTCGAGTCGCTGTTGGCAAGACTCATCTGTGTGCCTTCAGCCACAAGATTCGGATTCAGGCGTAGTCCGGCAGTGATTTCATTCGCCTGAATGGCAGACAGATGTGCCTGGGCACCCAGCAGGCCCGGACTATGCAGTCGTGCATAGTCCACCGCCTGTTGCAGCGTAAGCGGTTGCGGCGGGGTAGGCGGAGAGGCTGTCGCTTGTGCATAGACCGCGGGATGCAGTAATACCAGCCCCGCAGACAGCAAGATTCGCTTCATAGGTATGTCGATTCCTCCGCGCTCGATAACGATTGCGGATGCTTCTACTTCAAGATTGGGAAAAGGAGCTTTGAAAACCTGTTACGCGATGCAGTCAAAGGGAGGAGGACGCGGTGACTGCGGGCGGATGGCGACGAGTTCATACATCTTCCAGGCATGACGCCTGCGAGAAAGCGATTCCATTCGACGCATCACAGCGCCGAACAACATTGCCAGGAGCAGAAAGGGAAGCAATGCAACGGAAACAGCGGCGCTCCCCGGACGTAATCCGGGAAAGAACTCTCCATCGGCCTGTTGCCAGGAAGTCTCGGCGGCCATCTTTGCTCGCTGAAGATCGTCGGTCATGGAGACCGCCGGAAACAGCACGATGGCGAGCAGGCCGACCACACCCAAAGCAACAGGAAGTGAACAGCGCAACATTCCTCGACGGTTGAACGCAACCGTACTCGCGAACAGGACGCTCACGACGGTCAGCCACAACAGATTGAGTAGATGTTCCACTATGCGAATGATATCCGACGAGGCGCAAGCCGATTCCAGTTTTTGCTGTAATGGCACCTATGCGGTGACATACGCTGCGACGGCACCGCAAGTTTCCACCTGAACCAATCTGGCGGAAACAGATTCATGCGACGATGTTGCTTCTGACCCGCCACACAGTTTTAGTCCTTGGCCATGTAACTCACAGGAGTGAAGGGCTTCGGGCCGTACTCAAGAGATTCCGCCAAATCAAACAAACAAAAGGCGCCTTAGATGATACGTCCGATAATGCATATTCTGTATCGTGAAGCTGGCCAGCTGATTGAGCCCTATTCCTTTGCGATGATCTGCACCCATCCCCTGAGCCCATTGCAGCCGCGGAGGATTTTTGGGTTCCCATGTTTGAAACCGCTCATCTGCTAACATCCGGCTAGTCTTTCATGCGAATTGTCCAAACGGTTTTTGGTGTCTTCCATCATTTCGATCTAGCGCGTGAACTTCAGCGCCGAGGACATTTAGAGCGAATCTATTCCACGTGGCCGTGGCGGCGGATTCAGCGTGAAGGTCTCCCACACAGCAAGGTCCGTACCTTTCCATGGGTTCATACGCCCGAGTTCTTGATGAAGCGCGCCGGTATTCTGCCGCAGCCCGTCGAAGACATTACCGGGTATCTGAATGCCCTTAGTTTCGACGAATATGTGACAAAGACACTGCCGGAATGCGATGTGCTGATTGGCATTTCCGGTTCGTCATTGAAGGCTGGTCGCCTACTGCAGCAGCGCGGCGGGCGTTTCTTCTGCGATCGAGGCTCCTCGCATCAGCGTTATCAGGAGCAGCTTGTCTCGTCGGAGTTCCGGAAATGGGGCGTTCAAGCCCCGGTAAGCGACCCTCGGGACACGGCACGTGAAGAAGAAATCTACACGATGGCGGATGGAATTACTGTACCCTCCAGCTTCGCGGCGCGATCTTTCGTGGAGATGGGAATTCCCAGCGAAAAGGTCCATACAATCCCTTACGGCGTGCGTCTGGAACGCTTTCAGCCCACGGGTGAGCCGCCCGTAGACCGCCTGGAGATTCTCTTTGTAGGCAACGTTGGGCTGCGCAAAGGCGTTCCTTACCTCCTGGAGGCGTTTGCGCGGTTGCGGCATCCGAACAAGCGATTGCGAGTTGTCGGCGGTATGAGCCGCGAGTTCCCGGCCGTGCTGGAACGGTTGCCCAAAGAACACGTCGAGTTCACCGGCATTCTTCCGCAACAGCAAGTGGCTGAAATCATGAGCCGCAGTCACCTGCTGGTGTTGCCCAGCGTCGAGGAAGGTCTCGCTTTGGTTCAAGGCCAGGCACTGGCCTGCGGATGCCCGGTGCTGGCTACCACCAACACCGGCGGCGAAGACCTGTTTCATGATGAGGTGGAAGGATTTATCGTTCCAATCCGTGACGTCGAGGCACTGACAGATCGCATGGAACGGATCGCGCAGGATCCTGCATTACAGCAACGACTGCGTGCCGCAGGACTGGAACGGGTCAAGCATCTTGGTGGATGGGAAACCTACGGTGATCGTTGGGAGAAGCTGCTGCAAAACAGCCTCACGGCGAAGCGTTAGCCACGACCGCCTCCGACGAAATGAACTAACTCGATCCGGTCGCCAGTGGCCAGCGGCGTCTCTGGCCACGCGGTGCGCGGCACAATTTCCCCATTGCGTTCCAGTGCGACCCGGTCGGCCCTGAATCCGAGCGATGCAATCAGTTCCGCAATCGTTGGTTGCTGGCCCAGTTCGGTGAGGTGACGTTCGCTCCCGTTGAGCGTGACAACTATCGGTTCCGACATACTTTCAGCTTACCAAGCTGACGTTTGCCTAGCGAGTTGGGCTGGGTGCGGAATGCAAACGTCGCATGAGTGTACGCTGCAGTCTGTGTTGCCAGCCCATAACCTCTTCGCAATCCGCAAATACTGCCCGCGAGCATGCCATGAGGGTGTGGACTGCCTCTGCGTCAGCCGGCGAATCCCATGTCTCGTACAGGCGCGAATCCACCAGGTATTCGATTGCGTGGCCTAACGTTTCCAGAGCGCGTCCCTGCGAAAGTGTGGGTTTGCGCTGCGGCGACGAAGAACGCTGCGGCTGCTGTGAAGGCAGCTTCGGTGCAAACTGGGGGCACGGAAGCATGGGGGCGGTGAGAATATTGGCAGCGCTGGACATGTCCCTCTCATCGGCGCCCAGGGGCCATTCATCAGTGAGATGTGTGTCGCAAAATAGGCCACAACAGGTTCATGGGGCCACGTCCTCCACCGCGAGGTGTTGCGGAACGCATCGCTTCCGTTACGAACGCTTTCGCCTGGCGTGCGGCATCCACCGCGGGCAAGCCTTGCAACAGATGACACAGCATCGAAGAAGAAAATGCGCATCCGGTTCCGTGGGTTGCGCGCGTCTCAATGCGCTCTCCACTCAAGCTTGTCCAAACGTCATCTGCAAACACGAGATCGTCTGGCTTCGCGCGGTCTCCACCGGTCACCACAACGGCACATCCAAACCGTAGCGCAAGCTGTTCCCCTGCGGCTTGAATACTGGCGTCATCGACACACGGTAAGTCGGTAAGGAGCGCAAGTTCGCCAACATTAGGAGTAACGACATCTACAAGAGGTAGGAGCTCTGCTCGAAGTTGTCGCAGGCCATCTCCATCCAGCAGCGGTGCGCCAGAGGACGAGCGAATGACCGGGTCGAGAACAACGACCGGCCTCTTCCCTTCGCAACCACTAAGATAGCGAACAACTTCCGCGACCTGTTCCGTTCCGCCCAACATGCCAATCTTGATGCCGTGTGGCGGCAGGTCCTCGTGCAGAGTTTCGAGCGTTTCGCGCAACAGTAGCGCATCAACCGGCTGAACCTTGCGCACACCAAGCGTGGATTGAACCGTGAGCGCGCTGATCGCGGAGGTGCCGAATACCCCGTGCGCTGCAAACACCTGCAGGTCTGCGGTAATGCCCGCGCCGGACGACGGATCAAAACCCGCAATGGTCAGCGCCGTCTTCTGTGGCAGAGTGTTCATCCATTTCAGGATAGCCGCTACACTGAAGGCATGAACCCAGCCGATCAGCTCATTGTGGCCCTTGATTTTCCGAATCGAACGCAAGCGTTGGATATGGTTGAGCGGCTTAATGGCCAGATCCGCTGGTTCAAGGTCGGGTTGGAACTGTATCTGGCAGAGGGTCTCTCCATTGTGGAAGCGATTCGCTCGCGGGGGCACGAGGTCTTTCTGGATCTGAAACTGCACGATATCCCGAATACGGTTGCGGGCGCAGTTCGCTCTGCTGCTGCCAGTGGAGCGGGGTTGCTAACGCTGCATGCCTCTGGTGGCCCGGCCATGCTTGCAGCCGCCAGGCGTGCTGCCGATGAGTTGGACTATGCTCCGCGCCTGCTCGCTGTCACCGTGTTGACGAGCATGGACAAGCATCAACTAACGGCCACCGGCATCGATGCGTCGCCTGCAAGCCAGGTGTTGTTACTGGGCGAGATGGCTACGGCCGCCGGTATTGATGGCCTTGTCTGTTCTCCGGAGGAAGTTGGGATTCTTCGTGTCAGCAAAGCCCAGGATGCGCTTCTGGTGGTGCCGGGCATTCGTCCCACGGCCACAACGGTGGCAGACGATCAGAGCCGCATAGCTACGCCGGGGGATGCGATTCGTAGGGGTGCAAGCATGCTGGTGGTAGGACGTCCTATCACCAAAGCGGCTGATCCAGCAGCAGCGGCAACAGCCATTCTGAAAGAAATCGAGACGGCATAGCCAAGGTTACAAAAAGAGAAAAGCCCGGATAACCGGGCTTTCGCATACTTCAAGTGCTGGTTTAGAGGCGCTCGAAGAAGTCACACGCTGAGCAGGAGATATACATGCCGCCCGGGGTGCCGCGATCGCGGTCCTTGACTCGCTTCACGATACGGGTTGGCTTGCCGCACTTCGGGCAATCCGTGCTCTTGGTGGTGTCCATCGCTTTCTTGCGATCACCGGTTTTGGCAATCTTGGCCATGGGTAGTTCCCTTCGGTTGGCGTCTTCCTTACGCCGAAAAATGTGATTCGCGACTGGTCCCGGCTAAGAAGCCGGTCTGCGGGCGTTACGTGGAGAACGCAGGCCCTGTCGCGCAACCTTTTCATTCTATCCCAACAGTAAGCTACTGCAGATGCGGTGCGTCGTTCACTGCAACCTTATCCGCTTTCGGTTTCGCCGGAACTGGCGCAGTTTGATCCGCGGGCCGGTCAGAAGGAAGCCGGAGAGAAGGAGCCTTTGGCTTTGCTTCTGTTTCCTCGGTTCCGGTTTTTGCATCTCCGAGCGATACTTCGTGCGTCAGCGCAGGATCTCGATATCCGGCAAGTTGATCCTTGTCATGCACTTCAATTGGCTTGCCCAATGCGGCCAGCTTCGTCAGCACCACGCGATCGGCGCGGAAACGCACAAAACGTATCGACTGTGGTGTCTTGCCATAGATCCATTCCTCGAACACCTCGCCGTCGCTACTTTCTGCGGCACGCTCACGCAGTTTGGTGTCCGGTTGTCCCAAAGAGGCAAGCACCATGCGGCGATTCATCCCCACCAGGACCTCATGTTCCAGGATCGCGTTGCGGATGGGATCAGGAAGCGTGTCGGCATAGGCCTGCTCTGAAGTCTTCAGGCCAAAGTCGAGCAGAGGCTCCAGCAATGCCTTCACCTCCGCGGCGGATACACGTGGTGTCCGACCTTCAAACAGCAGGGTGATGCGCGTTCCCGTTGGACGTTCGCCCATCACACCGTCGCCCGCCAGCGGGACGTCATTGATAGAGATGTGGCGCAGGAATCGATGCGGCAGGTAAGGACCGCCGTTGATGTCGATATCGATACGGTCCGCGAGAATGTTGATGTCGGTGACCATGATGCGATCACCTGCAGCCGCGCTCATGCCGTCCTTGAACATGCGTCTCTTCAGGCTGTCGTTATCGACGGTGAGGCGTCCGTTTGCGTGAATTACAAGTCCAGGCGCGCCCAATGGCAGGGACCGATGGGCGAATCCCTGTTCCATCAGCAGCATGCGCACCAGCTCGCGCTTGCCTGCAATGTCCATGGGATCCTGTGTGTATTCCACGCGGGTTGGCTTGAAGTCACGAAGAGGATCGCCAACAGAAGTGTCTGGGCCAACAACAAAGACATCCCGTTGCGGCATTGGCCCTACAGTCTGTGCCTGTTGCGCAAGGAGGACGCAACTGCCCGTGGCAGCAATACCAAACACGACGGCGGCAATTGTGTGACGCATGGGACGGGGCACCCCGATGACAGGCACTGTAGACCTAACACATGCCCTAATGCAAGTCCGGTGCAGCAGGTGGCCTGTTGTTACGCTGGATCGCGAGGTTCGCTATACGGAATCTGCGGAGCTTGCAGTCCGCCGATCTGGATCAAAGGAGCTGCGGCGGCCTGTCGCTTCTCTTCCCGCTGGTGCTCTGCCGGCGGCGCTACATCCATTGGGCGCCCCGCGCCTTCCAGCGGCTGCCACGTGTAATGCCACGCGTATTCCTTTGTGAGTCGGAAGACGACTACAAGAGCGACGACGAGTACCAACACTGTAACAAGGGATGCTTCCGGGCCGAATGGCCCACCGGTCAACCAGACGGGACCGTCTGACCCGCTTTGAATGAAACCGAACGTGACCGGTGTATACGGCGAGTTGAAGCCGAAAAGGATCTGCAACACAACCGACCAACCCAGCTGCACACCCAGCGAAAACCAGAGGGCGCGTGTCCGCAGAAAGCCCGTGACAAAAATCGACGCAGCCAGCACCATGACCGGGAGTGTTCTTCCCTGCGATGCTGTGCCGGTGATGGCCAGCATGGTCACCACAAAGATGACAGCAGCGGCAGCCCAGCCGGGGCTGGAGGCTTTGACCAGCGTCTGAAGAGGAAGCCCGGCCAGCACCAATTGCACTACGAGAGCAAAGACAAACAGGACAGCAACACTCAACAGGGTTCGCAGAAGCGTCGGCCCATTGAAGAGGAATTGCATAGAGAGGTTGCCGGTCAGGAGCGCCGGCAGAACCAGCGCAATGGCAATCCCCCAGCCCAAAGCTACGCCGCGTCCGATCTCCCCTGCGATTCCTGGACGACGCACGAAACCAAGGCTGCTGAGCGGTCGAAGCTCTGGCACCCAAACCCTTGCCAGGGCATAAAATCCACCCGCAAGAAGAAGTGCGGCGACTACCTCACGCACAAAGTCGGTCCACATCGCGGGCACAAGCTGCGACAGTTCGCTTGCAGAGAGCAGCGAAAGCACCGTCCATGCGGCGGACAATAGAAATGTCGCCGCCGGACGTGATGGTTTGTGCAGAGAGTGTTTTGCAAATGGCATCCGTACGCCTTCCCAGAGGGGTTCCGGTATTAGACGAGGGCAGCCTCAGGCCGTCGCGTAAAACGCAGCAATATTGCGGAACTTGTTGTAACGCGCTGCAAGGAGTTCTTCCACCGATTGAGACCGCAGTTCCGCGTAATTCTTTTCCAGCGCCGCGCGAACCAGTGCAATCGCTTCGTCCTGATTAGCTTGGGCGCCACCTGCGGGCTCGGGAATCACTCCATCGACGCAGCCCAGGCGTGACACATCGGGAGCCGTATATTTCAGCGCTTCTGCCGCCTGTTGCCGTTTGGTGGCGTCCTTCCACATGATGGAAGCGCATCCTTCCGGGGAGATTACAGAGTAGATCGCGTTCTCCAGCATCAGAACGCGATCGGCAACAGCCAAAGCCAGGGCTCCACCGGATCCGCCTTCACCGGTAATGACGGTGATCGTCGGAACGCGCAGTCGAGACATCTCGATCAGATTGCGGGCAATTGCTTCACCCTGCCCGCGTTCTTCCGCTCCCAGACCGGGGTAAGCACCCGCCAGATCCAAAAAACTGAATACCGGTCTGTTGAACTTTTCCGCGATCTTCATGGCACGAAGAGCCTTGCGATAGCCCTCCGGTTCTGGAGAACCGAAGCGATACTGCATACGCTCCTTCACATTGCGACCCTTGCGGTTGCAGATGACGAGAACTTCATCATCGTTAAAGCGAGCCATACCGGCAAACATCGCCGCGTCATCGCCAAAGCTGCGGTCACCGTGGATTTCGCTCTGATCAGTAAAAATCGCGTCAATGAAGTTCATGGGATGGAGGCGCTGCGGGTCCCGTGCTACCTCAGTCTTACGCCACGCCTCCGGCACTGGAGCGGCAACGGGCTTTGCTTCTGTCTCTGCCATCAGGGTTTATATCCAAGCGCCCGCGAGGGCTCCTGCCGATTATAACGGCTGGCTCTCACTTGCGACGCGACAGGAGCTGATCCAAGGAAAACGTGTTCGCCTCCACCAGCCACAACATGGCAAAGAAGATAAAGCTGTATGTCAGTTGCGTGCCCGCCCCATTCCAGTTCTGAACCGACGTGGTGCCAAAGGTCAGCGCAATCATGAGCAGCGCACCCGCGGCCAGAGCGAACCGAGTGAACAGGCCAAGGAGAAGCAACGCCCCCACCGTTAGCTCGATCCACGGGATGCAGTAGCCGAAAGCTAAGGTCAACACGTGTGGCAACGGGCCTTTGTCCATTCCCTGCGCCATGCCGTTCGCGAAATTGCCTACTCCGCTGAGAATGCGGAAAAAGCCGTGGCCAAAGATGTTCATCCCCAACGCCAGGCGCATCAGCGCATATGCAACAGCCTTATGATCACGCAACATGCAGCATCACCCATGTCCCCTAAAGGACAGACTCTGTGAACTGGAATTAGTTAATCAGCTTCACCGAACCTGCGCCTATGAGATCCTCCACTTGATCAATGAAGAGACGGTCGGCGCACACGCTGAATCCCTGCGGTTCCAGTACGGCACAGAACTCACCAGGTTCTTCCAGATCAAGCATCAGCTTGCCCGGCCCGGGGCGTTCCTGAAACAGCGCTGCCAGTTTCTCCAGCAGAGTAGCATCCGGATGATGCAGCGGAACTCGAATCCGCAGAGCCTCGGGCAGTTTGATCTGTACATCCTCAAGCGCTGTGATACCCGTTACCGAAAGCTTCGGCGCAGAGTCTTCTTCACCACGTAACGAACCGCGCACCAACACTGGCACGTCGATCTTCAGCTTCTCCTGCAGCTTCTCGTAGTCTTTTGGAAATGCGATCAGATCGATCTTGCCGACAGTATCTTCGAGAATCGCCGAGGCATACATTTCGCCACTGCGTTTGCTCTTTGCAACCTTCAGTGCAGAGATGACACCAGCAATCTGGATTTCATTCTGCGGCTCGCGCTGGCCACGCTGAAAGACCACAGGTTCCGGCTTCATTTCGCACGCGGTTGCCGTATCGAGAACACCCTTGATGTTGCGCAGTTTTTCACGGTACTTGTCCATTGGATGGCCGCTGACGAAGAAGCCCAGAACTTCCTTCTCGTTCTGAAGACGCTCATGCTCATCCCAATCAGGGACCTTTGGCAGATCATCTTCCGGCACAGCCGCTGCATCTGCAAATGGTGATGCATCAAACAGGCCAAACAATCCGCTCTGTCCGCTGGCTGCATCACGCTGCGACTTCTGAGCGCGTTCCATCGCCTTATCGACCGCCGCAAACACACGCGCACGCGGGCCGAAGCTATCCATAGCGCCTGCCTTAATCAGCGATTCCAGCACACGTTTGTTCAGCAGACGAAGTTCAACCTGCTCGCAGAAATCCCACAGCGAACTGAAGCCGGACTTCCCTTCGTCTTTCAGTTTGTTTCGCGATTGAACGATGGTCTCGATAGCGTTTCCACCAACGTTCTTAATGGCTGCCAGACCAAAACGAATCGCATCGCCATTAGGCGTAAAGTTGGCATCTGAAATCTGCACATCAGGGGGCAACACGGTGATGCCCATTTCGCGGCATTCCTGGATGTACTTCACAACGTTTTCCGGCTTGGAAGTTTCACTGGTCAGCAGTGCCGCCATGAACTCCACCGGGTAATGCGTCTTCAGATATGCCGTGTGATACGCAAGCAATGCGTACGCCGATGAATGCGATTTGTTAAAGCCGTATCCCGCGAATTGCAGAATGAGGTCAAACAGCGCGCCAGCCTTTTCCTTGGGGTGCTTCCGTTCAGCAGCACCCTTCATGAAGATGTCTTTCTGCTCCGCCATCGCCGCGGGATCTTTCTTACCCATGGCTCGACGCAGCAGATCGGCGCCGCCAAGCGAGTAGCCCGCGATGACCGACGAGATCTGCATGACCTGTTCCTGGTAAACGATGACGCCCAGCGTCTCCTTCAGCAGTGGTTCCAGACCATCCAGCAGATACTCAACAGGGCGACGGCCCCACTTGCGTTCAATGAAGTCGTCGATCATGCCGCCCTGGATCGGGCCGGGGCGATAGAGAGCATTGAGAGCAGTCAAATCTTCTACGGTCGTCGGCTTGTAGCGGCGCAGCACATCACGCATACCGCCGGATTCAAACTGAAAAACGCCGCTGGTTAACGCTCTATGGAAGACCTTTTCGTACGTCTCTGCATCGTCCAGTGGGATCTTATCCATCTCGACGGTGTCGCCGCGATTGCTCTTGATCAGCTTGAGGCAGTCGTCGATGACGGTTAGAGTCGTGAGCCCAAGGAAGTCCATCTTGAGCAATCCCATCTTCTCGACGGCCTTCATGTCATACGCCGTAACCAGATCATCCGTCTTGGTGAGCGTTACGGGAACAAGCTCTGTCAACGGTTGCGGCGCGATAACAACGCCGGCAGCGTGAACGCCAGCACCGCGTACGAGTCCTTCAAGCCGCAAGGCATTGTCGATGATCTCCCGTACCTGCGGATTGCTCTCATATGCCTGCGCCAACGGCGGCGAGTCTTTCAGTGCCTGATCGATGGTGATGCCGATGGTCGCAGGAATCATCTTCGCGATGCGATCGACTTCGCCGTAAGGCATTTCCAGAGCGCGACCAACGTCCTTAATGGCAGCCTTTGCCGCCATCGTGTTGAACGTGATGATCTGCGCAACCTGGTCGGCGCCATACTTGCGCTTCACATACTCAATGACTTCGCCGCGACGGTTCATGCAGAAATCGATATCGATATCTGGCATGCTGATACGTTCTGGATTCAGGAATCGCTCAAACAGCAATTCGTTCTGCAACGGATCAACGTCCGTAATCTCCATCACGTAGGCAACGAGCGATCCGGCAGCGGAACCACGTCCCGGTCCTACGGGAATGTTCTGCTCCTTCGCATAACGAATGAAGTCCCACACAATCATGAAGTAGCCGGGGAACTTCATGCTCTTGATGCAATCGATCTCGCGTTGCAAACGCGCTTCATAGGCATCGATTTCGTAACGCAGCAGGCCACGCGAACGAAGATGTGTAATGGCGGTGTCCAGGCGCTTCTTCAAGCCTTCGCGGCAAACGTGTTCGAAGTAGTCGTCCAGGTCCATCCCGTCGGGCGTTGGGAAGCGCGGGAATGGGTTCTTCACCTTCTGAAGCTTTACATTGCAACGATCCATGAACTGGTTCGTGCGTTCGCAGACCTCTTCATGACCCTGGAAGGTGCGATACATCTCCTCCGCAGACTTGATATAAAACTCCTGCGTGTCGAACTTGAAGCGATTCGGATCATTCATCGAACCCGCTGTTTGAACACACAGCAAAATCTCATGCGCGCGGCTGTCATCGTTCGCCACATAGTGCGCATCATTCGTTGCGATGAGTGGGATGTTCAGATCTTTTTCCATCTTGAACAGCGCATCGCAAACGCCCTTATCGGGCTCCAGTCCATGATCCTGAATTTCAAGGAAGAAGTTGTCCTTGCCAAACATGTCCTGGAACATGCCGGCGCTCTTCTTTGCTTCTTCATACTTGCCGGCCATCAGGTGCTGATTCACTTCGCCCGCAAGGCATCCACTGAACGCAATCAGACCGTCCGTGTGCTTCGACAGAAAGTCTTTCGACACACGCGGCTTGCGATAGAAGCCATGAACCGCTGCCTCGCTCGTTAGCCGAACGAGGTTGCGGTAGCCTTCGTCATTCTCTGCAATCAGCAGGAAGTGGTTGTAACCACCGCTCCTCTCGCGATGGTCATCCGTTTGTGACAGGTACAACTCACAGCCGATGATGGGCTTAATGCCCTTCTTCTCCATAGCTGCGGCAAAGTGCACGGCGCCATAGATGTTGCCGTGATCCGTCATCGCGGCGGCCTTCTGGCCCAGCTTGCTCAGGTGCGCGGCAAGCTTATCAACGTCGCATGCGCCATCCAGCAAGCTGTAATCGGTGTGAAGGTGAAGATGGGTAAATTCGCGATCCGCCATACTTCGATTCTAGGACTCGAGCCGTGTGGTAGGAGGCTGCGGAAAACGCGGTACAAATTACAGGCGCGGCAACATCCGTTGTAGCCCTGCGGTAAGTTGCTCCGGATTTCCAAGAAGGCTGACGACCAACCAGCCTCTTGACGGAAAGCAATAGAAGGACCCCGGATGCACGGCCACGCGGGTCTCTTCCAGTAAGCGGATGGCTAGTTCGACGTCATCGGCGACAGCGGGGATACGTAATACCGCACACCATCCGCCTTCCAGCTTGAGTCGGCTAACCACGGTGCCTTGTATGCAGAGATCCAACGCGGCTAAATTCGCGCTTACGCGTTGCTGTATCTGCACCTGAATCTTATGTCGCACGGACAACCAGGCGGGCACCGCTGTCTGCACAGGCGTCCCCACGGAGAGAAAGGTGTCGGCGATGATCTCCAGTCGATGCATCGCTTCGTGAACCTGCCTTGCGGGTCCGCACACGGCGGTCCATGCAAGTTTCATCTGAGGCATCGCAAGCAGCTTGCTCAGGCCACCGAGCACAAAGGTAAGCGCGGAAGCCTCTGCCTGCGCAAACGTTTCGCCGCGACCTTCAACGCCGTAGTCTAGAAAGACTTCATCCACGATCAGAGGAAGCCTATGCCGGTTCGCCAAACCATACAGTGCGGCACGGTCGGATTCGCTGCAGTAGTGCCCTGTTGGGTTATTCGGATGGATGGCAACAATGGCTCGCGTGCGTTCGGTTACTGCCGCATCCAGCGAGGCAGGGTCAATCTGCCAGCCATCGTGATAGACCAGCGGGTATTTGATCAGTTCCACATCATGGAGCCGCGCCAACAGGTCAAACAATGGATAACTCGGAGACGGCACAAGCACGGCATCGCCGGGTTCGCAGAGTAGCTTGAAGAGAAATCCGTACGCTTCGCTTGTACTTGCGGTCAGCAGAATCTGCTCTGCATCTAGGCTAGGGAACATGCCAGCAACCGCAACGCGCGCCGATTGTGTTCCGAGAGAGCTCGCGTCGTAATGAAGCGAGGCCTTGGCTGCCAGCACATCTAACGGGATCGCGGAATAGTCGAAGCCACATCGAGTCGGGTTTGACACTGTCAGATCAAGGAACGCTGCATCTTGCTTTGCGCGGTGCAACGCGTCTCCGAAGGGCGACGACTCGTGACCAAATTCTGTCCGCGAAGCAAAGTACATAGCCCTCATGCTATCGAAAGAGCACGCAGCTACAATCGACCGCATGTCCCAGATTCGTGCAGTCCTCTTCGATTTCGGTAAAGTGTTGACCCTCGCCCCTGATCTGCGCGTCTGGGAGCAAATGCGTGCTATTTCGCAACTGTCCGAGGCGGAACTTCAGGCTGGCTACTGGAAATATCGCGATGACTATGACGCAGGCCTCCTTACGGGTGATGAGTATTGGCGGCTTATCGCAGGTGCATCCATCTCCGACGACGTGCTGCGCGACCTGAAGGCTGCGGATGTAGCGCTTTGGACGCAGATGAACCAACCCATGCTGCAATGGGTAGCTTCCCTGCACCAGCACGGCTTTCGCACGGGCATTCTTTCCAACATGCCGGACGCCATGGCCGAGGGCATCGTTGCGCAATTTGATTGGATCGCGAATTTCCATCACACCGTATGGTCCTACGCGTTGAAGCTGCGGAAGCCTCAACCGGAGATTTACGCCATCGCGGCAGATGGGTTGAAGACTGCACCGCAGAACATCCTGTTCATCGATGACAAACCGGAGAACACCGCAGCGGCAGAGGCGTTTGGCATGCAGGCGATTGTCTATGACAACCACGCCGACTTTGTTACCGAGATGCATACGCGGGGTTTCGGATATCTCCTCGAACCGGAAACCATCGCTTCCTTTTAGTTCCTGAACGCTTCAGCTTTCCGCTTGTCCCGAATTGGGACAGTTGTAGCCATAAAGATGTACCTGTTGCAGAACAGGACACCCAGGGGCCGCTTCGCCGTGGATAAATGATCACAGCCGCTACTCCGATGCGGACGTAATTCTGCGCGCATGCGATTAAATTTCAGACCCCTAGCTTTTCTCACGGCGTGTTTAGCGATCGCAGGATTTGCCTGCGGGCAGCAGGTTTCCCTGCTCGGGCTACGCTCGCTGAACCACGCGGGAGCGTTTCGCTCGTTGAAGCAGGATGCTGCAGGCAATCTGTATACCCTGTTCGATGCCCACGATGGCGTACGCATACTGAAGTTGACCACCGATGGAACACAGGTGCTGGCAGAGACGCGGATCGGCCAGGCTGGGGATACAGGCGTTGCGCTGGCTCTGGACACCTCCGGCAACGTCTATGTAGCTGGCACGTCGACTTCTACAGGAAGCGTGGCAGGTACAAGCGGTGCCGCATTTCCCAATCGCGCCGATAGCACAACCAACTCGTTCGTTGCGTGTTTCTCGTCTTCCCTTGCACTGCAGTGGTTAAGTTTTGCGGGCAGCGGGAAAACAGCGGTCACGGCCATCGACGCAACAGCTTCTACGGTATACATCACCGGTGGCATCTACGCAGCGACGCTACCGGTAAC
Organism: Terriglobus sp. TAA 43; assembly: GCF_000800015.1. Taxonomy (NCBI): domain Bacteria; kingdom Pseudomonadati; phylum Acidobacteriota; class Terriglobia; order Terriglobales; family Acidobacteriaceae; genus Terriglobus; species Terriglobus sp. TAA 43. The sequence continues at coordinate 494,547 of NZ_JUGR01000001.1, forward strand.
GTCCGGTGGCATCCAGCAGGTACCCGCCGTCAATAGCAGCGGCAATGGCTTCGTCGAGGCATTCGATGCGACGAACGGCACGCTGCAATACGCAACATACCTGACTGGAGCAAACGGTGACACGCAACCCGCGGCCGTTGTTGCAGACAACACCGGCGCGGCTTATATCGCAGGCACTACAACGGCCACTGGCTATCCAACGACATCAGCACTCAGTCCGGTCATGCGCTTTGCGGCGAGTTATCCGGTATCAGGGTTCGTAACAAAACTCACCACCGCGGGTGATGGTTTTCTGTTCTCAACCTTCATCCCCGGCAACGGATTGAACGCTGTATCGCTGGACTCCAGTGGCAGCGGTTCCCTGTTGCTTTCAGGCAACATCGCTGCCGGCCTTTTCCCTCTCACCGTCGCGCAACGACCCATTGCCAGCGGCCTGAGCTATCAGAGTGCGGTACGTCTATCGCTGGATGGATCTCAGGTCCTTTCCGCCACGTTGCTGGCGCCATCTTCTCTAGCGTCCATCTCTTCCATCACGCCCGGAAATAACGGTCAGGCCTGGGTATTTGCTTCTTCTATCCCCACCCCTCTGCTGCCTGTGCAGCCGCTTGAAAACCTCGGAGATGCTGCGGCATTCCGACTGGGTGTCGACGGTAAGGTAGACCGTATTACCCGTATCGGCGGGATTCCCGTAAACAATAGCGGCTATGCCAGCCTTCCCGTCACTGAGGGCGGAATCCTGTTGCAGAACTCCGGCAACGTCGCGCTTGCCGCTTCCATTGCGCCCACGCTGAGTTCGGAATTGTTGCCAACGGAGCACTACGATCTTCCGCTTGCGCAGGCACCAAACAGCGCGTTGCCGTCGACTGTGCGCGATGCGCTTCCACTAGCCAGTTGCAGCGGCAGCGCTTGTGGTGGGTCTGCTGCTTTGCTGGCTCAAATCGCCCCGGATGCCACTGGACCACAACTGGCGTTAAGCATCGATGACCATCCAAACCTTGTCCTGCGTAACCTGGGGCCTGGGGATGCAACGGGCCTGCAGATCACTGCGACGAATTACACCGTGACGAGTGGATGCGGCAGTACGTTGGCTGCTGGTGCGGAATGCAGCATTGCACTTTCAGGGACCGCCGCAGGTTCCGTCACAGTGCAGGCAGCAAATGCTCCCGCATCTACAACCGCTTTGCCTGCTACGTCGCGCACGGAAAGTGCAATTGTTGTGACACCGCATGAGTTGGACTTCGGGATTGTTACTTCTACAAGCGCGGCCAACACGCGCACGCTTACGGTTCGTAACCCGAGTGGCACAACCCAAACCTTCTCGTCTGCGCGTATCAATGCTGGCTCCTCAAGTTATTCCGTCATGCAGTCCGGAAGCACATGCAACACCACGATAGATGGCCTGCAGAAGATACTAGGACCAAACAATTCCTGCACTATTACGCTCGCGTTATCTCCATCTGCGCTCAACGGCAACGACAGCCCTGTTTCCGCGACGTGGCAGGTGGGCAGCTACGACATTCCGCTCACGGGCTATGCCCAGGCTGCGGCAACTTCTCTATCTGCTACGACGATCGACTTTGGTCGCCAGTATGTGAATGGCATACGCACGCCGCGCTATCTCTACATGAGCAACGCCAGCGATACTCCCCAGTCACACATGAAGGTGGCGTCTACCAATACCGTCTTCACGGTGACCGATGAATGCCCTGCAACATTGCAGGCGTCTTCCATCTGCCGCATCGCGATCAGCTATCTCTCTGCGGTAGCGCCAAGCAGCGACGCGCTTTCACTTGTGGTGGATGGCACAGCAGTCACGGTACTGGGTGAGACATTGCCCCAGCCATCCATCACAGGTTCTTCAACGAATCCGAACCTGACGGTTTCGGCCACCTCACTCACATTCAGCGATCCGGTCATTGTGACCACTGCTTCCACCACAGTCCAGACCGTGACCGTCGGCAACATTGGTGCCGTTGCTTTCGCGCTTCAAGTTGCCATCACTGGTGACTTTACGCAGACCTCCGATTGCCCTGCGTTGCTCGCAGGTGGCGCTTCATGCACCGTGAACGTCACGTTCACCCCGTCCGCTTCGGGATTGCGCGAGGGATTGCTGGCGGTTACTGCGGGGTTGGCAGGACCGACATACGTTTCGCTTAGCGGTACAGGAACCGCCATCCTTCCGCAGAACAACGGCATCGCCTACGGAGACGTGCCGCTCAACACCCCGTCTGTGCAATGGTTGAAAGTGCAACAAGGGCTGGTATCGGCAACGGCATCATCCAGCGACGCTGCATACAAAGTCATCCTCGTGGAAGACATTGGTTATGGGCATGGACAGCCCACCGCCAGCAGTTTTTCATCGACTACTTCAGGTTCGTGTCTGAACTGCTGGCTCGGCATACAGTTTCAGCCAACAACAAGCGGGACTGACATTGCCATGATCTCGGTGCGTTCCTCGAGCGCTGGCAAAGCTGCGTCCGTCATCGTTAGCGGCAATGGAGTGCCGTTGACAGGATTGATCCTGACGCCGTTGACGGAGGACTTTGGTTCTGTTGCAGTGCATACCACCAGCGCTGCAACTGTGTTTCAACTTACGAACGCAACCCCTGCCGCCATCACAATCACCGATGCAACAACCAGCGGCGACTTCCGTATCAACTCGGACGCTACTGGCGGTGTCTCCTGTACCGCTGCAACGGTACAGCCCGGTGCAAGCTGCTTCGTACCGGTCGACTTTGTTCCTGCAGCAACCGGTACACGGACTGGTCAGCTTACCGTACAGAATTCCGCCGGCAACACCTCAGCCGTTCTGACAGGGACAGGCTCAGACGATCCGGGAATCAGCTTTACTCCCGGTGAACTTCGTTTTGACAACGTGCCCGGTATCACTGCAACACAGCAGACGATCACGCTGACCAACACGGGTGCCGTGTCCGCGAGCATCGGTCTACCCACCACCAGCGACTCGCACTTCACTGTCAGCAGCGGCTGCTCTTCTTTGGCAGTGGGGGCATCGTGCACGCTTACGGTGGTCTATCGGGCTACAGCCGCACTCAGCACCGGTGTCCTCAGCGTTCCTGTTATCACTTCGCCTGCAGGAGCAGCGTCCACGGCAACGTACGCGATCGCTCTGACGGGCCAGTACACCTCGGAATCCGCTGGCATTCAGATCATTCCGGGCGAACACAATACCGTCAATTTTGGATCAGGTGCGACGGGAAGCATCGCCGCAAGCCGGGTGTTGCACGTGAATAATCTCAGTGGCAAAGCTCTAACGCTTAACGTTGGCGAGCCCCGTAATTTTTCCATCACTTCCAGTAACTGTGGTGCACTCGCAGGGGGTGGCAGTTGCGATCTTACGGTGCAGTTTGTCCCACAAATCAGTGGCAGCATCACTGGAACGGTTTTCGTGTCAGGAACTCCCGCCGACGGTTCAACGGCACAAAACGGTCTGGGATACCTAGAGGGATATGGCGAGGGCTCAGGAAACCTCAGTATTACGGGAAATATTTCTCCGCTGGGCGTGTTGCAGTTTGGCCAGGTGACGTCGGGGCAGACCGCGTCGCAGACGCTGACAGTAACGAATCCCACAAGTGCAACGGCTGTCGTGAGTCTTACGGTTCGCCGTATTCGGTCTGAGGCACCGTTCCTCACGACGACCGACTGCGGGCAGCCATTGGCCCCCGGACAAAGCTGTTCCATCACCGTAACGTACGCGCCCGTGTATCAGGTGACCGGGAGTACCGCGCTGCTGACCGGTCGAATCGATAGTTCCAGCATCACCATCGAAAGCGATGCAGGCAACGCGCCGCAATTCATCGCGTTGAGTGGACAGGCTGCTCCGATTGCGTCCTCCGTTGCCAGCAGTGATGCCCCGTTGCAGACGTATTCGCTAAGTCAGGGGGCACTCACGTTTGCCAATACGGCAGTGGGGGACAGTTCCCCTGCGCAGCTCATTGAACTCGCGAATACGGGCACAGCCACAGTTCATATTCAGAAGCTTGTTGCATCCACTGGCTTCGTAGCTTCCAGCAACTGCGCCACACTTCCCGTGGGGGCCACGTGCAGCATTTCCGTGAACTACCAGCCGCAATCGACAGGTGTCACCACTGGCACACTGGAAATTCAAAGTGACTCAGTTGCATCGCTGGAGTTTGTGACGCTGGTGGGTACCGGTAGCACTGCTTCTGTTTCCCTTGCGCCGCAGTCCATCGATTTTGGCCGCGTTCTGGTGGGTGCAAGCAGTTCGCAATTCGCGACGCTCACCAATACCGGCGCGGCCCCAGTCACGATGAAAACCGTCGCCGTTACAGGTGCGAACTTCGTGCTGGCAACATCGTCTTCTTCGTCGACGCCATGCCCTGCTGCTGGAGACACATTGGCTGCAGGCGCGTCCTGCACCGTTGCCGTAGTGTTTACGCCACCCTCTGCAGGCACGATGCGCGGAACACTTTCTGTCGCAACTTCGGCAACACCTCTTCCCTTGTTGGTTGCACTCTCCGGTGTCGGCACACAGCCGCTGCTCGCAGTCACGCCTACCTCTCTCGCATTTGGCAACGTTCTTCTCGAATCAAGCAAGACGCTTTCGCTCACGCTGCGAAATATCGGAGCGGACCCAGTTGGCGGCCTTGGATTTACCGCCAGCAAAGACTTCAGCGTAACCAGCACCTGCGGCATCACGACGCTGAACGCGACATCGTCTTGCTCTGTAAACATCACCTATTCGCCTTCCACCACGGGCAATGCGAGCGGCACGCTCACGATTCAAAGCACAGACCCGGCGTCGCCTCTGATCGTGCCTCTAACCGCGAGCGGTATCGCAGGTGGTGACTTGCTTTTGACTGTGAATGGTGGTTCCAGCGCCTCGGTAACAGTACTGCAAGGCATTGCGGCGACCTATTCGCTAAGTGTTGCACCAGTGAATGGTTTTGCGGGGTCCGTTGCGCTTACTTGTACACCAGACGCGCCTGTCGCGTATGCCGCTTGTTCGCTGCTGCCCTCCACCGTAACTCTGAACGGTGGGTCGCAATCATCCGTTGCTACCATCACGACGGTAACGGTCGTCAATTCGAACACGGCCAAGCTTGAATCGCAGTCCGGCAGCAGAGCGATTCTTGCTTGCATCCTGCCCGCAGGCGCAATCTTCCTCTGGCTGCGTCGTCGCAGATCTCCAGGCATGCTTCTGTTGTGTCTGTTCTGTATTTCGCTGATCGGCTGCGGTAGCGGCGAAAGCGGTTTTCGTCTTCGCTCCGTCGTACCTGGCACGTACACGTTTCATGTCACGGCGAGCGCAACAAATGGCACCACGGCTTCGCAAACGGTCAAACTTACGCTTGTGGTGACATCGCCAACCTAATGAACGATCAAACAGCTTTGACGGCTTCGCCCATCAGAACCTGCTCGACAATCTCAACGCCAAACCCCTGGAGTGCAGGAACGTGGGTGGGCCGTGACACCAGCAGGCGCAAGCGGTGAATCCCCAGATCAGAGAGGATCTGGCCGCCAATCCCGGTGTGTCGCAGCGTCTGCGTCTGGTCCTTGCCGCGTGCTATACCGTCACGATGCAGCACCATGCGAGGTGGCGTGACCGTGCGGTCGATTCCAAAGCCACGGCTTCCATTGTGGAGGTACACCAACGCACCGCGTCCCTCTTCGCCAATCCGACGCAACGCCGTTTCAATGCTCTGCCTGCAGTCGCAGCTATCGTGGCAAAAGATGCCGCCAGCCAGACAATGCGTGTGCACACGAACCAGTGGCACTTCCGCGCCGCCCGCAGCCGTGACGTCGCCCATAACCAGTGCGAGGTGGCTTTCCCCCTCCTCGACGTCGCTGGCATAGGCAATCGTGCGGAACTCACCCCAGGGGGTACGCAATAGCGTCTCCGCCTCGCGATGGATGTACCGCTCATGCTGCAACCTGTAACGAATCAACTCCGCAACGGTCAGCATGGCCATATCGTGTTCGCGGCAGAACGACACAAGGTCTGGCACCCGCGCCATGGTGCCGTCTTCGTTCATGATTTCGCAGATCACGCCCGCAGGAATCAATCCGGACATGCGAGCCAAATCAACCGACGCTTCCGTCTGTCCCGCGCGTACCAGCACGCCGCCTTTGCGAGCGCGGAGCGGAAAAACGTGACCCGGTCGTGCCAGATCAGCCGCGGTGCTTCCCGGATTTACCGCCGTGAGAATCGTATGTGCCCGGTCTGCGGCGGAAATGCCAGTCGTCACGCCTTCGCGGGCCTCGATGCTCTCCGTAAATGCCGTACCAAAGCGGGAGGTGTTTTCGGCGGCCATGGGCATCAGTCGGAGATAATCGGCGCGCTCTTCTGTCAGCGTCAGGCAGATCAGTCCGCGTCCATACTTCGCCATGAAGTTGATCGCCTCGGGTGTAACGTGTTCCGCCGCAAGGGTCAGGTCGCCCTCGTTTTCGCGGTCTTCATCGTCCACCACAACAATCATCTTCCCTGCGGCAAACTGTCGCAGCGCTTCCGGTACGTCGACAAACGGGCTCTCAGGCATACGCCTCCAGTGTAGTCTTCCCTTCTTTCGGATGCTGCACGGAAAGAAAGGCTTCGAAAAAGCAGAGGGGCTCCGTCCGAAGACGAAGCCCCTCCATCACTGATGTCAATTTCTTACAGGGTGGACTCGATTTCAAATCCCCACGCTTCCAAAAGCGATTCCGGGATGTACTTCGAGTTCTTATTACGGCGGGCCCACTCACGCAACCGCGTAGACCGAACATACTGGTCCGGGGTCAGCTTGTATTCCTTCACGATCAACTCAAACGATGTCACCGTCGGGACGACCGGCCCAATCGGCTCCGGCTTGCCCCAATTCGGATTGCCACGACGCTTCGCCATGCACGCTCCCTCACGTCAATTCGTCGACCACTGCTCAGCGCGTTTCGCGAACCCGTAGTCAACACCTTAGTATACCTCGATTTTCGCCTGATTCCAAGTCGAAGCAGCCTCGCAGAGGTGCAGCAAGCTAAGATGGCTACCGGATAAGGAGTTGCCGATTGGATCGCCGGGATTTTCTTCGTAAAAGTGGACTTGCAGCAGCCGCACTGACCGCCAGTGGTGAAATACCAGCCCAAACGGCATCTCGCCGTCGGCCGAACATCATCCTGTACCTTTCCGACCAGTTTCGCTGGGACTTTGTCGGGGCAAACGGTGCGAATAGCTCCACTCAAACGCCGAATCTGGACGCGATGGCACGTCGTGGCACCAATTTCACCCATGCCATCACGAATCAGCCGGTCTGTGCGCCATCACGCTCGGTCCTCTTTACCAGTCGTTACGCAACAGAAACCGGCGTTTGGCAAAACGGCCCCGGCATGCGGCAGGACCTGCCCACGCTGGCTGGGGAACTTCGGAAAGCTGGCTACTCCGCAAACCTGATCGGGAAATGGCATCTGGCTCCGGGCAACGTGAAGCAGGGTGGTGGCGATGGTGCCGTGCCTCCGCAATGGCGAGGTGGGTTTGACGATCTGTGGGAGGGTGCGAACGCCCTGGAGCACACCAGCCATCCGTACGAAGGCACACTCTACGATCGGGACGGCAAGGAGATTACCTACAAAGACCGTTACCGCGTAGACTTCCTGACTGATCGCGCGGAACAGTTCCTGCGCCAGAAGCACGACAAACCGTTCTTCCTCTTCGTGTCGCAACTGGAACCGCATCAACAAAACGACCTGAACCGCATGGTTGGTCCCAAAGGCTCGGCGGAGCGATTCATCAACGCTCACGTCCCTCCTGATCTTCGAGCGTTTCCCGGCGACTGGCACCAGCAATTGCCGGATTATTACGGTGCCTGCGAAAGCATTGATGCTTCGGTAGGACGCCTCCACAGCGTGCTGAAGGAAACCGGGCAGGATGAAGGCACTATCTTCATCTTCTTCTCAGACCACGGTTGCCACTTTATGACGCGCAATACCGAATACAAGCGCTCCACGCACAACAGCAGCATCCGCGTGCCCATGATCATCGACGGCCCCGGCTTCAACGGAGCGCAGCAGATCAGCCAGCTTGTGGGCATCATCGACATGGCTCCGACATTGCTGCAGGCTGCAGGTGTTCCTATTCCCTCTTCGTGGAAAGGTCATAGCTTCCTGCCGTTGCTGCAGGACGGAACTGCGCGCACCGCATGGCCAGATCAGCAATTGGTACAGATCAGCGAATCGATGACAGCGCGCGCACTTCGCACGCAGGACTGGACCTATTGCGTGGCTGACATCTCTGGCGCCAAAAACGCTGCAAGTCCGCAATACATGGAATGGCAGATGTACGACCAGCGCAACGATCCGCATGAGCTGGTGAACCTTGCCGGACGCAAAGAGTATCGCGAAAAGGCGAAGGAGCTAAAAGCGCTTCTTATGGAACACATGAAATATGCAGGCGAGACCGCTGAGATAAAAGATGCGACGCTGTACCACTAAAGCCACCACAACGGCCGAGTCCTTCCACACCGCAACGGCGCGACGGACTCTACAATAGACATCAAGCCCGGATGGTGAAATCGGCAGACACAGCGGACTTAAAATCCGCAGACCGCAAGGTCGTGGGGGTTCAAGTCCCCCTCCGGGCACCATGTATCAACGAATCAAGGCCGCAAATCCCATAAGAACCGCATCTCTGTAAGCCCACAAGTACACTGGCAATATGATCATCGCCGCGCGCATTTTTCGTCTGCTGGCTCTTGCTGTTTGGCTTGGTGGCATTGTCTATTTTGGAGCAGTTGTCGCACCCGGCGCAGCCGCGATCTTTGGCACCACGGAACGCTTCGCGGACTTCATTGGCCGCTCCATCCTGATGCTGCACATGATCGGCATTTATTGCGGCATCGTCATGCTCGTCGCACTGCGATTTCTGAATAACCGCGCGTTTAAACCGCTGTGGCAAGGCATTCTGATTCTGCTGATGCTTGTGCTTACGTTTGTATCCAATCGGGCGATCGTTTTGCCCATGGAACATGACCGCGCACTCGCAGGCGGCAACATCAGCGTCCTTCTGCCGGATTCACCGTTGCGCCAGGATTTCGACGCTCGGCACCAGTGGTCTACACGCGTTGAAAGCACGGTACTCTTGCTCGGCATCGGACTCGCAGTTCTCATCGGTTGCGAAGCGGGTCTGCGCGAACGCATCACCACTGCCCCGCCGAAGCGCGTCTTCGATCTGGATGACGAAGAATAAGAGCAGGCTTTAGTGTGCCTGCGACTTCGAAAAGATCTGGATGACCAGCACGCCGGAGCAGATCAGCACAATGCCCAGCACGGCGGGGACATCCAGGCGTTCGCGATACACCAGCCATCCCAGCAGTGAAATGAGCGTAATGCCAACACCAGACCAGATGGCATACACCACGCCCACGGGCATGGTGCGAAGTGCAATGGTCATGGAATAAAAAGCGATGGCATAGCCAATCACAACGATGACGGAAGGCCAGAGTCTCGTGAAACCGTGCGACGCCTTCAACGCTGTAGTCGCGGAAGTCTCTGCAATGATTGCGACCGCAAGAGCAAGCAGACTGGCAGTACGTGGAACCATACTGCCAGTCTAGCGTCTGCGCGCATTACTCCACGGGCATGCGGGCACGGTATCCATCACGCGCCATCACCGAATACTTCAGCTTCTTGCTCTTCTCATCCACCATTGTTAGCGGCTGGCCTTCACGATCCACCAGATCCACTTTGATCTTCCGGTACGTGCCATCCTGCGCTGTATTGGTGGGGTGATAAGTCAATACATACTGGTTGCGGATTGAGTTGTTGATCGACGCAAACACCTCTGGAAACGCGCCCTGAAAGACCGGGAAATAACTCTGCCCACCAGTCATCGCCGAGATGGTCTTCATCTCGTTATCCGCCTGCAGATAATCCATGCGTGCAATGCTGCCCATGGCACCGCGTGAATCCGATATCTCACGCGCTAGTCCGCCGGTGCTTACCGTGTAAATCGTAATGTCCTTGGACTCGCGCACTTTTTTGTAAATCTGATCCAGGTTCAGCTTTGAGAACGTATCTCGCCCGCTCGAAACCAGGATGATGTACTTGCGGCCTTCAATGCGGCTTAGACGATCCAGCGTCTCAGACAAAGCGTCGAACTCATTGGTATCACTGAATCCAGGAATCGTCAGCGATTGCAACGCTTGTGCCGTCAACTGCTTGTCCTGAGTGAAGTCCGTCAGGATGTGCGTCCTCAAGTCATACGTCACCACGGCAACGTAATCCTCCGGCTTCAACTGCCTGAAGAACACATACGAAGCCTGCTGCATATCGCGAATGAACACCCAGCTATTCGCCGCAAATTCCAGCAGCATCACTGCTGTAATGGGCTTCTGCTGCATACGCAAATCGGTCAGTTTCTGTGGCACACCATCTTCCGTCACACGGAAGTTTTCCGGCTTCAGACCAGGTACAAACTGGCCTGTCTTCTGCAGCTGGACACTCACATCCACCGTGACCACAGGCACATCCACGCGGATGGAGTAGTTCTCCAGTTCCTTGGGATTCTTCACCTTCTCCTCATCCGGAGCAGGCGGTGGCGGCTCGTCTTCCTGTGCGTTGGCACGCTTTTTCTTCAGAATGACGGGAGAATCCTGCTGCTGCGGCCCGGCATCGTCTGTCTGCGTAGGCGCGGCGGGCTTGGTTTGCGGTGTCTGTGCCATGGCTGCAACCGGCAGCAGCATTGTCGCGGCAACCATTGCAGCCAGGGTGTGCTTCGTTCTGCTCAAGACTTCGTCTCCCGAATCCGTTGGCGGTATTCCCTAGCCTAAACCCGTCCGGCCACGTCCATCACGTGTAAGGGGGCAAGGCGAAACTTGGCACAGGGTACACTTGGCCCTACTCTGGTAGACGTGATTCTTCCCCGAAAGGCTACGCTGGCAGCGGCAGCACTGGCTGCCGTTTTGCCTATGGCCGTTGCTGCGGCACAAAACGCCGCACAGCCGCCCCTGCACGCCGATCCGTTTCCGCTCGCCGAGGTTCACCGCGGCCTGCACGGCACCGCATGGACGGTCTTTGAAGGCACCGACCCCGAGCCCATGGACGTAGAAATCCTGGGACGCCTGAAAGACGCCATCGGCCCCGGCCAGGACATGATCCTGGCACGCCTCCACGGTGCCAAGCCCGAGTTCACCGGTGTGGTCGCGGGCATGAGTGGTTCACCCGTTTACGTCGACGGCAAACTTCTGGGCGCACTCGCCTATCGCATCGGTCAATTCAGCAAGGAACCCATCTGCGGCATCACGCCAATCGGCAGCATGTTCCAGGTGCGCGATCTGCCGACGCTCTCGCCGCCAGCGATCGCTACACCGCTCAGTAAAGCCTCCGTCAGCGAAGCCAGCCCGGAGATTCACGCCATTGACACTCCGCTCGTCTTCAGCGGCTTCTCGCAGGACACCGTCGCGAAATACGCCGATAACTTCCGCAACATGGGCCTTGAGCCTGTCAGCGGTATAGGCTCTGCGTCGCCGGATACACGTCAACCGGCGCCCATCGTCCCAGGTTCCGCGGTTTCCGCCATTCTCGCGCGCGGCGACCTCAACGTAGCCGCCACCTGCACCGTTACCTACGTCGATGAGAAGCAGCTCCTTGCCTGCGGCCATCCCATGACGCAGTACGGTGACATCTCCATCCCTATGACGAAATCCGAGGTGATCGCGACGCTCGCCTCTCCGATGAACGCCTTTAAGATCGTCAATTCAACGGAGACAGTCGGTTCGTTTACGCAGGACCGTGCCAACGCCGTAGCCGGCACTTTCGGTCGCACTGCCCGCATGATTCCAGTCGCGGTCGACATCACGCCGGAACCCGGCAGCGGCCTCCCTGCTCAATCACTGCATTTTGAAGTGCTGGACAACCGGCAGCTCACACCGCAGGTTATGCTGGCGTCCGTCTACCAATCGCTGAACCAGAACAATACCGCTGCCAACCAGATGAGCCTTCGCCTTACCGGCGACATTGCATTGGAAGACGCGGAGGGTCGTCCCGGTACCGTGCATCTCGCGAGCACCTTCGCTGCCTCGGACAATCAACCCGCGGCTCAGCTTGCTACTGTTTCTTTCGCGCAGAAATTCCTCGCCGTCTTCGGCAACGACCTCGCGCAACCCAAAATCACCAGCATCCAACTCCACGCCATTGCCGTACCGCGCCGCGAGTCCGCTGAACTGGAAACGGCGCGTCTCAGTACCAATGAAGCGCAACCCGGCGACACCATCCAGGTGGAAGCCACCATTCGTCCCTTCCAGCGCGAGTCCCGCGTCGTGCGCATCCCCGTTACGTTGCCAACGACGTTGACGCCCGGGCCGCTGCGCATCTTCGTCAGCGATGGCCCGTCGCTCGACCGGCTGCTCACACCACCATCTGCTGCAGGCAGCGTGAACCTCGGCGTGCAGGATACCGTCGCGCAACTGAACCGCACACACAGCAACGACCGTCTCTACGTCACGCTCCTCGACCACCAGACGCAGGCCGTCACCGCCGCGGCCGCGCTGCCATCGTTGCCGCCTTCCATTGCGAATGTGCTGCAGCCCATGCGCGGCACACGCCAGATCACGTTCACTTCTGAGACCGCCGCCGAGGCGGGCTCCGCACCCGCGGAAGCCCAACTTTCGGGCGCAGAAGTTCTCACTATTCGCATTCGTTAGAGGCACGCCATCCGACACGCCGCCGCCATCCTGCTCGCCACCACCGCTCTCACCGCAACGGCACAAGGAACCCGCCAGTGGACGGAAACCCGCTACGACGAGTTCGAACGCGGTACCCCCACCAACGTCGCCATGCGTAACGACGGTCGCCTGGAACCCGCACCAGCACTCCGCAGCATCGCCGCAACTTCCAGCACCTTCCTCTGGTCCATCGCGGCGGCTGGCACGGATCTTTATGCAGGAACGGGCGCACCCTCCGGCGGCTCGCAACTCCTCAAGATCGACGCGAAGGGCGCCATCAGCACTGCAGCATCCTTCAAAGAGCTGAACGTTCAGGCTACTCTCGCGCTCGCCGACGGCAGCATCCTCGCGGCGACGTCGCCGGACGGCAAGGTCTATCGCGTTACCCCCGGCAACACCACGCCGCAAATCGTCTTTGACCCCACGCAGACCGCAGAAAAGCCGAAGTACATCTGGTCGCTCGCAATCGCAAAGAACGGTGATTTGCTCGTCGCAACGGGTGCTCCGGCAACCATCTTTCGCGTGCCGCTGCAATCGCCCAATGCCAAGCCGCAACTGCTTTTCCGCAGCGGCGACCAGCACATCCGCTCACTCGCGGTAGCCGCAGATGGCACCATCTACGCAGGTTCTGACGGTGCAGGACTCATCTATCGCATCGCTCCCGATGGCAAGCCCTTCGCTCTCTACGCGGCACCCAAACACGAAATCACCGCACTCGCGCTCGATGCAGCAGGAAACCTCTACGCAGCAGCCGTAGGTGATCGCAAGCCGCCGGTGCTACCGCCGCTTCCCGCGTCCGGCCAGCCCACCGCTGCCATGGCCATCACCATCCTGCAGCCCGGCTCAGCGATCTCCGCGACGAACAACTCCATTGTTCCCGATGGCTCTGAAATCTATCGCATCGCTCCGGACGGCACACCGCGGCGTCTCGTTGCGCTTCAGCAGGACGTGGTTTACGCGCTGACTGTTCGCAACAACGCTCTCTTCGCAGCGACTGGCAATCGCGGTCGCGTCTATCGCATTGACACGGTACAGGCCAACAAGTACACCGACATCGCTCATACCGAAGCCAGCCAGGTAACTGCCATCGCGCAGACGCCTTCCGGTCTCGCTCTTGCCACAGCCAACAGCGGCAAAATCCTTCAGGTGTCAGACATCGTTGCAGCCAATGCCACCTTTGTATCTGACGTCTTCGACGCCTCCACCACCACACGTTTCGGTCGTGTCGAAACGGAAGGCAGTGCCACCGGCATTGACCTTTTCGTCCGGTCGGGCAACGTCGAAAACGCACACGACTCGCTCGCGCATCTCTGGTCTGACTGGACACCCGTCAAACCAAACCAGACACCGCTTCCCATCCCCGCCGCACGCTACGTGCAATGGAAGGCCGTCTTCCATCCCGGCACCCAACTTCGCTCTGTCGCTGTGAATTACCTCCAGCGCAATCTACCACCACAGGTTGACGACATTGCTGTGCAGCCCGGAGCGCGCATTCCCAACGCGACAGCAGCAACATCAACAGGCGGCGGCAGCATCGCAGTTGGCTTTAGGGGCGCTCCCTCTGCCGCGCCAGCGCTCACCATTGCAGAAACCGGCGCACCGCCCATCATCGCCACACGCGACCGCAATGCCGTTACCGCTCGTTGGCTGGCACACGATCCCAACAACGACCCACTTACCTTCACCGTGGATTATCGCGACGTCCGAGAAACCAACTGGCACACGCTGAAGACCGACATCCGCGAACGCGCCTACAGCTTCGACTCTTCGCAACTTCCAGACGGCAACTACGAACTCCGCGTCACAGCATCAGACGCCGCTGTACACACCACCGCCGAGGCGCTCACCGGACAACGTGTCTCTGACACCTTCACGCTGGACACCACGCCGCCGGTCCCCGGTCCGCTGACGGCCACGCTACAAAACGGCAAGCTGCACGCCACGTTCGAAGCCACAGATGCCACCAGTCCCATCGCGCGCGCGGAGTACTCTCTCGACGCAGACGACTGGCAATACCTGGAACCCAGCGGCGGCCTCAGCGACAGCCTCACCGAACGCTATGACTTGACCCTCCCGGTCACAGGAACAGGCGAACACACCATAGCCATCCGCCTCGCGGATCGTGCCGGAAACGCCACCAGCGTAAAGGCCATCGCAAAGTAGCTACATCAAAATGCGCAAAGAAAAGTGCCCAGGTTCACGAAGCTGACCTGGGCACTTTCGCATTTAGGTGCAATCAATCGATCAATGATCGCCTATTCGTACCGCAGGGCTTCAGCAGGCAAGATCTTTGCTGCCGACCCACTGGGATAAAGCGTAGCCAGCAACGAAACAGCCAGAGACACCGCAGCCACCAACACTCCGTCAATCACCCGCGGCGCAAATGGCAGATAGTCAATCGAGTACACCTCTGCCGAAAGCTGGATGAAGTGGTAATGCCCACCAACCCACGACAACGAATAACCAAGCACCAATCCAATCACAGTACCGGTCAACGAAATCAGCAGACCCTGTGCCAGAAAGATCCTTCGTACCTGCTCCGGCTTCACACCAAAGCTCATCAGTACGGCAATGTCGCGTGTCTTCTCCATCACCAGCATCGTGAGAGCGATGAGAATATTCAGCGCCGCCACACACACAATCAACGCAATCACAATGAACGTAACGATGCGCTCCAACGATAAGGCCCGGAATAGTTCACGGTTTTGATCAATCCAGTTCGTCGCTTGAAAGCCCTGTCCCGCAGCCTCTTCAATCGTCTTACCTATCTCTTTCGCGCGGTACATGTCGTCCACCTTGAACGAAATGACAGAGGTCAGGTCCGGCTCACTGAACAACCGCTGCGCATCCATCAGCCGCGTAAACGCATAGCTGGAGTCGTACTGATAAAACCCAGAATGAAAGATGCCCACCAATTGAAACCGTTGATACTTCGGCACAATTCCCAGCGGTGTTAACTCACCCTGCGGGCTCGTCACCAGTACGGTGTCGCCCACACCCGCACCAATCGTCTCTGCTAAGTCCGAACCAAAAACGATCGGCGGTAAGGCCATCGGACCAGTGCTTTCCAGGGCTGAAGCACTTCCCTTCTTCACCGATTGCAACAGGTCACTGACGGTCTTCTCTTCCGCGGGAACAACGCCTTTAATCAGGCCGCCACCGGACCGAGGCCCACGGGAAATCAACACCTGCCCATACAGTCCAGGAGCAGCCGCCGTTACATGCGGCGCCTGTCGCAGCCGCTCCAACAGCGGACGCCAATCACGGATACCATCACCCGCCACCCGCATCAGGTCCACATGTGCCGTCGACCCCAGCAAGCGGGACTGCAAATCGCGTCGCATGCCATTTGTAATAGCCAGCGCAATAATCAGCGATGCGACACCCGCAGCCACACCGGCCACGGAGATCGCCGTAATCACACCAATGACCGCCTGCCGCCGTTTGGCGCGCAGATAACGGGCGGCAATAAAAAGCTCAAAACGCATCGTCTAGCAGTATCGCAGCCTGAGTGCAGCAAATGAGAACAGGGACCTTTTCAGGTCCCTGTAAAGGTAGAACAAGACCGCGGCGAACTACTGCGCCCAGCCATTCACCTTTAGCCAGTTCAGCAACAAATCCGGCCAAACGCTCAGTTCTGGATTCCCTGTAGCCAATCCCGCTCCGTGCGCCCCGTGCCGAAAGATATGCATCTCAACCGGCACTTTCGCTTTCACCAGCGCGGAATAGAAAAGAATCGAATTAGCAATTGGCACAGTCTTGTCATCGGTTGTGCTGAACAGGAAAGTCGGAGGTGTCTGCTCCGTTACCTGCAGCTCGCTCGACATCAGAGTCACCAGTGCCGGATCAGGATTGTCACCCAATAAATACTTCTTCGAACCCGCATGCATCACCGTCGGATCCCACGAAATCACCGGATAGGCCAACACCAGAAAGTCCGGTCGGCTTGATACGCGATCCATTGGATCGGTTGCAGAAGCATTCCCCGCGTCGAAGTGTGTTCCTGCAGACGACGTCAGATGACCGCCAGCCGAGAAGCCCCACATACCGATGTGCGATGTATCCACGCCCCACTCGGCGGCGTGTGAACGAGCAAAACGGATGGCCCGCTGCGCATCACCCAGTTCAATGGGATGGTGATACTTCGGCCCCAGGCGATAGCGCAACAGAACAGCAGCCACACCATGCTGATTCAGCCACTGCACAATGTCGTAACCCTCATGCTTGATGGCAAGGTGAACATAACCACCGCCTGGTGCCACCACCACAAGTGAATGCGTGGGGTTTTCCTTCGGCAGGAACACGCTCACTGCAGGGATGTCGATAACCTCATTTCCCTGCTGTCCCGGCGCGCCATCTGGCCAAAGCGGCGTCCAAGTATGCCCCTCAGGCAACGGCAGCAAAGTCTTACCGGGATCGGGCGGAAACGACGTAGTAAAGCCCGGAGGCACTGCGTTCTGAGCAGGAGCAGCAACCGGCGCAGCCGTCTGCGCCACACCCACCGCTGAAACAAGGGCAAGCATCACAGCAACAATTCGCATCAAGGTTCCTTTGCGCACCAGCCTAACCCAGCTCAGTGCATTCTGAAAACAGGGAGAAGATTGTGCGAAAATAGCACCACCCCTGATGCACTCCCCCACCCCATCTCCGGACCTCGAATCGCTCCTTCACAGCGTCTTCGGATTCCGCGAATTCCGAGCCAGCCAGCGCGCCGTCTGCGAAGCCACCACCAAGGGACGCGATGTCCTGCTGGTCATGCCAACGGGCGCAGGCAAAAGCCTTTGCTATCAGCTCCCGGCCATTGCCCTCGGCGGTACGGCGTTGGTCATCTCACCACTGATCGCGCTCATGGACGATCAGGCGCACAAGCTCACATCGCTCGGTCTCAACGTCGGACGCATCCACTCCGGCCTTGACCGCGAAGCAAGCCGCCAGGTCTGCCGCGACTACCTCAACGGCAAACTGCAGTTCCTTTTCATTGCGCCCGAGCGGTTCCGCGTGCCCGGCTTCGGCGCAATGCTCGCCAAGCGTAAGCCCTCGCTCATCGCGATCGACGAAGCGCACTGTATCTCGCAATGGGGACACGACTTTCGCCCTGACTATCGCAACCTTGCTGCGCATCTCGGAGCTCTTCGCCCCGCTCCGATCATTGCCCTTACCGCGACCGCCACACCGCAGGTACAGAAAGACATCGTTACCGAACTCGCGCTGACGAACGCCGCGGAATTTATCCAAGGTTTCCGTCGCACCAATCTCGCCGTAGAAGTTGTGGAAGTCTCCAAGCCGCGTCGCACGGAGATGGCGCGCAAGCTTCTTTCAGAATCGGCCAGTCGTCCCGCCATCATCTACGCGCCATCGCGCAAAGATGCGGAGACGCTCGCCACAGAACTGAACAGCAACTTTCCCACCGCCACGTATCATGCAGGCCTTGAACCGGCCACGCGCGACAAGGTGCAGCGTGGCTTCCTGGACGGAAAGCTGGAAGTCGTCGTCGCCACCATCGCCTTCGGCATGGGTATCGACAAAGCCGACGTGCGCACTGTGCTCCACATGGCTATGCCCTCCACCGTCGAAAGCTTCTACCAGGAGATCGGCCGCGCCGGACGCGATGGAAAACCTGCCCGCTCCGTGCTGATGTACAGCTTCGCCGACCGCCGCATGCACGACTTCTTCCTGGAGCGCGACTACCCGCCCACAGACACTCTTTCGCGAATCGCTACGGCGCTCCCAATCGAGCCCATCCACGCCGACGACCTTCGCATCAAGCTCCGTCTTGATCTCGACGTCTTCGGCCCAGCGCTCGACAAACTCCTCGCTCAAGGCGCAGCGCAAATCGACATGGGCGGCAACGTCACGCGCGCAGACAATCCTTCGCCCGCATGGATGGCTCGTTACAACACGCAGGTCAGCTTCCGCCGCGGCCAGATTGATGCCATGATGCGCTTCGCATCAGCTGCTGAATGCCGCATGTCGGCACTCATTCGTCACTTTGGCGACATGTCAGACAACCGCGCCTGCGGACTCTGCGACTTCTGTTCGCCCGAACGCGCTTCCTCGCAAACCTTCCGCGATCCGTCCACGCCTGAGCTACGGGAAATTCATCGCGTCCTCCGAGAACTCGCCGCTTCACCCCACGGCAAATCCACTGGCAAGCTCCACACAGAGCTGTACTCGCGCAACGAGCTCGATCGCAAAGAACTCGACGTCCTGCTCGACGCCATGGGCCGCGCTGGTTACATTACGCTGGAATCCGCAACCTTCATGAGTCCTGAAGGCAAAGAGATCAGCTACCGCCGTGCCCTCATCACTCACGAAGGCCGCGAAGCCAACGACGGCGAACCCATCATCGGTATCCAGATGCGCGACGTTACAGAGACATCGGCTCTGCCGTCCAAACGCTCGCGCAGTCAATCCAAGAGCAGCTCATCCGGAGGCCGCTCTAAGTCGCAGAAGGCTGAGCAGGAAAATACGCCGCTCACCGCCGATCAAAAGATCGCCGACGCAGCTCTACGCGGCTGGCGTGCTGATGAAGCCAAGAAGCTAAAGAAGCCTGCCTTCGTCATCTTCGGCGACCGTACGCTTCGCCAGATTGTTCTCGACAATCCCCGCTCCGTGGAAGATCTGGAAGACGTATCCGGCATCGGCGCAGCCAAAGCCGCGCGCTGGGGCGACGCGATCATCGCTGTCCTGCACGGCGAACTTCCGCTGCATATCACCGACCAACCTACCCCAACATCGAAAGACGAATTCTCTTCTACGCCAACAGAAAAGAAGCCGGATACGACACGCAATTTCAAACCAACGCCGATGCGTCCATCCACGCTTTCTTACATGCGATAAACGGATGCCATTCACACGCACGAAATAAAGCGGCATATCGCTGCTAAAATGAAGCCATCTCCGTCTTAACATCCGGAACATTCGTCATTACAAGGAGCATTCGCCATGGCTGACCTGTCTTCTTCCAACGGCAACTACGCGCCGCACGGCCTTCGTCTCAAGACTGGTCTGGCGGAAATGCTCAAGGGCGGCGTCATTATGGACGTCATGAACGTTGAGCAGGCTCGCATCGCTGAAGAGGCGGGCGCCGTCTCCGTCATGGCGCTTGAGCGCGTCCCTGCCATGATCCGCGCCGAAGGTGGCGTGGCCCGCATGGCGAACCCCAAGCTCATCAAGGAAATCATCGGCACGGTCTCCATCCCCGTCATGGCCAAGGCCCGCATCGGCCACTTTGCCGAAGCTCAGATCCTTCAGGAACTCGGCGTCGACTTCATTGACGAGTCGGAAGTCCTCACGCCCGCCGACGACACCTTCCACATCGACAAGCACGCCTTCACCACGCCCTTCGTCTGCGGCGCACGTAACCTGGGCGAAGCACTCCGTCGCATTGCGGAAGGCGCAGCCATGATCCGCACCAAGGGCGAACCCGGCACTGGCGACGTCATCCATGCCGTGCAGCACATGCGCACCATGGTCCGCGAGATCAAACAGCTCAGCGTTATGGGCGACGACGAGCTTTACCACGCCGCCAAGAACCACGGCGCGCCCTACGAACTCGTTCGCATGGTCAAGGAACTGGGCAAGCTGCCCGTTCCCAACTTCTCCGCGGGCGGCATCGCAACCCCGGCAGACGCAGCCCTTATGATGCAGCTCGGTGCTGAAACTGTATTTGTGGGCAGCGGCATCTTCATGAAGGAGCGTGCCACCCCCCTGGACGTGGAGAACAACGCGAAGGAACGCGAAGAAGCTGTCAGCCGCGCCACTGCCATCGTTCAGGCTGCCCGCCACTTTGACGACCCCAAGATCCTTGCAGAGGTCAGCGAGCAGGTTCTGGGCAGCATGAAGGGCCTGGCCGCCCTCGCCATCGAGGAAAAAGAGCTGATGCAAACCCGTGGTTGGTAGCCGCTCTATCTACCAAAAAGTGGAGAACGGAAGCCGCGACTGATCGCGGCTTCCGTTTTTTACGTCCGAAAACGCTCATCTGAAGTAACCGAATACCCTCTGGGAACGCCAAACCACGCCAATCCTACTGAATTATGTAGATTTCTTAGCCTCATAGCAGAAATATGCAACTTCTCATAGATTTTTGCGTCATAATCAGTGTGAGGGCAAGAGAGCCCGAAAGTTCGCGGACGGTAGAGCAAACATCCCGCCGCTACAAGTTGCGTCACTGGCCTCCCCCCTATCGGCGATCTTCGTCGGTAGGGGCTTTTTTTTGTTTGCGGTAGGGCTTCCGCTCTGCCTCACGCTCCGTCACATCCATAACCTGTCATGACGCTCGCGATTTCGCATGTGTTCCGTCAGGGACCGCCGTACTATGGTTTCAATTTCCTGCCACAAGTTCTGCGAGGTCTCCATGCGCCTGTCCTTATCCGTGCCGGTTCGTTCGGTGGTTCTTGCCTGTGGTTCGCTACTGTCGATAGCGTCTGTCACGCTTCCCTCTCTTGCGGCGCAGACCGCGGCACAGGTAAAGCTCGACGGCACGTGGCAGGGCGCAGTGCGTCAGCCCGACGGCAAAGACAACCGGTGGGTCGTGAAGATTGAGAAGGCGGACTCGGGTTGGAAAGGGACCATGTGGTTCATCGATCAGAAGTCCCCCGCAATTCCGATCGAGAAGGTCGAATTCGTGGACGGGACGCTGAAGCTCAACATCGAGCGCGTCTTCATCACCTACGAGGGCAAGATGTCGCCCGACGGGACCACCATCTCCGGTATACGCACCTCGGGCGACAACAAGGTACCACTGATCTTCGTGCGAGCCACGACAGAGACAGCATGGGCCATCCCTGAGCCTCCCCCGCCCCAGCCCAAGATGGATCCCAACGCAAATCCGTCGTTTGAGGTAGCTACCATCAAGCCTCAGGCACCGGGCGACAAGGGATTTGCCTTCCTGCTGAATCGCGGAAACTTCATTGGCAAGGGACTCACCCTTGAAAAGATGATGACGATCTCATTGGGACTGAATGCCGCACAGATCGTGGGTCTCCCGGACTGGGCCACTCAGGATAAGTACGACATTGATGCAAAGCCCGACACTCCGGGACAACCGAGCCTGAAGCAGTTCATGAGCGAGGTCGCAAAACTCATGACGGATCGTTATGGCTTGAAGTACCACACCGAGAAGCGCACGATGACCGCCTACTCATTGACGGTGACTAAGAGCGGCATCAAGATGAAGCCGGCGCCTACGGGATCCGGCGACATTCCAGGATTCGGCTTGCCTCCGGGGCGGCTCTTCATCAACAACGCGACCATGCAGGAGTTCGCGCGGTTTCTGCAATCGGACATGTTTGATCACCCTGTCGTTGATCAGACGAACCTGGGAGCTGCCCGCTACAACGGCACGCTGAAGTACCAGATGGATGACAGCCAACTGATGAAGATGGGCCTGAAGGCTCCGCCGCAGTCTGACACCGGCGATACACCACCACCGCTCATCACCGCGCTCTCTGAAGAGTTCGGGCTGAAGCTGGATTCCGGCAAGATACCGGTGGATGTGCTCGTAATTGACAGCGTCTCAAAGCCAACGCCGAACTAGAACGTCGTTCACGCCGGGGAGAATGAAAGGCTATTGCAGAATTGTGCGGCAATGGCGTGCAATCTGTAGTTCTTCCTGCGCCGGGACAACAGTGATGCGATCCGGGGTGAGGCCTAGAAACTCCAGGCCATCGCATATCCTCGTGCGCACGTCGCCACTGTGCTCGCCAATGCCTCCGGTAAAGACCAACAGGTCAATGCCGCCCATCAGTGCGGCGTAAGCTCCGATGGTCTTGCGAACGCTGAGACAGAAGGCATCGACGGCAAGCGTGGCGGGCGCATCGCCTGTTGCGCGTCGTTGTAACAACGCACGCATGTCGCTTTCGCCATTGCTATATCCTGCAAGTCCGCTGCTGCGATTCACCAGAGCTTCCAGTGCATCTGCACCCAATGTCTCTTTGCGTATTAGGTACAGCAACACGCCAGGGTCCAGATCACCTGTGCGTGTCCCCATCACAATACCGCCTGTCGGAGTAAGCCCCATGCTGGTATCGATAGACTTGCCTCGGAAGACCGCGGTCACGCTGCCGCCGTTTCCGAGGTGAGCCATGACTGTGCGTTCTGGAAGACCGCTGCCAAGGCGATGCACGATGGACTCGTACGAAAGACCATGAAAGCCATAACGCATCACGCCTTCTTCAAAATAATCCGAGGGCAAAGGAAGCTGTGCTGCCACGGGTGGCATAGTGCGATGGAATGCCGTATCGAAACATGCGATATGGGTCGCATTGGAAAATATTTCCTGCGCCTGGCGGACAAGCTGTAAAGCCGATGGAATATGCAGTGGTGCAAAGTGAACCGCTGCATCCAGCGTTTGTAATACCTGTGGTGTTATGCGTTGATGCTCACGCAGATGTGGTCCACCGTGAACAATGCGATGACCCACTGCAATGGGAGCTTCGTGTAAGTACTCCTGCAACGAAGCAGCGATCGTTTGTAACGCTTCGGTTTGCGATTCGAGGATGGCTTCACGGTGTACCAGCGTCGTACCATCCGCAGCCTGAATCTGAAGAGTTCCGTCGTCACGACCGATTCCCTGCGCACTGCCGGACAACAACAGTTCCTCATCGTCGCCTGAGTTTGCAAAGACTCCGAACTTCAACGATGAGGAACCGCTATTCAGTGTGAGGATAGGTTTACGCGATGCGCTCATCGCATTAACCCGGCCATGTCCAGTTGCGAATCTCTTCGCTGTCAATGCCTTCCGCATAGGCATAGTTCAGGTGTTCGATGATTTCGTTCTTCAGCCAGTCCTTCAAGTGTGCAGCCGTGTCACGGAAACGTGGCACTCGATCGATCACGTCAATCGCAAGGTTGAACCGATCAATCTGGTTGATGATGGCCAGTTCGAGTGGCGTATTGATGTTGCCCTTTTCTTTGTAGCCACGGACGTGAATGTTCTCGTGATTCGTGCGGCGATACGCGAGTTTATGAATCAGCGATGCGTAGCTATGAAACGCAAAGATGACGGGCTTGGTTTTGGTGAACAAGGAATCGAAGTCGCGATCTGATAAACCATGCGGATGTTCTGCATTCGGCGTTAAGCGGAATAGATCGACTACATTGACGAAACGGAGCTTCAGGTCTGGCAGCTTCTCTTTCAGAATTGCTGCGGCCGCAAGAGCCTCCATCGTGGGAACATCACCGGCACACGCCAGAACGATGTCTGGTTCCTGTCCATTGTCGGTGCTGGCCCAATCCCATATGCCGATGCCTTTTGTGCAATGCTTTGCCGCATCGTCCATGCTGAGGTACGTGAGATGCGGTTGCTTATCGGCAACAATCACGTTGAAGTAGTCAACGGATTTAAGGCAATGATTCGCCACACTCAGCAGACAGTTCGCATCGGGCGGCATGTAAATGCGGACGACATCCGGGCTCTTGTTGGTGACAATATCCAGGAATCCAGGATCCTGATGCGTGAAGCCATTGTGATCTTGTCGCCACACCAACGATGTAATCAGCAGGTTGATGGAGGAGATGGGCGCGCGCCAGCTTAGCTCGTTCTTTGATTTCTCCAACCACTTCGCATGCTGGTTGAACATGGAGTCGATCACGTGAACGAATGCTTCGTAGGTGGAGAAGAACCCGTGGCGCCCTGTTAGGACGTATCCTTCGAACCAGCCCTCCAACGTGTGTTCACTGAGCATCTCCATCACGCGGCCATCAAGCGCGATCTCAGTACCATCAGCATCTTCCGGCTTGTACTCTGCTATCCACGTTTTTTCAGATGCGGCATAAATTCCATCGAGCTTGTTGGAAGCAGTTTCATCCGGACCAAAGACGCGGAAGGTCTTCATATTCTGCTTCATCACGTCGCGCAGAAAGCTTGCAAGCGTGGCTGTAGGGGAAATGTATTCGGTTCCAGGTCTTTTCACTTCCACTGCATAGGAATGGAAGTCGGGAAGGTTAAGCGGCTGGCGAAGCACGCCGCCATTTGCATGAGGGTTTGCGCTGATGCGACGAGTGCCTTCCGGTGCCGTGGCACGTAGGTCCGGGCGCAGTCGGCCTGTCTCGTCAAACAGCTCTTCTGGCTTATAGCTGCGAAGCCATTCTTCGACCATCGCAAGGCTCTTCGGATTGGTGACCGGGTCAAGAATGGGCACTTGATGCGCTCGCCAGAAGTCCTCCACCTTGTGGCCGTTTACTTCTTTCGGCCCTGTCCATCCTTTGGGAGAGCGCAGCACGATCATGGGCCAACGAGGGCGTTCAAACGTTCCTGCAGCACGAGCCGCATCCTGAATCGCACGAATCTCTAAAATGCACTTTTCAAGCGTTGCTGCCATCTCCTGGTGCATCACTAGAGGATCAGAGCCTTCGACAAAGTAAGGCTTATATCCCAAACCGAGGAATAGCCACTCCAATTCTTCATGCGGAATACGCGCGAGGATCGTCGGGTTCGCAATCTTGTATCCATTGAGATGAAGGATCGGAAGTACTGCGCCGTCACGAATAGGATTCAGGAATTTGTTTGAGTGCCATGATGTTGCAAGCGGCCCTGTCTCTGCTTCACCGTCGCCAACGACGCAAGTGACGATCAATTCGGGATTATCAAACGCCGCTCCGTAAGCGTGCGACAGGCTGTATCCCAGTTCTCCGCCCTCGTGAATAGACCCCGGCGTCTCTGGCGTGCAATGACTACCGATTCCTCCCGGGAAAGAAAACCGGCAGAAGAACCGCTTCATACCCGCATCATCGAGCGTGCGATCCGGATATATCTCGGTGTAGTGTCCTTCCAGATAGCTGTTCGCAAGCGTCGCAGGCGCGCCATGCCCTGGCCCCGAAACATACATCACGTCCAGGTCATATTTGCGAATCAAGCGGTTCAGATGAACCCAGACAAACGATTGTCCAGGATCAGAACCCCAGTGTCCCAGCAGCCTGTTCTTAATGTGCTCTGGCTTGAGTGGTTCGCGCAGCAACGGATTGTCACGCAGATAAATCATGCCTGCCGAAAGATAGTTGCAGGCCAGCCAATAGCTATGGATCTTGCTCAGTTCATCTTGTTCAAGGGGAGTGCTGGGGGTGGTACCGGACATTCGAAACTCCTTCACAGAAAAAGGGACCGTTTACGAAGGGCGGAGATAGTTCACCGCCAGAACCATACACGGACCAGCCGATCCGTTGCTAACAGCATACGTTCCCTTGTGCGGTTGCGCAGCAAACGACCTGCCGATGGCAAGTTTCGTCGGATGCAAAAGAGCGAAGCCCCTTGCGAGGCTTCATTGATGTTTATTGAATTTTCACTTCGTACGATTGATTTCTCTTCACTGACAGGACACCGCCTGTTAAAGCAACTCTCCTGCCCTGACTTGTAACTTCCGCAACAGTGTTCCCTGTCGGTAACAAGAGTTGCAGCTTTGTATCTCCGTCTGCATGGATACGCAAAGCAGTGATCTTGCCATTACTCCAACGCATGTCAACGCTGGCACCGCCCCGCACGCGCAAGCCTGTAACAGCACCGGAACTCCATTGCCGCGGCAATGCCGGAAGCAGCTCCAACTCCGCTCCATCTTTCGTCCAGCGCGATTGCAAAATCGCTTCGAGCATTCCGTTGGCTGCGCCCAGATTGCCATCAATCTGAAAGACTCCCGGTGGATGTGTGTCCATCAGGTTGGGAAAGGTCGATTGCCGGAACAACACCTGCAGGCTCTCGTATGCCTTCTCACCTTCATGCAGATGATCCCAATAGTTGACCACCCACGCGCGCGACCATCCCGTCTGTCCGCCGCCATTCGCGAGTCGGCGTTCCAGTGTTACGCGTGCTGCCTTTGCAAGCTCCGGTGTGTGCGCCAACGAAATCTGCGTTCCCGGAAATAGGGCCCATAGGTGAGAAATGTGGCGATGTCCCGGAGCATCTTCTGTGTAGTCCAGCGGCCATTCCTGCAACTGCCCCAACTTGCCCACCTGGAATGGCAGCAGCTTCGCTCGTGCATCCTCAACCTGCTTCAGGAACGCAGGATCTTCATGCAGGACACGTCCGCTATCAAGCGTGCGCGTGAAGAGCTCACGGATGATCTCCATGTCCATGGTTGGCCCCATGGCCAACGAATGCGACTTGCCGTCTGGCAACTTGTACTTGTTCTCCGGCGAGAGCGATGGCCCGGTAACCAGATGCCCTGAACCATCATTGGTCAGGTAATCCAGATAGAACTGCGAAGCATCATGCAGGATGGGCCATGCCCGCTGCTTCAAAAATGCATTGTCCAGCGTGAAAGCGTAATGCTCCCACGCATGTAACGCGAGCCACGCGCCGCCCATAGGCCAGATACCGTATTGATATCCATCAATCGGTTCTGCATCACCCCACAGGTCGGTGTTGTGATGAATCACAAATCCACGAGCGCCATAATACTTCTGTGCCACCTGGGTGCCACTTCCACTCGATGGGGTACGCACCATGTCGATGAGATTGATCAGCGGTAACGTCGTATCTGAGAGTCCGGCGGGCTCCGCGAGCCAGTAGTTCATCTCCGTGTTCACGTTGATGGTGTACTTAGACCCCCACGGATTGTTCACGCCTGCGGCCCAAAGCCCTTGCAGGTTTGCAGGCAGCCCATCCGGACGCGACGAACTGATCAGCAGATAGCGGCCGAACTGAAAGTAAAGCTGTTGCAATCCGAGATCGTCAGCACCGGCGCTAACGCGCTTCACGCGCTCATCGGTTGGCAGCGATGTGATTGCGGCATCAGTCGCACCCAACTGCAGCTTCATCCGCCGATAGACCGGCTGATACACCGCCTGCTGCGCTCCGAACATGGCAAGGAAGGTCAGATCGTTTGCCTTCCGAAATGCCTGCTGGCATTGCTGCTCTGGATCACCGCCTGCAAACGGACCGCCCTTGAAGTCTGTCGCTGCAGCAATCAGTACGGTGACGGTGTCTGCGCCGGATACGACAATCTCTTTGCCATCCGCCTTTACAGTGCCTCCGTATGCTACGAACTTTGTCTCGCTAGCAAAGTGAATCTGCCCTTCGTGTTTTGTTCCTTCGCGCAGCACTAAGGTGTCGTTGCCCTGTGTGCGAACAGCAAAGTCCTCAGGCCGATCCATGCTGGCACGGAAGCCGATCGCCCCCTTCTTATCTGCCGATATCCTCATAACAATGAGTTGTTGCGGGATCGACGCGAATACTTCACGCGCGTAATGCACACCATTCATCGTGTACGTGACACGGACCACGCCTGTTTGCAGATCAAGCTCGCGGCGATAGTCGCTGACTGGCTGAGCGTTGGTCGCACGTAAATAGAGATCGCCCAGCGTGCTGTAGCCAGGCATCTTGATCGGTACGCCTAGCATGCCTTCCTGTGCAATCTTCTCCGCAGCGGCTATCTTTTCGCCGTCGGTGCCCTTGGACTCCAGCAGCAGCTTGCGTGCCTCAAGAAACGATTCTCGCCCCTTGGGATTCAGTCGATCTGCACGACTTCCCTGCCACACGCTGGTTTCGTTCAGTTGCAGATGTTCATCCGCAGCCGAGGTCTGACTGCCGTCCATCAACGCGGCGTTTTCCTTGGCGTCCTGCAGGTCGCCATTATTCGCGCCGGTATTTGTGCCGCCGAACACCATGGCACCAAGCCGGCCGTTGCCAATCGGCAAGGCGTGATCCCAGATAGGAGCAGGCTGGCGGTACCACAGCACACTCTCGTCCGGCGCGACAGAGTGTGTTTGCGCTGGAAGGCATAGGCCTCCCATTAACAGGAATGGAAGGACAAGGATGCAGCGCATAACGTTCCTCTGTGGTGCGGGCTATTCTTTCGCGGGCGGTGCCGTCGATTCGCGTAAAACGATGTTTGCCGACAGCGTTGGTTCGATCACATGCTCTTCTCCGTCAACGTAGCGGAAGAGCATATCGAGAACGCTGTGAGCCAGCTCGTTGCGAGGAGTTGCCACTGTCGTCAATGGAGGATGCAGGAAGCGGCACAGATACGTGTCGTCGAATCCCACAACGGAAACATCGTTGGGAATCGTCAGACCTGCTGCCTGCAACGCGCGGAATGCACCAAGCGCCACAAGATCGTTGATGGCCACCACCGCAGTAAAGCGATAGTGTTTCAACGCGCGCTCGACAGCGCTCAGACCCGCGGCAGCCGGTTCGCCCGGCTCGTCGATGATATGAACATCCATGTCTTCAGCGTTGTACTGATGCAGAGCTTCTTCAAAGCCGATCTGACGTTCCATGTGCGAGAACATCGGTGGCGCAGTGGAATCGCGCTGCGAATTTTTGATCAGCAGAATGCGCCTGTGTCCAAGCTCAAGCAGATGCTTCACTGCTACATACATGCCGTGACGCTTATCGACGCGCACCGTGCCAATGGTCGGCGCGGAATGATTGTTGTCCAAATAAACTGCAGGAGTACCACTGGCTTTGAGCTGGAAAAAAGCCTCCGGATCGTTCTCAGAGGTCATCATGGCGATACCGGCAACCCGCAGCGACAGCATCTGACGTACCGCTTCCCCCTGTTGCTCCAGGTTGAAGTTCGTCGATGTCAGGAAGGTCTCATATCCATGCTTCCGTGCTTCGATGTCGAGAGCACGGGCGATCTCTGCGAAGAAGGGATTGAGCAGATCGGACACGATAATGCCGATCAGCTTCGTACGGCGGCGCGCCAGGTTGCTGGCGAACATATTCGGCGTATAGCCAAGCTGCGCAATCACATCCAGCACGCGTTGCCGCGTCTCTGGACGAATATTGTCCTTTTCGTTCAGCACGCCGGAAACGGTGCTGAGCGATACCTGCGCCAGCCGTGCGACGTCCTGAATTTTGATTCGGCCGGAGCGGCTCTTCTTACGTGCATCCGGTTTTCGGGTAACGGACAAGTTCAAATCTCCTGAGAAGGCAAAGCAGATAACACGGTGAAACCGAGAATTGCGTTGTAAAACTTATACATTCTTCAACCCCCAAAGGGGCCGCGAACTCGCATAAAAGTAGCACTTACGTCCTTCTGCATTACTGCGCCTTTCCTTCTTCCAATGCGCGGGCCTTTGCAGCCCACGCGTCGTAGATCAGCACGTTCTTCTGCCGTTCCCACTCATCGTCTGGCAGCACCATCAGATCCTTGCGAGGAATTGCGGGAAAGCCCTGCCCCACAGCATCCAGGCCGCCCTCGCGGTCTTCGCGGAAGTAGGTGGGTGCAATGTCGACGTTATTGGCGCGAATCCACGTGGAGATATGGGTCGTACCCGCGGCGCGAATCGCTGCTTCATCCCACAGGGCAAAGTGAAGCTGCTGGTTCAGCCAAAGCATTCCATCCAGATTTACCCAGCTGGTGCGGTGGCTGATGCCGGGATACATGATGTTCGTGAACATATTGCGATCATTGCCGTTCAGCGCAATTGCCCGTGCGCGCACCGCATCAAACCACGGCTGCGGATGATCCGCCATCTTCATCACGGTGTCGCTTTCGCCGTTCATGACATAGAGAGGCCCGCGAGCCGCATTCAGTGCATACAGGATGGCTCCGCGGTCTCCCAGCACACCCAAGGAAAGATACGGCGGTGTCTGGCATGGCAGCTTGTTGCTGTCGTAATACTCGTGTGGGCCGTCATAGACTCCGCCTCCGCTCAGCACAATGGCATGAATACGAAGATCAATTGCGCCCGTAATTCCTGCGATCAACGAACCCAGAGAGTACCCCACCATACCGATACGCTGAGAATCCACCTCCGGAAGCGAGCGCAGATAGCTGACTCCCTGCATTGCGTCCATCTGCATCAATCCCGCGAGGCGCTGTCCCCAGTGGGGTAGATCCACAACGTGGTCATGCTCGGCTGGAGACTGGCGACTGGCCTTGTGCGCATTGCGCTCCCCTTCACCAATCTGGTCGTAGGTGACGGCAACGGCTCCAGCCTTGGCAAACAGGATGCCGCTGTAAAAGGCGTACCAGCCAAACTTGTCGTTACCATGCCCGTTCACCACAACGACGCCGGGCAGCTTGCCCTTCCAGTGCGTCGTCTTGGGATCAGGCCGATACACAATGGCGGGCACCCGCATGCCATTGGCCGTCGAATATGTCACACGGTCTGCCAGAACACCGGGCGCAGGAGAAAATGTGGACCAGACTTTGGGCTGTAATGCCGGAAGTTTGTCCGGAACAAAGAGCTGTTTGCGGATCTCCGCACGCCACACATCATCGCGCTTCTTGATCTGCGCTGCGGAAAGGTCTTTACCCGGCGTGACAAAGATTCCGCTGTTATACGGCGCTTGTACCGAGAAGAACTGGTCAGGGCGAGGCTCTCCACCGCCACCGGCGGCAACCTGTCCCGGCAGGTTTGTGGAAGCGGAAACGGTAATCAATAGGGCAACGGAGAGACAAGATGAGATTCGCATAAGTAGAAGGAAAGAAGACAAGACCACCGATCATATTAATCGGTGGTCTTGTCTTTCTGAGGTTAAGAGTTAGAACTCGATACGTGCAGCAAGCTGCAGCGCGCGGATATAAGGAACCGTTGTGTCACGAACCTTGGTGCCGTAGCTGGACGTGCCAAAGGTGCTGATAACGGCATTTGACTGGCTGTAAACGAACCGTGTGTGGTTCGTCACGTTGAAGTAGTCTGCCTCAAGCACCAGCTTGGTACCTTCATGCCGTCCGGTCGGGATGTCGATCGCCCGGCGAAGGCTCATGTCCAGGTTGTAGTTGCCCGGCTGGAACAGTCCCGACAGTGGGGCCGAACGCGCCGTCGTGCTGAACATATAGTTCGGCGTGTTCGCCGTGCTCAGGAACGCACTGGAATCCAGATACTGCGTGGTTCCCAGGTCGGCCGAGGTCTTCGGACGGGTACTGCCCTGAATCTGTCCGTTACCCGAATAGCTTGGGTTCAGGAACGGATAGCAGACGTTCTGCGACGGGTTCGTGTTGCACGAGTTCATCACAATGGACAGTGGCGCACCAGAGAACGCCTGGAAGATACCCGACAGCTTGAAACCGCCAAACGCCGTACGAGTGAACGCATTGCCCCCACCCAGCGCGCCGGTGCCAAAGGGTAGATTGTAGGCGCCGGTCACGACGAACTTGTGACGCTGATCGCCCAGCGACAGGCTCTTGTCCAGCGAACGCGCGGCATGGAACTTTCCGTCCGATGCGTAGGCTGCCGGAATGTCGTAGCCGGAACGGAAGGTTGCGTTGTTGTCGATCGACTTCGCCCACTGATAGTTCGTCATGAAGGTGAGGCCGTGTGTCAGACGCTTCGTCATGTACACCTGCAGCGCATGGAAGCGAGTGTTGCCTACGAATCCATATGCGTCGCTGATGCTGCCATACTGCGCGTAAGGCTTCAGAGCCTGAGCAATGGAGGGGTTCTGCGATCCACCGAAGCTGGCGTACGGTACTGTGACGCCTGCCGTTGCCAGATTTGCAGCGGTAGCCGTGTTCGCCAATTGTGTTCCCAGTCCCAGGTACTTGGGATCAAGCTGGTTGCTGGCAATGCCGCGACCGTTAAGGCTGTCCGGCTGCAGGAAGTGTCCCTGCGACCCGACGTAGCTGATGGTCAACGTAGTGCTCGGGCTGATCTCACGCTGCAGGCCGAAGTTCCAGTTCAGGAACTGCGGTGCACGTCCACCGTAGTACGGGTCAGCGTACGTGGGTGTCTGTGAGGAAGCGGTCGTTGCAGTTGTGTACGACGTACCCAAGCCCGGATCAAGCGTTGGCGGCAAGGTATAGGTCGGATACGGGTTGTCGATCTTCCAGTATTGCGTTCCCGTCTGGCTGGCGGTCGGTTGAACAACCGTGGTGCTTGGGCTCACGCTGTAGCCTTGCAAACCAGAGCCCTGACGGCTGGTCGCCGAACCACCGTTCGCGTTGCCGTGGGTGTAGATCACACTGAAGCTTCCGCGGAACACCGTTTTGGGATCGGCCTGGTAGGCAAATCCAACGCGGGGGCCGAAGTTCTTCATGTAGTCATGCACGGGGCTGCTGCAGTTGCAGAGCCCATTGCCATAGCCACCGAAAGCGAGCGCGCCCTTCGATCCCGTGAGCGGATTCGTTGCATTCGGGTCGAAGTAGGCGAAGCGGTTCTTCACTTCGCGATACGTTGGGAAGTAATCCCAACGCAAACCGTAGTCGAGCGTGAGCTTTGAAGTGACCTTCCAGTTGTCCTGGAAATAGGGCGATTGCGGACGGAAACGACCGCCTGTTTCAGGTACTGAAGACAACGTGAAACCACCCGAATTGGCCGCTCCCAGCATGTAGCTGGCGTAGCCCTGACCGGAAGTCGAAAGCGCGGTCGTGTTGTTGCTGTAACCCGCTGTCAGCGCATTGGAAAACGTAAGCTGAAGCGGATTGACTCCCGTTGCGTTGTTCAGGAAGTTGTACTGCATCCAGGCGATCTGGTAGCCAAAGGTAAACGTGTGGCTTCCCTTCACCCACTGCAGGTTGTCCAGCAGTACATAACCGTTGGCGACGGGACGATTGCTGGAATAACCAGCCCAGCGGTTGATGTTGGTGTTGCCGCTGAATGTGACCGTCGGGAACGAGTCCTGTGCCTGACCTGCGGGAAGTCCCTGGATGCCATTCGCTGCAGCGCCGTAATTACCGCCGATGTCCTGGTTGTAGCCTGGACCGTCGTAGCGACCAAAACCGTACTTCAACTGGTTCGTGACGTGCGGGGTGATGGCATACGTGTGCTCGAACAGGAACACCTTCGTCTTTGGCGCGAACTGCTGCGACGAGATGTACGGCGGTGGCATGCCGTTTGACGTTGAAGAAACCGTCACGGCTGCGGGCGCGGTGGTCGCCTGGCGTCCCCAGGCCAGCACAACCGATGCCGCCTGCTTCTGATTGATCGTCCAGTCAACGCGATTTGTGGTGGTCCAGTTGTTGAGGCCAGTCTTGTAGTTGACCAGGTAGTTGTTGTTTACGTTGCCGTTGGTCGGCGCTGGCAGATAGGACTGCATGCGCTGCGCCACTGGAGACAGGCGCGAACCCGGAATGATGTTATTGGCAAACGGCGTACGTTGATAGGCCTGCGTCGCCTTACCGTTCACGTTGATCGTCACAAGCCTTGTGCTGTCTGGATCGTAGATGCAACCCGCAACGGCCTGCGTAGTGGGGGCAGTGCCGCAGCTCGCGGGATTCGTGACGAACTCGCCAAAATCACCCTGACGCATGCGAGCGGTGGGGATCGTCTGAAGCTGGAATGGCACCTGGCGCGAGAAGCGATAGCCTTCGTACCCACCAAAGACAAACAGCTTGTCTTTGATGATGGGCAAACCTGCGAACAAGCCATATTCGTGCTGATGTTCGGTTGGCTTCTGCGCGCGGCCCGTCACAGGGTTGATTGTCTGCTGGAATCCCCAGGTATCCAGGCCGGTGTCACGGAAGTAGTCGTACACAGCGCCGTGGATGTTGTTGGTACCGCGCTTCACCACGTAGTTTTGTACGCCCTGGCCTTCGTAGATTGCCGAATAGCCGACGGTCTGCACCTGGAACTGCTCGATTGCGTCCACGGCCATAGACGTCCATACAAAGCGCGGGTCGCCTTCACCAGCTACCGAGGTGATGGGCACGCCGTTGATGTAGATCGCCGAAACCGCACCACGGCTACCGCTACCGTTGACCGACCCCGCGTTCGTCGTCTGGTTGCCGTTGGTGGTCTGGGAGTTCACGCCCGGCAGGAGAGCCGCGAAGTCGGTCGCACGACGCTGGCCGCCGCCATCCTGAATCAGCGGCAGCGCAGAGTACTGCTCCTGCTCGATGGTGACACCCAACGTGGCATTGGAGGTTTCGAGGGTCGGCGGCGTGTCGACGACCGTAACCGATTCCGTTGTCTCACCGGTGGGCAGTGTCAGATCGACGGAGAACGTCTGCAATGCATTGACGTTCACATTCTCCTGCGTCACGGACTTGAAGCCATCGTGGGCGACTGTGATCGTGTACTTGCCGGGGTCAAGGGAGAAGCTGTACTCACCCGAACCGCTCGACTTCAGACTCTGCAGCTTGTTTGTTGCGTTGTCCTTGATGGTGACTGTCGCATCAGGGATGGCGGCGCCAGTGTTGTCCACGACACGGCCATTGATGGCGCCCTTGCCGGCAAGCTGCGCTCCCGCTGTGAGAGTCATGGTGGCCACCAAGGCGAGTGGCGCCGCAATGCGCATTGGCTGCAGAAGACCTGCTCCAAGCGTCATGCGGGATAGTGGGTTGCGAAACGTCATTGGGTACTCCTGGAGTGGATCGAAAGGTTTTTATTATTACTGCCAGCTAGCTCCCTTTGCATGCTGGTAGAACATAATCTCGGTTTTTAACGAGAACGGGCGAATACTAGCGGCCAATGCATAGCGTCGTCAACCAATTTTCACGGTTTTGCAAAATGTCCGAGAAAACAGCGAAACGCTTTGGGACTATTCGGGCAATTTCCCCGTATTGGCGAATATTTTGCACTCTTGAATCGTTTCGATTTGAATCGAATCACATACCCTTTTTCTTCGCTTTACGGGTGCTCGCAAGGTTGCCCTTACCTGCGGTGACGCAAGCTGTCGGCCGCGGCCACAGGGTTCCAACCGTCTTCGCCAGCCAAGAGAGCATTAGCAGTAAGGCGCCCTTCTTCTTCCGGAGACAACGGAGGATAGGACACGATCCGATGTTCTCCGTTCACTCCGGGGCCGTGCGAAAGGTATTCGCGATAGGTGCTGGTCTTCAGTTTGCCGCCCCACTCTGACCAACCATCGGCGGCTAACATCGGTTGAATCTCCGTGTCGTAGAAGAGCACCGTCGAGTACGTGCGCCACGGCCTTCCCAGCACAAGCTTTTCGGCGGGTTGCGAATCGCCGGTGATGCGGCAATGCAGGAAGTAGTATCCCGAATCTTCTTCAGGGAACTGACGGCTCTGCGCCGTGAACATCACATTGCTATTGTGCCTCGCGTGCAGTTCGCAGTGATCGAAGACAGCCTTCGCGTCGCCAAAGATGAAGTCCACGTGGCCTTCGATATAGCAGTTGCGGAAGTATTGCCTTGATGCCTGGCATGCCGCGCGTCCCGGAGAAGGTGGGCTCCCGTCCTTCGGCAGATTGTCGTGACACGTACGGCTATTAGCGTAGAGTGTGTCCTGCGCCGCAATCAGTCGCACGTTGTCCAGCACGGCGCGATCACTGCTCATCAACAGCGCGACGGCCTGCGAGCCCTCCTCGGTTCGCGTGTGCTCCAGCTCCCAGGTGTTCTCGATGGTCAGGTTCTCTGCCATGAACCCATCTGCGTCGACACTGACACTACCGCTCTTTCCTGTGCCGCCTGCGCTCTTCGCAGAATCATTCCAGCTCAACACGACATCCTGTGGCTGCTTCCCGGTGCCGATCAAATGGATGTTTGGCGTGCTGATATGAATCTTCTCGCGATAGGTGCCCGGAGCGATGCGAATCTCTTCGCCATCGGTGGGCGCATGATCGATCGCCTCCTGCAGCGTATGGAAGTCTGACTTCCCATCACGCGCTACGGTGACATGTTTCAACGACTGCGCAGGGCAGGTCGTCACGCAAGTAAGAGCAGCAAGCAAAGCAAGAGGAATTCGGCGCACGGTCAATCCTTTTCGAAGATGGAGCAGTAAGTATTAGTGCCCGTCGGTGGGAGCAGCCTGCAACACGGCCAGCGCGCCGTCTGGAAGTCCATTGACATTGGGTCCCAGTTCCACCTGTACGCGGATTACATTGTCGGCAACCATGCGCCCAAAGATAGCCTTACCTTTGTCATTCAGGTGTGTGCGATCGGGCTTGGCGGCGCCTGCATTTTCCGCCTTCTCATCTGGATGACCAACCATGTCAAAGGTATCGGCCTGCTGCTGCGTGATGCCACTGAGATACTTTTGCGACACGCTGAACAAATCAACGACCGTCACCTTCTCCTCGGCACCCACTTTACGAACGGAAGCCGCATAGTCTTCCAGACCATCCTTCACCAGTGCGCCATCCTTGTAGTTGCGACGAGACAGGGGTGTCACTAAAACAGGAATCGCACCCATCGCGCGAACATCGTGAATGAAGCGACGCAGATTCTCCGCGTAGAGTCCGTCTGCATCCGCATGACGTTTCGGATCGGGTTTCTGATCGTTGTGGCCGAACTGGATGAAGTAGTAGTTCCCTTTCTCGTCCAGTGCTTTTTGCCACAGGCCCTCGTCGATATAGCTCTTCGTGCTGCGACCATTCATGGCCACATCAACGCACGAGACGTTGGAGGTTAGTGTGGCGCAGAATCCAGGCCCCCAGCCGCCTTCTGTAGCAACCGTGGAGTCACCCGCAAGAACAATCTTGAACGGTGCCTGCTGGATCACACGCATGGCAAGCTGCCCTTCTGCAGGTAGGGTTGCGGCCTGTGCAAGCACAAACTTCTTCAATGCGGGCACGGCGCTTCCAAGATCCATTGCGACCATTCGACCGAAGACATAGCTCCCCTGCCAGTTCAGGTGTGTCTTGTCAGCGATCGTTCTTCCCTGTCCGTCTTTTTTCGTGATCCCAAGCTTGGTGCCGGCAACCTCGCCGATGCTGTCCAGATACGCAATGCTTTCGCTCTGCAGATCAATCAATGCCACATGCATGTTGGCAGCGACCTGTTTCATCACTGCTGCGTGCTTCAGAAGATCGCTATGGATCTTTCCGTCCGCTTGAAAGTAGCGGCGTGTTAACGGCGTCACCAGTACCGGCTTGATGCCGTGGTTTCGCGCCTCGGTCACAAACTTTCGTAGGTTCTGCTCGTATACAGCGATTGGAACCTGACGATCGTTATGTTCAGCCGATTCCATGTCGTTGTGGCCGAACTGAATCAACATGTAATCCGGCTTCGTGGCGAGCGCGCGATCCCACAGCCCAAGTTCGCGATACGTCTTGGTGCTTGCACCGCCCTTGGCCATGTTGAGGCAATCGACCTGCGGAGACAGATTCGCGCAGAAGCCACGGCCATATCCCGCATTGTCCGTCTGCGTTGAGTCTCCGATCAGATCAATACGCACAGAAGTTCCTGCCTTACGTTGCGCAGGATTATTGCCGACGTGCGCTTCCTGTCCGAACGCACTCATGGTGCTTGCGACGAGAAGCGCGACAGAAAATGAAACCTTATGCCAAGACATGGTTGTGTTAATCCTCATACGGAACAAACTTGCCATCGCAAGAAAGAGTGGGCTTCACTGCAGGCGGCGTGGCTGGGTTGCTCGTTACGCCCTCGCCTGAGAAGCTAATATTCGCGCCCTTCGGTCCGTAAGTGAAGGCAGCAAACCGAGCCCGCATCTGCGCAGGCTGAATGCCGCGCACTTCCACGCCGTTCAGCGTGACTTCACTGATGTGGTCTTTGTTCAGTCCTGCGACCTGCACGATACCCGGAGTGATACTAAGCACATCTTCGATGTGGATGCCCTTGTAATCGGGTGTCATATCGCCTTTCAGGCCGGTGTCTTCAATGCCATCGGTTGTTTGTCCGGTGTAGAACGGAGAAATGGAAATCGGCATCGCGACATTACGCATGCACACGTTGCGGTAGCTCACACCGCGCACGATTCCGCCGCGCTGCACGTTGCTCTTAATGCGAATGCCACTGGTCGTGTGGTCCAACGTCAGCGTGTCTACGTAGATGTCCGATTCATCGCGGGCCTCGGACCCCATCGACATACCGTGACCGCTGTAGAAGTGGTTATCTAACACGCTCATGTGGTGCACGCTGGCCTTGATTGCGATGTTGTCGTCGCCGTTATCAATCCAGCTTTTGGCTACGGTCACGTTCTCTGAGGAACCAGGATCAATGCCGTCGGTATTGCGTGCGTCTGTACCGCGCACGGTTGGTGTCAGCAGATGAACGCCCCACGCTGTGAAGCCGTTGGTATTGCTCACCGTCACATGAAAGTTGGGCGAGTTGTGGAGGCGAATGCGATACAGGATCAATCCATCCGCGTGGTTCGCGACGATCAGCCTTGGCGCGGAGTATTTCGTGTTCGTCGGTTCCATGGCTCGTGACTGCTGCCACCACGTGAAAGTTTTGCCCAGGATCTGTTTGTCGCCGCGTCCATCAATCACACCATCACCCATGACAGCGGCGTTCTTCACGTCGCGCACGTTGATTAACGCGAGGCAGTTCTTCGCCTGTGGCCCTGTAATGCCGCAGGTATCTGGCGTTGCATCAAAGAGCCGAGGATCCCGCGATGCGTACAGCGTTACGCCTTTATCAATCATCAGTGTCACGCCATTGCGTAATTCCAGCGGCCCGCTGAGAAAAGCGTTGGAGACGCCATCCGATTTGAGGACCACCGCCTTGCCTTCGCCGCAATGATCCATGGCCTTCTGGATACGCTCGGAGTCCAGTTTCTTTTCGTCCTCCTCCCCCAATGCGTTGCTGGTCGCATGGAGTTGCGCCTTCAACACCGTGCATGCGGGAGGGATCACCGGCTCAATGACGTGCCGGGTGTCCTGTGCGTGGAGGAGAAGCGGTGGAGCAAACAGAAGTACTGCGACTGCATAGCGTTTCAAGCGGATTCCAGTCTGGTGCGGATTCGAGCGATGCACCGCAACTATAGGAGCCCATATTCACTGTCGTCAACGAATATCGAAACGTTTCGTATTCTGACGTGGCGCGGCCTAATGCGAGGTGAACACCAGCAAATTCCCGTCCGGATCACGAGCCAGAACGCGATGATGCTCTACAGTGGCCGGAAGGCCTTGTTTTTGTAGTTTTCGCAACGTTTCTTTCTCTTTGACGCCGGTGAAGACCAGCACAAGCTTCTCCGGCGAACTCTGAGACAGAAAAGCGAATGAGCCGTCCTTGCCACCGGCAGGAGACGTGACGTGCGCGCCCTCGCGCACGCCTCCGTCCACGAAGTTCATTTTCTGGATGAAATACTCCGCCGTAGCTGCTGGATCCTTCATGGGAACCACTGCCGCAGCGAGATGTGTTGCGATGCGGTCCCCGTCCAGGTGCTGGCCAAAATCGTTGCTGTGTTTCGAACCCGGAA
Source organism: Terriglobus sp. TAA 43 (assembly GCF_000800015.1). NCBI lineage: Bacteria > Pseudomonadati > Acidobacteriota > Terriglobia > Terriglobales > Acidobacteriaceae > Terriglobus > Terriglobus sp. TAA 43. Next base: position 534,161 of record NZ_JUGR01000001.1, read on the forward strand.
GGTATTCCGTGATCTCTTCGGTTTGCCCTTCCGGCCCCTTCCACGCCAGCAGCATGTTCCCTGCCCCAGCCTTGCGTACAGGCGGCGCAACCACACCATTCGCGGTGTAAATCGGATACAGACCCGGCAGATTCACCGCCTCAAAGCACACATGCAGAAACGCCGCCGTCTGCCCTGCGTCTGCTGGATATAGTTCCAGATACTGGCGGTCATTCAGCTTGATGAACGCTTCTGTAACCTTGCCGTCCTTGGTAATTTCAAACGGTTGCGCGAAGCCAAGTTTCTCGTAGAACGCGCGGGATGCCTGCAAGTCGGCCACACGAATCGCCACATGCGCAATGCCGACGATCGCGGGCTTCTGCGCTGCACTGGGCGACTCTACTTGCGCATGGAGTGCCGGCAGCAGCATCGCGGACCAAAGGGCCAAGCCAGCAATGTTCTTGTTCATCGCGCCATCCATCCCCCGTCCACGGTCAGGACGGTTCCGGTGACGTAGTCGCTTGCTGCCGACGACAGAAAGAGCGTCGCACCCACCAGATCCGAAGGCTGCCCCCAGCGACCAGCAGGAATGCGTTCCAGGATCTGCCGATTGCGGGTTTCGTCGGCTTGCAATGCTTCGGTATTCGTCGTTGCGAAATAGCCAGGAGCGATCGCATTCACCTGAATTTGCTTCACAGCCCATTCGTTCGCCAATGCCTTGGTCAACTGAGCCACACCGCCCTTCGACGCAGCATAGGCAGGCACGCGGATGCCGCCCTGAAAGCTCAAGAGCGACGCGATGTTCACAATCTTGCCCGGTGCGTTGCGGCTGATCAGATCGCGACCCACGAGCTGCGAAAGCTGGAACACGCTCGTCAGGTTCACCTGCAACACGCGCTGCCAGTCCTCCAGCAGCACGCTCTCCGCTTCATTACGATGGATCATTCCAGCGTTATTGATGAGGATGTCAACGCGGCCGAACTTCGCCTTCGCCTGGTCAAAGAGGGTGCGTGCGCCTTCTGTTTCGGCCAGATCTGCCTGAAACGCGGCGGCAAAACCGCCAATGGCAGCCGCAGTTTCATCTGCTGGACGGCGGTTTCCATGCACTGCGACGGACGCACCGGCCTGGGCAAGGCCCACGGCAATGGCAGCACCAAGACCGCTGGCCGCGCCAGTCACCAGAGCGACCTTTCCATCCAACCGAAACAGATCGAGCGAAGAAGCTGAAGTCGACATATCTGCATGTCACTTTATGCGCCGTATGCCACGATCTGCAAATACGTTTCGATGAAGGGCGGAGTTATCGGACACTTCCCTCAGACGAGATCAGGTAGAACGTTACTTTATCGGCGGTTGTTCGCTTGTGGAGCGTCCCACGAGGGATCACCAGAACATCGCCTTTCTTCAACTCGACACGAGTGGCTCCGTCCGCCGATGGTGCAAGCCATTCTCCTGGCTTCACATTACGGCCATCTTTCGGAGTTCCGCCGAGTTCATAAACCGTGGAGCCTTCCAACACCTGGAGGATATGGTCGCGACCTTCGTGCCACTCAAATTCTTTCGCAGCCTTCTTCTCTTCCACGGTCATCGCCATGGTCAGTCCAGCAGATCCTTTAAACAGGTTGTCGTTGCCGGGACTGGCATTCAGAGTCTTCTTGGATGCCTCCAGTTTCTCGTTCGAGAACACCTGAAACGGCTCGGGGTGCGGGATAGCCTGCGCCTGTGTCTCCATCAAAGGAAGAGCCAATGCGGTCAGCGATGCAGACGAAAGAAAACTGCGGCGAGTCGATGTCATAGCCATGGTGTGTGAAGCATACATGTGCGTTTGCACTTGCGGCTACATCATTGCGGCTCGCTATACTGCACACATGAAGCTGCTTCAAATGTCCGATCCGGTGCGCTTTCCCCGCATGACCACTGCAGAATTGCGCGAGACCTTCCTGCTGGAAAACCTCTTCACCGCAGGTGCAATCGATCTGGTCTACGTTGATCTGGACCGCACCGTTATTGGCTCTGCTGTTCCTACGGCGACTCCGCTTCATCTTGAAACACAACCAGAATTGCGCGCAGAGTTCTTCTGCGAGCGTCGCGAACTTGGTGTGCTGAATGTCGGCGGCACTGGCACCATCACCGTGGATGGCGAGCGTTATCCCATGGAGAAACTTAGCTGCCTCTACGTCGGGCGCGGCAGCAAGGTTGTCACGTTTGACAGTGAAAACGCTGATGCACCCGCAGCGTTTTACCTGCTGAGCTATCCCGCACACGCGGACTATCCTACAAAATCTGTTGCATTCAAAGACCTGCAAGGATTGCAGCTTGGCACCGTGGAAACGTGCAATAAGCGCACGATTTACAAAGCTATTTATCGCGACGGCATTCGTTCCTGTCAGCTTGTGATGGGTTTCACGTTGCTGGATGCAGGATCAAACCTGAACACCATGCCTCCGCACACGCACATGCGCCGCTCTGAGGTGTACATGTACTTCGACGTCGATCCTGCGCACCGCGTGTTGCATCTGATGGGGCCGCCGCAGGAGACCCGCCATCTCGTCGTTGCGAATCGCGAAGTCGCCGTTTCACCAGGATGGAGCATCCATGCGGGCGCGGGCACCAGCGCCTACGGTTTCTGCTGGGGCATGGGCGGCGAGAATCAAGCCTACGACGACATGGACGGTGTCAGCATCGCCGACCTGAAGTAAGCACACTAACGAATCTGAAGACGGTCCGCACCTACTTCGTGCGGGCCGTCTTCTTTGCGAGTTGTTGTATCTCGCTCGTAGCCAGAAGATACGCGCCGACGCCCTTCGCGTCGTTGTCACCTACGGCTTCATGAACGTAGTAGTTGTAATCGCCTGCGCGATAGGGCTTGCCGCCCAAGCCGCTGACCTTCACAGTTCCATGCAGCGTGACCTTGCCGCTGCTGTCCGTGGTGATGAATTCCTTCTCGATGCCGAGCCAGCCCTTGACTGCATTCGCGCGATATTTATCTGGCAGATAACCCAGTCGCACGCCTTTTGCTAATGCGTATGTGAACATCGCGCTTGCAGATGCTTCACGGAAATTGCCAGGCTGTCCGCCTTTGTCCATCACATCCCACCATGTGCCGCTCTTTGCATCCTGATACTTCGCAGCGCCCTCGGCAACATGTTGCAACACGGCAATCAACTTCGCGCGTTGTGGATGGTTCGCGGGAAACGACGGAATGGTATCGACCAGCGCCATTGCATACCAACCCAATGCGCGCGCCCACACTTCCTGTGAAAGCCCCGTCGTCTTATCCGCCCACGGCTGCTCTTTGCTCGCATCCCATCCGTGGCGCAGCAATCCTGTCTTTGGATCGCGCATGTGTTCGTCCATCAGCAGAAGCTGCTTGGCAATATCGTCGAACTCGTCTGCAACATGAAAAGTCTTCGCATACCCCGCGCGAAATGGCTCACCCATGTAAGCGCCGTCCAGCCACATCTGATTCGGATAGATCTGTTTGTGCCAGTAGCCACCCGCGGAATTGCGCGGCATCGTCTGAAACTGATTGAAAATCAGCTTCGCTGCTTTCGCATATCGTTGATCGTTGGTTTTCTCATACACCGCGAGTACAGCGCGACCGGGCTCCAAATTATCGAGCGTATGTAGTTCCGGGTTGAAAGCCTTGCCAAGCTCTGTCGTCACATTGCCGTCTTTGTCCACCCAGCGGTCGACTGTTGCGCGCACATACGCAAATGCATTCGCATCATCTGCTGCTCGTGACTGCGCTGTCATACCGTCCAGCAATGTGCCAACTTCATAAGCCCATGCGCCCGGCCGAGCCTGAGTGGTGATGACACCTGCGGACCAATTCTGTTCCACGGTGCGTGCCATCGCTGCGCCTTGCGTGGCAGCTTTTTGAGCGACTGAATCCAAAGCCTGTCCATGCACTGGCGCAACCGCCGATAACACTACCGCAGCCAAAGCTAACCGAACACCGATGACTCGAACCGACATGGAACCTCTTCTGGGATAGCGTTTTCACCCGTTGTCTTGCGTGGAGAAAAACGTTTTTAGTATTCCTACGCCCAAATACTACGGCATGGAATACACGTCCGTCAGATTCGGCATTCCGCAATCTTCCACGAAGGGGCACGTCGCCTGATATTCTTCCCCTTGAGATGACTACCGTTGACGTGCTCTACCACTACGAGATCCAACCGACCGAACGCTCCGTTCTGGCCATTGCGCGCATTCGCGAGGTTTACGGCATCCGCCGTGTCACTCTGGACGAACGCGCCAAGACGATTGGACTTGAGTACGACGCAACACGTCTGACCGAACCCGCCGTGCGCCAGCTTGTGCGCCGCGCTGGTGTCATGCTGGTCGATCCGCCATCGCCGGAAGAGCCACTGGAAATTGACGATCCGGCAGTCGTTCAGGCTTAAAAACATGCAAGAAACAGCGACGGCGTAATCGAAGAGATTACGCCGTCGCTTTGTTTCTGGCATGACTTGAATGTTCTGTTGGGGTCGATGTTGTCCAGCAAGTCCGCGACAGAAAGCCATATTTCAGACGCGCTTAGGCATCTCGCGCGGCTTTCAACAAGCGATCACGAATGGCCTCGACCAGTGGTTCTTCACTGGAGGAAGGGAGAGGACAGACGATGGTCCGAACTCCCTTTTCGTCGAGCGTGCGCAGCCCCGTATAGAGTGTTCTCGCTAGCGCGGCAGGCTCGTTCCATGCTTCCCACGCAAAGACCTTACCGCTCCATCCGCTTGCCTTCCAGCCTTTGGGCAGCATCACGCCGGTATGCTCGGGAGTAACGTGCAATAGCAGATCGTCCATGTCCGCTTGCGTATGTACCAACATCACGTTTGCCTTTGGTGCGTAATGCCGAATGCCCACACCCGGCGACGGGAGGCTTTCCGGCTTCGCCGCAGGCTTGGTGACGTCCTCACGTCGGTGATACACGGTGACAGGCTTACCCAGTACCGCTTCGATCTGAGCCCGGCTCACGCCCCCTTGGCGATATAACACGCGCGTCACTGGATCGAGAACTGTCGATTCCACGCCGATCTCCGACGGACCGGCATCCAGGACAGCGTCAATCCGTCCATCCAGATCCGCCAGGACATGCGCGACGGTCGTGGGGCTTACGTGGCCGAAAAGATTGGCGCTGGGAGCGGCCAGCGGCAACTCGGCACTACGGATCAACTGCTGTGGCGTCTTGTGCGCCGGCATTCTTACCCCTACCAGCTCTCGTCCTGCCGTCACACTATCGGACAGGCTCCGATGGCGTGGCAACAACAGAGTGAGTGGTCCGGGCCAGAACCTCTCCATTAACATCAACGCAGCGGTGGGCACCTCACGCACCACGCGGGAGAGCATCGCCATGTCGCTCACATGGACAATGAGTGGATCCCAGCTGGGGCGTTTCTTCGCGGCAAAGATCGCAGCTACGGCTTTTTCATCCAGAGCGTTTGCGGCCAGGCCGTACACGGTCTCGGTTGGCATGGCGACCAGTCCGCCATCCTGAAGAATCTTTGCCGCTTTTTCGATGTCGGCGGGTTGATCGGCCTGAAGATGCAGCGTCCGTTGTGCAGAGGAAGAAGATGTCGCAATTTTCACCGGTCTATACTGCCCACTTTCTCGTACCGTTCGCAAGTACCCATGCCTATACTTTGTTATGCAGCACGCGGAGATTGAGCTCAAGTTCCGTGTCGGCGATGCGCGCGAGTTTCATGCGCGCGCCCTGCGCGCCGGCTTTCAGATCCACACCGAACGCACACTCGAACGCAATACTCTCTTCGACACGTCGGAACGCCGCCTTCTCTCGGAGCGCCAGATCCTGCGGCTTCGCGAATACAACGGCCGCAACCTGCTGACCCACAAGAAGCCACCGGCGGATAACGACGACACCTCGTTCTACAAAGAACGAGTGGAAACGGAGACAGATGTTGCCGACCCGGACGCGTTGGCAACAGTCTTTGTTGAGCTTGGCTACGGTCCGGTGTTTCGCTATGAGAAGTTCCGTACCGAATTTCGCGATGGCCAGGGTGAACTATTGCTGGATGAGACTCCAATTGGCATCTTTGCGGAACTGGAAGGCACACCAGATTGGATTGACCGGGCACTGGAACGCCTGAATGTATCCCGCGAGCTCTGCTTTACCGATAGCTATGGCCGCATGTTTCTGGACTGGAAGCAACGTAGCGCATCCCTTGCAGAGAATATGACCTTTGAAGAGATCGAATCTTCACGCGCTCTGGTATAAAGTCATACTTTTGGCAGGAATCAAAACATGTAACTGCTTTCCACAGCAGATGTTATTCCAAGGCCCAGCGCACGTTGACCTCAGCCTTCTCATTCGATATAGTTAATCTTGTTGAGCGGGAGTAGCTCAGTGGTAGAGTGCTTCCTTGCCAAGGAAGATGTCGCGGGTTCAAATCCCGTCTCCCGCTCCATTTCCAGCCTTGCCTCTCCGGCGTGCTGATACCGGCTTCAGACTATCGAAGCAAGCGTAAGATAGATTGCACATTCCTCTTCTCCTGAATGTGTGAATGGCGCGGTACCCAAGTGGTAAGGGAGAGGTCTGCAAAACCTTTATGCGTCGGTTCGATCCCGACCCGCGCCTCCACTCCCCTATCGCGTCTCGGATTCCCTTTTCTATAAATTCAGCTACACAGCTGTCGCTACGAAATCCACTTCAACAAGCGAATGATTCCCATCTCTGCTGGTTTGCGATGTGCACTTACGTCCGTACGCGCGGCGATTTCGCGGCGATTCTGTTTGTAATAGTCATATGCGCGCAGGAGCATCTCTTCGTTCGTCAGAGTCGGCTGCCAGCCTAGTCCGCGTTTGATCTTCGTAGTGTCGAAGATGAAACTCTCCGCAATCATCTTGTAGTGGTAGGGCCCCAGTGGGGACACCTTCAGCTTGTGAGCCAGCATCATCGCCGCGATTGTTGGAGTCTTTGGCAACGAGCGGACTTTACTGCGGCTGCCACCTGCGGCGATGACAGCTTCATACACCTCGCGCATTGACTTCACGTTGTCGGACCCAATGTGGAAGATGCCACTGCCCTGGTAGCTGGCGCCCTGAATGCAGGCTGTCGCCAGATCGTCGGCGTAGATGAACTGGTACCGATTGCTACCGTCACCCACTACCCATACCGTTTTGTGGTCATCGATGAACTCGTACAGAATCGCGAGTAATCCCAACCGACCGCTATCCATGATCGTGGGGCAACGAATGATGACCACGTTCAGGTCGTCCATGAACGGCTTCAGGCGATGCTCCGCCTCCAGCTTGGAGCGGCCATAAAGCTCCACGGGAGCAGGTGTGTCGTTTTCCTCATGAACCGGATGCCCCAGGTTCGACGCCCACAGACAATTCGTCGAGACGAAGACGAACGGTTTCACACCATGCTTCTTTGCCAATTCAGCCAGCAAAGCTGTGGCATCCACGTTGCTGGTCCACATTAGGTGCTCATCCAGCTTCATGCCATGCGCGAGCTGTGCTGCCGCATGAAAGATGGCGTCGAAGCTGTGCTCGGCAAACGTGCGCTCCATCAGCGCGCGATCGCGTAGATCACCCTGAATGCTAGTTAATCCGTCGAGCCCGGCGTCTTCGTCGCGCTCAAGATCAATGTTGACTACGGTATGTCCTTCGCGCAGAAGCCTGCGCTTCAACACGCCGCCAAAGAATCCTGATGCACCGGTAACGAGATAGTGAGCCACTGAAAATCCTGTCTTCTATCGTACCGAAATACACCGTTGCCAAACCGGATCGTCACAATAGAAGACACTTACGCGATGCAATCCGTACACTAGCGTGAGCAAGTCTTGAAGGAAGCAATGCCGTCCCGCAAAACCGCCCTCATCATCGGAGCAGGCCCCGCTGGCCTCACCGCAGCACTGGAGTTCCAAAAGCAGAGCTCCATTCACCCCGTCGTCCTTGAAGCAACTGGCGAAATCGGGGGCATCTCGCGCACGGTACAGTACAAGGGCAACCGCATGGACATCGGCGGCCATCGCTTCTTTTCAAAGAACGATCGCGTGATGAAGTGGTGGCTAGACCAGATGCCCACCGAACGCGGAGCGGACAGTAAGGCTGCCATCGCCTACCAGAACAGCACTCGCTCAATTGAGGGGCTAGCGGAGAGCTCTGACAAAACGGCTCAAGAAGCGGATTTACTGATGCTTATCCGCCCGCGCAAAAGCCGCATTTACTACCTCCGCCGGTTCTTCGACTATCCCATTACGCTCACACGCGACACGCTGGAAAAACTTGGACTGTCGCGGGCAGTGCGTATCGGCATCAGCTACATCGAGTCGCGGCTTGCGCCCATTGAAAATGAAAAGTCACTCGAAGACTTTCTCATTAACCGGTTTGGTCGCCAACTCTACCTCACCTTCTTCAAGAGCTACACGGAAAAGGTGTGGGGCACACGATGCGACGAAATCAGCGCAGAATGGGGCGCACAGCGTATCAAGGGATTGTCGCTCACCACTGCGATCAAGCATTTCCTTAAGAAGTCCTTCAGCAAGAAGGACGCTGATTTGTCGGATATTCAGCAAAAGAAGACAGACACATCGCTGATTGAGCGCTTTCTGTACCCCAAGTACGGGCCAGGCCAACTCTGGGAGCATGTCGCGGACAAGATCGTATCCAACGGTGGGGAGATTCAGCTCGAAAACCCCGTCGTCGGCATTCACACAGAAGGCAATCGTGTGATCTCAGTAGACGCAGCTGATGGCCATGGCAATGTCACAAATCATCCTGCGGACGTCTTCGTGTCCACCATGCCGATGCGTGATCTCATCCGCGCGATGGAGCGCACGGGCACAGCGATTCCTGCGAACGTGAAACAGGTCGCAGAAGGCCTTGTGTATCGCGATTTCATCACAATCGGCCTACTCGTGGATCGTCTTGCGGTTACTGAAAACGATGGTTCATTACTGAAAGACACGTGGATCTATATCCAGGAGCCAGATGTCCTGATTGGTCGTCTACAAATCTTCAATAACTGGAGTCCGTATCTCGTCGCGTCCGACAAAATCTGGATTGGCCTTGAGTATTTCTGCTATGAAACAGACCCGCTGTGGAGCATGCCGGACGACGAGTTAAAGCGACTTGGTGCAGTAGAGCTGCATAAGATCGGCATTCTTCCCTCGCCGCAGTTTGAAGACGCGCATGTGGTCCGCGTCCCCAAGACCTATCCTGCTTACTTCGGCACATACGATCGCTTTGACGAACTTCGCGCCTTCACCGACCAGTTTGAGAATCTGTTTCTTGTTGGTCGTAACGGCATGCACAAGTACAACAACCAGGATCATTCCATGCTGACCGCAATGCGTGCCGTCGACAATGTGATCCATGGCATCACAGACAAGCGCAATCTCTGGAAGATCAATTCGGAGATGGTCTATCACGAAGAGAAGGACGCCGAAGAAGTACCCGACGCGGAAGAAGACTCGATGCGCACTCCGACGACCTAGATGGAGTTAGGAAGCCTAACGAACACTTCGTCGTCATATCGACGGATCTCGTAGGTTCCCAGATCAGGGTCGGCAATGTTCTCACTCTTGCCGTTCGTTACGTCGAATCGCCATGCGTGATACGGGCATACGACCATACAACCGTCCAGATGCCCTGCGGATAGAGGTGCACCCTGATGCGGGCAGTGGTTGTCGAATGCAACCAGCTTTCCTTCGATCTCTGTAACGCAGATTTGCAGTCCATTGCGACCCGCGAAACTCTTCATTTTTCCTGCGTCTGGCAGGTCTTTCGCATCGCATAACTTCGCAATCATTCCAAAACCTTTTCATGGCGGAACTTGACATCGTCCGCACGGCATCCTAACGTGACATTCGCAAAGCACTTATTGCATCGAGGACCGTTTGAGCACATCGCCATCCGCAGGCCGCACTCTTAGAGCCATTGTTACCGACGTTCAGTTCTGGGTGCCAGTTGCCGTTCTTGGTTTCGGCCTCGCGCTGCTTATCGCGCTTCACTAAGCGCTAATTTCTCTTCAGGATTACTGCCCTGTCACAAGAACATTCATCCAATGCGTCGTCGCTGCATTCCCTAGGCGTTCTCTGCGGTCTGACTGCAGGTGTCTGGCTGGGAGCCGCAGAAGCGCCCACAAAACTCGTTACCGCGGGCTTCTCCCCATTTGCCATCTCGCTCTGCATGGTGGCAGGTGTCTTTACTGCACGCTGGACATTCCCCACGCTGCTCAAAGGCACAGGTTACGTTTTTCGCGATCTGATGGCGCGTAAGCACCTGCTGGTGTGGGCAATCCTTGCGGGCGCCTTGTGGGCCGTTGCGAATACGCTGACGGTGTTCGCCATTCGTGATGTGGGCCTGGCCATTGCCTTCCCCATGTGGAACACCAACTCCCTCGTAGGCCTCTTCTGGGGACGTATTCTCTTTCGCGAACTACAAGGTGCGGACGGCAAGACAACAACCAAGGTCGTCCTGGGAACCACCTGCATCATCATCGCTGCGATTATGCTCGGCTTCAGCACTCTGCATGGAGCCACCTCCACCGGACACAATGCGCTGGGAGGCGTTCTCGCCGCTATCGGAGCCAGCCTGATGTGGGGCACCATGTACGTGCCTTACCGCAAGGCATATCTCAGCGGCATGAATCCGCTGTCGTTCGTCACAGCTTTCACCGTGGGTGAACTGTTCACGATGTTCGCCCTTACATGGACACTTGATGGCGGGCGGCATTCTTCCGCGTTCACACTCGTGCAGAGCGGTCCGCTGTTGTTCTGGCTCTTCCTCGGCGGATTTGTCTGGGTTATCGGAGATCTCTTCCAGCAGTTCGCAACGAAGTACCTCGGCATTGGCCGTGGCATTCCTCTCTCCAACACGAACCAGCTTTGGGGGTTGGCATGGGGTGCGCTCGTGTTCGGCGAACTCCGCAATGCCGACGGCCAACACAAAGCTCTGGTCATTGCCGGATCGCTCATCATGATCCTCGGCGCCCTGTTTATCAGCACCGCCAAAGCTTCCATCGGGGAGCACACGTCGCGTAACAAGGCCCTCGAACGTGAGTGCGACCGCTATGGCTTGGACTATCGCGAAACCCTTCTGGCTCAGGCGGGCGATGAATTCTCAGGACGCGAAGAAAAGCGACGCTGGTGGGATTACCTCATCGTCGGAGTCGCTACCAGCTTCTTCATTTTTCTCGCTGTGCGCGCTGTCGTACCACCGCTGGAGATGAACTTCCGCTGGATGGCCGTACTTGGTATTGTCCTGGTGGTTAGCCTGATCGCCGCCGGGATGCGCCTCCGCCGCGAGACACGCTTTTCCTGATGTCCCCTGCACCGTAGACTGGATTCACTGTGGCCGTACGACTGAAAGACATTGCGCGCGATCTGAACGTGTCTACCGTGACCGTTTCTAAGGTGCTGCGGGGCAATCCCGACATCAGCGAAGCCACCCGCGCACGCGTTCTACAGCGCATGCAGGAATTGAACTACCAGCCAAACATGCTGGCGCGGGGACTGGCCAGTGGCCGCACCTACACCGTAGGTCTTGTGGTTCCAGACCTCGTGCAAACGTTCTTTGCCGAGTTCGCAAAGTCCCTTTCTGAAGTTCTGCGTGAGACGGGCCGCGCTCTCATCATCGCGTCGTCAGAGGATGACCCGGCGATCGAGCAATCGGAAATTCGAACCATCCTTAGCCGTGGCGTGGATGTGTTGCTCGTCGCGTCGTGCCAGCAGAATTTGGCCAGCATCTACCAGTCTGGCGACGAACGAACGCCATATCTGCTCATCGATCGTAACTATCCAGAGTTAGAAGCACCTTTCGTTGGCGGCGATGACTTCGCAGTAGGCCGCATGGCCACGCAGCACCTCATCGACACTGGCAGAAAGCGCATTGCGCACATCACGGGGCGGCCGCTGAGCCCGTCCATGGAGCGCGCGCGCGGCTATCGCGAGACTCTTGCTGCAAACCAGCTTCCGGTGGATGAGTCTCTCGTCGTCCGGTTCGACCACATGGACGAAGCCGGCGACCGCGAAGGCTATGCTGCGATGCAACGCCTGTTAGGAGAGCATCCGGATGTGGATGCCGTCTTCTGCTACAACGACCTGGCGGCCATTGGTGCCATGGAAGCTGCACGTGACGCAGGCCGCTCCATCCCCAAAGAGATTGCCTTCGTTGGCTGCGGCAACATGCCTTATGCCCGCTATCTGCGGACGCCATTAACTTCTATCGATCAGAGCACCGAGCGCCTCGGCCAGCAGGCCGGGCGGCTCGCAATTCAGCTTGCGGAACAGCCGAACCTGGAACCTCGTTCCGTCCTTCTGGAACCAACATTGGTCGTCCGCGAATCCTCTCTGACAACTTCTGCCAAATAAGAACTTTTATCCTTGCGCACCGTCTCATTGACTGGGTATAGTTACCGCTAACTAAACGCCCGTACGAAAGGCGTAGCTGGAGGGTTGTCATGGGTACTGCAGTTGTTGATGCCGTTGGTGAGAACGGTTTACCAATCGAGCACGAGTGGGAAGAATTTCTTCAGGGACGTTACAAGGAAGGCAAGAGCCAGGAGGAATTTCGCGTTTATGACGCAGAGGCAAACCCCGGTGTTGCAGAGTTTTACCGCCTAAACCATACCTACCAGACGCACGAATACGTGCTGGGCAAAGAAAAGGAATACTTTGGCCTGACGCGCGGTAAAAAGAGCATCTGGGAAGCTGCGGAATACCTGAATACCCTCGTCGACGACAGCGACCCCGACACAGATCTGACCCAGATTGAACATCTGCTGCAGACCTCTGAAGCCATGCGCGCCAACAATGAGCCGCGCTGGATGGTGGCCACCGGCTTTGTTCATGACCTGGGCAAGTGCCTCTGCCTCTACGGCGAGCCTCAGTGGGGCGTCGTGGGCGATACCTTCCCCACCGGCTGTGCGTACTCCAATCAAGTGGTCTTCCCCGAATATTTCAAGGCAAATCCGGATTACAACAACCCGCTGTATCAGACCAAGTACGGTATCTATGAACCAAACTGCGGTCTGGACAAGGTGAAGATGAGCTTCGGCCATGACGGCTACATCTACGAAGTAACGAAGAACTACCTCCCCATGGAGGCGCTCTACATGCTTCGCTATCATTCGTTCTATGCCTGGCACCGTCACGGCGCATATGACCACCTGTGCAACGAGCAGGATCGCGCCATGCTCCCTTCCGTGCTTCGGTTCAATCCCTACGATCTGTACTCCAAGGGCAATACCAAGCCAGACATGGCTCAGTTGAAGCCCTACTACGACGATCTGTTTGCTGAGTTCTTTCCTGAGAAGCTTGACTGGTAAACCAGCGTCATTCCATCTCCAGGGCCCTCGGTTATCCGGGGGCCTTTCGTTTGGTACGACCAGCAACTTGACGTTCTATTTTTGCTTTTGAGGGGAGTACGATGAAGGAGATGTCGCAAAAACCGAAGAGCACAAAGGTCGATCTGGTAGGCGTGGGTCTCAACGCCACCGATACTGTCATTCCCCTTGCCAGCTTCCCTGCCCTCGGTTCCAAAACCGAATATTCGGAGCGCAGCATCCTTCTCGGCGGCGAAGTTTCTACCGCTGTTATCGCCTGCCGCCGCTGGGGTCTGCGCACGCGCTACATCGGACGTCTCGGCGATGACTACGCGGCACGGCTGCACCGCGCCGCATTTGACGACGTCGGTGTCGAAACGCGCATAACGACAGTCGAAGACTCCGCCAGCCCGCAGTCGCTGATTCTTGTCGACGGCTCCGGCGAGCGCACCGTTCTGTGCCATCGCGACCCGCGCCTTACGCTACAGCCAGAGGACCTTCACCGCGAATGGATTACTTCTGCCCGCGCGCTGCTCGTGGACGGATATCACACCACTGCTGCCATCACCGCAGCCAGTTGGGCTCGTGAGGCTGGCATCCCTGTCATTGCGGACTTAGACGTGATCCGCCCCGGCGTGGATGACCTGCTGCCGCTGGTCGACTATGTTCTCGCCAGTCGCGAGTTCCCTTCTGCACTTACCGGCGAGCCCGATCCCTTGAAAGCTCTAAAGCTCCTCCAGGAACGCGCAGATTGCAATCTTGCCGGAATCACTCTGGGGCTTGAAGGCGTGCTCACTTTCAACGGTAAGCAGATTCTGCAGCGACCCGCCTATCGCGTCTCCACAGTTGATACAACAGGTGCGGGCGACCTGTTCCACGCAGGCTTCATCTATGGACTGCTGCAGGGCTGGCCACTCGAGCGTCAACTCGACTATGCCTGTGCCGCAGCCGCTTTGAACTGCACACGTGCGGGCGCACGTGGTCGCATTGGAACAGTGGAAGAGATTACGCGCATCATGCTCGCAGATCAGCGCTATGCGAGCCAGAATGCGGTTGCGGAAAAGACTGCCCAGTAGCTTTAGCTGTCTTCGATGTCCAGACCGAGATCCAGCGCGCGCACGCTATGCGTCAGTGCGCCCACCGAAATGATGTCCACGCCTGTCTCCGCAATCTCACGAATGCGTGGCAACTGAACACCACCGCTTGCTTCCACCAGGGCGCGTCCATTGATCTGCTTCACCGCATCACGCATCTGCTCCGTGGTGAAGTTATCGAGCATAATTGTGTCCACGCCTGCGGACAGCACAGGTTCAATCTGATCGGGACGATCTACTTCCACTTCAAAATGCGTTGTGTGCGGAAGACGGCTCCGTGCCTCTCGTAAAGCCGTGGACAGATCTTTTTTGCCCCCGTCTGTAACGATGGCAAGGTGATTATCCTTGGCCAACACTGCATCCGACAGCGAATAGCGATGATTGGATCCGCCACCGCAACGGACAGCATAGCGCTCCAGCAGCCGCAATCCCGGCGTCGTCTTGCGCGTGTCCACGATGCGAGCCTTCGTTCCCGCGGTCTCCGAGACATACTTTGCTGTGAGCGTTGCAATGCCGCTCATCCTCTGGATGAAGTTCAGCGCAACGCGCTCTCCGCGAAGAACATTGCGAGCAAATCCACTCACCGTGGCTAGCACCTGACCAGCGGTAAACGATTCTGCGTCCCGTACAGAGAAGGTAACGAGCGTTGCAGGGTCGACCAGGCGCATCGCCGCAGCGAAAACCTGCGCGCCGGAAAGAACACCATCTTCCCTCGCTGCGAGAATTGCTGTTACCTGCGTATCTTCGGAAATCAGAAGCTCGGAAGTAACGTCACCCCAGGGAGCGTCCTCGTCCAGTGCAATGCGGACAATGCGATCGACAGCGTCTACGGCGAGTATCATCAAGCAACCTTGGGCTTCACATAAAGCATACGTTCCAGCGCAATACGCGCAGGCTCGGCCACATCCTCTGGAACGGTAATCTGGTTAACGATTTCACCGCGATCCATAGACTCCAGCACCCACGCCAGATAACTGGGATGAATGCGATACATCGTAGAGCACGGACAGATGATGGAATCCAGGCAGACGATGGTGTGTTGGGGATTCTGGTCGGCGAGGCGCTGTACCAGGTTGATCTCAGTGCCGACAGCAAACACGCCGCCGGGTTCGGCCGCTTCAATGCGCCTCTTAATGTAATCCGTCGAGCCGTACTCGTCCGCAGCGTCAACCACTTCCATTGGGCACTCCGGATGTACGAGCACACGCACACCGGGATGCCGGTGACGCGCGTGGCGAATCTGTTCTACCGTGAACCGCTTGTGCACTGAGCAGTAGCCATGCCAAAGGATGACCTTTGCGTCACGCATCGCTGCTTCCGTGTTGCCGCCAAGCTCCTGCTCGGGCTGCCATACCGGCATCTGAGCCAGTGGAATACCCATGGCCTTTGCAGTGTTGCGTCCGAGATGCTGATCTGGGAAGAACAACACGCGCTGTCCGCGTGCGAAGGCCCACTCCAGCACTTGAGCCGCATTAGACGACGTACAGACAATACCGCCATTGCGTCCACAAAACGCCTTCAGTGCTGCTGAAGAGTTCATGTACGTGACTGGGATAACGGGAGTACGACCATCGGCATCTGGCTCGTTGCCGTATAGATCCATCAACTCTTCCCAGCAATCCTGCACGCTATCCAGATCGGCCATATCGGCCATGGAGCATCCAGCGGCAAGATTCGGCAGGATTACCGATTGATTCGGCTGCGATAGCATATCGGCGGTTTCTGCCATGAAGTGGACGCCGCAGAAAACAATGTATTCCGCGTCGGGTCGGGTCTTTGCTGCCTGTGCGAGCTGGAAACTGTCGCCAACAAAGTCGGCGTACTTTACGACTTCATCGCGCTGATAGAAGTGGCCAAGCATTACCAGTCGATCGCCCAGCGAATGTTTCGCCGCACGGATACGCAGATCAAGCTCGGCTGCCGAGGCATTGCGATACTCCCGCGGAATCACACCCTGTGCGGGCGAACCTTCGGGTAGCGCATCACGCTGTGACGCACCGGGACCATAGCCTGCGGTCGCGTCATACTGCCAGGGATCGTCTGCAAGTGCGGAGGAGCAACTGGAGCCTTGCTGTTCGCCAATACGAATCAGCCGGAGGGTATTGTCAACGGAAGCCAACGCGAATCCTCGTAACCACGCGTCCCGGGATTCCGCTGGCACTCGATGTTCCGATGCACCGCGTGTACGCGCTTCTACCAAGGATAAACGTTTCCGCGAAGTCTCGTATCAGGCCGCTTTTTTCAGGAGTGATCGCTGATGTAACAGGTTCACCAGTTCGCGTTCTTCAGCATGTAACGCTGAGGGGTGTTTCGCAATACTCTTGCGCTCTTCGAGAATCTGGTTCTCAAGCTGCTTCTCCGCTTCCTCAGCACTGATTGCGCCAAAATAGCGTTCCAGAACTGCAGGATGGACGTAGCATTTGCGGCATACGCTGGGAGTATTTCCGAGCTTCGACGCTACCTGAGCGATGGCCTGCACCACATTCTTTTTCGCCTGCGTCATGGATGTTGCCGGTTCCGACTCATTGAGCAAAGAGCAGCACAGGACGCTGCCTGCCCACGTACGGAAGTCTTTTGCTGTGAAGTGTTCACCCGTAATCTCTTTCAGATAGTCATTCACGTCCGTGGAATCGATGCTATGGCGATTGCTCTCATCGTCCACATACTGAAATAGCTCATATCCCGGAAGCTCGCTGATCTGGCGGATGATCTTCGCAAGCCTGCGGTCTTGCAGGTTGATGGTGTGATGAACACGGCTCTTGCCTTGAAAGTCGAAGGTAACGTGCGTCCCATGAACCTCCACATGTTTCGTCCTCATGGTAGTCAGGCCGTAGCTTTTGTTGGTGCGCGCGTATTCCTCGTTGCCAACGCGAATATGAGTCTCTTCCATAAGCCGGACTACGGTGGCCAACACCTTCTCACGCGGCAACCCCGGTTGCTCCAGATCATTTGCGACACGTTTACGAATGATCGGCAATGCCTCCGCGAAAAGTGACATGCGCTCATACTTCGTCTCGTCGCGGACTTCACGCCAACGCGGATGATAGCGACTCTGCTTGCGTCCGCGCGCATCCCGCCCGGTACATTGCAGGTGACCGTTGTCGTGCGTGGTGATCCAGACATCGGTCCATGCCGGCGGGATCACCAGTGACCGGATACGTGCAAGGACCTGCTTCTCCCGCAGCACCTTGCCATCGGGCGTGGTGTAACGAAACGTCTTGCCATGCGCAATCCGATGATGCCCAGGTTGACGATCGCTTGTGTAGCGAAGCCCTGCTGACTTTGCCGCTTCGACCGGATCAAGAATGATTTCCGGTGCCTTCATTCCGACTGCCTTCTTCATCGCAACGAATGGGATGCAGAATCCGCAACTGGGGTGACCGCCGTCTGGAGATGGATGTCTCGTATAGTTGGCATATCCCCTCCTGCAGAAAGGACATGCTTTTGCGCCAGGCACTGGAGCGCTATTTCGACTTCGCCGGTCTTCACGCCACATGGCGCACGGAGATCCTTGCGGGTCTAACGACCTTTCTGACGATGGCTTACATCATCTTCGTCAACCCTGCGATCCTGTCGAAGACGGGTATGCCGATTGCCGCGGTGACGGCTGCCACATGTCTTTGCGCCGCATTTGGCTCCATTCTGATGGGGTTTATGGCGCGCTATCCGTTGGCACTGGCACCGGGGATGGGGTTGAACGCGTACTTCACCTACACGGTGTGCCTGAAGATGCATATTCCCTGGCAGACGGCGCTGGGGGCGGTGTTTATCTCCGGTGTGGTCTTCCTACTGCTTACCTTTGGGGGCATCCGGCAGTTGCTGGTGGAGGCGATCCCGCGTGAGCTGCACGCCTCGGTCGCTGGTGGTGTTGGACTGTTCATCGCCTTCATCGGGTTAATGGAGTCCGGGATCATTGTGCGTGATCCGGATACCACTGTTGCGCTGGGGAATCTGCGCGCACCGGGAACGGCGCTGGCGTTGTTCGGGCTACTGTTGATTGGTGTGTTGCAGATCCTGCGTGTGCGTGCGTCGATCCTTATCGGTATTGCCGGGACGTTGCTCACTGGATATGTGTTTGGGCAGGTGCATCTGGCTTCGCAGCCGTTCTCCTTCCGGGCGATTACGGCGACGGCGTTTCACCTGGACATTCGAGGCGCTCTGCATACGGGCGCGCTGGAGATCATCTTCGTCTTCCTCTTCGTGGACCTGTTCGACAACGTGGGAACACTCGTTGCCGTGACCAAGAAGGCTGGACTCATTACGGACGATGCGAAGATACCTCGGTTGTCGCGTATCTTCTTCGCCGACGCGACCGCCACGATTGCGGGATCGCTGGCGGGAACGAGCACGGTGTGCTCTTACATTGAGTCGTCGGCTGGTGTTGCTGCTGGTGGACGGACGGGGATTCCGGCCATCGTGACGGGACTGTGTTTCCTGGTGTCCATGTTCGTGGCGCCTCTTGTGGGAGCGATTCCCAGTTCGGCTACTGCGCCTGCGCTCATCATCGTCGGGGCGCTGATGCTGGGTTCCATTGCCGAGGTGAACTGGAGCGATCCGACGGTTGCCATTCCGGCGTTCCTTACGCTGGTGATGATTCCGCTGACGTATTCCATCGCCAATGGACTTGGTATTGGCATTACCAGCTTTGCGCTCTTGCGGCTGTTCAGCGGCCAATCGTCGCGCAAGGACTGGTTGCTGTTTGTGCTGGCAGCGCTATTCGTCGCGCGGTTCCTCTTTCTGTCACATCACTAAACGCACCTGCATGAAGAATGGCCGCAACGTGAGACGTTGCGGCCATTTTCTATTCAGTCGATGCGAACAACTACTTCAAACCTTCCTGCTTCAAATCCCAGTCGATGACTTGCTTCAGGGTCTCGTAGGGTACGCCACCCAGGGGCATCAGGTGGCCGTTGACCGCGAGCATGGGGGTCTGGTCTACGCCCAGCTTCCCTGCCAGCTCGATCTGTCCGTCTAGCTTAGTCTTGGCGGCGGGTGAGGCGGCGCAGGTGGCCATGGCGGCGGGATCAGCACCGGCAGCCTTTACGGCGTTGGCAATCGTGGTGTCTGCCATCGAGTCGGTCAGGCCTTCCTGGTGGGCGAAGACGTCCTTGATGTAGGTGAAGAAGGCTGCATCACCCTTGGCCTGCGCTATGCAGTTGCCGATTGCGGCAGACTTGTAGGCGAAGGGGTGAATCTCCACCAGCGGATAGTTCTCGTACACGAAACGTGCCTGCGGGAAGTCCTTCTGTAGCTGTTCCATCACCGGCTCTGCTTCCTTGCAATGCGGGCACTGAAGGTCGGCAAATTCTACGAAGAGGATCTTCTTGTCGGCGGCACCGGTGGCGGGGCCGTTGGCTTCGGCGGCGAGCACCTTAGCGTTGTCGTCGAAGGGATGCGCTCCGAAGCGGAAGACTGTATCGGCAATGGCGTATTTACCATCTGCCGTGACGTAGAAGCGGACGCTGTCTACCTTGTTGCCCTGGCTCTTATCGGCTACAAAGATGGTCACCTTGCTCACGCCGGGAGCAGGCGTCTTCTGGATGGCCATGACCTTCCAGGAGCGGTTGGTGTCGTAGCCCCAGATGGCCTTGAGGAAGGCTTCCACGTCGGCCGAGGTGGGCGAGGTGGCATCGAAGTACTTCGGGTTGGTAGCCGGGAATGCGGGTTCGGCAGGCGCCTGGGCAACAGCGGCAGAACCAACCGCAATCGCCACGGCAGCAGCAAAGGAGAGCAAGGACTGGATTCGCATGATCACGTTTATCTTCTCACCCAAGAGCGATGTCGCAAGCCCCTTTCACTGCGCCGGGTTGCGCTACCCCCTCCCCTCCCCCTGTTTTTCTAAAATCGTCTTTCTATTGGAGTTACGGCATGGGTGGCGCTAAAATCGTCTTCCCATTAGGGTTAGAGGCAAAATCGTCTTTCTAAACGACTTAGGGCCACGCTATACGCGGCCCTTTGGTCTCTGTTTCTATTGTAGAGCTTTCGTTGAAATACCATGCCAACTCTATCTGCTTTGCTTTCTTGACGTTGAGACCTCAAGGGGCTTGACAGATTTTAGAGTTGTTGACGCGTGCGTGCTGCGAGCGGAAAGCGGCGGCCTGTGCCGAAGCTCTTGGCTGTCACCTTCAGGACGGGGGCAGCCTGCTGACGCTTGTATTCGCTGCGTTCTACGAGCCTCAACACCTGTTCGACTCGTTCTCGATCTACGCCCTGCGAGGTGACGATCTCGTCTGCCGATTCGTAGCGTTCCACGTATGCCTGAAGGATGGGATCAAGCACCTCGTAAGGCGGCAGCGAGTCGGTGTCTTTCTGGTCGGGACGCAGCTCTGCACTGGGCGGTTTGCTGATGGTGTTTTCGGGGATGACTTCGCGTTCGCGGTTTGCGTAATGGGCAAGCTGGTAGACCTTTGTCTTCCAGACGTCGCCGATGACTGCTAATGCGCCGACCATGTCGCCGTAGAGCGTGCAGTAGCCGACGGACATTTCGCTCTTGTTGCCGGTGGTCAGGACCAGGTGGCCGAACTTGTTGGAGACGCTCATCAGCAGCGTGCCACGGATACGAGCCTGCATGTTCTCTTCTGCGAGGCCGAAGGGGGTTCCTGCAAAGACCGGCTCCAGAGCCTTATCCATTGCATTGAATGTTTCGCGAATCGCGATGATTTCGCACCGGATGCCAAGATTCTTTGCCAACGCGAGCGCGTCATCGACCGAGCCGCTGGAGGAGTATTCGCTGGGCATGCCGATGCCCATGACGTTCTCTTTGCCAACTGCATCGACCGCCAACGCAGCGACGACAGCGGAATCGATACCGCCGCTGAGACCGATGAGCACTTTCGAGAAGCCACACTTACGCACGTAGTCGCGGATGCCCATTGCGAGCGCTTTCCACGCTGCTTCCACACCGTCGAGGACGGGTGCGATGGTGTGCGATGCGGCAGGTGCGGTGTCAAAAAGCAGGAGATCTTCTGCAAAGCTTTTTGCTGCAGCTACGGTTTCACCCTCACTGTCGACCACGAAGGAGGCACCATCAAAGAGAAGGCTGTCGTTGCCACCCACCTGCGCGGCCATGGCTGCCGGAACACTGTGACGCTTTGCGATTGCGCCAATCATGCTGCGGCGTATCTGCTGCTTGCCTTCCCAATAGGGCGAGGCCGAGATGTTCAGCAGCAACGAGGGCTTTCGGCCATTAAGCGTGGAGGTGAGCAGACGTTCCACGGGATCGTTTGCGTAGAGGCGTTCTGCCCAGAAATCCTTGTCGTTCCAGGCATCCTCGCAGATGGTGATCGCGAGTACTTCGCCCTGAAACTCCACCAGCGACTGTGACTCCGCGGGTTGGAAGTAGCGCTGTTCGTCGAAGACGTCGTAGAACGGCAGCAGCATCTTCTGCTGGACGAACTGCACCTTGCCGTCGTAGCAGAGTGCGGCGACGTTGCGAGCGTGCTTGCCGGGATTTGCGGTGGACTCCAGCGCGGTTCCGCAAAGGATGCCAGGCATTCCGGGCTGCAATGTGGCTTGAGCAATTGTTTCCAGCGAGCGCTGGCAGTGGGCGAGGAAGTTTTCGTCTTCCAGCAGATCCTGCGGTGGATAGCCGGGGATAGCAAGCTCCGGGAACACGACCAGATCGGCGCCCAATTCGCCGGCGCGTTTTGCGTAGTCCAGGATGCGAGCGGTGTTGCCCTTGAAATCGCCTACGGTGGGGTTCAACTGCGCGAGTGCAATCTTCACAACACCATTATGGAACGGTGAGCGCAGTTGCTGCGAGTGCCCTTAGCTGCCGGTGCCGCTGATGACCACGCTGATGGTGCGGAGAAGGATCTTCAGATCGAGCCAGAGATTCCAATTCTCCACGTACGCCGTATCAAGCGAGATATAGCTGTCGAACGATGGGTCCTGACGCGCTTCTACCTGCCAGAGGCCTGTGATGCCGGGAAGCACGTCGAGGCGGCGTAGATGGGAGAGGTCGTAACGCTCCACTTCTGCCGCGATGGGCGGGCGGGGTCCGACGAGGCTCATGTCGCCTTTGAGCACGTTGAAGAACTGCGGAATCTCATCCAGTGAATACTTGCGGAGGAAGCGGCCCACGCGGGTGATGCGCGGATCATTGCTCATCTTGAACAGGATGCCGTCGCGCTCGTTCATGTGTTCCAGCTGCGACTTCAGGTGATCGGCATTCTGGACCATGGTGCGGAACTTGTAGCAGTTGAAGGTGCGTCCCTTACGGCCAATGCGACGTGCACGATAGAAGATGGGGCCAGGCGAATCCAACAGAACCGCCAGCGAGATCAGAAACAGTATGGGGCTGAGTACGACAATCGCCAGAAACGACAGGGCAAGGTCGAGCGTGCGCTTGACCATGAACGAGCCGATTGGAAACTCGCGACGATGCAGCGGGATCGTGGGAAACTGGCCCACGTATTCGATGGGTGCGTTCCAGGCGAGGCCATCGTAAAGATCGGGCACTACGCGGACGTCAATACCGAGTTCACGTGCTTCCTGAACGAGGTCAATCACGATCTTCTTGTCGGCAGGGACGGAAAAGAAGATTTCATCGACAAAGAGTGCGCGGGCGATGGCGAGGCAGTTGCTCATGTCGCCAACGTTATCTGCGTCGCCTGATTCGGTCTCGCTCTCGTTGAGGGCGATGAAGCCGCGGAAGCGGAATCCAAGGTGACGGAGCGACTCAAGGTGATTTCGGAGGGCGTGGCCTACTCGGCCGGAGCCGATGATGAGTACGTTTCGGGTATCGACGCCATCGCGGTAGCGGGTGTAGACCATGGAACGCCAGAGAGCCCGGCGTGCGCACAGCATGGTTCCCGTGAGGATGACGGAAAGCATGACCACGATGCGGGAGACTGTTTCGCCGCGGAGAAGATAGATGCTGCCGCAGAGCAGAAGGCCGGCGACCAGGGTGGCCTGGATAGTGAGGCGCTGCTCATTCAGACCACTGCGGTTCTGGATGGGGCCGTAAAGTCCGTAGGATCGGGAGAAAAATGCGAGGCACAGCGCAAACCACGTCATGTACGCGCCGTATTGGCTCCAGAGAAGATGGAAGACACCATTCTGCGTAAGGGTGCCGCTCTCATGCGAGGCATCCAGCCGGAAATGCATGGCGATGAGGCTGCCGATGAGCGCGGTGAGTATGTCCAGCGCGGCCCACGCTGCTCCTGTAATGGATGGCTGCTCCAGCACGCCCGCCGCCATGGACATACCACGTCCTCGAAAGGACGGTGCCTCCGTGGTCATGACACTCCCCTGCGCGTATTCTTGTGCCGGCATTCGCTACCTTTTGGCCGTTGGATGCGGTTCGGGCCATTCAGGGTGGGTTTTATTGCCACCTGATTTGCGGGAAAAAAACCGTGTGACAGAACGGCGAACCGTTCAACTGTTCTTTGTTCTCTATTGCCTTCTTTCTTTTCAGGATATCTCAACCAACCCATTGTTTCGTTCAACCCGCACCATATCTGTCACATGCACCCTTAACGGCTCGCCCTGAAGTCAGTTTGTTGCGTAGCATCCTTTGCGATTGGGGATGCAGCCTTTACACTCCCCGTGATGCCATCCGATAAAACTGCCCAACGGCGCCTGATTGTGAATGCAGACGATTTCGCCCTTACGGAGGGTGTCAACCGTGCCATTGGAGAACTTTCAGAGGCTGGCGCTTTACGATCCTGCACGTTGATGGCAGCAGGCGCCGCCTTTAAAGACGCTGTTCGTACTACTAAGGAGTACAAAAATCTTCGTGTGGGTTGCCACGTGGTGCTGGTAGACGGCAATTGTGTTGCGCCAGCGGAGACGGTACGTGCCCTACTCGACGGAGACCAGGGGCAATTGCGCTCGTCGTTGCCGAAGTTTATTGCTGACCTGCAACGCGGAAAAATACCGGAAGAACAGATTGAAGCGGAGGCGGTGGCCCAGATCCGGCGGTTGCAGGATGCGGGGGTGACCGTCACCCACGTGGACACCCATAAACATACGCACCTCTTCCCACGTGTGGCTCGTCCGTTGATGCGGGCGGCCATGCAATGTGGTGTTTCGGCGATTCGGAACCCGTTTGAGCAGGCGTGGTCTGCGCGGCTGACGCGTGGGCCGCTGCTGCGGAAGCTGGAAGTCACGGCTCTCCGTAACTTCAGCAGCACGTTTGAGAAGCTGTTGCGCGCTTCCGGGCTGAAGACAACAGCGGGGTCGATTGGAGTGTCGGCGACGGGAACTCTTGATGCTGAGAACCTGGCGCGGCTGCTGGAGGGTATGCCCGAGGGAACGTGGGAGCTGGTGTGTCATCCCGGCTACAACGATGCCGCGCTGGCGGCGGTTCGTACGCGGCTCCGTGATCAGCGAGATGCAGAACGGAATGCCCTGCTGGGGTATATTCCTGCAGCTGTCCGCGAAGGGCGCTTTGAGTTGATCGGATATGACGAGATTTAGTTTCGGGCGCTTGTTGTGCTCTGCTGGAGTTCGGTGGTGGCGACTACCGGCATTTCGAGGGTGATGCGCGTGCCCCGGCCGGGGCGGCTTTCCATTTCGAGGATGGCGTCGTTGCCGTAGAGCACTTCCATGCGCTCGCGGACGTTCTTCATGCCGATGCCGTTGCCGGGGCGTCGGAGGCCGCTGACGGGCATGGCGACGTCGCGTTCGGGGGCGATGCCTACGCCGTCGTCTTCTACTTCTAACAGTAGGCGTTCGCCACGGATGCGGCTGCGCAGGGTGACTGTGCCGCCGCTAATGCGCGGTTCGAGGCCGTGCTTGATGCTGTTTTCAATCAATGGCTGGAGCAACATGCTTGGAACTACGAGGTCGAGGGTGTCTGGGGCGATTTCTTTGACGACTCGGAGCTTTTCGCCGAAGCGGACGACTTCGATGGCGAGGTAGTCGTCGGTGAAGGCGAGTTCGTCGCGGAATGGGACGAAGGCTTCGCGCTTCTTGAGCAGGATGCGCAGGATGTTGGCGAGACGCACGATCATCTCGCGTGCGAGTTCGGGTTCGAGGCGGATGAGCGAACCAATGGAGTTGAGGGTGTTGAACAGGAAGTGCGGGTTGATCTGGCGTTGGAGTGCATCGAGGCGCGCTTCGAGCAGGAGGCGGGCCTGTTGTTCCAGCTTGTCTTCAATGCGGATGGCGTTCCAGATCTTCAATGGAATGCCGACGATGACCGGGGCTGCGGCGGCGATGGCGAGTTGCAGGAGCCACAGGTTCGATCGCAGGGCGAAGTAGCGGCGAGGACGGTACATGGCAACTTCGCTGGCGCACAGTTGCAACAGCATGATGATGAGCAGCAACAGGACCTGCCGGTCCAGGTGCGGGCGGCGGAGATTGCGGCGCACCCACTGGTACAGGCTGAGGTCGATCATGGGCGAGAAGGTCCAGATCGCTTCCACGTCGGCGAAACGATAGAAGCCTCCTGCGACGGTTGCGGCGACGAGATTGACCGGAAGCGCGAGGAATTCGTGGTGCAGTAGTGCTGGAAACGACAGGATGACCGCACCGACTGCGGCGACGGAGGGTCCTAGGATGGCGCCGAGCAGGATGGTGGTGGCGAATGAAATGTCTGCTGCGAGGAAGTTCGGGACTACAGTGCGAATCCACACGCCCAGCGTGAGTGGCGTGACGACCAACAACATTAATTGCATGCGGTCGATGGGGGTACGTTCCGTTGCAAGCAGAAGTCTGCGAAAAGCCGTGGAGCGGGCCAGCGAACTGGAAACAGCAGCAGCCACACCAAGCTGAATCAGCAACGAGATGAGGACGAGCTTGGGTTCAAGTGGATTCACGTCTTCAGCTTACCCCGGCGGAGATGGAAAGGCCTGCATCCACATGGAGAGCTCGGCATCTATAGAATCGAGACTATGCAGTACAGCCGGGTTGAAAAAGTCGCAGAAGCCGAACTTCCCACTCGCTGGGGAAGCTTTCGCATCCTTGGCTTTGAGGGGCATCTTGCTCCCGATGTAACGCCGGGGCCCATGGGTAACACCGTGGATGAGGCCGTGGCGCTGATTTATGGCGATGTCAGCACGGGATCGCCGATTGTGCGCGTGCATTCGCAATGCCTGACGGGCGATGTGTTTCATTCGCTGCGCTGCGACTGCCGCCAGCAGTTGGAACTGGCGCTGGATACGATTACGGCGCATGGCTCGGGCATTCTGCTCTATGAAGCGCAGGAAGGCCGCGGTATTGGCCTGATGGCGAAGCTGCGCGCTTACGAGTTGCAGGACGCTGGCCGCGACACGATTCAGGCGAATGTGGAACTCGGTTATCGCGCGGATCATCGTGACTTCACGCTGCCTGCGGAGATTCTGAATCAGCTTGGTATTCGGTCGATCCGGTTGATTACGAATAATCCCGAGAAGGTACAGGCGATGGAGAGCCACGGTATCAAGGTGGCGGAGCGCATCAGCGCTGAAGTGGCGGCGGAGCTGACCAGTCAGAAGTACCTGGAAGTGAAGCGGGACAAGATGGGCCACCTGATCGGCTCACTGCTCTAAGTTCGTTTTCTGTTGGGAGTAAGATGGCCGCACCATGCGCATCTTCTCTGCTTTGCTCCTAGCGGCCCTTGGGCTGCCTGTCTTGCATGCGAAGTCTCAGCAACCCTGCGCCAGTACTGTCGTCGGCCATCTCGACATCGTTCCTTTTCACGACATGACATTCGGACGAAACCGCAACCTACGTGTCTGGTTGCCGCCCGGTTACGACAGTCCGCAAAATGCGAAGAAGAGATACTCCGTCCTGTATATGTTTGACGGTCAGTGGCTGTTCGATAAATGCACTTCTGAATGGAAGTCAGAATGGCAGATCGATGAGACGCTTACTGATCTGATTGGCCGTCAACAGGTGGAACCAATCGTTGTGGTCGGGATCGATAACGCCGGCCCATATCGCTCAGAAGAATACGAGTGGTATGACAATCCGATACCCTCGCAGCGGGATACTATGCCTTCGCTGGGCAGCAAAATCCCGGAATTCATGGACGAGGTTCTGCCATGGATTGAGAGCCGCTACCGCGTTAAGGCGGGCCCGGGACATACCGCGATAGGTGGCTCGTCCTTTGGTGGCCTGGCAGCGCTGCGAACACTTCTTCATCGCCCCGAGGTTTTTGGCCTGGGGCTGCTGGAAAGCACATCGTTGCAGGACGGCAACGGGCTGGCACTTCGAGATGTGTCGGTTATTGTTCGAGGGCCGCGGAAGATTTCGCTTGGTGTGGGGACAGCAGAAGCGAATCAACAGATGCTGGAAAGCATGGGTTTGCCGACCGCGAACGAAGCACTGGTGAAAATGCATGAGACGTTGGCAGACAGTATGCGGCACAGCATGATGGGAAAAACCGAAGTCAAGTTAACAATTGCACCCGGCGGCCAACACACAGAAGCCGCGTGGGCGGCTCGCTTTCCGGATGCAGTTCGTTTTCTCTTCCCACCTGTCCCATGAGTTTGGCGCAAAGAAAAGGCGGCCCGAAGGCCGCCTAATTATTTGCGTTGCACAACCAGAAGTTACTGGCCTGCCTTCGCGGTCATGCTGTTCTGGTCCTGCAGGTTGGAGAGCACGCGGACCTGTACGCGACGGTTCTGCTTACGACCGTCTGCCGTGCGGTTGGAAGCGACTTCCTGGTCCTTACCGATGCCGACCAGGTAGAACTTGTGCGGAGCGATGTCGTACTTGCTCTGCAGGTAGTAAGCCACGGCGTCTGCACGCTTCTGGCTCAGGGTGTAGTTGTAATTCGCATCACCCGTGGAGTCGGTACCACCGGTCAGCTCCAGGATGTAGTGCTTGCTGGACTGAAGGTTGGTTGCCAGCTCGTCGAGCTGCTTCTTGTCCGAGGCTGTCAGCACGGACTTGTCAAAGCCGAAGGTTACGCTGACGTCCTGCATGGACTTGTAGTTGTCGAGGTTCGCAACGACGCCGGTAAGGGTATCGACACGGTTGTACGCATCCTTCGCGTTTGCCTGTGCCTTGTCAGCAGACTGACCGGCAACTGCTGCATGCTGGTCGGCTGCGTCAGCAGCGCCCTGGGCCTTGGCGATGCCAGCCTGTGCGCGCTGATCCGTGTCCACGATGTTGCGGTGGTCGGTGGCGGTACGTGCATCCAGCTCGTTCGTCTGCTGGACGATGGGAGCAGCCTGCGAACGTACGTAGTTCTTGGTGCTGCAACCCGTGGTCAGAAACAGAATCAGGGCAGCCGATCCGGCCGCCACCGTAGCGCGAGTCATCTTGTCTGCTTTCATAGTCATTCCAGCCTTCCTCCGGTTCTTACGTCGGCGCTTCGAGAGAACGCCTGTACGGTCTGGATGAATGCACGCCCCATGCCAAACGATTAAGTACTGCTATTTGTTGCGGATAAACCGTTTTGCAGGAACTTTATGAAAGCCGGATTAAGGTACAAATTCCCTTTCTTTCCGGCAGAATCTTCCTGCGGCATATTCCATCTAAACTGTTGCACAGACGCGAAGATATCTTCGCCTTGCGCGAACCATACATGGATCTCCATCAGAAAATTCGGACGCTGCCCCAGCAACCCGGCGTGTACCTGTACAAGAACGCCGAGGGTGAGGTCATCTATGTTGGCAAGGCGAAGAACCTGCGGAGCCGCGTCAGTAGTTACCTGCTGAAGGCCAACCAGGCGAATGCGAAGACCGGCACGCTGATGCGCGAGGCCGTGGATGTGGACTACATCCAGGTGGCCAACAACCACGAAGCGCTGGCGCTGGAAAACAACCTGATCAAGCAGCGCAAGCCGCGCTACAACATTCTTCTACGGGATGACAAAACGTATCCGTATGTGAAGCTGACCATGGGTGATCGCCATCCGAAGGTTTTTGTTACGCGCAAGCTACGCAAGGATGGCGGCCAGTATTTCGGGCCCTATTTCCCGGGGAATCTGGCGTATCGCATTGTGGATCTGATCCATCGGTCGTTCCTGATTCCGAGTTGCAAGGTGGATCTGAACCGCTACCATCCGCGGCCCTGTTTGGAGTACTACATCAAACGGTGCTCGGGACCGTGCGTGGAGAACCTTGTCACTCCGGAGGCTTACCGGGAAGCTGTTCGCGATGTGCAGTTGTTTCTGGAAGGTAAGGAAGGCGAACTGGAAGGCCGCTTGAAGCAGCGCATGGGCGAGGCTGCGGGGAATGAGCAGTTTGAGCTTGCGGCCAAGATGCGCGATCAACTGATCACGCTGCAGGAGTTGCAGGCGAAGCAACGCATCGCTTCTACCGAGAACGAGGATGCCGACGTGTTTGGCTTTCACTTCGATAAAGAGATGTTGGCCGTGGCGCAGTTTCATATGCGTGAAGGCAAGATCGTGGACAAGCGCGACTTCTTCTGGGAAGACCTGCAGGATGTGAACTTTGAAATGGTTGCGGAGGAAGACGATGTTTCTTCGGCGGACGCGGATGTGACTTCGCAACAGCAGAGCTTTTCGCCTACGTTGTTCTTCTCGGCGTTTCTGAAGCAGCTTTATCTTGATCAGCCTTATGTTCCGCGACAGATTCTTGTGCCGGTAGAGTTTCCGGATCGTGTTGCACTGACCTCTGCATTAAGTGAGCAGAGCAAGCGCAAGGTGGAGATTCTTGCGCCACAGCGTGGTGATAAACGTTCGCTTCTGGATCTTGCTGGCACGAATGCGAAGCAAAGTTACGACCAGCGATTCCGCACGCTGCAGCCTTCGAAGAAAGCGATTGCGGAAGCGTTGCAGGATGCGTTGAATCTGCCAGAAGTGCCTACGCGCATTGAGTGCTTCGACATCTCGCACATTCAAGGCGCGGAGACCGTGGCCAGCATGGTGGTGTGGGAGAACGGCGATATGAAGAAGGCCGACTATCGCAAGTTCAAACTGAAGACCGTGACGGGCGTGGATGACTTTGCGTCGATGCACGAGATTCTGGTGCGCCGCTATTCGAAGCTGCAAGCGAACAATGAACCCTTCCCTTCACTCATTTTGATTGATGGTGGGTTGGGGCAGCTGCATGCTGCGTATGCGGCGCTGGAAAGTATTGGTGTGACGCTGCAGCCGTTGGCTTCCATCGCGAAACGTGAGGAAGTGATTTACGTCTACGGGCAAGAGGATGATCCGGTGGTGCTGGATCGTCGTTCGCCTGTGTTGCATCTGGTGCAGCGTATCCGCGATGAGTCGCATCGGTTTGCGATTAACTATCACCGTAAGCGTCGTGAGATGCGTGATCGTGACAGCGAACTGTTGCAGATTCCAGGTGTGGGGCCGACGACTCGCAAGCGATTGATTGAACACTTCGGAAGCTTGCGCGGCATCAAGGCTGCAGGACCGGATGCTCTTACGGCTGTGGTGAACGCTGCGACAGCGAAGAAGATTCGCGCTTACTTTGATGGTGAGCGTGAGGCTGCTATCGACGGAAACGGCGTTCCGGTGGAAACCGAAACGCCGCCTGAGTTCAGGATTTTGCAGTAGTTAGTTCGCAGTGGACGACTGATAGCCATCCGCGCCGACATCGAAGGTGTTGCAGGCTTTTACCTGACCGGTTTCGAAGCCGCGTTTGAACCATCCCTGACGTTCTGCGCTGGTGCCGTGCGTGAAGCTTTCCGGGCTTACCGTGCCGCGCTGCATCTTCTGGATGTGGTCGTCGCCCACGGCTGCGGCGTTCTGCATGGCTTGATCGATGTCACCGGCATCAAGGATGTGTCGCTGCTGCGTGGAGTGGGCCCAGATGCCGGCGTAGCAATCGGCTTGGAGTTCCAACTCAACCGAGGTCTTCGAGCGAGTCGCCGGATTGCGCATGGCTTGCTGCGCCTTCTGCTCGGTGCCGAGGATGTTCTGCACGTGGTGACCGATCTCGTGGGTGATGACGTAGGCCTGTGCGAACTCGCCGGTGTTGCCACCGAGTTGTTTCAGCTCGTCCCAGAAGCCGAGGTCGATGTAAACGCGCTCATCTTCCGGGCAATAGAAGGGGCCGGTGGCTGACTGTGCGTTGCCGCAGCCGGATTGTGTTCGGTTGCGGAAGAGCACCAGCTTTGCGTGGCGGTAGTTGCGGCCTGTCTGTTCTGGAAGGATGGCTGTCCAGGTTTTTTGCGCGTCGTCGAGCACGAAGGAGACGAGTTGCACGTCGTGATGTTCGGCGGCGCTTTCCTGTACTGGCTGGCCGGGCTCGCTGTGGCGAACTTGTTGTCCGCCACCGCCGCCTGCGGCTGCGCCGAGGCCGGTGAGCAGGCTGCCGATGAAGCCTCGACCAGAGATCAATCCGATGACAACGACGAGGATGAATCCGCCGATGCCAAGCCCGCCTCCACCGAGATTGAATCCGCCCCCGCCGCCACCGGAATCTCCACGACGGTCTTCAATATCGCTGCTGGTGCCTCCGGGCGTCCATTCCATTGCAGTTCCCTCTTGTGTTGATTCGTTGGAGTCATTGGGTTGGATGCGCGATGCGCTTTTCCGAATGCCTCACGGGAAGCATAACGCGG
The DNA here is from genome assembly GCF_000800015.1 of Terriglobus sp. TAA 43. Classification (NCBI taxonomy): domain Bacteria; kingdom Pseudomonadati; phylum Acidobacteriota; class Terriglobia; order Terriglobales; family Acidobacteriaceae; genus Terriglobus; species Terriglobus sp. TAA 43. The sequence goes on from NZ_JUGR01000001.1 coordinate 565,946, forward strand.
AACCAATCGCTTGCGTTGCACGTATGCTTCCTGCATGACAAGCTCGACGGTTGTCCGTCCTGTGAACGCATCGTTGCGTTCGGCGATTCGTCTCTCATTGTGGTTTGCGCTGGCCAAGCTGTTACTGCACATTGCAGGCACGCTTTGGCAACGGCACATTGGCGTGGGTTATTTCCGCGACGAGTTTTATTACCTGATGTGTGGACGGCACCTGGCGTGGGGCTATGTAGATCACGGGCCCATTGTTGCCGTGCAGGCGCGCATTGCGGAGACGCTCTTTGGGCACTCGATGGTGGGCATCCGGATGTTGTCGGCGCTGGCGGGTGCGGGACGCATTTTTCTTACGGGATTACTTTGCTGGTCGTTGGGCGGCAAACGAAGTGCACAGGCGCTGGCGATGCTTGCATGCATCTGCATGCCGCTCTATCTCGGCGTCGACAGCTACCTGAGCATGAATTCTTTTGAGAGCCTGTTCTGGATGACTTGCCTGCTTGCTGTCATTCTTCTGTTGCGCGATGAAAGCGATGGTGTGGATCGGCGCTGGATATGGTGGAGCGTCTTTGGCTTGTCCGCCGGGATTGGGTTGTTGAACAAGCCGTCGATGGCTTTCTTTCTTTTCTGTCTTGGGATTGCGCTGCTGGTTACGCCGCAGCGTCGCGTGTTGTTTACGCGGCAGGCTTTGTTTGGCATTGTGCTGTTGGCGGTTATTGCTATGCCGAATCTGCTGTGGCAGATGCATAATCACTGGCCCACGCTGGAGTTTCTGCATAACGGTCGAGTGAAGGGCAAGAATGTTCATTTGAATCCTGCGGCTTGGATTCTGAACCAGTTGATGGTTCTTGGGCCCTGGACGGCTTTCGTTTGGATTCCTGGGCTGGTGCATCTGTTGAAGCGTGCGGATCGCCGCTGGCTGGGTTTGACCTGGCTGATCCTGCTGGTGCTAATGATTGCCCTTGGAGCGAAGGATTATTACTTTGCGCCGATCTATCCCATTTTGTTTGCTGCTGGTGGGATTGCCTGGACGAATCGTTTTGCTTCGCGTAAGGCTGTGCAACAGGATCGCGTGGTCGCGTTTCCTGTTGCTTTCGTGACGATGATTGTTTTAACCGCGCTGGTGCTTCCTACTGCGATCTTTGTGTTGCCACCAAACACCTTTGTGGCTTACGTGAAGGCGATGCATATTCCGGTGGGGGATTCGGAAAATACCGGCGGTCATCAGATTCTTCCGCAGTTCTATGCGGATCGCTATGGATGGCAGGAGAATCTGGCGGAGGTTGCACGCATTGTGAATGGCCTCTCGCCGGAGGATCGAGCGAAGGTGGGCATCTTCGGCGGCAATTATGGCGAAGCAGCGTCGCTGGAATGGTTAAGCAGCGTGCAAGGTATCGCGTTGCCGACTGTGATTTCCGAACACAACAACTACTGGCTGTGGGGTACACGTGGGCTCGATGCGGAAGTGATGATCATTGATCGCAAGACCAGCGTGGCGAAGCTGCAGGAGTACTACCAGGACGTGCAGGTGGTGGGGCATGTCGATAATCCGCTGTCTATGTGGTACGAGCAACACGACATCTACCTAGTGCGTCACCGGAAGGTGCCGCTGGCGCCGGACTGGGCTGAGAGCCGTATCTACTACTAAAGAATTTGGTGTGGAGCGCGGTGGATGCTAGGCTCGATTGCACCGCATGAACTCTGATCACGAACTTCCTCGCGTACTTGGCGCACGCCATGCAATGGCCCTGGTGGTGGGCATCATTATTGGCAGCGGCATCTTCCTGGTGCCGCGCGAAATGGTGGCTGCTGTCGGCAAGAGCAGCACGCTTTATGCGGTATGGATCGTGGGCGGTCTGCTGAGTTTGTTTGGCGCGCTGACCTATGCGGAGATCTCCGCGGGGCGTCCTGCTTATGGCGGTGAGTATGCGTTCCTGCGCGAGGCCTATGGCGATCTGGTTGGCTTCCTGCATATGTGGACGTGGTGGACAATTGCGAAGCCTGCTTCGATTGCCACAGTCGTGAGCGGACTCACGCGGACGCTGGCTACGTTTGCGATGTTTTCTTTCTTTGCGAACCCGGCATTCCTTGGCATGAACTGGGGACAGGTTGCGGCGCTGGTCGCGCTTTGGCTTGTGACGGGGCTGGATATTGTTGGCACTCGAAAGGCCGCGGATGTGCAGGCGGCGCTTACTTTGCTGAAGGTCGCAATCATCCTGGTAATTGGTGTGAGTTGCTTTGTCTTCTCCGGGCCTGTGGGGACACTGCATAACTTTGCCACCGTGTTTGGTGGGGCGCGTGGTGGATTCGCTGGCTTTATGGTGGCGTTGATTGCGGCGCTGTGGGCCTACGACGGATGGAGCGATGTAGCGACTCTGGCGGGCGAGGTAAAGAAGCCGCAGCGCGATCTGCCGGTGGCTTACATCGGCGGCATCCTCATCGTGGGTGCGCTGTACATGCTGACGAATGCGGCGATTCAATATGTGTTGCCGGCATCTGCGCTGGCTGCTGCGGATCGGCCTGCGGTGGATGCGATCAGGACGGTGCTGGGTCAGCATGGCATTGCGTGGGGTGCGGCGCTGGTGAGCATTGGTATGGCCATCAGCATTACCGCGACGCTGGTTGGAACTACGCTTTCCGGTGCGCGCATCGGGTTTGCAGCATCGCGCGATGGATTGTTTTTCGCTCGTATTGCGAATGTGCATCCGCGCTATCAAACACCGGCGTTTGCGCTGGTGGTGCAGTCCGCCATTGGGTCGTTGCTGATCTTTGCGATTGGCAAGTTTCAGGCGCTGTTTTCGTTGGCGATCTTTGCGGAGTGGATTACGTACGGGCTTGCGGTGAGTACAGTGTTTGTCTTCCGCAAGCGTGATGCGATTTCAGGTCGTGCTCGTCTGTTCTCGACGCCGGGATATCCGGTGGTGCCGATTCTCTTTATCCTTGCGGCGATTGCGTTGACCGTCTTCCAGCTTGTGGACGATCCGAAGAACACGCTGCTTGGTTGCATTGTCATTCTGCTTGGCATTCCCCTATTCCGTTACTTTGAGCGGAAGAAGAATGCGGCAGCGCTCCCGATACACTAGAAAACATGCGGTCTGTTCTGGCAACGCGGTATGTCCTTGCACTTCGTGAAGGCGGTTCTCTGCCTGCGATTGTGGAAGCTGACGATCTTGGCATGTACGTCACCAAGTTTCGTGGTGCCGGGCAGGGATTGTTCGCTCTGACCGCGGAGATTATCGCTGGCGAAATTGGCCGTGCGCTTGGTTTAAAGGTGCCAGAGATTGTGCTGGTGGAAGTTGATCCCGTGCTTGGTCGAAGCGATCCGGATGCGGAGATTCGTCACCTGCTGAAGGCAAGTGTGGGAACGAATGTGGGTCTGGATTATCTGCCGGGATCTACTGATTTTGTTGCAGCTGCTGGTGACAAGGTTTCTACACAGACAGCTTCCCTTGCCGTTTGGTTTGACAGCTTTGTTCAGAACGTCGACCGCACACCACGCAATCCGAATTTGTTGATGTGGCATCGCGAACTGTACCTGATCGACCATGGCGCGGCGATGTATTTCCATCATCATTGGGAGACGATGCCGGGCAAGGCGCGTTCGCCGTTTCCGCAGATTGATCAGCATGTGCTGCTGCCGTTTGCCAGCGAGATTGCCGCGGCTGGTGCGATTGCTCGTGAGCGGCTGAATGAAACTGTTCTAAGCGACATTCTTGCGCTGGTGCCAGATGATTTTCTTGGCAGCGATGTAGAAGGTATTCGCGAAGCGTATCTTCGCTTCTTTGTGGAACGACTGGAACACGCAGACATCTTCGAACAGGAGGCCATCCGTGCACGCGAACGTCAGCTTTGATTACGCCGTGCTGCGCGTGGTGCCACGCGTGGAGCGCGAAGAGTTTGTGAATGCGGGCGTGATCCTGTACAGCCAGGAGTTGCGCTATCTTGCGTGCTGCATCGGACTGGATTCCGAGCGCCTGCGCGCTTTGGCTCCTGACGTGGATACAGAAGCGATCGAGCAACACCTGAAGGCGTTCTCACAGGTCTGTTCAGGGAATCCGGATGGTGGACCGATGGCGAAGCTGTCGCAGCGCGAGCGCTTTCACTGGTTGACTGCACCTCGAAGCACCATGCTGCAGACGTCCAGTATTCGTACCGGCATTTGTTCTCGTGACGGTCTGTCACATGAGGATTTGGATCAACGTCTATTCGAAATCGCATCGACCGTATTGGTCAGAGACGTTTGCTCGCAGCGCTCGATCGTTCGTGCGTCAACAGAAAAGCCCACGTCCTAAAAACAAGACGTGGGCTTGATGAAGCGATGTTGGCTTAACTCCAGGTACGGTTTGCGACGACGCGCTCGTAGATTTTTGTGTACTCCTCTGCTGGCTTGTCCCAGGAGAAGTCTTCTTCCATGCCGCGCTTCATGATCTCTTCCCACTGTTCCTTGTTCTGGAAGGTGGCAAGTGCGCGACGAATGGCATCGAGGAAGTCCAACGGGTTGTAACCGTGGAACTTGAATCCGTTGCCTTTGCCGTCGTGTTCTTCGTATACGGTGTCTTCCAATCCACCAGTGGATCGCACGACGGGGACTGTGCCGTAGCGCAGCGAATACATCTGATTCAGGCCGCTGGGTTCGTACCGCGATGGCATGAGGAAGATATCGCTGCCTGCCTCTACCTTGTGCGCCATCGTGTTGTCATAACGGACCTGAACACGCACCTTGTCTGGATAACGGAGAGCGAGTTCGCCGAGCAGGCGTTCGTAATACTCCTCGCCTGTGCCGAGTGCGAGAAGGACGATGTCGTCCTGCACGAGATCGTTGATGATGGCCGCCAGCAGATCGAAGCCCTTCTGCGTAGCGAAACGCGAGACGATGCCGAGTACCGCGGTCTGATCTTCGACGCCATCGATGCCAAAGGCGTGTAACAGATCGCGGCGGCACTCTTTCTTGCCCTTTAGGTTATCTGCCGAGTAGTGAGCGGCGATGTGTTTGTCCTGTGTCGGGTCCCACTCTTCGTAATCCACACCGTTCAGAATGCCGAAGAGGTCCGCGCTGCGGCGGCGGAAGATCGAATCAAGACCGTTGCCAAATTCGCTGGTCTGAATCTCTTCCGCGTAGCGGCGGCTTACCGTTGTCAGCGCATCCGCGTAAACCAATCCGCCTTTGAGGAGATTGACGCTGTCGTACATCTCCAGCTTGTCCATGGTGAACATGTCCCACGGCAGCAAGAGGCGCGGCATAATGTCCGACGGGAACCAGCCCTGATAGCCGGCGTTGTGAACGGTAAAGACGCATGGCACGCGGCGCAGAGCGGGATCGAAGAAATAGATGGACCGCAGAAAGATGGGGATGAGCGCGGCCTGCCAATCATGTGCGTGGAAGACGTCGGGCACGCCGAGAATCTTGCTTGCTTCGATCACCGCACGGCTGAAGAGCCCGAAACGCTCCCAGTTGTCGGGATAGTCGCCGCTGGGCGTGGCGTAGAAATTTTCGCGGTCAAACATCTCCGGGCAATCGATGAAGTAAATCTGCACGCCTTCATGCACGCCACCGTCCAGCACGCTGGCGTAGCGCTGGTAGTAGGTGTACGGCATGGTGAGGCTGGAGATGACTACGGGAAGATCCGGCAGTTTTTTCGCCACCTGCCGGTAATACGGCACGAAGGTGGTGACACGATGTCCCATACGTACCAGCACGGGCGGTAACGCGCCCACCACGTCTGCAAGGCCGCCGGTCTTGGCCCAGGGTACACACTCCGATGCTGCAAATACGATGTGCATCTACACTCCTGTTTCCATGCTCCACGTTACTCTAACGAGAGGAGCACGCACACCGTATCAGATGCAGCCACGCAAACCAAAGCTCGGACAAAACTTTCTGGTGGACGACAACGCGCGGCATCGCATTGCGGATGCGTTGGGTGATGTGTCCTCGCGCACGGTCATTGAGATTGGCCCCGGGCATGGCGCGATTACGACGATTCTTGCCGAACGAGCGAAAAAGCTGACCTGCATTGAGCTGGACAGGTCGCTGGTACCGGAGCTTCGTTTCAAGTTTCGCAATCATCCGAATGTGGAGATTATCGAAGCGGACATCCTGGAGACGGACATCACGGCGCTTGTTCCTGAGGGTGAAAAGGCGTTGGTCATTGGCAATCTGCCGTACTACATCACCAGCGACATTCTGCTGCATTTGTGCGCGCATGAAGCTTCGATGGAACTGGCCGTGGTGATGATGCAGCGTGAAGTGGCAGAGCGTGTGGCGGCGGAGCCGGGCAATCGTGACTTTGGGCTGTTGTCCGCTACGGTGCAGATGTATGCGGACGTGGCCAATGTGTTCACGCTGCCGCCGGAGGCGTTTGATCCTCCGCCGGATGTGTACTCCACGGTGTTGCGGATGCGCTTTGCGCCGCGGTTTGCGGAGCTTGGCATTACAGATGCTAAGGGATTTGATCGTTTTTTGAAGCTTTGCTTTCAGCAGAAGCGCAAGACGCTGAACAACAATCTGCGTGCTGCGGGATATACCTCAGAGCAGATTGCACAAGCATGTAATGCTGCGGGGATTGAGCCGTCTGCAAGGGCCGAGGCGTTGCCGCTCGATCGCTTTGCGGCGCTTTATCGCGCCATGTAACTTACTTCGCGGATTCCTGGCTGGCCAGTGTCAACAGGCTTTGTGCGTTGGCTCTTACGCGATCCATCAGCGCTTCATCTTCAACCAGTCGTTGCAGCGTGGGCTGGATGGCGACGACTTCTACAGCGCGATGCTCTTTTACATCGGCTACGAAGCGGTGCATGACTGCATCCAGACCGAGACGGTCGTAGCGATGCAGACGGTCTAGCTCCACACCGGTCTGGATCGTGTTGGCGAGGGCCATGAGATAGTCGGTGGACTGGCCGAGCGCCTTGTTGTCGGTGTAATTGAAGCTGCAATGGGCTTCGGAGGCGCCGCTGGGCCAATAGGTGACGTCCTTCTGTCCCATGTTCGCAATGCCCTTGCTCCTGGTTTCGCAGGGTTGCAAATTGTTCGATTGGCCAAGTAGCCAGCCGAGCTTTTCGCGGCCTGTTGCTGACATGTGGAAGCTGATAAGGCCGGGGTCGATTCCCTTCGTCGGTTTGCCGGTGTAGTGGGCATCCCCCTGCTCGGGGATGATGATCTTCCAATGCGGCACGGTCAGGCCTTCGCGGTCATACGTCATGGTGACGCTGTAGGTCGACTGTGCGTGCAACGGCAAGGCAAGCAGCAATGTGGCAAGGAACAATTGCTTCATCGGACTCCGACGCCTATCTGTGTCTGAGCAGTATGAACGTGGCAAATGGCAATGGCCAGAGCGTCGGCAGCGTCGGCGGGTTCTGGCGCTTTCTCCAGGTCGAGTAGACGAGCCACCATGAACTGGACCTGCTCCTTCGCGGCAAGGCCGTAGCCCACGACTGCTGATTTGATGGACAAAGGTGCGTATTCGCTGACGGAAAGGCCGCAGGATGCCGCTGCCAGCATGGCCACACCGCGTACGTGGCCCAGTTTCAATGCACTTTTGGCATTTGCGGCGAAAAAGACATCTTCAATTGCCACGCAATCGGGCTGATAAGCCGCCAGCAGGCCTGTTAACTCGACGTATACCTGTTGAAGGCGCAGCGGTGTGCGCTCCTTCTTATTCAGCCGGATAGCCCCGGCGGCAACGGGCACGAGACGGCGTTCGCGCGGTGTTTCCTCTACCTGGACGACGCCCCATCCGGTGTATTCCGTCCCGCAATCGATGCCGAAAACCCGCATGGTGACGAGTGTATCGTTTGCAGGCTGCGAACGGCGACGGGAGGTGGCCGAGTCGATAACCGCATATGAAAAGCCGTGATATTTCATGTACCAGCGCCCTGACAGAACTCTTACACACGGGAGGGTGTCCTTCGCGATAGGGTCAATGGTGTAGAGCGGAACCAGAAACCTTCCGCCGGAAAGCAGAGCAGAATGTCACCAGTTGTTGACCAGGTTGAGCAGAATACATCTACAGCAACACCCGCCGACCAGCCCGCGCGCCATGTTGCGGCCGCCGTTGCACAGCGCGAAAAGGTGAAGCAGGACCTGCGCATGGGACGTGAGCACCAGCAGGGACGCATCAACTGGATTACGACCATTGCGTTCAGCATCTTCCACGTGCTGGGTTTTGCTGCCCTGTTCTTCTGGTCGTGGAAGTATGTGATCTGCGCCGCCGTCATGTATTTCCTGGCGATCAATGTGGGCATCGGTATGACGTACCACCGCCTGCTGACCCACCGCGGATACCGCGTTCCCCGCTGGCTTGAGATTGCCCTGACCACCTGCGGCACCCTGGCGCTGGAAGGCGGACCGATTTTCTGGGTGGCCACGCACCGCGTTCATCATCAACACAGCGACCACGACGGCGATCCGCATACGCCGAACGATGGCACCTTCTGGGCTCACATTGGCTGGATCATCACCGGTCGTGCCCTGCACAGCGAAACCGCCCTGCTGGGCCGCTACGCTCCTGACCTTACCCGCGACCCCGCGCAGCGCTGGCTGAGCAAGTACCACTGGCTCCCCTTGACCATCGCTGGCTTCATTCAGATGGGCATTGGCTACTGGATGGGTGGCATTCACGACGCTCTGGGCATGGTTCTGTGGGGCACGTTCCTGCGCGTCTGCATCGGCGTTCACGCCACCTGGCTGGTGAACTCTGCGACGCATATGTTCGGCGGTCGCCGCTTTGAGACTAAGGACGACTCCCGCAATAGCTGGTGGGTTGCCCTTCTGACCGGTGGCGAAGGCTGGCACAACAACCACCATGCGCATCCGGTGAGCGTTCGTCACGGCCTGGTCTGGTACGAGTTCGACCCCAACTACTACGGCATCTGGCTCCTGGAGAAGGTCGGTCTGGCGAAGAAGGTCCAGGTTGCCAAGTGGGACCCGAAGAACCCGAAACCGGCTGGCGCGTAAGCTTCCAACCTAAGAGACACCGAAGGGCACAAAGTTCACAAGCTTTGTGCCCTTTCCCTTTGCCCAAGTGTAAGTGCCACAATAGACAAGCGATGAATATCACCCGCAGACGCGGCACCATTGCCTTCTTCATTACGTTGGGCATCTGCCTGGTGGGGCTGGCGGCTGCCCTGAATGTCGGCTGGATCATCCTCAACGTGACGGAGCGACGCGTTGCGCTGATGGTCATCGGCATTCTTTTCTTTGCCGTCATCATCGCTGGCCTTGTTCTGAACACGATTTTTCTGGTGCGCGAAATCCGACGCAATGAGCGTCAGGACAGTTTTCTAAATGCCGTGACACATGAATTGAAGACACCGATTGCCTCCATCCGGCTTTATCTGGACACGCTGCAGCGGCGTCCTCTGGAGGAAGCGCAGCGGCAGGAGTTTTATAGCCGCATACGTGAGGACAACGACCGTCTGCTGGCCACGGTAGAGCAGATTCTTCGCGCGGGTGAGGCTGGCGCCAAAGGCTTGAAACGTAATCTGAAGGCTCGATTACCAGTAGACCTGAGAGCGCTGGCGCAATCCTGCCTTGAGGAGACGGTCAGACGGCATCATCTTTCGGACGATGCCGTGCAGTTTGAGGATCGTGCCGTGGGGAAACAGATTCAGGTGCTGGGCGATGCGGATGCGCTGCGTACCGCCATCCTGAACATCCTCGACAACGCTGTGAAGTACTCCCCCAATGGCGTTCACATTACAGCGGATCTGAACATGCCGCGCTTCAATACGGCGACGTTGCGTATCACCGATCAGGGCGTCGGCATTGCGGCTGCGCACATTGGGCGTATTTTTCATCGCTTCTATCGCGTGGGTGGTGTGTCGCTCTCCAAGGTGAAAGGGACGGGGCTGGGCTTGTTTATTGTTCGTTCCATTGCACGGCAGCATGGCGGCGATGCTACGGCACAGAGCCATGGTGAAGGTCGCGGTGTGACGATTACGCTTCAGCTTCCCTTGATCACAACCGCTGGCCTGAAGTCCGCGCCTGCAACGGAGGAAACGACTGCATGAGTGAATCTCCGCTGATTGCACTGGTGGAGGACGAAGAGCATCTGGCCGAAGCCCTGCTCTTTAACCTGAAAATCGAGGGCTTTCGTACGCATCACGAAGCCGACGGCGAAGCGGCTCTGAACTGGCTGATGCACACGCCGGAACGTCCCGCAGTAGTGTTGCTGGATGTCATGTTGCCCGGCATCGACGGTTTTGAAATTGCCCGGCAACTGCGCGCGGCCAACAACTATGTCCCTATCCTGATGCTGACAGCACGCGACCGCCCGGAAGATGTTCTGGAAGGCTTTTCGGCTGGCGCAGACGACTATCTGAACAAGCCGTTTGACCTGTCAATTCTGCTAGCGCGGCTGAACAGTCTGTTGCGGCGCATGCAGTGGCAGGAGAAACCCTCTCCTGCTGTAGCTACCGAAGTCGAAGCAGAGGCTGTACGAAATATCTACGAATTTGAAGGCAAGGTCATCGACTTTGACACCCTGGAAATCCGCGTCGGGGAAAAAGTCACACGCCTCACGCTGATGGAGGCCGACCTGCTGCGCTATCTGCTGGGACGTGAGGGGCGGGTGGTTTCGCGCAAGGAGATTCTGGAAGAGGTCTGGCGCGTCCGCGAGGACACTGATACCCGCGCCATTGACAACTTCATTGTCCGCTTACGTCGCTATCTGGAAGACGACCCTGTGAAGCCGAAGCACCTGCTGACCGTGCGCGGCATTGGCTACCGCTTTGTCGTGGGCGACGGGGCGGCCCAATAAACTGGATATCGAAGATTTTGCGAAGCCTGGGCGACGTCTAGAGCGTCAAATTACTAAACTGGTACGGATGCAAGAGGCGGCGCTGACATTGTGCGGATTTTAACGAAATACATTCTGCGCGAAGTGCTGTCGCATGCCCTGCTGGGTGGTGTGCTTTTCACGTTTGTGCTGTTCATGCGCGACCTGGGGCACATTCTTGAGTTGCTGGTACGCGGTTCGGCGTCGCTGCAGGCCGTGGCTGATGTTTTCTTCTATACGCTGCCGACTACGCTCATCCTGACTATCCCCATGACTGTGCTCGTCGGCATCCTGCTAGGGCTGTCGCGCCTTTCTGCGGACAGCGAGATCACTGCGATGCGCGCCGCGGGTGTGGGTGTTCTGCACTTTGTGGGGATTGTTTCTATCGCGGCCGGCTTCGGCCTTGCGCTTGGCTTGTTCAATTCTCTTTATGTGGCGCCGCGCTCCGCGGCAGCCCTGCTGCGACTGGAAGACAGTCTGAAAACACAGCAGGCGGGTTTTGAAGTGCAGCCACGTGTCTTCTACGAAGACTTCAAGAACTACGTCCTCTATGTTCAAAACACTCGTCCTGGTCAGGGCGCGTCGCTTTGGCAACATGTATTTCTTGCAGACCTGACAAACCCGGCCACGCCTCGCGTTACCACTGCGGAAGACGCGGTTGTACTGCCCGCTCCCGGCAATGAGTTGCGTCTGCACTTTCGTGACGGCACCAAGCACGAGACCTCGCCAAAAGATCCGAATCAGTACGACATCTCCACCTTTACCGAGACGGATACGCCCATCCAGATTGGCTCGCAGGAAGACCTGAAGCTGGGTCATGCGGATACGCCGCTGGTTGCCATGTCGGCCACGGAACTATGGCAGCGTCGGCACGAGGAACAGGGCCGCACCTACATGATCGAGTGGAACAAGCGCCTCTCGTATCCGGTGGCGTGCATTGTTCTCATGCTGGTTGGTGTGCCGCTTGGTTTGTCGTCACGACGTGGCGGCAAGAGTACCGGCTTCGTGCTGACGGTGGCTCTGGTTTTCGTCTATTACTTCTTTTCTTCCATCGGCGTCGCCATGGCGAAGCAAGGAAAAATTGCACCTGTCGTTGGTGTATGGGCCGCGAATGTAGTCTTCGCCGCGGTTGGCATTGTTTTGCTGCGACAGATGTCGCGCGGTGAAACTGGTTTGGTTGCCACCATGGCACGTGGTCTGGCACCTGTGGGTGTCTGGATCGAACGCCGTCTGCCGAAGCGCATGCGCAGCGCACACGCTACACCTGCGCAGGAGAGCGGCGAACATCGTGCCGCTACGACCGTGCATCGGCCCACACGGCAAAATCGTTTCCCGCTGATCTTTGACGACTACATGATGCGGCAGTTCCTCACCACGTTCGGGCTGGTGCTGGCGTCGTTCATCATGCTCTCGCTGATCTTCAGCTTCTTTGAACTGATTGGGGATATCTTCCGCAATCGCACACCGCTGATCACCGTGGGCGATTACCTGCTGAACCTGATTCCCTACATGCTCTACAACCTGACACCGCTGTGCGCTCTGCTGGCTGTCCTGATTACGGTTGGTGCGCTGAGCCGCTCCAGTGAACTCACCGCGATGAAAGCAAGCGGCGTCAGTCTGTATCGCCTCATTATTCCGTTGCTGGCGCTCGCTGCCATCCTGGCTGTGTCGCTCTTTACGTTTGATGAACTCTATCTTCCGCAGGCGAACCGCCGACAGGAAGCGTTGCGTTCCGTTATCAAAGGCAAGCCTGCGCAGACCTTCCTTCGGCCCGATCGCAAATGGATCAGCGGTCAACAGGATTCGGTAGGCGAACCGACGCGCATTTTTTATTACCAGTTCTTCGATCCGGACAAAGACGTCTTCGCCAACCTGACAGTCTTTGAGTTTGAACCGAACAGCTTTCATCTCAGTCGCCGCATCTTTGCCGGTGCCGCGCATTGGGATACGCATGCACAGCGATGGGTACTGGAAAACGGATGGGAAAGAAACTTCCGTGGCGACAGTGTCGCTTCTTACGAACCATTTGAGGTGGCGTCGTTCCCTGAAATTCGCGAGCAGCCCGTGTACTTCAAGAAGGAAAGCCGCCAGTCGCAGGAGATGAGCTTCGGCGAATTGAATAACTACATCCACGATCTGCAACAGAGCGGCTTTGACACCATGCGTCTGCGTGTTCAGTTGAATCGCAAACTTGCCTATCCGCTTATCACGCTTGTGATGGCGATCTTCGCTGTGCCATTCGCGCTCACCATGGGCAAACGCGGTTCACTTGCCGGTTTTGCTACGGCCATAGGCATGGCCATTGCGTATATGGTCGTCTCGTCGATCTTTGAAGCTATGGGCAACGTGAATGCGTTACCGCCTGTGATTGCTGCGTGGTCGCCTGACCTGCTCTTCGGCATGGCCGGCGGATACCTGCTGCTAAAGGCACAGACGTAAAATGGATTTGAGGAACGAGATGCGAGCACTGGCAGCAGCACTGATCGTCAGCACCACGCTGGCGGCACAAACCACCACCACAAAGAAGCCTGCTACAACGGCTGCGAAAAGCGCCACGGCTCCACAGAAACTGAGACCAACTTCACCGACACGTCCTATGCCAGCAGATCCTAAAGCTACCGAAGGCGTCGCCGCCGTGGGCACCATGCCTGCCGCGACCGGCACACCCGCACAACTGTTTTCGCTGCGCTTCATCGACCTGAAGGTTGGTGATGGCGAAGAAGCCCGTCCGTCCATGCCGCCTGACAAGGTGGTCTTCTATACCGTGCATTACACAGGCTGGACCACCGACGGAACCAAGTTCGACTCGTCTGTCGATCGTGGCGAACCGATCGTTTTCCCGATTGGCCTGAAGCGTGTCATCACAGGATGGGATGTGGGTTTTGAAGGAATGCGTGTGGGCGGCAAGCGTCGCCTGATTATTCCGTGGCAGCTTGCTTATGGCGCGGCTGGACATCCGCCGGTCATTCCTGAGAAGGCCGATCTGATTTTCGATATCGAGCTGGTTGGTCAGGGCAATACGCAGCAGCCTGTCACCGGAACGCACTTTGAAGCCCCCGAAGCTGGTCCCACGGTTCCGCCTGCGGCTAGCCAGGCACCTTCTGCCAAACCTGCCGAACGCCCTGAGGAGCGCCACGAGTAACGATGCTGGATAAACTGCGGCCACTGTTCCCTTACCTCAGCCGTTATCGCGGACACTTTGTCCGTGGAGCGGTGGCCGTTCTGTTTTACAACGCATCGAAAGTTGTTATGCCGCTCCTCATTGGTCATGCGGTGGACGATGTTGTTCATCACGGCGCGCAAGGCATCGTGGCGCGAAATGTGATGGTGCTGATCGCCATTGCCTGCGTTGCTGCAGTCTGTCTGTATGCCACGCGATGGATTCTCATCGGCGCATCGCGCGAGATTGAATACGATCTGCGCAACGATCTCTTCGCCTCACTTGAAAAGCAATCCATCACCTTCTTCCATGAACATCGCACGGGCGACATCATGGCCCGCGCAACCAATGATCTGAATGCTGTTCGCCAGTTGCTTGGACCCGCGATCATGTATTCGGCAAATACCGTGGTCTTCACGGCTGCGGCGCTTCCCTTCATGATTCGTATCTCGCCGCGGCTAACGCTGCTTGCCTTCCTTCCTCTGCCGATTGCTTCTGTTGTCGTGCAGCTGATGGGGCGCCGAATCCATCAGCGTTTTGAGCGCATTCAGGCGATGTTTTCGGAGATCAGTGCCAAGGCCCAGGAGAACTTCTCTGGTGTGCGACTGGTGCGTGCCTTTGCGCAGGAAGAAGCGGAGATTCGTTCCTTTGAAGACGCGAATCACGAGTACATCCGGCGCTCGCTCTTCCTCGTCCGCATCATGGCGATGCTGTGGCCCACGCTGGAGTTTGTACTTGGACTATCCATTGTTCTGACATTGCTCGTCGGTGGACACCAGGTTGTCTTGGGACACGTCACCGCGGGGCAATTCACCAGCTACATGGTCTTCATGGTGCAGCTGACCTTCCCCATGTTGGCGCTTGGGTATGTGATTAATCTCTTCCAGCGCGGTACGGCTTCCGTGATGCGCATCGACGAACTGATGAAGGCCGTGCCGTCGATTCAGGATGAGAGCGGCAACGCCGTGGCCATTGATGCAGTGCCGCAGGGCGAGGTGGAGTTCCGCAATCTTACCTTCGCGTACGGCAACGGACCCAAGATTCTTGACGGCGTGAACCTGGCCATTCCGGCAGGATCATCGCTTGCCATTGTTGGTCCCACAGGTAGCGGCAAGACGACGCTAGTGAACCTGATTCCGCGCCTGCTGGATGCGCCTGCTGGCGAAGTGTTGATTGATGGTTTGCCGATTCGCGAATGGCCGCTTGCTGCGCTGCGTGGCGCCATTGGATTTGTACCGCAGGAGACGTTCCTGTTCTCCACTTCCATCCGCGACAACATCGCCTTCGGCGTTCCTGACGCGACCGACGAACAGATTGAAGATGCGGCTCGCCGTGCGCACATTGCCGCGGAGATCCTGGAGTTCCCGCATGGCTTTGCGACCCTCGTCGGTGAACGCGGTGTAACGCTCTCCGGCGGACAGAAACAACGCACCTCGATTGCGCGCGCGCTGTTGCGCAATCCCCGCATCCTGATCCTTGATGATGCGCTTGCCTCTGTGGACACGTACACGGAAGAACAGATCCTGAAAGGTCTGCGCGAGGTGATGCAAGATCGCACCACCATCCTCATCGCGCACCGCGTGTCAACCGCGCGTTCTGCAGATCGTATTGCTGTGTTGGTCAATGGGCACATTGCCCAGCTTGGCACACATGAAGAGTTGCTGGCCGAAGGTGGCTACTACGCAGAACTCTTCGAGAAGCAACAACTCGAAGAAGAGATCGTCGCAGAATAATTCCGCTCCGATAACCGAACGATGTGACACAGGTCACTGAATCCTTCGCGCTTTAATCATTATCTTAAATACATATTCAAGTCGAAGGAGCACACCTTGCTTTCACAGCGCCAACTCGAGATCGTTAAGTCCACCATGCCAGCCCTCGCTCAACATGGCGAGGAGATCACGCGCGTCTTCTATGCCAACATGATCGGTGAGAATCCGGAGTTGAAGTCGCAGTTCAACATGGATGATCAGCAGAATGGGGAGCAGCCGAAACGACTTGCGCAGTCGATTCTTGCCTACGTTGCAAACCTGGATAAGCTGCAGAATCTTGGCCCCGCCGTGGAGAAGATCGCGCATCGTCATGTGCAGACACACGTCACACCGGATCAGTATCCGCTGGTTGGTCGCTACCTGTTGCAGGCGATGAAGATTGTGTTGGCGGACGCGATTACACCTGAGGTGTTGGAAGCATGGACAGCCGCGTACCAGCAGCTTGCGGAGGTGATGATCGCTCGTGAGAAGGAGATCTATGGGGAGGAGCCTGCACTGGTCTAACGGACGATGCACCGTAGACTGTGAACTGTTCTCATGCAACTGACTCGATTTTCCGATCTTTCGCTGCGCCTGCTGCTGTATCTGGCCAGCCGCGACAAACCACTGGAGACCGTGGTGACGGTGCGTGCTGCGGCTGAATTGTTCAATGTTCCCTACACACACATGGTGAAGGTGGCATATCAACTAGGCCTGGCAGGATTGGTGGAAACCGCAAAGGGACGGGGTGGTGGCCTACGGTTGGGTCGCCGTCCCGAATCCCTGCGCATCGGTGAGATTGTACGCATCACCGAGCCCAAAGGTGGTCTGATTGATTGCTGGACGCAACCGTGCCCACTGCGCGAAGACTGCTTGTTGAAGAGCGCATTGGATGAAGCATATGAAGCATTCTTCCGTGCGTTGGATCAATACAGCCTTGCGCAGATGGCGAAGACACCATCGCTTCAAAAGCTGGTGCAGATCACTGGTTAGTTTGGCGAACGAAGCATATTACGCGTCGCGATACTGGCGTCGCTTCAGTTCTTTCACTGCCTGCTCGTGCCCCTGTTGCGCGGCTTTGCGAATCCAATAGCGCGATTGCACGTAGTCATGCTCTACGCCTTCACCAATGGCGTACAGATGGCTCAGCTGGAACTGTGCTTCTGCATTGTCCTGGTCGGCGGCTTTGCGATACCACGAAGCCGCCTGAACATAGTTCTGCGGTACGCCGTGGCCGAAGTAATACAAGTCCGCAAGCTTCTGCTGCGCCTCTGCAAAGTTCTGCGAAGCTGCCAGGCGATACCAGTAAGCCGCCTGCGTGTCGCTCTGTTCCGTGCCTTCACCTTTGCGATACATCAGGCCAAGGTTGTACTGCGCCCATGCGAGCTTGCTATACGCCGCACGCTGGCACCAGATGAAGGCCTCTGCAAAATCATTCGCAGCGTAATAACGAAAGCTTACGTTGGCCTGCGCATAGGCATGTCCTTGCTCGGCTGCTTTGCGTTCCCAGTACGCGGACTGTTCATCGCTTTGTGTAACACCTGTGCCTTCGTCATAGAGCGTGCTCAGGATGTATTGCGATTCGGCGTGGCCCAGGTCTGCAGCCAACTTGAATGATGCGGCAGCCGAAACGAAATCGCCTGCGTTGTAATGCTCCAATGCCTGCTTGTAATGTGGGTTTGACGCTGCACTGGCGGCGTCGCGGCGACCACGCGCAATCATGCCGGAGCGTGCCGTGTGCAATGACAGGCCAGACCCCGTGGGTACATGTTGCAGGCCGGATTGCGGGTTATCTTCCATGAACGTTCATCTGCCGATCAATCAAATCAAAGCGGCGCTGCGCCTCTGCAATCTGTTCGCGCACGCTGACGGCGAGTTCCGTCAACAGATCACGATGCTCACGCGCAGCGGTCTCCGCGTCCTGAAACATCATGGCAATCTCACTGCCCTGCAGTGTGTAACGCTCCATCTCCAATGAGGCAATGTCGCGTTTGGCATGTTGCATCTGCCTTGAAATGCGCAGCAACTCCGCAGCAGTGCTTTCACCTGCGACCGCCGCATTGATTTCGAGATGATCGTCGAGCATGCGTTGCAGCGTTTCTAAATCGCCGCGTCGATAGGCCTGATTGGCGCGTGCCATCAGCAGTGTGAAGTACTGCTGCTCCGCATCGTCACGTGCAAAGTCCGGGTGAATGCGCTTGGCTACTTCGCGAAAGAGTGTCTTCAGATTTGTTGGTGGATCAAACTCTTCTGCCTCGCGGGCCTCACCAAATGCGGCATCATGGCTTTCCTGCGCGCGCTGCTTAGCCTCTTCTGCACGTTGACGCGCGGCATCGGAGTCATAGAGCGAAGCTTCATGTTGCGTGATGCGCGCTTCTAACTCATCAAGCTCGGCGTACAGCACGCCCACCTGCCGCAGATAACGTCCTTCAAACGCCTTTAACTGCGCGCGAAACTGCGCAAGCTCCGCCTCCAACTCCGCAAGCTGGGTACGGACAGCAGTAAGCTGTTCGCGTCGTTCAGCAAGCGAGATGGCATCCGGAGAAGGTTTGAGAACAATTTCAGAGGACATGAGCGGTTCAGCTTCCAGTGTATCGAAGCGAAGGCTCAAGCAAGCCCAAGTCCGCCATCCACGGCCAGTATCTGACCGGTGATGAACCGTGGCGCCGACGCGAAAAACAACACCGCCTTCACTACATCGGCAGGTGAACCGTCGCGTTGCATCGGAGTCTTTGCTGCCATGCGTTCCGGCTCATCAGGAAAGCGAATCATGCCTGGCGCAATCGCATTCACGCTGACTTCAGGAGCCCAAGCTTTCGCCATGGTCTGCGTCAGCATGTGCAACGCGGCCTTGCTGGAACAGTAGTGACCATGTGTCACCCAGGGACGGATGCCGCCGAGCGAGCCGATGTTGAGGATTCTTCCCTGGCTGCTGCGAAGATGCGGCAGCGCAGCCTGCGCCATCAGGAACGGCCCGCGTGTGTTCGTTGCAAAGACGCGATCCCATTGTTCCGGTGTCAGGTCTTCCAGCTTCGCTGACTCAAACATGCCTGCGTTGTTGACGAGCAGATCGATGCCGCCGAGGAAACCCGTAGCTTCTTCCACGGCACGGCTAACTTGTTCGGGAACCGTCACATCACTTTGAATGGCTGCGTATCGGCCACCCAGTGGCGTTATGGCCTGCAGCAACTCTGTTGCTTCTTCATCGGAATGACGAGTGGTGACAACAACGTCAGCCCCTGCATTCGCCAATGCCAACGCAAAGGCGCGGCCAAGCCTCCGTACGCCGCCTGTAATCAGGACGCGACGCCCACGGAGGCTGTCGTGCGAAGAAGTCATGCTTAGTTGCTTTGCGGCGGAGCTGGGGTTCCGTCTGCAACCGGTGCAGAGTTACCCGTCTTTGTGGGCTGCTTCGATGCGGGAGCAGGCGTTGTTCCCGGTTGAACCGTCGCATCACCATCTGCGGTCTTGTTCTTCGGCAACGTGGGCAGCTTGATCACTGGTTCGCTCGCCGACAGCGGCTTTGCGCCCCCGGCGGGTGCCGTCTGGTTACGGATGGGCTCCTGCACGCCGACATTGCGTTTCAGGTTTCCCTTGCCTTCGCTCTCGTCGTAGGCGGAAACCTGTGACGACGGCCGTTTCATGCGGATCGTCAACTGCTTCGACGGGGTATCCAGCTTGATGTCGCCTGCATAGGTCTCAAACCCGTTCGCAATCACCTGTACCTGCACATCCGATCCCGTTGGGATGATGTCGATGAAGGCCTTGCCGTCGGGGCCAGACTTCACTTCCAGGTTGCCCTCGTCAATGCCGTCCTTGGTGGGATGGAAGATCACGCCGGCGTTCTCAATCACCTTACCGTTGAAATCGCGCACGACCAGAATTTCAAAGTGGCTGGTCTCCGGCGGAGCCTTGTACTTACGGCCATGGCGATCGCTCTGAGCGGAGAGTAGCGGTGCGGCAGAGAGCAGCAGGGTGGCAACGACGGGAAGCGAACGACGGGACAACATGCCCTGCATTCTATCGTTCCGAGGGGTGTTCTGTCGCGGCAGGCATGGCGCATTCTGACGCTACGACTGTTCCCATTTCGGACATGAGTGCGTTTCACTCATATTTCACGATTAGCACTTGACGCGGGTGACTGCCAGTTCGTACATTAGCAATCGGAACGATGGAGTGCTAAGCATCACCATCAACCACCACCCAAGGAGAACGAAACACCATGGCATCGACTTTCACACCGCTGCATGACCGCATTTTGGTGCGCCGCCTGGAAGAGGGCGAGACGCTTCGCGGCGGCATCATCATCCCCGACTCCGCCAAGGAAAAGCCGCAGCAGGGCACCGTTATCAGCGTTGGCAAGGGCAAGAGCAACGATGAAGGCAAGGTCTTCCCGCTGGACGTTAAGGCTGGCGACACGGTTCTCTTCGGCAAGTACTCCGGCACGGAAATCAAGCTGGACGGCGAAGACCTCCTGATCATGCGTGAAGAAGAAGTCCTCGGCATCCTCAAGTAGGCATTGCATGCAGCGGATGCGCTTCGCGCCATTCGTTGTGTGGAATGAAAGCTTCAGCTTCCCTTCTGCTTTCAAAGGCAGCGACACAGTTTAGTTACCGCTCGTTCGCGAGCGATGCAAAGGAAGAACACAATGGCAAAGCAAATTCTGCACGGTGAAGATTCCCGTCAGGCTATCCTCCGCGGCGTGAATGTCCTCGCTGACGCGGTTAAGGTGACCCTCGGACCCAAGGGCCGCAATGTTGTCATCGAAAAGAAGTTCGGTTCGCCCACCATCACCAAGGACGGCGTCACCGTCGCCAAGGAAATTGAGCTGCCCAACTCGCTTGAGAACATGGGCGCACAGATGGTGAAGGAAGTTGCTTCCAAGACCAGCGATGTTGCCGGCGACGGCACCACGACCGCCACCGTTCTGGCTCAGGCTATCTTCCGCGAAGGCGTGAAGACGGTTGCTGCCGGTGCAAACCCCATGGCGCTGAAGCGCGGCATCGACAAGGCTGTTGCAGCCATCGTCGGTGTGCGTAACAACGACGGCGTGGTTGAGGGCGGCGCTCTCTCCAAGTTCTCCAAGCCCGTTTCCGGCGACATGATCGCGCAGGTTGGCACCATCTCGGCTAACTCGGATTCGCAGATCGGCACCATCATTGCCGAAGCGATGAAGAAGGTTGGCAAGGACGGCGTGATCACCGTTGAAGAAGCGAAGAGCATGGAGACCCAGCTCGACGTAGTGGAAGGCATGCAGTTTGACCGCGGCTACCTCTCGCCCTACTTCGTGACCGATGCAGAGCGCATGGAAGCTGCATTCGACGAGCCCTACATCCTCATCTATGAGAAGAAGATCTCGTCGATGAAGGACATCCTGCCCCTGCTCGAGCAGGTTGCCCGCACCGGCAAGGCACTCATCATCATCGCGGAAGACGTCGACGGTGAGGCTCTGGCAACCCTCGTGGTCAACAAGCTGCGCGGCACCATCAACGTGGCTGCTGTGAAGGCTCCTGGCTTCGGCGATCGCCGCAAGGCAATGCTGGGCGACATCGCCATCCTGACCGGTGGCAAGGCCATCACGGAAGACCTCGGCATCAAGCTGGAGTCGGTGAAGATCGAAGACCTCGGCACGGCGAAGCGCGTCACCATCGACAAGGACAACACCACCATCATCGACGGTGCTGGTAAGGAATCCGAGATCGACGGCCGCGTGCGTGAGATCCGCGCTCAGGTTGAGAAGACCACCTCTGACTACGACCGCGAGAAGCTGCAGGAGCGTCTTGCCAAGCTGGTTGGCGGCGTTGCCGTCATCAAGGTCGGTGCTGCAACCGAGACCGAGATGAAGGAAAAGAAGGCTCGCGTGGAAGATGCAATGCATGCAACCCGCGCTGCCGTGGAAGAAGGCATCGTCCCGGGCGGCGGTGTTGCTCTCATCCGCACGATTCCTGAGGTTGACGCTCTTGTGAAGTCTCTGGAAGGCGACGAGAAGATCGGTGCACAGATCATCCGCCGCGCCATCGAAGAGCCGCTGCGCATGATCGCCTACAACGCAGGTGAAGAAGGCGCAGTCGTCATCGGCAAGATCACCGAGTCCAAGGACCTGTCGTTCGGCTACAACGCCGGTACCGGCGCGTACGAAGACCTGGTAGCCGCTGGCGTCATCGACCCGACGAAGGTAACGCGCACTGCCCTGCAGAACGCAGCTTCGATCGCTGGCCTGATGCTGACCACGGAAGCCATGATCGCCGACATCCCCGAGAAGGCAGCTGCTCCGGCAGGCGGCCACTCCCACGGCGGCGGCATGGACGGCATGTACTAAGCCTCAAGCACGAACAACAGAAAAGCCCCGGAGCAATCCGGGGCTTTCTTGTTTGCATAGGCAAAGCTTCTAGCGGAGCACAGCAGCCGTCGCATCGTTTCCCTGCGCCATGCGCTGCACGTACAGTTTTGTTCCCTTTGCTCCATCAACTTTGAGTGGTTCCAGCTTGCGCGTTCCCGTCTGAAACGACAGCAGCCAACTTTCATTCAGGTTCTTCTCAAACTGTTTCAGGTATGGGCTGATGCTCGGCGGATTCAGGCTGCCCTGGTTGAACGTGTTGGCACCAGTAGAATCCGCTAGATCGCCAAGATAACTTTGCCCACTGAAGCTGGCATAACCGGGATGATTATCAAAGCGGCCGTAGTAGATGGAATACACCGGCACGCCTGCGCGTTGCGCATCCTGAATTGCCGACTGCACGTATGGGCTGTACTGGTTATTCGGCGTGGGCGCGCCGTTGTACAAATCAATGCCGTTGGTAATCATCAGCACGGCACGCGGTGCTGTTCTATCGCCCGGCCAGTTCTTGATCAGATCCTGCAGGCAGAAATACGGACTGGCACTGATGCCCGCACCACCCATGGATAACCGCAACTGCTTCGCGACGACTTCAGGATCAGAAGTGAATCCTCCTTCGCCAAACACAGCGCGGCCATTCTGCATGTACGCCACGCCTACGGAGACATGCTGTGCCGCAAGGTCAGCCGCAAACTGGCGGATGTCACTTACCTGGCTGCCAAAGCTACCGCGCAAACCGTCATCGATCAAGATGGCTACCTGTAAAGGCTTCGTGGTGCGGTTGGAGATCAATGGTTCCAGCCGCTGTACGGGGACCTTCTTGCCTGCAAACTGAACGCGTACGTCGGCCGGTTGCAGAACCGTGGGTTGTCCCTTCGTTTCGGCGCGCAACACCACACGAACGTTGTACGGACCTTCCTGGCCGTGAGAAGGAAGCGCCGCAAAGAGCAGAGCGAAAGCGGTACATGCAAAACGAAAACGTGCCAACATGAAATTCCCTCCGGCCCAAAGGATAAGGCCCACACTGATTAAGACGCGCAGCGTGGGCCTTTTACTCGGTGATGGCGCATGTTCAACACATAACGCGATCGATTACTCGTGAGGGATGCGGACCTTCAAACCGACACGGAAGGTAAACGGCAACGATGGGTAACCGATTGGGCCCATATGTTGGTTGTTCAGCAGATTGTCTAACTGCGAAAACACCGCAACGGATGGCCGAACCTGATACGTGAAGTTCGCATCCAGCTTGGTAAATCCAGGATCGAGATTGCGGTTCGGAAGCAGCATGGAGTTATCGAATGACGAGTTGGAATAAGCGTCGATAAACGTGGAATCATCCGCACGCGAAGCGATAGCACCCTTCACAGCCGCGGACCACTTCGTGGTGGTGTACTGAGCCACGAAGAATCCAGTCTGCGGCGGACGACGGAACGGACGCTGGCCCACCAGCGGCGAATACTGCCCGATGGGAATACCCGGATAGTTAGGGTTGATCGTCGTTGAACCACCCAACGCCGCCAGCGCATCGCTGGAGAAGGATTGCTTCACCAATGAATCCTGGTACGTGTATCCGGCACGCAGGAACAGGTGATGCAGCACCTGGTATTCAAGCGACGTCTCTACACCTGCCGACCGCGTATCAAGCGAATTGAGATAGAAGCTTCCCAATGCCACGGGTAGGTTCTGATGGAAATACGCGTTGTACAGCGTTACTGGAACGCCCTCCGTACCCCGTCCATAGGTCGAGTGGAAGTAAGTCACATGAAGAATCGCGCTGTCAGAATAAATATTCTGATCAAACCCACCTTCATAGACGCGGCTCCGTTGTGCACCAATCGGACTTACATGGAAATTCGCAATCGATGCGGTATCTCCAATTCCAATCAGCTTCTGGTAAAGCGACGAAAGCTGCGCATTCAGGCTGGGTTCCTGAACACCCTTCGCAAACTGGAAGCGAAAACGTGTTCCATGAAACCATCCACGCGCTGGTCGGAACAAGTAGTACGAAAGCCCAACCTGCGGCTGGCCTTCTGTTCCATACAAAGAGTTGCGTTGGATCGCTCCGCCAACGGTATAGAACAACCGATGCAACGCATTGCCGTTGAACGCCAGCGTGTAATCGTAATTGCTGCGTCCCACCTGATCATTTTCACCATACAGCGGATAGCGGTAAGCCCCACGCTCGTCCTGGAAGCGGAAACCTCCCACCACAGATAGGTGAGGGTTGAAGCTGTAACTGGTGTGATAGTCCAGACCGTCGCGATTGTTCACCATCTCGTAGTAAGTGGGAAACGGATCGTACCCAACAATGACCTGCCCTGTGGCCTTTGTACCGTTGGCGCCACGAATCGTCACGGTGTTACCGAAGTATTCGCCATAACCATCCGGCGCACCCACAGCGGCAAAGTAACGGGCCTGTTCGCGCTTTCGCGCACCAATGTAACGGAAGGTGTTGTGCCAACCATTGCTACGGGTGTCGTCCAGCACGCCGCTCATGTACGTGTCCTGATCGCCCTGCTTGCCGTTCTGTGCAAGTCCCTGGAAGTCCCACGCACCAGGTATTCCCGTAGCACTGACAGCATTGCGCACTGTTCCGCGAATGCTTGTTTTTGCGGTAAAGCTATAGCCCAGGTTCGCCGCGGAAGTTGCCACGTGATAGCGATCATTCGGGAGCGCATTCGAACTATCAAATCGCGAGAACGCACCGAAGTAATCAGCTTTACCATACGTGCCGGAGAGCGTGCCCTCGTTACGCCACGTGTGCAGATTGCCTGCATCACCGGAGTACGTCAGCACCGGCTTCAGCGTGGTTCCATGCGGCGTTTCAAAGCGCACCACGCCAGCGCGTGCGTCCGTTCCATACAGGATGCTGTCGGGTCCGCGATGCGTCTCGATCGAGGCAAGCGCAGTTGAAGAGACTGTGCCGTAGTCGAATACTCCACCCACATCGTTTGCGGGCACATCGTCGATCAACACCTTGCTTGCATCGGAGTTTGCACCGCGCACAAACATCGACGTCACACCGCCGTATTGTCCCGTTTGCACCATTGCAACACCGGGCTGCAGGCGAAGTTCATTCACTACACCTGCGCGTGTGCTCAGCGACTCAGAATCAATCAGGGAGACGCTTCCGCTCGTCTGCTGAACGGGCATCGGTTCGCCTGTCGCCGTTACCGTAATGTCCTGCTTGATGGGGCTGATCGTCAGTTGCAGATTCTTCTGCACCATGTCCCATTGCCGACCATAAAACGAGTCACTGACCTGCGGAGAAAACGTGGGCGCATCCGCAATCAGGAGGAAGCGGCCATCTTCCGTGGAGCGAATTTCAAAGGAACCATCCGGTTGCGTGACGGTGGATGCCACCACCTGCGTTCCTTTAACCAGTCGCACATGTGCAACGGTGATAGGGCGGCCCAGCGGATCGCGGACCGTGCCGCGGACAACAACAGCGTGTGCAACCGATGCGGTGAAGGCGCACACAGCGACTGCGCACAATTGCGCTGCTGCGCGTCGCTTTTGAGCGATGCGATACATATCAGAATTCTCCTCTGCTTCCCCCGCGGGAGCATGGCTTACAACCAGCAGCGGAATCGGTCTCCTGACTTACGCGCATCGCACATTGCCTTCGTATCCTGCACATGCTGTCTTCCCACTTACGCAGTGATAGCTGTGTCACGAAAAGGATGTGTCTTCGAAACATGGTCGAAGATGCGCGCTTACAGTTGCGGGGCAGTGGCGGATTCTCACCGCGCTTCCCAATGCATTCCGCTGCGCTTGTGTTGAACAAAGCAATCCTCTTCAGAATTGCACTCAAAACGTGTATTGCCAGTGTACAGCGTAAATACCTTGTTTTATGCGGTTTCTAAAAGCATCTTCGCAGCAACATCAACAGCAATCTCACCGGCACGCGCGCATTGTTCCTGGCTTACATCATGGTGGGTAACAAAACGAACCGTATTTGCATTGATCGCACTGGCCAACACGCCACGCTCTTTCAGCGAAGCCACATAAGCGGGCGCATCAAATTCCGTGCGGAAGATAACAATGTTTGTCTCCACTTCCGCAGGATCGACGGAGATACCATCCACATCCGCAATCTTCCGCGCCAGCAGCTTCGCATTGGCATGATCGTCATCCAGCCGCTTAGACATCACATCCAGCGCAATCAATCCAGCCGCAGCCAGCACTCCTGCCTGACGCATGCCGCCGCCCAGTGCTTTACGAATGCGCCTTGCCTTATCGATGTTTTTGCGTGAACTCACCAGCAGCGATCCGACCGGCGCACATAGCCCTTTTGAGAGGCAGAAGTTCACAGAGTCATAGCCTGCAGTCAGTGTGGCGACATCCGTTTTCAACGCGGTGGAGGCATTGAAAACGCGCGCACCATCCAGATGAATCTGCAGTCCGCGGCCATGCGCACCATCGCGAAGCTCGCGCATCACTGCCAGCGGCGTGACCGATCCGCCAGCCATATTGTGCGTGTTCTCCACCCAGATGAGGCCGGTCTGCGCCTTGTAATACAAACCCGTTGTGGCGAGCGCAGGCTCAATATCTTTCCAGCGAAGAATGCCGCGCTGCCCTTGCACCGTGCGAAGCTGGCATCCGCTGAACATTGCGGCCATGCCCATCTCCCAGTCCAGCACATGCGCGCGCGATTCGCAGACAACTTCCCTGCCCGGCTCCGTATGCAGACGCAATGCAATCTGGTTCCCCATCGATCCCGTGGGAACAAAGATCGCCGCTTCCATGCCAAAGACCTCCGCAGCGCGCTCTTCCAGGCGATTCACCGTCGGGTCTTCGCTGTACACGTCATCGCCCACCTCTGCAGATGCCATTGCCTCACGCATCTCTGGCGTGGGCTTGGTTACGGTGTCGCTGCGCAGATCAATCACTTCCATCGTCACTTCTCCTAATCCTTTGGGAGCACTCATGCCACCGCTGGCTCGTCGGCCAGCAATTCACCAAAGATGCTCGAGGACACGATACGTCCCTGCTGTGTCAGCATGGCGCGACCATCGTCCAACCGCATCAGTCCATCGCGTTGCAAGCTCTGCACGCGCTCCACAAATGCATCCAGCCACGGCGCGGGAAACGGCCACTGCAGTTCCGCAATCGAAACGCCCTCAATCAATCGCAACCCAAGGAAGATACTTTCTTCCCACTCGCCCAGCATCTCGATGTGTTCCACTTCGACGTCTTCGTTGCCTGCAATGTAGGGATTAAGTTCATCGCCATTGGCAAAGCGTGAAGCGCGTCCATCGCTTTGCGCACGCAACATGGAATGCGCATCCAGCCCAAAGCCAAGATACGCATCGCGCTTCCAGTACTTCAGGTTGTGCCGCGAAGCATAGCCCGCACGTGCAAAGTTTGAAATCTCGTACTGCGAGAGTCCTACCGCGTCAAACGTCTCGCATGCCTGCGCGTACAGATCGGCCACCAGCGAATCCGTCGGCGCAGCATGCGCTCCATAACGAACACCCGGCCCAATCAGTTCGCGCCCGAGCCGCGAATCCTCATCCACCTCAAGCATGTACACCGACACATGCTCCACACCGGAATCGATCGCTGTCTTCAAGGAATGCGACCACGACGCAGCCGTCTGGTGCGGCAATCCCGCAATCAGATCAACGTTCAGGTTGCGAATCCCGGCAGCGCGCAAACGCTTCAACTCTGCAAGACAGGCATCGCCTGTATGCACGCGCCCCACGGCACGCGACTCCGCATCCACAAAACTCTGCACGCCCAGCGAAACGCGATTCACACCGCTTCGGAGCAACACATCCAGCAAGTCATCCGGGATCTGCCCCGGAGCCGCCTCCACGGTGACCTCAGCGTCCTGCTCCATGGGATAAGTCGCACGCAGCGCGGCAAATACACGCGCCATCTGCTCCGGTTCCAGCAGCGATGGCGTACCACCACCCAGAAACACCGAATCCACCCGCTGCGGAACAATCAATTGATGTTGCGCGGCAAAATCACGCGAGGCCTCAATCTCCGCCACCAGCCTGTCGACATACGCCGCCATCCTCGCCGGAGGAAACGCATCCGACGCGAAGTTGCAGAAAGTACACTTCTGCCGGCAGAACGGCACAGACACATACAGGCCGAGCGTGGCGTCGTGGGAATGCATTCTTTCTATTTTCCCATGTATGCGCTGTAAAAATCGTGAGCCGAAGCATGCCACAAAGACATCTACAATCAGACAAGCGCATGGCGAAGAAAAGCAAAGAGAAGCCGAAACCCGCGGCAAAGTCCACACACGACGAAGAGGTGCTGGGCAAGGCGTATGACGGCCGCCTGATGAAGCGCCTGCTCACCTACATGCGCCCCTATGCGGGCCATGCGGGCCTCAGCTTCGCCTCCATCCTGCTGAAAGCAGCCGCGGACGTCGTTGGCCCATACCTTGTGCTGGTCGCCACCGACCGCTATATGACCGGCCACAACACCACGTTTGTGCCCGGATGGTTCGCGCGCCATCTTAGTCCGCAGCCCATCGTCGGCATCACCGAATGTGCCGCGCTCTACTTCGTCGCACTTCTACTCAGCTACGCGCTGGAATTCATGCAGACGTACCTGATGCAGTGGACCGGCCAGCGCATTATGTTTGACATGCGCTCGCAGATCTTCCGCCATCTGCAACGCATGGATGTCGGCTTTTACGACCGTAATCCCGTTGGTCGCCTCGTCACCCGCGTTACCAGCGACATCGATGCCCTGAACGAAATGTTCACCAGCGGCGTTCTCGCCATCTTTGAAGATGTGTTCGTGCTGATCTTCATCGTCGGCATCATGCTGTGGCTCAGCTGGCCGCTGGCATTGCTTACGTTGTCGGTGTTGCCGCTCATCGGCTATGCCACGCGCCTCTTCCGCATTGCCGTTCGCAGCAGCTATCGCCGCATCCGCACGGCCATCGCCAAAATCAACGCCTACACGCAGGAACACGTCAGCGGTATGAGCGTGGTGCAGCTCTTCAATCGAGAACAACGCGCGTACGACGACTTCACTTTAATCAACGCCGAACACCGCGACGCCTATGTGGATCAGGTGCAAGCCTACTCGCTGTACTACCCCGCGGTGGAACTGCTCAGCACCATTGCGATTGCCATGGTGTTATGGAAGGGCGGTTTCGGTGTCCTGCATGGCGCCACATTCTTTGGTCGCGCCGTCACCATCGGTGTGCTGCTCGCATTCATGCAGTATGCGCAACGCTTCTTCCGCCCCATTCAGGATCTGAGCGAAAAGTACAACATCCTGCAGGCCGCCATGGCCGCCAGCGAGCGCGTCTTCAAACTCATCGACATGGAACCGGAGATCGTCTCCCCGGCCATCGCCGTTGAACCTCCGCACGGAGAACCCTGCGCCATCGAGTTCCGCAATGTCTGGTTCACTTACCAGACGTTGAGTGACGATCAAAAGTCCGCCATCGCCCTCGCGCAATCGGACGAAGATCTCTCCGCTATTTCCGACGTCGAATGGATTCTTCGCGGCGTTTCTTTTGCTGTTGCGAAGGGTGAAACCGCAGCCGTGGTCGGTCACACGGGTGCAGGCAAGACCACCATTACCGCGCTGATGATGCGTTTCTACGATGTCCAGCACGGCAGTGTTCTCGTCGACGGCATGGACGTCCGGCAGATGCCGCTGGAAGCCCTCCGCAAGCGCTTCGGTGTGGTTCTCCAGGACGCATTCCTCTTTACCGGCACCGTCAAATCCAACATCCGCCTCGGCTCCGAATGGATCACCGATGCCGAAGTGGAACGCGCTGCCGACGAAGTCAACATTGGCGACTACATCCGCACCCTGCCCCAGGGTTTCAACGAACCTATGCAGGAACGCGGTGCGACTCTCTCCACCGGCCAGAAGCAGCTCATCAGCTTCGCCCGCGCTTTGGCGCACCGGCCAGAGATCCTTATCCTCGACGAAGCCACCTCCTCCGTCGATACCGACACCGAACTCCGTGTCCGGTCCGCGCTGGAAAAGATGATCTCCGGCCGAACGTCCTTCGTCATCGCCCACCGATTATCGACCATCCAGAGCGCCGACAAAATCCTGGTCATGCACAAGGGCAAGCTTCGCGAAAGCGGTACGCATAACGAACTGCTGACCCACCGCGGCCTGTATTGGCGTCTCTATCGCCTTCAGTACAAGGATCAGGAAACAACCGCAGTCCCATTGGCCGTCGATGCTCTGCGCCTCCAGCCCGGCGACTGACGATTTATTACAGTTCTGCAAAAAACCATCACAACACTACGATTTAACCCTCCCGGTGCGCTATCCTTGCCCGGGTGCCTGCGCTCAGAGAACGCAACGCAGGAGGAGAAGAACGCAAGCATGTTCAGCGTGATGCCACAGGACAGAAGTTTTTTTGACCACTTTGAACAGCTTGGCAAATGCCTGGTGGTGGTCTCTGACCAACTCGCTGGAAGCATGAATCTCTGGCCCGGCACAAACGGTCACGTTGCCAAGATGGAACAGAGCCGCCATGAAGCCCATCGCGTTATGCGCGAGACGCTTCTCCGGCTCGACACGGCCTTCATTACCCCGTTCGATCGCGAGGACATCCTCGAACTCACCAGTCGCATTTACGAAGCCATCGCCGTGATCGCTTCGGCGGGTCGCCGTATGGAGCTCTACCGGCTTGAGGAGATGCACCCCTCGCTGCGCGCGCACACCACTGCCATCGACACCATGGCGTCTGAGGTTTCGGCCACGCTGAACCGTCTGCGCAAGAAGGCAAAGCTCAGCGAACTCCGAGGCAACCTCGACGAAATCGGTCGTCAGGAAGAGTCAGCACGCCAGAGCCGCGATAAGTTCCTGGTGGAGTTGTACAGCGGCCAGCCGGACCCCATCTCCGTCATGAAAAAGCGCGAGGTCCACGACCTGATGCTTGAGGCGATCTACCTCCTCGACAACCTTGGCCGCACCATCGAGCGCATCCTTCTAAAGAACGACTGACGCATGCACGCAGCACCTCTGCTCCTGGTCATCATTACGGTTGTCATCGCTTTGGGGTTTGACTTCCTCAACGGTGTGCACGATGCGGCGAACTCCATCGCCACCATCGTCACCACGCGTGTGCTGACACCGCCGCAGGCCGTCCTCTGGGCCGCCATCTTCAACTTCGTTGCGGCATTTGTCTTCGGCACAGGCGTGGCGCATACCATCAGCAGCGGCCTCATCCGGCCTGAAGCCATGACCATTTATGTGGTGCTTGCTGGCCTTATCGGCGCCATTCTTTGGAATCTGCTGACCTGGTATCTCGCTCTGCCCACCAGCTCTTCTCACGCCATCATCTCGGCGCTCGCAGGAGCAGCCATTGCATCGTTCGGCAGCTACCACGCAATCCTTTTCACGGGATGGGGCACGGGTTGGGGTTCCATCCTTATCTTCCTCGTTCTATCTCCGCTCGTCGGCATGGTGCTCGGCTACATCATCATGCATATTGTGGCGTGGAGCAGCTACAAGGCACCGCGCGAGGATGCCTCGCGCTGGTTCCGCCGCCTGCAACTCGTCTCCGCAGGTGCTTACTCGCTCGGTCACGGCACCAACGATGCGCAGAAAACCATGGGCATCATCGTGGCCACACTCGTTGCCACTGGCTATGGTCAGTACGCACAAGGCCACACCAATCTGCTGGGTCGCCACCATGAAATCCCCATCTGGATCATCCTGTCCTGCCACGCGGCCATCGCCGCCGGCACCATGATCGGTGGATGGAAAATCGTTAAAACGATGGGTTCGCGCATCACCCCGCACCTGCGTCCTATGGGTGGCTTCTCCGCGGAAATGGCCGCAGCCATCACCATCGGTCTTGCCACAGTTGCAAAGGTCCCCATCTCTACCACTCACGCCATCGGCGGAGCAATCTCTGGCGTTGGTGCCACGCGTGGTCTCCACGCCGTTCGCTGGATTTGGGCCAAGCGCATTATCTATGGCTGGATTCTTACCTTCCCGGGAGCAGCGCTTGTCGGCGCCGTAACCTATTACCTGCTCCACTTCACGCTGGAAGCATGGCTCGGCGGAGCGGTCGCCATTCACTAAGAATCAGAATCAAGCAATCAATAAAGAAGGGCGCGCTTATCAAATAAGCGCGCCCTTCTTATTTTCAGTGCTGTTTAACGACGAGGTCCATGCGCCTCGTTGTGGTTTTCGTGGCTGATCTGCCGGCTGGCAGCATTCTGTTCGTGGTTCACCTGCTGCCGTTCCGGCCCCGTCATCCGTCCACCATTCGCAACACGATCCTGCCGCACCTGGCGATCAATCGACTGCTGACGATTCTCCGCACGCGCTGCTTCACCCGATGACATCCGACCACTTTCAATACCGTTGCCAATGCGCTGCTGCTGGTTCACCTCACGATTGTTCACCGTGTTGTTGGCAAAGCCACGCTGCACAGGAGCTGCGTTCGGTTGCCCACCCGGACGTGCTCCGGGATTCATCGCCGGTGCGCCCGTAGGACGTCCCTGCGCTCCAAAGCGATTGCCGCCGACATTCGTCATCGCCATCGTCTGCGGACGACCACCATTGTTCCTGGCAAACGCATTGCGATCCTGCGATGCGAAGTTCTGGTGCTGCTGCTGGTTCACCGTCGCACCAAAATGCTGCTCGCGGCTGAAGGCCATCTGCTGCGGCGTGGGCCGTGCGCCAATGCCTCCAGGTCCATTGAAGCTTGTACGGTTGACCACCGTGTTGCGGACCACCGTGCGATCAATGTAGGTGTTGCGAATCACCGTCGTATTCACGTTCACCACGGCAGTGTTGTAGCGGAAGACATTGCCAGCCCACATGCCGCCACCAAAGCCCACGCCGCTATAGCCAAAGCCGTAGTTCACGCCGCCATAGAAGCCAACATGCGGTCCCCAGTAGCCTGCATTCCACGCATACACGCCGCCGTTATAGCCCCAATAACCAGGCGTCCACAACACACCCACGCGCGGCGGAGCCACCCACACACCCGGAACCCAGTAGTAGCCTTCTGGACCCCAGGCCCAGTATCCCGGCGTCCACATGTAACCCGGCTGTGGGCATGGCGGCTGTACATACACGGGCAATGCTGGCGGTGCGGTACGGATGGAAATCCCAATCGCAAACGACTGCGCGGAGACATGCTGTGCCAGCGGAACGGCAACAGCGAAAGCAGCAACGGCTGCAAGAGTGGCAGTGCGTGTCAACGTCTTCATCAAACTCTTCTCCCTTGTTCGCAGCATGGCTGCGGGACAAACGTGAAGACACGGCTGCGCCAGGGATGTTGCACAGAAAATTTTTCTTTCTGTTGTGGCCAAATGTTCCTGCCATCTGCACTTTCGTTCGCCAGCTACTAGACTGAAGGTGCGTGAAGAGTCCCCTCATCTTTCTCTCAGCAGGCGAAGCCTCCGGCGATCATTACGGCGCAGAGCTGATCACAGCCCTTCGTGCCGTGCTCCCTGAAGCCCGCTTCACCGGCCTCGGCGGCACTGCCATGGAAGCAGCCGGACAAGACCGTGTCATTCGCGCAGAAGATGTAGCGGTCATGGGCATCACGGAGATCCTCCGCCATATCCCCACCATCCTGCGCAGCTACAAAACGCTAGTGGAGTCGATAAAAAGACAACGGCCCGACGTCGCCGTACTCATCGACTTCCCCGACGTAAACTTTCGCCTCGCGAAACATCTCAAGCGGATGGGAGTGCCGGTCATCTGGTTTGTCTCGCCGCAACTATGGGCATGGAAGCGCAAGCGTCTGCGCTGGGTACAACAGCGTGTAGCGAAGATGCTCACCATCTTCCCCTTCGAGCAACCCTTCTATGCCAATCGTGGAGTACAAGCCGAGTTCGTAGGCCATCCGCTCGCAGAGCAACCACTGCCCACTGTCTCCCGCGAAGCTTACGCCACGCGATACGCTCTGAATCCTCACAAGCAATGGGTGGCGCTTCTGCCAGGTAGCCGTGGCGGCGAAATCGACGCCAATCTCCCTGGGCTTGTTCATGCCGCCATGCTCCTTGGCGACGCTTACGAATACCTCATCCCCGTGGCTCCTACTGTGAGCCACGACCGCCGGGACCAGATGCGTTCGCGTGCCAGGAGTGGCTCATTCCATTTCGTTGAAGACGCGCGAGCAGCCCTCATGCACAGCCGAGCCGCAGTCGTAGCCAGCGGAACAGCAACCGTACAGGCTGCCGTCATCGGCACACCCTTCGTCGTGGTCTACCGCGTCTCCAATCTCACCTTCCGCATGGCGAAAGCGCTGGTGAAGTACCCACCAGAGATCCCCGCAGAAGTCGACGAACACGGCAACCTGCCCATCGCTATGGTCAACCTCATCGCCCGCCGCCGCGTCGTTCCGGAGCTTCTTCAGGATCAGTTCACTGGCGCAAACGTGGCCGCAGCCCTGAAGCCACTTCTGGCCGACACACCCCAGCGCGAAGAGCAGATCGAAGCCCTCGCCGAAGTTCGTCGACGCCTTCTAAGCCCAACAAATCGCACCGCCATTGAAAGTCTGCGCGACGCCGTATTGGAGGCACTGTCCTGATCCCCCACAACACACTCCGCCGATCTGCGTCTAACCGTTTGACAGCTCTGGAGAAAGGGCTAGTCTGTCCCTGCACCAAAAGGATTTCTGCCAGCATGCCTGCGATTCGCACGACACTCGCCTTTGCCAGCGCCGCCCTCCTCGCGCTCGGCTCCGCTGCCTTTGCGCAGAGTTCCACGCGGCCGCCCATCAACGTCACAGGCTATGCCATCACCGCCGAAGTCGACCCCACGGCGCAGCGCCTCACCGCCACCGCGCAGGTCACCTTCACGGCGAATCAGGACATCACCTCCGCCACCTTTGAGCTGAACAATGGTCTGCGGATCACCAAAATCACCGGCCCCGGCGCCAAGCCGCTCGACAGCGACCGCGACGCCCGACGCTCCACCGTCACCGTGTCGCTTCCTGCGCCCATGGCCAGCGGCACAAGTGCTACGTTTACCTTTACTTACGCGGGCATTCTGAAAGACGAGGATACAAGTCCGGTCGAAGGCATTAAGCTGGCCGCCATCGCCGATCCCGTCTCTATCCTGCTCTATCCCGGCCGCTGGTTTCCCATGGTTGGCCTGTACACCAACCGTTTCACCATGGACCTGAAGGTCACGGTGCCAGAGGGTGAAACCGCCGTCTCCAGCGGCTTCGTCGCCAAAAAAGCGATGCCCGCCAACAAGACCGAGTTTGATTTCGCATGGACCAAACCCGGCCTACCCGGCACCCTCGTGATCGGCAAATTCCTGCCTGCCATCAAAACTCCGGACGCCCGGCAGATTTCCGTTTACGTAACGGAGAAGCACAAGGCAAACGCCGCCGAATATGCGGCCACCGCCGCGCAGCAGCAGGAGTTCTTCACGCAGAGCTTTGGCGCGCCAGAGTCCGGCATCCTCCAGATCGTCGAAATCCCCGACGACTCCGTGAGCGCCTCATGGGGCCCGGAAGTCATTGCCATCGCGGGTAACCGCATTGGCGATAAGAACAGCCACCGCCTCCTCGCCAACACCATCGCGCACCAGTGGTTCGGCTCCGCCATCAGCCCGGCCACGCTCAACGACGCATGGATCACCAACGGCATGGCTCGTTACGGCGAGTTGATGAACCTGGAAGAAAACGGTGGCAAGACCGCCCTCCAGACCGCCATGCCCGACATTGAAGCAGGCGCGCTCGCATACGACACGCAGCCGCTCACAACACTCGCACGCATCGATCCCTTCTCGCCGCAGTTCCAATCCATGACGCTGGAAAAGGGCGCCATGGTCTTTCACATGCTGCGATACCAGTTCGGCGATGACAAGTTCCTCACCTTCCTGAAGAACCTGCTCTCCACCTACCGAGACAAGCCCGTGCGCACCGCCGATCTGGAGAACATCGCCAAACTGACCGCGGGTGACAACACTAACCTGACGCCGTTCTTCGCGCAGTGGCTCGACGGCACCGGCTCGCCAACGTTCCAGAACAAGTACACCGTCTATCGTCTCGGCGGTGGCAAAGGCTTCCGTACTGTTGGTGCGGTTGCGCAGGACCTTGACCTGTTCCGCATGCCCGTCGACCTTCGTATTGAGACTGACGGCAAGACCGAAACGCGCAAGATCGATGTCTCAGGAACCGACTCTGCGTACACCATCGAAACCTTCGGCCGGCCGCGCCGCATCGTCATCGATCCCGACAACTGGATCCTCAAGAGCACGCCCGACCTCGCTGTTCGTGTCGCTGTGTTGAAGGGCCAGCAACTCGTCGCGCAGGGTGACCTCATCGGTGCGCTCGCCGAATACCAGAAGGCTCTCGACACCAACAAGAACTCTTCGCTGGCCACCTATCGCATTGCGGAGATCTTCTTCACGCAGCGCAACTATCAGTCCGCAGCTAACAGCTATCGCGACGCTTTGCGAGGTGACGGCGATCCACGCTGGACGCAGGTCTGGAGCCACATCGGCCTCGGCAAAATCTTTGATATCACCGGCCAGCGCGACCGCGCCGTGCAGGAATACCGACTCGCCGTACAGACCAACGACAACACACAAGGCGCCATCAACGAAGCCCGTGCACTGCTGCAAAAGCCCTACGAGCGCCCCCGCGCCACGGACTAGTTGCCTGATTTCACATGCATAGGGGACGTGGCGTATAGTTGCGTCCCCTTTTCAGTGCCCCGTTAAGCAACAGAAACCTGAAAACCTGAATCCTCGAGCGATCTCGAGCGTCTAGATGTGTGTACAGAAGTTGGTCAGGACCGGGGCGTCGACACCCGGAACACCATCTTCGAGGATTGGCATAAGGCCAACCGTACCGGAGATTTGAACGGACCCGGTACGTAGTATCCCGCTTCCCAAGCCGAGTCTGGCAAAGGCCGCGACCGCTCGACGGCGCCCGACTCATCAAGGGGTGTATTTCCCATGACGTATCGCATCGCCGCAGTTCTTCTTGCCCTCGCCACACCGCTTGCAATCGCTGCCCAAGAGCATGACCGCTCCCCGCGCACACACGATAGCTCACCCAGCTATCACGACAGTTCACCGCGCCCCAGTGGTCAGCAGCAGACGGCACACCGCTAAAACATCAGGACTGAAATCGAGTCCACCATGATGGCCCTGAAGACGTTCAGGGCCTTGCTTTTTGCCTGGAAATAGAACTTATAAAGAAATGGGTAGTTCTTCGCGCAGCGCGACCGTCGTTCCGCAGGACCGCGCAAACGCCTCTACCAGCTGCAGCGTCTCGTCGGATGTCTTCGCACCGCGCGTGATCAACGCGGAAGCTTCATCAAACGCCAGTCCCACGCAGCGATCCGCACGATAGGTACAAGCCGCAAGGTCAGTCACGTTCAATGCACGCGTCTGAATACAAAGAATCGTCTTCGGCGGAGCCATGCGGTCCACCATACAGACGATTTCGAGCTTCGACTCCAACTCATCCGGCACAAAATCAATCGCCAGGTCAGCCTCGCGCACCGCATCTTCCACGGTGGTCACTGTCTCCAGCGTGCCCAGCATACCTTCGGTCGGAATCTCATCCAACGCTTCACGCAGTTTCGCCGGCATCACGTCTTCCAGCACCACGCGATGCCCCGCCTTCACCGCCGCAGCAGCAAGAGAACGGCCCGCCTTGCCTGCACCAATCAGTGCAAGCGTCAGCGGGCCGTGTATGTTTTGTCCCGTGTTCAACGCGTCTTATTTCGCTTCAATCGCAGCGACGACCGACGCATAGCTCGGTTCCGACTTCTTGATGTGTTCCTCAACGCGGCTGCGCTCCTCTTCGGTAAGAGAAGGCAACACGGCCAGAATACGGCGCAGCGTTACCGAAATATCGTCAACGTAGTTCATGGTGCGGATCGCTTCACCTGACAGCGGCATCGTGTAGGAAACTCCTTCCTAAGAAGTTTATTCGATTACGGCGCTCTATGCGCTGGCCAACGTCTCTGGCTGGGTTCCCTGTTGTTCACCGCTCTGGTCATGCAGAGCTTCCGGCGGTGGTGGCGCGTCGACATTCTCCAGCACTTCTTCCGGAATGTACGCGTCACGATCGCACTCTTCCGTAATGTGCCGAAGCTGCAGGCTGATGTCGGGATGCAATTGTTCCGGCAAATACCGCCACGTCCAGTTCGCCTCTGGGATTCCCGGCGTATTCATACGACCTTCTGACCCAAGGTGCAGCAGATCCTGAAGCGGCACAATGCAGATCGACGCCACCGACCGTTCCGCGCAACGAATCATCGCCCACACACAATCATTCGGATGTGCCAGCGGCCCCAGGTACGTCAGCAGATTCTTCCGATCCATCTCCGGGGCTTCCAGCCACCAGCCTAGCGTCGTGTTGTTGTCATGCGTGCCGGTATAGCAGACGGTGTTGCGGTCGTACTTATGCGGCAGATGCAGATGCGCTCCTCGTCCCGCAAACCCAAACTGCAACACACGCATACCAGGCATCGAAAAATCGCAGCGCAGCTTATCCACCTTGTCGGTGATCACGCCAAGGTCTTCCGCTATGAACGGCAACGACCCGCCCAGTGCACTCTTCAACCGATCAAACAGTGCGTGTCCCGGCGCTTCAATCCACTCGCCGTTCATCGCTGTTTCTTCTTCTGCGGGAATACGCCAGTACGCCTCAAATCCGCGGAAATGATCCAGCCGCAACAGATCGTACAACTCCATCTGCCGCTTCACACGATCAATCCACCACTGAAAGCCCTGCTGTTCCAGATGACGCCAGCGATACAGCGGATTACCCCACCGCTGCCCTGTCTCCGAAAAATAATCCGGCGGAACACCCGACACCGCAATCGGCTTGTAATGTTCATCCAGATCGAAGACATCTTTGTTCGCCCACACATCCGCTGAGTCGTACGACACAAAGATCGCCATATCGCCCATCACGCGAATATCGCGGCTGGTACAGAACGCGCGCAATGTCTCCCACTGCCGCATGAACAGGAACTGCACGGCGAACTCAATCTCCATCGCATCGCGGTTCTCTGTATCAAACTTTTCCAGCGCAGCTTCATCATGCGCCGCCAGTTCCGCGGGCCACTCATTCCAATGCCGGTAATCGAACGTCCGCCGCAAAATCGTAAAGCGCGCATAGTCGATAAGCCATCCCTTGCCGTTCTCACGAAAGGCTTGGAATGCCTCGCAATCGGCCGCGCTGCAGCGCTTTAAAAACCGCTTCGCCGCGCGTTCAATCAGTGGCAGCTTCTCTGCCTGTGCACGCGCAAAGTCCACCGCTCCCTGCGTCCCTGCAAGACCATCGGACTCACCGGCATACAGCCATCCATCGCGCTGTAAATGTTCCAGGCTGATCAGCAACGGGTTTCCTGCAAACGCAGAAACAGCGGAATAGGGCGAGTTGCCATATCCCACCGGGTTTAGCGGCAACACCTGCCAAAGTCTCTGCTTGCCCGCCGCAAGAAAATCAACGAACGCATAGGCAGCGGGGCCGAAATCACCAATGCCACCCTGAGAAGGCAGCGATGTCACGTGCAATAAAACGCCGGAAAGTCGCTCTGAAATCATGTCCG
Organism: Terriglobus sp. TAA 43; assembly: GCF_000800015.1. NCBI lineage: Bacteria > Pseudomonadati > Acidobacteriota > Terriglobia > Terriglobales > Acidobacteriaceae > Terriglobus > Terriglobus sp. TAA 43. Next base: position 605,464 of record NZ_JUGR01000001.1, read on the forward strand.
TGATGTGTGATGCGATTTTACGGTGCTACGACGCGAAGCGGACTGCGGCGTGACGTCATTTACCCGGCCCGCATCAGGATGGTCATTCCGTGTCCATCAAAAATAAAAAGGCCGGACTCGTTTGAGTCCGGCCTTTGTTTCATTACGAAGAACTACTGCCCAATCGGCAATCCAGCCGGCTGCGGTGTGGGCTTCTGATGAATCCTCACGGCACCCTTCTTCGTGTATTCATCAATCAGCGTCTGCATGTACACGCCAAACAGTTCCGCGCGCTGCTGTTCAACCAGTTTGTCGCGCTGTGCCGGGAATGCCTTCGCAATCTCCTCAGCCGAAGGCTCCTGCTTGTCCGTCACCTGCGCCACGACGCCGTTTTCGCCATTCGCAATGGGGCCACTCACGCCGCCCTTCGCAAGGTCGAAGATGGTAGAAGCAGCACCGCCCATCGATCCCACATCCGGCACATTGCCCGTGCGGTCGACCAGGTCCGACGACTTCACCGGCAGGCCCATTTCCTTCGCAGCAGCATGCAGATCGCCCAGCAGCTTTGCCTGATCGCTCAGCTTCTGCAGCTTCGCCTGCAACATCTGCGGAACCTGCTCGCTGCGATAGTCGTTCAGCAGCTTGTCCTTCCACTCTGCAAACGTGGGCGCATGCGCGGCCTGCACATCAGCAGTCTGGAACACAACATAAGTGCCTTCACCTGCGGGAGCGAAACGTGGCGAATCGCCCTTCTTACCCGTAAACGCGGCCTGCATCATCTGCGCGCTATCCGGCAGCGCCGGAATGGTGTCGCTGCTGGTCAGCCAGCCAGACGTCGTTGCCTTCAGGTTGTGCGCAGCAGCGGCCTTGTCCATGCCCTCTTTCGCAGCCTGATTCGCAATCTGTCCCGTCAGCGCTTGCAGAGCCTTCGCACCGTTCTGCTGTTCCAGAATCGGACGGATCTCGCCAGCAACTTCGCTCAACGGCTTGTCATGCGCTTCGTCACGAGCTGTCGCCTGAATGATGTGATAACCAAACGTCGTATGCACAAGGCCCGATGTCTCGCCAGCCTTCAGTGCCATTGCGGCATCCTGGAACGGCTTCACCATCTGGCCATTGGCCTTCACATAACCCAGTTCGCCACCCTGCGTCTTCGATCCCGGATCGTCCGAGTTCTCCTGCGCCAACTTCGCAAAGTCGCCACCAGCATGAATCTTGTCCAGGATGCCCTGAGCCTTGGCCTTCGCCGCCGCATCTGCCTTCGCATCGCCCTGCGGCGCTGAGATCAGGATGTGGCGCACCTTCACCTGCTGGTCAACGTGATAGTCGGCCTTGTGGGCGTTGTAATACGCCTGCACATCGGCATCGCTCACCTGCGGCTTGCCACCGGGCAGGTTCGCCAGCGTCACGGGGATGTACGTGATCTGACGCTTCTCTGCAACAGCCGTCGCATAGCGTGCCTTGTTCGTGTTGAACCACTTCTCCAGATCGCTATCGATCGGGTTCACCGTCTTCGCAATGTCCGCTGACGAAACCACCACGTAATCGAACTTCACCTTCGCGGCCTGCTTACGAACCAGTTCGCGCACAGCATTGTCGCTCACCACGGCGCCTGCCGTCACAAATTCCTGAAGCTTGCGTCCGGTCAGTTCCTGGCGGATCTTCTCTTCAAACTCGCCAACGCTGGCAAAGCCCAGGCGCGTCGTCACAAAATCGCGGTACTTGTCGTCGCCAATGAACTTGCCATCCGGGAAGAAAAACTGGCCAAGCTGGCCCGTCTGCAATTCCTTCTGCACATCAGCAGCACTCGCGCTCAGACCAAGGCGGTCCGCCTCACGATCTTCAATCGCCTGTGCAATCAGCAACTGCTGAGCCTGCGCCTCAAAGCGGGGCATCAGGAACGGCAGATACTGCGCGGGCAGGTTCTGCTGCTGCGCCAGGTTCTGCGCCACCTGCGATACTTCGGTGGACTTGATATCAGTCGCATCGCTAAAACGGCCGAAGAAACCCGGCTTACGCACCGTGGCATACACGCCCTGCTGCGTACCGTTCAGGCCATCCATCAAGCCTGGAACAAGATAGGCCACCATGGAAATCGTGGCGACGCCGATGATTATGGCGAAAATCGCCTTCATTACACGGTTATTCTTCTGCAGAGAACGAATCATTGGCTTTCGGCGGAGACCCTTCAAAGAGTGGATCGGGATGTGTTGCGCGGACTAACACAGACGCGCGCATGCGTTCGTCCTCCCGGACGCACGCTTACGAAAGTATAGCCGAGCGAAGACACAGAAAGGGCCGCGGCATCCCTCGCCGCGGCCCTTTCTCGTGAACCAGACTTAGTACCAGTACGGTCGCGGCCCATAATATCCGCGACGATAGTAGCCATACGGATATCCCGGATAGCCATAGACTCCGACGCCTACGGCTGGGTAGGGGCGTGCATAAGGCCCAGGTCCCTGCCGATACGCTCCTGCCGGTCCGGCATAGCCACCCAGCCGCTGCATCTCCGCCTCAGACACCGTCACCACCTGCACTGGCGCTACCAACCGGAACTGCAACATAGCCTCCGCGGGCACATTCGCATTGCCCCCGCCCGAAGCGGCCGACGTGCCCAGACCAGCCGCACCACCAACACCCGCGCCAATCGCAGCACCCGTGCCGCCACCAACGGCCGCACCAAACAGAGCACCCAGGCCAGCGCCAATAATCGTCGAGTTAACCGACTGCAGGCTCTTGTCATGTCCATTGATCACAAACGGCTGGCTTTGCAGCGGAATCCGCTGCCCGCCAAGGTTCAGCGCCGTCAGTTGCAGCGTCAATTCACCGCGGCCCTTCAGCACGCCAGCGCCCTTCGCATCCACAACCGTTCCTTCAACTGTTGCACCACGAGGAATCGCGATCTCGCCACCAGCCAGAATGTCGCTCGTCACAAATGCGTCAAACGTCGATCCTGGCTGCGCATTGCCACTGGAAATCCAGTGATTGATGCGCACCGGCAGCACCGTTCCATCGGGCACCGTCACCTGCACACCACCCGGCTGGCCCTGCTGTTGCGCATAGCCCTGCTGTTGCTGCGGCGGATATCCGCCCTGCTGCTGTTGCGCCATCTGACGCTGATAATCGCGATAGTACAAACGGCGTTGCGGCGCCTGCTGCGGAGCATTTTGCGGGTAGCCGTTCGGATCGCCATCCGGCATCTGCGAAGAAGCCTGCTGCCCGTCCTGCGGTTGCGCATAACCCTGCTGAGGAGGAGCCTGGTTTCCATTCTCCGGATCAGTTTGCGGATGTTGCGCCGCGATAATCGCGCCCTGCGCTGCAGGCAGCGACGAGCCATCCGCTGGCATCATGTTCGCGTCAGCAGGGTCAGCGGCCGCGGTCTCCGGAGCACCCACGGTCAACTGGCTCACCACCTTCGTCACGCCACCCACATGCGAAGCCACCTGCTCCGCAGCCGTGCGCGAAGCCTCATCGGTCACCGAACCAGTCAACGTCACAGTTCCAAACACGGTGGAGGAATTAATCGATTGGTTCGCCAGACGGTTATCTTCGGCAAACGCCTTTAAAACATTCGCTTCCACCTGCGCATCGCTCAATTTCGCGTTCTGCGTACCGGTTGAAGCGGGTTGAGCCTGGGCAAATCCCGCGACAGGCGCGGAAAGGACCGCCGCGAAAGCGAGCGATCCCAAAGTACGTGCGGCGATGTTCCAACGCATAATCCAAACTCCGCTGGGCTTGCGGCCCCTCGATCGAAACGGCCTGCCCATATCTCGTTAGAACGCACTTTGCAGCAGGAAGTTGCGGTTATCTTTGGTTGCCGGACGAACACAGGTCAACAAGCGCAAACTTCCGCCTGCGACACGAAAGAAAGCCCGCCCGCGAATCTCGCGAACGGGCTTCCATTTCATCTTGCGTTTACTTCGCTGCAGCCTGTGGCGTAGTCAACGGCTTCAGGATGTCACCCAGATAATCGGGCGTTCCCTCCTGCCGTACGAGCACCGCATAGCGTTCACCGTCGTGATAGTTCACATCCACCGGCAGAATCGCGTCTTCCTGCTGCACCAGCAGGTGAATCGGCGCAGGGTCAGCCTTCGCCTTCACGATCGCAGCCTTCAGAGCATCAGCGGAGAAAGCCTGTCCGTTCACGCTGACAATCTTTTCTCCAGGTCCCAGCTTCGCGCGGTCCGAAGGCCCATCCCACAGTACGTCGCCAATCAAGCCCTCACCGGAAATGCGCATTCCCAGCGAGTACCAGACATTCAGTCCACCGCGACGGCTGCCTGCCAACATCCGCTCGCCCTTGCTCGGATGATCCTGGTACACCAGCTTGTAGCCGCCGCGCTCAATGCCGTCCAGATCCACCTGCGGATCTACTCCATTGATGCGGTCGCGCAGGAACTTGTCCCAGTCGTACTTCACCACCTGGTTCAGATCAGCAACAATCTCCGGGAACTCATACCCAACAATCAACGGACCAGTATTGCCGCCCTTGCCCAGGAAAATCTTTGCAAAGTCCGTCAGCGACTTCTTGTTGTCCGTCAGCTTGCGGATCAACGTATCCGCATCCAGCCAGACCAGTTCGCCTTCCTGGTAATAATCCTGCCCACGACGCCAGTTCATCCACTGCGGATTGCCACCACGAATCAGGCTTCCTGCAATCCCCGTGTCTTCCGTCGAACGCCAGTTGCGGCCGCGCTTGTAATCCAACTGCGCCGCAGAAAGCGCCAGCAGATCGCGATATCCCTCGGCGTTCTTCAGGCCCGCACGCGCCGCCAGAACATTGCCCCAGTACTGCGTCATGCCTTCGTACACCCACATCAGGTCGCCCTGCTGTGGAGTCGCAAAATCCGGTTGGTAAAGGCGTGCCGGACGACGATACTTGCCGTTCCACGAGTGCGTGAACTCATGCGCCAGCAAGTCAGCTTCAGCCAACTGGTGCACATCGTCCGCAAATCCCTTTTCGCCCGTACCGTTGTCAGAAGACTGGCCATGCTCCAGCCCCTCGCCGCCCGCGCGGTCTGAGAGCGTCAGCAGGAAGTGGTACTCGTTGTAATGATGCGAGCCATAGTTCGCATCAGCCTCGCGCACCAGGTTTCCAATTTCAGCCAGCGTCTCCGGACGCATCTTCGCGTCCTCCGGCTCATCCGCCACGACATCAAGAAAGTGCTTCGGCGAAATCTCTGGAGCCAGCGCGAACTCGTGGAAGTACTTGCCCGTGATCACCGGCGAATCTTCCAACTGCTCCACCGTCGTCACGTCATACTTCGTCGTCACAGCGTCAGCAGGAGGCGTATGCGCGCCTTCCAGAACGCCCGTCGTCTTGGGCGTCGGAACCGTACCTACCGGCTTCAGCGCCGTGCCCGTACCCCATCCCGCAGGCACCGTCACAGAAGGCTGAATCGCAATCTCCTTCACCGGCACATGCGCGGGATACAGCATCAGGTGTTCCCACTCCAGCACGCTCATCTTCGAAGTCACACGTCCCGGGATAATGCAGTCCAGATGCGCATGGATGCTCGTTACGCCCTTCGGCACCGGCACGTGAAACTCGGCCAGTTCCACATCATCACGACGCCACTTCAGCGTCTCGCCATTGCCCGTAAACACCACGCCGGTAATCGCGCCAATCGGCCCACCCGGAGCATGCGTGCCCGGAATCCACTTCGGCGTGATCAGGTCCGCAGTCGAGTCCGGCTTCACCGGGATATCAATCTCCGCGTGATACAGGTGGCGAACGCCCTCAGTCAGATCAGCCGTGATCTGAATCGGCGTCTTCTGCGCATGAACGGACATGCCGCACACAAGCACTGCGGCGGCAACAAGACTGCGGGACTGTTTCAACATGAAAGGCAAAACTCGAAAGGAAATGCGCGAAGGAAAAACTCAGAAATCGCGTCTCCATTGATGCTACATCCTGTAATGACAGGATTAGCCACGCCAACGCCTGTCATTCTGTCCAGCCGAAAAACGACCTACCGCTCGCCCCACTTCAGCTTCGACCGCAGCACGTTAAACAAACCATGCTCGCCCAACCGGATCAGCCGTACCGAGTACTGCGAGCGGCGGCAATGCACCTCATCCGACAGCTTCAATTCAACGGCTTCCTGCCCATCCACCGTCAGAAATGTCTGGTCCGCAATCCCCACCACAGAAATGCAAATCTCCGTATCCGCAGGCGTCACAATCGGACGCAGCGTCAGCAGATGCGGGCAGATCGGCGTCACCACCATGGCATCCACACTGCCCATCACAATCGGCCCATTCGCCGCCAGGCTGTACGCGGTCGAGCCTGTCGGAGTGGCCACGATCATGCCATCCGCGCGAAACCGTGCCACACTCTGCCCGCCAATCTGAATCGAGTAATCGCCCATACGCGCAATCGCGCCCTTGCTGATCACCACATCGTTCAGCGCGTCCCACGCCTGGTACACCTTGCCATCGCGCCACAGCTCCGCATGCATCATGCTGCGCTGATCCACGGAGCAGGATCCCTCCTGCCAAGCGTCGAATGTCTTATAAATTTCCGACAGCGGCACTTCCGTTAGGAAACCTAACGAACCAAGATTCGCACTCAGGATCGGCGTATCCGTCTTGGCAAAGGCGCGCGCAGCCGACAACAACGTACCATCGCCACCCAGAACAATCACCAGCGACGGACAACAACCCGCCATGCTCTCACGAAGCATGCCGTGTTCTTTTACATACGCCGCGCTTGTCTCATCCAGATGCGCTTCAAAGCCGCGTTCCTTCAGAAAATAAATAAGCTCCGGCAACAAGGTGACGAGTTCCGGCTTCTGCGGCTTCGAAATAATGGCAACGTGCTGCATGCCTGTTTAGTGTACTTGGCCCCAACCAGCAGCGCGTTTACAAATCAAGTTCATCATCGTTTGAAAGGCAGGCTACAGCCCAATACCTCAAGCAAATCGTGCGTACAACAAAAATTCCCGATTCCCTTCCATCCCGGTGATCGGTGAATCAATCACCTCCATCGTCTCGCCGCCCGCCACACGAATCGCCTCTTTCACGCGCTCCGTTGCAATGCGATAGGCCTCTGGATCGCGCACGATACCGCCCTTGCCCACCCATTCACGGCCAGCCTCAAACTGCGGTTTCACCAGCACCACACACTCACCCGCCCACTTCGATTCCGGCTTCGTCAAAGCAGCCACCACAGCCGCAATCACCAGCGACGCAGAGATAAACGAAACATCCATGGAAAAGAAACTCGGCGCAACATCGGCCGACAACGCGCCAGCTTCCGAAAGCAACGCACCCGGCTCCAGCAGCCGCGCATTCGTGCGCTCCAGCAGCTTCACGCGCGCGTCCATACGCAACGACATCGCAAGCTGCCCATAACCCGTATCCACCGCCAGCACACCCACAGCACCAGCCTGCAACATGCAATCCGTAAAGCCGCCGGTAGAAGCACCGATATCGACACACAGCCGTCCCGCAAGATCAATCTTCCAGTGATCCAGCGCGCCACGCAGCTTCAACCCACCGCGACTGACGTACGGCATGTCCTCACCCAGGATGCGAATCGCCGCGTCTTCAGCCATCGCAAAGCCTGCCTTGGTCTGCTTCTGTTCGTCCACTAGCACACGGCCAGCCAGGATAAGACTCGCGGCACGTTCTCGCGAAGGAACCAGCCCTCGCTCAACCAATGCCTTATCCAACCGAACCTTTGCCATCTTTCAGCCTCCATTTCCATCCTCGCAGAGATTGCGCAAAGCCCACACCTGCGGGTTACACTCAACGGGAGGTCAGGTCGCCTTTGCGGATTCGCATCCAGTTCTGGACACGCACACCGCCTGAGGATGCGCTGACTTCTTCCACGCCCATGGCATCATCATCAGAATTTTCTTTCGGCAACATCACACCGCGCCCCAATCCCGCGGAACCTTTCGCGCGTTCCTTTTCCCGCGAGAGCGAGATCCTGCCCTCCAGCGACGACGGCTTCCTTCTCCGCGGCGTCCAGCGCGGAGACGAAGCAGCCATAGCGCAACTCTTTGACCGCTATGCGAAGCTCGTCTACTCCGTGGCACTCCGCGTCCTGCGTGATCCTTCCTCCGCGGAAGACGTTCTTCATGAAGTCTTCCTGAATCTCTGGAACCAGTCAGAGTCGTACAACGATGCAACTGCATCACTGGGCGGATCGCTCGCCGTAGCTGCACGCAACCGCTCGCTGGACACGCTCCGTCGCAAGAAAACAGACGCAAAGGTGCAGGAGTTCCAATTGCCCTCCGCAGTCCGTCTCTCCGAAGAATCGGATCGCAACGGGACACTCGGACGTACTCGCGCCGCGCTACTGAATCTGCCTGCCGAACAGCGCAAAACGCTCGACATGGCTTACTTCGACGGCCTCACGCACACGGAAATCGCCGAGTTAACCGGCGACCCTGCTTCCACCGTGAAGACTCGTATCCGTACAGGGCTGCTGCAGCTCAGAAAGGCCATGCAGGGATGACCCGGCAACAACCCGTCACCGCCGAAGACCTTTACCTGTACGCCATGCAGCTGCTGTTGCCTGAAGAGCAAACGCGTCTTCAGGAATTCCTCCAGCATTCTCCTGAAGCTCGCAAAGAGCTGGCGAATGTCCACGGCGATCTCATCCTCCTGTCGATGACGCCGGAACAGCACACACCGCCAGCACTCTGCCGCCAGCGTCTCCTCAAGCAGATTGCGCGTGGCAAGAAATCACAATCTGCAATCCATTCCGTCGCCGATCGCGCCACAGCGCAGCACGCCATCGCGACAGATCCGATCCTGACGCCGGAACCCGCTCCCGACCGCCTCAGCGCCATTCGCGACGATAGCTACACGCCGTCGCCGGAAGCTTCGCTGCCCTTCCGCTCCTTTCAGGAAGAAGAGCCCCAGCGAAACATCTTCACGCGGCTTCTTCCGTGGGCAGGATGGGCCTTGGCCGCGGGTCTCGCCGCCAGCACCTTCACCCTGTGGCATAAAGCCGAAACTCTGCAGGAGACAGCCACAACGGCGAACGCGAAGGCAGCGCGCATCGCGACAGAGTCTGACAATTCACTGCGAGTGCTCGACGTCCTGCGCAATAGCGCGGCCCAGCGGTTCCAGCTCACAAAGCAAAGCTCGCAGCCCATCGCGAATGCGCGGGTCACCTACGTGTCGGAGACGGGTTCGCTCATCTTTCAGGGCGCAAACCTTGACCAGTTGCCCGCAGGTAAAGTCTACGAACTCTGGCTCATCCCCGTAGGCGAAGGCCGCACGCCCATTCCTGCAGGAACCTTCCGCCCCGACGAACGCGGTTACGCCAGCATCGTCCTGCCCGACATCCCCAAGGGAGTTGTCGCGGGCACCTTCGGCGTCACCATGGAAGAAGAAGGCGGAGCGAAGAACCCCACCCTGCCCATCCTCATGATCGGCGCGTAGGCCCAAAGCGCAAATCAGCACAAAGTAAAAGGGGGACCCCGAAGGGTCCCCCTTTTAGTACATCAAGGAGTTACTGCGAAACGCGAACTCCAATACCCTTGCCCTGCAACTGAATGGTCGACGTCACAACGTCCGTATCGGTACGGATCATCGTCAGCGTCTGCGTATCCGCAGCAGTTACCAGAATCTTGCCGGTAGGATTGCCCGCAACAGCCTGAATCCAGTTCAGCGAACCGCCCACGGTGATCGTCTTGGTGGCCACCATCGTGTTCATGTCCACCACCGTAACCGTGCCATCGGCATTCGCCACGTAAGCCTTGCTCAGGTCCGACAGAATCGCCACCTGCACCGGATTCACGCCCACCGGAACGGTCGACAGCACCGTGCCAAAGTTCGCAGCATCTGCCGGATTGTTTGCATCGCAGGCCGCATTGCCCGGCAGCGCAACCTGGTTGCAGAGCGCCACGTTGATAATGCTCAGCGATCCAGCAGACGTTCCGTTGCCCTTGTTCAGCACAGCAATCTCATTAATCGCAGGAGCCACATCTGCCCAGATCGGGTTCGATCCAACCGTGATGGTCTTATCCAGATTGTTGCCCACCGTGTTGATCACGGTCACCGTACCGCTGCCCTGATTCAGGACGAAAGCGCGGCGCGCATCCGGCGTCATCACACCGTAAATAGGGTTGATACCCACAGGAATGCTTGCGGAGATCGCATTGTTCGCTGTTCCGGTACCCGCTTCGATAGCCGTCGCCGTACCAAGACCGGTACCCGGAGTTGCACCCTGGCTCAGCGTGTACACACGCGTCGCGCTCGCATTAGCGATGGTGTACACAGGATTCGCCGGTACTGGCAGTTCCTGACGGATCGTCGGAGGTGTTCCTGCCGACAGCACAGCCACCTTGTTCACCGTCGGCTCGATGATGAAAACCGGACCAGCAGTGCCGTTCGTCGTAATCTGCGTCGGATTTACACCCTGCGCCAGCGACGAATGCTTCACCGTCGTCGTCATCAGGCCTTCAGCAGCACTAAACGAGTCGATGACCGAATTGCCGCTATGCAGAACATAAGCCTGGCCTCCCGAATCCACCGTAAAGTACAGAGGACTCGGAGCAACAGCGGCCGTGGCGGCCACCGTCTCGCCAAAAACATTAACGACCGTCGCAAGACCATCGTTGCCGTTGCCCGGATCGGCAACTGCCGTGGCGTATACCAGCGGCTGAGTCGAAGGACCAACCGGATTGATCGCGCTGACAACTGGCCGATAGTTATTGCCGCAACCGGCAATGGCCAACACCGCAATTGCGCTCAAACCAGCCGCGCTTACGCGAAATACCTGACGTGGAAGTGAAACCAAACGCTGCTCCTGCTTCGGGAGCACTGCGGCCCCGCCATCTTCAGATTGTAACGGATATAAGGGCGCAACCCCGGCACCTTTCCAGATGCCCGTGATGCATTCCTCAACCAAGAGACGAAGTCGTCCTCAAATCGTCATCCAACGGTCAGGAGAACGGCAGCTTCTAAGCCTCTTCCTTCCCTTCCATCCATCGTTTCGCCCATCCGGCCTCCACATGCAGCCGAAGGAAGGTGTAGCTCAACATTTCGTGTGTAATCCGTGTGAAATGTCCCCATGCTGACAAGTTTCCGTAGGCCGCACGTGGAGACGTCAACACATTTAGCCCCTCGCGCTCACATAATGCCCGTATCCGGAACAGATGCGTGCCATCGCTCACCACAATCACACGCTTCCATTGGTTGTCGCGTGCAATGCGCGCCAGTTGGTCCACCTGCTCGCCTGTGTCCAGCGACCGCGTCTCCGCAATGATGTGGTCATACGGCACGCCATTGGCCAGCAGGTAGTTACGCCCCACATCGCCTTCGCTCAGTCCGTTTTTCTTATCGGACGAACCGCCCAGCGTCACAATGTAAGGCGCCATGCCATGTTCGTAGAGCGAAACCACGTGGTCCAGCCGTGCGTGATACACCGGCGATGGACGCCCCACATATTGCGCCGCCCCAAATACCGCAATCGCATCCGAAGGCGCTGCCTGGTCTTCCTGCGCCACGCGGTCAATGCGCACATACAAACTGGCAAACCACGCCGCGGCGATCAGCACGACCACCACAAGCAGCGTTCGGAATGGGTGTCCGCCGCCGCGCTGCCGTCTTTCGGATCGTCGTGCCATGTGCCTTTCGTTACTTAGTGCTGGAGTGCCAGCGCAATCTCATGCGTTGGGATCGCGCCTTCACGCAGAATCATCCACGAATTTCCGCCACCGCTCAGATCCACAATCGTCGTGGGCACCGTTCGCGCGGTCGGGCCGCCATCCACAATCAGCGGAATCTTATCGCCCAACTGCTCGCGCACACACCGCGCGTGGCTACACTCGGGATGCCCCGCCAGGTTCGCAGAAGTCGCGGTGATCGGCATTCCCAAATGTTCCACCACCGCACGCGCAATCGGAGCTTCCGGCACGCGAATCGCCACATTGCCGGTGTACGCCGTCACCCTCAGTGGCAATTTCGAACCCGCCTTCACGATGATCGTCAGAGGCCCCGGCCAGAATCGTTCCGCCAGCTTGTCAAAGGCGCTATCCAATCCCCGGGCCAGCTCGTATCCCTGTGCGGTACTTCCCACCAGCAGCGACAACGGCTTATGCTTCGCGCGGCTCTTCAACTCGTAAATCTGCTCCACTGCACGCAGATTCACCGGGTCTACGGCCAGACCGTAGAACGTGTCCGTCGGCAGCGCCACCACCTGGCCACGCTCCACACACTGCGACACATACCCCACCAGCTCTGCCTCTGGTTCATCCGGATGAATCCGCAACACTTCTGCCGACATGCACACTCCCGAAGTCCCGCGAAGAACCTCCCTCGCAGCATCGCCCAAACCACACCGGAACGCAAGCAGCCGCAACAACTTAATCCGCATCAAGGCTCAAACCACCGAAAGGCGTCATCTCGAAAGTTCAAACAGTCAAACGCCGTCATTCTGAGCAAAGCGAAGAATCCCGACGCACTTCACCGCTCCGATACGCCCACCCCTTCCAACCACAAACCAAATCAGCTTCGCTTTGCGAAGCTCAAACGAACGAAGTTCGTCATCCTGAGCGAAGTCGAAGGACCTGCATTCCTCACCCTCACCACAATGCCAAACCGCAAGCCCCGCTACACTTACCAGAGCAATGCCCGAACGAATCACAAGCCGCACCAACGCCCGCGTCAAAGCCCTTCGCACCGCGCTGACCACGCGCAAGTCCGACCACATCGGCATCGAAGGCTTCCATCTCGTCCGCGAGGCCATCGCCAGCGGCCTGCAACTCGACACGCTCTACCTCCGCGAAGACCTCGCGCACCTCCTGCGCGACCTCCCAGAAGACGCCGCCCGCGAAGTTCTGCTCCTCAGCCCCGACGCCTTCCAGGCCGCCACCGAAACCGAGAACGCGCAGGGCGCAGCCGCTCTCCTCGAACGACCCGAACTCCCCTACGCCCCGCGCACCGGCGACCTCATCCTCATCGCCGATGGCCTGCAGGACCCGGGCAATCTCGGCACCCTCATCCGTTCCGCCGAAGCCTTCGGGGCCTCCGCCGTGGCGCTCACGCCCGGCACCGTCGATCCCTGGAACGGCAAATGCCTCCGCGCCGCCGCTGGAGCCGCCTTCCGAGTCCCGCTCCCCCGCTGCGACAACGCACTGATCCAGGCACTAAAAGCCGTAGACAGCCAACTCCTAGCAGCCGTGGCCAAAGACGGCGAAGCCGCCCACGCCACCGACCTCCGCGGCACCATCGCACTAGTCATCGGCAACGAAGGCGCAGGCGTCTCCAGGCGGATGTTGTCGATCTGCGACAAGCAGATCACCTTAGCAACCACCGGCCCCACAGAAAGCCTCAACGCCGCAGTCGCAGGCTCCCTTCTGCTCTACGAAGCATCCCAACAGAGGAACTTCTAATGGGCGGTCTCTTCGGCAATCTCGATCCCGTAGGCGCGCCGCTGAACCGCCGCGACATTCCACTCCCCGAGCGCATGCGCCCCACCACGCTCGACGAGTTCGCCGGCCAGAAACACCTCATCGGCCCCGGCAAACCCCTGCGCCTCGCCATCGACCGCGGCGAGCCCGGCTCCATGATCTTCTGGGGCCCTCCCGGCACCGGCAAAACCACGCTGGCAAAAATCATCGCGCGCGCCACCTCCGCCACCTTCATTGAGTTCTCCGCCGTCACCGCCGGCATTAAAGAAATCAAGCAGGTCATGGCCGACGCGGAACGCGCCGCCGCCTCCGGCTCCCGCACCATCCTCTTCGTCGACGAAATCCATCGCTTCAACAAAGCCCAGCAGGACGCCTTCCTGCCCTTCGTCGAACGCGGCGCCATCCGCCTCATAGGGGCCACCACAGAAAACCCATCCTTCGAAGTCAACGCCGCATTGCTCTCCCGTTGCCGCGTCTACGTACTGCAATCCATCCCCGACGCAGAGATCGTAGCGCTCCTCCAGCGCGCACTCACCGACGAAGATCGCGGCCTCGGCAGCCTTCAACTCACCGCAGCCGAAGGCGCACTCGAAGCCATCGCATCGTTCTCTAACGGCGACGCCCGCTACGCTCTCAACGCCCTCGAAACTGCAGCATCGCTCCTCATCGGTCGCGGCGAAACCACGCTCACGCGCGAAGCCGTCGGCGACGCACTCCAGCAACGCACGCTCCTCTACGACAAGAACGGCGAGCAGCACTACGACCTCATCAGCGCGCTCCACAAAAGCGTGCGCAACTCTGACGTCGACGCCTCGCTCTACTGGCTACGCCGCATGTTGGCCGCAGGCGAAGACCCCATGTACGTTGCCAGAAGAGTCGTCCGCATGGCCGTAGAAGACATCGGATTGGCCGCACCAGAAGCGCTCAATCTCACCTTGTCCGCGCAACAAGCCATGCATCTACTCGGCTCCCCCGAAGGCGAACTCGCACTCGCACAGGCTGTCGTCTATCTCGCACTCGCACCCAAATCCAACGCCGTCTACGTAGCCTTCAACGAGACCGCAGCAGACGTGAACGCCACCGGCGCACAACCAGTACCGTTGCATCTGCGCAACGCCCCAACGCGCCTGCTGAAGAACCTCAACTACGGCAAGGACTACCAGTACGCGCACGATCTCCCCGGCAAAGTCGCCGACATGCAGTGCCTGCCCGAAGGCCTCGAAGATCGCCGCTACTACCGCCCCACCGACCAGGGTCGCGAACGCCAGCTATCCCAACGCATGGAAGAAATCGCCCGTGCCAAAGCCGAAGCCGCAAATCAAAACAGGCGTAAGTAACAAGTGCTGACTTAGTAAGTCAGACTTAGTCGTCGTCCCCATCTCCGTTGTACTTCTTCGCAACCTTCACCAAAGGCCCCGGCAGCATCACCTTATCTTCACCAGGATAAGGGCGCGCCCATCCCGTCACCACATACCACGTGGAATGATTCAGGAAGTTCGGTTCAACCGCATCGGCCTTGTCGTACTTACCCTTCATCACCGTCGCCGTAGCCTTGAACCAGGCCTTCTCCATCGGGTTCGACGAAACAGCCTGAGCACCCTTCAACCCAGGCCCATGATCCAGCGGCAGCACCGCAGGCACAACGTCATACGGAGTCAGATCAGGCGTGTTCTGGAACGCGTCAAACATCGGCGAAGCCACCAGATCAAACTGCGTCAGCGGCTGCGTGCCAAGAATGTTTTCAATCGTCCGGTTGATGTTCTCAGCGGTATACGTCGTGTGAATCGCCTTGCCTTCACCGGGAGTCTGCGACGCAACGGTGTAGGGGCTGATGATAAACACCGGTTGACGATGTCCATCCACATGGTCGGCCCCACCCTGCGAATCATCTTCCTCAACAAAGATGGCCGAATCGCCCCACACCTTGCTGTGACTGATCGCCTCAACCATGCGGCCAAGCGCCAGATCGTTGTCTGCCTGATAACTCATCGGATCAGGCATTCCCTTTGAAGCACCCGCCGTGTGGTCATTCGGCAGCCAAAGAATAGTTAAGTTAGGTACCTTTCCTGCGGAATCCATCGCCTGAAAATCTTTGATCCAGTAATCCACGCGATATTGATCGGGAATATTCAAATTGAACGGCGGATAGTGCGGATCCATAATCTTCGCCGCAGAAGGAATCACCGAACTCACATGAATGGCATCATCCGGAACAACGCAACTGGAAGCCGGAGCCTTGCCTTCCTTGCATAGCGAAGTGTTATAGAAATCCGTCCACGTATAAGCCGATCCATCAGCCTTATGCGCAATCGTAGCGCCGCTGCTCCATTCGCCATACAGCTTCGCGGTAAGTCCCTTTGCCTCAAGTCCCGTCCACAGAAATCCCATCGGCGTATAGGTCAGCGGATCCTCTGCACCACCACCCGGGTACGAACGAATCCAATCCGGCGACAGAATGTCGTTGGAATAAAACGAACCCGACATACCAATCCACGGATGACCATCAGCCGATTGACGACTCGGCGCATACACGTTGTCCAACAGCGGGAACCGCTTCACCATCGCATGCTGATTCGGCACAGCAGAAGCAAACATCGCCAACTCAGGCGATCCATTCCCCCACTTCACATCACCCAGCATCTGGTCGTACGTGCGGTTCTCTTTAATGATCAAAAACACATGCTTGATCAGCGAAGGCTCACCAATATGCTTTGGCACCGCGACCGCCACAGCCCGCGGATCAATGAACTCTTTCCCAACTTCAATGTTCGTCGTCAGGTTCCAGTGATTGTTATCAAACACCTGCTTGCTGAACTTCGCCAGTTCAACAGAATTCGGCTCCGCAATCAGGTTCGCAACCCCCATATCGCCGTGCGTGTTGTAGCCAACTACGTTTTCTTTGATCGTCGTATTACCGCGTGATCCCAGCCCCTTATCATCGGCCACCAGAATCTGTTTCCGCGCCTTGTCATACGTGATGGAAGTTGGGAAGTAAGCCGTAGGAATATAACCAACCACGGGATTCGCTTCGCGCCCCTGCAGGTTCACAACGGCAACAGCATTCGCCTGCCCCAGCGTTACATAAGCCTTGCCATCATCCGTAACGGCAACGCCATTGGGACCAGCGCCAAACGCACCATTTCCAATCGGAACGCTAAGGCTAATCGTGCGCATCACCTTATCGGTCTGAAGATCAACGATCGAAAGACTATCGCTATAAGCATTCGCAACATAGAGCTTCGAACCGGAAATCGCCATCCCTACCGGATGCAAACCAACCGGGATGGTCTTCACTTCCTTACCCGCTGTCAGGTCAACAACAGACACCGTGCCAGTGATCGTGAAAGCATCCTTCCGGTCAACAACGATCGCCGTACCATCCGAATCGTTAGTGAAATCCTCGCCAGTAGCGGGCCGTCCCCCTTCATTGGTCACATACGCATAGTTCCCGCTCACCACAACACTGTTCGGCACATTGCCAACAGGAATCTGGCTAATCAATTTCGCGGGAGACGATGTAAGGTCAATCACTCCGAGCGTGTTCGCAACATTCAACGCAACATAGGCACGCTTACCATCCGCTGAGAATGCAATGCCTCCCGGATTGATTGACTTCGCATTGTGATACGTGCGCCCATCCGCGGGCGGCTCAGGCAGTTTCACTCGCTGCTCACTGCTCAGAAGACCCGTCTTCTTATCCACCTTCGTAATCACAACGTGGTTGTTGTCTTGGCTGAAAAGCAGCTTCGAGCCATCGGCGGAATACGTAATGCCCGTAAACGATCCCGCGGTGGTGTCCTTCGCAGTGGCTCCCGCGTCTTCAGGAGTAAACCGCTGCAGCACCTTTCCCGCCACCGTATCGAATACGATGATCGGCTGCGGCGATCCCATCAGCAACACAGCCGCACTATGAACCATGCGATTGGGATTGAGCGCAATCGCCTTCACGCGCACAGGCGTGCCCATCTCAACAATCTTGCCCGCAGGCGTCAGCACTTGGTTGTCGGAAACAACAATCGAGCCATCCCGCTGCGGTCCCACCGTGCGATTCGGGCTGCCTACCTCAGAGTTTGCGCCCGCTGCAGCCTTCCCCGTCCCCATGATTTCTTCTTTTGGGGCAGCCGTATCAAAATCCCTGCCTTTGGCGGGAGCAGGTTTTGCCTGCCCCCAGGCCAAACCAGAACCAATCAGCAGACAGGCTGAAAACAAACGAACCGTAGAACCTTTAGAGGAAGACATCAGACGCATCGTTACTCCTTTCCCCTATGTACGAAGCAAGCGTGAACAGATCATGAATGGCAATTGTTACTCTATAGTTTCTTGGCGTCACGCTGATTCGTTCCTGAAATCACGATGCAACGATCCACTCGACCTTCGCTGGCCCTTTCAAAGCGAAAGCTGGCAGCACTTGTCTGCAAGGTGAAGTACTGGTCGCGCGTTTCGGGCAGTAACTCACATGGCTCCGAAAATCCAAAATGATAGGTCGACCCCACACTGTAGGAGCCAGAGATGTAGGGTTTCCCGTCTCGGATTGTGACCGTTAGTTTGTCCTGCCCATCCTTATCCGCCTGATCATACGTTCCCTCCAGACCTTCCAGCGAAGCGGGATCAAGTTTGATCAACGTATGCTCGACAGGTTGAAGATCCGGCCACGCATACTCATGGGCAATGGAACGAAGAAGCTCTGTAATAAGCTTTTCGCCCTGTTGTCCATTGGTCATAATCACGACTCCTTGTCCTTGGTCGCGATACGCTTCCAGCACGGAGACGAAGCCTGTGTTCACCCCAAAATGATCAAAACGAGGCGTTGCACCAGGCTTCTCAACTTCGAAACCTAAACCCCAATTGTCCTTCTGGCGACTCAGCATATCCTTCGCCAAAGCTTGCGTCAGAATCCTGTCGGATGTTCCGGCATATTCCTTTTGCACTTCAATTGCTGCGCGCGCAAGGTCGGAGGGCGTCGACCATAAGCCTCCAGCAGCCATCTCGGGGATGACGTGGAAACCACCGGGGAGAGGCGAACCATGTGATCCGTATCCCAGTGCTGCGCTACTGACCAGATTGGACGGCAGTGGCTGTTCATACGTGCTCTGAATCATGCCAATGGGGCCAAGCACCTGACTGCGCATCACTGCTGGAAAGCTCTTCCCCGACTTCTCCATCATCAGCAACTGGACGATCATCATGCCGCCGCCTGAATAGCTATATACCAAACCAGGCACGGTCTCGACGCGCACCGGCGGTGAGGCTGCTGGTTTCAAGCCATCCAGTATCTGAATCACCGTGGGTAGCGGCTGCCCCACTTCGTAGCCGCTAAATCCATGAACACCCACGCCTGCACTATGGCTAAGGAGTCTGCGAAGCGTCACCTTCTGGTTTGTCGTGAACTCATTCTCGGGAATGTGCCATGAGCGAAGTTCGTTGTTTACATTCTCATCAAGCTTGAGCTTGCCACTTCGTACCAGGCTAAGCGCGCCGAGCGCGGCAATCGGTTTGCTGATGGAGCCCGCCTGAAAGAGTGTCTCCGGAGTCACCAGACGGCCTGTTTGTACGTCTGCAACACCGTAGGCCTTTGTCCATTGGATCTTTCCATGATCGAAGTAGGCGATGCTCACACCCGGCACATGGTAGTAGCGCATCCTGTCGGTCACGTGCATTCCGGCCACGGGCTGGCCTTTGATGATCACCGAAGGCAGTAACCCATTCTCGATATGAGAGATCTGAGTCTGTGTGTCAGCACTGGGTGCGGGCTGTTGTGCTTGCGCCCGATACAGCAGCGACATTGCTACGGATGCGATGACGAGCAAGCAGGTACGTTGATACCACTCAATTCTGCGCATAGAGCCTCGCGAGGACTAGATCTTCTAGTGCGTTCGAAGAGCGTTGCAAAGAGCCCGGGGATCTGCCAAGGGCCACGATCATCACTTCGGTTGATGTTGAATCGGCTTTGCCCATCGGCTTCTCCACTAGAACTTCTATGGGAATGAAGTTACTCCACTCGATGTTCTATGGGACGACGATTGCAGAAAATAATTGCAACCGATAATCGGGACTGTCCGAGAGTGAACACGGATGGAAAGCTCAAGAGCCATATCCGGGGCCGTAATTTCAAGATGCACTGGATGAACGAGCGCGGAAGCGTTCATGCAGCCGGCCAAAACCTCACCATCCGCGGCCGTTCGGTTCCTGGTACTTACGACACCACCCGCACCGCGATGAATGACAGCCAACGCCCGCCGAAGGCGTCGAGAATCGCACGAAGTGCCCTGTCAAGCCCCTGAACCACTCAACTCCAACAAATAAAAAGAAATAGAGTTGGCAGGTCATTTCTACCAAACAACTAAAATAGAACTAGACAGCAAAAGGGCCGCGCTGAGCGCGGCCCTAACTCGTTTAGAAAGACGATTTTGCCTCTAACTCCAATGGGCAGACGATTTTACAAACACCAAAACCATAAACCCGATAGAAAGACGATTTTAGAAAAACAGGGGGGAGGGGGGTACCCCTCTCCCTGACTATCCGCGCAACGAAACGAGTTGCTCCGTCATGATCTGGGTCAGTTCCGGCTTCTTCAGTCCATGAACTTCCTCGTTGTACTTGTCGACCTTCGAAGACCAGTTCATCGAGCAGAACTTCGGTCCGCACATGCTGCAGAAAGCCGCTTCCTTGTAATAGTCATCCGGCAGCGTCTCATCGTGCATACCGCGAGCGGTTTCAGGATCCAACGACAGGTCAAACTGCGCATCCCAGTCGAACGTGTAACGAGCATGGCTGATCGCATCATCACGATCACGCGCACCCGGACGATGACGCGCAATATCCGCAGCATGAGCCGCAATCTTGTACGCGATGATGCCGTCCTTCACGTCCTTCTCGTTCGGCAGTCCGAGATGTTCCTTCGGCGTTACGTAGCAGAGCATCGCCGCGCCGTGCCAGCCAATCATCGCCGCGCCAATCGCACTGGTGATGTGGTCATAACCCGGAGCAATATCGGTAACCAGCGGTCCAAGCACGTAGAACGGAGCGCCATCGCAAAGCTCCACTTCCTTGTCCACCTGCTCCTTGATCTTGTCCATCGGCACGTGGCCCGGACCTTCGATCATCACCTGCACATCGTGCTTCCACGCACTGCGCGTCAACTCGCCCAATGTCGCCAACTCGGCAAACTGTGCCTCATCGCTGGCATCGGCAACGCATCCGGGACGCAGGCCGTCACCAAACGAGTAGCTGACGTCGTACTTCGCCATCAGCTTGTGGATGCGTTCGATGTTCTCGTACAGGAAGTTCTGCTTGTGATTGCTCGTCATCCACTGCGCCATAATGGCGCCGCCGCGTGACACGATGCCTGTGATGCGCTTCGACACCATCGGCACATACTGGATCAGCACGCCAGCATGGATCGTGAAGTAGTCCACGCCTTGCTGCGCCTGCTCTTCCAGCACGTCCATGTAGATGTCGATGTTGAGATCCTCAACACGCTTCACACGCGAAAGCGCCTCATACAACGGCACCGTTCCGATGGGCACGGGCGAATGCCGCAGAATGGCCTCGCGGATCATCGGGATATCGCCGCCGGTCGACAGGTCCATCACCGTATCCGCGCCATAGTGCACAGCAGTATGCAGCTTGCGCAGCTCCTCATCCACGTTGCTCGTGATGGCGCTGTTGCCGATGTTGGCGTTGATCTTGCATAGTGAACCCACGCCAATGCACATCGGCTCCAGCTCAACATGATTGATGTTCGCCGGGATAATCATCGTTCCCTTGGCGATCTCCTGGCGGATGAACTCGGCCTCCAGCTTCTCCTTGTGTGCAACGTAAGCCATCTCTTCCGTGATCAGGCCCTTACGCGCGAAGTGCATCTGGCTCATGTTCCAGTCGCCGGTCTTGGCGGCTTCAGCCTTGCGGTTCACAATCCATTGCTCGCGCGGCTTTGGAACGGTGTAGTCGTTCCCGTTATGCTTGTGCCCGTTCGTCGATGTGCTCATGGATTCGTGTCTCCTGCCCAGATGCCATTTCTCGGCATAGCTGTAAGGCGAAGTATATCGTCAATGTAGGCCAAACATCGCCTCCGCCAGTCCGGTAACCGTAGCATCGCCACTGGTGCAGGAGTAGAATCGGAGGTAGCTTATGTCCCAGTCCGGTCGTTCCTCCGTCAAGGTCATCGTCGCCACCGTCGTCATCGTCGGTGCTGTCCTGTTCCTCGCCATTGCGGGCGCACGTGACAGCAAGGCCACCAGCTACTACTGCACCATCGGCGAACTCCAGACCATGGGCCAGAAGGCCTACAAGCGCAACCTGCGCGTGGCAGGCAACGTGAAGCCCGGCTCCATCCAACGCGTGGGCACGCACGCTCAGTTCGTCCTGCTGGAACAGGGTAAGGAACTCACCGTGAACTACCAGGGCACTGAACCGCCACCAGACACCTTCAAGGACGACGCCCAGGCATTAGCCATGGGCCACCTCGGCCGCGATGGCGTCTTCCAGGCCACCGAACTCCAGGCCAAGTGCGCCAGCAAGTACGCCCCCGCTCCCAACGGAGCGAAGCCCGGCACCCAACCCGCCGGAACTCCCAGCGCCGCTCCTACAGCTACGCTTGTTGCACCTTTGAAATAGCTTTAGGCAGTCGGCGGCAGCACGTACGCTGGTGGTGTTGGAAGAGCTCCATACAGTTCTTCGGCATCCGGAACGACGTAGTCGTGCAGGAAGTACTGAAAGTACGTGCCGCTGAACAGGAATGTCATCACACCGCCAAACGCCAGGCCAACCGTCGCTTCCTCCAGCGCGCTCCTCAACTTGAAGGCTGCGGCAGTGTAACTGCCTACGACAGCGATCATCCCAAAAGCTACCAACGAGTAATAGAGCACGCGTGTATCGCCAATACCTTGACCGCGAGACATGAGGCCAATCGTGGCTCCTACCATCACCGCGATCAGGAATACTCCGGGAATAACAGCGACATTCACGATCGCCCAGATCAACGCGTCTTTGCGACCCGTTACCTTGCGCACCCAGTTGGCCAGCACAATCATCCAGATCGAATTAAAGTAGCTGCGGGTAAGGATGGATAGGGCTAACACCCAACCCCAATGCAGACGTGGAGGCGGAAGAACGATCCGAGGATCGTGGGAAGATTTCAATTCTTGCATGGCCAACACTCTAACGATGCTTTCAACCCAAGCTCAAGCAGATTCCGCACTTTATACTGAAAGCCGATGCAGTCCATTCCCAATTTGGCAGCAGAGGTCACAAACCTCTCCCGGCTTTACGGCAGCTTCGCTGCACTCAAGCGTGTCTCCTGCACCTTTGAATCGGGTGGATTCCACGTCCTGCTCGGTCCCAACGGCGCAGGCAAATCCACGCTCCTCCGCACGCTCGCCGGACTCATCACGCCGACATCAGGAACCGTAACGACACTTGGCGGCACACCCTTCAACGAGCGTCATCGCATGGCTTACATGAGCCACGCACCCATGCTCTACGAAGAGCTAACCGCGATGGAAAACCTCCGCTACTTCCTGCGCCTTCAGAATCCCGGCGCAACGTGCGACTGCGTTGGTTCACCAGAGATGGCATTGCGTGCAGTCGGCATCGATCCCTTCCTCACGCGCCCCGTATCGCAGTTCTCGCAGGGCATGCGCCAGCGCGTCTCGATGGCACGTGCACTCGTTAGCGATCCTGAACTTCTGCTACTCGACGAGCCATTCAGCAACATGGATGTCAGCGGCGCAAAGGAACTCGTCACGCTACTACTCGACTTCCGCACCTGGCCGCTCGTTGGCGGACGCAAGCGCACCGTCATCGTCACAACGCATCAGTTCGAGCTCGTCCATCACGCAGCCGATTCCGTCATCCACATGCGCCATGGCAGCATCGTCACACCAAATGCCGAGGCGGCTGCATGAAGACGAACGCCGCACGTCTGCTAGACAAACTGAACATCAAGTACGAAACCCGCGAGTACGAAGTCAGCCCTAACGACCTCACCGCAGGCACAG
Source organism: Terriglobus sp. TAA 43 (assembly GCF_000800015.1). Taxonomy (NCBI): domain Bacteria; kingdom Pseudomonadati; phylum Acidobacteriota; class Terriglobia; order Terriglobales; family Acidobacteriaceae; genus Terriglobus; species Terriglobus sp. TAA 43. Next base: position 628,817 of record NZ_JUGR01000001.1, read on the forward strand.
TCGCACGCAAGATCGACATGCCCGTCGAGCAGGTCTTCAAAACACTCCTCTGTCGCCTCCACGACGGTGAATATGTCTTCGGCGTCGTTCCCGGCAACAGCGAACTCGACCTGAAGAAACTCGCCTTGGCAGCAGAAGCAAAGAGAGCCGAACTGACCTCATTGAAAGACGTAGAGCCACTCACTGGCTACATCCGCGGCGGCGTGACCGTCATGGGCGCGAAGAAGGCGTACCGCGCATTCGCTGACGAATCCATCGAGCTCTTCGACACAATCAGCGTCTCCGCTGGCACGCGCGGTCTGCAGCTCCTTCTTGCACCCGCCGACTACATTCGCGCAGCAGAAGCTCAAGTCGCCGACATCACGAAAGATGGAGTGACCGTCGAGTGATCTATCTCCGCACCGTCTGGCTCCACCTCAAGAAAGATCTTCGGCTCGAATGGCGAAGCCGCGAAGCCGTCGCTGGCATGCTCTTCTTCACATTGCTGATCGCGGTAGCCTTTGCAATGGCATTCGACCCCACCGGCTATCCCGCCATGGCAAGACAAATGAGCGGCGGCCTTCTCTGGGTGGGCTTACTCTTCGCCGCAACGACCTCGCTCAACATCTCATGGGAACGCGAACGCCGCAATCAAGTCATGGACGCGCACCGCATGAGCGCCGCACCGCCATCCGCACTCTTCCTCGGCAAGGCGCTGGCAAACTTCCTCTTCGTGGCCTTCATTGAAGCCGTACTCGCGCCGGTCTTCATCGTCTTTTACAACCTGCATCCGCTGGGCGAGATCAAGTGGCTCTTGCTGATCCTGCCACTGGGAACGTGGGCCATCGTAGCCAACGGCACGTTCTTCGCCGCGCTGGGTCTGCGCAGCCGCAACCGCGCTCTGATGTTGCCAGCAATTCTCTTCCCCATCTCCATCCCGGCGCTGCTCGGTGTCACGCAGGCCACCACCGCCGTCATCACCGGCGATTTTGAACCCGGCATGTGGGTGCGCCTGATCTTCGGGTTTGACGTCATCTTCACCACCGCATGCATCCTTCTCTTCGGAACCGTGCTCCACGCCGAATAACGCCCCGCAAATCCACGAAGACGGTAGACTGTAAGACGATCATGAAGCGCCTTTTCTGGATGTTGTGCGGTCTGAGCGTGGCCCTGCTGGCATGGGGTTTGTACGAGGCCATTTTCGTTGCTCCCACGGAAGCCACCATGGGACCGATTCAGCGGATCTTCTATTGGCATGTGCCAATTAACATCTCCGCCGAAATCTTCCCCTATGCGAACATGATCGCGTCGATCGCCTTCCTGGCGACGCGTCGCAAAAATCACGCCTTGGCTATGAAGTTGGACGCCTTTGCCATTGCCTCCGCAGAAATCTCCGTTCTTTATGTAGGCCTCGGTCTCGCCACCGGGATGTTGTGGGGGCGTCCCGTGTGGGGCATCTGGTGGGCATGGGATGCCCGCCTGACCAGCTTCCTGATGCTCTTCCTGCTCTACGTCAGCTACCTGTTGGTGCGCAGCTTCTCCTCCAGCAGCCAGGCACCGGTAATTGCAGCAGTACTCAGTGTCTTTGCTGGTATTGATATTCCCATCGTCTTCGAATCCATCACCTGGTGGCGCACGCAGCATCCCGCACCGGTTTTGCGCGGAGACGGCGCATTGGACCCGGTAATGAAGACCGCCTTCCTCTGGAACATGGTGGCGTGGTTCTTCTGGGGATGCACTCTCATCTGGGCGCGTTACGCCATCGTTCGTCGTGAACAGCAGATCGCAGAACGCGAAGCCATGGAAGCACTGGAGGCATAAACATGGAACCTACTGTGAACAGTATCCACTTCCTCTGGGCCGCCTACATTCTCGTTGCCGTTACGAACATCGCCGTGGTCATCTGGCTTGCAGCGCGTTGGTCGTCCGTAAATCGGAAGCAATCGTAACGTGAAGGTAAGCCGCTCCATCACTCTTGCTTCCCTGCCGCTTCTGCTCCTTGCAGGCGGATGCAATCGTATGCGTTTTCCGCAACTCGCGGCGAACTACCGCGAATACGCGTACGTCGCGAATAATGCAGTTGGCACCGTGACCGTCCTCGATCTGGTGAACTTCCGCGCCGACCGCACATTGCAGGTGGGTGCTCAGCCCAGTGCCATTGCCGTGAATCCCACGCGCAACGAAGTCTACGTCACCAACTCCGGCAGCAGCACCGTCACCGCCATCAACGCGGACAACAACTCCATCGCCGCCACCATCGGCGTGCAACGCGGCCCGACCGGCATCGACGTTGATTCCACCGGCAAGCGCGCGTACGTAACGAATGCCGACTCCAACTCCGTCAGCGTCATCGACCTCGCAACGCATCGCAGCATTGCAACCGTAGCCGCTGGCGTTCAGCCTGCCACAGTGCGCGTGTCGCCTGACAATCGTTCGCTGGTTGTGGCCAATCGTGGCGCGGGTTCCGTCTCTGTCTATGCGATCGGCGAAGACCATCCGTTGCAGCTTCGTTCCACCTACGACAAGTGCTCCGGCGCAGCCGACATCGCCATCCTTGGCGACTCTTCCAAAGCCTTCATCACCTGCCCCGGCAACGATGAAGTCATGGCCGTCAGCCTCTCTTCCGCACCCGGAACATGGGAAGCCAAGCAGGACCCCGCATCCATGCAGGACCACTTGCTGGCGCGACTGCGCGTTGGCAAGCAGCCCGGACACATTGCCCTGAAGCCCGATAGCGGTGAGATTTTCGTCAGCAACTACGGCTCTGACAGCGTCAGTGAAATCTCCACCTACACCAACGAAGTGGGCGGCACCTACCTCATCGGCACACAGCCCACGCGCGGTATAGTCGGTGCGGACAACACATCGCTCTGGGTCGCAGCGAACGGCTCAGACTCCGTAAGCCTCTACTCCATCGACGATGGACGCATGTCCAACAGCATCCACACCGGCCCCGGCCCCGATGCCATGGCCATGTCACCGGGACAACCTGTGCTGCTGGTCGCCGACTCGCGCGGTGCAGACGTGGCGGTCATTCGCACACGCGCCACACGCGGTCCTGAGTTGTTCACCATGTTGCCTGCCGGACCACATCCCGTTGCTATCGGGATCAAGGCCTACAAGTCACATTAAACAACGCGTTCGCGCACCATCTGTTCAATGCGGGAGCGCACTTCCTCCTGCGAAAGTGCTCCCGGATCGAAATACAGATTCAGCGCAAGGCCGTCCAGCACAGCACCAAATGCAGCAAAGATCGCTCGCCGCTTTTGCGAGTTGTCTTCATGCAGCTCCGGTACCAGGTGCAACTTGGAATCCATGCCCTTCACACAAAGTGCCTGGTGAAGCTCCGCCAGACGCTTTTGTTTATGGGGATGCCGGATAGCGTACATTTTGAATTCCAGGTAAAGCATCACACGTTTGCGATCACACAACATAGCTTCCATATGATCCACAAGCGCAGCCACACGTTCTTCGCGCGTTGATTCGGGCGTAAGCCGAGTCCTATAGAATTCCCCGTCCGCCTCCATGTTCTCTTCGATCAATGCGAAAAAGAGATCTTCTTTGTCCTTAAAGTGGGCGTAGAGCGCGCCGCGCGTCTTGCCCGCTTCCTGCGCGATATCCTGCAGGCGAGCCACTTCAAACCCATCGCGCGCAAAGACGCGCCGAGCCGCAGCCATCAAATCTTTACGTGTCCGTATGGCCCGTTCTTGCGTACGATGTTCGGAAGTAACTTTTCTCACAGGCAACTTATTGAATCCCCGCTATTGGACGCATCATCGTATGTGAAAGATACATGCGCGTATGTTTTCTGTGAGAGAACGTTCAGCCGCAGGATCTTTCGCCAAGGAGCATTCATGACCATGCCGGCCATCCGCCGCGTGAACCAACGCACTCCCCTCGCACAGACCGCTTGCCGTGCGGCTTTTCTTTTAGCCGGAGCAAGCATCGTGCTTCTGGCAACAGGCTGCGAAAGCAAGCCCGCTCCACAGCAGCAAATGGGTGCCCTGCCTGTTTCCGTGGTCACGGTACAGCCGTCAGACGTTGCCCTGAACAACCAGTGGGTGGGCACACTGGATGGCTTCGTGAACGCGCAGATCCAGCCGCAGGTGACCGGTTACCTTATCCGCCAGAATTATCGCGAAGGTTCCGTTGTCAGCAAGGGCCAGGTCTTGTTTGAGATTGATCCTCGTCCCTTCCAGGCAACACTTGATCAGGCGAAGGGCCAGGTCGCAGCCGCAGAAGCTGCACTGGGTCAGTCACAGGCCGCTCTAAAGCTCGCAGAGATCAACGTCACCCGCGATACCCCGCTCGCAGAACAAAAGGCAATTGCTCAGAGCCAGTTAGATCAGGAAGTCCAGACCAGGGCACAGAGCGAAGCCAACGTGCAGCAGGCGAAGGCGCAGATCGCAACCGCACGCGCGGCAGAAGAGACAGCAGAGATTAACCTCGGCTTCACTAAGGTTCGTTCGCTCATCTCCGGTGTTGCCGGTCAGGCAGTCACACAGATCGGCAATCTTGTATCGCCCCAGACTGCCCTCACGTCTGTGTCGCAGCTTGATCCCGTCAAGGTGTACTTCTCCATCAGCGATAGCGAATACCTCGCACTCATCGGTCGTGCGAATGATAGCGATGCGGATCTCTTGAAGAGCGCCGCCAACGTTCCGCTGACACTGACACTGTCCAACGGCGATGCCTATCCCCACAAGGGCAAGATCGCATTCATCGATCGTCAGATGAATCAGCAGACAGGTGCCATCCGCATCGCCGCCGTCTTCCCGAATCCTAAGAATGTCCTGCGCCCCGGTCAGTTCGGCCGCGTTTCTGCCACCACACAGCTTCGCCGCAACACCATCACCGTACCTCAGGCCGCGGTGACCGATGTGCAGGGAATGAAGCAGGTGTACATCGTCGACGCTGGCAACAAGGCACATGCCGTAACGCTGCAGCTTGGTTCCGAATCTGGAAACAACTGGATCGTGAACTCCGGTCTTGCTCCGGGAAGCCGCGTCATCGTGGACAATCTGCAGAAGCTAAGGGAAGGTGCGCCAGTCGCGCCGCACGCCCCCGCTCCTGCGAGCGCAACAACACCCGCGGAAGCGAGGTAAGTTCGTGTCGAAATTTTTCATTCGGCGACCCATTGTCGCCATTGTGATCGCCATTATTACGGTCATTGTCGGTGTGGTTTCCATGCTGACTCTGCCCACGTCGCAATACCCTGATATCGTTCCGCCGGAAATCCTTGTACAGGCCACCTATCCCGGCGCCGATGCAAAAACACTTTCGCAGGCCGTTGCCACACCGATCGAGCAGCAGATGAACGGCGTGGACAACATGCTTTACATGTATTCGGTCAACGCCAACAACGGGCAGACACAGGTCTTCGTTGACTTTGACGTAAAGACGAATGCTGACACAGATCAGATCCTGTCGCAGCTTCGCGTCTCGCAGGCGCAGGCACAGCTTCCCGCACAGGTGAACACTGCCGGTCTCACCGTGCAGAAGGCGCTCACCTCTCCCCTGATGCTTGTCGGCATCAACTCAAACGACAAGAAGTACGATCAGGAATTTCTCACCAACTACGCCATCATCAACGTGCAGGACGAAATTGCGCGTGTACCCGGCGTAAGCCGCGTACAGGTATTTGGCGGCCAATACGCCATGCGAATCTGGGTTGATCCCAACAAACTCGCAAACCTTGGCGTCACCGCGACCGATGTCATCACTGCCCTCGGAACACAGAACGCCGTGAACCCGGCAGGACAGATTGGTGGAGAACCTGTTCCGAACGGACAGCAGTTCACCTACACCGTTCGGACTCAGGGCCGTCTGGTGGACGAGAAGGAATTCGAAAACATCGTAGTGCGCGCCAATCCTGACGGATCGGTGCTGCATCTGCGCGACGTTGCACGCGTGGAACTCGGACAGCAGCTTTACAGCCTTTCCGCACGTTACAACGGCGCACCTGCCGGCATGATGGGTATCTACCAGCTACCCGGCTCGAACGCGGTGCAGGTAGCAGAGCAGGTGCGCAAGCGCCTGGACGAACTGCAGAAGACCTTCCCCCCGGGTATCAAGTACGACGTGCCGCTGGACACCACCAAGGCCGTTAGCGCGGGTATTCACGACATTATCCTGACGCTGGGCATCGCGTTGATCCTCGTGATCATCGTTGTGTTCATCTTCCTGCAGGGCTGGCGCGCCACGCTGATTCCATTGCTGGCCGTCCCCGTCTCACTCATCGGCACATTCGTGCTCTTCCCGCTGCTCGGCTTCAGCATTAATACGCTGTCGCTCTTCGGCCTTGTACTCGCCATCGGTCTCGTCGTCGACGACGCCATCATCGTGGTCGAAGCCGTCGAACATCACATCGAGGAAGGCTTGTCGCCAACGGATGCGACGATCAAGGCGATGGAAGAGGTAGGCGGTCCCGTCGTCGCCATCGCCCTCATCCTCGCAGCGGTGTTCATCCCAACAGCGGCCATCCCTGGTATTACCGGCCGTCTGTATCAGCAGTTCGCTGTGACCATCGCCATCTCGGTGCTCATCTCGGCGTTCAACGCTCTTACACTCTCGCCTGCACTCGCCGCGCTGTTGCTCAAGCCAAAGGACCACAAACAGAAGCCCGGACTGCTTGGACGCTTCTTTAATTGGTTCAACCGTGTCTTTGGTCGCACCACGGAAGCCTATGTAGGAACATCGCGCGTTCTGATCCACAAGTCGGGTGCCACGATGATCGCGCTCGCAGTCATCGCCGTGGTCGCAGTCTTCATGGGTTCGCGCCTGCCCACGGGCTTTATCCCACAGGAAGACCAGGGGTATCTCTTCGCTGCACTGCAGTTGCCGGATGCCACCAGTCTTCAGAAAACGGATCAAGCCGCGCAGCAGATCACGAAGGCGCTTCTTGATACACCGGGTGTTGGTGGTGTTGTAGCCGTCAACGGCTTCAGCTTGTTGACACAGGTACAAAGCACCAACAGCGCGTTCTTCTTCGTCTCTCTCAAACCCTGGGACGATCGAAAAACCAAGGAAGAGCAGATCGAAGCGATCCAGGCTTCGGTCGGACAGAAGCTGATGGGCAATCCCGCTGGATTGGCTTTCAGTTTCCCGCCGCCAGCCATTCCCGGCATCGGAACCTCGGGTGGCGTTACCATGGTGGTGGAGGATCAATCCGGCAAGGATGATCCAAACTTCCTCACGCAAAACCTCTTCGCTTATCTTGGCGCGCTGAAGAAGCGTCCTGAGATTGCCGCGGCCATCCCGTCGTACCTGCCGGCAGTACCGCAGCTCTACGCTGAAGTCGATCGTGAAAAGGTCATCCAGCAGCAGGTGGATCTCAGCAGTGTGTACAACACCATGTCCACCTTCATGGGCGGCTACCTGGTCAACTACTTCAACCGTTTCGGTCGACAGTGGCAGACATACGTCGAAGCCGAAGGTGCATCGCGTACGAAGATCGACAACATCAATCAGTTCTACGTGCGCAGTGCCAACGGAAGCCAGGTTCCACTCGGATCGCTGGTTCACGTGAAGCAGATCAATGGACCGGAGTTCGTTCTCCGATTCAACGAGCACCCTGGCGCGCAGTTGAACGTCACCGGCGCTCCGGGCTACAGCTCAGGACAGGTACGAAAAGCACTGGAAGAAACCTTCCAGCAATCCATGCCAACCGGCATGGGCTATGACTACACCGGCATGAGCTACCAGGAACAGAAGGCGGCACAAGGCGTACCTGCATGGGTTGTCTTCGGTCTGTCGCTGCTCTTCGTCTTCCTCATCCTCGCGGCACTGTACGAGAGCTGGACTCTTCCCTTCAGCGTTCTGCTCTCCACACCGGTCGCCATTCTGGGTGCGTATCTTGCGCTCAGCATCCGCTCCATGGAAAACGACATCTTCGCCACCATCGGTCTCGTCATGCTGATCGGTCTTTCGGCAAAGAACGCCATCCTTATCGTGGAGTTCGCTGTCCTCAGCTACAAGGAAGGAAAGTCCATCGCAGAGTCCGCACTGGAAGCTGCAAGACTGCGCTTCCGACCCATCCTGATGACCAGCTTCGCCTTCGTCTTTGGCTGCCTTCCCTTGTGGACAGCCACCGGCTCAGGCGCGGTATCGCGACGCATCCTCGGAACCGTGGTGATCGGCGGCATGTTGCTGTCGTCCATCATCGGCATCCTCATGGTGCCCGTCACCTTCTCCGTCGTCGAATACATCTCGCATCGCTTCGGCAAGGGCGGTAAGGGCACAACGATGGATTCCAAGCCGGATTTTGATCCTGTAGCCGCGGCTGCCGCAGATGGAGGTCAACACTAATGCGACACCCAGCAATCACCTCTGTTCTTTCGCTTGCATTGATTGCCACCACTGGCTGCAATGTTGGTCCCAAATACACCCGCCCGCAGGTGCCGGCACCACCGGCATTCCGCGGCGCGGATGAAGCAGTCGTCTCCAGCGATCCCACGCAATCCATCGGCGATCGCAAATGGAGCGAGATCTTCCGCGAGCCTGAACTGCAGCAATACATTCAGCAGGCACTCGCTGCCAACTACGATCTGCGCATCGCAGCACAGAAAGTACTGGAAGCGCAGTCGCAGGTGAAGATCACACGCGCTAATCAGTTCCCTACGTTCAACGCTGGCGGTTCGGGCATCGGTGCGGAGTTGCCGGATTCGCTCAGCAATACGATTAGCTCACCAATTACTGCAGGCAGCCTTAATCTTTCCGCTGCGTGGATACCTGACTTCTGGGGCCTCTATCGCAAACAGACGGAAGCTGCGCGCGATCAACTCATCGCGCAGGACTGGGCACGCTCCGCAGTGCGCATGTCCCTTGTCAGCCAGGTCGCCACCACGTACTTCACGCTGCGTTCGCTCGACGAACAGATTGCCGTAGCGCAGGACACGCTGAAGGCCCGGCAGGATTCTGTGCGCCTCACCCGCGCGCTGACCGATGGGGGCCGCGCGCCGCTCTCGGATCTTCGTCAGGCGGAACAGCTTCTTTACGGTGCTACTTCCGCTATCCCAACGCTGGAACAGCAGCGCGAGCAGCAGGAAAACGCAATGCGTCTTCTGCTGGGCCAGACTCCCGGTACGGTCACGCACACAGACGCATCTGCACTCGCGCCTGTGCCGCAGGATCTCCCTGTAGGTGTCCCTTCGCAATTGTTGGAGCGTCGCCCGGACATCCAGCAAGCGGAAGCACAGCTCAAGGCAGCGAACGCAAACGTCGGCGTGGCCAAGGCGCAGTTCTTCCCGCAGCTATCCATCAGCTTCTCCGCAGGTCTCGGCGGAGACAGCTTCTCCAATCTCTTTGATCCATCCGGCCGCACCATCTACGGCATCGGTTCACTCGCGCAGCCAATCTTCGCAGGTGGCAAACTGAGTGGGCAGTACGCTCTTTCAAAACAGCAGAAGGAAGAGATGGTCCTCACCTATCAGAAGACCATCCTCGGTGCCTTCCGCGATGTATCAAATGCCCTCATCGCCGTAAACAAACAACGTGCCGCACGTGAAGAACAGCAGAAGCTTGTCGCAGCCGCGCAGGACTCGACACGTCTCGCACGTGTTCGTTATCAGGCAGGCGCCGCAACCTATCTGGAAGTTCTCGTCAGTGACTCCACACTCTTCAATGCGCAGTTGAATCTCATCAGCGCGCAACAAGGTGAGGCGACGTCACTGGTACAGCTTTACCAGGCACTCGGTGGCGGTTGGCAGTAACGCTCGCAACAAGGCAAAAAGAAAGAGGCCGGGTGATCATCACCCGGCCTCTTTGCATTTCCCTCTCTCTACGCCTGCAAAGCAGTAATCAACTCCTCCACATCGCGTATCGGTGGATGGCAAGTCATACCGCTGCAAACCAACGTATACACGCCGTCCACGCGAGGCATCTTCGCCACCGTCTCCATCAACGCAGGCGGCAACGCATCCATCTGTTCCGGCTTCACACGAATCACCGTGCGATTCACCGCGAACGGCGTCAACGCAATCAACTCCAGCCGCGCAGCTTCCTCTCCATCGCCAACGATTACGACCTGCACCGGCGGACGCGAAAGCCTTCCCAGCGCCAGCGCAAACGTCGCGGCATACAAACCAAAGTGCTCCACAATGCCCGCGAACGTCTCCAGTGTCTCCTGCGCGTTATCGCGATACACCTGCTTGCCGCTCAACTCATGCAACCGCAGCAGCAACATCGCAGCAGCAGGATTTCCCGCAGGCGTAGGCGCATCCTGAATCGGCTTACGCCGCGTGATCAACGCGCCAATCAACTCCGCTGCATCCGACGGCGTGTCATAGAACCCACCACCACGGCCGTCATAGAATCGCCGCAACAGCGTCTCCGCAATCTGCTCCGCAGCAAGGTAATAAGCCTGCTCGCCACACGCCTCCCAAACATCCAAACAAGCTTCAGCAAGGAAGACATAGTCATCCAGAACACCGGACACCTTCGTCGCGTGAACCTTGTCGGCATAAGCCACCACGTGCGAAACAGCACCATCCTGCAGCGCGGCACCCAGCACGCGATCCAGCGACTTCTTCGCGAACGCTATAGCCTTCGGCATCTGCAACGCGCGTCCCGCCGTCACAAACGCAGAGATGCACATCGCATTCCAGCCCGTGTACAGCGTGCGATCAATTAACGGCATCGGCCGCTTCAAACGAGCCTGGTACAACTTCCCGCGTACCATCTTCAACATCATTGGCGCTAGCGTCGCATCCACGCCTGCATGTTCCGCGGCCTTCTCCAACGTCATCGGACGGAACAGTACATTGCGCGAAACATCGTGGCGCATATCGCCCACCGCGCCAATGTCGTAGTACACCTCGGCAAACTTCAACTCTTCCGGCGTGAGAACTTCCGCAGCCTCCGCACGCGACCACGTGAAGTAATTACCGTCGTCATCCAACGACTGGTCTGCATCTTGCGAAGCGAAGAATCCGCCCTGCTCGCGGTCGCACAGCCACTCATCCATCCACTGCACAATGCCTCGCGTCGCCGCCGCGCACTCTGCATCCGCAAACGTCTGAAACGCATGGCAATAACTCCTAAGCATTTCGGAGTTGTCACAACTCATCTTCTCGAAGTGCGGCACGATCCATCGTTCATCCACTGAGTAGCGATGGAACCCTCCTCCCAGTTGATCGTAGACACCACCACGCGCCATCTTCTTCAGCGTCGTCAATACAGCTTCCGCACACTGCGCCGCATTCGCTTCACCACGCGACGCCGCATCGGTCAGCATCGTAATCGCTCCAGGATGAAGGAACTTCGGCTCCGATCCGAACCCGCCGTGCACCGGATCAAACTGCTTTAACGCCGAATCCATCATGCGATGCAGCAGCGCAATGCCAGCACCATCGCGCTCCAGATCACTCATCGCACCAGAGAATGTTTCGCCCTGCTCAATCGCTTCCATCACGCTCGATGCAGACTCAAAAACATCGTCACGCTGATTCTGATACGAAGCGGCCATCGTCATCAGCACACGCCGAAACGACGGGCGTCCATACCGTTCTTCCGGCGGAAAGTATGTGCCGCCGAAGTAAGGCCGTCCATCCGGAGTAAGAAACGCCGTCAGAGGCCAGCCGCCCTGCCCACTGATCGCAGCCACTGCCGCCTGATAACGCGTATCCACGTCCGGCCGCTCATCACGATCCACCTTCACCGCAATGAAGTGTTCGTTGATCAGCGCCGCGGTCTCCGCATCTTCATACGATTCGCGGTCCATCACATGACACCAGTGGCACCACACCGCCCCCACATCCAGCAGCACGGGCTTGTCTTCTGCCAGTGCACGCTCAAAGGCCTCAGGCCCCCACGGAAGCCACTGCACTGGTTGATGCATAGCCGAGCGCAGATACGAAGAAGACGAGGAGGAAAGCGCGTTTGCAACGATTTCAGACATCCTGTCCAGTGTACTTTGCGCACAATGGAAACGAGGCAGAGAGTGTTCTCTCTGCCTCGTTCGGTCGTTCGTTTGTGAAGCTTACCTCTGTGGGGTCACGCCCTGAAACGGCGGCAACGGCGGAGGTGTATTCGTCAAAGGCTTCGGCGGTTCCGGATCCTTTGGCGCGGTCAATCCCGGGATCACAGGCGCGGTGGTGATGTTGCCCGTCGCAGCCTGCTCCAGATTGATACCGTAACGGTCCAGCGTGTTTGCCAGCAGCTGCTGCAGCGAAGCACGGTCACGTGCATACACCGCAGTCGCAGTGATCAGCGTGTTCTCAGCGGTTGCCAGGTTACGTTCCTGCTGCAGAACATTCGCCGTGGTTGAAGCACCAAGGCGGAAACGCTTCTGTTCTGCATCCAGAGCCTGTGCCTGGTAATCACGCGTCGCCTGCGCAGCCACCACGGAAGCACGATCATTCGTCAACGCATACTGCCCGTTGATCACCTGAATGCGTGTCTGTGTGTAAAGCTGCTGCAAACGCATCTGTGCCTGGCGATATTCCATCTGCGAACGCGCCTGGTCAGCCTGCGCCGGACGGTTGCGGATCGGAATCTGCAACGTTGCACCTACACCGCGATCCGGAGCGCTGTTGTTAAACGCACCTGAGAACGCCGTGCCATACGCGCCATAGTTGCCTAGACCGCAGTTCGGCAATGTCGGGTTATTCGTACAGGCAGAGCTGGCAGGATTCGCCGTACCGGCAATACCCGTGCCGCCGTAGAATGCATAGGCATTCAGTACCGGCAGCAGACCATTCTTTTCTGCGCGAATGGTGATCTTGTTGTTCTCCATGTTCAGGATTGCCTGTTCAATGGAGGGATTATTCACGTAGGCCTGTTTCACCAGGTCTTCCAGCGGAGTATCTTCTTCCGGCAAACGCTCCAGGCTCACACGATCCGTCGGAACCACCGGAGCCGTCGCAAGCTGAGGATCATTTAGATCACGCACGATCGCCTGCTTCATCAGCAACTGCTGATACTCCAGGTTCGATTGCGAGGTGGTCAGTGACTGCTGATCCGTGCTCACAGCCTGATCGCTGTTCACAATATCCAGCGGTGCCAGCGTTCCAATCTCAAGCTGGCGGCGATTGTCAGAAGCCAACTTCGTGGACTGCTCCAACGCGCGGGTCTTCGCCTGCACATCCTCGTACGCGCTCACCAGGTTCCAGTAGATGCTTTCCACCTGGGTGACCGTGTAGATCAACTGCTGGCGGAAAGCCGAGTCCGTAATGCGGCGATTGTTCTTTGCTTGCAGTACGAAACGGCCCTGAATCCACGTGCCGAATCCCTGCAACAGGTTCTGCGTAACAGTAGCCTTAAAGTTCGCGTTGAACTGCGGCGTATACGCGCTCAAAAATGAAGTCGAGGTCACACGCGAGTTGTTATACGTGACATTCAACTGCGTACCCGTCAGGAATCCCTGCGCATAGCCGAAGTTGTATGTCGCCGTATCCGTCGTCGTGGAGTTCGGGTTGAAGATACTCGTTCCACCCGGCGCGATTGAGCTCTCATACTGCAGCGTGCCCGAAAGCAGAGGGTCCCGGTTCAGCGGCGTAGGTCCGCCACCGTTCGTGGACAACACGAGGCCTGCGGCACCGGTACCGGAACCGCCCGACGATGTCGTCGTTCCACCTGGGCCACCGCCGCCTGTCACCGTAGATGAAGTGCCGCCCAGCGTATTCGCGACAAGACCCGTCGAAACACCGCGCAACGTGCTTCCTGCCTTGGCGCGCAGGATATCCGTATCCGCAATGTCCAGGTTCACACGCGCGATTTCAATATCGAAGTTGTTTTCCAGCGCCAGCAGAACCGAGTCAGAAAGGCTCAGATAAATCCGGCCATCGCGCAACAAATCTTTCAGTCGGGGCGTGTTGCTTAACCGAGGAGCGTTGTAATCCGTCGCCGTATAAGGCGCGATCGGATTCTTCCAATGGCTCTTCAGTGTGGTGTAATCCTTGCCGGTTTCCCGCAGATACAGCGGTCCGGGATGGGCCGGCTCAGGAGCCTGCGGGACATCCGGTCGGCCAGTCGTGTCAATCTGCTGCGCCTGCGGGGCAGCAGGTGCGGTGGGGTTTGCCTGTGCGCCCGCCGGGGGAGCCTGTTGCTGCCCAGCCTGCGCCAGCGCCACATCCTGGCCAAGTGTTCCCATGAAAAGCAGCGCGATTCCGGCCGCTCCCTGCAATGTTCCTGCTTTCACGCCTGTGTTCTCCAACAACTGTGAGGAAAGTCTTTTCCTAAGGGAGACGTTCGCCGGACCCGTTCGGACGCACCTTTCTTGCATGCGACCGATTATCAGATCAGTTCAATCCATTTCGATTGCCTGACTGACCCCATTCGCAGGCCACTTGTACGTCCGTGTTCCCTTCGGAAGTCAAAGTATACCAACCACTGGCCACGCCACACGGCATGGTCGTGCATGGTACGTTCGAAACATCCGCAATGTTCCCGCGGACCTCTTGCCATGCCCGATTCTCAATTCCAGACTGACACCGCAGCCCACACCTTCCGGCTGACTCTGGCTTACGACGGCACAGACTATTTCGGATGGCAGATCCAGCCCGAACTCCGCACCATCCAGGGCACCCTCGCCCGAGTCCTCCGCGAAACCATCGGCGAAGAAGCCCTGCCACAAGGCTCAGGGCGTACTGACACCGGCGTCCACGCCGTCGGCCAGACCGCCTCCCTCACACTGAAAGCCGATATCCCTGCAGACCGTCTCCACCGCGCGCTCAACCGCCGGCTTCCCTCCGCCATTCGCATCCTCACCTGCGAAGCCGTGCCCGAAGACTTCCACGCCCGCGCGAACGTCCTCAATAAGACCTACGAGTACCGCATCTTCCCCCGCCGTACGCCCGGCAGTCGCGAAGAAAACATCTGCCTGCCACACGTCGCACGGTACGCGTGGGATTGCCGCTGGCCGCTGCAACTGGAACCGATGCAGCAGGCCGCAGCAGCCCTCATCGGCACGCACGACTTCTCGTCCTTCGCCGCCCGCGACCCCGACCGCAAACGTCGCGCAGAAGAGTCCGGTGAACCGCTGAACAACATCCGCACCATCTTCGCATCGGAATGGCTCCATAAAGATGACCTATTCGTCTATCGCGTCACCGGTACCGGCTTCCTGCATCACATGGTGCGAAATATCGTGGGTACCTGCGTCGAAATCGGCTCTGGCCGCATCCCTTCCGATAGCATCCCAGCCATCCTTGCCGCAAAGAAACGCGACGCCGCAGGAGCCACCGCACCACCGCAGGGTCTGCACATGATGCAGGTGATCTACCGCAACGATCGTCCAAATACTGAGGAGGCCAGCGCATGATTCTTCGCGACCGCGAACTCCTCCCCCTCGCACGCATCGCACAAATCGCGCAGGACCGCTCCGTCCATCGCGCCTTCGGCTGGTTCCATCTGCATGAACCACGCATCCGCGCATGGCAGAAAGAATGCGTCGCCATCCCCGCACCACCCTTCGGTGAAGCCACCCGCGCCGCATGGTTCGTCGACCGCATGAACGACCTCGGCCTCGCCAACGTCCACATTGACGAAGCAGGCAACGCGCTCGGCCTTCTCCATGAAGACGACGGCACATCGCCCGTCGTGCTGCTCTCAGCGCACCTCGACACCGTCTTCGCCGCCGAAACAGAACTCGACATCCGCGAAGACGAATCGCTCCTCATCGGCCCCGGTATCTCCGACAACGGCGCAGGCCTCGCCGCCCTCCTCGCCATCGCCGCCGCCGTGCGCCACTCGGAAATCAACCCCGCCGCAAACATCCTTTTCGCCGCCAACACCGGCGAAGAAGCCGAGGGCGACCTCCGCGGCATGCGCCATCTCTTCAACGCATCACCCTTCGCATCACGTATCTGCGGCACGCTCGCACTCGAAGGCGCAGGCAACGAAACCGTCGTCACCCGTGCGCTCGGTAGCCGACGCTTCCGTGTCGAAATCACCGGCCCCGGCGGTCACGCATGGACTGACTCCGCGCTGCCCAACCCCATCGTCATCCTCGCGCAGGCCATCAGCGAACTCGCTGCACTCAAACTTCCCGCACGCCCGCGAACCACGCTGAACATCGGCGAAATCCGCGGCGGCACGTCGGTCACTTCGGTCCCGCAATCCGCTTCCGCCACCTTCGACATCCGTTCCACCGACGCCAGCCAGATCCTCTCGCTCGAAGTCCGTCTTTACCGCGCCGTCGAAGACGCCATGCTCGCCATCCCGCGCTCTCACCGCGACACCCTGAAGGCGGTCATCACACTCATCGGCGACCGCCCTGCCGGAGAACTCGCACCCAACTCGCGCCTCCTCGCCAGCATCCACGCAGCCGACCGGCACCTGCGCCTCCGCACAGAAGAGCGTCTCGGCTCCACCGACGCCAACATCCCGCTCTCCCTCGGCCGCGAAGCAGTCGCCATCGGCTCCGGTGGACTCGCCGGGGGCGTCCACACCACAAACGAATGGCACGACACGCGAGGCCGCGACCTCGCCCTGCGCCGCGTCCTTCTCGTCCTGCTCGACCTCTGCGGCTACGCAGGCATAAATGCCGCCGAATGCGACGAGCGGTCATGATCGTCACGCGCCGCCAATCCTTCCTGGCCCACGCTTTTCTTCTCGCCATCGTTCTCGTTTGGGGAGCCACCTTCAGCGTGGTGCAGAAAGCCCTGCGCGACTGCTCACCCTTACTCTTCAACACCCTGCGCATGACGCTGGCATGCATCGCCTTAGCCGTCGTCCATCTCCGACACCTGCGCAACCTGTCCCGTTCCGCCATCCGCGCAGGAGCCGTCGCCGGCCTCTTCCTCGCCCTCGGCTACGCCCTGCAAACCACCGGCCTCCAAACCACAACAGCCCCCCGTTGCGCTTTTCTTACGGGACTGGTCGTGGTCCTCGTGCCACTCTTCTGCATCGTTCCCAAACTCCGTCCGCCGGGCACAACCCGCCCCGGAATCGGACCCCTGTTCGGTGCCGCCGGAGCCTTCGCAGGCATCGTTCTACTGACCACACCTGCAGGCCTTCCGTTAAGCGAATTCACTCACGGACTCCATCTCGGCGACCTCCTCAGTTTCCTGTGCGCCATCGCCTTCGCCGCGCATCTACTTTCGCTGTCGCACTTAGCCCGGCAAGTCCCCGCGTCCCAACTCGCAACCCTGCAGATCGGCTTCGCAGCCTTCTTCCTCGCCGTCGCCATGCCGCTGGTCGAAACGCCGCGCATCCATATCAGCGGATACCTCATCTTCGCCATGCTGCTCTGCGCGCTCGTCGGCACGGCGGCAGCGTTCTATGTCCAGACCTGGGCACAGCAATATCTGCAGGCCAGCCACACCGCCCTGCTCCTCGCCCTCGAACCAGCCTTCGCCCTGCTCACAGCACTGCTCTTTTTCGGCGAGCGACTCACCCTCCGCTCCGGCCTCGGTGCGGCACTCATTCTCATCAGTCTCATCGCCAGCGAATTGCTGTCATCACAACCAGTCTCGGAACAACCCGAAGCCAACGCTGCATAACACCCCTTTCCACGCATACAATTTCAATGCGGAGGCGTCTAATCCGCTGAGGTGCCACATCTCGCGGCACGTACGCTCCAAGGAAGAACGAGGAATACCCTTTCATGGCATCGAACCAGACCTTTTCAGAACGGATTCGCAACAACCGTCTTGCGACATCGTTCGTGCTGCTCGGAACTCTCTCAGCCGGCGTTATCGCTGGCTCGGTGATGACCGGAACCGTTCACGGCGCAATGCAGCAGAAGAAGAACGATACCTCCGACGCATCGCCGCTGAAGATTCCCGGCATGGTCGCGGAGCCGAATCAGTTCACCAAGATCGCCAAGGAAGTGGGTCCAGCGGTCGTCAATATCAACACCGAATCGCTGCCCAAGCAGGTCACCAATCCGCGCAACCGTCGCGGTGGCCGTCGCGCAGCACCGGGCCAGGGTCAGGGCGATGACGATCAGCAGCAGAACGACATGCAGGACTTCTTCAACCGTTTCTTCGGCGGCAACGGCCAAGGCGGCGACGGAGATGACGACGACGATCAGGGCGGCCCAGCAGGCGGCGAACGCCATGCACTCGGCTCCGGCTTCATCGTTGACCCGCACGGCTACATCGTCACGAACAACCACGTTGTCGATAAGGCCGACCGCATCTACGTCAAGCTGACCACCGACCCCGAAAACGACCCCGGCCACCCGGCCCGCGTCATCGGCGTCGACAAGGAAACCGACATCGCCGTCATCAAGATCGACGTCCCCGGCTCCCTGCCCACCGTTAAGCTCGGCAACTCCGACGGCGCACAGGTCGGCGACTGGGTTCTCGCCATCGGCAGCCCCTTCTCGCTCTCGCAGACCGTTACGGCTGGCATCGTATCCGCCAAGAACCGTGTCGATCCCTCGGGCGCTGGCAGCCAGTTCCAGAAGTTTATCCAGACCGACGCAGCCATCAACCCCGGCAACTCCGGCGGCCCGCTGCTCGACATGTCCGGCTCCGTCGTCGGCGTGAACACGGCCATTTACACCCAGTCCATGGGTTCCGTGGGCGTTGGCTTCGCCGTCCCGTCGAACACCGTCATCAACGTCTACAACAACCTCATCTCGCCAGAGCATAAGGTCGTTCGCGGCTCCATCGGCATCAGCTTCCAGCCCGGTATCTCCTCCGCGGTCAGCCGTATCTACGGCTTCGCCAAGGGCGGCGTTCTGGTCTCCACCGTCACACCCGGTGGCCCGGCAGCCAAGGCTGGCATCAAGCCGCAGGACGTCATCACGGCCATCGATGGCACCCCGGTCAAGGATGGTGACGAACTCGTCTCCAACGTCTCGCCCCGCCATCCCGGTTCAACCGCACGCCTCACCTACCTCCGCGACGGTAAGGAAAACAACGTAACCGTCACCATCGGCGACCGCGCTCAAACCACCGCCGCTATGAACGGCGACGACTCCGAAGACGACAGCAACCCGAACACGCCGCCCAAGTCCAACGTCGCACAGGACAAGTTCGGCATGTCCGTACAGGCCGTCCCCTCTGAGATTCTCAGCCGCCTTAAGATCTCCGGCGGTGTGATGATCACCAACATCAAGCCCGGCACCTTCGCCGATGACCTGCCGCTCCAAAAGGGTGACATCATCACCGAAGTGAACCGCCATGCCACCCCAACCCTGCCCGAGTTCGAATCCACGATCTCGAAACTGAAGTCAGGCGACGACGTGGTCTTCGTAGTACGCCCCGTCAACAGCCGCAACGGCAGCAGCTTCGTCGGTGGCAAGCTCCCGTAAAAAGCAACCAGCATCAAGAGAAAAGCCGGGCGAATCAGCCCGGCTTTTTGCTGTCTGAAACTTCCCTCTGAACAGTGCGATCAATCCGTCCCGAACACATGAAGAATCCGGTGCGCGCCGTTCATCAGCATGTGAAAACGAATACCTTGATCCGCCTGAACCGAACTATTCCCTGCCTACTCCGTTCTAAGTGCTTGCATAGGCTGAACCGAAGCTGCCCGACGAGCCGGTATCAAGCAAGCAACAAGCGCTGAAATAAGCAGCAGCAATGCCACGGAGAACATCACGGACAGATCCAGCTTCTCCATCCCATAGAGCGTCTTCTGCATTCCCCATCCGACAAAATACCCTCCGACCGCGCCCACGGAGAGCCCGATTGCCGCCAACACCAATCCTTCCTTCACGATCAACCCGACCACGCTGCGGTGGCTCGCACCCAGCGCCATACGCAATGCGATCTCATGCGTTCGTTGCGCAATCGAAAACGACAGAACGCCATACACTCCGATCGATGCCAGCAGTAACGCGACCACAGCGAATACAACGAACAGGATGAGAGTGAAGCGATCGTTCGAAAGAACCCGGTCGTGAATTTCCTCCATGGTCCTGGGTTCCGCCAGCGCGATATCAGAGTCCACGCGGTGAACGGCTGTCGCAATTGAAGGAATCATCGACGCGGGGTCGGTTGTCGTCCTCACGCCAATACCCGCGGCAGGCCAGGGTATCTGCCAAAAGGGGATGAGCATCTCCGGGTTTCCGTCGGTCCTCTCGCGACTATGCACATTGTGATAAACCCCGATGATCTGCCATTCCTGCGGCGCACCGAGTTTTGTCACGCCAGGGATAAGCTCTTCCACCGAGATGCGAGTCAGCAGCGGGTCTGCAGCCTTGAGGTGCTTCTTCACGAAGTCCTCGTTGACGACAGCCACTTTCACGGAAGCCCCTGCATCCTGATCCGTAAACGAACGACCACGCGTCATCGTGATCCCGAACGTCTGGAAATAGTCAGGAGTCACCATTCCGTACCCAGTATTCGGGCGCATGGACGGATCATTGAAAGCCGGTTTCCCAACAATGGTGAATGGCATTCCAAATCCCGGCCCGTAGAGCGGCGTTCCGGTTTCAGCAGAGACAGAAGTAACACCCGGGACTGCGCGAATACTCGCCAGCATTTGGCGATAGTAAGCAACCACTCGCTCCGGCTCTTTGGAACGCGTCTCTGGTACAGGAAGATAAAACGTCAGACTGTGATCCGGACGGATGCCCAGGTCCACATTCAGCAGCTTGACGAACGAATGAATGGCGAGCCCGGCGCCTGTCAGCAACGAAAGTGCGAGAGCGAATTCGCCGATCACCAGCATCTGTCTCAAACGATGATGTCCCGCGCTGGTACCCGTCCGGCCACCCTCCTTAAGAGCTTCTCCTGGATCAATCCGTGAGGCATACCAGGCGGGAGCCGATCCGAACAGCACCCCTGCAAGTGTCGTGGCGGCGAGCGTAAAGAAAAGCACAGGAAGATTCAAGTGCAGGTCGGCTTCGGTAGGAAGCGTACCCTGCGGCATGATCGAGACGAGTGCCTGGAGCATCGCCCAGCCCGCACCGATCCCCAGCACCCCGCCAGCCACTGCAAGTAGCAAACTTTCCAAAAGGAGCTGCTCAAAGAGCGATTTCCGACTCGCTCCCAGCGCACTTCGAACCGCAAGCTCCTTTTGCCGACTCAAACCCCGCGCCAAAAGAAGATTCGCCACGTTGACGCAGGCAATCAGCAAAATAAATCCAACCGCACCAAGCAGTATCCAGAGCGTCTGCTTCCGCTCAGAAGGCAGAAAGTCGTTCTTCAGTGGCTCAACGAACGAACCCCACCCCTTGTTGCTCTTTGGGTTCACTTCTGCAATATGGGCTGTCACAGCATCCATATCGGCCTGTGCCTGTTTCAGAGTCACACCGGGCTTGAGCCTTCCAATCGAAAGAAGCCAATGGAAGTCGTGATTCAGCTGCTCGGGCTTGAAGACAAGCGGAACGATAATCTGCGCTTCGTTGCGATCAGCGATCCCCGGAGCGAGCACACCCACCACGGTGTAAGGCTCGCTGTTCACATGCATGGTCTTACCCACCAGCGTTCGATCCGACCCCAGATGTGACCACAGCTTATGAGTCAGGATCACAACATGCCCCTTACCCTCCTTTCCTTCTTCCGGCAGAAAGTCGCGGCCAAGAAAGAACGGGTTCCCAAGCATGTTGTAGTAACCGGGAGTCACCTGCATTCCGTCGATGTTCTCCGGAACAGCCTTGGTGGCAATGTTGAAAGATCCACCGGTGAAGGCGCTCAGGGTCGAAAACGAACGCGATTGTTCGCTCCAGTCCTTGTAGTCACCAGCGGAAATGCCATTGTGATACGTCTTGATCTTCGACCACACAACCACCAATTGGTCAGGTTCCGGGTACGGTAGCGGAGCAAGCAGTGTCGCGTAATCGACCGTGAAAATAGCCGTATTGACACCGATTCCAAGAGCCAACGTCAGCAGGATCGTGATCGTCAATCCCGGACTTTTCCAAAGCATGCGTACGGTATGGCGGAGGTTACGCAGCAAACTTGGCATCAAGAGCCTCACCCGATTGAAATCGAATTCATACTACTTGCTCCTCCCAGGTTCCAACATCAATTGAGAACGAAGTGTGTCTCCCCCGTTCCAACACAATGACGGAATACATGGAGGCGTTTCTCCTGTAGGACTCCCCCTCAGGCCTGTTTGTATTTTCAGAATGAAAATATCTTTCTCTCAAAAGGACAAAGCAAAGCTCAAACGACCAAAGGTCGTCATCCTGAGCGAAACGAAGTGAAGCCGAAGGACCTGCATTCCTCCACACTCACTACAACGCAACAGGAAATCGAAAACCTGCAAAGTACCACCGAACCAAGCGCCAAAGGCGCGACCAGATATTAGCCTAGGCCGAAGGCCTAGGTAGCCAGTCTTGCACGAGAACAAAGGGCCAAAGGCCCGCTCTATCGGACCAGGCACAATCCGCAACAAAAGAAAGGCCGGGCAATTAGCCCGGCCTTTCTTATGCCACTTAAAAGGAATTCAGTTTAGTCACCTTCATCGGCTCCAGCAGCTTTCCTTCCAGATCCGCACCCAACTTCTGTGTGTACGGCTGAGCCATATGGAATCTGTGCGCCTCCTCCGAAGAGAAGATCTCAAAGAAAACCAGCTTGTTCGGAGCACCCTCAATCGAGGTCGTATACATCGCCTCACATCCCGGCTCCTTCAGCACCGTGGGAAGAAGCGTTGCAAAAATCTGCTTGGTCTCTTCCAGCACTTCAGGCTTCACCAAAATCTCCGCAAGCAGGTAGAGCTTTCCATCCTTCATGACATCCTCCTTTGAAGGTGCGATTAGAACTTCGACGTGTAGCGAGGAGCTGCGTCCTTGCTCGACAGGAAGGGATACAGCGCCAGGCGCGCCTCCTCATACCGATTCCACACCTCAACATCCGGCAACGCAGGAATCGTAACCAATTCCTTCTCGTCGAATGCCACCAGCGATGCATCAACACAATCCTCTGCACTCATCACATTCTTTTCAGGCAGATTGTGTACGGCCAAACCTGCACGATCCCAGAAGTCCGTCCTCGTTGCGCCCGGCAGAACCGCCTGCACCTGTACGCCTGTGTCCTTCAGCGTCTTGAACAGCGACTGCGTAAAGTTCAACACGTAGGCCTTCGATCCGCTATACGTACCGTTCAGCGCATCAGGATTCACCGCAACCACTGACGAAACGTTGATCACAGCGCCAGCCTTCTTCTCAATCAGATTCGGCAGCACTGCAGACGTCAGGCGAGTAAGCGCCGTCACGTTCAGAAAGATCATGTTCTCAAGCTCATCCACGTCCGAGTCAACAAGAGACTTCGTGCCGCCAAAGCCAGCGTTGTTCACAAGAATCGACACATTCTTGTCGGCCTTGAGTCTCGCTTCAACTGCAAGCAAAGAGGACTTATCAGTAAGGTCCGCAATCAGCGTCTCGACCTTCACACCGTTCTGCTTCGACACCGTATCGGCAACGTTGTTAAGACGCTCACCATCACGCGCAATCAGCAGCAGATCATATCCGCGCTTTGCAAAACGATCTGCGTAAACAGCACCAATACCGCCCGATGCACCGGTAATAACGACCGTACCTTTGGAGTTTGCGGAAGACATTTTCATTCACCTCTTGTTCGTTAAGTTGGCCGTAATCCCGGTCACATTTGAATTGATTAGACCAGTCTGTTCTGTGATTCAGAAAATCTTTTTCTTTTATGTAAGGCATGCAGGATTCAGCCCTTCAGCAGAACATTGAAAGTGTTGTCGAAGAACAACTCCAGCGGCTTATCGCTCTGGTCGGCCTTCGCCCTCACCTGCGCCCCCTCCCACCCATTCACAAGCAGCGCAGCCAGATCATCAGCCTTCGCTGTCTTGGGCAATTCGTTAGCCGCGATCGCTTCCCGAATCGTCTTCGCCAACGAGTTCTGCCAGGCATCGAAGATCGTGCTCAGCAGACTCCGTATCTCGGCATTCTGTCCGCCAATCTCAAGGCTCAGATTGCCCAGCAGGCATCCCGCAATCGGCCCACCGCGACGCCCATAGGTTGCCATCAGGTCCTTGAAATAACGGCGCAGCTTCTTCATAGGCGAGCGGGTCGAATCATCCAGGTTCCGCTCCAGGCGATCCAGCTCACCAGCCGCATAGCGCCGGATCACCTCCATCACAAACTCGTCTTTCGTCGAGAAATGGTGATAGAACGACCCCTTCGGAATCTTGGCAACCTCAAGTATCTGGTTGATTCCAGTAGCGGAATACCCCGCCGAACGCACCAACTCCAGACCGACTTCAATCAAATTCTCGCGTGTGGTTCTGCTGGCCATAAAGAATAGACTAGTCTACCCACCGCTTGGATTCTTCTAGACCCGGCATTCCTTGGTTCAAGCGTCCGCCTGTAAAAACCATCAGTTGTTGGTTGAAACAGCGCGCACTAGCGTTTCCGTGAAGGACGGAAACCAATGGCGAAATCGAAGACGAAGGCAAACTCAGATCCTGAACTGGCTGCTGCAGGTACACCCAACATCCTTCCTCGACCTGACTTTCATTTCCCCGGCGAAATTGGCCGCACCTATCTCGATTCCGATCCCGCGCAATTCCCCAAGCCCGTGCAAGCGCCTGAAGGCGCGCCGAACATTCTGCTCATCCTGATTGACGATTGCGGCTTCGGTGAGTTCGGCACCTTCGGCGGGGGAATCCCCTCGCCCACCATGGACCGCCTCGCCGCCGAAGGCCTGCGCTACAACCGCTTCCACACCACCGCTCTTTGCAGTCCTTCCCGCGCAGCGATGATTACCGGCCGCAATCATCACTCCGCTGCCTTTGCCGGCATCACTGAGATTGCCACCGGCTACGACGGCTACACCTGCATCCTGCCAAAGAGTTGCGGCAGTGTTGGCGAGGTCCTTCGCCAGAACGGATACATGACCGCATGGGTCGGCAAGAATCACAACACGCCCACATGGGAGACCAGTGCCGTTGGGCCATTCGATCGCTGGGCCAACGGCCTCGGCTTCGACTACTTCTATGGCTTTAACGCAGGTTCCATGGATCATTGGGAGCCCATACTTTACGAGAACCGCAATCTCGTCCCGCGTTCCACAGATCCCAACTACCACCTCACCGTAGACATCGCGGACAAGTCCATCGCGTGGGTTCAGCAGGCGACAAGCATTGCGCCCACTCGTCCCTTCTTTCTCTATGTTGCTCCGGGTGCCACTCACGCTCCGCACCACGCACCCAAGGAATGGATCGATAAGTTCAAGGGCCAGTTCGATGAGGGCTGGGACAAATACCGTGAACAAACACTCGCGCGCCAAAAGAAACTTGGCGTCGTTCCTAAGGACACCAAACTCACCGAACGCTCCAAAGGTCTTCCTGCATGGGACTCCCTCAATGCCGATCAGAAGCGCCTCTATGCGCACATGATGGAAGTCTTTGCAGCATATGCCGCGCACTGCGACCACGAACTTGGCCGCGTAGTCGACGCCGTAAAGCAACTCCCTGGCGCTGACAACACCTTGATCATCTACATTGCCGGAGACAACGGATCAAGCGCTGAAGGCGGCCTCGAAGGTTCCATCAGCGACAACAAGTTCTTCAACGGCTTCCCTGAAACATGGCAAGACAACATCAAGGTCATCGACGAACTCGGTGGCCCGAAGCATTTCAACCATTCCCCCGCCTCATGGGCACACGCCATGAACGCGCCGTTCCAGTGGACCAAGCAGGTAGCCAGTCACTTCGGTGGCACGCGCAACCCGATGATCGTCTCATGGCCCGCGCGTATCAAAGACAAGGGTGGAGTGCGCTCACACTTCCTCCACATCATCGATATCGTCCCAACCATTTACGAGGTGTGTGGCATCACGCCTCCACGTGAATTGAATGGTGTGCAGCAGCGGCCCATTGAGGGAGTAAGCTTCGTCTCCACCTTTGGCGATGCAAAGGCCGAAGCTGTTCGCAAAACGCAGTACTTCGAACTGGCATGCAATCGCGGTCTCTATCACGACGGATGGATGGCTTCGTCGCCTTCGTTCGTACCCTGGGAGCCAAATCGTGGTGGCTGGGATTTAGACAAAGCTCCGTGGGAGCTCTACAACATCGAAGAGGATTTTTCGCAGGCCAACGACCTGGCTAAAAAGTACCCCGACAAGCTAAGACAATTGCAGGACCTGTGGTGGGTTGAAGCCTCAAAATACAACGTGATGCCGCTTGATTGGCGCGGTACCGTCCGCATGGATGGAGAAGCCATGGGGCGTCCAAGCCTGACCGCCGGACGCAGCAAGATGACCTACTATCCCGGCACCATCGGACTCCCCGATGCCGCATCGCCATCCATGATCAACAAATCGTGGACCATCAGCGCAGATATCGAACTGCTCAACGACAAGACGAGCGGCATGGTCATCACTCACGGTGGATTTGAAGGTGGCTATGGCCTTTACCTTCGCGACAATGTTCCAACCTTTGTCTACAACGTCCTCGTTGATCGTCCGACATTCACAGCAAAGGCTCCGCTCCCCAAAGGCAAAATAAAACTTGTCGTGGATTTCGCTTACGACGGCGGAGGCAAGGGCAAGGGTGGGAAAATCACCATGTCCGCCAACGGAAAGAAAGTAGCCGAAGGTCGCATTGAGAAAACCATCCCGATTCGTTTCACGATGAACGAAGGCCTGGATATAGGTTGCGACATTGGTTCGCCAGTCGACTTCACCTACGAGATGCCCTTCGTCTTCACCGGCAAGATCGAAAAGGTCACCATTGAACTCAAACCCAAGGCAACCGCTTAGAAATCAAGTGACGATGATCTTGCTTTCCTTCTGACGGCGAGTCGCCTATCTCGCCGTTAGCCAACTCTATTTCTTATCTCTTCTTGTCGTACTGGCGTCTTGCCTTCTCGAACTTATCCAGATTCGCGACAGTCCACATCCAGAGCGGGTGAACCTGCTCCAGCATCGCAATACCTAACTGACTAATGGTGTATTCCACCCGCGGAGGCACCTCGGGAAATACAGCCCGTGTCACCAGCCCATCTCGTTCAAGCTGACGCAGTGTCTTCGTGAGCGACTTCTGGCTTACACCTTCAACTCTTTCCATTACGCGAGAAAATCGCATCGGCGCGTCAGCTTCTGCAAGCACGGCCATCGTCCACAATGTCCATTTCTCGGCCATTTGGTTAACGACCTCTCGCGCGACTGAATCCCTCTGTGGTCCTAATTTTTCGCAGGCTGCGTTCGCATATTCCCAATCAATCGCCATTAGTTACCTCAAGGTAAGTATCAGCCAAAAAGGTGCCTTATTGCCATTTGATACTAACCACAGCATACTCGCAGCATGGCGGTTCCAGTCTGCCAGTTAGGAGCAAAGAATGAGCGGTAAAGAGAAACCTGTCGTTCTCGTAACAGGGGCATCCTCGGGTATTGGTAAGGACTTTGCACTGCGACTGCTTCGGGAGGGTTACAGGGTCTATGGCGCGGCCAGGAGAGTGGAACGAATGGCCGACATCGAATCCGCCGGCGGTGTTGCTCTTGAGATGGATGTCACAGACGACGCAGCGATGACGACTGCCATCGACCGCATCATTCGCGACGAAGGACGCATTGACGTTCTCGTCAACAACGCAGGTTACGGGCAGATGGGTGCGTTGGAAGACGTGCCAATGGATGTGGCCAGACGGCAGATGGAAGTCAATCTGATCGGCGTAGCTCGTCTTACACAACTTGTGTTGCCGCACATGCGCGCGCAGAAGTCCGGCAGGATCGTGAACATCTCAACGATTGGCGGAAAGTTTGCGGGACCGTTAGGTGGCTGGTATTACGCGTCGAAGCACGCGCTGGAAGGATATTCCGACACTCTCCGCATGGAGGTTCGGCAGTTCGGCATTGATGTCGTTGTGATCGAACCGGGAGGCATAGAGACGGAATGGGGTCCCATCGCATTTGGTTCGGCGGAACAGTATTCAGGCCAGGGTGCCTATGGTCCGTTGGTGAAGGTGATGATGAACTCGCCAATTTTGAAACGCACGATGCCCCCACCCCAGGTCATCACCGATCTGCTGCTGAAGGCACTCAAGAGCAAGCGTCCACGCGCCCGATATCACGGCGGTTATATGGCGGGCCCCATCCTGTTTTTGAAGTGGCTCCTGCCGGATCAGATGATGGATTGGGTGCTCATGAAAACCATGCAATAAACCGGATCCGATCTCAAGACACGGAAACGGCAAATCTCGACGTGTTCCTTGACACTGTCAAGCCCCCAACCCACCTAATCCCCACAAATCAAAAGAAATAGAGTTGGCATGGTATTTCCGCCAACTCTTTAGAATAGAAACAGGTGAGAAAAGGGCCGTGACAAGCACGGCCCTAACTCGTTTAGAAAGACGATTTTGCCTCTAACTCCAATGGGCAGACGATTTTACAGCCGTCCAAACCCTAAGCCCAATAGAAAGACGATTTTAGAAAAACAGGGGGGAGGGGGGTACCCCTCATCAGGGCAACAGAAAAGGCGAGCCCGCAAGCTCGCCTTCCCTTTAAATCAGCCAACAATTTAGCTACCGAAATCAACCTTCGGAGCCGACTTCGATCCCGGATCAGCCTGATAGTAGGTTGTCTTCGGCTTGAATCCGCCGATGGAAGCCCAAAGGCTGTTCGGGAACACCGCAATGGTGTTGTTGTAGTCCAGAATCGCGTCGTTATAGCGCTTACGCGTCACAGCAATGCGGTTCTCGGTGCCGGACAGTTCATCTTCCAGGCGCATGAACTGCTGGTTGCTCTTCAGGTCCGGATAAGCTTCCTGCATCCGCGTCAACGGCAGAATGGCAGTCGACAGGCGATCGTTCGCCGCCAGCTTCTCGTCCGGCGTACGAGCCTGCAGCAGACCGCTGCGAGCCTCGGCAATCTTGGTCAGAACGTCCGTCTCCACCTTGGCATAGCCCTTCACGCTGGCCACCAGGTTCGGGATCAGGTCAGCTCGCCGCTGGAGATCCACGTCAATGGCGCTGAACGCCGCATCCACCTGGTTGCTCTTCACTGCCATGGAGTTGCGCGCGGAGATATAGCTCATACCTACCAGCCCAACCAGAACCACCAGCACAATGATGCCAATCAGTCCCTTCTTCATCGTTCCCCCGTTTCCTGCTGTTGTACTACCGTCCAATGTCTTTGGCATATCCGTTACCAGCTCCGCGTCTTCTACCAGCTACCGCGTCCTTGCCGTACGAGTCACCAACTACCATTCCCTCTGCCAGGAGTGCCAGCTACCATCCCTCTGGCTAGGAGCTACCAGCTACCGCCGGCGCCTCCGCCACCCGAACTTCCACCACCGCCGCCGCTGAAGCCTCCTCCACCGCCACCACCCCAGCCGCCGCCACCGCCGCCCCAACCGGAGTCATCCCCACCCCCACGTCGACCGCCACCAAGCAGGTTGCCCAGGATCATCCCGGTAAGGAACCCTCCTCCTCCACCACCGCCACCATACCGCCCCCCACCCCCACGTCCACCACGCGAAGCCAGAAAGATGAAGAAAAGTATGGCAAGGAAGATAAGAATGCCGGAGAAAGGACTACCGGAACTGCGCTGTCTACGACGATAGTTCTGCACCGGCTGCGGAGTGTTCAGAGTCACACCCGCATCCTTGGCGATCACATCGGAGACTTCACCAACCGCTGTACGCAACGCACCGTTATAGTTCCCCGTCTTCAGGTCAGGAACCATATCGCGGCCAATGTCGCCGGTCTTGCCGTCAGGCAGAATGCCCTCAAGCCCGTACCCAATCTCGAACTGGTACTTGTGGTCATCCACGGCAACGACCAGTACCACCCCGCGGTCCTGCCCCTTCTGCCCCGGCTTCCACTTCGCCAACAACTCATTGGCAAACTCAGCAGATGAAGAAGCGCCTTCGATCTTGTGAATAATCGCAACAAACATCTGCGCATGCGCCTGCGTATCCAGGGCACGCAACTGATCATTCAGGTCAGATTTGGTGGAATCACTCAGAACGCTCGCGTAGTCGTTCACATATGCCGTGGGCATCGGCATGTCCTTAACGGTCTCCGCCACTGCGGGGAAGACCCACCCCAGCAGCACAACCGCAACGACAAAGCCCCAGTACCGCAGGATGCGTCTAGCCATCACGAATGATGATACGCTGCCGCGCAGGAAATGGTTCCCTAAACACGAAGGCGGATGCATCGCGTGCATCCGCCTCACTCTGTCGTTTGAAAAGCGTGGCTTACTGAATGCCCATCTTCCCGGCAATGCCATCAATCATCTTCGTGTGCTCGGCGATCACAGTAGAAGCATGTTCCGTCAGCTTCTTAATATCTGGATTGTTTGTTGCCTGATTTTCCTGCTTCATCTTGTCCAGATCCTGGTGGTGATCCTCAACCATCGACTTCACATAGCTCTTGTCGTATGTCTCACCGGTAAGCATCTTCAGCTTGGCATAGGTTGCATCCTCGCCAATCGAAGGCGATGTCGGCAGAGTCACACCGGCCTTGGCCGCAACCGGTTTCATGCCGTTATACAGCGCACGATGATCGGTAATCATCTTTTGCGCGAACATCTTGACGTCCGGGTTCTTCGTCGTCTTCACGGTCAGTTCGCCCGCTTTGACCTCAGCCAGATTGGCTTCCGCCGCGTCCTTGAGCAAGCTCTTGTCTTGATCGCTAAAGGCCTGCCCGAAAGCTGCCGGTACGGTACATGCAAACAATGCTGCCGAAAGTGCGATCGTCCGAATGTTCATGGTCGTTCTCCTTGCGGTCTGCTTTGTTTGCAGTTCCCGCTTCTACACGCGAGATAGAGTGAATCGCCGCCAAGGCCGTTGCCGCGCCAGACCACGCCATTGTGTCGTATGGAAAGCACAGCCAATGGTTGCGTATCCTGAAAGTGATGAGCAATCTTCTGAACTCCGCCAAGCCGGACGCCAAGCCTCCCGTCGCCACGCGCATCCCGCACCCCACACACATTCACAACACCACGCTCGAAGACGACTACTTCTGGCTACGTGAAAAGGATGCGCCGGAAGTCCGCGAATATCTCGAAGCCGAGAACGCCTACACCGAAGCGGTGATGGCCTCTACGAAGGATCTGCAGAAGACACTCTACGACGAGATGCTTTCGCACATCAAGGAAACGGATACGTCAGTTCCCTATCGCGACGGCAGTCATTACTACTACACGCATACGATCGAAGGCCTTCAGTACCCGATCTATTGCCGCCGAGCCGCGGCCTCCGATCAGAGTTACAACGCAAATGCGGCTGAGGAAGTAATTCTCGACGTCAACAAGCTTGCTGAAGGTCAACCCTTCATGTCTCTCGGTGGACTTGGCATGAGCCCATCCGGCAGCCTGCTGGCCTACACCACAGACAACACCGGCTTTCGCCAGTACACACTGCACATCCGCGATCTGAACACAGGCGAAGACCTGCAAGACACCGCTCAACGCGTGGGTTCCATTGCATGGGCTGCCGATTCAACGACTCTCTTCTACAGCACGGAAGATGAGCAGACCAAACGCCAGGACCGCGTCTTCCGCCACACGCTCGGCGATGCACAATCGAACGATGTTCAGGTCTTTCATGAAGAGGACGAGCGCTTTAACGTCGGCATTGGACGCACACGCGACCGCAAGTATCTCGTTCTGGAATCCGGCTCGCACACCACCAGCGAATGCCGTTTCGTAGACGCATCGCAACCAACAGCGGAATTCGCATTGATCGCACCGCGCATCAACGATCAGGAATACTATCCTGATCATCGCCACGGCTTCTTCTATATCCGCACCAACGACATCGGGAAGAACTTCCGCCTTGTCGTAACGCCAGTAACCACGCCATCGCGCGAACACTGGCAGGAACTGTTGCCGGAAGATAAAGAAGTTCCACTCGAAGACTTCGACGTCTTCCAGAACTTCGCCATTGCATCGGAAACGGTTCTTGGCCTCGATCGCATGCGTGTCTTCCGCTATGACGATGAAAAGCTCGCGAAGAATCCGATCACGGTAGCTTTCCCTGAACCGACTTACTCTGCAGGTCTCAGCGTCAACCGCATCTTTGACGCGACCAGCTTCCGCTACAGCTACACCTCGCTTGTCACACCCGCATCGGTCTACGAGTACAACGTCAACACCAACGAAAGCACGCTGCTGAAACAGCAGGAAGTTCCAGGCGGGTTCGACCGCACGCGTTACGCTGCGGAACGTATCTGGGCCATCGCGACTGATGGTGTAAAGGTTCCTGTCTCACTCGTCTATCGCCGCGACACCTTCCACAAAAACGGCACTAATCCTCTTTACGTCTATGGCTACGGTTCGTATGGATATGCACTCCCCGTAGGTTTTGGATCAAGCCGTCTTTCGTTATTGGACCGCGGCATCGTGATGGCATACGCACACATCCGCGGCGGCGGCGACCTCGGCGACACATGGCACGACGCTGGCAAGATGATGCATAAGCGCAACACCTTCACCGATTTCATCGTGTGCACTGAACATCTCGTCGCCGAAGGCTACGGCGCAAGCGACAAGGTCATCATTGAAGGTGGCAGCGCAGGTGGTCTATTGATGGGTGCCGTTGCCAACCTGCGGCCTGACCTCTTCCGCATCGTGTTATCTCATGTGCCCTTCGTCGACGTGATGAACACGATGCTCGATGCATCACTGCCGCTTACTGTTGGTGAATACGAAGAGTGGGGCAATCCCAACGAGCCCGAAGCCTTCAGTTACATGCGCAGCTACTCGCCATACGACAATCTGGCCGCAGGCGCATATCCCGCAACACTGATCAAGACCAGCTTGAATGATTCGCAGGTAATGTATTGGGAGCCAGCGAAGTTCACGGCAAAGCTGCGCACCTTGAAGACAAACAACGATGCTCCGTTGCTGCTTCACATCAACATGGATGCGGGCCACGGCGGAGCATCTGGTCGCTACGATTACCTGAAAGAAACCGCGATGGATTACGCATTCATCCTGCGCGAACTCGCCATCGACTAATGAGTGAAGCCTGTGCTGGTTACTCTACCGGCACAGGCTCTTCACCGGGTGCAAGAAACAGATTTTGTTCCAGACCGTGTTGACGGTCGTATAGCTCGCGATAACGTCCGTGCAGCAGATACAGCTCTGCATGTGTTCCGCGCTCCACAATCCTTCCCGCTTCAATCACAAGAATCTGATTCGCATTGCGAATCGTACTCAGACGATGTGCGATCACAAATGTCGTACGTCCCTGCATCAGGTGATTTAGACCCTGCTGAATCATTGCTTCGCTCTCAGAGTCCAGTGAGCTTGTCGCCTCATCCAGAATCAGAATGCGAGGATCCGCAAGGATCGCACGCGCAATCGAAAGGCGCTGCCGTTGACCACCGGACAACTTCACGCCACGCTCACCCACGATCGTCTCGTAGCCCTCGGCGAAGTTCTCTGCAAACTCATCAACACGTGCAATGCGGCAAGCCTCTAAAAACTCTTCCTCAGTAGCCTCGGGCCGCGAGAACTTCACGTTGTCGCGGATCGTTCCATCGAACAGGAAGGTCTCCTGCAGCACCACGCCTAACTGCGAACGGAAGCTATCCAGGCGCACCGTTGACAGATCCACTCCGTCCACCAGCACCTGTCCGGTCGTCGCATCGTGGAAAGCACACACCAACGAGATGATGGTCGATTTACCAGAGCCCGACGATCCTACCAACGCCGTTACCGAACCAGGTTCCGCTTCAAACGTGATGCCATGCAACACTTCCTTGCCCGGTTCATATTCAAAATGAACATCCTGAAAGATCACGTCGCCGGTAATGGTGGCAAGCTCTACGGATCGTCGCGGCGCTGCGTCTTCATCGTGCTCATTCATGATCTCGGCGGTACGATCAAGACCCGCCAGCGCCTCTGTGAGCTGCGTGCCGATGTTCACCATGCTCATCAGCGGAGCGATCATGAACGTGAGGAACATGGTGTAAGTAACATAGCCGCCAGTCGTGAGATGTCCTGCGGCAACCTGCCGCGCGCCCAGGTACATAATCAGCGCACCAACAATACCCATCATCACCTGCGATGTAAGAGCCATCACCGATTGCGCGGTCAGCGAACTGATCACATTCTTCAGCAGACGCTCCGCGCCCGCAGCAAATACTTTCGCTTCTGCTGCTTCAGCGTGATACCCCTTCACCACGCGTACACCGCCAAGCGATTCCGTCAACCTTCCCGTGACCTCTGCGTTGATAGCGCCGCGTTCGCGGAAGATGGGACGAATCACCTTGAATGCGCGGAAGATGACAAGTCCAAACATGCCAAGAATAGCGAAACTCAACAACGTCATGCCAGTGGACAACCGCATCAGGTAAATGAAGGAAAGACTCGCCGTCAGCAGTGCACCCACGAAGTCAACAAGACCGGTGCCAATAATGTTGCGCACGCCCTCCACGTCCGTCATGATGCGCGCAACCAGAGTGCCTGAGCGGTTCTCGTCGTAGTACTTCACAGGAAGTTTGCCGATGTGGGCCTGCACCCTCACCCGCATCTCTGCAATCAGCTTCTGGCCTTCCTTCGACAGCATCTGCGTCAACGCATACGTCGTTATGCCCTGCAGAATCGTTGCGCCCGCAACTGCTGCAACGATCTTCGGCAAAAGAGACATCTCATGCTGCCGCATCACGTTATCGATAAGAAAGCGCGTCGAAGCAGGTAGAACCAATCCACATACGCGATTGATGATGAGCACAAAAAAGCTGAAGATCAGCAGCGGAAGCCGCGGCTTCACCAGCTTCATCACCTCCGGCATCACACGCTTCATCGGAGGAAGCTTCTTTTTCTTCGTCATCTCCGCAGAGATGGTGCGCGAAGGATTCCTTGCCGTGCGTTCCGCATTGTGAAGATGTCTTCCGCCACCCAGCGATCCCATAGAACCCATGTGCGTGTGCCCCTCCCTCATGGGCGTCGTTGCGACCGTTGCAACAGAAGCGCGTTACTTCGCGGTAAGCGCCTTCATCTTTGCGTAGACATCCGCAGGATCCCACTCGTTGCCGGGAAACCACTCTGAGATATGTCCATCGCGATCGATCAAAATGGTCGAAAGCGAATGCGTCAGGCTGCCATTGCTCTCCGGCGTTGCTCCCACGTTGAAGAACTGCTCCATCGCCTTCAGCGCTTTGTCATCCTTCGGGCGAACGAACTGCCAGTGTGAAAAATCATTGCTGCCAACATAGTTCTTCCCATACGCACGCAACACACTTGCTGTATCAAACGCAGGATCAAACGATGCGGAAACAAAGTCAGCGTGGTCACGCACCGCAGCATCGTTCTGCATCATGCCTCGAATCGCCTGGAAATTGCGGCTCATCTTCGGGCAGTAATCCCCAATGGGGCAGCGCGTATAGATGAACGTCAGCAAAACCGCTTCGCCCTTCAGCGAAGCGAATCGGAACGTCTTCCCATCCTGATCTGTCATTTCAAAATCAGGGATCGCATCGCCCTTCGTGGGAACGTGATAGTTCGCCGTCGGAGTTACATCAAGATGCTTCTGCGCCAGGATGGCAATCTCATTCAACCGTGTGTGGTGATACACACCGTCAGAGTCCTTTTCCGTCAACAGCCGCGCACGGATAATGTCGCCAGGATGAAACTCCTTAGCCATCTCAGGACGTTCCAACTTATATGGCATGGTCATGGCTTCCATAAAGCCGGGAATGGCTTCATGCTGCAACGTAAGCTCGCCCTTTTGCAGATCCGCTGCCAGCACGGTGCCCTTAATGGTAAAGGCCTGCGTCGTGCTACCCAGTCGCTCCGTTGACTTACCGCAGCCCGCCAGCCCAGCAACAGCCATCAGCACAACGGCAAATACAGCATTCCTGAAAAACCACTTCATACCATCCATGATACGTTGCGAAAGGTAACAGGCAGTTGAGCGCCGCCACGGCGACAGCCAGCCAGGAGGAACCATGCCCGCATTACAGGCTGCGCCGGCCGGGCGCACATCTGAGCCTGCTCTTTCACTTTTTCATGCGGCCATGCTGCTCTCTGGATTCGGCACCGTCTTTCTCGGCCCTGTTCTTCCAGCGCTCGCAGCCAGTGCCCACGCCACCGACTCCGGCAGCGGCCTCTTTTTCACCGCGCAGTTCATCGGCGCATTTTTCGGCGGCATCACCACATCGCATCGTCTGTACTACTGCCTGGTTCGCGGATTGTCCGCTGCAGCCGCTGGCTTTCTGTTCCTCGCAATTTCCGTCGGGCTACATGCGGGCCTGCTTTGGGATGTGGCAGCACTCCTCCCGCTTGGCTTCGGTGTAGGACAGATGCTTACATCCGTAAACCTGCTGGCAGCGCAGCGTTTTCAGGAGCAACGAAGCTCCGCACTGGCCCTCATCAATTTCACGTGGAGTCTTGGCGCAGTCACCGCTCCTTTTCTCCTGGGGAGCATCCTGTCGTGGATATCGCTATCCGTTGTTCTTGGCGCCGTTACCGCACTCTTCGCCATTGTGCTTACCTGGGCAACGTGGTCTGTTCGCGGCAATCTATTGCAAGAGCAACAACAGACCACGCATACAGAAAGCCATCTTCCTCGCACCGCATTTCTCTCCTTCGCCACGATGCTTCTTCTTTACGGCGGCGTGGAAACATGCCTGAGCGGATGGATCACCACGTTCGGCACACGCTACGGCAATGCCACTCTCCGCATCAGCACATTAGGTGCAACGGCACTCTGGATTGGGATTACAAGCGGCCGCGCGCTCACCCCCTTACTACTGAAATTTCTTCGTGAACGCATCTTCCTTATCGCAACCTTAAGCGCTGCGACGATCATCGTTGCGCTGTTAAGCCGTTCCAGCGGAGCAATAACGATCGCGCTCCTGGCCGCACTTCTTGGGCTGTCTCTTGCAGCATGGTTTCCGCTGGTCCTCTCCGCCATGATCGGCCGCGGAGCCTCGGCGCGTGAAACCGGCATCATCATCGCACTCTCCGGAATTGGCGCGGCCATTTTGCCTCTCCTGCTGGGCATGGTTTCGCGCAGCACCGGATCGCTGCGCACAGCCCTGGCCGTTCCGCTCACAGGACTACTCCTGCTGATTCTGTTGGCGGTATTTACCCGGTCTTCCACATCGGCAAAAAGCGTATAAAAGGAGAATGTCAGCCGCCGCAGCGAATCTGCTACCGAACCGCCTGGGCGACCTGATGACGGCCATGCAGCGCGGTGCGACTGTTCTCACACCGAACGTTCGCTCAGCTCGCACTCTGACCCGCCTCTACGACGCGGAGCGCCGCGCCGAAGGACTGACCGCATGGCAACCGGCGCGTGTCTTTTCCTGGAGCGGCTGGACATCCTCCCTCTGGAACGAAGCCATCCTTCTCGGCCACGTCCAGTCGGTCCTGCTCAACAGCCTGCAAGAGCAATCACTATGGATGCGCATTCTCGAGGCCTCTGGCGATCTCGGCTTGCAATCCGCGCGCTCCGTCGCACGCCAATGTAGTCGCGCCATGCGTCTCCTCGGGTCGTCCGATCTGGAAGATACCTTCGCCCGCACGCCCGCAAGCGCAGTTTCAGACGCGGCCGCATTTCACGGCTGGTATCGCGATTTTCTAAGCGCCTGCCAAAGCGAACAACTGTTGCCCAGCTCGCATCTGGATGCGGAACTCAGCAGTCTCTTCCGTCGCAACACCTCCATCACGGAGAAGGAATACATTCTCTACGGCTTCGATGCCCTGCTCCCATCACAGCGTTCGTTGCTGAGTGCGCTGGAACACGCAAGTGCAACCATCGAGCATCTGCCCGCGGATATGCCGCAGCAAACGTCGCCAACGCTGGTTCGCTGC
Organism: Terriglobus sp. TAA 43; assembly: GCF_000800015.1. Taxonomy (NCBI): domain Bacteria; kingdom Pseudomonadati; phylum Acidobacteriota; class Terriglobia; order Terriglobales; family Acidobacteriaceae; genus Terriglobus; species Terriglobus sp. TAA 43. The sequence goes on from NZ_JUGR01000001.1 coordinate 666,376, forward strand.
GACGATCCTCACGCAGAAATCGACGCCTGTTGCCAATGGGTGCGCGACACGCTGGCGACCAATCCCACCGCACGAATCGCCATCGTCGTACCTGACCTGCAGGAATGCCGCTCCGTACTCGAACGAACTCTCCGCGTCACCGTCGCACCCTGGCTCGAAGACGTAACGCAGCCTCACAGCAGTTCGCCGTACGAGTTTTCGACCGGACGGCCGCTCCCGCAACTTCCCATGGTTGCAGACGCACTGCTCCTGCTTCGCTGGTGCGCCTCGGCCGTATCCGTCGAAGATGCAGGAGCCATTCTCCGCAGCCCTTTCATATCGCTCGCGCCCTCCCCTGAGCGTGGTGCTGAGTTAGAGGCCTGGACACTTCGCAACACGCGTAAATTCCGCAGCGCCACCGGCCTCAGCGGCACCATCACCCTGCGCGAATCGCAGCGCCTTCTGCACAAAGAAGATCCCCATACCTCCAGCCACGTAGAAGAACTCGCAAAAGCAGCCGCCCCGTGGACACAGTCCACGCACAGCTTTGCCAGCTTTTCAGACGGTGCGCGCAAGTTGCTGGAAACCGCAGGATGGCCAGGAAACGATCTGGACAGCAACGAATTCCAGGCACAACAGCGCTGGAACGAGGTACTCGACCGTGTCGCCACACTGGACCTGCTCGGCGGCCACACCACCTTCGCAGAATGGCTGGAGACACTCACCGCAACACTGCACGAGACGATCTTCGCCCCCGAAAACACCGGCGCGCCCATCCAGGTAATGACACCTTCCGAAGCCGCCGGCAACACCAGCGACTTCCTCTGGTTTCTCCACGCAGACGAGCAGACCTGGCCGCAACACACCTCGTCCAGCCCGCTGCTCCCCGCCCGCTTTCAACGTGCATTGCGCATGCCCGGATCGGATACGCTCGTCGATGAGGAATCCGCTCAGCAGATCACACTGCGCTGCTTCAACAGCGCCGCCACGGCCTGTTTTAGCTACGCCGCCGCGCGTTCCGAAGGAGAGTCTCGCCCCTCGCCGCTGGTCTCTGCTCTTCCTGGCGTTCAGCGTGAGAACGCTTTCGTCTCCAGCACCCCAACCGCCATCCCGTTGGAAGATCACGTTGATCCTCTCTCACTCCCTGACCTCTCCGGTATCGCATCCGGCGGCGTTGGCATCCTCACCGAACAAGCCCAATGCGGCTTCCGCGCCTTCGCGCTCCATCGCCTGCAGACCCGCGAGATGGAAAGCATCGAAGCCGGTCTCTCAGCAGGAGAGCGCGGCGACGAAGTACATACGGCACTTCAACTCTTCTGGGACAACTGCAAGACACACGAACAGTTATCGACCCTCAACAAGACGCGCTACGACGATGGCACAACAGCGCGCGATACCCTCCTTGCCGAATGCATAGCGCAGGCGCTTCCCGCACGCCCTGCCGCTGGATGGGACAGCGCCTACATCGAAGTGCAGCGCAAACGCCTGCACCGCCTGCTGTCCGACTGGCTCGACTTCGAATCCCTTCGCAAACCATTCTGGGTAGAAGGCATGGAGGTCGAAGTGGACGAAGCCCACATCGGCCCGCTCGCCATGAATCTTCGCGTAGACCGAATCGACCGCATCCCACTTGCCGACGGCAGCGAAGCCACACTTCTCATCGACTACAAAACCGGCTCGGCCGAGCGCAAAGATTGGTTTGGCGACCGCCCCGACGCACCACAACTCCCGCTGTACGCCATTGCAAGCGGCATCCCTGACGTGCAAGGCATCGCCTTCGGGCGTGTTCGCGTTGGCAGACTCGGCATGAACTTCGAAGAGATGCTCGCCGACCGCGCACTCCTTGGCGATCAAGCCTCGAAAGGGCGTCGCACCGAACCCACCTTCGCGGAACGAATGGAAGAGTGGCAGCATGACCTCACCACACTGGCCGAAGCATTCGCTCGCAGCGAGGCCGTCGTGGAACCCAAGGACTACCTCATCACGTGCAAACGCTGCCCCAGTCGCCTGCTCTGCCGCGTAGACGTAACGCGTCTCGAGCCCGACGACGACACATTGGAGGAGACAGAAGAGGAGGGCGCAGTATGATCGTCCCATTCCCTACCGCCCTCCCCTCGCAACAGATTGCCGATCTCCGCGAACGCGAAGCCGCGTTAGACATCACCTCATCCTGCATAGTGGAAGCGCCCGCAGGCTCAGGCAAAACGGGGTTGCTGATTCAGCGCTTCCTCAAGCTACTCGGCACCGTAGACGACCCCGCAGAAGTCCTAGCGCTCACCTTCACGACCAAGGCCACCGCCGAGATGGTCGAGCGCGTTCTGAAGGCACTGCGTTCTGCTAGCAACGCAACCGAACCGCCGACAAACGAGTTCGCGTTACTCACGCATCAACTAGCCCAAGCCGTGCTGCAGCGCGACCGCGAACGCGGCTGGCGCATCCTCGATCGCCCGCATCTTCTCAATATCCGCACCATCGATTCGCTTTGCGCGTTGATCGTGCAGTCACTGCCAATCACCTCCGGCGGCATGTCTTCAGTCAGTCCCGTGGCCGATCCACGCCCGTACTATCTGCAGGCCGCGCACGCCGTCATGAGGCGTTTCGGCAGTGGCGACCCAGTGCTGGATGCTGCGATTGAAACCGTACTCCTTCACCGCGATGGCGACCTTCCCTTCTGCGAACGAGTCCTCTCCGAAATGCTTGCCACACGCGACCAGTGGGGCAGCCTCATTCCTCTGGGCAAAGCGCTTACGGAAGAGCATCTCGAGAACATCACGCTCCCACGCTTGAACGCCTCTCTGCGCCGTACCATCGAACAGGCACTGAACGAAGCCTGCGAAGGATTTGACGACGACACTCTCAACGAGATCGCACGCATCGCCGAACGGCACGCCTTCGAACCCGGCTACAAAGACGAACCCAACCCGCTTCTGCCCTGCGCAGGCCGGCAGAATCGTCCCGGCAGTACGGTGGGCGATCTTCAACACTGGCAGGCTCTCGCGCGCCTCATGCTCAAAGCAGATGGCTTTCGCGCTGCATTCAGCGTCAATCACATCGGCACAAAACTCTTCAAAGACGACGCGGATCGCCTAAAAGCCATCCTCGAAGACATCGCCTGCGATGAACTCTTCCGCCGCGTCGACGCAGTGCGAGCATTCGCTCCGGAAGCCACCTACCCTGAAGACCAATGGCGAGTCTCCAAGGCTCTCTTTCGCCTGCTCGAACACGCCCTCGTCGAACTCAAATTGCTCTTCGCCCGCGAAGAAGTCTGCGACTTCACAGAGATCGCCCTCTCCGCGCGCGCCGCTCTGCAAACCCAGGAAAGCGGCCTGCTCGAAGTCTTCGGCACACGCCTGCGCCATCTTCTCGTCGACGAAATGCAAGACACTTCCTCAGGCCAGTACGACCTCCTGGAGCAACTCACTGCAGGGTGGGACGGTCGCAGCCAAACCGTCTTCCTCGTCGGCGACCCCAAGCAGAGCATCTATCTCTTCCGTCAGGCTCGCGTCGACCGCTTCCAGAAGTGCATGTCCGACGCGCGATTGGGCGACATCCCTCTTCAAGTCCTGCCGCTGACAACCAACTTCCGGTCCGGTGGCCACATCGTCTCGCAGTTCAACGAAACCTTCAGCGCCATCTTTCCCGCCGACCATCCGGCCGACGGCGACGTCGTCTTTCACGACGCAACCGCAGCCAATCCAGCACAGCCCGGCGAAGGCATGGACTGGACCATCGAGGCCGTTCCCACCTCTTCCGACCTCGCAGAAAATCGCCGCAATCGCCGCTTCGCCATCCGCCGCGAAGCCCGCGAAACCCTTGCTGTTGTCAAAGCCGCGCGTGTGGCATGGCTACAGGAAAAGCAACACCGCATCGAAGTCGGCGACAAGAAAGACTTCCCGTTCAAAGCCGCCGTTCTAACGCGCGCCCGCAATCACGTGATCGAGATTGCCAAGCAGCTTGAACGAGCAGGCATCCCCTATCGCGCCGTCGATCTGAAGCCTCTCGCGGAACAACAGGAAGTACTCGATCTCGTCGCCATCACACGCGCCCTGCTCCATCCCGCCGATCGCATCGCATGGTTGGCGCTTTTGCGCGCTCCGTGGTGCGGCATCGAACTCGCACACCTGCACACGCTCGCAGCCGGTGACCATCCCGAACATCGCAAAGAATCGCTGCGACTTCGTCTGCGGGAACGCGCAGAAAGCCTCCCTGAACAAGCGAGAGAACGCGTCATCCGCACGCTCGACATTCTCGACGGAGCGCTCCGCCACACGGGTACCGAATCATTGGCAGACCGCGTGGAACGCACATGGCGGTCCCTCGGCGCCGACCTGTACCTGGCGCCCACCGAACGCGAAAACGCCGCAGACTATCTACGCGTTCTCGACGCGATGGAATCAGAGGGCGAATCATTCACCCTGCCTCACCTCAACCGACGCCTCGATCGCTTATTCGCCCGCTCCGGCAACGCACCCGACGCCATCGACATCATGACGATCCATCGCGCCAAGGGCCTCGAATGGGACACCGTTATCGTTCCGGGCCTGCATCGCATCCCCACGCGCGATACCTACTCTGCGCTGGAATGGCTCGAACTTCCGACGCGCGGCGAAGACGGCTCCGGCGACGTTCTCATGGCGCCCCTCCCCGGCAAAGGCGGCGAGCCGGGCGCATTACTGAACTTCATCCGCACACGCAAACGAGCGCGAACCTACGCTGAAATCAAGCGCCTCTTCTACGTAGCCGTCACACGCGCGCGCACCTCGCTTCATCTCTTTGCGTCACCGGAACTCTCGCAAAAAGGCGAGATCATTAACCGCGCCGGAACCCTCCTGAAAGCAGCATGGCCAGCCGCACAAAACTACGTAGTAATCCCGGTTGTCACCGAAGCCGAAAAAACTGAAGAAGCAGAAGCGGAAACAATCGCCCTCGCAGCCGCGGCAGAACTCATCCCGTTCCCCGCTCCCAAAACAGCTCGTGAAGTCCAGCTCCCAAACATCCAGCGCCTTCCGTCAGACGTTCACGCGGTAGAACGCCTCCGCGCAACCACCCCCGCCGATGTAAACAACACTCCGATTGCGCAACCATTCGCGCGGCCCGCCGGAACCTTCGGAGCACGCGCTGTCGGCAACGCCATCCACGCATTCGTCGACCGTCTCTCCAACGAACTCGCAACACGAACGACCGCTGGCGAAACGGTAGCCGAAGCCGCGCATTCGCTGCTCCACACCGTGCAATCGTGGCAACCCGCCATCCGAGCGATGCTGCGCGCAGGCTCGCTCCCACCCTCAGTAGTCGAACGCGCCTCCGCCACCGTCCTGCGAGCCTTAACAGCCACACTGCAAAGCCCAGAGGGACGCTGGATTCTCACCCCTCACACGGCAGCCTCCGGCGAGTCCGCATGGCACACCGGCGACGCAGGTTCAGAAACACGCATCCGCCTCGACCGCAGCTTCTTCGCCGGTCGCGAACCGAATCAACCCGGCGACAACATCTTCTGGATCATCGATTTCAAAACCGGCGACCGCACCGGTCCTAACGAAACCGAAGCCACCCGCAACGCCTATCTCGCAGAAGAACGCGCCGCCTACGAAGCGCAACTCCGCACCTATGCCGAAGTCCGCAGCCTGACCTTACCGCCAGGCACACCAATCCATCTGGCTCTCTTCTATCCGCTAATGGATCGCCTCATCTGGTGGCCCTACGAAACCACCACAGAGACACCGGCTCTCATCGCAGAAACAGAAAAAGCAGAACCAGATACCGACGGCCAATACTCTCTCTTCGGATAAGCGCCGATAGCAAAAAGAAATGCCCGCATCCAGAGGACGCGGGCATTCTTATTTCGTTTCTGAACTCCGCTAGAAGATCTGGAAGTTCACAGCGACATTCAGTTCCACCGGCACAGGCTGACCGCCCTTACGAGCCGGACGGAACTTGTACTGCGCCACCGCCTCACGTGCCTTTTCATCCAGTCCCATACCCACCGGACGAATCACCTTCACGTTCGTAGGCCGTCCCTGCGCATCCACAATCAGATGCACTAGCACTTCACCCTGGAACTTCGCCTTGCGGGCTTCTTCGCTGAACTCCGGATCAACCTGGTAGATCAGCACAGGAGCTGAAACGTCGCCGCCGATCCTGTAAGCTCCGCCACCGGTATTGCCGCCTTCGCCAGGTCCAAGGCCATTACCGCGACCGCTGCCCAGACCACCGCCACTACCGTTACCCAGCGATGCCACGCCAACATTCGGCGCATTCGGAATGCCAAGGTTCGGCATGTTGTTGTTGGTCATGTGCAGGTTCGTTTGCACGTTGATCGCCGGATCGACCGTCAGCTTCGGCTCAATCTTCGGCGGATTCGACGGCGGCACAATCGGGTGCGCTTCAAACTTTGGCAGACGTCCCTTGGTTACCGGAGCAATATCAGGCGCACCACCACCGCCGCCCATTGCCTGCTTGGCAGGTGCTTTGATGGGAGGTTGCGGTGCGGGTGTATCAAAGGAAACCTGCGTAAGTTGCGGCTTCTTGGCCACTACCACTGTGATGACTTTTTTGCCGATGTACCAGATCAGAAGAAAGATAAGCGCATGGACAACAACAGCCACCGCAGTCGACTTCGGATCGCGCTTAACGTCCATCGGGTTATCGACGGCGATCGGCTGCGATTCAAGAACAAGCGGCGGAAGCTTCTCCGGAAAGAAGACGTCCTTGATGTTGTCCACCAGCGACGTAAACGGGCTAGTGGATTTCAGCTCTTCCGGTTCGCCGAGGTTTGGTCCGGCGTCGGTACGGCGGCTATGTTCTGTGGGCGGTTCCTGAAGTATTGTCGCCATCGCCTCTTGATCTCTATCACTCGGCACGCTTCAACCGCGTGCGGAAACTTTCTGTGGCTGCGTGCTCCGGATTCGTTTCGATCCGCCGGCTCACAAAACAGTGCCGGATTTCAGAGTACACAAGCCGGGGTGCGGCGTCTTTGGCGTCCGTCCGCATTGTACAAAAGCGAATACCCCGGCGTCAGGTCCGGGCACACAACAGCGCCAACTGCTGTGTACCCTGTTTGACGCGCGAAACCTCGCATTAGTCACAACGCAAAGATACGAAGTCTGGAATGCGGAAGTTCCCATTCTCACGGCGATGACACAACACCGCTTACAATAAGAGTTTGGGCGCTGCGACGGGAGCGACTGGCCGTAAGTGCCGGTACGTCAAAGCCGGGGCCCACGAGGAACAGGATGGATCAGGCGAATACGCCGCAGCAGTTGCCCGTTCAGTTGAAAGATACGCTGAACCTGCCCAAAACCGCCTTCCCCATGAAGGCTAACCTGCCCGGCAATGAACCGGCGCGCCTGCAGGGATGGAACGAATCCGACCTGTACGGTCAAATCCGCCAGAGCCGCGAAGGCCGCGAAAAATACATCCTGCATGACGGCCCCCCGTATGCCAATGGCGCCATCCACCTCGGCCATGCGCTGAACAAGTGCATTAAAGACTTCGTTGTGAAGTCCAAGACCATGGCCGGTTTCGACGCGCCCTATGTCCCCGGTTGGGACTGCCACGGCCTGCCCATCGAAATCAAAGTCGACGAACAACTTGGCCGCAAAAAGCTCGAGATGGACGCCCTCACCGTCCGCCAGCAGTGCCGCGAATATGCGCAGAAGTACGTCGATCTTCAGAAGTCGCAGTTCGTCCGCATGGGCGTGCTCGGTCGCTGGGACAATCCTTACCTCACGATGAGCTTCGGCTACGAAGCCCGCATCCTCGAAACCTTCTACGCCTTCTTCGAAAAGAACTTCGTCTACAAGGGTTTGCGCCCCGTCTACTGGTGCATGCACGACAAAACCGCGCTCGCCGAGGCGGAAGTCGAGTATGAGATGCACACGTCGCCCAGCGTTTACGTGCGCTACGCACTGACCTCGGCGCCGGAAAAGATCGATCCCGCGCTGGCGAACCTGGATGTCTTCGGACTCATCTGGACGACCACTCCGTGGACCCTGCCAGCATCACTCGCCATCGCGTTCCATCCTGAATTTGAATACGCAGCCATCCAGATCGCCGAAGACAACGCCACCTGGGGCAAAGGCAACGTCTACATCGTTGCCATGGACCTGCTTGAGTCGCTGAGTGCAGCGGCGCAGTTGCCTGCGTTTGAAATCCTCGCGCGCTTCCACGGCCAGAAGCTGGAACGTGCAACCTTTGCGCACCCCTTCCTGCCACGCGAAATCCTCGGCGTCATGGCCGAGTACGTCACCACGGAACAAGGCACAGGCGGCGTTCACACCGCGCCAGCCCACGGCCCGGACGACTTTGCCACCGGCAAGAAATATGCGTTGAGCCAGGCATGCGATGTCGATGAAGCAGGACGTCTTCGCAACGGCTTGCCCGAATACGACAACCTCAACGTCCACAAGGCGAACGCGCCCATCATCGAATTGCTCAAGGATCGCGGCGCACTCATGGCGCAGAGCGAAATCCATCACAGCTATCCGCACTGCTGGCGTTGCCACCGCCCCGTCATCTATCGCGCCACGGAACAGTGGTTCATCGGCATGGAAACGCAGATGCCCGACGGCCGCACCTTCCGTCAAAGCGCTCTGGATGAAATCGCCAAGGTCACGTGGGATCCGTCGTGGGGCCAGGAGCGCATCAGCAACATGATCGCCACGCGCCCGGACTGGTGCGTGAGTCGCCAGCGCATCTGGGGCGTGCCCATCGCGGTGTTCCTCTGCCAGAAGTGTCATGAGCCTCTGAACGATGCTGCAATCAACGCATCCATCGTGAAGAAGTTCGAAGCAGAAAGCGCTGATGCCTGGTACAAGTACAGCGCCGAAGAGCTTCTGCCGGCAGGAACAAGCTGCAAATGCGGCAACACTGAATTCCGCAAGGAAATGGACATCCTCGACGTCTGGTTTGAGTCGGGTTCCTCGTGGCATGCCGTGCTTGAATCAGAGCCGGAACTTCGCTTCCCCGCCGACATGTACACGGAAGGTGGCGATCAGCATCGCGGATGGTTCCATTCGTCGCTGCTCGCAAGTGTTGCAATTCGCGGCGTTGCGCCTTACAAGTACGTTGCCACTTCCGGTTGGACACTCGATGAGCAGCGTCGTGCCTTCTCGAAGTCACTCGGCAACGGCGTTGATCCCGTCAAGGTGATGGATGAACTCGGCGGCGACATCGTTCGTCTCTGGGTCGCATCGGTCGACTTCCGCGAAGATGTCATCGCATCCGTACCGCTGATGAAGCGCCTTGCAGAAGAGATCTATCGCAAGCTGCGCAACACATTCCGCTTCCTTCTCGCCAATCTCGATGGTTTCGTCCCTGCAACCGACGAAGTGGCATGGGATCAGATGGAAGCGCTCGATCAGTACATGCTGGCGCGTGCTTCCGAACTCGTCGAAAAGGTTCGCAAAGCATACGACGAATTCGAGTTCCATCGCGTCTTCCATGCACTGAACGAGTTCGGTAACTCCGAACTCTCAGCTTTCTATCTCGACGTTCTGAAGGACCGCCTCTACACGCTGGCTCCGAAGGACACGCGTCGTTTGAGCGCGCAGACAGCGGTATGGAAGATCACCGAAACTCTCGTGCGCTTGATCGCTCCAATCCTCTCCTTCACTGCAGACGAAGTCTGGGGCTATCTGCCGGAAGTTGCCGGACGTGCAAAGAGCGTTCACATTGCAGAGTTCCCTGCTGCTTCTGATCTCGCGCCTGCTTCGTCTGAACTGTTGAAGGACATGGCGCAAATCCGCACGGTGCGCGAAGCAGCGCTGAAAGTGCTGGAGGCAGCACGCGCGGCAAAGGAGATCGGCAAGGCTTTGGAAGCGCGTCTTGAAGTCGACGTGCCAAGCGGTGATATCGCCGTTGCACTCTCGAAATACGAGCGCCAGCTGCCGGAGTTGTTTGGCGTGTCGCAGGTTGTGCTGAAGCAGACAGAAAACGCGCCCGTGGAAGTTCGCTTTGTAAAAGCGGAAGGCACACGCTGCGAACGTTGCTGGCGCTTCACAGACGACGTCGGCAACGAAGGCCGCTACCCCACGGTCTGCGCACGATGTGCCGATGCGCTGGAGAAGATCGCCTTTCAACCGTACGCACAGGAGTAGACGTCTTGAGCGAGACACTGCATTCCAAATCCAGCACCTCGCGTGACGCGCGGTGGTGGCTGCTGCTCATCGCAGTCGCCGTCATCGCGCTCGATCGCATCACCAAGATCGTTGTGGCGACGCACATCGAAAGCGGCACAGGCATCGTCGTGATCCCGAGAGTGTTTCGCATCACGCATGTTCTGAACACGGGCGCAGCGTTCTCCATGTTTGCGGATTCGGCTTCACCCATCGCAGTGCGTCTTGGTCTCGTAGTGTTCTCACTACTGGTCACCGTTGGCATTGCATTTCTGCTGTGGCGTTATGGCAAGACATGGTCTGCCGCCAGCGTCGGCTTCGCTCTCATTCTGGGCGGAGCCATCGGCAACTTGTACGACCGCGCCGTGCTGCATTACGTCGTGGACTTCCTTGAAGTCCACATCGGTACCTATCACTGGCCAGACTTCAACGTCGCAGATTCGGCCATCTGCGTGGGCGCTGTGTTGCTGCTGGCGGAGATGATCTGGCCGCAGGAAGAAGCAGCGTCGTCTGCATCTGAAGGAGAAGTTCGTGGCGCCTGAGAAGAAAACAGGTCCATCCGCTCCGCTTCACTCTCATCAGGAGGGCAGCGTCGCAGTGGAACAAAAAGCAGTATCCCCCAACGATCACATCGTGATCCGTGGCGCACGCACGCATAACCTCAAGGGCATCGACGTCAACATCCCACACAACATGCTCACCGTGGTGAGCGGCGTGTCGGGTTCGGGTAAGAGCTCGCTTGCGTTTGACACGGTCTATGCAGAAGGCCAACGCCGTTATGTGGAATCCCTCTCTGCATACGCACGTCAGTTCCTCGAGCGCATCGAAAAGCCCGATGTAGAACACATGGACGGCCTCGCTCCGGCCATCGCCATCAAGCAAAAGAACCAGACCCGCAATCCGCGCTCAACCGTAGCCACCGCAACAGAAATCTACGACTACATGCGACTGCTCTACGCACGTTGCGGCACCGTCACATGCATTCACTGCGGCGGCATCGTGAAGCGCGACACAGTCGATGAAATTGCGACTGCGGTTCTCGCAATGGAAGAAGGCGCACGACTCTACGCACTCTTCCCCATCGTGCGGCGCGAAGTTGTGCTGGAGCCCATGCAGGAGTTCGCTCTCCCTGTGGTGGAAGAAGCTCCCAAGCCAAAGCCCAAAAAACTAGCGACAAAGAAAACCAAGACCGCAGAACAAACGATCGTCGATCCCTCTGAGCCATTGAAAGAACGGCTCGTCGAACTACGTCGCCGCGGCTTCAATCGCCTCTTTCAAAACGGCAACATCGTTGAGTTCTCCACGCCGGAATCGTTGCTCGAACTCAACTTCAGCGAACCGATCTACGTCCTCGCCGATCGCCTCAGCGTCAGCGCCGACGTACGTTCGCGCATTGTCGACGCCATCGAAACCGGCTACCGCGAAAGTGGCGAGATCGTCTTCCTCACCGCCCCCCGTGATGAAACCCAACCCCAGCGACTACGCTTCTCCGCAGCATTCGAGTGCGTGAACTGCCATCGCGCCTACCGCGATCCGGAACCACGTCTCTTCAGCTTCAACAATCCCTTCGGCGCCTGCCCCCGCTGCCAGGGCTTCGGCAACACCATCGACTTCGACCCCGACCTCATCATCCCCGACAAATCAAAGACGCTGGACGAAGGCGCAATCGATCCGTGGACGAAACCAAAGTACCGCGAATACCACGGCGTCATGAAGCGCTTCGCGCAGGCCAACAACATCCCGCTGAAGACACCCTGGTATGACCTGACACCAGCGCAGCAGAATGCCATCTGGGATGGCGGCACAGGCTTTCCCGGCATCCGTGGTTTCTTCCGCTTGCTCGACACGAAGAAGTACAAGCTGCACGTCCGCGTCTTTCTATCCAAGTACCGCGGTTACGCCCCATGCCCCGACTGCCGCGGTCAACGCCTGCGTGCAGAAGCCCGCGCAGTACTGCTGAACGAGAAGAACATCTGCGAAGCCGCAGGCCTCACCATCAGCGCAGCCCGCGCCTTCTTCGACGGACTGAAGCTATCGCCCGCACAAACCGAAATCGCCGGAAAGATCCTCGAAGAAGTCCGCCAACGCATTAGCTTCCTCGAACAGGTAGGCCTTGAGTACCTCACGCTCGACCGCCTGTCCTCCACGCTGAGCGGTGGCGAATCGCAGCGCATCCAGCTCGCAACGTCACTAGGCTCGCGCCTTGTCGGCGCACTCTACGTGCTCGACGAACCCTCCATCGGCCTGCACTCGCGCGACACCGCCAAACTGGTTAAGATCCTTCACGAACTCCGCGACCTCGGCAACACCATCCTCGTCGTGGAGCACGATCCCGACGTCATCACCAGCGCAGACCGCCTCATCGATCTCGGCCCCGGCGCAGGCGAACTCGGCGGTCAACTCCTCGCAACCGGAACCGTCGCAGAAATTCGCAAGGACGACCACTCCATCACCGGCAAATACCTCTCCGGTCGTTCACGCATCCCCGTACCCGCAGAACGCCGCGAACCCACGCGCGAAATGCTCAAACTCAAGGGTGCGCGCATCCACAATCTGCGCGGCGTCGACATCGAAATTCCGTTAGGAATGTTAACTGTCGTCACCGGCGTCAGCGGCTCCGGCAAGAGCACCATCGTCCACCAGGTACTCCATCGCGCACTCGAGTTTTCGCTCGGCGTAGAAGGAGTAAGCAGCGACGTCCAGCAGCTATACCGCGAACTCACCGGAACACACTTCATTCGTGAAGTAGTGCTGGTAGATCAATCGCCAATCGGCCGCACACCGCGCTCCAACCCAGTCACCTACATCAAAGCCTTCGACGCCATCCGCGAACTGTTCGCCTCGCAACCGGATGCACGCCGCAAGGGATACACCGCCGGTTCATTCAGCTTCAACGTCCCCGGCGGCCGCTGCGATACCTGCGAAGGTGACGGCACCGTCACGGTCGAAATGCAGTTCCTCGCCGACGTCGAACTCCCCTGCGAAGAATGCAACGGCACACGTTACAAGCCGGGCATTCTCGACATCAAGTACAAGAACCGCAACATCCACGACGTGCTGAACATGACCGTCCGCGATGCAGTTCACTACTTCGCCGGCAATCCGAAAATCGTGGATCGCTTACAGGTCCTCGAAGAAGTCGGACTCGGCTACGTCCGTCTCGGCCAGTCAGCAACAACGCTCTCGGGCGGTGAAGCACAGCGTGTAAAGCTCGCGTCACACCTCGCGAACATCCGCTCCACTTCACCGCGCGGTGAAACAAAGAAAGCCGCCAGCCGAGTACTTTACATCCTCGACGAACCAACAACAGGCCTGCACTTTGCCGACGTAGCAACACTGCTGCAAGCCTTCCGCAAACTGATCGACGGCGGCGGCTCGCTGCTGGTCATCGAACACAACATGGACATCATCAAGAGCGCCGACTGGGTCATCGACATGGGCCCGGAAGGCGGCTCCGCCGGCGGACAAGTCGTCGCAGTGGGCACACCGGAAGAGATCGCGCGCGTGCCAGAGTCATACACCGGCCGCTTCCTGAAACCCGTATTAGAAGGCGCAGTAGCATGAAGATTCTCGCGGCAGCTTTGCTGCTCTCACTTCCCGTAGCAGCGCAGATGGAAATGCCTCCCGGCACCACATCTGCCGTGCCACAAGATCAAGCTGCGCCCTCCGCTTCGCAGGCCACGCTGGCAAAAGCAGAAGACGCCATCGCCAACGGCAAGTATGCCGACGCAGTCACATTGCTAACTCCGCTCGCAACCGAGTCGCAGACCAACGCCCGCGTCTTCTACGACCTGGGATTCGCGCAAGACGCTCTCAACCATGACGCAGAAGCCGCAGCGGCCTACACAAAATCCATCGCGCTAAAGAGCGACGACGCAGGCGCGCACGTATCGCTAGGTCTGCTCTACGCACGCATGGGCGAAACAACCAAGGCCGAGGATCAACTACGTTCCGCAACAAAGATCGAAACCGCAGAAAAAGATCTACTTGCACGCGCCTGGCGAGCTCTCGCGGAACTCGATCTCAAATCGAACCCGACCATGGCGCGCAACGACCTCCTTTCAGCCCTGAAGTATTCTCCTGAAACTCCAGACGATGCCGCCACCGCCGCAGAAATTGCCGAAGCCATGGGCGACGATGACGCCGCATCTCAGGCCTACGCACACGCATCCAAGCTCAATCCGGCCAGCGTAGACGTGGCCCTGGGATACGCCCGGACGCTAACCCGTCAAAAGAAATTCACCCAATCAGAACAGGTGCTGACCAGCGCACTTGCACAGCATCCCGGCAACCATGCGCTGCTTGCCGAACGCGCATCGGAACAACTGCTGCAAGGCAAGCCTGAAACGGCATTACCCGCACTGCAATCCCTCCATGCGGACGAGCCCGAAAACGTAGCCGTAACCATGCTTCTCGCGCGAGCGTATTCCGCCTCAGGTGCCCCGGAAAAGGCCGAACCCATCTACACAGCCCTGCTGAAGACCTCGCCGAACGACGTAACACTCATGACGGAAGCAGCGGACACGCTCATCCGGCTGCGCCGCTCGCCCGAAGCCGAACCCCTGCTGCAGAAAGCCGTTTCCCAGCCCGACAAATTCCCTTCCAAAGCTGCTCTGGCGCAGGCGGCAGGAGAACTGGCGTTCGCCGCCTCTTCCAACAAGGACGCCGCCACGGTGCTGAAAGCATTGGCAATCCGGGAACCGCTGGCGCCCTCATCTGCCCCCTTTACATTTCTAGCGGCGTCGGCGCATGATACTCTGCATCACACGAAACAGGCGGTGGATGCATACCGCCAGTTTCTGTCACAGTCTGGTGGTAAGTATCCGGATCAGGAGTGGCAGGCGCAGCAGCGGCTGCAAATCCTGACAAGAACCAAGTAGGCCTCCGTATGTGCCCCGGCTTTGGGGAGGTGTGCTATGCAGTTCGCAGTACCCTCGCAGTTCCGGTCTCATGTATTTCCCCCTTCGCTTCCCTCGCGACTCCGCGCCGCCGCATGCTGTGGCGCCATGATGGCTCTTATGCCGCTGGCTCTCCATGCTGCGGATAACCTCGCCACGATCGATCCCTCAATGATTGCCACGCTGCAACTGCGCGCGGAACAAGCGGCCCCGCGCGATCAGATGCAACTGTTCGCCGATCTGGCGGACAAAATCAGCTTGCTGGCTACGAAACAGATTGCTGACGGTGACGAAGAACACGCGCAGGCCACGCTGAAGCAACTCGAAGCCTGCACGGCGCAGATGGAAATTACCCTGAAGCTCGACAGCAAAGGCATGAAAAAGGCTGAAATGCTGTTGCACACCACGAATCGGCGATTGAAAGATCTGGTGCGCGAAGCTTCCGGCGACATGAAGCCCATGGTGCAGTCGGCACTTAAGCGACTGGATCAGGCGCAGACATCGTTGTTGAGTGCGGTCTTTGCCAAGTAAGCAAATGGTGGCGAAGCGCGTTCTCCGCATATGTGGGTGGCTCTTACTGTGTGCTCTTTCCGCACATGGTCAAAGGCATTCCACGGCCATCTCCGAAGCAGAAGAAGAAAAGATCCGCGATGCCGCTGCCGACCCGGCGCAGCGCGTGGTCGTGTTTCAGCAGATCATCGAAACCCGCGTGCAGCGCATGCAATCCATCCTTGCCGACAAGCGCGCACAGGGCCGCCGTGAAGATCTGAAACAGAACATGGACGAGATCTCCGGATTGGTCGACGAATTTGAAGACAACCTTGAGGAGTACGACAAGGCGCATCGCGATCTACGAAAACCGCTCCCAAAACTCGTCACAGCTATGGAGCGGTGGGAGAGCGTTCTAAAGCAACCCCCCGTAGACGATAGCTATGAGCTCACGCGAAAGCTCGCGTTGGAAACTGTTGCGGACGTAAAGGCTGAAGTCACAGAAATGATCCCGGCACAGGCCGCATACTTCAAAGCGCATCCGCCAGATAAGAATGCGAACCCAGGCGGCGTAGGCGAAGTTCATCACGAATAACGCGCCCATTTACACTACTCGTAGTGACACCGTTGGAACTGCAACAGATCTTTCAGGTTGCGTATCGCGATCTTCGACCGCGTGCGCCCATGCCCCCGTTTGAAATCAAATTTAGGCGATTCGTCTCGCTCAATACCACGATCCGGCTGCGCGAAGGCCGACTGCACGTAAGTCTCTCTGACTTGCTCGAAGGCGCTCCGCCATCCGTCCTCCAGGCCATCGCGCACATCCTTCTTGCCAAGCTCTACCGCAAACCGATCGAGGCGTTTCACAACGATCGCTATCGCCGGTACACGCAATCCGAAGTAGTAAGCAGACAGGCAGAACAAGCGCGACAAACGCGTGGCCGCAAACAGATTCACACGCATCTGGGCCACTATTACGACCTGGAAGAGGTCTTCGAAACCATCAATCGCCGCTTCTTTCACGGCTTGTTAGGCCGTCCTGTGCTGACATGGAGCGCACACCGCGCCCGCAGAATGCTGGGCCACTACGACGCCGCACACAACACCATCGTGGTGAGCCGCATCTTCGACGGCCCCAAGGTGCCGCGTTACGCGATTGAATACCTCATGTACCACGAGATGCTTCACCTGAAACATCCAGTGCGCGTACGTGCCGGGCGTCGCTGCGTCCACTCGCGCGAATTCCAGGCCGAGGAACGTTTGTTCCCCGAACTGGAAGAGGCGAAGGCTTTTCTAAAACAGCTTTAAACGCCTTCGGCAGTTTCGGGCGCAAGCTGACGCTTTGCCAGCGCAATCAGAATCAGTCCAATCACAACCGTCGCCAGCGCAGCCACCTGGGCATTGCTCATGCCCAGATACAGCTTCTCGTTGCGACGAATGATCTCCACCAGGAAACGGCCAACGCCGCTAATGGCAAGGTATTCGCCAGTAAGCTGACCAACAGGCAGGTTCTTCCGCCCACGAACCCACAGGTACCAGCCAAGCGCCAGTGAAAATAGGAACTCGTACACCGGCGTTGGGTGAACGCGCAGATCCGGAGGATTCGGCTGTGGCGGATCCAGCGCGTCGTCATGAATATGAACACCCCACGGCAATTTCGTGGCGATACCGTAGTCGCCATCGCCAGACGTAAGGCAGCCAATACGCCCCACACCATAACCAACGGCAGCCGCCGGAGCCGCAAAATCAAGAATGCGGACAGCGCCAATCTTCAGCGAACGCCCCTGCCACATCAGCGTTCCCACGCCGAACAGCAGACCGCCGAACCACGCAAACCCTGCCTGGAACCAATGCAGAAAACGCAGAATCACCTGTCCCGGCTCATGCCATCCGGGCAGAATGATCTCCTCCATCTGCATACGCAGGGCAAAAGGATTCTGCAGTTCGTGCCAGACTTTGGCGCCGATCACACCGGCAATCATGACCGTGGCAACCACCACAATCGCATCTGCGGTAACGCCGGCGCGTACAAAGGAACGGTGCAGCACCCAGGCCGCGGTCACGGCCGCAAGCCACATCAGGATGCCAAAGGTGCCCAGGGTCACTGAGCCGAGGTGAAGATACGGAAACATGCGCTTCACCCAGTATATCGGGGATGAACCGTACAGGGCGTCAATCGGTTACGCTATACCTCATGGCACAGCCCACCACACCCGCAGTTCCCGCCTCCGAATGTGACATTCTCTTTTCCGCCGCCGAGATCGCCGAGCGCGTCAAAGCCATCGGCAAACAGATCAGCGACGACTACAAAGGCGAAAGTATCGTCCTCGTTGGCGTGCTCAAGGGAGCCGCAATCTTCCTCGCTGACCTCGCGCGAGCCATTGAAGTGGACAACACCTTCGACTTCGTCGCAGTGTCCTCATACGGCAAAGGCAAGACCTCCAGTGGAGCAGTCAAGCTCATTAAGGACCTCGACACTCCCATTGAAGGCAAGCATGTCATCGTGGTGGAAGACATTCTTGATACCGGCCTGACCCTCAGCTACCTGCGTCGCCTCATGCTCCAGCACAAGCCCGCATCGCTGAAGATCGCCACCTGCCTCGACAAGCCGGAGCGCCGTCTCGTTCCCATCGAAGCCGACTATGTCTGCTTCAGCATCCCCAATCGCTTCGTGATTGGTTACGGCATGGACTACGCAGAAAAGTATCGCAACGTAGCAGATATCCGTCTCTTCCCAGAAGACAAGGCATAATAACGAACCGCCATCGCAAAGATGGCGGTTCTTGCAGATATCCCCCATCTGTTAATCTCCCCTCAGTACCCCATTCATCTCAGCGACACACGAGGAGCCGTCCATGCCCTTGCGCCGCCGTATTCTCTCTGCTGCCCTCATCGCAGCCGCGTGCCTCCCTGCCCTTGCACAGCCGAAGTACAAGCCGCAGAAAGGCTCTGAGATTCTCTGGGATAAATGGGGTGTCCCGCATATCTTCGCCAAGTCGACGACGGACATGTTCTACCTCTACGGCTACGCGCAGACCGAAGCCCACGGCGAACTCCTGATGCACGTCATGGCCGGATCACGCGGCCGCTCCAGCGAAATCTACGGTCCCGGCGACGGCGACAAAAACCTCAAGACCGACCGTTGGGTCTTGCTCAATGAAGTCCCCAAACGCTCGCAGTTGTGGCTCTCACAACAGACACCTGAATTCCGTGGCTACCTCGAAGCCTTCGCCGCTGGCATCAACGCCTACGCCGCCAAACATCCCGACAAACTCAGCGCCGAAGCCAAGCAAGTCCTGCCCATCACCGCGCTCGACATCGTCCAGCACACGCACCACTTCGTCAACTTTGAGTTCGTCGCCAGCAACCGCCTCATGAACGCGCGCGATACCGAAACAGCCGAGCTTCGCATGCCCGAATCGCCTTACTCGCCCACCAACATGGACATGCAGGACGGCTCCAACGGCTGGGCCATCGCGCCCTCACACACCGCCAGTGGCAACGCAATGCTGCTCATGAATCCGCATCTCGCCATGGCCGGTGAACAAAGCTACTTCGAAGCGCAACTCGTCGCGCCCGGCATCAATCTCTTCGGCGCATCGCAGGTCGGACTGCCCGTCATGCGCTTCTGCTTCTCTGACTACGTCGCCATCACCAACACCGTGAACACCAACAACGGCGCGCTCCAATTCGCCATCAAGGAACAGGACGGCGGCTACCTCTACGACGGCAAAGTCCTCAAGTACGAAACCGCACAATATCCCTTCCGCATCAAGCAGAAGGACGGCAGCCTCACCACCGAAATCGTGCAGGTGCAAAAGACCGTCCACGGCCCCATCGTCCGCCGCGACAACGGCACGCCCATCGCGCTGTACGCCGCCGGCCTCGACAAACCCTTCTTCCTCGAGCAGTACTGGAAGATGGACACCGCGCACAACCTAGCCGAATACCAAACGCAACTCAAGCGCCTCGAAGTCCCCATGTACAACATCCTGTACGCGGACCGCGACGGCCACATCGAATACCTCTTCAACGCCAACGTCCCACGCCGCACCGGCGACTGGGCCATGTGGACCAAGCCCGTCGACGGCTCAATCTCCACCACCATGCCGCACGGCATCCTCAGCTACGACGAACTCCCCAAGCAGGTCGACCCCGCCAGCGGCTACGTGCAGAACTCCAACCAGCCACCCTGGGACGCAGCATGGCCCACCATGATCGACCGCGCAAAGTACCCAGCCTACGTCTCATCCTTCTTCCCGCTCTTCCGCTCCGACCGAGCCCTGCGCATGCTCAGCGAAGACAAGAAATTCACCTTCGACATGCTGCTGCAAAAGAAGTTCTCCACCCGCATGGAGATGGCCGACCGCATGATGGACGATCTCCAATCCGCCGTCGCACAATACGGCTCACCCAAGGCAAAGAAGGCCGCCGAAATCCTCAAGAACTGGGACCACACCACCGAAGCCAACTCCCGCGGCGCATTCCTCTTCTACGTCTGGGCACAAAAATTCATCGGCACCACCGTCGGCATGCAGACACCCAAGTCCATGCAGAACTTCGCCGTCCCCTACGACTACAACCAGCCACTCACCACGCCACGCGGCATCAAGGACCCCAAACTCGCCGCGCAGATGCTTGACGCCGCCTACGACGAAACCGCCAAAACCTACGGCGCCCCCGACCGCCCCTGGGGCGAAGTGAACAAGTTTGAAATCAACGGCCAGTCCGACGGCAACACGTCCGCCCCACGCGGCGAAGCCATCAACGGTGTCAGCCTCCCCGGCAACGGCGGCCCCGGCAACCTCGGCATCTTCCGAGTCATCACCTGGGGCCCCATGCTCAACGGCACCAAAACCCCCGTCCACGGCGACGGCTTCACCGTAGCGCTCGAATTCAGCAAGACCGGCATCAAGCAGGCAAAAACCTTCGTCTACTACGGCGAATCCTCCCAGCCCGGCTCGCCCTTTCACACCGACGAACTGCCTCTCGCCGAAAAGAAACAGTGGCGCGACGTCTGGCGCACCCGCAAAGAAGTTCTCGCGAATCTATCTTCCAAAGAAGCGTTTTAAGCGCTACCTTAGCTCGCAGCCATGCAATATGCCGTCACGTCGAAAACCGTAGGCCCGCTCACTTTGGCATCGTGTCGCGTATCCACTCACGCGAAGGACATTCCAACCACATGGAAGCCCGCGCTCGACACCGTGTGGGCCTTTCTGCGCCAGAATCAAGTGCCAAATACTGGTCGCAACGTGTTCCTTTATCACCATCCAAACCAGCACAATAGCCCTCTCGTCGTTGACTTCGGTGTGGAGGTCCTCGCCCCCTTCGAGGCTCAATCCCAAATCCAATGCGTCCAGACACCCGAAGGAGAGATCGCGCAAACCACCCACTTCGGCCCTTATTCGCAACTTCCTGAAGCACACGCCGCAATTCACCAATGGTGCCGCGCCCAGCAACGGCGCATAGCCGACGCTTCGTGGGAAATTTACGGGCATTGGAACAACGATCCGGAGAAGCTCGAAACCACGATCTGTTATCTACTGGCGAAGTAATGTAAGGCGCCGTCCAGTTAAACTAAAAGGCGATGCGTCACTTCCAACTCAAAGCCCTCGCGGCGCTCCTCGCGCTGCCGTTCTCCGCATTCGCCGCCAGCACCATCACCGGCACCGTCACCAACGGCACCATCAACAAGCCGTCCGCGGGCGACACCGTCACCCTCATCCGCCTCGCGCAGGGCATGCAGGAAGCCACGCACACCACCTCTGACGCCAAGGGCCATTTCTCCCTCGACGTCCCCGACGAAGGCATCCACCTCGTCCGCGTCACCCACGAAGGCGCGAACTACTTCAAGCCAGCACCTCCAGGAACCACCTCCGTCGACATCGACGTCTACAGCGTCGCCGCCAAAGTTCCCGGCGTGCGCCTCGAAGCAGACGTCATGCGCCTGCAGACCGACACCGAGAACAAGAACCTGCGCATCGTGCAGCACTTCTTCCTCAAGAACGAATCCACACCGCCCAAGACACAGTTCTCCCCGGAAGCCACCTTTGACTTCACTCTGCCTGAAGGCGCAGTCATCGAAGGCGGCGCGGCACAGGGCCCCGGCGGCATGACCGTCCAGTCGCAGCCCATGCCGTTGGCAAAGAAGGGCCACTACAGCTTCAACTTCGCCATCCGTCCCGGCGGCCAGACCCAGTTCCAGGTCAGCTATCACGTGCCGTACTCCGGCAACATGAAGCTCACCCCCACCACCGTCATGCCTGCAGACAACGTCATCGTCATGATGCCGAAGCAGATGAAGTTCGATGGCGGCAGCACGCCCTGGGCGCCCATTCAGGACGAGGTGGACGCGCAGACCTTCGTCGCTCGCAACCTCGCCGCAGGTGATGTGGCAGAGTTCACCGTCAGCGGCAACGGCCAGCTTCCCAAGCCCACGGACACCACCGACGGCTCCGCCGCACAGCCCGGCGCAGCAGGTGCCCCGCAAGGCCCCATGCAGGCGCAGCCCACCGGCCCATCGGCTGAGAAGCCCGGCGGCGGCCTCGGCACCCCCATCGACACTCCCGATCCGCTCTCCAAGTACAAGTGGTGGATCATCGCAGGCGTGGGTCTCCTTCTCGCAGCAGGCGCAGGCTTCCTGCTCTCACGTCCGCAAAACACACCCCCAACCACGCCCGACGCAACCAGCGGCCCCACCACGGCCTCCGTTGTCCCGTCCCACGCCAACGTTGCTCCCGCCAACCTTCTCAGTGTCCTGCGCGATGAACTCTTCCAACTGGAAAGCGACAAGCTGACCGGCAAGATCACCGAAGAGCAATACGCCCGGGTAAAGCCAGCACTTGAGATCGTTCTGCAAAACGCACTCGAACGCCAGAAGAACACATAGTCACAAAGCACTTCCAAACAAAAGCCCGTCATCCAGAACCAAGGATGACGGGCTTTTTATCGTGAGCAAGCAAAGCGTCCACGATGGGCTCCGTGCCAACAGCGAAACTCTAACGGCCAAAGGCCGCCCACCAGCGAAGCTCCTACGATTTGAAGAATCGTCATCCTGAGCGAAACGAAGTGAAGCCGAAGGATCTGCATTCCTCTCCCTCACGAGGATGCGAGTGCCCCACGTCTCGCGTTTGAGACGTGGGATCGAAAGGTTCCCCAAAAACCGGGGGCCTTAGGTTCGCGAAGCTAACTTGGGTATCGCACAGCGATCAAACGCCATGGCCACGACGAAATAGTCAGCGCAACAACGAACGCAAGCGCCAAAGGCGCGACAAGATATTAGCCTAGGCCGAAGGCCTAGGTAGGCCAGCACCCGCGAAAACAAAGGGCCAAAGGCCCGCTCTATCGTTTTCGCTCAGCCACAAATCCTCATCAGCCAAAAACCAGACTAGCTTCGCAAAGCGAAGCTCGAACGGCCAACGGCCGAAACAAAGTGAGCCGCAAGATCGAGCCTGTTACGAAACTTACCGAGCGATATTTTGCGGGACTGATTGCGGACGACAAGCCGACTTATCATTACCGATCTACCACCAGCTTCCGCAAACGCAGTTTTCGGCGAACTGAGAGGGAATGAGATAGGCTGCGAGCATGCGGAAAGAGCCTATACAGGTCATCATGAGGTATTTCCTCGTCGGTGTAGCTGCGGCTGCTTTGGCTTCTACAGTAATGGGATGCGAACACTTTCCTGAGGCAACATTCCGATTAGCGAGTGAGTCTAGGTTGCCCAAATGGTTCGCGATTCCGCCGGGACTTGCACGCGCCGACGTTTCGATAACGATGAACTATTACGTCACGCCGTCGGGAAGGACTGCGTCGTTCGTATTGCAGAACTCTAAAGGCACGGTCCTCAAGAAGCTGTATGGCAGCGGCTCATGTGACAGGCCTTTCACACCGAAGAATCCTCCTCAAGGGTATCCCTCTGGTTATCCCGCTTACGAACGAGTCACGGTCAACGGCATGACCGAGATGATCGAACACAGAAAGATGGAGCCGATTTTCTACATATCGGATGACGCTGCTATCGAGAAGGACTTTGCGGAGACTGGTTGCAGATGACAGTGCTGCTGTGGCTGGACAAATAATCCAAGGCAGCTTCCGCAAACTCGAGTTTTTAAACTGTGCGCATCAGTAACGAGAAACGCGATTAACGTCATCAAAGTAATATTGGCGATAAGCCGACTAATCATTACTGATACCTGTCCTCGGCAGTCTCGAAACTTAGAAGTTTCGGGACTGCAAGTGAGCTGCTGAAAAGACCACTTCACGGGAGCTTACGCCCCCCGAAGAGTGCAGAGAGTCGAGCCGAGATCGTTTGAGCCTTTTCCTCTGACCGCAGCCGTATCCGTTGGGTTGCGAGTCCGGGGACATAGTTGCAAAGGCGTTTGGTTTCCGGTCCTAACCAAGGAGCTAGTCGTTCTTCGTGTGAGGCCCACCCGAGCCACTCGCCTACTTCGACCTTCATTAGCGTCGCTAAGGAGTTGTCATGGCGCGCAGCGACCGAAGCGTCTTCCATAAATGCAGAGATCGGAAGGATGGCTCCTAAGTTTCCCTCTTCTAACGCTGCTGTCAAAGCAGGTATGAGGATTGAGCCGAAGACGATGTAATGAATCGCTTCGTCGTCTCCCATATATGCAAACTTTGCACGGTAGATCGCCTCAAGCTCAGGAAACCGGTTGAACAACTCGGGCACCACCGTCTCATAGTTCATGCAGCGAGAATATCGGCAACGGTGATTCGTGAGAACGGCGCTATCAGAAACTCCGACTTGTCCCGAAAAGGGTGAAGTTTCGGGATGATGCAACAGGCCGCTGATGAAGCGGAGTCGTGTGTCCCACAAGTCAGTCCCGATAAATGCTCTTCTCATCACCAGAGTGATACGCGAGGAGTTCCGGCCACCTCGTTCCGCGTGATTTGAGCAGCTAATGGTGAGACGATGTCCTCGGAAACGCCAAGCTGACGCAGCCGCTACAAGAAGAACTGAAAACCGCGCGGCCACCAAAACAAACAGGAGCATATCTTCCACCCCGCGCGCCTAGCAGAAGCACGCGGCTGGCCCCACGCCGAAGGCATCGAGAACGGCACGAAGTGCTGTCAAGCCCCCTGACCATCCAACCCCAACAAACCAAAAGAAATAAACTTGGCATGGTATTTCCACGAAACCACTAAAATAGAAACAGAAGAGAAAAGGGCCGCGCATCGCGCGGCCCTAACTCGTTTAGAAAGACGATCTTGCCTCTAACTCCAATGGGCAGACGATTTTGCAGCCACCAAAACCGTAAACCCAATAGAAAGACGATTTTAGAAAACACAGGGGGAGGGGGCCCTCCCTACTGTTTCAAATCCTTCTCCAGCGCATTCAGCACAACACTCTTGCTCAGTACTTCCGGCAAGACATCAGGCGCTGCGGTTGGATTCGCCGGATAAACGATGTACGTCGGAACACCATCGCGTCCGGCAGATTGCAATGCCGTCGTGATCTTCGCGTCGTACTGCGTCCAATCCGCTTTCATCGCCACCACGTTCGGCTGCGTCAACTGCTTCTCCACCTCGTCGGA
Organism: Terriglobus sp. TAA 43; assembly: GCF_000800015.1. Lineage (NCBI taxonomy): Bacteria > Pseudomonadati > Acidobacteriota > Terriglobia > Terriglobales > Acidobacteriaceae > Terriglobus > Terriglobus sp. TAA 43. The sequence continues at coordinate 691,411 of NZ_JUGR01000001.1, forward strand.
ATTCAGCACCACACGCTCATTCACCTGGCACGACAAGCACCACGCAGCCGTGAAGTCCACGAACACTGCCTTGCCCTGCGAACGCGCCTTGGCAACAGCATCCGCATCGAACGGCTGCCAGGTCACAGCGCTCTTGGTCTCGCGGGAAGCGTACAGCGGCACGCCAATGGCAAGCAGGCAAAGCACCGCAGCCACTGCTGTACTCCACTTACGAACCGGCCAGCGACCAAGCGTCCACGCCGCAATCACCACCAGCATCAACCCGCCAAGCAGCATCGACATAGCGAAGATGCCGTTAGAGCCGGACAAACGACCGTAGATGTAAACCAGCCAGATCACCGTGATGAACAGCGGCAACGCAGTGATCTGCTTTAGCAGGTCCATCCACGCACCAGGCCTCGGCAGCAGCCGCACCCAGGCCGGATTGAGGGTCAGCAGCATATAAGGCGCCGCCAGACCAAGCGCCAACGCAGTGAATACCAGGAAGGTCACAGGAGCAGGCTGCGCCAACGCAAACCCGATCGCCGCTCCCATAAACGGTCCCACACAAGGCGTAGCCACCACCGTAGCCAGCACACCGGTGAAGAAGCTACCGGTGAAGCCGCTCTTGTGCGTCAGCGAATCACCCGTGCTCGTGAGTGACAGGCCAAAGTCGAACATGCCTGCAAGCGACAGGGCGAAGAAGAACAGGAAGCTCGCCAGCACCAAGACAAATCCCGGCGACTGCAACTGGAATCCCCAACCAAGCTGCCGTCCTTCGGCGCGCAAGGCTAGCAGCGCCGCAACCACCAGCCAGAACGAGGCCACAATGCCAAGCGTGTACGCAATACCATGAGCGCGCACTTGGTGCTTCTGCGACGACGACGTCTGCAGCAGCGACAACGCCTTCAGGAACAGCACCGGAAACACGCACGGCATCAGGTTCAGCAGTACACCACCGATGAAGGCCAATGCAGCAGCGCCAACCGCCGTCGCCGTACCCAGCTTCCCGGAGCCTGCATGCACCGGCGGAGGCCCAGGCAGAATGGGCACATCAATCTCGTAGCTCTCCTCTGTGGCCAGTTTCAGCACGCCGACCAACTGCTTCGGCGGAGTCTTGGCATTCGGCGAGCGCTGGAAGTGGATCTGCGCTCCGTTGTCGAGGATGTCGGTCTCGATCTGCGCTACATCGGCGATCACATCCGGCTCTGCCGGGAAGAACTCGGCATCCGTCTCGCGCGTACCGGTAATCGCGGTCAGGACGATATTGTCCCCGACCGTGCTTGCCGTAACCCGGAAGCTAAGCGGCAGTGGCTTCGGCATCCCCTTCAGCGCCGCGCCAAGTTCGCCTACCTTCTCACCGTCATGGCTGACGATGGTTCTGGCGGGAACCACCTTCAGATCTAGTCCCAGATTCGCTCTGCCCGGAATGCAGACCTGCTTGCACACAAGCCAACTGATCTCGGCACCCAAATGGGCATTGCCAGCCTTATCCACCTTGGGCTTCGGCCCCGCCTCAACAGTCACGGGATAGGCCACCGAATCCTGGTAGCCGTAGTCCACCGTGGTATCCAGCGGCAACCGGTCCGGCGCGGTGAACTGCAGTGGCCCGGCGGTAATGCCTTCCGGCACCGTCCACTTCACCTTGGGAGGAAACCCGGCAAAGCCGGCATTCTTCCAGTACACATGCCACCCCTCCTCCATGGAGAAGACGAACGCCACCGTCTGCGTACCATCGGCGGCGATCTGCGGCCCGGCAGAGATCATCTCCACCGTCAGGTGCTGGGCCTTGGCAGGCCCGGGGCCCCCATTGCCCACAACAGTACCAATCTGCGCAAAAAGACAACCCGGAAAAAGGGTTAGCAAAAGGGCGGCAAGGAGGCGGAATCTACGGAGTGAGAACATTGCAATCATTGTAGTGGCGCGGCGTAACTTAGCGAGTACGCATCCGATGCTCCACCATAATGCAATGATCCATCACGACGCGAATCCCCGCAGCTTCTGCCTTAGCCGCAGCCTCCTCATTGCGAATTCCCTGCTGCACCCACAGAGCTTTTAACCCGAGCGCAATCATCTCGTCCACAATCGCGGGAATCGCTCTGGGTAGGCGGAAGACATTCACGACATCCGGCTTCTCTGGAAGTTCGCTCAGCGATGCATAGCTCGTCTCACCCAGCACAGACGGGACGGCCGGGTTCACCGGCAGAATCTTCTTCCCCACCCGTTGCATATAAGCAGACACAAAGTGACTCGGCTTCGCAGGATCATCTGACAACCCGACCACCGCAATCGTCTTGGCCGCCAGCATTTTCTCGATGTCTTCGGAAGAGTTCACGCGTGGCCTTTCTTCGGCTTCCATGCCCCCAGGAGACGTCGCGCCATTACCAGTTCACCCGTGTGATAAGCCTCATGATCTGCAACCAATAGAGACTCACGCAGCAGATTCTGACTGCCATCGCCCCATGAAAATGGTTCGATCAGATCGCGCTCTGCCAACAACTTTTCAAAGGCAGTACGATCTTTCTTCAGCGATTGCACGCTGGCATCCCATGCCTTCTCATCAGGCGGCTCCGGCGACTTCGGCCAGTAATCATCCGGCCACTTCAATTCCTTGTAGCTGCCGTCTGCATTGCCACTGAACTCAAGAATGTCTTTCTGCGCAATGCGGATGTGTTCCAGCAATTGCCACGGTGAATACGGCAATCCTTCCGGCACCTTGCCCTGTACATCAAATGGCACGCCGGCTACTGCATCATCAAGCTTTGCATGCGCCTGCCCACCGTCCAACAGCGCCTTCAATTGTTTCTTTAGTTCGATTTCCAGCGTGGAGTTAGCCATGCAGCATTGGATGCCAGCTATTCCACGGAGAAACATGTTTTCAACGTGAAATAGCTGCTGAGCATAGCTCTCAGGACGCCGAACGTAAGTGAATCAGAGGATAAACGCGCCCCTGCCCATCCCGTTCCGAACGCCCAATCGGCACAAAGCCGAGATGCTCGTAGAATCCAACAGCCTGCAGGTTCTGCTCGTTGACATCAGTAAAGATCGGAGAGCGCAGCGATAGTGCATGCTGTACCAGAGCACGGCCTACACCTTCACCCCGACTCACCGGATCGATGAACAATGCTTCCATTCGATCTTCGTCAAGCAGCATCCACCCCAAAGGTTTGTTGTGTTCATCCACAACAACCCAAAGCGGCGCGTCGGGCAGAAATGAAACGACCTCTGCCTCAATGGCAACACGATCTTCTTGCGACAAGAAATCATGCGTCGCATCGACGGCATCTCGCCATATCTCTAAGACACGATCAACATCGTTCTTCGTCGATCGTCTTATCGTTCGCTGCTGAAGACGTTGAACCATTGAATCAATCGATGTCATCGACCATCGCTGCGGGGATATTGCCCTCACGACGCATCTTGAGATAACCGCGGATGAACGGCTGCAAATCGCCGTCCAACACGCGATCCACATCGCCTACTTCTACGCGCGTGCGTAGATCCTTGGCCATGCGGTATGGCTGCAAGACATACGAACGAATCTGCGATCCAAAGTTGATATCCAGCTTCGAATCTTCCAGCTTCTTGCTCGCTGCACGCTTCTTCTCAAGCTCGAATTCATACAGGCGCGAGCGTAGCATCTTCATCGCCTTCTCTTTGTTCTTGTGCTGCGAACGCTCGTTCTGACAGCCCGCGACGATACCGGTAGGAAGATGCGTAATACGCACGGCAGAGTCCGTCGTATTTACGTGTTGCCCACCTTTGCCCCCGGAACGGTAGGTATCAATGCGAAGCTCATCCGGCTTGATGTCGATCACGATCGAGTCATCAATTTCCGGAGACACAAAGACAGACGAAAACGAAGTGTGTCGACGTTTCGCTGAATCAAAGGGTGAGATACGCACCAGCCGGTGCACGCCCGTCTCGCCACTAATCAAACCAAAGGCGTTATCACCAATGATGGTGAATGTCGCCGACTTGATGCCTGCTTCATCGCCATCCTGAATTTCGTTGATTTCGGTCTTGAAGCCATTGCGTTCGGCCCAGCGCAGATACATACGCATCAGCATCTCCGCCCAGTCCTGGCTCTCCGTTCCGCCTGCGCCCGGATGCACCGTGACGATGGCGTTCAACGGATCACTCTCCTGCGAGAGCATCGTCTTCGCGTCAAGTTCTTCTGCAAAGCGATCAATCTCTTCAATCGACTTCGCCAGATCGGCTTCTACATCCTCGCCTTCGCGGGCCAGGTCGAAGTAAGCCTCCACATCCTCGCTGCGACGCGATAGTTCGGCATCGTCCGCAAGCAATGTTTCCAGGCGCTTTCGTTCACGCATCAATGGCTGCGAACGCGCAGCATCGGCCCAGATCGCGGGGTCTCCAATCTGCGATTCAACGGCTTCCAGTTGCTGTTTGAGTTTAGGCGAGTCAAAGATACTCCCGCAGATCGTGCACGCGGGCACGAACCGGGGAGTACTGGTATTCAAGATCAGTCAACATAACTTCTTCAGTCTATCGCGATGCTCTGCCGCGTCAGCCCATACAGCAAAACCAGCGCAGAAATCCCTGCACAGATGAACGCAAAGACATCGCCGTATCGCGTGTAGAACGTGAGGTCATGGAGATAGTCAAAATGCATGGCAGCAGCACCGCGCTGATGACGTTCCATACGCTCCACCACGCGACCGTTCGGATCAATCGAAGCCGTTATGCCGTTATTGGTATCGCGCAATACCCACCGATGGTTCTCGATAGCCCGCATTCTGGCCATGTTGATGTGCTGGAAGGGTGCACTGGTATCGCCATACCAACCATCGTCGGAAAGGTTCGTCAGCACCTCGGCACCGTTGGCCACAAATAGCCGAACCTCGTCGCTAAAGATGGACTCATAACAAAGGAAGACACCGTAGCGATGGCCATCGGCGCCCAACGGTACACGGCTGCTCCCTCGATCAAAGGTGCCCACGGCCTGCGTGAGGCCACTTGCGAACGAAAAGAGACCGGCATAAGGGGTGAATTCGCCGAACGGTACAAGATGAATTTTGTCGTATCGCCCGACATATCCCTGGGTGGGGAGAAATAGAGCCGCCGAGTTGTATACGTGGTAGCCGCGCCGTTCGTTTGGGGCGGCCTCTATGCCAATCGCCCCCGCAATCAACGGCGCATGCACCGCCTCAGTCAGTTGTGCGGCCACCGAGGTAAAGTCTTGCCGATTTGTATAGAACGGCGAAGGAGATTCCGGCCACAGCACAATACGTGTCGGCGAATCATCCAGCGAAGCAGCCTGCAATGAGAGCCCAGCAAAGTTCCTTGCCAGCGTGCTTGCATCGTCCGACTCTTCTTGTCCTACGGAAAGATTCGGCTGCATCAGAACAGCCTTTTGCGAACCCGCCTGACGCTGAGGCGCCATCCATCCGCCAACATTCTGCACACCTGCCGCCAACACTGCCCCACACAATGCAACAACAGTGGGAATGCGCCTACGTGGCATCACAACGGCCGCGGCAATCGCTGCGTTTACAGCCATCAACACGAAACTGATGCCGTAAACACCAGTCAATGGAGCCAGTCGGGTTAATGCATAGCTATCAACCTGCGCGTACCCCAGCAAATTCCACGGGAAGCTGGTGATACGTGCACGGGCGAGTTCAACACCCACCCACAAAAACGGCGCAGCCATCAGCGCCGCTGCAATCCCTGCCTTACGCGTCGCTGCCAGCAAGCCGGCAAACAGTGCGTGATAGAGCCCCAGATAGAGGCAGAACAATACCATCACCAGCGCCGCGACCGGAGCCGGTAAACCTCCATACACATGCATGGTCGAGTAGACCCAATAGCAGGTCCCCAGGTACCAGAGCACTCCGCTGGCATAACCCACGGCGGCGCACTTCCACGCGCTCCAGGTGCGGCCTTCCACCAATAAAAGCCATAACAACGGCACCAGCGCGAACCACGAGAACGCGGACCGCCACACCGGCAACGGCCCGGCAACGGGAAAAATCACCACCTGTAGAAAACTGGTAAGAAAAAGCGCGGCAATAGCCCGCATGGAGAGCAGTCGCATCGCGTGGAGTCTAGCATCCCTCGCCAATCCACGTGTTGCGATTACAATGAAGATCGATGCTGGACCTGATCATTCGCGGACTATCTCACGTGCTCATCCCCATGTTCCTTATTGGTATGGGAGGGTCGGCCATTGTCGTGGCAATTACCCTGGTCAAAGACATGCACGATTTCTTCGCTGACAACGGCGAACAGTCCAGCGCTGACAATCTGCACTAACTCCCCACGACATCATTGACTGATATCCCAGCCGGCAGTAGACTCACCGCTGGGCGCTTTTTCGCGCGTGCAGGTTCTTGGGCACATTAAGCGAGCAGGCCCGGTACAAGATGGCGTCGAAACGCACTTACACACCACCCGTTCCGAATCGTGTTCGCCTCGTGGTCGCATCCTCTGTGATGCTGACCTTCATCTCCTTTTGGCGAGCGGCCGCCATCGTTCTCAACGATCTTGGATCTTCTGCTTTTTACGCAGGTGGCATTGCGGAAGAAGCCGTGGGCAAATCGGCCCCCTGGCTCATCCTGGGCACCATGTTCTTCTCATATGCGGTGCGAGCGGTATACGTGGAGAGCTGTTCCATGTACACACGCGGCGGCGTCTACCGCATTGTGAAGGAGGCTTTGGGAGGCACCTTCGCGAAGGTCAGCGTCTCCGCGCTGATGTTCGATTACGTCCTCACGGGACCAATCTCGGGTGTGTCGGCCGGACAATATATCGTCGGTCTTCTTAATGGCCTCTTATCCCAGGCAGCAGCTTCGCCTAAATATCATCATTGGGCTGTGAACGCTGCGGGGGTACCGCACCAGTTCAATGTGAACCACACCTCGGCGTTCATCGCCATTCTGATCACCATTTTCTTCTGGTGGCAGAACATCAAGGGTATTGAGGAATCGAGCGAAAAAGCTCTCACAATCATGAAGGTCACCACTGTCATGGTGATCATTCTGATCGGCTGGGGCCTCTTCAGCGTCGGACATATTGGAGCTACGCTTCCTCCCTTCCCAACACCAGCAAACTTCAAGTTCAGCCCGGATGCGCTGGGATTCCTCAGACATACTCAGTTCGCGAAAAACCTCGGGCTGTTTGGCATCCTGATGGCCTTTGGCCACTCAGTACTTGCGATGTCCGGCGAAGAATCGCTGGCACAGGTCAACCGCGAAATTGAACATCCCAAGCTGAAGAATCTGAAGCGCGCCGCTCTGGTCATAGCGATTTACAGCATGGTCTTCACCGGCCTGGGTTCTTTGCTGGCCGTCATGCTGATTCCGGATAGCGTCCGCGTCAGCGTGTATCGCGACAACCTGATCGCTGGAATGGCCATGTACATGGTCGGTCCCTTGGCGATCCGTGTCGCGTTCCGAGTGTTCGTCGTCATTGTCGGCTTCATGATTCTGGGCGGCGCCGTGAACACGGCCATCGTCGGTTCCACAGGCGTGCTGATGCGCGTGGCCGAAGATGGCGTACTCGCCGATTGGTTCCGCAAACCACAAAAGCGCTTCGGTACCAGTTACCGAATCGTGAATATGGTGGCACTGATTCAGCTATTCGTAATCGTGGTAACACGCGGTGACGTCATCATGATCGGCGAAGCGTATGCCTTCGGCGTCATCTGGAGCTTCACGTTCAATGCGCTGGCAATGCTCGTTCTTCGCTGGAAATATAAAGGGGAACGCGGCGCGAAGGTGCCAGTGAACCTTCGGATCGGCAAGACCGAGTTACCGATCGGATTGTTCTGTGTCTTCCTGGTGTTGTTCACCACAGCGGTCGTCAACTTATTCACGAAATCCGTAGCTACCGTCAGCGGAGTTATTTTCGCCATCGGGTTCTTCATCATCTTCTCTTTGTCAGAACGGGACAATAAGCGCCGTCATAAGCAGACAGAGCGTCAGATGAAGGAACACTTCCAGTTAGAGCATTCGGAAGAAGTGGGCCGAGATGATCTTGCGATTCGTCCTGGTGGCGTGTTGGTCACCATGCGCGATGCTGCTACACCACACGCCTTGAAATGGGCTTTGGCCCGCACAGATACTGACGAACAAGACATCGTTGTTCTTGCTGCCCGCATGATGGGCGCTGGTGGGCCTGAATATGTCGACGCTTCAGAACAGCTCTTCAGCGAACACGAACAGATGTTGTTCACCAAGGCTGTATCTGTCGCCGAAAGCTTTGGTAAACATATCGGCCTCGTCGTGGTCCCTGCTGGCGATATCTTCGCCGCCATTGTTCGTACGGCAAATTCATTAGATGTGGCCGCAGTAGTATCCGGTCTGTCTACTAAATTGACCGCACAGGAACAGGCTTATCATGTTGGCCAGGCGTGGGAGACACTGCCTGAGCCGAAGCGCCAGTTCACCTTTTACGTTGTTCCACCAACGGGTGAGGCAGAGAGCTTCCATATCGGACCTCACGCACCTACCATTCCTGCAAGCGATGTTCAGCTCGTACACAGGCTCTGGTTAAATATGCGTCGCGATCCTCACATGGATGATCTGCACCACTCAGACATCGTGTCCTTCGCGCTAACGCGCCTCGCAGCGTCATACGCAAACGATCGTACCGTGACATCACAGCAGTTGCGTGCAGCCATTGATGATGGCAGCCAGAGGCGCGGACTCGGAGCAGTCTCCCGTTTTGAGGACACGGATGAAAGTCCGGGATACTCCCTTACTGCGTCTCGTACGGATAGTTTTTAATTAGATAACAACTGATTACCGATATCCTTAGCTTGTGTTACTCCAATCTGTATCCAAATACGCAGTATTTGGTCTAAACTTTGTCTCAATGAGCATCTATGCTCTACGGAGGGTAACTACTTGGAAGTAAATCGTATTCTTGCAGAGATCGATGCGCAGATTGCCAAGCTGCAGCAGGCGCGTGCATTGCTTGCTGGCGGCAGCAGCACTGCCCCAGCGGTAGTAAAGAAGGCCGTGGGACGTCCGCGCAAGAGCATCACGACATCTGCTTCTAAGGCGACTCCGAAAAAGCGCACCTTGAGCGCAGAAGCACGTAAGCGGATTGCCGACGCTCAGAAGAAGCGTTGGGCAGAAACCCGCAAGTCGCAGAAGTAAGAACAAAATTTATAAACGGTAATCATCAAAAAGGGGGAGGCCATCGGCCTCCCCCTTTGATGATTGCTGTCTATCGGGTCACAAGTACTTCTCGCAGATTGTCCTTCGCCAAAAAGAATTTATAAGTAGCGAAGTCATGGAAAAGTTGTTCGATCTGGCGGTTGGTCATCGTGTCTCGGACCTCGGCCTCTGCAGCAAATTGTGTATCCACTTGTCCATCGTCCCGAAGATGATAGCGTTGCAGGCCGGTCTCTGGTTTCACGTGAAAGAACGCCAGTAATTGTCCGCCGGGTTGCATCACTTCATGGATACGGCGCACGACTGCCGTACGCAATTCAGCAGGGAAATAATCTGCAGTATCCCAGAACAATACGGTGTCGAAGAGCCTATCCCCGAAATCCAGGTTTTCGCTTATGAAGTCTTCGGTCCGAAAAGGCGTCTCTGCGTCGGGCCGAACCCATTTGGGATCGGCAATATCTTCAACCAGGTTCGCCATGTACACGCTGTGTCCCATGGCCGTCAGAAAGTTAATATTCGTAGACGAGGTGGGACCGATATCCAATATGCGCAGCCCCTCCTGTTCACGCAATGACTTCTGGAGCTGGGTCCATCCACTGGATAGCCGAGGGATGCGAGCACTTGCCTTCGTTCCCGATCCACGTGCTTCGCTGCCGCCAAATAGACGCACATCCACCTCCACTGCTAGCGCCGGCGCATTGTGTCCGACTTATTAGTCTGCCCAGAGACAGACGGGGCTACTCTTTGGTGCCGCTGAGAGAAACTCTTCCCTGAATCGCAGAGCCTTCTTCAATCGAGAGTCTGGCTGCATTCAGATCGCCCATTAGCGAACCACCTTTACGCAGCTCCACGCGACCCGTCGCCGTCACGTTGCCTTTCACCTGACCGAGGACGATCGCATCATGCACATGAAGTTCCGCATCCACCTCAGCATCTGGGCCCACAGTAAGGCGGCTTTCCTTCAAAGTCACACTGCCCTGCAGCTTGCCATGTACGGTGACATCTTCCGCGCCCGAAATTTCACCGCGTACCTGAATTGATTTTCCCAGAACTGTTGATCCTTCTGCCATCGCTCGTACTCTCCTCTTGACCTTCCGGTGAGTCTAATAAAGTGCGGGCTGCACAGCAACGTGAGATTCTGTCCGCATCTGCAAAGTCACCTAGTAGGCTAGGAAAGCATCCTACGGCAAAGTTAGAACGCGCCCATGTTGAGAATCGTTCGGAATCATTGTTTTGTGTGGCTGGCCATCGCCAGCTTTCTCACCAGCTTTACGGCACGGGCACAGGAAGCTCTTACCCCGTCCTCAATCTCCGCGATCCTTCAGCAGGCGGTCCAATTTCAATTGGATGACTTCCATCATCGCGGATGGGGATTGCAATACCGCGTCCATCGCATCAATCAAAAAGAAGACAGTATCCGCGAAATCATTGAAACAGAGGATGGAAACATATCGCGCATCCTTACTTTTAAGGGGCGTCCATTAACTTCTGAAGAAGAAACCGGTGAATTGGCGCGTCTTCGCGCACTCACACCGGAAGATGTTCGTAAGCGCCGTCAGAAATCCGAGAGCAGCGACAAATACGGCATTGAGCTGATGAAGACTCTGCCAAAGGCCATGACCTTCATAACCGTCGCAGGCCAGCCACAGCTACCAAATTATCCTCGACCGCAAATCGTTCTGGACTACGCTCCGAATCCGGAATTTCATCCTGCCTCAACAACCCAATCGTTACTGATGGGTATTGCCGGTCGCATCTGGATCGACGCAGAGACGCACCATCTCTCGCGCATCGAAGTCCGCGTCATTCAGAACCTGAATCTCATGTTCGGCATCCTTGCGCGTGTGTATCAGGGCGGAACCCTGTCTTATGAGCAAAAACCCGTCAGCCTCACACATGATGCGTACACGGAAATCAAGATGGACGTAAAACTCCGCGAGTTAATGGTGCATGTTGCGCCGTACCAAGAGACACTGTCCGTCACAGACATACGGTTTCTTCCAACCGCACCTTCCGTACACGATGCGGTCAATACCCTCTTGGCAATCCCTGCAATCAAGCCGTAATACGTTGCTGCCTAACAGTCAGCGCTTCCACGCGGTCTCTTCGCACTTCGTAGCCACGGCCCACAGTCCCTGGCACAACGATCTCACCAAAGCTGCTAACAGTAACTTCCGGCTCGATGATGTCTTCTGTCCAATAACGGGCAGAGGCAGAGACATCTCCCGGGAGTGAAAAATTCGGCAGACTGCTCAGTGCGATATTTTGCGCACGACCAACACCGCTCTCCAACATGCCGCCGCACCACACAGGTACGCCATGTTGCTGCGCAATATCATGCACGGCAATAGCTTCTGTGAACCCGCCCACGCGGCCCACCTTGATATTGATGATCCGGCCGCTGCCCAACTCCAACGCAGCCTGGGCATCGCGCGCATTGCGAATGCATTCATCCAGGCAGATCGCAGTCTGAATGCGCTTCTGTAACTGCGAGTGGAAGTAGAAATCGTCATACCAGAGCGGCTGTTCAATCATCAGCAGCTTGTACTGGTCCCACGACGCAATGTGGTCGGCATCGCTTAACTTGTAAGCCGAATTAGCATCGCAACTCAGCAAAATATCCGGCCACCGCTCGCGCACCGCTGCAAACATCTCCGAGTCATAACCCGGCTGACACTTCAACTTAATGCGCTGATATCCCGCGGCAACTTCCTTCGCAACGCGGTCCAGCTGCTTCGGAATATCCATCTCCATGCCAATAGAAACACCGCAGGCAATCTTCTCTCGTGTGCCACCCAGTAACTTCGCCAGCGAAATCCCGCGGACCTGCGCCTCAAGATCCCATACGGCATTTTCCAATGCAGCTTTGGCCATGCGGTGCCCGCGTACCTGCAACAGCAAATCAGGAACATCACGTCCTGCGGCAATGTCCTTGCCCACCAATCGTGGCGCCAGTTCATGTTCTGTGATGAACCATGCCGTATCGATCATCTCGTCTGAGAAGAACGGATGCTCACCCGCGACACACTCACCCCACGCGGTAAGACCTTCACTCTGCAACTCAATCAGAAGAATGCGACGATCCGTCGTCAGGCCAAAGCTGGTACGGAACGGATGCACCAATGGCATCTTGATCTCGCGCAGAACAATAGCATCAATCTTCATCAACTACTCCTAATAGCTTTGAAATTCAGCAGGCACTAGCCCCAGCAAAAACGCACCCGTACCATCTTCCGCGCGCTCATAACCAATCACAGAAAGGCCCTCAGCAAAGTGCCGCGTGAGAGCTTCCCTTACCCGCAACTGCGTCTGCACAGCATGCTTATCGCCTTCGGCTTTCCACGCGTAAATCTGGGCAGGGACTGAGACGGTAGCTTCCACCTTTTCTTTCATCGCCTCACGCGCCATCACACGCTTCACGTGGTCCGAGTCAATCCACCATTCCGCATACAAACGATCCGTCGGCAAACCACCCTGCAACGGTGACGATGACGACCCATAAAAATCCGGGATATATCTGCGACTAATCGCACCAAGGCGCGATAGGTTAAAAAAACTGTTCTTTATTTCCAGTGGATCATAAGTCCACTCGATAAGTTTGATGCCCTGCTCTAACGCAATCTCGCGCTGTCGCAGCTTCATGGTCCGTCCCAGGCCGCTATTGCGATACTCCGGCAGCACTGCCAGCATCTGCGAATGGATATATGCCATGCCGTTGCGCTGCGCCGGCAACCCCAGGTTGAAACCCACTAAGGTGTTGCCATCCCTGGCCCCCAGGACATGTCCACCCAGTTTGTCGGCAAGAAAGAATACCCTGCGCGGCAATAACTCACCCGCGGAATACTGCCATGTCTTCTGCTGCAAATGCACGCAGGCATCAAACTCTTCCAACGTATGTAACTGCTCTACACGAAGCTCACTCACAGGCTCTTCTCCTTGAGTTTTGCCTTGTTCCAAAGCGCATCCTTTTCATCCAGCGGCAGCGCGGCAAATCCATCTCCCGCCATCTCTTCCATCGCGCGAAACCTGCGACGAAACTTCGTGTTCGCCTTCTTCAACGCCTGTTCTGGATCAACATGCAAATGACGCGAAAGATTGGTCAGTACAAAGTACAAATCGCCAATCTCTTCTTCCAGTAATTCGGCATTCGGCGCGGTAGTCATCTCTTCTCTGACCTCCGCAATCTCTTCCTGAACCTTATCCAGCAGACCGCTGGCATCCGGCCAGTCAAAACCAACCTTCGCAGCCTTGGAGCCAAGCTTGCGCGCCTCAACCAGAGCAGGCACAAAGCGCGGAACGTCGCCCAGCAAGCCATCATCCTTCGCGAGCTTACCTTCGCGTTCCTTCTGCTTCACCGCATCCCATGTCTGGATAACGTCGCCTGCCGTCTCGGCGACAACATCACCAAAGATATGCGGATGCCGGCGCACCAGCTTCGCACTGAGTCCACGGACGACATCGTCAATATTGAAATGCCCTTCGTCTTCGGCCATCTGCCCGTAGAACAGCACCTGCAACAGCAAGTCGCCAAGCTCGTCACGCAACTCGCCCCAGGCACGCCGATCAATCGCGTCGAAGACCTCGTAGGTCTCCTCCAACGTATGCGGTTTGATGGAATCGAAGGTCTGTTCGCGATCCCACGGGCATCCGCCCGGACCACGCAGCCGCGCCATGATCGCTGCGGCTTCACGGAATGCATCTCCAGCTTTCGCTGACGTGCTTTCACTCATATCTTCATCGTATCAACGCATTGCGCTATCCTTGGCGCATGCAGGAACCAGTCGAAAACGAAAAGCGAAACCGCGGATGGCTGTGGCTTCTGCTGCTGCCCGTTGTGGCGCTCATCTTTCCCAGCCTCTACAACCGCGAAACGCCCACGCTCTTCGGCTTCCCGTTCTTCTACTGGTATCAGTTGTTGTGGGTCTTCATCGCAACGGCCATCCTCGGCCTCGTCTACAAGCTCGTGAAGGAATAGCCCCCTTATGCGAGGCACATGCGCGTAAAAGGGCGAGTCGCCGATCGTCTATGCCTGTCTAGTTCTCAGATGGCTTCTCGATATGGTCGATGACCAAAATCTCGACCTGCCCCTTTGTCGGAACCAGTTTGAGGCCAAGGTCTTTTGCGACCTCGGAAACGGACAGCCCGGAACTGCCAACGGTCGAATCCAACGACGCCATTTTCAGTGAAATATCGTACTTGCCGCTAAGTCCCGTCGCATCCTGCACTGGCCGTCCCATCATATTGGACAACACTCCGGCAACGGCGCTGAGAGGCGCTCCGTAGAAATGCATTACACCCTGCCCGTCGCTGGGAATAAACTCACCGCCCCCGGGAATGGGGCCGCCAGTTGGGTGCTTGGCCCCTGGAACAGATTCACTAAACTGGGGCCCATCTTTAGTCAGGGTTAAAGAATAGATCGCCACTTCTTTTAACTCGCGGTGGACAGCAAGCTTGCAGCGATCCGCTAACATGGAGCGCATCATGGAGTGAAGCAAATCGGCCCGAGTAGCAGGGTTTTGCCACCTCTCGAGATCACTCTCTCCGATCCGGGCGTCGATCACATACAAGTCGTCCATAGCCCAGCTAGGAACCCCTTGGACTTGCTTCACGGTATAAAAAGCCGCGTTTCCTACAGACGGGGTGTAGGTATTAAGAATCGCGGCGAACAACGACTCATCGTTCAACCGCCATCCATTCGCCCTGACTTCCATGTCTGGTTGGTCATTGCTGCGTTGTGCGCCTGAACTCACTTGTCGAATAGAGACCACATCAAACGAGGGCGACGACGAGGGCTCCTGTGCAGACGCAACGCTAAAACTGAAAATGATCGGGAGCGAAGCGAGGAGACCACAGAAACGAATCACGTTCACGATGACCACCCCTTGAAGAGACTATTCAGCTGAGGATTGTACTGACCGCTACCTACATCTCTCCCGTCAACTCCCCTGCGCATCCTTCAATGCCACAGCGACCTTAGCCGTAGTAATCAACTGCCCCACATGCCGCTGCGTATGCTCCGCAATGTGAATCAACAACCCCGCCAACGTCGTAGGCAAACCAGCACGCCCCACTCCACGCGGCTCATTTAACTGATCCTGCGAAAACCGCATCGCAAATGGACGCACCTTCGCAATCACCTCCGACACTTGTCGGCGAAGTTCCTCCCCACCACTTCCAGCAACGTGTTCCGATCGCAGCTCAAGCAGCTGCTCTTCTGACAAACCGCGCCCATCCGCATACGTCAGCAAACGGTCAATGCTCCGCGTAATATGCCGCATCTGAAACGCAACGGAAGGCAGACCCAACGGCTCCATTTCGAGCGTCTCGTCATCCAGATCGCGCGTCCACCGCAATACATCTTCTTCGGCCAATTCCAGAGCATGCAGAACCGCCCGCCGCACTGGCTCAATCTCACTCAACGTTCCGCGAAGCCAAGGTTCCACAGTTGCCATATCGCTGATTATGCCGTCTTGTGAAACGTCATCGCCGCAGAGTTCATGCAGTACCGCATCCCAGTTGGCCGCGGACCATCATCGAACACGTGTCCCAGGTGGGCATCGCACTGCCGGCACAGCACCTCCGTCCGCTCCATGCCCAGCGTCATGTCAATCTTTTCGATCACATTTTCTTTTGCAATGGGCTGGTAGAAGCTCGGCCACCCCGTGCCCGATTCGAACTTCGTCTCAGACCGGAACAGTGCCAAGTCGCAGCACACGCAGCGGAACACGCCATGCGCATGTTCATTCCACGTCGCGCCGCTGTACGGCCGCTCGGTCTCTGCCCGCCGAGCTACCGCATACTGCATCGGCTGCAACTGCTTCTTCCACTCCGCATCGGACTTCTGCACCTTTGCCACCGTCTGCACCCCGGTCGGCTTGCCGTCCACGTCAAAAACCGCAATCTTCACCATGGCAGGTCCGCTCGCCGCCATCGCAAAGCGCGACCCAACCGTCACCGCAGCGCCAAAAACCGCCGCTTTCTGCAGGAAGTTCCGTCGATTCATCGCGTCACCTTCTCTCTTAGATAGACGCTTCAAAACCACGGACAGATGTTGCAGCCGCCCCCACTGCTAAACTTAAAAGTGACAAGCCATGTTTGAGAATCTTCAAGAAAAACTGCAGCGCGCCTTTAAGAACCTCCGCGGTCAGGGCACCATCACGGAAGAGAACATCTCCGAAGCCCTGCGCGAAATTCGCCTCGCGCTGCTCGAATCCGACGTTAATCTGAACGTCGTCAAAGCCACCATCGACCACATCCGAGAAAAAGCTCTCGGTACGCAGGTGGCCACCGCGCTCTCCCCCACCGAACAGATCATCAAGATCGTCAACGACGAACTGATCGAGATCCTCGGCAAGGACACTGCGCGCTTCAAGTTCTCCTCACAGCCACCCACCGTCATCCTGATGGCAGGCCTCCAGGGCTCCGGTAAGACCACTTCCAGCGGCAAGCTGGCCACATGGCTCAAGAAGGGCGGCCACCGCCCCATGCTCGTCTCGGTCGACGTCTACCGTCCTGCCGCGCGTGAGCAACTCGCCATCGTCGCCAAGGCCGTCGGTGCGCAGATCTACACCGGCAAGGTCAACGAAGAAGAAGCTGGCACACCGCTCGTCCTGCGTCTCGCCAAGGAAGCCCTCCGCGAAGCCCGCAACTTTGGTAACGACATCCTCGTCGTCGATACCGCCGGTCGTCTCGGCATCGACGAAGCGCTGATGGACGAGATGAAGCAGCTCAAAGCTGCCCTCAATCCAAGCGAAATCCTCTTCGTGGCCGACGCCATGACCGGACAGGACGCCGTCAACTCCGCCGACGCCTTCCACAAGCAGCTCGGCATCACTGGCGTCATCCTCACCAAGATGGACGGCGACGCACGCGGCGGCGCGGCACTCTCCATCCGCAACGTTACCGGTGCCCCGGTTAAGTTCCTCGGCACCGGCGAAAAACCGGAGCAGTTTGAAGCTTTCCACCCGGACCGTATTGTCTCGCGCATCATGGGCATGGGCGATATCGCCACCCTGCTCGAACGGGCCGAAGAAAAGCTCGACCGCGGCAAGGCAGAAGACTTCGCCAAGAAAGCCCTAAGCGGCGACGGCTTCACTCTCGAAGACTTCCGCGATCAGCTTCGCCAGATCAAGAAGCTCGGTAGCATGCAGTCCATTCTTAAGATGATGCCCTCAGTCGGTCCCTTCCAGGGTCTGCAGCAGGCCGCTGAACACGTGGACGACTCGCAGCTCGCCCGCACCGAAGCGATCATCAACTCGATGACGAAGAAAGAACGCATCGACCACGAAATTATCAACGGCTCACGCCGTCGCCGCATTGCGGAAGGCAGCGGCGTATCGGTTCAGGAAGTGAACCAGTTGCTGAAGCAGTACGGCCAGATGCGCAAGATGTTCAAGGGACTCGGCTCCGGTGGCGGCAAAATGCAGCGCCGCCTCATGAGCCAGATGGGACAAATGGGACGCATGGGCGGTGGCTTCGGCCGCTAGTACTTCGTACTGTTCTCGATGACAAAGGAGGGGCCTTCGGGCTCCTCCTTTTGCATTCCACTACGAAATACAGTCGTCTTGGTAACGCACGCGACGTTTGACACGAGCTAACAACATCGCGACTCCACTCCCAAGCAATAACGCACATAGGCCGGCAGCGCAGTCGAAAAGAAAGATGAACGGGCCTTCATTATTGAAAAGCGACCACCACGCAACCCCATCTATTCCTTGCGTGATGAAATCGACCACAGCAAGCAGTATCGGCGCCGCCGATGCCAAGCGAGCACGGGAGGCTGCCATCAAAAAGCATGAAATGGCTCTGTAAGCGAACCAGAGGTACGACCGCAGCATATAAGCGCTTTCGTCTCGCCCCCAAGGGTTTCCACCTTCACAGTCAAAACAATCCAATAGAGGAAACCGCAAAAGCAGGGCCACGGCAACAACGACAACCACCGGGACCGCATAGGTCCGAACGCGATCTCGCAAGGCTTCAACGGTCACCTTCTATCCCACCTCCATCTCTCAATGTACTGACACAAGGGTGTCAGCAGACTCTTCGTACACTGGCTTCATGTTGTTCCTTACGTGATGAGGGAGCATGCAGCAAGGAGCACACATGACAAAGCCGCAACTCTGGAATCTCTACGAGACCTACGCCGAAGCATGGAAACTAGTATCAAACGAAGAACGAGAAAACGCCCTGGCTCAAGTCATTGACGATTCCATCCAGTACCTGACGCCCGAATTCCAGGGTAGCCGCGAAGCAATTCTGAACGACATGGAAAGCTTTCGGAAGAAGTTCCCGGGAGCACACTTTGCTGTCGAAGACATGTCCTCACACCACGATGTCGCCCTCTTCACATGGGCGCTCGTCCTGGCAGACGGAACCATCCCCGCCAAAGGGCACGACTCGCTCCTCCTCTCCCCGGAAGGCAAGATCGTAAGCATCACGACGTTCCCGCCATCCGGTCCAAAGCCTTTGTCATAAACACAAAGCCTCAGGCCCACATCCCCATTACGGTGTGGGCCTGCGGCGAAAAGCGGTCGTACGATTCGGGCAATCGACATTCGGGATCGAGCCAAAATCCCCCCTGCCATTTTTGCTTGTCAAAGCCTTGTCACAACCCACAAATCCCATTGCGCATTCCACGCGGAACGCCCTACACTCCAACGCATGAGACTCCGCGCGTTCGCCCTCGCCGCCTCCATCCTCTTTGGCACCACAGCCGCTGCACACGCACAGGACTGGGCGGTGAAGCGCCTCGACGCCTCCCCGCGCCACCACGAATATGTCAAGCTCCAGGCCAACGGCAAGCCGCTCGATGCCTTCGTCGTCTACCCCGAAGTGAAAACCAAGGCGACCTCCATCGTTCTCATCCCGGAGATCTTCGGCCTCAGCGGTTGGGCCAAGAGCATGGCCGATGATCTCGCTGCAGCGGGCTACATCGTCATCGCACCCGACGTTCTCACAGGCATGGGACCAAACGGCGGCGGCACGGACAGCTTCCCCTCTCAGGATCAGGTAACCAAATCGGTCAGCGGACTCGATAACGCCGTCGTCATGGCCGACCTCGATGCAGTAGCCGACTACGTCACCAAGCTTCCTGCCGCAAACGGTAAGCTGGCGTCCGTCGGCTTCTGCTGGGGCGGCGGTAAGAGCTTCGCCTTCGCCACGCATCGCAAAGATCTGAACGCAGCATTCGTCTTCTACGGCCCGCCACCTGCCACCGCAGACATGGCTGCCATCAACGCACCTGTCTTCGGTTTCTACGGCGGCAACGACGCACGTATCGATGCAACCATCCCCGCCACCATCGAAGCGATGAAGGCTGCAGGCAAGAAGTATGATCCCGTCACTTACGACGGCGCAGGCCACGGCTTCATGCGAGCCGGTGTTGATCCCACCAATACAGTGGAAGGCAACAAGACCGCACGTGAACAGGGCTTCGCACGCCTCACCACAGAGCTGGCGAAACTCAATGCAGGCCCCGCGAAGAAGCGTTCTTCCCTGCGTACTCCCGCCCCTGCGCCTGCAAAACGCGTCGTAACAGCCAAGGTGACCACCACGCAATGCCATGACATGGATATGGCAGGAATGTAGTCACACGAAAAATTCATACTTAACAGGAAAGGGGACAGCTAAACGCTGTCCCCTTCCCTGTATGCCAATGTGTACAATGTCCACATTAAGGAGGCGAGCACTTCATGGGCATCACGACCACGCACAAGATCACACCATTCCTCTGGTTTAACGGCAACGCGGAAGAGGCTGTCGACTTCTACATCTCTGTCTTCCCCGACGCAGAGAAGACGGGCGGTCTCCCCGGCCCTGGCGGCAAGCCCCTCACCATCTCGTTCCGGTTGGAAGATCTCCATTTCACGGCCCTCAACAGCGACACCGAATTTCGCTTCACCAAGGCCATTTCCTTCGTAGTCATGTGCAAAGACCAGGAAGAGATCGACTATTACTGGAACAAATTAACGGCCAATGGCGGACAGGAAGTTGCCTGTGGCTGGCTGGAAGACAAGTTCGGTCTTGCATGGCAGATCGTCCCCGAAAACATCTTCGATCTGGTGAAGACACCTAAAGGCATGCAAGCCATGATGGGCATGAAGAAATTCATCATTGCCGATCTGGAAGCAGCCGCAAAGGAATAACTACGCTCCGAAGAAGCCGCGTTCTTTCGCTTCGGCAAGGCGCGGCTCCATATACTCCCACAGCGCCGGGCATCCTTCTTCAATCTGGCCGCGAATGCGTTTCACTACGCGCTCATAGCTGATGCCGTTTTCCTTCCAGCTCTGGCCGTTGTTATTCAGGTTCAGCAACGCAGGCATGGCGCGGTCAATGGCATTTGCAAACCGGGCTTCTGCTGTCTGCCCCGCTTCAAACTCCTGCCACAACGATTCCAGTTCCGCAGCCTTATCGGCAGGCAGAAAACCAAAGATGCGGCGAATCGCAGCCAGCTCATCGCGCTTGCGTTCGCCCCATCCGCCTTCCACAAACACCATAGTGTCGCCGGTATCAATCTCTCCGATGTCATGCACCAGAAGCATGCGGATCACATGGTTCATATTCACTGGTTCCGCGGCGTAGACTTCCAGCGAATAGGCAAACAGGCAAAGCTGCCAGCTATGTTCCGCGGAGTTTTCATACCGCTCCAGTGCCAGCGGCTTCACCTTCCGCGTTACCGTCTTCAGCTTCTCTACTTCCAGGATGAACTCAATCGCCTGCTGCATGTTTCCAGCTTAGTTGAAGCGAAACACCGAAACATCAGACAATATAACCATGGCCGCTTTGCAGGATAAGCTCGACGAAATCACACAGAACACGCGAAAGCTGGTGCAGGCCGATCGCCTTGCCATCAGCGAGCAGGCCATTGCCGAGCTTTTCAGCACCGGCATTGAAGATCGCATCCTCCCCGTAGGAGCGCAGGCACCATCGTTTTCGCTGCTGGATGCGGTGTCGAACAAGACGGTTCGTTCCAGCGATCTTCTCGCACTCGGCCCGCTTGTTATCAATTTCTTCCGCGGCCGCTGGGACCCGTACTGCGTCACGGAACTCGAAGTCTGGCGCGACCTCTATCCGCAACTGCGCGAACGCGGCGCCCTCCTCGTCGGCATTTCACCGCAGACACTTCGTCAGAGCGACTTCACCGTTCAACAACACAACATACCCTATCCGCTACTGCAGGACGCAAACAGCGAACTCGCAGAAAAGTTCGGCATTGCGTATGCGGTGTCGATCACGCTCCAGCGCTACTACCGCTCCATCCTGGTGAACATTCCGTTCATTAACAGCGGCAAGAACATCATGGCCGCACCAGATGACAGCGTCTGGAAACTGCCGCTACCCGCCACCTTCGTCATCGGCCAGGACGGCACCATTCGTTTCGCGCAAGCCCACGCGGACTTCCGCGTCCGCCCCGAACCTGAAGACGTCCTCGCCGCGCTCTAACAACTGCACGTCATTCTGAACGAAGCGAAGAATCCCAACGCATCCTCGCAAAACAAAAAAGCCGGAAGCTTTCTTTCGAAAACTTCCGGCCCTTTGCATTTGTGAAGCGAGTTATGCGAGTGCTTCCGTAATCGCCAGCCCAAGCTGGTTCAATCCCTTCGAAACGTCGGCGCCCAGATGAACACGTAGCGCACGACGTCCGCGCTGCTGCAACACGGCCAGATCGCCCGCTGCCTGCGCATCAATCACCACGCCAAACGTGTACTTCGCATTCGGAATCGCCAGGTCCACCGCGTGGTCCGCAGTGATCTGCAGAAACACACCGGTGTTCGGTCCACCCTTGTAGTCCTGGCCCGTCGAGTGCAGGAAGCGCGGTCCAAAGCCGAGGCACGTGGCCACCGTCTTGTCGTCACGCACCTTCATGCGGAAGCTCTGGATCAGGTCCTCATGCTCCTGCGTCATCTCGATATAAGCCAGAGTCGCAAAGTAATCGTGCTGCTTAATCTGTGTCAGATGCGCCTTCAGATAATCCGTAAGTGTCTTGCCGGAAGCGGTGGTCGAAAGCGTCAGAGCATACTTCTCATCGGCAAACAGTTTGACGCCGTCCACATCCAGAATCGGCTCATGCTCGGCCAGCTTGCCCGTCGCAGCATACTCATCGGTCAGCTTACGCGTCTCGATCTTTGCAGCTTCCACGTCCGGCTGGTTGAAGGTGTTAATGCCCATCACCGAACCGGCAACAGCCACACCAATCTCCCAGATGTAGAAGATCGCCGGCAGCTCATACACATCGTCGATCGTGAAGCGAACAACAGGATGACCAGCAGCAGCCAGCGCATCCACCTTCGCATCCATCGCAGCGTTGTCCGCAGTGCTCAGGCGGATGTACGCAAACACGCGATCGTTGCCATACACACTCGGCGCACCAATCGTCTCGCGATCAACCGGGGTAATGCCCTTGCCCAGCTTGCCAGTCGATTCCGCAATCAACTGCTCCAGCCAGGCACCCAGGTCGAAAATCTCCGGCGAGGTAAAGAACGTTAGCTTGTCACGACCTGCATTGTGCGCATCGCCCAGAATGATGCCCAGCAGAACACCGGGGTTCTTCGTGATCTCTGCAGTGTGCGCCGCGTCAACGCCGCGCTTGGCCTGCTGCAGGAACTTCGGCACATCCAGACCAGCTACAGCGGCAGGCACAATGCCAAAGTTCGACAGCGCCGAGAAACGACCGCCAATGGTTTTATCGCCGTAGAAGATGTGACGGAAGCCATCAGCCTTTGCGACTGCTTCCATCTTGCTACCTGGATCAGTGATCGCAATGAAATGCTTGCCAGCCTCAGCAGCGCCCACTTCCTTCTGCATCTCGCTGAAGAAGTAATCCTTCAGAATGTTCGGCTCCAGCGTCGAGCCCGACTTCGAAGCCACAATGCAAACCGTCTTCTTCAGGTTCACGGCAGCGCGTGCCGCTGCAACCTGCGCGGGATCGGTCGAGTCCACAATGTGCAGCTTCGGGAAGCCTGCCTGGTGGCCATACGTCAGCGAAAGAACTTCCGGGCACAGCGACGATCCGCCCATGCCCAACAGCAGCGCGTGCTCAAAACCAGCAGCCTTTACGTCGTCGCGCAACGCTGCAAACGACTGCAGATCGCCCAACTGGCGCTCCACAATATCCAGCCAGCCCAGCCAGATCGATTCATCATCAGAGCCCTGTCCGCTGGTCCACAGCGAAGCGTCCTTGGCAAAAAGACGGCCCAGTTTGTTGCCGCTCTGCCAATCGGCAGCGGTAGAGGCAACGGTGCTTTGCAGCGCGGAAGGAAGCGAAGTCTGAAGTTCGAGCGAGCTCATAGTGTCTCCATTCTAGAGCGGTTCTATCTCTCTAACGTGTCGATGTTTTCTGCCAGTGAACAGGTGCGAAGAATTGCAGTGAATCCGCGGCGGCGTTACACTGGAAGTGCGTTAATCGTTCGTCTGCGCGTTATTCGAACACTTCTCGCAACGAGGTGCCTAGTGTCTGACTCTGCTGTCCTTGACTCGCCTGCCGTCCTCCCCAGCACTCCCGCCGCTCCGGCGCCGCCTGAAAAGGTCTCTCCCGCAAAGGCTCTAGAGATCTACCAGGGCGATGCCAACTTCATGACATCGTTGGCGCGCGGTCTCACGGTGCTGGAGACATTCACGCAGCAAATGCCGCAGATGACGATCTCTCAGCTTGCGAACAAGACCGGCCTGAGCCGCGCCGCAGTTCGCCGCTGCCTCTACACTCTCAACAAACTCGGCTACGTTGGTTCTGAAGACGGTCAGCGTTATTCCCTGCGGCCCAAGATGTTGTCGCTCAGCCACACCTACACCGTCAGCAACACTCTTTCTTCCGCAGCGCAACCCATTCTCGAGCGCATGAGCGAAAAGCTGAATGAAAGCTTCTCTGTCGCCACGCTCGACGGCGACGAAATCGTATACATCGCTCGCACCCAGGTGCAGCGGCTTATGAGCGTCGATCTTCACATCGGCAGCCGCCTACCCGCCTACTGCACCAGCATGGGTCGCGTTCTGATTGCGTCGCAACCGCCAGACGAAGTGGAGCGTTACCTGTCGCGCGTCGTCCTGAAGCCATTCACGCCCCGCACCGTCAACACCGTAGAAAAACTCCGGATGCTTCTGCGCAATGTTCGCCGCAACGGCTACGCGGTCTGCGACCAGGAATATGAAGTCGGCCTCCGTTCCATGGCCGTACCCGTCTACGCACCAAGCGGCAAAGTCATTGCCACCATCAACCTGAGCGGCCATGCTCCTCGCATGCCCATGATGGAGATGCAGGCCAAATTCCTGCCCTATCTACGAACCGCCGCAAACGAATTGAGCGTTTTTCTCCGCTAATTCTGCCGTTTCGGAATAAATTGCTCAGGCCCGGGAAGATTCCTCCCGGCCTGGGGTGTAATCCAAATTTGCGCCACACACGTCTCCCTAGAACAGCAGCCTGAATCCAACTTTGTTGGCATACGGGGGCTGTATCCGGTGGAGGCGTTTTTTGACACCAGAACTCTGTGTCGTCGTACCAACCTTTAACGAACGGGAGAACGTCCCTCTCCTGATCCGAGAGTTGTCTGTGTCTCTCGAAGGTTGGAACTGGGAGGTCGTCTTCGTTGACGATGACTCCGTCGACGGCACCGCGGACGTTGTCTCCGCTCACGCAAAAACAAACCCTCGTGTCCGTCTGATTCATCGCATCGGTCGCCGCGGACTTTCCTCTGCCTGCATGGAAGGCATGCTGTCCTCACAAGCGCCATTGCTTGCTGTCATGGATGCCGACCTCCAACACGACTCAACCATCCTTCCCCGAATGGTCCAGTGCCTGCGGCACGGATCGCACGATGTGGTCGTGGGTTCCCGCAACTGCGATGGCGGCAGCATGGGCGAATTCTGCAAGACGCGCGTTCTTCTCAGCCGCGCCGGACAGCGCCTCAGCCAGCACATCTGCCACTGCAAACTCACGGATCCCATGAGCGGCTTCTTCCTGATTCGCCGCAGCTTCCTCATGGAGGTCGCGCGCGACGTCCGCGGCGAAGGCTTCAAAATCCTCGTCGACATGCTCAGCTCAGCGCGTCGTCCCGTCAGCCTCAACGAAGTCGGTTACACCTTCCGCGCACGCACCCACGGTGAGAGCAAACTGGACGCCGCCGTGGCCATCGAGTATGTCTTCCTGGTCCTGAACAAGATGCTCGGTGACGTTATCCCCGTGCACCTCACGCTCTTTATGCTGGTGGGCTGCATCGGTCTCATCTTGCACTTGCTCACGTTGCTCTACCTCGTGGATGGCCGGCATGTGCATTTCCTCACTGCACAGATCATCGCCACCTTCCTCGCCATGACGGAAAACTTCGTCCTGAATAACCGGATCACCTTCCGCGACCGCCGCCTGAAAGGCAAACATCTTCTGCCGGGAATCCTGCGCTTTGCCGTCACTTGTTCCTTCGGCGCATGGGCCAACTTCATCTTTACGCGTGCCCTCTGGCAATCCGGCGTCGAATGGCTCGTCGCAGGCTTCGCTGGCATCATGATCGCGTCTGTCTGGAATCTGTCTGTGAGCAGCTTCGTAACATGGCCAGTACGTCGCCATCATTCAGACACACGGCCAGCCTATGATCCTGCGCTGTCAGGCAATATCGAGGTCACGCATTGAGTCTTTTCGCACGACAATTCTGGAGTCTCTGGAAACGAATCCCCCTCGGCGTCCGCTGCCTGTGGCTCGCCGCTGCAATTGCTCTGCCCATCTGGGCCTCTGTCGACGACACAGCCTGGGACATGCAGGTCTACAACCACGCGCTCATCAGCATGGATCGCGGGCATGACCCGTACCAGGACGCCACAGACATCCAGAAACAACACCATCAGCAACTCTCAGCAAATGGACAGCTAGCAAACGATCAGACGCCGCCCTACAGCTATGTCTACGCACCCATCACACTGCCGTTGCTGAAAGCCCTCGGCCACCTGCCGCGCACGTTGCTCATCACTCTGTACTGGCTGGTCTATTTCGCCGGAGCACTCGGCACCGTCGCAGTCTGCGCCACCTTTGCACAAACGATAGAAATACCCGGCGTGCTGTACCTCGCTGGCATCGCCCTCTTCTTCCCAGGTCTGCTCGCCAACGGTGTCATCCTGAGCGGCAACATCGCTTACATTCTCTACGGGGCCATCTTCGCTACAGCCCTACTTGGTTGGCGCCGCAACCAATGGATTCCCTTTTACGCGGTCATTCTCTTCGCTACCTGCGTGAAAGCACCCATGCTGTCGCTGATACTGATCGCACCACTCTCCAGCAAAAAGAACTGGCTTCCCACCTTCGGCGTCATCACGGCAGGAATCGGTCTATACGCTTTGCAGCCAGTGTTTATGCCATCGCTCTTCCGCCACTATCTTGAAGCGGTAGAACTACAGTTCAGCTTCAATCACGACTTCGGTTGCAGTCCCGCCGGACTCTTCAGCGACATCCTCTATAAGCGCGGCATCCCCTACGCTCCCGGTTGCTACTTCTTCTTCGCCGCCTACGCAGCACCCGTCTTCGCAGCGCTCCTCTACGGAGCACGACTCTACGAACGCGGACGCATCACGCTTCAACAATGGGGCCCGGTGCTTCTCGTCGGTGTGTTGCTGTTGAATCCGCGCATCATGGAATACGACGCGGCAACCATCACCCTACCGTTAGCAATCATCGGTTGGCGCGTCGCACGCGTCACCACGCGACCTGGGCTCATCTACAGCCTGAAAGTCATGGCCTTCGTCGTCCTGAACGCACTCGCCATCTACAGTTGGCTCATCCGCAAAGCCATCGACGGCCCGCTGATCCTGCTTACCTTCGCGGCCGGTTACTGGTTGATGGTCAAAGAAGCAAAGCCAGCGCACGAGGTTCAGCCCCTTGAGGCCCATCCCCGCGCACTGGCTTCTGCCTGATCTTCGCTAAGAGCTACCGCGAAACGCCTTCCAGCGGCGAACTAGCCGAGGCATACAGCCGCCGCGGCATACGACCAGCCAGGTAAGCCTGCCGTCCTGCCAGCACCGCATTGCCCATGGCCTCAGCCATCAGCACCGGCTCACGAGCTTCCGCAATTGCCGTGTTCATCAGCACCGCGTCGAAACCCATCTCCATGGCAACGGCCGCATCGCTAGCGGTACCCACCCCCGCATCGACGATCAGCGGAACTTCCGTGATCATCTCCCGAAGGATGCGGAGGTTCGCCGTGTTCTGCAGTCCCAGCCCGGACCCAATCGGTGCTCCCAACGGCATAACTGCAGCCGCACCAGCGTCGATTAACCGTTTCGCAAATACAATGTCATCAGAGGTATACGGAAGAACCGTGAAGCCTTCCTTCACCAGAACCTCGGTCGCTAACAGTGTCCCGGCTACGTCCGGATACAGGGTTTTCTTGTCGCCAATGACCTCAATCTTCACCCAGTCGGAGATACCCACTTCGCGCCCCAGCCGAGCAGCACGGATCGCCTCTTCACCGGTGTAGCAACCGGCGGTATTCGGCAGCAGGAAGTATCGTTGCGGATCGATAAAGTCCAGCAGCGACTCCTTCGACCGGTCCAGATTCACACGGCGCACCGCAACCGTGACCATCTCCGCACCCGACGCCTCAATGGCATCGCGCGTCTCCGGCCCATCCTTGTACTTTCCTGTTCCAACAATCAGTCGCGACTGAAATGCCTTGCCTGCAATGACGAGAGGTTCCATGCCTTCCATTCTAAGAGCGGTTCACATGCTTATGCAGTGTCCTGCGTCACCAGAAACGGTAAAGGCGCCTTATCAGGTCAGCTACGTTCCGCAAACCACTCCGCATTCTTCGCAAGCTGGTCAGCCGGTACATCTTCCAGCAGCGTCACCATCAGATCCGACATCCGTACGCTCGCCAGCTTTTCCCGCCACACCCGGTCCGCATCCCACATCACCCGTGCAATGCCACAGGGCTTCGCGTCACAATATCCCGGCTCGCGGCAAGGATTGTTCCCACGGATCTCCGTGCAGACAAACGTAGAGGCCTTACCCTCTACAGCCTCCACCACATCCAGAAACGTGATGTTTTCCGGCGCACGCTTCAGGCGATAGCCGCCATTGGGACCAAGCGTTCCTTCCACCAGCCCCGCCAACGACAACGCCTGAAGCGCCTTTGCCAGATATTCCTTCGGAACCCCATGGAACTCCGCCAGCACCTTCGCAGGCAGAAACTTGCCCTCTGGCAATCCAGCCAGGATCGCGCAACAGTGCAAAGCCCATTCCACATGATTCCGAAGTTGCATTAACTCAGCCCTGCTGCCGTCAGACCGTAAGCCTCATCCTGCGATCCCGGCACTGCCTGGAAAGCAACGGACACACGATTCCAGCCATTAATCACCATCAAAACGAAGGTCAGGTCCGTCAATTCCTTCTCCGAAAGTTCCTTCCGAACCGAATCGAAAATCGCATCGCTTACACCGTGTTCGCCTAGCTTCGTCACAGCCTCGGTCCATTCCAGCGCCGCGCGCTCCTTCGGTGTGAACAGGTTGCTCTCGCGCCAGATGCTCACATGGTAAAGCCTTAACTCACGTTCCCCGGCAATCTTGGCCTGCTTCACATGCATGTCCAGGCAAAAGGCGCAGCCATTCAACTGCGAAGCGCGAATCTCCACCAACGACTTCAACTTCTCGTCGATGCTGCTCTTCTTCAGAGCCATGCTCATCTCCAGGTATTTGCGAAACAGTTCAGGCGATTGGTGTGCGTAGTCAATGCGAAGGGACATGGGTAAAGCCTCACTTTTTATATACGGATATTTGTTATCCGTAATTAAGATGCGCCCTCCTGCCCCCTGATGCAAGAAAGAAAACAAAAAAGAAATGGCCCGCGCCGGATAGGCATGCGGGCCATTTCTTATTTGCGGTGAACTGTTGAGATTGACCTGAGGCGTCCACTCGTTCGGAGGGCCTCGGCGAAGTCAGCCGTGCAAGAATCCCCCATATTGGCGGGCGTCGTGCATAGTTCGGCAAGATAGCCAGGTCTGGAGCGGAACGCTCTAGGCCTCAGTCACCTCACGTGTTGAACCACACAAACTACAGTCAAATTTCATAGGTTTGGACCATCCTCCTTTCCCGTGTAAGCGTGAGACTACGCCTGCCGAAATCCGTTAGCAAGGCCGGCTGAGCGCCGGAATCCGCCAACCAAAGGCATCCCCGCCACGTTCTGCCACGTCTCAGAAACCCGTTGCTGAATTCAGAAAAGATGAGGGTTTCCATGAAGGGTCTCACCATTGTTGGAGTTGTGCTGGTTCTCGCAGGCATCGTTACGCTGATCACAGGCGGATTTTCGTTCAAAGAAAAGAAGCAGGACGCCAAACTCGGCCCCATCCAGGTCAGCCATACGGAAGAGCATTCCTTCCCCATCGGCCCCGTCGTCTCCGGCGTTCTGATCGTCGCTGGACTCGGTCTCGCCGTGGCAGGCGCACGCAGCAAGTAAGCAGGCTATCCCCTGTGCTGCTTCCACGGCAGCAACTGCTTTGGCAGCAGATAGCTAATCCCAAGAGTCGTCTGCCAGCGCGTTGAACTGCTGGTCAGCCCATGCTCATACGCCGCATCCACCACCAGATTCTTACGAACGGGATACGCCGCCGACCACAGATTGCCGACGGCGTTTCCTTTTACCAACGGCTGCGTAAAGTGCCATAGTTCGCCTGAAACAATGAACCGCCCCACAGGATGCGACACGGCAAGAGACTGCCCAAACTGACCACGACGCGCACCTGTCTCATCGCTGATCTGCTCGTTCAACATCCCGTTCAGATCCGCGTGGAATCCCTTCGCATCGCCGCTCAACAACAACATGAAACCCTGGCGATACGTCCCATAATCCAGCTCCGGCGCAGGACTCGCATGCGTGCGATAGATGTAACTTGCCGAAAGCGTCGGACGGCTTTCTGCGCCTCTCATCAACACGCCCTGCGCTCCGACAAACACTTCGCCAGGCTTCGCTGAATCCGAAGAGGACTTGGTCGACTTCACCACCGGCTCAATCAGCAACAAAGCCTGCAGCCGCTCATTCACCGCCAACTTCACCACTTCATTCAGTTCGAAGCGCGTTGAGAACTCACTGGAATGGCGAGCATATAAACCGCCACTCTCAAACTGCAGATAGCCCACCGGCGTCAGCGTCGCTGGTGTCGACACAGTAGGTCGCCCCGGGTTCGCATCCGGAACAACATCAGGCTCCTGGGCCTTACAAGTCATGCAGCACAAAAGCACGCACGAAAGCAGCGCGGAAACCCGTGAGAGGAAGCAGGAATTGAATGGCATTCCCCTCATCTTAACCGCGGCTGCACATCACCTCAGCCCTGCTTGAAGTACTGGATCGCGCGTTCGTGTTTCTCAGCAGCCTCGCGCGTAGAAAACGTTCCCAGGTTCCTGCGCTTGCCCGTCTTCTCATCCACCTTGCGGGAGTAGATACGAAATTCACCGGATTTAAGTTTGCGAATCATGCAGCGTGAGACGCCCTCGCACGTAACCGCGAAGCCTCGCACACCGACGCCGAATCACGCCCATATTCGAACAGCCCAACAACACCCACACCTATACTGAAATCCGTGCCGTCCCATTGGATCATTCCCGCGCTCGCAGGCATCATCGGCCTCGCGCTTGGCAGCTTTCTCAACGTCTGCATCGTTCGCCTGCCCGCAGACGAGTCCGTCGTCTCACCGCGCTCCCGCTGCCCAAATTGCAACGCGCAGCTTCGCTGGTACGACAACATTCCGCTACTCAGCTATCTACTACTCCGCGGTCGCTGCCGCGATTGCCACCAGAGCATCTCGTGGCGCTACCCCGCAGTAGAACTCGCAGTCGCACTCTGGTTCATCGCCAGCTTCTGGCCCTTCACACATCCGCTACCGGCTGACTTCGATCCGATCATGCAGCTCACCCTGCGCTGCTTCGCCACCGCCTGCCTCGGATGGTTCCTCATCGGCCTCGCCGTCACCGACTGGCGTGAACACATCCTGCCCAGCGACCTCACTTACGGCGGCATCTTCGTCGGCATCGCCATCACCTGCATGCAGGCCTTCTTCCTCGACTCGCAGCAGGACGACGTCGTCCTCAAACATCAGATCAACATCAACAGCGCCAACGCAGGCCGCAGCACCGGCAACGTCTTCCTCACCGGGCCAGAGTTCCACATCTTCAGCCACATCTTCGCAGCCGCAGCAGCATTCCTCCTGCTCTACGCCATCCGCGCCATCTACAAAGCACTCCGCAAGCGCGACGGCATGGGCCTCGGCGACGCCAAACTCCTCGCCATGATCGCCGCCTTCCTGGGCTTCGCACCAACTGCAATCGCACTGGCCCTAGGCATCTTCTTCGCCACGCTCTACGCAGTCCTCCTGCTCATCCGAGGCAAGGCAAACACCGCCACAAGACTCCCCTTCGGCAGCTTCCTCGCACTCGCAGGCCTCTTCGCAGCGTTCTACGGCCGAACCATCGCCGACGCGTATCTGGCATTGTTTTGGTAGACCGGTCAGCTGATATTGGATCCGATCATTTTTGCAGGTCTTTAGTTTCTTCTTGATAACTCATTCGGCTTTCTTCCAGTGGACAGCCTTCAATTTCGAGCTGATTAAGCCCTACACTAGTGATGTATACACAGAATTCAATCCATTGATGCCGATGGAACACATCGTCGAACTCAATCCGCCCCGGATAGTAGAGTGAAGATCTTCCGCTTTTAATTTCTTCGAACCCACCAGCGCTGATGCCACTATCAACTTGTGCAGAGGCGGTGGTGTAAAAGAGATTGCTAGTCTGCCCTGGGCCGATAGACTCGTTAGGTTTGAGAACGATGAGTTTCCTGGCTTTAGATATTTCTTCCTTCTTGCTGGAATCGCTACGAATGGTTTTGAGCCATACAGGAATCATTCCAGACTTCACTGCCAACGCTGGAGTTTGACCGGTGTTGATGATGTCAACCTCAAATTCGACAGGCCTGTAGGCGGAGAACGTAATGATGTGGAATGTTTTCAGCCCGATCCAAGCCCGTTGAGAGTGAGCGGTTACCAGCAATGCATGCTGAGCGGTTAACACAGACTCCCTAGCAGCAGTAGCCTGATCATCAGCGTGCGCAGCGAGGATATGAGTCTCCTGTGCAAGTTTTTGCATCTCCATAGCTTGGTTACGATAAGCCCTAGTAAGCGCATCAGTTTGACCAGCCACTCCAACCATCTCGACCAACTGTTGAAAGTAAATGAAAGCGGTGATGGAGCTAACGATGATGCCAAGCAGGCCAACACCGATGAGCCATTTCTCACCAGTCTTGACTTCTTTTGCTATCTCCTCCAAGCCAGCGTTCTTGGGCAACACTTCGGATGATGAAATTCCAGCCCCAACACTCCCATCTGTGATGTCGGACGCCGTATTTTTATCTGGCTGGCCAGCAATCTCGTCGATCTTCTGCTCATCCGGCATGAACTTTCCTTCGCATAGAAGTCGGGGAAGTGTGAAACCTGAATACCACGAAATTAAGAGGATTCGTAATCGCCATCGAGGCCGACAAGTATTCCCCGTCGCTCGAAGTCGCCTTCCGCATCGCAACCATCTTTGCCGTTCCGCTGGAACAGGTCTTCCAATACCAGCCAAATCAAGCCGGAAAGACGAAACGCAGACACCCTGATGGTTCGCTGTCTTTCCCCTCGCCTCAGTTGCGACTAGAATCAGAATCGGAACTAAAGAAATTCAGAGGATGGCATGAACACGTCACATCCCTATATCTGGAATTACCTTCCGCTGGCCTTCCAGCTCATCGTGGCCATTGGCTTGGCTGCAGGCATGGTCGTCGGATCGTATTTCATCGGTAAGAAGCGTGCCAGCAAGGTCAAGGCAGGCGCCTACGAGTGCGGTATGGAGCCCGTCGGCGACGCCCGCGGACGCTTCTCGGTCCGCTTCTACATGGTCGCCATGCTCTTCATCCTCTTCGACGTGGAAGCCGTCTTCATGCTTCCCTGGGCGGTAATCTATCGCCAGCTCCCCCACATCACAGGATCGCGCTTCTTCGGCTTCTGGGAGATGATCGTGTACCTCGGCTTCGTCGCCGTAGGCCTGTTTTACGTCTGGAAGAAGGGCGTGCTCGACTGGAGCACCGACAAGGCGGACCTCTAAATGGCAGAAGCTCTCCTCTCCCTCGAAGCCGTTCGCGAACACATGGCCGACAACCCGGCCGTAGTCGCGCTTGCGGACCTCGCCGTGAAGGCCAAGTTTGATCGCGACGAACTCACCATCTACGTCGCCCCGCAGAACATCGTCGCCGCCGCCACTGCCGTGCAGAAGGCCGGTTACAACTTCCTCGAAGACGTCACAGCAGTCGACTGGTACCCCAGCGAGCCGCGCTTCCAGGTCACGTACCACATCGTCAGCATGGGGCTGAAGCAGCGCATCCGCCTCGCAGCCCTGCTCGACGGCGAAGATCCGGTGATCGACTCCATCACCTCTGTCTGGCCCAGCGCCAATTTCTACGAGCGCGAGATATGGGATCTGTTCGGCATCCGCCTCGTCGGCCACCCGAACCTGACCCGCATCATGATGCCCACCGACTGGGTTGGACATCCGCTGCGTAAGGACTACCCCGTCGAGGGCTACCGCTAAACTCCGCGTACTTTACTGGCAACCTTGCGAACCCTACGTTCGCCCTTGAAAAGGATTGAGGCAAGATGGCACCCGTAGCCGCTCCTGACATGATCAACCCCGGTGTGGACGACGTCGTCGCAGACGCGCGCCACCACAACCAGGACCCCTCGCGCGACCACACCATGGTCCTCAACATGGGACCGCAGCACCCGTCCACCCACGGTGTGCTCCGTCTCGTGCTTGAGATTGACGGCGAAACCGTCGTCTCCCTCGCGCCTGACATCGGTTACCTGCACACCGGCATCGAGAAGACTACCGAGGCCAAGTTCTACCAGCAGGTCGTTCCCCTCACGGACCGTATCGACTATCTCTGCCCCATGACCAACAACCTGGCCTACGTGCTGGCGGTTGAAAAGCTCCTGGGCCTTGAGATTCCGGAACGTGCAGAAACCATCCGCATCCTGCTGAACGAACTCACGCGCATCCAGTCGCACCTCGTCTGGCTCGGCACGCACGCCATGGACATCGGCGCGCTCACCGTCTTCCTCTACTGCTTCCGCGAGCGCGAAGAACTCCTCCGCCTCTTTGAAGCCGTCGCAGGACAGCGCATGATGACCAGCTACTTCCGCATCGGCGGCCTCTCCATGGAACCGCCCATCGACTGGTTCGCCCGTGTGCAGAAGTTCCTCAACATCATGCCGTCGAAGATCGCCGAGTACGAAGGTCTGCTCAGCGGCAACCCCATCTGGATCAACCGCCTCAAGGGTGTCGGCTACCTCTCGCCTGAGGACGCAATCGCCCTCGGCGTCACCGGCCCACCGCTCCGTGCTTCGGGCGTGGACTGGGACCTTCGCCGCGATATGCCCTACTCCGGCTACGAGAAGTACCAGTTCAAGGTACCCATCCGCACTGAAGGCGACGTCTGGGCACGCTACGTCATCCGTCTCGAAGAGATGTACGAGTCGGTAAAGATCTGCCAACAGGCGCTTGATCGCATGCCCGAAGGCCCCATCGTGGCCGACGCGCCGAAGATCATCCTGCCCAACCGCGAGCAGATGAAGACGCAGATGGAATCCCTCATCCACCACTTCAAGATCGTCACCGAGGGCTTCGCAGTCCCCGCCGGTGAAGTCTTCCTGACGGTGGAATCGCCCCGCGGCGTCATGGGCTACTACGTCGTCTCTGACGGCACGGCAAAGCCCCTGCGCTGCCACATGCGTAACCCCAGCTACGCCACCCTGCAGTCGCTGGAAACCATGTGCAAAGGCAAGCTCCTCGGCGACGTCGTAGCCGTCATCGGCTCCATTGACATCGTTCTCGGTGAAATCGACCGCTAACGTCTCACGCCTCAATGGAAACCCCACGTCTCCGATGAGGCGTGGGGTTTCTCTTTGAAATGCACGGAGTAGAAGACGATGCAACCAGGCACACTTCACTTCATCTCGGGCAGACTCGCCGCCGGCAAAACCACACTGGCGCGAAAGCTCTCCGTTGAACACAATGCGGTGCTTTTCTGCGAAGACGTCTGGCTTTCAAAGCTCTCCGATGGAATCACTTCCTTGCAGGACTACCTGAAGTGGTCCGCACGATGCCGCGCCGTCATGGCGCCACTGATCGTCGACACGCTCAAAGCAGGCGCGTCCGTAGTGCTTGATTTCGCAGGCAATCGAATCACGGATCGAGCCTGGGTTCTCGCACTCTCCCAAGAAGCGAAGGCCCCGCACATCCTGCACTTTCTGGACGTCGATGAAGAAGAATGCCTCCGACGCCTCCAGACAAGAAACGAGCAAAAGCCCGAAGGCCTCTATTTCGCCACCACCACCGAAGAGGATTTCCGCGCCATCTGCGGCTATTTCCAACCTCCCCGGGTGCAAGAGGGGCTGAACATCATGGCCTATCGATCCTGATCTTTCGCACTTTGCACCATTACTGGTTGACAACGTTACAAAACCTTAAAGATCCGAAAAGAAAAGAAACGCTGCATGCCTTCTCCTGCATCACATTTGCAGACACGAGGGCAAAACCATGGCTACCCATCTGCGCGAGAAGGAAAACTTTGATCAGCAGTCGGCGTACAACAGTGTTCGCATCAAAGAGTTGATCGACCAGCAGTACAACGTGGAAGTCACACGTTCGCTCGTGCTCTGTTTCTCGTGTCAGGATCAGGACTGCGCCTACGCCCTCAGCAAGGCGCTCTTCGCCAAAGGCACGCGTATTCTCACACGCGATCCGAAGCGGAAAGCCAATGGCCGCTGGGGCATCCGCGTTGGCGTCAAGCGCAGCCTGCGCGACGCCGTCCGCGAGGAGTTCGTAGCCGACATGGTCCTTACCGCCACAGGCATGAACGGCACCTACGACGGCTGGAACCTCCTCACAGACGAGGCCGCGGAAGAGACGCAGAAGCATCCCAGCGCGTCCGTCATCCCGCAGGAACGTCGCCAGGTTGCCGCCTAAGCATTACGAGTGCTGTTTATTCGGTTGCATCACAGCCAGCTCATTTCCCGCTGGATCGGTGAAGTGAAACCTACGTCCTCCGGGATACTGGAAGATTGGCTGCGTGATCGCGCCCCCGGCAGCCTCCACTTGATCTGCCACAGCTTCAATCGCATCCGTCTCAATCATCGCCAGCGGAGCCTTTGACCGGCCCTCATCGCTGCCGTTGTATCCCGTTTCCAGCCCCGATCCATGCGCCGTTGCGTAGTCCGGACCCCAGTCTTGGTGAGTCCATCCAAAGACGTTTCCGTAAAACGACTTCAGCGAAGCCACATCTGTCGCGGGCAATTCAAGGTACGAAAACTGATTCTTAGCCATGGGTTGACCTCCGTGCTTTTTGAGCACACTCTCGCAGGTCAGCCCCCATCCGCGTCACGGCGAGAAGGTTTCGCAGCGCAGGTAGAAGCAACAGGAATGCCGCCTCGCGAGGAACATCCACATCCTAGCGCCACAGATGCGATAGCGTGAAGAGGTGAGCGACTTCACTGCACAACTTCATCGCGAACTCTGGACATCCTGGGCTTCCCTCTTGCGTTCGTACTCAGCCGTCCACTCTCTGGGACGCGAACATCACGCCGTCGTCGAAGTCTCCGATACGACCATTCTGGTCCGCTATGGATTGCGCTGGATGCAGTTCACGCCAGACGAATACCGCACCAGTGAAGGCGATTCAAAGCCCTTCAAACTCACGGAAAACGGGCGTGCCATCGTTGGTGACCATGAAGATGAGATGGACCTGTTCGCAGAACGTCTTGCATCGGCGATAATTACCGTGTGAGCACCGTAACCGACAGCATCTTTTCGCCGGCCACGGCCGCGCGCTTCGACAAACTTGTCACTTTGTACCCCGTCAAGCGTTCGGCTCTTGTTCCCATGCTGCTTTATGCGCAGGACGAGGTCGGCTATGTCTCCGACGCCGTCGTCGCTGAAATCGCCCAGCGTCTCGACCTTCTCGAGTTGGACGTTCGCGGCGTGCTCTCGTACTACTCCATGCTCCGCACCAAGCCCGCGGGCAAGTACAACGTGCAGGTCTGCACCAACATCTCCTGCATGCTCGTCGGCGGTTACGACATTCTCGATCACTGCAAAGCCAAGCTCGGCATCGGCCACAAGGAAGTCACCGCAGACGGTCTCTTCTCGCTCGAAGAAGTTGAGTGCATCGGCGCCTGCTGCTGGGCTCCCGCCATGCAGGTCAACTACGACTTCCACGAAAACCTCACGCCCGCCAAAGTCGACGTCATCCTCGAAGACTATGCAGCAGGCCGTGGAAAGGACGTGAAGTAACATGCCCGTTCTCGTCTCACATCCCGATGAAGTCAAAGTCCTCTCCCGCCGTTTCGGCGCAGGCGCGGCAGACATCGATAAGTACCTCGAACTCGATGGCTACAAGGCAGTGCAGAAGGCCATTGAGAGCGGCTCCGAATGGGTCATCAATGAGATGAAGGCCAGCGGCCTTCGCGGTCGTGGTGGCGCAGGCTTCCCCACCGGCCTCAAGTGGTCCTTCGTTCCCAAGCAGTCTGACAAGCCCAAGTACGTTCTCGTCAACGGCGACGAATCCGAACCCGGCACCTGCAAAGATCACGTCATCTTCCTGCACGATCCGCATGCTGTGATCGAAGGCACCATGATCGCCGGCCTCGCCATCGGCGCAAAGATGGGCTTCATCTATCTGCGCGGCGAGTATCGCTATCTCCTCAAGATCGTCGAAAAGGCCGTTGCCGATGCATACGCCAAGGGCTTCCTCGGCAAGAACATCTTCGGCAAGGAAGGCGTGGACTTCGACATCGTCACGCAGTCCGGCGCAGGCGCATACGAAGTTGGTGAAGAGTCGGCTCTGATGGAGTCGCTGGAAGGCAAGCGTGGCGTTCCGCGCATCAAGCCCCCGTTCCCTGCCGTCGTCGGCCTCTACGGTGGTCCCACCGTCATCAACAACGCAGAGACGATCGCCTCCGCACCGCACATCCTCCTTATGGGTGGCGAGGCATACGCCAAGCTCGGCTCCGAACGTAACGGCGGCACACGCCTCTTCGGTATCAGCGGCATGGTCGAGCGCCCCGGCGTCTACGAGCTGCCCATGGGCTACAACCTGAAGAAGGCCATCTACGACGTCGCAGGCGGCGTCAAGGGCGGACGCAAGCTCAAG
Source organism: Terriglobus sp. TAA 43 (assembly GCF_000800015.1). NCBI lineage: Bacteria > Pseudomonadati > Acidobacteriota > Terriglobia > Terriglobales > Acidobacteriaceae > Terriglobus > Terriglobus sp. TAA 43. The sequence continues at coordinate 729,736 of NZ_JUGR01000001.1, forward strand.
GCTGTCGTCCCCGGCGGATCATCGTGCCCGGTTCTTCTGCCGGAAGAAATTGACGTAGGTCTCGACTTCGATCAGATGGGAAAAGCCGGCACTATGCTTGGCTCCGGCGGCATCGTCGTTCTCGACGAAACTGTCTCCATCGTGGAATTCGCGCTGCGAACCATCAAGTTCTACCAGCATGAATCCTGCGGCTGGTGCATCCCCTGCCGCGAAGGCACGGACTGGATCAAGAAGACCATGACCCGCTTCTACAACGGCGGCGGCAATATCAAGGACATTAACAACATCCAGTACCTCGCCGAAAATATGATGGGCCGCACCTTCTGCCCGCTCGGCGACGCAGCAGCCATGCCCACGCTCGGTTTCGTGAAGAAGTTCCGCAGCGAGTTTGAAGAGTATCTGAAGGGCCATCGCACCGAGAAGGCCTTCATCACCACCGATGAACTCATCGGCGCGGCGCACTAAGTTCGAGGACGGAATGCCAGACGTAACCTTTACCGTAGACGGCCAGCAGCTTACCGCACCCGCGGGCACGCTGCTCATCGACGCCTGCAAGGCCGCGGGCATCCAGATCCCGGCCTTCTGCTACTACCCCGGCCTGTCGCTCCAGGCGGCCTGCCGCATGTGCGTCGTCCGCATTGAGAAAATGCCCAAGCTCCAGACGGCATGCACCACCCCCGTCGCGGAAGGCATGATCGTGCAGACCGAGACGCCGGAGATCGCGCAGGCTCGCAAGGCCACGCTGCAACTCCTGCTCGGCAACCACCCGCTCGACTGCCCCGTCTGCGACGCAGGCGGCCAGTGCGAACTGCAGGACATGACCTTCAAGTACGGCGCGGCTGAATCGTTCTACACCGAGCCGAAGAACCACCGCGAAGAGCAGAAGTGGTCGCCCACGGTTTACTTTGATCGTCCGCGTTGCATCCTCTGCTACCGCTGCGTCCGTATGTGCGGCGAAGGCATGGACGTCTACGCTCTCGGCATCCAGAACCGCGGCTCCTCTGCCGTCATCGCGCCGAACATCCCCGCATCGCAGACCGAAGACGGCCTCGCCAAGCTCGATTGCGAAGAGTGCGGCATGTGCATTGACGTCTGCCCCGTAGGCGCGCTCACTTCAGACACCTATCGCTACAAGACCCGCCCGTGGGAGATGAACCACGTCGCCACCATCTGCACGCACTGCGGCGATGGTTGCAAGACCACCCTCGGCGTCCGCTCCACCACCGACGGCAGCGAAATCATGCGCGGCGACAACCGCGACAAGTCCGGCCTCAACGGCGACTTCCTCTGCAACAAGGGTCGCTACGGCTTTGACTTCGCCAACTCGCCCCAGCGCATCACGGAGCCCATGCTCCGCCAAGCCAACGGCGAATTCAAGACCGTCACCTGGGACGAAGCACTCGCCTTCACCGGCAAGAAGCTCGCTGAAATCCGCGACGCTGGCAAGCAGACCGCCGTCATCGGCGGCAACCGCCTCACCAACGAAGAGGCCTACCTGCTGCAGAAGTTCGCACGCACGGTTCTCGGCACCAACAACATCGATCATCACCGCACGGCCGACTACGTCACACTGGCCGCAGCACTCGCAGGCCACCGCGACCGCTTCGCCTCGCAGCATGACAACGAGAACGCTCCTGCAATCCTTCTCGTCGGTGGCGACCCCACCAACGAAGCGCCGCTGACCGCATGGAACCTGCGCACCAACGTTCGCCTGAACCGCGCCAAGCTGTTCATCGTGAACCACCGCGCCATCAAGCTCCGCCGTCAGGCAAAGAACTTCGCGCAGATCGACGAACTCGGTTACGGCGCAGCCGTTGAAGCTCTCACAAACGGCACCAGCGACGCAGCCCTCAACACCCTGCGCGACGCCGTCAAAGCAGAGCAGTCGCTCGTCATCCTCATCGGTGACGAACTGCGCGGCGAATCCCTGAAGCGCCTCATCGATTTCGGCCTCTCGCTGCCCAACACCAAATTCGCGCTCCTCGGCGACTACGTGAACGCGCACGGCGCAGCCGACATGGGCCTGCTGCCCGACATGCTGCCCGGCTACCAGCCGCTCAACGGCCAGCACAGCTTCGCAGCCGAGTACGGCGAGCGCTTCAACGCAACGCCCGGCCTCGACCTCGTCGGCATCTTCGACGCAGCGAACGCAGGCAATCTCGGCGCGCTGTATATCGTCAATGCGAACCCGGTAGGCCGCTACTCCATCGAGCCGGAATACCTGAAGAACACCTTCGTCGTCACGCACGAGATGTTCCTCACCGAAACAGCCAAGCTCGCAGACGTCATCCTGCCCTGCGCCAACCTCTACGAGAAGTCCGGCTCCGTCACCAACAGCTACGGCGACCTGCAACTCGTACAGAAGGCAAGCGACCGCGCCGGTGTCCGCACCGACCTGGAGCTGATCGTCCGCGTGGCCGACGCCATGGGCGCAAACATCCGCGAACTCGTTCCCTTCGGCAAGAAGTCCACGGGACTCCGCGCTGACCTGGGTCAGACCCGCGGCGCACAGGCTGGCGAAGCCGATCGTCACGCAGTATGGCTCACCAGCAACAACCTTGAGCCGAAGCTCTCGCCGTTCGATCCCTTCGCAGTACTCGATGAGATCCAGCGCCTCGTCCCGGGCTACGACCTGCTCCGTCTGCAGCTTCTCAGCGGCAACGACCAGCACCTGTCGCCCGCAGCTCCGACAGACCTCATTCAGATCGCACCAGCACGGCGCGACCTGATCCTGCCTGCCGACGACACCCTCTTCACCTCCGGCACCCTGGGCCGTTACTCGCCCAAGCTGACCGAGCTGGCTGACAAGTACGCTGTAGAACCCGCCGGCATCCCGGCTGACTGATAAGGACATAAGACAGCCGCGATGCATCTGACAGACACGCAAATCTTCATCCTGCTCACGATCCTCAAGATCGTAGTGGTCCTGGTCATCACGCTCACCTCGGTGGCGTACACGGTTCTGCTCGAACGCAAACTCATCGGCCTGATCCAGAACCGCTGGGGACCCAGCCGCGTCGGCCCCTTCGGCCTCTTCCAGCCGCTGGCTGACGGCATCAAGCTCTTCCTCAAGGAAGACCTCATGCCCTTCGCGGTAGAGCGTCCGCTGTTTGTGCTCGCGCCCATCATTGCGCTCGGCTGCGCTCTGGTCTCCATCGCCGTCGTTCCCTTCGGCAACGTGTTCGTGTACCACGGCGTTGATCTCTTCCAGATCTCCGACATCAACATCGGTCTGCTGGTCGTCCTCGGCATCACCTCGATCGGTGTCTACGGCATCGCGCTCTCCGGCTGGTCCTCGAACAACAAGTACTCGCTGCTCGGCTCCCTGCGCGCTTCCGCCCAGGTCATCAGCTACGAACTCGCACTGGGCCTCTCGCTCGTTGGTGTGGTTCTGCGCTCCGGTTCACTCCGCCTCCGCGACATCGTTGACACCCAGGCAACGCACGGTCTGCTGAGCTGGAACATCTGGCCTCAGTTCCTCGGCTTCTTCATCTACCTGATGGCGGCCTACGCGGAAACCAACCGCGCACCGTTCGATCTTCCCGAAGCCGAATCGGAACTCGTCGCCGGATACCACACCGAGTACTCATCCATGAAGTTCGCCATGTTCTTCATGGCGGAATACGCGAACATGATCACGGTCTCCTGCGTGGCTACGCTGCTCTTCTTCGGCGGCGCATCCTCCCCGCTGGGTACCCTGCTGCCGGAAACCTTCGGTGGCCCGATCCTGATGCACCTCTTCCCCGTGCTCTGGTTCGTGTTTAAGGTCTTCTGCTTCCTGTTCCTTTACATCTGGGTGCGCTCCACACTGCCGCGCTTCCGTTACGACCAGCTCATGAGCTTCGGCTGGAAGTGGCTGCTGCCACTCTCCATGCTCAACATCGTAGGTACAGCATTGGTGCTGGCCTTCAAGGGGTAAACCCACTGCAGGGCCTCGGTTACAATCAACACGGAACCGAAACCCCAGCAAACTGCCTTTTAACCGCTTCTTGCAACAGATCGAAGGACTTGCCGGAACGATGCAACTCGCGCTTTTCATCATCTTTGCGGTGCTCTGTGTGGCCGGTGCGCTGAACTTTTTGTTTCAGCGTCACCCCATCAACTCCGCACTCTCGCTCATCGTCGTCATGATGTCGCTCGCCGTCATCTACTGGACGCTCGGTGCGGAGTTCCTTGCGGCCGCCCAGGTCATCGTCTATTCCGGCGCCATCATGGTGCTGTTCACCTTCGTCATCATGCTGCTCAACGCAGGTGAAGAAGACCGAACGCGTGGCTCAAAGGCCGCTTACTTCGCGGGTATCCCGGGAGCCATCGGCGTCGTCGCCCTCCTCGGCTATACGTTCTTCCATGAGAAGGACACCCTGGGTTCCGTCAATCTCGGTGGCCATCTGAACAACGGCGTCAACAACATGGTTGAGATCAGCAAGACGCTGTTCACTGACCTGCTGCTGCCCTTCGAAGTCACCTCGATCCTCATCCTCGTCGCCATCCTTGGCGCTGTGGTTCTCGCACGGAAGGAGCACTAAACACATGGTGCCCATCTACGCCTATCTGGTTCTTGCCGCGGTGCTCTTCACCATCGGCATTGCTTCGTTCCTCATCAAGCGCAACATCATCACCGTCTTCATGTCGATTGAGCTCATGCTCAACGCCGTGAACCTGACGTTCGTTGCGTTCTCGCACGTGCATCACGCCGTGCACGGTCAGATCTTCGTCTTCTTCGTCATGGTGGTTGCCGCCGCCGAAGCCGCCGTCGGTCTTGCCATCATCATCGCTATCTTCCGTACGCGCCAGACGCTGGACGTGGACCGCATCAACCTGCTCAAGAACTAAGCGGAGACGAGATACATACCGATGCCCGCACATCTGCTCTGGCTATTCCCGCTGCTTCCCTTCACCGGCTTTCTGCTGAACGGCACCATTGGCCGTAAGCTGCCCAAGGCCGGTGTCGCAGCTATCGCACTTTTCTTCACCGCCATCCCGGCCCTGCTGTGGATGTGGCTCTGGTTCTTCATGCGCTCGCATGAATTGCTTCAGGTCACCGCAGCCTCGCGCCCCTGGATTGAGACCGCAGCATTCAGCGTGCGCTTCGCCCTCACGGTCGATCACCTCACGCTCATCATGCTCGGCGTCATCACCTGCGTCGGCTTCCTCATCCACATCTACTCCACCGGCTACATGGCAGACGACGAGGGTTACTGGCGCTTCTTCGCCTACCTGAACCTCTTCATGTTCTTCATGTTGACGTTGGTGCTGGCAGAGAGCTTCCTGCTCCTCTTCGTCGGTTGGGAAGGCGTGGGCCTAGCTTCCTACCTGCTCATCGGCTTCTATTGGAAGAAGCCCTCCGCCAACAACGCAGGCAAGAAGGCGTTCGTCGTCAACCGCGTGGGCGACTTCGGCTTCCTCCTCGCAATGTTCCTGCTCATCAACCACTTCGGTACGCTGAGCTTCACGCAGGTCTTCGCTGCCATCCAGCGTCAGCCGGAACTGCACGGCGGCTTCCTCACCGCGATCGCACTGCTGCTCGTCGTCGGTGCCGCTGGTAAGTCCGCACAGATTCCTCTCTACGTCTGGCTGCCGGACGCAATGGAAGGCCCCACACCGGTTTCGGCACTGATCCACGCCGCAACCATGGTCACCGCAGGCGTCTACCTCGTGGCTCGCTCGCACGTGTTGTTTGACCGTTCGCCCTTCGCACTCGGCGTAGTCGCCATCATCGGCGCGGCAACGGCACTCTTCGCAGCCACCATCGGCGCAGTGCAGCACGACATCAAGCGCGTCCTCGCTTACTCCACCATCTCGCAGCTTGGCTACATGTTCCTCGGCTGCGGTGTTGCAGCGTATGGCGCGGCAGTCTTCCATCTCATGACGCATGCCTTCTTCAAGGCACTTCTCTTCCTCGCAGCGGGCTCGGTCATCCACGCCCTCTCCGGCGAGCAGGACATGCGTGTCATGGGCGGCCTGCGCAAACGCATCCCCGTCACCTTCTGGACCATGACGATGGGCGTTATCGCCATCGCAGGTATCTGGCCCTTCGCTGGATTCTTCTCCAAGGACGAGATCCTCTGGCAGACCTTCTCCCACACGGAGAACCCGCTGCACTACCTGCTGTGGGCCGTCGGCCTCATCACCGCGGGCCTGACCTCGTTCTACATGTTCCGCCTCTGGTTCAAGACCTTCTTCGGAACAGAGCGCTTTGACGAACACAACCTCGGCGACGCTCACGGTCACGATTCTCTCGCGCAGCACGGTGCCGCAGTTCATTCCCGTCACGACACAACGCTGGTGATGGAAGCCGAACACGACGACAGCCAGTCCGCACACGGCCACCACGGCGTCCACGAATCTCCGTGGGTCATGCTCGGACCTCTTGCGATCCTCGCCGCGCTCTCCATCATCGGTGGATGGGTTGGCGTTCCCGCAGCGCAGCACGGCCACGACGAAATCGGTGCGTTCCTCGCACCAGTCTTCGCACCGGCCATGGAAGGCGCACACGCCGCCGCAGAAGAAACCGCATCACGCGGCATGGAACTCGGCCTCGCTGCTGTCTCCCTGCTGACCGCGGTCGCAGGCTTCCTCGCCGCCTACTTCTTCTATTACAAGAAGCCCGGAACGCTCGGCGCAAAGGCCACGAACAACCTGCTCTACAAGCTCGTCTCTAACAAGTACTACGTCGACGAGATCTACCACTACGCCATCGTCACTCCGATCCTTGTCTTCTCACGCCTCATCCTTGGCGCGCTGATTGATGGCGGACTCGTCAGCGGTAGCGGCGCTCTTGCAGCATTCCTCACCCGCCAGGCTGGCAACGGCACACGCCGCATGCAGTCCGGCAACATTCGTTCTTACGCAGGATGGCTCGCTGCCGGAGCCGCAGCCGTCATCCTGCTGATGACCTACACCGCATTGACCGAGCACGCCACTAAAGCGGCGTTGCACCTCAAGTAAGGAGAGCGCGAGGACCAATGACAATAAACGACCTCATCCTGACGCTGATTCTCCTCACGCCGCTGGCCGGAGTCGCAATTCTTGCGCTTCTGCCGCAGCGCGGTAAATCGCACCAGTGGGTAGCGCTCATCATCACGCTGCTTACCTTCGTCTTCACACTGCACCTGCCCGTCAACTTCCATCAGGCGCAGACGGTGATCGCACCGGGCAGCCGCGTTCTGAACTTCGCCTTCGAGTTCGACCGCATCTGGATTCCCTCGCCGATCATTCACTATCACGTCGGCGTCGATGGCCTCTCCATGTGGCTCATCGTCCTCAGCGGTCTCCTTGCTCCGCTCGGCGTTCTCGCCTCATGGCGCACGATCGCCAGCCGCCAGAAGCTTTTCTACTCGCTGTTCCTTCTGCAGCAGGTGGCCATCCTCGGCCTCTTCATGTCGCTGGACCTCTTCCTGTTCTATGCATTCTTTGAACTGGCCCTGGTCCCCATGACGCTGCTGATCGCCATCTACGGTCGCACCGGCAACCGTCAGAAGGCCGCGATGAAGTACTTCCTGTACAACTTCATCCCGTCAGCGATCCTTCTCGTAGGCGTGATCTGGATCTATGCCAAGACCAGCACCTTCCAGATCCCGCACCTCCTCACGCTCGCTGCCAACCACGGCATCAACGGCACCTCTGCCGGCATGTGGCTCGCTTCCCTGGCCTTCCTGATCGCCTTCGCAGTGAAGATTCCCATCTTCCCACTGCACGGCTGGCTCTCGGACGCCATCAGCGAAGCACCCACCGCAGCCGTCATGATCCTCGCCGGTAAGATCGGCCTCTACTCCCTGCTGCGCTTCTCCTTCGGCATCTTCCCGGAGCAGTCGCACCGCATCGCTCCGTTGATGATCGCGCTCGGTGCCATCGGCATCGTCTACGGCGCATGCGTCGCTCTCATCCAGGACGATCTCAAGCGCCTCGCCGCTTTCTCCACTCTCGGCCACCTGTCCTTCATCACACTGGGCATCTTCACCTTCACGGTGAACGGCCTCGACGGCGGCATGTACCAGATCCTGAACCACGGTATCTCTGGCGGCGCGCTTTTCCTGCTGATGGGCTTCCTCTACGAGCGCTACGGCACCTACGACATGCGCGAACTCGGCGGCATCGCAGGCAAGCTACCGTGGATGGTCACGCTCTTCGTCATCACCGCGCTGTCCAACGTAGGCTTGCCCATGCTGAACAGCTTCGTCGGCGAATTCCTCATCCTCTCCGGCACCGCTGGCAACACGTTGACCAAATGCCCGTGGCTCTGGACGACCATCGCCACCAGCGGCGTCATCTTCGCTGCGGCATACCTGCTCACCATGATCCAGCGTGTCTTCTACGCAAACCTCGGTGCCACCACCTCCGAAACAACTGGATGGGACATCACGCCGCGCGAACACCTCGCACTGTGGCCGCTGGTTGCGCTGTTCCTGTACATGGGCCTCTCTTCGCCCACCTTCACGCGTTCGCTCGATCCGCTCGGCGTCCACTACTCCGGCTACACACCTGCTCCTGCGGACACCATCCGCAAGGTAGAAGCCGAGACGTATTCGCAGAGCCTCCCTGCCAACACCACTGCCGTTGCTTCGGCCATTCGCACAGGAGACGCACGCTAAGATGCTCGAATCGCTCTCCAACAACGTCACGGCCCTTCTGCCGGAGTATGTCCTCACCCTCGTCGGTGTGATCATCATGCTGGTCGAACCGCTGCTGCCTGCTGGCAAGTCCCGTCGTTCCCTCGGCTGGTTCGCCGTCCTCGGCACGCTCGTCACCACTGGCCTCACGCTCTGGCAGCTTCACCTGGGCATCCTGAATGCCTTCAGCGACTCCATCCGCGTCGACGCCTACTCCGTCTTCTTCCAGGTCGTCATCTGCTTCGTGGTCGTCGTCTCGCTGCTTTCCTCGCTGGACTTCCTCGACGGTAATAACAGCCACGCGGGCGAATACTACGCACTCTCCTGCTTCGCCGCCGTCGGCATGATGCTCATGTGCTGCTCCACCGAGCTGCTCATGGTCTTCATTGGACTTGAGATCTCGTCCATCTCCACCTACATCATGGCGGGCTACCGCAAGACCGAAGCCAGCGCGACCGAAAGCTCGCTGAAGTACTTCCTGCTCGGCTCTTTCGCCACGGCCTTCTTCCTCTACGGCATCGCCCTCACGTTCGGGGCCACAGGCTCCACCAACATCAACGTTGTCGCCAACGTCATCACGCACACCAACACACCGGTTCTCGCGATCGTCGCCGTCGCCATGATCATCATCGGCATCGGCTTCAAGGTCTCCGCGGCTCCCTTCCATGTCTGGACTCCGGACGTCTACCAGGGAGCACCGCCGCCGGTCGTTGGCATGATGTCCACCGCGCCCAAGGCCGCAGCCTTCGCCGTCCTTCTGCGCATCCTCTTCTCGGGCTACGCCATCTACCAGCCGCGCTGGTCCATCCTCATGGCTGTCATCGCCACGCTGTCCATGTGCATCGGCAACCTCGGTGCCCTGCTGCAGCGCGACGTCAAGCGCATGCTCGCATACTCGTCCATCGCACACGCGGGATACCTCATCTGCGCCTTCACCGCGCTCCCTACGGACGGCATCGCAGCAGCCGCGGTGTATTCCGCTGCTTACGCCGCCATGAACGTCGGTGCCTTCACCGTCATCACGCTCATCTCCGGCTACAAAGAAACCGTCCGCACCGGCGAAGACTACACCGGCATGGCGCTCCGCCACCCCGTTCTCGGCGCAGCACTCAGCTTCTTCCTGCTGTCCATGATCGGTATTCCCTTCACCGGCGGCTTCTTCGCCAAGTTCTACGTCTTCACCGGCGTCCTGCACGCAGGCCACGTGAAGCTGGCCATCATCGGCCTCGCGAACTCCGGCGTCGCCTGCTACTACTACCTGCGCCTGATCATCCGCCTGTACAGCACACCGCAGCCCAACGAACCCACCTCCGGCAGCTTCACCGCCGCAGGCCGTCCGGACACGCTGTTCACGCATGAAGACGGTCGCCGCTTCCCCGGCTACATCGCACTCGCTGCCGCAGTCATCGCCACCCTGGTACTCGGCGTATGGCCCGGCCGCTTCGTTGCCACGGCACGCACCGCAGCCATCGCAACAGCACCCGCAGGCGACGCCACACAAAACACCGTGAACGATCCGGAAGCTCTCCGCTAAATCTCAGTAACCATCAAACAGGTGGGGTGCTTCGGCACCCCATCTTTCGTTTGGGCTCAGATACGCGAACGACTCGGTCTATGTCGAATGAACCTCACTGACTGATAACGTTAGTTGCGCGCAATCGCGAGGAGAAAGCAATGCTGTCGCTGACAAGACTCACGCTCATCTCCCTGCTCACGGTGTTCTCGTCGGTCACCACATCCGCGCAATCAAACGCAATGCAGCCTGTACCGATGGCATCCGACGCAGATCCATCATTCGACGTCGCCGTCATCAAGCCAAGCGACACTTCCGTCCCCCGCGGCACAGGCATCCGAAACAACGGACGCCACATCACCGCATTCAATTTTCCGCTCGGCGAACTCATAGCCTTTTCGTACGGCCTGCACCAGAAGCAAATCATCAACAACACGTCACCCATCTTCGATATCCATTTCGATATCGACGGCGTGCCCGACATCGCAGGTCATCCAAACCTCGCGCAGTCGCGCCTGATGTTCCAGAAGCTGCTCATCTCTCGTTTCAAACTCGCATTCCACTACGAGTCCCGCGTACTTCCTGCCTACGCCATCCAGCTCGCCAACAACGGCCCAAAGCTCGCACGAACTACACGCAAACCCAGCGACAGCACAGGCTTCTCGTATAACTGCCAGATCACTCTGACAGTCCGCAATGCTTCGCTAACTGACGTAGCGAAAGGCATGCAGGAAGCATTCCTTGAGAAGCCCGTCGTCGATCAAACCGGCCTGCAGGATCGATACGACTTCGATCTCAACTGGCTACCCGACGAATCGCAGAGCTACTGTCCGGTAGACGCAACACACTCTCATTCCGATCCCGACAAGCCAACTAGCATCTACACCGCAATGCAAGAACAGCTCGGACTCAAGCTCATCCCCACAAAGACTTCAATCGAAGTCATGGTCATCGACCATATCGAAACGCCATCCGAAAACTAAGTGATCTGAGACTAAAAAAAGAACGCGGCTCCCAGAAACATCAGGAGCCGCGTCTCATTTCAAATCACCGACGAATCTACTCCATCCGAAGCGCCGTCATCGGTTCCACGCTTGCAGCCTTCGCCGCAGGCACCGCACTCGCCACCAACGCGCTCACAATCATCACGCCACACGCCGTCAACAGCGCCCACACGTTGATCCCCTTCACCTCATACAACTGCGACTGCAGAAAATGCCCCGCCAACAGCGCAAGCGGAATCCCCACAGCAACGCCAATCGCCGTCTGAATCGCCGCACCGCGCAGGATCAGCTGAACCACATTGCTGCGATCCGCACCCAGCGCCATCCGCACGCCAATCTCCGGAATCCTGCGCTCCACTCCGTACGCCGTCACGCCATACAGACCAATCGAAGCCAGTAACAGCGCCAGCGTGCCAAAGATCGTCGTCAACCGCACCACAAGCTTCTGCTGCGTGAAGTAATTGCTCACCTGATCGTCATAGGTCGTCAATCGAGTGATCGCAATATCCGGATTGATCTGGTTCACAATCCTTCGAATCGTCGCCGTCGCAATCGAAGGATCGCCGTCATAGCGAGCAATCAGGTTCGACGCAAAGTGCTTGTACTGCTCGCCTTTCGTCGCTCGCTCAATCTCCGCCGCAGGAGCATTAATACCGCTGTAGTCTGACGTCTGGCTCATCGGCGTGAAGAACATCGCGCGAGTCTCTCGTGAAGGATTCCCGTACTTCGAATCATCCACCACGCCCACAATCTGAAACTCGCCGGTCATTCTGCGGTCTTCACCAAACCGCTTGCCAATCGGATACGCGCCCTTCAGTATCTTCTTCACAAACTGCTGATTCACCACGGCCACATGCGTACTCGTCGCAGAATCATGTTCTGAAAAAGTCCTGCCCAGCATCAGCTTCTGACCCACTGAGTCAAAAAAGTGCGGACTCACTGACGAGTAACTCACATTCAACTTGTCATCTGGGTTGCCGCCTTCCACGGCCACATTCGTACCCCAATTGTTGAACGCCATCGGCCCGTAGGTCGCGTACGAAACATCGTGCAAACCGGGAAGCCCAGCAAACGCCTGATCAATCTGCCGATACAACCCATCAAGTTGTTCGTACTTGTATCCCGCTGCCGCCAGATCGATGAAGGCAATCACTCTGCCCTTGGTTTCAAAGCGGAAGTTCTGCGACTCCAGCTTGTTCAAACTCATGATCAGCAAACCGGCCGTGCTCAGCAACGCCACAGACAACGCCGCCTGCAGCACCACCAGCGTCTTCTGCAAGCCACCGCTGTGTCCCGTTGTTCGATTCGCACCACGCAACGCCTCAGCAGGATTTGTACGTGATGCAATCAGCGCGGGCGCAATCCCAAACAACACCCCCGTCAACGTCGACAGCACCAGCGCAAATCCCAACACCGGCAAAGAAGGCGAGGCACTCACCGGAACAATCTCAGCACCGCGCATAGCCAGTGCCAGAATGCCCTTCACTCCTACGTAGGCAACAACCAGCCCCAACGCACCGCCCGTCACCGCCAGCAGAACAGACTCCACCAGCATCTCGCGGATCAGCCGATTCCGGCTCGCTCCCAGCGCCGACCGCACACTCAACTCCTGCCTACGCGCCACACCGCGCACCAGCATCAGGTTCGCCAGGTTCGCGCACGCAATCAGCAGAACAAAGCCCGCAATCATCTGCAGCATCGTCAGGCTCTTCTCGTAGTCGCTGCGCAGATCGTTGACGCCACCGCTTGCCGGTGCCAGCTCCGTGGTCTGCTTACGAATCTGTTCCACCGTGTCGCGCGACTGCGGATCGCGATTCGCCAACAACCACTGCACCAGCGTCCCACGCATCGCATTCTGAATCTGCGGCACCTTCGCCGGATCAGGAACACGAACCAGCAGATCCATCCAATGCGAAGCAGGCTGCTTCGAAAGCGACCGAACCGAAAACACCGGTTCCTGCGCTACCGGGATCCATACGCCCACCGGGTCAGCGGAATTGCGGTCACCATAGAATCCATCCGCAGTAATGCCCACCACGGTAATCGCGTGTCCCGTCAGAATCAGCGTCTGCCCAACGATGCTCGGGTCGCCATGAAACTTCGTCTGCCATACGGGATAGCTCAGCACTGCAACCGGTGCCGCGCCTTCGTGATCATCATCAGGATGAATCAAGCGTCCAGCAAACGGATGCACCCGCAACACATCGAAATAATTCCCGGAGACCATGCGGACTTCTACCGGCTGCGTCGCCGTCTCATTCGCACGATGCGCCGATACCGTGGTCGATCCAGCCTGCACTGCCGCCATATCCTGCGCGCCCGGTACATGGTCACGGAAGGTGCGATACAGGTCGTAGGAGAAGATACGCCAGTCATCCTGCAGGCCGCCATCCACGCAGCACTCAATCTCCTTGCCCACCTTGTAAATCTGCTCCGGATGCTCGACAGGCATGGAACGAAGAATGACCTGGTAGATCAGCGTGAAGATGGCCGTCGTAGCGCCAATGCCCAATGCCAGCGTAAGCAAGGCCGTCGCTGCAAACCCCGGCGAACGCCGCAATCTCCTGATTCCATACCGCACGTCATCCGCAAAAGCAGCCATCCATCACTCTCCGTTCAAGTGTTAGCTACGCAAAAACACGTCAAAAGCGATGACGCCATTTCGCGCCACGTGTCCACTGAAATCACCACAGCAAAATTGAATTGGTTGGGTGCGCGTTTGTCCCCCAATCACATCCCAAACATTCAGCAAGGATTAAGGCCCAACTCAGCAATCTGGATGTGTGATTTCAAGAGCCCTCATTCCGTCTTCCCTCGTCCTGTTCACCGCGGCCTTAGGTGCGAACGCGCAGACTGGCCCGGCAATTCCGGATGCCCCCTCCTACTCCGCAGAGCAGTCGCAACAACAAGGACAAGCGCCCGAACATATCCCTCTCGAAGATCAGCCCCACCCTGAGGTCACCCTCCTCGGTCTTCCGAAAAGCATGGCCTCCGACGCGGTCCACATCTTCACTTCTCCTGCTTACATCCGCACCCGCGACCTGACGTGGCTACTCCCACTCGTGGGCGCCTCCGGTGCAGCCTTCGCAACGGACACGCACACCATGCGCGATGTCGTCAGTCGCAATCCCTCGTTCAATCAAACCACCGTCAACGTATCCGACGGCCTGCTCTACACCTCCATCGCCACGCCTGTTGGCATGTACGCATGGGGCAAGATCAAAGGCGACGAGCGCTCCCGTGAAACCGGCATCCTCGCCTCCCAGGCCTTGGCGGAAGCGTATGCCGTCGGCGAACTCGTGAAAGTCGTCACCTTCCGGGAACGTCCCAACATCGACAACGCAAGAGGCGATTTCTTCTCGGCCCCATCCAAACTGGATTCGTCCTTCATTTCGGGCCATAGCGTCATCGCGTGGTCATCCGCCGCAGTCATCGCAGGCGAATACCACAATCCCTGGGCGCAGCTCGGCATCTACACAGCAGCAACCGGCGTGAGCCTCACCCGCGTCCTCGGTCAGCAACACTTCCCTTCCGACGTCCTGATCGGCTCCAGCGTGGGCTGGCTGATCGGCCACTACGTCTATCGAGCCCACCACCATGTTCCCCGCAGGAAATAGCGCGTCTTCGAAAACAGAAAAGCCCTCGCCGAAGCGAGGGCTTTCTAAACCGCGATCGCGGCAGGCTGCTTACGCAACCTTGAGGAAGATGATCACGAACGTGAACAGAGCCAGCGATTCGATGAAGGCCAGGCCGAGGATGAGGAACGTGAAGATCGCCGGACGTGCGCCGGGGTTGCGAGCAACAGCCTCAGCAGCCGAAGCGGTCGCCTTGCCCTGTGCCAGGCCGCAAAGACCAGCAGCCAGAGCCATGCCGATACCGGCAGCGATGTAGAACAGTCCCTTAGCGGATGCATCAGCACCGGTCTGCGCGAACACCGGCGATGCGATCAGCAACGTAGCCAGCGTCATAAATACATACTTCATAACCTTCATGGTCGTACTCCAATATCTCCAAAGTGCCGAATGAGTTGGTGGTTGAGGTTCACCGTGCTGACCCCCTCACGCTTATTCGGATGAAACCCATCGATAGCGGAGACTGCTCCATCGACGTCAAACTTAGTCTTCTACCATTCGGTAGCTCAGGGCTTTAGCCCTGAGTGGTCCGCATGAGCGGACCAGCTCAATCCTAGTGCTCGTGGCTGACAGCCAGGCTCAGATAAATCGTCGACAGCAGCATGAACACATACGCCTGAATGATCGACACGCCAAGGTGAAGTCCCAGGAACACAAGCGGCACACCGATCGGCACCAGCGAGAAGAACGCCAGCGTCACCAGGTCACCCGCAAACATGTTCGCGTAAAGACGAACCGTCAGCGACAGAACACGTGCGCAGTGCGAAACGATTTCGATGATGAACATCAGCGGAGCCAGCCACCACACCGGTCCAAGGAACTGCTTGATGTAGCCAGCGCCGTTCGAGCGGATGCCATGGTAGTGGTAGTAGATGAACGTCACCAGCGCAATGCCAAGTGGCACCACCGGGTTCGACGTCGGCGACATCAGCCCCGGAATCAGTCCCAGCAGGTTCATCACCAGGATGAACAGCAGCAGCACCGACAGGTAGCCCACAAACTTTTCGTAGCCGTGGCCCACAATGCTCTCAGCCTGTCCGGAGACAAACTCGTGCACCATCTCAGCCGAGTGAGCAATGCCATTCGGCTTGTCCACGCTCAGGCTGGCCCGCACCGCCACAAAGTATGCAATCAGCAGCAGTCCAACGATGATCTCCATCGCAACTGCGTTTGAAATCGGGGCCTCGGGGAAGACCACCTTCACGTGCAAAGCACGCAGCAGCGCATCCACCGGACCGGCGAAATGCGCATTCAAAAATCGAGTGAAAACGAGCTGTTCCGGCATGATTCTTTCTTGTCGGCCTGAGCCTTTGAAAACTTTGTCTGATGCTCCTAAATCGTGCCGCTACGCAACAGCCGCAAGCCTTCGATCGTCAGTGCAATTACACCCATCGCAAGACCCGCCGCAAGTGCCAGCGCGGAGCCATTCAGATACTTAAGGCTAACATACAGAACGCCCACGACGACGAATAAACGGAGAAAGAACCCCACCAGCGCGAACCCAATCGAAGGCCTCCGCGCACCCACAATATGCTCGCCCGGCAGCGGCTCCATCTTCGCCGTCAACGCGGCCATCAAACGCCGCCACTCCCACAATCCGCTACCCGCAATCGCCGCACCAATCAGCAGCAAAAGCGCCGACCGCCAGCCGCCCTTAACCCACGCTGGAATCACGCACACGGCCGCCATCACGGCCACAATCTTCACTGCACGCGCAATCACTTCGCGCGCATCCGCGTCCGTAAAACCCGCGGGAATCTCTGTTGGTTCCACTTAATTGTTGTCCTTCATATACTTCTGCGCGGTCTGGAAGATCTTGATAAACCCGCCAACGGCGCCAATCACAATGCCGACAATGCCGCCGTAACGAGTGCCATAGTGATGGTCCACCAGCGACCCCAGCAGCCAACCCACCACGCACCCAATCGGCAGCGCCAGCGCCAGCTGAATCATCGTCTCGGCTTTCACCAGATCGCCCAGCGCGCCCTTCGGTTTACCCGGAATGTTGCCGTCTCCGCTCATCGCGACCTCCATTACATCACGCCGCCCCGCAACCCCGCATAGCGACACACGTTGCACCCAACCCCGTCCGCCGCTACGATGTTTCCCATGAGTACTGACACACCAAAACCAACCGCACCCCGCGCCACCGGCCTCGGCCCCAAGGCGCAGAAGCTGCAGGCCCTCCGCGAAAAGCTGGAAGCCCAGAAGAACGGCGGCGGCAAGCAGAACTTCAGCCACGGCAACGCTGGCGGCGGCAAGTCCGCATCCGCTGGCTTCAAAAAGACCAGCTTCCAGCGCAAAGCCACCTAGTGCTTCGCACCGCTCTCGACACGCTTCGCGTGTGTCCTTGCGGAAAGAAGATGGTCACAGACTGGTCATTCTGAGCAACGCGAAGAATCCCGACGCACTCGACATCCGCTCGAGTGCGTCGCGCTTTTTGAGCCACCGAGCCAACGAACTTCAAACGCGCAGCGTTTCAAGAACCGTACGAAGTACCAGCGAATTTATACTGAGCCTCGTAGAGAAAGAGGCTCACCGTTGTTGTTCGCATCCGACTTTGAAGAGCGCCTGTTCAAAGAGCGCCAGGAAAAACTCGACAAGATCGCCGAATTAGGCGCACAAGCAGGCTTGTCGCGGCTCGAAGCCACTTACCCCAACAGCTTCGCCTTCACCCACACCGCGCCACAGATCATCGGCACCTTCGCCGACACCACCGGCGAACTCCTCGAAGCCGACAAGCCCCACGTCGCCATCGCAGGCCGAGTGATGGCCCATCGCCGCCAGGGCAAGGCAGGCTTCGCGGTTCTGCAGAACAACGGCGCACGCATCCAGATCTACGTCCGCAAAGACGACGTTGGCGAACCCGCATTCGAGCTCTACAAACTCCTCGACCTCGGCGACCACATCGGCGTCACCGGCTTCCTCTTCCGCACACGCACCGGCGAACTCACCGTCCACGTTGAATCGCTCACCTTCCTCTCGAAGGCAATGGTCGCGCTCCCCGACAAGTTCCACGGCCTCACCGACATCGAACTGCGCTACCGCCAGCGCTACGTCGATCTCTTCATGGACACCGGCGAAGACGCCGCCGAACCGACCACCGAAGAATCCGTAACGGAGAACGAGAACCCCGAAGCAATCGCCGCAGCAACAGCACCGATGAAGCGCCTCCCCGCACGCGAAGTCTTCGTGAAGCGCGCACAGGTTCTCAAAGCACTGCGCAAGTTCTTCGACGACCGCGGCTACCTCGAAGTCGAAACGCCCATGATGCAGCCCGTCGCAGGCGGCGCAGCAGCACGCCCGTTCGTAACGCACCACAATACGCTCGACATGGAACTCTTCCTGCGCATCGCGCCGGAGCTGTACCTGAAGCGCCTGGTCGTCGGTGGCATGGATCGCGTCTACGAGATCAATCGCAACTTCCGCAACGAAGGCATCAGCACCCAGCACAACCCCGAATTCACCATGCTGGAGTTCTACCAGGCCTACGCCAACTACCACGACCTGATGAACCTCACGGAAGAGATCGTCACCTTCGTAGCCAACGAAGTGAACGGCACCACCGTAGTCGACTTCCCACTGCCAAAGGGCCCGCGCGCAGGCGAGATGGTCGAGATCGACTTGGGCAAGTGGACCCGCCTTTCCATGAAGGAAGCCATCATCAAGTTCTGGCCGGAATGGCTCACTCCAATCGAACTGTCCGATCTTGAGAGCAAAGAAGCGCTCACTCTGAAGCTGAAGAATGCACTCGCTGCAGGCTTCAACGTCGCTACGGAAAATTCATTCGACGACGGCCCCGGAGCAGAGATTTCGGCAGAGCAAATCGTCGTTGCTAAGGCTCTCAACGCCGTATTTCACGGCCTCAGCAATGCGCCTTTAGGCAAAGCAATCTCCGATGTCTTTGAGTCTGTCGCCGAACATCACCTCATCCAGCCAACGATCATCTACGACTTCCCACTAGCCGTCTCACCGCTAAGCAAGGTGAAACCAAACGAGCCAGACTGGACCGAGCGTTTCGAGTTCTACATCGGCGGCTTTGAAATCGGTAACGCCTTCTCCGAGTTGAACGACTCGGAAGACCAGCTACGCCGCTTCGAAGATCAGATGACCCAGAAGAACGCGGGCGACGAAGAAGCCAACGACATGGACGAGGACTACGTAAAAGCCCTCCGCTACGGCCTGCCTCCCACCGGCGGCGAAGGCATCGGCATCGACCGCCTCACCATGCTCCTAACCGGCTCGCGCTCCATCCGCGACGTCATCCTCTTCCCCCTCCTACGCCCCTCAAAGAAAGCGCAGGACAAGGAAGACACCAAACAAGCAGAAGAAACAAAGTAACGACAACCAAAAGCAAACGATAAGAAACGGCCTCGCAAGAGGCCGTTTCCTATTCCCACCAAATCACAGAGAATACAAACCCCATCAGTGAAGCTCGTACGCCCATCAGGTCGTCATCCTGAGCGAAACGAAGTGAAGCCGAAGGACCTGCATTCCTATCCCTCACTACGATGCCACTGGAAAGCAAGAAAGCGCCCTCAGGCCAAATCCACCAAAACATCTTCCCCGTCCACGCGAACAGGAAACACATCCACATGCCCCTTCTCTTCAGGGCAATTCCCCGTACTCACCTCAAAACCCCACGCATGCCAGGGACAAACCACGCGATCCCCTTCCACCCAGCCTTCTCCAAGAG
The DNA here is from genome assembly GCF_000800015.1 of Terriglobus sp. TAA 43. NCBI lineage: Bacteria > Pseudomonadati > Acidobacteriota > Terriglobia > Terriglobales > Acidobacteriaceae > Terriglobus > Terriglobus sp. TAA 43. Next base: position 749,190 of record NZ_JUGR01000001.1, read on the forward strand.
GTCCGCGCCGATGCGGGCACCAGTTATCCATGGCATGCAGTTCCCCGCCGATATTCGCAAGACAAACATCCACACCCTGCGCCTCAAACTGCCCCACCGTACCCGGCTGCGGCACATCCCCCGCCGCACACAAACGAACCCACTGCGCCATCCAAAACTCCTCATTCCATCCTAGCGAAGCTCATACGCCCGTAAGGGCCGTCATCCTGAACGAAGCGAAGCGGAGCTGAAGGATCTGCTTTCCTCCGCACCCTCTACAACGCTTCAGGAAACCGCAACGGATCTGCAGCCACAACCTGTCAAGCCCTAAACCATCCAACTCCAACAAATCAAAAGAAATACACTTGGCATGGTATTTCCGTTGAACAACTAAAATAGAAACAGAGAGAAAAGGGCCGCGCTTTCGCGCGGCCCTAACTCCTTTAGAAAGACGATTTTGCCCCTAACCCCAATGGGCAGACGATTTTACAGCCACTGAAAACGTAAACCCAATAGAAAGACGATTTTACGAAAACAGGGGGGAGGGGGGTACCCACGCGATACCATGGGAAACGATGGCGAAGTCGAAGAAAAAGCAGCAGAACCCACCCAAAACCGTTCAGGTTATCGATCCGCGTTGGCTCCTCAAGATGCTCGGCCTCACCATTGGCGCGGCCTTCGTCTGCGCCTATCTGGCAATGGGAGCAATGATCTACATGGGTGCGTGGCAGCTTGTCCTTCATCCCACGCGCAAGCCGAATGTAGGCACAGGTTTGGCCTCCGAGAAGCTCCGCTTCGGCCCCGATACCAGCGGCCAGCCGCAGCTCTCCGGCGAATGGATCGCCGCTAACGACCAATCGCCACGCTCCTCCTACGCTGTCCTCTACCTCCGCGGAGCCGACGGCCAACTCGATGCCGGTGACGGCACGCAGATCGCCGCCCTACACGACGAGGGACTGAATGTCCTCGCCTTCGACTACCGCGGCTACGGCGAAAGCGCCCAGCGTCCGCATCCCAGCCAGGACCGCATGCTGGCCGACGCCGTCTCCGCCTGGGAATACCTCACCGGAACACGCCACATCCAACCAGACCACGTGCTGGTCTTCGGTAGCGGCATCGGCGTCTCCATCGGTACACAACTGCTCCAGAACTACGGTCCCGGCGCAGGCCTGATCGCCTACAACGCCGACCCATCCGTAGAGGCCCGCGTCCGCGCGGATGCCCGCGTACTGCTCTACCCGATGAGCGTGGTCTTCCACGACGGCTTCCCGCTCGACGGCCTGAAGCACCTCGCAGCCCCCAAGCTGCTGTACACCGTCGGTCCGCTGGACAAGGCTCGCACTGCCGTCTACCAGAGTGCCGCCGACCCCAAGCTGACCGTCGAGGTCCCCACTCACGACGCCGCCGTGGAGAAGGCCTCACTCGCCCGCTTCCTGGACAGCACCCTACCCGGTGGCCCCGTGCCGGTGTTGGCACCCACAACGAAATAGCTGCAAGAAACACAGCGAAAACACCTTAGCCTGATTTTGAGAGGTGTGTTTTCATGGGCCGATTCTTCGACCGTCTGCAACCCTTTGCCCTGCTCGTCCTGCGTCTAGTCCTTGGCGCGGCGCTCATCTCTGCAAGCTGGCATAAGGTCATTCCGCACGGCGGTCTGCACGGCAACAACCTCTTCTCCGCCATCGAGAAGTGGAACCACTACGTGATGACGCTGGGCATGCCCGCATGGCTCGGCACGGTCTCCGCATTGTCGGAGTTCCTGGGTGGCTTCTGCATCCTGTTGGGCCTGCTGACCCGCCTCTTCGGCGCGCTGACCACCATCACCCTTATCGTCGGCATCGCCAAGGTCACATACCCGGCATACGATGCCTCCAAGTACCCGCTCGCCGTCGGCGTCCTGGCACTCATCGCCACCGCCTTCGGTGCCGGCATGCTCTCCCTCGACCGCCGTCTAGGCCTCGAGTAGCACCCACTTGACAGCCTGGGCACGCTGACAACACCCACATCACGCACAACCCCATACCCCACATAGAAGTGAAGGCTCCCGATACTCTGGGAGCCTTACATAAAGGGTGGGAAGATTTGTTGCGGATAGGTGAAACCGGTGTCGTAGAGGGTGACCCCGGCTAACTACTGACTACATTCAATAAGACGCAGTTTTCGACTAAAGGTTGCGCGGTTGATATGAGGCTTTTACGGGAATCTAAGTGAATACATCGTGACATATCAGAACACGACATTTCCACGCACAAACGACCTCCGAAATCATCCCTCAAACGAACTGTAGATACCGATCTTCTCCCAGCTTGGCTCCCGGAAACACCTGTGAAAGATCACGCGTTCCCAGCGCGTGTTGCGTCGCTTCGGCCAATACCTGCCGGAAGTCCGTGGTGATCGCTAGATCACGCCCCTCGTTCAGCTGATGATCGTCCAGTCCCGGCCATTCGCCATAGACCTTGCCACCGCGAATCGTCCCACCAAGTACGAACATCACGTTGCCGTGTCCATGATCTGTTCCGCCGGTGCCGTTCTGGCGCGCGGTACGACCAAACTCACTCATCGTCACGAGCGTGATGTGTTCGGCATCCTGCCCCATGTCATTCCAGAAGCACGCAATCGCCTCACTGAACTCCCTTAGCCGATTAGCAAGCCTTCCCTGCACCGCACCCTGAGCCTGATGCGTGTCCCAGTCATTGATGTCCGCAAACGCAGCTTCCACTCCCAGGTTGGCCTTCATCAACTGCGCCACCTGCTTCAGGCTGTTGGCAAAGGCAGTGTTCGGATACACAACGCCATTCGCAGGCTGATAGTGCGCTGGATCAGTTCCCTTCAGCATCCGCACCGCCTCAAACGTCTCTTGCCCCTCACCACTCAGGATGCGGTCATGCGTTCCGGCATACATCTCCTGGAAGGCATTGGACACAGCAGCAGCCTGTGCTCCCTGACTGTTCCCCACCGAGAAGTTAGCCACGTTGGATACCGCCACCGCAGGTAGACGCCCCTGCAACGTACGAGGTACCTGCGACCCCAACGCCACGGCACGAAATGCTGTCGCCACCTTAGGGTCAATACGCTCCGCCTGCAACGCGCGATTCAACCATCCATCCTGCGTGCTCTTGATGCCCGGTGTGCCACTCTCCATGTAGTCCTGGGCATCGAAGTGTGACCGCGTTGTGTCGGGCGACCCGACGGCATGCACCACCGCCAGATGTCCCTTCTGATACAGCGGCAACAGTGGGGCCATGGCGGGGTGCAATCCAAACTGACCATCCAGATCCAGCACTTCATTGGCTTGAATCGCAATGTTCGGGCGCATGGCGTAGTAGTTCTTCTCGCGATACGGCACCACGATGTTGAGACCATCTGCAGCACCTCGCTGGAACAACACGACCAGTTTCTTGCCGCTGGCCTGTGCCGACGCTTGTTCCGCCATCACGGAACGCACAAGAAACTGAGATACTGTTGCAGTACCCACCAGTGCAATAGCGCCGTTTTTTACAAATGCTCTCCGTGAAAACATTGCGTTACCTCGCCTTCACATCCCTCTTACCGTCGCTGAAACTCCGGTGAACCTAGCAGCAGTCCTGCCATTGCCGCAGCCTGCTTATCTGCAGGTGGCGCTCCCATCTTCGCCGGTGTCGCACCAAGACCACGCTGCACAACTGCTTGTCCCTTTACTCCGCCTGCAGCCTTTGCGGGCTGCATACCATTGCGGCGAGCCATCATCATTTCGTCTAACTTATCCTGCTGCTGCGCGTCCTTCTCTGCCTGCGTTAACACCCGACCGTTGTTCGTTTGAGAGAACTGCTGCGAAGCCTGCGCCGCTACGTTGTCGTTCCCCTGAAAGATAACGGCAGAACGTGTTTGCGCACTCACCGGAACTTCAAACAACTTCGCTTCCAGCAACGATTCCTTACGCATTGTTTCCGGATCAGCTGGTGCAGAAGTCATCGCAACAGAGCGCATCGCCGTTGAATTTGAATCTGTGATCACTGGCATCCAATCGACACTCACGCCGCCAATGCGGTTCGTCGCCAGCGTGAGTGAGAAGTTCATGCGATTGATCAATGCCGAGGAACTCAACCACGTTTCTTCATCCCACTTGTAACCGGTGGGCGGCATGCAACCATACAAAGGCATCCCAAGCTGCTGTAGCGATTGAACCAACGGCAAGGGATTCGTCACCTCCGCACCGCTTGCGCGCAGAGCGCTAGTGACATACTCCAGCGGTGTCTTCAACTTTGCATTCACAGTGGCCGTGGTGAAGAACTCTGGTGAATGCATCATGGTTAACAACACTGCTTTGATATCGCCATTCGACTTCAGGAATGTCTGCGCCATGCGATCCACCATTGCTTTTGGTGGAGCATCACTCACAAACCGCTGAGCGATTTCTGTGCTGATAAAGTTCGCTGTCGCAGGGTTCGTGGCGAGCATGTGCAGCACTTCACGACCTTCATCTTCGCCGCCAAACTTGATCGTTTTGCCTAACACTGTTTTGTTGCCGGGCTCATGACGATTTGGATTGAAGGAATAATCGCCACCATCGTAAGGACGTTCCAGCGTCCAGCCGGTAAATACCTTTGCTACTTCCGTAACGTCCTTCTGCGTGTAACCGCCATTCACACCGAGTGTGTGCAGCTCCATGAGTTCACGCGCATAATTCTCGTTCAACCCGGAGTTCGCTTTGTTCTTAGGATTGCGACGTTCCCGCTGTGCCGCCAGTGAATTTGGACCAGTGCTGGTGGCGTTATCCAGATAGCGCAGCATGGCGGGGCTTTGAGCCGTTGCTACCAGAAGGTCCTCAAAACGACCCAACGCATGATCGCGAACAGTCTGTTCATACAGCGGGATAAGCGAAGGCTCCTGCCCATCCTTGCCACTAAAGATGTTGAAGTGATTCAGCCAGAAGTCAGTCATCACGGCTTCCACTTGGCGCTGCGAATAGATGTCGCGTAGAAGCCGCGCGCCCTGTGTTTCAGCATTGATCATGCGATTCGTGCCCGAGAGAGCCAGCAGTGTTTCCTTTTGCAGGGATGACATGCCATCGACCAGCTTCGCCTCTAGCGGACCGCGCGCTCCCTTGCGCAACGCAATCAGTTCCGCAGGTGGCATGTGCAGCAGCTGTGCGTATCGATCATTCGGGGGGAGGGTAAGAATCGCATCCATCTCCGGCTTTTCCATCGCCGGCGTCGTCTGCTCCAGATTGGCAACGGCCGCTTGAGCCTGCACTTGCGCTGCAGTTTGCGTCGTGGGCTTGTCTGTTGCACCGTTCATCATAGGAGCGGCCATGTTGTTCGTGGCAGCCTGCCCTTTGGCAGCTTTGTTGTCCTGCGCCATCTGGTAGAACTCCACCTGGTCGCTGACAATGGCGCGCAACTCTGGATCGGCAGGCAATCTTCCGCTGCGTGCCAATACTCGGATCGTCGCGGGCTCAGGATAGCGTTGCAGTCTTTCAGCCTGTGTCATGCGCAGCGCCGGATAGACATCCATGCGTGCTTCAAAGCTTGTGTCAGGAATGCTCTGTGGACTCAACTGCTGCTGAAACCATGTCTCAACGCCTACGCTGCGAATGGTCTGCAGATCGGATGCTGTGGGGCCAAAGGTGAAGCGCTGCAGCATCAACTCCGCACGTGCATTTCGATCCAACGGTCGCACCGGATCGACTCGCGGCGCCGCAGGCAAAGCCGGCGCCGCGAGGGTGATACAGAGAACCGCAGAAAGAGGAGCACGAAAAGCATTCGAGGCACGCATTGGGCAACAACCTCCGCACGCACGTGGGCTCGCGTACACCCCTACTGACACGCGTTTTCTTGAGATTGTTGCGCGGAAAGATGAAACTTTGTAAGGCGACCGCGCATCATTCGCTGGCAGCGTCGCTAAGACGCCCGGAACGTATGACTTAACGGCGAGCCGCGATCCACTGCATCAGACCGGATGCCGACGGCTCGTGGGTAAGGAAGCGCGCATTCTGACCGGCGGAAATGCTCAGCGCCTCTGCCGCCAGACGCCCGCTGCGTACCGCGCCTTCCATGGTGGAGGGCCACTCCGTAGCGGTCCAGTCGCCCGCAACGAACAGCCCTGGGAGCCCGGTCGCCTGCTTGGGACGATACGCATCAAGTCCTGGCGTGACGGAGAAAGTGGCTCGCGCTTCCTTCAGGATGCCGCTCTTCACCAACTTCGTTTCTTTCACTGCAGGAAAGAACATGGCAAGTTCGCGCAACGCGTTGGAGAAGATTGCCTCGCGTGTCTGATGAAGTTGCGCAAAGGATGCCGAGATCACCAGTTCACAATAGCTTCCGCGTGCCTCAGCCCAACTACGGATGCGCGACTTGTGAAACAGCCACTGGATGCCGGTATCCAATAACACGGCATGATCCAACTCCGTAATCTGACGATCGAACCAGAGATGAACCGTTGTTATCGGCGCGTTCTTGAAGTTCTGAAATGCGTAATTCGATTGCGGCAGTAGGCTTGCCGTCTGATGAAAGTTGGTTGCCAGAATCACGTCATGTGCAGCAAAGCCACCTTCGGAGGTGCTCACGTGCCACGCATCACCGTCACGTTGCAGCGCGGTCACTGATTGCGACAGCCGAAGCTCGGCACCCTGCCGCACACACTGCTCCGCCACGTAACCGTAGAACTGCGACAGGGGCAAAGTTGGGATTCCAAGACGTCCACCTTCTGCTGATTTCAAGAACGATTCGTGAAAGACCTGTCCGGCGTACTTCGTTGAACAGTTTTCAAAACTATCGTTCAATGCACCTACGATGACGGGTTCCCAAAGATGCTTAATCGCGCCCTCTGTTTGTCCGGTGCGCTTCAACCATGTAGCAAAGCTCTCATTATCGTTCTGTGGATAGCCACGCAGAAACTCCATCAATCCGCGCGCGACTGCAACCTTGTCCTTCATAGACAACATGGGCGCGCGAAGGAAATCAAACGAAGTATGAAATGGCGCAGGCATGCCGCCCGGCTTCAAACGTGTGCGCGGCGCATTCCCCGGCTGCAGGAAAGTAAGTTCGTCATACCAGCGGATGCGATCTGCAACACCTGATTTCGCGCACAGGTCGATCAGATTGGTACAGCATCCCAGCAGCACATGCTGGCAATCGATCTCTTCATGCAGAGCCGGATGCTCATAGGAATATGCACGGCCGCCGACAAAGGGCTTTCGCTCCAGGATGAGCACTGAAGCCCCTGCCGCAGACAATGAAGATGCTGCGGCAAGACCAGCTAATCCTGCACCAACAACCACAACATCAAACGACGGCACACTCACGCCGCTCCTCCACGAGCCAGCAGAGCGCGCACCATTCCGCCAGCCAACACACGCATCTTGCGTCCGCTGGAAACACTCACCCGTTGCCGCAATACGTCATAGTTGTGCGCGACGATTTCTTTCAACAGCAAGTGATAGATCGAGGTAAGAACTCGCATGGCAGGCCGGCTATCGCGATCAAGCAGCGGAATCAGGTTCTCTGTCGCTGCATAGTACTGCTCCGCACGCGTGCCCACTTCCGCGAGCAATGCACGCAACGCGGGACCCATCTCACCACTTGCAGATGCTGTCAGCACATCCTGCGGCGTCAATTTATGCTTTGCCAGCAAGTCTTCTGGAAGATACACGCGGCCACGTTCTGCATCCTCCTTCACGTCACGCAGGATATTCGTCAACTGAAACGCAAGGCCGATCTTTTCTGCATGATCCTCTGCGACATGATCGCGATAACCAAAGATGCGGATCGTCGTGAGCCCAACCACCGACGCGACCAGATAGCAGTAGCCTTCCAATGCCTGCATCGTCTCGTAAACGTCTACTGTGCGCCCATCCAATTGCAGACGAACAACACCTTCCGGTGCCTCTGCTTTTAAGTCCATCGTTGTGCCTGCGATCAACTGTTCCAACAGTCGGTCAGACACACCAAACCTCTGCTGCACATCCGCTACCGCAAGGAAGACGGCATGATCGCGCTTATCTTCGGGGAGGACCGGTGCTTCATCGTGAAACGACGCACTCCGAAATCCATTCCATGACGCAAGCCATGCGGCCATTTGGATGCGACGTGTTTCGAGCGAAAAACTTTCATCGTCGCTGATGTCATCGGCGCGGCGCATAAAGGCATAAACCGCACACATAGCCTCGCGTTTATGCTTTGGCAACGCAAGAAAGCCATAGTAGAAGTTCTTCGCTTCCCGCTTGGCTATTGCGCAGCACTCTGCGTACGCGGCTTCAAGTTGTACCGTGCGCTGCATTCTCAGCGAAGCCCCCGCGATCCCCGATGCACACCTAGCTTGCTCAGTCCGGCTCCAAGCAACAGTTTCAACTTTGCAGCCTTGCTGACTTCCGGTCGCTGACTGAGCGTGTTGTATCCAATAGCCGCAATCGCATCTAGGATGGCAAGTCCACCCTGCGTAAATAGTCGCAGCGTCGCAGCAAGTTCGCGGTCAACACGATCAATCAACGGCGCGCCTTCGAGTAACATCGCGCGTGTGTCCATGCAGAGCTCCTGCAACATCGCACGATATCGGTCTGTCTCGCGTCCACTTCGAAGATCCGCTTCGGTCACGCCAAACTTCTCCATGCGATCCAGCGGCAGATAGATGCGGTCGCGCTGACGAAGGTCTTCGCCTACGTCCTGCCAGAAATTCGCAAGCTGCAACGCGGTGCACGTCTTGTCGCTCAATGCATGCAACGCAGGCTCGCGATAGCCACACAGATACAGCACCAGCGAACCCACCGGATTCGCGGAATACACGGAGTACTCTTCGTCTTCGGCCAGCGTGGCAAAGCGCGTCTTCACCTGATCCTGCTCAAAAGCAGCGATGAGATCGGCAAACGGTTTCTTCGGCAGATCACACGCCACAATCGTAGGCCGCAGGGCAACAAAAACAGGATGCCGCGACAACTCCGGCGTGTCGTAGCACTCGTCCAACATCTCGCGCCACGTGTGCAGAAGACGCGTGGCTGTTGCCGTATCGGCGACTTCATCACCCAAGTCGTCGGACACACGACAGAAGGCATATACCGCATGAAAATGCGGACGCAGCGGCTTCGGCAGAAACGCCGTCGCTACATGAAAGTTCTCGTAGTGCGACTCGGCCAGCGCCTTGCACCAAGCCTGCGCCTCCTCCAGAGAAGGGTGCGTGGTTGGCTCCAACAGTTCCGCTGGAGCGCCTTCCAGACGCTGTTCTGCTACGGAAGTCATGCCGCACTCCCAGGCAGGATGGCCGTCTTGATGTCGAGCATGCGGTTGTCGCTCCGCACCAGCATCTTCGCGAAAACATTAGGCACATCACTCAACGGTGCGGTCGCAGTAATGAAATCTTCCGCATGCATGCGTCCGCTGGTGATCAACTCAAAGGCGCGACGGTTGGTTGCAGGCGTGTGATGGAACGTGGCCTTCAGAGTAATGTCGCCATAATGTAGGCGGTTGGTATCCAACGCCACAACCGTGCCGCTGGGCGGGCCACCGAAGAAGTTCACAGTGCCCCCCTTGCGCACCATCTCCACGGACTGCTCCCAAGTGGCAGGTGTGGCGACGCACTCCACCACAATGTCTGCGCCTTCGTTTTCAGGTGTCAGCGCACGCACAACCGCAACGGTATCGACGCCTTCTGTGATTTGGACAACTTCGTCTGCGCCGAACCGCTTCGCGCTGGCAATCTGGTCATCGCGCTTCACCACGGCAATTACGCGACATCCGCTGATGTGCGCGGTACGGATGAACATGAGTCCGATCGGCCCCGCTCCGATGACCACCAGCGTGTCGCCGGGCTTGGGAAAACACTGCTCCAAGCCCAGGACAACACACGCCAGCGGTTCCATCAGGGCAGCGTGTTCGAACGGGACGCCATCCGGGATATGCAGGGTGTTCTTCTGAACAATGCGTTCTGGAATACGGATGTACTCGGCATAAGCGCCGTTACTGAACAGCAGATCGCTGCACAGGTTTGGCTGATCGCGTCGACAGAACAGGCATGATCCGCAAGGTGCCGAGTTCGACGCCACGACGCGGTCACCCGGCTGAAAACCGGCGACTCCCTCACCCATGGCTACGATCGTTCCGGCGATCTCATGGCCAAAAAGCGTGGGCGGGACCAGCATTTTGGCGTGGTACCCGCGACGGAAGACCTTCAGGTCCGTCCCACAGGTCAAAGCTGCGCCAACACGCACCAGGAGCTCTCCGGGACCAATTTCCGGAACAGAAACGGTCTCCAGCCGCAGGTCTTCCCTGCCATGGAGAACTACGGCTTGCATCGTCTTTGCCATTCGTTACTATTTTCTCACTTGTTGCATGGTTGAGCAGCGGTTGCGAAACGGATCATCGTTTCTTCGCATCTGATACCTTGACCGGGACTTCCAAACTTTTAAGGGCAGGCCAACGACACACGGATGAAGTTTGTTTCGCCAACTGAATTTGCAAAAGACAAGCTGTGGTCCGTGCAGGAGTATTCCCTGCTCTGCGGTCGCTCCATTGGCTCTCTTTTTTCGCGCCCCATCTATTTTTCGGACATATTCACGCAGATGGATTCCATCGGCATCGGATCACTTCCCATCGTGATCCTGTCGGGCTTTTTCACCGGTTGCGTTCTGGCGCTGCAATCTGTTTCATCGCTCAAAGAGTTTGGCGCCGTCTCGATGACTGGCACGCTTGTTTCGCTCTCCATGGTGAAGGAGCTTGGCCCAGTGCTGACGGGCCTGATGGTCTCCGGCCGTAATGCCTCAGGCATGGCCAGCGAACTAGGCTCCATGAAGGTGACGGAACAACTGGACGCCATGCGCGCCCTCGGCGTCGATCCCGTCCGCAAATTGGTTGCGCCACGCGTTTCCGCGACGGTGTTCATGCTCTTCTGGCTTACGGTCATTTCCGACGCAGTAGGCATGCTCGGCGGTGGACTCGTCGGCGTGTTCATGCTGGGCCTGAACGCACACTCTTACTGGCGCAACAGCTATCGTGCCCTGAACTACGGCGACGTGGTCCAGGGTATGACCAAGCCTGTCTTCTTTGGGTTCATTATCGCCACGGTGGGCTGCTATTTTGGCGTCAGCACCAAGGGTGGAACCCAGGGCGTGGGTAAAGCCACCACTCAGGCCGTCGTGGTGTCCTCTGTGATGATCATCGTGATGGACTTCCTTATTAGCCGCCTCACCATCGGCATCTTTGGGCGGTGACCACAATGCCTGAAGGAAAACCTAAAGAACCAGTGCTCGAGGTTCAAAACGTCAGCATTGCCTTCGATAGCAATCGTGTTCTCAATGACGTCAGCTTCACGCTCTACAACGGCGAAACCTGCGTCCTGCTTGGGCCCGCAGGCGGCGGCAAGAGCGTTCTGCTGAAGATCATCAATGGATTGATCCCACCGGACAGCGGTAGCATCCGCATCTTCGGTCAGGAGATCACCACCATGAAGCAGCAGGAACTCTTCCAGATGCGGCGCCGCGTGGGCATGGTCTTTCAGGAGTCTGCTCTGTTTGACTCGATGAATGTGGAAGACAACGTCGCCTACCGTCTGAACGAAGAAGGTGTCGATCCAACCGAAGCGCACAAACGAGTCGAAGAGTCATTGGAGTTCGTGGAACTGAGCCAGGCGATCAACAAATTTCCGTCAGAACTCTCGGGCGGCATGCGGCGTCGCGTTTCCATCGCACGCGCGTTGATCACCAAACCAGACTTGATCCTCTACGATTCGCCCACCGGCGGCCTGGACCCCATCACATCCACAACGATTGTAGAGCTCATCCTGAAGCAGCGTGACGAATCGCACACTGCCTCCGTGATGATCACACATCGTCTGCAGGACGCGTTCTTCCTGGCCACGCATCATTGGGATAGTGCCACAAAATCGGCACAACTCATCCCGGATGGCGGCGTGGATAACAGCACGAAATTTCTGGTGCTGAACGAAGGACGAGTCGTTTTCGACGGGTCCACGTTGGAGCTGACTCACACCGAAGACCCGTGGTTGCAGAACTTCCTCTCGTAACCCTATCGGTCGCCCTGGCCCAATCGACGCGCAAAAAGATCCAGCGTCTCTCGGTAAAGATGCATGGCCAGTTCAGGATCGTACCGTGCACCTTCATCGCGCATAAACGCATGTGCTCCGTTCACCTCGTGCCATGCAAAGCGCAGGTTCAACTCGTCCAAACGAGCAAGGATCGTGCGGCGTCCTTCCAGCGGAATGTGCGGATCCTGCCGTCCCCAGATCATCAGCAACTCGCCCTTGATCTCCGCCGCACGCGCTAACGAATCGTCGTTCTGTCCCTTGCCCAGCGATCCCTTGTGAATGTCTGTGCCATAGAAGCACACCGTGGCCCGCACATCTGGCTCAAAGGCAGCACGGAACGACAGGTGCCCACCAAGGCAGATGCCAATGGCACCAAGCTCGCCAGTGCAATCCTCACGTGATTTCAGATGATCCAGCACAGCTCGTGTATCCGCGTCATAGCTGGCCAGTTCCTTCTCATACTTGTACTTGTTGCCCACATCGCTGCCAGCCTGGTCATAGGCCAGCACTTCTCCCGCCGGCAGAAACTCGTGGTAAACCTCGGGCATGGCGACCACATAGCCGTGCCCGGCAAGAAACGCAGCGGTACGACGGATAGGTTCTGTGATCTGGAAGATCTCCGAATAAAACACCAGCCCCGGATATTTTCCCGGAGCAGCCGGACGCACAATGTGCGTGCGCATGGGGCCATAGGGGGTATCGAGGGTTACATACTCATGCGGCGCAACGATCACAGTTCATCTCCATTCTTGTCTTAGCGAAAACTCACAGCAAGATGCCAACGCACACCGCGATCCGCAACCTTGCGAAGAACAGTTTCATACTCTTCAAGCTCTTCGCGAATAAACTCACCTTCGCTGCCGATCAGTGCGGGGTCCTCTTCCAATGCGCGCAGCATGGGTGAGACCGTAGCCAAACCTTCATGCCCGCTGAACCACTGCGGCGGAAGCAATCTTCCCTGCAGCTCGGGATCGCCCGCGCCCTCGTCGAGTAAGAGAGCCATGGCGTTGTCATCCGCGGAAAAGAAGTCAATGAGCGGACGCACACCCAGATGAATCGCCAAGCGCTCCAACGAGTCTTCATTACGAGCCAGCGCACGACCGTTCACGAACGTATCGAAGCCTGGGTCGTCTCCTTCAACGACGATGTACATCGAAGCAGCCATCTGCGGCCTAGTGTAAACAAAACAGGCTTGTGCAAAGGCCTGCGTTCGCCGTTTACCGGCGACGCAGACCAAGAAGGCTAAGGAAGAAGCTGCCGAAGCAGACCTGCGTTCCCAACATCAGGCACAACATCGCAGGGAGCGTGCGACGCATCATCTCCACTGGAGGAAGATGACCGTAGCCCGTGTGCGCCCAACCGACAACCGAAGAGACCGCAATTCCAATACCGACCAGCAGTAGCAATACGCCTGCAATCAGGCCGGTTTCCAGAGTGATGTACTGAAACCACCGATTAAAGCTTTCGTCCTCTGGAAGAAGACCTTCGGTAATGGCAAATACCTTCGCCGCAACACCGAAGAACACAAGTTGGAACCCTAGCAGCACAGCCGCGGCGGCATAAGCCAGCGTATCCACGCCCAGGTTCACATGGCCTAGAGGGCGCTCGGCAGGCATCAACCAAGCCATCAATCCAAAGCCGCCAAGCATCAGCGTAAGACCAGGAAACAGGAACAGCCAACGCGGCGAATACAACAGCAGAAAGCGGAAGTGACGCCATCCATCGCGCCACGTCTTCAGGTGCGGAGGACGGCTGCGTCCGTCTTTCTGAAGCGTCGTCGGCACTTCAACAATGTTCTGCTTCTGCAGCGACGCCTTCACCACCATCTCACTGGCAAACTCCATGCCCGTGGTGCGCAGTGCAAGAGATTCGTAGGCGCTCTTGCTGAAGGCCCGAATACCGCAATGGAAGTCGCCAACCGGCGTATGAAACAGCGTGCGTCCCATCCAGCTCAGAACGGGATTGCCAAGGTACTTATGCAACGGTGGCATCGCACCCGGCCCAATTCCGCCAGCGAAGCGATTGCCCATGACAAGATCTGCACCGTTGCGAAGCTTTTCCAAAAAGCGCGGAATGTGCGCAAAGTTATAGCTATCGTCCGCGTCCGCCATCAACACATACTTGCCTTCCGCAGCAAGAATGCCCGCATTCAGCGCGGCTCCATAACCACGGATAGGTACATTAACTACTCGTGCACCATGGTCTGTTGCGATCTGCTGCGAACCGTCGGTCGAACCATTGTCCGCGACAACAACTTCGCCTGCGATGTTGTTTTCTCGCAGTGCCGCCATTGCTTTGTCGACGCAAACGGCGAGTGTCTCTGCCTCGTTCAAACAAGGCATGACAACTGTGAGTTCCAACGAACCTGTGTGTGCGGCTTCTTGTGAGCTCATTGCATTCATCATGGCATGACTTGAGATTTCGGGCTTAAACGGAGAGCGTAATACCTGGTCTCACCAAGCCGTTGCCACCCTTCTGTGGCGGGGTGTGCGTTGTTCATCTCTCCTGGGTCAAACGCCCCCACAATCACCTTCGCGCCCTGGCTGCGAAGCGCATCGTATGCCAGTTGCCGGTTTGCCATGGTATCCAGTTGCATGGCGAGATGTTTTGACTCAGGCGCATAAATCTCGTCGACGATACGAACGCCTGCCACACGCGCCCAGTAAAAATCATTAACGCAGGCAATCGTTCCGATACAGGCAATGCTGTCGCCGGGCTGCAGGCCCATAGTCCGCAACCCTTCTGCTGCACCGAAGATCTGCGCATCTCGCCATGCTGGCACCTGCCCCACGATGGAAAGCTGACGTCGATTCTCAGCGGCCTGTCGCGTCATTGCCCCCAAAGGAAGCAGCGCAAACAAAAGCATGATGGCAGAAGGAACAAGCTTGAGCGTGCCGTCGTGGGGCCTTTGTTTCTCAACTGCGGCGAAGAGTGCAATCAGAATCAGGAGATACGCTGCTGTAACGTATCTTTCTTCGACATTCACTAACGAGTAGATACCCCATATCAAAATGCCCAGTCCCGATGCTGGCCATGCATACCGTCCAAGCCAATGAATCCTGCCGCATGTGAGCAACAGAACAAGCAGAAGAAGGAGTGGCTCCGGATGATTCAAGAGATATCGGAAGATCAGCACCACATTTCGCTCGTCGCGCGCGATAAGTCGCGACAGCGAAAACTTCGCAGTGATGTGATCGTTCCAGTAGGTTGGATCAAACCACGGTGGATATGTCCCGTGCTGCATCTGCGTATAGCTGTAGACGCCCGGCGTTCGCATCAGTTCCTGCTCGGGATGTTTCAACTCGACAGTAGCGGAGCCAAACGAGCCCGTCATCCGCTGCTGCAAATGCATCTTCTCTGTGCCGGAGACGTACCAGATGTAGTTCAAACTGCCAGAGTCACCGAAATCGAAACGTTGATGCTGACGTGAGAGCGCTGCAATGTACGGTCCAGCGACGACACCAAATGCAACCAACGCGACAATGCTCTGCGCAAGCGCCGTGGGAATACGCCGTTTACATACGAGCACTGAAAACGATACGAGCGCAGCGGCACACAGAAGCGCTAGCAGAAACGCGAACGACTTCGTCAGATACGCAAAGCCCAGCGTGAGCCCCATCAATCCCGCATACACAAACGCCGCGCTACCCTCCACGGCCAGCGCTTCCAGCAACAGCCCCACACCGGAAAGTATCAACGCCTGCAATAGGCTATCCGTGCGCACTTTACCCAACGAAAGCTCGCGTGTAGTGGCAATCACCAGCAGAGACAGGCTGAAGAGAGCAAGCAAATCGCCTGAGAACAGACTCTCCATAGCAGGATCCAGCCGTCTCCGCAGCCGCACCAATCCATGCACCAGAAGCAGGATGCTGCCTACTTCCAGAAAGAAGATGGCGACGTTGAGTACGTAATACGCACCCAATTCATTCCACCGGTTTGTCTGAAATACCGTCTGTGCCGCCGCCAGAAGCGCCGGATACAGTGGATGCCAATAGCCGTTCACGGCCGCGTGCAGGTTGTGGCCGCGGATCAGGTCGGCCAGATCCATGTAGGCTACTGCGTCACCGTCGATGGCATACGCGTCGTATCGCGCAGAAAACAATGCCAACGGTACCAACAGCAGCAGGTATATCCAAAGTACTTTTCGTATAGCTGAAGCGTTCACGCGCCTTCCAGGGGAAGAAAGATGGGGAGCACAGTGGAAGCACCTTCAGGATAGCGTATGCGCAGGCGCGGGCTGTTGCGGCAAGGTCAAAAGAAGAAGACCGCGGCACTTTAGCCGCGGTCTTCTTCTCATTCCATACAAGTATTACGCGCGAGGCGCACCGCTGTTGCCACCGGGCGCACGACGTCCACCGCGACGACGGCGACGCTTACGCTGTGCCTGTGCACCACCGTTTTCGCCGTTCTGAGCAGAAGCATCCGAACCTTCGGTCTCGGACTCACCACCCTCGTCATCGCCCTCGTCGTCCAGGTCATCATCCTCATCGAAGTCATCGCCGCCTTCCAGCGTGATGGTCTCCGTCGGAGCAGGTGCTGCCGGGCGAGGCGGACGCGGTCCGCGATCGCTGCTTGCCTGTTCCGTTTCCGGCTCAGGCAGGCCAAGCTTCGCGCGCTGCTCCTTCAGAACAGCCTTGCGGCTCAGCTTGATGCGGTTGCCTTCAATTGCCAGCACCTTCACCAGAACCTGATCGCCTTCGCGCAGTTCGTCCTTCACGTCCTTTACGCGATGCTCTGCGATTTCAGAAACGTGCAGCAGGCCGTCCGTACCCGGGAAGATTTCGACAAATGCGCCGAACTCCGCCAGACGAACCACCTTGCCCAGATAGGTCTTACCAGGCTCAGGAACTGCCGTCAGGTCGCTGATCATCTGGATCGCGCGTGCCAGGCCGTCCGGATCGCTGGACGAGACATCGACCTTGCCGCTGTCGTCCACATCGATCTTCACCTGCGTGGCTTCGATAATGCCGCGGATCACCTTGCCGCCAGGTCCGATCAGGTCACGAATCTTGTCCGTCGGAATCTGCAGCGTCTTGATCTGCGGAGCGTAGCGCGACTTCTCTTCCGAAGCCGACGCAATCACTGCATCCATCTTGTCCAGCAAGAAGATGCGAGCAGCCTTGGCCTGCGCCAGAGCCTCACGCATGATCTGCGGGGTGATGCCCATGATCTTGATGTCCATCTGCAGCGCGGTAATGCCTTCGCGCGTTCCGGCCACCTTGAAGTCCATGTCGCCATAGTGATCTTCCGCACCGGCAATATCGGTCAGAACGGCGTAGTCATCGCCTTCCTTGACTAGGCCCATCGCGATACCGGCCACAGCAGCCTTCAGCGGAATACCCGCCTGCATCAGCGACAGCGAAGCGCCGCAGACCGAAGCCATCGACGAAGAACCATTCGACTCGGTGATATCCGACACCACACGCAGCGTGTACGGCGAGGACTTCTCATCCGGCAGAACTGCCTCAATCGCACGCGATGCCAGAGCACCGTGGCCGATTTCGCGGCGACCGGTACCGGTCATACGTCCAACCTCACCAACGGAATACGGCGGGAAGTTGTAGTGAAGCATGAAGCGCTTCTTCACTTCGCCTTCGTAGGTTTCCAGGCGCTGCGCGTCGTCAGCGGTGCCGAGCGTTGCAGTGACAAGTGCCTGCGTCTCACCACGGGTGAACAATGCCGATCCGTGCGTACGAGGCAGAACGCCAACCTCGATGTCGATTGCACGAACCTGATCAAACGAGCGGCGATCCGGGCGGATGCGATCCTTCAGAACCTGGTCACGGAAGATGTTTTCGCGCAGCAGTTCATAGACCTTGCCCAAACGCTTGGCAGCGGCAGCATCGCCTTCCGGAAGAGCCTTCTTCAGACGTGACTTAATCTCGGCAATCTTCGCATAGCTGTCAGTCTTGGAGTACTTCTGCGTGTTCAGGACGTCGGCGAGTTCTTCGCCAATCTGGCCCTTCAACTCGTTGTAGTAACCCGAGAGGTCCTCGGCTTCCGCCACGGCGCGCTTCTTCTTGCCGGCCTTCTCTGCCAGTTCGGTGATCTTTGCGCAGATGAGCTTGATCTGTGCGTGCGCAAACTCGATCGCTTCGACAGCCTTGTCTTCCGACACTTCCTTCGCGCCCGACTCCACCATCGTGATGCCGTCTTTCGTACCGGCAACCATGATGTTCAGCAGGCTCTTCTCGCGCTCCGCGTAGGTCGGGTTCACGATGAACTCGCCGTCTACGATACCGACGCGAACCGCGCCGATAGGACCGAGGAATGGAATATCCGACAGTGCCAACGCGCACGATGCGGCATTGATCGCAATCGCATCGGGATCATTCTGCTTATCTGCGGAGTAAACGAACGCGACCACTTGGGTCTCGTTGCGGTAGGTCTCGGCGAACAGCGGACGGATGGGACGATCAATCTGGCGCGAGGTCAGGATTTCCTTCTCAGAAGGACGTCCTTCGCGCTTGATGAAGCCACCGGGGATGCGGCCACCACCATAAGCTGTTTCGCGATACTCAACGGTCAGCGGAAAGAAGTCGATACCTTCCTTCGGCTCCGGAGCGCCAACGGCGGTTGCCAGAATGACGGTGTCGCCGCTGCTTACGAAAGCTGCGCCAGACGCCTGCTTGGCAATACGGCCCGTTTCAAATGTGATGCTCTTGCCACCGGCAAGTTCAACGGTAATCTCCTGCTTCATAGCGGGTGTTCTCTCTTTTTGGTATATGGAAACTTATTTGCGCAGACGCGCGAATGCGCACGCACGGCACAGTGGCCTGCATGGCGCGAAAAACCTTGAAAATTGCGATGCGGGGTGGTTCCAGACGATATCCGGAATGAAACGCTGCATGTGCCGAAGGGCAGGTTCAACCGATCACTCTCCTTAGGAAGAGCGTGTGGCCGGGACGATAACGTCCCGGCACAGCAGATACGGTGCTCCCGATAAATGAATGCACGAGAAGCGGCCCTCGGAATAACTTGAAGGAAGATTTACTTACGGATGCCGAGCTTCGCGATCACTTCGCGGTAGCGGTCGGAGTCGTTCTTCTTCAGGTAATCCAGCAGGCTGCGGCGCTTGGATACCAGCATCAGCAGGCCGCGGCGCGAACCATGATCCTTCTTGTGCGTTTTAAAATGCTCGGTCAACTGGCCGATGCGCTCGCTCAGAATAGCGATCTGCACTTCGGGGCTGCCGGTATCGGTATCGTGCACACGATACTTGCTGATGATCTCGTTCTTTTTCACTGTTGCCAACACTGTCTTGTAGTGCTCCTGAATTTCAATAAAGCCGAATTGGTCTACGCAACAGGATACCACCGGGACGGCGATTGAACAAAGGCAACCTACAGTTTCGGCAGTGGTTTCTGCGGTGTCGGGGTACTTCGCAAGGCACCCGCCTGCCGTCGTGCATCAAACGTCTCCCGCACCGCCACAAATGCCGGTTTGGCACGCAGATGATCGTCAAATAGCAGAGGTCGCTGGGGTAAGCCGTCTTCCCTCGCCCGATCCTTACCGTTATTCAACCAAGTTCCCGCATCTGAAACGCCCCATGTCAGCACGGCCGTCACATTTCTTTCAGGCAGCAGAAGATCCAGGTAGCTGCGATAGAGCCTGGCAACGGTGATATCCCGAGTCGCAATATCCGATGGCAGCGTTCGGTCATTCACGTCCATTTCCGTGAGAAAGACCTCCAGACCGATCTCACGGCAATCACGAACAAACCGCTGTAAACCAGTTCCGTACGCGGACTGCGCCTGCAAATGAGACTGAATGCCAACGGCGTCCAATGGCACATTCCGCTGCTTCAACCGA
This sequence comes from Terriglobus sp. TAA 43, assembly GCF_000800015.1. Lineage (NCBI taxonomy): Bacteria > Pseudomonadati > Acidobacteriota > Terriglobia > Terriglobales > Acidobacteriaceae > Terriglobus > Terriglobus sp. TAA 43. The sequence goes on from NZ_JUGR01000001.1 coordinate 768,990, forward strand.
CGCAACATCAGCAGAACCGCCGCACGCTTCATGGCAGCGTCCTGGGTCTCCTGCTCAATGCCGTATTCGTTGTATGTCAGCAGGGCCGACGGATCGGCATCGCGCGCCACACGAAACGCCATCTCGATGTAATCCGTGCCAATCAGTTGCAGCCAGGGTGTGTTGCGAAGGCCATCTGGACGACCATCCTTCACATCGATCGCCTCATTCACCACATCCCAGGAATGCATCCGCCCGGCATAGCGACCAGCAACAGTGCGAATATGATCCCGCAGTAACTGACGTGCGTTCACCGCCGTTACCTGTTTCGCAAACCACTCCGGCAACGCCTCGTGCCAGCAAAGGTTATGGCCTCGCAAACGGATATGACGGCTAGCGGCAAATTCCACCAATGCATCCGCATCTGCGAAGGAGAACTGATCGATGGCCGGACGCAGTGCCTGCCACTTCATCGCATTTTCGGCCACGATAATGCTGCACTGTTGCTCCACAAGAGCGCGATAGGCTGCATCGTCGCGTAACTTCTGCGTGTTCACCGCGAAGCCAAACAGCATCCGCGCATCCATCGCATGTGCCTTCAACGAGTGTGATCCGCTCACATCCACGCCCGGCAATCCGTGCCCAGAACTCGACGACCGCTTGGGTCCACATCCTGTCAACGCAGTCATCGCGGTAGTGGCCGCCAACATTGACGCCCCCTGCAACAACTCTCTGCGGCTAAAAGAATGCGTCTCAGACATGTGGAGTCTTGCTCTCTTTGCGGATCTCATCGGTCCAACGAAGAAAATGCAGAAACTGCCGCTTCTCAGCCCAAAGGAAACCAAATACTTCATTTGCGCCGATATCCTCGGCGTGCATTCCCGAGTATGTCTCCAGACGCCAACGAAGATAAGCACTCCGCCAGGGGCGCAAGCGAGAACCGCGCGTGCTGTTCCAAAGAAAACTAACTGCACCAATCACATGCCGAGTGTACCGGATATGAGAGTTGCGCTGTCTTAGAGATAGTCGAAGAGGCTTCCCTTTTGCATCGCGGCGATCGTGCTCAGCAAGGCAGAACGTTGCGTAGTCACAGCCGAAAGCTCCGTTGCAAGCGTCGGTGTATCCGCAGACAGCAGTGTGGATTGTTGTGCCAGAACATTGGTCTTCTGTGCCGTGATGTAATCGCTCTCCCCCGAAAGGCGACTCTGCGCAGAATTCAAAACGGAACGTTGCGAAATGACACCATTCAGTGCGTCCCGTAAGCCGCTTACTAACGATGTAGCATTTGTCGTCGTCCCGCTCTGTAGTGCGGTAATGATGTTATTTAAGGCATCAAATACAGACGTTCCGGAAGCAGTGAAAACGCTGCTCCCTGGAAGAGAGGTATTTACAGACCCGCCAGATGTCAGCGCAACACTTGTGATGTCTTGATTACCGGTATAGGTCACATTTCCAGACGCATCTTCAGAGAAAGGGACTGCGGCGGAAGATCCGGAAAACAGATATGCGCCACCATAACTACTGTTCGCAAGCGAGAGGATCGAGTCACGAATAGCAGCCAGTGACTGCGCACTAATGTTACGAGTCGTTGCGTTCCCCGTATCGTTCAGCGCCCCCGTTGCAGTGCTGATAGCCGAGGTCAGCTGCGACACAACAGAGCCCAACGCAGTATCAGCAGCTTGCATGCGATTCGTCGCATTGCTGGCTGTGGACAGAAACGCCCCATCCTGTCGCAAGGTATCGGCCATGATAACCGCCTGGCCCGACGCCACGGGATCATCACCCAGCGAAGTAATGCGGAGACCGGATGACATTTCCTGCGAGATGCGTGTCTGCTGATCGCTCAGATTGGAGAGCGACGAAAGCATCTGTTGCAGCGAGGTCGTGCTATTCAACATGAATCATCTCCCCTTGCGCTACGAGGCGGTGGTCTGCTGACCAAGGTTGATCGCCTGCGCCATTAACTCGTTCACAATAGAAAGCACCTTCGCCGCCGCCTCGTACGAACGCTGATACTGCGTCAGGTTTGCGGCTTCCGTATCCAACGAAACGCCTGACACATTCGCTACCTGCGTCGACGTTTGCGTCAGGACGGCATCGTTGGCGGACTTGGTTACGCTGGCACCCGATACTGTTTGTCCCAACGATGTGATCATCGCTGAGAATGCTCCGGCCCCCGTTAGTGAACCCACGATTGCCTGTGATGCTACTGCCCCCATGGCGGCAGCATTGCTTCCATCTGAAGATGCCGCAATGCCAGCGCCGCTGCTGATGGCTAGCTGTAACGTCGCTGCCGTGCTGCCAGAGAAGACATTGCCTCCGGCATTCCCACTGGCATCGGTTCCAGCAGCGTTCTGAGCATTCACTGCAGACGCAATCGCAGCGGCGACCGCATCCAACTGTTGCTGTACGGCGGGAATATCCTGGTCCCGAACCTGCAACAGGCCGCCTATGCTACCCGAGAGAATGGATCCTGTGACGTCATTTCCATTCGAAAGAATGTGAACATTGCCATTCACTGTAGCTGTGCCCATATTGATCGCCTGCGTGCCACTCAATAAAGGTGTTCCATCAGACAGTGAGAGATTCACCGTTCCATCTGGTGCACTAACCGTATTTACATCGACCAATTTTGAAAGTGAAAGAACTGCCTGGTCGCGCTGATCCTGCAAGCCATCCGTGTCCTGTCCCCCAGATTGCTGAATCTGTTTGTTCAGCGATGCAATGTTCATGAGGAGACTGTTGACCTGATCCACAGAGATACTAATTTGTTGATTCAGCGATGCCGTTTGCGAGGATACTTGCGAAGCCGTCCGATTCATCGTCGTAACCAGCGCCTGCGCAGCGGTGTAGACGGTCTGCCGCGCGTTGGTATCCGACGGCGACGATGCAAGCGAGGTCATACTGTTAAAGAAGTTGCTGATGGCAGCACCAATCCCCGACGCATCATCACCAGAGCTATCGATCGTGAATAACGACTGCAGATTATCCAGCGCAGTCGTCCGGGCGGTGCTGGCGCTTGACGCCTCCGTAGCTTGTTGCAAGGATCGCTGCAAAACACGGTCCCGTTGTGCCGTAATGGTCGCCGTAACCCCAGAACTGGTCGACACACCGTTTACATTCACCGTGTCTGTATCGGAAAAACTGGCAACACGGCGCGTGTAGCCATCGGTATTTTGATTGCTGATGTTCGAAGCGGTCGCAGAAAGCGCGGCCTGGTCCGCTGCGAGGGCGCTTGAGCTGAGATGAAGCAGACCGATTAAAGAGCCCATGGGTTGTGCTCTTTCTGCGCGGTCACTTGCGATGAAATTCCCAAATGCACTTCCGCCATCCGCACCTGCCGCGAGAGGACACGGGCTGCATCAGATAACTCACGCAGGTTCAAACTCTGCGAATCGGCTCTTTGTGCCAACGCTGTCTCAACCAGGCGTTCCAACTCATCCGCATCCTGTCGAGCGAGCGCGCGCGACGCAGCCTGAACCAGTGTGTGCATACCTATTCCAGCATCGAAGTCAAAAGTTTGTCCGCCACTGCACCCGCGGAGACGTGATAGTTTCCGGAGTCAACCGCGGCCTTCAAAGAGGCCACGCGATCCGCGCGTACATCATCGGCATTAGCAGACGCCACTGCAAGAACACTGCCCGCGCCGCTAAAGTTGGCAACATCCTGCGAAGCCTGTGCTTTAGAAACGTCTGCAGCACTCGTTTTAGACTGCTTGTCCGCCTGTGACGCGCGCTCCGCCCGATCGACCAATCCGTTCGTCAGTGCGCTACTTCCGATCCCATTCGTCTGCGTCATCGAGAGTCCCCTTTCTCCGGCATATCGGCACCTTGGGAAATAACTTTAGGCGTTTGATCAATATTTTTTTGTTCGTGCGATTCCACGGCTTTCACCATCTTGTTGGCAAAGCCCAAAGCTCCTGAACGCGCTAGGGCACCCGCCATCGCCTCTACGCCATAGCTCTGCATGGGATTGGACGAACTTTCATCCGCGTCCTCTCCAATGGCCGAACCGTTTCCCAAGGGTTTCATCAACTCGCCCATCATCACCGCTTCAAACTGTTGCGCGGCCTGCACCAATTTTGTGTGCCGCAGTGCATTCGAAGAGTTCTCCGTTTGCGTGTCGACGATCGATCCCAGAGAAACCATCACAGCACCTCAATCTCTGCTTCCATGGCCCCGGCAGACTTCATCGCCTGGAGAATGGAGATCACATCACGCGCCGATGCCCCAATCATCTGCAGGCTCCGTACAAGGTCCTCCACCGTCGAACCACCTTTCAGATCGATGCGATTCACGGGCTTGTCCTTCACGTCCACCTGCGTCTGCTGCACTACCTTCGTCTGCCCCTGCGAAAACGAATTGGGCTGCGACACCTCAAACTCACTCACGATGTTCACTGCAAGACCACCGTGCAGAATAGATGCCGGCTGCAACACCACATTTCCGCCGATAACCACCGTCCCGGTTCGTTCATTCACCACAACCTTCGCTTTGGGGTACAGTGCAACCTCAATTGCTTCCACGCGGGACAGCAGTTCCGGCACATCTTCGCCAGTCTTCACCTGCAATTCCACGCTGCGGCTGTTAATGGCATGTGCGGCAGGACGTGCCAACTCCTTGTTGATCGCAGACGCAACCGACTCCGCACTATGAAAATCTGCGTCCTGCAGCAGGAACATAAAGCTCGTCTTGCCCGCAATCTCCAGAGCAACACCGCGTTCCACGGAACCTCCCTGGGGAACCCGCGCTGTCGTTGGGTGGTTCATCGACTTACTGTTTCCATTGGTGGAAACTGAATATCCACCAAGTACAAGCGGCCCTTGCGCTTCCGCATAAATCTTGCCATCAGCACCATAGAGCGGCGTCATCAAAAGAAGGCCACCCTCCAGACTGCGAGCATCACCGGCAGAAGAAACGGTCAGGTCAATCCGTGTTCCCGATCGTGCAAACGGTGGCAGCGATGCCGAAATAAACACAGCCGCCATATTCTGCACGCGGATGGAAGTGGCTGGAATGCTAACCCCCATGCGCAGTAGAGTCGCCGCCAGCGTCTGTGCAGGAAATGCCGTCTGCTGACTGTCCCCTGTTCCATTCAGACCTACGACAATTCCATAACCAACAAGTTGGTTTTCGCGAATGCCTTCAATGGATGCGATGTCCTTAATGCGCGCTTGCCGCTGCACAGCGGTAGGAACAGGGTCAGCAAGAAGTCGACGCTGGGCCAGCAATAGTAATGCGGCCATTGCAACAACACGGAATGTACGCGAACAAGTCATAAGCTCAAAAGATGAGTGCATGTTGCAGTAGTCGCACCAGCACGTTGGGCCGATGCGTGTAATCCGTAACGATGCCATGGCCGCGCACCTGCAACGTTAAATCGCTGATGGAAGTGGAAAGAACACGATTCGCCTGCGAGATATCCTCTGGTCGCACCAGCCCACGCAAGACAACCGTCTGAGTCTGCTGGCTAAACTCCACCTGGCGCGCTGCCTCGATTAACAACATCCCATTCGGCAGCACTTCTATCACCTCGCCGCCGAGCACCGTGCTTAATGAGGAGTTGTTCTCGCTTTGCCCTTGGGCATTCAACGCGGACTGCGCGTTCATGTTGATGAGATTCTGCGCTGCCGAAGCAGCAGAGAGTTTTTGAAAGAGAGCCGACACCGCTGAACTTGCCGAGGAAGAACGGCTTCCTTTCACAGTCCCGTCGGTTGACGATTGCAAGCCTTCCGAAACCACTACCTGCACCAGATCGTGCGGCTGAAGCGCGCGCACATCGGCGGAAAGCCTCGAGAATCGGCTGCCATCTGTCCAGATCGCTCCAGCTGCAGGTTGGTTCGCCATCGATTCCGCGTGCACCCTTCGCAGGTACTCGTCGAGTGATCCCGCAGCAGGATCTTTCGCGGAACGCGTCGCACTCGACGCAGTGACCACCTTGGCCTGCCCATGCATCACAACAATTCCCAACAGCAGAAGCGCGCCGGCGCTAGTCGCAATAAAGCGATACTGCAGCCTGTGCAGCGATACATTCGTGCGGTTCACGGCGTTACCTCTACCGAACCATCTGCACGCACCGTGCCACGAATTCTGTGTTCGGGTTCATCTGCGGACGTACCCGGATTTCGCTTCAACACAAGCGAAATCGTTTTCCCGGCACTTCCGGCTTCCATCGCCCGCGCTTCCACTTCCATATGCATCACTGACGAAATGAAAACTGCATGCACCGACTGCCCTGGTTGAATCAGGATCAGGTGCGGAGCCTCAACGATGCGACGGTCAGTCACAACGTTTTTAGCTTCCGAATTGCTGGCAACTGAGTTGGCCATTCGAACAGGCACAGAGATCGGCACAAGCACCGCAGGCGCATTTGGCATATCGCAACGGCGAACGCGAACCCAGGCACGGCGCAGTACCAAATCCACTTCCACATCCTCCAGGCGATAGCCTGCGTTCCCCACGCTACTGTTTGTGTTTTCTCCAAGAGCAGCCCGCGCCGCCATCTCCGGCGTAGGAGCACATTCCGCCACGAGCGATGCAGGCAACAGACAAATACTAACCAGTAAGACAAGACGCCAGGATCGCATCAGCGCACCATGTTATTGACCTGCGAGTACATATCGTCCGCGGTCTTAATCACCTTCGAATTGCTCTCGTAGGCGCGCTGTGCCAGCACCATCTGCACGAACTCTTCCACAACATCGACGTTGCTCGCTTCCAGATAACCCTGCTGCAGCGTACCCAATCCTGTACTACCTCCAGGGTTGTCAACAATGGGAGTTCCCGAAGCACTTGTCGCAAGAAGCAAATTGCCACCAACGGAACTCAGCCCCCCTGGATTCGCGAATGTCGCCAACTGAATCTGTCCAAGTGTCGCCGCAGTTGTCTGTCCCGGAATCGTTGCCGTTACCACTCCGTATTGCGAGATGCTGACATTGGTTGCATTCGTCGGAATCGTGATGGACGGCAACAGAAGCTCACCATTCGCATCCGTCATTTGCCCCGATGAATTCAGATGGAAGCTTCCATCGCGCGTATATGCCGTGGTGCCATCCGGCCGCGTCACCTGGAAGAACCCGGCTCCGCTGATCGCAAGGTCGAGCTGGTTCCCCGTCTGGTTAAAGTCTCCTTGCGTGTTTACGACTTCCGTTGACACCGCATGGGTCCCAAGCCCAATCTGCAATCCCGCCTGCGTTGTGCTTGTCGTCTGCGCTGCTCCAGGCGTTACAAGATTCTGGTACATCATGTCTTCGAACTGAAGATTCCGACGACGAAAGCCCGTCGTCGATGAGTTCGCCAGATTGTTAGCAACCGTATCCAGGTTTGCCTGCTGTGCGCTCATTCCACTGGCGGCTGTGTACAGTGCACGAATCATCGCCTCACCTCTTTGTTCTTGCGCTAGACCCGGCCCAGCTCTTCCGCTGCGGTCTTGTCAAACTCGTTGTGAAAGACATTCAATGCCTTCTGCATCATTTCCGCCTGACGCTGGATCAGCATCAGCTGCATCGTTCCTTGCACGGCATCTTCGTTCCCGCCTTCCAATGCACCCTCACGCACCTCTGCATCGGCGGCCGTTGCCTTTGCGCCATCCCGGCTCACAAAGCGATTCGAGCCCGTAGCCGCCAGATCGGCTGCGTCGTAGTTCACAATGCCTAACTTCCCGACAATGGCACTGCCACCATCCGCTGCACTTACAGAAATGTCCCCGTTGCTGCCAACATGGACGTCACCAGTCGGTAAAACAATCGGTGCACCGGAAGCATTCAGGACAGGCTCGCCCTGTTGCGTTGTCAGCGTTCCTTCGGCTGCGCAGAGAAAGGAACCATCCCTTGTCAGTTGCGTGCCGTACGCGGTCTTGATCTGAAAAAAACCGCTTCCGTTCAACGCGATATCCAAAGGATTACCCGTCGTCGTAAGTTGCCCCTGCGCCAGATTCAGCCGGGTTCCCCCGAGCATCGAGTACTGATTCACAGCGCTGCTCAACCCGTCACTTTTAGCCTCAGGGCTATAAGCCGCGAAAACACCACGAAAGTAGTTCTGCTGCGCGCGAAAACCATTGGTATTGGTATTCGCAAGATTATTGGCGGCAGTTTCCAGGGCCTGTGTGCGAGCCAGCAATCCGGTGTATGCCGCATAAAGTCCACTGTCCATGCCTATGGACGATGCAATCATTCATCCACAACAATGCTTGTGGAGTTAGGACGATTTAACGTTTCGCGGCATTCATGCTCCCGCCAGAAAGATGGAAGATGAAATCCATCACATCTTCTGTCTGGTGCAAGCCTCCAGCCAGCGCCGAAGGTTCCAACCACATTCGAACCCAGATCATGTTGCGCACGCGCGCCCACCGACTCTCCACCGGCGACTGGCGCTGAACCGTCCTGGTGAGCATCTGCACCAGGTCCACCTCATCTTCGCAATAGAACTCCTCCGCCGGAACGGAGGCCTGCTTCCTGATACTCTCCACCGCGGCAACAAAGTCGCTAACCGCAGCAATGCCAGCATCCACAGGACGATCGTGGATCCTGCGTATGGCGAACACAGCCTGCGCGTCAGGTGCGTCTGCAAATGCAACGCTGATCGTGCCATCCGACTGCTGACGCAGAGGCAACATCTCCACCCCACGAAGCACAGCATACGGAGCAACGCACGCCATGCCATCGGGAATGCTTCCCTTAACATCCCACGCAGTGCACCCCCACTGCGCTGCAAGCCCCTGGACCAGGCGTTGTTCTGAGAGGCCGCAATGCTGCACGAGAACTGTACCGATACGTTCGCCGGTGTATTCTGCACGGTCGCGTGCAAACCGCAGCTGTTCTTGGGTAATAGCACTCTGCGATAACAACAACAGCCCCAAAGGAACGCGATGATTATGTTCAAGCCGCAAAGAATGGTTCGGCAAACCACGACGCACAAAGGATGCCACGCGCGCTTTCAGGCACTGCTCGCTGCAGCACCAACGCCCTTCCACGACCGGTCGAGTACGGCTTCTGAGTCCGAAACGAACCGGCAACGGAAGGCGCGAACCACAGAGACATGAACCCGCAGTCAAGTCACGGACTGCAAGTTCGGAGTCCCGCCTCTCTTCAGACGGCCTGTAGACAGAAGAAACGGTCGTTCCCAAGCGATGCATTAGTGTAGACATCTAACACTCTCCAATCGCAGGCGAGGCACCGCTACTTCTGTCACTTGCAAGGCAAAATTGCCGCCCACTACCACAACTTCGCCACGTGCAACGATTCTGTCGCCGACCAGAAGATCAACCGGATCAGACACCAGCCGATCCAGCTCCAGCACGTCGCCGGCGTTCAATTCCAGAACTTCGGAAAGCAACATCTCGCGACTACCGAACTGAATACGTGCCTCCATCTCAATGTCCAGAAAGGCATCGCCATCGCTTGTCAACAGCGATTCCACGGTAGGTTCTTTAAGCTCTCGCTCCGTTGCGGCATTGCTACCGCCATACATGTCGGTCATTCCCTTCCTCCCTCCGCGCTGTGTGTTTCCACCAGGTGCAGCAACTGGGCGCCGCGATGTTCGCCATACCGCACAGGACGACCACGAAAGATAGTTGCGTTACCTACCCGTAATTCCGCTGCCATTCCATTCTGCAAAGGCAGTGGCAGCGTGATTCCTGGCCTTAGCGCCCGAAGATCCTGGGCGTAAAGCCGCATCGGAGGCAGATGCAATGCCATCCGCAGCTTCGCATTGCCAAGACGCTGCTCCATGTTGGCTCGCTCTTCCGGGGTCCGCAGGCGCTGTCGATCCTGCCGATGGGACATAGCTTTCATCGTGGAAGTGACTGCAGCCGAAGGAAGACAAAACAACAGATCGCCCGTAACTTCTGCAAGCGTGATGCTGAATCGCACAAACAGTACTTTTTCCTGCAATAGCATCAACCGCTGTCCGCGGCTCTCGCGTTCGCGTGGTTCTGCAAGAAACTCCACACCCATCGCTCCCCATGCGCCAGTCCATTCCCGCAACACAATATCCAGAACCGAACCAAGCACCGCTTCTTCGATCTCAGTAAGGTCGCGGTCAATGCGAACCGTCTTACCACTGCCTCCCAAAAGAAGATCGATGATGGCAGGCGCAAGTTGAATATCCAGCGAGAGCGCTGCACGCACACGCAGAGGCTCCATGTGAAGTGGAAGAACAAAACATCCAGTCGACGTCTGCTCCATGAACTGACTAAAGATCATTTGCGACGCTGGCTGAGGCGTGATGCTAATGTTCGTTCGTAGCCATGCTCCGAGCGTATGTGTCAGGTTACGAGCAAACTGTTCGTCCAACGTGCGCAGTGTGCGCAGTTGATCATTGGCGACTAACCCGGCACGACTGAAATTGAACGCTGTAGCGTCGGCCGCCGATACAGACTCAGCGCCCATCCTGTCCCCGCTTTCCACGATTGCGCGAGGCTGCCTTCTCTGCACCAAGATCTGTCAGGGCTGCACGCAATTTCACCACGGCTGAGGTGTGGATCTGCGAAACACGTGATTCCACTACTCCCAGCACCACACCAATCTCTTTCATCGTGAGTTCTTCGTGATAGTAGAGAGACACCACCATGCGCTCCTTCTCCGGAAGCTCCTCAACAGCGTCCATCAGTCGCTGACGCAACTCGCCTTTCAGGCATCGAAAGAGCGGTTCGTCACCTTCGGAGCCCGGCAGATACGACAATTCGTCGTCTCCGCCCTCTTCATTACGCTCCAGGTTAAGGCTGCCGATCTCCAGCCCCTTCAGCTCACCCAGCAGGCGCTGATACTCCTGAAGCGACATCTCCATCTCGTCCGCAACTTCTGTCTCCACGGGAGTGCGCCGAAGGCGTTGCGTGAGCGCACGCACTGCATCTTCAACCGCGCGCCCCTTTCTGCGAAGTTCGCGCGGACTCCAATCCAGCGTGCGCAACGAATCCAGAATGGCGCCGCGTATGCGGAACTGAGCATAGCTCTTGAACTGCACCTGTTTGGAGTGATCGAACTTCGCAACTGCATCCATCAGACCCACAATGCCTGCAGAGATGAGATCGTCTATCTCCACGTGCTGTGGCAAGCGCTCATGGACGCGTCGTGCAACAAACCGAACCGTGGCCAGGTGTTCCACCAGCAACTGATCCTGAGCGGCCTGGCTCATCCGCGCGGGTGCGTTGCCTAACGTTCCATATGCATTGATCCCGGCGACCGGTCCGGAATTTCCTCCAAACAATACACTGGCCGGGACGTCAGCCTTGCCTCGTTCCTCTGAATGTCCGGTCTGCTCCATGTGCATTTCTCCTGTCTTACGAATGCGTGCGTTTTCTAGCCACCTGTCAACTGATGCCCCACCGTCCCCAGGCTGCGAACACGCACCTCTGGCGGAATCTCGCTCGGTGAAAGCACAGTCACTTTGGGCAGAAATGGTTCCAGCCAGCGGCGCAGATGATAGCGTGCCGGCGAAGGACAGAGAAGCACGGGGATTGCCATTGGCATGGCATCGCCTGTTAGGCGTTTCACAGAGTCAAGCAATGGACGAAGAAAGTTACTACTCAAAGGAGCACCGCGCCCATCGTTCCCCAGAAGCCGCGCAGCGCCCTCTGGATCGAAGGTCCGGATGATCTGCTCCTCTAGTCCACGCTCCAGCGTCAGTACACTTAGGCCGCCCTCGCCATCGAGCAGTGGACGCACAATATTCCGCGCCAGCGTCTGCCGAATCTGCTCCGTTAGGCAAACCAAATCTTTTGATTGCGGAGCGTATTCCACGATCGTTTCCAGAATCGTTCCAAGGTTACGAATGCTGACCTGTTCGCGTAACAACTGTTGCAATACTTTTTGAATCTCGCCCAACGTCATCAGCTTCGGCATCAGCTCTTCCATCAACTTCGGGTAACTGTCATTGACCGAGTCCAGTAATCGCTTCGTCTCCGCTCGCCCCAGCAACTCATAGGCATTGCGTCGGATCAGTTCCGCCAGGTGCGTTCCTATCACCGCCGTCTGATCAACAACCGAATATCCTGCCGCCAGGGCCTGCTCTTCCAAACCTGGATCGATCCATCGAGCGGCTACTCCAAAGGCAGGCTCGCGTGTCTCCACTCCCGGTATCACGCGTGCTTTCGGATCGCTGTTGACCGCAAGCAGACAGTTGCCTTCCGTCTGCCATCGACCTATCTCATTGCCGCGAAGCTGCACCACGTACTCTCGCGGACGAAGTCGAAGATTGTCCGTGATATGAACCGGGGGAACAATGAACCCAAGCTCAGCCGCAAGATGTCTACGCAGCGCTCGAACGCGATTAAGCATCTGTCCATTTTGTTTTTCGTCCACCATCGGGATCAGTTGGAACCCGATTTCGAGCGTTAATTCGTCCACCTTCAAAAGACTGGTAAGGTCTTCGGATGGCGGCGCGCCCGCGACGGCATTTCCCGCTAGCACTGCCGCTGCGTCTTCCTCTGCCTTCAGACCATTTGCTGGCAGCGTGCGACCAAACAGAAAGACACCCAAAGCCACCAGAAAAAATGGAATCTTTGGAATTCCTGGAATCAAGGCCATGGCCGTCAACACACCGGCAGTAAGAAACAGAACATTTCTTTGAGAAAACAGCTGCGTGTTGATTTCTTTATCAAGCGTCCCAGAACTGGATGCGCGCGTCAGCACCAGACCACCGGCCATCGACACCAACAAGCTTGGAATCATGGTCACAAGACCATCACCCACCGTCAGAATCGTGTAGGTTTTGACTGCAGTGAGAAGATCAACCCCCTGCTGCAACACTCCAATCAGTAGTCCGGCAATGATGTTGATCGCGGTAATCAGGATGGTCGCCATCGCATCGCGCTGATTGAACCGCGCAGCTCCATCCATGGCGCCGTAGAACTCCGCCTCGCGCGCAATGCTTTCGCGGCGTTTCCTGGCGGTCTGTTCATCGATGAGCCCCGCGTTCATATCAGCATCAATGGCCATCTGTTTACCGGGAAGCGCGTCCAGCGTGAAGCGTGCGGTCACCTCTGCAGTACGCACCGCGCCATGTGACACCACCAGAAACTGAATCGCAATCAGCGCCAGGAACAGTACAAATCCCACAACATAGTTACCGCCCACAACGAACTGCCCAAACGCCTGGATCACATCGCCTGCAGCTGAAGTGCCTTCACTCCCATGCAGAAGAATGCGACGGCTCGATGCCAGATTCAGCGAGAGCCTGAACAGCGTCAGCAATAGCAGCAGCGTTGGAAAGACCGATAGATCGGTAGCTTTTCGCACCTGCACCGCGGTCACAAACACCAATAACGACGCGGTAATCGATACAGCCAACAGCAGGTCCAGCAAGACCGCAGGCAATGGCACCAGCATCACAAAAATGGCACTCATTGCGGCAGCTGGAAGAAGGAACGGCTTGGCATGAGCGAATATGCCAAGGCGTTTGGCTTGAACAGTCTCACTCATGTGAAGGCTCTCCAGTTGCGCTCGACGGCGCAGAATAATCAGTCAAACCCAACATCATGCGAGCAGGTGCTGCATACCCATAACTGCGGTGTCTTGTTGCATGAGACGACGCGCGCTGACGACTCTCGCGGAACAGGTAAGCAAGGATCGCTGCCACCGCGGAATACAGTTCGAAAGGAATGTCTCTGCCTTCGTCCACACCGCGGTAGAGCGCCCTCGCCAGCGGCGGATTTTCAACAATGGGAACACCTGCCCATCGCGCCTCTTCACGAATCTCCAGCGCATGCAGATCGCGCCCCTTCGCCAGTACTTTGGGCGCAGCCATCGTGGCAAAGTCAAACTGAAGAGCAACCGCGTAATGCGTAGGATTGGTGATCACTACGGCAGCCTTGGATATATCCGCCTTCACGCGACGTCTCCGCATCGCACGTTGAATCTGGCGAATTCTGCCCTTCGTATGCGGGTTGCCGTTTGATTCCTTCATCTCCTGTTTGACCTCTTCTTTGGTCATCTTTAGCGAGGTATTCCAGGAACGCCATTCGTTGATGTAGTCAATTGCCGCCCACCCAAGTGAGATCCACGCGGCCTGCACCGCAAGCCCATAAGCCGCCGTCAAGGTCGTGGGAAGTCGTGCCTCACTCATCACCGGCATCGGCAAAACAGACCGGCGAAGCGCCATCGAGGCGAGCGCTGTCACTGCGGCCGCGGGAATCAGCGACTTTGCACAACGCAGGAGAGAACGCGCCGAAAACAAATTCTTGATATTGGTCGCTGGGTTAAGGCGACCAGGCTTCCACGCAAGTGCCGCACCATAAATCTGCACTCCGCCTGTCTGCATCGCCCCAATCGCAATCGCAGAAAACAGCGCACCCGCGAGTACCACTCCTACAGGGACCACCCCTGGAAGAAGCAATTGAGGAAGAGCTCGGCTCATGCCATCCGGTGTGTCATAAGGGCGCATGCCAAGATGCACCGCCGCCGTATACGTCTTACTCCATTGCATCGCAAACTGTCCGGCAGCGCCACGCAACAGTAGCAGTCCACCCACCATTGCAGCAGCATTAGTTAGCTCTCGGCTGCGAACACCTTCACCCTTCTCCCGCGACCTCCGCTTTCGTTGTTCTGACGCTTTTTCTGTGCGCTCGCCACTCATAGCCGGATGTTCCTTTGTGCTACGTCTAAAAGCGCAGCGAAATGGCGCTCAATCCACAAAGGCCACAAGGACAAGCCACCGATGAGCACGATGTAGGACACGATGGTCTTCACCGGAACTGAAGCGATCTGCGCGGGCATAGCAGGCGCTAGTCGACTTACCAGGCCAACCGCGACTTCGACAAGGATGGCAGCAGCAAGCACTGGTGCAGCAAGCTGCACTCCAGAGAGAAATATCCCGGAAGCCATCAAGACAAATGCCTGCGCCGATGCACCGCCCGCTGGTGCATGTCCCAGCGGCACAGCAGTCAAGGTGCGCAACAATGCCGCCAGCATCGTGCGATGCAGACCGGCGGCAAGGATAACAAGCATCCCAAGCCAATTCAGAACCGTACCCAACACTTCTGTTTCAACCTGCGAATTTGGATCCACGAGATTCGCAAGAGAAAAGGAAAACGCAGATCCCATCAGGGCAGCGCCAAACGTTAGGGACTCGGATAGAAGCATCAATGTCAAACCGAAGCACAATCCCACAACCACTTCACTCATAAGTGCCGGAGCCGAAAGTTTGAGATCTGCATTCGGCTGATACGCAGCCACAGGAGTAATGACAACGGTCAGCACGAGTATCAACATTGCCTTCACACGCGCTGGAATAGCGGCCGAACTAAATACCGGCAGCGTCACCACTGCACTTCCGAAACGCAGTAGAAGCAACACGCCCGCTGCAAGGAATGGCTTCAGAGCGTCTTGATCTGTCGATTGCATGCTTATCCGAGATACCGATGAAAGTCCGACCAAAGACGTAGCGTGTAAGTCACAGCATGCCGCAGAAACCAGGGCAAACTAACCAGTCCAACCGAAAACACAACAAGCAATCGCGGTACCGCCGTGATGGTCTGTTCCTGAATGCCGGTTAATGTCTGCACCAGCGTGAGTAACACGCTCACCATGCATCCCACGATCAACAGGGGCGCGCTCAACAAGAGCGCCTCCAGCAGAAGATGTCGCATTAGTTCCGTCACCATGTCCGGGCTCATTGCCTATCTCCTGTCAAAAGCTCTTCAAGAGTGAACTGGCCAACAGATGCCATCCATCCACCATCACAAACAGCAGGATTTTCACTGGCGTGGAAACTACCGTAGGTGGCATCTGCAACATACCGATCGAAGTGGTCACACTGGCAACTACAAGGTCCACTAATAGAAATGGAAGAAAGAGGACCGCGCCAATCTGGAATCCACTCTTCAGTTCGCTCAACATGTATGCCGGAACCACCACCTGCATCGGCGCATCCTCACGACGATGCAGGCGCGTAGGCTGCGATGCAGCCGCGAACAGTTCCAGATCTTTATCGCGTGCATAGCGCAACATGAATGTCTTCACAGGAAGCGAGCCCTTATTGAGCGCGTCTTCCCCTGACATCACACCCGCACGATACGGTGCGACCGCCACATCATTTACCTGCGTGATAACAGGCTGCATCAGGAACCATGTCATCATAAGTCCGAGCGCCATCAGCACCTGGTTTGATGGCGCGGTTTGCGTTCCAAGTGCTTGCCTCAAGAAATGAAACACAACCAAAAGTCGAATCAGTGGCGTCATCGCCAGAAGAATCGCAGGTGCGAGCGTCAACAGCGTAAGCCCGATAACAACAGCCCATTGCGAGCTATGCCCTATCGCGAACTCCTCGGCGATGCTTCTGGTTTCAGAAGGATCAGCAACCTTCACGGTGGAATGAGGCTCGGTCGCAGGTTTTTCTTTATCGCTCTTTTTTACGACATAAGACTTGGCCGCACTTTGCGATGCGTGTAAGACATGCGGCGCGTCTGCTGCCCGTCGTGCCGCTGGAGGATGCACCCAGAAGGAATGCACGCTCTGGCCCTCCAATACTCCATGGAACATCAGAAGCAGCCACAGAGCCGTCAGGCGAACACTTCGCACCGTTACCTCTCTTCCACCGCAAATCGCTGCGTTAGAGGAACGGGCGCACTTAATCCTTCCGCCACCAGGAATCGCTGTCCCTCACACTCCAACAAATAGATTTTCTGTTTGGCTCCAAGCGAGAGCGTCTCAATATGCCGAAGCGATTTCTGCGGTACTCGCATTGAAGTAAATGCGGTCAGGAACACGCGTAGCCTTTGCCTCCACGACGGCACTTCGACCGCGTCTGGTTCAGCCAATGCTTCCACGCCGTTCTCGATTCGAAGAGGATGAGCCATGCTGCCCCAGTTAGTCCAAACGCGTAAGACGAATTGCCATCTGTCCATCAACGTTATCCAGTTCTGCATGCGCCAATAGAGCTTCACCTATCCTCACTGGGACATCCTCTGTTGCCGATACTGCCGTGACAATTAGCTGTCCTTGCTGCAGGTCACGCAGACGATGCAGCCGCCATCCGATGAGCGGAATCGTCACAGACAGCCGGAATGGCATATTCCGAACTCGTCCTTGAATCAAAGGACTGGACGGGACGGAAAGCCCCACGGAGCGCTCGGGGGTTTCTGGCGCGGGAGAGTCGTTGAGGATATTCATCCTCGCTGCACCAGGAAGTCCGTGAAGTATATTTCAAACACTGGGATTTCGGTGTTTCGCACCTTGTATTCATGCTCCAGCGTCTGCTTAAGTGCTTCCCTGCCGTCCGGCAACAGCAGCCCGTCGGATGTCTGGCGGCTGAGCACGGCCAGGGTTGTATCACGTAGCTCCGTAGCGACAGCATCTACCGCTTTGGGATCTTTCTTCTCTGGCAGCCTCTCAGTCTTCTCTTCATCCTTAATTCTCAAACTTACGGACGCCCGCAGATAGGCTCGACCATTTGCGTCGGAAAGATTAACGATCATCGGCTCCAACGCAAGAACATGCGATGCGGGCGGCGCAACAACGATGATCGGCGCAACGGCCGGTTGGGCGGCGGTGTTCTGTACTCCCGTCCCAAGTTTCCCTGAACGGATGAGATAGAAGGCACCTCCGCCTACAACTCCCAGCGTTAAAACCGTAGACAGGAGCACTGGAATCAGGATCACTCCCACCCCCACCTTCACTGGAGTCGGAGTGATGGATTCCGTCGTTGCTGTATCAACATTGGCCGCGGTGGACATGCCATGATGCGATGCACGAGCTGGGCCACAAAAAAAAGACCGCATTAGTCGAAACTAAGGCGGCCCTATCTCACGTGGAGATTCCCTGGTTATCGAATCATGTTGATCGTGTCCTGTGTAATCGTGTCAAAGGCAGTGACAGTCTTCGAATTCGCTTCGAAGGATCGCTGTGCCACGATCAGGTTCGCAAACTCCGTCGAGATATCAACGTTGGACTGCTCTAAGGTGCTGCCCGTGACGCTTCCACGGCTTCCTGCTCCGGCGACACCGATATCCATCGCGCCCGATGCCTGATTTACCGAATACAGGTTGCTGCCCATACGACCTAACGACTCAGGACTGGCAACTGTCGCAATCGCGATCTGCCCAAGAACCTCCGTGCCACCGTTCGTGTAGGTCGCACGCATCACTCCCTGAGCATCCACGGAAAAGCTCTTATAAGTTCCCGACGGATAGCCATCCTGCAAGCTTGCATTTGTACTGGAAGTTCCGGCGCTCTGCGTGATCAGGCTGTTACCGCTCGCATCCCTGAGTGACCAATTCAATGTCATATCACTGGCGCCATCCGAAAGGCCACTGAAGCTGATCGATGTCACATCGCCCGTGGGTAAAGCAAGTGTTCCATCCGGGTTGAACTCCAGTGTGCCGGTGTTATTGGATGTCGTGGTCGCATCGCCGCTTGGCATAGCAATGCTGTAATCCCATTGGTTGCCCCCCGTCTTCGTAAACGTGACGCTAACATTTTGGGCTGTTCCCTGCGAGTCATACATTGGCATGGATGAGACATAACTCGTTCCCACGGCGGAGCTCGAATTAAGACTTGTAGTAAAAGAAAACCCCGTCGTCGCGTGCGCCAATTGAGTTTTTGCCGTCGGGACATTCATTGGCGTCAATGCCGCGTTTGTGTCGACAACCCCATTTACCGCCGGATATCCCATCACCGAATACCCCTCACTCGTCATGAGATTTCCGGTCGGACTCAGTTGAAAGTTTCCTGTGCGGGTAAGCTCATTCGTGCCAGTCTGCTGAACAACAAAAAATCCGTTCCCGTTGATCGCCATATCTGTGGCGCTACCGGTCGAATTGAGGTTTCCTTGGGAAAAATCGCTACTTATCGATGAGACACGTGTTCCGATACCGACCTGTAATGGTGCATTCGAGCCGGAGGTTCCGACACTTTGATAGAACATGTCAGCGAAGTTTACGTTCTCTTTTTTAAATGCGGTGGTGTTCAGGTTTGCCAGGTTATTGCCGATTGCACTGAGAGCAATGGAGTCCGCCTGCAACCCGCTAAGCGCGATAGAAAATGAGGGCATAACAATATCTTCCTTTTCAAGAACTGAATTATTTGTTACGAACCGCTCGAGGTCGCGGTCGAGCCACCAAGAGAAGTTAGCTGCTTATTTATGTCAATCAACTGTTCCAGGCTGTTCACTCCAACCAACTGTGAGACATATTGAGTCGGATCAGTCGGCAGTGTTGGATCTTGGTTCTTTAACTGTGTCACCAGGAGTGTCAGGAAGTCAGTGGAAGTAATCGTCGCTCCATCGTCGGTCGAGGAAGAAGCGCTATTGCTATGTGCGACACCCTGCGTTGCAAATGCGGTCGCAACCGCATGGGCACTGTTCGAAATTGGATTCATCTCACTCCTCTTAAATATGAATACTCAGACGACCATTGCTTGCCTGCCCCACGAACGAGATCGCGGCAGAAGAGATGGCCACTGGTATTTCCTGTACTTCTTTCCGAGATCTACCGGGCGTAGTTCTTTCTCGTGCACCAGAACCGGAATTGTCATCACGATGGGACAGTGAGGGGGCCTGCCCTCCATTCGCTACCGGGGCATCTACAGCAAGTCCATGTCGTTCAGAGACAAGCTTTGTTTCTGCAACACCATTCACCTGCAGAGAGTGCACAGCGATCCGGTTATCTTCCAGAAATTGATGCAAGTCGGTCACACTGACTGTGGAGCTAACATGGGAACCGTTCACGGTAGCGTGCAGCGAACCCTCCCGCATCTCCGCACGCACGGAGATACTTCCGAGCGCACCGTCTTTCCATTGCAAGTCCAGATGGTTTACTGGACTCCTGAGATCCGAGACGGCGGTCGTTTCGGAAGTCGGCAACATCGACTCGTCATCCGGAATTGCAAGCTGAACGTTCGATCCTTCTTCGCGCAAGAGTGATAAGTGGAAAACGACGGACGTGGGCGGGACGGGTACCGCAAACGATGGTTCGGATACACCCGCGGCATGAGCAACCTTCTCGCCGGCTTCTACCTTGACTCCATCAGGAGAGGTCAATTGATCGTCCGCTGCTGGTGCAGAGCTGCCGACAACCCTGTTTGCCAGCTCGGTGAATTCGCTTTCCTGTGGTGCTGGCTGCTCAACAGATGTCGCCAGGTTCACATTGAGAGTTTTCACGGACGCGATTCCACTGTGCAACTTTGCCGAACCTGCTGCGTCTTCTGAAGTCTTTATCAACAGAGCAATTTTTCCATCAACCATTGGCTTACCCGGATCGACTGCGACAATATTCACGCTCGTCGGGACTAAATCCGCCTGCCCTGTCGCCAACGCTCCCGACGTCATACTCGGAATACCATTTCGCTTGGAGGACGTCTTGTCTTCCTTAGTAACGAAAGCCCGCGCTATGTGACCGGACTCGCCGCGCTCTGGCTCCTTCGCCGTTGGAGTTACAGCAGACTCTAATAATTCTTTTGTGAGGCCTTGCGGCTCGCCTTGAGGGTCTGCCTGCAACGTGTCTTCCGGCGACCTATCTTCCTTCGACGCGTCTTCCTGCGGTGCGATGACGCTCTTCGTGGAAGTCGCCCCATCTTCCGGCGCAGGTGAGGGCGCACAATCGCCATTCATAAACAAGGAAGAAAGTTCTGACGAAGAGTCCGCCACCTCTAATGCGCGAGTGGGAACCGCAACGCCGGAAGTTGTTTGATCCACTCCTGACACCTCATGGAAATGCAGGTGATCTTTGAATGACACCGACACAGACGAATCGGCATTTTTCGATGGCACGTCGCCCGGCATACCTGACATTGGTTTCGGCGTATCGGCGATAAGCATTGCAGTCGGCAACATGACACAAAAGGATCTGCATCTGGATTGCCTTTTTACGAATTCGTTTCTATGCAGGCTCTAAGAAGGGACGTATTTTGCTTTTGCGATTCCCATACGTTGCGCAACTTCTTCTAATTGCCGCTGTTCCTTGCGATGCGCGGACAGGCGGTCTTCGTCCACCGCACGTTCCAGAACCCGTTCCAGCTGCCGTAGTTCGCGACGTAACTGCGCTTCATCCTGTGCGACAACGACTACCAGTTGATCCCGTGTGCGTTGATAGTGCAGTGCGTGTGTGAAAGCCATAGACGACAAAGCTGAACTTGACCGGGCCATGAGCCACTGGTCGTGTTCTCCTTCGGAGATCGCCGTCACTTGAGCATCCCTACATGCGGATAGTTGCAATTGTCCGTTAGCAACCTCTTTGGCTGCCGTTACCATCTCTGCGTTCGCCAGCTTCAGAGCCAGAACGGATCGTTCGTGCAACTGTCCGCGAAGAGCAACGATCCTTTCCAGCTGCTTTCTTCCCCTGCTCATACCATCTCCGGAAGCCCTGTCAACCGGGCGATTGCATCCTCGAACGAGGATGTTTCCAACGATGTTTGTTCTAACAAGGACCGGAAACGCGGACGCATTGCAATCGCGCGATCCAATTCAGGTTCGGCTCCTGGTTTGTAGGCGCCCACACGAATCAGATCTTCACCTTTCATATAAACGCTCATCAACCTCCGGACCTCGCGCGCGCGCTGTTGATGCGACGCAGACGCCACAGAAGGCATCAGTCTGCTGAGTGACCGCAGTACATCAATGGGCGGGTACATCCCTTCGGATGCCATCTCGCGCGAAAGAACAACATGGCCATCAAGGATCGACCGCGCACTATCCACAACAGGATCCTGCTCGTCATCTCCTTCCATCAGTACCGTGTAGAAACCGGTGATGCTTCCGTTGGCAAAGTTCCCGGCCCGCTCCAGGAGACGTGCCAATTTTGCAAATGCCGATGGAGGATATCCCTTCGTAGACGGTGGCTCGCCCGCAGCAAGACCTATCTCTCGCGCAGCCATCGCAAACCGTGTTACCGAATCCAGAATTAACAACACGTGTTTTCCCTGCGACGCAAAATACTCTGCTGTTGTCGTCGCTGCCCAGGCGCAACGCATTCGCATTAACGGCGATTCATCGGAGGTCGCGATATGAACCACCGAGCGTTGTCGGCCTTCCTCTCCCAGGGAGTCCTCCAGAAACTCGATTAGCTCTCTGCCACGTTCCCCAACCAGCCCCACCACGGTTAGATCCGCGGCAGTGTTCCGCGTCATCATTCCCAGCAGCGTGCTCTTCCCCACCCCTGAACCACCAAAGATGCCAATTCGTTGGCCCCGTGCAACAGTCAACATGGTGTCGATCGCACGTACTCCCGTGCCAAGAGGCTCAACCATCCGCACACGTTCCAGCGGACCTGGAGCATCGCGATCCAACGGTAGATTCATCGTTCCATTCACCGTTGGCAAACCGTCCGCTGGCAAACCGTTCGCATCCAGAACGCGGCCCAGCATATCTCCGCCAACACGCATTCCCGCGCGATGCCGACTCACCGACACGCGATCACCATAACGAATGCCAGATACCGAAGTCAGAGGCATGGAGAGGACATGCTGGCCTCGGAACCCGATAACCTCTGCCAGGTGCCGTCGTCCATCTGCAGCTTCAATCTCGCAACAGTCACCTACCGAACAAGGCGGCCCAAGAGACTGCACATAGTTCCCATTCGCCTCCACCACTTCGCCATGAAGACGGACCGGAGCGGCATCCTGAAGCTGATGAAAAAACATCTCCAGTGCCATCGCTTAGGCAACCATCACCGGTCGGTGGCGTAGCAACTCAAAGAAGCCTCTCTCAATCTCCGCAAGCT
This sequence comes from Terriglobus sp. TAA 43, assembly GCF_000800015.1. Classification (NCBI taxonomy): domain Bacteria; kingdom Pseudomonadati; phylum Acidobacteriota; class Terriglobia; order Terriglobales; family Acidobacteriaceae; genus Terriglobus; species Terriglobus sp. TAA 43. The sequence goes on from NZ_JUGR01000001.1 coordinate 791,616, forward strand.
GTGCCTTCACCCCAAGCTGCACGCTTCCACTACGCGTTTTCAATACAGCCTCGCCGTTTGCCAGTTGGTCATCCGGCTCAATGTGCACCGCGGCCGCGGTCTTTTCCAGCATTTCGTTCCATCGCTGAGCTTCCTCTGCGGCTACTCGCAGTACCGCTTCGCTTCCATCGGCCACCTGCTCCAGCGCAACGCGCGCCGCTCCAGCCAGAAGTGTAGGGTCCATCGTGGCCTCACGGTGAAGAACCCGCTCTGCAATTGCAAGAGACAAACGCACAACCTCGCTCTCCACCTCTTTGAAATAGCGTTTCCGTTCCTCATCGAATTGCTGCACGATCCGCGACACTGCCTTACGCTCTTCCGCGATTTTGCGGTCCAGTTCGCCCTCTAAACTCTCCAGCGTTTCCCGACGGCCTCGCTCATGGGCCTCTTGAAGTCTCTCGTCCAGGTCAACAGGAGCACAGGCAGCGACCGCCGACTCCATTTCGGTCGCAACATTCATCGTTATTGCGGCCTCCTTTGCGTTACGAAACGCAAGTGGCTCTACTTTCGGGTCGCAGATAGCTTTATCGTCCCAAACCATCGTCTGCCTCCACCTTCAAAATCATCTTGCCCTCTGCCTCCAGCTTTCTGGCCAGCGAAAGCAGTTCATGTTGAGCCTGAGCAACATCTCGTCCGCGAACCGGCCCAAGAGTTTCCATGTCCTCCTGCAACATCTCCACGGCGCGCGAACTCATCGCCGAGAACAAATGTGCCTTGAGATTCTCATCGGCCGATTTCAGTGCCAGCGCGAGCATTCTTTTATCGGCAGCACTTACCAATTCGCGGATGCTGCCCGGTGGCACCGTCAACAGGTCCTCAAACGTGAACATCAGATTTCGAATTCCGAGGGCCAGGGTGGGTTCCTGTTGCTCGATGCCGTCCAGGATGCTACGACTCGCATTCCCATCCATACGATTGAGCAAATCCGCTACTGCCTTGAATCCCGCATACGATTGCCGTCCAGTCGACCCAAGCGCATGAATCCTCTTGTAAAGAATCACGGCAACACGTTGCGCCATCTCGGGCGAGAACTGACGCATCTCGGCAAGTCGCCGCACCGCCTCCACGCGCAGGTCTTCCGGAAGCTGCATCAACACCGCGGAACCGCGTTTTGGATTCAGATGCGCCAGCACAAGCGCCACCGTCTGCGGATGCTCTCCCTCCAGGAACTTGCTCAACTGCGTGGGGTCCATTTTTTGCAGTGCAACAAGATCACTGGCCTTGCCATCCACATCGGCGCGGCTGATGTCACGAATCAGCTCTTGCGCACGCTGTCTTCCAAATGTTTCCGTCAACAATCGCGTGGCATATTCCACGCCGCCTCGCAGCATGTATTGCTGCGTCTCCTGTAAGCCGTAGAACTCCAGCAATACCTGCGTCTGCTCATCAGGGCTGATGTCACCCACGCGAGAAAGCTCTTCCGTAAGGTGCTGAACCTCCTGTTCACTCAACCCACGCAGAAGCGACTTTGAGGTCTCCTCCCCCAGCGTCACGATCAGGACTGCCGCCTTGCGCAACGGCGGTATATCCAGCTGCGGCATCTGCGGCAGAGCCAGACGTGCCGATGGAGAAGGTAAAGCCACGGGAGCCGATGACATTAATCCATCTCCTCGCTACCAGCGCGAATCCACGAACCAATCAGTCTGGTGTTGTTCTTTGGCTCAGCCTTAATCTGTTCCGTCACGCGATCAAAAATGTGCTGCGTGCTCACACCGGCGCTGGTCCTTATCGATGCTTCATTCGGAATCTCTTGTTCCGCAGATTTTGCCGCTAACATCGGCCGCACCGACACAGGTGCCAGCAATATCTGCGTCTGTTTTGTTATGGGTCGAAGCACCATCATGCCCAGCAACACAATGCCTCCCAGCGTTGCCAGCGCTCGCGGCAGCATCGGTTGCGCTCGCAAAAGTTCGGTTGTCGACTCCATAACCCTGGACCACCCCGCAATCGGAGCATCATCGTTGTTACCAGAAAAAGCCAGATTCTCAAGCACTACAGAGTCGCCCCGCTTCTCGTCATATCCCACGGCTGCTTGCGCCAATTGCTGCAACTGCTTCATTTCATCCGCGGTGCGATGCTGCCACGCGGTATGCAATGCCTTCGCATTCATCTGCCGAATCTCGCGATCATTCACCACAATCGCCGCAGTGATACGTCGTATACGCCCAGCCGACTCTGCCGTGTGCGTTACGTGCCGCGTCACAGCATACTGCGTACTCTCTTCACGCGAATTCTGAGTCTGCCCCGTGCTCGCAATCGTTGGGGATGGTCCGGCCGCAACAGCCGCGGGCGTGCCGTTTGGAGCCGCGTTCTGCGCCGTTGGTTGCGGTGCGGGCGCGTTGCTTCCTGTCCCGGCAACACCGCCAGGACGCGATGCCTGCGCAAGCTGCTCCGTCCGCTGCATACTTAACGGGGCCGATTGCTGCGGATCATAGACCTCGTCGGTGTGTTCTTCCGATCCCTGCACGTAGCTGATTGAAACCGTCGCATGAACGTTCCCCGCACCTGCCAAAGGCTCCAGCACCTGGGTCAACTTGTTCTGCAATGCAATCTCTTCTTCGCGATCATTTGCAGATGCGGAGCTCGCAGTAAAATCCATGCGCCCATCGGCATCTACAAGCGTCACAGCTTCCGGCAGCAAACCTTCAATCGAACTTGCAATCAGATTGCGAATCGCATCGCTCTGTTCCCGCGGCAGATTTGAACGGCGCAGCTTCAGCACAGCCGAGGCCTTCGCCGGCTGGTCTTCCGATGCAAACGCACCCTGCTTTGCTAACACCACGTGCACACGTGCCGACCGCACCGATTGCAGCGTTCCAATCGTGTGCTCCAGCTCCCCTTCCAAAGCCCGCTGGTAGTTCACCTTCTCGTCGAACTCGCTACCCACCCAGTTCGGCTTGTCGAAAAGCTCAAACCCCATGCGCCCCGACTGCGGCAGTCCGCTAGTGGAAATTGCAACGCGCGCTTTGTCCAGTTGTTCAGCCGGAACCTGAAGCGCTGATCCGTCCGGCGTGGTCTGATAGCGGATGCCCGCGGAACTCAACTGCTGCTCCATCGTCGCGGCATCTCTGCCATCCATTCCGCTAAACAGTACGCGCCAATCCGTACGCGTACTCCACCAAACGGAAATACCAGACAGGACCAACAACGCTGCAAGACTCCCCATCAGGAGATGCCTGCGAGCGGGCTCCATGGCACTCCATCGCTCACGAAAGGCCACCAGCATCGCGTTGCTGCGGCTGATCGCCGTTCCTGGTTCCATCGTTGCTGCCATCGTTCCCCGTCCGTTGCGTTAAAACTGCATCTGCATCATCTGCTGGTAGGCAGCTACAGCTTTGTTACGCACCTGGAGTGCGAGTTCAAAGGTCAGATCCGCCTGCTGCGTCGCAATCATGGCCTCGTGCACATCCACACCCTGGCCACTCAATAAGCCCGTCACTGCCTGCTGCGCTTTTGTATCTGCGTTGCTAATCTGCTGCTGCGCGGCATGCATCATGTTTCCAAAAACATTCGAAGGCTGCGCACTCTCCGCAGCGGCCGCTGGCATTCTGCTTTGCAGAAGAGCTTCACGAAGGGCCACGGGATTTTGGATCGGCAACATCTCTCTCTCCGTCCGTTTACTTCAACAGGTCTATGGAAGCGCTCAACATGCCTTTTTCAGCCTGCAAAGCACTTGCGTTCAAACCATACGAGCGACTGGCGCCCATCAGATCCACCATCTCCGTCACCGGATTGATATCCGGAAACGAAACATAACCATCCCCATCTGCATCCGGGTGCGAAGGATCATAGCGTCGCAATGGCGGCGCCTCGCTCTTGAGAATCTCAGCGACCTTCACGCCACCTTCCGGCGCACTCGCATTACTCAATCCAAAACTTTTCATCGCACCGGCAAACGTATTTTCACCAACGCTCTGCAACACGACGCTCTGTCGCTGATACGGCACACCGTCTTCCGTCCGCGTGGTCTCTGCATTCGCCATATTTGCAGCCACCACATCGGCCCGCACACGCTGCGCCGTCAGTGCCGAACCTGTAACCTGCATCATTCCAAATAGGTTCATTGGTTAACTCACTTACCGTCCGACTTAATAGCGTCCATCATTTGCGAGTACTGATGCCTCAGCAGTTCCACACCTGTGCGAAATTGCAACTGAGTCTGCGCCATCAGCATCGATTCGCGATCGAGAGAAACGTTGTTGCCATCCGGTCGCGATGTCAGCCCACCAACATCACTTATGGTCAGATCGCCACTCATACCGTGCGCATCCAGCGCTTTCCCAAACTCACCCTCAAAGTCCAAACCCTGCGTGCGATATCCGGGAGTGTCTACATTGGCCATGTTTGCCGCGGTCAGCTTCATCTGCTGTGTGGTCAGTGTCAGATAACGTTCCAGCGCATCGGCCGTTGGCATCTCAAGCATGAAGCCTCCCTTCAATTAAAGGCAGAATGACTTACTGCCGATAAGTGCATTCTGAAGGCCAAGAGTTAGGCCGCTCCTGAGAGCGGCCTAACTGCGAGCTATGCTTTGCTTGCGATTTTTCTAATGTTGCATCACTGAAATCTGTCCCGGCAGCCGGATATGTTCTGGTCGGATACCCGATTCCTCACCGCACAAAATCACCGCGCGGTGGATCATATGGCCAAGTTCACGAACATTGCCTGACCAATCAAGGTCCATCAATAAAGCCAAGGCTTCTCTGCTGATAGATTTACGGGGCATGCTATCGCCCAGTTTGCGTAATGTATGTTCCACCAGCATGGGAATATCTTCACGCCTCTCCCGCAATGCCGGTATCTCCACTGGAAATACCGCAAGACGGTAATACAAATCCGGCCTGAATCGCCGATCACGCGCCAGTTCCTCTAACGGTTGGTGTGTGGCCGCGACAATGCGCACATCCACACGAATAGGGTCATTCTCACCCACCTTCTGAATCTCGCCACTCTCCAGGAAACGAAGCATCTTCGCCTGTAGCGGCAGAGGCATCTCTCCAATTTCGTCCAGAAACAGCGTGCCGCCATGCGCTGCTTCAATGCGCCCCATGCGCGAGGAAACCGCTCCTGTAAACGCGCCCCGCGTATGACCAAACAATTCCGCCTCCAGCAGATGTTCCGGAATGGCAGCACAGTTCAGCACAACAAACGGCTTTCCTGCACGAGGACTCAACCGATGCACGGCCTTTGCCACCAGCTCTTTTCCCGTACCCGTTTCGCCCAACACCAGCACGTTCGCCGTATGAGCAGCCACCAGCCGGATCTGCAGTGCCAACTCCCGCATCTTCAAAGCATCGCCGACAAATTCAGGAAGATGCATCTTGATCTCTTCCGGGACGTCAGGCACCATCGGCTTGGCCGCAAATACAGGCATCGAAACGGGCGCTGTAACAGGCGCATGAAGCCAGGATGCCCCGTCGAAACCTCCGGTTGAAGGCGAAGGTTCCATGCGAATTTCCTGCGCCTCTCGCAACGCGTGCAGCAGCTCATTGCGTCGCGCACTACGCACCGTGGACCCGTTACAGCTGCCATCCATCTGCAACATATCCGTCGCAGGACAAACCGTCGCAGCGTACTCCGCGAACTCTGACGCATCCAGGTCCGGCAGCCAATGATCCACAATCATCGCCTCCGGTGCCATGCTTCCGAGATGCATCATTGCCTCCGCCCCTCCGGAAGCAGGAAACACCTGCCAACGCAGGCCAGCAAGCAAAGCAGAAAGCTTATGCCGCAACTCCGTATCAGGAGTTACTAACACCACAGAGCGTTGCTGAACAGACGCAGCCGCCATCGGATTCATCGCGTTCCTCCCGCGTGCAGACGCGCTACTGCCTCACGCACTCGATCCATCTCCGCAACCGCTCGGCGGCACTCCGTACGCGCGGTCTTCAACGCGTCCTGGATCTGCTCCGGATCTGTTCGAAGAGCAGCCATCTCCACGGTAAACAACAGCGCCGTCAATGGCTGCGCAAGCATGTGAATAGCATCATCCAACTCTTCCAATGCGGCATCGTTCACAGTCGACCTCATCTGGTTCACGCAACCTCCAGCGCTGCTCGATAACCCGTGGTGGCAGACATCGCACCAAATCGCGGCGTACCAATATTATGTTTCGCGGCAATGCCATATCCCTCGCCACGCATTGTCTGCACCAAGCCTGATGCTCCCACTGCGCCTAGCTTGCGACGGAGATAGTTCACATACACATCCACCACGTTGGTTCCTGCATCTGGCGACATCTGCCACACGTTCTCCAGCAATTCACGACGTGACACCGCCCGTCCCTTCTGCAGCAACAGGTACTCCAGCAACAGGAATTCCTTCGAGGTAAATTCCAAAACTTCGTCCTGATACGAAACAGTACGTTGAATGCGATCCATCCGCACCCCTGCACATTGCAGAATGCCCGCCGCAGATCCCATCCGCCGCCGACCAATTGCCTTGCAACGTGCAAGCAGTTCATGCATTGAGAACGGTTTCAACAGATAGTCGTCCGCTCCCAACTCCAAGCATTCAATCTTGTTAGATAACTGCGACCGGCCCGTCAGCACCAGGATCGACATTGACGCAACCCGGTCTTGCAGTGCGCGCAGCACATCCATTCCATCCATCTGCGGAAGTCCCAGATCCAGTACCAGCAGATCGGGCACGTCCTCCTGAATACCTTCCACCGTACTTGCGCCATCTGCAACGGCGCGAACGGTGTGTCCTTCCAGTTCGAGCGCCTTCTTCAAAAACAAAGAAAGTGCCGCATCATCTTCTGCCACCATCACTCTCATCTCTGTTCCTCCTGCGTTCCGTTTGTCCATGTGCGGGCAGGTGCGCTTTCCGATCCGGCATCTGTCTCCACTCCAAGATGACGCGAACATAAGAGCAAAACAATAATTCGCTTGGCACTGCGTCGGCGAGTCGTACCACATCGGGAACGACCGCGCTACCCCATTGGCTTTCTTGGTACAAAATATTTTTACCTTGCAGTTCGCCTTTTATTCGCTACAATTTCAGCCATGGCGATCACGCGGCGACAAAAAGAGGTTCTGGACTTCCTCTCAGGCTTTACCCAGCGCAAGGGATACTCCCCTTCCTACGAAGAAATTGCGGCTGGGCTCGGTCTGAATTCGCTCGCAACAGTGCATAAACACATCACAAACCTGCACAATAAGGGCCTGTTGCAACGCGCCCATAACCGCAGCCGCTCCATCGACGTCCTTTCACCAAGGAATTCCCGTAAAGGGAATGAACGTCTGCCTCTCCTGGGCCGCATCGCTGCTGGCCGCCCCGTGGAAGCCATCGAAACAGCCGAATCTATCTCCCTCTCGGAGATCATCGGCAACCGCGAAGTCTTCGCCCTCGAAGTCCGCGGCGACAGCATGCGCGACGAACACATCGTCAACGGCGACTATGTATTGGTGGAACGCACCAGCACCGCCCGTGAAGGTGAAATCGTTGTGGCGCTGGTCGACGGTTCAGACGCAACGCTGAAGCGCTATTACAAGGAAGGCAACCTGATCCGCTTGCAGCCTTCCAACAATGAGATGGCCCCCATCTTCGCCCCAGCCGACCGCGTCGCAATTCAGGGCAAGGTCCTCGGCATGTTGCGCAAGTATGCCTGAGAACGCCAGCAGCGAATTACGCTGCGATCTTCTCGTCTTCGATCTGGACGGAACGCTGATCGATTCGGAACAAGACCTCGCTGCGTCGGTCAATGCAACACTCGCCTTTCTGGGCCGCGAGAAGCTCCCGCCCCATCGCATTGCAGAGTTCATCGGTGATGGCGCTGCAATGCTCGTGCGCCGTGCTTTAGAAGCCACAGGCGGCATGGACGAAATAGCGTTCGCGCAAGCGATTCCCTTCTTCCTGGACTACTATCGCGCGCACGATCTCGACTTCACCTACGTCTATCCCGGCGTGATCAGTGAACTCCGCAAGATCCGCGCAACTGCACCATCCCTGCCGATGGCAATCCTCACCAACAAGCCATACCGCCCATCGCACGTCATCTGTTCTGGCCTTGGGCTGTCTGAGTTCTTCTTCGCCAACTATGGCGGCGACAGTTTCCCCACCAAGAAGCCCGATCCCGAAGGCATGCACTCATTGATGGAAGAAGCATCGCGCATGCTGGGCCGCCCGGTATCCTCGCAACGAACCGTCCTCGTAGGCGACTCCCACGTCGACGTCGCCACCGCACGCAACGCTGGCGCCTTCTGCCTGGGGTGCAGCTACGGATTAGCACCGGAAAAACTACGCGAAGCGGGCCCGGATGCGATGGTGGATAGCCCAACCAAATGGCTCAATGCTCTACAAACACTTCTGCGCTAACCCTCGGCAGGAGTAGCTTCTCGTTCCTGCCGGATCAGGTTTCCACTCACCGCCGCACCGGCAGCAGGATGCATCGTCCAATACGATGGCAAACTCAACGCAGCCAAGCCAGCCATCACGCAAAACGCAACCCGAAAATCAAACGCACTTGCACCACCACGCACCAGTGCGCTGCCGTGCAAAGCCAGCGCAGAAACAGCCACACCAAGACTCGTCGTCATCTGGTTAATCGTCGTAGCCAGCGTGGTGCCGCTGTTCTTCAACTTCTCCGGCAGGTCCGCGAATCCCATCGTCGTAAGCGCCGTCAGTTCCATCGATCGCCCAAGTCCACCCGCAAACAGAACAAGCAGAGTGATCACCTTTGGCGTGGTTGCATGAAGCCATCCGCAAGCCACCAGCGCTAACGCGGTCAACGTCCCATTCCACAGCAGAACGGTGCGAAAGCCATAGCGACGAAGCAGCGGCCCCGTCAGCGGCTTCATCGCAAGATTCCCTGCAAACACCGCCATCGTCAGCGATCCCGATTCCAGGGGATTCAGCCCGAATGCCTCCTGAAACAACAACGGCAACAGGAACGGCACAGAAAATACTGCCATCCGGAACAACGAGCCAGCACCATTCGATACGCGGAATGTCTCAATACGAAACACCTCCAGCGAAAACAAAGGCTTTTCCGCTCGACGCAGCCACCACACCAATGCCACTGACAACGCGACAGTCAACACCAGCAACACCGCAGCCTTCATCCCGGGAGCATGTTGCACTTCCAGCGATTCCAGCAGATACATCAGGCAGAACGAAGCCGATCCAGCAAGCAGAAATCCCGGAAGATCGAAACTCTCACGAACCGTCTCACGATCCTTCGGGACCAGCTTCAACGCCAGCGCAAACAGCACCACGCCAATCGGCACGTTCAGCAGAAACATCCACGGCCACGTCGTAAACGACAGAATCCACCCACCCAACGGTGGCCCAAGGATAGGCGCCACCAGCGCAGGCCAGATCGTGTAAGCAATCGCCTTCATCAACTGCGCTTTGGTGGAAGCGCGCAGCACCATCAACCGCCCAACCGGCACCATCATCGACCCGCCAATGCCCTGCAACACGCGCGAAGCCGTAAACAACGGCAACGTATGGCTAAGCCCACACAAGGCAGAGGCGCAAGTGAAGATCAGAATGGCCGATGTGAAAACGCGTCGCTCGCCAAACCGCGTGGCCACCCATCCGCTCACCGGAATGAAGATCGCCAGGGTTAGCAGATAGGCCGTAATGCCAACGTTCACGGCAATGGCAGACGTGCCGAAATCGCGCGCCATCGTCGGCAACCCGGTCGCGATAATCGTCGCATCCAGGTTCTCCATAAACAGCGCGCCCGCTGACAGCAGCGCAACAGCCAGCGCATGTCCGCGCAGCGTGGACGGGTCTTCGACTTTCTTTGAAGTGTTCGCCAAGCTCTTAGTTTACTAAGCCGCGGCCGTCTCCGCAGACGACACACGTAGCTTCATCGACTGGCGATGCCAGTAAGTCAGCGAACGCCACGCCCACTCCACCGGCCCAAACTGGAAGTAGCGCAGCCAGATGGCACTGAAGATCAGGTTGAACGCCCACACTCCCGCCATCACGTAATAGACCTTGTAGTATGTCATGTACCCGTACCAGTGCGTTGGTCCCCACACAAACAGGAAGCGGCAGATCACGCTCGTTGCCAGGTAGTTGGACAACGCCATCTGCCCCACGTTGGCCACAGCCTTCGCAGCCCAACGTAATGCACCAGCACGCACAATCAACAGGATCACCGCGGCATTCGCTAATGCGCCGCTCACGCGACAAATATCGTAAGGCGCGAATAACCAGATCGTAGACTTCACAATCTCAAAGCCGCTCTTCCACGCGATGATCGCCCCAGCCGCACCCAGCGGCAACGAAATCGCATAGCCAATCACGGCGGTCCAAACGTACACCTTCGTCGATTGCTCACCGGTAAGAAATCCATTCTTGTATAGCGCCATGCCCAGCAGCATGAAGATCAGCACATCCGGAAACGCAAACTCGATCACCTGCTCTGACTTGATTGCATCCTTCGCGTCGGCGGCCAATGCCTTGCCATAGCCCTTGTGGTCAGCAATATCTTTTTCTGTGTCTACGCGCAGGCGGCTCCAGTCTTTGTCCTGCGACACCTTCTCAACAATGTTCTTGCGTTCCTTCTCTGTCAGCGTTTTACCCGCATGCACCTTGGCAATGGCATCAACGCCACCCTTGTTCGTGTAATACACGCCTACACTGCGCCCAACACCCGCAGCCAGCACCCACACCAACAGCAACCATCCGGCAGTCCTTCGCAGCGTCTTCGACTTCAAGTGACGCATGGGATACAGGAAGATCAAGCCCGTGACGCCATACCAGAAAAGAATGTCGCCATTCCAGATCAGAAGCGCGTGCAGCATCCCAAACACGACCAGCCACATATTGCGGCGAAGATAGATATCCGCCACACGATCGCCACCGCCACGCCGCTCCGCACGCTCCGTCAGCAACACCGCGCCTGCGCCAAACAACATGCTGAACATGGCACGCATCTTGCCTTCCGCCAGCACCCAGCGCAACATCCACGCCAGCGTATTCGCCTTCGCATGCGGCCCATTAAACACAGGCACAAGCATGCTCAACGGCACCGCGTAATTCGTATAGCCGTAGGCAAAATCCGTCACATTCATGATCAGGATGCCCATCAGCGAAAATCCGCGCAGCACATCCAGCGCACCAATGCGCTCTTGACGAGATACCGGGCCGAGCGACGGTTCAGGTGGCCCAGCCAGTTCTTCCGCAACGCCAGCAGGCAGTGCTGATTCATCAAATGCGAGGGACGAAGTTGCCATGCGGAACTCCAGTACAAACGGCAGAGGATAGTGCACGCAGACTACACCCGAATTTGCCCCGTAAAACACCAAAATTTTCCCCGAACTTTGGCAATCTCAACAGCGTATACAGCACACAGAAACGGCAGACAGGCGAAAATCTCCTTGCCAAATCAGCACCACAGTGTTCTATTGGATAACCATAGGAACCCCTATGGGTTCCCTATAGGAGCTGTCGATGAGCGAACGCGCGGATGTGTGGCAAGGAACCCTGAGCCTGATGGTGCTGAAAACCCTGCAAAGCATGGGCGCCCAGCATGGCTATGGCATCGCGCGCCGCATCGAGCAGACCAGCGGCGATCTCCTCGCGCTCAACTACGGCACGCTCTATCCCGCGCTCGTGAAGCTTGAGCAGGAAGGCTACATCGCAGCGGAGTGGGGCAACTCGGATAACAATCGCCGCGCCAAGTTCTATTCCCTCACCCGCGCCGGTCATCGCCGCCTCGCAACCGAAACAAAGAGCTGGCAGCAGACCAGCGAAATCATGGCCCGCTTCCTGGCGCTTGAGGCCGCAAAATGATCGCCGCTCTGCGTGCTTTTTTCATCCGCGTGCGCGGCCTCTGGACAGCTCCGTCCAGCGAGCCCGGCATGCGTGAAGAACTTGCGCACGATCTCGCCCTGATGACAGAGGACGGCGAACTCCGCGGCCTTTCCCACGAAGAAGCCCGCCGTCAGGCGCTACTGCAATTAGGAGGACTGGAACAAACCATGCAATCCGTTCGCGATCGTCGCACACTGCCCTCGGTTGAGGAGTTCCTTCAAGACCTCCGCTTTGCACTGCGCCAGCTTCATCGCAAACCCGGCTTCACTCTTACGGCCATCTTCACACTTGCACTTGGCTTCGGCGCCAGCATCGCCATCTTCGCCTTCGTGGACGCGGCCATGATCAAGCCGCTGCCCTACCGCGAGCCGCAGCGCCTCGCATGGGTTACAGAGACCGTCGAAATCATGGGTCCTGCCAACCTCTCCTGGCAGGACTACCAGGACTGGAATCAGCAGAACAAAAGCTTTGAATCACTTGCCGTATGGCGCTATGGCGGCTTCCAAATGCGCGTGGGCGAAGGCCTTGTCTTCACGCCCGCAATGCGCGTCAGTGCGAACTTTCTTGCGACACTCGGCGTTCATCCTGCCGCTGGCCGCGACTTCGCCGCGACAGACAATCTTGCCGGAGCCGCAAAGGTTGTCATGATCAGCTACGAGTTGTGGCGAGACAACTTCCACAGTGACCCAAACATCGTGAATCACGTACTCGATTTCAGCGGCGATAAATACACCGTCATCGGCGTCCTCCCCGAAAAATTTCAGTTCGCACCGCGCGGCCGTCTCCAGGCAATTACTGCCATCACGCCGGATAAAGATTTATGCGAAGGACGTAGAAGTTGCCACTCTCTCAACGGAGTGGCACGTCTCAAGCCGGGCGTCACCTTCCAACAAGCTGACGCAGATGTGAAAGCAATCGCGCACAATCTGGAGTCACAATATCCCGACTCCAATCGCGGTGAGGGTGGCGTAGCGATGCCGCTCACAGAACAGGTCGTTCGCAGAATCCGCCCCGTGCTTTACGTCCTGCTGACTGCGGCTCTGCTGCTGTGCTTCATTGCTTGCATCAATGTCGCCAGCCTCTTGCTGGCACGATCCGAAGGCCGACGTCGCGAATTCGCATTGCGTTCCGCCCTTGGTGCAACGCGCCGCAGAATGTTGCGGCAGTTCGCAACCGAAAGCATCACGCTCGTACTCACCGGCACACTGAGCGGCATGGCACTCGCCCTGTTGAGCGTGCGCTTCATCATGCTTCTGGTGCCACAAAGCATGCGCGATCAGATGCCGTTCTTTGACTCCGTCTCCATCAACCGCGACACCTTACTCTTTGCGATCTCCATAGCACTTGGCGCCATCATCCTGTTCTCCATGATTCCAAGCCTTCGCATCTCATGGAACGCGTTGCAGCGCGCCATCGCTGAAGGCAACGCTAGTGCGGGTTCCGGCAGCCTCAGTTGGAATCGAGTGGGATCGCTATTGGTCATTACAGAAGTGGCAGTTGCAGTCGTGTTGTTGGCAGGTGCCGGATTGCTCTCGCGCAGCCTGGCAAATCTCCTACGCACAGACCTCAACTTCAATTCCGATCACCTGGTCACAGTAATTGTTGTTGCGCCCGGCAAGAAGTTCCCCACCGACGACTCACAAGTAGCCATTCAGCGCAGGGTCATCGAACGCCTCGCAACACTCCCGGGTGTCACCGCCGCAGGATTCGGCGGCATAATGCCCGTCAGCTTTAACGGCAATACCGACTGGATCCGTTTCCCCGATCGCCCCTACGACGGCAAGCACATTGAGATCAACGGCCGCAGCGCGTCATCCACATACCTGCAGACACTTGGCGTCCCACTGCTAAAGGGCCGCTTCATCTCCGAGCAGGACACCGTTGGCAAACCCTTGGTAGCCGTAGTCAATCGACGCTTCGCCGAAAACTATTTCCCCGGCCAGAACCCCATCGGCAAAACCTTCGGGAACACTTCACTCGAACCAAAATCCATGAAAACCATCGTCGGTGTCATCGACGACCTGCATGAAGGCGCCCTCGATGATCCCATCTGGCCAGCGGCATACTACTCCGCGTATCAATCGACGGATCAACAAGCCATCGCGCTGCGCGTCTCGTCCGGTGAAAGCTCCGTCATTGCATCACTTCCCGGAGTAATTCATTCCGTCGATCCCGACCTGGGGATGAGCGACGTCATGACCATGAACGACCGCATCAACAGTTCGCAAAGTGCCACACTTCATCGTGGCGCTGCATGGTTAGCGGGTGCGTTTGCGATAACCGCTCTGTTGCTCTGCGCTGTCGGACTCTATGGTGTCATCAGCTATTCCATCTCTCTCCGAACCCGCGAAATTGGCGTCCGCATGGCTCTCGGCGCGCGGCGCGAATCCATATACGGCATGGTGCTGCGCGAAGCTGCCCGCCTCAGCGTCACAGGCATCGTAAGCGGTTTGCTGCTTTCCGTGCTCGCCGCTTCGCTTCTCAAATCGGTCCTCTTCGGCGTCTCCGGATGGGATCCTCTGACACTCGGCATCTCCTGCCTTGTGCTTGGAGTTTCCTCATTCCTGGCCAGCGCCCTGCCTGCCCGTCGTGCGGCAACCGCCAACCCCATGGAAGCGCTCCGTACCGAATAAACACCGCTCCCGTCGCAGAAAGTCCATCCGTCCGGCAAGCCGTCCTTCACCGCAAAAAGGCGAAGAAACGGTAAACTAAATGGATGGACTTTCAGCTCGCGACGGACTACAAACCACAGGGTGATCAACCAACTGCGATCGCCGATCTGACGCAGGGATTGCGCGACGGCGAGCAGCATCAGGTTCTCCTCGGCGTCACAGGCAGCGGCAAAACCTTCACCATGGCCAAGGTCATTGAAGCCGTAAACCGTCCCGCGCTTGTCCTCGCACACAACAAGACGCTCGCCGCGCAGCTCTATCACGAGTTCAAACAGTTCTTCCCCAACAACGCCGTCGAATACTTCGTCAGCTACTACGACTACTACCAGCCCGAAGCCTACATCCCCAGCGGCGATCTCTATATCGAGAAGGAAGCCACCATCAACGACGAGTTGGACAAGCTGCGCCTCAGCGCAACGCGTTCACTCTTCGAACGCCGCGACTGCATCATCGTCTCGTCCGTCTCCTGCATCTACGGTCTCGGTTCACCGGAGGCCTATTACGGCATGTTGATGCTGCTGGAGAAGGGCCAGAAGATCCGCCGCGAAGACATCACCCGTCGTCTCGTTGAAATCCTCTATGAGCGCAACGAAGGCGACTTCCGCCGCGGCACCTTCCGCGTTCGTGGCGACATCATCGAGGTCTACCCAACCTACGACGAACTCGCCTATCGCATCGAACTCTTCGGCGACGAGATCGATTCCCTCTCGCAGATCGATCCGCTCTTCGGTACCGTCAAGCAGAAGTACTCGCGCCTTCCCATCTATCCCAAATCGCATTACGTCGTGCAGCCCGAACGCAAGTCCGCAGCCATCGACTCCATCGTGAGCGAACTTACAGACTGGGAAGCGCAACTCGAAAAAGAAGGCCGCATGGTGGAGGCGCAGCGCATCCATCAACGCACCCGCTTCGACCTTGAGATGATCAAGTCCGTCGGCTACTGCCACGGCATTGAGAACTACTCGCGCCACTTCAGCGGACGCTTGCCAGGCGAACCTCCGCCAACACTCTTCGATTACTTCCCGCGCGACTTCATGATCTTCATCGACGAATCGCACGTCACCGTTCCGCAGCTTCATGGCATGTGGCATGGCGACCGCTCGCGCAAGGGCAACCTCGTTGATTACGGCTTCCGCCTCCCCTCTGCAATGGACAACCGCCCGCTCAAGTTCGATGAATTCGAAAATCGCGCCGGCCAGATCATCTACGTCAGCGCTACGCCCGGCCCCTACGAACTCACCAAAGCCGCAGGCGTCATCACCGAGCAAATCATTCGTCCCACCGGCCTCGTCGATCCGCCAGTAGAAATCCGTCCCATCAAGGGCCAGATTGACGATCTGCTCGCAGAGATCCGCGACCGCGTATCGAAGAACGAACGTGTTTTGGTAACAACACTAACCAAACGCATGGCCGAAGATCTCAGCGGCTATTACACCGAAGTCGGTGTGAAGTGCCGTTACATGCACTCGGAAATCGAAACACTGGAACGCGTGAAACTCCTGCGGGATTTGCGCAAAGGCGAATACGACGTTCTCATCGGCATCAACCTTCTCCGCGAAGGCCTCGATCTGCCGGAAGTCTCGCTCGTCGCCATCCTTGATGCGGACAAGGAAGGCTTCCTCCGCTCGCAGGGATCACTCATCCAGACCATCGGCCGAGCCGCGCGACACCTCAACGGCCGCGCCATCCTCTACGCCGACAACATGACCGACAGCATGCAACGCGCGCTCGACGAAACCAGCCGCCGCCGCGAAAAGCAGCTTGCCTACAACGAAGAGCACGGCATCACTCCGCAATCCGTCGTTCGTCCCATCGGTGAAGCTCTCGTCGGCATCGCCGAAGCCGATTACGTCGACGTCACCACCGACGCATCCGTACAGGACTTCGCGTCGCAGCAGGAACTGGACAAGCATATCGCCGGTCTTGAAACCGAGATGCGCGAAGCCGCAAAGAACTTTGAATTTGAAAAGGCTGCGAAGCTGCGCGACACCATCAAGGAACTGCGCACAAAAGAATTCTTCTTCGCTTAGAAAGAGGAGTTGTGGGTCGCCGCGCCGATCTGCAACTCCGGCAACTCGAACTGGACAGTGGGAAGCGCCTCAAAAGCGGGCCGGGCGAAGTAATAACCCTGCTGAAAGACCACGCCCATATCGCGCAGACGCATCGCCTGGTCGTAGCGCTCCACTCCCTCTGCGATGGTCACAATGCCTAGTTCAAAGCAGGCTTGCACAATCGCTTTCACAATCACCTGCGACGTGCGGTCTTCATCCATCGCATGGACAAGCGCCATATCCAGCTTGATCACATCGGGCTTCAGCCGCGACAGCAGCTTCAGGCCGGAATAGCCCGCGCCGAAGTCATCCATCGCCACCTTCACGCCGTACTCGCGATACTCATCGATGATGGGCTTTAGCTTCGTCAGATCCCAGATCTCTTCATCTTCCACCAGCTCGAGCACAAGCCGATCCAGCGGGAACCCCATCTCGGCGGCTTCATCACATGTACGCCGAAGATCGCTCGCCTCGTTGATCGCCGCGTTCGGATTCACATTCACACAAAGACGAGTTGGACCAGTCTCGAGAAACCCGCAACGAATGGCCTCAGACATCGCTTTGGATCGACACGCGCGATCAAACGTATGGAAATGTTCCGTAGGCACACGCGAAAGAACGCTGTGTGCAGAGTCGCCGCTCTCAGAGCGCACAAGGGACTCGTAACCGTAAACGCCACCATTGGCGACGTTCACGATTGGCTGAAATGCCATCGAGAACTTAGGAATGCCGCCGTGTGCACGACCGGAGTGAGATACGGATCGCAACCTGCGTTCTTGTTCACGCACCCAGTATTGGTACTCCAACTCCTGCATACTCCTGACTGGCCTCTTTCAAACGTGAGTATCGGCAATCCCTAAGACCAGCTCACACACTGAATGATTCAGCCATCCGTTTCCCATTGTTTGGAAAAGTTAGGCAAGCTACAAAGCTGTTACTAAAGGCTACCCCCAAAGGTGGGTCTTCACTATGTACCAAAGGTGTTAGTACCTCGCTCGCGACCCCCGAAAACTGCGATAATCTCCTGACTCCATGAAGCTAAGTTCCTTCGTGGCCACGATAATTCCTGGCCACATCCACCGTTCCGTGTGCTGTGGCTCTCGACGCCCGCGGCACGCAATGGCGCTTGCTTTCTTTGTCATGGCGTCGTCTGCGCCTTCGCAGACTCGCCTGATCCTCAACTCCGGTAACACCATGACTACCCTGAGCGGCAGCGGCAGTGATGGCAAGACAACTGCGGGAGATGCCCTCACCACGCGCATGGGAACTCCGCGCACGGTCCGTTATGATGCCGCGGGCAACCTCTTCGTTGTCGATAGCCGAAACAACATCGTCACTCGGATTACCCCCGCGGGCCAACTCGCTGTCATCGCCGGAACAGGACGTGAGGGATACGAGGGCGATGGTGGCGCAGCCACAAACGCTCTCCTCAACCGCCCCACGTCCATCGCCCTCAGACCCGATGGAACTCTCTTCATTGCAGATACCGGAAACCACTGTATTCGCAGCGTCTCACCCGACGGAACCATCACGACCGTTACGGGCAACGGGAAGCCCGGAGACTCAGGCGACGGAAGAAACGCTAAGACCGCCCAACTCCGCAATCCGAGCGGTTTAGCCCTCGATGCCGACGGCACTCTCCTCATCGCCGACACAGGCAATCACCGTATCCGCCGCCTCGCCGCAAACGGAACCATTGTCGCTGTTGCTGGCACAGGAAAAGAAGGCAATTCGGGTGATGGAGAATCCGCGGCGAATGCCACATTTCGCAGGCCGACATCTCTCCTGGCTCTTAACGATGGCAAGATCCTGATTGCCGATACCGACGCACGCCGTATCCGCATCCTGTCACCCGACGGCACCATCGGCCCCTACGGCAGCACAACCTTCCGCAGCCCGGAAGGCATGACACTCGACGCCTCCGGCAACATCGTCGTTGCCGATGCGCAACTGCAACAGGTGCTTCAAACGTCGACCACCGGAAGCAACACTCTCGCCGGCAATGGCAAACAAGGCACCAGTGCAACCGGCGCACTCAACTCCCCCTCTTCCGTTGCAACAGACGCTAGCGGCGGCATTGCCATCAGCGACCGCGGCAACCATCAGGTGCAACATCTTGCACTCCCCACCATCGACTTCGGAAGCATCCCCGTCGGGCGTACCTCTGCAGCACAGACATTGCTGCTACAGAATGCCGCAGACACGCCACTGCAGATCGCATCCATCGCTCTGTCGCCTGCGTTTTCCATCAACGCAAACGGCAACTGCGGCACGCCGCCCTTCACACTCGCAGCGAAGGCTCAGTGCTCCCTCCAGTTAGCGTTTACTCCACAAGCCAATGGAAGCGCACAAACAATCGGCCTGGTCCAATCCGCCTCTGCACCGCCGTCCATGTTGCGACTCACAGGCGTCGGAGTCTCCGGCACAAACCTCGCAACGTCGCGCATCTCGCTGGTCAGCGACGGCTCCATCAGCTATTCCGGAGCCCCCATCAAGCTCACAGCAACGGTGGCAGGTTCTTTGCTAACGCCTCCCACGGGCAATGTCATCTTCCAGGACGGCAACAACAATCTCGCCACCATACCGCTCGCAGCAGGGACTGCCGTACTCTCCACAACCGTGCTCACGGCTGGCTCTCACACACTCCAGGCCGTCTATAGCGGCGACAGCATCTACGCCACCAGTACATCGAGCTCAACCACGCAGACGGTTGTCGCAGCGCCTGATTTCTCTCTCACAACATCCGCAGCCAGCTACAGCGGCAGCGCCAACAACTCAGTGAGCATCCCCATCACGCTCTTACCGTTAAACGGCACACTGAATCACCCCACCACACTCACCATCAGCGGCCTGCCCAGCGGAGCCACAGCGACCTTTACACCATCCACGTTTACTCTGGCGGGAGACCCGGTCGCGGTATCGCTGCTGATCAAAATCCCCGCAACACTCGCGCTTCATCCTTCCAATCTCACCGGCATACTCACGGCGTTGCTTCTGCTCGGCATCTTCCCCCTGAAACGAAAGCGCCTCCCTGCCTTCCTACTAATCTGCTGCACATTCACACTGCAAGGGTGCGGCGGTTTCCGCACCACGGCCAGTACCAGCACCGCAAGCAACACACACCGCTACAACTGCACCATCACCGCCACCACCACAGGCGTCGTGGGCGACACGCTCATCCACACCGTCCCAGTGGAACTGGATCTCACGCAATGAAGTACGTCGTCTCATTCCTCGCTGTCGCATTGTCATGCGCTGCGGCACAAGCACAAATGCAGGGCGACACTCTCCTGGTAGGCCTGCGCTACTCTGTCACGGCTGCGAATGCCCCACCGGGAAGTTGCGGCTGCTTTTTCCTTCAAGGAGGCGCCATAGAAGCCTCCATTCCCGTCCTGCCGCATCTCCGCGGGGTGGTGGAAGCAGGCGGCAGCACCGTCGCTCGCGTTCCCGCAAGCACCCGTGGACTCAGCGAAATCACGCTGCTCGCTGGTCCGCGTTACACCGTACCCATCCATCGCATCCGTCTAAATGCACAGGTACTCTTCGGAGCAGTACGTGGCTTCGATAGCGACTTCATCATCGCCACCAACACGCACACCGACACCTCAACAAATCTCGCAATGGCATTCGGTGGAAGCATCGACCTCCCACTAAACCACGCAGTCCTTCTGCGCCCCGTCCAGGTCGACTACCTGCAGACCAACCTGCCCAACGGCGTCGACGATCGCCAGCGCAACATCCGTTTCGGCGCAGGCATAATCTTCCGCGTCCACCTACCCGATAACCGTCGCTAAAACCGACCACAAAATCAAAGAGCCCGGCACGAAGCCGGGCTCTTGATCTCTTAGCTGCTACGACGAACACGTGCGAAGCACTAGAACTGGCCCCAGAGGAGCTGGTTGTAGACTTCGTGGTGGAACTGCACTTCGCTGCCCTTCACGACGGTGCCCAGAAGACGCGGGCAACGGTCAGCCGAAGCCTTCTTCAACTCAGCAAAGCGCTCCTTCACATCCGAACCGAGCAGAGTCGTGATCCACTCCGATCCCTGGAAGTTCTCGATCGCGGTGTAGATGTTGTCCGGCAGGTAGCGAGCAGCCTGACGCAGGTTTTCAATGTTGCCAACCTGTCCGTCCAGACCCGTCTTGAAGACCGAGTACAGCACACCGTACGGGTTCGCATCCGGACCAACCGAACGAACCTCAACACGAGCAGACTTCTCGTTGCCGATGGGAATACGAACCATCGATCCACGATCCGTAGCCGAAGCCTTGATCTGGTTCGGAGCTTCGAAGTGCGGATCGAGACGGCGGTACGCATTCACTGACGAGTTCAGCAGCAGGCAGATGTCGTTGCCGTGCGTCAGAATCTTGTCGATGAAGCTCCATGCCAGTTCGCTCATGTTCTCTTCACCGGCCTTGTCGAAGAAGAGGTTCTTCTTGTCCTTGGTGATGGAAACGTTGGTGTGCATGCCGCTGCCGTTCACACCGGTAACGGGCTTAGGCAGGAACGTTGCGGTCATACCCATCTGCGTAGCAACCTGGCGGCAGATCAGCTTGTACAGCTGGATCTGGTCAGCAGCGGAAACCACATCGCCATAGGTGTAGTTGATCTCGAATTGCGAAGGCGCAACTTCCGGGTGGTCCTTCTCGTTTTCGAAACCCATCGCGCGCTGTACTTCCGCAGCGGTGTCAATGAACTCACGCAGCGGATCGCCAGGCAGCGAGTGGTAGTAGCCACCGGCGTTTACGTACTCGAAGCTACCGGTCTTGTGATAGCTGCGCTCCGCATCCACACCCTCGAACAGGAAGCCCTCGACTTCGTTCGCAGCGTTCAGGGTGTAGCCCTTCTCGCTGTACATCTTGTTCGCGTACTGCTTCAGGATGCCACGCAGATCGGCAGCATACGGTGCGCCGTTCTTGTCGATCACTTCGCCGAAGACCATAACCTTGCCGGTGCCGAACACATCCGACGGCGTCCAGTAGAACGCGTTCCAATCCAGGCCAAGGCGAAGATCGGATTCCTTCTGCGCTGTAAAGCCACGGATCGAAGAACCGTCAAAGGTCAGGTTGTCATAGCTGTTGACCAGGAACTTCTTGTCATAGTCCAGCATGTGCAGGCGGCCTTCCAGGTCGCTGAACAGCACGGTGACGGCCTTAATGCCCTTCGTGTCCGTCAGGTACTTCAGACGCTCTTCCTGAATCTTGTCGATTGCCACGCGCTGCTTGCGCTGGTCCTTAGCTGCCAGGTTAAGGTCTTCGAGTTCTGCATACGACAGTTCGAGAAAATCGCGGTAGTTGCCGGACATACGACTCCTTAGTTCCCCCAGGCTGGCTCTGCCAGTACCCCGGTGGGTTTTCGCTACAGATGTGGTGTGAAAAGGCGGTGAATCACCGATTCCTAAATTAGCAGAAATCCGCCGTAAACCCCTACTGAAGATTGACGTTCTTGAGTGCGAAAAAACGTGTCGTCTTTCGCTGAGGTAAATATTTGCGATTCCAGCAATTCTCACGGACCAAAAGCCCCGGCAGGGCCTCCAACATGTGATAATTTCATTTGGGCTTCTGCTTATAGGCAGCAGCTTTCGAATCAGTCTGGAGGCTACGACTACATTGGGCATGAACATGGTTCCGAAGCGCATCTTCTTCACGAAGGGCGTAGGAAAGCATAAGGAGCGACTCACGTCGTTCGAGATGGCGTTACGTGACGCCGGTATCGCGGCACAGAATCTGGTGCGTGTGTCGTCCATCTTCCCGCCCAAGTGCAAGCTGATTACTCGCAAGGAAGGTCTCAAGTACCTGAATCCCGGCGAAGTCGTCTTTGCAGTGGTCGCGGAAAACAGCACGCGTGAAGCGCACCGTCTTTGCGTCTCGTCGATCGGCGTGGCTATCCCCACCGATCGCAACACCTATGGCTACCTCTCGGAGCACCACAGCTTCGGCGAAACCGAAGATCAGGCCGGTGACTACGCAGAAGAGCTGGCAGCAGAAATGCTCGCCACCACCCTCGATGTAGATTTCGATCCCGACAAGAGCTGGGACGAGAAGAAGGAAATCTACCGCATCTCCAACAAGATCGTCCGCACGGCAAACGTAACGCAGTCCGCCGTGGGCGACAAGAAGGGCCTGTGGACCACCACCATCGCCGCCGCCATCCTCATCATGGATGACGAGGAGAAGTAGCGCTCCGCAGTAACTGGAATCTGCAAAGAGCGCTGGCCACAAGCCAGCGCTCTTTCTCTGTCCATCGAGAAGCATGTTTGCTTCATCGAATGAGGTGACATGAGCCACATCAGCACTGATAATTCGCAACAGTTCGCCAGCGACAACTACTCTGGCATCTGCCCTGAAGCATGGGCCGCCATGCAGGAAGCCAACCACGGCCACGCCACCCCTTACGGCGACGACCCATGGACGGCACGGGCCTCTAACCTCTTCCGCGATCTCTTCGAAACAGACTGCGAAGTCTTCTTCGCCTTCAACGGCACCGCGGCCAACTCCATGTCGCTCGCGTCGCTCTGCCAGAGCTACCACTCCGTCATCTGCGCACAGACAGC
The DNA here is from genome assembly GCF_000800015.1 of Terriglobus sp. TAA 43. NCBI lineage: Bacteria > Pseudomonadati > Acidobacteriota > Terriglobia > Terriglobales > Acidobacteriaceae > Terriglobus > Terriglobus sp. TAA 43. Next base: position 814,703 of record NZ_JUGR01000001.1, read on the forward strand.
GCACGTGGAAACCGACGAGTGTGGCGCACCCGAATTTTTCTCCAACGGCAGCAAGCTCCTCACCGCGCAGACCATCGACGGCAAGATGACGCCAGAAGCCATCCGCGCACTTGCCACCTCGCGTCAGGACATTCACTTCCCTCGCCCCAAGGCCGTCACCATCACGCAGTCCACCGAGACGGGCCGCGTCTACACACTCGATCAGCTCAAAGCCATCAGCGAAACCACGCGCGAGTTGAAGATGCACCTGCACATGGATGGCGCACGCTTCGCCAACGCCATCGCGCACGTCGGTTGCACGCCCGCTGAAATGACATGGAAGTCCGGCGTGGAAGTTCTCTGCTTCGGCGGCACCAAGAATGGCATGGCTGTAGGCGAAGCGATTCTCTTCTTCAACCGCGCCCTCGCGGAAGACTTCGACTATCGCTGCAAACAAGCAGGCCAGCTCGCCTCCAAAATGCGCTATCTCTCATCGCCCTGGGTGGGCATGCTGGAAAGCGGCGCATGGAAGCGCAACGGCGAACACGCGAATGCCATGGCGAAGCGCCTGAATGCAGCCATCGCAGACGTAGCCAACGCCAGCATCATGTTTGACGTGGAAGCCAACGCAGTATTCCTGCTCGCCAGCGAACCGCATCTGCAACAACTTCGCGAACGCGGCTGGCGCTTCTACACCTTCATCGGCGGCGGCGCACGCTTCATGTTCGCCTGGGACACCGACCCCGCCCGCGTCGATCAACTCGCAGCAGATATCCGCGCCATCATGAGCTAAACCGGGTGCCCCACATCCCGATTCTTAGATGTGGGGCACCCGCGCAAAGCGCGAACCAAGGATTCAACCGGCGTTTACACGCAATAGAAGAAGCCGATGCTACAAGCGCCAAAGACTGGACCAAGGGCCAGAGTCCGCCCTACACGAAGGGAGCACCGCAAGATGAAGAAGACGAACGTAGCCCTCATCCAGATGAGCTGTGAGCCCGATACGCAGAAGAATCTCGATAAGGCCGCAGCGCGCATTGAAGAAGCCGCGAAGAACGGTGCAGAACTCATCTGCCTGCCGGAACTCTTCCGTGCGCAATACTTCTGCCAGCGCGAAGACCACGCCCTCTTCGCCACCGCCGAATCCATCCCCGGCCCATCGACGGAGCGCATCAGCACAATCGCACGAGACAACAAGGTCGTCGTCATCGCATCGCTCTTTGAGCGCCGCGCACCCGGCCTGTATCACAACACCGCCGTCACCATCGAACGCGACGGCCACATCGCGGACGTCTACCGCAAGATGCACATCCCCGACGACCCGCTCTACTACGAGAAGTTCTACTTCACTCCGGGCGACCTCGGCTTCCGCGCACTCGAATCCACCGCTGGCAACATCGGCACACTCGTCTGCTGGGACCAGTGGTACCCCGAAGGCGCTCGTGTAACCGCACTCAAGGGCGCAGAGATCCTCTTCTACCCCACCGCCATCGGCTGGCACCCCAGCGAAAAGGAAGAGTTCGGCGAAGCCCAGTACGACGCATGGCAGACCACGCAGCGCGCCCACGCCATCAGCAACGGCGTGTGGGTCTGCTCCGTCAACCGCGTAGGCCATGAACAGGGCGACGTGATCCACAACGGCGTAAACATGCCCGGCCCCGAAGGCGCAGGCCTCGAGTTCTGGGGCGGCAGCTTCATCGCCGATCCCTTCGGCCGCATCATCGCGAAAGCTTCGCACGACAAGGAAGAAACGCTCTACGCAACCCTCGACCCTGCACTCGTAGAAGTCACGCGCCAGCACTGGCCCTTCCTACGCGACCGCCGCATCGACGCCTACGAAGGCATAACAAAGCGCTTCTTGCTGTAGTTCAGGTTGCTGATGAAAGTAATCGAAGAATCCACGATAGTCGGAGACGACGAGGTCGATACTGTACTTCTGCGAGATATGGCGCAAAGGGCGGAATCCTTCCTGCAAGCTTTCAAATGGTGCAGGAATCTCACCGAAGGAAAATTTGTTGATGGCTATGGTGGCATCTTTGCGCTTTTTCTTTTTCGTGCCGACATCGACAAGATTGGCGAAGGCGTTGACTTGTGGGTTTTCATTGGCGACGTTCCAACTGCGTACTTAGAAGCTAAGGATTTCCCGGTCGCGAGAGACGCCGCAAAGCGCTATCTGGATGGGGTTAGGGAGTGGGTTGTGGCAGTGCGTAATAACACTCCGCTCAACGAGCTAATTCCAATCGCTCACGCGAAAGATTCGCAATCTCTGGACGAGCTGGAACGAAAATTAGACACGCTAGTCTCGCTCGTTCTTCCGCAGATATACAACGGTTCGGAAAGTAAACAATGACAGACAATACTGGCTACCGCATGCCCGCAGAGTGGGACGCACACACCTCCACCTGGATCGCATGGCCGCACAACGCCGAAGACTGGCCCGGCAAGTTCCAGCCCATCCCCTGGGTCTACTCGGAGATCGTCAAGAACCTCTCACAGGTCGAAGACGTCAACATTCTCGTCAACGACGAGCGCGCACAAAAGGTCGCCACCCGCATCCTCACGCGCGCCGGCGCCAACCTCGCACGCATCCACTTCCATCTCTGGAAGACGGACCGCATCTGGCTACGCGACAGCGGCCCCATCTTCGTTAAGAAGGCTAACGAAGTAGCCATCACCAACTGGAAGTTCAACGCCTGGGCCAAGTACCCCAACTGGCACAACGACGACCTCATCCCATCGCACGTCGCGAAGCACTACAACATGCGCGCGTTTGAGCCGATGATCGGCGATCATCGCGTAGTCCTCGAAGGCGGCTCCATCGACGTCAACGGCGCGGGCGCCCTGCTCACCACGGAAGAGTGCCTGCTCAGCGAAGTCCAGCAACGCAACCCCGGCATCAGCAAGCAGCAGCTTGAAACCTGCTTCCACGACTATCTCGGCATCGACCAGGTGCTCTGGCTCAATCGCGGCTGCGCAGGCGACGACACGCACGGACACGTCGACGACATCGCGCGCTTCACCGCCGTCGACACCATCGTCGCCGCCACCGAGCACAACACCGCAGACGAAAATCACCTGCCGCTCGCGGAAAACCTCGACCGCCTGCGCAGCTTCCGTCAGCCCAACGGCAAGCCTTACAACGTCATCGAACTGCCCATGCCCGCACCGGTCATCTTCGACGGCGAACGCCTGCCCGCCAGCTACGCCAACTTCTACATCGCGAACGACCTTGTACTCGTCCCCACCTTCAACGACGCGAACGATCGCATCGCACTCAACATCCTCGCGGACCAGTTCCCCACCCGCAAAATTGTCGGCATCCACTGCGGCGACTTCATCTGGGGACTCGGCGCACTGCACTGCATGACCCAGCAGGAACCCGCATAAACACAACACAAAACAAACGCAGCGCTCGCAGATGAATTCCATTGCGAGCGCCGTTTTGTTTTTTGCACGCATCACTGCATGTAATCTGAAAGTGTCCTCGCCAACCGCGGATCGGAGATCATCATGCACAAGGCATTCCTCGCCGCAGCATCGCTTCTCTGCCTCTTCATCGTTGCAGCGCACGGCATTGACGCCGCACTGCAAACCGATAAGTCCATTCCCATCCCCGCGAACTATCGCGAATGGATTTACATGACCAGCGGCATCGACATGAACTACGCCGCGCCCGGTGCAGTAGGACTCACACAGGAACATCACTCCGTCTTCGATAACGTCTTCGTCAATCCCGAAGCGTGGGCATCGTTCAAGCAAACCGGCCATTGGCCCGAAGGCACAACCTTCGTGCTTGAGAATCGCACGGCAGAAGAAAACACCTCCATCAACAAAGGCGGCCACACGCAGAACACTGAAGTCAGCGGCCTCGAAATCCATCAGAAGCGCAACAGCGAATGGTCCTTTTACGTGCGCGGTAAAGATGGCGCAGAACACCTCGTTCCCAAACCCGCAAGCTGCTACACCTGCCACGAATCGCACGGCGCAGTAGACACAAGCTTCGCGCAGTTCTATCCAACAGCTCTTCCCATCGCGAAACAAAAAGACACCCTCAGCGACGTCTATCGCGCCGAATCAGCACCTGCCGCAACCAAGTAAACTCAGAGACAGATGACCGATCAGGAAGCCATGTACGAAGCCATCGCCGAAGCGCACGCCGCTGAGGCAGAAGGCGAAGTTCCCGTCGGCGCCATCGTTCTTCTTGACGGCCAGATCATTGGCCGCGGCAACAATCGCGTCATCCGCGACAACGATCCCACGGCCCACGCTGAAATCGTCGCCATGCGCAACGCCGCGCATCACCTGCACAACTACCGTCTCACTGGCTGCACGCTCGTCGTCACATTGGAGCCCTGCGCCATGTGCGCCGGAGCCATCCTCCACGCACGTATCGGTCGCCTCGTGTACGCCGCAGCCGATCCCAAGGCAGGCGCATGCGGCTCTGTGTTGGAAGTCATGAATCATCCACGCCTGAACCATCGAGTCGAAGTCATCCCTGGCGTCCTCGCCGAAGACTGCAGCTCCATGCTGACGCAATTCTTCCGCGCACGTCGATAGCAACGATAGCCTTCCCTGCATCCAACTCCGCATGAGCGAAGGCAAACTCGCAGGCAAAGTAGCACTAGTCACTGGTTCGTCATCCGGCATTGGTCAAGGCATCGCCATCCGGCTCGCAAAAGACGGTGCAGATATCGTCGTCAACTACTCCGGCAATCCCACAGGCGCAGACACAACCAAACAACAGATCGAAGCACTCGGTCGCAAAGTAATCAGCGTCAAGGCTGATCTCTCCAAGGTCTCTGATTGCCAATCGCTCGTGCAGTCCGGCATTGATGCCTTCGGTAAGCTCGACATCCTCATCAACAACGCAGGCGTTGAAAAAGGATCGGATTTTGTCGATGTCACGGAAACGGATTACGACTACGTGCTCAACGTAAACCTCAAGGGTGTCTTCTTCACCACACAGGCCTTCGTGAAGAACCTGCTTGCAAAGAACATGCCAGGCCGCATCATCAACATCTCCTCCGTGCATGAGGACATGGTCTTCCCTCATTTCGCCAGCTACTGCGCAGCCAAGGGTGGCGTGCGCATGCTCATGCGCGACCTCGCCGTGGAACTCGGCCCAAAGAACATTACGGTCAACAACATAGCGCCCGGCGCCATCATCACGCCCATCAACCAGTCATTGCTGAACGACAAGCCAAAGCTCAATGCGCTACTGCAAAACATACCGTTGGGCCGCATGGGAACAGTAGACGATGTCTCTGCTCTCGCAGCCTTTCTCGCCAGCGATGAAGCGGCTTACGTCACCGGCTCCACGTATTTCGTCGACGGCGGCCTCATCCGCAACTACCACGAGCAATAGTCATAAAGAGGTAAACTAGAAGCATGGATCTGAAGGTTTATTCCGCTGACTGGTGCCGCGACTGCTTCGTTGCTAAGCGCTTTCTGGCACAGCACAACATCCCCTACACCGAAGTCAACATTGAAAAGACTCCGGGCGCTGTTGATGAACTTGTTCAGAACGTAGGCAAGAAAGCCATCCCGCAATTCGTCATCGATGGCAAATGGATACAGCCATACCGTCCCGGCAAGGGCTTCCTATTCGATGAGATGTCGACACTGTTCGGCGTACAGCAGCCGGGATAACTTCACCCTCAATTTGATACTGAAACGCCCTGCATCCGCAGGGCGTTTCTTATTGCTGATAACGGTCCAACACATCCTGCAGCGTCACCACGCCTTCCACCACGCCACGCATCGCGCGATTGGAGACAGGCAACAGAGGCCAGTTCTTGAAGTAAGGCAAAGCGTGCGCCAGCGGCTGATCCGGAAACAGCATCGGCGTCCTGCTCGCCGCCACGCTCTGCTCCAGTGTTTTGTCGCCCTCATCCTGCGCCTTGCTCAACAGCGCTTGCATCTCTTCCTGCCGTGCGGCATACCATCCATCGCTACAACGAATCAGAACAACAGAAGCAACGCAAATCTCGCGCTCCAGTTCCTTCAACATCTCGCCGCCGTTCAGCACTGGAACATCGGCAGGTCGTAACGCATCTTCCAGCCGTAACTCCGTATCTTCGCGCTCCTCTTCCAGTGAGGGCAGATACAGACCATCCTGATGCGTGAAGACCTCAAGAATCGGCACTGGCTGCAGCGAACGCGAGATGATGTACGCAATCGTGTTCGACACAATTACCGGCAACACAATCGTGTAGTTGCCGCTCATCTCCATGATCATGAACACACTCGTAAGCGGCGCGCGAATGAACGCCGCAAAGAACACACCCATGCCCACCAGCGCATACGATCCCACTGAACCCGTAAGCGATGGAAAGAAGTGATGTTCAAACGTCCCCACCGCAGAACCCAGCATTGCGCCAATGAACAGCGCAGGTGCAAACAATCCACCGGGCGCACCGGATGAAAACGAGAACGTAGTCGTCAGCAGTTTGATCCCTGCCAGCAACAGCAGAAACCCAATCGTGTACTCCGCGTGCATGGCGGCATCCATAGTGCCGTACCCCACGCCCAACACTTGCGGCACACCAAGATACGCAATCGCCCCGACCAACAAACCAGCAAACGCTGGCGCAAACACCTGTCGATTCGCAGGCAGGCTCCGCAGACGAGGCCGCAGATATTCCAATGCACGTGTCAGCAGAAGCGATGCAAATCCGCCGATCACACCCAATACCGCATACGCCAGCAACTCGCGCGGATCACGCAGATTCACGTTCGGAACGCGGAACATCGCCTGCGATCCCCAGAACCATCGCGCCACCACCACCGCGGAAACAGCGGACAAAACAATGGACCCAAGAATCGCCGCTGTCCACTGCCCGATGACTTCCTCAATCACAAACAGCACAGCAGTAATCGGCGCATTAAACGCCGCAGCCAAACCCGCCGCTGCACCCACAGGCCCAAACAGCCGCAGCCTCGCACGCGACAACCCCACATAACGCCCAATGCGCGAAGCCACACCAGCGCCTAAATGCAGCGAAGGATCCTCCGGCCCCAGCGATTGTCCCGAACCAATCGACAACGCAGCCAGCAGAAACTTGCCGATCATCGTCTTCGTAGAGATGTAGCCGTTGTGAATGTAGAGAGCAGCCTTCGTCTGGTTAACACCAGAACCGCGCACATCCGGAAAGACGTAACGCGTCATCAGTCCCAACACCACACCCACCACCGTAGGCACAATCAACAATCGCAACTGGTGAGGCGCTGGCGCCGACCCCTGCAGCAACACCGTCAGCCACTCAATGGCCATGCGGAACGAAACCACCAGCAGGCCAGAGATCAGTCCAATGAAAATGCTCAGCAGAAGAAACAGGCGACCTTCACGCTTCGAAGAATGTTCCACCTGTTGCTCTGCGGCAGCTTCCATCTCCTGCAGAACCACCACCGGTTCTTGCGCGCTCATGACTGACCTCCGAACTGCGTCGCCGGATGGTCCGCCAGGTAAAGCAACAACGCATCATCGCCCGTAGGCGCGCCACATACATTCTGCGCACTTCGTTCGCTGCTGAAAATCAACCGCCGATACTGGTCCTGCACATCATCGTCGTGCCGCAGCTCCACACGATTCTTCTCCGTATCCAGCGCCTTCCACTGCGCCTGCAATTGCATCATGTCAGCCTGCTCTGCATGTTGCACAAGACAACCATCGACGCGCGCGATCGCAATCCGCGAAGCCTTCAACAAATGCTCCGCACGCAACTGAGAAGGCACATCATGCGAAAGAACAAACTCTCGCAACCACTCCGAACGATCCTGCAACGCACTCATGCGCTGCTTCTGTTCCGCCGTCCACGAAGTCGTGCGCAAAGCCCGCGTCAACTCCTCCGAAGCACACGCATAGTCACCCTGCGCATAACAAAGCTCGCCCAGCTTCGCCTGCGCCGTCGCAGCGAAAGTTTTGTCGTCACTCGCATTGCGATAAGCCGTAGCAGCCTCTTTCGGAGCATCCGCTGCCTCCAGCGCCTCACCAATGCGAAGCTGCGAAGACGCATCCGGATTATTCCCCGCCGCAATCAACAACTCCGCACGAGCTGCCTTGCCCTGCCCCAGCCCCACCAGGTAGCTCGACAACTCCAGCCGAGTATCCCGTCGCCGCGCAGGACCATCGCCGCTCCAATTACCAAAAATCGCCGCGCGATAGTACTCAATCGCGTTGAAAGACCTGCCCTGTTGCCGCGCCAACCGGGCCAGCTCTAGGTTGATACCGCCATCGCCCGGCTGCGTCTGCCACAAATTCAGAAAGTAATTCTCTGCCTCGTTCACGCGACCGCTCGCTGCCAGCGCACGCGCCAGGGCAAGCTGGTTCTCACGAACATCCGGTCGAAATCCCAGCGAAGTGTGCAGAGCAGTAACAGCTTCCGCCGGTTTTCCCGCCGCCAGCGCCTGCTGCCCGCGCTCCGCCCATCGCACCGCCAAAACTTCGCGATGCGCCTCAAAGCTGCGAAACAGCAGCGTCGTTACGCCGCTCATGAGCAGCGCAACAACCGTAAGTGTCAGGAATTTGAGGCCATCTCGCAGCATCAAGCGTCGCCGAGCGGCCTTCACCTGGGCAGGTAAAGGCGCCACCACGACATCGCGACTTCGTGCGTCCATTAAACTTAATGGTAGCGCCTGAGCAGCCCGCGCTTATCCCGGCCACCACGCCAAAGAGGTACGTTCCCTTGATCGATCGCTATACACGCCCCGCCATGCGCAAGCTCTGGTCCGACGAATCGAAGTTCCGTGCATGGCTCGAAGTCGAAGCGACCGCAAGCGAAGTCCTCGCCGACGCAGGCATCGTCCCGCAGGAAGCCGCCAAGGCCATCCGCACCAAGGGTGACTTCGACATCGCACGCATCCAGGAGATCGAGCTCCAGACGCGTCACGACGTCATTGCCTTCACTACCGCAGTCGCTGAAAAGGTCGGCCCTGAATCACGCTGGCTGCACTTCGGCCTCACCTCCACCGACGTCGTCGACACCGCACAAGCCCTGCTGCTCAAGAAGGCCTCCGCAATCATCCTCGACGGCCTGCAAGCGCTATCCGTCGTCCTCAAGTGCCGCGCCATCGAGTTCGCGCTCACACCCTGCATCGGCCGCACCCACGGCGTCCACGCAGAACCCACCACCTTCGGCCTCAAGCTGCTCCTCTGGTACACCGAGTGCCAGCGCAACATCACGCGCTTCACCGCCGCCGCAGAAGACATGCGCGTAGGCAAACTCTCCGGCGCAGTCGGCAGCTACGGCACCGTCACGCCTCAGCTAGAAGAAGAGATCTGTAAGCGCCTCGGCCTCAAGGCCGCTGAAGTCAGCACACAGGTGCTCCAGCGCGACCGCCACGCCGCCTACATCGGCGCCATCTCCATCATCGCGTCCTCGCTCGACAAGATCGGCACAGAAATCCGCCACCTCCAGCGCACCGAAGTCCGTGAAGCCGAAGAGTTCTTCAGCGAAAAGCAGAAGGGTTCCAGCGCCATGCCGCACAAGCGCAACCCCATCACCTGCGAGAACATCTGCGGCCTTGCCCGCGTGATGCGAGCAAACTCTCAAGTAGCACTTGAAGATGTTGCCCTCTGGCACGAGCGCGACATCTCGCACTCCTCCGCCGAGCGCGTCATCCTCCCCGACACCACCACCCTCGCCGACTACACACTCAGCAAGGCCACCAACCTCATCGACAAGCTCATGGTTTACCCCGAGCGCATGTTGAAGAACCTGAACCTCACCGGCGGCCTCGTCTTCTCCGGCCAGCTCCTGCTCGACCTCGCAGAAGCCGGCATGCTCCGCGAAGACGCATACAAAACGGTCCAGACCCTCGCGATGAAGGCCTGGAAAGAAGACCTCGTATTCAAGGAACTGGTCGCCGCCGATCCGCAGATCACCAGCCTCCTGCCGCCCGAACGCATCGCCCGCGCCTTCGACGTGAACCGCCGCCTCAACAACGTCCCCGCCATCTTCGAACGCGTCTTCGGCAAGCCACTAAGCGAACTGCAAGCGCAGTAAGAGCCAGCCATGCTGCCCCCCGACGACAGTCAACTCATCCAGCTCATGGACGCCGCACTCGCAGACGCAACGCGTCGCAGCGGCCCATGGCTGGCCTGTCGTCCGGGATGCAGCCAATGCTGCACCGGCGTCTTCCGCATCGGCCCGCTCGACACCGAACGCCTCCGCGAAGGCTTCCATCAAGCCCCGATCGAGACACAACAACGCATACAAGAACGCGTTCAACAATCCATCGCAGATCTAAGCACCGACTTCCCCGGCGACACGACGACAGGCATCCTCTACGAAGACGAAGCCTCCCTCGAACAATTCGAAGACTTCGCCAACGACGCGGTGTGCCCCGTTCTCGATCCCGCCACAGGCACCTGCGATCTCTACGCGCATCGCCCCATGACCTGCCGCACCTTCGGCCCGCCCGTCCGCATAGAAGACGATGGCTTCGGTGTCTGCGAACTGTGTTTTGTAGGAGCGCCAGCAGAGACCATCGCCGCAGCAGAACTGCATCTACCCGAACCGGCGCTCGAAGCCACACTCGACGAACAGACCAGCATTACCGGCACCACCATCGTCGCCTTCGCGCTGAAGGATCAGTAGCAGCTACTTATCAGGCAACCCCATAAACGAGAAAGCCTTCGTTTCCTTGAAGTCTTTAGCCGCGTTTCCAGAGAAAGTATTCTTCTGGTCTTTCCCCAGGTCTAGTTTCATCACTTTGCCCGTCTCATGCGAGAAATCAATATCGCTCAGCTTCACCCAGAACACATTCGGTGTCAGAGCTGACTCGAAGAAGTAGACCAGCCGCTTCTGATCCGCCACCGTCCGCCAGCGCGTCGACGAGATATTCGGCTGATCCGCCGTCGTAATACCAAACGGCACAGACACATTGCGAATCACGCTGAACACACTCGCCACCGCCATGTCCGGGTCTTCACTCTTGGGAATCGCATTGATATAAAACGAAGCACGCGCAAAACGATCCGCAGCGCGATTCGTTCCCGGCAACATCGTCGTACCGCCAATATCCTTCCAATACGATTCCAGCGCCAGCTGTTGATCGTAGGTCGGTGAATTCGTCATCACCTGATACTCACGGCCATGATGAATCACCTGCTTGCCTTTCACATACTCCACAACAGCACTATCGCCGCTCGAATCTGACATCGACATGTGCAGGTTCGCAAGCCTCTCTTCACCTGGCACCTGCGCCGTAGCCACCAGCAATGGCTCTTTTTCAAGCGCATCAATGGCCTCAGCCACCGTCGCATACTTGTCCAGCATGTACTGCGCCCACAGCGAAATAGCCAGTCCAGGCTTGCTTCCATCAAACTTCGGATACTCTGACTCGGCCAGCCACAACAGGTTCACCACCAGGCCTTTTTCATTCATGCCATCTGTGGTGGAGATGTCATATCCGCTCGCGATCACACTGCCATACTTCGATGTCCAGTGAAGAGAACGCGGGCCGGTAGCACCACTCCGTTCCATCCCACGCGGCAAAATCCAGAGGTTGGTTCCAACGTCCACCTTCCAGTCCATGGAACGCGCCGTAATCACCTCGCCATCCGCACCGTGATACACCGCACGCGTACAGGCATCGGCAGAAACTGGTAGCAGCAAGGAGACAGAAAGCAGTGCAGAACAAAGCGGACGGATAAAACGCATGCAACGAACCTCCAAAGCACTTCCTGAACCACACGCAACAACAAACCGCCATGTTCAACTTGAAGGCTTCTCAGGCGTTCAGTTGCCGCCGCCCTCTGCCTCAAGCAATGGAACCACCGTCGAACACATCTTCGCTTCCATAAACGGCGGTGGAGTCATCGGCAGTTGAATCCGGTCGTCGGCAATCATAATGCCAACGGGTTGCGACGGTGTTTGTAACTGCGCCATCACTGGCGCAGTTTTCGGCATCTTGAAGCGCCCGGTGCCCACATACGCAACCACCAGGCCCACTGCTGTGGTGGGCGAAAAGAACGCTAGAGGCACAATGTATTTCTTTGATCGCACCACCGTCTCTGCAATACCATTCACCCTCCGGCTGCGTGGGAGCGTCCCTGGAACCTGCGGTATCTGGAAGGTCTGAAATTGCAATTCAGGATTCTTCATACCGAACTTCGTCACCAGCCGCGCCAGATGCTTTGGCGTCGTCAGCCAGAAATCCGCCATCGCATTCCGAGGAATTGATCCCGGAAACGTACTGCGCAGAATGGTGCGCGCAAAATCCGCGCAGTTCCGATAGAGCAGGTTGAACTCACCCCGATTGCGGCTGTCATTCAATCTCGCCATGATGGCCTCATCCTGCTCTCGCGTCGTTTCCAGTTGAAACCCGTAGATGTGCCGATCGTAGGATGCGCCAATCAGTTGAATCCAGTCGCCACCGGGTGCGCTGCCATCCTCCCGACTCGGTGCCAGGTCCAATAGATGCGCCCGCCGATAGCGATCGCGCAGCTCTTTTTCCAGCAAAACCGTAGCCTTCTCCGGTACGTCGGAAATATCTTCCACCGCGTAGAGATACGGGATCAATGGAATCGCAACCCAGTCATAGCCGTTCACGTTGCTGTAGCGGCTTATCACCACTCCAAGTTCCGCGCCATGGCAAAGCCGCAACCGCGTCGGCGAATCTGCGCAGACATTGTCCAGATACACAGCAGCGTGACCAGTGGAGGTAAACGAACCAAAAGATCCAAACGGCTCCTCCACCAGCAGGCTGATACTGGCGTTCGCACGCAATGGCGTAAGAAGCGCAATGCACAATGCGGCGGCGAGAAAGTTTGCGGCATGTCGCAATTGCGGCATGATCATCTCCTTCAGGACGTCGGGCTATGGACATGTGAGGCGGCCTTTGGGGGGCGCGGCCTATTCTTTAAGACGCAATCTGGAACCACGTGTGCCGATGAAAATTTCAGCTTTCGACGATAATCGATGGCGTGAGTCCATTTTCTCAAAGCCACGACCTCACCCACGCGCGCCTCACCGTTGCGATGACAGGTGCTAGCGGAGCACTCTTCACCGCGCATCTGCTTCGACTTCTCAACAACGACGATCGCGTGGAAACCGTTCACTTCATCGCATCGGATCATGCCTTGCGCGTAGTGACGGAAGAACTTAGCCTCGCCGGCGGGCGCGCGTCGCTGTTGGAAACACTTCTCGACGGCCCGCCTTCCAGCAAGTTCACGGTATTCCGCAATGACGACATTGCAGCCCCCGTTGCCAGCGGCAGCCATCCTTCCGATGGCATGATTGTGCTGCCCTGCTCCATGGGAACGCTCGCGTCCATCGCGAACGGTATGGCCGCGCGACTCATCGACCGCGCAGCGGATGTCACATTGAAGGAGCAGCGGCCGCTGATTCTCTGCGTCCGGGAAACTCCCTTCAACCGCATCCATCTTCGGAACATGACGCTTGCGGCGGAGGCTGGGGCCGTGATCTACCCCGTAATCCCCGCCATGTACTTCCGGCCACCAAGCCTGGATGACATTGCTCGTCAATTTTGTTGTCGCGTATTAGGCCACATCGGCCTTCCGCAACCCTCCGCATACCGCTGGAAGGAAGACTAGCTACTGCGGCGCGTCCGCGTAACTGGTAGAACGTGATAGCGGTGGGTCGGCATTCAGGAACTTCAGCGTCTCCTCCACCACCGGTGGCGCACATTCCGCTGCAGTCAAATGCCCGCACTTCCTCACGCCCAGAAACACTGACTGCGGCACCAGGTCGTGCATCCGCAGCCCAACCTCCACGGGAATCAAGCGATCCTCCGTGCCCCACACAATCAGCATGGGCATCTTCAATCCACCCAACCGGAAGTCCAGCAACTCTCGCCCATGCAGCATGCTGCCAAATGATTGCTGCACAATGAACTGGTTCTTCTGAAAGTTGCGGATCATTCCGGGAATCATCATCGACGGAATTTTCGTACGCCACCGGCTGGGCTCAATCTTGTCCATCAGCGCATCGAAACTCGCGCGGTCATGCGGCGAAAACAGCGAAGGTGGAAAATCCAGAACGAAGTACAGCCCGGCCGTGTCATACACCATCAACCGCCGCACCATCTCCGGATGATCCAGCGCCATCTTCATGGCAACCCAACCACCCATCGACCATCCGCCCAGGTCCACTTTCTGCAGTTTCAGCTCCCGCAGAAAATCAGTCGCAATACGCTCTTCCCCATCCAGCGTGTAGTCGCCATCCTTCGGCTTCGGCGAATCGCCATACCCCAGCAGATCCAGTGCATACACGTGGTATCCGGCCTTCGCCAGATCGGGAATCATCTTCGCCCAGTCAGAAGCGCGAGCCCCCAACCCATGCACCAGCAGCACCGGCTTCTCCGGTCCATTCCCTGCCGGTTTGGCTTCCAGATAATGAATCCGGTAGCCATCCACCATCACGTAATGATGCTGAATCCCCTTACCCCGCAGGTAAAGGTTCACCGACCGATCCACCAGCCACATTGGGTTCCAGTAAAGATAGGTGCACGCCACGGCCACCAACGCCGCAACTCCAAGAAGCGTCGCTATGAAGCCGCGCCTCACCGCAGTGGTTTCCCGAACTCTTCCGCAAAGGCCACGTGATTCAGATCGAAGCGGCCGCCGTTATATTTATCCGGCCCCTTCAATCTTCCAATCGCCAGCAGCGACACCACCCAGTAACTTAAGGGCAGCCGCAGAGCTTCCTTCACTTCGTTCTGCTCAAAGCCTTCCATCGCAGCGGTGTCATAGCCCATTACTTCAGCGGTCAATTGCATGTAAGCCGCGGCATACGTCACCTGCTTGTTCAGCCAGCCATGCATCTGGTCAGCATTCAAACTCAGCAGATAACTCTCCACGTAACTCTTCAACTGCGAGGCATAGCCTTCGCTCATGCCGCCTTCCAGCCCCATGCGCACAATATCGTCCGCATCGCGACGCCAGCTATCCACGTCGCCACAGCAGGCAATCACGACAGAAGCTTCTTCCACCTTGGCCTGGTTGTAGCAAGCCGCGCGCAGCTTCTTTTTCTGCTCCGGCGACTGCACCACGACAAAGCGCCACGGCTGCACGTTATACCCAGAAGGCGCGGCAATCCCCGCCTCCAAAATCGTACGGATATCCTCTGCCGGAATCGGGCTGCCATCGAACGAGGGCGTACTGCGACGTTCGCGAATGGCATCCGGAAGAGATTTCAAAGACTCACTCACCGCCACAGTGTAACGGCAGTTGGGCAAACCATCCACATCAGGCTTAAGACTTTAGGACGACCGCTCCGTCTTCCAGCGAAAAATGCAGCTATGATGAACCATGGCCGACAGTTCTACCGCCAACTTCCAGCCAACCATCGGCGTTCTCGCGCTTCAGGGTGCCTTTGACGCGCACGCCCGCATGCTCCAGCAATGCGGTGCGAAAACGGTCTTCATCCGCAAGCCCGAGCAACTGGCAAACATCGACGGCCTAGTCATCCCCGGCGGCGAATCCACCACCTTCCTCAAGGCGCTCGAACGCGGCGGCTTCTTCGACGCGCTCCAGGAATTCGTCCAGACGAAACCCACCTTCGGCACCTGCGCTGGCGTCATCCTCATCGCCAAACACGTCACCCACCCCGAGCAGAAGTCCCTCGGCGCGCTTGACGTCACGGTAGAACGCAACGCCTACGGCCGCCAGAACGACTCCCGCATCCTCGAAGCCGAAACCACCCTGCCCGGCGGCCCGTTCGAAATGGTCTACATCCGCGCGCCCCGCATCACCCAGACCGGCCCCGGCGTGGAAACGCTCGCAGAGCGCGACGGCTCCCCCACGCTCGTCCGTCAGGGCCACCTGCTCGCGGCCACGTTCCACCCCGAACTCTCCACCGACAAGCGCGTCCACGAACTCTTCCTCGACTCCGTCCGCGCGGCGCACAACGGATAACCTTGCCACTGTGAGCCACGTCACATGCACACGGCTCATTTGCGGAGTACTATCAAGGCCATAACGGCGTTGTTGCCCCCATGCCTACCATCCTCCATCCCGATGAGGTCGTCGAAAAGCTCCCACCCCGGCGCCCTGATGAAGCCGACATCGGCGGAGGACGCCTCCCACCCATCGAGCCCAAACACACCGGCGGTGGCGGCGACGGCGACAACTGGAGCAACAACCCCGTAGGCCGCCGAGGCCCTCGCGAAAAACTCCAGACCTACCGCTTCGCTGTCTTCTCGTTCCTCGCAGGCGACCTCATCTTTTTCATGACGCTCGTCAGCGCGTTCTTCGTCACCAAGCACGCAGCGCACATCGACGCCTACAACCACTACGTCCGCACATGGATTCCCATCGGCATCCCGTCCATCCTCTGGCTCAACACAGCCGTCCTGATCCTCTCATCGGTCACAATTGAACTCGCACGCCGCTCCGTCTTCCGCGAAATCGACGTCATGGAAGAGTGGCTCGGCCTCGGCAGCCCCACACGCCGCAAAGCGCTCCCCTGGCTCATCGCCACCACGCTCCTCGGCGCAGCCTTCGTCTGGGGACAGAT
The DNA here is from genome assembly GCF_000800015.1 of Terriglobus sp. TAA 43. Classification (NCBI taxonomy): domain Bacteria; kingdom Pseudomonadati; phylum Acidobacteriota; class Terriglobia; order Terriglobales; family Acidobacteriaceae; genus Terriglobus; species Terriglobus sp. TAA 43. Next base: position 831,163 of record NZ_JUGR01000001.1, read on the forward strand.
CCTCGCATGGCGACAACTCGTCGCGCAGCACGTCGTTTACTCAGCGAATCCGTCTTCGCGCTTCTTCTATCTGATCACCGGCGTCCACGGTATCCACCTCATCCTCGGCATCGTGATGCTGATCACAGCCATCGTCGGCCTGCGCTCACTGAAATCCATCCAATCCCGCCAGATCATGGTCGACAGCACCTCCTGGTACTGGCACGCCATGGGCGTCCTCTGGATCTTCCTCTTCGCCCTACTCCTCTGGGGCCAATAAGCACTCCGTAAAACCTCACCAACCAACAACTCTTGGCAAAGGCACGGCCTACGAACAGCCGCAGCCCTAAGCGCCAAAGGCGCGACGAAATATTAGCCTAGGCCGAAGGCCTAGGTGTAAGTCCGTGCAGGCAAACAAGGGCCAAAGGCCCGCTCTATAGCCTCGCCACCGAATCTTCAAACTCTCCCCTTGCACTTCTACAACAACCCCATGTACTCTTCTGTCGAAGTGAAAGGGGAAGCATGGCTGGCGACTACTTAGACCTCCCACAAGGCACACTCGATCTTCTGATCCTGCGCACGCTCGCATTGGGCTCACAACACGGCTGGGCTATTTCAGAACGCGTACAACAACTCTCCAGCGACGCACTCCGCATCCAGCAAGGCTCGCTCTACCCCGCACTCCATCGCCTCGAGCGTCGCGGTCTCATCAAGGCCAAGTGGCAAACCACTGAGAACAACCGACGCGCCAAGTACTACGAACTCTCGAAGAAGGGCCGCGATCAACTCGAAGTTGAAAAGGAAGCATGGGCAAAGCTCACCGCAGCGGTAGCCCAGGTTCTTGAAGCCGTGTAAGGAGGAGCGCATATGTTCAGCGATCTGATCTTTCGTCTACGAGCCCTGTTCCGCAGGACCACCGTCGAAAACGAACTCGATGAAGAACTGCGCTTCCACTTCGATCAGCAGGTTGAAAAGCACATGCGTTCCGGCCTCTCCCAGCAGGAAGCCACCCGTAGAACGCGACTTGAATTTGGAGGCATGGCCCAGGTGAAAGAAAACTGTCGCGAATCCCGAGGCACCAACCTCCTTGAAACCATCGGTGCCGACATCCTCTTCGCATTTCGACAACTGCGTCGAACACCTGCATTCACCATCACCGCGCTGTTAACACTCGCTCTCGGCATCGGTGCCAACGCGGCCATCTTCACACTCGTGCATGCTGTCCTGCAAAAGGACCTCCCCGTCGCAAATCCTGCATTGCTCGTGCGCCTCGGCGACACCAACGATTGCTGCGTCGGCATGGGCATGAGCGACTCCATGTCGTACTTCTCTACCGATGCTTACGAACACTTAAAAAAGAACACGCCAGAGTTTGAAGAGCTCGCCGCCATGCAGGCGGGCTTCGGCTATCGTCCCATCGTCGTGCGTCGCGAAGGCACACAGGACCCACCGCGCTCGGTCGCAGGTGAATTCGTCTCCGGAAACTACTTCCACACCTTCGGTCTGCAACCCCATGCGGGACGTTTCTTCACAGATGCGGACGACAAAGAAGGAGCGCAGCCCACCGCAATCATCAGTTACGAAGCATGGCAGACACGCTTCCAAGGCGACCCCACTGTCATCGGCAGCACCTTCCGCGTCAACACACGGCCCGTCACCATCATCGGCATCGCGCCTCGCAACTTCTTCGGCGATCGACTCATCCGCAACCCGCCTGAGTATTACCTGCCCATCGAGACCATGCCCGCACTGGCGAATGTGCCTTACGTGCACAATCCGAAGCAGAACTGGCTGTACATGATCGGTCGTGTCAAACCCGGCACGGACCTCGCCCAGTTACAACAGAAAATCACCGCGGAACTTCGCAATGAACTTGTAGCCGTAGGTCGTTTCTCTCCCGACCATGACAAGGCGAAACTCACGAGACTTCACATCACACTTACTCCCGGTGGCGCTGGCATCACCACCATGAAGGAACAGTATGGCGATCATCTGAAACTCCTCATGGCCACCGCGGGTCTGGTACTCCTCATCGCCTGCGCCAACATTGCGAACCTGCTATTGGTGCGAGGCATCGCTCGAACAACAGAAATGTCCGTGCGCACTGCGCTCGGTGCCATGCGTTCACGCATCATCCGCCAGCTGCTTACAGAAAGCGTCCTGCTCGCCATCCTTGGCGGCATCGCCGGCCTTCTCGTGGCCTATGCAGGAACACGCATGCTGTTGGCTCTCGCATTTCCTGATGCCGCCAGCATTCCTGTCCACGCAACACCGTCGCTTGCAGTCGTAGGCTTTGCCTGTGCGTTGTCACTCGTCACCGGCATTCTCTTCGGCCTCGCACCAGCATGGAACGCATCACGAACCCAACCAGCAGATGCACTCCGTAGCAGCTCCCGCACCTCCACCTCCGGCGCATCACTCCTGCAAAAGGGATTGGTTGTCTTTCAAATTGCGCTCTCACTCGTGTTGCTCATCGCTGCATGTCTGTTCCTTCAAAGCCTCAAGAAGCTGCAGGGCTCTGACATGAAACTGAACGCGACCAATCGCTACATCATTCACATCAACCCGCAGGCAGCGGGCTACACACAGTTTCAGCTCGATGCGCTGTACCACACCATGGAAGACCGCTTCCATGCATTACCCGGTGTCACAAAAGTCGGCATCGCCTCATACACACCCATGGAAGACAACAACAACGGCTGGGGAATAGAAGCTCACGCGCATCCTCAGAAGGGAGCGATCTCATCCGTCATTCGCATCAACGGCGACTACTTCGATTCCGTGGGAACCCGCGTCCTCATGGGCCGCGGCATCAATGAACGCGATACACCCACCGCGCCTCGCGTTGCGGTCGTAAATCAAACCTTCGTTCGCAAAATATTCCAACCCGGCGAAAACCCCATCGGCCAACACTTCGGGTTCCCCGGCGCGGATACGAATAACGCATGGGAGATCGTCGGCGTTGTGGAAGACACCATCTATCAGAACGTGCGGTGGAAGGATCACCTCATGTTCTTCATTCCCACCATGCAGGAACCGGAATCAAGAACCGATCCCATCGACAAGGATGACGCCCTCTATGCCGGCGCTTTGGTTGTCGCTACAGACCATCCCGTCGACGGCATGGAAGCCATCGCGCAGCACACGCTCGCATCCATTAACCCCGACCTAACCGTGGTGCGCTTCGATACGTTCGACCAGCAGATCGCCGCAAACTTCACCGAAGAACGCTTGATCTCACGACTGACCATGCTCTTCGGTGGACTAGCACTCCTGCTCGCAGCCATCGGATCGTACGGCGTCACCGCTTATTCAGTTGTCCGCCGAAACCAGGAGATCGGTGTCCGCATGGCCCTCGGTGCAAACCGCTCCACCGTCATGCTCATGATCCTGCGTGGCGCAACCATTCAAACCGCGCTCGGCATGCTCATCGGCATCCCGGTCGCATTGCTCTGCGTCCGCTTCGTTCAATCCCAGCTTTATGAGATTGCAGGTCTCGACGCCATCGTCATCACGAGTTCAGTCATCATCCTTGCCGTCGCGGCAGCTATAGCCGCCATCATCCCCGCGCAACGCGCCTCATCCATCAATCCCATGGACGCCCTACGAATGGAGTGACAAACGAAAGCTGTCAAGACCCAGATGCACTCAAACCGAACAAATCAAAAGAAATAGAGTTGGCATACTATTTCCACCAAACCGCTAAAATAGAACTAGAGAGAAAAGGGCCGCGCGAAAGCGCGGCCCTAACTCTTTTAGAAAGACGATTTTGCCTCTAACCCCAATGGGCAGACGATTTTACAGCCACTGATTCCGTAAACCCAATAGAAAGATGATTTTAGAAAAACAGGGGGGAGGGGGTACCTACAGCCCAAAGAACTTCCGCCCAAGCCAATCCTGCATCGCCAGGCGCATCCGATCCAGTTTCGGCTGAGGCGATCCCGGAACACCAGCGAAGAAGTGCTCCGCACCCTCAATCCACTGCATCTCTGTGTCGCCGCCAGCCTCATCGAAGTAGCTCTCCATTACGAGACGTGGTGCAAACGGATCCTGCGCTCCGGTCAGCAACAGCTTCGGCTGGTCGCAGTGCGCCATGAACTCATACGAGTAACTCCGGCCACCGGCCTGCAACGGCATCCCAAGCCCCACCAGCCCCTTCACCCGGTCATCCCCGCAAGCCGCCCGAAACCCGATGTTTGCGCCAAACGAAAATCCAGCCAGCAGAATCGGCAAGCCGTACTCGTGCTGTAGCCAATCGAGAGCAGCCTTCACATCCGCAATCTCGCCCGGTCCGTTATCGTGCGTGCCTTCGCTCAACCCGGTTCCACGGAAGTTGAACCGCAGCACCGGAACACCGAAGTGTGAGAAGGCCTTCGCCGCGTGATACACCACCTTCGTATGCATCGTGCCACCCGAAGGAGGATGCGGATGACACACCACAGCACTGTAAGCGGCATCGGCAGCGCCCACATTCAGCAGCGCCTCAAGTCGTCCCGCGGGTCCGCGTAGAGTCTCAACAGTCTGTATCGTTCCGGCCATCACACCCATGTTAACTGGCCCGAATGCCCTTTGGCTGTCGGGTATCCTTAGGCCATGGCAATCGATCCTATTCAGCTGACACGACAGCTAGTCGACATTGAGTCGACGACCTATTTCGAGGGAGCGTGCGGACTCTTCCTGCACGAGTACCTGCAAGGCCTTGGCTACGAAGTGGAACGTCAACCGGTGGAACAACCGGGTGTGAACGGCGCTACAGGCGAGCGCTTCAACCTCTACGCGAAGATGCCCGGCACACAGCCGAAGATCACCCTCTCCACGCACTTCGACACGGTTCCGCCATACTTCCCGTCCTCTGAGGACGACACTTACGTCTACGGCCGCGGCTCCTGCGACGCCAAAGGCATCCTCGCCTCACAGGTTGCAGGCGCGGAGAAACTGCATAAGGGCGGCATTCCAGTCGGCCTGCTCTACGTAGTAGGCGAGGAGCGCGACTCCGCCGGCGCCAAGGTAGCCAATCGTGACGGCAAAGGCTCCCGCTTCCTCATCAACGGCGAACCCACATCCAACCGTCTCGCACTCGCCACCAAGGGCGCTCTTCGTGTGGAACTCCGTGCCAGCGGCAAGATGGCCCACTCCGCCTACCCGGAGCTGGGCGAGTCCGCCATCGACAAGCTGGTCGATGTCCTCCACGAACTCTCCCGCACCCAACTGCCGGTCGACCCCGAGATCGGTGAGTCCACCCTCAACGTGGGCCTCATCAGCGGGGGCCGTGCCCCCAACGTCATCCCCGACGCCGCCGAAGCCCACGTCCTCATCCGCACCATCGGCGACTCCCAGATCGTCAAGGACACAATCACTCGCGTCGTCGGCAACCGCTGTGACGTGAAGTTCGCCCTCGACCTGGCAGCAGTACGTATGAAGCGCCTCCCCGGCTTCGACACCATGATCGCCAAGTACGCCACGGACATCTCCTCCCTGACCAACTGGGGAGAGCCACTCCTCCTAGGCCCCGGCACCATCCACGTAGCCCACACCCCCGATGAAAAAGTTCTGAAGTCCGAACTCCTCGAAGCCGTGGACAAGTACGCGGAACTGGCAAGCGAGCTCTCAAAGCAGCTCTAAGAGCAACACACGGAGTTCACAAGGACACACAGGAAGCTCAATGCATTCCGCGTAACACTTGTGAACTCCGCGTTCTATCGCCATCTATGGGATTTTGTAGATGCTTCCGCTGTTAGGGATTCTTCTCTGCTACAGCGCGTATCATGAAGACGATACAGCAGCATCATTGTTGGGCGGCAACGGCGTGAACGATGCTCTGTCGATCGTTTTGGATTGGCCCCCAAAGTGCATGTACCTTACTAATTAACCTGTACCAGGGACCCTGGAGGAGATGGGCAAGGCGCTACAAACCCGCGTGACCGCCGTAGTGTTGGCGCTCGTGACGCTGCTGGTCTGTGCCCTTGGCATCTCCAACTTCCTACAGGAAAGCTCTTACGACGCACCCACCGATGGCGTGTGGTGGCTGGAATCCGACGGCGGCCTACACGCTGAACGCGTCCCACTGACCTCCCCTGCACACCGTGCCGGAGTACGTGAAGGCGACCTCCTCGTCGCCGCTGACGGACATAAGACTCTCACCGTCGCCCCGCTGGAACGCGAGATGCACCGCATCGGAACGTACAGTCGCGTAACGTACTCGCTCATACGCGGCAAGGCACCGCTGGATGTTCCCGTCATCCTGGAACCTACAGACCACAGTCGCAACCAAGGGCTGCGCCTTATTGCGATGGCCTATCTCGCCATCGGCATGTACGTTCTGCTGCGACGCTGGACGGCTCCCAAGGCGATGCACTTCTACGTCTTCTGCCTAGTAAGCGGTGTGCTGTACAGCTTCCGCTATACAGGTGCTTTCGACACGCTGGACTGGATCTGCTACTGGGGTGCGCTACTGGCTGGCACATTGCAACCTGCAGTGTTCCTTCACTTCGCAGTCTCGTTCGGTGAAAGCGCAATCTCTCTGCGCCGCAAGGCCCTGGTCGCTCTCTTGTATCTTCCGGGAGCATTGATCTTCGGTCTGCAGGTGGTTGCTATCGAACTGTGGTCTGCGACCGAACGCCTGAAGCATCGGCTGGATCAGATCGGTGTTGGCTACCTGGCTCTGTACTACGTCATCGCGGCAACCGTCTTCTTCTTCCGTTATCGCGCTGCGGACAAGCCGCTGGAGCGCCAGCAGTTGAAGTGGCTGACGCGCGGCACACTACTCTCAGTGGTGCCATTCACGGTGCTGTACGCCATTCCGTATCTTGCCGATGCTGATGTACCGCTTGGCATGGCTCGCGCGGCTGGCTTCACGCTGATCTTCCTGCCGTTGACCTTCGCATGGGCGATTGTCCGTTATCGCCTGATGGATACGGACCTGATCTTCAAGCGTGGAGTGACCTACACGCTGGCAACGGCCGCACTGGTTGGTGTTTACTTCGGTGTTGTAGCCGTGACGGGCGAACTGGTCCATACACGCCTGCCGAACCTGCGTGTGTGGGGCTTGATGGCAGGCATCATCGCAACGGCACTCATCTTTGAGCCGATCAAGGCAGCGATTCAGGCGCGAGTAGATCGGCTCTTTGATCGCAAGCGTTTCGACTATCGTGAGACATTGATTGAGTTCAGCCGAGGTCTCTCGTCACAGACGGACCTTACGACGCTGTCGCGCTCCGTCGTCGAGCGTCTGTCTCAGACACTTCTGGTATCGCGTGTAGCTGTGTTTGTGGCGGCGGACGATGGCGCCGGCCGCACGTTCACACTTGCGGCATCGCATGGCATGCCAGATATCGTTCTGGCCGACCTCCCTGAAGAGCTCTCGCATAACTCATTCCTCAACTTCGGTCTGCTGTCGCAAGAACACATCTTCTTCGAGAACCCGCAACTGCTGCCGCATCTCGAGCCTGCGGAACAGCGCGTAGCTTCCCTGCTGGACCTGAACTATTACCTTCCGTGTCGCGTCTTCGGACGCAACGGGCACTCCACACGTCCCATCGCGATCATTGGTCTCGGACGCACACAAGAAGGTGACTTCCTCTCGTCGGAAGATATGGAGTTGCTCGCATCACTCGCGGGTTACATCGGGATCGCCATCCAGAATGCGCAACTCTTCAATCGCCTCGAGAAGCAGATCAACGAGTTCGAGCGACTGAAGGAGTTCAACGAGAACATCGTGGAATCCATCAAGGTGGGCATCTTCACGCTGGATCTGCAGAACTGCGTGGAGAGCTGGAACACCGAGATGGAAGTGCTGTATGCACTGTCACGCGCGGAAGTGATCGGGAAACACGTTTCGGAGATCTTCTCGCCGGAGTTCCTGGAGACATTCCTTGCTGCCGCGAATGAGCCCGGAACGCACCACTTGTCCAAAGTGACGCTGGACCTACGAACTGGCGAGAGCCGCACTGCCAATATCTCCATCGCACCGCTGCTGACACGCGACTTCGTCTCCGTTGGTTCTACGGTGATGATGGAAGACATCACTGACCGCACACGCCTTGAAGGCCAGTTAACGCAAGCGGAGAAGCTATCTTCTATCGGTCTGCTGGCTGCAGGCGTGGCACACGAGGTCAACACGCCTCTCGCCGTTATTTCCTCCTACGCGCAGATGTTGCAGAAGCACACGCGTGATGATCAGCGGTTGGCACCTGTGCTGGAGAAGATCACGCAACAGACCTTCCGAGCGAGTGAGATCGTCAACAACCTGCTGAACTTCTCACGTACAAGCTCCACAGTGTTCGCGTCGCTGGATGTGAACTCCGTTGTACGCGAGACGCTTACGCTGATCGATCATCAACTACGCACTGCAAAGGTCAACGTGGACATTGACCTGCAGCTTCCGCTGGCGAAGATTTATGGCAGCCACGGCAAGCTACAGCAAGTGATCCTCAATCTGGTTTTGAATGCGAAGGATGCCATGAATGACGGTACGGGTGGCACCATCCGCATTGCCAGCTTAGACGATGGTCGGACTGTCACGCTGCGGATTGCGGACACCGGCAGTGGCATTGCGCCTGAGCATCTGCACCGTATCTACGATCCGTTCTTCACCACCAAGAATGCGCCGCGGCAGGGCCAGCACAAGGGTACCGGGCTGGGGCTGTCGGTGTCGTACGGCATTGTGCAGGAGCATCAGGGACGTATCCACGTGGAGAGCAAGATCGGTACAGGGACGACGTTTACACTGGAGTTCCCGGTGGAACGCGTTGGCGGTGCCGACGAGACGTCCCCGGACACTACACGAGACACAAGGACAGTGAATGCCTGAGGCAGCAATACTCGATACTAGTAACTCCCTGGGCGCACGCATCCTCATCATCGACGACGAAGCCGGAATCCGCGACTCCCTAGAGACGCTGCTGACGTTTGAGGGCTTCACCGTGGAGATGGCGCCCGAAGGCCAGTCCGGCCTGGAGATGCTCTCCTCCAACGAGTACGATCTGCTGCTGTTGGATCTGTCCATGCCGGGCGAGAGCGGTATTGATCTACTTCCCCGCATCAAACGGATGCGTCCGGAGCTGCCGGTGATCATGATCACCGCTTATGGCACGGTCGGCAATGTGGTCGATGCTCTGCGCGCGGGCGCGGACAACTTCGTCCAGAAGCCGTGGGATAACGAGAAGCTACTCGCCGACATCCGCACCGCCATTGCCAAGCAGCGTTCGCTGCAGGAAGTCACTCAGCTTCGTCGTACGCTCAAGCAGCGCTACTCCTTCGACAACATCGTGGGTAAGTCCGATGTGATGGGGAAGCTATTGGACACGGTTGCGCAGGTGGCTCCGGCGAAGACCACCGTGCTGATCCAGGGTGAGAGCGGCACAGGCAAGGAACTGATCGCCAAGGCCATTCATACTGCGTCGCCGCGCCACGACAAGCCGTTCGTTGCCATCAATACTGGCGCGGTTCCAACGGACCTGCTGGAGTCGACACTCTTCGGCCATGTGAAGGGTGCCTTCACTTCCGCAGTCGCCACGAAGAAGGGCCTGTTCGAGACGGCGGACGGTGGAACGCTGTTCCTGGACGAGATTGGCACCATGCCGCTGGATACGCAGGCGAAGGTGCTGCGTGCGCTGCAGGAGCGTCGCTTCCTTCCCGTAGGTGGAACGACGGAGGTTGCCGTTGACGTTCGCATTGTGGCAGCGACGAACGTGAACCTGCAGACAGCGGTGAAGGACGGTCGTTTCCGCGAGGACCTGTTCTATCGCCTGTCTGTCATTAACCTGGATCTGCCGCCTCTGCGTCAGCGTCGCGAGGACATTCCTCTGCTGGCAACACACTTCCTGAAGCGCTACAGCGATGAGAACGGTTTTGAGCTGCGTACGCTTGCTCCGGATGCGCTGCGAGCCATGATGGATTACGAATGGCCCGGAAACGTGCGTGAGCTGGAGAATGCGATGGAACGCGGTGTTGTGCTGTCATCTACGCCAACCGTCACGCTGGAGATTCTGCCGCAGCAGTTGAGTGGAACTGTTTATACCGCTGCTGCTCTGGATACGAAGGCGGATTCCAGTCTCTTCGACATCATGGAAGAGATTGAGCGCCGCATTATTTCGGACCGACTGGAACGCTGCAACTGGAACCAGACGGAAGCCGCGGAGTTCCTGAAGATTCCTCTGAGTACGCTTAACCAGAAGATCAAGCGTCTGAACGTGGAAATCAAGAAACGTAAGGATCGGGAGTAGCGGGGTACCCTCCCTCCCCTCCCTGTTTTTCTAAAATCGTCTTTCTATTGGGTTTACGGACTCAGTAGCTGTAAAATCGTCTGCCCATTGGGGTTAGAGGCAAAATCGTCTTTCTAAACGAGTTAGGGCCGCGCCAAAGCGCGGCCCTTTTCTCTCTAGTTCTATTTTATCGGCTTGGCGGAAATACCATGCCAACTCTATTTCCTTTCATTTGTTATGGTTGGGTAGCTTAGGGGCTTGACAGGTTTTTCATACCGTTCTGGACGCCTTCGGCGCGTTGCCAGGCGCGATCGTTCCGGTGTTCGCGCCTTGGATGTGCGAGCTTTGCTTTAAGAAAACTGGAACTTGTTTATGCGTTCGGTGCTGTGAGCAACTCAGTTAGGTTATTGAGTGTGGGGATTACGGAAGAACAAATCGCAAACCTTGTTGACGTGTTCTACGCCAAGGTTCGAACAGACCCCGAGATTGGCCCGATCTTCAACGCGGTCGTGTCCGACTGGCCGCATCATCTCTCTGTCCTGAAGGACTTCTGGTCTACGGTGTTGCTGACCTCGGGTCGTTACAAAGGCGATCCAGCGATGCGCCATGTCGGACTTGGTCTTGACCCTGAGCATTTTGATCGATGGCTGGCCCTGTTCTCCGAGACAACTGTCGAGATATTCCCTGCAGAGACAGCGGAGTGGATTCTGAGCAAGGCTCAGAGAATCGGTCGCAACTTTCAGGATGCTGCGGCCTATGTGAGAGGCGCGAACGATCCGTTTGCGTCGTCGGCTGAATCTTAACGGCTCGCTTCCCCGTTGCGAGAGGGTGCGTTGTCGCTTGTAACAAATGTCCTGTAGAGTCGCGGCATGGCATTGAAGCGGATGGATAACGTTGGCATCGTCGTCGAAGATCTTGATGAGGCGATTGCGTTCTTTCTCGAGCTGGGGCTTGAGCTGGAAGGACGAGCCACGGTCGAAGGCGAATGGGCAGGACGTGTGACCGGACTTGCCGACCAACGTGTTGAGATTGCCATGATGCGCACACCGGATGGGCACAGCCGTATTGAACTCTCACGCTTGCTTGCGCCAGCCGTCGTTGAAGATCATCGCAATGCCCCGGTGAATGCCCTGGGCTATCTCCGCGTGATGTTTGCCGTGGATGACATTGATGACACCCTTGAGAGGCTTTGCATGCGCGGCGCAAGGCTTGTTGGTGAAGTGGTCCGCTATCAGAATTCGTATCGGCTTTGCTACCTGCGCGGGCCTGAGGGAATTCTGATTGGACTGGCGCAGGAACTCAACTAAGTGTGATGGCGCCTGGGCGACGCAATGAGTAGAAACGGATTGTAGTAAGTTGCGCTAACTTGCAAAAGGACAACCTACAACCTGACGCACCTGTGTTCACGGGCCAAAACAGATCAAAAAATTATGTTGGTATTTAGTTTTTCCCTGCGTTAGTCTGCCGTCTCACACAGATTGATGGCGTGCGCGGGCGCCAAGCTGTGTTGGAATCTACTCACAATTCACATGGGGTGTTCCCATGATTTTCGGGCGTAAGTTGTGGCGACGGCTTGGAGTGGTACTGAATCTTCGTGATCCACCAACCGTGCCTCCCTATGGTTGGTCTTATTTCGATCACATTGTTGCGCTGTATGTGAACGTCAATGTGCCAGATCAACGAGCAGACCGAGTCATTGAAAAGTCTCGTGAGCGACCGGACGATCTTACATGGGGCGATATTTTCCTTTTAGAAAGTGTCGTCTTCTCGCTGCTGCCGACGGATATGGTGGAACGCAATGCGTGGATCATGCGCGAGCGTTTACGCAGTATTGCGTCGCCCACGATCTACCAGAAATACATTGATTCAGGCGTACCATCGGGAGCTGATACTCCGGCCAAAGCTGAGTTGCTTCGTGCAGACCTGAGTCGCATCCTCGACGTTCTGCATTGGTATTACTCGCTGATTCCGCAGCGCGAACGCATTCGTAAATCGCTTACTGTGGCGTGTATCTGGTGCGTGGTTCTGTATACGGTATCCCTGGGATTGGCCGCTTACAAGTTTCAGCATGATCATTCGCTGATGACGTTGCTTGGTGTGATTTATTGCGGAATCATTGGTGGATTCGTTAGCTCACAGCGACGGATGCAGAACATCCCCAGCGACGGCGACCCATTGGTGAGCGTTCTTGGACTGGATATCTCCGGCTACTATCTGTGGCTTTCGCCCATGCTGGGCGGCATCTTTGCAGTCTTGTTGATGCTGATGTTCCTTGGACAGATTCTGCAGGGCATTGCGTTTCCATCGTTTATGCCACCGGACATTGCGCACGCTTCATCGCTCTATCCGTTGCAGCTTTCTTCAAGTGCCGAGTACGGGAAGCTGTTTGTGTGGGCGTTCCTGGCTGGCTTCGCAGAGCGATTGGTGCCAGATAGCCTTGATCGGCTTAGCGCGAAAGTGTTGTCCGTGAAAGATCCCGGACCGGCTAGCCCACTACCGCCCGCAAGCCGGAATGGCGCTGCGGCGAATGGAGCGAATAACGACGATGGCGATCAAGGTGAGCAAGGTGGCCAAGATGACGCAAACAACAATGGCAACGGTAACAGTGATGCTCCAAAGCCGCAGCAAGAGGTTGAGGAGCCTAAGATCGCCGCAGAGACATTAGAGGACGTGATGCATACGGGCGAAGCACCTGTTGGGCCTTTTCGATAGGGTTCGTCATTTGCAAGCTTTGAGAGTGATCTTGGAGTTATAAGTAAATCGAGTATCCATAATCATGCCGTCAACTGCATCGCCCGAGATCACGATTCGAGCTGCCACCATTGAGGACGCCCATGCGTGTGGGTTGATTTGCTATGACGCCTTCGCAGCGATTAGTGCGGCGCATGGATTTCCCTGCGATCTTCCATCTCCGGAGGTCGGTATTGGGCTGCTTTCGATGATGTTTTCTGCGCCGGGATTCTATGCAGTCGTTGCGGAAAGCGATGGCCGCATTGTGGGTAGCAATGTGCTTGCAGAGCAAGCTGTGATTTACGGTGTGGGTCCGATCACGATTGATCCCAATGTGCAGAATGCCGGGGTTGGCCGGAAGTTGATGGCCGCTGTGATGGATCGTGCGGAGCGGAACGGTGCTGCGGGCGTGCGGCTGGTGCAGGCTGCGTATCACAGTCGTTCGCTGTCTCTGTATGCATCGCTTGGCTTTGACGTGCGTGAGCCGCTTGCGTGTTTGCAGGGTAAGACTCGCGAACGAAGTGTGCCGGGATGTGTTGTGCGACATGCAGAGCCTGCAGATGAAGCGGCGTGTAATGCGCTCGCCCGGCGGGTTCATGGAGTCGATCGTGGAGTCGAGTTGGCGCACGCGATTCGAGAGGGTTCGGCGCGTGTGGTGGAGCGTGAGAACCGTGTGACTGGCTACTCGACTCACCTTGGTTTCTTTGGACATTCCACGGCGGAGACAAATGTCGATATGCAGGCTTTGCTTGCTTCTGTGGAGTCGTTCTCAGGGCCGGGAGTGCTTGTGCCTTCACGCAATAGTGCGCTGCTGCGATGGTGCCTTGCGAATGGATTGCGCGTGGTGCAAACGATGACGCTGATGAGCACTGGGCTTTATAACGAGCCTGCTGGCGCGTGGCTACCGTCGATCGTCTTCTGACTCTTTAGCGCTTCGCTTCGGTGCTCGGGATGAGGAGCGTTATCGTTCGCTCGCCGAGTTCGGCTGAGAGCGGAAGCGTTCCGATCCATTCGCCGTCAGCTTGTGCATGGACTTTGCTTTCGCGTGATTCGCAATGGAATGCCTGTACATCTTTCGTGTCGAGATAGGGATTCCAGTGATCGAGATGTAGCCAGGACAAGAGAAACCATGTCGGCAGGCCTAGTATCGCTGGTGGTTTCACTAAGACGAGGCGCATGTGCTTGTTGTTCAATGAAGCGCCGCTTGCGATGCCGGGGAAGATGCCGCCGAGGTTGCCGATGCGAAGCGCCATGGCGCTGATGGCTGAGGTGGTGTGCCACGCTTCATCGGCCGTTTGATAACGCACCTGAAATTGATGGAAGCGTGCGCGAAGCAGGAGATGCAGCGCGTGCATTGCGTAAGCCCAGCGGCCGAGTCTGCCTTTGGATGTGGTGAGCATGCGATACATCAGTGCGCCGTCGGGACCTGCACCTGACATGATGAGGAATTGACGCTCGCCTTGCGGTGTTTTGCAGCGCGCTATCTGTACGTCTTTTTGTGATGTTCGCTGATAGGACTCTGCTGCTTTTAGCGGATGCAGAGGGACGCCGAGTTCGCGGCAGAGGGCGTTTGCGCTGCCTAGCGGGATGATGGCGAGCTTTGCGCTGGTTCCTGCGATTCCCTGTAAGGCGTCGTGGATTGTGCCGTCGCCTCCGCAGATGAAGATGACTTCTGCGCCGTTTGCGATGGCTTCTTTTACTTGATTGCCTGCACTGCCTCGATGCGTGGTGGCGAGAATTTCCAGCTCGTAGCCGTGGCTTCGAAGTGTTGTTGCGACTGTTTCCACGATGGAGGCACGGCTGATTCGCGATCGTCCGGATGCCGGGTTGTAGAGCAGAATGCCGCGCATGATTTTCCGGAGCGATTCACCGCGAAGCGTGGTTACGGCTGGATGACGATCTTCATACTATCGGCTACGGGATGTGATGCGAGGTCGATTCCCTTCACTGCATCTTCCAACGAGAAGCGATGGGAGATGAGTTTGGTGAGGTCGAAGGTTCCATCGCGGTAGCCGTCGAAGACTAGATCGATGGCTTCGTCCTGGATGGCCACTGAGGATGAGTAGGAGCCCATGAGGGTCTTTTCGTCCATGCAGACGGCGGCGGGATCGAAGGGTGCTTCGCCGTGTTGGGTCTGTGCGAAGAGGCAGACGCGGCCGCCCGGGCGGATGGCGTTCATGGCCTGCGTGATGAGGCTGTTTGCGCCGACTGCGAGAAGAGCGACGTCGGCACCGCGGCCTTCGGTGACACGTTTGCATTCGGCGATGACGTCGCTGCTGGCGTCTAGCGGGTGATCGAGGCCGTAGGTCTTTGCGACGGCGTGACGCTCGGCGTAGAGGTCGCTGGTGAGTACGTGCGGGGTCTTACGTTTTGCGAGTGCTGCGAGCAGGATGCCGATGGGGCCCTGGCCGATGACGAGTACGGTTTCGTCGTCCTTGAGGTTGAGAAGTTCGATGGCCTTGTAGCAGGTGTTGACTGGCTCGATCCATGCGGCCTGCTCGAACGGGATGTCGTTCGGTATGTGAATTAATCCTTTTTCGACGATCCAGTCCATGACGCGGATGTATTCCGCGAAGCCACCGCCGGAGGGTTCGCCAAAGCCTGCGGTTGCGCCGACTTTCTTGTAGGTGTCGCACTGCGCGAAGGTTTGTTTGCGGCAGTAATAGCAGGTGCCGCAGGGGATGTGATGGAAGCTCATGACGCGGTCGCCGGGTTTGAAGTTGGTGACGCCTTCACCGACAGCGACGACGGTGCCGCTCATCTCGTGGCCGAAGACGCGGGGTGCGGAGTGCGAGCCGGTGTGGATCTTCTTGAGGTCCGTGCCGCAGATGCCGCAGGTGTGGATCTTCATCAGCACTTCGCCGGGACCGATGGTCGGGACGGGAACTTCTTCGATGCGGACGTCGTTTACGGCGCGGTAGACAGCGGCTTTTTGCGTTGCGGGTGTGGCTTCCATGTTCATGACTAGTGTATCGAGTTTGCTCGTACTGCTGCAGGCTGCAGCGAACTGACCTCAGGGGCTAAAGCCCTTTCTTAACCAACGTTGCACCGGCACGACTAAAGTCGTGCCCCTACGATTCGTGCCTCCCACGACATAGTGCTGGCACTACATTCATTCCAGTTGAGGACACATCGCGAAGCGATGTCGAGGACGGCACGAAGTGCTAGCGGGGGCGTTCGATGCCGATCTCGTCGGCTATGGCGTTGCAGAGGTTGTTGGCGGCGAGGCTGGCCTGTTTGCCGAATTGCGAAAGCGCGCTCCAGTAGCGGGGTTTCGTGGCGACGTGCGCGACGAAGCGCGCTGTGGCGAATTTGCCTTGCGCGGTGATGAACGGGTTCATGTCCGGCAGGTCTTCTTCGAGGGTGTCGCTGATGGCCTTGATGGCGCGGAAACCGAGGCCGTTGGCGAGCGCGAGGCGCGCGAGGGTGGCGGCTTCCATGTCGACTGCGACGGAACCGTCGTACGTAGTGGCGAGGCGGTGCTTCTCTTCGCGGCTGGCGACTCGGGATGAGGTGAGCAGCAGGCCGCCGCTGCCTTCGGCTGCGTACATTTCGCCGGTGTTGAGGTCGCGCACCATGCTGGCCTTGATGACACTGCCCGGTGCGATCTCTTCGCGGAGTGCGCCTGCCCAGCCTACGGAAAGCATGGTGAGGGGCTGGCAGACCTGGGTGGCACGTGCGAAGGCTCGTGTGGCTGCTGCGGCGCCCATGCCTCCTACGAAGGCCATGATGGGGCCTGCTGGGTGTTGCCAGCCGTCGACGCCGTTGACGGATTCGAGCGCGGCCCAACTACGGACGAGCGGCTTCAGTTCGCCGGGCATTGCGGCGATGATCACGATGGCGTCGTTCGTCATGCTTTGCTGTACTGAGGAGCGTAGTTATTCGCTACGAACCACTCCATTGCTGCTTTGAGTGCGTGGTCGATTGGCTTGACCTGGAAGCCCAGGTCTTTCTCTGCTTTCACTGAGGAGGCCCACATCATCTTCTTGCCCATGCGGACGGCTTCAACGGTGGCGCGTGGTTCTTTGCCGCGGAGCTTGCCGGTGATGTTCTCGTCGAAGAAGGCGAAGGCCATGGCGACGGCGTGCGGCACCTTGTGCTTGGGCGATGGCAGGCCACTGATGGCTGCCATGCGGTCGAGTATCTGCTTCAGCGTGAGGTTCTCGCCGCCGAGGATGTAGCGTTCGCCGGGAGTGCCTCTGTCGAGCGCTTCGACGTGCATCCTTGCGATCTCTTCCACGTCCACGAGGTTGAGGCCCGTGTCGACGTAGGCCGGGAAGTTCTTGTTCAGGAAGTCGACGACAATGCGTCCGGTGGGCGTTGGTTTGCGATCGAGCGGGCCGATGGGTGTCGTAGGGTTGAGGATCATCACGTACTGGCCTAGACGTGCTGCGGCGATGGCTTCCTGTTCGGCGAGCCATTTGCTGCGTTTGTAATGTCCGATCATGTCGGCTTCGGAGACGGGCGTGTCTTCGTTGACGATGGTGTCCGTCTTTGTGAAGCCCATTGTGGCGACGCTACTGGTGTACACAACGCGATGCACGCCAACTTCGCGAGCCAACTTGAGGAGTTCGCGTGTGCCTTCGACGTTGGCCTTGTACATGTCGTCTGGATCGGGTACCCAGAGACGATAGTCAGCAGCGACGTGGACGAGCGCATCGCAACCTTCCAGAGCACTGCGAAGCGCTGGTGCGCTGCGGAGGTCGCCAGTGACAGTCTCCGCGGCAATGCCTTCGAGCGAGGCGAGATTGCTGCTGTTGCGTGTGAGCAGACGGAGGTTTGCGCCCTGTGCCGCATAGGCGCGCGCTACATGGCTACCGACGAAGCCGGTGGCACCGGTGAGGAAGACGTTCATGCAGTAGCGGGATGGAACAGGCTTCTCATGTATTCCGCAGCGCCCGATGCCGCGTCAAGAATCAGAAGGATAGAAACGACGGAAAGGGCAAACAAACTACCGTCGTAAGTGGTGAAGAAGAGTGTAGACGGGGGAAACACAACACCTAATAGAGAAATTCCCACGGCAATTTTATAACCGGAGACAAACCCACTACCTCCGAAAGAGGCGGCAATCATTGTTGCAATTCCTCCAGAACACCATATTCCCACCATTACAAAAAAAGCCTGACGCGCACTTATTTGTTTCTTGGAGAAGAAGATTAGCCCTAAATAGCTTAAGAGAAAAACAACTGGACAGACTGCCGTTACCAGCCAGGGTTGATTAAAGGAATCTGCCTTAATCAAGTGAATCAAAATATCAGGCGTCCAAAAACAAATCGCACATAGCGATGCCCATCCTACGGACGTTGAGAATTTTCGGATGGACTTGTTTTCCATAAGGAGCCTGCTCACCAATATTATTCCAGCCACGTTCCAGCTGAAGTCTTACGGCAAAGATCTGTCACACACTACGAACGCTGACGAATCTCCAACACTTCAAAGGCAGCCGCCACGACGTTCAAACCAACTTCAGGGACTACGCCGTCGAAGCTGAGGAGTGCGCCGTCTCCGTAGCCCTGCTGGTTTTGCATGAGCCAGCCGGTGGAGAGTTCCTTGCCGATGAAGCAGCTCCATGCCGGGTCCGTGGTGAGGTCGTCCGCGTCTTCGAGTTTCGGGATGGTTTCGAAGGTGACGGCGATGGCGTCGGAGTCCTCGTTGCAACGGAAGATGAGGGCATCGGCACCGAAGGCGAGGAGTATCTCCTCGCCTTCGCCGGTGTCGTTGCTGAGGACTGCGGTCAGTTGCCTGCCCTGCGCTTGCAGGAAAGGCTGCAGATTCTCGCTCATGAAATTAGTCCAGTTTTTCGGGTTCGATCTGGATGTTCTTTTCGCCTGCAGCCTTCTTTTCCCAGTACTTCTTGACCCAGGCTTCGAAGGTTTTGCCGGCGGCGGTATCGCGTCCACTGAAGTTCAGAGCAGCGATTTCGCTGTACGGGATGCTCCGGCGCGAACGGTCTTCGCCCTTGGAGGGCATCACGCGGACCAGAGAATTTTCGAGGGTGGAACCCTGACGACGATCGTAGATGTAGCCTTCGACGACTTCACCAGACTTGAGCGTGAGCGTGACGTCTCCGCGATAGTCGAAAGCCTTTTCGAAGGCGTCCTTCACTTCCGCTTCCGTGGCGAGTGCCGGAATCCAGCCTTCGAGGTTTTCGCGGTCGCGGCCAGCCATGACCTCGATCTGGTCGGGGCTGAGCTGCTGCAGTTCTTCAATCTTCAGGTGTTCCTGCTGTTCGGTTGCCATTAGTCACCCACCGCCAGCGATTCCGAATGATTGACGCGCTCCGATTCAGCCGACAGGATGCCAGAGCCGATCTGCACGAGCTGACCGTGGTTCGTGGGCTTCCAGTCGTTCAGAAGCTTCTGTGCATCGGGGTCTTCATACAGCCCGCCGAACATGGCCTTGGCCGTCGCGATGAGGCCCTTCAGCGAACCGAAGGTGTAGTTCACGCCCGACGCTTCGTAACCGGAGTGCACCATGCAGTTGGCGCAACGCGGGTTGCCGCTCTCGGTTCCGTAGTTGGCCCAATCCACTTCATCCAGCAGTTCCTGGAAGGTGTCGGCGTAGCCGTCCTGCAGGAGGTAGCAGGGCTTCTGCCATCCGAAGATGGAGAACGTCGGCATGCCCCACGGGGTGCAGGTGAGTTCGCGCTTGCCCATCAGGAATTCCAGGAAGATGGGATTTGCGTTGAACTGCCAGCGCTTCTTGCGGTTCGACAGCAGTGCGCGGAACAACTTACGCGAACGTGCGCGACCGAGGAAGTGCTTCTGGTCCGGCGCCTTGTCGTAGGTGTAGCCGGGCGAGATCATCATGCTGTCCACGCCGGCTTCCATCAACTGGTCGAAGTGACGACGAACGGAGTTCGGGTCAGCACCATCGAAGAGCGTGGTGTTGGTGGTGACGCGGAAGCCCGCAGCCACAGCGGCGCGTACGCCTTCCATAGCGATGTCGTGTCCGCCTTCGCGGCAGACACCGAAGTCGTGGTGTTCTTTTTCACCGTCGACATGCACGGAGAACGACAGATACTTCGACGGCTTGAAGAGGTGCAGCTTCTCCTTGAGGAGAAGCGCGTTGGTGCACATGTACACGTACTTCTTGCGGTCGATGAGGCCCTGAACGATCTCGGGCATCTTCGGGTGCAGAAGGGGCTCGCCACCGGGGATGGACACCATCGGAACGCCGCATTCTTCAACGGCCTTGAAGCATTCCTCGGGGGTGAGTTCTGCTTTAAGGATGTGTGCGGGGTACTGGATTTTGCCGCAGCCGGCGCAGGCCAGATTGCAGCGGAAGAGCGGCTCGAGCATAAGCACGAGGGGGTAACGCTTGCGGCCCGCGAGCTTCTGCTTGATGACGTAAGTCGCTACCGTCCATGCCTGAGATACAGGAATTGCCATAGGTCTAAGTTCCTCCGGGGCAAAGGCCCCAGCAATTACAAACTGGTGTTACGAATCTCTATTCCGCAGGAGCGCGCATCGCCTTATCGTAGGTCGTGAGCGCCAGCAGCGGGAAGTACTGCTTGTACAGGTGGTACCCCAGATAGAACACACGGGGGAATCCAGTACCGGTGTAGTAGCTTTCGCCGTTGCGGCCCGGAATAAGTTCGCTCCACGTGCCGTCTTCGTGCTGCTGATTGACGAGCCAGCGGACGCCCTTGGCCACCGAATCAGAACGGGTGTCACCACCTGCGAGAAGCGCGAGCAGAGCCCATGCTGTCTGCGAGGGAGTTGAAGGGCCGACGCCACGTGTTCCCGGATCGTCGTACGTTGCGCACCACTCACCCCATCCGCCGTCTGTGTTCTGTACGGAGCGGACCCATTCGACAGACTGCTGCACTGCGGGTTCGTTCTGATCGAAGCCGATGGCTTCCAGACCACGCAGTACGAGGAAGGTGCCGTAGAGGTAGTTCACACCCCAGCGACCAAACCACGAACCGTCTGACTCCTGTTCCTTCAGGATGAACTGCACCGCAGCTTCCACGCGCTTATCGCGACGGGTGTAGCCGTAAGCAGCCAGCGTTTCCAGGATGCGTCCGGTGATGTCCACCGTTGGTGGGTCCAGCATCGCGTTGTGATCGGCGAAGGGGATGTACTGGAAGATCATCTTCGTGTTGTCGCGATCGAAGGATGCCCAGCCACCGTTCTTGCACTGCATGCCGAAGACCCAGTTGATGGCGCGCTGCGCAATGTCGTGCTGCTGGCGCTCGTGCGGGTGCTCCACGGCCTTCAGTGCGAGCAGAACTTCGCCCGTATCGTCCACGTCAGGGTAATGAATATTGTTGTAGAAGAAGGCCCAGCCGCCGGGCTCAACGTTCTTGACCTTCTGCGCCCAGTCGCCCTTGTGGCGGCTCTCCTTGCTAAAGAGCCAGTCCGCCGCGAGAATCATGCGCGGGTCAGTAGGCGAAATGTCAGCCGAACCGAGTGCCGATACGACCTGCGCCGTATCCCAAACGGGCGAGAGGCAGGGCTGCATGCGGAAGGTTGGCGTGGGGTAATTCGGTTCGCCGTTGGGCTTGTCGATGCCGAGCTTTTCAAACTCGTCCATCGCGCGAATCATCTGCGGGTCGTCCAGCGAATAGCCGAGGTGACGCATCGCAACGATGGCGTTGAGCATGGCCGGGAAGATCGCTCCCAGACCATCTGAGCCTTCGAAGCGCTCCAGCATCCACTGTTCTGCCTTCTTCAGCGCCTTCTTGCGCAGGGGGCGGATGTGTACACGCTCGTATCCCTGGGCCAGACGATTCCAGAAGAGGAAGAAGTTGCGCCAGGAGACAGGTTGCTTCTTATCCCAGCGGAGGTGGAGATTCGAGTTTTTACGTCCACCAACGAACAGTTCCTCAATGCCCTGCTCCGCTGGCAGAAGCTTCAGAGGCTTCTTTGCGTAGATGATCGACAGCGGCACGAGAATGCCGCGCGACCATGCCGAAATCTCGTAGATGTTGAAGTAAAACCAGTTCGGGAAAAGAACGATCTCGGGCGGAATTGCGGGTACGGCATCGTAGTCGTACTGACCGAATGCGCAGAGATAAATCTTGGTGAAGGTGTTGCATTCCACCACACCGCCCTGTGACAGCACCGACTCGCGGGCCTTGACCATGACGGGATGCTCTGCGGACCAACCCATCATCTTCAGAGCGTGATACGCCTTGACGCCGTAATTGATGTTCGAGGGGCCGCCTGGGTAAACGCTCCAACCACCATCTTCATTCTGGTGGCGAAGGATTTCATTTACGGCGCGCTGCATTTTGCCCGGGTCACCCGTGCCAAGCAGCGTATGCATGAAGATGTAATCGGCCTCCAGCATGACGTCGGCTTCGAGCTCGCCACACCAGTGGCCATCCGGCTGCTGCTGAGAAAGTAGCCAGTCCGCAGCTTTGCGGACGGCGGTGCGCACATGGTCCAGGCCCAGATCAATGCGCCCAAAACGTGGCTGTGCCGCGCCGGCTTCGGTGGCCGCCGACGTTCCCGGTCTGTAATTTTGATCCTGCATTGTTATTAGACGTATTCCCCGTGCCGAGCGATGCTGCTTACTGCAACTGCGAGAGCACTACTGATACCTTCGACTACTATTACGCAGCCGGTGATGGCGCCGGAGCAATTGCTCGAACAATTTCCGGCGGAAGGCCGAAGCGAACGTTCTCCGGCATGACCTCGACTTCATCGACCGAGCCATAACCGATGCCCTGCAGATAAGCGACCACTTCCTGTACGAGAACTTCAGGCGCGGATGCACCCGCGGTGATAGCCACCTTCTCAACACCCTCCAGCCACTGAGGCTGAATATCCTGGGCCTTGTCGATCAGGTAGCTCTTGGTGCCGAGGTTCTCAGAAACTTCGACCAAGCGGTTGGAGTTGGAGCTGTTCTTCGAACCGACAACCAGCACCAGGTCTGCACCGTGCGCCACATTCTTTACCGCTGTCTGGCGGTTTTCCGTGGCGTAGCAGATGTCCTGCGCGTGCGGTCCGACGATGTTCGGGAACTTCTTCTTCAGCGCCTCAATCATGTACTTCGCTTCGTCGAGTGAAAGCGTCGTCTGTGTGAGGTACGCGAGCTTGTCTGGATCGGGAACCACGAGGGCTTCCACTTCTTCAACCGTGGAGACGACCTGGGTAACCTCAGGTGCTTCGCCTGCGGTGCCCTCAACCTCTTCGTGATCGCGGTGACCGACGAGAACGAGGGAGTAGCCCTGCTTGGCAAACTTGATGGCTTCGACGTGAACCTTTGTCACGAGCGGGCAGGTGGCGTCGATGACCTTGAGGCCGCGTTCCTTCGCACGTTCGCGAACGGCCGGCGATACGCCGTGCGCGGAGTAGATCACGCGCTTGCCTTCCGGCACCTCGTCCAGTTCGTTGACGAAGATTGCGCCCTTCTGGCGCAGGTCGTCCACGACGTAACGGTTGTGAACGATTTCCTTACGCACGTAGATCGGCGCACCGAAGGTGTCCAGCGCGATCTTCACGATGTCCACTGCACGCACCACACCCGCGCAGAAACCACGGGGCTTCAGCAGGAGAACGCGCTTCTGTTGTGCGCTTTCGTTTTCGGTGGATACAGGCGGGTCGAGGGTCAGAGTGCTCACGGTTAAAGTATACCGCGAAGTAAACCCCTGCCGCAGTGATTTGAACCTGTTGTGGTGCAGTCTGACGAAACTACGACAAAGCGCCGTGGCGCACTATGGCGCACAAGACCGGTCGCTAAGCGCTACTGTACCAGTGGAGACCCTAAAGTTTGCCTGTGCAGCCGTTATGGGGGCAGTGGCACGCGATGGCCGTGGGTGCCGCTTTGGCCGCATCTTCACAGTATTGCGAGCAGTATTTGCCCTCTGTCACGGTGCAGCTACAGGCGATATGTGCGCACTTCTTCGGTTCGTGAGACATCGGTGGATCTCCTCTTGCTGTGAAGTCCGTGATGACTTGGATTGGTTCCCACGATTTCCGGTTGCCGCGGTCAGCGACTGGCTTTAAGCATTTGTTCCGCGTGCTTCAGACTGGTCTCCGTGACGGTGGCTCCGGAGATCATGCGGGCGATTTCGCCGGTGCGCTCTTCGTCCTTCATCTGGCGGATCTGGGTGCGGGTGCGGCCTTCCTTTTCCGACTTCTCAACGAGGAAGTGCTGATCGGCGAAGGCGGCGATCTGGGGCAGGTGGGTGACGCAGAGCACCTGCTGATGCTTCGACAGGGCCTTCAGCTTGGCACCGACCGCTTCTGCGGCGCGGCCGCCGATACCGATGTCGATTTCGTCGAAGACGAGGGTACGCGGCAGCGGGATGCGACGCTTGGTGCGGTCTGCCCCACCCTCTTCCACGGAAACCTTCAGGGCCAGCATGACGCGGCTCATTTCGCCGCCGGAAGCAATCTCTTCGAGGGGCTTGAGAGGTTCACCGGCGTTGGTCGCGATCAGGCATTCGACGTGATCCCAGCCCATGGCTGTCCAGAAGCTCTGTTCTTTTTGCGGAGCGACTTCGACCCGGAAGCGTACCTGCATCGCAAGGTCGTTGATCTGCTGCTCGGCGAGTTTTTCCAGTTTGCGCGCAGAGGCAGTGCGTGTCTCGGTAAGGTCCTGCGCGACGCAGGTGTAGATGTGTTCGCATTCGGCTAGCGTCTTCTTCGCCTGCTCGATGAGCGCTTCGCGATTCTCTACTTCGTTCAGCTTTGCGGAGACATCTTCGCCATACGCGATGACATCGCCGAGCGTCTTGCCGTACTTGCGCTTCAGGCGATCGAGCGCGGCGAGACGGTCTTCAATCTCCGCGAGACGCTCCGGTGACGCATTGATGTTTTCCGCATAATGACGGGCGGTTTCGCTGATGTCGGCAACAGCGGCACGGGCGTTGGCAATCTGTGTTGCGGCCTCAGTGAATGATGGGTCGTAACGCGCGAGTTCTTCGAGATGCTTCTGTGCAGCCGCGAGCGAGGATTCAGCGCTGGCTTCGTTCTCGTAGAGAACTTCCTGCGCGTTCATCGCTGCGGTGTAGAGCTTCTCCGCGTTGGCCAAGACACGCTTCTCTGCTTCGAGCTGATCGTCTTCTTCCGCGGATGCGATGTTGGCGTCTGCGATTTCGCTGCGCTGAAAGATCCACAGATCGACCATGCGGAGGCGTTCCTGCTCATCGGCAGAGAGACGGTCGAGTTCTTCACGAGCATCGCGCCATAGGGCGTATGCGGTGCGGATGTTTTCGCCTGCCTGCGCAACGTCAAGTCCCTTATGCGATTTGAGTCGTTCACGCAGATCGATGACGAGATCTTTGCCCAGGCCTGCATTGGTATTCACACCAGCAAAGCGATCGAGCAGGCCGCGTTGCTGTGCCTGATCGAATGCGCCCATGGTTTCGGCCTGCGAGTGCACCAGTGCGAGTTCCGGTGCGAGCTGACGGAGAACTGCAACCGTGGCGGGCTGATTGTTGAGGAAGACGCGGCCCTTGCCGGATGCATTCACTTCGCGACGAAGAAGAATCTCAGTGCTTTCGACGTCGATACCGTTGGCTTCGAGGATGGCCTCGGCCCCGGCGGTCGCTTCAAAGACACAGGAGACGACAGCCTTTTCGGCGCCGTGACGCACCACATCGCTGGCTGCGCGACCGCCCATAAGAAGGGCGAGAGCGTCGACGAGGATGGATTTACCCGCGCCGGTTTCGCCGGTGAGCAGGTTCAGGCCGCTGCCGAAGGTGGCGACAGCGTGGTCGATGACAGCATAGTTTTCCGCTCGCAGCTCAAGGAGCATCTTCGCCCTCTCTTCGCGCCGAGAATAGCACGGAAGGATTGGTGATCAGATTACATTTCTTTGCTGTGGGCATTGGCGAAAGGAGTTCCTGCGCAGTCAGGACGAGAAAGCGATACACAAAGTCTTCGGCAGGAACTTCATGATTCCTTGCGTCTTTTGGACCTGTTTCTTCCGAAGATGCACCTGGAAAGATTCTCCCTCACCTTCAACCCACCGCAAGAGTCGATACACTGCGAGCAAGCTATGAGTCTTCTTCTGACACTTCTCCTGCAGGACAGCACACCGGTTAACGCGGCGACTGCACCACCCGATGCCGCAAACTCTTCCGCATTGGTGGAAATGCTGCACAACAGTGGCCCGGTGGCGCTGACGGTGCTGGCGCTGCTGCTGGTTCTGTCGATTGTTTCGTGGACCATCATGCTGACCAAGTGGGGTTCGTTCCGGCGTGCACGCTCCAAGGGGCAGCAGTTTCTACGGGCATTTCGCAAATCATCGCGCCTGAGCGAGATTGCCACTGTGGCCGATACGTACAAGCCTTCTCCTCTGGTGAATGTGTTTTCAGAGATTGTGGAGGAGTATCAGCGACAGACCGGTGGTCGTGGATTCCCGCGCAATCCTGTTGCCGTGGAACGCGCCGCGCAGATTGCAAGCAGCGAGGCGATGACCGATCTTGAATCGCAGTTGACGTGGCTGGCGACGATTGCGGCGGTGGCTCCGTTTATCGGATTGCTGGGTACCGTGATGGGCATTGTGGATGCGTTTCATGGCCTGGGGACGCAGGGTGCCGCGACATTGCGCGCCGTTGCTCCGGGTATCAGCGAAGCGCTGATCACGACGGCTGCTGGCCTTGTGGTGGCTATCCCTGCAGTCGTTGGCTACAACCAGTTGACTGCAAGCGTGAAGGATTTCGCAGCGCGCATGGATGACTTTGGTCGCGAACTTTTGAATGCGCTGGAGAATGCCGCAGCGGCCGCTCCGCAGACGGGGCAAGACGATCCGCGCCGCCGCATCTCGCAGACCAACTAAAGCTTTCGGAGAGAGAACGCGATGGCATTTTCCAGTAGCGGCGGACGCACACGCTCTTCGCTTGCAGAGATCAACATCACACCACTGGTGGACGTGGTGCTGGTGTTGCTGCTGATTTTCATGCTGACGGCACCGGTGTTGCAGAGCGGCATTGAAGTGGCGGTGCCGCAGACACGCACGGTAAATCAGCTTACGGACGAACGCACCGTGGTGACGATTGACCATGAACAGCGCGTCTACCTGCAGGACAAGCCGGTGAACCTGGCAGAGTTGCCGAGCCTGCTGCGCACCAAGGGTGATCCGTCAAAGAAGGTGATCTACCTGCGCGCGGACCAGAAGGTTCCATTTGGTGCGTTTGCTTCTGTGATGGATGCGGTGAAGCAGGCGGGGATTACGAACATCAGCATTGTGACAAGGCCGATTGAGAAATAAGCGATGCCCGTAACGATGGAGCCAACCCGGATGCAGGAGCGCACGAAGCAAAACTTCGTGGTGTCGCTGGTGCTGCATGGCGTGGTGATTGGCGGTGTGCTGGCTGCGGGATACGTTTTTCGCAATCACGGAGAGAAGTGGGGCGATAAAGCTGACATTACAGGTGCGGTGCAGGCGACGATGGTGAATTCCCTGCCGCTGCCGCCGCGTGTTCAGCCGAAGGAAGACAATGTGCTGGCGAGCGAGAATCCAAGTGAAGCTCCTCCGCCGCCGACGCCTGCTGCAGAACCTCCACCGAAGCCCACGGATATTCCCATTCCGGTGAAACAACCGGACAAAAAGACTCCACCGAAGGTTGCAGAGAAGCCTGCACCTGTACCGCCGCAGAAGCCGCAGCCCACAAAGCCGCAGCCGGACAAAGCAACTTCTGGTGAGACTGCCGGGCTGAAGATGGCGATGACGTCTGTCGAAAATCGTGCGGGCACATCGGCCACAAACGTGTCGGATTCCGCATTTGGCGAGCGTTATGCGTATTACGTCCGGCAACTGACGCAGCGGGTGGCGCAGCAGTGGTACACGCAAACGCTCGACAGCGGTGCTGTGGGACATCGCGTGTGGATCAGTTTTCGTGTGAATCGTGATGGCTCGCCATCGAACATCCAGATTGCGAAACCGAGTGGTGATGCCACTCTGGATGCGAGCGCCATGCGGGCCTTGCAACGCATTGACACGTTTGGACCTCTGCCGGACAGCTACAGCGGTTCGTACATCAACGTGCAGTATTACTTTGATCCGAAGGGCAATTAACCGGTACGCAACGTGAGTTCAAGGCGCGGCGAAAAGAAAATGCCGTACCCGCGGAGGAACGTTCTCCACACCGTTTTCATGTTGCAGCGTCTACCATGGACAACGATGGTGAATCGCACACGTTTGAATCTCGTAAAGATGGCTGCTGTCGCGGCAGTGGTGTTGTTGGGCTCCGCGGCGCTGCATGCGCAGGATAATGTCTTCACCGGAACGAACACGGGTGCAGACCGCATCCGCATTGCCACGGCAAACTTTCGCGCGGGTTCTGCCGATGCTGGCAGCCTGAAACAAATTTTTGATTCCGTGCTGTTCAACGACCTGCAAAACGCGGGTGTGTTCGATCTTGTGTCGAAGAGTCTGCAGCCGCAATCCATGCCTGGCACTCCGCAGGAGATGCGCCTGGATGAGTGGACCGCTACGCCGGTCAGTGCGGCTTATGTTGCGTTTGGTTCGTTGAGCGTTGCAAACAATCGCGTGGTGGTGAACGCCTACGTGGATGACACGCACAACGCGCAGTATCCGCAGGTGCTGGGCAAACAGTACACCGAAGCTGGTGACGAGAATGGTGCACGCACCATTGCACACAAGCTGGCGGATGAGATCATTCTGCGCCTGGGTGGCGGCATCCCCGGCATTGCAGAGAGCAAGATTTATTTTGTGCGCGCGGGTGGCGGCACCAAAGAAATCTGGGCGATGGATTACGACGGCGCGAATGCTCATGCAGTAACGCACCTGGGCACCATTTCACTTTCGCCGCGTGTTTCGCCGGACAATTCGCGCATTGCGCTTTCGTCTCTGGGCAAGGACGGATTTCAAATCCGGATGTATTCGCTGCTGCTGAATCGTCCGATCAACTTCCCTTCTGGTGGCGGAACAAATCTTTCTCCGGCGTGGGCGTCGAACGGTCAGCTTGCGTATTCCTCTTCGCGCACGGGTGATCCTGAGATTTACGTCACGGATGCCAATGGCGGTGGAGCGCGTCGCGTGACGAACTCGCGCGGACCGGATGTTTCGCCGACATGGAATCCCAAGACGGGATCGCAGATTGCGTTCATCAGCGGTCGCAGTGGATTGCCGCAGGTGTATATCATGGACGCGGATGGCGCTGGTGTGCAGCGCATGACCGATGGTGGATACGCCACGTCAGTTTCGTGGTCTCCCAATGGACAATTCCTGGCCTTTGCATGGGACCGCAAGTACGGTCCGGGCGCGCCAGGAGGACAAGACATTTACGTGATGGAGATTGCCAGCAAGCGCTGGATCCAGCTCACGAACGGCATAGGCCGCTGCGACTTCCCCTCATGGTCGCCGGATGGCCGTCACATCGTTTTTGCCGTGGGCTCTGGCGCACGCGCAGAAGTTTGGACCATGCTGGCTGATGGTACTGCGAAGCACAAACTTGCAGGCACCGGAAGCGACATGCCCAATTGGAGTTTTCGCTGAAGTTTTTTCTGCCGATCAACGATTTTTGAGGAGAGATGATGAGATTGCAAACAACCCGCACCAAATCAATCGTGACAACTGCGATGGCCGCGATGCTGCTGCTGGCAGGCTGCCATAAGAAGCAGAGCGCGCCGCCGCCGTATACCGCACCGCCGGCTGCTGCACCTGCTGCTGCGCCAACAGCTACGCTGACCGCAGAGCCTGCGACGATCGACCTGGGCCAGTCTGTTGTTCTGACCTGGCACACTTCGAACGCGACGTCGGTTTCGATTGATGGTGTTGGACCGGTCAACCTGAACGGAACGACGAACGTGACGCCGTCAAACTCGACGAACTTCCACCTGGTGGCAACGGGCGATGGTGGCACTGCGGATGCGAACTTCCGCGTGACCGTACGTGTCCCCGCGGCTCCGGTTGCAGGTACATCGTCGGATCTGCCGGATGATGCTGCGTTCCACGCTGCCGTGCCGGACATTTTCTATGACTACGACAGCTACGATCTGAACCCCGCAGGCCACACCGCGGCGCAGCAGGCTTCCACGTACCTGAACCAGCATCCCAACATCAAGCTGCTGATTGGCGGCTACTGCGACGAGCGTGGTTCGGCTGAGTACAACCTGGCGCTGGGCGAGAACCGTGCGAACGCAGCGAAGACCGCGCTGGTGAATGCAGGCGTGTCGGCTAGCCGCATCCGCGTGATCTCCTACGGTAAGGAAAAGCAGTTCTGCACCGAACAGAATGAATCGTGCTGGCAGCAGAATCGCCGCGCACAGTTCAACATCGACCGGTAAACAACTGCAATTTCACTTAATCTGGTAAAGCACGAACGCATGGCGGGGAGGTACAAGCCCGCCATGCGTTCTCTTACGTGGAGGAACCATCCCATGCACCGCACACTTCGCATTGTGCCCGCTACGCTTGCACTTGCCGCTGTCCTGTTCACTGCCCCGACTCCCGCCTTTGCTGCAAACAAAGACATGGTGGAGTTGCAGACACAGGTCCGCGCGCTGCAGGACGCTATTGCACGCCTGCAACAGTCCAACGACGAACGCATGGGCGTGATGAAAGATTTGATTCAGCAGACCACCGACGCCGTGAACAAGATGGCGCAGACGATGGATGGTGTGCAGCGCCAGATGCGCGCGCAGAGCGAAAGCACGGGCAAGAACGTGGAACAGCTCTCCGGGCAGATGCAGTCGCTGAATGACTCGCTGGATGAGTTGAAGGCTCGCCTTGGCCGCGTTGAGAAGAGCATTGGCGATGTGCAGAGCCAGCAGCAGAGCATCAGCGCGAAGCTGGATTCGGGTGGTGGTGGAGCTGCCAGCGGTGGCGCACCCATGACGACCGATACTCCCGCTCCGAGCGGTAGCCCGGCTGCGCCGATCGTGCGTAATGGCAAGCCTTCTGCGGCGATCCCCGCAACAGCAGCGCCTGCGCTACCTACGGCACCTTCTGCCCCGCCGGTGGAAGATCTGTATCGCACGGCCTTCAGTGACTACAACGGCGCGAAGTACACGCTGGCGTCGGCCGAGTTCAACGATGTGATCAAGTACTACCCCGACTCGAACCTGGCGGGCAATGCCTACTTCTACCTGGGCGAGATTGATTACAAGGCCGGTCGTTTCTCCGCAGCCGCGAAGAACTACGACAAGGTAGCGGAACAGTATCCGGGGAATCAGAAGACTGCCGTTTCCCAGCTTCGCAAGGGCGAGTCGTTGCTGGCGATGAAGCAGACGGATGCGGGTGTGCGTGAACTGCGTTCGCTGATCCAGCGTTATCCCAACACGCAGGAAGCCACTGCCGCACGCAGCAAGCTGAATGCGCTGGGTGTGACGGTGGTTCCGCGGACCCGGTAAGACCTGAACAGCGCTTTCTAGTTCGGAGAGAAAACAAATGCCTTCCAGCCATGATGAATCGGCTGGAAGGCATTCAACGTTTCGGCAAGGAAGATTCGTCGGGATTCTTCGCTTTGCTCAGAATGACAATTACGAGTTCATGCCCCGCAGGAGAGAAGCAATCTCTTCTGCGCGGTTTGCCGTTACGGACAGAAGCGGGAGTCGGGGACGGCCACCGAAGTAGCCGGAGAGTTCGCTGGCAGCCTTGATGGATGGTGTGTCCCACGACGCAATGCCCTGCTCTGCGCGGGCGAGCCTGCCCTGCTTTTCTTCGAGCAGACGAGGGTTGCCGTCTTTCCATGCAGCCCATACTTCAAAGGCAGCCTGCGGTACGGATGTAGCGATGGGCATGGCGAGCGCAACCGAACCTGCGCGGAGCGCGGCGTCTGCATCCGCTGTTGCACCCCAGAGAACCTGGAAACCAACTTCGCGGGTACGTGTTTTCAGTGCAGGCACCGGAGGAGCGGTGGCTACAGCAGTTCCGCCTGTGAGCGCTGTGGCGCTGACGAAAGTCCCCGCGACCACGACTTCTGGCTGCTCGACAGCGAGCATGCGGCCGGTAGCTGCTGTGAAGGTGATGGTGGTGGTGGCTGTGTGCTTCACGTTTGCGGAAACTTCGCGGATCTGTGTCACGCGGCTGACGTGCGTCGATTGCTCCAGCACGCCGATGATGTTGGGGTGTGAGGCGAGTTGCGCGATGAGTTCGATGGGTAGCGCAACGCGGTCCGCATCGGAGTGCAGAAGGACTGGCAGCGGCGAAGCGTCAGCGATGGTCTGGAAGTACGTCAGGAGGGCCGTGGTGGCGCTGCTGTCGTTCCAGAGCATTTGGGAGTACTCCACGGGTGCGGCGAGCAGCACGACGTCAAAGCGTGCGGCTGCGGCGGCTGCGGCAAGCTGGATGGACTCGTACACGCTGGGGAGACCAATGCCTGCGGTGAGAACTTTCTCCTTCGCAGCCTCTGCACCGACGGTCTTCAGCACCTGGATGCGTTCGTCCGTTGAGAGCGATGCCGTCTCGCTATTGGGGCCAAGCGCGATCAGTCCACTGTTTGGCGTAAGCGAATAGCGGCGTACGTTGTGTTCCAGTTTGCGGAGGTTGAGCCGGCCATCGGGATAAAACGGAGTTGCGAGCGGGACGTGAACGCCTTCAAACAGCATGTCTTCATGGTATCGCCAACGATGCCTGCCCGAGGAATTTCCGGCCTGACTCTTTGCAATTGGCGCAGGAAAAGCTAACGTAGAGGTCGATGGAATCAGTAGAGATTCGCGGAAACAAAACGACGAAAGACCTGGCGCACGAGGCCGGCTGGTTTGCGTTGCACACGCTGCTGGCGGTTCTGGTGCTGGTAGTGATTGTCGCCGTGTTCTGGGTACTGCATGTCGACCAGGATTCGTCGTTGCCCAAAATCATCTGCACCGTGCTGGCGCTGATCGTCCCCATGGGCGCAGGCTACGTTGTGGGGCGCATGTTTCCGGGTACGGTCGCGTCGTATGTCTGGATCTCCGGGCTACTGTTTTTCCTGGTGGTGTGTGTGTACACGCTTGACCTGCCCACCGGAAATGGCCTGTGCAACGGCTGCGGCGCCGTGGACAAGCTGTGGCGCACCTTTTTCACCATTGAGCTCAACAGCGGCCTGCTGGGCGGCGACGGTCTGCTGATCGGAACGTGGATTCCGCTGTCGATGATTGGGTATGCCGTTGGCGCGAAGCTTGCTCGCAACCTGTCTGAATAACACCTTCGTTCTTCACAAACAGTAAGGGCCTCCGCTGCGTTGCGGAGGCCCTTACTGTTTGTGCCGGTGCTCTAGACGGTGCGTGAAGCGTGCAGCTCCTGCAACGTGTACACGCTTGTCTGGCCGCGCTGTAGCGCAGAAATGCCCTCTGCTGCTGCGCGTGCTGCGGCAAGCGTGGTGATGGAGGGGATGCGTGCGGTTACGGCAGCGCGGCGGATTGCCTTCTCGTCAAAGATGCTGTCCTGACCACGCGGCGTGTTGATGATGAGCTGGATGCGATCGCCCTTGATGAAGTCGACAACATTGGGACGCCCTTCCTTCACCTTGTGAACGCGCTCTACCTGTAGACCGGCGTCGCTGAGGATGTCTGCCGTGCCGTGCGTGGCGACGAGATGGAAACCCATCTCCACGAACTGCTTGGCGAGAGGAACAACGTTTGCCTTGTCGTGATCGTTGACGCTGAGGAAGGCCGTGCCCTTGGTGGGCAGGTTCTGGCCCGCGGCGATCTGCGCCTTGGCAAAGGCTTCGCCGAAGGTTTCGGCCACGCCCATGACTTCGCCGGTGGAGCGCATTTCCGGTCCGAGGACCGGATCGACGCCCTGGAACTTACCCCACGGGAAGACAGGCGACTTTACGAAGTAGTGGTTGCCCGTGTCAAGATCCTTGCCCGATGCAAGCTGCTTCGGCAGAAGCTCTGCGAGGGTGCGGCCCGTCATGAGGCGCGATGCGATCTTTGCCAGCGGCAGGCCCGTTGCCTTCGAAACATACGGCACCGTACGCGATGCGCGCGGATTCACTTCGATGACGTATACCTTGCCATGCTGGATAGCGAACTGGATGTTCACAAGGCCGATCACGTTCAGCGAGAGCGCAAGCTGGCGCGTGTACTTGCGAATCTGATCGAGCACGTCGGCGGTGAGATCGACCGAAGGCAGGACGCAGGACGAGTCGCCAGAGTGAATACCGGCTTCTTCGATGTGCTGCATGATGCCCGCGATGATGACGTCCTTGCCGTCGCAGAGCGCGTCCACGTCGACTTCCGTCGCGTCTTCGAGGAAGTGGTCGATGAGGACCGGGCGTTCCTGCGAATATTCGATGGCGGTGCTCATGTAGCGAATGATGGCTTCATCGTCATACGCGATGACCATGGCGCGGCCGCCGAGCACGAAGCTGGGACGGACGAGCACGGGGTACGAGACCTTGTTCGCACCAGCAAGAGCTTCTTCAATGCTGGTGGCGATGGCGCCCGCGGGCTGCGGAATCTTCAGGTCTTCAATGAGCTTCTGGAACCGCTTGCGGTCTTCTGCGAGTTCGATCGATTCCGGCGATGTGCCGATGATGGGCACGCCTGCCGCCTTCAACGGCAGCGACAGGTTCAGCGGCGTTTGGCCGCCGAACTGCACGATCATGCCAATCTCAGCACCGGCTGAAGCTTCGTGGTTGTAGACGGCGAGCACATCTTCGAAGGTGAGCGGCTCGAAGTAGAGGCGATCGCTGGTGTCGTAATCCGTGGAGACGGTTTCTGGATTGCAGTTGACCATGATGGTCTCGTAACCGTCTTCACGCAGTGCGAACGATGCGTGGCAGCAGCAGTAATCGAACTCGATGCCCTGGCCGATGCGGTTGGGACCGCTGCCGAGGATGATGATCTTCTTCTTCGCGGTCGGGATCGCTTCGTCTTCCTCGTCGTAGCAGGAGTAGAAGTATGGCGTGAAGCTTTCGAACTCTGCGGCGCATGTGTCGACGAGCTTGTAGACGGGCTGGATGCCGTGCTTCTCGCGCAGTACAGCGACCTTGTTCGATGCATCCTTGCCATCGAGGTTGAGTGCGGTTGCGACGAGATCGTCGCTGACGCCCATGCGCTTGACGTCACGGAGCTGGCCGGCGTCGAGGCTATCGAGCGTCTTGCCATGCAGGCCGCGGATCTCGTCGGTGATCTGCTTCACCTGGTACAGGAACCACGGGTCCATGGTGGTGAGGCGAGCAACTTCACGCACGGTCATGCCGCGTTCAAATGCGTACAGGATGTAGCGCAGACGCTCAGGGTGCGGTGTGACGAGGCGCTGCGTGAGACGGCGCGGTTCGATGTCGGCAGCGGATGCCTTCTTGCCCGTCTCCAGCGAACGAATCGCCTTCATCAAAGCTTCCTTGAAGGTGCGGCCGATGGCCATGACTTCGCCGACCGACTTCATCTGCGGTCCAAGCGTCTCTTCCGTGCCAGGGAACTTCTCGTACTGCCACTTGGGAATCTTCACCACGACGTAGTCGATGGTGGGTTCGAAGCAGGCAGGCGTGGCCTTGGTGATGTCGTTCTGCAGTTCGTCCAGCGTGTAACCAACGGCGAGACGTGCAGCGATCTTTGCAATCGGGAAGCCGGTGGCTTTGGATGCAAGCGCCGACGAACGCGACACACGCGGGTTCATTTCAATGACCGTCATGCGGCCATTCGCGGGATTCACTGCGAACTGCACGTTGCTGCCGCCGGTCTCAACACCAATCTCACGAATGACGGCGATGGCTGCGTCGCGCATGCACTGGTATTCGCGATCCGTCAGTGTCTGCGCGGGTGCCACGGTGATAGAGTCGCCGGTGTGCACGCCCATCGGATCAAAGTTTTCGATGGAGCAGATGATGATGACGTTGTCGGCGAGGTCACGAACGACTTCGAGTTCGTATTCCTTCCAGCCGAGAACGCTCTCTTCAAGCAGGCACTCGGTAACAGGCGAAAGGTCGAGTCCGCGCGACAGAATCTCCGTCAGTTCTTCGCGGTTGTAGGCGATGCCGCCGCCTGATCCGCCCAGCGTGAACGACGGACGAATGACGCACGGGAAGCCGATCTTCTGTGCGAAGTCGAGGCCGTCGCGCAGGTTGTTCACCAGCGAGCTCTGCGGCATGTCGAGGCCGATCTTGTTCATCGCATCCTTGAACAGGAGACGATCTTCAGCCTTCTTGATGGCGTCGAGCTTCGCGCCGATGAGTTCGACGTTGTACTTGTCGAGTGTGCCGTCGTCTGCAAGGTCTACAGCGAGGTTCAGCGCGGTCTGTCCGCCTACAGTGGGCAGAACAGCGAAGACGCCGGGCTTGCCGCTTTCCTTCAGCAGGTCGCTTTCGACGCGGAGAATCTCTTCCAGGTACTTCGGCGTCAGCGGCTCAACGTAGGTGCGGTCGGCTACTTCGGGGTCTGTCATGATCGACGCGGGGTTGCTGTTGATCAGCACGACCTCGTAGCCCTCAGCCTTGAGGGCCTTGCAGGCCTGCGTGCCGGAGTAATCGAACTCGGCGGACTGGCCGATGACGATCGGCCCGGAGCCGATCACCAGAATTTTTGCGATGTCATTTCTGCGTGGCATCTATCTCTTCCCTCTTGCTGTTTGCTTGGCCAGACACACAAGCTCTCATGAAAAGGGGCATCCTCAGGATGCCCCTTTTGTTACTTCTTCCACTCTTCCATCAACTTCCGGAAGTCCTTAAACAGGTAGTGCGAATCGTGCGGCCCGGGGCTGGCTTCGGGGTGGTACTGCACGCTGAACATGGGGTGTTCTTTGTGCTTCAGGCCTGCCACGGTTTGGTCGTTCAGGTTCACGTGGGTGATGGCAACCTTGCCCTCATCCAGCGATTCCGGATCAACAGCGAAGTTGTGATTCTGCGACGTGATCTCCACCTTGCCAGTTTCCAGGTTCTTGATGGGATGGTTCGCGCCGTGATGACCGAACTTCAGTTTGTAAGTCTTGCCGCCGAGTGCGAGACCGAAGATCTGGTGACCAAGGCAGATGCCAAACATCGGCGTCTTCCCTGCCAGTTCCTGCACGTTCTTCTGTGCGTAGTCCAGCGGCTCAGGATCGCCAGGTCCGTTGGAGAAGAACACTCCATCGGGATTGAGCGCCAGAACTTCGCTTGCAGGCGTGGTTGCGGGAACTACCGTTACACGGCAGTTTTCGCGCGCCAGCATACGCAGAATGTTCTGCTTGATACCGAAGTCATACGCAACGACATGCATTTCGCGTCCGCCATCAATGGCTGCCGGAAGGAACTTGTCGCCGGTTTCATTGCGCTCTGTCGCCGCGGACCATTCGTAGGTCTGCTTTGTGGTGACTTTGCTGGCAAGATCCGTGCCGTCCATCTTGGGGATGGAACGCGCCTTCACCACGAGAGCATCCGTGTCGACGACAGCGTCCTTCTCGAAGGTGGCGATGACACCACGCATCACGCCGTTGGCGCGAAGATGACGAACGATGGCGCGCGTGTCCACGTCAGCAATGACGGGAACGCTGTTCTTTTCCAGGTACTCGTCTGTGACTTGGGTGGAACGCCAGTTGGACGACACCGGAGAGAACTCACGAACTACGAGACCTTCGATATAGGGCTTCGTGCTTTCGTCGTCGCTCGGGGTGGTGCCGTAGTTTCCGATTTGTGGATTGGTGAGAACGACAATCTGCCCGGCGTAGGAGGGATCTGTAAAGATCTCCTGATAACCGGTCAATGCAGTATTGAAAACGACTTCCCCGACGCGTTCGGCTGGGGCGCCGAAGCCTTTTCCGCGGAAGATGCGCCCGTCTTCGAGCGCTAAAATGGCTTGCATTGCCTCTCCAAAGGAGTGGATTCAATCGATTCTACCAGTCTTTAGCCTCGGAACCAACTCGCACCGCTCTTTTGCCGGAAAAGCCGCGCCACACATCTGGCAAACTCAGTCCTGCATCTCAACCTAGTGGAAAGACCTCCCCTGAAACGATGCCGATTCGCCCAATTCCTTCGTCGGTGACAGACGACTCGCACCAAAGCCATCTGCTGGACCGCGTGCGTCTTCTCGCGGAAATTGACGAGGCTGCGCGCCGTCTTCTTTCGCCAGAGGAAATTGTTCTTCGCTCTGCCACGCTGCTGGGCGAATTCCTGCGAGTGAATCGCTGCGCTTTTGCCGATGTGGAAGAAGACGAAGACACGTTCAACCTGACCGGCAACTACCTGAACGGTGTGCGAACCATTGTGGGGCGTTATACGTTCCATGATTTTTCGCTGGAGTGCCTGCGATGCATGCGGGCAGGCGAGCCTTACGTGGTCTACGACAGCGAGGAAGACTGGAGCACGCAGGCTGTGCTGGAGGCTTTCCGTGCACCGCAGATTCGTTCGGTGATCTGCGTCTCAGTCAAACGCGGCGGCGTGCTGCTGGCTGCTATGGCTCTTCACTGCAAGGAGCCGCGTGTCTGGACCGCGGATGAAATCGCGCTACTGCAGGCTGTTGCGAATCGCGTGTGGGAGTCGATCATCCGCATCCGCAGCGACAGAAGAGCAGTCGAAGCTCGCGAAGTATTGAACATGGCCCTGGAGGCCGGACACGCAGGTGTTTTCGACTGGAGCATCCAGGATGATCGCATTACGTGGTCTCCGCAATTGGAAGCACTGTACGGTGTGCCGACCGGCACTTTTGAGGGTAGCTTTTCAGACTGGTCGCGCCGTGTTGTTCCGGAGGATGCGGAACGAGTCAAGCATGAGATCGCGACCGTCATGCAAATGCAGCAACGCGATTTTGGTTACGATTTCCGCGCCTGCCTGCCTGATGGGACACAGCGATGGCTGCATGGACAGGCTCGTTTTCTGTATGCGTACGATGGCACGCCGCTGCGCATGATCGGCATTAACATCGACATCCACGAACGGAGACAGGCGGAACTGGCTCTGCTGGAAAACGAGAAACTGGCCGCAGTGGGCAGATTGGCAGCTTCCATTGCGCACGAGATCAACAATCCCCTGGAGTCCATTACCAACCTGCTTTACCTATCGCAGCATAGCGATGACATCACGGAGATCCAGCACTATCTACAGACCGCGGAGAAGGAACTCTCACGTGTTTCTGTTATCAGCGCGCAGACCCTGCGCTTTTACAAGCAATCCACCGCTCCACGGCGCGTGACGGTCCAGGAATTGTTTGAGAGTGTGATCTCTGTGCTGCAGGGGCGACTGTTCAAACACGGCGTGCAGTTAGAACAACGATGGTGTGCCGCTCAACCGGTTCGGTGCCTGGACGGTGAGATCCGGCAAGTGTTGGCCAATCTGATCACCAACGCCATTGATGCCCTGCCCGCCAACGGTGGCCGCATCTGTCTGCGTTCCCACGACGGGCAGGATCGCAAGGGCCGTAAGGGCGTGTACATCGTGGTGGCTGATACGGGAACCGGCATGCCTCCGCTGGTGCAGAGGCGCCTGTTCGATGCCTTCTTCACCACGAAGGGTGAAGAAGGAAACGGGCTGGGCCTTTGGGTGAGCAAGGAGATCGTGGATCGGCATGAAGCCGTGCTGCGGCTTCGGAGCAGCCAGAAGCCCGACGCAAGCGGTACGGTCTTCCGCCTGTTTCTTCCTTTCACTTCGGCAGTTGGCTGATTCTTTCGGAGTGCCTTGCAGAGCAGACCTCGCCGCTGCAACACTGTTCAGGTGAACATTCTTTTCGTAGGCGACGTCTTTGGCTCGGCGGGCCGCCGTATTGTCGCCGAACACATCGGCCATGTGCTTGAATCCAACGCTGTCGACCTTTGCATCATCAATGGCGAAAACGCTGCCGGCGGGTTCGGTCTAACACCTCCCATCGCCGATGAACTCTTCGATCTGGGCGCGCATGTCATCACCACGGGCAACCACTTCTGGGACAAGAAAGAGCTTCTGGATTACCTCAAGGTCCCGGTGGATTCGCACGACCGTCCTCGCCGCATCCTGCGCCCCGCGAATTTCGCCCCGAAGACGCCGGGGTTTGGCGTGTACGAAGGCGCGCTGCCCAACGGGCAAGCCTATGCCGTGGTGAACCTGCAAGGCCGCGTATTCATGTCGCAGAACGATGATCCGTTCCGCAAAGCAGACGAGCTACTGAACGGTATCCGCAGCCGCGTGATCTTTGTCGATTTTCACGCCGAAGCCACCAGCGAAAAGATCGCGCTGGGATGGTATCTGGATGGCCGCGTTACTGCCGTTATCGGCACGCACACCCACGTTCCCACGGCGGATGAACGTGTTCTTCCCAGCGGCACGGCCTACCAGACAGACACAGGCATGAGCGGGCCGTACGACTCTGTGATCGGCGTGGAACGGCAAGCAGTGATTGACCGCTTCCTGACCGGCCAACCAGCAAAGTTTGAGGCCGCCAGGGGAAACCCGAAGATGGCTGCGACGCTGGTCGAATGCGACGGCGCCACAGGCCGCGCCTATGGCATTCGTCGTATCCTGCTGGGCGAATAGGTCAGCGTGCCTCTTCGAGAGCAAAGCGCCCCAACGGGATAGCTTCTGATACCCGTGGCTTGTTATCGAGAGGCGAGACGGGATACGAGTCTGACGTTCCGGTTGGGTAGCCATACACATTGCCGGTGCGCAGGTTGACGACGACCTTTCCAAGCACCTGGCCACCCTTTGCGATGCGAAGCATGTGAACGCCCGGCTCGATATAAAGCGGGTCAAATGAGTTGGCGTCGGCATGGACAGTAGCCGGTGCAATGTAAGGCCGTACAGCAAGCACCATGAGAGAACCTGCAATCAGGCCCAGCAGTACATTTGTCGCGCGATTGGTTGGCATGAAACCATCCCTTTTTCTGCAATAGCGAGAGGCAGCCCGCAGGCTGCCTCTCGTGGTTCTGCTGTATGCGTCCTAGCGACGGCGAGGAGCTGCCTTGTGCGCCGGAGCTGCCTTGGCAGCCGGCTTGGCAGCGGCCTTCTGTTCGATCTCGCCACCCGTCATGGTGATCATGAGGGGCTTTTGCGCGTACGAGTCAAAGGTTGCAACCACGTTGACGTCTGAACCGGCAGCCGGAGCTGTCTTCGGAGCTTCCTTCAGCGTGATCGTGAAGTCGGCAACCAAGGGATTCGCCTGCTTCGCGTCATCGGAAACAGCAAGCTGCAGGCTGGTGTCGGTGATGCTGACAACCTTACCCGGAACCTTGGTTTCCTTGCCCTTGAAGCCGTCAAACACCTTCTGTGCCTGATCTGCGGTGCCGTTCTGAATGATGTATTCCACGTCAGCCAGAGCCAGCTTGGTTACATCGGGAGTGCTGTCCAGAACCTGCTTCACAGTGTCTGCAGGGGTGGGAGCGGGCTTAACGCTGGTGGCGAATTCCGGTGCCGGGAAGACGCTTGCTGCAGCAGCAGTCTTGACCGCGTCATAGCCATCTTCTGCGCCGTGGAACTTCTTGTAGCAGTAGGTTGCCAGCGGCTGGAAGGTGGGCTTGAACTGGTCCGGTGCGAAGGTCGCGGTGCGGGTCGCAAAGAACGTGCAGTTCAGGTAATCCGGCGGCGTGCTGGTGTAGTACGCCTGAGCCAGGAAGTAGGTGTCCTGAAGGATTTGGCCGGGCTGGTGTGTAGCGGCCGGGTCAACCGACTTCAGTTCAGCGGTGTAAGCAGCAATTGCGCCTGCCGAGTCCTTCTTGGTCAGCGCATCGATACCGATGGCCGAGTAGAAGTAGGGTGTTACCTGCTTGGTGATGGCGGTCCAGTCTGCATCAGCGACAGCAGCAGGCTTGGTTACCTTCAGGCCCTTGCTGGCAGCGTCTGCAGCTTTGTCATAAGCAGCCTGCTTGGCGGCAGGATCCGTCGCGGAGTCACCCTGCGCCTTCAGAAGGCTGGTTTCCAGCGCCAGAGCGCGAATGTTGTTGGGATCCACGGCCAAGAGACGGTCCGCAGCCTCCAGGGCCTTGGGTGCGTTGTTGGAGCCGGCGTAACCCGCCAGCAACTGTTCAAGCACGGTACCCTTCACAGTGGACGCGGGGTACTTCGTCAGGAACGCCTCGGCTGCCGCGGCCTTGGTGGCGCCGTCGGTGGCCGTGATCACCTTCTGGTAATCCGCGTATTCGTCCTGCGAGAGTTGAGGTCCCTGTGCTGCCTGGGCAAACATCGGTGTCACAGCTACTGCGGAAACGCAGGAAACTGCCAGCATCGAGGCAAGAAATGCCTTCTTCATCGAACTCTCCCTGTTCTTTTTTCGATCTGTATTCAATTCAGAGCACTACCGTGCTTCTGTAGGTCGCACAGGCTTGAATAGATGCAAGCAATGTATCAGGTGTAGGTATGCATTCTGAAGAACCCTCTTTAAACGTGTGTTGAATCACGCCTATTTTGACGCATGAGAATGCCGATTATCGAACCGGATTCGGAATATTGCTCCAGCTCCATCCATTTTGCCGAGCGATTTTGTTCGGGAGCCGAAATACACCACATATACGAAGGCACCCCTTTCCGTTGCGTTTAGGGACCTCTTATCCACAAGATAGACCCTGTATCTCGCTTGATTCCGCCCCTGCAGACGCTTAGCCTCAAGTCAAACAGGAATACCGTCCAGAGAGGCGGTGTGTTGGAGGTTCCCTTTTGCTCAAGCTCAAGCGCGTTCAGATTCTCGGTTTCAAGTCGTTCTGCGACCGTACGGACGTTCAGCTCAGCGGAAATGGCATTGCCGCCATCGTTGGTCCCAACGGCTGCGGCAAATCGAACATCTCCGACGCCATCACCTGGGTGCTGGGCGAACAGAGTGCCAAGAGCCTCCGCGGCATCAAGATGGAAGACGTCATCTTTGCCGGAACACGTGATCGCAAGCCCACCGGCATGGCCGAAGTATCACTGACGCTGGTTGATCCTGATGTGTACGACGCCAGCGACAGCGGCGATGCCATCAGCATTGGGTCTGCAGGCAATCGTCCTGCAGAGCTGAACGATTGGGACGAACAGAGCGAACGCGACGTCCGCTCTGCCGATACCGCAGCCGCCATTGCTGAAGCGCAGCCCGGGCCGATACCGGTTGGTGAAGATTCAGAAGAAATTGAAGTGGATGCCCCACAGAGCGCAACCGTCGATGAGAACGGTGAGCCTGTTGCTCCTGTTGTTCTGAAAATTCGTCGTCGCAAATTTAACCGCGCTCCAGTACGTGCGGGTGAAATCACCATCACGCGCCGCCTGTTCCGTTCGGGTGAATCGGAGTATTTGCTAAACGGCAAGATCTGCCGTCTGCGCGACATTCAGGACATCTTCTTCGGCACGGGTCTTTCGGGCGAAAACTACGCCATCATTGGGCAGGAACGCATCGGTCAGTTGCTGTCGTCGAAGCCGCTGGATCGCCGCTCCATTCTGGAAGAGGCTGCGGGCATCACGCGTTTCAAGACGAAGAAGCGTCTTGCAGAACTGCGACTCGAAGCCAGCAAGCAGAACCTGGCCCGCGTGGATGACATCTTCGACGAAGTGACGCGACAGATGGGTTCACTGAAGCGTCAGGCTGCGAAGGCCGAACGCTATGGTCAGATTCGCGATGAACTGCGCGGCAAGCTGCGCATTGTTCTCCGCTCGCGCTTATCGCAGCATGACGAAGATCGCAATGCCTCGGAAACAACGATTGCCAAGTTGACCGAGACGATTGATACCCAGGCTGCTTCACTGGAAGCACTGGACGCGGAGCATACTGCAAGCGTCACGCGCGGCTATGAGTTGGATGAAGAGATCCGTGTGGCACAGGGGCGCACCAACGAGACGCGCATTGAACTGGAGCGCGCGACATCGCGCATTGCCAGCAATCACGATCGCATCCACGATCTTGCTGCACGCATTGCCAGCGGCACCGATGAACTGGCGCAGTTGAAGCACCAGATGGAAGGGCTGGCCGCGGATCGCGAAGGTCTGCAGAAATTTCTTGAAACAGCGACTGCCGATACGGAAGAAGCTCGCCACACGGCCCAGGATCGTCAGCAGGAAGCAAATGAAGCGCAGGCTCAGGTGAACTCGGCTGACCGCGATGCGCAACAGGGACGCCATCATTCCATGCAGTTGATGCAACGCATCAGCAATGTGCATCGTGAGGAGGCACAGGCGGCGGAGTCACTTGCCGGGCTTGAGCGCGAAGCGCAGCGACTCGTGTCAGAGAGCGAACAGGCCAAGGCCGAACTGGATGCGCTGGGTAAACAGCGTGGCCAGGTGAGCATGAGCTTTGAATCCATCACCGATCGCCTGAAGCGGCTTGAGGCAGAGATTGCGGAGTTCCGCATTGA
Organism: Terriglobus sp. TAA 43; assembly: GCF_000800015.1. NCBI lineage: Bacteria > Pseudomonadati > Acidobacteriota > Terriglobia > Terriglobales > Acidobacteriaceae > Terriglobus > Terriglobus sp. TAA 43. The sequence continues at coordinate 875,118 of NZ_JUGR01000001.1, forward strand.
GCTGAGCAACAAGCGGAACGAAGAGATGGAGATGCGCCGCAAGGGTGATCATTTGCGTGCGGAAGCAGCTACGCTGACGGGTCGTCGCAATTCACTGGAAGCACTTATTCGCGACCACAGCTACTCCAGTGACACGGTGAAGAAGCTATTCAAGGCGAACGATATTGCCAGCACTGTTGCACCGGTGGGAACACTCGCAGACTTTCTGGAAGTGGAGGACAAGTACGGCCTGGTTGTCGACGAATTCCTCAAAGACGAGCTGAACTATGTCGTCGTAAAGAACTGGAATTCAGCGGATGCAGGCATTGGCCTGTTGAAGACCTCCGTCGATGGGCGTGCCACCTTCCTGGTCCATGAAGACCATGCACCTACCTACATGGACGGCATGCAGAGCCGCGTCAACGGCGATCTGCGTGGAGCGCGTCCCCTGAAGGACTTCATCAAGGTGCAGAATGGTTTTGGCCGTTCGCTGGAAGTGATTCTGCCGAAGCTGCGCGAAGGCTACATTGCACCGGATGCAGATGCGGCACGTGAACTTGCGGTCACGAATCCTGAAGCGTTCTTCCTTGCGCCAACGGGAGAAATCTTCCACAACCTGACTGTCACGGGCGGCAAAGCACGTTCCGGTGGCCCGCTTGCATTGAAGCAGGAATTGCGTGAGATTCAGGTAAAGCTGGAAGGCGTGCAAGCAGAGCTGTCGCAGAGCGAGGTTGGCGTTGCGGCGCTGACGCGCGACATTCACGACCTGCAACAGATCATTGAAGTAAAGAGCAACGAACGTCGTGATGCGGAGCGTGAAGCCGCCAACAGCGGCGCTGCGCTGCGCCAGATGGAATCAGAAGCTGCGCGCATTGAGCGTCGTCTTGCGGACTGGTCGCTGCACACGGAGCGCAATCGCGATGCGCGCGCACAGCGACAGGAGCTGATCGAGCGCAAGCAGGCCGAAGCCGCGCAGTTGACTGCTGAGCGTGAAGCGATTGAGGTACGCATCAACGAAGCGATGCTGCGTACCGATGATCTGCGTCGTGCACGTGAAGAAGCGCAGTCTGCCGCTGCTGCTGCCGCTGCTGCACTTGCAGGATTGGAAGAGCGTCGTCGCAATGCTTCTGCAAACTTCGAGCAGAACGAGCGTATGCGCAATACCACGCAGCAACGCATTCATCATCTGGAAGGTCAGAATGCAGGCGCCACAGCGGAACAAGCTCGTCGTGAAGAAGAGACTGTCGCGCTGCAGGCACAGCAGGAAGAACTGACCGCACAGCGCGAACAACTGAATGCCGAGGCCAATCGCCTGACGGCGGAAGCCTCCGCTCTGCGTGCTCAGATTGCAGAGAAGAACAACACACTTCGCACACTGCGTACGGAGATCGACGGTCTGCGCGAACAGCGCGCCACGTTGCAGGCGAAGATTGCACGACTTTCGAGCGAGATTGAACATCTTGAAGCCCAGTCGCTGAATGATCTGAATGTGCCTGCGGAAGAGTTGCGTGCGGACACCACCATTGAAGCCATCACGTCCGAAGCGCTCGACGCTGCGGAAGAAGACACGCGTTCGCTCAAGGGCAAGCTGGAAGCGATGGGCCCGGTGAACATGATGGCGCTGGAAGAGTTTGCCGAAGCAGAGCAGCGTCACGGCTTCCTGGAAGCGCAGCGCAAGGACTTGCTGGACGCGATCGAAAACACCCAGAATTCCATCAAGGAAATCGACGAAATCAGTAAGACGAAGTTCGACGAAGCCTTCGCCATCATCAACAAGAACTTCTCCGACATGTTCGTGAAGCTCTTCGGTGGCGGACAGGCGCTGATGAAGCTTACCGACGAGTCGAACTCTGCGGAAAGCGGCATTGATCTGATTGCATCGCCTCCGGGCAAGAAGCTGCAGAACGTGCTGCTGCTCTCCGGTGGAGAGAAAGCCCTCACTGCCCTGTCGCTGCTGGTTGGTATCTTCCAGTTCCAGCCCAGCCCGTTCTGCGTGTTGGACGAAGTCGATGCACCGCTCGACGAAACCAACGTGGGCCGCTTCGCACGCCTGATCCACGAAATGAGCAAGGAGACTCAGTTCGTGGTCATCACCCACCACAAGCGCACGATGAGCGAAGCCGACGTGATCTACGGCGTCACTATGCAGGAGCCCGGCGTGAGCAAAATCGTCAGCGTAAATCTCAACAAGGCGGAACGGCGAGCGGTAGCGTAGGTTCCATCGTTTACAGAAACCCAAATCATCGAAGGGGCCCAGCTAAGCTGGGCCCCTTCACACTTATGCGCATCACCGCTCTATGACTTTGCGGGAAACGCTCTTGCCTTTGGGATAAGCTGCTGCATCATGTGGAAGCTATGCGTGAATCCGTCTGGTGAAAAAGCCTTCAGGATGGCTGCATTTGCCGCTGCAGCCGGACGTTCGCAGCGTGCTGCCATAGCCTCTTCGAAGATCGGAAGCTGCTGTCTCCAATCCTTCTGCAAGAGGACTTCGGCAAGCTCACCTGCATCCTGCAGTGCGAAATTTGCGCCGTCGCCGCCGAAGGGACTCATCACATGTGCGGCGTCTCCAAGCAATGTGACACCCGGTACATGTTTCCAGCGATGTCCCGGCGGCAGCCAGTAGATTCCGCGCACACCAACCACTTCATCGCTCTCTGCAATCAGGCTGGTCAGATTGCCAGCCCATCCGGAAAACTTCTTCATCAATTCAGCGCGAATTTCAGCTTCCGATTTTCCCGCATAGATATCCACGGGACCGTGAAACGCTGCGTAGAAGCCGATATGCGCGTTCGCATCGCGATGCATCATCAGCCCCATGCTGTCGCCGAGAGAAAACGTCATGCCATGCCCGACAAGTTTTGCGATGGCAGGATGGCGTCGATCCACATTGTGAATACCCAGTTCCACAAAGACGATTCCGCTGTATTCCGGTTGTGCAGGGGATACTGCTGGACGGACTTTTGACCATGTGCCATCGGCGCCCACCACCAGGTCGTAGCGCTCACGATGGCCGCCCGCAAAGATCACGTCGCAGGTTCCATCCTGCTGTGCTTCAACAGACGTCACATGCTGATTCCAGCGCACCACGTCTTGCGGTAAGGAATCAAGCAGCATCTGACGCAGATGGCCGCGATCTACCTCAGGCCTTTCACCTTCGGAACTTTCATCCAGCAGGCGCAGAGTTCCTTCCTTGTCGTAGAGCCGCATCTGCTGGTCCTGATGACGGGCGATACGCTGGAACTCTGCGGTTAGTCCGGCCTTTGCCAATGCAATCTGGCCGCTGTCCGCGTGGATGTCCAGCGAACCTCCCTGAGGCCGGTAGACAAAGGAAGATTCGCGTTCCAGGACGGCGACTTCCCTGCCGTTTTGATGGAGGATGCGCGCCAGTGTTACCCCTCCGGGTCCTCCACCGACGATTGCGATGCGTGCAGTCATTTACATAGCCTCCTATTTATTATTCATAGGATACTATGCATTTAGAAAACGATTCATGGATAGCAAATTTTCTCCAGGGCCGGGTCAACTCATCCAACGCATGGCGCGCATGAGTAATCGCTGGATCGAGCCACGTCTGCAGGAGATGGGGCTGGCTGTGGCGCAGGTGCCGGTGTTTGGGGCATTGCAGCAGCGGGGTTCGATGTCACAGCGAGAACTGGCCACGCTGCTGCATGTGGAGCAGCCGACGATGGCGCAACTTCTGAATCGCATGGAACGCGACGGTCTGATTGTCCGCAAACCCGATCCGAACGATGGCCGCAGCAGCCTGATTTCAATTACGCCGCGGGCGCTCAAACGCTCAGAGGCTGCACGCGATGTACTGATGGAAGGTCGCCAGATCTCGTTGCAGGGGTTCACAAAGGCCGAAGTGGACACGCTGCAACAGCTTTTGCAACGCATGGTGGACAACATGGAAGCGGAACTGGGCAAGTAACAATTCTGGTTCATTTCCTCGCGCCTCAGAAGACGGGGCTTTCCCTTGTTGCGCCAAAGTGATGAACTGGTGTGTATGAGTGAAATGCCACTGGGCGACCGGAAACCGATTTTGAGCGGTAAGGTGCGAGACCTGTATGAGGCCGGACCGGACCAGCTGCTCTTTGTTGCCAGCGACCGCATCTCTGCGTTTGATCACGTACTGGGCAGCACCATCCCGGACAAGGGCAAGGTGCTTACGCAGATCTCCCTTTTCTGGTTCGACTATCTACGCAACCTGGTGCCGAACCATCTGCTGACGGCCGATGTGCGCGATTATCCCGCTGATCTGCAGCCGTACAGCAACTACCTCCGTGGCCGCAGCATGATCGTCCACAAAGCAAAGATGGTGCAGGTGGAGTGCGTGGCTCGCGGCTTCCTTTCCGGATCGGGATGGAAGGACTATCAGCGTACCGGCGAAGTGTGCGGGATTCCGCTGCCTGCGGGTCTGCGCGAGAGCGATCGCCTGCCGACGCCGATCTTCACGCCCGCGGCAAAGAACCATACCGGGCACGATGAAAACATCGGATTCGATCAGGTGGTGGCTTCAGTGGGCGGTGAACTCGCCGAGAAGCTGCGCACGCTGACGCTTTCCATTTACACCACCGCCGCGAAGTATGCGGAAAGCAAGGGGCTGATCCTTGCGGATACGAAGTTTGAATTTGGCTTCGTCCCGGCAAAGGACGGCAGCGACATGCTGGTTCTGGCCGATGAAGTCCTGACACCGGATTCGTCGCGCTACTGGCTCGCGAGCGGCTATGCTCCCGGTGGAGCGCAGCCTTCGTTCGACAAGCAGTACGTCCGCGACTATCTGGAAGAGATTCACTGGGACAAGCAGCCTCCTGCGCCGTCGTTGCCGGAAGAAGTGGTCACCGAGACGCGGTTGAAGTATCTACAGGCGTTCATGCAGCTGACGGGCAAGGCAAAGCTGCCGGAATAACGATGAACGAAGCTCTCCATGGCGCGGCGGCTGGACTGGGGCACATGAACCCCTTGGACTGGTGCATTGCGCTGGTGCTGACCCTGTCGACCGTGATGGCGTTTATGCGCGGTCTGATTCGGTCAGTGGTTTCGTTGGCGGGGATTCTGGCTGGGGTGCTGCTGGCGTTCTGGTATTGCCATCGACTTGCGGGGTGGCTGCATCGCTGGATCACGCAGTCGTCTTTGGCGGAAGTTGCGGCGTTTGTGCTGATTCTGGTTTCCGTGATCGTGGTGGCCGCGCTGGTGGGGCGGGCACTGCGGGGGGCGTGTTCGGCGGTTGGATTGGGTTTCCTGGACCGGCTGGGTGGGGCCTGTTTCGGCTTTGCGAGGGGGATTTTGCTGCTGGCGGCGTTGTTGTTGCCGGTGGCTCCGTTTCTGGGGAGTGTACCCGCGGCACAAACATCTCTCTTGCTTCCCTATTTGCTTCCGGCCGCACATGGGATATCCTTCGTTGTGCCGCGTGACTTTGGCAGACGACTCTCCGCAACCGATTGGCTGACCCATGCCAGGACGGCTGCAGGCGAGTGGACGCCCGCCGTAGTCCGCACGATGCCATCTGAGCGAGGTAAGTACGAGTGAAGCGCGAACTGGACGCACTGGTGGCACAAATGCACGCCGATGGCATTTCCTATGAGGACGCTGTCCGCGAATTCAAGCGCCGTTACCTCCTTCAGGTACTCATCAATCACCGCGGCAATCAGTGCAAGAGCGCTGAAGAACTGGGCATGCACCGCAATACGCTGAGCCGTACGCTCGCGGAGCTGAACATGGACACCGCGCAGATTCGCAACGGCTTGAAGCGTCCGGCACGCAGCGAGCGCGCAGCGGGTACACCGCGTCTGCAGACGATCGCCCGCGTCCGTTGAGCTGCGTCTAACCAAGCAGTGGTTACTGCATCCAAGCTGATTTCTGGCGGTCTGCTGGCAGGCGTTTGCGCTGTTGCGCCGTTTTCTGCCTGTACCGCGCTTGCGCAGCGAACTCCGAACCTTCCCCCTGATTCCCAGGAACCGGCGGCGAGAAAGCCGAAAGAGCCTTCGCAAAAGGATCGCGACGCGGCCGAGAAGGCGTATCTCTCCGGGGCGAAAGAGCTCCAGGACGGACGTTTCCCGCAGGCTGAAAAACTCTTCGCGCAGGCCGTCGATCGTAATCCCCTGCGTAGCGAATACGTGCAGGCACTCCTGCTGGCACGAGAACATCACCTGACCGACCTGCTTCACGAAGCCGCCAAAGAGCGCACCACGAATCCCGCCGTTGCGGAGGCGCTTGTGGCGCAGGCACGGCTGCTGGATGCGTCGAATCCTGCCGTTGTGCAGCACGCCCCCCCTGTCGATCTACATCCCATTCGAACCGAGCGGCTGGCCACAAGCATTGTGCTTCTGCACAATGCATCGCGGCACAGCTATCACCAGCGTGGAGATATTCATTCGCTGGCGGAGACGGTTGCCCGCGATTACGGTCTCCGTGTGGTGCTCGATCCTGACATGCAGACGAAGGATTTCCGCATGGACGTGGACGATGCCAACTTCGACGAAGCCATGCGGGTGCTTGGGTTGGTCAGCGATTCGATGTTCGTTCCGCTGGATGAGCACACGATTCTGCTCGCGCAGGACACCATGCAAAACCGCCAGCGATATGAACGGATGGTGGAGGAAGCCTATTTCTTTCCGGGATATGCCGCCGATCAGCTCAAGGACTTTGTGAGCATTGCGCAGACCATTCTGAAGATCGACAAAGTCAGCGTGGATGCCGGGCAGAACGCCATCGTGGTGCGCGGTCCGGCGGATCTTGCCGACGCGGCCGAACGTATCTTCACTGACCTGATGGGTGGCCAGAGCGACGTCGTGTTTGATGTGAAGGTCTACTCCGTGGACCATTCGCGCATGCGAAATCTGGGCGTGGTGTTGCCGAGTTCGTTCACCGCCTACAACCTGGCGACAGAGGCACAGAGCATCATCTCCGCAAACAGTTCGCTGGTGGAACAGCTCATTGCCAACGGCGTCATTCCATCCGGCACCAGCAATGTGGAGATTGCGGCTTATCTCGTCTTTGTGGCCGGGGTGAGCGGCTCCACTTCCTTGACCAATACGTTCTTCGTTTTTGGCGGAGGATCGACGACGACCGGCGTCACCACAGCGAACGCTCCCACAATCAATCTTGCACTGAGTACCAGTGATGCCCGCACGCTGGAAGATGTTCAGTTGCGCGCGGGAAACATGCAGAACGCCATCTTCAAGGCCGGGATGCGTTATCCCATTCAGACGTCGCTCTATAGCGATATTGCCAGCAGCACTTCTGCAGCCAACACGTCGGTGAACGGCGTGAGTTTGGCCAGTTTGCTGGCGCAGTACACCGGATCCAGCTCCATCAGCAACGGTTCTGTCATCCCGCAGGTGCAGTACGAAGATCTGGGCATCACGCTGACCGCGAATCCCAAGATTCAATGGACGGGAGATATCTCCACGCATCTAGACATCAAGATCACCGCGCTTGCCGGAACATCGCTCAACGGCATTCCGATTCTGGCGAGCCGGCAGTTCTCGTCGGATCTGACCGTGCACGACGGCGATACGGTGATGATGATGAGCCAAACCACCAGTACGGAAATTGCTGCAGTTATCGGACTTCCCGGTTTAAGCGAAATTCCAGGATTTCAGAGCACGACGAACAAGAACGGCAGCAAGTCTACCGGCGAGTTGGTGGTGCTGGTAACTCCGCACATCACACGCCATGCACATACGTCAGCGCGCGGGCCTTATATTCCACTGCAGTCTCGCCCCGAGACGGATTAGTTTCGTTACGCCGCCGGCGCTGCGTGGCGAATGTCGCGTCCCTTTACCCAGAAAATGACATCTTCCGCGATGTTGGTGGCGTGGTCGCCTACGCGTTCCAGATTGCGCGCAATCAGCATGGCATGCAGCGCCTGCGAGGTGTACTGCGGCTGATTGCGGATCACGTTCGAAAGCGCGTGGAAGGCAGCAGAGTTCAGCGTATCCACTTCGTCGTCCAATGCGAGTACGTTTTCGGCAAGCTGCGCGTCACCGTCGATGAAGGCTTCCAGTGCTTTACGAATCATTGCGGCAGCGAGCGTTCCCATGCGCGGAATGTCGACCGGAAGATCTACCGGCTGCAGGTCGTTCGTTTCTCCGGCACGCAGGGCAATGTTCACGGCCAGATCGCCGACACGTTCCAGGTCACCATTGATACGGATGACTGAGAGGATGAAACGCAGGTCCACGGCCATAGGCTGTTCCATGGCGAGCAGGTCGAGCGCAGTGGAATCGATCTCGCGTTCGAGGCGATTGATGGCTGGTTCGCTGCGGCGCACAAGCTCCACCAGTTCGGGGTCGCGTGTGCGGTACGCCTCAATGGAACGCTGAATGGCCTGCTCCGCAAAGCCTGCCATCACCAGCAGTTTTTCCTTCAGTTCGTCCAGCGATTGATGAAAGCGTTTACGCATCGTCAGCCGAACCTCCCTGTAATGTAATCCTCGGTTCGCTTGTCGCGTGGGTTGGTGAAGACGCGGTCGGTCTTATCGAACTCGACCAGTTCCCCCGAAAGAAAGAAGCCTGTATCCTCTGCCACGCGCGCCGCCTGCTGCATGCTGTGCGTGACGATGACGATGGTGTAATCGTCCTTCAGCTCAAAGATCAAATCTTCAATCTTGCCTGTTGAGACGGGATCGAGCGCACTAGCGGGTTCATCCATCAACAGCACTTCGGGGTCGACTGCAAGAGCGCGTGCAATGCACAAACGTTGCTGCTGACCACCGGAAAGACTGGCGCCGCTCTTGGTGCGGAGGTGATCCTTCACCTCTTCCCATAGAGCAGCCTGTCGCAACGATCGCTCGACAACTTCGTCCAGTTCCGAGCGCTTGGCAACGCCGCCCAACCTCAGCCCGGCTGCCACATTCTCGTAGATGGACATCGTCGGAAACGGGTTGGGTCGCTGGAAGACCATACCGACGCGACGGCGCACTTCGACCGGCGACGCATCGTCATAAATGTCTTCATCGCCGATGCGGATGGTGCCTTCCACGCGGGCATGCGGAGCCGTCTCATGGAGACGGTTCAGGCAGCGTACAAACGTGCTTTTGCCGCAACCGGAGGGTCCGATCAGCGCCGTTGCGGAGTTTGCCGCAATCTCCAGCGTGATGCCCTTCAGCGTGTGGGTCTTGCCGTACCACGCATTCAAATTGTCAACGGCGATAGCAACGCCCACGCTTCCGCTCCCAGCCACGGAATGCACACGAATCCGTGCATCAAGAGTACTTGAGAAGCATGAACACCGTGTCAATGCGTGCCAGGGAGCGTTTAGAAAGTTAACGGTGACGCTGCTATTTCACGAAGCTACTGGCAGCGTGAACAGGAAGGTGCTTCCCTTGGCGAGTTCACTTTCAACCCAGATACGACCGCCGTGCTGCTCGATGAGTTGTTTCGCGATGGAGAGGCCCAGACCAGTGCCACCCTTCTCACGCGAACGCGCTTTTTCGACGCGATAAAAACGCTCAAAGAGGCGCGGCAGATGTTCAGACGGAATGCCAGGGCCGAAGTCCTTCACGGAAAATTCCACCGCATTCTCTACAGGACGCGCGCTCACGATCACATGTGGCACGCGCTCCATGCCGGAGGAGTACTTCAGCGCATTCTCTAGCAAATTACCCAGTACTTGAAGGATGGCGTGTTCATCGGCCATGACACGCTGCTCTGTGATTTCACCGATCTCAAGCTTCGCCTCTTCGGCATAGGGTGCGCCTGAGACAGTCACAAGTGCGTCCCGGACGAGGAGTTCTGCAGAGATAGGAAGAGGGTCAAGGATCACATCGCCACGCTCTACCTTCGCCAACATAAGCAGATCTTCTGTGAGGCGATGCATACGTGAAGCGTTCTTCAAGACCGTTTCCAGAAATTCGTTAGCTGCAGGCGAAAGCGGTTCGGTGTCCAGAACCGTTTCCACGTAGCCAACGATGGAGGTCAGGGGTGTGCGCAATTCATGCGAGACGTTCGCTACGAAGTCGCGCTGCTGGCGCTCCACGGCCTCAAACCGTGTGGTGTCGCGCAACACAACGACAGCACCGCCTCCGGGCAGCGGCGATGCCGTCACATGAAAGATGCTGCCATGCAGCAGCAGTTCACTGCGGCATTCCTGCGTGGTCCCGTTGTCGAGAGTTCCCTGCACGCAAGCCAGCACCGCAGGATCACGGAAGGTGTGGACCAGTGCGCGTCCGTGGCGCACGGAGACGCCCGGCCCTTCGCGCTGCATGAGTCGCTGCAAAGCGGCGTTACTCCACTGCACGCGACCTGCAGCGTCCAAGCCGAGAACAGCGTCTTGCATGCCTTCTAGAAGCACTTCCAGCTGATGACGGCTTTCCAGCAGACGTTCGCGATCACGATCCACGGCTTCCGCAGAGCTTCTTACCGCAGAAAAGACTGGCTGCAGAATGCGAATCGACTCGGCAGAGCCAGACGAAATCTGCTGTGCGGGTACAGCGCCGATCTGCTCAACGGCCCTGGCGGCAGCCTCCGCACGACGGAGCATCCCGCTTCGTACTGCCATACCGCAAAGCGTGCAGACTGCAACGAAGAGAACCGCAGCAGGCCACAGCCACACGGGATGTTGCGCCACCAACAACAGGAGCGCAACACCCGCCAGCAGAGCCAGCAACAGTGATACCAACGGATTGTGGAGCGGACGCGTCACGTACGGAGTCTACGTTCTTATTGTTCTTATTCCGTGACGGTGGCTGCAGTCAGCGTCTGGGCAATGCGATCCGGACGCTCAAAGCGATAGCCTGCACCGCGCATGGTCTTCAGGTAACGCGGATCTTCGGCATCGTCTTCAATCTTTTCGCGAATGCGGCGCACGTACACGTCGACAGAGCGCGGCGTGACAAAGCGTGCATCGCCCCAAACGGCATCCAGCAACTGATCGCGGCTGAAAACGCGGCCGGGATGGCGGGCAAGATAATCCAGCAGACGGAACTCGGTGGCGGTGGTGGTAACCACTTCTCCACGCACGCGAAGCTGCATGGCGCCGCTATCAATCTCAATGTCGCCCATGCGGATGGTCTCAGCAGGCTCGTGGCGCTCAAACCGGCGCAGCACAGCCTTTACGCGGGCCAGAAGCTCGCGCGTGCTGAAGGGCTTGGTGATGTAATCATCGGCACCAAGTTCCAAGCCGTGGACGCGATCGCTCTCCGAAGCCAGCGCGGTCAGGAAAATCACCGGAATGGAGCTCAGTGCAGGATTCAGGCGAAGACGGCGGCACAGATCCAGGCCATCGCCACCAGGCACCATGATGTCCAGCAGGAACAGTCCCGGAGCCTTCCGTTCGGCTGCCGGAAGCACTTCTCCGGCATTCGCAAAGGCCTGGACGATGAATCCGTTCGCCTCCAGTTGGTAGCGGACTAACCGGCTAATATCCGCATCGTCTTCCAGCAAAAAGATAGTCTGGCTCACGCTGATTGCAGTCTCCCTGTACCCCGATAACAGGCGGTACCCGCAATCAGCGTAGCGCAAAGTGCGGTGACCAATTGCAAATGGACGGTAAATCGTTGATAGAAAGTGCGCCGGAGTCGGCCGTGGGGTAGCCTTACCGCAAACCAACCTTATACTTGGCTGGGTACTCCCAACAATCAATGAGCTTTCCTGACTGGCTGCTAGCCGACCTGAACGTACCGAGCACGCACCAACCGGAGGCACAAAATGCCTGGTGGCGGGTGATGTGCCTGACCGGCGTGGATTACTTCTCCACGTTGGGATACCAGCCGGGCATTGCTTTTCTGGCCGCGGGTGTCTTATCGCCGCTAGCTACGCTGGTGCTGGTGCTGGTCACGCTGTTTGCGGCGCTGCCCATCTATCGGCGCGTCTGCCAGGCCAGCCCATACGGCCAGGGCTCCATTGCAATGCTGCAGTCGCTGTTCCCTGCGTGGTTCGGCAAGATATTCGTACTGATTCTGCTGGGGTTTGCCACAACGGACTTCATCATCACGATGACGCTGTCCGCGGCCGATGGCGCGGCCCACTTGATCCATAATCCGCTGATGCCTGCGTGGATCGATCACCAGGTAGTGGTGACGCTGCTGATTCTGGCGATTCTCAGCGGCATCTTCCTGAAGGGTTTCAAGGAAGCCATTGGCGTTGCGGTGTTTCTGGTCACCAGCTACCTGGTTCTGAATGCAGTGGTTGTTGTGGCGGGAGTGCGGGAGATCATGCATCATCCGGAGACGCTTCACGGCTGGCGCATGGCCCTTGCCGACCGACACCAGAGTCCGTGGATGATGATCGGCATCGCGCTACTGTTATTCCCCAGGCTGGCACTGGGTCTCTCAGGATTCGAAACCGGCGTAGCTGTAATGCCTCTGATCAAGGCGAAGGACCAGGAAGAACGGGTTCGGAATGCGCGTCATCTGCTGGTAACGGCGGCGGCGATCATGAGCGTCTTCCTGATTGCCACCAGCGTCATCACCACCGTGCTGATTCCCCCTGCGGCATTCCAGCCCGGCGGAGACGCGAACGGCCGCGCCATGGCGTGGCTGGCACATCACTATGCCGGGAACGTCATCGGTACGACCTACGACATTGTCACCATCCTGATTCTTGGGTTTGCCGGCGCTTCCGCCATGGCGGGATTGCTGAACCTGATTCCGCGTTACCTGCCAAAGTTCGGTATGGCACCGGAATGGGCGCGCGCGTCGCGTCCGCTGGTGCTGGTGTTCATGGGCATTGCGACGCTGGTTACCGTTCTGTTCCACGCAGATGTCGACGCGCAGGGTGGCGCCTATGCAACTGGCGTGCTGGTGCTCATCACGTCTGCCTCCGTCGCCGTAATGCTGAATGTGCAGGAGAAACGGCTGCGCTATATATTTATGGCGACCACAGCCATCTTCACCTACACGACCATCGCAAACATCGTGGAACGACCAGAAGGTCTGAAGATTTCTTCCATCTTTATCGCTTCCATTCTGTTTTCATCGTTCGTCTCGCGTGCGATGCGCTCTACCGAACTTCGCATCTCCGATGTGAAGCTGGATGCCGAGGCAGAAGCCATTCTGGAAGAAGATGTGGATCAAATCATCCGCCTGGTGGCGCGCGGGCCTGAGGCAGGAGACGCGGAACAGGTGCTCGATGTGGCCGATTGGAAGATCAGGCACTTTCACAATCTATCGAATCAGGAATGCATGTTCTTCTTCGAAGTAATTCGCGGCGATGCGTCTGACTTCTCCCAAACTCTTCAGGTGACGGGACGGCGCGTGGGACGACACCGCATTCTAAGTGCGCGCAGCCCTGTGATTGCCAATTCGATTGCGGCGCTGCTGATCTATTTGGAACAACGCACCGGCAAAGTTCCGCATGTGTACTTCCGCTGGACCGAAGTCAGTCCCGCAGTGAACATCATGCGCTTCCTCTTCCTGGGTGAAGGCGATACAGCACCGTTGACGCATGAAGTGCTGCGTCGCGCGATTCCGCAACAAGAGCGGCGGCCTGTGGTTCACGTAAGTTGATGCGGCTTTCTTGACGGTGTGAAGAGCAGGACGATACCCTCGTCGAGACCTGCCACCACCTTTCTCAGGAGAGCTGTAGCCAAATGCCCTTTGACGATGCTCCTCATGGTGCTGCTGCAAGGTCGTTGCGTCCCGAGATTGCGAATCGGCCCGATATGCGGCGGCGATGGTTCGTCATCATCCCTGCTGTCTTTGTCACCTACAGCCTTGCATATGTAGACCGCGCGAACTATGGCTTTGGCGCGGCCGCCGGGCTTGCGGATGAACTTCACATCACCGCGTCGCAATCGGCGCTGCTGGGGTCATTGTTCTTCTTCGGCTATTTCCTGTTTCAGATTCCCGGCGCAGCCTATGCGCGTAAACGCAGTGCGCGGCTACTGATTGCGTTGGCACTTTGCACGTGGGGCATTCTTGCTGCGTTGACCGGTGTCATTCGCAGCTATCCCCTGCTGGCGATTGATCGCCTGCTGTTGGGTGCAGCAGAGAGCTTCATTCTTCCGGGCATGCTGATCCTGCTGACGAAGTGGTTCACTCGACCCGAACGTTCACGCGCCAACACCATTCTGCTGCTGGGTAATCCAGTTACGGTGCTCTGGATGTCGGCCATTACCGGCTACATCATTCGTGCCTTCGGTTGGCAGATGACGTTCATCATCGAAGGTCTGCCGTCCGTGCTGTGGGGATTCGTCTGGTATGCGATAGTCCGCGACAAACCACAGGATGCGCACTGGACCACTAGTGAAAGCCGGTTGGAACTGAACATGGTGTTGGCGGCAGAACAATCATCACTGCCTGCCGTTCCGAACATCGCCGCAGCGCTGCGTAATCCCAACGTGATTCTGTTGTCGGTGCAATACCTGCTGTGGTCCATCGGCGTGTATGGATTCGTGTTGTGGCTGCCGTTAATGGTACGCAAAGGGGCAGCGACGGGCATGGGCGTGACGGGCCTGCTCAGCGCGATTCCTTACGCCGCAAGCATCGTGCTGATGCTGATCAATAGCTACTTCTGTGACCGCGCATCCACGCGTTCGCGCTTTGTGTGGCCATACCTTCTGGTGGCGGGAGCGGCCTTCTTCGGGTCGTATCTGGCGGCGGATACCAGCTTCTGGATTGCCTTCGGATTCCTCATCGTTGCGGGTGGATGTATGTATGCACCGTACGGCCCGTTCTTCGCGATCATCCCGGAGATGCTTCCCGCCAATGTTGCAGGAGAAGTAATGGCGCTCATCAACAGCATGGGCGCGCTAGGTTCGTTCCTGGGAAGTTATCTTGTGGGTTATTTGCAGGGTGCGACGGGCAGTTCGAAGGCTGGCTATCTGTTGATGTCCGTGTCGCTACTGCTGTCGGGAATATTGATTCTGCTGCTGCGGCCGGTGAAAGCCACAGCAGCAGTCAAACTCTCGGTGGAATAACTAGGCCTGTGCAGCGCGGAATTCGCGCACGATGCCTGCATACTTTGCGGCGACGGCAGTCACCTCGTGCAGACGTTCTTCGAAGCAGGCTTTCTCATCCACAAGGTCCGCGCCTACTCCCAACGCGTAAGCTCCTGCTGCGAGGAAGTCCTTGGCAGTGTTCACATTCACACCACCGGTCGGGATGAGTTCAATCTGCGGCAGTGGAGCCTTCAGCGATTGCAGGTACTTCGCGCCGCCCATGGCGCTCGCCGGGAAGATCTTGATGATGTCCGCACCTGCCTGCCACGCAGTCACAACTTCTGTCGGAGTCAGTGCGCCGGGTAATACCGCGATGGAATAGCGATGGCACAGCGCAATCGTCTCCAGGTTGATTGCAGGACTTACAACAAACTGCGCGCCCTCTGCGATGCACATGCGCGCGGTCTCGGGGTCCAGCACAGTGCCAGCGCCCACCAGCAGGTCCGGGCGCTCCTTCACCAGACGGCGGATCACTTCGATGGCCCCCGGCACGGTCATGGTCACTTCCATGGCAGAAACGCCACCTTCGGAAATGGCTTCAGCCAGCTGCATGGCTGTATCGATGGAACTGGCGCGCAAGACGGGCAGAACACCTACTTCGCGAATCGCCTGTAGAACTTCAGTCTTCTTCATACTTCTCTCCGCGTAAAGCGTTAACGCTGCACGCCACTCCCTTTGCCATCCATGGCATGCATAACTTCTGTCAGTGTGGACATAGAGCTGTCACCCGGAGTCGTCATGGTCAGCGCACCATGCGCTACGCCACAATCCAATGACCATTTCAGATCTTTGCCTTCCATCAGTCCATAGAGCAGACCAGAGGCAAACGAATCTCCCGCACCAACGCGATCCAGAATCTCAAGATCGAGGAAGCGAATGCTCTCTTCTACCGCACCATCCATCCATGCAAATGCGCCCCAGTCATTGCGATTGGCAGTGCGTACTTTGCGCACTGTAGTGGCGATTACATGGACGTTGGGAAACTCACTTTGAATGCGCTCCGCCATGGCTGCGTAACTTTCTCGGTCATGCCAGGGCGGCCCGCTGGATGCCTCACAGATTTCAGCAGCCAGATCGCCGTCATGGCCAAACAAAACATCGACCATCGGAGCCAGTTCGCGATTCAAGCGACTGGCAGCAATCCTTCCGCCGCGATCGCGCCAGAGCGATGGACGATAGTTGCAATCGAACGAGACCACTACACCGTGGCGCTTCGCCGACTCCATCGCCTCGCGTGCCACCGCCGCAGCGGAATCTGACAGCGCACAGAAGATACCACCTGTGTGAAACCAGCGCACACCTTCCTGCCCGAAGATCGCGTCCCAATTCACATCGCCTGGCTTGATCTGCGCAATGGCAGTGTGGGCGCGATCCATCATGCCCATGGCGGGTCGGTTGCCAAAACCGCGTTCCAGAAAGTAAATACCGTTGCGCGCCTCTGCGCCGATGCCGTCGAACTCCGTCCAGAGAACGTGGCTCAGGTCCACGCCGCCCTGCAGCATCAGATCTTCCACCAGCCTGCCGACGGCGTTGTCGACCAATGCGGTAGCGACCGCGCTGCGCAGACCAAAGCAGCGACGCAATCCGCGCGCCACGTTGTATTCGCCGCCGCCCTCCCATACGCGAAAACTCCGTGTGCGGCTGATGCGGTCCTCACCCGGATCGAAGCGAAGCATCACTTCGCCGAGACTCAGCAAGTCCCATCGACAGGTAGAAGACGAACGTAAATCGAGTGCCATGACTTCAGTCTCACCTAGCATCCGCAATCTGAAACTGCGGCTTCACCCTTCACAAAACGTCACTACCTATCGTACAGGTTGAAGAATTGTTTTAAACAACTTGCGCTCGCCGCAGGGCCCTCCGGGCATCCGCAAAGTGGCGCTTCATCCACATGCCCGCCTTGGCCGGTTCACGATCCTCGATAGCATCGGCAATGCGCACATGAGCCTGCACCACCTCCAACATCTCTGTCTTTTTTCGCCTCTGGAGGATACCGCTGCGCATGGATTGCCGCATGCAGCCGTGCATTGCGCAACCGATCACATCCACCAACAGATTGCCCGTAGCGCGGTTGATAATGCTGTGAAAGCTGACATCGTGTTCCACGAAATCTGACGCGTTTTCCAGCGACTGCTTCATGCCGGTGATAGCGGCGCGTAACTGCTGGATGTCTGCCCGGGAGCGGCGCAGTGCCGCCAATTCCGCCGATCGCACTTCAACTGCGGTTCGGACATCCATCACCTGTTCGGTTGAAATCTGCTGTGTGGAAACGGCGTGAAGCAATAGTTGCGTGAGAAATCCGCTGTCCAGCGTTCCAACTTTGGGCGAACGGCCATTTCCCTTTTCAATAATTCCGGCAACTTCAAGCGAATGAAACGCCTCCCGCACAACACCGCGGCTGACCTTCAACTCCGTGCTGGTCTTCAGTTCGGACGGAAGCGAATCTCCCGTAGAGAGACCATTTTCCCGTATGTACTCAAAGACAAAATCCGTTACTCGCGATGCGAGCGTGTTGATTGGAACGCGTTCCGCTGCCATGGTTTGCAAGTATGCCACTCCGCACGACATAAGACCAAGAAGATATATCACTTCCTGGCGAATCCTTCGGAAGCGCTTCCGACGACCTATTGTATAGGTTCCGGCGACCTGTCGTCTAAAGACGCCCAAAAAACCGTTGACCGTCCAATCCCACCGGATCTATAGTTCGCTGGCTTTAGCTACTCAAGGTGGATTGGTTTCCTATGCCCTTTAAGCTCAGCACTTCCTGCGTTTTGCGCTCCGTGGCCCTGGCGGCACCGATTCTCATGATGCCCGTTGCTGGTTACACCCAAACCCTCTATGGCGGCTTAACCGGTGTAGTAACGGATGCGACAGGTTCTGTGGTTCCCGCAGCGACTGTCTCTGCGGAGAATCCGGCAACCGGCCTGAAACGCACCGCGACTTCCGATAGCAGCGGTAACTATCAGTTCACGGATCTGCCTCCGGGCACATACAACGTCACCTTTACCGCCGCTAACTTCGGGACATCGTCCTCACAGGGCATTGCCATCAGCGCGAACCAGACCCGTCGTGTCGACGTGGCGTTGACTGTTGGCAATGTGACGGAATCCGTCAATGTAAATACCGCACCGCCCGCGCTACAAACGGAGCGCGCTGACGTAAATTATGAAATTTCACCGACGCAGGTGCAGGAGTTGCCTACGACTTCGACCGCCGGTCGTAACTTTCAAGGACTGTATCGCCTGATCCCTGGCGTTCCCCCACCGACGGAGAACAACTCGCAGGCTGGTAACCCCGGCCGTACGCAAGCGGTCACAGCAAACGGCATTGTGAACACGGTGAACTCCACCAAGATTGACGGCGCAGCGGTGGGCTATCCGTGGCTTCAGTCCATTGTGGCGTATATTCCCCCAACTGATTCGATTGAATCCGCGAACATCGTAACCAACAGCTTCAATGCGGAACAGGGCGCGGCCGGCGGTATCGCTGCCAACCTGATCGTAAAGAGCGGCACCAATAACTTCCACGGCGGTATTTGGGAGTACAACTCCATTGCTCAGTTCAACTCGCGCCAGTATTTCACTCGCTATACCACCACGCCGGTAACGCCGAAGAACATCTACAACGAGTACGGCGGCAATATCGGCGGTCGCATTATCAAAGACAAGCTGTTCTTCTTCTTCAACTACAACAAGGTTTCGCTGCGGCAATTTAAAACTGGCAGTGCTATGACCGTGCCATTGGCAGCATTGCGTAATGGAGACTTTTCCGGGACGGGCGTGACCATCTACGATCCGACAACCGGAAATGCGAACGGATCAGGTCGCACACCGTTTACCGGCAACATAATTCCTGCAGCGCGACTTAGCTCAGCTGCGCAGAAGATTCTGGCGCTGCTGCCAACAGAAAAAGTAGGCGGAACATCAGGAAACTATCCGGGTGGCGCGGTACTGCAGTACGACCGTTCTTCCTATGACGCGAAGGTTAGTTACAACCCGACATCGAAGACCACCTTCTTCGGGCGTTACTCTATCGGTCGTTCAAACATCACCGACCCTCCGGCATTAGGCAATGCGATCGGCAATACGTGGGATGGTGGGCAGCCCGGCACGGCGCCGGGCACCATTCAGAACGTTGGTCTGGGTGCCACACACACCTTCACACCAAATTTCCTGATTGACGCGAACGCCGGTTTTGTCCGCATCAATCTGGCTGCGAAGGCTCCGGATTACGGTAAGAATGTTGGCTTGGATACGCTGGGTATTCCTGGAACGAATGGACCGACGCCCTTCCAGTCCGGCACGCCTGGATTCATTGTTGCCAACAACTCCAGCTTTGGTAACTATATCCAGTCCAATCCATTTCAGTTCCGCGACATGCAGTATGTGGCCAACCTGAATGGCACTTACATTCACGGACAACACACGATGCGTTTCGGTGGTGAGTATGTCCACTCAGCCATCAATCATCTGCAGGCAAACAACGCTGGTCCACGCGGACAGTTCACTTTCAGCGGCGGTGTAACGGGCAATAACAGCGGCGTAACGACGGATGGCCCCAACTACTATCGTGCGGTTGCTGACCTGTTATTGGGAATGCCGCAAGCCATCGGCAAAACCGTACAGTCGTTCCAACCGAATGGACCACGCTTCTCGTCGTTCAGTTTCTATGCGCAAGATACCTGGAAACCTAACCCGAATCTCACCATTAACTATGGCGTGCGTTACGAATACTATCCGTTTGCGAATCGCGACCACACAGGCGTGTTCCGCTTTGATCCCGCCACCAGCAATGTACTGATTGGCGGGCGCGGTTCCATTCCAACAGATACCGGCGAAAATGTTGGGTGGGGCATGATCGTGCCTCGATTTGGTATCAACTATCGCGTCAACGAAAAAACCGTCATTCGGTCCGGCGCAGGCATCACGGTAGATCCGGAAAACTTCCGCTTCTTCCGCGACTCGTATCCTGCGCTGATCACACTGAACAATACTGGTGCCAACAACTATGTCGCGGCTGGTTCCCTTACAGGGCCAAATGCGGGTGCGCCGAACATGAACACCACACCCGCGGGTACTCTGAACCCAGGCGTTCCGACAGTGAATGTTCCGGATATCTCGTCCGGTATCGTTCCCCTGCCCTATAACTACACGACACAGACTGCACCGCAGAAATGGCGTCGCGGTTATATCGAAACGTGGAACCTCTTTATCGATCGCGACCTTGCGCATGACCTTGTAGTGAGTGCAGGTTATGTGGGCACGCATCACGTGCGGCAAGTTGAGGGTATTGATATCAACGCTGGTGGTGTGAGCCCTCTCGGTGCTGCCAGTCGTCCACTTTTCGCAAATGCGAATGCGCCAGGCGGTGCACAACGCTATACCGGAACAATCCTCAACGTTCTCCCCCTTGGGGACGAAGAATATTCCGGTTTGCAGGTACAGCTAACAGATCGGCAACTGAAGTCCTTGCAATTCGGATATAGCTATACGTACTCGAAATACATGAACAACTGGGATGCCGACTCCACCCTAGGCACACCGGCTTTCAGCACCCAGGGATTGTTCAAACGGAACTTCGCGTTGTCCGGCTACGACCGCCCTCACATGAATTCCTTGTGGACGGTTTACCAACTTCCCTTCGGCCGCGGTCGCCAATTCCTGCAGTCCGGTATTGCGGGAGTTCTTCTGGGCGGATGGGATCTCAATACCATCACGACCTACTACAGTGGTAAGCCTTTCCAGATTACCGATGGTTCACAGAACGGTAACGGCGACACGGTCGTTCCGAACATGGTGTCCAAACCGACGCTGTCTGGAACACGTTACGGCACCGGCTCCACCACGTATCCGTATTACTTCGTGAATAACGGCAACTTCACCAAGCTGCCGAACGCAAGCGCCAACGGCAACGTAGGTCGCAACTCCGTTCGCGGTCCGGGCTATTTCAACCTGGACGTGGGCATTACACGCAATATCCCCATCTGGCGGGAGTTTAAGCTCGTTTTCAAGGCAGAGAGCTTCGATGTAACCAACACTCCACAGTGGGGCCAGCCCGTCGCCGACGTAAACAACAGCGGCTTCGGTCAGATCCAAAGCGTGCTTTCCACCAGCAACCGCACGCTTCGTTTCAGCGGACGCATCTCCTTCTAGCTTTCTCCAACGATGAAAAGGCCCCGCTTCAGCGGGGCCTTTCTATTCGTCTTGAAACGGATTATCTTCACAGAACATCGAACATAAAACAATCTCTGGGTATTCGGAGGAATGCAATGCCAGTGATTCGAGCCTGTGAAGCGTGCGGCAGGAAAAACCGTATCCCCGCGGAACATCTTGCGGATACCGGGCGTTGTGGTTCGTGCAAACAACCGCTGGCTGCCGTGAGTGAACCGATTGCCGCTGATGTTGCGCTCTTCGATGAAATTCTGCAGAAGGCACGCGTGCCGGTGCTGGTGGACTTCTGGGCGGCGTGGTGCGGCCCCTGCCGCATGGCTGCGCCTTACGTTGCAGAGACGGCGAAGCAGATGGCCGGTCGAGGCTTGGTGTTGAAGGTAGATACCGAGGCGAATCCGCAGCTTTCCGCGCGTTACAAGATACGCGGCATCCCGAATTTCGCTATCTTCCGCGATGGTGCGCTCGTTCGGCAGCAGGCTGGCTTGGTCGATACATCACAGATGGTGCGATGGCTGCAGGACGCCGCAGCCTAGCACTGTCCGTAAGTTGCCGATGCTCCGTGTTTGCGGAAGTAGTGGCGATCCAACAGCGCCTTCGAAACACTTTCGCAATTCGCGCGCAGCGTTAGCGTTTGATAAGCCATCTTGGCGACTGCCTCAAGAACGACGGCGTTATGTGCGGCATCATGGGCGTTACGTCCCCACACAAACGGCGCATGACCCGCGACAAGGCATGCAGGAACAGCGAGTGGATCGATGGGCTGACCATCTTCTCCCTTGCGGAAGTATTCAACGATCGCCAGACCTGTTTCGTGAACGTAGCGGCCATGAATCGCTTCGTCGCTGAGCGGTGCTGTCACCGGCACGGGGCCGTAGAAATAATCTGCGTGAGTGGTACCAAACGCGGGGATCGGCAGGCCAGCCTGTGCAAAGCTGGTGGCATAGTCAGAGTGCGTGTGAACGACGGCGCCGATCGTTGGGAACTCGCGATACAGCAACGTATGCGTATCCAGATCAGAAGACGGCCGTAGGTTTCCTTCTACGATTTCGCCCACTAAGTTGGTCACAACCATGTGCTCGGGCTTCAGCTTGTCGTAGTCCACGCCGGATGGCTTGATCACGACGAGTCCCTGTTCGCGGTCAACGCCCGAAGCATTGCCAAAGGTGTACAGCACCAGGCCACGGCGCACCAGTTCCAGGTTTGCTTCCAGTACTTCTTCGCGTAGTTCTTTTAACAGCATCCCTGCTCCCGTTACAGCAGCTTGTAGGCTGCGTCGTTCCAGCGAAGTTCATTGCGGAAGGTGTGCAGCTTCGTCTCGTCGTCGATGCGCACCAGTTCGATACCGGCGATCTCCGCGAAGTCTGCCATGTGCTCCATCGTCAGCGCCTGCGAATAGCCGGTGTGATGTGCGCCGCCTGCATAAATCCATGCAGCAGCGGCGATCTTCAGGCTTGGCTTCGGATGCCACAACACACGCGCTACCGGAAGCTTTGGAAGCTCTTGTGCGGGCTTCACTGCATCGATCTCATTCACAATCATGCGGAAGCGATTGCCCATGTCCACGATGCTGGCGACAATCGCTGGTCCCGCCGGAGAGTTGAAGACGAGACGCACAGGATCTTCCTTGCCGCCAATGCCCAGCGGATGCACCTCAAGCGAAGGCTTGCTCTCTGCAATGGACGGGCATATCTCAAGCATGTGTGAACCGAGGATGGAAGGCTTGCCCGCGAAGTCGTAGGTGTAGTCCTCCATGAACGATGTGCCGCCGGGAAACCCCTGCGCCATAACCTTCATGATGCGAACCAGCGCCGCTGTCTTCCAGTCACCTTCACCGCCGAAGCCAAAACCGGAAGCCATCAACCGTTGCGTGGCAATGCCGGGCAACTGGCGCATGCCGTGCAGATCTTCAAACGTATCGGTGAATGCACCGAAACCGCCTTCTGTAAGAAAGGCACGCAGGCCAAGTTCAATACGAGCCGCCACCGTCAGCGCATCCGCACGATCATGCTGCGGTGCAATCGTGTAGGTATCGCGATACTCCTGCACCTGCGCTGCAACGTCTGCATCGCTGAAAGCATTCATGCGGTCGGTTAGATCGCCAATGCCAAAACCAGATACGGTATAGCCGAAGACACTCTGCGCTTCGACCTTGTCACCTTCGGTTACGGCCACGTTGCGCATGTTGTCGCCAAAGCGTGCGACCTTCAGATGTTGCGACTCATGCCAGCCCAGCGTTGCACGCGTCCATGTGGCGATTTCGTTGACGGTCTCCGCATCGCTCCAGTGGCCAACAACCACCTTGCGTGCCAGTCGCAGACGCGCCGTGATGAATCCGAATTCGCGGTCGCCGTGCGCCGCCTGATTCAGATTCATGAAGTCCATGTCGATGGACGCATAAGGAAGTTCGCGATTGAACTGTGTGTGCAGATGCAGGAAAGGCTTGCGCAGCGCCTTCAGTCCGGCAATCCACATCTTCGCCGGTGAGAAGGTGTGCATCCACAGCACCAAGCCGATGCAATTATCCGCAGCATTCGCTTCCTGGCACAGCTTCAGAATGCTGTCCGCAGAAACCATGACAGGCTTCGCCACGACGCGCACGGGGATTGCATCCCGCTCGTCGAGCGAAGATGCAATCGTGCCTGCGTTCTCTGCCACCTGGGCCAACGGGCCGGGGCCATACAGATGCTGACTGCCTGTAACAAACCACACTTCCAGCGGATTCCTGCTCATGTGCCAACTTCTCCATGAGCAGGATAACGGCTTTTAGTGTGCGCCACGGCTCCTGGCTGCAATCTCACGGAGATCATGCAGCACTTCGGTCAGCGACTGCGGCGCAGCGTTGCGATCACCAAAGCTTTCGTAGACACGGCGATACAGCGGATACAACTGCTGGTAGATCACCACCGCATCCGGGTCTGGCTCGTAGACCTTGTACTGCGGGCACATGCGTTCCTGCGCCTCTTCAATCGTTGCAAACGACCCAGCAGCCACCTGCGCAAAGATGCCTGCGCCCACACTCGTGGTGGAAGAAGCAGGTACCAGCACTGGCTTGTTGAACACGTTCGCGTAGATCTGGTTCAGCGTGGGATTGTGCTGCGGAATACCGCCACCGTTGATGACGCGTTCCACCGGCACACCAAATTCGCCCATGCGCTCAAGGATGATGCGGGTATGGAACGCAGTGCCTTCAATCGCCGCGAATAACTCATCCTGCGCCGTGCTGACCAGATGCCAGCCAAGCGTGATGCCGCCAAGGTCGCTACGCACCAGCACGGTGCGGTCGCCATTGTCCCAAGAGAGGCGGAGCAATCCCGTCTGCCCTGCGCGGAAGGTATCCAGGCCCTGCGAAAGCGTCTTTACATCGGTGCCAGCTCGTTTCGCGATGGCATCGAAAATATCGCCTACAGCGGATAGGCCCGCCTCAACGCCGGTGTACTGCGGATGCACACTGCCAGGGACAACGCCGCATACGCCGGGGATCAGCGTCGTCTTGGGCTGCATGGCGATGATGCAGGTGGATGTGCCAACAACGTTGACGACATCGCCTTCACGGCAACCAGCTCCGATGGCGTCCCAATGGGCGTCGAAAGCGCCAACAGGAATTGGGATGCCCGCCTTTAGGCCGAGCTTCTCTGCCCATGTCGCGGCGAGATGACCGGCGAGATGATCCGATGTCAGCACTTCTCCCTGAAGCTTTTCGCGGACACCCTCGAGCAGAGGATCGACGGCAACAAGGAACTCTTCCGATGGGAAACCATCCCACCTCGGATTCCAAAGCCACTTGTGCCCTAATGCGCAGACGCTGCGTTTCGCGTCGCGTGGCGACGTAATGCCTGAGAGCGTTGCGGCGACCATGTCGCAGTGCTCAAAGGCTGACGCGAACTGCGCGCGTTTCTCCGGGTTATGCCGCAGCCAGTGAAGCAACTTGGCCCATCCCCACTCGTGCGAGTACACACCTCCGCACCACTCGATGGCCTCAAGACCGCGTTCGTGTGCCAGCGCGGTGATCTCCTGCGCTTCGTTCAGAGCACGGTGATCGCACCACAGGTAGTAGTCGTCCAGCGGCTGCATCGCGGCGTCGACGGGAACGACGCTTGACCCGGTGGTGTCCAACGCGAACGACTGCACATCCGCGCCGTTCACGCCGGTTTGTGCCAGCACCTCGCGCGTGGCCTGCACCAGCGCATCCATCTGCGCCGTATGGGACTGCGTAGCGAAATCCGGATCGTCACGCTTGCGGTTCAACGGATACGATGCGGAGGCTGTTCCCAGGCGTCCGCGTTCACTGTCCAACAGCGTCACACGGACGCTGAGTGTTCCAAAATCTGCTCCAGCTACGATGGCCATTTCGAAGGTTTTCCCAAATAAAAGCTTTGTTGTCCGTAACAGTCTGCCGGATTGCAGAAAGAATTGTCACACCTTGCGACAGCCGGGAACATTTTCCTGTCATGACGCGTTTTGCGAGAGGCAAGCGAGCGATACTGTTCACGCTTGTTTGCAGCCCACGGGAGAAACGCACAATGATCCGTGTACGAAATCTTGTCCGCACCTTTGGTGATTTCACCGCCGTGAAGGACATTACCTTTGACGTGGAGCAGGGCGAGATTTTCGCCTTCCTGGGGCCGAACGGCGCGGGAAAATCCACCACCATCAAGATGCTTACCACGCTGCTGCGCCCCACCAGCGGCTCCATTGAGCTGGATGGCAAAGACCCCAATCGCAACCAGATTGCAGCGCGGCAGAGCTTTGGCATCGTCTTCCAGGACCCCAGCCTGGATCAGGAACAAACGGCCTGGGAAAACATGGAGTTGCACGGCGTGCTGTACCACGTGCCCCGCAAGGTCCGCGCAGAACGCATTGAAACGCTGCTGAAGACCTTTGAACTATGGGACCGCAAAGATGCGATGGTGAAGACTTTCTCTGGTGGTATGAAGCGTCGCCTGGAAATCGCGCGTGGTTTCCTGCATACGCCCAAGATTCTCTTTCTAGATGAGCCCACGCTGGGCCTTGATCCACAGAGCCGCAACCAGCTCTGGACACACGTGAAGGCGCTGAACGAGAGCGAGAAGACGACCGTCTTCCTCACCACGCATTACATGGATGAGGCAGACCGCGTGGCGCATCGCATTGCCATCATGGACCACGGCGCTATTGTGGCGCAGGGAACCTCCGCGGAGTTGAAGGCGCAGACAGACACGGATTCCCTGGAAGCGGCATTTCTTGCGCTGACTGGTTCGTCGCTGCGTGACGAAGGTGCGGATGCAAAGGCTGGCCTGCGGCAGATGGCCCAGATGTGGAGGCGATAGGGCGATGGGTGCAATTTACATTCTGTGGCTTCGGGAACTGAAGCGTTACATCCGTTCGCGCGTGCAGGTGGTGGTATCGCTGGCGCAGCCCTGCCTCTACCTGTTTGCCTTTGGAGCCGGTTTCAGCCCGGTCTTTCGGCAGGCCGGTCTGGGCAGTTATCTGCAGTTCATCGCGCCGGGCATCATCGGCATGACGATTCTGTTTTCATCCGTATTCAACGGCATTGCCATGTTGTGGGATCGCCAGTTCGGATTCCTGAAAGAGACGTTGGTAGCGCCTGTATCGCGCCTGCAGATTATGACGGGCCGTACGCTTGGTGGCGCTACCGTTGCCATGATTCAGGGCACGCTAGTGCTGCTCATCTGCCTGCTCTTCGGCTTCCGGCCGCAACACTGGCTATCACTTCCCTTTGCGTTTCTTTTTGTTTTCCTCGTAGCCATGTTGTTCTCTGCGCTGGGAACGGCCATCGGCTCCGTCATTAAGGACATGCAGGGGTTCCAGTTGGTGATGAACTTTCTGGTGATGCCCATTTACTTCCTCAGCGGCGCGCTGTATCCGCTGGCCAATCTGGGTAATGTGATGAAGGTCATCACGCATCTTGACCCACTGACCTATGGCGTGGACGGGCTGCGTGGAGCGTTGATTGGCCACTGGCAGTTCTCACCCGCGCTGGACGCAGGCATATTGGCTGCGATTACCTGTGGCTTCCTGGTACTGGGCGCTTACCTGTTCTCGAAGATCGAGGTATAGGTCCGCTCAATGAGTTGACCTGAGTTGACTGATCAACTCAGGTCAACACCGCCTTCCGCAAAAAATCTAAAGATTAAGAAGTTGGATCCACATCCCAGGCAAGGCACGAGATGAGTTCCTCACCCGGCGCGTAGCGTGCTTGATTTGCAACGTCGCCATTTGGCTCTTTGATGACCATTCCACCATGTCATAAATCACATGCCGCGAGTCATCTAGATCGGTACTGATGCACAGGAGTTGAGCGACCACAATTTCTCCGTCGCTGAAAGTCATGCGGACACGCCTGTCGTGTAGGCTGGCCAGCGCTTTAAACTCCGCGAGGGTCATTCGACTTCCTTTAACTGGTACCTCTAAATCAATAACGCGGGACGCTTCCGTCGATCTCGCGTGACCACTGCTCAATGCCGCCAGCCATGGATTGCACGTTGTCGAAGCCCTCGCGGCGAAGCCATGCCGTTACTGACAAGGAACGCGCTCCGTGGTGGCAAATGACGACAATATGCGCATCGGGATCCAGCTCGTTGTTGACCCGCGCGGGTATGTCATTCATAGGAATATCTTTACTTCCGGCGATATGCGCGGTTTCAATCTCCCACGGCTCGCGAACGTCCAACAGAACAAAAGGGGTTTGGGATGCGCGCATCTGCGCAACCTCTGCGACACTGATTTCATAGGGCAGCACAGAACAAGCATACGCAAACTTCCAGCCGGGAAGCGCATCCTACCCTTGAACTTACGTTGAAAGGTCTATTACTGAGTGGCACAGACCAAGGTACTGGTCGTTGAAGATGAGCCGAACGCACGCGCCGGCCTGGCAGAACTGATTGCTTCCTGGGGCTATCGCACCGAGACCGCGGTGGATGGCGTAATGGGGCTTGACTTGGTGGTGCGCTGGTCGCCCGACGTGGTGGTCACGGACCTGATGATGCCCCGCATGGACGGCCTGCAACTGCTGGACCGCATCAGTGAGCTGCCGCAGCAAAAGGTCGCCGTTGTGGTTCTGACGGCCCAGGGGTCGATTGAGTCGGCGGTGGATGCGATGCGCATGGGCGCGTACGACTACCTGCAGAAGCCGGTCGATCCACAGCGCTTGAAGACCATTCTGCAAAATGCGCAGCAACAGGCGGAAACAAACGAAGAGATTCATTCAGAAGAGCTTTCTTCCGAAGAAGAGGGCCGTCTTGGACCACTAGTCGGGTCGTCGCCACACATGCGTGAGATTTTCCACCTGATAGAGCGTATTGCGCCGAATAACGTCAGCGTTCTGATCACAGGTGAAAGCGGTACGGGTAAGGAACTGGCAGCACGCGCGCTGCACATGTTTAGCGGTCGCCGCAATAAGCCTTTTGTCGCGGTGAACTGCGCCGCGATCCCGGAGACGCTGATTGAAAGCGAGATCTTCGGGCACGAGAAGGGTGCTTTCACGGGTGCGCAGGAGCGTCGCGCCGGATGCTTTGAACTGGCAGAGGAAGGCACGCTGCTGCTGGATGAAATTGGCGAAATGCCTGCAGCCACGCAATCGAAGCTGTTGCGTGTATTGGAAGACCGCAAGCTGCGCCGTCTGGGGTCGCGCGATGAGATTCCCGTAAACGTGCGCGTGGTTGCCGCCACGAATAAGGACCCGCATCAGGCCGTTGCCAGCGGTGAATTACGCGGCGACCTCTTCTATCGCCTGAACGTCTTCAACATCCAGATGCCTTCCCTCCGCGACCACAAGGAAGATATTCCTGCCATGGCAGAGGCGATGGTGCAGGAGATGAATGACCGCCATGGCATGCAGGTGCCCGGAATCTCGCGTGCGGTGATGGATCGTTTCATGGCCTATAGCTGGCCCGGCAATGCGCGCGAACTGCGCAATACCATTGAGCGCGCGGTGATTCTTGCGAATGGCAAGTCGATTGATGTGTCGCATCTGCCGCCGGGATTCGGTGAGGAACAACACACACCTCCTGCGCATGGCGCTCATCTCAACAACCAGCAGCCGACGACGTTTGCAGGGACCGCCAACAGCAACGATATCGTGCATCTATCCGTTGGCATGACGGTGGATGAGGCGGAAAAACAGCTTATCCTGAAGACACTGGAAGCAACGCGGAACAACAAGACGCGCGCTGCAGAAATTCTGGGCATTAGTTCCAAGACTCTGCAGAATAAGCTGAAGGAATACGCTCTAGAAGACAAGGATGCCCTCGAACCATGAGGCTTCGTTACAAGCTGATAGCAGCCACCCTGCTGTTCACCTTCACCCTAACGGTGGTGCTTTCGCTTGTTTTCCTATCGGAGATTCTGCGTGAGCGCATTGCGCAGACCGAGTCTTCGAACGTTGTGCTGGTGCACGAGATGCTGTCGGCCACCCGCACGGCGCTGCAGAACGGCCTGCGCGACCATCCCCCGACGGAGATAGGGGAGCAGGCATTGCAAGCAGCGATTGAATCCGCGCTGCAGAATGATGACGCACTCGCTGACACGTTGAACGGGTTTGTCCGTTACTCCCCCAGCATCCAGGATGCATACCTTGCTGATGCCAATGGTCGGGTTCTGGTCAGCAGCGATCCTTCCCTATTGAATGCGGTGCAGCCGCACCGTCGTGACTTCTCCGTCGTGACCACGGCTTCCCTGCTGCAGAAACGAGCCCTGCTCTTTGGTGAGGCCGAGACGCTTGACATGAGCCTGCCAATGGAGCGGAATGGACAGCCTTTCCTGACGGCCCATCTCGGTGTCCGGTCCACGCTTCTGCGTAATGCCTATGCGCCTTGGTTGCGCGATGCCGCCATGATCTGCGCGTTTGCGCTGGCCGGTGCCTTGCTGGTGGCCGCCGCTCTCTCTGCAGCAGCAATGCGCCCGCTGGAAGACATCAGCCGTGAACTCGATGTGCTTTCCGGCACTTCCGGAGTGCAGACCGAAGAGGAACAGAACAGTGACGCCGTGCAGCGTGTCACCACGTCCATCAGTCGTCTGGATGAACGCATTCGCACCAGCGAACAGACGCGTACCGAGATGGCGACCAATCTGAACAGCATGTTGCAGACGCTGAAAGACGGCGTCATGCTGATCGATGCGGACCTGCGCGTCATCATGACCAGCGAGGCCATGCACCATTTTTTGCCGCCGGGCAAAGACGCCGAACTAGGCGCGCCGTTGACAGACATCTTCCCGCGCAACACCGCGATTGGCGCGTTGCTTGCGGACCTATTGGCGGAGCGACGAAGCGTTCGTTCCCAACCTGTAGTTCTGGCCGACGGTCGCACTGTAGAACTGTCCTTCGATTACTTTCCCGGCAACTCGCCGGGCACGTTGCTGACGCTACACGACGTAGCAGCGCAGGAAGAATTAGAGCGCGAGATCGAAGTCGCACGTCGCATGGCAAGCATCGGACGGCTGACGGCGGGTGTTGGCCACGAAGTAAAGAATCCGATCAACGCCATGGTTGTCCATCTTGAACTTCTTCGGAGCAAGCTGGCCTCTGGCACGAATGCCGATGGTGCGCAGCGACATGTGGATGTGCTCTCAAGCGAGATGGGGAGACTGGATCGCGTGGTGCAGACGCTGGCTGACTTTTCACGGCCGATGGAACCCACGTTCCTGGAACAGGACCTGCTACCCATCGTGCAGGCTGTGGTGCAGCTTGTGGCGGCAGAGGCAGAAAAAGCAAACATCGCCATTACGATTGCCGATGGAACTCCAGATATCTCCCTACGCGTTGTTGCCGATGCCGAATTGCTGCGGCAAGCATTCCTGAATATCGCATTGAACGCCATGCAGGCTATGCCCGGAGGCGGCGCTGTTCAGATCCAACTGTCCCGGGAGCGCGGCAGTGCCGTAGTCTCTATCCGCGATTCTGGCAGCGGCATTCCGCCAGAGAAGCTGGACCGTATCTTCGACCTCTACTTCACCACCAAGCCAACCGGCAGCGGAATCGGTCTGGCCTTGACGTACCGCATTATTCAGCTTCATCGCGGCGTCATTGCCGTCGCTTCCGACGCAGATACCGCGTCGCCGACACATGGCACGACGTTCACCCTGCGGCTACCGCTGGCCAATCGTGCGGCCGCATCAATTCCGGCGGTGACGGCATGAACCGCGCTCTATGTGCTTCGGTTTCGCTGATCCTGGCGCTTCCGTTGGCAGGTTGCAATAAGCGTGTGACCGCAGTGGCGCCTCCACCACCGCCAACGCCAACGGCCGTGGTCAGCGTTCCGCCTCCAACGCATCCTACGGAGCCGCTGCCAGAGATTCCCGTGATTACTTCGGAAGAAGTTCCGATCCCAACAGAGCCGGTCGTCCGGCCCCCTGTGCGTCGCCGCATCCCAACGACGAACCAGCCTGTGGAGACAGCTTCTGCGGCGCCGTCAGGCATTGCCGATCTTGGGGAGTTAACCACCGGTGGCGAATCCAACAACGAACAGTTCCGCCATCAGACAGAAGACCTGCTCCGCACGCAAAACCGCCGACTCACCTCCATGTCTACCGCAATCATCGCCATGCACAGCCAGCAGGTGGAGCAGGCACGGCTCTACCTGAGGCAGGCAGCGGACGCGTGGAAGAAGCAGGACATGGAAGGCGCTCGCACGCTTGGCACCAAGGCCAAGGTCATTCTGGACGAGATTCTCGGCTAGAGCTCGCGGCGACCTTCCAAGGCGCGGCTCATTGTGACTTCATCCGCATATTCGATATCGCTGCCGGCAGGAATGCCGGTGGCAATCCGAGTAATACGCAGGGGATGATCGGCTGCTGCGCGATGCAATTCCCCTGCAAGCCAATGCGATGTGGCTTCGCCTTCCACCGTAGGCGATAGCGCGAGGATGATCTCCTCAATACCGCCAAGCCTGCTGAAAAGGTTTGCTGTTCGAAGCTGCGCTGGACCAATGCCATTCAGTGGCGACAGCGTTCCGTGCAGCACGTGATACACGCCGTTGTAACTGCGCGTTTTCTCAATGGCTGCAATGTTCGTGGGTTCTTCGATCACGCAGACAGTCGCATGAGTGCGCGTGGGGCTTGAGCAATACACGCAGGGGTCTACATCCGTGACGTTATTGCATACGGAACACAGGCGTAGCTTCGCACGAAGCTCCTGGATGGCCTGCGCCAGTGCTGACGCCTCTTCCCCGGGGGCGCGCAGGATGTGAAACGCCAGCCGCTGGGCCGATTTGGCCCCGATTCCGGGAAGTCTGCGCAACTCTTCAATGAGCCGCGCCATGGGTTGGGCAAATCGTTCCATTCGATACCTGCGAGCTTCATCCTATCAGCGGACGAAACCGGCAAATTCACAGTCGGCCCTTGTGGGCTTTCTGAAGCCTTTGCTGTCAGCGGCTTGACACATCCGGCAGAGGCCCAACATCGTTCAAATCGATTGGCTGAAAGCTCAGTTTGAGCGCCGGCGATCCGGGCAGCAATGTGAAGTCATAAGCGGCGGCGTTACGGAAGAGCGGATCGGCGATGGTGGAATGCACATCGTTCCCTTTCGCCTGCCACTGCTCCCATGTACTACCCGCAAATTGCATTGCGCTATGGCGCGCATTCCAGTAAAGATTCCTGTCCAGAGTTACATTGCCGTCGGACCAGGCACCGTCCAACGTTGCTCCTGTTGCAAGAACCACTATGTTGCGCTCAAAGGTCAGCGCATGAAAATTCTCGGATCGCGTGCGTCGCGCGGCATAGTCGCGATTGGATGCAAAGATGTTGTTCCGGACAACGTTGTCGCGCCCATAATGAATGTGAAAACCGGCGCTTTGCGCTTCATACACAATATTGTTTTCCACAGTGATGCCGGTTGATCCTTCATCCAGGTAGATACCCCATCCGCCGTAGGTGAAGCAGCCGACGTGATGAATCAGGTTGTGATCAACACGCGTTCCGGGTTGCACACCCAGCAGATAGATGCCGCCCAGATCGCTAAGCACCGTTCCAATGTCATGGATCAGATTGTGATCAATGTGATTGTTCGCCACGGGCACAGGGTTATAACCCCAGCTCCAACCTACGGAGATAGCGGAGTAGGTCAGATCGTGCAGGTGATTATGAGCGATAGTATTGTCGCCACTCATCAGCACCCAGAGACCTACTGCCGACGGGTACACCAATCCATCGTGATCGATCTCATTGTTCGTGATCACGTGGTGCGAAGAGATCTGTTCTGGTGCCTTCGGAATCTCGCCTTCGCCAACGCGAATGCCCCCAGCGCCCAGGTCAAACAAATGATTGTGATCAATGATCGCGTGCTGGTTGCCGCCACGCAGTGCCAGCGCATAACCGCCCATGCCATGGAAGGTGCAATGATCAATCGTTACATTGTCCGTTCCGCGAAGGATCACGGCCGCATCCGCGACATCGGCTGCCTGATTGCTCTTCAATCCGCTATCGGTCATCTCCCAGCGGGAATATGCAAATGTTATGCCGGAGAACCGCACATCGTGCACACGACCCTGACTATTGCCACCGCGTATCTCCATCAAATGCGATAAGCGCGGCGCGATAATCTCGGCGTTGCGAAGTGATTCCAAGGGTCTTTCGCGCAACTGAATCACGTTCGACTTCTTATTCTGCCACCATGTGCCTGCAACCGCAGGCTCACCAGGAATGTTCTCCACGATGTACCGCGCCTGCGATTCGAATGCCGAACCCTTTGCTGAACCCGCAAGTATTGCTATGTGATGAGTCGTATCGACTTCAACGATGCGATAGCGGGCTTCGAACCACGCAATATACAGAACGACTTCAGCTCCCGTACCAGCCCACTCTGGACGAATATCGTCGTTGTCGTACTGCAGTTGGAACTGGGTATCTGCATTGGTCTTCCCAACCATACGCAGATAACCATTCTTTGGTGTTTGCGTGCGAGGCAGCCGCAGACCATCCCAAAAGAGCTGCGACGTAGCGAAGTTTGGCGATGTCTGCCATTGCCCTTTGCCTCTATCAGTCCAATCCGTCACACGTACGCCACCGCTTATAACGGGCTCTTCGTGTGAATATGCCTCGTAGATAGTAGCCCCAGAAGCAAGACCAGAATCTTCCGGGCGAAGTTCGAACGTGCGATTCAGAGTATAAGTGCCACCACGCAGAACAACGCGGATAGCCCCCGTATGTTTTTCCTGACGCAGCTGGCGCACATGGTCACGCGCGGCTTCCAGCGTATGCAATGGACCATCACTGCCAGTAGCGTTCGCAGTTGCGACCTTCCCGCTCCAGGCGTCGTTACCCGAAGGAGACACATAA
Organism: Terriglobus sp. TAA 43; assembly: GCF_000800015.1. NCBI lineage: Bacteria > Pseudomonadati > Acidobacteriota > Terriglobia > Terriglobales > Acidobacteriaceae > Terriglobus > Terriglobus sp. TAA 43. The sequence goes on from NZ_JUGR01000001.1 coordinate 909,419, forward strand.
AACACATCCTGCGCGCTGCAGATCCCTGCACAAACAACGATCAGAAACCATGCAACCCGTTGCCAACGACGGACGAAGCGTACGGAGCGACGACGCAGTTGCATGGCGACTCCTTATCGCGCGGGAACCTGCGCAAGTTCCAGGCGAACGTGTTTTATCGTGGTGCGATGCCAGGTGTAGGTCATCTCCAACGCTTTATCGTTCCCTTGAATGATTGCAGGATACGAATACTCGCCCTCACCCTGCTCCAACGTGGCGAAGATGCGGAAATGCTCGCCATCCGTGCTCACAGCCAGATTGAGTGGAGACCGCCCACGCGTTGTGTCGTTGAAGATCATCACCACGCGTCCATCCTGCAAATGCACAACGTCGAGACCAGAGTTGTTATTCGGCAGATCGAGATAACGAGGCGTGGACCACGTCACACCTTCATCCATGGAGTCAGATACGACGATGCGAGAAGCAAGCGTCTTCGAGCGTGCGTAGAAACGAAGATGCTTGCTACCCAACGAAATCACTGAGGGCTGAATAATGCCGCCGTAGGGCCGTGCCGCCTTATCCTTGGCACGCACTTCCGATGAGTCCGATGGTGGATCAGGCCAGGGCTTCGCTGCCGCATCATCCTCTCGACTGATGGTGAGAGGACCAATTCGCTTCCACGTATTGCCACCATCGGCGCTGCGTTCAACAAACACGCGCCACCCATCCTTGCCTTCATTGGATGAACCACTAACGATGACTCCGCTGGATAGAACAAGAGGCTTTGCTCGGATAGGACCAAGTACACCGTCAGGCAAGCGCTCCTTCGGCGACCAGTTCTTACCTTCATCCGTGCTCACCATTCGCATCCCTGACCAGGTGTCGGGACTGGGGCCATATTTGTAATAGAGCCAGAGCTTGCCGTCACTCGTATGAAACAGGACCGGGTTCCATGTTGGGATTCCCTGATCACCATCCTTCTCACGTGCGACTTCAACCGGCGCGGACCAAACACCCTTGTGCTTGCGTGCTGTGTAAATGGCTACATCTGGCGCTCGCTCTGCCTTGCCGCCAAACCAGGCAGCCAACAGATCACCGTCTTTCAACGCCACAACTGTTGATGCATGGCACTGCGGAGTCACGGTTGCCGGCGTGTAAATGAACTCGCCTACCGGATGCACTCCGGGATCAGTCGCATGTGACGGAACCCACTGCGCACCGGCAGTTCCCACCCAAATTGCACATGCTGCCGCCAGCATTTGCATCCCGCATCGATACATGAAAACTCCACCCCATTCGCAACGCTTTGCTACGAGCCTACGTAGTGGCATCCAGCATACCCGTCGAAGTCTCTGCAATGAAGATGGGAAGCGGTGGAGTGTTAAGAATGTTGTTTTAACAGCTTCAGCACGACGCCTTTAGGCGGCTGTCAGAGGGCCTTATTTCCACCCTCCGCCCAGCGCCGCATAAAGGTTCACAAGCGAACCAGCTTCTTGCGCTTCTGCCTGCGCGAGCTTCAACTGGGCATCGTACAGATCTGTATCGGTCGTGAGCACCTCAAGATAGCTGGTATTCCCTCCCGAATAACGCAGGCGCGCCAGACGGACAGCATCGGCTGCTGAGACCACCACTTGATGTTGCTCCTCGCGAGAATTCTGCGTCTCTCGATATGTCACGAGTGAATTGGATACGTCCTTGAATGCATTGAGAATTGCCTTCTGATAGCTCGCCAACATCTCCTGCTGTTGCGCTTGCGAGTACTTATAGTTGCTGGTGATCCGTCCACCGGCAAAGATCGGCTGTGTAAGCGAACCGGCCGCATACCAGTACGCATTTTTGCCTTCGAAGATACTTTGCAACTGATTGCTTGCAGAACCACCCATGCTAGTAAGCGAGATCTGTGGGAAGAACTGCGCTTTTGCAACACCGATACGCGCATTGGCGGCCATCAACTCTGCTTCCGCTTTGCGAATGTCTGGCCGTCGCTCCAGCAACTCTGATGGCAACCCTGCAGGCACAGATGCAGGATGCGGTTGTTCTGTCACACTCAGACCACGCTGTACGTCCTGCGGATTGTGACCAAGAAGCACGCTGATAGCGTTTTCCTGAATTGCGATTTGACGTCGAATCTCGGGCAGATTCGCTTGCGCCGTATGGAGAAGCTCTTCGGCCTGTCGAGTATCCGCGCGTGAACCTGCTCCGTACTTCTCCAGCGACTGTGTCAAATGAAGTGAGTCTTCCCTCGCCTTAATCGTGTTTTGCGTAATCTCTAACTGCGAATCGAGGCTGCGCAATTGGAAGTACGCTGTCGCAAGCTCTTCGATGAGAGACGCACGTGTCGCGCGTTGAGCCCACTCTGTCTGCAGAAGCTCCGCTCGCGCGGCTTCCGTCTGACGGCGATAGAGTCCCCAGAAGTCAAGATTCCACGCAGCTGAAGCACTGAAGCCGCCTCCACGGATGAAGTCATTCGATGTGCCGTCTGCGTTCTTGTTCGCAAGCCCTGCGGGCAATTGAAGAGCACTGAAGCTCCCACCCGCTCCGATACTGGGCAGTTGTTGCGCCCGAACAATTCCCACTTGGGCTTGCGCTTCAAGGATGCGCTGCGCCGCAATCTTCAGGTCCAGGTTATTCTTCAGCGCCTCATCAACAAGGCTCTGAAGCACCGGATCAGCAAAGATCGTGCGCCAATCCTGCTCTGCAATGGACGGCTCACTTGCGATTGCAGGCGCTATCGCTCCACGATATGCCTGCGGCGTGGTTACGGCAGGGCGTGCGTAGTTTGGTCCCACCCTGCAACCCGCAATGAGGAGTATCAGAAAGGCTGCAGTCGCAACCCACCCTGCACGATAAAGCAATTGGTTTGAATCAGCGGACTTCCACATGTTGTCCCTCACTGAGTACATCGCTCGGGCTGGCGACCAGCGCTTCGCCGCCATTTAACCCAGCCAGTACCTCAATCTCTTTGCCCATGTCTTTGCCAATCGTGACTGGAACGAAATGGAGATTATGTTGCGAGTTGACCGTCACGACATGCATTCCTGCTCCATCGACCACGAGCGCGCTAGTAGGAATGACAAGCGATGCACGCTGTTGCGACAGGGTGAAGTGAACCTGCGCATACATACCCGGTAGCAACGATGCGTCGCCATTCGCCACTTGTACTTCCGTTCGCATCGTTCTCGCAGCGTCGTTCAACGCAGACGCATTGCGCGTGACAGTTCCGCTGTAATTGCGTCCAAAGCGTTCACTTACCTGTACGACAGCATTCTGCCCATCACGAATATTCACGGCTTCCGATTGCGGCACGTCGACGTAGACACGTAGCGTGTCACTCTGCGCAATGCTGAAGAGTGGCTTCCCACCAGTAGGCGCAGTCGCACTAACAAGATCACCTCGTTCAATGTTTCGTTGCGTAATCACACCATCGAAGGGTGCAACGATACGTTCGAAACCCTGCATCTGCTGTAGCCGCGCCACGTTTGCCTGGTTTGCAACCACGGCCGCCTCCGCTGCTGCGATGTTCGCATTTGCAGCTGCAACGTCAGCCACTCGAGCGTTATGCGTCTGCACAGCTGAATCGACGATCTGTTGCGAGATGGCGTGCTGCTCACCGAGAGGCAGATTGCGCTCTTTGGTAATGCGCGCCAGCTCCGCGTTTGCTTTTGCCTGCTCCAGCGCTGCACGCGATTGAAGTAATGTGGCCTGCGATTGAGCAAGTGTTGCCTTTGCCTGGCTCAGTTGCTGATCGATTTCCGGTGAGGAAATGACAGCAAGAACCTGTCCTGCGCGCACCTTTGTCCCAATGTCGACATTGCGGCGATCCACGTAACCGTCCACTCGAGCAAAGAGATTCGCCGTATAGAGAGGTTCAACGTTCCCAGGCAGGATGAGCTGTGAAGTGGGCTCACCCTTCTGTGCGTGGATGACTGTGACAACGGGATGCGTTACCGGAGCATCGTTGGTTGCGGCAAGCGCTTCACGATAGCTTGCAATGCGCGGCACAGCGCCAACGGCAACCAGGGCAACTGCGATAACAGCTCCCAATCCAACCGCTTTGATGCGGCTTCCTTTTTGTGTCTGAACGCGCTCGCCGGTCGGAATTTCCTGCGTGATCATGCGGCCTCCTGAGTGGTGTTTCTTCCGTGAATCAACGTGAACATCAAAGGAACAAAGAAAAGAGTTGCGAATGTTGCAATGCTGAGTCCGCCGATAACAGCGCGGGCCAATGGAGCATTCTGCTCGCCGCCTTCGCCCATTCCCAAAGCCATGGGCAACATGCCGATGATCATGGCGCAAGCCGTCATAATGATCGGGCGCAGGCGTGTGAAACCCGCCGTTACAGCAGCCCGCAGAGGCGACTCACCGTTAGCTCTTAGTTCGTTTGCAAAAGTAACCAGCAGAATTGAGTTGGCCGTAGCGACACCGATCGACATGATGGCACCCATCAGTGATGGCACATTGAAAGTGGTTTGGGTGAGGAACAGCGCCCAGACGATACCGCAGAACGCACCAGGTAGAGCGCAGATGATGATGAACGGATCGAGCCAGCTCTGGTAGTTCACAACCATCAACAGATAGACCAGCAGCGCAGCAAACGTGAGGCCGACACCCAGGCGCGTGAATGCCTCATTCATGCTTTCCACTTGACCCCGGATGACAATTTTCGTTCCCGCCGGCAGGTTGGCACTCTCCTGTTTCACGATGCGATTCACCTTGGCAGCTACAGAGCCAAGATCACTGTCCTGTGTGTTCGCATAGATGTCATACACCGGTGCGCCATTGTGGTGATTGATGACAACGGGCATGATGGCCGGACGAAGTGTTGCCATGTTGCCCAACACCTCTGTCCGATTCGCTATCGTGTGCATCGGGATCGGCGTATTTTGCAGCGCGTTGATGGAGTCAATGCTGTATTGCGGTGTCTGGGCTGCAACCGTGTAAGTAATACCCATCTTCGGATCGAGCCAGAAATTCGGCTGCACCGCAGCGCTGGAACTTAGCGAAACATACAGACTGTTTGCTACATCCTGCTGCGTAAGCCCAAACTGCGCCGCCCGAACACGATCAATGTCGAGATGAAGATCCGGCGCATCCACTACCTGGTGCATGTGCACGTCAACAGCGCCAGGTACAGTGGCCAATTGCTCGCGTAGACGTTTTGCAATGGCATAGTTTGCTGGATCGTATCCCTGTATCTGGATGTCGATTGGCGCCGGAAGCCCGAAGTTCAGGATCTGCGTCACCATGTCCGCAGGCTGAAAGAAGAACGTCGCATCAGGAAACTTCTTTGGGAGCTCAGCACGAAGTTGCTTAATGTAACGCTGCGTGGAGTGGTGCTTTTCGTTCAACGCGATGAGAACTTCGCCATCAGCACTGCTGATCGTGGATCCATCACCAAAGGCATAGTTAAACGTTTCCGGCGTAAGCCCGATGTTATCCATCACGAGTTCTGTCTCATCGGCAGGAATCGTTTTGCGGATTTCCTCTTCCACCTGGCTGAAGATGACTTTCGTCTTCTCAATCCGGGTTCCGGGACGCGTGCGGATATGTAACTTGATCTGTCCCGCATCGACACTGGGAAAGAAGTCGCGGCCGATAAATGGCAACAACACGAAGGCTGAAAGCATCACCGCTACCGAAGCGAATAGTGCCTTTCGACGATGGGCAAGGAATGTTCCCAACGCTGCGGTATAACGATGCTGAAAGCGCTCGTATCCTTGATTGAAACGCTCGTTGATACGACGAAAGAAGGATGGCGCACCAGCATTGCCAGCTTCGATGGAGTTCCCCTCGAAGCTATGCTCCGCACCAAGAAGGAAGTTCACCAGAACCGGGACAAGCGTGCGAGAGAGCACATAAGAAGCGAGCATGGCAAAGACGACTGCAAGCGCCATGGGAGTGAACAGGAACTTTGCAGGCCCCGTTAGGAAGACAACCGAGACAAACACGATGCAGATCGTGAGCGTCGAAACTAGTGTGGGCGTTGCGATCTCCGACGCACCGATAAGAACAGCTTCGCGAAGCGATTGCCCGTGCATGTGACGATGAATGTTTTCAATGGTCACCGTCGCATCGTCAACCAGGATGCCGATTGCGAGTGCGAGACCACCGAGAGTCATCGTATTCATCGTTTCCCCAAGTGCACTGAGGACGATGATGGAACTCAGGATGGAAAGCGGAATCGAGATTGCGATGATAAGCGTGCTGCGCCAGCTTCCAAGAAATAACAGGATCATAAGCGCCGTAAGCGAAGCAGCAATCAATCCTTCACGCAAGACGCCAACAATCGACGCCTTTACGAAGATGGATTGATCGAAAAGTTCGGTGATCTTCAAGCCCTTGGGCGCTGCTGCACGTGATGCAGGAAGTACATCGTCCTTAATCTGCTTGACGATATCCAGCGTAGACACCGAACCTGTTTTCATGATGGTGAGAAGTGCAGCAGGCTTTCCGTTGGCTCTTGCGACGTTCTGCTGTACAGACCAGCCATCGCGTACGTGGGCAACGTCGCGCATGTACACCATCGCGCCATTTACCTGCTTAATAGGCACATCGTTCAAAGACAATGCATCGACAGGGCTGGAATTAGTACTGACCGTGTACTCGGTGTTCTCGACTTTGGCAGTACCAGAAGGCAGAGTGACATTCTGCGCATTGATAGCGTTCGTCACATCAATCGGCGTAAGACCTTTCGCCAGAAGCGCGTTCTGATCAAGATCCACCATGATTTGCCGTGCAACGCCGCCATAAGGCGTGGGCAGAAGTGTCCCTGGGACCTTCGTCAATTGCTGACGAACACGGAACAAACCGTAGTCATAAATCTCTGATTCGGACAGCGTATCGCTTGAAAGAGACAACTGAATGATCGGTACCGTAGACGCACTGAACCTCAGAATCCATGGTGGATTCACGCCCTGCGGCATTCGGAATCGAATGGAGTTCACCGCAGCGCCCACTTGCGACATGGCAGCATCAATACGCACCTGGGGCTGGAACGAAATCTTGATGACGGACGCACCATTCGTAGTTTGCGAATCAATCGACTTCACATCGTTGACCACAGCCATCACGAACTCGCTAAACGTCGTGATGCGTTGTTCCATCTCTTTGGCGGGTAGACCAGAGTAGGACCAAATCACCGTAACTTGCGGAATATCAATGTTGGGAAAGATGTCCGTCGGAGTCGTCGCAATCGAAGAAAACCCAAGAACAAGGATGAGAATCGACGCTACAATAAATGTGTAAGGCTTATTGAGCGCAAGACGGACTATCCACATAACGACGTCTCCACAATGCGACGTTTTGCATTTCGACTACTTTGATGCACGTCAAAATAGTTGGATTCAGGATTCACACGTTTTGAATATTTGCGCCGGTAGCCACGTCTGATAGATATGAGCGCGATGAAAGAAAAAGAGGCGACACAGATCGCGAAGGCACTGGGAGAGCCGAGCCGCTTCTCTATCTACAGGCAGATCGCCGAAGGCGATGAGGTTTACTGCGGAGAGGTTTGTGAGAAGCACGCCCTCTCACCCGGAACGGTGTCGCATCACCTCAAAGTGCTCACGGACCTCGGCCTCATCACATCGCGCAAAGAGGGACTAAACGTTTACTACCGCTCTGTCCCGGAAAAGTTTTCTTCCTATCTTGCTTATCTGCAAGGTCTGAATCAGAAGTAAGCCTCCCGCACCCAATGTTTTCCATATCGAAATAGCAGTACACTGTTCGGGTTGAATGCTTCTGGGACAGAGCGTGTTCGGGTGACGATGCGGCAGCGCATGGAATACGCCGCGTTGCGTCTGATCGTTGGGATGCTACGAGTCCTGCCGCGGAATACAGCGCGCGCTCTGGGTGCGTGGCTCGGCACGCTTGCAGGCAAACTCGCAGGAAAACTCTCCTCCGCCGGCGAGCAGAATCTTCAGATTGCTTTTCCCAAAATGAGCGCCACGGAGCGCCGCGCCATTCTGCAAAAAACGTATCGCAATCTCGGATGGCTGCTCGCTGAGTTTTGCCAGATGTCGAAGTACTCGCCGGAGTTCGTGCAGCGAGAAGTCATGCGCTACGAAGGCCTGGATCACTATCAGTTGGCCAAGGCAAAGGGCAAAGGCGTCCTTGTACTCACCGGACATCTGGGCGCGTGGGAGCTATCAAGCTTTGTCCATTCTCTGTTGGGCGAACCGATGGGTATGGTCATACGGCGACTGGACAATCCGCTGGTGGACAACTTTGTAAACAGCATTCGCTGTCTGCATGGCAACCGCGTGTTGCACAAGGATGACTTCGCGCGCGGCATCATCAAGGCTATGCATCGCGGCGAAGCGGTCGGCATTCTGATGGACACGAACATGACGCCGCCACAAGGTGTATTCGTTCCCTTCTTCGATATACCCGCATGCACTGGAAGCGGTCTGGCACGCATCGCACGCAAAACGGGCGCGACTGTGATTCCCGGATTTCTTCTGTGGTCCGAAGAAGAGTCGCGCTATGTGCTGACCTTCGGCGAAGAATTGCAACTGCAGAAGACGGACGATGCCGAAGCCGACGCGCTGGCGAATACCGCTCTCTTCGCACGAGTCACCGAAGATTACATCCGTCGCTATCCGGATCAGTGGTTATGGCTGCATCGCCGTTGGAAGACACGTCCTGAAGGCGAACCTCCGATTTACAAACGGCGTACTTCTTCAACTGAACCTGCATTGCCGGTATCGCGCACAGCAAAACAAGGTGAGTTAGTTTAATGGCGACCATTGCAGAGATTGCAGAATGGACCGATGGAAGGGCTGCCTCTTCGCCTTTTGAGGGCGAGATTACGCGTGTCAGCTCTCTCGATGATGCTGACATTCATGCGGCCGTCTTTGCTTCGTCTCCAGACGTTTTACAGAGTGCTTTGCAGTCTCGCGCTGGAGTCATTCTTGCCGCCGCAAAGATCGCCGCAGAATCAAACGACAATCGGCTTGTGCTGGTGACGGACCCTCGACTGGCGTTCTCCATTATTGGAGATCGGCTGCACCCCTTGGCTGCAACGAGCGTTCATCCCACCGCAGTGATAGACGTGACCGCACATATTGGTAATCACACCAGCATCGGTCCCGGCGTAGTTATTGGCGCTAACGTTCGCATCGGCAACGGGTGTCTCATCGGTGCTCGTGTTGTCATTGAACCCGGCGTCGTCATCGGGGATCGTGTACGCATCCAGGCAGGAGCGATACTTGGCGCGCTCGGCTTTGGTTATGCCCGTAGACCTGACGGTAGCTACCTGATGTTCCCGCAACAGGGTGCGCTTGTAATTGAAGACGACGTGGAGATCGGTGCGAACACCACCATCGACCGCGGCGCACTGGAAGAGACACGCATCGGCGCAGGTACGAAGATCGATAACCTGGTGCACATCGGCCACAACTGCCGCATTGGACGCAACGTAATCATCGCAGCACAAACCGGAATCAGCGGCTCATCGGTGGTGGAAGACGGAGCGATCCTCGGCGGACAGGTCGGCATGGGCGAGCATGCAACGGTTGGTCCGGGCGTGATTCTTGGTGGAGGCGCAGGCGTACTTAGCGGCAAGAAGCTCTTTGGTGCTGGCCAGGTTTTCTGGGGACGCCCCGCACGTCCGTTGAAGCAGTACCTACGCGACTTGGCACGACTCAGCCGAGGCCGTTAAAAGAGACTAATCGACACACAACAATGGCCCGCTCATAAAGCGGGCCATTGTTGTGTTCTTGTGATGCGGAGTTAGTTGGCTACGTTCGTGGATGCATCCATATAAGCCACGTCGGTCGCTGTTCCCTGCACCGTGATGTTCGTGTTATCGATTTCCGAACCGTCAGCGGTGTTGAAGGCATGAACCTGGCCACCGTACGCCGTGTACACCTTGTTCAGACCTTCCACCCAGCACAGACCAGTCAGGCTTCCGTAGTAGTACCTGTCCAGATTCTCATTCGGATAGGGCACGGTCGTCGAACCACCCGGTGTGACATTGGGGACAATGCCTGCAGTCCTGTTCGTGATGTCGTAGCGAGTCAGGCAGTTGTAGTTCTGGCTGTGCGCCGCACGCTCGCCGCTTGCGCAGTTGGAAGAACCAATCCAGAGCGTGTTGTTATCTGCAAAGAGCATCTTCGTATGCGTTCCATCGGAGATGGAATAAGTCGCCGAGATGGTCTTGGTGGACAGCGGGATCACCGAAAGGTTGCCGCCAAAGAGACCGTCCGTCTGCAACGACTGACCCGATACGTACAGCGTGTTGCCGTCGGAGATAGCTGCCGTAGCGCCGCCTGGGACAGGAACAAAGGTGGTTGACGGCGAAACAGCTGCTCCATTCGGCGGATAGTAGTCGATACGTAGCGTGTTCAGGTCAACAAAGGAAACACCAGCTACACCATCGCCCGTTGCTGTCGTTCCGCCGCACTCCCGACCACAGTTCAGGAAGTACACCTGCGACCCATCCGGCGAAAAGTACGCATCGTAGGGTCTGTGGAAAGTAGGCTGCGGAGTGCCATTGCTGGTGCCATCCGGCGCATTAACCGGGACGATGCAGTACACGGGATTATTTACCGGCATGCAGGTCAGCGAATTTGCAGGAGGCGTCTGGTTTCCAGCCTGGTTGGCGTTGAGCTGCAGAACACGGTAAACGTTGTTCGAATTGCGCAGCATCAGCAGGATCACGCTGTGGGACGGGTTCGCCACCACCTTGTATACGCTGGGAACCGGGAATGCGTATGTCGTCATGACCGAGCTCGTTGTGGCCGACGCCGTCGACGGTGCATTCATCACGAACAAGCCACTGCTCTCAACGGCAGTCAGAACCGAGTACACGTCCTGCGACACGAAGTACGAAGACAACGCACCGGTGGTGGATGCCGTAGTACCGGATGCCGCCTCCGTTGAGTAGTTGATCGTATTGATGGCACCATCCGTGCTGTACACGTAGCCGCGCATCTGCTCTGGATAGTTGATGATGCTCTTCGCATTGCTGCTGTAAGCGCCGATCATCGTGGTGCTGTTGGCCACGTAGACGTTGGAACGGATATCGCGCTTAGCGTCCAGAACTTCCAGACCGCCACCAAGTAACGATGCTTGCGAGATGGCGACCATCACGCGCTGGGTCAGCTTCGACGGCGGTACGGGACGACCGGCGAACTGATTCTCCGTGGTCTTATAGGGGCGATACCCACAACCCGTCAGGAGAACAACAACGGTGGCACACAGCAGGGCGGTTGCCGACCGCGCAACGGAAACACTCTTCAACGGAAAACCTCAATGTTGCTGCGGGAATCTCCCTGTCCGCAACCTGCCAAAGTATACCAAAGCAAACAGGCTGATTTGCAGAGCGGGTACCATGTTGGACGATCAGAACGGCGAAGCGTTGGACAAAGTAGGATAGGAAGATACCTATGTCTGACGTTTCTCTGCCCAGCATCGACCGCATTTTCGGCTCTCGCCCCATCCTGTGCGATGGCGCTATGGGAACCATGCTGTATGCGCGGGGCATTTTTATCAATCGCTGTTTCGACGAACTGAACCTCAGCGAACCGACGATGATCCGCGATATTCACGAAGAATATCTCCTTGCGGGTGCGGAACTTCTGGAGACCAATACCTTTGGCGCGAATGCCATACGGCTGAAGCGCTTTGGACTGGAAGACAAGGTGGCAGAGATTAACGCTGCCGCGGTAAAGCTCGCCCGTGAAGCTGCTAACGCCGTCCGTGAGAAGCACGCCCACCATGCCTATATTGCTGGCGCGCTCGGTCCGCTCGGTCTGCCGGAACCGGCTCGGGATGCAACCGTCATGATCGAGGCTTACCGCGAACAGGCTCAGGCGCTGGCCCATGCAGGCGTGGATCTGTTCGTGGTGGAAACGATGACCTCCATGGCTGAAGCGAAAGCGGCCATAGACGCCATCCGACAGGTAGGCGCCGATCTCCCCATCATCGCCATGATCACCGTGACGGATGCAGGCAATGTCTCGGACGGCACATCACCCGAAGAGGCGGCACGCCTGATGGGTGAGTGGGGCGCGAATGCCATCGGATGCAACTGCAGTGATGGTCCGCAACTTGTACTGGACACCATTGAGCGCATGCGCCGTGTGACTTCCCTGCCGATCGCCGCGATGCCCAATGCGGGTGTTCCCAGTTGCGTGGACGGTCGAAGCATCTATCTTTCGTCGCCGGAGTATCTTGCCAGCTTCGCGCGCAAGGCGATGCGTCTGGGCGCCACGATCATTGGCGGTTGCTGCGGCACCACGCCACAACACATTCGCGCCATGCGTTCTAGCGTAAAGGCGATTCAGTCGCAGGCAGAAGGAGTGGCGCAGGTGGGCGATAAGCCTTCCGCAATACTGATCGAGCCCGCACCACTCGCAGAGCGATCACAGCTTGGCCGCCGCATTGCCATCGGCGAATTCGTCACCATGGTAGAGATCGTTCCGCCGAAGGGCTTCGATCCCTCGCGCGAACTCGAAGGCGCACGCATGCTGAAGAAGCTCGGCGTGCATGCCATCAACGTGCCCGACTCCCCACGCGCCAGCACACGCATGAGCGCCAGCAGCCTGTGCCTGCAGATTGAGCAGAAGATCGGCATAGAAACGGTCATCCACTTTACCTGCCGCGACCGCAATTTGTTGGGCATTCAGAGCGACCTCCTCGGAGCTGCATCGCTCGGCATGAAGAACATCCTTTGCCTTACGGGCGACCCGCCGAAGATGGGCAATTATCCCGATGCGACAGGCGTCTTTGACGTGGATGCCGTCGGCCTGACGCGTGTGCTGCGCGACATGAATCACGGCCTCGACATTGGCGGTCAGAGCATTGGCGCGAGTACCGGGTTTGTGCTCGCCTGCGCGGCCAATCCTGGCGTGCCGGATCTTGATATGGAAGTTCGTCGCTTCGCAGCAAAAGTAGAGGCGGGAGCAGAGTTCGCCATCACACAGCCCGTCTTCGATTTGAAGTTGCTGGAGACATTCCTGAAGCGGATCGAGGGTTTCCGCATTCCGGTCGTCGCAGGTATCTGGCCGCTCACAAGCGTGAAGAATGCGGAGTTTATGAAGAACGATCTGAAGGTGCGCATGCCGGATCAGATTCTGCATCGCATGGCTGCGCATGCCGGGACACCGGAGCAATCGCGAGCAGAAGGTATCCGCATTGCGCAGGAAATGCTGGCCGAGGCGCAGCCCATGGTGCAGGGCGTGCAGGTAAGTGCTCCCTTCGCCCGTTACGTTGCAGCAGCAGAAGTACTGGAAGCACTGCTGGTACCAGTCACGGCAGAGTAGGATCAGAAACAGACATGGCAACCTTCGAAGAGCAATTAAAGTCGCTGGAAAGCGTCGTGGAACGACTCGAAAAGGGAGACCTTCCCCTGGAAGAATCTCTCGCGCTTTTTGAACAAGGTGTCGCTCTGTCCGAATCCTGCAAGAAGGAGTTGGATGCGGCGGAAGGCCGTGTTCAGGTCCTTCTGCAACGAGGCCGCAAGACGGAAGCAGAAGACCTTGCGCTAAGCGAAGACGAGTAATCTACCGCCTTGAATCTGCGCCTCTCAACAATCCATCTCGAAGAAACGAACTTCATGCGTAATCGCTATGGAGCGAAGGCGCTTGTAATGCGATACTCGAACTTCACACTGCCACCAGAACTGGGAGAACGCCTGCTTGGGTAAGCCACCGATCAGCGATGCCGCGATGCGGAAGATGTACGAAACCATGAAGGCGCTTCGCAGCGCAAAGCGGGATGCCCCTACATGGACGGGCGTAACGCGAAATGCCAAGGCATCCGCAATGGCAGAGCCGGAATCACTACTGGTCGGAATTCTTTCGCAGTTGCATCGCCGCGACACCGTAGTCACGGCTGGTGAACTTCCGCTCCTGAAGACTGCTGTGGAAAGTTACTTTCCCATTTCCGTTGCATCGCTTCACACCGTCGTCTGTAACGGGTCAACTGAAGAATGCGCTTCGGTCGCAGCCGGCATGGCACTGCGGTCCATGGATGCCACACGTGAGCCGAAGCCTGTGACCGTCGTTCTGCTCCAGGATTTTCCTGCACTCCAAGGGACTCTGAAATTGATGGAGTCCAACGATCTGCCCCTGCTCGTGATTGCAAAGGGCGAAGCGGAATCAAGAGCTGTTGCGGAAAAGCGTATGAGGTCCACCCAGGTTCCGATACTCCCGGCAGACGCAGCAGATGCAGTGGCTGTATGCCGCGTGATGCAGGAGTCTTTGCTGCGTGCTCGCAACGGCTGGGGCGGCTCGGTCATTCACGCCATCGCGGTTCCCGGGGCGGCTGATTCCGTGGCGGGAATGGAAGAACGCTTGCGCGCTCGCGGTCTGATCTAGACGCTTCTCAGAAGCTCGCGTGACAATGAAGTCCGTGTAAATAAGAAGGGCATGGCGTCTGCCATGCCCTTCTTATTTATATGTAGGACGAGCTATGCACTTGCAGCAACCCGCCCCTTGAAGTAATCCATGGAAAGCTCCAAACCTTCACGCAGATTCACCTTCGGCTCCCATCCCAACAACGTTCTTGCCTTGGTGATATCAGGCTTGCGCTGCTTTGGATCGTCCTGTGGCATGGGTCGATAAACAATCTTGCTGCTGGACCCGGTCACTTCAAGCACCGTTTTCGCGCAGTCAAGAATGGTCCACTCTTCGGGGTTTCCAATGTTCGTCGGCAGGGGCTCGCCGCTCTTTGCCAGCGCCACAATGCCGCGCACCAGGTCCGATTGGAAACAGAACGAACGCGTCTGCGATCCGTCACCGTAGATCGTCAGATCCTGTCCCTGGAGCGCCTGCATCATCAGGTTGCTGATCACACGGCCATCGTTCGGCTGCAGGCGCGGGCCATACGTGTTGAAGATGCGCACCATGCTCGTCCGCACCTTGTAGTAGTTGTGATAGGCCATGATCGTGGCCTCAGAGAATCGCTTCGCTTCGTCGTAGACCGAGCGCGGACCGATGGGATTCACGTTCCCCCAGTAGGTCTCTTTCTGCGGATGCTGTTCGGGGTCGCCGTAGCACTCCGAAGTAGACGCGTGAAGGAATCCGGCGCCGTACTTCTTCGCCACTTCCAGCGCGTTCACCGTGCCATCGGAACCAACCCGCAACGTCTCCGGCCCCAGCTTCATGTAATCCACCGGGCTGGCAGGTGACGCGAAGTTAAACACGAAGTCCACTTGGCCAAAATCAAACGGCTTGCAGATATCCTGCTGCTCAAACGAGAACTTTGAGTTTGACTTCAGGTGCGCCAGGTTCTCAAGCGAGCCCGTGCAGAGATTGTCGACGCCGACAACCTCTGCACCTTCGGCTAATACAGCATCCGTCAGATGCGATCCAAGAAAACCTGCCGCGCCTGTAATCAGAACGCGCTTCCATTGCGCCATGTCTTGCAATCCTCTCGCTTACGCGTTGACCGTTTCGCGGACAGGATGCGCCACCGGGCGTCCCACGCTGTAGTAGGTGATGCCCGCATCCGCGACCTTTGCCGGGTCGTACATATTGCGACCATCGACAATGATGGAATAACGCAGCGCCGTACGGAGCTTCTCCAGATCGAGCGCGCCAAACTCATTCCAATCGGTGAGGATGAGCAACGCATCAGCGTCTTCTGCTGCCGTATAGATGCCATCGGCATACCGCAGTTTGTCCGACTCAGGCAGTACAGCGCGTGTACGCTCCATCGCAGCCGGATCGTAGGCAGTGATCGAGCATCCTTCCGCGATCAGCATCTTCACCATCTCAATGGCGGGGCTGTCGCGGATGTCGTCCGTATCGCCCTTGAATGCCAGTCCAAGGACGGCAACCTTCTTCCCGCGGAGCGTCCACAGGGCTGCACGCACCTTCGCAAGGAAGCGCTTCTTCTGGTTTGCGTTGATACGCTCGACTTCTGTCAGCAACGAAAAGTCCACGCCCATCTGTTCTGCAACAGAACGGAACGCAGCTACGTCCTTCGGAAAGCAGGATCCACCGTAGCCGATACCAGGGCGGAGGAAGCGCGGTCCGATGCGCGTGTCCAGGCCCATTCCCTGCGCCACCTGCTGCACGTTGGCATCCGTGGCTTCGCAGAGGCTGGAGACAGCATTAATGAATGAAATTTTCAGCGCCAGGAAGGCATTCGATGCGTGCTTGATGATCTCTGCGCTCTTCGTGGAAGTGAGCAGGAGCGGCGGCGGCGCGTCTGATGTGAAATCTCCGGGAATAATTCCTTCCTGCTTGTAGTAATCGCCGGAGGTCAGCGGAGCATAAATTTCTTGTAACAACCGGGCTGCCTTCTCCGAATCCGCACCTACAACGATGCGATCCGGGTGCAGGAAGTCCGACACAGCGGTTCCCTCGCGCAGAAATTCGGGGTTCGAGCAAACATCAAACAGGCTGCGATCCACACCATTACGCTCGATTGCGCGGCGGATCCACTCGTTGGTATAGACGGGCACGGTGCTCTTTTCGACGATTACCTTGTACGTCTTCAGATGGCGTGCGATTTCGCAAGCAACGGCTTCCACGTAGGAAAGATCTGCGTCGCCTGTCTCAGACTGCGGGGTTCCCACGGCAATAAAAATCGCTGCAGCTTTCTCGGTTGCAGCGCCCAGATCGGTGGTGAACTCAACGCGATTATTGCGGTAACGATTCAGTAATTCAGGAAGATGCTCCTCATGAATGAGGCTATCTCCGCCCTGCAGGGCCTTTACTTTTGCGGGATCGTTGTCCACGCAAATCACATGGTGCCCCATCTCAGCAAAACAAACGGCAGCCACAAGGCCGACGTAACCGGAACCTACAACCGCGATATCCACAGTCTTTCCCATGAAGACAGCATACCTCACAGCATTGTCCACAGAGGGGTCTTTAGCCGTAGGTCCCAGGACCTCCGTTGGGCATTCACTCCAGTTGCAACAAAGAAGGTTATGATCTTGAGAGATGCCGCCCCTCACGAATCAGCCAGCCGAGCGCGGAGTGCCTGAAGCCAACGCCAGTTTCAGCGCTATTACCGCAGAAAGTGCACTTTCGGAAGCCCTGAACGTGCTGCGAAAACGCAAATGGGTCCTCATTATTGCGGCAATACTCGGCATTTTGTATGCCGTTTATCAGGCCGCCACGCAGCCCATCGTCTATACCGCCAGCGGCAGAATTCAAGTGGCCAGACCGAATGGACAAGCATCCCTGGGCGTGTCGACCGGAAACCTCACGGGCAGCTTGCAGTCGGAAGACCTGGAAACTGAAGTTCTGATCATCAGCAGCGACTCGCTGATGTTGAGCGTCGCGCAGGAAATGAATCTGGCGAACAATCCAGATTTCATGGGACCCGGCCCGTACCGGAACATCAACGATCCGATCGTCCGCGCGGCTGTTGTTGGCAAGCTCGCGAATTCCTTCAAAGTAGCGTCGATTCCCCGAACGCAGATGATCCGCATCGCGGTGACCGCCAGCAAGGCTCAACTTGCTGCCGATCTGGTCAACCATCTCATCAATGCCTATCAACAGCGTTCCTTTGAGAGCCGCTTCGCCTCAACCCAACGAGTCTCGCAGTGGTTGCAGGGACAGTTGGACGACCTGAAGCAGCAGGTAGAAGCTTCTCAAGAACAGTTGATGGATCTTCAAAAGAAGATCGGTGTGCTGGGCCTAGGGGCGGACGCCAGTAAACCCGTCACCACTCAGGTCACAGCCGCTGTTGAAGCACTCAGCAACGCTGCAATCATGGCTAAGGTGCAACGCATCCTAGCGGAATCTCGCTATCGCGTCCTATCTTCTTCCGACCCCACACTGATGGAAAGCAACCTCCAAGCGCAGGGGCAGGGGCAGGGGCAATCCGAACTCTCCAGGTTGAGGGATGACGCCTCGCAGACGAAAGCGACGATCGCGCAAACCAGTGTCACCCTGGGGCCGAAGAATCCTCAGATTCTCGCCTTGCAGGCTCACCTGCGTGAAGTGGACCGGGAAATCCAGACCGAAGAAACGCGCATGGTTACCGATGCCAAGCAGGCCCTGGTGGCAGCACAGGCAAATGAAAGCCAGACGGAAGCGGCACTCGAAGATCAGAAGAACCAGTCCTACCGTCTACGCGACGATTTGGTCGAATACACACTCCGTCAGCGTGACTACGAGACCAACCGAGCGCTCTATGAAGCACTGCTTGCCAAGCTGAGAAGTGCCAGTGTTCAGGCCGGTCTTGACGCTCTTGAGATCGACGTCGTCGATCCTGCGTACAAACCGGTTGGACCCACCATCACGCCGCGCTCCAGCATCCTGGGCAGAGATCTGATCATTAGCCTGGTACTGGGTGTCATGCTTGCATTTGCCCTGGAGAGCCTCGACACCGGCATCCGTAGTGTTGCGGAAGTGGAACACATCACACAACTTCCGTCGCTCAGTATCATCCCTCGCGTGCGTCGAATGTCATCCGACGGCTCGGGGGCCATGACGGTGGCCCAGACGAATATCGGAGTCCTGGCCACATCCAAGTCCCAGTTCTCGGAAGCATTTCGATCTCTTCGAACCGCTCTGCTGCTGGCAACGACGGGCCATCCCCCAAAATTCATCCTTATCTCCAGTTCAACGCCATCCGAGGGCAAGACCACTGTGTCAACAAACCTTGCCGCGATTCTGGCGCAACGGGAAACTCGGGTTCTGCTCATCGACGCGGATCTTCGACGTCCCAATGTGCACCATCGCTTTGGGTTGAACGGCCGCATTGGTCTGTCCACGGTGCTGTCCGGCGGAGCCACCCTGGAAGAAGCAGCGAAGAACGTTCCCGAGGTTCCGAATCTGGATGTGCTCTGCAGCGGTCCGGTGCCGCCCTTCCCCACTGAAATGCTCTCGTCCGAGAGCATGCAGAATCTTCTGAAGCAATGTGGCGAACTGTACACCCACGTCGTGATCGATTCCCCGCCGATCCTTTCCGTAACGGACGCTGTCATTCTGGCCCACTACGCGGATGCCATCGTCATGGTGGTGCGCCACGGTAAGAGCAGCCGCAACGTCGTGCGGCGTGCGCGTGACCTCCTGGTACGGTCCGGTGCGGCCGTGACCGGAGTTGTCCTGAACTCTGTAGACATCAACGCCCCCGAATACCACGGCTACTACGGATACTCGGGATACAGCTACTCCAACATCGACTCGGAATCATGGGAATCGCACGGAAACGACAGCGAACGGAACAACAAAGGAGACGAAGCATGAAGAAGTTTTATGACTTCATTTTTCTTGCGTCTCTCTTGCTGGGTGGAACGGCATGGTGCCACGCGCAATTTACGGGCGTCGCGGCCACTTCTGCTCCAGGGCTGAATGTACGCCACCCCCTCACCACGGATCAGGTAGTCCTGTTTCCTCCACAGCAGGACATGACGATTTTCCCAAATGATGTCGTGGGTATTTCCGTCTTTGGCGTTACTCCTTCCTATTTGGATACGGAGCGGGTGTCGCTCGATGGGAACATTCATCTCCCATTGGCCGGAATCGTTAGTATCGGAGGCCTGACCATTACGGCCGCAGAACAGAAGATCGCTCGTCTTCTCGAGGACCAAGGGCTTTTCCACGACGCACAGGTAAATCTGGTGATCTCCGAAATGCCTGACCATGTCGTCACACTGGTAGGAGCCATCGGCAAAACCTTGCCGCTCGTCGGTCAACGCCGTCTTCTGGACGTGCTTTCCCTCGCCGGTGGTCTGCCCGAAACTGCCAGCACCGTCATCAAAATAGATCGGCCAGGATTGGCTGAGCCAATTTATGTGGATCTGGGAAATGATCCGTCCACCAGTGTTGCCTCTAACATCCCTATTTTCCCGGGCGATGTCATTACCACTGGAAATGTGGGAGCGTTTTATGTTGTGGGCGCAGTTCTCGCGTCGGGAACACACGTTTTGTCGGGATCGCGGCCTATAACTGTGTCCATGGCTATCGCCTCCGCCGGAGGTACCTCAGAAATCGCCAGTCGGAACGATTCGGTTCTCGTTCGCACAACCGGAAATACTCGCACTGTCGTTCCTCTACACCTGAAAGATATTCAGGAAGGTAAAGCGGCCGACCCCGTGTTGCAGGCGAACGACATCATTCTTGTTCCCACGAGTGTGCTCAGAAGCATCTTCCGCCCCAGCAACGCGACCGTTTTGGTTAGCCTCGCCGTATCTATGGCTGCGCTTCTACGTTAATGCTTAGTCGTTTCGACGGTTGATGGCATTACAGGAGATCGATGGTTTCAACGAATGAACGGGTTCGGCTGGCGTATGTCGTCAGCCATCCGATTCAATACCAGGCGGAACTGCTGCGGCGCATCGCTACAGAGCCGGGAATAGATCTGCACGTCTTTTATTGCTCCGACTTTTCTTTGCGAAGCTACAAGGACGCAGGTTTTGGGGTGAGTGTGGAATGGGATATTCCCCTGACGGAGGGGTATCGGTTCACAGTGCTTCCTCGCTGGCGCGATACTCATACTCCGTCGCCAACCCGGCCTATTTCGAGAGGTTTCTTTCGGGCTTTCCTTCGAGGCATTGATGGCAAGCCGTTCGATGCAGTGTGGGTCCACGGATACTCGACCATGAACTCAATGCATGCCTTCCTGGCCGCAAAGGCGCTCGGTATTCCTGTTCTATTGCGTACAGACTCGTGGCTGGGTGAGAGGCCACGCACGGCGAATAAGCTGCGCATCAAACGTCTTTTCTTCGATGCGCTTCGCTGCATGGTAGACGGCATCCTCGCGGTGGGACAGCGAAACGCAGTCTACTGGAAATACTATTTTGGTGACGAATTTCCGGTGTTTCTGATGCCCTACGCTGTCGACAACGCCTATTTTGCGCGGAAGACAGTTCAGGCCACTCCGCTTCGTGGAGAACTGCAGAAGGAACTGGGTCTCGATCCTGAGAGACCGGTGATTCTTTACGCGTCGAAACTCATTCGCCGCAAGAACGCAGACCAGCTGCTGGAAGCCTTCCTGCAGCTCAGAGACAGTACCACTCCACGACCGTACCTGCTCATTGTTGGCGATGGTGAGCTGCGCGAGATGCTGGAGCAACGAGCAGTCGCGGCGTGTGCAACCGAGGATGTTCGCTTCACAGGCTTCCGCAACCAGAGTGAGCTACCCCGTTTTTTTGATCTCAGTACTGTGTTTGTCCTTCCTGCCCGCCATGAGGCCTATGGTTTGATCGTGAACGAAGCCATGGCCGCAGGGCTGGCAGTGGTGGTCAGCGACGATGTCGGCTGCGCAGACGATCTGGTCGCGCATGGCGAAAATGGCTACGTGTATCCCGTTGGAAACGTCGACGCACTTCGCAATGCGCTTGAAAAGGTTTTGTCTTCTGGTGAAGCACAGCGCATGGGACAGCGAAGCCGCGAGATCATTTCGGGCTGGAGTTACGCCGAAGATCTCACCGCACTGAAGGGCGCATTGCGCCACATAACCGGTAGACAGGCAGGAGCCTGAAGCCATGCGCATCCTTCATGTCATCGCCACACTGGACCCCGCTGCAGGCGGCCCGATCGAAGGCGTGCGGACACTCTTCGGATATAAGAACGAAGGTTACGAGGGCGAAGCCGTGACCTTCGACGCGCCCGACGCGCCTTATCTGAAGGGACTTCCCTTTCCCGTTTATCCACTCGGCCCACGCACCTCCACCTATGGCTACACGGCAAAGCTATTGCCTTGGCTGCGCGAAAACCGCGATCGGTATGACGGCGTGATCGTCAATGGCTTGTGGCAATACACGGGTCTTGCCACGATGCTAGCCATGCGCGGTCACACGCCGTATATGGTGTTCTCGCATGGCATGTTGGACCCGTACTTTAAACGTCGCTTTCCGCTGAAACATCTGAAGAAAGCCATTTACTGGTATCCCGCGGAATATTGGGTTCTGAGAAACGCCTATCGTGTGCTGTTCACCACCACCAGCGAAGAAAAGCTGGCGGAAGAAAGCTTTGCTTTCTGGAAATGGAAATCGCAGGTAGTCCCGTACGGCATTCGTGCGCCCCAGAGCGATCCCGCTGAGGACATCGCTGCATTCCTTCGTGTGGTTCCTGCCGTAGAAGGCAAGCGTTTCCTCATCTATCTGAGCCGTATCCATCCCAAGAAGGGGTGCGACCAGTTACTACAGGCGTTTGCCTCCGTTGCCGCCAGCGACCCCGGCCTGCATCTCGTCATGGCCGGCCCGGACGAGACCGGCTGGATACCGGAGCTACAAAAGATCGTAGATAACGCAGGTTTGAGTGACCGCGTTCACTGGCCGGGGATTTTGCGCGGTTCAGAAAAGTGGGGCGCGTTCCGTGCCGCGGAAGCATTCATCCTTCCTTCTCACCAGGAAAACTTCGGCATTGCTGTTGCGGAGGCACTGGGAGCGGGCAAGCCTGTTTTGTTGAGCGATAAGGTCAACATCGGAGACATGATCCGCGACGAAGGCTGTACTCTCATTGAGCCAGACACCCTTGAAGGGACACGCCTGCTACTGGAGCGCTGGATTGGATTATCAGCGGAAGAAAAGCGGCGCATGAGCGCAGCTGCGAAAGAATGTTTTCGAACACGCTTCAACATGGTGGAGACCGCACAAACCATCATGACTCTCTTCCAGCAGGCGAAGAACGAAGGAGCAAGCTGAATGCCGCGCGAAGCCGCCTACGTGGCCACGGACCATATCGACGAAAGCGAACACGCTGACCCGTATCTGCGTCCGGCGTTCACGCTGCACAATCGTGTGATGCGTGTGCTTTGGGGCGTCGTATGGCTGCTGCTTTATCGCCCGTCGCCACGGCCCATGCATGGCTGGCGCTCCTTTTTGTTGCGTCTTTTCGGAGCCACGATGGGTTCGAATTGCCACTTCTATCCAAAGTCAAAAATCTGGGCTCCGTGGAATCTGTTTTGTGCGGATCAGGTCACAGCTGCAGATGGCGTCGAGATTTACAACGCCGCGCCCATGCACTTTGGTTCTCACGCCATCGTGTCGCAGGACGCCTATCTTTGTGGCGCGACGCACGACTACAACTCCGCTGCCTTTCCATTGCTGGCCTACGAGATGCATTTCGGAGCCTACTCGTGGGTGTGTGCGCGGGCGATCGTAGGACCTGGCGCCAACATGGGCGAAGGTGCCGTGCTCGGACTGGGGTCCGTCGCCACACGCAGCCTTGATCCATGGACGGTCCACGCTGGTTCTCCGGCGCGGATGGTCAAAGAACGTAAACGCACACATGGAGTCACACCCGCATGATCTCCGTCATGGTTCTCACTCTGAATGAAGAGCACGACCTGCCTGGATGCCTTGAATCCGTGGCATGGTCCGACGATGTCTGGGTGTTTGACTCTTTGTCCACCGACCGTACCACTGCGATTGCAGAGGTGTCCGGTGCCCGCGTGATCCAGCGCAAGTTTGATAACTGGGCCGCTCATCAGAACTGGGCCATGGAAAACATTCCGTTCAAACATCCGTGGGTGTTTTATATCGACGCGGATGAACGCATGACAGAGGGGCTTCGCGAGGCTATCCATCAGGCTGTGTCAGCAGCGGGAGGACATGTCGCATTTGAAGTGGAACGTCGCGATTTCCTGAACGGAACATGGCTGAAACACGTTCAGCTTTCCGCCTGGTACACGCGCCTCTTTCAGCCTTCCAAAATGCATTACGAACGCCTGGTCAATCCTGTCTCTGTGGTGGACGGAACGACCGGGCGCATCGCTGGCTATCTGGATCACTTCCCGTTCAGCAAGGGTGTCACCTATTGGATACAGCGGCACAATGACTACAGCACGAAAGAAGCGCAGCAACTGATGCTGAATCAGGCCGATGCTCCCGCGTTTCGGCTGCGTGATGCATTCTTCGCCTCAGATTTTCAGACGCGTCGGAAACAACAGAAGCAGTTGTTCTATCGCTTGCCTGGTCGCCCAATTCTGAAGTTCATATTGATTTACTTCGCAAAGCGAGGCTTTTTGGATGGCAGCGCAGGACTGACCTACGCTTTACTTCAATCGATTTACGAATATTTCATTGTGTTGAAGACACGCGAACTTAGGCAACATCCGCAGTAAATACCGACCAAAAGATCAGGGTCTCCTTTGAGGAGACCCTGATACTTATTTGTCGTAAAACATCGCCAATCGATTAACTGCGCAGCTTCGCCAACAGGTCGGTCGGATGGACGGGCTTCGCCAGAATTTCAAACTCATGTCCCTGCGCACGTGCCTTCTCCAGCAGATCAGCCGTAGCAGCCTGTCCGCTAAACAGAAGAATCTTGCAGGTGGGTAGTTTTTCCCGGATTTTGATGGCAGCTTCAATGCCCGTCATGCCGGTCATGATCACGTCTGAAATCAACATGTTGGGTTGAAATTCATCAACGGTCTCTACGGCAGACTCGCCGGAGTACACGGCCTTGGCTTCAAAGCCTGCCTGATTAAGGATGATTGCCAGCGTGTTTGCAATCACCTGTTCGTCGTCGGCAACCAGTACCTTCGGTTTGCTGGGGGTTGTCATATCAATCACAGTTCTACTTTACCCGCTACGATATAGCAAGTTTCTGGAAGTTGTTGTTTCACGGGAGGATGATACCCTCAGAGGACGCCCTGCGGTCATCTTCGGCCGGCCGCGCAGCCACAAAACTTTCAGGGTCCGGTCACTGATCCGGCTCCACCACCAATGGAGACGCCCAATGCAACAGGCCATCATTCGCGCCGAACGCGTTGAAAAATATTATGCTCAGCCGAGCGAGAACCGAATTCAGGTCATCTCGCCGACAGACCTGTCCATTGTGCCGGGTGAAATTGTCGCACTGCTAGGGCCCTCAGGCTCTGGCAAGTCGACGTTGCTGCGCATGCTTACGGGACTTTCTGTGCCTTCAGGCGGCCAGGTTTACTGGCATGAAAAGCCCATTGGCCAAACAGAAATCAACGTCTCCATCGTCTTCCAGAGCTTTGCGCTATTCCCTTGGCTGACTGTATTGGAGAACGTGGAAGCACCGCTGCAGGCACGCGGTATGGAACCCGCGAAGCGTCGCAAGCGCGCCATGAAGATGCTGGATACAGTCGGTCTTGACGGCTTCCAGCACGCCTACCCGAAAGAACTCTCCGGCGGGATGCGTCAGCGCGTGGGCTTTGCTCGCGCGCTTGTTGTCGAGCCAGAAGTGCTCTTTATGGATGAGCCATTCTCTGCCCTTGACGTGCTCACCGCAGAGAATTTGCGTTCGGAACTGCTGGAACTCTGGCAGAAAAAGACGATGCCAACGCAGGCCATCTTCATCGTGACGCACAACATTGAAGAGGCCGTGCTGCTTGCAGATCGCATCATCGTTCTGGGCCGCAATCCAGGCCACGTGCGCACCGATTTCCGCGTCGCACTGCAGCATCCGCGCGACCGCAAGGCCGCAGCGTTTACACAACTGGTGGACTACATCTACAAGGTGCTCACGCAGCCCGAAGCGCAGCCGCCAGAGCTGCCACGTACCGCAGGCGGCAAGCGCGTCCGCGATCAGCGCCTGATGAGCTACCAGATGTTGCCACATGCGCGTCCCGGCGGCATCGCCGGCCTGTTGGAATTGATGGTGGATCACGCAGGTAAAGCAGACATCTATCGTCTGGCAGATGATCTCGCTTTCGAAGTCGACGACTTGCTGCCGATCGTTGACGCAGCCTCATTGTTAGGTTTCCTAACTGTTACGGAAGGCGACGCCACACTCACTGCGAACGGCACGGAATACGCCAATGCCGAAATCCTTCGGCAGAAAGAAATCTTCCGCGAGGCCGCGCTCGAACACGTGCTGTTGCTGCGCCAGATCATGCGTGCACTGGAAGCCAAGAGCGACGGTTCCGTACCGGAAGAATTCTTCCACGACATGCTGGACGAACAATTCAGCGAAGAAGAAACGTTGCGTCAGCTTGAGACGGCTATTAACTGGGGCCGCTATGCGGAACTGTTCGACTTTGACGCGCAGCGCCACCGCTTCATCCTGGCGCACGTCGCTGAACCTGCCGTGGAGACGCACGAATGAAGATGCTGCCCGGCAGCTTCAGCAATTTGCGATCGCGGGGTGAAATGGTCATCCCGCGCACGCTTGCGCGTTCGCAAGCAGTACGCAGAAGCTGGCCCTTTCTTCTCGATCTGATCGTTGCCAGCATTGGCCTTGCTGCGTTTTACGGAGTGGTCCAGATTGCGCGCCTTTGGCTGGGTCATGCAGAGCCGCAGGTGACGTTGTCGTTATCTCCGCGAGCCTTGCCGCTCTATGCGCTCTATTCCGTCGTGCGTATGTTCCTCGCGTACCTGTTGAGCCTGGTTTTCGCCATCGGCTATGGCTACGTTGCAGCGTACAGCCGCAGGATGGAAGCGTTGATGATTGCAGCGCTCGACATTCTGCAGTCCATCCCGGTGTTGAGTTTTCTTCCGGGCGTGATGCTCGCGATGGTGGCGCTGTTCCCTTCTCGTCAGCTTGGTTTGGAGTTGGGCGCCATCGTACTTATCTTTACCGGCCAGGTGTGGAACATGGCGTTCTCGTTCTATTCGTCGCTGAAGAGCCTTCCCCGCGAATTGACTGAAGCCAGCGCTATCTATGGATATTCGCGGTGGCAGCGCCTCTTCCAGCTTGAACTGCCGTTCGCCGCCATCGGTCTTATCTGGAACAGCATGGTCTCCGTTGCAGGCGGATGGTTCTTCCTGATGGCTTGCGAGATGTTCGTATTGGGTTCGCGCGACTTCCGTCTTCCCGGTCTCGGCAGCTACCTGCAGACCGCCGCAAGTGAAGGCAACACGCCAGCCATTTTGTGGGGGCTGTTCACGATGATCCTCATCATCGTTGCAACAGATCAGTTACTGTGGCGCCCCGTCATCGCATGGAGCGATCGCTTCAAATTCGAGCAGGTGGAAAGCGCGCGTCACGTACGTTCACCACTCCTGGCCATCCTGCAGCAGTCGAGTTTTGTGAAGCGGATGCGGCACGTTACGCTTTCGCCCGTGCTGGAGAAGCTGTATCGACACGAAGCGAAACATCGTCCAACCCATGTCACGATGGATGGTGCAGATCAACGCTCTCCTTCCGCTCTTGCGCAAGTCGTTGTGGGACTCGTAATTTTCGCAGCAGTTGCCTATGCGGCAATACAGGCATTGCATCTTCTGCATTCCGTCGACCGTAAGGAATTTGGCCTGGTCCTTGGCGGAGCAGGTATGACACTGCTGCGCGTGATCGCTTCCCTGTTTCTTGCAACGTTGTGGACAGTGCCCGTTGGCGTGGCGATTGGATCGCATCCGCGACTCGCCCGCATTGCACAACCGTTGGCACAGATTGCGGCCAGCGTTCCTGCCACTGCATTGTTCCCAGTCATTCTGCTTCTTCTACTGCGTAGCGGTGGAGGCATGAACACAGCGGCCATTCTGCTGATGCTGCTTGGCACGCAGTGGTACGTACTGTTCAACGTGATCGCCGGTGCAATGGCGATCCCGACCGATCTCAAAGAGGTTTCGCGCCTCTTTCACTTCGGCACGGTGCAACGTTGGAAGACCATCATTCTGCCAGGTATCTTTCCTTACCTACTGACCGGCCTCATCACAGCCAGCGGCGGCGCATGGAATGCAAGCATCATCGCAGAGTACTTCCGCCTGAAGGGTAAGACGATGACGGCCTTCGGCCTGGGCGAACAGATCAGCGCTGCGACGGACGCCGGCAACTTTGCAGTACTGTTGTTAGCTACGATCGTGATGGCACTGATGGTGGTAACGATCAACCGTCTGGTGTGGCGTCCGCTGTTCCGCATTGCCGAGTCGAAGTATCGCCTCGGCGCTTAACGGCTCTTGTTTGCGTTTCGAAACGCATAGATCACTGCAAGTATCGGCGGAGCCAGCAACGCACCCCACGGCGGCAGTAGGATGCCTCCAACAATCGGTCCCAACATCGCCGCCCACCACGGCACCAGCGTGCTGCGCTTCAGCAACAGCGGTTGAATCAGCGCTCCATCGACAATCGCGATGAACGCATACAGCCCCAGCGTCCACCACAGCTTGTCCAGATCCGTGTCGACGGATGCGAAGAATGCAGCAATCGCAGGACCGCATACGGCAAGCGCCGTTCCGATCCCCGGAACAAACTGACAGACAGCAGCCACCAGAGCCCACAGCGGCGCCCAGGGCACATGGATGAAGTAAAGGCCCACAAACCACATCAGGCCCACACACAGCGCGTCCAGTGTGGCGGCACGCCACCATCCCATCAGCGCGGTACCCGCCGTGCGCAGATGGTCTGACGGCTGAGGCTGGTAAGAGTTCGCCAGCCGGGAAGGATATTGCTCGTCCGCCACGTTACGCTCCTCATGCGACAAACGCACACACCATAGGATGCATCACAGCAAGTCGAACGACAGGTGAATCCGCAAAGCGAATCGCAAGAGATCGCGACGCTTCGGGAACCGTCCGCGAGGAAACGAATGGCTGTCATGATGCAGGGCTTTTACTGGGATTGTGCCAAGGAAGAAAACCGGCTGGGCGAGTGGTGGAATTACGTCGCTGAAAAGATCCCGTCGCTTGGCAAACAAGGCATTGGTTTTGACGCCATCTGGCTGCCACCAATCAGCAAAGGAGCAAGCCCGGGAACCATGGGCTATGACCCCTATGACTATTTCGACCTTGGAGACTTTGACCAGAAGGACTCGGTAAAGACCAGCTTCGGCAATCGCGCGGAGTTGGAAAGCCTGATCAAGACCATCCATGACAACGGCATGGGCGCAATCGCGGACATGGTGATCAATCACAACAGCGGCGCGGACGAGGAAGAAGAAAATCCCCTGGATGGCCAGAAGCGCTGGACGAAATTCAATCCAAAGAGTGGGAAATTTCCGCGTAACTGGGACTGTTTCCACCCCTCGCGCTATGAAAAGGTCATGCTGGAAGGCGAGAACTTCGCAGGCTTTCCACACCTGTGCCATCGCAATCCGAAGGTCTATGCGGCGATGTATGAATACGCTCGCTTGATCATCGAAGACCTTGATTTCGACGGTTTCCGCTTCGACTTTGTCAAAGGCTTCGGTGCGTGGATGATCGGCCTGCTGGCGAAGTATCAGTATCAGAAGAAGGACAACCCCAACTTCTCGCCCTTTGTCGTAGGCGAATACTGGAGTGGCCCGGATGACATTCACGACTGGCTGGACGCGGTAAGCACGTTAACGGATTCGCAGATCGCCGCGTTCGACTTCCCTCTTCGTTACAAGCTCAAAGATGTTTGCGACACGCTCAATTACGATCTACGCAACCTGACCGATGGCACGTCTGTCTCGGCAGCGCGGCCATTCAACGCCGTAACGTTCGTGGACAACCACGACATGAACGACAACTTTGTCACGAACGACAAGATGCTCGGCTATTCGTTCATCCTCACCCAGGACGGCTATCCCTGCGTCTTCTGGAGGGACTACTACAACTACGAACTGGCACGGCCCGACACACCTAATGGCATCGACGCGTTGGTACAGGCACACCATAAACATGCCGGTGGCGAGAGCTGCATCCTGCACGCTGACCCTGATTTGTATATCTCGCAACGTGGCGGCACGGAAGACCAATCCGGCCTGATTTACGTATTGAACAACCTCGGCAACCAGTGGAGCGGTACCACCGTGAAAACCAAGTGGCCCAACACGCGGTTTATCCCCGTGGCGTGGGACGGTCACGATCAGGCACATCCTGACGAACGCAGCACCGACGAGGAAGGCAACGGCGAATTCCCTGCTCCGCCCCGCGGCTATTGCGTCTATGCACCGATTTTTGAGTAGCCTTTGTTACCCTAGAGTCATGAAGATTGGTGTGCTTGTCTTCCCCGGTTCTAACTGTGACCACGACACCTACAACGTGATCGATGCCGTCGCGCAACAGCCTGTGACCTTTCTCTGGCATGCCAGCGAGGATCTGCAGGGATGCGACGCCATCCTGGTCCCCGGTGGCTTCGCGTATGGCGATTATCTGCGCACCGGCGCGCTCGCGCGTTTTGCCCCCATTATGGGGTCGGTGAAGAAGTTTGCTGCGCAGGGCGGCCCAGTTATGGGCATCTGCAACGGCTTCCAGATTCTCTGCGAGAGCGGCCTGCTGCCCGGCGCGCTGATGCGCAATGCGGGCCTGCGTTACATCTGCAAGCAGGTCAATCTCCGCACCGAAACGAACGACTCGCCCTTCACACACCTGCTGCAACGCGGCGAAGTTCTCCAGATGCCCATCGGCCACATGGAAGGCAATTACTTCTGCGATGCGGATACGCTGGCCACGCTGAAGAAGCAGGATCGCATCGCCTTCCGTTACAGCACGCCCACCGGCGATATCACAGCCGATGCCAACCCGAACGGTTCGCTGGAAAACATCGCCGGCGTACTGAGCGAGGGCCGCAACGTGCTGGGCATGATGCCGCATCCTGACCGCTCCAGTGAGTCCATCCTCGGAACCGCAGATGGACTTAAGCTTTTCCAGGGACTTATCGCGAGCCTGCAGACCGCCTAATTTGCATGATTGATATTCACCACCATCTGCTACCCGGTATCGACGACGGCTCCAAGAGCCTCGAACAATCCATTGCCATGGTCACCATGGCGGTGGAAGATGGCATCACGCATATCGTCGCCACACCGCACGCCGACGATACGTGGAAGTACAACCGTGAACGCAACGCAGAACTGCTTCAGCAATTACGTGAAGCGTTACCAGCAGAAGTCGCCGCAAAGATCACATTAGGCCTTGGTTGCGACTTCCATATGAACTGGGAGAACACGGAAGACGCGCACGTTCACAAGCGCCGTTACACCATCAACGAAACGGAATATCTTCTTGTCGAACTACCCGATGTCGGCATTCCGAACCGCATGGACGAGTTGCTATACCAACTCCGCGTGGATGGTCTAACCCCGATCCTGACGCATCCGGAGCGCAACACCACACTGCAACGTTCGCGTGATCGTCTACGCGAATGGATGCAAAGCGGCCTGCTTCTGCAGATAACGGCGGGATCCGTCACTGGCCACTTCGGGAGCACTGCGGAAACCTTCGCATGGGAGTTGCTGGAGAAGCGCTGGGTTCACTTCCTGGCCACCGACGCCCACAACCTGGACCGCCGGCCACCGCACATGAGTTCCGCGTATCGACTTGTGTCCGAACGGCTTGGCACGGAAACCGCAGAGCGTCTTTGCGTCACCAATCCCCTTACTGTCTTTGAAGGGAGACCTTGGCCGTCGCAACCCGCGCCAATTGGTCTCTTTGAGCAGCAGTTCGGCGACGATGATGACGACGATGACAAGCCCTCCTTCTGGCGCCGCATCTTCGGTCGTTAAAAGAACCAGAGTCCTTTCCGGGAACAAGCTCATCACAATCAAGGACTAATTCTGTCGTAGATTGCGTTACGATGGTAGAAGCGTGCATTACGCCCGCTGAAGTTTCTGGAAGAAGGGCCCGCGCAGTGCACCTGGCAGAGTTGAAGCATGGAGAGAAGGCCACGGTGCTGGGTGTGGCACAGGGCGAAGCCTATTGCCACCTGTGCGCCCTGGGGCTGAACACCGGAGCAGAAGTTGAAGTAGTACGGACCCTCTCGCGACGCACTGTTCTCATCGTTCGGGTGGATGGCTTTGATATTGCCCTGCGCGGCGAAACCGCATCGACAGTAAAGATTCGTATGGAGAGTGCCTTGTGAGCACCGCAACGGTCATCGCCGTGGAGAAGTCCACATCGGCCCGACCTGCGGGGGCGTTTCAGACCATCGGTCTCATCGGTCCACCTAACGTTGGTAAGACCACGCTCTTCAATCGCCTGACAGGACTGCGTCAGAAGGTCAGCAACTACAGCGGCGTCACCGTAGAGCATCGCTCCGGCAAATTGAAATCAGGTCAGACCGTCATTGACCTTCCGGGCGTGTGGTCACTCACACCCGAGAGCGAAGACCAGAAGATCGCCGTCAACGTTCTGCACGGCACGCAGCTTGGTGTGCCGAAGCTTGACGCTGTTTTGCTCGTCGTCGACGGCACAGCGCTGCATCGCTACATGGGCCTTATCCATGAAGTGTTGGCATGTGGCCTTCCCACCATGGTGCTCATCAACATGGCGGACGAACTGGTGGCTCGCAATGGTTACATTGATCCGCTTGCCGTAGCACGTGAACTGGGTTCGCCCACGGCGCTGATCAGCGCATCACGCGGCACCGGCATGGACGCCATCTCGCACTTCCTGAATGCGCAGCACGCCGCAGCGCAGATTCTGCCCGTGCTGCAGGCGGGTGGCAACGCTGCTCCCGGATGCGCCACGGACTGCAACACACTCACTCGCTCCGGCGCTTATCGTCGTCCGCATCACTCCAAGTTCACACGTGCTTTTGATCGCTGGGCGCTCCATCCGGTCGTTGGGCCGTTGATGTGTATTCTCTTCATCGCCGCGGCATTTCAGATCATGTTCCGCCTCGCCTATCCCGCAGGCCAGTGGCTCAGCACATGGCTTGGCAATATCGGCATCGCGGCTGGTGCACACATTCCTGACGCGATCCTGCGCGCGATCATCGTCGACGGCATCTGGAACGGTATTGCTTCCATCCTTGGCTTCCTACCCACCATCCTCTGCATGTTCCTCGTGATCACACTGCTTGAGGATTCCGGTTACATGGCGCGTGCAGCCGTCATTGCAGACCGCACCATGGGCCACGTAGGCCTGAATGGACGCTCGTTCCTGCCTCTACTCAGCGCCTATGCCTGCGCCGTTCCCGCCATCATGGCCACACGGGCTATCCCATCCAAGCGCGACCGCCTGGCAACGATCCTGATTGCTCCGTTCATGACATGCAGCGCTCGCCTGCCTGTGTATGCGCTGCTCATTGCGGCGTTCATTCCGCAGCGCAAGGTTCTTGGAAATCTTCTCGGGCTGCAAGCTGTCACTCTGATGCTGCTCTATGCCGTTGGTCTTCTCGCGGCGCTGTTCACTGCGAAGCTACTGCATTCCAGCGCGCTTAAAGGCAGCGCGTCCATGTTCGCGATTGAACTGCCGAACTACCGCATGCCGCGCCTGCACACAGTGGCGCTGGCCATCTATGACCGCAGCATCGTCTTCCTGAAGCAGGTGGGAACGGTCATTCTGGTGCTGAACCTGGCCATCTGGTTCCTGTCGCACATGCCATTCCACAATGGTCTGCCCAGCGACGTGGGTGCAAGCTATCTCGCGCGGCTCGGCGATGTGATTCAGCCGCTGCTGCATCCCCTTGGTCTGAATCGCAACGTAGGCATTTCGCTCCTGGGTGCATTCGTAGCGCGCGAGAGTGTCGTCAGCACCCTTGCCACACTCTACGGTCAGGTCAACGTGGGCGAGGCTCTGCGCTCGGAGATCGGCCTCGCAGGCGCGATCGCGCTGCTCGTCTTCTTCGCGCTCGCCATGCAGTGCACGGCAACGCTCGCCGTCGTACGCCGCGAGACGAATAGCTGGAAGTGGCCTCTGTTGCAATTTGCGTACATGACGGTGCTGGCTTATGGCGCGTCATTCGCCACATATCGCATCGCACTCGCCATGCACCTGTAGATTTCCGCTGTAACGAAGCAGTAAGCTGCAGGGCATGACGCCGCTTCCCCGCCGCACATTTCTCAAGACCACCGCAGCCGCCGTGGCCACACTTCCGTGGATCGCGAACGAGGCGCAACATGCAAAGACTCCGACAACTCCTAAGACATCGGGAGTCACGATCCATGTGCGAGAGATGGGTGCCACCGGCGACGGCAAAACCAAAGACACACTCGCACTCCAGCAATCGCTCGATCGTTGTTCTCTGCTTGGCGGTGGTGAAGTCATTCTCTCCGCAGGTGAGTATCTAAGCGGCGCGCTGCAGCTACATTCCAACACCACACTGCGTATCGAAGAAGGCGCAACACTCACCGGCTCACCCGACATGCTGGACTATCCGCTGGCGCAGGTGCGATGGGAGGGTAAGTTCATCAAAGGCTACTCGGCCTTTATCAACGCAGTGGATGCATCCAACATTCGCATCACTGGGCCGGGCCGCATCGTCGGCAGTTCCGCTATTGTTGGACGCCTTGAAAAAGGCACGCGCATGCGCCTGCCTGCGTTGATTGAGTTCACAAACTGTCGCAACGTTACCGTGGACAACATCTTCACGAAACAGTTCGGCATGTGGTCGATCCATCCGCTACTCAGTGACAACGTGACTTTTCGCAACGTCACGATTGAAAGCGGCGCGGACGGCATTGATCCTGACTCGTGCCGCAACATGATCATCGACAACTGCACCTTCCGCACCGTGGATGACTGTATTGCTATCAAGAGCGGACGAGGCTCTGAAGCCTATCGCGTGGCGCGTCCATCCGAGAACATTCACATCTCCAACTGCACCTTCACCGACGCGCGCTGGGCCTGTGTCTCTATTGGCTCAGAAGCGTCCGGCGGCGTGCGCAACGTGGTGGTGGAGCACTGCAAGATCCTCTCCGCATACACGCACGGCGTCTACATCAAGACACGCAGCGGACGCGGAGCATTCATTGAAGACGTCATCTTCCGCGACATGGATGTCGCCGGCTGTCGAGAAGGCTTCCTTCGACTCAACAGCCTCGGCAGCGGCTTGCAGGACCAGGACCCCGTTCCCGGCGATGAAGGACTGCCGCAACTACGCAATCTACGCTTCACAGACATCCGCGTGCAGGATGTGCCACAGCTTGTCGTTGCAACCGAGATTCACCCGAAGAAGCCGCTCGACGGTCTCGTTCTCGCAAATATTTCTGGCACCTGCCGTAAGGGCATGGAGATAGCCAATGCAACTCACGTCGACATTCGCAATGTAACGGTCACCGGCTTCAACGGCCCACTATTGGCGACGAAAAACGTTACCGGCAAAGGCCTTGCAGGAGCAGTAGAACTGCCCGCATCTGTCCTTCCGAAGATCCCTGATGAGATTCTTCCACCGGCAACACCATACATTCTCAAGTAAGTTTGTTATTCTGTATCAGGAACGGGCGAGTAGCTCAGCTGGTTAGAGCGCCTGCCTTACAAGCAGGATGTCGGGGGTTCGAATCCCTCCTTGCCCACCATCATCACCGTTCTCGCTGCAAACAACCAAGAGGCGATGGGGTTCGCCTTGATGCCCAGCCCACAGGCTGGAGCTGATGACTCCTACGACTGTAGGAGGCCCATTGCTCAAAATCGATTTCCGATACATTTTTAATGAACCCTTCGGCATGGTGCGTCACCTGCTGCGTTGGATTCCCCTTGCCTGTGCCGTCGGTATCGCTGGGGGAACAGCGTCCGCCATTCTGCTGGCGTCGCTGACGTACGCAACGAATCTGCGCGAGAGCCACATCTGGGTCATCTTTCTGCTTGCCCCCGTTGGATGGCTGATGGGCCTGATGTATCGCCACTTCGGCAAAAAGGTCGAAGGCGGCAACAACCTCATCCTCGAACAGATTCACGATCCCAAAGACGTCATCCCCTTCCGCATGACGCCGTTGATCCTCATCGGCACCTTCCTCACACACGTCTTTGGTGGCTCTGCAGGCCGCGAAGGAACGGCCGTACAGACCGGCGCCTCCCTCGCCGACCAACTCACGCGCCCGCTGCGCCTATCGCCCCAGGATCGCCGCATCCTCTTGATGACCGGAGTCAGCGCAGGTTTCGGCTCGGTCTTCGGGACCCCCCTGGCTGGCGGCGTCTTCGGTATGGAAGTGCTTGCCATCGGAGCCATCGGTTACGACGCTATTGCCCCCTGCTTCCTCGCCGCCTTCGTGGGTGATCTGGTAACGCGCGCATGGGAACCCATCCTGCCCGGCATTCATCACACGGTGTACTCCGTTTCTGAAGTACCAGCATTCAACGTGCGCACCATCCTCTATGCGTCGATCGCAGGCGTGCTCTTTGGATTGGTCGCGATGCTCTTCGCGCGCATCACTCACACCATCGCCAGCACCATGCGCCGCCTGATCCACCGCTCCGAACTCCGCCCGGTCGTTGGAGGACTTCTGGTCACGGCTGCAGTGTTCGGTATCGGCTACGCGCACACTGGAAAATATCTGGGACTCGGCATTCCCACAATCGTCGCGGCATTCCACACGCATCTGCCGTTTTACGATTTCGCCGCCAAGCTCGTCTTCACCGCTGTCACGTTGGGCACCGGCTTCAAAGGTGGCGAAGTCACTCCCCTGTTCTTCATCGGCGCCACAATGGGCAATGCCCTCTCCTCGGTGATTCCCCTGCCGTCTTCGCTCCTCGCTGGCATGGGCTTCGTGGCGGTCTTCGCTGGAGCTGCCAACACACCCCTGGCGTCCACACTGATGGCCATGGAGCTCTTCGGGGCCGAAGCGGGTGCCTACGCCGCCATCGCCTGCATCCTGAGCTATCTCTTCTCTGGACACGACGGCATTTATCACGCACAGCGCATCCGCAGCAGCAAATACGCAGAACAGCTTCCCCTTACCCTGGAGGCCAAACTGCAATCCGAAGAAAGCGCTGATAGATAACGTCTGTCCCAGGAGCGGGAAAGAAATGCACAGGGAAAGGTTCAGACAAGGCGTGTAAACGCAGAGCAAACCTGATACACTCAATCTTGTTGTTGGGCAGTTCGGTCTGGACCTGAAAAGGGACAATCCTCGAGCACCCAGAAACAACAAAGTGTGAACGCACTTTGGGGACGTAGCTCAGTTGGTTAGAGCGCTGCCCTGTCACGGCAGAGGTCGCGGGTTCGAGCCCCGTCGTCCCCGCCACTCAAAACAAAGCACGTGCTTGAGTGGCAACCTACAGTGACAATCCATGACAAGAGATAGTTGAGATAGAGCTTGCTGCTCCTCGGGTACCACTCAGTTAGCGTCGGTGCACTTCTTTTCTACACTGACGTCCCTGGAATCGCCTTCATGTCCCCAGTTGTTTACCAGAATACAAATACCAACCTCTCGGTATTACGTATCTCGTAACAACGTTGCGCATGACTCATAATTTAAGCCGAGTGCTGAATCATATGATTTAGCACTCGGCTCGACAGCATGAAGGAATTCGCTAATACAGGCTTGAACGATCGGTAACAGAAGTGCTCTAGGTCAGAAAACTCTGTTTGATATACGACACAAAGGTCAAGAAAGATCGACCGATATGTCATATACCTCATTTTCACCCACTGAATAGCCGAACAGAAGCTCTCCGGAAGGCGTTACTTCGAGCACGCTTGAGGAATAGTCTTCGTCGTAGCGTTCGGGCATCTTCTGTATCTCCATGGTTTTCCCACCATCAACGAGATACTTCATAAGTACGTAGCTCCCGTCATGGGCCTCGACAAAATAGAGAATGTTCTTCTTCCGATCCCACGCTTGCGCGCCGATCACGGTGGACGAAGAAACATCGTGCCAGGTCCGGGAAGTTACATCAAATAACTTCAGTTTCGATTGGTCGTTTGTTACTGCCGATAAGTAATGTCCATCAGACGACCATTTTGGTGATGAGAGCCCCGATCCGCCAGGAAGTGGTTCTACTTTCTGATCCCCTAGTGTCAAAAGGAAGATTGCATTCTCCAAGCGATTGCCACCTGACTGAGACTCAAATGCGACTGTTTCGCCCACTGGTGCGTAGGCTATCTTTCGCACATCGTGTATTGCCGCAACGGTGGTCCGCGTTCCTCCACCAGCTGCATTCACGCGGCCAATCGTGTTCTCGCCATTTCGCTCTCTGATGTAGATCAGAGTACGATCGTCCGCGGACCATTGGGGAAATTTGACGAATTCCCCTGGGGCAGAAAGTTGTACACGTTGGCTACCATCAAGCCGACTCTTCCAGAGACTGCCTTCAGGATGCAGCGTGTAGGCAATCCACTCACCGTCATGCGACACACTCAACGACGAAACCGAGAGATCCCGGAGTAGCGGCTCGCAGTTACGACTCAACATCGTGAAATAGAGCCGGCTCTGTACGCCCATTGCATAGAGATGGCGGAGATCCGGACTGAGCATGGGTGATCGCCAGAAATCAACCGGCCCTGCGGCGATTTCCCAAGGATCGCCCTTGCTTTTCCAACGTAGGAACTTTTCCCGTCTAGCCCAAATCGACGAGGAACTCTCACCATCCACGACATATACAAAATACTTTCCGTCGGTACTCCACGAACCACAGCAGGCATGATGCTCGTGAGGGTCTCCTTTTAGGACCGGGGTAACACTACGATCTGCAAGGCTGACCTCATACAAGCTCTTTTGGTCATTCGCCTCGTGAACTGAGAAGCGGATTGATTTGCCATTTGGAGACCAGGTTGGCCAAAAGGGCGTGCCTGAGGGAGTCGCAAGCACCGACGCGTTCTGACCATCACTATTTGCCAACATGATTTGCTGTTGAGAAACGTAGACGATCTGTGTGCCGTCCGGGGACCAGGAGGCCGATCGGCCGAATATTTCGGCCATCGGTCGCGAGGGTCGTCCCTGGAGCGTTACCGCGGTGATGGGACCATCCTGATCGCCGCCGGAAATTAGCGCTTCGCCCCGCTCCGAACGAACCCCCGAGATGTATTCATTTGGAGCATTCAACGGAGCTGCAGCGATAGTGCCCCCGTCAACGGAGACCGAAGCCAGATAGGGCTTCTTTCCGCGGAGTTCAGTAAAGACGAGCATCCCTTTATTGAGAATCAAAGGGGCTCTATTGACTTTGCCAAATCCATCCCGAGTGAGTTTCGTCACTGCGCGAAGGTCTTCCTTCGGGTTGTAAACATTTCCAAGAATCGGAACCACGGCAAAAACAAACAATGCAATCAATCCGATCAACAAGGAAGACTTTACAGTCACAACCTGGTGCGAACTTTGACTGAACCTGTTAGTGGCGAAATCCACTCGCAACTTATCAAGAACATCAGAGTCTGAGTTTGTCCAAGATGGTGATGATGACGAGTTACCCTGGTTTAGGGCCCCTAGGGATATACGGTACCCCTTCTTGGGTACTGTTTCTATGTACTCCCGGCCGTTCGGTAGCTTACCCAGGGCCTTTCTCAACATGAATATTGTTTGTGTAAGGTTGTGCTCTTCGACGACCACGCCCTTCCAGACAGTATCGAGAAATTCGTCCCGGCTTACTGTCTTTCCTTCGGCTTTTAAGAGCAGTGACAACGCCTCTCTTTGGCGTTGCGGCATATCAATTATCTCAATCCCACGCATGACAACCATTTGGTTGGCCTCAAACGTGTATTCACCAAAATGCAGTATCTGCTTCATATCAGGGACCTTGGAGAAAATCCGTTGATTTTTGATCCACCTCAATCGTTCATTTGAGGACTTCCGTCGCGCCAAACATTAGCGTGAAGAAGTTCCCAGAATTACGAAGCCGTAGGTCAGTCTCAACGGTGAGAATTCTGTTCTTTGAGGGTTTTTACCCTTTTTAACTCTTAGGAGTGTTACCAATGTCTGCCAGTAAAGTGTTCCATCTGCTTTTCGCGAGCAATTTCTGCGTCGATCCCCGACTCTTCGGTCGGGCTCTGGTTTTCTTTCTTTACATTCCGTTCTTTGCAACCTTGATAGGTGTCACAACACCGTCCATATTCAAGGCGGCATTTATACGTGCGACGCCCGGAACTCTGTCAGCGGTTGTATCAGTACTCATGCAACTTGTCTGCCTCATATTGCCCAATGAATGGCTGTGCAATTCAAGTTCCGCTTCTCGCAGGAACTTTGTCGCCATAAATAATCTTGAGCTGCGAAGTCAGGTTTACGCATAGGAAGCTTTCGCTTTCTGCGACCAAGATTAGGGGGAATATCGAAACGTTATAACGATACTCCCAAAAATTGATTTCCGATAGCTATTTCACTTCTCCCCGATATATAGGTCTCAAGGATCTCGACTATGCTCCGTACTCGAACGGTCGCTCTTATCAGCCCCTCTACTCCCTTCCTGCAAGCCGCAGTAACTGCCTTGACCTTTGAAGGTCATGACGTTGTCGCTTTTGAGGCGCTCACAGAAGCGCTCGGCGCAATGCAAAATAGATCATTCGATGCAGTTGTCATCGATGTATCTGCGCGGCCACCACGTGATCAACGCTCTTTAGCCAATATCGTCAGACTTGCGGGGAAGGATAGGATCTGGATCGCTCTACCACTAGGCGTAAGCCCCTGGGCATCAGATGCGGAACAACTCGGCATTCGACATACACTTGGCGTTCCCCTTCGTTCGGCTGAACTTGAAGAGGTATTGACTTATCTTCAGGAGCTTCCATCTTCCCCAGCTTCTTACGAAGCTGAACCCGCACAGTCGCGTCCTGTGCACATCGAGGATCTTCCCAATAACCGCTATTTTCTGGCGGCCAGCCCTTCGATGATGCGGATTTACGAAAACATTCGTTTACTCGCGCAAGTAGATGCGCCAGTACTCATTCTGGGTGAAAGCGGCGTGGGTAAGGATGTTATCGCTAACCTTCTTCACAAGCATTCCCGCCGTGCTGCGCACCCATTCTGCTCCGTAAATTGTGCAGCTCTTCCTCCCGACCTACTTGAGAGCGAACTCTTCGGCTATGAAGCGGGAGCCTTTACTGGAGCCGTCAAGGCAAAGCCTGGCCGGTTCGAACAGGCGGACAAAGGAACACTGCTACTGGACGAGATCGGCGAAATGAGCGCCCCGATGCAGGCGAAACTCTTGCATGTATTGCAAGATGGTCGCTATTCCCGCCTGGGCGCACGCACTGTATCAACCGCTGATGTCCGTGTAATCGCGGCCACCAATGTAAATATTGATAGTGCAATTGCAGACAAGTTATTCCGCGAAGATCTTTATTACCGCATCAGCACATTCACAATTCAAGTGCCGCCGCTCCGCGAGCGCCGCGAAGAAATACCATATTTAATTGAGGAAATGGTGAAACGGCAGGCAATGGCGTTCCATCAGGACCCGGTTTATATTTCTCCCCGCATGATGTCGATATTGCAGGAATATGAATGGCCTGGTAACTTGCGCGAACTTGGCAATGCCGTTATTCGTATGCAAGTACTTAAAGGACAGGAGTCCTCAATCTCCGACATCGAGACCAAGGTCCTGGGTAAGGTTGCAAAGGTCCAGTCTTGCAGCAAGGATGCGCCCGAGCCGGAAGTAAGTGTGAACGAAATGCGGTCGATCGTCAGAAATTTCAAAGATCAAACGGAAAGCCGCCTGATTCAGCAGGCGCTGGAAGAGGCTCGATGGAATCGCAGACAGGCGGCCCTGGCTCTACGGATCAGCTATCGCACTTTGTTATATAAGATTGAGCATTACCGGTTGAAAGAAACCCGCGTACCAATGCATTTCGATGTGCAGAACAGCGGTACTTCTCTTCCCGCCTAAGGTAACGCCACAAAATTACTCTAAAGTAACTGCATTGGTGTTCCAGATAGATACAGAACTGAGAAAAGGGAGGTCACCCTCCCTTTTTCTTATGCATTTAGCGCTAAGAAAGGGGAGGATACCCTCCCCTTTTCCTATGCATTGACCAATGCTTTTTCTCGTTCCTTCTTTATTTGTTCCTTTTGCCATTCGATCGTACGGATGAGCCCCTCTTCCAACTGCACAGAAGCGCGGAATCCTAAGAGCCGTTCTGCTTTCCGAATATCTGGAACGCGCCGCAAGACATCCTCATACTTACGTCCAGCAATAGCGTCGTACGGAATCATGTCGATCTTGGGCTCGCCTGGCTTGCCGCACAACCGGTGGATTTCACGGGCCAAATCAAGGATCGTTATCTCTCGGTTATTACCAATGTTAACAATCTCCAGATTTGCAGTGGTCGCTTCAGCCGCCGCAACGATGCCACGTGACGTGTCTTCCACGAATGTGAAGGAACGCGTCTGCTGGCCGTCACCATGAATCGGGATAACTTCATCATTCAGAATTGCATTGATGAATACCGACTGCGGGCCGCCCCACCATGTCAGATTTTGACGTGGGCCATACGAACCAAAGATACGAAGAACTGTGGCATAAATGCCAGCCTCTTCCGCCATCGCAAGAACCAGGTGCTCATCGAACATCTTCGACGCTGCATATGCCCAGCGAGCTACCGTGGCTGGTCCCAGAACGCAGACTCCATCCTCCGCGAATGGCACATCCGGGCTCTTACCGTAGACGTCAGAAGTGGAGGTAATAGTGAAGCGCGCCCCACTCTCGATTGCTACCTGCAACGCGTTCTGCGTGCCAATCGAGTTGACGAGTAGCGTCTTCTTTGGGTTTTCATATCGCGGAATCTTATAGGCCGCCAGATGAATAACACTGTCGACCTTGCCGGCTGCGTCTCGCAGAGCTGCGAGATCACATACGTCAACTGCGCGAAACTCAAAAGACGGATGCGACGAGGCAGCTTCGAGATTGCGCATATGACCGTGTGACAGATCATCTACCGCAATTACTTCGTAGCCCTTTGCGAGCATCCGATCCGTCACATGAGATCCCAGAAATCCTGCGGCTCCCGTAATAAGTACTCTCTTCATGCTGCCCTCACCATTTCTACGATTTGATCGACACTACGTTTGCGGGCTAGTCCTCCCCCGAATAGATCGAGGTTGCGCGGCTCGGCCGATGGACCGCCATGCACTAATGCATTTGCTGCCTGAATAATTGGTTCGCTGGCACTGCCCACGAGCATGTTCCATCCACCATGCAAGGTTTCGCGCCACTCCGTCTCTTCACGAAGCGTAAGACACGGAACTCCAGTGAAATATGCTTCTTTCTGAAGGCCCCCCGAGTCGGTCATGACAAAGCGGGCATTCCGTTGTAGCGCAAGCATCTCGAGATACCCCACAGGTTCCACAACATGAACATGGCTTCCCAGGAAGACGGCGTTCTCGGTCTGCGACAGTCGGTTCCGCAAACGTGGATGCATCGGAAAAACAATCGGAATATCGATCTGACGAAGCGCGTTCAGAATCGAAGACAGTTTCGCGGCATCATCGGTCATTTCTGCTCGGTGCAGTGTGACCAGCGCATACCCGCCAGCTTTTACCGGAAGATCGCGTAACGTTGCGGCTTCACGGTGCTGGCTGCCAAATTGTTCAACAGCATCCAGCATGATGTCGCCCACAAACACGGCACGATCACCAAGCCCCTCCTGTCGAAGCTGTTCCACCGCGGCATGCGTGGGACAAAGGAGAAGATCTGATACCTGATCCGTGACGATGCGATTGATCTCTTCTTGCATGACGCGATTAAAGCTGCGCAAACCAGCCTCGAGATGGATGAGCGGAATATGCAACTTCGCTGCTGCCAGGGCCGAGGCAATGGTTGAGTTCGTATCTCCATACGCGATCACAGCGTCCGGCTTCCAGCTGATCATCTCCGCTTCGATACCAGCGAGCATGATTGCGGTCTGTAGTCCGGGTGTATGTGCCGGAGTACTCCTCAGCACCTGCGGTTTTGGCATACCAAGTTCGCTGAAGAAAATATCAGACATACCGGGATCACGGTGTTGTCCAGTGTGAAGCAGGCGATGCTGGATCGGAGTGGACGCAAATTGATTGAACTCCTCAATCGCCTTCGACATGATCGCCATCTTGACGAATTGGGGTCTCGTTCCACCAACAGAAAGCAGCTTCATTAGTTGGCTCCTGTCTTCTTATCGGCAGGTGGCTGAAGCTTCTGCTCATCGGGTACTGGCCGAATGGCACGTGCAGGAGATCCCATCACCACCACGCCTGAAGGAACATCGCGCGTCACAACAGAGCCAGCCGCAACAAGCGCATCTTCACCGATGGTGATGCCTGGCAATATTGTGGAATTCGCCGCGACGCGAGCACCGCGATGCATCGTTACTCCACCGAAGTGTTTGAAACGCTCCTGGGTTCGTCCAACGAAATTGTCATTTGTGAACGTGACCTCCGGCGCAACGAAGCACAAATCACCGATTGTCGATTTCGCGGTGATATACGCTCCGGTTTCGATCTTGCAGCACCGGCCAATCGTTACTTCATTCTCCACCGCCACGCCGCGACCAATGATCGTGAGCTCACCGATAGTGGTGTCTTCCCGAACACTTGCGAAATCTGCGATCAACACGCCGTCATGAACGATGGATCCGGTATAGATAACAGCGTTACTTCCAACCAAGCATCCGTTTCCGATGAAGGTGGGCATCAGTTCGCGAATATTCGTCGTCGCGCTCGCCTTCGATTTCATCGGCTTCTTTCCGATCACGACACCGTCATCGATGCGGACATCTCTTCCGATGCTGATGTGGCTATGTAGGACAACATGATTTCCAATGACAGTCCCCTCACCAATACTGACGTTTTGACCGACAACAACGTGCTTGCCAAAGCTGACGTCGGGATATTGGCGATTTCTGTCTTGTTCTTCCAGAAGAGTGTTTTCAGAAACAACAAACTCTGC
Organism: Terriglobus sp. TAA 43; assembly: GCF_000800015.1. NCBI lineage: Bacteria > Pseudomonadati > Acidobacteriota > Terriglobia > Terriglobales > Acidobacteriaceae > Terriglobus > Terriglobus sp. TAA 43. The sequence goes on from NZ_JUGR01000001.1 coordinate 953,634, forward strand.
TTTCATAGTTCTTTATCACCCCGGGACTGCCGCCAGTTAGCGGCTATTTCCTGCGACTTTCATAAAATGTCTTGTCTCGCTGTCCGCTGAGACTTCCGCGTCGTGGCTTTCCGAACAAAAAAAGGGGTAGCCACGATCCCTCGAAAAGATGCAACCGGCCGCAAGACGAAGGTGTTGACCAACGGTGCGGAGAATACGCATCTTGCTTGTGCCAGCTACACGGCGATGCAGTACGACTGGAAACTCTTCAATGTGATAGCCCATGTAAGACGCGCTCATGAGAATCTCCACCGTCGAGACAAATCCTGTGCTTTGGAATTGAGCCTCTCGTACAAACGAACCGCGATATGCACGGAACATGCTGGTGTAGGTGTAGAGCTTGACTGGCGAGACCACGCGATAAAGCTGCGAGCACCAGCGGCTCAGACCAAGCCGCCACGCCGGTACTCCGTCCACTCCACCTTGCGGGTGGTAGGGAGAAGCCACAACGACATCAGCCTTGCCTTCGATAATCCACTGAATCATGGGAATGAGATTGTCTGCACGATAGCTGCAGTCTGCATCGATGGTGCAAACAATCTCTGCGGTTCCCACGGTTTGAAATGCAGTACGAAACGCTTCCCCCAGGCCGCGATTCGTTCCATGCGACACGATCTGAAAAGACGCGCCGTCAGGGACCGCCCGTGGAATAAGCTCCACGGTGCGGTCAGTACTGCCATCGTCCACAAAAAGGTAGAAGACGATAAAGCGATCCTGGAGACCGCGCTGCAGTTCCGCCAAACGAATCCTTAGAACCTGCAGACTCTCCTGTTCGTTACAGACAGGGACGACTATCGCAACCCTTGGAAGGGATTGTGTGTGCGCGCGGGCCATGATTTATATCTCTCTTTCTCGCTTATCGGCGCCGACTAGCAGTGCACAATCTTCGTGGACTCAATTCCGCGGGTTGCATTGCGGCTGTCCACTACAAGCTGTGCGTTCTTGACGATCGAGGCGTAATCGTAATCCGAGTGATCCGTGGCGATGACGACACAGTCGAACTCTGCGATACGATCCAACGGCGTGCAGGTCATGCCCAGGTCGTAGTGACGACCGCGGCCGACTGTCGCGAAGTAAGGATCGTTGTATTCCACGAGTGCCTTCTCGTCCTGCAGCATCTCGATGATCTCGAGTGAAGGAGATTCGCGAAGATCGTCAATGTCCTTCTTGTATGCCATACCGAGCACCAGGATGCGGGAGCCATTGATCGACTTGCGATGCGAGTTGAGAGCATTGGCCACAGCCTGTACCACGTAGCGCGGCATGCCTTCGTTGATCTCACCTGCGAGCTCGATGAAGCGGGTGTGGAAATTCCACTCGCGCGCCTTCCAGCTCAGATAGAACGGATCGATCGGAATGCAGTGACCGCCGAGGCCGGGGCCCGGGTAGAAGGCCTGGAAGCCGAACGGCTTGGTCTTCGCGGCATCAATGACTTCCCAGATATCGATTCCCATCTTCTGCGAAAGAATCTTGAGTTCGTTCACAAGCGCGATGTTCACGCAGCGATAGATGTTCTCAAGAAGCTTCGTCATTTCGGCGGCCTGTGTGGAGGAAACCGACACAGTCTTGGCGAAGATGTTGTTGTAGAGTGCGGATGCCAGGCGTCCAGAATGTGCGCCATGCCCACCGATGACCTTGGGAATATCTCGACGTGCGACCGTGTTGTTACCTGGGTCCTCACGCTCCGGCGAGAAGGCTACGAAGAAAACATCGCCATCCGGATCCATTCCCTCTTCATACGCGCACAGTCCTTCGGGGCTGCCGGCATTCAGAATCGGGATGAGCACTTCTTCCGTCGTTCCGGGATAGGTTGTGCTCTCAAGCACAACGAGCTGTCCACGGCGCAGCCAGGGAGCAATGGACTCCGCGGTGCGTTCGATGAAGGAGAGATCGGGATCGCGATGCTCTGTGAGTGGAGTCGGTACGCAAACAATGATTGCGTCCTGATCGGAGATCTTCGAGAAGTCGGTCGTCGCACGGAATCCCTGCGAACGAGCCATCTCGATTTCAGTCGGAGGAATACGGAAGATGTAGCTCTTCCCTTCCTCAAGTTGGCTGACTTTAGCCGTATCGATGTCAAATCCCTGGATAGCGACACCCGCTTCCGAGAACAAGAGTGAGAGAGGCAGACCGACATATCCAAGGCCGATGACGCCAACCTTTGCAGTCTTCGCTTGGAGCTTATCGAGTTGACGCTCCACTTGATGGGCACGTGATGCGAGAGTTGCGCTGTTCATGCCGGGACATGTTGCACGGGTCGGGCCAAACCCAAATCCATCGCAAGAGCTTAGTAATTACCGCGCAATATCCATACTTTCGTAACTTCCATCGACTAACTAAACCGGAAAGTAACGTGACGGTGTGCAAAGAGTATGCAGAAGTTTGCGTCTCTCTTTTGCTTTCGGCCACGAAGCCTCAAAACCAGCCCCGTAAACCGGCATTTGCATTGGCACAACAATTGCACAGACATAAGCAAACGATTCCTAGATTGGGGAGACGGAACGGACATGGATACACGCTTGAAGTTGGGTGTGGTGGGTCTTGGAGCCTGGGGTTGCAACGTCGCACGTTGCCTATATGAGTTGCCTGATTGCGATCTGGTGGTTTGCAGCGACCTGAGCGAGAACCGCCGCACGATGGCGGAGCGCAACTGGGGTGTGCAAACAGTTGCATCTCTTGACGAAATGATCGCGCAATTCCCGGAAATTACAGCAGTTGCCATCGCGGCGCCGGCAGTCTTGCATTATCCGTTGGCGAAGAAGGCTCTGCTCGCAGATAAGGATGTTTTCGTCGAAAAGCCATTCACGCTGAACGTCGCTGACGCGGAAGAGTTGATGGCACTGGCGGAAGAGCGCGGCAAGGTGCTGATGGTGGGTCACCTTCTCGAATATCACCCTGCCGTGAATAAGATTCGCGACATTGTGCAGGCAGGCGAGCTCGGGGATGTCTATTACATCTACACGCAGCGCGTAAACCTTGGCCGCATCCGTGGAGATGAGAACGCGATGTGGAGCTTTGCTCCGCATGACATCTCCCAGATCCTTTACATCCTGGGCGAAGAGCCGGTGGACGTCAGCGCCCGCGGTCAGTCCTACATCCAGGACGGAATTGAAGACGTGGTGTTCCTGAGCCTCTTCTTCAAGAATCGCCGGATGGCACACATCCACATTTCCTGGCTCGACCCGCACAAGATGCGCAGCACCACCGTGGTCGGCAGCAAGAAGATGCTTGTGTTCGACGACGCCGCCACAACGGAAAAGCTGCGTATTTATGACAGCGGAGCCCAGCAGCAAGCAACCTCGTCCTACGGCGAAGCAATCCAGGTGCGATTTGGAGATATCCAGATTCCGCATCTCGCGACCACTGAGCCGTTGAAGCTGGAATTCCAGCACTTCATTCAATGCGTGAACAAGCGTCTGACACCTCGCAGCGATGCGAAGGATGGTCTCCGCGTGGTGCGCATTCTGGAAGCAGCTCAGAAATCGCTGGAACTCGATGGACTGCCGATTTCGCTCAAGTCCGGCCTGGCACGTAAGCGCATGCCGAAACTCAATCCCATGGATCGCCAGTGGACGCCTCAGATGCCGGTTGCAGGGCGCGCTCCCGTGGTGGCAGTTTCCTAAGGGCGAGAATCACATGAACGGATACAAGACAGAGTTGTTGGTGATCGGTTCTGTGCTGCTGGCCGCGGCTGGTCAAACACTGATCAAGCTGGGGCTCACGGGACATGGGGCTTTCTCCAGGACGTTATTGGAGTGGCCCCTGGCTCTCACCGCCGGTGTTGTCATCGGCCTTTGCGTGTACGGATTGGGAACGGTGATGTGGTTCGCCGCTGTGGCACAGCGCAACATCAGTTACCTCTACCCGCTCGCGGGGATCAACTATGTGCTGATGGGTTTCATCGGGCACTTCCTGCTGCATGAGGGGATGGGCCCGCTACGTTGGTGCGGAATTTTCGTCATGACCAGCGGCATCGTGCTGTTATCGAAAACCAACACAAAGGAAAGCGAATGCTGATCCAAACCTCTTCTCTTTCCTTTGCTTGGGGCTCTCTCGCAGTAAGTATCGCGATGGGGTCTTTCGCTCAGATCACGTTGAAGCACACGACAAATCTTCTCTCGGTCGTAAAACAGCGATATCGTGCAATCCCCTGGCTGCTTTTGTGGGGTCTGCTGTTCGCGGGCGCAATGGTCTTCTGGATTTTTGCGCTGCGTCGACTGGATATCTCCATCGCGTATCCGTTGATGAGTTTGGGCTATGTCGTCGTAACAGGGTTGGCAGCAATTCTTTTACGGGAACACGTTACAAAGTGGCGGTGGATTGCGGTGGGACTAATCACATGCGGGGCCGCCATGGTGGCAGGGAGCGTCTAGATATGCAGAATGCTGAAGTCCGACAGTCACATATTGCTGTTATCGGCGGCGGGTTTACAGGCATGGTTTGCGCCTTCCGTCTGTTACGCGCCGGCTATCGCGTAACGATTCTGGAACGCGAAGTCGAACTCGGTGGATTGAGCGCAACGCAATCTTACGGCTCATTCAACTGGGATCGCTTCTACCACTGCATCCTTACATCCGACAAACCGCTCCTGGGCCTGATCAAGGATCTCGGTCTCGAAGACCAGCTTCGGTGGAATAAGACAGAAGTAGGTTTGTTTGCTCACGGTGAGCTCCATCGGATGACGGGGCCTACCGACCTGCTTCGCTATCGCCATCTTTCCCTGCTCTCGAAAGCTCGGTTGGCGATCATGACGTGGTACATCACCCGCCTCACGAATGGCCGCAAGCTGGAAGGCATCCCATTGTGCCAATGGACGCGGCGCCTCTTTGGAAAGAACGTCTATTCCCAGATCTGGGAACCGCTCCTACGCTGCAAGTTGGGCGAGATGCGCAAGTATGCTTCCGCTGCATTCCTCTGGGGGACCATCGTCAGGCTAGCGTCCACACGCGAAAAGGGTCCGGGAACGCAGGAATGCCTGGGCTACATGCATGGGGGATACGAGACACTTTTCAAGCGTCTGCAGCACACTGTGAATTCCCTGCATGGTGAGACGAGCCTCGGCGTCGATATTCGCAGCATTGGCCCGGGCAACAGCGATGTCCCGGGAGAAAACGTACTCATCCGCGCGCGGCATAAGGATATCTATGTCGACGGCGTCGTACTTACGACTCCCAATCGTGTTGTCGCCAACATGCTTCAGGTGGAAGATCACCTATACAAAGAGCGCCTTGGACAGGTCACATACCTTGGCATTGTTTGCACAGTGCTGGTCCTCAAGCGGAAGCTTTCGCCTTACTACGTGACCAATGTCGCGGAGAAGATCGGATTTACAGGAGTCATTGAAATGACCAACCTGATTGATCCGCAACAGGAAACCAATGGACGCCACCTGGTCTATCTTCCGCGATACACATCACCCACGGATCCACTCTTTGCAGCAACTGACGACGCTATCTGGGAATTTATTCAGCCGGACCTGAAGCGGATCTTCCCCGACCTGCAGGAAGAAGACATTGAAAGCCGTTTCGTCTTCCGCCACAAAGACGTTCAGCCTGTACCCACCATCGACTACTCGACAATTGCGCCACCGGCCCGCACACCTGTTGCCGGAGTCTATTTGGCGAACACCGCACAGATCATCAACAACACACTCAACAACAACGCAATGACTTCCATTGCCGAAACGACATGCGACGCCCTCATGCAGGACATCCCGGCGGTACGACACGTGGAAAGCGCTGCGAAAGTTGCAGAGAAATCTCCGCTGTTCACGGAGACGCAGGAGGTACGTGCCGCATGTACAGCATGACGTTGCTCTTTGAAAGCTCATTTCGTGTGCTGGACGACTTATTGAGCCGCAGCCCAGCCCTTTGCCTTTTCCTTCTCTCTGGCGGACTGATTTTAGGCTCCATGATTCTCGATCGCAGAAATCGTGTGGCCGTTGCTGCTCCAAAAGCGCCCATCTCGAACCATAGCGTGGAAGATGGCAGAGCATGAATACGCCGATCGATACGGAAGACTCCCAGATGCGCGTGGTTGCCTATCACGAGATTCACGATGTAACCGTGAACGACGTGTACTGCATTACTCCTGAGCTTTTCCTGCAACATCTGTGGACCATGCGTGATGCTGCCCGCGATACGCTCGAGTCCCTGGTGATCACATTCGACGATGGACACTATTCCAATTTCCAATTCGCAGCGCCGATTTTGGAATCCACCGCGCTTCGTGGCCTTTTCTTCCTACCAAGTACATGGATCGGCAATCGTCGCGAATTCATGAGCTGGGATGATGTTCGAAACCTGGCATCCAGAGGGCACAGGATTGGATCGCACAGCGCTACGCACGCCTTTCTTCCGTCCTGCAGCGCAGCCGCGATGTACGAAGAGTTAGCGGGGTCGCGCCACACACTCGAAGATCGATTGGGCGCACCCGTTACATCGATTTCCATGCCAGGTGGCAGGTGGAATGAAATGGTGCTGAGAGCGTGCGCTTTAGCCGGCTACGAAACGGTGTATACGTCGGAGCCTGGGTTCTATCGGCCTGCAATGGACACCGAGCAGTTCCGGACGCCTGCCGTCATCGGGCGGTTTGCCGTACAGCGCCGAACCAGCTTACGAGCTATTAGCGGCTATGCGGGTGGTGACTGGAGGACCGTGCGAAGGATCCACTCCATGTATCAGGCACGCAACGGCGTGAAGCGTCTGCTTGGCGATGACGCTTACCAGAAGCTTTGGTCACACTTGTTCCGAGCTACACCAAATTAGGGGGCAGTATGCGCGTACTACAGCTTGTCTCCAGTTCGGGATTCTACGGCGCGGAGCGAATGATCAACCTCTTGACCAGCTCGCTGAATCAAGCGGGAGAACAGGTCTATCTCGGCTTGTTCAATGCAGACTCGGCATCGTGTGCGCAGGTCGTTCGCGAAGCTGACCAGAAGGAAATACCGGTCTGGGGACTGCGTTGCCGCGGACGCTGGGACTGGCGCGCGGTTCATGACCTGGCCAACTTTCTGAAGATCAACCAGATTGACGTCCTGCATACACACGGCTACAAGGCCAATATCTATGGTTTCCTCGCTGCGAGACTCGCGGGATGCAAGATTGTTGCCACGTGTCACAACTGGACGAAACGTACTTCCGCACTTCAAAAATATGCGGCACTGGATCAGCTTTTTTTGCGATGGTTCGACACTGTTATCGCAGTCTCGCAGGGCATCGTAACTGAGCTTCGTCATAACAAGGTGCGGCGTATTCGCATGATTGCCAACGGCATCGATGTAGCGAAGTACCAGGCCTCAGGTAATCATTCCGGACACAATCAGCCTCTTGTCATCGGTTGCCTTTCGCGTCTTTCCAAGGAAAAAGGCGTGGATGTCTTGCTCTGGGCATTACCGAGGATCCTGGACCAATATCCGAGCCTGCATTGCTTTGTCGCAGGTGAAGGGCCGGAGCGAGCCCATTTAGAAGCCTTGGCCGTTAAGTTAGGCGTTGCCAACTCGTTTCACATGCCAGGCTTTTGCGATGACACGGCAGACTTCTTAAAGCTATGCACCGTCGCGGTCCAGCCATCGCGCATGGAGGCCATGCCTTTGGCCATTCTGGAGGCAATGGCTGCGGGCAAGGCGATCGTCGCTTCCGCAGTTGGTGAGATCCCTCGCCTGCTCGAAGACGGACATGCGGGACTGCTTGTGCCACCAGACAGTCCGGAGAAACTCGCAGATGCGGTCCTTACGCTGTTAAAGGACGAAGCTCTGCGGCAGAGCGTGGAGCGCAGAGCTGCACAAAAGGCCGCCGCGCAATTCGACGTCGCGACGATGACTGCGGAATACCAGAAGGTCTACCGCACAGTGGCTTCCAGCCACCATCATCAACGAAACCTGGCACATGCCGACCGTATGGATATGAAGGCATGATTGCGCCTACCCTTATGTCATCACCATCCGGATCAAATGTTGCGGGAAATGATCGCGGATGGAACATTTGGCTCTCTGACGCATTCTGCTTTACCCCCTGGTACAGCGCAGCGCTCGTGAAAGCGCTCATGAATACCGGGGCATCCGTACGCTTTATCGCTACGGATGTCGCTGGCGAGCCAGCGTACTTTCGATCCCAGGGAATCGCCCCGAATCCTGGCCCGTTTTCCTTTCCGTATGCGAGCAAGCTGCCTTCGCCAGCCAGAAAGGCGGCGCGGCTTTTCGCGGCGATGACGAACGCGGCAGCTCTGCGACGGCAGTTAAAGGATGCCTCTGCAACACGTCCCGATGTGCTGCATCTCCAACAATTGCCTGCACTGAACCATGGAATCCATGATGACTTTCGCACTATCGCGTGCGCGCAGGGTCTCGGCATACCAGTCGTGCACACGGTGCACAATCTGCTGCCACACGACAGCGGAGACAAACTGCGAGCCACCTATCAACGACTCTACTCAAGCGTGAATCGACTCATCTGCCACTCCCCCGATGTGGCAGAGCGATTAACAAAAGAATTCGGAGTCAACGCTCACAACATCTCCGTCATTCCGCACGGCCCATTGTTTGAAGCTCCAGGCGAAACCTTGAATGATCGGCGTCGCGCGCGAACCAGCCTGAACATTGAACACGACCGTCCGGTAGTTCTCTGGCAAGGAGTGATGGCTCCGTACAAGGGACTGGATCTGCTGCTGCAGGCATGGGAACGATGCGTGTCGCTGTGGCCGAACACTGCGACCAAGCCATTGCTATTGATTGCCGGGACGGGTCCAGCAACGGAAGCGACTCAGGTGAACGCAGCTGCGAAACAGCACCCCGACACCATTCGCAGCGAGATTCGTTACATCACAACCGCCGAGTTGCCGCTCTTTTTTCAGGCGTCAGATGCTCTCGTCTATCCCTATCGGGCGATCACGACAAGCGGTGCACTTCTTACCGGGTTGACCTACCGAAAACCCATCATCGCATCCGATCTGCCGCCGTTCCGTCAATTCCTCCGGCATAAAGAAAACGCGCTTCTGGTTTCACCGGGCGACGTGGACTCCCTGACCGAAGCGCTCCAAACCCTTCTGTTGGGCCTGAATAGCGGTGGAGAAACCAACTCCTTATATCGAACATTGGCTGCTGGATCTGCACAAAATCAGGGGCTCTACACAAGCTGGGACAGAATCGCAAAACAGACACTTTCCGTCTATCGGGAACTAGTGCCAAACCTATGAAAGGAAGTGTGCAGTCAGTTGCACATCTTTTTCTTGTTCATTCCCTACACACAGCAAGAAAGCCCTGAATTGGCCATATTCACGCTATCTGACTTTGGCTCTCCGGTTGCATCTCCCAGGGGTGGGAAGGAAAGGGCTATGGATTCGATGCGGAAAACAATATGGAGCGCACTACGTATACCGCTGCTCCTGCTCTGCACAGTTTGCTGCAGCGGCCAGCAGGCCACGGCGAATGTGACGAAGTCGGCGGTGTCGACCTCAGGATTGCCGGACACTCGTTCTTCAGCAGCAACCACTGCATACACCATCGGCAGCGGTGATGTGTTGAACGTGCAGGTATGGAAAGAGAAGGAACTCAGCCAGGTCGTTGTCGTTCGTCCTGACGGCAAGATCTCCCTTCCCCTTTTGGGCGACCTTCAGGTCATCGGCAAAGAGCCATCGCAGGTTGAAGAGATGGTTCAGAGCCGTCTCCAGTCCATGGTGGTTGAACCGCGCGTGACGGTCACAGTTACTGAGATCCACAGCCGCATGGTCTATATCACGGGCGAAATAGCTCGTCCCGGTGCATACCCACTCAATACGCCCATCACAGTGCTGCAGCTGATTGCACAGGCAGGCGGCCTTACAGAGTTTGCTTCGAAAAAGAAGATTCAGGTGATCCGCGCAAACAATAAGCGCGATCAACAACTCCTGAACTACAAAGCCATGACGCAATCCAAAGATGGCCGCAGCGACGTGATTTTGAATCCCGGTGACACAGTGGTGATCCCATGATTACTTCCAGGCACATGCTCGTTGCGATGAGCGCTCTGCTCTGCACTCCCCTCTCGCTGTTGGGACAGAATACAAGTCAGTCTCCGGCGACAAGCGGCACGCAGGTGGAGTCGCAGGAACTGAAGCCATCCTGGATCAGCTCCAACGTCGCCATGGGTGAACGTTCCGATCTGAATGTTGGCGTGGCCGGCAGCTATGGCTACGATACAGCCGTAAACAACATTCCCAATGTGTCGTCGCAATTCACCAGCCTTCAGGGAACACTCGGCATGGCTTCCAGAAGCCGCACGAGTTACTTTTCGTTGCGCCACGACGCCACGTTCCAGTTGTTTCCAGGCAGCGGTCTGGATATGCAGCAGTATCAATGGACAACGCTGAATCTCACCCACTCGCCTTCGCGCAGAACCACGTGGGGAGTGAATGCTGCGAACGGTTACGGCGCAGACGCTGCACGCGCAAGCAGCTCTTTGAGCCTTGCTGCCGTAAACACGACAGCCATTGATAACAACAGCGTTCTTGCCGGCGTCATTTCCGGAAACACACTGCGCCAATATGTATCAGCAATTGTTGACCACCAGACGTCGGAGACTTCGGCTGTTTCTCTCGGTGCCAACTTAGGCTTTCAGAACTTCCTGGGTGCTGCTCCATCCACGCGCCAGTATGACGTGACGGGTTCCGTTCGCAAGTATCTCAGCGAAGCCTTCCTGGTCGGTGTGCGCGCAGACGGCGTGCAGCAATACTACGGCAACGGAAGCTGCACAACGTCAACGGTTCTGGGATTCGCTACGTTGCAATTGACGAACTCCGTCAAACTCGACGGTGGCGCGGGCCCTGCCTTTGGAGCCTCGCAATGCACCGGCAGCTATCAATACCAGGTGGTGCTATCGGCAGAGGGCTATCGTGGTCGTCGCGCTTACGTTGGAACCAGCCGTAAGCGTGGCAATGGAGACGTCGCGGGCTCCCTGTGGGAGACTTCTGGATTCGGTGGAATGCAGGTGGGCAATCCGCGGCAATTCACTGCTGCCTTAAATGGCGGATACACCAGTTATCACAGCGGAGTTGTAACGGCTCAGAACAACGATCTGAGTGGTTACTTCGTTTCCGTCGAACTTCATCGTCCCATTTCAAACAATGCGGAATGGACATTCACTGCACGTCACTTTGAGCGCTCAGCAGCAAGCACGGTTCCTGTAGGCGCGACTCCCGTAGCGGATCTTTCACGCACGGTCTTCTTCGTGGCCTTTAACTGGAACAAACAAAATGGAGGACGCTATGGCCGATGAGCGCAAAGCATCACCACTCGCTGCGGTTTACACGCTACTGAGTGCAATTCGTTATCGCTATCGACTCATCATCTTCGTCGCCGTCGTCGTATTGGCGGCAGGAGTGACCTATGTGATGAGCATGCCCGATGTCTACCAGGCTTCCACACAGATTCTGGTGAACCCGCAGCGTGTTTCGGATAAGTACGTGAACAGTATCGCGACCATGGATGCCAGTGAACGCCTGAATACTTTGAGCCAGCAGATTCTCAGTTCATCGCGTCTGGAAACCATCATGGATGAACTTCACCTCTTCCCCAAACTAAGGGAGAAGGTGAGCCGCGACGAACTGATCGCGCGCATGCGGAAGAACATCGGCATTGAGCTGAAACACAACGCGGAAGGCCTGAGCGCATTCACACTCAGCTATACCGGTGAGTCCGCACAAGAAGTATCGACAGTTGCGAATCGTCTTGCTGCATCCTTCATATCGTGGAACCTCAAAGACCGCGAGCAGGAAGCAAAAGCTACGACAACATTTCTCGCCAATGAGTTATCGACAACGAAGTCTCAGTTAGATGACCTTGAGGAGCAGCTCCGTAGTTACAAGATGAAGCACCTCGGAGAGCTTCCTGATCAGCTTGATGCAAACATGCAGACGCTGTCCCGCCTCCAAGTGGAACTGCAAGCAAACACAGAAGCACAGAGCCGTCTCGATCACGAAGCGCTCCTCACTTCCTCGTTGCCAGACACAAGCCCCCAGCGCTCCTCCGCTCCGGTTACGTCGTCATCGATGCGTCAGAAGCTTACATCGGACAGATACGCAGCGCAGACGGACCTGGCTGAACTGCACAAGCACTACACGGATAGCTTCCCTGATGTAGGCCGCAAAGAAGCTGAGATTCGCGCTCTCGACGCGCAAATCGCTGCGTTGCCATCCGATCCCGCTCCATCGGCAACCGCAACCGCCGATTCAGCAACCAGTGCCAATCCTCGGTTACAACTGATCCATCGCGACCGCAACCGGCTGCAGGACGAACAGCGCAAGATTCAGAGCTCCATCGGCCGCTATCAGTCCAGGATCGACTCTGCACCCGTGCACGAACAAGAGATCTCGCAGCTCCTTCGCGACTACGGTACTGCGCGCGATCACTACCGGGCACTTCTGGAGAAAACCTACTCCGCACAAATGGCCGCGCAGCTCGAACAGGAACAGCAGAGTGGAAACTTCACCATGCTGGACCAGGCGCGTGTTCCCGACGCTCCAATCGGGCCGAAGCGTATTCCCTTGCTTCTAGGCGCCTTTTTCTTCGCGATCGCTGCGGGAATTGGAATAGCGCTCCTCGCTGAAACCCTCGATAACACTGTCAAGTCGGAAAACGAACTACGGGATTGTCTGCCTGAAATTCCTTTGCTGGGAACCACACCGGGAATGCAAACCGTTCCCACGATCCGCAGGAGCCTTCCACAAGCGCGCTTTCTGCTGGGAGGTCAATAATGATTTCGCTGTCCCTCAAGCATGAATCTGTGACGCACACACGTCGCGAATTGAAGTTAATCGACGAAGCCGAGATTGCTCAGCTATCGCAGGAGTATATCCACGTCGATGATGAAGAATATCTGGATAGTATTCCCCTGTTGGAGGGCGACGGAGCCGACAGCACACAGCAGTATTCCGTATTTCACATCGATCCATACGGGACGGCCGCAGAGCAGTTTCGCTTGATGCAGCGCCGTCTAAGCAACCTGCGCCCTGCAGGCGGAAGCGTGTTACTTACCAGCCCGGGAATCGGCGACGGTAAGACCACGAATGCAAACAATCTTGCATGGGCCCTCGCGGAAGCGGGGCACAGCACGTTGTTATTGGAGCTCGATCTTCGCCGTCCTGCATTGCACCGTTACCTTCCAGAGAATCCCCCGTACGATTTGAACGATGTTTTGCTGGGCGATGTCTCTGGGCATGCCGCTGTGCGCCGCTTGCATGAGCTTCCACTGTTCTATCTGGGAGTCGATAAGCCTGCCGCACGTCCTATTCGTCTACTACGTTCCAAAAAGCTCACTGAACTGATTCGGTGGGCAAATCAGACTTTCTCCTGGGTAGTCATCGATGGTCCGCCGGTGGTTGGCGTATCAGACGTGGAAGAAATCCTACCCAAAGTAGATCTCGCGCTGATGGTTGTGCGCGAGCGCGGAACACCGCGTGCGATGTTGGAACGCGCGGCGGAACGAATGGGCGAACGCCTGAACTTTGTGATTTACAACGATGCACTGCTTTCAGATTCATACGGACAAAAGTAACGCCTGAATTAATTATTTCTTGCAAGGAAACCTATATGAACCTTCACAGAAGTCTTCGTAATCTCTACTTAGTGCTTCTCAGCAGTCTTTTGCTGACGGGCATCTTTCTTCTACCTCCGTCTGCATTGGCCCAAAGCCAGGATCTAACCGTTGTTGTTCTGGTGAATTCCTCGAACACAACCGGATACAACACCAACACCACTACTCCCGGTACTTATCAGATGGGTCCGGAGAGATACCTCGTCCACCTTCAGGTGCCGTATAAGGTCGTTGACGTCAGCACGACGGCTGCAATCGACCTCTCGGCCTCGCAGCTCATCATCGCTGGTCACAACGGACTGAACCCCAGCGTTGCATGGCAGAACGCAATCGTTGCTGCTGTGGCAAACGGTACGGGCTTCATGAACCTGGATAGCGACACCGGCATCGGCACCCAGACCCATATTCAGACCCTGTTTCACGCTACCGGTGCAACGCTGGGTCAAGCTCAGACCAGCATCACCATTCCCGCGGCAGTGCAGGTGGGGGGAGCTCAGGCCCACTACATCGCTGCACTGCAACGGCATTGGCTGAATGATGATCCTGGCGACATCACCTACAACTATCACGGCAACGGCGTGACCACGATCGCGTCCAACGCGACGCTCCTGACTGGTGCAACTGGAACCGTTGTTGCGGAACTCGGAACGGATCCGCTGATCCTCACATCGACTTACGGCCGCGGCAGAATCGTAGACTTTACGACCTACGACTACATGCATGCCGACCGTTTCGGATTTGTGCAGGGCATCGATGATTTGTTCTGGCGCAGCGTCGTTTGGGCGGCTCGTAAGCCCTTCGTGCTGCGTGGCTATCCTCGCATCGCTGCAATTCAGATGGATGACAACGAAGTTGGCGTCATGTCCCGCATTCCCGATATGTGGAACACGAGCCTGACAGGCACGGTCGCTTCGGATGGCACGGGCGGCCCATGGATGCCCCAGCTCAATCTGCAGGTTAGCTCCGTCGCAACTGGAGACACCGACCGTGCGCCGATGATCACCGCCATCAACGCAAACAACCTCCATGCATCGATCCACGGCTTGGATTATGGCTCCGGTGGCGACATGTACTGGAACCTGACCGTTCCAACCACAGACGCACAGTGGCAAGCAAACGTGGCATCTGCTCTCAGCTGGAAGGCTGGTTCGGGTGGAACAGATACCTTCCCGAAGCTGAGCCGCTCCATGGTTGCTCACTACTGGGATATCTCGGATAACACAGGCTATGAAATGTACAACAGCCTGAACATCCGTTACATCACCTCTCCGCAAGCTGCAGGGACATATTACTTTGACTATCCGAAGACGGTAGCGGGACGAACCCCACTCGGACCATTCCGGATATATGAGCAACCTCCCGTATATCCGGTCGATTACGACGAGACATTTCCTTTCTTCTACGCCGATGACGTCGTAGTTCACAGCGTTGCTGGAAAACCTGCACAGACCTTTTTCGGTTTTGCCACACAGGTTGGACAAATGGCAGGACGCTTCACGCGCCCAGACGCACTGTGGCCGAGCTCGACCAACGGTTATACCGTGGCTCAGAGCTTGAATCAATGGGAGTACTACATGTGGCATTTCTGGTCGGGCATGGAGCCTGTTCAGATCTACACACATGACGGCAACAACCTTGATCAATCAACGGTCGCTGATCGTCAGAGCTTCATCTCGCAGCTCTCCACCTGGTTCAAGACCAACAAGGGCACCCACCAGTTCATGGACGGCATGGGTGACTACCTCCGTGCACGTAACCACTCCCTGCTGAAGAGCGGTACGGTTACACCTTCCACCGTCAGCCTGACCTTCACTGGAGCCGCTACGGATGCAGACGGAAACCTCATCGCCACGAAGAGCTACATCTTCTACGGCGACGATGAAGGAACGCTGCTTTCCGTTCCCGGATTCAGCAATGGCGGCACGTATACCTTCACCAATCAGGCACCGCCGACGATGCAGGTATCGCCGGAATCGCTGAGCTTCTCGACAAGCGTCGGAACCTCTCCTGCTTCGAAGACGGTCACCGTAACAAACCTGGGTTCGGGAACCTACACCTGGACCGCAACCAGCAACGCATCGTGGCTCACCACCACACCGACCAGCGGCTCATCGGGCGCGACTGTAACGGTTAAGGTGAGCAGCAACAGCCTGGCAGCGGGCACGTATACCGGCACCATCACCGTCAGCTCCACGACAGCCGCTTACAGCCCCTACACCGTAACCGTAACGCTGACGGTCATCCCGACCAACGCCTCGCTGGTAGGAAGCCCAGCTTCGCTCGCCTTCACGCAGCAGGTTGGTACTACAACCGCATCAGCAGCACAGACCGTCTCCATCACCAACCCAAGCACCACGAATGTGAATTGGACTGCCACCTCGAGCGCGTCATGGTTGACCGTGACACCTGCAAGCGGTGGTACGCCTGGAACGGTCAGCGCTTCCGTCAAGGCTGGTTCGCTCACGGCGGGCAGCTACAGCGGCACGATCACCATCAAGTCGACGTCGCCAGCACTGACCCTCCTGATCCCGGTCACATTCACGGTCACGGCTGCTCCGGTCACCATCTCCACCTCTAACCTGAACTCGTGGACGATCTCGCCCCTCGGCGGTCTCACCAACTGGTCCAGCACTGGTTCCGCTCTGAAATATAACGGAGCCGGCGTGGCGCCCATCTATGCGGGCAGCGCAGCCTGGACTGACTACGACCTGTCGGTCAACATGACGATGCCGGTCTCAAACTATCCTGGTGGTTTCCGCGCTCGCGTAAACCCAGTCGACGGATCGGGCTATGCACTCTGGTTCTATCCTTCCGACCACACAGTCAACCTGTACAAGGTAGTGAACTGGAACATCTCGAACGGCTACACGCTGATCGGCACCTACAACTCGTTGGTCTTCGATGCAAATGCACATACCTATCTACTCTCGATGAAGGGCAGCAACCTGACCGTATCGCGAGATGGTGTGCAGCTGTTCACCGCAACCGACTCCACCTATACTTCCGGCCTCGTAGCACTGGATCCTTCCAACCAGGTTGTCTCTTACAACTCGGTGGTTGTCTCCAATGCAAGCAGCCTGGCAGCAACCCTGGCAGCATCGCCCACATCGTTGACCTTCAGCGCCGTACCGGGTGCAACCGCAACGGCACAGAGTGTCAACCTCACGTCCACGTCCAGCCTGTCATGGACCGCGTCAACCAACGCGGCATGGCTGACCGCGGCGCCGGTGTCCGGAACCGCTACACCGGCCACAGTTTCAGTCACTGCCAGCGCTGCAACCCTGAGCGCGGGCACCTACACGGGAACCCTGACACTGACACCATCGAGTGGCAGCCCAGTACAAATTCCCGTAACGCTGACGGTCTCGGCTTCACCGAGCGCAGTCATCAATGCTGTCCCCTCTTCTCTCTATCTCTTTAGTCCCGTTGGATCGTCGCCCACTGCCGCAACTGTATCCGTTCAAAACTCGGGTACCGGAGCGCTGCCGTGGACTGCTACCAGCAATGTTTCCTGGCTCACGCCCTCACCCTCTTCTTCATCTGCTGCTGGAACGTTGACCCTGACGCCATCCACAGCGGCTCTGGCAGTGGGAACGGTCATGGGCAACGTTACCCTGAGCTCAACGAATGCCACTACTCCTGTCACCGTTCCTGTGACACTCAACATTGGCAATCTATTGTTCCAGGATCAGTTCGCTTCTGGTTCGTCGCAGTGGACAGCGTCGCCGCTCGGCATGGCTTCAAACTGGAGCGTGTCGAACGGAGCCTTCAACTACAACGGCAACGGCCACACGCAGCAATATGCGGGTAGCCAGACCTGGACGGATTACACAGTATCGGCAGACGTCAAACTCACCAATACCTCAAACTATCCGGGCGGTCTCCGCGGTCGTGTAAACCTCACGACTGGCGCATCCTACGCTGTTTGGCTCTATCCGGGTGACAACACGATCAAGCTCCTGCGCTCCACGGCATGGGCAATCGACTCCGACGGTCTGGCTCTTGTGGGACAATCCCCCACCATGTTGCTCGACACAAACAAGCACACCATTCGCCTGCAATTCGTTGGCAATCAGATCCGGGTGTACTACGACAACACTCTGATCATTTCGGCAACGGACGGCACCTTGACTTCGGGTGGTATCGCACTCGATGTCTCCTCGCAGCCCATCTCCTTCAGCAATGTAGTTGTTCAACAGTAAGGGTCCCTAGAACAATGTCGACCTCGACTATCGCGACAGATTACATCCAAGCTGAAACGAACCAGTTCCCGAAGCGACCGGCAATCACATTGCCGGTCGCCCTGGGCGCCGCTTCACTCAGCATCTGGATCTGGCTGGCTTTTCTTCGCCCCATGCACACCCTTGGTGCGTTGCTAACTGCAATCGTTTTCGCTGTGGCATTCACACTGCTCGCGTATAGTCCTTCTCTCTCCCTGGTCTTTCGTAAGACAACATCTCCAGCACTGCAGCGCGAACTCGCGCGCTGTGCAGCAGTCTTTGTTTTCCTTCTCTTCTTTGTTCCGGAATACGCAGCCAGAGTTCGCCCGCCCTTTGTGCGTTCGGCAATATTGCTCGCGATCTTTATCGGTCTGTGGGCCGCGCTCTTCCGCGACAGTCTTAAGGAAGCCGACTCGCAGGACGAGGAAACACCTCGCAACACAAGCTGGCCCATTCTTGAAGCAGCCGTGCTGCTGGCCGGTCTCACCTATTTCGCAGTCAAGAAGTACTTGGTGTTCGGATACGTTGGCCAGGACCTCGCTTACTTCGGCCAGATCATGCACACCACACTGCACGGACACCTCTTCTGGGGCTCCCTGCTGCAGGACGTGCTCTATTCGCACCCTGTCACAACGGATTTCGCTGGGCATAACTCGCCCATCATGTTCCTGTTCCTACCGTTCTACGCAATCTTCCAGAGCCCGATCACTCTGTTGGTCCTTCGCAACATCACAATGGTCGCGTGTGCCTATCCCGTGTTCCGCATTGCGAAGTTGTCATCCACGGATCGGGCGGCCCGCATCTGGGCAGTGGCCTTCCTGCTCGTGCCGGTGATCTTTTATCAGTCCGTCTTTGACTTCTATCCCCTAAGCTTCGTCGCACTGCCCGTGCTGTTCACGATCCTTTACTACCTCGAAGGCAAGTTCCGTCCCTTCACGATTGCATTCTTCTTCACCCTGGCGGTGCGAGAAGATCTGGCGCTCTTCGCCGTGTGCCTCGCCGTCGTTGCGCTGGTTCAGCGTAAGTCGATGCGCTGGATTGCATTGCCGCTGATCGCAGGCCTCGTATGGGGTGTTCTCTCCTATAAGGTTGTGCTCCCACACGCATTGAACGGAGCATCATTCGTCACCGACGCATGCTTCAGCCACCTGGGCGCAACCCCCACAGAGATGCTCACCCACGTGTGCAGCAGCCCGCAGACGACCGTTCTGACACGCAATAACATCGTCTATCTCAAACAGCTTCTGACGCCCACCGGACTCCTTCTTCCGTTCGGCAGTTCGCTCGTCATCGCATCATTCCCCTTCCTGGCCATCAACCTTCTCGCTGGCGCAGGTAAGTGCATCACGACTGTTATCTATGCTCAATACTCGGTAGTACCCGCTACGGTACTGTTCATCGCTGCGCTTCTCTTCTCCACCAACAGCAAGAGCAAGTTGGCAAGCCTCTCGCGGCTTCGCCTCAGCAGCTCGCGCGTAGCTCCGCTGATCACGCTAGCACTGACCGTCGCTACGCTCGCCTTTGCTACTGGAAAGGCACAGTTCGACGAAATCTCTAAACAGCCATGGGACGCAGAGGCACACAAGGTCGCAGCAATGATTCCTTCGGATGCATCGCTCGCCGCTCCGCGCTATATGCTTCCCGCAGTTGCTAATCGCGATTGCCTATATCAGACACATCGGCTGTATCAGTACCACCACCCGGTCTATGAGTACCTGGTACTCGATAAGGACTGGGCACATATCAACGCAGCCGCTGAATACGAAACTGCCTATCGCCAACTGTTGGCAACGGCTCCGGTCGACCCGCGCTTCCAGGTGATCTATGAGTCGCCCAACTATCTGGTGTTGCGTGACCCGGCGATGCACGGTGTCGGTTGCTTCCCGAACGCCAACGGGGGACAGCAATGAGTCGTAAGCCAGACTTCATCCGAGACATCGGAAATTATCTTGTGGGTCGAGGATCGTTAATCCTCCTTGGATTCGTTACGTTTCCATTGCTCACAAGAGTTCTTCCAGTCGAACAATACGGCATTCTGTCACTAACATTCCGACTGGTGCTGTTGCTTGTCGTCCTATCGAAGTGTGGCCTCCAGTATTCCGCAGCGCGTTTTTACGACGCATCAAAGTCGGACGTTGCAGGACAGCGCAGATTCTACTCGACACTGCTCATTGGACCGACTATCACATCGCTGCTCTTCTCCGCGATTTACATGGCCGTACTCTTTAGCAGCTCGGAGCTGCGTAGAGACATCCAGCTCTTTCACTGCCTCCTGCTCGCTCCAGTCGCAGTCGTACTTCGCACGCTGCAGTCGATGCTTCTCAGCTTCCTGCGCAACGAAGGCAGAAGCCGTCTTCACACCATCGTTGAAGTTATGACAAAGGTCACAACGATGGTCGGCCTCATCGCGCTCGCTTTGGCAGGCCAACATCGCGCATTCCCTGTGGTACTCGCAACCATGACGGCTGAAGCCATCGTAGTTGCAGTTCAACTGGGCGACGTGCTCCGCCGGGGCCTGATTCACCCCACCGCCATCGATTGGGATCTCATCCGTACCAGCCTGAAGTTCGGCATGCCTCTCATCGCATACGAACTCTCCAGCCTCGTTCTGGACTCAGCAGATCGCATCATCGTCCAGCGTTATATGGGCGATCATTCGCTGGGCCTGTACTCCGCGGCTTATAGCATCTCGGGATATCTGCAGGATGTCGTCATGACTCCTCTGAACCTGGCGCTCTTCCCTATCTATATGCGCCTCTGGAACGAAGAGGGTAAAGAAGCGACATCACGCTTCCTCTCCATGTCGCTCTCATGGTTCGTGGTGATCGCGCTCTTCATCACCGGGCTATCAACGCTCTGCGCAGGCGACGCCCTTGTCTTCCTCGCGTCCACTCGCTTCGCCGGTGCGGAAGGACTGCTCAAGGTACTCGTGCCTGCGCTGATGGTCTATGCGCTGCACATCTTCTTCAACGTAGGTCTGGTGTTGCAGAAGCGCACCACCCTGCTTGCAATCATTGTCGTCGTCGCCGCCGCCGTAAACATCGCAGCCAACTTCGCCTGGATTCCTCGCTACGGATTGATGGGAGCGGCAGCCGCTACGTTCCTCAGCTACGCGGTCATGGTCGGAACACTGATCGTCGTGAACCGAGACATTCTGCCTCTGCATGTGAATCCGGCACTTGCCATCAGTGGAGTCGTAGCACTTCTGTGCGCGTACCCACTGCCAACTTTCATCCATTCGCAGTTGCTCATCGCGCAGCTACTGGGCCGTGCGGCAGCGTATAGCGCAATCTTTGCCGGATGCTTTTTCATCATGTCTTCGGACTTCCGCAAGGCCGTTAAAAAGGTCATTGCAAAGCTGCCCATTGGCACAATCTCACCGTTGCGTGTTCCTTCGACCGCAGCGACAGGCGAAGGAGGTGCGGAATGATTTTGGAGTCGACCTCGCCCGGCGCGCTCACAAGCATACGCGCAATCGCAATGTACTCCGCTGTTGTTGCGGGTGCACTCGCTACAATCCTGTGGAAGTCCGAGTTCGGGATTTATCTGCTTTCGGTGCTGCTGCCGTTGCAGACGACGCGTTATCACCTGCACGCGTTCCCTCTCGGATCGAACATCGTAGACATCTTAATCATCTGCACTTTGCTTGGCAGTGTCCTTCGTCCGCAAGCGCCCTTGATAAAACGAACTTCTGTTCTCGCCTTCCTTGGATTGATGTGCGGGTTCTACTATCTATCCTTATGGCGCGGCGCCTTCTATTTGGGCGGAGGATTCCCCATCTGGTTTAACGACGTGCGTCTTGTGGATTACAAGAACTTCATCGTAATGCCGATGCTCGTAGTCGCTGTCACCAGAACCATCCGCACACGCAAGCAAATCGCCATCATCATTGCACTCTGCTGCGTAACAGCACTCGCCGTAGATTTCAGTTATCTGAAGGGCGCAGCCGGACGTGACTTTTCGCACTACGCCGAAGAGACGCGCGATGCCGGTCCCCTAGGATATGCAGGTGAGAACGGACTAGCCTCATATCTCGTAGAGGCAACGGCGTTTCTGCTACCGCTGCTCGCGCTCAAAGGCAAGACACTGGTACGCGCTGGCATTATCCTCGTGGTCGCCGCAAATACTACCTGCATTCTGTTCTCTTACTCGCGCGAAGCCTACCTCGCTTTGGCGTTAGTCCTCTGTTTCCTGGCAGTCGTCAAGATTCGATGGCTTTTCATACCGATTCTTCTGCTCGTTGTCTCCTGGCAAGCCATCCTGCCGCTCGCAGTGCAGGAGCGCATTGCCATGACCTATACCAAGCCAGACGCGGGACAAGACGCAGCATTGGACGCATCCGCACAGGAGCGCGTAATGCTCTGGACAGACGCGATCAATATGTTCAAGGCCAATCCAGTTGTAGGCACCGGGTTCCTGACCTACGCATTGATGGGCCGCGTCGGCTCTTATAAAGACACGCATAACTTCTATCTCAAAATGCTGGTAGAAACGGGACTGGCCGGGCTCCTGCTCTTCCTCGTGCAGCTGCTCCTGTTCGCTCGGACCGGGCTGCAACTATTCAGCCGCGCAAGAGATTCCTTTCTCTCGTTGGTGGGCCTAGGCTTTGCATGCCTGATATTGACGGCTGCCATCGTCAATTTCTTTGGCGACCGGTGGATGTTCATTCAGGTTGATTCCAACCTTTGGATCCTTCTCGGGTGCACACTGTGTGGCATTTCAATTGCTAGTGTGAAGGCGCCGGTAGTCACGGAACAAGTGAAGCAAAAGGCGAAGAAGCGCCATTCCTGGCATACGCCAAATCCGCCACTGGTCCATGGAGATGCAGTATGAAACCCGTATCCACACAATCGCGATCGGTGATGTTCATCATTGATCAGCTCACGGAACTGGGCGGTGCCGAGCGCATGATGTTCGCTCTGGCACGCTCCCTTCCCGAGCGTGGATACAAGGTCACCGTGGTCACGCTGCGGGACAATCCCAGCCCCGAAGCTTACAAACTCTTCGACGAGATCGTGGTGCTGCCCACGCGCTCCTGCCTCTCATTACAGGGCCTGAAAACCCTCGGCAAGCTGCGCGATTTGCTCCGCGAGCGCAACGTATGCCTTGTACAGACGTACTTCGAGAGCGCCGATCTCTTTGGTGCCATCGCGAGTCGCCTCGCCGGCGTAACCACCATCTGTTCCAGCCGCCGAGATATGGGAATTCTGCGGACGGCAAAGCACAACCTGCTCTATCGGCTGCTGACCCCGCTCTACAGCCATGTTTTTGCAGTTTCAGAAAAAGTGGCACGCTGGCACCGTGAACAGGACGGCATTACCGCGAAGAAGGTGTCCATCGTGCACAACGGTGTCGCACTCGAGCGCTACGAGCTGTCTGCACACACGTCAGAGTTGCGGATTGCCCACGCATTTCCGGAAGATGCACTTCTTGTCACAACTGTTGCAAACATTAATCCATGGAAGGGCGTCGACGTCTTCATCAAGGCGGCTGCAATTGTCCATCGCCAGAATCCCAAGGCCATGTTTGCCGTTGCGGGCGACTGGACGGATCAGGAACATCTGCAGCAGTTGCGTGACATGGTCCGCGAATCAAACCTGGATGATTGCGTCCGCTTCCTAGGCCGCGTAGAAGACATCCCCGGCTTACTTCACGACTCCCACGTATTCGCGCTGCTTTCCCGTTCGGAAGGATTTCCAAACGTCGTGATTGAAGCGATGGCGGCCCGACTTCCAGTTGTGGCGACGGATGTGGGTGGAACCTCAGAGGCGGTTGTCGACGGAGTAACAGGTTACCTGGTTCCCAACGAAGACCACCAGGCCGCCGCAGACCACATCATCGCGCTACTGAATGACCGCACACACAGGGCATACATGGGAAACACCGCCCGCGAGCTTGTAGAGAAACGATTCTCGATTCAGGCAATGGTTTCGCAACATGTGGAGGTGTACGATGCCCTTCTCGCTACTTAGTGTGTCGGAAATATCGCCTTGGTCCATTGCCTTCTGGATATGTGTAACTGCCATCGGTTACGCCTACATTGGTTATCCAACGCTGCTTTGGATCGTGACACGCTTCAAGAAACACCGCGCCGTACCTCCATCCACCGCACCCACATTGACGCTCCTTATCTGCGCGCATAACGAGGCTGCCAATATTGGAAGAAAACTTCTCCAATGCCTCGAATTGAACTATCCGAAGGACAAGCTTCAGATCCTCGTCGCTTCTGACGGATCGACAGATGAGACCGAAGACATCGTCCGCTTCTTCGCTCCGGAAGGCGTAGAGCTCATCGTCGTGCCACAACAAGCTGGTAAGACGAATGCGCAAAACGTGGCCGTGCGAAGTGCAAGAGGAGAAATTATCGTCTTCTCTGACGCCACGACCGAGTACCACCCAGACGCATTGCAATACATAGCGGGATCACTTGCCGATCCGAATGTTGGTGCCGTTTCAGGTAGATATACCTACTTTGACCTCAACAGCTCATCCGTGGGCGAAGGTTCGCGTGCTTACGCCGGATATGACAATCGCATCCGTGAAATGCAGTCCGCCGCAGGAAGCCTTACCGGATGCTGCGGATGCATCTATGCAGTGCGCAGAAACCTGTATACGCCACTTGAGCCCGGCATCATCAGCGACCTCGTAGAACCAATGCATGTGTTGCTGCAGGGTGCCAAGGTGAAGTTTGAGCCACGGGCCCTGGCACGCGAAGATGTGGGACACAATGCGGGCAAAGAATTTTCCATGCGCGTCCGAGTCGTTGCGCGTGCTCTGACAGGCCTTTCAAGCGTGCGACAGTTGCTCGCTCCCTGGAAGCACCCGTGGATTGCGCTACAGCTTCTCTCTCACAAACTGCTGCGATACGCCGTTCCACTCTTCTTGGTAGGCATGCTCGCATCATCATGGATGCTGCGAGCATCCATGGCCTACGGCATTCTTCTCGCGCTCCAACTTGCGTTCTACGGCACGGCCGCCTTGGCAGCAGCCATCCCCGCATTGCAAAAGAAGAAGGCATTTTCATTGCCGATGTACTTCTGCGTGATGAATGCTGCAGCCCTCTGGGGAGCTGTAAAGTTCATGCGCGGACAACGCTACGCCGTGTGGAAGCCACAACGCGAAACATCGCACGCAGGTTGATATGGGAATGAGCTCACGTCAAACACTGCGGCACGCTTTTCTCAAATCGCTGAGCAAATCCGGCAGTTTGAAGTCTGCGCGTAAGAAGGTAGGCGCGTCAGGAGCCACGCTCGTATTGATGTTGCATCGTGTCATGCCGGACGATGCAATGGAATCCTGTCGCTCGCCCCGCGGCATGGTCATCCGCGAGAGTGCATTCCGCAGCCTGCTCACCTATCTCAGCGAACATGCAGTCTGCGTGAAGCCTGGCGACATCGATCGACCGGAAGCATCGGACACACGTCCGCGGGTAATGATCACCTTCGATGACGGATGGTTCGACAACCTCGCCATCGCCGCTCCTCTTCTGGCCCAGTTTGGAATGTCCGCCTGCTTTTTTGCTGTGACTAACTATGCTGGCCGCACGCAGCCTTTCTGGCCCGAAAAAGCCTTGGGATTCATTCGTGCCCTCCATGATTCGAAGAACCAAATCTCATTGCAGGACCTGTTCTCACACCTTGTCGATGCTGACGGCACTCCTTTACCCGCCGGTCCTGTTCGAGAAGAGGAACTCCTTACCTGGTTAAAGCAGTTTGAACCTGAGACGATTCGTGCAGCCATCGATGATGCTGAAAGAAGTCTCGCCATGAACACTCGCCAACCAGACCCTCTGGAGCGGCTTATGACCTGGGACGAGATGCGTACCTTGACACGCGCGGGTCATACGATCGGATCGCACACTGCAACACATGCTTTACTCACGCAGTTGACGTCCGATGAAGTCGCTTCGGAACTTACCACTTCTTCCACCGCGCTTCAGCAGCATATGATTCCGGAACACACTGAGCGGCACTGGATTGCGTATCCAAACGGCTTCACAGATAACCGTGTCCGAGAATTAACGGCCAAATGCGGATACCACTACGGATTTACGACAGTGTCCGGACTATGGCGCAAGGAAAATGAGCCATTGGCAATTCCCCGGGTCAACGTGTGGGACGGATCTGTCTTGTCGCCAGAAGGAACATTCGATGAAAGCTATCTGGAATACGCGCTATTTCTACGGCCACTATTGGCGGGTTCGTTGTAGAGCACTGGCTCTTTTATTGCCACTTCTCTGCTTCGCCACAACACGAGCAGGCGCAGAGCAGGTGCCGCCGCACATCTCCTATAGCG
This sequence comes from Terriglobus sp. TAA 43, assembly GCF_000800015.1. NCBI lineage: Bacteria > Pseudomonadati > Acidobacteriota > Terriglobia > Terriglobales > Acidobacteriaceae > Terriglobus > Terriglobus sp. TAA 43. Next base: position 979,753 of record NZ_JUGR01000001.1, read on the forward strand.
ACCTGACCAGCGCGCCCGCCACAGGCGGCGAGTCAGATCAAGGCGCATTCATCACGCTCTATGGAAGCGGCTTCGGCGACAAGCGCGGAGCAGGCTACATCACCATTGGTGGAGAGCGCGCATTCGCTTATCCCATCTGGTCTGAGCGCACGCTCACCTTCCAATTGTCGAGCCGCTCTCAGTCCGGCCCCGTCGTTGTTCACACAGACAGGGGCGCATCGAACGAACTTCACATTTCGGTCCGAGCAGGACACATCCATTTCTATCCAGAAAGAAAGGGTGAAACACTTCGGTCTGCAGTCGACAAGCTCCATGCGGGAGACATTCTTTATCTCCGCGATGGCGTCTCCGTAAATGCACTTGATCGTTACGAATCGTCATGGAACATCATGAGCAGTGGCCGCAAAGACAGCCCCATTGCGATCGTTGCTTACCCTGGTGCCAACGTAACAATCGGTTCAGTCGATGGCCCACACATCGCAGCCAGAACTCCGAATGTCGAGAGAACCTCTGATCACTGGGTAATCGCAGGTTTACATTTCGTTGGCAACCAAGAGGCGATGGACATTACCGACTCCAAGGACTGGCGGGTTGTGGGTAACGACTTCACCTGCCCGCGTGGATTCGGCCCAACAGGCTGCGTCGAAATGTCGCAGGTCTCTGACGTTGCATTTCTAGGGAACAATGTCCATGACGTAGGCTTGCCAAGAACAACGAAGGTGTATCACGGCGTCTATTTCAGCACTGACAGCAATCACATCGACGTCGGATGGAACACAATCGCAAACGTGCGCGGATGCCGCGGCCTGCAATTTCATTCCACACCGACCGATCCCGGCACCGGACTTAATCAGTACGACATACACATTCATGACAACGTGATTCACGACACCGCTTGCGACGGCATCAACCTCGCAACGATCAATCCCTCTGCCGGCCCCGTTGAGGTATTCAACAATCTTCTCTACAACACCGGCCAGGGTCCTGATCCTCAGGATGGCAGCGCAAACTACGCTTGCATTTATATACAAGGTGGCTCGAACGCCGGCCCCACAAGCAGTGGAGTTGTCGATGTCTACAACAACACCATGTTTCGTTGCGGAGGAAGACGCAACACAGATTCCGGCGCCATCGCTTTAGCCGGCGGATCGACGAGACAGGCTATCAGGCTACGAAATAACATCATCGTTCTCGACGGCAGTGTCCCGCTTTTCTCTCCCAACAGCAGACCAGTGCCGTTTCAAGCACAAGCAAATCTGGTCTGGTGGCTGCAGCCAGGAAAGGATGCACGATCGCATCTTCCGGAAGGTTTTCAGCTTGTGAATCCTATGCTGCGCAATCCCGCCAGCGGAGATTTTCGTCTCTCAGACGCTAGCCCGGCGCTGCATCGAGGCGTCCCCACTGCATTGAACTGGACATTGGATGGACGTGCGCGAACTTCCAAAATCCCCGATAGCATCGGAGCCTTTTAAGAGGCTACCTGCGACCTATCGCTCTGCTGCAGGAGCTGCAGCAGTATCTTCTCGAAGCCGGCGCGTCCCTTTTCAACATCGAAACGCGACGCCCATTCCAGTCCATGCACGTGGAATCGGTTTCGCAATTCGTCGTCAGACATTAGAAGCGCAATCGCGTCTGCAATTTGAGAGACCGATTCACCATCGACAAGCAGTCCATTGCGACCATGATCGATCGCATCACCTGTGCCTCCAGCTACGCCACCAATAACAGGCAGGCCACAAGCCGCAGCTTCAAGAAAGACCACCCCAAAGCCTTCCGTATCTCCGTTCAGATTGCGATTGGGTTGCAGGAAAACGTCAGCGGCTTCATAGCATCCCGGCAGATCTTCGTCAGAGACGAAACCTAGAAACTCCACCACATCTTCAAGCTGCAGCTCGCTGATCAGACGTTGAAGTGCTCCCAACTCCGATCCCTTACCCGCAATCACATAGCGCCAATCACTTTGCAAATCGCCGCTCTGTTTTAACCGAGCAAGCGCTCGCAAGGCCTGATCAATTCCCTTTCTGGGTTCAAGCCTCGCTACCGTCAGCAACACCTTCTTGTCGTTCCATCCATAACGGCTGCGAATTTCTTCTCGCCGTCCGGATACATAGAAACGATCATGGTCGATAAAGTTCGGCAATACAGTCACGCGATCGGAGATACGCGCAATCAGGTCTGCCGTGTAGCGACTCACAGCGATATTCATATCGGCATCGCGCAAACTACGCCTTTGATAGGCACGCATGATCGGTTGCAGAAACGCAGGAGCCACCTGCATTGTGAGTTCTTCACCATGAACATAGTTCACCAGAAGTGAACGGGACGGATTTGCCGGCATCAGCCAACCGGCAGAGTAAGTACCTCCGCAGACGATGACGGACGGTGAGTACTTTCTGCAGAGCGCCTTCCACTGCCTTCTGCCTCGCACAAAAAACCGTGCCAGCGACGGTAGCAACAGACATGCCTTCGCAAGAGGCGAACGCGCGTTCTGCGGCAGATGAAACTCAAACGCATCCATCCGCTCCACCGAAAAGCCGAGGGTCTCCACAGCCATGCCATCCCAGGCGTGTGCCGTCTCAGGATCCACCTTCCAGTTGTCTGCAACCACGACAATGCGGAAGCCCTTGAACTGTCGCAGCAACCCCAGGTAAATCTGAACCACGCCGCCGTGATACCCCGGAGCAAAGTATGGCGCGACAAAGAGCAGGAGCGGACGTTCGTCAGGCATCGATCAGGCACTCTTCCTTAATTTGTGCGTCGGATGGCGGACGTCGCTTCACGATCTCGGCGGGCACCCCCATGACCGTGGCTCCCGCGGGAACGTCACGGGTCACAAGCGAATTGGCAGCGATCCGTGCGCCGTCACCGATCACGATAGGACCGATGAGTACAGCGCCCGTTCCCACGTATACGTTATTTCCCAGCCGCGGCACCCCACGCGAGCCGACGCCTCGGGTACCCAGGGTCACGTGGTGCGCCAGATCGCAGTTGCTACCAATCACGACATCCGGGTGGAGAGTAATACCTCCACAATGCGCTATCAGCAACCCCGGCCCAATCTGTGCCTGTACATTCAGGCGCATCTGTAGGAACGCCTCAATGAAGCTTGAGCCGAGTACGTGAATCACCTTCAGTGGCAACCAAAGGACCCGGGCCTTTCGAGGCGCATAAATCCATCTCCCTAGTCGATACCAGAGAAGGCACCATACCGCCGGATTGAGAGCCATTCGGCGTCCGGATTCGCCAGAAGCTTTATACCTGGCGCAATCTGTCTGAAAATCTGAGATCAAATATGTCCCCCAACCAACTCATTGCACGTAGGCCGCCATCCTAAACAACCGCATCGCCAAGGAATTTTTTCCTCCCCGGATAGAAATAAATTCCTTATTTCGCGTGAGTTGTACGCGAAATCAACAACTTAGAGAGCCTGGAAGAAAAGGCTCCGAAATTGCAATTTGTTGCACACGATCATATCGATCCAAGATGTCCCGGTCTCGCTTTGCCGCGAGTCAAGAGTCATTTCGCGTTTGAAAAGACGGAGTCAGCAATATGCACGTTCGCAGTACCTCCAACCATTTTTTGCAGCTCGTTTTGGTTAGGCCAGTCGCAAAAGTAGCTCTTCTGGCCATGTTTTTTGCTTCATTTGGGTTGGTGAGTGGATGCGGATCAGGGTATGGCGTAGTCGCCACCGCTTCGAGCACCTCCGTCACAATGAACGCCGGCCAAACGGTTCAGATTCCGCAAGCCACCACACATTCGTCCAAGTGGACGCTGAGCGGTATCGGGTGCAATGGGGCGAACTGCGGAACTATCGAGCCAAGCCTTAACTCCATCACCTATACCGCTCCCGCGACGGTTCAGTCGCAGATCCACGTGACAGCGGCGACGGATGACACTACAGGCAAGTTTGAGGCAACCGTCAACCCTGCGCTCAAAGTCAATGCATCGCTTAAGAATGCCACCGTCAACACTGCGTACACAGCAACCGTATCGACCAGCGGTGGATCGAGCCCAACACATATGGCGCTTTCATCGGGCGCCCTTCCCGCCGGTATGCAGTTCAATGCATCGAGCGGTCTGATCTCTGGAACACCAACCACTGCGGGCGACTATCCTGTGACCTTCCAGGCGACCGATGCCAGTGTCGCCGGCACAGCCACGACGGTCCAGACCACCGTTCGAGTACTCGCCAGTTCGCAAACTTCCTCTGTCAATATCACGACGTCGTCGCTCGATGTGGGCATCGTCAACCTCGCTTATAGCGCGGTATTGACTGCCAATGGTGGGACGACTCCATATACCTGGACCATCGCCTCCGGTTCTTTGCCTGCGGGGATCGCGCTTAGCGGCGACGGAGTGATAAGCGGAACGCCCACCGCCGCTGGCACCGCCAACTTTACGGCACAGATCACCGATAGCGCCGGCTCAAGCAGTTCCGTACCTCTAACACTTCTCATCCTCGATAGCGGTGCTCCTTCTACGCCACTGACAATCAGCGCACCTGGTGCGGGCACTGTGGGGACCGCTTACACCGGAACTATCGGCGTGTCAGGCGGTACAGCTCCGTATAACTGTTCCGTTGCTGGCGGACTCCTCCCGGACGGTCTTGTTCTGAATGGATGCGTCCTCACGGGTATGCCTACCACTGCAGGCAGCTATCCATTTGACGTCACCGCGACGGACGCTGCTTCTCCCTCGAATTCGTTTACCGCAACCATCGTTGTCAACATCGTCGATGCAGCCACAGAGCTTACGATCGGGCCTCCAGCATCCGCTACGGCCGGTGTCCCCTACAACTCCTCCATCTCAGTCAGCGGAGGCAAAGGTCCATATACCTGCTCGCTGATCAACGGGTCACTGCCGGCAGGCATCACTCAAAACAACTGCGCTCTGACAGGAACGCCTTCGGCACCGGGTACCTTCCCGATTCGAGTCAACGCTACTGACTCCAGCAATCCTGCGAACACCGCGACGGCAACGTTTTCCCTGGTCGTCGGCGGCACCGCGGGACCACTAACTCTCGCATCACCTCCGGCAGCAACCGTTGGTGCGACCTACAACGCAGCCATCGGCATTACCGGTGGAACCGCGCCTTATACCTGTTCAATCACCAGCGGAACATTGCCCAACGGACTAAGCCTAAACGGCTGCGCCCTCAGAGGCATCCCCACAACGGAGGGCAGCTATCCTCTTGGGGTCAAGGTATCGGACTCTTCCGGCACGACCACAACTGGAAGCATCGTGGTTACAGTTGATTCCGCTGCAGCCTCGCTGGTGATCTCTTCCCCGGCCGCGGGAACGGTTGGAATGGCCTACAGTGGCACCATCGGTGTGAGCGGTGGCACTGCGCCTTACACATGCTCGCTCATTGGCGGAGCTCTGCCAGCGGGCATCGCGCAGAACAACTGTGCTCTGAGGGGAACCCCCACGACATCGGGCAACTTCTCCTTCGCAGTCAGAGCCACCGACTCCAGCAGTCCTGCAAATACCCGTACCGGGACGCTCTACATGGCGGTGAACGCCGCCCCGCAACTCAACATCTCATCACCCGCGGCAGCAACTGTCGGAAAGGCTTATAGCGGCGCAATCGGTGTCACCGGCGGCACTGCACCCTATAGCTGCTCGATCGCCAGCGGTACACTTCCTGCCGGGCTCGCTCTAAATGGATGCACCCTGACCGGAACACCAACAAGAGCGGGAAGCTATTCGCTCGGAATCAGGGCTTCGGACTCTTCCTCGACGCCCATCTCCACAACAGGAAACGTCGTCGTTACAGTCAGCGCCGCCCCGGTCACATTGGTATTGACCTCTCCTGCACCAGGAACGGTTGGGGTGTCCTACAGCAGCACCATCGGCGTAAGTGGTGGCACCGCGCCTTACACGTGCGCGCTCATTGGCGGAGCTCTTCCAGCAGGCATCACGCAGAATAACTGCTCTCTGACAGGAACTCCCACGGCATCGGGTACCTTCTCGTTCGCAGTCAGGGCAACGGATTCCGCCAACCCCGCGAACACCAGGACAGGGACTCTGTCGTTCGTAGTGAACGCCGCAGCGGGTCAGCTCAACCTCACAGCACCAGCGGCCGCAACCGTTGGTACGTCGTACGGCGGAAGAATCGACGTCACCGGTGGTACGGCACCGTACAGATGTTCACTCGTGAGCGGTACAGTTCCTGCAGGGCTCGCCCTCAATGGATGCTACCTCTCGGGTACACCCACAACGGCAGGAAGCTATTCGCTTGGGATCAAGGCAACAGACTCCTCCGCCACGCCCATTTCCACGACCAGCACCATCTTGGTCCAGGTTAATGCCGCACCCGTCACGTTGACTCTGACTGCTCCTGCCGCAGCAACACAGGGCACTACCTACAGCGGCATCATCGGCGTAAGCGGTGGCACTGCGCCTTACACGTGCACGATCACCGGCGGCAATCTGCCTGCAGGAATCACACAGAACAACTGCGCTCTGACTGGAACTCCTTCGGCATCCGGCACCTTCTCAATCACAGTTAATGCGAAGGATTCCAGTGCCACTCCGAATAGCAGGACATCAACGCTTTCCTTCGTGGTAAATCCTGCGGCTGGTCAACTCACGCTTACATCACCTCCCACAGCCACCGTTGGCTCCACATACACCGGAACCATCGGCGTTAGCGGCGGCACTGCACCCTATACGTGCTCGCTGGCCAGCGGCACACTTCCTGCAGGCCTCACGATGAACGGCTGCGCCCTGGCAGGTACACCCACAACATCAGGACGCTACTCACTGTCGATCAGGGCATCAGACTCCTCCGCAACGCCAATCTCGACAACAGGCAACATCGTGGTCCGAGTCAATGCAGCTGTCGCACTGACCTTGACCTCTCCTGCGGCAGGAACGGTAGGCACCACGTACAGCGGCACAATCGGCGTACGTGGCGGCACCGCGCCTTACACCTGCTCGCTCACCAGCGGCACAGTTCCTGGCCTCACCCTGAGCGGATGCGCTCTCATGGGAACTCCGACAACAGCAGGAACCTACACACTGGGAATTGGTGTATCAGACTCTTCCTCAACTCCCGTCTCTACGTCTGGAAACATCACGGTAACCATCAACGCCGCGCCGACAGTTACGCTCACACTCTTTGCTCCCCCGGCGGCCACAGTTGGAACGGCCTACACCGGAACAATCAGCGTAAGCGGAGGCACCGCGCCGTACACCTGCTCGCTTGCCAGCGGCTCGGCTCCCGCTGGATTGACACTGAACAATTGCACTCTCACTGGCACTCCGACAACTGCTGGATCGTTCACTCTTTCCATCAAAGCGTCCGATTCCAGTTCCCCAGCCAACACCACAACAGCGAATGTCACTGCCGTTGTGAATTCAGCCCCCTCAAACACTCCCTCGGGAGCACCGCACATTAATTACACCGATCTCAACGTTGGCAGCGGTACAGGCGGCGACAACGGAAACGGCGTATACGTTCGAATCTTCGGCGCCAACTTCGGTTCCAGCCAGGGATCCAGCAACGTCACAATCGGCAACGGTTCTATCGTTACCAATTGCGCGCTGTGCTCGTGGAGTGACACGCAGATCATCGCTCAACTCGGTTCGTCCGCAACCACAGGACAAGTCGTCGCAACAGTCAACGGTCTGCAATCCAACGGAGTGCCCTTCACCGTTACGCCGACGACAATCCTCTTCGTCTCTCCAAATGGTTCTGACTCCAACAGCGGTTCGTTTACATCGCCGTTCAAGACCTGGCGTGCGGCGTTCAATTCCGCAACTTCGAACGATTCCAGGTCGCCATCGCAGAACACCGTGATCTACCTGGAACCCGGAACCGACGTCACCTTCGACGACGGCCGTGGATACAAGGCAGCAATCTCCACGGACAGAGGCGGTTCATCCGCTACCAGCCAGCTTTCCATCGTGGGTTATCCCGGCGGCACCGTGACCGTGGGTAGCTCTTCCATCACCAATGGCGTGCACGGATGGGCTAACTTCGTCACCATCGCAAACCTCAACATCGTCGGACAGGTTTCGGCAATCGATGCTGAGGCGGGCGACGTCCGCATCATCAACAACAGCATCTCCTGCCCGGCTCCTCCGTCTGGCGTAGGTGGCACAGCCTGCGTCCTGGGTGAAACCACCGATCCCACCGAGACATGGGTATTCCAGGGCAACAACGTGCACGACACGGGCGGTAACGTCGACAAGACCTACCACGCTGTCTACTTCTCCAGCAACGTGAACCACGCAGATGTGGGTTGGAACAATGTCGGTCAGAACTTCAAGGGTTACTGCCGCGGCATCATGTTCCACGCAACACTCGGCAACAACGAGTATGACCTTCACGTCCACGACAACATCGTCACCAACTCTTACTGCGACGGCATTGCGTTGGCTTCGGTGAATCCTTCTCTGGGTACCGTCGAGGTCTACAACAACGTCGTATCGAATGCTGCGCTCGCATCGAACCCCTACGGTGTCGCGAATGAAGCAGGCATCGCTATCAATACGGATCCTGCCGGCGGCGGCAGCAGCGGCAACGTCGAGGTCTACAACAACACCGTCGTGAACGCTGGCGCATATACCCTTGGCAACCAGAATGGCTGCTTCGGAGTTGTTCTGAGTGGTGCTGGTATGCACCTCACAAACAACATCTGCTCTCAGCCGTCATCCTCGCAGCCCTACATTGAGAAAGGATCGACCAACGTCAGTGGTAGCAACAACCTCTGGTATGGTGCCGGTGCCGCTCCCTCGTGGGACTCCGCTCCCATCACGTTGAATCCCTTGTTGTCGGCGATCTACTCCTTGCTGGGCTTGTCACCCGCAAGCGGCGCCGGAACAACGTCGATCATGTCACCGTTCGACATCCTCGGAAATGCACGCGGCTCGCGGCCTTCCGTGGGTGCATATCAATAGCGATCTTGGAGTCGCTGGGGCGACGAAGTTTGTCGCCCCTTTTTTAGATAGCCCCTCTTCCTACCAAAACTACCTTTACCGTCTCAAGCACGATGGCAAAGTCCAGCCAGATAGAAAGATGTTTTACATAGAAGAGGTCGTACTCCACTTTGCGCCGCGACTCTTCAATGTTTGATCCGTAGTGATACCGAACCTGCGCCCATCCAGTCAGTCCCGGCAATACGGAATGACGATGCTGATAGAACGGGATATGGTCTTCCAGGATCGAGCACAGATGAGGCTGCTCAGGCCGAGGCCCAATCAGGCTCATCTCACCCTTCAGAACATTCAGTAGCTGCGGCAGTTCGTCGATACGATACTTCCGCAGATGACGTCCCAGCGTCGTGATGCGGTTTGTCTCTTCACCGGCCCAGCCAGTTTGCTCTCCCGTTTTCACAGGCGCCATGCTTCGGAACTTCAGAATGCTGAACGGACGGCCAAAGAGTCCGATCCTCTGCTGCCGGAAGAAAATGGGACCGTCGTTTCTCAAACGAATGAGAAGCGCCGTAACAAGCATCACAGGCGACGCCAGCAGCAGCAACGAACCGGCCAGCGCCACATCCAGGAACCGTTTCGTCAGTCGCTTGGTCGCACGATTTACAAAGTGTTCGCTGAAGATACAGTCCTGCGCACGCAGTTGATCCACACGCACACGCCCTGTCGCCCGCTCGAAGAACGTTTGCGCATCTTCAACGAAATGGCCCGCCATCTTCAGATCAAGAAGAAGCGACAAGTTGGCATCCGACTGCGCCTGCGCGTTTGCTACGATGACGCGATCGAAATGTTCCGTACCGTTCTTCGTAGTGTCCAACGCGGAACGCAGTTGCGACGGAAGCGTAATACGCGCCACTTCCATATTCCATTCGGGACTGGAAGCGATCACTCCTTGCAGTTCGCCCGCTTCATCACCTGCACCAACAATCAGAACCTGCTCGCGCTTTCGCGGAAGTGCCAGCCGCCTGGACACCAGTGTGACCGCAGCAACAATCCCCGCGAACATTACCGTGCGCGAGAGCACGGGCCTGGCAACAGGAATGAGCAGCGAGACAACAGCAAGCAGCAGGAACAGAACGCCGAAAGCGCGCATCACCTGCACCAGTGTGTCGCGCCCCATGCGAACCACATTGAGGTTATAGAGCTCGTGGTAGTACAGAATCATCTGGCACAAAAGCCCGGCAGCCATCAGCCGCAATAGGCCAAGCACAAGACTGCCAGGAGAGCGATTGGGCTCTACTGCCACCAAAGGCAAAACGAACAGCAGCGGTGCCACGATTACCAGCACCACAAAATCAAACGTGAGAAGAAGGGCGGCCCTCGGTGGGAGGGCCTTTCCGCTTATCTTCATGGTCGTCTCCTAAACGAGTTCCGCAACCACCGGCGTAGCCTCTGGCTTCAGAGTGCTGACTGCCTGCTTGAGTGCGTTCACAACGCGATCAACCTCGTCGTCGCGCAGTTCCGGATAGATCGGCAGCGAAAGAACTTCGCGAGCGGCGCGTTCTGCCTCCGGCAACGATCCTTCTTCATAGCCAAGCTCCGCGTACATCGGCTGACGGTGCAGCGGAATCGGATAGTGAACAGCCGATTCAATGCCCTGCTCCTTCAGGAACTGCTGCACTGCATCACGCTGCTGGACGCGAATCGTGTACTGATGGAAAACATGGGTGCGGCCAGGAGCGGCCTGCGGCAGAACAATCTCTTCCACATCCACAAGACCTTCGCTGTAGCGTGCAGCACGGTCGGCACGCTTAGCGTTCCATGTATCCAGATGAGGCAGCTTCACGCGCAGCAGCGCGGCCTGCAGCTCATCCAGGCGGCTGTTCCATCCCAGAAATTCGCTGCGATACTTCTTGGCGCTGCCGTGTGCACGAGCCATGCGAAGGTACTGAGCCTTTTCCGCATCGCCCGTAACAATCATGCCACCATCGCCATACGCGCCAAGGTTCTTGCTCGGGAAGAACGAGATGCAGCCATAATCGCCGAACGAGCAGACCGGATCACCTTCATAACGCGCGCCCAAAGCCTGAGCCGTGTCACCCAGAAGAGCCAGGCCGTGCTTCGTGGCAAATGCGCTGATTGCAGTGATGTCCGCTGCCTGACCATACAGATGAACAGCGACCACCGCTTTGGTTGCCGGCGTCACCAGCGACTCCAGCTGCTCGGGGTTCATCGTGTAGGTGATCGGGTCAATGTCGGCAAACACCGGGGTAGCACCCAACAGGCCTACCGTGTCCGAAGTAGCAACGAAGGTAAACGCCGGAACAATGACCTCATCGCCAGGGCCAACGCCTGCAGCTTTGAGCGAAAGCAGAAGCGCATCGGTTCCCGACGCAACGCCCACTGCATAGCCCACATTGCAGTACTCGGCCATTTCCTTTTCCAGAGCAGCGACCTCCGGACCAAGAATGAAGTGCTGATTCTGCAGCACACTCTCCATCGCCACTCCGATTTGATCGCGCAGTGAAGCGTACTGCCTCTGCAAATTCAGCATCCGTACCGGTTCCATTCTTGTCCCCCATTTCGCAGGTGTAGACCACCTTGCCCCATGCTGTTGCACGTCGGCGGCCAGATCAGGAATCGCGCGGATGGGCGGGTTTTCGGCGAAATTCAGGCAGATATGGCCGTTGCACCGTCCTGCCGATGGGGATCACACAATGCAAGGGTTTGCATACTTTTCGCGCGCGTCGGCAGTCGACTTCAGCGGTTACGCAACCTCCCTGGGAGCCATAATCCGGCGCTTTCCTGCAATTCATTGGGACTTTACATGCAGATGCGCCGCGCCACCCCCTGTTTCTCCAATGGCATGGCAAATGCAATTGCGTAAGTGCGAACCAGTCAACACACGCTTAAGGAGTGCATGAGGATGGCACGTTATCTAATTACGGGAGTCGCCGGATTTATCGGTTCCTCTCTAGCCCACCACGTGTTGCAGCAAGGCCATGAAGTAATTGGCATCGACAATCTAGTGGGCGGCGATGTCCATAATCTGGATGACATCATTCGAGACATCGACTTCCGCGTGATCGACATCAACGAGACCCTTCGGCTACGCGAATGCTGCCGAGGCGTCGACTATGTTCTCCATCAGGCAGCGTTGGCTTCCGTGCCACGCTCCATCCGTGAGCCGCAGGTCACGCATGTTGCCAATGTAGACGGAACCCTGAGCGTTCTCATCGCCGCGCGCGATGCAGGCGTCAAGCGTGTCGTCTATGCTGCATCCTCTTCCGCGTATGGCGACAAGTCGTCGCATCCGAAGAACGAGGACATGATCCCGTCGCCTCTCTCGCCCTACGCGGCCCAGAAACTGGCCGGCGAGTATTACGTGAAGAGCTTCTGGCACGTATATGGACTGGAAGGCGTCTGCCTGCGTTACTTCAATGTCTTCGGACCGCGGCAGGGTTCTGACTCACCGTACTCTGGCGTCATTGCGAAGTTCGCTTCTGAAATTCTGAAGGGCAACACGCCGCTCATCTTCGGTGACGGACACCAGAGCCGCGACTTCACGTACATCGACAATGTCGTATCGGCCAACATGCTGGCATGCATGGCTCCGGCAACAGATGTAGCAGGACGCGTATTCAACGTCGGTACGGGCCAGAGCCATTCCCTGAACCAGACCTACGACCTCATGGCGCACTATCTCTCCTTCAAGAAGGCGCCTCTCTACACCGCGCCGCGTCTGGGCGATGTATTGCATTCGGAGGCGGATCTTACCCTGTCGCGCAAGACGCTCGGGTATGAACCGATTCACAGTTTCAAAGACGGCCTGGCAAAGACAGTGGGATGGTTCCTGGAGCAGGAAGCTTCAGCCATTACCAAGTCCGCCCAGTACCGTATGGTGGGCTAACTCCTCAGTGACTTCTTGAACGAAAGGCATCCCAGCTATGTGCGGAATCGTGGGTTACATCGGCACCAAACCAGTAGTTCCAGTCATCCTGAATGGACTGAAGCGTCTGGAATATCGCGGTTACGACTCGGCTGGCATCGCGCTGGGTGGAGGGGAGAGTGGACTCTCCATCCGGCGCGCTTCGGGCAAGCTACGCAACCTTGAAGCTCTCTTGGCAGATGATCCTCTGCGTGGCGACTACGGCATCGGTCACACGCGCTGGGCAACGCACGGCAGGCCGTCGGAAACAAACGCCCACCCGCACCGTGACTGCACGGGCTCGTTGGTCGTGGTCCATAACGGGATCATCGAGAACTATCGTGCGCTGAAAGAAGAATTATCCGCGCAGGGTCACGTCTTCCTTACGGAGACCGACACGGAGATCATCGCTCATCTCATCGAAGAGGAAAACACCAACGCGCGATGCAACGAGGATGTAGACATCCCGCTGGAAGAAGCGGTGCGTCGCGCCGTCCTCAAACTCACCGGTGCCTTCGCCATTGGCGTCATCTCGCATGAAGACCCAGGCAAACTGGTCGCCGCCAGAAGTGGACCGCCCGCCATCGTTGGCTTTGGCGACAACGAATACTTCCTCGCTTCTGACGTACCCGGCATCCTCCATTACACGCGCGAAATCGTCTTCCTTCAGGACGGAGATCTTGCCGTTCTAACGAAGTCCGGTGTCCGCTTCACGGACTTTGAAGGAAAGCCCATTGTCCGATCGCCGCAGCACATCACGTGGGATCCGGCACAGGCAGAGAAGAATGGCTACGCCCACTTCATGCTGAAAGAGATTTACGAGCAGCCGCGTGCCGTGCGCGACACGCTCGCAGGTCGACTCTGCAACGCATCGGGTGTCATTGAATTACCAGAGATCAACATAAGCCCCGAGACATTCCAATCGGCGCAGCGCATCCTCATCGCATCCTGCGGTACAAGCTGGCATGCAGGTCTCGCTGCAAAATTCCTATTGGAACGTATGGCCCGCATCCCTGTGGAAGTGGATTACGCCAGCGAATTTCGCTATCGCGATCCGCTCGTAAGCGGCAGTGACATCGGTCTGCTCATCAGTCAGTCCGGAGAAACTGCGGATACGCTGGCCGCACAGGCAGAGATGATGTCAAAGGGCGCGCAGACCGTGGCCATCTGCAACGTGGTTGGCGCTGCTCTCACTCGCAAAGCCGTCGGCACCATCACCACCAATGCCGGACCGGAAATCGGTGTGGCCAGCACCAAGGCATTCACCGCACAACTCGCGGCACTGCTTGCATTCAGCCTGTACGCAGCGCAAAGCCGCGGCACCATGACCGCGGAAGAAATCCAAACACTCTCGCACGATCTGCAGCAGCTGCCTGCACTCATGGAGAGCGCGCTGCGTTCCTGCCAACCCGTCTGCGAATCTCTTGCGGAGATCTTTGCCGACGCAAGCGACTTCCTCTTCCTCGGACGTGGCATTCACTACCCCATCGCTTTGGAAGGTGCATTAAAGCTGAAGGAAATCAGCTACGTCCACGCAGAAGGCTATCCGGCAGGTGAGATGAAGCACGGGCCCAACGCCCTCGTCGATGAGACGTTGCCAGTCGTCTGCGTAGCCACCAAGGACATCCACGACCCGTCAAGCGTACTGAAGTACGAAAAGACCCTGAGCAATATCCAGGAAGTGACCGCACGCGGGGGGCGTGTGATCGCAATCGCCGCAGAGGGCGATAACGAAATCGCGAAGCTGGTCGAGCACACCATCTACGTGCCGCAGGCTCGCGAAGTATTACTGCCATTACTTGAAGTCATTCCGTTGCAGCTGCTCGCGTACCATATCGCGGTCAAGCGGGGTTGCGACGTCGATCAACCGAGAAACCTCGCAAAGAGCGTTACGGTTGAATAGGTTTCACCGCGCGTGGGGAGAGCAACGTGCAATGCGTTGCACTCCCCACGCTTTTTTTGCGCATCTGTTGCCCTGACAACATGCATAGAGAGCGATTCGCTTTCGACGTGCGAACTTCGCCGTAATGCCTCCACCTGAATCCCCCACTGGAAAAACCTGTCACATCGATTGCGGCTGCCCGATCACGCAATGAATGCCTTAGTCGAAGACAAAAGAGCGGCATGTCATCCACTGACATGCCGCTCCCGTTTGTAAGGGTAAGTAGGTCTTAGAACAGGATTCGACCACCGATCTGAATGATGCGGTTATCACCACCAGTTCCGGTAACCTTGCCAAAGTTCGCGTTGTTCATGGTAGCCGTTGGTGTGCCGAGGTTGGTCAGGTTAAACACGTTGCGGAACTCACCGCGTAGCTGGAAGCGCAGCTCATGATAGATGCTGAAGTCGCGAAACAGCGAAGCATCCACATTCCGATACCCCGGTGCATCCAGCGTATACGGACGTGTATTACCCAGCAGGTTCAGCGGCCCAACGCCCGGACAGCCGTTCACACCCGCAGTGCAATACGCGCTCGTATCGAACCACTGGTTCATCGCAGCCACACGTGATCCGTTGTTCGGCAACACGCGCTCCACTTTGCCCGCAACAACGCTAGGACGGTTATTGCCGTTGCCGGAGAAGTAGTTGTCCACACCGGTAGTGATGGTGAAAGGCTGACCACTATTCGCCGTCCAGATCGCCGTAATCTTCCACCCATTAAGCGCATTGCGGACGAAGAAGTTATAGCTGCTGAAGTAGTCCGGCTCCCATACAAACGATGCAGTCATCATGTGGCGACGATCCTGATCCGAACGCTGACGATACTCCAGCTGTGGATAGTTCGAATCCACAAAGATGCCGTTTGTACTACCTGTGCTGTCCAGGAAGTTCGACTGTAGCGTCTTGCTCCACGAGTAGTAACCGCGAGCACTGATGTGCTTCACAATCCGCTGCTCCACAGACACCTGCAAGCCGTTGTAATTAGAATTCTGGTTCGAACGAATGATCCACACGTTGCTGTAGATCGGGCTCGCTGCAGAAGCGCCATACATGGCATTCAGAGGACGACGGTTGTTCACCGTGCCACTGGTATTGGCATAGCCGCAGGTCTGCGCCAGATTCGTGCAGCTTGCGCCGCTGGCACCCGCCGCATTGATGTTGAACACCGGCCCGTTAATGTCGTTGTAGATGGGCGATTTGCGGTTATACGAACCCACAAAGTTGATGGATACTGCAGTGTTGCGCAGCAACTGGTGCTGCACACCAAAGTTCACCTGCATCGCATACGGCCAGCGGAAGTTCGGATCAAACGCCACGACCTGGTTCAGCGGCAGGAAGGTCGCTGTCTTGGTTGCGTAATTGAACACCAGGCCAGGATACGGATTCGTGCCTGTTGGGAATTCCGTCGGATCGTTCTGATACGGATGCGTCAGTGAGTTCACCTTTGCATAGCCGCTGTTACGCACGGCGTACGGAGCATAGTTCGATGGGTACTCCCACATGTTGCCGGAGATACCGCCAAAGAACAGACCCGCCGCTCCATGGAACACCGTCTTGCCATTGCCCAATGGGTCGTACGCAAATCCAACACGCGGCGACACATGGTTCATCGGCGAGAACACACCGCCCTTCGGCACGCCCGGATCGCCCGGGAACAACATACCGACAGGAGCAAGGTTCGATCCCGGCTTACCCAGGATGCTTGCATTAAACGCGTGCGACTGCACACCCGGTGTAAAGTTCGTCTGCATCCGCTGCGGATCGGTTGGCGCTTGCTGGAAGTCATACCGAACGCCAAGATTCACCGTTAGATTCGGAATGATCTTCCAATCATCCTGCGCGAACAACCCATAGCTGTACCAGCTCGCGTTGGCATACAGCGGCGTGTCCTGCCCCATGCCCGAAGGAATGCCCGCCACAAAATCTGACGTTGCATTGCCCGTACGCTGGCCCGGCGATGTAGCGAACGAGAACGTTCCGTAGTTGTTCAGCAACGTCTGCTGGAAGTCCTTTTCCAATCCTGCTTCGCCACCCAGATACAGCGAGTGCTTGCCACGCGTGGTGCTGAATACGTCACGAATGCCGTACACGTTCGCACCAGCCTTGGGCCCCGTAATGGATTGACCCAGCGTGAATGCTTCCACACCAGCGACCGAGATATTCGGCCGCGAGGGCGTTCCTACTACACCAAGGTCGGAACCAAAATCGGCCAGCGTAGACGCCGGTACCGCGGTACGTCCGCCGTACTGCCGCGTATACGTCACCCAGAACTGGTTCACAGAGCGGTTGCTCACTGTCCACGTATCGCTGATGCTCGCATTCTGCTGTCTATTCGTGTAATTCGAATACGACCAGATCTGTGCAAACGTACTGGGAACAACGCGTACGCGATAGTTCAACAGGAAGTACGACAGCGTCAGGCGATGCGCCTGTGTAAGCTGATGATCCGTCTTGCCCAGGTACTCTTCGTTTTGCTCCGGCAACGGGGACCGCGTGCGGTAGGTGTAGCGGGTATCGCCGAACTGTGCGGGCTGCTGCGCAGGCAGATTCGCCTTCAAAAACTTAACGATGTTAACTGCTGTCGCGTCCACACCGGGCAGCTTGTTGCCCGCATAAGGCGTAGAGGTTGCGGATGCCGCACCCGTCGTCGGAGAGAAGATCGTTGGGCGACAAACCAGGAAGTGAATCGCTGTATTCGCGGCGGCAGTCGGCGTCGCCGTGCAGCTCGCCTGCTCAGCAGCAGTCGGAAGATTTTCTGAGAAGTCACCGGCCATCTGTGCATCGCTTGGAAGACTCCCGGTGTAACCCGCGCTCTGGATAAAGCGGAATCCGCCGAAGCTCGCAAAGAAGAAGTCTTTATCCCGCCGAATCGGTCCGCCCAAAGTAGCACCGAAACGGTGTTGGTTATAGGCGTTCTTCACATTCGAGTTGTGCGCATTCGCATTGAAATTACGATCGCGGAAGAACTCGAACACGGAACCATGAAACTTGTTCGTACCGCCCTTGGTCACGATGCTCACCACGGCAGACGAATAGCGCCCAAGCTGCGCGCTGTAGTTATTCGTCACCACGTTGAACTGGTTGATCGCATCCGGGTTCGGCACCTGGTTACCCGTATTACGCAGGCCAGTCATATTCAGCGTGCCATCCAGGTAGTACGAGGTCTGGCCAACAATGCTGTCCGGCGCGCCGTTCACGATCACGTGCAATTCCTGGAAGCCCAGGCTGTTCACCGTCTGCACGTTCTGTACACCCGGCACCAACTGCAGCAGACGAGTCACATCGCGGTTGATCAGCGGCAGGTTATCAATCTCGCGATTCTCCACTGTGTTGCCCAGCGTAGAGTTCGCCAGATTCACCAGCGGCGTATCCGCTGTTACTTCCACTGTCTCTGCACCGCCACCAGCCGTAACGGTCAGCTTCAGTTCCGCAGACTCCAGCACGCTCAGCGTCACGCCAGTCTGTTCCAGCGTTTTGAAGCCTGGAGCATTGACGACGATCTTGTACGAACCCACCGGAAGGAATTCCTGGCGGTAGCTACCGTCGGCCTTCGTCTGAAAGGTACGTGTGAAGTTCGTCTGCGTGTTCGTCAACGTGATCGAAGCATTAGGTACAACGGCGCCGTCCGCATCCACCACCGTACCGGAAAGAGTCGCGGTACTCAGCTGGGCAGAAGCAGAGAGCGTGCATGCCAACGACAGCACACATGCAGCAATAGGGATACGTGACCGATTCGTCATCTGGGTGTTTCCTCCGGAAGCGCTTCCCATCATGGAAAGGATTCCGAATTCGGAACCGCTTCCAGTCATGATGGTTGGACCACGGAATATAAACAGATTTTCGGAAAGCTTTGCAACAGGTCGGGTGTAGAAATCTGTCAGTTTTTCGCCATTTGTGGCAAAAAAGGTTCCTGAAACGTTTCAGGAACCTTAAGACCTGTCCTACACCTTTCGGAAACGCTACCGATAAAGCTGCCGATACAACTCGCGGTTGCGCAGGATACTCTGCACATACTCACGCGTTTCTGTATACGGAATCGACTCCACAAACTCCGGCAGGTCCTTGTAATTCCCTTCACCCACCCAGTTCCGCACAGGCACATCGCCAGCGTTATATGCAGCCAGCGCATACTCCGGCGTGTTGTTCCAGCGACCCAGTACTTCGCGCAAATTCATCGTGCCCAGCTTCAGATTGGTCGACGGATTCAGCAGCATCGGCGCGGTGAACTTCTTAATTCCCGCACGCTTCGCCTCCTGCTTGCCAACGCCCGGCAGCAACTGCATCAACCCCATCGCATTCGCACGCGAAATCGCACCGGGGTTAAACTCGCTCTCCTGCCGGATCAGCGAAGCCACCAGATAAGGATCAAGCCCCTGCGCCTCAGCATTCGCCGTCAGGTCACTCCAGTAAGGACGCGGGAACAGCAACGTCCAATACGCATTCGGTACTTCGCTTACTGGCAACGTATACAGACCAGAACCACTACGCTTCACCGCCTGCAACGCACGCACATTCTCGCCGTAGCTGGAGTAGATCTCCGCCTCTGCCAGTGCGCCCCATTGCGACGCCGTGCCGCTCGCCTGAATCTCAGGCCCGATGTATTCGTTCAACGCCGCATTCGCCAGCAGCCGAGCCTTGATCAGATGCGGATCATTCTCCGGCAGCGCATCCACCAGCGTTGGCGCAGGTGGTGTCTTCACATAACCCAGCGCATCCGCAGGAGCCGTCTGTGTCTGCGCTCCCATCTGCTGCAACTGCTGCCGCGCCAGGTTCGCGTAATAGTAGTTGCGATACGTGTTCGAGAGCACAGTGAAGTAGTTCGCAGCCTGTGCCGGATTCTTCTCCACATCGCGGAGCAAACGGCCGCGCCAATACAGCGCGGTCGGCACCTCCTGCCCCAGCGGGAAGCGCATGATCTGCTCATCCATCAACCGCGCCGCTTCGGAGTAATTCCGTTGGCGATAGTTCAACCACGCCGAACGCCAGTGCGCACTCGGCGCATACGTGCTGTTCGGGAACATCTCAAACAGCTTCCCGTAATGCGCAATCGCTTGCGTCGAGTCGCGTTTGATCAGATACATATTGCCGCCGGAATACAGCGCCTCTTCCAGCCAGCGGCTCTTCGGAAACCGCTGTTCCATCTGCTGCAGAATCGACGCGTGTCCCGCGGTATCGCCTTCGTTACGCGAAATCTCCGCCAGGATATACAGCTTCAACGCCGCACTATCATCGCCCGTGTCCGGCAGCTTCTCCGCCTCACGTCGCGACAGATGCTTCAACTTCAAATCGCAAATCGCACCGTAGATATCCAGCGCATCACGATCCGCCTGCGACAGCGATGGATCATTCTTGATCGCGTCATACTCCGCGCCAGCCTCGCCATAGCGCTTTGCATTGAACAGCGCATCCGCATGCAGCTTGCGCTCGCCCGCGGTCGGTCCAGCATTCAGCTGCTGCAACGCCACGCGCGACTGCTGCGCCTCAGGCGAAAACGGCAAACGAACAAAAATCTGCCGATAGATCGACACCGCAGCAGCCGTATCGCCTGCCATCTGGTGCGCCTTCGCCTCGGTAATCAAGTAGTCGGCACTCTGCGCCTTCGGCTGTCCCATCAGGATCGCCAACGACCGCAACGCGTTATTCGCATCGTTATTTAAGAGGTAGGCATTCGCCAGCGCCACCGGCGCACTCGCCACAAAAATGCTCGCCGGATACTTCTGCGCAAAGTTGGTCAGCAGAGTAATGGCTGTAGAAGCATCACGATTGTTCAATGCCGCCTGCGCCGCCAGGTAGTCAGCGTAATCACGCAGCGCACTTCCCTGCGCCGCTGCCTGCTTGTACGCGGTCACCGAATCGCCATAGTGACGATCCGCGGCATACGCATGCCCCATCGCCAGGTAAGCCGCAGCAGCACCCTCGCCCGGATGCGCAGCCGCATAGTTCTGCACACCTGCAAACGCCGCTGTCGAACGTCCCGCCGCAAGTTGTTGCGCCATCGGCCGCAACGTCGAACTCTCAACAAATGCCGTATGCAATGACTTCGACTGGACCGTCGGTTCCGAAACCACACGGGTCGTCTTCGCATGCGTTCCGCTCTTCAACGCATGGCTACTCGAGGCCTTGCTGCTCTTCGCATGACTCGTTGTGGACTTGCTCTTGGCAGTGGCACTGCTTTTCGCAGTGCTGTGCGTCGACGAGGCAGTCGAATGCGTTGCCTTTTTCTTCTGCGCCGCGGCGTGCACCGCGTCAGCAAACACCAAAGGCAAAGACAAAACCGCAACAGCGGCCAGAGCAGAACCGGATCGGAAGAAAACCCTCACGTTACCAATCTAGGATGCAGAGGCCCCTTCGCGCCTGTACCTATGCAATTTGGACGAACCAAGCAAGGTAACGATCCGCATTCCTCATTCTTGTGGTCCCAAAAAGAAGGCATCTCTTCCGCACCAATCGCGTTTTCGATTACGCATCGCGAGTCGCCATTTCACGTCATGCCTTTAAGGAACACCATCCGCAAGGAGCGCCTTTGATACATTGGGGGAGTTTTGCCCCTTCGACAAGATCAAAAAAAATCTGGCAGGAGTTAAAAGTCCCCCATGTCCCAGTCGTACGCCAATAAAGTCACTTATGGAAAAGCTCTCTCAGTCCTGGCACTCGCATTAAGCCTGGCACCTGCTTCCTTCGCACAAGACACACTTGTCTCAGCGCTGAAGCAGAAGTACCGCCTCTCCGAAATCAACTCCCAGGGAGTCGTCGCAAATCCTGGAACTGTATTGACGATTGAGGCCGACGGCATCAATGCCGAGCCCTACCCCACAATGATCACGTTTGAGAATCCGGTCGTCGATGGACAGGTGAAGCAGCGGTCCAAGGGCCTCGGCTTTCTCAAGAGCTCGAACCTGCAGATTCTGCAGCCGGGCCAGAAGGTGTACATCACCAAAATCAATGACAGCGCGGACTCCAAAGAGGATTCGCTGAAGGTCACGATTTTGACGACCGACGCTGTTCTGGCCACATTTGGCAGCGGATACGGTCAATACCGCACTTCCAAGCGCTACTCCACCACGTTGGCGTTCAAGCTCCCCTCCGGAACCATTGCTCACATGTCTCCGGACGATGCCTCCAAACTGATTGAAGCCGTTCTGTCCGTGAATCAAGCCGATCAGGTCCGCGCACGCGATTCCGGCACGGTGGCCCGCTCGTGCGAACCGCATTGTGCTGTTTCCACAACCACAGGCACAGTCGTTGGCAATGCAGTGGTTGCGCCAGCTGCCGCTCCTGCCGCCGCCGCTCCGACCATTGGACTCGGACAGACGCCCGATCAAGTCACTGCAATCCTGGGTGCGCCCAGCCAGATCATCGACCTTGGCGCAAAGAAGATTTACAAGTATCCCGACATGAAGATCATCTTCACCGGCGGTAAAGTCAGCGACGTTCAGTAGCGCTCCGGCTCAATCACCAGCGGCATTCAGGGCACTTTCGCAAGAGAGTGCCCTGAATACTTTCTGCAGAAATCCACACCCCAATCGCTAAAAAAATCAAGCCTAATTTCCCACCACCATTTCCACCTCGCACAGGCGTAAAGTGAAATTTCGGTGGCTGTTTGGGCAACCTTTCCAGAACCACAAGAGCCCGCCGACGACCTGCACCTCTGCCCTACATCTTGTGCTTGCGCACACCCTCTGGGCAAGCTACAGTGTTCCTACTTCAGATGTGACGTCACCCTCGTATGCCCAATGAGCTGCGCGCCTGGCGAAAAGAAAGCGTAAAATGGAAGAGGCGGCGGAAGCCTCTTTCGCCCACGAAATACAGGAGTCGCGAGCCCCCAAAAACGCGACCCAGAACGGCGCCCCTGCGGGCGCAAAAGCAAGGAGCCCCCATTGGCGACAACGGCACAAACAAGCCTCTCTGACATCACTCCCGGATTCCCCGTCCGTGACGAAACCCCTGTCATGCACGTGAAGAAGCGCAACGGCTCGCTTGAAGCCGTCGACGTAAACAAGATCGTCCGTGCTGTGCAGCGTTCGTCGCAGAGCCTGCCGCACGTCGATGCCATGCGCATCGCCTCCAAGACCATCGGCGGCCTGTACGACGGCGCCACCACGCGCGAGCTGGACGCCATCTCCATTGACACCGCGGCATCGCTCATCGCGGAAGAGCCGCAGTACTCCAAGCTGGCCGCGCGCCTGCTCCTGGCCACCATCCTGAAGGAAGTCGCCGGGCAGAACCTGCACTCCTTCTCGCAGTCCATCGAGTACGGTTTCCAGCAGGGCGTCGTTGGCCCGGCCGTGGCAGAGTTCGTCTCCGTCCACGCTCGCAAGCTGAACCACGCCATCGATGAGAACTTCTCGGACCGTTTCGAATACTTCGGCCTGCGCACCGTATATGACCGCTACCTGCTCCGCGATCCCCTCTCGCGCAAGGTCATTGAAACGCCGCAGCACTTCTTCCTGCGCGTAGCCTGTGGTCTGGCCGGAACGCCGCACGAAGCCATCGAGTTCTATCAGCTCATCGCCGCGCATGACTACATGCCGTCGTCGCCCACGCTGTTCAACAGCGGCACCAAGCATCCGCAGATGTCCAGCTGCTACCTGCACGATTCCCCGCAGGACTCGCTGGAATCCATCTACGACTCCTATAAGGACGTCGCTCTGTTGTCCAAGTTCTCCGGCGGCATCGGCCTCGCCTTCCACCGCGTCCGCAGCGAAGGTTCGCTTATCCGCGCTACCAACGGCCTCAGCAACGGCATCATCCCATGGCTGCGCACGCTGGACTCGTCCGTCGCTGCCGTTAACCAGGGCGGCAAGCGCAAGGGCGCATGCTGCGTCTACCTGGAGCCGTGGCACGCTGACATTGAGAGCTTCCTCGAACTCCGCGAAAACACCGGCGATCTTTCCCGCCGCACCTACAACCTGAATACCGCCAACTGGATCCCCGACCTCTTCATGAAGCGCGTGGACGAGGATGGCATGTGGTCGCTCTTCGACCCCAAGCTCGTTCCCAACTTCCCCGATCTCTACGGCGAAGAGTTTGAGCAGGCTTACCTGCAGGCAGAAGAAGGCAAGATCTACCACCGCCAGGTGAAGGCACGCGACCTTTACGCCCGCATGATGCGTTCGCTCGCGGAAACCGGCAACGGCTGGATGACCTTCAAGGACGCCTGCAACGTCAAGAACAACCAGACCGGCGCACCCGGCAACGTGATCCATCTGTCGAACCTCTGCACAGAGATCACGGAAGTCACCAGCAAGGACGAAACCGCGGTCTGCAACCTGGGTTCCGTCAACCTGGGCCGCCACGTCAAGCTCGACGAAAACAACAACGTCGTCTTCGACTTCGAAAAGCTGGCCAACACCGTACGCATTGCCGTGCCCATGCTGGACCGCGTCATCGACATCAACTTCTACCCTGTGCAGCAGGCCGCCAAGGCAAACAGCCGTTGGCGCCCTGTGGGTCTCGGTGTCATGGGTCTGCAGGACGTCTTCTTCCAGATGCGTCTTCCCTTCGACTCGCCCGAAGCACAGGCGCTGTCCACGAAGATTCAGGAAGAGATCTACTACTACGCCATGCTGGCCACCACGGAGCTTGCTGAAAAGAACGGCGCGCACGCCAGCTTCGACGAAACCCGTCTCGCCCACGGCCAGTTCCAGTTTGATCTCTGGAAGGTCACGCCCTCTGAACCGGCACGTTGGGACGCGCTCCGTGAGCGCATCCTGAAAGCAGGTGTGCGCAACTCGCTGGTCATCGCGATTGCCCCCACCGCCACCATCGCTTCCATCGTCGGCTGCTACGAGTGCATCGAGCCGCAGATCAGCAACCTCTTCAAGCGCGAAACCCTCTCAGGCGAGTTCCTGCAGGTGAACCGCTATCTCATCAACGAGCTCAAAGCACTTGGCATGTGGAATGAAGAGATGCGCATGAAGCTCAAGATGAGCGAGGGTTCCGTCCAGAACATCGAAGAACTCACCGACGAGCTCAAGGCCATCTACCGCACCGTCTGGGAAGTCCCCATGCGTTCGCTCATTGATATGGCCGCAGCCCGCAACGCCTACATCGATCAGGCGCAGTCGCTGAACCTTTTCAGCGAGTCGCCCAACATCGGCCGCCTCTCCTCCATGTACATGCACGCCTGGAAGAAGGGCCTCAAGACCACCTACTACCTGCGCTCGCGCCCGGCAACGAAGATTGCCAAGGCCACCGTGCAGAAGGGCTCCATGGTCGCAGCCACGCCGTCGCAGCAGTTGCAGAACGTCCCGGTGCCCACACCGGAACAGCAGCCGCTGGACGCCTCCGCTGCCATCGCCTGCTCTCTCGAAAACCCTGAGAGCTGCGAAGCCTGCCAGTAATCCGAAGGCGCTCCGTTCTTTCGACCGGAGCGCCTCCTCTTTAGTTCGCCATCTTAAGCGGAGCGCAGTGAAGTCGAAGGACCTGCATTCCTTCAACTCAGCCCGAAAACTTCCATCGGCCACGAGACACACTCAGCCGACGACACATTGCGAAGCAATGTCGAGAACAGTACGAAGTACTAGGAGAACCACCGATGTCCACCGAAACCCTCACGCACGGATCATCCGTTGCCGTTCCCGACACCATCCTCGATCCGGGCCTATGCCTCACGCTTCGCCCCATGAAGTACCCGCAGTTCTACGACATGTTCCGCGATGGCATCAAGAACACGTGGACCGTAGAAGAAGTGGACTTCTCCACCGACCTGGTCGATCTGCGCGCCAAGATCACGCCTGCGGAAATCCACACGATCAAGCGTCTCGTCGCTTTCTTCGCCACCGGCGACTCCATCGTGTCGAACAACCTTGTGCTCAACCTCTACAAGCACATCAACTCGCCGGAAGCGCGCCTGTATCTCTCGCGCCAGCTCTACGAAGAGGCCGTGCACGTGCAGTTCTACCTCACGCTGCTCGACAACTACGTTCCCGACCCCAACGAGCGCGCCGAAGCCTTCGCCGCCGTTGAAAACATCCCGTCCATCAACAAAAAAGCCGACTTCTGCATGAAGTGGATGGACAGCATCCAGCAGTTGGATCATCTGGAAACCAAGGCCGACCGCCGCAACTTTCTGCTGAACCTCATCTGCTTCGCTGCCTGCATCGAGGGCCTGTTCTTCTTCGCAGCGTTCGCATACGTCTACTTCTTCCGCTCGAAGGGCTTGCTCCACGGCCTCGCATCGGGCACCAACTGGGTCTTCCGCGACGAAAGCTGCCACATCGAATTCGCCTTCGAAGTCGTCCGCGTCGTCCGCGAACAGGAACCCGATCTCTGGGATGCCCAGCTGGAAGACCAGATCCGCGAGATGATGGCCGAAGCCATCGACGCCGAAGCGCAGTTTGCCGAAGACCTGCTCTCGGGTGGCGTCGCCGGTCTCTCCGTGCGTGACATGCGTGCCTACCTCGGCTACGTGGCTGACTCCCGCCTCGTTCGCCTCGGCATCGAGCCGCACTTCAAAACGAAGAATCCGTTCTCATTCATGGAACTGCAGGACGTGCAGGAGCTCACCAACTTCTTCGAGCGCCGCGTCTCCGCATACCAGACCGCAGTCGGCGGCGAGGTTGCCTTCGAAGACGATTTCTAAATTTTCATCCTCTTTCTCAATGCAAACGACAGAAGCTGCCATTTTCAGGCAGCTTCTGTCGTTTGCACGCCATCGAACACTTTATGAATGTCGATGAGGATAAACAATCCGCTGAATTCGACGTAGTGGAGCCCGAACAGGCAGAAGCAGTCATTGAGCAGAAATCCCTGGGCGAGCGCATCCGGCGTCTGCGCATGAAACGCTCCATGGGCCTGGTGGAACTCGGAAAAAAGACAGACCTCTCTGCATCCTTCCTCTCTCAGCTTGAAACCGGCCGCGTGGTTCCCACCGTACGCAACCTCGCCCGCATCGCTATGGCATTCCAGAAGGACCTCTCCTACTTCTTCCATGACGATGCCCCCATCACCTTCCGCATCCTTCGCCGACAGGAACGTGTGCGTCTGCAGCGCAACGCCAACGCCACCGCAAACTTCGTCACGGACAGCCTTTCCGCCCTCATCTCCGACTCCAGCATGAGCCCCTGCATCGCCGATTTCCGCGCACTGGAAGAGGAAGTGTCATTCCAGCCGCGCCTCTTCGAAGGCATCGAGTTCACACTCGTCATGGAAGGCCGCCTCACGCTCGTATCAGAAAACGAAACGCGCACACTCGAATCCGGCGATGTCGCATGGCTCGACGGCGTCCGCCGCCGTCGTTACACCTGCGAAGCAGGCCACACCGCGCGCGCCATGTTCATCACCCGCCACCGCCGCAACTAGCCGCATCTGCGAGACACTGAAGAGGTGTCCGCATCTTCAAATCCGTGGTCGCCACTTCCCTCTGCGTGGCGCACCCGTGCGTTCGCAAATCCCGGAAGCATCCTGCTCGAATCCTCGTTGCCCTCCGCAACTGAGCACACATCCCTGCTCTTTGAAGACCCCTTCGAGATCCTCACGGCCAACGCGCCAAATGATCTCCCCGCACTCTTCGCAGCCATCGAAGACGCATCGCAAAACGGCTACTGGGTAGCCGGATGGATGGCCTACGAAGCAGGCGCACACTTCCTCCAACTCCCCGCGCGCGCAACATCAGGCCCCGTGGCCATCTTCGGCATCTATCGCCAGCCGCAAACCTTCGATCACACCGCACACCACGAACCTGAAACAACACCACAAACACAGCCGCTACAACTCGCGCTGATGCCCACCATCACGCCAGCGCAATACACTCCCGCCATCGACCGCATCCAGCAATGGATCGCCGCCGGCGACACCTACCAGGTCAACTTCACCACGCCGCTCACCACGCCCTGCCCCCACACACCGCAGCAGGTGTACGACGCCCTGCACGCGCAGCAGCCATGCAGCTTCGGCGCCATCCTCAACCTGCGCCCCAACAGCACCATCCTCTCCTTCTCACCCGAACTCTTCTTCAACGTCGACGCCGCAGGCAACATCGCCACCCGCCCCATGAAGGGCACATCACCGCGCAGCGCGAATCCAGCAGAAGATCACGCCCTCGCAGAAGCCCTGCAACACGACGAAAAGAACCGCGCAGAACACGTCATGATCGTCGACCTCCTGCGCAACGACATGAACCGCATCTGTCGCATCGGCAGCGTCCACGCAGCCAGTCTCTTCGACGTCGAAAGCCTCTCCACGGTCCATCAGATGACCTCCACCATCCGCGGCCAGTTATCCGCAGACACACCGTGGTACGAAGTCTTCCGCGCACTCTTCCCCGGAGGCTCCATCACCGGCGCCCCCAAGCGCCACACCGTCGAGCTCATTCAACAACTCGAAGCATACCCACGCGGCGTCTACACCGGAGCCATCGGCTATTTCGCGCCCGACCGCAGCGCCTGCTTCAACATCGCCATCCGCACCGCCGTTCTCGAAGACAACACACTCACACTCGGCGCAGGCGGAGGCATCGTCGCTGACTCCACAGCCACCTCCGAGTACCGCGAGATGCTGCTCAAGGCCTCCTTCGTGCAACGCGCCTCGCAGCCCATCCAACTCATCGAAACCATGCGCGCAGAGAACGGAAGCGTCCCGCTGTTGCAACATCATCTGCAACGCCTGCAATCCTCAGCAGAAGCGCTCGGCTTCACATGCGACACAAAGCAAATCGAAGCCTCCATCCACGCAGCAATCAATAAAGCAACACCGCAACGCGTGCGTCTCCTACTGCACCGCAACGGCGAAGCAGAAATCACCATCGCCGAAGCACCATCATGGCCGCAGGAACTGCGCCTTCGCCTAAGCCACCAACAAACACGCGCAGACAGCCCACACCTGCGCCACAAGACCAACTTCCGCCCCGAGTACCAGCCGGAGCTCGAAGCCGCGCTCACCAACGGCTTCCACGACACACTCTTCCTCAACACCGCAGGCGAAGTCACAGAAACCTGCATCGCGACGTTGCTCGCAAAGATTGACGACCGCTGGTTCACACCACCGCTCCGCAGCGGCGTACTCCCCGGCGTCTATCGCGAACAACTCATCGCCACCGGCCAGATCGCTGAACGCACACTCACCCTCAACGACCTGCGCAACGCCACATCCATCGCACTCTGCAACGCCCTGCGAGGCACCGCCCCCGTCACTTCCCTGCAACTTCCTGACGGCGAAATCATCCATTGGAAGTCCCCCTCGGACCTCCCATCCCTCCCTGCGTGATAGAACCGAAAGGGCAACATTCTTAAGCACAACGCTTAAGCAGAACGAAGATCCGCGCCATCAGCCTGAACAACAGAAACTCAGACGCAAGTACGAAAGGAAAGTTTTTTGGAAGCAGCAATCGCAGTCGCCGCCATTCAGGCCATCGCCATCGCCGCGGCCCTGTGGCTCAGCGCGCGCCATCGACTGCTCGATCGCGGCCTGCCTTACCTCGTCTCGCTAGCGGTCGGCGTTCTTCTTGCGACAGCATTGCTACACATCCTTCCGGACTCCATTGCGACGCTCGGGAACACGCCCGCGCTCTGGCTCGTCTTCGCAGGAACGCTCTTCGCCATGTTCTGCTTCGAGCGCATCTTCGCCACGCTCACAGGCCACCCGGTAGAAACACCCGCCGCAGGCGAATCCGATTGCGGCCCGCACCATCACCACGGCTCGCGCCCGCTCTCACTCATCTTCGGCGGCACACTCCACAGCTTCGTCGATGGCGTAGCCGTCGCCGCTGCCTTCCACACCGGCCGACGCATCGGCTGGCTCACCGCCGTCGCCATCACCTTGCATGAAGTCCCGCATCGCATGGGCGACTACGCCTTGCTCACGCACCTCAAGGTAGGCCGAGGCCGCGCCATCCGCCTCATCACCATCGTTGGCATCGCAGCCCTGCTCGGCGTAGCGCTCGTCCTCGCGGCAGGCCATCTGCAGCTGGGCGGAGCAGTCTCCGCAACAGACTGGCTACTCCCCATCAGCGCCGCCAGCTTCGTCTACATCGCCATGGTCAACCTCATGCCGGAACTCGCCAGCGAAGCCACCCTCAGCGGCGTCCTCCTGCAACTCCTCAGCATGCTCGGCGGAGCCACTCTCGTGGCCCTCATCATCCGCCTCCCCGGCGCCTGATCCATAGCCACTCGCAGAATCTGCTTCACTTATCTGTCGGCTTCTTCGGACGAACAATCAAAGTCCCAGCCATGTTGGGATGAAGCGTACACAGGTAGTGAAAAGTGCCGGGTGTTTTCGCCACCAGCTTCCATGAAGCGCCAGGGGCAAGCGTGCCAGAGTCAAAAGCGCCACCCTGGTCGGTCACAGTATGCGGAACAATGTCGCTATTCACCCAAACGACCGTGTCGTCCACGTCAACTGAGGTGGAAAGCGCCTGGAACGCGAAGCGATTGATTTCCACTCGATGCGTCGCGTGCGGTTCCACAGCAGCGGGCTGAGCGCGAAGCTCCGCCGCCATGGAACCAGCTCGCAGACAAAGCAGGAGTGAAGCAAGCAGAGAAACATGCTGTCGCATAAGAATTGCCTTAGTGCAGCGAGGTCTGGATCATCTGCGCGTGCTTCAGATGTCCTTGAAAAGCGGGCGCTGCGCCCACAAGCGCATTCTTTAGTTCTGCATTCTGCGCATTCGGAATCAGCACGTTGCTGACGGCATCAATCACCGCCTGGTGATACGCCACTTCGTTGTCGATATAGGCCTTGTCGTACGCATCACCATGAAGCGTTTTCAAACGTGCAGCCGTAGTCGCGGCCTGGCTCTTCAGCGAAGCTGCGGTTGGGCTGGGTGCCGGTACAACATGCAGCTTCGCGCCTAATTCTTTGACTGACTTCTGCAAAGCAGAATGATCCGTCACCATCTGTTGTGCGAACGCCTTCACCTCAGGGCTATGAGCCTTCGCCAGCGCAGCATTCCCGGCATCAATGTCAATCTGGTTGGCCGCCAGAACAATGCCAACAATCTGTGGATCGGTAGGAGCCTGCGCACGCGCCGATGCTCCCAGTGTTGCCGTAACTCCCGCAAGCACGCCTGCTAGAACGATACGTACTGTCATAACCACTCTCCCCGGCAAAATAAATTCTTGCCGCTGTCCTGATGAGTCGCGAAGAGCGCATCGGTTACGCATTATCGAAAGAATTTATTTCTTCCTCTCTGGATGTAACCTTTCCTCACCTCGTCCATCGTTAGGGATAGGGAGCATGTTCGAATGACGCCGGCAACACCCGTTTCATTGCTCGCAAACATTTCCATCAGCGACGAAGAGGTTGTAACTCGCGTGCTGGCGGGTGAAACCGCGCTCTTTGAGATCCTGATGCGCCGCCACAATCAAAGGGTCTATCGCATCGTGCGCGGTATCGTGCGCAATGACACGCAGTCAGAAGACATCATGCAGGATGCCTACGTCCGGGCCTACGAGCACCTCTCCCAGTACCGTGGGCAAGCTGCCTTTGGTGCATGGTTAACGCGCATTGCTGTGAACGAAGCACTCGGACGACTCAGAGGCGTAACTCGATTCGAGGAACTCAACGAAGGAGACGACAGCATGGATCGATTTCCTGCCTCCCAGCCCACGCCAGAGCAGGCGGCGATCCACGCGGAAATGCTTCGCTTGCTGGAAACCCTTGTCGACGCGTTGCCCGACGGAAATCGCGTCGTCTTCATGATGAGAGAAGTCGAAGGCATGGATACGACCGAAACTGCCCACGCACTGTCCATCACAGAAGACAACGTCAAAGTCCGCTTGCATCGTGCTCGTGCGGCTCTGCGTCAGGGACTGTCTGACCTTGCAGACAATCGTGTCCGCAGCGCATTCCAGTTCCACGCCACGCGTTGCGACCGCGTTGTTCATGGCGTTTTCGAACGATTGGCGAACTAAAACTTCTACTTCAAGCCTCTCAGAACAACTATCGCGCTTTGAGCCGCCACCTGTAAAAACCATCAGTTGTTGGTTGAAACAGCGCGCACTAGCGTTTCCGTGAAGGGACGACGGAAACCCATGGCGAAATCGAAGACGCAAGCGAGCGCAACTCCTGAACCGGCTGCTGTAGGCACCCCCAACATCCTTCCACGACCTGACTTTCATTTCCCCGGCGAGATTGGCCGCACCTATCTCGACTCCGATCCGGCCAAATTCCCCAAGCCTGTACAAGCTCCGGAAGGCGCTCCAAACATCCTTCTCATCCTCATTGACGATTGCGGCTTCGGTGAATTCAGTACCTTCGGCGGCGGCATCCCCTCGCCCACCATGGATCGCCTCGCCGGTGAAGGACTGCGCTACAACTGCTTCCACACCACGGCTCTCTGCAGTCCCACGCGCGCCTCCATCATCACGGGCCGCAATCATCACGACGCAGCTTTCGCGGGCATCACTGAGATCGCCACCGGCTACGACGGCTACACCTGCATCCTGCCAAAGTCTTGCGGCACCATCGGTGAAGTCCTGCGCCAGAACGGCTATATGACCGCATGGATCGGCAAGAATCACAACACGCCGCCATGGGACACCAGCGCCGCCGGGCCATTTGATCGCTGGGCCAACGGGCACGGCTTCGATTACTTCTACGGCTTCAACGCCGGAGACATGAATCACTGGGACCCCATCCTGTACGAGAATCGCAATCTCGTCCCTCGCTCCACCGATCCCGACTACCACCTCACCGTAGACATCGCAGATAAGTCCATCGCTTGGGTTCGACAGGCCACAAGCATTGCGCCAAGCCGCCCCTTCTTCCTCTACGTCGCACCCGGCGCCACTCACGCTCCGCATCACGCACCCAAAGAGTGGATCGATAAATTCAAAGGCAAGTTCGATGAAGGATGGGATAAGTACCGCGAACAAACACTCGAACGCCAGAAGAAACTCGGTGTCGTCCCCAAGGACACCAAACTCACCGAACGCTCCAAAGGCCTTCCCGCATGGAGCTCTCTCAATGCCGATCAGAAACGCCTCTACGCACGCATGATGGAGGTCTTCGCTGGTTACGGCGCTCAGTGCGACTACGAACTAGGCCGCATCGTTGACGCCGTAAAAGCACTGCCCGGCAGCGACAACACCATCATCATTTACATCGCAGGCGATAACGGAGCCAGCGCCGAAGGCGGCCTCGATGGCTCACTCTGCGAGAACCTGTTCTTCAATGGCTTCTCAGAAAAATGGCAGGACAACATCAAGGTCATTGACGAGCTCGGTGGCCCCAAGCACTTCAACCACTTCCCGGCAGCATGGGCGCACGCCATGAACGCGCCGTTCCAATGGACCAAGCAGGTGGCCAGCCACTTTGGGGGCACGCGCAATCCCATGATCATCTCCTGGCCCGACCGCATCAAGGATAAAGGCGGTGTGCGCTCGCAATTCACACACGTGATCGACATCGTGCCAACGCTCTATGAGGTCTGCGGAATCACCGCACCACGCGAGCTGAATGGCGTTGCGCAAAAACCAATCGAAGGTGTCAGCTTCGCCTTCACATTTGAAGATGCAAAGGCTCCAAGCCACCATAAAACGCAATACTTTGAAATCGGCTGCAATCGTGGTCTCTATCACGATGGTTGGATCGCATCATCACCTTCATTCGTTCCCTGGGAATCGAATCGTCCTAACTGGGATCCTGATACAGCTCCATGGGAGCTCTATAAGCTCGATGAGGACTTCTCCCAGGCAAACGATCTCGCCAAGAAATACCCTGAAAAGCTGCGCCAACTACAGGATCTGTGGTGGGTAGAAGCTGCCAAATACAGCGTCCTTCCGCTGGATTGGCGAGCCACAGAGCGGTTCAACTCCGAAGCGATGGGTAGACCCAGCCTGATCGCCGGACGCACCACCATGACCTACTACCCCGGCACCATCGGTCTGCCCGACGCGGCATCGCCACCCATGCTCAACAAATCCTGGACGATCACTGCCGACGTGGAACTCACCGGCGACAAGACGAACGGCATGGTTGTTACCCACGGAGGACTCGAAGGCGGCTACGGCCTCTACCTTCGCGACAATGTCCCCACCTTTGTCTACAACTTCCTCTCTCTCGATCGCCCAACCTTCACCGCGAAGGCCCCATTGCCAAAAGGCAAAACAAAGTTGGTCGTTGACTTCGCATACGACGGCGGCGGCATCGGCAAGGGAGGCAAGATCACCATGTCAGCCAACGGCAAGAAGATCGCCGAAGGCCGTCTTGAAAAGACCGTCCCCATGCAGTTCTCGCTTGGAGAAGGTCTCGACGTCGGCTGCGACATCGGCTCGCCGGTCGACTTCACCTACGAGTTGCCATTCGTCTTCACCGGCAAGATCGACAAGGTCACCATCGAACTCAAACCCAAGGCAACCGTTTAGAAATCAAGCGGCGATTCAGTCCAAACGAAAGGGATCTTAGTCATGGCAGTTGCCAAGAAAAAAAGCGTCGCCCGTAAACGCACCGCAACGAAGGATCAGGTCGACCGGTCCTCTCTTCCCTTACCTGAATCGAAGTTCAAAGGCGTTGTCGCCAAGACCTATGTCAACTCCATACCGGATTGGCCGCAGGTACCTAAGCCACCGGATGGCGCGCCTAACGTGCTCGTCATCCTTCTTGACGACGTAGGCTTTGGCCAGGTCAGCACATTCGGCGGTCCGGTTCCTACGCCTTCACTCGACAGGCTGGCCTCTCGTGGTCTTCGCTACAACCGCTTCCACACAACCGCCATCTGCGGACCATCACGCGCTGCACTCCTCACAGGGCGCAACCATCACAACTGCGGCGTCGGTTTTCTCGCAGAGTGGGCTACGGGCTTTCCCAGCTACAACAACATGATCCCGAAGAGCACTGCCACAGTAGGCGCACTCCTCAAGGGCAACGGCTATAACACCGGCTGGTTCGGCAAGAATCACAACACCCCCGACTGGGAGAGTAGCGTCGCCGGACCATTCGATCGCTGGCCCACCGGCATGGGGTTCGATTACTTCTATGGCTTCATCGGCGGCGAAACGAATCAGTACTACCCCGTGCTGTTCGAAAACACAGTCGCCGTAGAACCGGGCAAGTCACCCGAAGAGGGCTATCACTTCCTCACCGACATGACGGACCGCGCTATCAACTGGATCCACTACGGAAAATCAGTCGCACCGCAGAAGCCATTCTTCTGCTATTTCGCACCCGGCGCCGCCCACGCACCACATCACTCGCCCAAAGAGTGGAAGGCCAAGTTCAAAGGCAAGTTCGACGCGGGCTGGGACGCAGTGCGCGAAGCAACGTATAAACGCCAACTCAAACTAGGCGTCATCCCGCCCGATACCGAACTCACCCCGCGCCCCGAGTGGGTCGAGCCATGGGATTCGCTCTCCAAAAACGAGAAGAAACTCTACGCCGCATTCATGGAAAACTACGCCGGTTACCTCTCCTTCACTGATCACGAGTGCGGACGATTGCTCAAGGCAGTGCAGGAATTACCGGATGCCGATAACACGCTGATCTTCTTCATCGTGGGTGATAACGGCGCCAGCTCAGAAGGCGGCTTCTCCGGAACCGTGAATGAGGTGATGAACCTCAACGGCATACCTTCCAGCCTTCAAGAGAACATGAAAATCCTCAAAGACATCGGTGGCCCCGACACCGAACCGCACTATCCGCTCGGATGGGCATGGTCTGGCAACGCACCATTCCAGTGGGTGAAACAGGTCGCATCGCACTTGGGTGGATCGCGCAACCCAATGGTCGTAGCGTGGCCAGCAAAGATCAAAGACCACGGAGGAGTACGAACCCAGTTCACACACCTCATCGACGTGGTGCCAACGATTCTCAATGTAGCTGGCATCCCTCAACCCAAATCAGTCGATGGCGTAAAACAGAAACCAATGGACGGTGTTTCCATCGCGTCCACCTTCGCTAGCCCAGACGCGAAGCCCGTGCGCGAACGCCAGTACTTCGAAATCTTCACCAACCGCGCCATCTACGACAAAGGATGGATCGCCTGCGCGCAACACACGCTGCCATGGCGACAGGACGTAGCGCCGGGTCATTGGGAGAAGGATCGCTGGGAACTCTACAACCTCGACGAAGATTACAGCGAAGCCAACGACCTCGCAGCCCGATATCCCGCAAGGCTCGCGAAGATGAAGAAAATCTTCGACGAAGAGGCCCGCAAGAACCATGTCTATCCGTTCGACGATCGCGGTGCAGAGCGCCTGTCTGTTCCCAAGCCCTCGCCCGGCGGCGCCGATCCAAACCGAACAAAGTTCACTTATTACGCCAACGCATCGCGTCTTCCTGAAACGGCTGCGCCCAACACGAAGAATCGCTCCCATCGCATCACTGCTGTCATCGAGATGCCAGCAAGAGGCGGCGAAGGTGTCATCGTAGCGGAAGGCGGTAAATCAGCGGGCTTCGCGCTGTATGTACAAAAGGGCAGGCTCGTCTACCACTACAACTACTTCGAGCGAGTACGAACCAATCTCGTATCAAGTATTCCACTGCCAGTTGGCAAATCCACGGTCACCATGGAGTTCGCTTATGACGGAGGCGGTCTCGGCAAAGGCGGCGAAGTAACGATTGCCATCAACAAGAAAGTCGTCGGCAAAACGCGCATTGAGAACACGGTAGCTGGCCGCTTCGGTATCGACACATTCGGTGTCGGCTCCGACACCGGCTCACCGGTGA
This sequence comes from Terriglobus sp. TAA 43, assembly GCF_000800015.1. Taxonomy (NCBI): domain Bacteria; kingdom Pseudomonadati; phylum Acidobacteriota; class Terriglobia; order Terriglobales; family Acidobacteriaceae; genus Terriglobus; species Terriglobus sp. TAA 43. Next base: position 1,016,105 of record NZ_JUGR01000001.1, read on the forward strand.
CAGATACCTATAAACCGCCATACCCCTTCACTGGCAAAATCGACCGTGTCGACATTCAGTTGGGACCCATGAAGCTCAGCCCAGCCGACGAAACCAAACTGCACGAAATGCACACGGCATTCGCCGGATCACACGAATAAACACACGAGCGGTTCTTGGGAGAAGAACGAACAATTCCCTGAACCGCTCACCCCCGCCTCACCATCGCCTGATCATTACCTGTCGACTCTGGCCTGCGCTGCGACGTCGGCCGTTAGTTCATTCAAGCGCGACAGGAACACTTTCAGAATGGGAGACGGATTCGCTTTGCGATAACCGATCGAAAGATCGATTTTGGGGCCGCTTCCCTCCAGCGGGCGAGTCGTCACCGCATCAGGAAGAAAGGTCTTCGCATACACGGGCAGCAGAGCAATGCCACGGGTCGACGCAATCAGCGACACCACGCCACCCAGATTGTCGACCTCATGGCTGGGCCGTATCTCCATGTCATTCTCATGCATGAATCGATCAATCGCGCGACGTAGAGCAGGCTGTTTGCCTGAGATGCTGAGAGCGGTCCCGGAAACACTGATAAATGTTTGATTCGCAATATCCGCGAGACTGACCGCGCTCTTGGCCGCAAGAGGATGATCTGCAGGTAGAAAAACTTCGAATGGCTCATCCACCAAAGTTCTGAAAGCCAGGTCATCGCTGCCGTCTTCTCTGCGTAGAAACGCCACGTCAATCCCGCCGTGTAAAAGAGCGGTGGCAAGCTGTGGAGAGTTCTGTGTCGAAATCACGATATGAATATTCGGCAGATCATCCCGAAGAAGCCTGAGCGCACCCGGTAACCACGTGGTGTCATGGCCAATCATGAATCCCAAAGCAAACGACGGCTTCGTCGGATAGGCAATTTGCCGCGCCGATTGCACCGCGACTTCAGCCTGCGAAAGCATTACGCGCGCATGGTCCAGAAACACTCGGCCCGCCGGAGTTAGCTCAACGCCCTTCGATCCTCTTACAAAAAGCGAAGCGCCGACCTCCTCTTCCAGGTCACGAATCTGGCGGCTAAGCGAAGGCTGTGTTGTGTTCAGCTTGTTTTCGGCTGCCAGCTTCAGACTTCGCGCTTCTGCCACCGCAACGAAGTATCGGAGATGTCTCAGTTCCAAGTGCCACCTCTGCACAAAAAGCATAGCCCCTCAGCCTACAAAGCAATTCCTCTGGCGACGTTTCGGCGCTATTTTTGCAAAACAGGTCCTTGGATAATGGCGGTCTTGCCCCTGAAACTCAGGGTCTCTCGCTTTCTCCTGATCTTGAAGGACATCACGGGTTATCAGAAAGGTAAGGAACATGCCTCATTCTCTTGAAGGAAAGATCGCGCTGGTCACAGGCGGATCACGCGGCATCGGCGCTGCAATTGCCAAACGTCTCGCTTCCGATGGAGCCAGCGTAGCCATCACCTACGCAAAGGACGCGAACGCGGCTGCTGTCGTGGTCAAAGCGATTCAGGACGCAGGCGGAAAGGCCATCGCAATTCAGGCAGACGCAGTCAATCCCGAAGCAAGCGTGGCAGCGGTTGAAAAAGCAGTAAGCGAACTCGGCAAGCTCGACATCCTCGTCAACAACGCCGGCACGGCAATCCCGAAGCCATTCGAAGAGACATCGCTGGAAGAGATGGAACATGTCATCAACCTCAATATCCGCGGCGTCTTCGTCACCACCCAGGCAGCATTGAAACGCATGAATGACAACGGCCGCATCATCATGGTCGGCTCGTGTGTCGGAGAGCGAAACCTCACGCCTGGGCTGGCTGCGTATGCAGCAACAAAGGGCGCCGTGAAAATGTTCGCGCAAAGCTTATCGCGAGAGGTTGGTACGCGCGGTATCACCGTCAACAACGTGCAGCCCGGCCCCATCGACACCGATCTCAATCCCGCAGATGGCGACTGGGCAACACCTCAGATCGCTGTCACAGGTCTCAAGCGCTACGGACATGTGGACGAGGTCGCAGCTCTCGTCGCATTTGTCGCCAGTTCGGAATCGTCCTACATCACCGGAGCGAATTTGACCGTAGATGGTGGTACCAACGCTTAGTAAACAGCGGCCTCATCAGGCATCGAGTCTGGAGGCCGCTGAACTGTTTCAACGGAATCGCAAATGATATTGAAGAACAAGGTTGCTCTCGTAACAGGCGCTTCAAGAGGAATCGGACGCGCCACAGCCATTGCCCTCGCTGAGGCTGGCGCGCGCGTTCTCGTTCACTACGGTCGGTCCGCACAGGAAGCCGAATCGGTTGTCGCAGCCATCCGTTCCAAAGGCGGACAGGCGGAGGCCTTGGCATCGGACCTGGCTACGCCTAGCGGAGCAGCCCAGATTGCAACGCAGGTGGGTTCACTCACCGAAGGCCACCTCGACATCGTGGTTTTGAACGCGGGTATCAGCAAGGCGGCACGCATCGCCGACTACAGCGCAGAGGATCTTGACGCTCTCTTTGCGACAAACGTTCGCGGACCATTTCTGCTCGTCCAGCAACTGCTCCCGTTCCTTCGCGAAGGTTCAAGTGTCATCGCCATCACTTCCGTCGTGGCTCGCGAGGTCGTCGGCAATCTCGCACCGGACAAGCCTTCGATCCTCGCCTACGCCTCCACCAAGGGAGCACTCGAAACCCTGGTGAAGAATTGGGCTGCCATGCTGGGCCCACAGGGCATTCGCGTCAATGCCGTAGCGCCGGGTGTGATCGACACGGATATGTCGAACTTTACAAAGACAGAAGCCGGAAGAGAGATCACCCTCCAAATGCAGGCGCTCAAACGCATCGGCAAACCGGAAGACGTAGCCGACGTAGTCGCCTTCCTGGCCTCTGACGCTGCTCGCTGGATCACTGGTGCCAGCATCCCCGTGGATGGCGGATCGAAGTTGTAGCGGTGCCGGAAATGGCTGTCAAGCCCCAAACCGACTCAACCCCAACAAACCAAAAGAAATACAGTTGGCATGGTATTTCCGCCGAACGACTAGAATAGAAACAGAAGAGAAAGGGGCCGCGCCGAGCGCGGCCCTAACTCGTTTAGAAAGACGATTTTGCCTCTAAACCCAATGGGCAGACGATTTTACAGCCACCCAATCCGTAACCCCAATAGAAAGACGATTTTAGAAAACAAGGGGGAGGGGGTGGGTATACCACGCACCCAATCAGATTCCACAAACTTCATCGCAGAATTCCGTGCAAATCTGGTCAAAATCTGACATAATCGTAGGGTTGGTCTGAAACATCGGACCCGGCATCAGGAGATCGTCATGGCAAAGGTATGCCCCATCACCGGCAAGCGTCCGATGAGCGGAAACAAAGTGTCGCACGCGAATAACAAGACGCGTCGTCGCTGGGAGCCGAACCTGCAGTGGAAGCGCATTTGGGTTCCTTCAGAGAAGAAGTTTGTGCGTATGCGCGTGTCCGCGCGTGGTCTGCGCATCATTAACAAGATCGGCGCTGACGCCGCTCTGCTCCAGGCGAAGGGATAAGACACAAACATGCGTACCCTCATCAAGCTCGTCTCCTCCGCTGGCACCGGTCACTTCTACACCACCAGCAAGAACCCCAAGACCACCAGCGCTAAGCTGGAGTTCAAGAAGTACGATCCGGTCGTGCGCAAGCACGTTTCCTACCGCGAAGCCAAGATCTAACTCTACTTCGCAACTCGTACCAGGAAACTGATGCCGCGATACCGAATGGTTCGCGGCATTCGTGTTTCCGCATGGCATCGCAAGCTTCCACCACGAGACTCCCATCCTTCAACGGAGGCTGAGCACGGTGCTTCACACGCTCCTGCAATCTCCATAGAAACCAGCGGGTTGTCTCCGATGAGTGGAAATCCTGCAGCTTAGAGGCGACACGAACCGCCAGTATGCATCTCACGGTATTGACACCGCGCTATCCCCCAGCACGAAGCGGTTGGTTCAGGAGGTCCATCCGGATGCCAGCATCTGTTCGTTCCTTTGCACTCTGTGCCACACTTTCCATCGGCCTGCTTGCGGGCTGCCATTCGAACGATGCCAGTGCAACTGGCGCAACCACAGTCCGCCTGCCCGACGGCACCACACAGGTCATTCCTCCCGGTAAACCCCTGCCCGTAGGTTCCACCGTCGTAGCGGTGGGCAACGGCAGCGCTCCCATCTCCCCGGCAACCGGTACACCGGTGAACCCATCCACCGGAACACCAGCGCCGGCTACAGCCACCACACCCGCCGCAGTTCCGGTGCCCGCGCCTGTCGCCACGACGCCCGTCGCTCCGGTAGCAACACCAGCCGCTCCGGCGGTTGCAGCGGCACCTGCACCTCCACCGGAACCCGCACCACTGATAGTCCCCTCCGGCATCACCGTGACCATCCGCACCACCGAGTCCCTCTCGGCAGAACATAGCGGTGGAGTAGGAACGCCGTTCTCCGGCTCCCTCAACAGCGCCATCGTCGTCAAGGGTGTTACGGCCTTCCCGCGCGGAACAGCGGTCAAGGGCGAGATCACCAGCGCCAAGGGCCGTGGCCGCATCAAGGGCGAGGGTAACCTCGGCATCGCTCTGACTGCCATCGGCAACCACAGCGTCCAGACCAGCGAGTACGTTGCTGTGGCTAAGGGTCGCGGCAAACGCTCTGCCGGCTTCATCGGTGGCGGCGCAGGCGCAGGCGCCCTCATCGGCGGTCTGGCCGGTGGTGGCAAAGGTGCCCTCATCGGTGGTCTGGCAGGTGCGGGTGCAGGCACAGCAGCCGGAGCCTATACCGGAAGCCGTGATGTCACCATCCCCGCAGAGAGCGTGGTCAGCTTCACCCTCCGCTCATCCATCAAGGTGCGCTAATAAGCCCACTTGACACGGCGGCAACCCCACACCCCTCCCCCATTACAAAGGGCCACCCACCGGGTGATCCTTCCTACTACCGAACAAAAGAAGAAGCCCCGACGCTGCAATCGTCGGGGCTTCTTCTTATCACCTGCAAGTAGCAGGGTTACGCACGATCAAGCTCGTGCGGAATGTCGTACTCATGCAGCATCGCATGCGCGACTGTCGGTTCGTTCATCACCTTGTGGAACGCCACCTGGAACTTCTTCATCTCGTCCGGTGTGCCAACGGTGACGCGAACGTAAGTAGGCATGATGGGCCATACACGACCGATCGCCACCTTCTCCTGCATCATCATCTTCTGCACTTCCATACCCGGCCGCTTCACGTCCACCATGAACATATTGGCCTGGGCACCCGGTACAAAGGTGTAGTTGTTCTTCTGGAGGAACGCCAGGGTGTCGTCCAGTACGTCGCGGTTGATCTTGCGACGCAGCGGCACCAGGTTCGGATCGGTCAGGCTGGCTGCGGCAGCGGAGGCCGAGGTCAGCGAGATGGAACCAATCTGGCGATTGTTAACGGTGACATTCTCGAAGCGTGCCAGCAGGTCAGGACGACCGAAGGCGAAGCCTGCGCGAACGCCAGCCATACCGTAGATCTTGGAGAACGTGCGCAGCACGATAATGTCCTGATCCTGCGCGACCAGATCGAGTACCGAATCCTGATTGGAGAAGTGGTGGTAGGCCTCATCCACGATCACGACGGAACCCGCAGGCTTGTTCTTTACCAGCCAGGCGATGTCTTCCTTCGGAGTGATGGTGCCGGTGGGATTGTTGGGATTCACGATGTAGTAGGCGCCGGGCTTGGGGTCGGCAGCGAGCATCGCCTTCACGTCATACTTGTAAGTCGTCTTGTCGAGCGGGATCATATGACACTTGGCTTTACAAGTCGCTGCAGCGCGGAAGCCCTGCTCATACGAAGGATCGCCCACAACGAGCGGCTTATCCGGACCGATGTTGGAATACAGTGCGAGATCCAGCGGACCACCCGAACCTGGGTACACGCGAACGTAACCGGGCTTGAGCTGGAACTGATCGCTGATGGCCTTCGTCATTGCAGAAGAGTATTCACGGTCATAGCGGCCACCCTTCTTGGCAGCAGCACCGATCGCTTCCAACGCGACGGGAGCCGGTCCAAGCGGATTCTCGTTAGAGGAAATGATGACGGTGTCAGCAGCCATCGGCATGCGCATGCCACCACGCTGACGGCCGTTCGGGCCATCTACCGGAGCCTGTGCGGCAGCCTGCTGGCTCATGGCTTTTGCAAAGGACGGCATCGCTGCAGCTGCAGCCGATGCGATACCCGCGTTACGCATGAACGAACGACGGGAAAAGTACTGCTGGGCGGAAGCGAAGTTCTTCAAATCCATTTACGACTCTCCTCAGGGTGAACTGCGGTGTTCGAATCGGAGGTACACGTCGGTGAAGCCAACGCGGCTCTGCGTTTGCAAAGAAAACCTGTGTTTGAAGCGGACTCCGACACACAGGACGGCTGATTTGTATGTCGATGTGTAATCACAATAGCGTGAATCCGGCGATTCGTGGAGAGGGATTTCTAAAAAATTTTCTGGAAAGTTCACTTTCCTTACAAACTGGCGTTCTGCCCGCAGTGAAGTTTCGCTCTTTTGCGAGCACATTCCGTCACCACTCACCCGCCGCTGCAGATGCGCATGTGGTTGATTTCACTGCATAAACGAATGCTCGACGACATAGATAGGAGCCTTCAAAACGTCGTATGCGTCTACGTCGAAGCAGATCGCTCGCAGTCCCAAAAGAAATTAGTTTGGTATCCAAACCATCTCGGTGTGCGCGAAATCGGCGTCGCTATTGCGGAGCCCGCGATCAAATTCCCGGCAATCCAACGCAAGAGGAGTTCTTTCAGGGCACATCGACTCGGGGATTCTGATTCAGCTTTTCGTACCATCGTTCTGCTCGAACGAACAAAATCAGTTCACCAGGAGTTGCGCGCGTAGCGGCATCACCACAGGTATTCTCTGCAGCAATTCCCTTCGCCGCGATATCGGCAAGGTTGTAGCCAACCGGCGGACCATAGCGTTGAGCACGCCGGCAATCTACTGCACCATCGCTACGCACAAGGATGCGCACGGGCTCTCCAATCGGAGCCGGCATCAGAGCAACGCCACGCCCATTGGTCGCCAGGATGTATCCGTTGCCGGACGGTTCGTCGTACCACAGCTTGACGTGTCCGCCCGCAATAGGACTACCGTTGCGGCCATCCAGCAAACGAATGCGGAAAGAATGTGAGTAGGGTGCTGCGCTCTCCGGAACTGGAATCGCAGTAGAAGATTGCGGCACAGGAGCCACGGCAATACCACCGGAAGCGCCTGCCTGCTGCTGTGCATGAGCCAGCGTAACCATTCCCAACGCAACCATCGCCAACAACTTCACTGCCTACTCCTGTCCAAGTGATGCATGTACGACTCTATCGCGTTGCTGGAACATCAACCTTTCTACTGCAAAGACAAAACCGCCTCCTGCACAGTCAACGAGTGCAGGAGGCTAATCCGAAATAGGGTTGTTGCGATGGACTACTTGGAAGGTCTTGGCGGTGTCAGTTTGAGATACGTGATGCTGAAAACGACAATACGTCCGGATGTTCGTAGCTGCATGCCATACTGCTGTTCAAAGCGGACGTCATAAGCTAGGCGGTGTTTGATATCAGTGAACTTCCATTCACCCCCCGCACCGAATCCACGATCGCGATAGCCTCGCGTCAGAGGACTCACCGCAGACCCCGTATCAGCCGATAGTTTCTGCGAAGCGTAGCCAACGAATCCAGCATTCATCTGGTACTTGAAAAACCGATGGCCAAAACTATATTCGCCATTGAAAATCGGCCCAGGCTTTAAATCTTCACCCAGCTTCGAATGATTGAATTCCCAGATGGTAAGCGCAGATGCATTCCACAGTTTCTTCTTATCCAGACTGATAGACATGCCGCCCGAAACCTGATGCTCCCAGAAGCCCAGTCCTGGATTCAGCGGGGAACTTGGATCAAAGTCTCCCGTGGGTGCATAAAAGGCATAGTTCAGCGTGTAGTTTGCAGCACCCTTCGCCCATCCAAGGTTCACTGGCTCAAACAAGATATCGGAGACACCGGCCGACTGCGCCGATTTATCAAACAAGTTCGAGTTGAAGCGAGTATTGAGCACGGGCACCATGAAGGCCACGCCATACTCGCCGCCCAATATTTTCTTCTGCGATATATAGCTATACGCAGCAATCGCTCCGCCCACATTAATGTCCGGCTTCAACACGGTATTGCCATTGGGCCCCTTGATGCTGCTCACCGGTTCTACAAGCCCGAATCCCGCCGCATAAAATCCCGGGGGCGCGGATGTGCCATTGTCCAGGCCAGTAAACCCACCGATGTAGTGGCCGACCTGCTGCGCCCCGGCACATGACACAAAGAGCGAAATCGCCAAGGCAGTGGTCAGGAATGCGAGGCGCGCTTCTGTACGCACGCTCGTTGCAAATACCCTATTCCTCGTCAAGGACGCGTCTCTGTGCATCTCAAATCCTCTGCATCAAGCAGACCGCGCCCTGTAATTTGAAACAACTGTCAGTTCCTGCAGGTGCGCATTACAATCCTCCGGGGTTTGCACGCTGGCTTTTGCCGTTGCGAACCTCAAGCTTGATGCCAGGGAGAACGGTCAGAATGATGCGTTGGAAGTCAGTGGTTGCAGCGGGATGTGTAGCAGCTTTGAGTGTGTGTGCACAGGCACAGCTTGAAGGATCGCGAATCGACACCGCAAGTGTGAACCATCCTGTAAAGGCCATCCAGGACACGGAAACGCCCGCACAACGCGATGCACGCATGGCATGGTGGCGCGACGCACGCTTCGGCATGTTTATTCACTGGGGCCTATACTCCATCCCCGCAGGCACGTGGAATGGCAAACAGATTCCCGGCATTGGCGAATGGATCATGAACAACGCCAGCATCCCGGTAGCTGATTACAAGGCGCTCGCGTCACAATTCAATCCCACGGGCTTCAACGCACACGACATCGTCGCGCTGGCAAAAGCCGCAGGCATGAAATACATCGTCATCACATCAAAGCATCATGATGGCTTCGCGATGTTCGACTCCAAGGCCGATCCCTTCAACATCGTTGCCGCCACTCCATTCCATCGCGATCCATTGAAAGAACTCGCAGAAGAGTGCCGCAAGCAGGGTGTGAAGCTCGGCTTCTATTATTCGCAGTCGCAGGACTGGACAGCGCCCGGTGGTGGAGCGTCGATGCGTCCCGGACACGACCCCAAGACACATCATTGGGACAAGGCGCAGGATGGCAGCTTTGATGAATACCTGCACAAGAAAGCCATTCCGCAGTTGACGGAACTGCTGACGAATTACAAGGACTATCCCGTAGTTGTGTGGTTTGACACTCCTGGAGATGCGATGACGCCGGAGCGTTCCGCGGAGATCGTTAAGCTTCTTAACAAATACCCGAAACTGATCTGGAACAACCGCCTTGGAGGAAAGTATCAAGGTGATACGGAAACACCCGAACAGTTCATTCCGCCGCAGGGATATCCCGGTCGCGACTGGGAATCGTGCATGACCATGAACGACACATGGGGCTACAAGTCGTACGACAACAACTTCAAGTCCACCGAAACGCTGGTGCGCAATCTGGTCGATATCGCCAGCAAGGGCGGCAATTACCTGCTGAACATTGGACCAGACTCGCATGGCATTGTTCCTTCTGCAGAAGTAGAACGCCTGCAACAAGTGGGCAAGTGGATGAGCGTGAATGGCGAAGCCATCTATGGCACCTCGCCCACACTCTTCGGGCCGGAAGCAGGTAGCTTCAGCAAAACGGAGATCAACGAGAAGACCAAGCAGCCCAAGTGGATTCCGTCGTGGGAATGGCGCTCTACCACCAAGGCTGACAAGGTCTACATAGAAATCTTCAAGTGGCCCGGCACCACGCTGCACCTGGACAAGATGCCGCGCAAGGTCACTGGCGCCTATCTGCTTGCGACGAAGAAGCCGCTCACGTTCAAGCAGAACGGTGACTCGGTGGACGTGACACTACCAGCGAACGCAATCGACCCGATCGCAAGTGTCGTGGTGTTGAAGACAGCGAAGTAATTCGCTCACGGAAGATGACTCGCCAGTAAGCGCTCTGCTTACTGGCGATTTCTTATTTTTCCGCAGCATGTAACGGAGTAAGTGTGCGGACGCTATCGATTGGTACTTCGATCGCGCCCATCTTGTCCGTTGCGACGTCATGCACCACAATGCGCAGAAAATAATCTCCCTTGGCGGGAACACTGATCTCCTCGTGAAACTGGATCCCCTGCTGCATGTCCTTCTGCAACTCCTGCTGCGTGGCAGACGCGTGAAGCTGGTTGATCAAGTGATTCATCAACACGCCCTCGGCACTGTATACAAGCACGGCAACATCAAAGCTGGCGCGGACGTTATCGTCGTCGCCGTGTTCGAACGCCAAGTCAGTGGGGTTCACAATGGTGTCGATCGTGTAGCGCTGGAATGGGCCGGCAACATTGGCTGCCAGAAGATTGTGGGGAGCTGCCTCAGCTTCTTCCGGATTGCCTGCACTAGCCGGGAAGACCGCCGACTTCAGGAATATCTCCGTCGGTTCAGGTGCACCAAGTGAAGTTGCTCCAAGCATGGCCGCAGAAGTTTGTGCCGCAACGTTGGTAGATGACGCAAAGTAGCCACGCCGGTAACGCAACGTGTAGGCGGAATTCGCAAGCTGTAGCTTGATCTTGCGATAGCCACCATCAGTCTTTGTATTCGTCGGGGTGTACGTCAGCGTGTAGTAATCGGCGCCATCTGTGAGCGCGGAAGCGACAGCCTCGGCAAGACCATTCGTGTCGTGAAAGGCCCGTCCTCCGGTGGATTCTGCCATTTGGTTCATCGTGTCGTTTTCGGCAACAATGGTCGCCTGAAAATCCGAATTATCGATTGCAGCGCGGCTGGGTTGAGAGCTATGCAAGCGATTCGCATAGCTCTTGTTGTTCTCTGCTTCAAAGACAGGTGATACACGCAGCCCAGCGGCACCCACTGGGTAGACTGCGACCTGTGCCTGCGCCAGCAGACTGGTTGTCTTACGAAGTTCGGATTCGTAGTTTGCCATGGTAACGAAGGGATTGTCGGGTAACTGAATACTGCTGGGAAAGACATTCAGTGGGAACGAGCCCGAGAGCCATACCAGATTCTTACGTCCTGGTAGGCCAGAGAGATAGCGGCCCAACTGGTTCATAGCTGCCAGTGTCAACTTCACGCGAAGATCCAACTGATTCGCATTCGTTTGAGCTTCAAACTGTCGCAGTGATGCCACGACCGCCGGAGATGCACCCATATTCTCCATCTGGTCAGCAAAGGAGTCGTGCAGTTGGTCGGGCTTCAGGATTGTTTCCCTTGTTCTAGCGGACTGCATCACGGCGCGCAGTTTTGTCAGGTCCGTTATAGGTCCCTGCAACATGGAAAGCTGCGATCCGAGAACGAAAATGCCGATGCGCGTGCCGTTAGTGGCCCCTTTCAGAAACGTCACTAATTGCCGGTGCAGATGGACTTGATCGATCTGATCGGTATTGAGGCGGTCAATCAGCAGGATGTTGGTTACGTTATCCGGCGGTGTCGTCGTGAAGTTTGTGAACATGCCGGGGGGCATCTGAATCCTGGCCACCTGATCCGATGAACCAGCGACGTGTTCTTCAAAGTTACGTGGCACCTGTGGCGCATTGTCTTCCGTCAGGCGAAAATCCGTTGCCTTCAGGCCATGAACCACCTTGCCGTTGTGATCGGTAACCACAACGTCGACCAGAACAAGTCGTGCTGCTGTCTTTAGAGTTGGCGTGTCAGTGGAAGGCTTCTGCGCCAGTAGAGGCATGACAATAAATGCTGCAAGGTATTTGAGCGCGCGCGGCATGAACGTTCCTTTGTGTGGAACATTGAAGCACACATCGCCAACAACGCTTCAGACGTAGGTTTGCACCATCCGGCGCCACCACGGCCAGTCGTGCCCCGTGTTGTCTCCCCACACATCCAACCGCACAGGAACGTCCTTGTTACGCATGATTGCTGCCAGGCGCTCATTGTCATTCCAGTACTGGTCGTGGTGTCCTGTCGCCAGAATATAAGTGTTGTGACGATAGCGATCCAGATACCAGTGATCGTGCAGGTTTGGAAGAAAATCCATAGGCAGCGTGAAGTACAGGTCGTCGCAATAGTAGCCGTGGAGGAAGCGACCAACATCAAACGCACCGCCCATGGACAGCGCCGCATTGATCTTGTCCGGATGGCGCAGAGCCATGCTCATGCTGTGAAACCCGCCGAAGGAGCATCCCATCGCCGCCAGCATCTTGTTCCGATTGCGCGTCCGGATGTACGGAAGCAGTTCGTCCAAAATGTGATGCTCATACTGCAGATGCCGTGCAACACACCAACTTCCCTCAGCACCGTCGGAAAACCAGCTCTCGTGGTTGACCGAATCAGCGCACCATAGTTGAATTTGGCCGCGATTGATCTTGCTCTCCAGCGCACCTACCATTCCCTGATCTTCAAATTCGTAAAACCGGCCACGGGAGGTAGGAAAAACAATCACCGGCAAACCATCCTGCCCAAAGACCAGCCACTCCATGGAACGCCCCAGGGACTGGGAGTAGTCGACGTGGTATTCGCGGTGCATGGTGCGGCCCTCCGGGTAGTAGGTGGGATGCCGTGCTCTATCGATATGGACGCATAGTACAGTCTTCGGACGCACTTACGGCGCGGAAAGACGAATCGTCTGGCATCCTTCGCAGGAAGAATACTCGATGGGTTTCGCTATAACGGTGAATACCTTCTAACGACTCTGGCAGGTTGCTGCTTCGGCCTCATCCGCGATTTTTTAACGTGCAGGGGCCAAGAAGCCCGTGTTCAGCAACGTGAAAAGATATCGGAATGACGGTTTATGGAGGATCTTACCCATCCCCTTCTTGTATTTTTAGCCCCAATAGCCCACAATAGATAGGTTGGAATGTGTTGCGCGCACCGCCGTCGGTGGCAGACATTGCGCAATTTCCGCTGCCCTGTGCACCGGCCATCACCAAGACATTGTTTGTGAGTGAGGAAGTAACCAAGTGGTCATGATTCGTTTGGCGCGCGTTGGAGCGCGTAAGCAGCCCTACTACCGCATCGTTGTGATCGAAAAGGACCGCGCCCGCAATGGCCGTTCCATCGAAGTGGTTGGTACCTACAACCCGCGTACCGAACCCGCAACGGTCAGCCTGAAGCGCGACCGCATCGACTACTGGACCGGCGTTGGCGCCCAGATGTCGGATATTGTTGCGAAGCTCGTCAAGAACGCGCCGGCGACCGAAGCAGTGGCTGCTTAAACCACTGTAAGGACGTTCAACCTCGGGCCGCGGTCCTATGCGCTCAATATCCTGCATAGTTCCGCGGCTGTCTTATTTCAGTCACTTCTGGCGGTACAGGATCATCTAAGTTCGGAAGAGTCTCGCTGCCCGGCGTAGTGTATGGTTGCTGAGCGGGTGTGAAATCTCATTCCCTTCCAAGGTACGTATGACGGACCATTCCTCCCCTGAATCTGTGAACCACATCTCTGAGCTTCTTACCGGGATTGCGAAAGCCCTAGTAGACCACCCGGAAAACCTGCGGGTAGAATCAGAAGCTTTTGAATCCGAAACCGTTATCCGCCTCTTCGTTCATCCAGACGATTTGGGCAAGGTCATAGGCAAGCAAGGGCGTACGGCAAGGTCGCTGCGAACCATCCTCAGCGCCGCCGGAAGTAAGGCACAGCATCGCTACAGCCTGGACGTGCAGTCGGAGTAAGGCAGGGCCTATGGCAGTGGAATGGAGCACGCTCGCGCGCGTGGTACGTCCGCAGGGACGGCGAGGCGAAGTACTGGCCGACCTGAAAACGGACTTTCCGGATCATTTTCGCCAATATCCCAATATCTTCCTTCGCCTTCCAGAGGGTGAGCCTCAACCCACCGTGGTGGAAGACTCGTGGCTCCCCACGGGGCGAAGTGCTGGACGCATCGTGCTGAAACTGCGCGGTGTCGATTCCATTTCCGATGCCGAAAAACTACTGAATGCAACAATTGAAATATCTTCAGATCAGCGACTTACACTCACAGATGGAAACTATTACGTGAGCGATTTGATCGGCTGCCAGATGGTGCACCATGGCGATATGGTGGGCACCGTCGTTGACATGCACTTCCCGCAGGATCCCACTGGGAAGCGCATTGAAGATGCCGCGGCCCTCTTCGTGGTGGAGCGTGCCAATGGAGACGAAGTACTGATACCGTTCGCCAACGCCTTTGTCGCCAGCATTGACACAACGGCTCGCAAAATCGAAATGAACCTGCCGGATGGCCTGCTGGAGATGAACGGCTAGCGCCTCCGTTTACGCTGAGGAATAGCGACTCCATCATGGCCCTGCAAGTCGACATTGTGACGATCTTCCCTGCTTTCCTGGAAAGCACACTGCGTTATGGCGTGGTGGCGCGGGCACTGTCCGCCGGGATTGCCTCGGTAAACTGCATCGATCTGCGGAGCTTCACCCACGATCGGCATCGCACCGTAGATGACCGCCCCTTTGGCGGGGGCGAAGGGATGGTTTTAAAGCCAGAACCGCTAAGCGAAGCCATTGAATCCCTCGGCATTACCCCAAAGCCAAATCGCGACACGCAGAAAGAGTCCGTGGTCCTGCTCTCGGCCCAGGGTCGCCCATTCACCCAGTCTGTTGCCCAGGAACTGAAGTCTCTGGATCGCCTTGTGCTGATCTGCGGGCGTTACGAAGGCGTGGACGAACGCGTGAATGCGCTTTACTGCGACCGCGAAATCTCCATTGGCGATTACGTGCTTTCCGGCGGCGAACTGGGTGCGGCGGTCATCGTGGACTCGGTCGTCCGGTTGCTACCAGGCGTACTCGGTAATCCCGATTCCGCGCATTATGAAAGCTTCGGCCACGCGCATGACAGCGAACAGGCCGAAGACGCTCCGCCACTGGCCATGTCGCCTTCAGCGGGGCTTCTCGATTACCCGCACTACACGCGTCCCGCCGAGTTTCGCGGCATCACCATTCCCGAGGTTTTGGCAGGCGGCGACCACACCGCTATCCGCAAATGGCGTCGGCAGCAGGCATTGCGCAAAACGGCCGCGAATCGACCGGATCTTCTGGAAACTGCGGCTCTATCACCGGACGACAGGCGATTCCTCGCAACATTGCGTGAGAATTGACGAAAGCTGCAACGCGAATGCACCAACGCACACGCGATTTATGCCCACTTTTCCAGATTTTTGCGGTACACTGGTAAACGATTACTAAGTAAGGAATTCAGGCATCATGTCCATTCATCCCATCATGCAGAAGCTCGCAGCTAAGCTGGAGCGTACCGACCTTCCGGAGTTTGCGCCGGGTGACACCGTTCGCGTGCAGGTCAAGATCAAAGAAGGCGACAAAGAGCGTCTTCAGGCGTTTGAGGGCATGTGCATCGCTCGCAAGAACGGACCTCAGGGGTCCTTTACCGTCCGTAAGATGAGCTTCGGTCAGGGTGTTGAGCGTATCTTCCCCTTCAACTCGAAGGTTGTCGACAAGGTTGAGAAGATTCGTTCGTACGAAGTGCGTCGCGCCAAGCTGTTCTACCTGCGCGGTCTGCGTGGCAAGGCTGCCCGTCTGCGCGAGGTTGCACGCACCAACGCGTAACCAATTCCCCAATCGGAATTTTAAGGAGGCGAGTGCTTCGGCGCTCGCCTCCTTCATTTGCACTTCCCTGCATAACAAAGGGGCATGACGAATCGCCATGCCCCTTGTATGACTCGGAAGCAGAGCTAAATGCCGTTTGGCTTCGACATCTGGTCTGACTCGTCAATGACACCCTGCTTCTCCGCAATCGACTTCGCCTGCGTGAATAGAAGAAGGTAATCGCCTCCACCCGCCTTGGAATCTGTTCCGCTCATGTTGAATCCGCCGAACGGATGCGCGCCCACCATGGCTCCGGTGCACTTGCGATTCAGGTACAGGTTGCCTACGTGGAATTCCTTTGCAGCGCGGTCCAGCCGCTCGCGCGACATGGAGTAGATCGCGCCAGTTAGGCCGTATTCTGTGCCGTTGACGATATCCAGCGCTTCATCAAAGTTCTGAGACTTGATCACCGCCAGCACAGGTCCGAAGATCTCTTCCTGCGCAATGCGTGCGTTCGGGGCAATGTCCGCAAATACGGTCGGCTTCACATAATAGCCACCTGTTTCGTTCGCAAACGCCTCGCCACCAGTCAGTAGCCGGCCTTCCGTCTTGCCGGTCTCAATGGCATTCAACACGCGATCAAACGCGATCTTGTTCACAACCGGGCCCATTGCGAAGTTCTCTACCGGATCGCCAACTTTGATCTTCTCCACGCGTTCCACGAGACGGTCGCAGAAAACGTCGTAAATACGAGCATCCACCACCGCGCGCGAACACGCCGAACACTTTTGGCCGCTGAAGCCGAATGCGCTGGCCACAACGCCTTCTACCGCTGCGTCGATGTCCGCATCCGCATCGACGAGAATGGCGTCCTTGCCACCCATCTCCAGAATCGTGCGCTTGATGAAGTGCTGTCCTGGCTGCGTCTTCGCGGCGGTCTCATGCACGATGAGCCCCACCTTCTTCGAGCCGGTAAAGGCGATGAAGCGAATCTTCGGGTTAGCAACGAGAGCGGCGCCAACGCGGTCGCCCGTGCCCTGACATAGGTTCACCACGCCTTCCGGCATGCCCGCCTCTTCCAGCAACGCAAAGAAGCGTGAAGCGATGGTGCCCGCATCGGGCGAGGGCTTCAGCACCACGGTGTTGCCGCTGACGACAGCAGCCATGGTCATGCCAGCCATGATGGCCAGCGGGAAGTTCCACGGTGGAATCACCGCTCCAACACCCACCGGAATGTAACGCAGCGTGTTCTTCTCTCCAGGAAACTGGATGGGCGTGGTTGCGCGGTCCAGCTTCAGCGCCTCGCGCGCGTAAAACTCCAAAAAGTCGATGCACTCGGCCACGTCGGCATCTGCCTCAGCCCAGTTCTTGCCGACCTCATACGTCAACCATGCGCAGAGTTCGTTCTTGCGCTGCTGTACCAGCATCGAAATATCCAGCAACAACTGGACACGCTGCTGTACCGGCACGCGGCTCCACGTCTTGAACGCCTTCTCACCAGCAGCAACAGCCTGCTCCACATGCGCCAGCTCTGCTTCCTGGTGGACGCCAATTTTCTGCGCGGGCTTCGCGGGATTAGTAGAGACAATCTTCTCCGCGGCATACACTCGTTCACCGCCGAGGATGAGCGGGTACTCCTTACCCAGTTCACCTTCCACCAGGCGCAGCGCTTCCTGCATGTTTGCCTTCACATCGGAGTCTGTGAAGTTCTGGAAAGCCTCATTGACGAAGGTCTTCAGCGGAGCCTGAGGCTCGCGCACGGTGGGAATTGCATTCGTTGCCATAATTCCATTTTATCCTTTTGCAAAAGACCGTTATACGTGCGCGCTACTTTGGCGACGGCGCACCATTCAGCATCTGGTCTGTTGATTTGCTCATCTGCGCGGTGCGCTCCAGTTTGTCCCAACTGAAGGGGCGGCCATCGATCACACGCTTGATCGTCTTGAACAGCACCACGCTGAACACCTGGCGATACGTAAATCTCTGGATCCAGATATGCATCAGCAGCCACATATCGCCTTTGCTGGCAGGATGCTTCCTCTCCAGCAGGAAGGCCAACGCCGACGCTGAGAAATCAATCACCATAAACGCCAGAAAGAAGTACAGCAGCTTCACAAAACTGGCGCTTGAAGCCGATTCCGGATGGAAATGGTGGTCATAGAGAAACTTCAGGAAGCTGGCGACAAACATCAGGTCAATCAACGGTGACACGAGCGGCAACAGAATCTGAAAGATGATGATGTTTGGCAAAGCAAACAGCCCCATCGCACGACGCTTGGTAACCGCACCAATGTGCTTGAACACCGCCTGCATGATGCCAAACGACCAGCGGAAACGCTGCCGCATCAACCCATTCATGTTGATTGGAGCTTCCGTAAATGCCAGTGCGCGGTCCTCGTAGATCACGCTAAGCCCCTGCTCCAGCAGGATCATCGTCAGATCAGCATCTTCCGCAACGGTGTTGGAGTGATAACCGCCGCCCTTGTGAACCGCCTCTGTGCGCCATGCACCGATGGCCCCTGGCACAACGACAACGACATCGAACAGATCCAATGCACGGCGCTCAAAGTTTTGGCTGGTAATGTATTCGAGCGCCTGCCAGCGCGTCCACAGGTTGACGCGATTGCCTACCTTCGCATTGCCTGCCACCGCGCCGATCTGCGGATTAGCAAAGTGAGGAACCAACCGTGCGATGGCATCGTGTGCAATTACTGTGTCTGCATCGATGCCCACGTAGATTTCTTCGTGAACATAGTTTTGCAGCGCATAGTTGAGAGCCTCTGCTTTGCCCGCATTTTCCTTCTTCACTACGGTCAAACGTCCGCTGGCAATGTCCTCGGGGTACGCTTCGCGCGCGATCTCTGCCGTGCGATCTTTTGATCCGTCATCAATCACGATGATGTGCAGGTTCTTGTACGTGCTCATCATCACGCTGCGGATGGTGCGAACAATCACCTTCTCTTCGTTGTACGCAGGAATCAACACGGCAACGCGAGGCTGATAGTCCGGCCCCGCAAAGTTCTTCCTGCGACGGAAGCGATCAATGATGGCGAAGAGACCGATGATGATGAGGCGACCGCTCATTAGGATGTCGCCAATGAAGAAGACAGCAACGACGAAATGATTGAACGTTGCCAGCCCGAAGAAAGCCAGCGAATCCACCTGCGCCAGGAACTTGTTGCGCCATCCCTTAATGGGCGGCATCACCTGCTCACGGCTCTTGCCTACAAGATCTGCCACAGTGACAAATTCATAGCCCTTCGCACGCAGAGTCGTAATCAACAGCGGCAGCGACGCCACCGTCACAGAACGATCACCACCACCGTCATGCATCAGGATGATGGAACCCGCCTTATCCGGGCGATCCTTCATGTCATCCAGTTGCTGGAGCACACTGTCGACAACCTCTTGCGGTGTCTTCTTTGGTGTCTCCTGCCAATCATTTGTGTCAATCTTGTTGCCCACCACAATGTAGCCACGAGCCTGCACGCGCTCCATCGGCGCGGCCTGATCATTGGTATCCGGCTGCTCGTCGATGTCATAGGGCGGACGGAAGTACAGGGGCTGCACGCCGAGCTTTGCAGCAAACAACCGCTCCGTCAGATTCATCTGCACGTCTACTTCGCGATTGCTAATGGCCGAGATATCGGGATGCGTGAATGTGTGATTGCCGATTTCGTGACCTTCGCGATACACGCGTTGCATCACGCCGACGTTGTTATCCGCTTCTTCTCCAATCATGAAGAAGACGCCCTTTACGCCGTACTTGTTCAGCACATCGAGAATGCGCGGCGTCCATACAGGATCGGGACCATCGTCGAAAGAAATCACCAGCTTCTTTGGGTGATAGCCAAAGTAATCCACCGAATACGAAAGCGGATAACTCGTCAACGTCTCGCTGTCGACAAGCTTGGAGTCATCGTCGATCGTCATCGTGCGGCGGCCGTTCTTCGGCCTGCCAGAGACGTGCATGATGTCGCCCATGCCTTCAATATCCAGGTCGTATCCCGGTGCAACATCGGCAAGCTCAACCAACGGATTCGATCGCATCGGCTGATCCCAGATCTTCCATAGTGACTGATCTTCCGATCCCAATCGCCACAATGAGAATGTCTGCAGTCCAAGCCGTCGTGCCGCGCGCATCTCGTTCAAGATCGTTACACCATCAAGGAACCAAACCTGATGACGCTGGTGCTGATCTTCATCGTCGTAAGTGATGTGTGGATTCAGCGACGCATCATCCAGATCGACATATGACCCTGAGTCGGATGCTGTTTGCCATATCCCCTGCAAGGACATGTTATCGACGCGCACCAACTCCGGCTTTACCGGCCCGGTTTTCTTCGCGCGATGGCCCTTCTTCGCTGGCTGATCTGCGGACGGCAACGTCGTAATCCAGTCATAGCCATAGCTACCGATGTCGACGATGATTTTGTCCTTTGGCACCTGCTTTAGGACATCCTGCAGGTTTTTCACAAACCAGTCCTGTCCTGCAATCGGTCCGGCCTCGCTCTCCGATTGATGCTGGTCATAGTTCATCAGCAACAGTCCGTCAGAGTGCGCGGCCATGTACTTCAGGTCCCAGTCATCGTCGGCAACAGGGGTATTGATATACAACTTCAGGCCCCGCACGTGAAGAGCGATGTAGGCGTCGCTGATCAGTTGCCGATAGCCGGGCTGTGCCTCAGCAGGCATGCTTTCAAAGTCGAACGAAATACCGCGATAGCGCGGATTCGACGTCACAAACCGCATCAACTGATCCAGAAAATGCTGGCGTGCGGTAGGGCTCTCAAGAAACGCCCCAACGGTATCCGAGAAGTCCGCATTAATGACGGAGTTGCTGACCATCGGGAACAACTCTGTACCCGATGCGGCGGCTGTCAACGTCCGCTCTACCTTGCGGCCAATGTCCACCGGATGCACGCCGGACGAATCGATTACGTCAAACTTCTGAAACTCGCTGTTGTAGCCGGTCAGTTTGCCATCTGGCGTAATGACGTGGAGCCAGTCCGCGAACACCATGTCGAGCTGTTTGGCATGAGCCTTCAGCGAACTGTAACTGGCCGGGTCCCATTCGACGTAGAACGCGGCACGCAGACCTTCATCCGAGTTCAGCGTAATGTCGGAAGCGTTACGGTCTGTTTTGCGGTGCGCCGAACGCACCTTCTTTGCCTTGTCATCGGACAGGATGTTCCGCGAGTTCTGCGCGCGATAATTGTGTTTCGCCGGCTCCAGCAATAGCTCAGGCAGGGGCCGCATCCGGATCACGCCCAGCACGAACACGATGAACGTCAGTAGTCCGACGGCCGCGGAGATGTCCAGAACTCGCCGCAGCCGCTTCCACCGGCGTCGTTTCTCATCGTAAAAAATCGGCTTCTGTTCTCGCGTACCTGGTTCTGCCATATCCATTCGTTATGGTATCCATCCTTGCGAAAAACTGCGCGCCCGTAATGGACTCTTTCCGCAGAAGATAACCGTTATGATGCAAAGCGATGCACGCCGCGCTGACAGACATTTCGGACAAGCAGCGCCACCGCGGTCTCGTTGCGGCATTCCTTCTCGCTTGCGGGTTCCTGCTGCGCTTCTATTTCCTGCAAAAACACGCGTTCCTTGCTGCCGACTCGATTCTTTATCAAGACATTGCGCTCAACTGGCTGCACCACCACATCTATGGCCTGACTGAGGGTGTGCAGATACGGGCCACGTTGATCCGTCTTCCCGGCTATCCGTCCATACTGGCTGCACTTTCGTGGCTCTTTGACCGTTTTCTCCACGCCACGCCCGGCACGCTGCGCAGCTTTCTGCCACTGCTGTGGCTACAGATTGCCGCAGACCTCGCTACCTGCTGCATCGTTGCCATCATGGCTCGAAAGATCGGTGGAACCGCCTGCGGCCTGGCAGCGCTGGCACTTGCCTGCCTCTGCCCGTTCACTGCCAACTACGCGGTCGCCCCGCTCACCGAGACCTTCACGCTCTTCTTCCTCGCGCTGGCGTTTTATCTGCTTCAGCACTGGCTTGACGACCGTCGCACACGCTGGGTTGTTCCACTGGCGTTTGCCTTATCCTGCAGTGTCCTGCTGCGACCAGACGAAGGACTGCTCGCGGTCGCCCTCCTGCCCGTACTTCTCATGGGAGGCAGGCACAAGCCTCTATTGCAGCGTCTGCAGCCTGCGACGCTGTGCGTTGTCCTGACCGCACTCCCCTTCGTGCCGTGGACCATTCGCAACTACAGCACCTTCCACGTGTTCCAGCCGATCGCACCCAAACAGGCTGTGGACCCGGGCGAACCGGCTCCCATTCATTTTGAACGCTGGTTCCGTACCTGGGGGGTCGACTTCACGGCGACGCAGGATGCTTATTGGAACTACCCGGAAGATCTCATCAACACCGCCGATCTCCCCGACCGTGCCTTCGACAGCCCTTCACAGCGTCAACAGACCGAGAAGCTGCTCCAACAGGCTGGTTACGAGGGCAAGCTGAATCCACAGGTGGAGGCGGGCTTTGAGACTCTTGCGCGGGAACGCGTCGCAACACATCCTTTGCGCTATTACCTTGTGCTGCCTCTTGCGCGCCTGACCAACATGCTGTTCCATCCGCGCACGGAAATGTTGCCCGTCGCTGAACGCTGGTGGCAATTCAGCAAACATCCTTGGCAAACCATATTTGCGCTGGCTTATGGGGCGCTGAATCTCGCTTATTTCTTCGCGGCTATCGCAGGACTCCGCAGCGCGCTGAAACGCGAAAGGCTGCTCGTGTTGTCGATGGCTGGATACATCGCTCTGCGATGCCTCCTTCTTCTCACCCTCGACAACCCTGAGCAGCGCTATACGCTGGAGTTTTTTCCGTTGCTGATCGTCTTCGCTGCGTGCCTCTGGATGAATCCACGTCAGCCGCCGAAAGGCTCGTCAGCGGATGGTCCGTAGATACCTGGCACCTTAACGTCCAGCAACCGCAGATACACCGTCAACTGTCCGCGATGATGAATCAGGTGGTTGAAGAACATGGAGCGGTAAAGCTGCAACCGCGGCGCGTCTGCAATCAGCATGTCACCAAACAGAAGCTTCCAGTGCTCCTGAAATTGGTCGTCCGACGTCACTGCCAAAGCACCACGAACCTTCTCGAAGGCGTCCGCAGCGACCTGCACGGCCTCTTCCGACGTGGTGAAAACATACTTCGGGAACTTGTCCGTCTGCATGTTCATCTGCGGCGTCGTCAGGATCACATGACCGAAATGCGCCAACCCTGCAACGTGGGCGGCCAGCGCACCAAGCTTCATGGATTTATCGTGCGGTTTCCAATCAGCCTTATCCGCAGGAACACGCTCCAGAATGCGGCGTGTGTTCGCCGCCTCCGGAGCGAGATCCGCCAGCAATACTTCTGCGATGGTCATGTTCTCTCCGAGCTTCGGTCTTACATGCCGGTGACGTTATAACCGCAGTCCACGTACGTGATTTCGCCAGTGATACCGCTGGCCAACGGCGACAGAAGGAATGCAGCGGTGTTACCTACTTCCACCGTCTCCACGTTGCGGTGCAACGGAGCGCGCTCTGTCACAGTATCCAGAATCTTGTTGAAGTCGCCGATGCCGCGTGCGGCAAGCGTCTTGATGGGGCCTGCAGAAATCGCGTTCACACGAATGCCTTTCGGTCCCAGCGATGCCGCAAGGTAACGCACTGTGGCTTCCAGAGCGGCCTTCGCCACACCCATCACGTTGTAGTTCGGGAAGACCTTTTCGCTACCGTAGTAGGTCAGCGTCAGAATGCTGCCGCCCTCGTTCATGATCGGAGCCAGCGCGCGCGACACAGCAACGAGAGAGTATGCGCTCACATCCAGCGCAATGCGGAAGTCTTCACGCTTCGTCAGCAAGAAATCGCTCTTGATGGCATCCGGCGGCGCAAATGCAACCGAGTGCACGATGATATCCACAGTGCCGTAAGCCGCCTTCAACTCTTCCGCGACACGATCAATCTCAGCATCGATGGACACGTCGCATTGGAAGCTCTTCGCATCCTTCAGTTCCGGAATCAGCCCGTCGGCTTCCTTCTTCAGGCGCTCGTTCTGGTAGCAGATGGCCACCTTAGCACCGGCATCGCTCAGCTTCTGCGCAATAGCCCATGCAATGGAACGCTTGTTCGCCAGCCCGAATACAACCGCGGTCTTACCCTGCAGATCAATCATTTTCCAAACCTCTTTCCTTACAGCCAGGTCATCCCAGGCAATGCGGGATTCCCCGACAAAATTTCATATCGTGACAAGCTATCCGTGGATCAGCCAGTCGTACTGCTCATCGGTCAGCGGCACAACGCTCAGCCGAAATTGCCGGAACATGATGCTGCCCTGAAACACACCGGCATCACGAATCTCAGCCAACGGCTTGGGCCGTTTGAGTCGTTTGCCCACTTTCAGCTTTACGATTGGATTCTTCGGATCGCTGGCATCCACACTTTGCACGGTGGCCGTGCCCACGGCTTCCTTGCCAACGTTGGAGTGATAGATGACCGCGTGCTCGCCTTTTTTCATGTTGCGAAGCGTCATGAGCGCCTGCGGATTCTTGATGCCGTCCCAATCGGTTTCGCCATCGCGCAGCAGGTCGTCGTAGGAATACTTGTCCGGTTCTGACTTCAGCAGATAGTTCATCGCGTCCCGTGGATGAGGATATCAGCCACGGGGCGCGATGAGGGTGGGAACGGTAATCCTGTTAAATGTGACAGGCCACCATGCCGCGTTTTTCGAGATAGCGCTGGTGGTACTCTTCGGCTTTCCAGAAGCTGGAGGCGGACTCCACCACGGTGGCAATCGGCCCACGGAAAACCCCGGCAGCATTGAGTTCAGCGATCTTTGCTTTCGCCTCGCGATCTTGCTCCTCATTGTGGGTGAAGATAACGCTGCGATACTGCGTTCCCCAGTCCGGACCCTGCCGGTTGAGCTGCGTGGGGTCGTGCAGTGCAAAAAAATGATCGAGCAACGCGTCATAACTCACGCGGCTGGGATCGAATGTGACCTCAACCACCTCCGCATGACCTGTCTGATCGGTACAGACATCCTTGTAAGTTGGGTTGTTTAAAGTACCACCCTCGTATCCAACGGCCGTTTCCAAAACCCCGGAAATCTCTGCCAAACGGGCTTCTACGCCCCAGAAACAACCTGCTGCAAATGTTGCTTTTGCCTTTGCCACTACTTTTTACCTCCTGCCCTGGTAACTACCCGCGGACAGTTCCTGAGCACACGCATTTTGATGCCTGAAGGGCAGGTTTGTCACCATGGGCGAACATGAAAAGTCGATGACCGCACGGACGTATTTAATTTGCTATGGTGAGCAGTGCAGAGAATCGGGGAACGATTCCCGGAGGTAACCACATTGAACCGGCGCAACTTTATTGCAAGCGCGGCAGCAGGCATGACGGCCATGGCAACAGATTCACTTCCCGCAGCAGCACAGACTGCAAAAGCCTCCACAGAGTTCTACCAGCTGCGCCGCTACAGCCTGCGCAACGGCCCAGAGCTGATGCTGATGCAGGATTACCTGGAACATGCCCTCATTCCCGCGCTCAACCGCATGGGCATTGCCAAGGTAGGGACCTTTCTACTCTCCATCGGCCCGGAGACGCCCACTTACTACGCACTGATCCCTTCCACCTCCGCAGAACAATTGCTTACGCTGGACCTGCATTTGGGAGATGACGCGGAGTTCGCCAAAGCAGCCAATGCCTTTTGGACTGCTCCCGCGTCAGCACCCGCATTTCAACGCTCGGAAGTGCGCATGTTGTCAGCTTTTGGCGGCTTCCCAAAACTTGTCGCCCCCAAACCCGGCAAGCGCATGTTCCAGCTCCGTACCTATGAGAGCCCGAGCATGGCCGCACACATGAAGAAGGTTGAGATGTTCGAGTCCGCGGAGATCGGCATCTTCCAACGCACGGGGCTCACGCCTGTTTTCTTTGCACACGACCTTACCGGGGAGCGCCTGCCCAGCCTCACCTACATGCTCACCTTTACTGACGTCGCGGAACTGACGGAACATTGGTCCGTCTTCGGCAAAGATCCGCAGTGGAAAGAGTTGTCCCACAAGCCCGGCTACACGGATCCAGAGATCGTCAGCAACATCACGAACCTCTATCTGAATCCGCTGCCCAGCTCGCAAATTTAAGTCGTTTCACAGAGCATCACAGGCTGCATCGCATCGGTGCAGCCTGTATGTGTTTTAAGCGTCTAACTCACTGAGATGAAGTACGCCCGCATCTGTACGCTGATTGCTTTGTCGCTTCTGCCCTATGCATCGCTCCATGCACAGGGGTCGGCCCCCTTGCAGCGTGAAACCTCGCCTGGGGAAGGCCTCCGTCGCACCCGCCTCTATCTGAAAGACGGCACGTTCCAGGTGGTGCTCTCGTACACAGTGAAAGGCGACTACGTGTACTACCTCTCCGCCGAACGCGGAGCCCAGCAGGAAGCCATTCCCGTACGTCTCGTTGATCTGGACGCGACGCACCAATGGGAACAGCGTAGCGACGCGCAACGCAACGGCGTTCCCGCCGTACAAATTGACCCCGAACTAGCCAAAGAAGAGGCAGACCGCGCGGCGCGAACGCCGGAAGTGGCAAAAGACCTGCATCTGCCTGAGGCCGATTCCGTTCTTGCGCTGGACACGTATCATGGCCAACCACAGCTCGCCATCCTGCAGCAGACAGACGGTGAATTGAATCGGCAAACAGCACACAACATTCTGCGCCAGACCATCAATCCCCTCTCGCACGCGCACCAGCTCATCGAAATCAAAAGCCAGAGCGCGCCGGTACAGCTCCACGTAAACGACCCTGAGTTCTATGTCCGCATGGACGACGAAGACCCGACTTATAACGGCGGCGGGGCCTTCCACGTGGACACAGACAGCAGCAAGGGCCGCAAGGCGGATGCACCGTCGCCCAGAAGCCAGTACGTCATCGTGGCCGTGGACGTGCGCCGAGACGTTCGTGTGGTCACGAGCTTCTCCATCGGTCTTCTGGGAAGCGCCAGGCAGCAAGCAGACATCGTAGAAACCACAACATCACTGCTGCCCGGAGGCCATTGGCTGAAGATCGTCCCCAGGCAACCGCTTCGTATGGGTGAATTCGCGCTGATGGAAGTGATCGACGAGAAGACCGTGAATACCGGCGTATGGGACTTTGGTGTACATCCCATGGCACCTGTTAATCGCGATGCGATCCTGCCGGAAGCGCGACATGCTCCCGTGCTGGCTCCACGGCGTTCCGGACCTTAGACTCGCGCATACTCAGTTCTCCGTCTTTGAGGATGGAACCGATACCGGCGATAGCAAGATTGTTACGCGTCGTTCCCTTTACGTGATACATCATGTCGTCGGCGGCCTTGATGATGCCTTCCACGGTGAGCGCATCGTCCGGGTATGTTGCCATGCCGAACGAGCCGCGAAGACGCAGGAAAAGGCCTTTATCTTCCACAAACGAACGCTCACGCAACGCACGGAAAAGCTGCATGGCCATGTCGCGTCCTTTCAGACGATCATGGTTCGGAAGCAGCACCACAAACTCATCACCGCCATAGCGGAACGCTGGTATATCAGGCCCGATTACGCTGCGAATCATCTCGCCCACTTCCGACAGCAAACGACTACCGATCAGGTGACCGTGCGTATCATTCACGCTCTTAAAATGGTCCAAATCGATAAAGAGCAGGCTGAAGGGTGCCTTGTCTGTTCGCGAAAGCTGTTCTTCCAGCAGCGTGTACAGATGACGCGCATTAAACAAACCAGTGCAATCATCCGTGATCGACAGCAGGTGAATGCGCTTCATGTCGGCCGCGTTACGAATCGCAATCGCGCTGAAATCGCACAACACGCGCAAAAACTGGATGGAAAAGTCACTCAGCAGATCCACCTTGCTGTTCAGCAACTGGATCACACCCAGCACGCCTTCAGAAGAACGGACCGGAACGCAGGCAATCGACTGGATATTTAAGGTTGGATTTCGCTTCGAAAAGTCCTGCCATTGCGGATCGATCGATGTATCCGGAACCACGACAGGGTTTCCAGAATGGGCCACCCAGCCAGCAACGCCCTCGCCCATGGGAACTCGAAGCCCTCGCAGGCTGTTGGAATCTTCTCCGGCCGCGATTGCATAAAAGAGATCGTTCTTTTCCTTGTCCACCAGCATCATCGACCAGCGCTCAGGCTGGAAGACCTGGGCCATCTTGGTCATGACCGTGGTAAGGACAATCTCCAGTTCGAGCGTGGAGGTTAGCGCCCGCGCAACATCATGAAACAGGCGCGTATAGTCCTGCTGCCATGCCTGCGCAAACTCGAGTTCAAGATCTTTCTGTGATTTTCTTCCTATCATCCTGGGCCTGGGTTGCTGCTCAATGGGATTCCCTTAGCCGCGTTTCGCCGCGCAACACAATTGTTCAATGAGTAAAACACGCATCAGCGTTCCAGTGAAACGACGCAAATTGTTGCATTCGCGACATATGCATACAGATCATCCGCCGATCTGCACCATGGAACGAGATGGTTTTTCAAATCCTGCTTCGCCAATGTGGTGTCGCTCTTCTTTTCCACGCACCACACTTCGAATGTACGCTTCTAATTCCGTATCTGCGACTCCCTCTTCCATCTTCCTGTAAAGATCGTAATCAACCTGTGAGAACAGGCAGGTCCGCAGCTTGCCATCGCTAGTCAACCGCAGACGTGAACAGTGTCCACAAAACGGCCGCGACACCGGCGCAATGATCCCGATCTCTCCACGCCCATCGGCAAATCCGTAGCGGCGTGCCGTTTCACTGACGCTGTTCGGTGGCAACGGAACCAGTGGCCACACCGCGCCCAGCCGTTCCAGAATTTCTGCCTCTGTTACGACGGCATCGCGGGACCATGTGCGATCTTCCTCCAGCGGCATGAACTCGATAAACCGCAAAACCACATCTTCGCGGCGTGCAAACCCGGCAAAGGCTTCCACCTGATTGTCGTTCCAGCCGCGCAGCAGAACGCAATTCACCTTCACTGGCGCCAGTCCGGCATCCTGCGCCGCATGAATGCCGTCGAGGACACGCCCAAAGGCCCGAGGCACCCGCGTCACACGTGCAAATGTCTCCTCATCAACGGCATCCATGCTCACCGTGATGCGATCCAGTCCCGCCGCCTTCAGGTCCTTCGCGATGGGCGCCAGTAGATGGCCGTTGGTTGTCAGAGCGATATCCAGGGGTCCGCCGTCGGAGGTCGGCAGTCCCGCATCATCGAAGGCGCGCCGCATTGCCCTGACACTGCGAATGAGCTCGGGCAAATCCTCACGTAACAGCGGCTCGCCACCCGTCAGGCGTATTTTCTCTATCCCGAGGCCGACCAGAAGCCGCACCATGTGCGCATAGTCCGCCAGCGGCAATTCTGAGTACCCACCACCAGAAGAGTTCCCTGTACGGCAGTAGACGCAACGATAGTTGCAGCGATCCGTTACGGCGACACGCAGATCGGTAATAACTCTACCGAAACTGTCGCGCAATCGCTCCTCGGTTCCCACAAGTCGTGAGACTGTTGCCATGTCCGGAATGATGTGCGCCAGAGCCACGATGAACTCATCCCAAGAGAAGAATTGCGTTCAAAAAGCAAACCCGTGCCAGAGCACGGGCCGCCGAAGTCACCGGGGGATTACGCCTAGTAGCTGGTGAACTCGTGGAATCCACGGCGCAGGCTCATTCCCCGCAGCAGGCACACGATCGACACGGTACCGGTGAGGCAAGCCCAATAAAAGATCGGGTGTGACCATCCTGGCGACTGCGCCAGGTCCTGACCAACCCACAGAACGCTTACCAGAGCTGTCACAATCATCGTCTGCAGACCGATGATCAGCAGCAGGTGACCGCGGCGACGGCGGCGATCCAGCGCTTCTACTTCTTCCGTGGTCAGGTGGCGCTCGGAAACGACAACAGGTGCGTGGCTCATCGGAACTTGGTTCTCCTGCGGAAATCTACGTGTTTATTACACCACATCCAGTGCAATGCGTCTTGCAAAGCTGTTATTAGCTAGTCGATAAACGCCATTGTCTTTATCCCGGCGATCTCAAACCGCTTACGGCACCGCGGATTCGAACAGTTCGCCGTGTCATCCCGGAGCACCATGTAATTCTGGGCCTTGGCAAAGCGCGCACGGTCTCGATCATCTGCCCGTCCAGACAACTGCCGCTTTTTTCGCCGCACCAGCCAGTTCAACTGGTACTCACCAGCTACACCGCACTTTGAGCAGACCAGCGTATGTGTCCGCGGCTCCGTCCGTTCATCAAAAAAATCGCGTTCTTCCATGCGGTCCTCCAACGGTAAATGAATCGATTCACCATCATGAAGAATAATCCTTTCATCCCGCAGAGTGCATCTTTGTATGAGAGACAACGATGAGCAAGGCAAAGAAAGAAGTGTTCTCCGCCACAAAAGCGGTCAAGGCGAACGCGCGCGAACGCGTCGGCACACCACCACCGGAAATAGTTTTGCCAGACGACAAGACGCGCTCCCAACGACGTACGTCCAAGCACAAAGAAACGTTGCAGAAGCTTCTGCAGCGGGAGGAAGAAGCATGAGAACGACCATGATTGCCGCCGTTGCCGCAACCCTGTTTGCCGCCACGTCTTTTGCGCAGGTCAACCAGACGTTGTCCGTCAATAAAGACAATCGCAGCATCACCGTCAGCGCCACCGATAGCGCCTTCGCCATGGCCGATCAGGCCGTCGTCAACATTGGCTACCAGGCTTACGGAGAAGATGAACAGGGTGCCTACGCCGAAGGCTCGCGCCGCTCCAACGCGATTAGCGACGCCCTGGCTGCAGCACATATTCCTGCTGACACGATCGAAAGCCAGGACCAGAATCTTCAACCGCTCAATGAATATGAATTGAAGAATCTTCCCGCGTCGCTGAAGAACGTGAAGTTCCGCATCACGCAAAGCTGGACCGTCCGCACAACACCGAACGACGCGGCACACGTGCTCGACGTGGCGGTGAAGGCTGGTGCCAACCAGAGCGGCAGCATTGGCTGGGAGATGAAGGACCCGTCATCCCTTGAAGCTGCCGCGTCAGCTAAGGCTCTCGCTCATGCACAGGCCATCGCTGCACGTATGGCAGAAGGCCTACACATCAAAGTCGGATCGCTGCTCTACGCCTCCAACCAGCCACAGGAAATCGTTCGTCCCATGCCGATGATGGCGATGGCTGCACGTGCCAAAACAGCTGACACAAAGCAGTTGAGCATCTCCGCCCGCCGCGTGGAGCGCTCTTCCACTGTTTTCGCAATCTTCTCCATCGAATAGCGCAGCACAGAAGAGCAGAGTGCCAATGAAGACAACTTCCGTTGGACAGCACGGTCTGCAACTTACACGCGCTTTGCTCTTCAATTGCTTCCTGGTGAGGGAAGACGACGGATGGACACTGATCGACGCCAACCTTAAAGGAACCGGCGCGGATATTATCCGCGCCGCAGGCGCCTTGGCCATCCGTCGCATCCTGCTTACGCATCCACATGTCGACCATGTTGGCAGCGTGGACGAACTGGCCGCGGCTATCCCCGACGTCATCGTGGCCACGTCGCAGCGCAGCATTCCCATGATGCACATCCCGCCGGATCGCAGCCTGCTGCCCGGTGAAGGAAGTCATCCCATCAAAGGAGCAACGCCCGGAGTACGAACGCCAGTCAGCCTGCTGCTAGAGAACGGTCAGCGAGTCGGTTCTCTGTTGGCTGTCGCCACGCCCGGTCACATCCCCGGCCACTTGTCATTTCTGGATGAGCGGGACGGCACGCTGTACGCCGGGGATGCCATGGGCAATTTGGGCAAACTCTGTGTGAGCGGCTTCACGCCGTGGTGGTTTCCTCTCAACAAGTGTTGGGACAAAGAGATCGCGCGTAGAAGCGTGCAGGCACTTCGAAACCTTCCCATCCGCCGTATCGCATGCGGACACGGCAAAACGATCGAAGGCGGACTTCCGCTACTGGAAGAGGCTCTTGCCCGCGCTCGTCCCTGATTCGCTTATCCCACGGGCCACTGACTCACCGGTTTCTCCGCAACACTCTCCGGAATGTACTTCGCCGTAATGCGATGCAGCGCATCGAGGTCCTGCGTCACACCCTTGGCCGTATTGACGATGTTGCGATCCTTCGTCCACCGCTCATACCAACTGCAGGCTTCGAATGTGTCGTTCTGCTCCTTGCGCCACTGCTTCGAAACCTCACGATAGTGACGTAAAGTAGCATCGGCCCCACGATCCTCCGCCAGATTCACCGTCTGATAGGGATCGCGCCGATTGTGGAACAACAGTTCCTTTCCATCTTTGCGATACACAGCATAGGTGTACTCGTTATCCCGCAACGCACGCCACTCCGAACCATCCGTCCATGCCGCTGTCGCGCCCATACCCTGCATATGCGCAACGTCCTTCACGCCCGATTTACCTTGCAATAAAGCAGCACTCAAGTCCTGCCCTTCAACCGTGTCGGGGATAGATAAGCCCATCATCGACAGCAGCGTCGGCATAATGTCCGGCGTGCACAGCGGCACATCCGTGACAGACTTCTTCGAGATTTTCTTCGGCCATCGCACCAGGAAAGGAATACGCGCTGCCTCTTCGTAGAAGATGAGTTTCGCCTGTCTTCCATGTGATCCAAACATCTCGCCATGGTCTGAGGTGAAGACGAAAACGGTATCGTCCGCGATGCCAGCCGCCTCCACTGCACGCATCAATCGGCCAAGATTCGCATCCAGACTCGCCGTCTGCGCGTAGTAGGTGCGCATCCAGTCATGAATGTTCTTTTCGAAGTCCTTTGGCAGCTTCTGCCATGCATCGCAATACGGATCTTCTTGGGTGGAGTAATTCGGCGACAGAGGAATATTCACATCGCGAAACTGCTCACTCCACTTCGGATCAACGTTGTCCAAACCCCACGGATAATGCGGCGGTCCCCACGAAAGAAATAGAGCAAACGGTTCGTCGCCGTGCGCATGGCGCTTCACATAATCAATCGCCATGTCAGTCTGCCCATCCGGCTCATAACCCTGCCGGATATGTGGCTCTGCATTGTTCAGAAAATACGGTGAGTGAAGGTAAAAATGGTTGAAGTTATAAGCAGCCCACTCACCATCAAAGCCCAAGCGATACGGCCCCGGCGGCGTGAATCCATTCTTGATCAGGTTGTGATGGCCAAGCTGATTGGCCCATAAGTGCCACTTACCGATATATCCGGTCTTATAACCGCTCTGCGTGAGCACATGGCCAAAACACTTATGTTCAGGGCTAAGTCGAATCTCATTGATGACCATGCCTGTACTCGACTGATACTTCCCTGTCATAAGTGAAGCGCGATATGGCGCGCACACCGGCGTGGAAGACACCGCTTGATGCACGTTGCAGCTTTCAGCCGCCAGCCGATCCATGTTGGGAGTCCGTGCATACTCGTCGCCCGCATAGCCGCAGGACTGATACCGTAGCTGGTCGGCGAACACATAAATCAAGTTCGGCTTTCGTGGCTCTTTGGCCACTGTGGCGCCATGTGCGCCGACACTTGCGGCTCCCACGGCCGCCCCCAAACCCGATACGAATTCGCGTCGATTCATCCTGCTCCCGCTCCCCATCCTCAAACGTCACCATCTTAACGTTGCATGAAATCGGCAGATGAAACCGGACCAGACAAAGGCGTATAACGGTGGAGCGAAACTCAGGGAGCCAGCCAATGACCACCGCCGCAGTGCAGGAACCACACCAAGACACACAGTCCACCATTGAGATCCCCCGCCCCATGCCGGAAGCCGAAGCCATCTACCGGCGATGGGTGGCTCATCTGCACGCCGAGTTTTCACGGAACACCACCTGCGTACGCCGCAGCGAAATCGTCCGCGACGAACTGCACATGCTCCTGCTTGGCCGTCCTCACGGCGGACGCATGAATGCTGCGCTTATCAGCGAATTGCCTATGTCCGTCCTCGCTGAATCCATTGACCCGCGCAATGTCACATTGCCAGCAGAGATGGAAGAGGACCTAGATCGCGACCGCTTCAACCCCATCAAACCGCTCATCTGGTTCTGGCGAGGATTTGACCGCACTGTGCTCGGCCAGAATCTTTGGCTGGGACTTCGTTTCCGCTCCATGCTGGGCCATCACATCTTCGCGGGCTTGGGCACTGGCGTTCGCTTTTATCGTGATGTGGTCTTCGAACGGGGCTACACGTTAACGTTTGCCGACAACACGACCGTCCGCCCCGGCACGCGCATCAACGATCGCGAACCCGTAACGCTGAGCGGCACCGTCTCGTAAGCCATTCTTTCTGTTCACGGAAGCCGGTGGCCCCGCCATCGGCTTCTTCACATGCCGTTAGCACCCCTCGAAAACCGTTACACTGGAAACGCGCCAGATGGAACGGACAGACCCTCTTTTTCGCCGCAAACGCGCCTTCATCCCCGAGGGCCAGACCAAGGAGCAGATGCTGCGCACCCTGGTCTGTTCGGACGCGCCGGAACAGGCTCTCCGTTACCACGGGTTCGTCTGCATCGCGGGCGTGGATGAAGTAGGCCGAGGTGCTCTCTTCGGCCCCGTCGTCGCTGGTGCGGTTGTCCTTCCGGAGCGCACCACGCGTCTGCAAAAGCTCGGCCTGCGCGACTCAAAACAACTCACACGCGAAGAGCGCGAGAAGCTGCGCAAAGAAGTTGTGAAATGCGCCATTGCTTACGCTGTCGCGGAAGTAGATGCCGAAACGATTGATCGCATCAACATCTACCAGGCCTCGCGTCTCGCAATGCGGCTTGCCGTCGACGCGCTCGGATGTACGCCGGACCATCTGCTGATCGACGCCATGCGCATCGACCATCCCAGCGCGCAGACGAAACTTATCTACGGCGATTCCCTGTCCATCTCCATTGCTGCCGCCAGCGTCCTTGCCAAGGTGCACCGCGACGCCATGATGCGGGAAATGCACCTCGACAATCCGCAATATGGTTTGGACTCACACAAGGGATACGCCACACCGGAGCACCGACGCGCGCTTGAAGAACACGGCCCAACCAAGTGGCATCGCCGCTCGTTCGCGCCCGTCGCGAAGTTCTTTGGCGATGATGCGCTGGAAGGCACCGTTGCCACTACCGGCCTGCTCTTTGACGACGCGGAATTTGCAGAGGAGATGGAACCATGCCAAAGCGCCTGATGTGCGTGATCGCACACCCGGACGATGAATGCTTCGCCTTTGGAGGAGCCTTGGCGCTCGCAGCAGACGCGGGCTGGGAGACATACGTGATCTGTCTCACCGACGGGCAAGCCGCAACCAATCGCGGCGTCTCCAATGACGGCTCGGATCTCGGCCGTATGCGCCGCGACGAATTTGCACGCAGTTGCGATGTCCTTGGAGTAGCGAAACACGAGCTGCTCGACTATCACGACGGCAAACTTGAAACCGTTCCGCTGATCGACGCAGCAAAACGCCTCGTCGAACGCATGCGTACATGGAAGCCGGACGTCGTCCTTACCTTCGGCCTCGACGGCTCACTGAACGTCCACGCAGACCACACGGCCGTCTGCGCCTTCACCTCTGCAGCCTTCCACTGGTCGGCGCGCTCCAAGCGCTTCCCAGAACTCGGCCTGGAACCGTGGGTAGCACAGCGCCTCTACCACCAGAGTACGGACTTCACCCTTCCCGATCGCGAGCCACAACAGCCCGCGCCATGGACGGTAGAACTGGACGTTTCATCCGTAAAGCAGCGGAAGTACGAAGCCTTTGAGCAGCACACCTCGCAACTTCCCGTGTTGGACAAAGTGCGTCCCTTCTGGGAAAAACATGGCCATCGCGAGCTTTATACCCTCGCTGCCGCGAACGATCCCCAGGCCGCTGCCATCACACACAGCCTCATCGAAGGCATCGACTAAAACGGGGTCAGACCGTCGTCTGCGCAGCGAGCCTACGCCGCGCAGTCATCCATTCCTGCAACCACTTCGTCGCGGGCCGAGCCAGTAGCAATAGCGCAAGCACGACGGTGTCCTTCATCGGTGCGTGATTGCCCTTCTTCACCAACCACCAGTAGTGAATGATGCCGAGCACCGCAGCGCCATACACCGTGCGATGCAGCGTCTGCCACGACTTGCCGCCCATCTTGCGCAACACCCACTGCGGCGATGTCACCGCAAGCGCCAGCAGAATCACATAGGCCAGCATGCCCACCTGGATGAAGCGACGCTTCTGAATGTCCTCCACCATGGTGGGCCACACGGCCTTCCAGTCCTCAACCACGGTATGGAGATCACCCGCACGTAAAGCCGTAAACGCACCGGGCAAATCGAACCCGGAGAACAGCAGCACATACGTCAACAAATGCAGCGTGGCCCAGAAGAAAGCCCAAAGCCCCAGCATCCGGCGGAAGCGAATCAACCAAGCCAGCTTTGGCGAAAGCCTTCGCAACGGCGTCACCGCCAGTGAAGCCAGCAGCATGTACACGGTCCAGTCGCCCGTCTCGTGCGTGAGCGTATTCACTGGATCGGCACCCAGGTTATTTGTCTGGAACTGCCAGATGATTCCCACCACCGGTACCAACGCGGCGAGGAATACAAGGACTTTCAGAATGCGAATCGTGCGATTGGACATGCGTTAGAAGTTTCGGTTCAGATCCATGCCGTTGTACAGACTGGCCACTTCATTGCCATAACCGTTGAATGGCAGCGTCGCAATCGTCTTTGGAAACACACTGGAATCAATACGTCGTTCATGCGCCTGGCTCCAACGTGGATGGCTATGGCCCGGGTTCACATTCGAATAAAACCCGTACTCATTCGAAGCCATGTCGTTCCACGTAGTCGTCGGCTGCTTGTCTGTAAAACGAATCTTCACGATCGACTTGGCCGACTTGAATCCATACTTCCACGGCACGATGACACGCACAGGCGCGCCCTGCTGGTTCTCCAGCGTCTGCCCATACGAGCCAAACGTCAGCAGCGCCAGTGGATTCATCGCCTCGTCCAGCCGCAAACCTTCCTTATACGGCCAATCAAACCCGCCCGGTAACTCCATCTGGGATCGGTCAGCCAGTGAGGTGAACTCCACAAACTTCGCCTGAGGTTTGGGGTCAGCAAACTTAATCAATTCCGCCAGTGGATATCCCACCCACGGAACGATCATGCTCCACGCCTCCACACAGCGGAAGCGATACGTGCGATCTTCCAGCGGCTTGAATTTCATTAGCGCATCAATGTCGACGGTCTTGGGGTTGTTGCACAGGCCTTCAATCTTGATCGTCCATGGACGCACGTGCATCTTGCCTGCGTTGGCTTTGGGGTCAGCCTTATCCGTGCCGAACTCATAGAAGTTGTTGTAGCTCGTGGCCTTGCCCTGCGGAGTCACAGGATCGCTCACCGGTGGAAATGTACCCGGCACCGTAGTCAGTTTGCTCGACGCCTCCACGGAAGGCGTATACAGCGGCGGCATTTTCTTATGCCACTCGTACGCCACGCCCGCCGCCGCCAACCCACCAAAGATGAGGTTGCGGCGGTTGAGAAACTTCTCGCGCGGAGTGATATCAGACGATTTAAATTCCGGTGCTTTGCCAATCAGCATGGCTTCCCCTTGCCGTACGGACCACGATGCAGCCCTCATCATATGACGCTGTAATCACTGGAATGCATCGCAATCCGTTTGCACGAAAGATATTCGTGCGAAAGACTGAAAGAACAAACCGTAGTGGCATGAAAAGGATGGTCAGGAAATGGCAATATCGGCAGCGCGCGAGGCAGTGTTACGACAGGCAGCAGACCATCTCCTGACAGCAAGGCGCACAGCCACCCCCATCCATTCCCTTCCAGAGGCAGTGGCGCCCACCACGGAGGAAGAATCCTTCGCCATTCAGGACATCCTCGCCCTAGCTTACGCCCCGATTGGCGGCTGGAAGGTCGGCGCGGCGTCGCCGGAAGGCGTTCCGTTCTTTTGCCCGCTGCCCGCAGCATGGATGGGCGCAAACGGCGCTGTCTTTCGCGGCATGACGCATCGTCTGCGTGGCATTGAAGCGGAGATTGCCTTTCGCGTGGGCACCTCACTTCCGCCGCGCTCCACGCCTTACACGTGCGAAGAAGTCATCGCCGCCATGGACGGCGCCTATCCGGCGATCGAAGTCCTGGAATCTTCCTACATCGACCCGCTCGCCATGCCACGCGAACACATGCTGGCCGATCTGGCCATCCACGGTGGATTCGTCGCCGGTCCCCGTATTCCTGATTGGCAGGAGATTGACTGGTCACAGGAACACGTCGTCGTCACCACAGACGGCGTGGTACGCATTGAAAACACCGGCTCCAACCCAGGTGGAACGGACTTGGTACGTCTGCTGGTCTACCTCGCAAACGAGGGCGCGGCTCGCACCGGCGGTCTTAAAGCCGGCGACTGGATCACCACGGGCAGTTGGACCGGCGTTACCTGGACCTCAGAGGGAACCGAAGTCGTCGTTCGTTTCAATAACGCGGGCGCGGTAAGCCTTCAGTTTGAACGCGTCACGTCGTAGCAAACGTTGACTTTTCCGTTAATCACCAATCCATAACTGCATTGACATTGATGCAGTAAAGAGACATCCTGCCTGTGCCCGAACGGAATCAGACAACGCAGGAGTCTCTCGCAATGGCGCGCCCTTATTGGTCAGGAACCGTACAGATTTCGCTGGTGCAGTTTGCAGTAAAGTTCTTCGTCGCCACCGAAGCCAAAAGCCAGATTCGCTTTCACCAGGTGAGCCGCTCCACAGGCGAGCGCGTGCGGCATCAAAAGGTGCTGGAATCCACCATGGAAAACGGCGATGAGGACATGTCCGAACAATCCGCCACCGTGGGCAAGGACGACATCGTCAAAGGCTATGAATATGCCAAGGGCAAGTACGTCCTCATTGAGCCAAGCGAAATCGCCAACCTGCGTGTGCCTTCCAAACACAACATTGCCGTCGATCAATTCGTAGATGAGAGCGAAATCGATCCCGCTTTCTTTGAAAAACCGTACTTCGTCACGCCCGATGGCGATGCGCAGGCCGAAGCCTTCGCAGTGGTGCGCGAAGCCATGCAGAAGGCAGGCAAGGTTGCTCTTGGGAAGATTGCTTTCGGTGGACGTGAACACATCGTCGCGCTCATGGCCAGCAAAGACGACGAAGGCCGCGGCCTGATGGCCTACACCATGCGTTACGCCGAAGAACTGCGCAAGCCGAAGGAGTACTTTTCCGATATCCCGAAGGTTGAAATCGACGAAGATCAGCTCGAACTTGCGGAACAGTTGATCCGCAAGAAGACCGCAAAGTTTAATCCGGAAAAATACAAGGATGGCTATGAAGTCGCGCTCAAGGAACTCGTTGACGCGAAGATTAACAACGAGCCTATCCCCGTGGATGAGCCACAGCCGAAACGCGCCAAGGTCATCAATCTGATGGACGCCCTGCGTAGCTCCCTCTCGGGCAAATCGACGGACGAAGGCGAAGAAACACCACCTCCGGGCAAGAAGAGCACGAAGAAGGAACCTGCAAAAAAGCGCGCCGCCGTTGCCGAAATGCCCAAGCGCGAACAGCCATCCGAACCGCAACGCAAGAAGGCATCTGCCAGCGCGAAACCGGCAAAGACAGCGCGGCGCAAGTCGGCTTAGCTATCTCGAAACAGAAATGCGAAAGGCGTGGCCCATCAGGCCGCGCCTTCGCTACTTGCAGGCATCCGTTCTCGTAGAAGGGCATGAAGCATGGCAACGAAGAAAACAGCAAAGAAAACGGCTTCAAAGAAACAAACAAAGCCTACGGCTGGCGACGCGGTAGACGAGCAGCTTGCTCGCTATCGTTCCATGCGCGATTTCTCTGTGACTGCAGAACCCAGCGGCAAGCAGAAATCAACTTCCGCCGCGTCTCTTCCCTTCGTCATTCA
This sequence comes from Terriglobus sp. TAA 43, assembly GCF_000800015.1. NCBI lineage: Bacteria > Pseudomonadati > Acidobacteriota > Terriglobia > Terriglobales > Acidobacteriaceae > Terriglobus > Terriglobus sp. TAA 43. The sequence continues at coordinate 1,055,543 of NZ_JUGR01000001.1, forward strand.
GAAGCATGCAGCCACACGCCTGCATTATGACTTCCGTCTTGGCTGGAACGGAGTACTGAAAAGCTGGGCGGTCGCCAAAGGCCCCAGCTACGTCGTCGCGGATAAGCGGCTCGCCGTGCAGGTGGAAGATCACCCCATGGAATATGGCGGCTTCGAAGGCATCATCCCGCGCGGGCAGTACGGTGGTGGCACCGTGATGGTGTGGGACCAGGGCACATGGGAGCCGCACGTCGATGTAGAAGAAGGGCTGCGCAAAGGCTCGCTGAAATTCGCCCTGAACGGCACCAAGCTGCAGGGCAACTGGACACTCGTTCGCATGGGCGGTAAAGCCGCACAGGAAGCCAAGCCCAATTGGCTGCTGATTAAAGAACACGACGAATACGAACGCACACCGGATGATCCCGCCATCACCGAAGAGATGCCGGACTCCGCAGTCACAGGCCGCTCGCTTGAGCAGATCGCGGAGGCCAGCACGCACATTTGGAACTCAAAAGAAACGGCTACCGAGGGTCAGGCATGGTATCGCCAGCGGGCGCGGGGCGCGGATACCGCTTCTAGCGGCACAGCAAAAGTCACCACACCTTCCAAGAAGGCTCCGACATTCAACAATGCTTCGTTAGCAAAACTACCTAAAGAAAAGCTTCCCGAGTTCATCAAGCCGCAACTGGCGCAAGAAGCCACCGCACCGCCATCGGGAGATGAATGGCTACATGAGATCAAGCTCGACGGCTATCGCATGCAAGCCCGGAAGCAGGGCTCACGTGTGCAACTCTTCACCCGCAGCGGCCTCGATTGGACGCATCGCATGAAGTCCGTCGCAGAAGCTATTAAGACGCTCCCGGTGCAAGATGCCATCCTGGATGGTGAAGTAGTCGTGCTCGACGAAAAAGGCCTCTCCAGCTTCGCGCATCTTCAAGCGTCCTTTGAAAAAAATGAGAAACATCCCCTCACCTTCTTCCTATTCGATCTTCTCCATCTCAACGGACACAACACACGCGGCCTTCCCCTAAAGGAACGCAAGCGTCTTCTCCACACACTGCTCGACGATGAAAAAGATGGCTTGCGTCTGAGCGAAGACATCGCAGGGGACGGCGCAAAGATCTTCCGATCTGCGTGCGAACTCCACGCAGAGGGCATCATCTCGAAGAAGGCGGACGCCGCCTACCACTCCGGTCGCAGCACGCTCTGGCTCAAATCAAAATGCGTGCTGGAACAGGAATTCGTCATTGGCGGCTGGGTGGATTTATCCAATGGCAGTCGAGGCGTGGGTTCCCTCCTTCTGGGCTATTACGACGACGCAGGGAAACTCATCTACGCAGGCCGCACCGGTACCGGCTTCACGCAGAAGACACACAAACTCCTACGCGACAAACTCGATGCCATCGAGAGCAAGGCCACCCCCTTCGTCGCCATCGACGCAGCGGGCCGCAAAGATGCGCACTGGGTCAAACCGCAACTCGTTGCCCAGGTACGTTTCGCCACGTGGACCGCCGAGAATCTTGTTCGTCAGGCAGCATTCCAGGGTCTTCGCGAAGACAAGCCCGCAAAAGAAGTGCGTCGCGAAATGGGTCCGCCTTCCGCGAAACACAAATCCACCGCTCCCGTGGAAACAAAAAAAGACGTGCAGACGCTGCTCGAACCCGTCGCAGAAACCAGAGCAACAACAAAGTCAGCAAAGGTTGTTTCGATCGATTCCAAACGACCCAAGCGCATTTCAGAGCAAGCGACGAAGGCTGCACCCAGCCTTCGCCTAACACACCCAGAAAAGGTCGTCGATCCGGAAAGCGGAGTCACGAAACGCGAACTCATGGATTACCTATGGGCTGTGTCGGAAGAGATGTTGCCCCACATTGCAGACCGTCCCTTAAGCCTCGTCCGCTGCCCCGAAGGCTCTGCGCATCAGTGCTTCTATCAGAAGCACGTCAACCACATGCTGCCCGCGGGCGTTACAAGCGTCATGGTGGCAGACAAGAAGGGCGGCGCACCCGAACCCTACATCACACTGAATTCAGCAGAGGCTCTCGCGGGCCTCGCACAAATGAGCGTCCTGGAAATCCATCCGTGGGGTTCGCGCAACGACGACCTTGAATGCCCTGATCGCATCATCATCGACCTTGATCCCGATGAATCACTTCCCTGGTCTACCGTCTGCGAAGCCGCACTCGAAGTGCGCGACGTATTGAAAAGCGCAGGCGTAGAGAGCTTCGTAAAAACGACTGGCGGCAAGGGATTACATGTTCTCTTCCCCATCACACCGAAGCACGACTTCGCCTTTATGAAGTCGTGGACATATGGCTTGGTGCAAGCCATGGAACAGGCGCGCCCCGAACTCTATCTCAGTAAGATGACCAAGGCGGCACGCACCGGGAAGATCTACCTCGACTACTTGCGTAACGAACGAGGCGCCACAGCGGTCGCTCCGTACAGCATGCGCGCACGCAGCGGCCTCCCCGTGAGCATGCCGCTGGAATGGAAAGAACTCACAGGCAACGCGCGTCCACGCTATACCGTTCATGATTTTGAGGAGTGGAAGCCGCGCCTGACGAAGGATCCTTGGCGCGAGGTGCTTGAGCTGAAGCAAACGCTCAACGCCGCGGCGCTGGAGCACTTCGCACCCAAGGCGAAGCGCTCCTAGCCGCAGCGAACATTACTTCGTAAAGCTAAAGACCGTAGTCGTATGATACGTCTGTCCAGGCCGCAGCAGTGTGCTCGGAAACGCTGGATGATTTGGCGAATCCGGATAGTGCTGGGTCTCCAGGCAGAATCCACCACGGCGCACATACTTCTTGCCGCCCGTACCGGTGATCTCGCCATCCTTGATGAAGTTTCCGGTATAGAACTGCACACCCGGCTCTGTCGTCTTCACCGTCAACGTGCGACCCGACATAGGATCGGTGACAATCGCCGCAGTCCGCAGCGTTCCAGCCGCGCCGTTCAACACGAAGTTGTGATCGTAGCCACCAGCAATCGTCAGTTGTTCATTCTTCGCTTCAATTCGCTCACCGATGGCATGAGGCGCACGGAAGTCGAACGGTGTGCCAGCCACTGCAGGCAAATCACCCGTGGGAATCAGAACCTTGTCCACCGGCGTGTAGTGGTTCGCGTTGATCTGAATCTTGTGATTCAGAATCGTGCCGTTCCCCTCGCCCGCCAGGTTGAAGTAGGAATGGTTCGTTAGGTTAATTACCGTTGGCTTGGTGGCTGTCGCGCTGTACTCAATCTTCAGATCATGCCCGTGCAGCGTGTACGTCACATGCGCGGTCAACGTACCGGGATATCCCTGGTCGCCATCGGGCGAAACCAACGTGAACTCCACACCGTCGGCCACTTCCTTCGCGCTCCAGATGCGGTTGTCGAAACCATCTAGGCCGCCATGCAACGACTGGCCATTGTTGTTAATCGGCACGTGATACGTGTGGCCGTCGATCGTGAACTGTCCCTTGGCAATGCGGTTGCCGTATCGTCCCACCACGGCGCCAAAGTACGTTCCACCATCATCTTGGTAGCTAGCGGCCTTCGGATGTCCCAGGGCCACGTCAGCAAACTTGCCATTGCGATCCGGTGCATCAATCGCCTGAATGCGCGCGCCAAGAGTGATCAGTCTCACCTGCAGTTCCGGGCTTTTCAGCGTGTAGATTTCAACGGGCTTGCCGTTCTTTGCCGTGCCGAACGACGCCTTCGTTACTTCCGCATTCATACCGGTTCCAATCATCCCCAGCGCCAGAAGCGCCACTGCCATCTTCATTGTTCCATGCCCTCATGGCCGCCAACCGCGGACTCCGCGAAGTATACCGGGCTGGGGCGGCGGCACGCGAATGCTGCAGGATTTATACTGGATACAGTTCTTTGACAGCGCTGCAACATGCAACGCTCGAAGCTGCTCCACAAAGTTGGGGGCGTCATGGTTTCGACGGGGTCGCTTGTGGCAAGAGGGCATGCCGGGGTGGGTACACCCGTAATCGAACCCAAAAACTATAAGTGCCGAACCTCAGTTTGCACTTGCTGCTTAATTAAATAAGTAGCCGATTGCTCCCGCTTCGCCTATGGGCGGGTACCAATCGTCGCACAGTAGGCTGGTCAAAGCTGTTCCGCCTGTACGGCAATGACGAGATCGATCAGGCTGGTGGCCGTTACATCTTCGCCCGTTCTAAGTGGCGGCTACGAGACAAAGATGATACGGGAAAAGCATGAATGCCTTTTGTCATTGGTTTCTTCGGACGGGAGTTCGATTCTCCCCGCCTCCACCAACTTCACACATATCCATCACGCACTTCCCGCGTGACAGCAGAACGCAAAGCCAGTAGAGTGGTGGCGCTCGCCATCTTCCTCACGGAACTGGAATATCTCGCTTATGCGCTTTGTTTTACCTGCCCTGCTTTCGTCTCTGATCGCGCTGCCTGCCTTTGCTCAGGCGGTTCGTGGCAATGTTGACCTTACTCATCCACAGACATACACGCTGCATCGCATCGGAAGCATGGACCCAACAGGCGGGAACCATGATTCACTTCGCGTACTTCCCGGCGCCACAGCAACTCTGATGGACGTCGATGGCCCCGGCCAGATTTCGCATCTCTGGGTGACCATCTCTGATTCCGAAAAATACTTCCTTAAGCGCGTTGTTCTGCGAATCTACTGGGACGGTGAGACAAGCCCCAGTGTCGAAGTTCCTATCGGAGATTTCTTCGGTCAGAACACAGGCGAATATGTCGGCTTTGAATCTGCCGTACTCAACGTGGGTTCAAGCCGTGCGCTCAACAGCTACTTCCCCATGCCCTTCCGCAAACACGCGCGCATCACGATTGAGAATCAGGGCAAACTGCTCATCAACAGCTTCTACTACAACCTGGAATATCGCACTGGCCCCAACGTGGCTGACAAAGACTCGCTGTACTTCCACGCTCAGTACCGCCAGGCCGTTCCCAATAAAGGCTGGACCACAGACTTCTATGCCAACAACGACTACCGCGTAGACTTGAAGCCCAATCTCGACGGCAAGGACAACTACACTTTCCTTGAAGCGAACGGCAAAGGCCATTATGTCGGTCTAACGCTTGGCGTAGTGCAGAATCAGGATGGTTGGTGGGGCGAAGGCGATGAAATGCTCTTCATCGACGACATGAGCAAGCCCACTATCACCGGCACCGGATCAGAAGATTACTTCCTCGGCGCATGGGACTTCGGGACTCACTTCGCATATCAAAGCAACGGAGCGCCGCTCGTCGGATCAGAACTCGCCGGAAGCCATAATCTCGTTTACCGCTTCCATCTCGATTCGCCGATTCCCTTCAGCAAGGAATTCAAGGGCACCATCGAACACGGTCACGCCAACCACCGTTCTGACAATTACTACTCAGTCGCCTACTGGTATCAGACTGAGCCTCACGCGCCATTTCCAGAGCTTCCTGCGGTAGAGACACGTCTGCCTGCCATCTACCCCACAGGTGGCCCCGGCAACGGCCCGCAACAAAACATTGCACCGCCGGTAACACCGCTACCGATCCCACAGCCGGGCACCATCTCACCCACAGCGAATCCTCTAACACCCACGCGGCCTCAGTAAACAAAACGAATGCCCCGGTGTTTTTTACCTGGGCATTCGTGTGAGAAAGCGCGCCGCCTAAGTGAGCGCTTCAGATCTCGGAAGTATTTATCGAAAAGAGTGACTTCTGCCCTGGCACCGAGGCCCCTTCTAACTCCAGCAACACCCGCTTTGTCTCCAGTCCTCCAGCAAATCCTGTCAGAGCCCCTGACGTTCCAATCACACGATGGCAAGGCACCACAATCGACAGCGGATTTCTACCATTCGCTGCGCCAACTGCGCGGCTCGCCGTGGGCCTTCCCAAACGCATCGCAATCTCGCCATAACTACGCGTCTTTCCATACGGAATGGCCAATAGTTGTTCCCAAACCAGCTTTTGGAATGCGGTTCCTCGCGCATCTAGTGGCAAGTCAAACTCAGTGCGTTGCCCCGCAAAATACTCTTCCAACTGAACCACAGCTTTTTTCAACACAGGGTGCGAGGCATCCTCACCTGCCTCCTCTAAGCGCACACGCTTCGGGTCATCCTCTGGCCAAAGCACAGCGACCAATCCAGCGTCGCTCGCCACTAACTTCAGTACGCCCACAGGTGATGGCATTGACGTTTTCACCAAGCCCATATCTTTAGCCTCTCCTTGCGATGCATGTGAGTCGCAACTTCACTCACAATTCCTACTGCAGGTTCAGGGAACGCAGTCGCAATGAATTTCCGACGACACAAACAGACGAAAGACTCATCGCTCCGGCAGCCACCATTGGGTTCAACGTCAGATGAAACAGCGGATACAAAACACCCGCGGCGAGAGGGACTCCCAAAGCGTTGTAGAAGAAAGCAAAGAATAGATTCTGCCGAATGGTTCGCATGGTAGCGACACTCAATCGCCGCGCCCGTAACAAACTCTGCAGATCGCCCTTCAGCAACGTCACAGGTGCTGACTCCATGGCGATATCCGTCCCCGTCCCCATTGCAATACCAACATCCGCAGCAGCTAGCGCAGGCGCGTCGTTAATACCATCACCCGCCATGGCGACGACAGCACCAGTGTCACGCAGTTGTTTTACCAGCGTCGCCTTGTCCTGCGGCAACTGGCTCGCCCTGTAATCAATCTGCAACGGTTCAGCCACAGCCCTTGCCGTTGCCTCATGATCGCCAGTGGCCATCACGATCTTCAATCCCTCACGCTGAAGCTCCTTCACGACATGCGCAGCAGAGGACCGTATCGGATCAGCAATGGCAATGTTGCCTGCAAATACATCGTCTACAGCAACGAAGATCAGCGTTCTGCCATCCACTCGTGAAGCATCAACGTCGCGTGGCAGGTCACGAATTGCCGAAGCGTTTCCAACCACAATACAGTGGCCATCAACCATCGCACGCACGCCCTGCCCAGTCGTTGAAACAAATCCTTCCGCCGAATGCAATGACACACCACGCTCGTCAGCCGCACGCACTACTGCGCCAGCCAAAGGATGCTCGCTCATTTTCTCGACACTCGCAGCAAGCCGCAGCACATCCTCTGCACTGAACCCCGGCTGTGGGATCACCTCCGCAACAGAAGGCTTACCTTCTGTAAGCGTTCCGGTCTTATCGATCACCAGCGTGTCAACTTTGCCTAACTGCTCCAGCGCCTCCGCATTACGAAGCAACACACCTGCATGCGCGCCACGTCCCGTGCCTACGGTGATTGCCATCGGTGTAGCCAACCCCAACGCACATGGACACGCCACGATCAATACAGCCACTGCACTCACCACTGCGTGCGACAGTCGAGGCTGAGGCCCCACCAGCAGCCAGGCCGCAAATGCAATCACTGCAGCCGCAAGCACCGCGGGGACAAAGATGCCACTCACTCGATCAGCGACCCGCTGAATCGGCGCACGCGTTCGTTGCGCCTCACTCACCATCCGCACGATTTGTTGAAGCATCGTATCTGCGCCGACGCGTTCTGCACGCATATGGAACGCGCCTGTGCCGTTCATCGTGCCACCAGTAACAGCGTCATTTGCGGTCTTCGCAACAGGCATCGACTCGCCAGTCATCATCGACTCATCAATCGACGAAGCACCATCCAGCACAACGCCATCTACCGGCACACGCTCACCCGGACGCACGCGCAGGACATCCCCCACACGCACATCCGACAATGGCACTTCCCCCTCTGTATTGCCTTGCACACGCAGTGCCGTCTGCGGGGCCAAACCAAGCAAAGAACGCAACGCCGCACCGGTGCTGCTCCGTGCGCGAAGCTCCAACACCTGTCCCACAAGCACTAGCGTGACGATCACCGCCGCAGGTTCAAAGTAAAGACCGATCTCTCCCGACGCGTCGCGTGCTGTTGCAGGAAACAATTGCGGCGCTTCGACCGCAACCAGACTGTAAAGATAGGCAGCGCCCGTTCCCAACGCAATCAGCGTAAACATATTCCAATTGCCGGAGCGGACTGACTGCCATCCACGTACAAAGAACGGCCATCCACATCCCAAGACAACTGCAGTAGCCAATAGCAATTCCACCACTGGCATGTGCCTCATAAACATCATCAACAACAACGGCAGCGTCAATACCGAAGCCATCCAAAGCCGCTTCGTCATGTCATCTAACTCAGTGGTATCTTCCTCCAACACAACGCCCACGGGCTCCAACGCCATGCCGCAGATGGGACACGTTCCAGGCCCAATCTGCCGAATCTGTGGATCCATAGGGCACGTGTATTCCAAGCTTTCCGCTCCCGCAGGCGGTGGAGCGTCGGAAGCAGGATGGAGATATTTCTCAGGATCAGCTGTGAACTTCGCGTGACACCCCTTCGCACAGAAGTAATAGGTATCACCCTTGTATTCCGCTGTTGCTGCAGCCTTGGCGGGATCAATCGTCATCCCACAAACAACATCCTTCACCTTCAAAGTGGCAGGCGCTGCTGACAACGTCACCAGTTGCTGTCCGCCACCGCAGCAACCGTCCGCATTCGTATCTCCTTGCAGATATTTCTGCGGATTTGCAACAAACTTATCGCGGCAACCTTTGCAGCAGAAGTAATAAGTCGTTCCTTCAAACTCTGCAGATGCAGCAGCCTTCATCGGATCCACCGACATGCCACACACTGGGTCTATTTGCATCGTTATCGCCTTCTCCTCGCCGCAGCAACTCATCGCAACAAACCTCAATTCCCCGCACTTGAAGGCAGATTCCGCATCGCGTCTTCCGCGCCGATGCTCACAGGCTTTTCCAACGCTCCATCCAGAGTAAAGTTTTCCAAAGCAATTGCCGCCGACCACTCATCGTGTAGAGCCTTCACATACCCGAGCTGTAACTCATACAACAGCGCCTGTGACTCAAGCACTTTCGGATATGCTTGCCCCATCTGCTGGTACTTCATCACTTCCAATTCATAAGCCCGGCGCGCTCTTGGCAACATCTGTGTGCGATATCGTTCCGCCGCGAATCGTGACTGTTCATACTGCTGTGCAATCGGCTCCGCTCGCTCCCGTGTCCACATCTGCGTTCGAGCCACCGCAGCCTGAGCACGGGAAAGTTCCGCTTTAGCCGCACCGACATTCCCCTGGTTACGATTCCATAACGGCAACTGCACACCCGCCTGCGCAAATCCCATCCAACCCGCGGCCTTGTTGGTTCTATCCAGTCGCTCGCCGGAATACCATTCGCCTGCGGTGATCTTCACATCAGGAATCGATTCGCGTTTCGCAGATTTCACCTGCGTCTCTGCAATCGCAACCGAGGCGGTTGCCTGCTTGATCGCAGGGCTTTCTTCTACTCCCTTACGAATCAAGTCCTGCACATCCATCTGTGGCGGCTCTGTCAGTTTTCCGTCCAACGGCTGCGCGTTCATCGTCGACATACCTGCTGTGGCCGCAAGCCTTCCGAACCACGCAAGAAACATACGCTGCGCTTCAACAAAGTCCATCTTGGCCTGCTCTGCCTGTATCTCGGCTTTCAATACGTCTGCCGCATCCGCTTGTCCCACGCGCATTAACTCATGCGCATTCACCTGCGCGTCTTCGGCGCGCTTCAACATACGTTCATGAATGGTCACGGAAACTTGGGCACTCAATGCATCGAAGAACCGCTGCGCAACGTCGTTATGAACACGCGCTCGCTGCATCTCTACGCCAAGCTCATTTGCCTTGCCTTCCGCGCGCACTACATCACGGCGCAGAGCCAGCTTCCCTCCCAACACAATCTCCTGCGAGAGAAACACGCCTTGCTCACCGCCATGATAGTTACCCCCACGAATGTGCTCTCCCGAGTAGCCAACCACCGGATCAGGAGGTAATGCTACCTGCCGTGCCTGCTGTTCGCTACGTGTGACAGCGGCACGCGCCTCAATGAGCGAAGGATGGTGCGCCTCAGCAAGATCCAGCCACTGCGCCAACGTCATCGCAGGCTTTTGCATAACGTCCTTTAACAATTCCGGCGCCGGAAGATTCTCGCCCGTGCGCAACTCCAGTGCCTCAGGCTCCTGCACCGCCTGCATAGGATATGCGAGCGTAGCCGCAGCTGCAGGCAGACTTGGTTGCTGTTGTTGCTGCATCGCGCCACGGTCATGTTGCATACCTTCCATCGATTGTGCTGCAGCAGCGCCCGTCGCCATCACGCATGCCAATACCAGAGAATGCATCCTCATCGACGCACCTCCTGAGCCTTCGCGACGACACTCGTTGCAGCACCGCCGTACAACGAGGCCATTGGATCATTCGGACGATTCGCAGCTTTCATAGCAGCAATCACGCGATCATATTGTTCGGCAGGAAGCACACGCACAAACGTCATCATGCCCTGCATAAAACGGCTCCAACCCGCATTCAAACCGAGGTTTTCCGGGCGATTAACCAATGCATCCATCTGCATCATCGGCCCTTCCATCAACGCATCCTGCGGATAGTTCGGCACGTTCTCCGCATTGGGCGCTGCCTCTTGCATCTGCTGCATCATGCCTTCGTTGCTGGTATCAAAAGCTTCCTGCTGTTTCCGCTGCTGTGCACTCATGCGGGGCGAACCGTCCATCTGTTGCTGCATCATGCCCATCATCGATGGATCCATGTCGGCGTCAGCCAGAGCAGCATGACCCTTGCGCAGTGCAGGCTTTGCGGCTACACCCATCTTCATGGGTCGCGTCATCGGTCCCACCTGCGTCACCATCTGGTTCATCATGTGGTGCGGCAGATGGCAGTGCAACATCCAGTCGCCAGGATTGTCCGCAACGAACTCCACATCGCGCGCCTGTCCAACGCCAACCAGCACAGTATTTCCGGGCCACCATGCCGTCTCCGGAATGCGGCCACCTTCTGTGCCTGTGGTGTAGAACGTGTGTCCATGCACATGCATCGGATGATGATCCATGCCCATGTTCACAAAGCGAATGCGTATGCGCTCGCCCTGCTTCACAATCAGCGGCGTGGTCGCCGGACTTGCCTTGCCGTTTAACAGCAGCCAGTTGTACTCCATCTTCATGGTGTCGGGGATCGTCTGATTCGCAAGCAGCGCGAACTCCTGAAGATGGATGACGTAGTCCTTCTCACAGTGCGGACGATACGGCACCTTCGGGTGCATGATCACCGCGCCCAACATACCTGCCATCTCCTGCATCGCCATGTGCGAGTGGTAGAAGAAGGTGCCTTCCTGCCTGATGGTGAAGTTATAGGTGAAGCTCCCGCCCGGCTTGATGGGCGGCTGACTAATGCCCGGCATCCCATCGTTCGCAATGGTGTCTTCAAACCCGTGCCAATGGATCGAGGTCGGCTCAGGCAGTTCATTCTTGTAAATCACACGGATCTTGTCGCCCTGCGTCACCTGAATCGTAGGCCCCGGCGCACTGCCGTTGAAGCCCCACACATCCGCCCACTTCTGCGGCGCTATCTGTTGGCGAAATACGCTCGCAGTCAAACGAAACACCTTCACATCGCCATCCATCTCGAACGGCAAGTCGCCCACTTCGGTGGTGATGACAGGCACCGTCCCCTTGGGCCTTGCACCTGTTTCGATCTTCGAAAGCGAGCCACTGGCGGTGCCCAGGTATCCGCCTTTCGCATGCACTTGCTGCGCTGTATTTTGCGGGATAGAAGTGGCCACCTCCGCTTTAACTTCGCGCCCAGTGGCAAGCAATGCTGCGGACCATGCAGCAGCACGCTGCAGAAACGATCTGCGTGTCGACATCTTTAAAACTCCATGCTGAGACCAACGTGTATACACACGGCGCAATTCAACGCACCGTAACGTCCGGCATGACTGCGCATTCACAAACACGCAGCAATAGCCGACGTATTACACGCGCAGCATGGAGGTTTGTTCGAGAGGAGAGAGCGGAACAGCACGAGGATGGTCTGTGACATCCAGCACACCTGCCGCTGGCACAACCGCATGCTCTGCCACAGTAAAAACCGTAGCCACAAGCAATCCGACATCATCCGTTACAACACGGAAGTCCGCAGAAGGCGGCAACGCCTGATGACGGCAGTTCATCTGTCCGCATCCAGCATCGACATTGGGCAAATTGTTCTGCTCAATGCGCATACCCTGGCAATGCTCCATGCCAGCGTCCATCACCATGGAATCGTCATGCGACATCGTGGGTGTTTCATCCATCGCGGATGCAGCCATCGCTGGCATCGCCGACATAGCGCATAGCGACTCACAACGTGCCGTTCCCACGGAGAGCAGCAAAAGCAGGCAAAGCATCGCATTGGCGATCATCTTCCGCATTCCACTGTCCTCCTTGCCTTCTAGGATGCACCAGAATCGCGTTCGATGCATTCCAAACTCGCATGCCTACTGAAGAATCGGCACACCGCCAAGGTCTTGCGAAGCAGCGATGCGTGCAGACCATTCAGCCGGACCAGTGGTATGAACGCTGGTGCCATCCGCACTAACCGCAACAGTCACGGGCATATCCACGACCTCAAACTCATAGATCGCCTCCATGCCAAGGTCTTCAAACGCCAGCACCTTCGACGCCTTGATAGCCTTCGACACCAGGTACGCCGCGCCGCCAACTGCCATCAGATACACCGCGCCATTGTTCTTAATGGCTTCGATCGCCTGCGGTCCACGTTCGCTCTTGCCCACCATGCCCAGAAGACCGGTCTGTTCCAACATCTGCCGCGTGAACTTATCCATCCGCGTTGCGGTCGTCGGCCCCGCTGGCCCAACCACCTCTTCACGCACCGGATCAACCGGGCCAACGTAGTAGATGAAGCGATTCGTGAAATCCACCGGCAGCTTCTCACCACGGTTCAGCATGTCCGTCATGCGCTTGTGGGCAGCGTCACGTCCTGTCAGCAGCTTGCCATTCAACAGGACAGTTTCACCCGCCTGCCAGATCGCCACTTCCTCACGCGTCACCGTATCCAGATTCACGCGGCGCGCATTCGTGGGGTTGTAAGTCAGCTTTGGCCAGTCTTCCAGCGACGGCGGGTCAAGCTTCGCCGGTCCGCTCCCGTCCAGGTGAAAATGCACATGCCGTGTGGCCGCGCAATTCGGAATCATGGCAACGGGAAGATTCGCAGCGTGCGTTGGGGCGTCGAGAATCTTGATATCCAGCACAGTTGTAAGGCCGCCAAGCCCCTGCGCACCAATACCCAGCGCATTCACCTTGCGATACAGTTCAATGCGCAGCTCCTCAGTCTTGTTCTGCGGACCGTGCGCAATCAGCTCCTGCATATCGATGGGTTCCATCAGCGACTGCTTCGCCAGCAGCATCGCCTTCTCCGCCGTCCCACCAATGCCAATACCGAGCATCCCTGGCGGACACCATCCCGCACCCATCTGCGGCACCATCTTCAACACCCAATCCACAATGCTGTCCGACGGGTTCAACATGGCGAACTTGCTCTTTGCCTCGCTGCCGCCGCCCTTCGCCGCCACGATTACATCCACGCCATCCCCCGTGACCAGCTCGGTGACCACAACGGCAGGCGTATTGTCCTTGGTATTCTTTCGGCTGAACGCGGGATCCGCCAGCACCGACGCACGCAGCGTATTGTCCGGGTCCAGATACGCACGACGCACGCCTTCGTCACACATCTGCTGCACGTCCATGGTGGCATCGGCAAACTGCACGCCCATGCCGATCTTCAGGAAGACTGACACGATACCGGTGTCCTGACAGATGGGACGATGCCCCTCCGCGCACATCCGGCTATTGATCAAAATCTGCGCCATCGCATCCTTGGCTGCCACCGACTCCTCCAGCTCATATGCTCGAGCGAGGTTCGTGATGTAGTCCACGGGATGGTAGTAGCTGATGTACTGCAGCGCGTCCGCAACGCTGGCGATGAAGTCTTCCTGCTTGATCTGGGTCATGACATTCCAATGGTACGGCAACGGGAAATCCAGTCCCACCACCGACGGAAATGTCTTCATCTCCAAGGGTTAGGAGCTTAGGCTATCGAAAGATAGCCGAGCCTTTACAGCTTTTTTATGTCCTAATAGCGACAATTCCCGCAACAACTGAAACTTATGCACCACTTTCTCGTCAGGACAGGTCTTTTATGTGTGGTATCGCAGGATTTCTGGCCCTAACCGCGCCAGTGACTTCTCCATTTGAAACGCTGAATACCATGGCGTACCAAATGAGAAACCGGGGTCCAGACGCGTATGGCTCGTGGGTAGGCCCACAGTCAGAAATCGGTATGGCGCACCGCCGTTTATCGATCATTGATCCCACACAAGACTCTGACCAGCCGATGCAACTTAAGGGCGGCTCTCTCACCATCGTCTTCAATGGAGAGATCTACAACTTTCGCGAACTTCGTGCGCAATTGGAGTTTTACGGGCATCGCTTTCTGACTGAGAGCGACACAGAGGTCCTTCTCCACATGTACCAGCAATACGGGCTGGACATGCTTCCGATGCTTCGAGGGATGTATGCCTTCGCCATATGGGACCGAGACAGCCGGACACTTGTGTTGGCACGGGATCCCTTGGGCATCAAGCCCATGTACTACAGCGTGGTCAATGGCAAGTTTTGTTTTGCTTCGCAGGTGAAATCACTCACGCCACTGCTGGACACATACACTCCTGATCCCGCAGGGCAGGCAGCCTTTCTCTTGTGGGGTTCGGTTCCTGAGCCTTACACGCTCTATCGTGAGATTCGCTGTATGCCTGCGGGATCCGTGATGATCGTAGAGTCGGGATGTGAGCCTCGGATCATACAGGGCGAGACCGTCAGCGACGTCTTTGCCGCAGCCGCGGAACAAGAGGTGACGCAGGATTCGTCGGAGCGACAGCATGTACTCCGCGAAGCACTGATGGACTCCGTTTACGCCCATATGATCGCTGACGTCCCAGTGGCCCTTTTCCTATCGGCAGGGCTGGATTCTGCAACCATCGCGGGTTTGCTGAGCGAAAGAAAAGAAGGGGCCCCCGAAACAATGACGCTTGGGTTTACCGGGGGCAACATCGCGAACGAAACGAAACTAGCCAGCGAAATCGCTGATTTTTACGGGTTGGGGCATAAGGAAAGGTATTACGGCGCACGCGAGTTCGCCCAGATGTACGAGGCGTTCGTAGAGGCGATGGACCAGCCCACCATCGACGGAATGAACGTCTTCATGATCAGCCGCATGGCCAAAGATTTTGGTTACAAAGTGGCCATCTCTGGAATCGGAGGCGACGAACTCTTTGCCGGTTATCCCAGCTTCCGTCAGGTCCCTTCGATGAAACGGACGTTTCAGTGGGCGAATGGCATCCCCGGCATAGGGCAGACATTCAGGTGGCTATCCGCACCTTTATTACGTCGGATCACGTCCCCGAAATACGCAGGTCTGCTGGAATACGGCGCAAATATCCAGGGTTCTTACCTGCTACGCCGCGGCCTCTTCATGCCATGGGAATTAAAGGAAGTAATGGACCCGGACATGGCCCGCGACGGCCTGCGTGAACTGGAGGAGACAGGCCTGATTGGGCTTCGCCTTCCGACGGCGATGCAGTCCGGCGATGTAGACAAAATGCATGTGCACATCCTTGAAATGACAATGTATATGCGGAACCAGTTGTTGAGAGATGCCGATTGGGCAGGCATGGCAAACTCTGTCGAAATACGAGTTCCATTTGCCGACTGGAAACTGTTGAAGATCCTTGCTCCCTATATCGTGCACGGGGGCTTCACGAAACAGGATATGGTCGCTACTCCCACGAGACATTTGCCGGCCCATATCCTGAATCGACCCAAGACCGGTTTCGCTGCTCCTGTCCGCGACTGGCTAAGCGAAGGTTTCCCGGGAGAAAAGCCAAAGCGTGGACTGAGGGGCTGGGCGCTTCATCTACAGAGGGCGTTCGCTGCGGGATGAAAGGAATCGTCCCCATACAATCAGACGATGCGTTCGATTGGCGATGTTCTGCAACAACTTCACTCTGGAGCAACAACCAGCCGCATGCTGGTTGAGCAATGCCTCACCAACATCGCTGATCCCAATGGCGAAGGCGCGCGCACCTTCACGCGCATCAACGACAAAGCGCTGCAACAAGCTAACGAAGCAGACGCTCTCCTCCGCGAGGGCAATACGGCGAACAAGCCTTTGTTGGGACTTCCCATCTCCGTTAAAGACCTTTTCGATGTCGAAGGCGAAACTACCACCGCAGGCTCGGTAGTTCTGAGCGAAGAGCCTCCAGCCGATCAGGACGCGGCCATCATTGCACGCGTGCGCTCCGCCGGAGCCGTCATCATTGGTCGCACGAACATGACAGAGTTCGCCTACAGCGGGCTCGGCTTGAACCCACACTACGGCACTCCCGCTAACCCGTGGGATCGCGCCCATCGCCGCATCCCCGGCGGTTCGTCGAGCGGCGCAGCTATCTCAGTGACCGATGACATGGCCATCGCAGCCATCGGTACCGATACGGGTGGGTCCGTGCGAATCCCGTCTGCCTTATGCGGACTTACTGGTTTCAAACCCACAGCGGGTCGCATTCCCCTGCACGGCACGGTGCCACTGGCTCGTAGCCTTGATTCCGTAGGCCCGCTCGCAGCCACAGTGGATTGCTGCGCCCGATTGGACGCTGTGCTCTCAGGCGAGAGCTACACACCGCAGCCGGCATTCCCTCTGAGCAACCTGAAGTTCGGCATCCTGCAGGGTTACGTTCTTGAAGGATTGGATGATGCCACTGCCACAGCCTTCCAGAACGCGCTCCTTGCGTTGAAAGAAGCCGGTGCGACCATAGAACCAGTGGAGTTCCCCGCGCTGGCGCGCATTCCTGCAAGCAACCAGACTGCGGCCGCAGAAGCCTATGCGTGGCACAGACGCTCGCTTGCAACCAACGGACACCGCTATGATCCACACGTCTCCACACGCATCCTGCACGGGGCCAACATGCTCGCCGCAGATTTACTCGACCTGATGCAGGCGCGCCGCGAAATCATCACTGAATCCATGCAAGTCTTCGCTGGCTACGATGCCATTCTGCTGCCCACCACGCCCATCATTGCGCCGCCCATCGCGGATCTGGAGCAGGACGACACAGCCTACTTCAATGCCAATGGGCTGATGCTGCGTAACACCAGCATCTTCAACTTTCTTGACGGCTGCGGACTTTCCGTTCCCTGTCACCGCCACGGTGAAGCGCCCGTCGGCCTGATGATCGCCGGCACTCACGGCCACGATGCCCACATACTGCGCGTGGGCTCTGCAATCGAAGCGGCTCTATCGCCGTTGCGCCAATAAGAAAAGCCTCGCCAAAGCGAGGCTTTCTCACGCACATAAGAGCTGACTACTCGACGGTCAGTTCACGGGTAATCAAATCGCGCGTATCGAACTGGCTGATCGTCTTCGGATCGGTCTTCTTATCCTTCGATTCGGCCCAGAGCTGATAGTCCACCGTGCGCGAAAGCTGCACAAAACGGAACTTGCCCGTTTCATCCACGGTTACGGACTTCACATTCTTGTTGCCGTCATTCTTCAGGTACACCACAGCGCCCTTCAGCGGTGCGCCGTCTTTGCTCTTCACGACACCACTGACCACGCGTTCATGCACCACTGTCTTCGTGTCATAAGTGCCAATGCCAAGACCCTTCTCACCGGCCGAGCCTGTCCCGTTCGCGTTGCGGCTCATGCCCGGAATAAACTGGGCGCCTGCACTCGCAACTCCGGCAAGGGCGAACACTCCGGCAAGAACAACCATGAAAAAAGGGAAACGCTTCATGGGCACGATTTTACTCCTCACGAGGGTAGTTTCGCATCCCTGTTTCTCGTGCGGCGAACATCCACACCCGCGAGAGGCAGCCCTAGCCTTTTAGTAGAGCAATGACGAGTAACGTACCGAACATACTTACGACACCGATGCCCGTTAGCGCACAGAACCGAATTTGTCGGGTCCCATCGTCACGAGTACTGGACGCGTTCTCTGGTTTAAGTGCAATGAAGAGAGCTACGGCGACAACGACCAGCAACTTCAAGCCCTCTAAGAGGGCCAGCGCCGGACGGTGGTGTTCCATCAAATCCCATAGCGACACGAAAGAGCAGGCTATCGCAGGGAAAGTCGAAGCAGCAGCAATTGGATATCTCGATATGGCCATAGTCCCTAACCTAGCGTGCAATAATATGCGATCGGCGCCGTGGCGAGATCGTATGTTGGATAACTCAGCCCCGTAGCCCGCCCTTGGGAAACTATAGAAGCGGCTGACAATGGGACAGCCACAGATTGTCGTCGAAATTCTCTGCCGCCCGGCTCGCCTAGATACTTAATCCCCGATCTAACTCCCTGAGAGGGATACAACATGAACACGCGCAGGGAAAAAGATTCGCTTGGCTACGTGGAGGTTCCCACAGAAGCGCTGTACGGAGCGCAGACCGCACGTGCCATCGTGAACTTCCCCATCAGCGGCCTCCGCGCCAATCCTTTTCTTGTTCGTGCATTGGCACTTATTAAATTCGCCGCTGCAAAGGTGAATGGCGACCTTGGTCTCATCACGCCGGAACAGTCCCGCGCCATCCAGCTGGCAGCGCAGGAAGTTCTCGACGGTCAGCATCTTGATCAGTTCGTTGTGGACGTGTTCCAGGCCGGTGCAGGTGTTTCGCTGCACATGAACGCAAATGAAGTTCTGGCAAACCGGGCTTCGCAGATCCTTGGGGGCAATCTCGGCGAATACGCGTTGGCGCACCCGAACGACCACGTGAACTACGGTCAAAGTACAAATGACGTCTTCCCCACTGCCATGCGCCTCTCTGCCCTGCTTGCCCTGCAGGAGCTCTATCCGGTGCTGGAATCATTGTCAGAGGGTCTCGAAGCAAAAGCCGCGGAATTTGATCACATTCTGAAATCCGGCCGCACGCACATGCAGGATGCCGTTCCCATCCGTCTTGGCCAGGAGTTCGCAGCCTACGCTGTCGCCATCCGTCGCGCCAAAACTTTCATTGCAGAATCGAGCGCCGGTCTTCGCGAACTTGGGCTCGGAGGCTCGGCCGTTGGCACCGGCATCAATACCCATCCGAAGTATCGTTTTCTGGCGGTTGGTTTGTTAACCGAACGAACGGGAGAACCCCTTACCGCTGCCGACGATATGCGCTACGCCATGCAGTCGTGTGCGCCCATGGCCAGCCTGTCCGGTGCGCTGCGAACATTGGCGCTGGAAATCATTCGCATCTCCAACGACCTTCGTCTTTTGTCCTCCGGCCCAAACACCGGTTTCCGGGAGATCGATCTTCCCAGTCTGCAACCGGGCTCGTCCATCATGCCGGGCAAGGTCAATCCCGTACTGCCGGAACTCGTTGCGATGGTCGGTTTTCAGGTCTGCGGCAACGATGCTGCGGTCGCCATGGCAGTACAGGCTGGCCAACTTGAATTGAATGTGATGATGCCCTCGATGGCGCACAACGTACTCCAGTCCATCACCATCCTCACCAATACACTGCACGAGCTGGATCACCGCTGCATCCGCGGCATCACAGCCAACGAAGCCCGCTGCGCCTTCTATGCGCAATCTACGGTCTCACTAGCCACCGCACTGAATCCTTATATCGGCTATGCGAAAGCAGCCGAGGTCGTGAAAGAATCCATCGCTACCGGACGTTCCATCATCGACCTTGTGCGCGAGAAAGACCTACTGACAGAACACCAGATCGACACCATTCTCGACGCACGAGCCATGACCGAACCGCGCGAAAAAGAAGACGCCTAACGTACCAAGGCCGCTCATTACGAGCGGCCTCAGTTTCGAAAGCTGGAAATACCTTACTTCGACAGGCGTCCGAAGCGATACACCACACCCGCTTGAATACCCAGGTTGTTCTGCACCGTTCCACCGAACGTGGTGCCCACATACGTCGGCTGCACACGAACTGCCAGGTTGTTGTAGATGTTGTAATCGGCAATTACGGAAAACGAATACGCGAACTTCGCATTGGAATCCGGCCACATACCCAGATCTTCCGAGCGCAGTCCCTTCGCATCGCCGCCGAACTTGCTCATGGCCACACCAGCCACAGCGTTGGCACTGAGCGTGTACTTTTCCTTGGCGTAAAAGCGGTACTGCGGACCAGCCATGAACGTGTATTCGCTGATCTGCGGGCTGTACACGCCATTCTTCACATACAGGTTCGGGATGTTGGCGTTGCCATAGAAACCACGGACGTCGCCCACAATACCCAACGTGGGGCTGAGTTGGTAGTTGGCATTGGCGAAGAAGTTGATCTCGGAAATCTTCTGGAGATTCTCGCCCGTGCGGAAGCGAAGAAAGCCGCCGCCACCCGCTACTTCCCAGCGGTGCGAATAGGCATCGGCAATATTGCGTGCGATACGGGCCTGGCGATTCGCATTTTGACGACGCGAGCTGCGGGTAGGCGTGGACGAAGTGGCCTGGGCGGCGGCCGTTGCGGCAAACAAGACTAACGCGGCGGAGGCGGCAAGCGCGCGCGGCGCCGGTGCGGTGAAACGGAACATCAACCAATACTCCTCAGGTGGCCCGCAGGCTTGCTACGTTGGACGGAAGCGGATGAAAATCCGGGACGACCCGGACGGACCACAACACCCATTAGAACATTCCCTGCCGGACACGCGCGAGAAAGAACCGAACCATGGCAAAACAGAGCAGAAATTCCGGCAGATCCAGCCGCCGCAGTGGTGGCAACGGCATCGGCAAGTTCATCCTGGGCATGTTGCTTGGCGCCGCCCTCACCCTGCTGACCATCGCTGCGTGGATGCGTTTCGGCAAGCCACCCGTCGCCGTCAGCGATGCCGCATCACTCTGGGAGCCGCTGGTGGCCAGCGTTCCGGCCAATGCACGCGCAAAGGCCGAAGCAAAGACTCCACCCTTCCCTGCCAGCGAAGACACCTTCGAAGCGGCCGCGAAGCTCTATCGGCAACAGTGCGCGTCATGCCACGGCGCGCCGGGGCAAAGCTCTGCGACCGGACGAGCCATGTCGCCCCGAGCTCCGCAGTTCTTCTCACCACAGGACAAATCCGTTCTTGCTTCCCAGAAGCCGGGTGAGATCTATTGGAAGACCGCGTATGGCATCCGCCGCACCGGCATGCCCGCTTTCGGCAAGACCTTTACCGATACGCAACTGTGGCAAATCAGCCTTCTGCTGCAGGCTTCCAACAGCGAACTGCCAGACCCCGTACGCAACTTACTCACAGAGGGGTTGCCTCCACTGCAACCCACAGAGATCAAGCCATGAACGAAGAAAAGCCCCGGCACCCAGCCGGGGCTTTTACATTCGTGCACATCGTCTATTTCAACGAATACGTCAGCCCGGTTGTGAACGTAAGGCTGTTCTTGTTGTAACCGGGGTCCGGGTTATTGATGTAGCTCTCTAACGCCGTCACGTTGATGGCAAACCGCTTAAACAGCGGCGCTGCCAGCGTCACACTGCCGTTTGCCGCGTACGCATGGAGATCATTCCACGCCGGGACGTAGGACGCGGTCTGCGTTAGGGACACCTTGTAAGGCAAAGATCTGCGATACGCTTCGCTGAATGTTGAACCAAACAGATTCAGGTTCAACGTAGGATCAAAGTGGCCTTGCCGTTGATAGTGCGCATCCGCCTTCAGATCAAGCTGGTGCAAAGGCTTATTGAATACGGTCCAACCGAAACCACCACCATAGAGCTGATTCAGCGCGATGCTTTGCGCATAGTTGTGATCGAAGGCAGTGGTCCCCAGAACATAAACGTTCTTCGAGATGTACTCATCGCGTTCCGCATCGGCGTGCATGATGCTGGTCTTGGCTTCCACATCCGTGCCAGTACCGCTAAGGACTGGCGGGGTGGTCAGTACGCCGTAGTTCTCAACGAAGTTCGCCGTGGTTCTGTTGCGTGGCCGGAAATACGGAACGACGGGGATCTGCCGGATCAGCGAAATACCAGCGGAAACGGCCCCTCCGTGAACCGTTGCCTGATTAAGAGTGGCGCCCAGGTTCACAGCACCATTCCATCCCTGGAAGAAAGAAAGATCGTGCGTCAGCGTGCTGTTGAAGGTCTTCTCGTCCACGACGAAGGCCACATCTTTCGCTGGGACCGTCTGCGCGGGAACCTGTGCGGTTTCCTGCACCATGATCGTGTCCGTAGTGATCTCGACCGGCGCTGGAATCACCTTCTTCGATTGCGCAACCGGCACGCCATGTTTCAAAACAGCAAATGCCCCATGCGTCTTCAGGTCTTTCACCTGCGACAACGGCACGGTAATTTCGCCTGCCATGTCGCTCTTGAAAACAACATTGCCGCCGACACTTCGTTCCAGCGTGCCGCTAAGCTGATCGCCGTTCGTGAAGATGAGGACATCCTTCTCCGGCGCCGCCTGCTGCGCCCTCAGCCCCATCGCCACACCGAGCACAAGCAAGGAAGCTACTCGCGCATTCAGTCTCCAGTGCATGTAACGTGTCATGGTAGTTAGCATAGCTGAGGCCATTTTTATGCACTCCTTGTACTCGTTAACCTGTCAGGTCTTGCAGGTGGGTCCCACGATTCCACTACCGTTGCATCCGCAGCAGATCTCCAGCGTGTTCTTTCGTTTCTTTGAAATTGCCGCGATTTCTCTGGGAGCATTGGGCGGCGTGCTGGCCCTGCGTCGCGATCAAGCGTCGCGTTATGACGTGATCGGATTGCTTGGACTGGGCCTGTTGAGTGGTGTAGGTGGCGGCCTGGTGCGTGACATTATGCTCGGCGACGGTCCACCGCTCGCGCTCGTGCATCCTTCGTATCTTGCTTACGCTCTTGCTGGCGCTGCCGTTGGCATCGTCTTCGGCCATACCGTTGGACCGCGCATGCTTGCCTTCATGAACATCGTGGATGCGCTTGCACTGGGACTTTTCACAGTTGCTGGCAGTACACGGGCTATGAGTGCCCACCTGGGTTTTCTGCCCTGCCTGATGCTTGGAGTAACGACTGCGGTCGGTGGCGGCGCATTGAAGGACCTATTTAGCGGCAGAACACCCGCGACCTTCCAGGAAGGCGAACTCTACGCCCTTGTCGCAACGTTTGCGGCCGCAGCATTCCTCGGCTTAACGCACATAGGTGTTCCGGTAAACCACGCGGCGTCCATCGGGACCACCATTGGCTTTGGCTTGCGACTTCTTGCCATTCGGTATGGGTGGCGCACCCAAGCTATCGGAACACTTTCGTAACCGAAACGTTTCGATTTCAAGTGGAGCCTGCAAATCCCTAAAGTGTCCTAAAGAAAGCCAGAAACACGGGCTTGCCAACTGTTTCTTCTTTTGCTTACTATTCGCTTCGCGTCGGGAGATTCACATTTCACCCAGACGCCCGAGACCCGGACAGGTCAAACCGTAACCATGGGGTTACCCATGTAACGGCGCGAATTGGGAGAGAAACAAAGATGTCGTGGTATGCCTATTGCATCGCGGAAAGGACTTCCTTTCCGGAGCTTCTTCGCCACCGTCGTCCGATGCCACTCGATGGAATCTCGGGACTCTTCGGAAACCAAACCTTCGCCTTCCCCGCCAGTGACCTCGCCGTTGTCGTCTCGGAGCACAGCCCCGAAGACGATGCCCGCATGGACCAGCAAGCTCAGCGCGATCATGCGCGTGTGATTGCGGAGTGCTTCAAGCACGCCACGGTTCTTCCCTTCCGTTTCGGAACTCACTTTGAAGACGACGACGCGTTGCGTCGCTCCGTCCGCTCCAACCATCGCCACTTCATTCACAACGTGGAACGCCTGCGCGGCAAAGCGGAAATGCACCTCAAGGTGCTCGTCGACGACATCTGCGGAGAGTCTCACAAGATCGTTCAGGGCACGGTCGGTAAGGAATACCTTGCCAGCCTGCGCGAGAGCGCCAGTGCACAGCGTGAACGCCAGTCCAAGGCTCGCGCTCTGCAGGTACAGATGCAGCGCATGTTCCTGCCCGACGCAGAGGAAGTTACCTGCAAGCGTGCGGGCGAAGGCAAGATGCTCCTCGATATCGCCCATCTGGTCGACAAGAAGCATGTAGAGCGTTACCAGAACAAGTACTCAACCGCCATGGACATGCTGAAGGACTGCCGTATGCAGCTCTCCGGCCCTTGGCCTCCGTATCACTTCGTGCAACGGCATCAGCCGCCGCACAACTCCGCCAACTAAACAAACGTTGGCCCTTAGCAGAAGAAGGCCCGCTCAAACTGAGCGGGCTTTCTTATTGCGATATTTATCTCTCGAGAACAGTAAGCCGATCTACGGTCAGCTCTCGGATACGCAGTGAGTCGATACGCGCTTCCAGAATCCGTACGCGACGAATGGCCAGCGCTCCGATTGCAACGGCACCGATTGCGACCGCACCGACTGCCAAAGCACCAATTCCAAGAGAACCAGCGGCCATGGTGCCTACAGCAAGTGCGCCGCACGACTCTTTCTTCCTCAAAGCCATACCGCACCTCCCTTTTGATCTGAACTGACTAAGCGTTACCAGCAGTGGGACCTACTGCCGCCACGGGCTTCTTACGGCTCATCAGGCGGCTCCGCTTTTTACGCGAAACCTGGCTCGCATGATCCAGCTTGCTCCAGAAGGCCACGAAGTAATCCACCGCGCTCAGGATCGATACAAACGTCATCCAGTAGATAGCCGTCACTGCGATGATGTGCACCGGAACAAAGAACCAACCTGTGTCATTCCGCCATCCCGGACCAACCCACCAGGCGCTCCATCCACGATCCAGGATTGCAGCAACAACGGATACAATTTGCAGCACCGTCTTCAGCTTTCCAACTTCGCTGGCGTCGATGGTGAATCCTTCATTCGCAGCAATCGAACGAAGACCGCTGACCAGAAACTCGCGACCAATGACCAGCACCGCAATCCAGGGCTTCACAACGTGCGGATTGAAGCTGACTAGGCAGACATAGCCAGCCGTCACCAACATCTTGTCCGCCAGCGGATCCAGCAACATACCAATGGTGGTGATCTGTCCACGTTTCCGGGCGAGGTAACCGTCTAATCCATCCGTAATGGCCGCCAGGATAAACAGCAGCGACGCAGCCACTTCCTGCGCATGCCCCGTAATCGGAGAGCTTGCGGAGAGCAGCCAGATAAGCAGCGGAAGGCAAGCGATCCGGCTCATCGTAATGGAATTGGGCAGATTCAAACGGGATGTACCTGGTCACAATGAGGCATCATGCCCAATAGCGACGTCACCATGATTCTTGCACAGGAAGGAAAAGAAAGGCAGAACGCAATGTGCGCCATGTCCACGATGACTCAATGCGGCATAGCAAGGGCCATCGCGCCCATTACGTTCTGTTTCTTAGGCGTAGATTCCACGCTGCTTCGTCGTATATGCCACGCGGTCAATCGCCAGCATGTATGCCGCAATCCGGTTATTCACGCTGTGGGCCTCGGCGTAACGAATTACGTCATGGAAGCTCTGAGTCATCAAGCGATCCAGCCGATCATTCACCTCGTCCTCGGTCCAGAAGTAGCCCATGCGATCCTGCACCCACTCAAAATAGCTGGCCGTCACACCACCCGCATTCGCAAGGATGTCCGGCACCACAAATACGCCATTCTTCTCCAGAATGTCGTCCGCAGCAGGCGTCGTGGGACCGTTCGCACCTTCTACAAGAATCCGCGCTTTCACAGCTCCGGCATTGCGGCTGGTGATCACATTCTCGTGCGCTGCGGGAATCAGAATTTCGCACGCCGTAGTTAACAACTCTTCGCTATTCGCCTCAGACGCACCGCTGAAATTGCGAATGGAACCGTTCTTCTTGCGATGTTCTACCAATGCAGGAATGTTGATACCGTCAGCGTTGTACAAACCGCCATCCCACTCTGCGATGCCGATCACCTTGTAGCCTTTTTCGCGCAGCAGCAACGCGGCATTCGATCCCACGTTGCCGAATCCCTGCACCACCACGCGGCAATCTGCAGGCTTCTTATTCAGGTACTGCAGAGCCTGATCGCAAGCCACGGAGACACCGCGTCCTGTTGCAGCGGAACGTCCGCGCGAACCGCCAATGTTGATCGGCTTACCCGTCACCACGCTCGTCACGGTCTGCCGCATGTGCATGGAGTAGGTATCCATGATCCATGCCATCGTCTGCTCGTTTGTGTTTACATCCGGTGCAGGAACGTCCTTCTCCGGGCCAAAGACATCGATCATCTCTGCGGTGTAACGACGTGTTAACCGTTCCAGTTCGCCCTGGCTCATCTTTTTCGGATCGCAGATGACGCCACCCTTGGCACCACCGAAGGGAATATTCACCACGGCGCACTTCCATGTCATCCAGCTCGCCAGCGCGCGCACTTCGTCCAACGACACATCCGGCGCGTACCGAATACCGCCCTTTGCAGGCCCTCGCGCCATCGAATGCTGCACACGATAGCCAGTGAAGACTTCAATGCGGCCATCGTCCATCATCACCGGGAAGTGCACAATGATCTCGCGATTGGGCTGGCTCAGAACCTTCCAGATCCCTGCGTCCAGATCCAGTTTCTTTGCCGCAAATTCAAAGCGGGCGGCCTGAGCCTCCCACGGGTTCATCTCTTTTTCTAAAGCTGCTTCTGCTGCAGCCTGTTCCAGATCAACGGATACTGCCATACTTCTACGCCTTCTTTCCTTCATCGTCTCCGGTCACGCAGGGCCGCAGAAGACCACTTCAGTTGGACGCCTCAAAACCTGCCACAGGTGCATGAACAATCCGCGACACACGGGCATACGGCGGCCAAACCGGCGAAGTATAAGCATCCCGCCAAACAATGAGCAAGGCATGCCAAGTGCTGTGTATCGTATCGGCTAACAGCGTTTAATCTTCATGCGGAGGAATTTCGCCCGTGCCACGGTACGCCTATCAACTCCGCATCCGCGAAGGCTGCGAAGACGAATATGATCGCCGCCATGTGGCCGTGTGGCCCGAGTTACTGAAGGACCTTGCAGACGCAGGTGTGCGCGAATACTCCATCTTCCGCCGCGGCCAGCAACTCTTCCTCTATCTGCACGTGGACAACTTCGATGCTTTCCTTGCGCGCATGGCAAACAGCGAAGCCAATGCGCGTTGGCAAGCGATGATGTCCGACATCTTTGAATCCGTACCCGATCTTGCACCAGGCGAACGTTACGCCATGATGCCCGAAGTCTTTTACATGCCCGGCCACCCCGAAGGAACCGAATGAACGACGCACAGCAGAGAGTCTTTGCCGCACTCGACCACTTCCGCATTGAGCTTCCCTCCTGGGGATTCGCGAACACCGGCACACGCTTCGGCAAGTTCATCCAGCCCGGCGCCGCTACCACCATCGCGGAAAAGTTTGCCGATGCAGGCATGGTGAACAAGCTCACCGGCGTGGCACCTACCGTGGCACTGCATGTTCTGTGGGATCTGCCGAAAGGCGAAGGTTCTGTCAGCGAGATTCGCCAGCTTGAACAGCAGCACGGCATCCGGTCCGGCTCCATCAATCCGAACCTGTTTCAGGATCAGTCGTACAAGTTCGGCTCGCTCTGCAACCCGGATCCCGCAATCCGTAAACAGGCTACCGATCACATGATCGAGAGCGTGCAGATTGCCAAAGCACTCGGTTCGCGCGACATCTCGTTGTGGCTCTCCGATGGCGCAAACTATCCCGGCACACAGAGTGTTCAACGCCGCATTGGTTGGCTGACAGAAGCACTCGCCACAACACATGCAGAACTCGCACCGGACCAGCGTCTGCTCGTCGAATACAAGCCCTTCGAGCCTGCCTTCTACTTCACCGACCTTGCTGACTGGGGCATGGCGTACACGATGGCCAAGCAGGCAGGTCCACAAGCCGTCGTGCTCGTCGATACCGGCCATCATGCGCTGGGCACCAACATTGAACAGATCGTGGCTTGGCTGCTCCATCTCGGCGTACTTGGCGGCTTCCATTTCAACGATCGCAAGTTCGCGGATGATGACCTCACTCTCGGCTCCATCGACCCGTATCAGGTCTTCCGCATCTTCCACGAAATCCACGCACACGTTGCCAGCGGTGGTAGCCATGACATTGCTTACATGATCGATCAGAGCCACAACCTGAAGGGCAAGATGGAAGCCATGGTGCAGACCGTCGCCACCGCCCAGGAGCTCTACGCCCGTGCCGCACTGGTAGACCAGGCAAAGCTCTCAGAACTGCAGGACGCCTGTGCGTTGGTGGAAGCAGAAGAACTGTTCCGCAACGCCTTCTTCACTGACGTTCGCCCGCTGGTACAGGCGTGGCGCACCTCCAAGGGCCTGCCAGCCGATCCGCTTGCAGCATTGAAGGAAAGTGGCTATGTGGAGACCATCGGCCGCGAGCGTGCCGCAAAGAACGCCAGCAGCGGCGGGTCTTACGCCTGAGACGCCAGGGATTCATGGTCTAAGCTCAAAGCAGGATGCCAACGCAGGAAGAACAGCTTTACACCACCAATAGGCCTCACCCCAAGGTATGGATCGCCAGCACAGCGGCTATCCTCTTGCTGCTCTCGCTGCCGTCCATCCTGCCGCCAGACGGACAGACGCATCCCGGCCAGTTCCTTGGCCGCTTTCACGTCGGCCTGATTCATCTGCCCATCGGTTTGCTCTTTCTGGTGCCTGTTTTTGACCTTGCCGCAAAGAAGCGCCCGGCGCTTCAACAGGCGGCGGCAATCACTCTCAACATCGCCACCATCACAGCATTCTTGTCTGCGCTACTCGGCATCATTCTGGCCCACGCCGGAGCCTTCTCTGTCGACGAGGTACGGACTCACCTGTGGACTGGCATCGTTCTCGCCATCGCCGCCATCGCCATCACCCAGTTGCGCACGTTCCTTCCTCAGCGAGCATTACTGACCATCCCTCTCGCTTTGCTCACCCTCTGGACCGCCCACACCGGCGGCAAAATCGTCTACGGCGATGACTGGCTTACGGAGTTCTTGCCACACCTGGCTCCATCACGCAGCTATCCCTCTGTTGATCCCGAAGGTGTCTACGCGAAACAGGTCCAGCCCATCCTGAACGCAAATTGCGTGAAATGCCATGGCTCCCAGGAACGCAAAGGCAATCTGCGACTCGATAGCTACGGACACCTATTGGACGGCGGCACCAGCGGCGACATAGTGGCTGCAGGCCATCCCGAACGCAGCATCCTGCTGCATCGCATCACTCTGCCGCCAAACGATCCAAAGCTGATGCCGAAGAAGGGCGAACCGCTTACCCCGGCGGAGATCGAAACCCTCCGCGCGTGGATCACCGCAGGAGCTTCGCCATCCGCTACACCGACCACGCAGCCGTGAAACACGAAGGGCTCCGCGACGGGGGATCGCGGAGCCACTGCCTTCGTGCCAAGGGAAGCTTACTTGGTAAAGATCTCGCCATCCTGATGTGCCTGGCGATTCATGCCGCGGCGTGCAGAATCTTCCGCAGCCCGGTCGATGCCGGACTGATGTCCGCTCTCGGCACGTTCCAGCGAATTCACACCCGGACGCGCAGGTGTATCTGGCGTGTTCACCTTTTCCTTTGCCACTCCGTCGCCTTCACCTGCAACTCCATTTCCAGTCACACTGCTCATAATCCGTCACCTCGCCCAACATAGACGCGAACTTCACCCCTTAGGTTTGCCACGCCATTCCACGGCAAATCTTCAAATCAGATAAAGCCATGCGATCGAGCTAACATGAAACAGATGAGAAACTTCCTGACAGAAGCGAAAGCGCTCCATGACAGCAGCATTGTGCTGGATGGCCATGCCGATACACCGCAACGCTTTGTGGACGAGGACTGGAACTGGGCTGGCTCGCCACTTGGGGTGGGCCAACTCTCCTCGGAAACAGCCTCCGCTGGGCATCTGCACGGAGGCTTTCTCATCGCATGGCCAGAGCCAGACGCTTGGGCAGGCAAGTTCGCGGAACGCACCCGCACACTTATCGCAGGCATCCACCAACAGGTCGCAAAGCAACCGGAGGCCATCACCGTCTGCACCACCGCAAGCGAAGTCCTCAAAGCCAAACGAAACGGCCAATACGCAGCGTTGATCGGCATCGAAGGCGGCCACGCTATCGAGAACAGCCTCGACAACCTGCGTGAATTCCATGCCGGCGGAGCACGTTATATGACCCTGACCTGGGCCAACGCCAACGACTGGTGCGGCTCCAGCGGCTTTGGCGGCGACGGTGGCTTGACCAGCTTTGGACGTGACGTAGTGCGTGAGATGAATCGCCTCGGCATGCTCGTAGACATCTCCCACGTCAGCGATGCCGCATTCCACGACGTTCTGGAAACATCGTGGGCCCCGGTCATCGCCTCGCATTCATCATCACGTCACATCTGCCGCGCCGCCCGCAACCTTACCGACGACATGGCCCGGCAACTTGCAGCAAAAGGTGGCATCGTCATGGTGAACTTCTTCGCGGGCTTCCTTAGCGATGCGTGGCGGGAAGCTTGGAACGCATTGAAGCCGGAAAGAAGCTCAGCGATCGACAAAACCCGCGAAGAGTTCCGCGTACAGGGCAAGCCGTTCCTCTTCTTCGATGAAGTCGCGATCGAACGCGACTTCGCTCGCCGCATTCCTCCAGTTCCCTTCTCGGTTCTTGTCGAACACTTTGACCATCTGTTGAGCGTCGTCGGTCCGAAACACGTCGGCATTGGATCTGACTTCGACGGCATCGCGCTCTCGGTGGAGGGCATGGAGACAGCCGCCGATCTGCCGAAGCTTACTGCGGCACTTCTGGAACGCGGATGGTCCGCCGATGACCTTCGCGACATGCTCGGCGAAAACCTTTTGCGTGTCCTGAAACAGGCCGAGGACTTCGCCGCCGCGTGACCGCTTCCGCCGCGCGGCGTATTCTGGAAGCGGCATGATGTTCCGACTTGCTCCCCTATCTCTCTTCGCGATTCTCGCCGCTGCCCCGGTAGCGGCACTGGCACAGGCAGGGTCCACTGCACCGCCTGCCCAGCAACAGAATCCCCCGGCAAAGCCTGCGGACGACCTGCCGGATTCACCCGGCGCCGCTGAAGGCCTCGGCGTTCCGCCTGCTCCCAACGGTCCCACCGCCATCATTGACACCACGATGGGCCGCCTCACCTGCCAGTTCTTCCAGAACGAGTCGCCGAAGACCGTAGAAAACTTCATCGGTCTGGCTACAGGCACCAAGGACTTCACTGATCCGACAACCGGCCAGAAGATGCATGGCGTGCCCTTCTACGACGGCACAACCTTTCATCGCGTGATTGCCAACTTCATGATCCAGGGCGGCGACCGCGCTGGTACGGGCGCTGGCGACGCTGGCTTCTACATCGGCGAAGAGCGTTCCCCCGGACTTCGTTTTGATCGGGAAGGCCGCCTTGCCATGGCCAATGCAGGCCCCAACACAGGCAGCACGCAATTCTTCGTTACAGAAGCCCCCGTTCCTGAACTGAACGGCAAACACACCATCTTTGGTCAGTGCGATGCGCATTCCGTTGTGATCGTCCAGTCCATTGCCCGCGTGGAAAAGAACTCGCAGGATAAACCTGTAACGCCCGTGACCATCAAGCACGTCACAATTGTCCCGGAGGGTGGCACCATTCCGCCGGATCCAATGGCGACCCAGCCCGCCACTCCTGCAGCGCAGTAGGCATCCAACGTCGTACAGCAACAGAAAGGAAATACCCATGGCAGATCGCACACCCGGTACCTACGCCGTCTTCAACACCAGCGAAGGCACCATCGTCACGCGCCTCTTTGAGAAGGATGCGCCGGAGACCGTCGCCAACTTCATCGGCCTGGCTGAGGGCACCAAGAAGTGGGAGAGCCGCAGCAAGAAGGGCGACAAGCTCTATGACGGCACCATCTTCCACCGCGTGATCCCTGAGTTCATGATCCAGGGCGGCGATCCGGAAGGCACCGGCATGGGCGGCCCCGGTTACCGCTTCGCAGACGAGACCAAGGGTTCGCCGCACGGCTTCCAGGAGACCGGCAAGCTAGCCATGGCCAACGCAGGCCCCAACACCAACGGCTCGCAGTTCTTCATCACCGTTGCGCCAACCACCTGGCTCACCGGCCGCCACACCATCTTCGGTGAAGTTGTGGAAGGCTATGACATCGTGGAGAAGGTCAGCAAGGTCGCACGCGACGGCATGGACCGCCCCAAGAAGCCCGTCGTACTCGAGTCGGTAGTTATCGAGCGCGTCTAAGCTCACACAACACAGCAAGGAAACGGCCCGCATCTGCGGGCCGTTTTTCTGATTGCTACACAGTCGGAGCAGGCTCACCGTTGCTTCCTCGAGCAATCTTGCTCTGATCGAACAAACGCAGCACTGGGAAATCAATATCTGTTCGCGCGACCTTCCAGAAGTAGTTGGTAAGAAAGTTCAGAATCAGGTGACCAAAGACCTCCGCAATATCTTCATCACTCCAGCCAGCAGCTTTCACCGCGTCCACCTCTGCATCGGTAAGGTCACCCTTGTAACGGACCACAAGCAGAACAAAGTCGAGCAACGCCTGTTCCTTTGCATCACTGGACTTACCATGCCGCGCCAGTTCAATGTCCTCATCGGTTAGCTTCTGCTGCTTTGCCACCGCAGCCAGAAGCGAGATGCAGTATTCGCAGCCATTCTCTTCGCCAATTGCCAAGCCAATCTTTCGTGCCAACTGTTTGCTGAATCGCCCCTCGGTCAGGTTCTGAAACAGCGTCAGATAGCTGCTCATCATGGCAGTGGAATTGGTCATTGCCGACATCAGCAGGGGATGCTTTCCGAACTTCGCGCGTGTGGCGTCGAAGATCTCCTTCTGGGCTTCGGTGGCGGTTTCCGGGGTGAGTACATGAATGCGAGCCATGGGTGACGTCTCCTTGATTTATACCGATCGTTCGGTTTCATTCATAGATATCTCCACATAAGAGTCCTGTCAATTGGAACTTTACCGAATGTTCGGTTATCGTAGAAACGGGAGAGCGGCAATGCCCCAGGTTCGAAAAATAGAAGACGCGGAGTTGATGCAGCGATTGGCGCGCATATTCAAAGACGTGGGCTATGAAGCTGCGTCACTGGCGGTTCTGGCCAATGCCACCGGCCTAAAGAAGGCGAGCCTCTACCACCGCTTCCCCCTGGGCAAGGAGCAGATGGCGGAAGAAGTATTGGCCTTCACAAATCAAATTCTCGACACACACGTATTCCCGGTGCTTAGTGACGTAACGCGGCCGGAGAAAAAGATGAATTCGTTTGTCCGGGTAATCGACGAGTTCTACCTGAGCGGCAACGAATCCTGCCTGCTGAATCTTCTTTGCCCGCCGCGTGGCGAAGAGAGCGCTCGCGCCAAGGCCATCGCTGCCACGTTCAAGCGATTGATTGATGCATTGACGCACGTCGCAGAAGAAGCAGGAGCCCCAAAGAAGCTGGCAAAAGCCCGAGCGGAGCATGCACTAGTCGAACTGCACGGGGCGCTCGTACTCGCTCGTGCAACCGGAGACGACAAGGTCTTCCAGCGCATGCTGACTCGCCTTCCCACGATCATCCTGACAAGCGATTCATAAAGACAAAAGAAATGGCCCACTTCGGCGGGCCATTTCTTTTGCGAATCGCGATTCATCACTTCTCACAAGCCGACGTGTCGTTCTATTTCTGACCGACGTGTTCCGCCAGAAACTCACGCATCGACTCTGAGATCTCCTGCAAATGAGTCTCAAGAGCAAAGTGTCCTGTTGGAAGGAGCGTCACCTTAGCGTTCGGAATATCTTTTTTGAACGCTTCTGCTCCAGCAGGGATAAAGTATGGGTCGAACTTTCCCCACACCGCGAGCAGCGGAGGTTTCGCAGTGCGAAAGTACTCCTGAAACTTGGGGTACAGTTTCACGTTGTTGGCGTAATCGAGGAAGAGATCGAGTTGAATATCTACGTTCCCCGGACGCGCCAGCAACGCAGCATCCAACGTGTAACTTTCCGGCTTGATCAGGCTTGGGTCCGGTATTCCAACGGAATATTCGTGGCGCATTCCTTCGAAGTTCAGACCGGCGCGGATTGCGTTCCGATTCTCCATTGTGGGTTCGCGCCAGTAGCGCTGAAGGGGCTGCCACGCATCGCCGAGGCCTTCTTCGTATGCATTGCCATTCTGAGAAACGATGGCCGTCACTCGCTCAGGAGCCATCAACGCCAGTCGGAAGCCAGTGGGCGCTCCGTAGTCAAAGACGTACATCGCGTAGTGGGAAAGCTTCAGCGCCTCAGTGAACGCGAAGATCGTCTTTGCCAGCGCCTCGAAGGTGTACTTATAACCGCGACTCGCAGGAACCTCAGTAAAGCCGAAACCCGGCAGGTCTGGAGCGATCACATGGTAGCGGTCAGCAAGGCGCGGGATCAGTTCCCGATATTGAAACGATGACGTGGGAAATCCATGGAGCAGGAGAACGACCGGAGCGTTGGAGGGGCCTGCTTCGCGATAAAACACATTCACGCCATCGACTTCAACGCGATGGTGAGAGGTGAGCGGAATATTTGGAAGGTCAGTCATAGAGTTTTCCTTCGGAACGTTGGCTTGCTGATTGAAATTGAACAAAGAAATCTCGCGACGAAACGCATCAACACCGAAAACAGCAGATGCCACGAAGCTGCGGCGATCAAAGTTCAAGGGGCCACCTACTTTTGCTGCCTATCGTTGAGGGACTGCGAACGCGACTAAGTTCGTTGCAGCCGCTCATACAATACGCCTTACCAACTACCAGGGATATGAACCGTCCTTGTGAAAGAAACCGCCCGTGGGGCTGTCGTCAGGCTGTTGAGCAAATCGCACAATTGCCTCTGCGCCTTCTTCGAT
The DNA here is from genome assembly GCF_000800015.1 of Terriglobus sp. TAA 43. NCBI lineage: Bacteria > Pseudomonadati > Acidobacteriota > Terriglobia > Terriglobales > Acidobacteriaceae > Terriglobus > Terriglobus sp. TAA 43. The sequence continues at coordinate 1,090,209 of NZ_JUGR01000001.1, forward strand.
GGTCTGCGTGCCACTGTTACCGTTCAGGTCCGTAGCGGTGTAGCCGGGACAAATAGAGTTCACCTTGATCTTCGTATCGCGTAGCTCCCAGGCAAGGTCAACAGTGAACATATTCAGCGCTGCTTTTGATGCGTTGTAGCCAAGCGGCTTTACGGGATAGAACGGCGAAGTCGCATCGCTGTTAAGTCCAAGTGAACCCAGGCCGCTGGACACATTGATGATGCGTGCGCTTTCCGCGCCGCGCAGTAGCGGCAACAGCGGCTGTGTGAACTCCACAGTGCCGAAGAAATTAATCTGAAAGGTGCGCTTCAGTGCTTCGCTGGTGACCATGCTTGCAGGGCTGTCACCACCCGTCAGATCGAAGATACCCGCGTTGTTGACCAGCACGTCCAGATGGCCGAATTCCTTCGCGATCTGAGTGGCCAATGCTTTGCCAGTCTCTGCCGCACGATCCAGGTCTGCCACCACATAACGAACATCGGAGCCTTCACTGCGAAGCTTCGCAACAGCTTCTTCGCCACGCTTTGCATCACGAGCGCCCAGCAGAACAGTGAACCCAGCGCGGCCCAGCTGCCGGGCCACTTCAAACCCAATACCTTTGTTAGCGCCTGTGATCAGAACAACCTTCGCCATGCCAGTCTCCTTGTGCTTCATGAGCAGGAGTTAGACGCGATGGAAGAAGCCGGGATTCGTCTTTGTTCGAATGCCGGCGACGCAGGACCTAAAGTGGCTTACCGATCTCCCACCGATGGCCGAACGGATCAATGATTGAGCCATCACGCCATCCGTAGTCATGATCCTGCATGGGCGAACGGACTACCGCTCCGGCAGCCACAGCCTGTTGGAACACCGCATCTGGATCGTCAACGATAAGCATCAACCGTACCGCTGTCCCACCGAGCAATGCAGGCGATGGATTGCCGATCGCTTCATCTGCGGGATGCACCCAGAACTCAATGCCGTGTACCAGGAGCTGCGCCACCATGTCATCGGCAGGAGGCGTGGCCCAACCAGTTTCAGCGTCGAATGCTTTCCCATAAAAAGCAATGGCGTCCCGGACATCTCCGGGGATGTGCAACATGGCTGAGAAACGAGCGCTCATAATGCGTCTAAGGCTACTCCCACCACGGCATCGCGCGTAACCGCAAATATTGGACGGCTTGACCTCGATGGGCGAGGCCTACGTGCAGCTTGCTATCGAAGCTGCAGTAGCCGCCCTGTCTGCTCCGTAACCTGCGCGAGCAACTCCGGCTCTTTCGCCATGGAACGCCCATAGCTCGGAATCAGTGATTGCAACGCCGCGGGCGTGCGAGCTTCCTGCGACACAACAGACGTACCACGCGTAATCAGCTCCAGCATGATGGAAACCGCTGTGGATGCGCCCGGGGAAGCACCCAGAAGCGCCGCAAGCGATCCATCCGCGCTGCGAATCACCTCAGTGCCAAACTCCAGCCGCCCACCAGCCTTGGCATCCGGCTTGATGATCTGCACGCGCTGCCCTGCGATCTCAAGTACCCAGTCTTCACCACGCGCAGTAGGAACAAATTCACGCAACGCATTCACGCGATCTTCCTGCGACTGCATCACCTGGCCAATCAGATACTTCGTCAGATCCAGGTTGTGCGCGCCCGCGCCCAGCATGGAAACCAGATTGCCTGTACCAACCGACAGCGGCAAATCGAGGAACGAACCAAACTTCAGAAACTTTGTAGTGAATCCAGCGAAGGGTCCGAACAAGAGTTCCTTCTTGCCGTCAATCACGCGCGTATCCAGGTGAGGCACGCTCATTGGAGGCGCGCCCAGCGCCGGCTTGCCGTACACCTTCGCCGCATGACGCTCGATCACATCCCGATTCGTACAACGAAGCCACTGTCCGCTAACCGGGAACCCGCCATAGCCGCGCCCTTCAGGAATTCCTGACTTCTGTAACAGAGGCAGCGCTCCGCCACCTGCGCCGAGAAAAACAAAGCGCGATGTGATGCGGCTGTGCTTTCCGGTAGCAAGGTCTTCCACCTCGACATACCAGCGCGTATCCGGCAACTGTGTCAGTTCCGTCACACGATGCCGCATAACGACCTGGCTTCCCTGCTTCTCCAGCGAGCTAAACAACATGCGTGTCAATGCACCGAAGTTGAGATCGGTACCAAATTCCGCACGTGTCGCTGCCACAGGCTCACCCGGCGACCGCTGTTCCATCATCAGGGGAATCCACTGCTTCAGCACCGCAGGATCGTCCGAGAACTGCATGCCTTGAAACAGTGAACATTGCTGCATCGCGTTGTAGCGCTTACGCAGAAACTCAACCGATTCCGCGCCGGAGACAAAGCTCATGTGTGGCACGGGATTAATGAACTGCTTCGGATCTGAGATTAGGCCACGCTCTACCAGCGCAGCCCAGAACTGCCGCGAATGCTGAAACTGCTCATTGATCTTGATCGCGCGATCAATCGCAATCGAACCATCTTCGCGCTCGGGCGTGTAGTTCAGCTCGCACAATGCCGCATGGCCTGTGCCCGCGTTATTCCACGCGTCAGAACTCTCCACGGCAGCGTGGTCCTGCGATTCCAACACGGTCAATTGCAAAGAAGGAACCAGCGTCTTGAGCAGGGTGCCCAGCGTGGCAGACATAATTCCGGCGCCCACCAGCAATACATCAGTCTCAGCGGGCAGTAGTGCAGTCTCAGACATGAAAAAAGCCTATCAGCGTGAAAACACGAGCGGCAATGCGATCACCGGACAGATCGTTCGGTGATCGCACAGCCGCTCTCGAAAGCATTATTCCGCGGGATTAGCCCGCTGCATGACGCTCAGCACATCCGTGTACTTATTGCCGGTACCGGTGTTGAAGATCACCACGCGGTCGGTCTTCTTCAGGAAGCCGTTCTCGATCAGTCGGTCGTATGCTGCGGTAGCCGCAGCGCCTTCCGGCGAGAGCAGAATGCCTTCGTTCCGGCCCCAATCTTGAATCGACGCATAGATTTCGTTATCCGTCTGCGAAATCACTGTGCCGCCGCTCTCACGCACCACATCCAGAATGATGTAGTCCCCATACGGCTTTGGCACGCGCAGACCGCTGGCCAGCGTATGCGCATTCTGGAACATCTCGCTGACGTCCTTACCTTCGCGATACGCCTTCGTTACCGGCTCACATCCCGCAGCCTGGCACGCGATCATCTTTGGACGTTTGCCAGACACCCAGCCCAGCTCTTCCATCTCAAGGAATGCCTTCCACATGCCAATCAGGCCAACGCCGCCGCCAGTGGGGTAGAACACCGCATCGGGGTACTCCCAACCCAGCTGTTCGACAAGCTCGTAGCCCATGGTCTTCTTCCCTTCCACGCGAAACGGCTCCTTTAGCGTGGAAACGTCGAACCATCCCTCTTCTTCTTTGCGGGCAGCAACAATCTTTGCGCAATCGCTGATCAGACCATCCACCAGCGTCATGTTCGCGCCGTAAGCAATGCACTCCACCTGATTTGCCAGAGGCACATCCTGCGGCATGAACACATGCGCCTCAATGCCTGCAGCAGCCGCATACGCGGCACACGCGCCGCCTGCATTTCCCGCGCTGGGCACGGCCACCTTCGGCACGCCATAGTGCTTCATCATGGTCATGCAGAGGCTCATGCCACGCGCCTTGAAAGTACCCGTGGGGTTCGCGCCTTCTTCTTTCAACAGCACATTCGGATTGCGCCGCGACGCCATCATTGGCGTCCATCCCTCGGCCAGCGTCACAGGCAAAGCATCCGGCAGTACCGGCGCATAACGCCACATGCTGTCAGTCTGTGGCAGGCTGTCGCGAACGGCGGTTCCCTTCAACTCGGAAAGGTCATAACGCACATAGTACGTACCGGCACACACAGGGCAAACCGTCCGCGGCATATCCGCACTTTCGCGATGCTGACATCGCGAGCATTCCAGAAAAGCAATCTTTGGCATACCACTTCAGGATAGTGGATTCACACCTGTTTGCGGCGGAAGCAATGCGCCACGTGATCATTCACAATGCCCACGGCCTGCATCCACGCATACGTAATCGACGGTCCAACGAACTTGAACCCGCGCCGTTTCAGCTCCTTAGAGATCGTGCGTGAGAGTTCAGTCTCAGCGACGACCGTTCCATCACCGCGCAGTACTTTCCCCTTGGTAAAACTCCAACAGAAATCGGCAAAATCCTCGCCCTTTTTCTGCATATCCAGGTAAATCTGCGCACCTTTGATGGTTGCTTCAATCTTTGCGCGTGAACGCACAATGCCTGGATTCGCGAGCAGAATCTCAATCTCCCGCTCGCCGAACTTTGCCACCTTCTTGGGATCGAAGTCGAGGAAGGCTTCGCGAAAGTTCTCGCGCTTGCGCAGGATAATGGTCCACGACAACCCTGCCTGAAAGCCTTCCAGCATCAGACATTCCCAGAGCATTCGGCCATCGTGTACCGGGACACCCCACTCTTCATCGTGGTACACCGTCTCCAACGGATCGCGTTCACTCCACTTGCAGCGCTGCTTCGTCATGCCGCCTCTTTCTTCGGTTGTAGAATGCCCAGCTCCTCATATCTTGCGCGCATACCCAGCCGCATGGCAGCTGTCTGTGACCAGAACCACGCGCCCGCCAGCAGCACGCATACACCGCTGAACAACAGCGTATGCGGGGCACCTATTCGATGCGCAAGTGCGCCTGCAAGCAGGCTTCCAAAAGGCGTCATGCCGATGAAGGCCATCGTATAGAAACTCATTACACGGCCACGCTTATTTTCGGGCGAAAGCGTCTGGATGATCGTATTGCTACCGCCCATCCCGGTCATAATGCCAAAGCCCATCGCCATCATGGCCAGCAGTGACAAAGCAACCCAGTGCGAAATGCCAAACACGATGAGTGCCGCGCCAAACAGTGCTCCACCACATTGCACGTAACGTAGCAATCCAACCGCGTTCTTCCGCGATGCCAACAAAACTGCAGCCACCAAAGCACCAACAGCATTCGCCGTGGCTAACAGTCCCAGCATGCGCGGGCCACCATGCAACACCTGCACTGCAAACAACGGCAACAATGCCATCTGCGACATGCCCATCAAACTTGTAATAGCAAACAACAGCAGGATGTTTCGTACAGGGATGAAGCGACTCACATAGCCCCATCCTTCACGCATCTGCTCCGCCATAGCCGGACGATGATGATCTCCCGGCACATCCGGCTTGATTCGCATCAGCAACAACGAAGCAATCACCGCAAGATACGAAACACCATCAATGCTGAAGCACCAACCTTCGCCCAGATGCGCAATCACAATCGCAGCTACGGAAGGCCCCACCAACCGCGCCACATTCACCATGGACGAATTCAACGCAATCGCATTGCTCAGGTCTTCCTTGTCCGGCACCATCTTGGTCACAAACGATTGCCGCGCCGGCATATCGAATGCATCGATTAATCCCTGAAACGCAGCCAGCGCAAGGATCTCCTGAATGGTGATGACCTTCGTCAGCGTCAAAGCCGCAAGCGCAAGCGACTGTACAGCGGCCGCAACCTGCGTTATCACCAGCAGCTCGCGGCGATCCATGCGGTCTACCCACACCCCCGCGAACGGCGCCAAAACAAACGTAAGAATCTGCCCGGCAAAGCCGACCATGCCCAGCAGGAATGCCGAATGCGTCAACCGGTACGTGAGCCACGACAGCGCCAGCCGGGTCATCCACGTGCCCATCAACGACACGCACTGCCCGGACAGGTAAAGCCTGTAGTTGCGATGCCGCAGCGCACGCATGGTGTGCGCAAATCGGCTCGTCGGCGGTTGCGGTAATGCTTGTTCTGTCAACGAATCATCCCAGCAAGGAAAGCGAGCGCTCCAGATCTGCAATCAGATCCACGGGCTCTTCCAGTCCGATGTTCAGACGCACAATCCTTCCATGATGATTCGCGTCGATGCGCGTCAGAGTGGGATAGGCCATGACAAGGCTAGTCACACCTCCCCAGCTCCAACCAATCTTGAAGAGGCTCAAACGATCGACAAACGCATTCACCTGCTCTGGCGAATAGCGCGGCGAAAACAGCATGGAAAACACGCTTGCCGATCCCGTAAAGTCACGCTTCCAGATTTCATGTCCTGGGCACGAAGGCAGCGCAGGATGCAGCACTACATCAACCTCACTGCGCTCCGAAAGCCACTTTGCAATCTCCAGCGTGGAGCGCTCCATCTTCTCCAGCCGTACTGCGAGCGTCTGCAGACCACGCAGCGCCAACGAGCATTCATCGGGCGAAACACTCAGCCCCAGCATCCGTCGCGTGGTTCCGACACGCTCATAGCCATCTTCCGTTGTCACTGAAACCGAACCAAGCAACAGGTCGCTATGACCGCCTACATACTTCGTAAGCGCCTGCACACTCACATCCACGCCATGCGCAAACGCGTCAAACAAAACACCCGCGGCATAGGTGTTATCAATCGCCACCACAACGCCACGTGCATGTGCTGCGGCAACAATCGCGGGCACATCCTGCACCTCCATCGTGATGGAGCCGGGACTCTCGCACCAGATCAACGTCGTGTTGTCGCGGATCAACGATGCAATGCCGCCACCAATCGTGGCGTCATAAAGCTCCGCCTCCACACCATAGCGGCTAAGAAGATTCTTCGCTGCTTCCACATTTGGCCCGTAAGCCTGCACCGGAATCAGTACATGATCGCCTGTCTTCGTGAAGGCCAGGTCGACCAGCGCAATCGCCGACTGCCCGCTGGGAACCAGAAATGTATGCCGCGCACCTTCCATTGCAGCAATGCGCCCAGCCAGTTCCATCGCAGTGGGCGTGCCATAAATGCCGTAGGAATAACCAATCTCGCTCTGCCGCCAACCATCGCGTATGCCTTCCATCGAAGGAAAGACAACGGTCGATCCGCGATGCGTCGCGGAGGCAAGTGATTCAAAGTTCTCAGGAAGCTCGGGCTTCGCGTGCAGCAAACGGGTACGCCAATCCATACATCAAGCCTATCGAATACGTGGCCACCGCGCAGAAAAGCGAATTACACAGCAAGAAACGGAGTGTGGCGATGATGTCCTGCCGAGCATGATCACAACATGCACATCGCCGTGGAACCATCGATTCTTTACATTGGAACGCCCGTAGTCCTCGTCAGCACGCGCAATGCAGACGGTTCAAGTAACCTTGCGCCCATGTCCTCCGCGTGGTGGCTGGGGTGGAACTGCATGCTGGGCCTTGGCGCCAAAGGACACACCGCCCAGAACCTTCTACGTGAGAGGGAATGCGTTCTGAACCTACCGTCCGACGCGATGGTGCACCATGTGGACCGGCTGGCCAAGCTGACCGGCTCCGATCCAGTTCCGCCACATAAACAGTCCATGGGCTATCGGCACCACAAGGACAAATTCGGCATCAGCGGCCTCACAGAACAGTCTTCCGAAAGCGTCATGGCTGTTCGAGTAGCAGAGTGCCCTCTTCAGATGGAAGCCGTTCTGGAGCAGGTTCACGACTTCGGCCATCGTCCAGACAAAGCTCCCGGCGCGCTGGCATTCGAGGTCCGCATCGTCCGAATGCACGCCGCCCCGTCGCTGCTGGTTCCCGGCCGAGACAACCACATAGATCCGGATCGCTGGCGACCGCTCATGATGAGTTTCTGCCGGTTTTACGGCCTCTCGGGCGAACTTTCAAACTCCACGCTGGCCAGCATTCCAGAAGAAGCGTACCGGCCAGTCCCACACATGAAACGATAGAAAGGAAGGCGCACATGAATCGGAAAGTAGCCAATACGAAAGCAGCCCCGCCGGAAGTGCAAGCCGTCCTGAGCGACACCCGCTGGGATGCGATTGTCCGTCGCGATCGTCAGGCCGACGGCACATTTTTCTATTCCGTCCGCAGCACGGGAGTCTTCTGCCGTCCGGGGTGCTCTTCCCGCACGCCGCGACCTGAAAACGTGCGTTTCCACGCAAACGCGCAGGATGCCATACGCGCCGGGTTCCGCCCATGCCAACGTTGTAAGCCAGACCAGAATGCCAATCCATCCACGGAAGCCATCGCGAGCATATGCCGTGCAATCGAGAGTGCCATCGCAGCAGGAGATTCGATACCGCAACTCGAAGCACTGGCGCGGCAGGCAGGCCTCAGCCAGTTCCATTTGCACCGCCAGTTCCGTGCAGCCACTGGACTCACACCGCGGCAATACGCCAACGCCTGCCGCTCAAAGCAAATGCTGAAACACCTGAAAGGGAGTGCCACCGTGACCGAATCCATCTACGAAACAGGTTTCAGCTCTTCAAGCCGCTTCTATCAGGCAGCCGCAAACACACTGGGAATGACACCCACGCAGTTCCGTAAAGGCGGCCAGGACACGGACATCACTTACGCCGTCGGTCCATCCACACTGGGAATGATTCTGGTGGCACGCAGCCCGCGCGGTATCTGCGCGATCCTTATGGGCGACGACGCAGAAACGTTGATCGACGATCTGAAACAACGCTTCCCTCAAGCATCGCTAGTGCCGGGTGATGCTGTCTTTTCCGAAACACTGGAGAAGATCGTCGCACTCACCGAACAACCGCGCAGCAATCGCATCGATCTACCTCTGGACATCTGTGGCACAGCCTTCCAGCAACGTGTCTGGCAAGCGCTGCAGGCCATCCCAGCAGGTGAAACAGCGAGCTATGCGGAGATTGCACAACGCATCGGCAATCCACGCTCAGTTCGCGCCGTCGCGCAGGCATGCGCCTCAAACGCACTCGCCGTCGCAATCCCCTGCCACCGTGTCGTGAAGAGCGATGGCGCACTCTCGGGATATCGTTGGGGTGTAGAACGCAAAAAAGAGCTGCTCAGACGTGAGCAGCTCAGTCACTAACAAAGCTGAAGCGCTTACACGCTGATAACGAACGTATCTTCGGTGCGCGTCACCCGGTTATACAGCGTGTCGCGTTCCACGGGCTCGCGGCCTGCTTCGCGGATGAGTCGCTCAAGGTCCGCACGGCGCATACCCTGAGGCGTGGTCGCGCCAGCCTCGTGATAGATACGCTCTTCCACAACGGTGCCGTCGATATCGTCCGCGCCAAAGCGCAGCGAAATCTGAGCCATCTTCGGCGTTACCATCTGCCAGTAGCTCTTGATGTGCGCGAAGTTATCCAGCAGCAAACGACCCACGGCAATCTGACGCATATCGTCAAAGCCGGTGGTCTTCGGCAGGTGTCCTAGCACTGTATTTTCCGGGTGAAATGCCAGCGGGATAAATGTCTGGAATCCGCCTGTACGATCCTGTACTGCACGCAGCTTCAGGATGTGATCCACGCGGTCTTCTTCGTTTTCTACGTGGCCGTACAGCATTGTGGCATTCGAGCGCAGACCGGCGTTGTGCACCATCTCGGCCGTCTCCAACCACTCGCTGCCATCAATCTTGTGATCGCAGATGATGTGACGCACGCGGTCCGCAAAAATCTCCGCGCCGCCACCAGGACACGAATCCACGCCCGCTTCCTTCATCTTTACCAGCGTGTCTGGAATGGACAGTTTTGCACGCTTCGCCAGAAACGCGACTTCCACCATGGTGAACGCCTTGATGTGAACCTTCGGGAAGCGTTCCTTCAGTCCCTTCACCAGGTCAAGGAAGTATTCAAACGGTAGGTCCGGATGCAGACCACCTACGATATGAAATTCGGTGATCGCTTCGCTGTAGCCCTTGCCTGCGCTCTCCCATGCCTCTTCCAGAGCCATGGTGTATGTGCCGGCCTCGCCCTTCTTGCGCGCAAAGGCGCATAGGCGGCATGTGGCCACGCAGACGTTCGTCGGATTGATATGGCGATTCACATTGAAGTACGTCAGATCGCCATGCATGCGCTCGCGCACCAGGTTCGCAAGCCAGCCCACGGCCAGAATGTCGGGCGACCGATACAGAGCCAGCCCGTCGTCCGCAGTCAACCGCTCCTGCGCCAGCACCTTTTCGGCAATGGGACGCAGCGTAGCATCATCGGTCTGAAACTCGTGGCGGGGGCGGCCAGTGGGCGATTCGGTCATAACTCTAGTGTATTCCTCGGGCCCGGTGTCGTACCAGGAAGTCATATCCGGCACATTTCGTCACAAAATATGTCGGGCGGACTTGCCTTTCTGTTCCGGATACCTCGCTCGGACCATACGGAGGAAATCCTCCAACCGCTGACCGCGTTTCTGAGCGAATACGCGTTCCGTGACGATTTCGCCATGAATGCGGTCCATGCGAAAGGTACGAAAATCATTGCGCAGTTCGCACCATGCAGCCAGTGTCCAGAAACCACTCCAGAATGCGAGCGCAAGAGGGCGTACCGAACGGTGCTCTGCCTGCGAAAGCTCTTCGCCCAGCCGCGTGTACCAGAACTCAACGACGGTCTTTCCTCGGCATGCTCGATGCAACAAATCCAGTAAGCGGCGATGCTCTTTGCTCATCGCAAACGGCGACGCATACAGTGCGATGGAATCGAGATGCTCGCTCAGTTCTGGCGGCAACACTGCCTCGATGCGCGCCAGTGCATTCTTTGCGGCAACGAACGACTCTTCCCCGCCCCACGCCTGCACCAGGCGAGCGCCCACCACCAGCGCCGTCAACTCATCTGCAGTAAACATAAGGGGTGGCAGATCAAACTCACGCCGCAACGTATATCCGACGCCCGCTTCGCCTTCAATCGGCTGGCCTGCAAGCTGGAGGTCACGAACATCGCGATAGATCGTGCGCTCCGATACCTGAAGCCGCTCTGCAAGAGCATGAGCAGTCTTCAGGCGACCGGCACGCAGCAGTTGCACGATGCGAAAAAGACGGTCGGCTCGCCTCATCGCACGCTGCCTTTCATCGCGTTAGAAATGAGTGCTGTGCAGACCAACGTGATTCCCTTCTGAATCGATCAGGCACGCAAAGAAGCCAAAGCCACCCGGAATTTCGGTGCGAGGAACTGTGATCTTCGCCCCCAATCCTTCTGCACGCTTCACACTGACGTCGAGCTTCCCGTCCGCATTCAGAAACACAGTTGTACCATCAGCAGTTGGCTTGCTGACTTCGCGATACACCAGGCATCCGCTAACACCCTCTTCGCCGCGCGGGAACACCATGCTGGATTCGCCATACGGAATCAATTGAACATTGAGCACGGTTTCATAAAACTTCTTGGCGCGGTCCAGATCGGCCGTAGGAATTTCGAACCAGGTAATTGCATTGTTTGCAAACTTGCTCATGACATTCTTCTCCTTGGGTCAGAACCGTGTGTTCGCTGACCACGAGTCCCAAGGTAAGAAAATGCTCCTGCCACCATTGTGTCAGGAGCATGTCAGCAGAGGAAGATTTTCTCCTCTGCAAAACAAAACGAGGGAGGACAAATGTCCTCCCCGTTTTCTTCTGGTTATGTTGTTCCGTTTAACGCCGCTGTGCTTCTAGTGGCTTCTCAGGCGAGTCGACCATGCGCGGTGCCAGCACAATGCCGTCGAACGGGGTAATTCCAATCAGGTGATCGCCCACAGCGCGAGTCGTACGCAGTGGCCAACCTGCATCCTGGAACGTCACCTTCATGTTCTTAGTGTTGACACTGAAAACCAGTGTGCTGGGACGATTCGCCGTCACAAGAACACGCTTCCCCTCACTGTCATAGTGGATGCCCGAAACATTCGGAACATACAAACCTTGCTGCGTATGCCACGAACTGCCATCGTTCTCGGACAGCCAGACACCCTCACGGCCCCCCACCCAGACCCGACCGCCGTCGTCTACGGCGACTGACGTCAGATACGTCAGTTCAGTCGGAGCCTGGATCACATGGAAGTTCGCACCGCTATCCGTGGAGATGGCAATCTTATGCAGGTCCGCCACCACCACACGTGTGCCTTCAGATTTCACAATGCGCCAGGGTTCTCCCGTAGCAGAGCGAATATGGTTCCAGGTCAGACCGTTATCCGTAGAGTTCAGCAAGCCCTCTTCCGTCGCAGCAAACACCGTATTACCGTTCGCAGCAAATGCAAACACGCCGGAGTCCGCTTCACGAGGCGGGGTGTTCCGTGTAGGTGCAATCTTCGGCGGGGTGCTGCGAGCACGCGCCGCAGCGGCCGTCTTACCGGTGCGCCCCTTCGAAGTTGTTACTGCCGCTTTCTTCGCTGCATCCGGATCGGGCAACGGAGCCAGCGCCAGAGTCAGTCCCGATGTCTTCCAGGCATTCCCGTCCCAACGCATGATGCCGTGCCGGGTTCCCGCCAGCATGGTGCCATCGGGAGCCTGAGTCAGAGAGAAGACATCCGAGCCATTCAGCCCAGCACTCTTCTGCACCCACGAAAGACCGCCATCCTGGCTTTCAAACACGCCGCCGGCCATCTTGTCGTTAATCACGCCAACGTAGACGTGAGCAGGATCCTTACGGTCCTGCGCGACGGCCGTGATCTGCCTCTGCGTGAAGCCGGTATTCGCCGGTGCAAAGGTTTGCCCACCATCATTGGAAATCAGCACACCCGTACGATCTGTAGCCAGCAACACGCGGTTGCTGTTCTGTGGATCGATGTTCACATCGTTGATGATCCAGCTCGGATCACCATAACGTGCGAAGGTGTGGCCAGCATCCGTGGTCCTCCACAGCCCTTCTGTCGTTCCAGCAAAGACAGTGTTAGGAGTCTTCGGGTCTTCCATCAACACACGCGTACGTCGCGCCGTAGAGGGGATGCCCTGCACCTTCGCGTACTTCATGCCCTGGTCGTTTGAGCGATAGATACCCGAACAGGCTGAGAGATACACATTCGAAGGATTGGTCGGGTCGACGATGATAGAAAACACGTCAGAGTCATCAATGATGCCCTCCTTCATGTTCTGCCACGTCGCTCCACCATCGGAGGTACGCCAAGGCAAATGCCACGTTCCCGCATACATCCGGTTCGGGTCTTTGGGATCGAATGCGACGGATTCCACTTCATGAAGTTCGCGGCTACCCGGCGGGCTGATCAGCTTCCAGTGGTCGCCACCATCTTCGCTTCGGTACACGCCTTCCTGCACAGTTCCAATCAGCATCAACTTTGGGTTCGAAGGCGCAACGGTCATGGAGCGGATGGATTTCCCCTTCATGTCGGCGTTTTCGGTCCAGGTCTTGCCAGCATCATTGCTGATGTACAGACCACCATCGGCGCTGCTGAGAACCCATCCTGCAGCGAGAACGCGATTGGCGTTTGTGGGATCGACGATCAGGTTGTCAAACACCAAGTCATCGCGCTTACCTACATCAGCGAGGAACTTCCAGGTATTGCCACCGTCATGCGTGTCGTAGACAGTGCCACTTACCGTTCCCAGGTAGATGTGGCTGTGGTCATGCGGATCCTGCGCAAACGCTCGCGCGTCTCCTCCGTAAGGGCCATAAGGCAGCCATTTGGACTGCGCCGTGGCAAGGGAGAGGAAGGAAGCGGACAAGGCGAGAGGCGCACAAAGGCGAAAAAAAGACTTCATGGTTTTCCTATTCGAATGAGCCTGGGTCAATTCTAGTTGCCTAACCAGTAAACAGATACCTTTGAGGTATCTGCCGCGACACTGTCATTTATTGCCAGGAGTGGAATGTTTGCGTGCGGTGAAAACGGAGCACTTTCATGGAAGCCATGAGGCCTTCTGGCCAATATTGAAGCTCTCCATGAAGCGACACCGATATGCGCGCGACCCTCAACTGGTGCTTCCAGGCAGTCTGAGATTTCCTGCAAACAAGCAGAAGGGCTGGCCTTTCGGCCAGCCCTTCTGGGTATTGGGTTGATGAACTACTTCTTGTGCTTACGGGCCGGAGCGGTGCGGGGCTGAACCTTTACCGTGCTCTCATCCACCGAGGTGCCCAGATCGGACGGCGTGGAAGCGCCAGCCGGGATCAGCTCAGAGGTTACCGTGTTTGCACCAGCCGTACCCGTGTAGACCGAGATACGGGATGCGTCAACACCCTTCTCGCCTACCAGGTAAGCCTTCGTGTTCACAGCGCGCTCAGCAGCCAGCTTGTCGGCGTTCTTCACCTTCTTGCTGGGTGCTGCGTTGCCGGTCAGAGCCAGCTTCGCTGACGAATCGCGCTGCAGGTTCAGAGCGATATCGTCCAGGCAGGCCTTTGCTTCGTTGTCCACGCGACCCGGACGACGTGTGTCCTTGTCGAACGTGATCGAGCAAAGTGCGCTGGCCTGCGGTGCCGGCGGCGGTGGCGGCGGTGCGATCACACTGACCGTCGTCGTGGCAGAGGCGTTGCGGCCCTTGTCATCGGAGACGTTGCAGGTAACAGTGATCGTGCCCGGAGCTGCGCCAGTGGTCGACAGGGTGGCAGTGGTGCCGCTACCCGAGACCGAACCGGTGGTCGAGCTATAGCTGTAGGTGTAGTTCACCGGCTTGCCGTAGGAGTCCGAAACCACCGAAGTGATCGTGGACGATCCACCAGGCTGAACCGACGACGGCGAAGCCGAGCAGGTCAGAGCCAGAGCAGGCAGCGGGTTGATGGTGAAAGGAGCCGCGCACTCTGCAAACCGACCAGCCTTCATGCTCTCGGTCACAGTGCCCTTGGCGTTGTAGCTGCCAGGATTCAGACCGGTCGTGTCGACGGTAGCCGTGTTGCTGGTGCCGGAGATCTTGCCACCGTCAGAGGTCCACGCATAGGTCGCGGTCTTCTTCGGGTTTACGTTTGCGGCGGTTCCAGTCACAGTGATCGGGTCACCCGCGTACACGCTCGAGGGGCTGGCAACGCAGGAGTACGTTACAGGCGGCGGCGGTACGATGTGGCCGAAGTGCAGCAGGATGCCGGACGAGAGCTGCGCGGAGCTGATGTTTGCGCGGCCACCAAAGTTGCCGTTGGCTGGGCCGTAATCCTCGTGGATGTAGGTGTAATCAGCTTGGAACAGACGGATACCGAATGCTCCATTGTGCCAGGGGAGGTTGTAGTCCATACCACCGCCAGCAACAAGGGCCGGGCCCCACTGATAGCCGTGAGCATAGAACGGGCTGGCATTCACATCGGAGTTCGGACCACCGAGACGAGCAGCGCCAGCCATCGCGTGACCGAAGAACGTCACCGACTCGGTCGGCAACCGGAAGATCGGACCAGCGGTCACCAAGGGCAGCAGAGCATCGTTCTTGCCACTGGGATGCCATGCCGTGGAGACTTCAACACCGGCGTACTTATTGAAGTAGTACGCAGCGCTACCAATCGCTCCCTTGTCGATCGACGAATACGAGATCCCCTGGGGCTTCAGCGATCCATGACCGCTCCAGTACGAATAGCCAAGAAACACATCAACGCGCGATGGGTTCAGGCCCTGCGGTGCCGGCGCGGCCGGGGTTGTTTGCGCACCCAGGCTTGCAGCGCCCAGGCTGACTGCGCTGGCGGCCAGAAGTGACCTGCCCAGTTTGCGAAACGGCTGAGAAAACATGCGACTTATCCTCCGCGGAATATCTAATGCCACTATTTGTGAGCTCATAACCAAGGCTCACTTGGTAACGAATGCGATTGAAGTGTATAGCAGCATCTCTTTTACTGAAAGAAATATCTGCACAATAACCGATTCACCCTATTCAACTGATGCTGGTTTACATCAGCCTTACGTTTAAAGCGTCTCCTGCCGAATCAAGTCAGTAAACCTTAGCCGGCAAATGGCGCAATCCTTGTATTCTCTATGCGATGTTCAAACTCTCTTTAATGCTGCCTCGCTCCCGCTGAATTTTTTCCTGCAGCAAAGTAATGGCATAGAGAAGCTGTTCAGGGCGCGGCGGGCATCCCGGCACATAAATGTCGACCGGAACGATCTGGTTCACTCCCTGAAGTAGTGCATAGTTGTTAAACACCCCGCCACTGGTAGCGCACGCGCCCATGCTAATGACCCACTTCGGCTCGGGCATCTGCTCATAGAGTCTGCGGATCACCGGTGCCATTTTCTGCGACACGCGGCCAGCCACTACCATCAAGTCGCTCTGACGTGGCGAAGGACGAAATACTTCGGCGCCGAAACGAGCGATGTCATAACGCGAACCGCCCATGCTCATCATCTCGATGGCACAGCAGGCCAGTCCGAAGGTCATGGGCCAGACCGAATTCTTTCGCACCCAGTTCACCGCAGCGTCCATGCTGGCCAGAACCACGCCTTCCGGCTGCTCCGGTCCCCAGTTCACCTCGCGCAGTTTTTCCTGATTCTTGCCCATCGAATCCAGTGAGCCGAAAAGATAACGGTCGGATGCCTGCGGTGCTGCAGGGCGTCCGCTACTGGAAGTCTCTTCCGGGGATGTCTTCATGTGCTTCATTCTATGTCACGAAGCTGGATGTGGATGCGCCAGCTTCGGTAAACCTGTCATAAATAACGACAGTTTTCGAGTCAACTGGACGTATTAACAGCACCTCTTCACTTATTTCCCCACCCTCCTTTGCTCCCTCTCCACCTTTACCCGGAAACGCATCCACAAGATTCGCCCTAATTTCGATGGAGGTGCGCTGGTGTCCACGGTGTGGGCCGTCTGTGAAAAATGCTGGGCCACGGTAGCCGCCATCAAGGCCTGATCTGCCGATCCGCCCGCAATCCGTGCATCCAGAATCTGCAGCGAGGCAGTGCATGACTCGGCCAACAGAGGAAACAGCGCCGCTCCTGCGGCGGGGCGATTAGGCTCTTTCAACGTTGCGTCGTAAGCCTTCGTTGCAATCGACATCTGCTGCGCCGAGGTAAAGAAGTGAAACTCTCGTGGATTCCACGCCACAGCATCCTGAGCTCGAAAACTGAAATCCGTCGAGATCAGCAAGGGGTTCGGTGAACGGTACGGCGGCGTAGCCAACTCCGCAAAATCATGCGACCCACGCGTTCCCGACGCAGGGAGGACACGAACAATCCACCCCGAGGCAATGTTCTCCAGCAGAAAGCTCTGCTGCGGCCCCAGAGCATGATGAAAGCTCTTCCCTGCCTGCACCTCGCCTTCAAACGTCATCGCCGGGCATCCCTTCTGCGCAACCGCCTGCATGCCCATTCCCAGCACTACGACGACACGCAAAACTGCGCCTCGGCCACATCCCAAATACAAAATCTGTCACCTCTCCGTAACTGTCCTGTACAGTAAACGAAACGAACCATCGCAAACGCACCGATTCATCATGGCTCTGCAAGGCCGCGATGAACAACCGCATCGCGCTACCCTGCGATGTGGCTGACCTCCTTACCTCATCCGTCAGGAATCTTGCCTCATGCGTGTACCAGGCCGAGCCCTCTGTCGACTCCTCTCCGTGGTTTTGTTCGTCGCCACCGCCTTCACCCTGCCTTCCATGGCCCAGACTGTGCCAGCCCCGGAACACGGCGTCTCCGCCGCGGCTCCTGCGGCCGACGCTCGCATCGCTGCACTGGAAAAGCAGAACGCTGACCTGGCCACGTCGGTCGCTGCAGCGCAATCCGCTGGCGACAACGGATGGATGCTTGTCAGTGCCGCTCTGGTACTCATGATGAGCGCTCCCGGTCTCGCGCTGTTCTACGGCGGTCTGGTCCGCCGCAAGAACATCCTTGGCACCATGATGCAGACCTTCGCCATGATGGGCGTCATCACCGTGCTGTGGGCTGTCTGCGGCTACTCGCTGGCCTTCGGTGAGAACACAGGCGTCCTTGGCAGCTTCATCGGCTCCTTTCATAACGCCTTCCTGCATGGCGTTGGGCTCATCCCAGACGGCACGTATGTGACGACGATCCCGCTGCAGACCTTCATGGTCTACCAGCTCATGTTCGCCATCATCACTCCTGCTCTCATCACGGGATCGATTGCAGAGCGTGTCAAATTCTCTGGCATCCTCGCGTTTCTGGTGCTATGGGCCATCTTCGTCTACAGCCCCATGGCACACATGGTCTGGGGCAAGGGCGGCCTGCTGAACGCAGCTCTTGGTGGTAAGTTCCCCTGCCTGGACTTCGCAGGTGGCACCGTCGTTCACGTCACCAGCGGCGTCTCCGCACTGGTGTTCTGCCTCTATCTCGGCAAGCGTCGCGGCTTCCCCAAGGAGCCCATGCCACCACACTCGCTGGTGCTTAGCTTCATCGGCGCTGCATTGCTCTGGGTAGGCTGGTTTGGTTTCAACGCCGGTTCCGCTCTGAACGCAAGCTCGCTGGCCACCTCTGCCTTTGTTGCAACGCACTTCGGTGCAGCCGCTGCAGCCTGCGGCTGGACCATCGCAGAATGGATCAAGCACGGCAAGCCTACCGCGCTCGGTGCGATCTCAGGAGCAGTGGCTGGCCTCGTCGGCATCACACCAGCCGCTGGTTTCGTTACGCCCCTTTCCGCACTCTGGATCGGCCTGCTTACCGGCATCTTCTGCTTCCTGATGGTCTTCATCGTAAAGAACAAGTTCGGCTACGACGATTCGCTAGACGCCTTCGGCGTTCACGGGGCGGGCGGTACTTTCGGTGCCCTCCTCACGGGCATCTTCGCCAACTCCGCCATCAATCCCATCCTGGGCAAGGGGCACGCCACGGGCCTTCTGGAAGGCAATGCGCATCAGCTGCTGAATCAGGCAGTCGGTGTTGGCCTCGCTTGGGTCATCTCCATTGTGGGTACGTTGGTGCTGCTCGTCATCGTGGATAAGACCATCGGCCTGCGCGTCTCCGCCGAGGATGAAGCGACCGGTCTGGACCTCTCCCAACACGGCGAAGAGGGCTACCACGCGGAGCCAGCCTACTAAGGGGAATCAGCATGGGTGCTGTCGTTTCATGAAACAGGGGGCGACAGCACCCCATCCTTTCAAGCACAATGACCAGCGTTCGCATCGTACTTGCGAAGAAGGATTGGAAAGACCATGCAAAAGATTGAAGCAATCATCCAGCCGGGCAAGCTTGACGCTGTTAAGGAAGCGCTCATTGAAGCCGGCATCGAAGGCATCACTATCCTGGAAGCCCGCGGCCACGGCCGTCAGAAGGGCCACACCGAGTTCTACCGCGGCCGTGAATACGCGGTCGATCTACTACCCAAGATCAAGCTCGAAACCGTCGTTTCCGACGAACTCGCAGAAAAAGCCGTGAACGCGATTATCGGCGCAGCTCAGACAGGTTCCATCGGCGACGGCAAGATCTTCATCACCCGTGTTGACGACGCAATTCGTATCCGCAACGAAGACCGCGGCGAAAACGCACTGTAAGCCTCAATACAAGAAACAACGCAGCGGTCGCAGATATCATCTGCGACCGCTGCGTTGTCTTTTCGGTTTGTGCATTAGCCGCTCCCCTCCCACAGAAGTCTTATTTTGATGACTAGCTCAGTCGCCCACTCGCTGCTATTGTGAAATTCATGACCAGCGCAGAGTCCGCACGCCTCGCCTATCAGGGACGCATGGCAGCGCTGAAGGCTGCCTTCGCCGACCGCGCCGAATCCGGCGTTGGATTGATACGCGCACGCGCCTCTGCCGCAGACGATTTGGTTAACGTTCTCTGGCACCAGCATGCGCAGGAACTCGGCACAGGCATTGCAGCCCTCGCGGTTGGTGGCTACGGACGCCAGGAGCTCTTCCCTGCCTCTGACCTTGATCTGTTGTTCGTCGTCGCCGACGCGGACAAGGAAAAGTCTGCAAAGCCTGTTATTCGCCAGATCAATCAGGCGCTGTGGGACACCGGCATCCGCGTCTCTGCCACGACGCGTGTGCTCGCAGAATGCGATAACTATGACCCGGAAAACGCAGAGTTCACACTCTCTCTGCTCGACGCACGCTCGATCGCTGGCGACACAGCGCTCACGGCTAAGCTGCTGGACGACTGCATTCCAAAGCTGCTCGAACGCGAGCGCCGCAACCTGTCACAGCGGCTCCTCGAACTCACACAGGAGCGCCACGCGCGCTACGGCAACACTCTCTTCCATCTGGAGCCCAACATCAAGGAATGCCCCGGCGGACTGCGCGATGCGAACGTCTGTGGTTGGTTAGCCAAACTAACCAACGCGCAGCCGACATCCTCGCTTGAGTTCCGCGAAGCCTTCGCCTTCCTCTCTTCCATCCGCTGCTTCCTTCACATTCGCTCCAACCGCGACAGCAACGCGCTCGACTGGAAAACACAGGATGCAGCGGCAGCTGAAGGCATCGGCGTGCCCAACGGCCCTCCGCGCGATGCTGCCCACTGGATGCAGCTTTACTTCCGTCACGCGCGCGTCATTGCAAGGCAGTTGGAACAACAAGCCGACGCAATGCCCCGCGCCCGCTCCATCCTGAAGCAGACCCGCGACTTTCTCACCCGTCGCCCTGTTACAGACAACCTTGGCATGCGCGTAGAACGTGGCCGGATCGTGCTGGACGCAGCGACTCCCGACTATGATCCGGCAGCCGATTCCGATGTAATGATGCGTGCCTTCCAATCCGTTGCGGAAACGGGCACGCGCCTTAGCAGCACCGCCGAGCAACGCCTGGAAGAAGCCTTGCCGCTTCTCTCCTCACAACTCGACGAGGGCGCCGCACTCTGGCTCAAACTCCGCCTCATCTTCCTCGGCGAACACGCTGGCCTTGCGCTACGTTCCATGCACGCGCTCGGCATCCTTGAGCTGCTCATCCCTGAGTTCCACGGCATTGACGCGCTCGTTATTCGGGACGCCTACCATCGCTACACCGTCGACGAACACACCTTCGTCCTTATCGACACACTGCACGGCCTGCCCGCGCCGGAGCAGTCGCCCATGGCGGAATGGAAGAAGCGCTTCGCAGTCATCCTGCACGATCTGCAACATCCAGACTTGCTCTATCTCGCGTCACTGCTGCATGACACCGGCAAAGGCCGCTCCACCGGTGAGCATGCCACCGAAAGCATGCGTCTTGCGCAAAGTGTTGTCAGTCGCCTTGAGATGGACGAGTTTGAATCCGGGCTTGTCCTCGGCCTCATTCAGAATCATCTCGATATGTCGTCTGCCCTGCGCCGTGACATCTTCGACGCAGAAACCATCCGCACGTTCGCAGAAAAAGTACAGACACCCGAAGAGCTGCGCATGATCACGCTCTTCACCTATGCAGATATTCAGGCTGTTCACCCGGACGCACTCACACCCTGGAAGGCCGAAAACTTGTGGCGGCTTTACATCGCCACATCCAACTTCCTTGATCGCAACATCGACGACGAGCGATTCGATTCGCGCGTCTCCAGCGAACTTGTCCGTCGCATTACGCAGTTGCTTCCCGGTGAGAGCCGTGAGGTTCTCCAGTTTGTGGAAGGCTTCCCGCAGCGCTATCTGCGCACGCGCAGCCCGGAACAAATTCGCACGCACTACACCATGAGCAAGCGCCTCACAGACGACGCCGTGCAGGTCGACTTCCACTGGACGTCTGCGCACAGCGACATCACGCTCGTCACACCAGATCGCCAATTACTCTTTGCACGCATCGCTGGCGTTCTAGCCGCATGGGGTATGAACATCATTACGGCAGACGCGTTCTCAAACGCGCACGGAATCGTCGTGGACAGCTTCCGCTTCACCGATAGCTTCCGCACACTTGAGATGAACCCTGGCGAACGCGATCACCTTATCCGCGATCTGCACGATGCCATTGCCGATCCCGCAGTTGCCGAAAAGATGATTGCGAACCGCAAGCGTTCGCGTCGCCGCACACCGCTCGTGGAGGTAGCGACCTCTGTCGAGTTCGACACGGAATCCTCAACACACTCAACGATCCTGCAAGTCGTCGCACAGGATCTTGCCGGACTGCTCTATGCCATCAGCACCACGCTGGGTGAAGCACGGTGCAGCATCGAAGTAGCCGTCATCGACACCGAAGGCGACACCGCGATCGACGTCTTCTACCTCACGCAGGACGACGCTCCTTTAGAACTTGATGACCTGCCGGCACTGAAACAGAAGCTGCTCGCAGCCATCGAATCTAACGCCGCCTAACATCCTCAAAAAATGCGTTTCGGCGCGCGCAACGCAAGCGGTGCTCACAGGTTTCTTCCCCGAATCAAGCTGTCTGAAGCTCAGCTTCTCTGACAGAACGCTCGCACTCCTGCGATACTGTCGCACATCCGTTGATACAGGAGACGAACAGATGTCAGAGTCTTTGCCCCCCATCGATAGCTCGCGCCGCGACTTCCTCCGGCTCGGCACCGCCACCACGGTGGGTCTTGCCCTTGCTGCACAGATGCACGCTGCGCCCGTCACCAATGCGCAAACAATGATCAACGTCCCGTTTGCAAAGAGCAACGCGCGCATCGCCATTGTTGGCCTTGGAGGCCGCGGCACATCGCTGCTGAAAAACCTCGTCGCCACGGATGCACAGATCGTTGCGCTTTGCGACATCGTGGAAAGCAAGGTTCGTGCCGCGCAGCAGATTGCCAGCAAGGCAGGCAAAGGCACGCCAGAAATCTTCTACGGCAATGACCACAGCTACGAAAAACTGATGAAGCGCACGGACATCGACCTGGTCATCGTTTCCACTTCATGGGTCTGGCACGCGCCCATCAGCATCGCCGCCATGGAAAGCGGCAAGCACGCTGCCATGGAAGTTCCCGGTGTCACCACCATCGAAGACTGCTGGAAGGTCATCGACACCTCCGAGCGCACGCGGCGCCACTGCATGATCCTTGAGAACTGCTGTTACGGCTATAACGAAACGCTCATCCTGCGCATGGCGCACGCGGGCGCGCTCGGTGAGTTGCTCTACGGTGAAGGCGCGTATCTGCATGACCTCCGCGAAATTCTCTTCGCCAACGAGGGTGAAGGCCTGTGGCGTCGCGAAGACCACACAAAGCGTGACGGCAACCTGTACCCCACGCATGGTCTCGGACCCATCGCCAACTGCATGCAGGTGCAGCGCGGCGACCGCTTCCACCACTTGGTCAGCATGAGCACCATGCAACGTGGCCTCGAACTTTATCGCAAAGAACACATCCCCTCGAACGATCCCAAGTGGAAAGAGAAGTATGTCTGCGGCGACATGAACGTCTCCATGGTCAAGACGGAAAAGGGACGCACCATCACCGTGAAGCACGATGTGGTGAACCCGCGCCCGTACAGCCGCGTGAACATGCTCACAGGAACCAAGGGTCTGTTCGAAGACTATCCACCACGCATCTACGTGGAAGGCCAAAAAGGTGGCGAAGCCTACGGCACACTCGACGCATGGA
This sequence comes from Terriglobus sp. TAA 43, assembly GCF_000800015.1. NCBI lineage: Bacteria > Pseudomonadati > Acidobacteriota > Terriglobia > Terriglobales > Acidobacteriaceae > Terriglobus > Terriglobus sp. TAA 43. The sequence continues at coordinate 1,113,240 of NZ_JUGR01000001.1, forward strand.
AGCAGTACGAACATCCGCTCTGGAGCAAAGAAGGCGACGCCGCCCGCAAATCCGGTGGCCACGGTGGTATGGACTACATCATGCTCTACCGCCTGGTGCAATGTCTGAAGCAGGGCCTCGCACCAGACATGGATGTTTACGATTGCGCGGCGTGGGGCTGCATCTATCCGCTCAGCGTGCAGTCTGTCGCACGCGGCAGCGCGCCGGTCGACGTGCCTGACTTCACGCGAGGCAAGTGGCAGGTACGTACCGCCTCACAAATCGCCACATCCGCGTAACGTCAGCACGTTTCAACAAAATCAACTCCGCGCCGGTGACCCCAAAGTTGGGGTCACTTCGTAGCGGTAAAGATTTTCTTGGGATACATGGCGTGCACGCCCACATTCCCGTCGACAAGTTGGGTGATATCCAGATCGACAGCAACGCTCGCAAGCATGTAAGCGTCTTCCGGCTTCATCCCTTTTGTCTCCACCAGGAAATCGATCATGTCACGCAGTGCGTGTTCCGTGGCTTCCTTCAGGTCCGGGCTGAATCCCATCGTGATGTAGTAATCGGGCGTTTCAGCGCGCGGCCATTTCAGCGTCTGTTTTTTGTGCACTACAAATCGGAAGGTGCCTGTCAGGTAGGTTTCCAACGCAGTGATGTCCACTTCGCCGTTTCCCTGCGCAGCGTGTCCATCTCCCGCCTCAAACAACGCGCCTTTAGCCGCAACAGGAATATACAGAGTGGTGCCAGCCACCAGCTCCTTGTTGTCCATATTGCCTGCATGCGCAAAAGGTGGGGCAGAGTCGATCTTCCCACCCGATGGTGCAACGCCCATGCTCCCAAAGAACGGATGAAGCGGAATATCGATGCCAGAAGCAAAGTGTCCAATCATTTTTTCGCGATCGAGCGGGATGATGCGGCTGCGGCTAAAGGGAAATTCCATGGGAAGAAAGCCGCGGTGCAGACTAAACCCGTTGCACGCGAAGTTTGTATCAAGGTTGATCTTCAGAATCTGGACTTCAAGCACATCTCCCGGTTCAGCCTCAGCAATCGCAACTGGCCCAGTGAGAATATGGCCTCCTGGGCCACGGTCCTTCACCTCTTTGTAAATGGCGTCCGTATACGGTGGAATATCCTCCGGCTTCACACCGCCGCGTTCCATGCGTTCCCGCGGCCCGCAGGTGGAGAGCGTCTGCATCGTGACCGTGTCTCCGCTGTGTACAGTGAGCGCCGGCTTCGCCATACCGGAGTAATAGCCCCACGCCACGGTGTCCGGCTTGGCCTCAAGCGTGTAGGACGACTGCGCCATTCCACAAGTAGCAACGCTGAACAGAACAGCGGTAGCAGCAAGAAAACGCTTCATAGGAGATCTTCCTTCAAGGCGAGAGATGAACTGTTTGGGATGAGCTGCACCCAGTATCAGGGCAGTTCACCAGAAAGACCAGACGATGTATTCCGCCGCGATGCAGCGCGCAAGAAGGCCGTCACCAAGTACACTCAACCCGCAGCCGCAAACGGCAGCTCGAAGACGGGTAAACCGCCAGGTATTCAGCAGGAGAAGCAATTCATGAAGTTCGTCGCCGCATCGTTACTTGCAATCACATGCCTCGCCACTCCTGCCCAATCCACCTTTATCAACACACTCATGCCGCAGCCGCAGCACATCACGGTGGCGAATGGCCGTCTCCTACTCACAGACAGCTTCCGCATCGAGACTGGCGCCTCGCACAATCCCATCCTGCAACGAGCCACTGAACGTCTACTGCAGCGCCTGCAAGCCAAGACCGCACTCCAACTCACCTCAGGCGCAGGCACGCCAACGCTTCACATCACGGTGGATGACAGTACGGCAACACGCCCCGTCTTCGGCCAGGACGAAAGCTACTCGCTGAAAGTGGAAGCCAACGGCATCCAGCTCCACGCCAAGACCATCTTCGGCGCCATGTACGGCATGGAGACACTCTTCCAACTCCTTCAAGGCAGCGGCAAAGACTTCTTCTTTCCCACTGCCACCATTGACGATGCGCCGCGCTTCCCGTGGCGTGGCCTCATGATCGATCCCGGCCGTCACTTCCTTTCCGTCGACACCGTTCTACGCACCATCGACGGCATGGCCGCGACCAAGCTCAACGTACTCCACTGGCACCTGACGGAAGATCAGGGCTTCCGCATTGAGAGCAAGCGATTCCCCAAGCTGCATCAACTCGGTTCTAACGGCCAGTACTACACGCAGGAACAGATCAAGCAAGTCATTGCCTACGCCACCGACCGTGGCATCCGCGTACTGCCAGAGTTCGACATGCCCGGTCACACCACAACGTGGATGGTTGCTTATCCCGAATTGGGCAGCCGCAAGTCCGGCGCAACCTACACCATCGCTGACAGCAATGGTGTGAAAGATCCTGTCTTTGACCCGACGAAGGAATCCACCTATAAGTTCCTCGACGCCTACTTCGCGGAGATGACTGCGCTCTTCCCTGACGAGTACATGCACATCGGCGGTGACGAGAACAACGGCAAGGACTGGGGCGCGAACGCCGACATCCAGGCCTACATGAAGGCGCACAACATCCCGTCGGCTGAAGCACTGCAAACCGCCTTCAATCACCGTCTGCAAACCATCGTGACGAAGTACCACAAGAAAATGGTCGGTTGGGACGAGATCCTGCAGCCTGATCTGCCGCCCGATGTCATCATTCAGAACTGGCATGGCCCAGAGTTCCTGATCAATGCCGCCAAACAAGGGCATCAGGGATTCCTGTCGCAGCCGTTCTATCTAGACCACATGCGTTCTGCGGAAGAGGTCTATTCCTACGACCCCATCCCTGCAGGCAGCAACCTCACTCCCGCGCAGGCAAAGCTCGTACTCGGTGGCGAAATCTGCATGTGGGGCGAGCAGGTGGACGACCTCGCCATTGACTCGCGAATCTGGCCGCGCGGTGCCGTTATTGCGGAACGCTTCTGGTCCCCTGCCACCACACGCGACGTAGCCGACATGTACCGCCGCCTCGGCCCCATGCAGCTTCGTCTCGACGCTCTCGGCTTGCAAAACATAAGCGGCCCACAGCGCGGTCTCCGCCAACTCGCAGGACCGAATCCGGCGGAGCAACAGGCGCTCGCCACGTTTGACTCCGTACTGCAACCCGTCGACTTCCACGAGCGCTATGCAGAGCAGCACACCGGCCCGTCGACGCCCTTCGGACGCCTCGTGGACTTCACTGTGCCTGACCCGCCAATGCGCTACGAATTCGGACGCATGGTCAGCAACTACCTTGATCCCGGCACCAACAACCAGCGCGCAGCCGCTTATGCAGAGTTGAAATCGGTTTTACAACAATGGCAGTCCGCCGCCAACACGGTGGATGACATTGCGCAGCACAGCCCACTCGTGGCAGAGGAACAACAGCGTCGCCAGCAGTTCCATCAACTGGCCACGATGGGACTTGAGGCGTTGGAACGTCTGCAATCACGTCGACTCAACGACACTGCGTGGATTGCAACGCAAAAGCAAATCCTTGCCGAGGCAGGCAAGCATACGGAGCTGGTCGACTTCGTCATTCTGAAACCGATGCAACAACTCGTAGACGCCACCCAGCAGTAAAGCAGGATGCAGAACCTACTGTGAGAGCAATGCGGAGATCATCTCCACCCGCTCCTGCGCAATCGAACCACGAAACACAGGGCGACCGGCCCGCCGATACCAATACTCGGCGTTTGACTGGTCGCCTTCTTCGCGATGCAGCAGTGCATGCACCCACGCCGAGTTACGATCTTCGCCTTCCTGCGCTTCCTCATGCGCGGCATTCCAGTTGCCATGCGCGGCGTGCCAAAGCGCTCGCAGTGCATGTCCCTTCACATCGTCCAGCGATCCCGCCACAAACTCATCCACATTCCGCATAGGATGAGAATAGATGCAAGCCGCTGCCAATCCGATCGTCGTCGTGCAAGACCTCACCAAGAGCTACACCACCGGCACCGGCACACTCACCCTCTTCCGTGACCTCAGCTTCACCGTCGCCACCGGAGAAATGCTCGCCATCATCGGCGCAAGCGGCGCAGGCAAATCCACGCTGCTGCACATGCTCGCGGCCATGGACAGTCCCACCTCTGGCGATGTCCTCATTGACGGCACTCCCCTCACCTCGCTCAAGGCCGACGACCAGGCCAATTTCCGCAACCGCACCATCGGCTACGTCTGGCAGGCACACTACCTGCTGCCGGAGTTCACCGCAGAAGAGAATGTAGCCATGCCGCTGCTCGCCCGCGGAAACTCCCAGTCCTCCTCCCGCGAACAAGCCCGCCGCTGGCTGGCGGAAGTGGGACTTGCAGCCCGCGCCTCCCACCGTTCTGGCGAACTTTCCGGCGGCGAGCAGCAACGCGTCTCCCTCGCCCGTGCCCTGGTCACAGAGCCTAAATTGCTGCTGGCCGACGAACCCACCGGCAACCTCGACGCCGCCACCGGCGACACGATCTTCGATCTGCTGAGCCGCCTGCACGCCACCCACGGCACAACCACCGTCATGGTCACGCACAACCACCAGATCGCTGCCCGCTGCGACCGGACCCTGGTCCTTCACGAAGGGCGTCTGATCCCCTCCGAAATGCCTGTCTAGCCGATAATTCGTTCCAGCCAGCGAAGATGCGCGAAGCACGGCCAGAACGGTGCGAGTACTGCACCTTTTTCCCACAGGTTGCGTCCAATAAGGACATTTCAGGAGCAGTGCTTCTCCTGTTATCGTTTTGCCTAAGTTTCAGGGCAGTACGGCGTACCGGCCAGTCGGGTACACTGGATGCACAAAAGATGTGGGAATAACCTCGGCGGCGTGCATTCGGCGGGGTTTGTTCCAGGGGTTCCCGCATCATGGCGCTTTTTGGCGGATGCGGGAACGGGCAGTGAACCAATGGCCTTCTGCGTGGCGGCACGTCACGACGGAGGAGCTAGGGGGAGCATGTTCGAGCGTTATACCGAAAAAGCGCGGCGCGTTATCTTCTTTGCGCGTTACGAAGCAAGCCAGTTCGGCTCACCTTACATTGAGACGGAGCACCTGCTTCTTGGCCTGCTCCGCGAAGACAAGGCGCTGACCAACCGGTTCCTCCGTTCGCACGCATCGGTGGAATCCATTCGTAAACAGATTGAAGGCCACACCACCATTCGCGAGAAGGTGTCGACGTCGGTCGACCTGCCGCTGTCGAATGAGTGCAAGCGCGTCCTCGCCTACGCTGCGGAAGAGGCTGAGCGCCTCTCGCACAAGCACATCGGCACGGAGCACCTGCTCCTCGGTTTGCTGCGCGAAGAGAAGTGCTTCGCCGCGGAAATCCTGATGGAGCGCGGCCTGCGCCTGCCCACCATCCGCGAGGAACTGCAGCGCACCACGCAGGAAAAGCCCACGCCGCAGGCATCGTCCAGCAAGCAGCAGCGCCAGCAGCAGCAGAACGGCGAGCAGTCCATGCTGGCTGAGTTCTCTCGCGATCTGACGCAGGCCGCCATGGACCAGCAGCTTGATCCGCTGGTGGGCCGCGATGGCGAAGTGGAACGCGTCATTCAGATCCTCTGCCGCCGCACGAAGAACAATCCGGTGCTCATCGGCGAACCCGGTGTTGGCAAGACCGCCATCGTCGAAGGCCTGGCGCAGAAGATTGCTGACGGCGAAGTCCCCAGCTTCCTTGCAGACAAGCGCGTCCTGTCGCTGGATCTTTCGCTCATCGTCGCTGGCACCAAGTACCGCGGCCAATTTGAAGAGCGCCTGAAAACCATCATGAAAGAACTGATGGAGAACCAGAACTCCATCGTCTTCATCGACGAACTTCACACCCTCGTCGGCGCGGGCTCGGCCGAAGGCTCGCTCGACGCTGCGAACATCCTCAAGCCCGCACTTTCGCGTGGCGAGATTCAGTGCATCGGCGCGACGACACCTGCGGAATTCCGTAAGAGCATCGAAAAGGATCGCTCGCTGGAACGCCGCTTCCAGGCCGTGAAGGTGCCGCCGCCAAACGAAGAAGATGCCATCAAGATCATCATGGGCATCAAGGAGAAGTACGAGAAGTTCCACGCCGTCACCTACACCGACGACGCGATCACTTACTCCGTCACGCACTCCAATCGTTACATCCCGGACCGCTTCCTTCCGGACAAGGCGATCGACCTCATCGACGAGGCTGGTGCGCGCGTGAAGCTGCGCCAGACCACGCTTCCGGAAGAGCTAACTGAAGTCCAGAAGCGCATCAAGTTCATCGTGCACCGCATGGAAAACGCCATTGCAAACCACGAGTTTGAGAAGGCACGCTTCTACTCTGACGAGGAGCGAAAGGAGCGTGAAAACCTCCGCGCACTCCGCGAACGCTACCACCTCGACGACTCGTCCGCAGGCGTGGTCACCAAGGAAGATATTGAGGACGTCGTCAGCCGCTGGACCGGCGTGCCGATCACTTCACTCAAGGAAGAAGAGCAGCAGAAGCTGCTTCGCGTGGAAGAAGAGCTGCACAAACGCGTTATCTCGCAGGACAAGGCGATCAGTGCCCTCTCCCGCGCGATCCGCCGCTCACGTGCAGGCCTCAAGAACCCCTCGCGCCCCATCGGTTCGTTCCTCTTCCTCGGCCCCACCGGCGTCGGCAAGACGGAGATGGCGCGCACTCTGGCCCAGTTCCTCTTCGGGTCAGACAAGGCGCTCATCCGCTTCGATATGTCGGAGTTCATGGAGAAGCACTCGGTCAGCAAGTTGATCGGTTCGCCTCCGGGATACGTTGGTTACGAGGAGGGCGGTCAGCTCACCGAGCGCGTCAAGCGTCAGCCATACTCCGTCGTCCTGCTCGACGAAGTCGAAAAGGCGCATCCGGATGTCTTCAACCTGCTGCTGCAGGTCTTTGAAGACGGCCACCTGACGGACGGCCTCGGCAACACGGTCGACTTCAAGAACACGATCCTCATCATGACGTCGAACATCGGCGCCAAGCACCTCATGAAGCGTGAGGGCCTCGGCTTCCAGTCGAACAAGAACGAGGTCATGCTGGAGAAGATGGAGGAGATGGTGAAGGGCGAGGTCAAGCGCACCTTCAACCCCGAATTCATCAACCGTCTCGACGAGATCATCGTCTTCACGGCACTCTCTGACAGCGACCTGATGCAGATTCTGGAACTTCTGGTGCAGACCCTAAACACCAATCTGGTGCACAAGGCCATCACCATCAGCGTCAATGACGACGCGAAGAAGTGGATTCTTGACAAGACGCTCACAGACCGCAGCTACGGCGCACGTCCGCTCCGCCGCGCTCTACAGCGTTACATCGAAGACCCGCTGTCGGAGGCGCTCATCGCTGGCCAGATCACCCAGCGCCCATCGTTCCTCGAGGTCTACCTCGATAACAACCAGCTCTTCTATCGTCCTGTGGCCCAGGAAGGCGAAGAGCAGGCTGAAGGCGCAGCACTCGCTATCATGTAGTCCAACATCATCACAAAGACGGAAGGGAGGCCACGTGGCCTCCCTTCTGTCTTTCTCTGGATACAGCTTCAATGAGCCGAAGCCGTTGGCTTCAGGTTTCGATTCGCAAACGCAACATACTGCGTCCAGTCGAACGGCGTAATGTCGTGCTTCCCTGTCCTCAGGTGATAACCAATCCGATCGCCAATAGAAGTATTCACTGGCGGTGGAAAGCTTCCCGATACGCCGCGCAGCCCATACAGCGCATACACCTTGCCCGCTTCCTGCGCTGATAGGAACTCGCCCTTTGGATCAGCCCACTTATCTTCGGTTGCACTGGCCACATATAACGGGCGCGGTGCGATCAATGAAAGCAATTCATGTTGATCGATCGGCAATGAATCCGCCTTGCCGTTGAAGTTTCGGAACTGAGGAATGAACCAGTGGGGGAAGGCTCGATTCAAATCTTCCGTGGTCTCACCGAAGTTACGGCGCGCAAGCGCTGCACCACCTTCCCCGGAGTCGTTCGAAACCACCATCGCAAACCGCGTATCGTTCGCGCCGGCCCACAGGCAAGCCTTTCCTAAGCGCGAATGTCCGGTTGCGATAATTCGGTGCGAATCGACCTCGGGCCGCGTCAAAAGATAATCCTGAATGCGACTCATGCCCCAGGCCCATACACCGATGGCAGCCCACTCCTGCGGCTGAATGTGCAGCGAATCGGCCAACGTGATGCGAACTCCCGTCTTCCAACCATCAGGCGTGTCCACTTCCACGTCGCCATACCAGGCCGTCGCTACGCCATATCCCGCGCCAACCAGGTCTGCGTAGGGCCATCGGCTCGCCTGATCTCCACGCACCGGCGGCTTGTCATTACTCTTCTGCGCCGCCAGCCAGTTCGGCTGAATGGTGATGTTCGGATCAGTGGTGGTCGAGTGATTTCCAAGAAAGTTCAACCCAACAAACACAGGCGCTTTCCCTGCAGCATGTGCCGGAAGATAGAGCAACACGTGCATCACTGGGGCATCGTCCGAGGGGCCAAGAAACACGCTGACCTCCGAACGCACCGCCGTCCCACCCAGCGCATTCTTATCGACAGACTCTACGCGATAGTGAGTTCCTGCAGGAGCGGCAGGCATACGGCCATAGACATTCTCAGCAAATGTCTTCAGGAGATACGTACGTTGTTGCTGCCAATCCTCCACTGTGCGAACCGTCTTACCATCCGGCGTCGTCAGTGCCGATGGCAGCGTGTACGGCTGCACCTTGCTCTCATCCAGATTCGTCTTTGCTGTTTGCGCATGTGCCAACAGCAAAGAACCTGCCAGAACAATCGCTACTCGATTCCAAGCGAACGCCATATCTCATCCACTCTCTTCTTCACAGGTTCAGGCATCTCCAGCATCTCTGGCCACGGACGAGTGAATCCTTCCGCAGCCCACTTCCGAGTGGCATCAATGCCCATCTTGCTACCGAAGTTCGGCAGGCGCGATGCGTGATCCAGCGAATCCACTGGCCCCAACGTAAATTGAATGTCGCGCTCCGGGTCAATGTTGTTCGCGACGCGCAATACCACTTCGCCCACGTCCTGCACATCGCAATCTTCATCGACAACCACGATGCACTTGGTAAACATCGCCTGCCCAAGTGCCCAGATGCCGTTCATCACCTTGCGCGCCTGTCCCGCATAACTCTTGCGGATCGAGATCAGCATAAGGTTATGTGCCACGCCTTCGGGCGGCAGGTTAATGTCCACAATCTCCGGCATCGTCAGCTTGATCAGCGGCAGGAAGATGCGCTCGACAGCCTTCGCCATCCATGCATCTTCCATCGGAGGCTTGCCGACGATCGTGGCTGCATAGATCGGGTCTTTGCGATGCGTGATCGCTGTCAGATGAAAGACCGGATACTCCTCAGGCATGGTGTAGAACCCGGTGTGATCGCCGAACGGTCCTTCCATGCGCAGTTCTGCAAGATCGACGTAGCCTTCCAGGATGTACTCCGCATGAGCAGGCACTTCCAGGTCAACTGTCTCAGCCTTCACTAACTCCACAGGTTTACCGCGCAGGAATCCGGCAATCAGAAACTCTTCAATCTCCGGCGGTGCAGGGACAATTGCGCTGAAAGTCAGTGCCGGATCGGCACCGATGGCAACAGCCACTTCCATCCGTTCACCGCGAATTTTCGAGAGCGTCACACCATTCAACGATGTGGAGTCTTCCGCTGCCGTCGTACCCCCTGCAGTCATTGCCATTAGCTTCACGCGTTCCGCATCGGTTGTCGCTGTCGCACGCAAGCGATCACGCAGATGCTCCGCAGCATTCTTCTGCCGCTGCCAGTGCATGCCCGTGGTGCGTTCGTCATACACCTGCATTCGATACATGCCTACGTTGCGTTTGCCGGAACGCGGATCGCGCGTCATCACCAGCGGCAACGTAATGAATCGCCCCGCGTCACCGGGCCACGTACGCAGAATGGGCAGTTCTGACAGATTGATCTGGTCGCCCGTCTTTACTACTTCCTTGCATGAAGCCTGCTTGCGATCAACAACCTTCGGGAAGAACGATCCCACCTCCGCCAGCATGGGAAGCATCTTCAGCTTGTCCATAAAGCCGGTCGGCACTTCGGGCTTCAGAAGTGACTGCAAACGGTCAGCGATGGCATCCAGTGAATCGCACTCCAGCGCCATCTGCATCTTACGCAGGCTACCGAACTGGTTCATCAGAACCTTCGCGCCGGGATAGCCTTTCACGTTCTCAAACAACAGCGCCGGACCGCCCTTGCCGCCGTTCATCTTCGCGGCGCGGTCAGCAATCTCTGCCATCTCAAGATCCGTATCCACTTCGACGCGGATACGCTTCAATTCCCCGCTTTTTTCCAGGCGCGTCAACCACTCGCGCAGGTCGCGATAAGCCATGCGACAGTCACTCCCTTGGACCGCTCCAGGCGGCCCGAACAAGTCTCATGGTATCGCGCAGATAAGCCCTAAAACGAAAAGATGCCCGCCGAAGCGGACACCCTTATCTTCCCAATCAAACGTTAGGTCTAAGCGGCACGATGAACAGCCGAACCAGAGGCCAGCTTTTCATTCACCTTCAACACCACGCCTGTCATCGACGCAACGCGCTCTTCTGTGCTGGCACTGGCGTCCACTCGTTCGCTAGCAACCCCATTCAGGCTGGCCAGACGCGATACTTCACGCTCCAATGAGGACAAACCAGCAACCGATCCAGTAGCCGGTGCGCCTTCCAATTCCGTACGCGATACGGAACCGCGGTGCATCCACTCTTCCAGGTCACTGGTCCGGGCCAAAACCACGTTGCTGGGCGCACCCGGCGGACGATGGATCGGCAGATCAAGAGTCTTCTCCCACCGCTGGACGGTGCGTACACCCTTACCAAAGAAGTGGGCGATCTCTTTCCACGAACTCAGCATTTTGCTCAAAACTCACCTCAACGTGCCGGATACGACAAATCCTGTCATTTTGTCTGACGCTTCAAGACCCAATTAGGTTTCTCTTTTGGCCGAAAACCGAATTTTTATGTCGTTAATCGGACATTTCGGGCCAGCAACTACGACAGCGTCATCCACGGGGCGTATAAAAACACCCCATTTGTGTGAAGAGTATCACCATTCACGCGACGTAAAGCGTTTCAGGATAGAGTGTCAATCTCCGCGGCTTTGCACCAGGACTACTGAACCCGTTACCGCTTTTATTATGAGTTACTTACGCGCTCCAGCGAGGCTGGCCGCTGCTCATCGATTGTTGCTGAGGTACAGCCACAGGAAGTCCGCGGCGTTCGGCAGCAGTCCGCAATTCCCGCGGTAACGCGCGATTTGCCGCCGGATCTTTCGCGACCACCGCCCACGCCTCTTTGACGTTGCGCACACAGGCAATGACGTTCCGCATTTCCTCTGCTGATCCCGAGTGCGACGCCTCCAGTGTCATCGTGAACATTGCCGCATAGAAATCCGAGAGGGCCTTCGCCGGTTCGCCCCCGATATCTGGCCGAAGACGGGCCTCCAGGTACATAAGAATGTCCAGCGCACGCTTTACCGCGTAGCGGCGTTCGATCACATCATCAGCCTCGCACGCCGCTGCTGCACGATACAGAAAACGGATCCAGCCGTCGTACAACGCCACAATCAGTTCCACTCCCGTGGCTCCGGAGAGCGCCTGTTCCTGATAGTTCATCTCAGTTCCTCCTAGCTGGATTGGCCATAGCCGGTGATCGCGGCGTAGATCTGTTTGATCTCGTTCAACTGTTGTGGAATCGCCTGCAAGATTTCATTCGCTGCATTCAGTTCGGCCGTAAGCAAGGTCTGGTAGGTCGCCAGCCGCGCCTCCAGCTTCGTCTTGTTATCCGCCAACGACGATTCTTCCGAAGTGTTCTGTGCCGCACGCAATGCCAACGCGCCGTTGCCGCTGTTTCCCAGCCCGCTCAAAACCGCCGTAAGGTTCTGTCCGAAGTCACCGACGTTCATGAAGAAGTTTGAGATTCCCGTGAAGTTTGTCGAAAGCGCGCTGTTGAGTGCAGATGTATCCAGGCTCAACTGCCCGTTTGTGCCGACGCTGATGCCAAGTTGAGCAAGATTGCTGGTTTTGCCACTGTTCCCCGTCGAGTACGCAAGCGCAGTTGAGAGCTGCGACTGGATCAGGGACAGAATCTGATCTCCGAACAAGGGTTCCGCATTACCGGAAGAGTCTTTCGTCTCCTGACCGGAGAGCGCTGACGTCAGCGTGTTGTATGCGGTAATGAAGGTGTTCAACGAAGTCGCAATCGAGCCTGTATCGTTCACAATCTCCATCGTCACGTTCGTGCTGGATGTACCTACGAGTTGAAAGGTGATGCCCGACAGCGCACTAGCTACTGTGTTGGAACTGCTCGTCAACGAAATACCATCGAGCGTATACGCCGCATCGGCACCCGTGGCCGTGGCTTTCATGGAGATGCCGTTGCCATTGGAATCGGTCAGGCCTGACGTATCCAGCGTCATGTTGCCAATTGCGCCACTCGTATTGCTTGTCAGCGAAAGATAGGAACCTGAACTATCTGTAATCACTGTCGCTGTCACACCCACATCCAGATCGTTGATCGACTTCGCGAGTGTGGACATGGTGTTGTTTGTCGAATCGATAGTGATGGTGGTTGCTGCTCCACTACCCACCTGAATGCTGAGAGAGCCGCTGAGTGTTGCTCCTGTCGCCACAGCACTGGAATGCTGCTGGCTTGTTGTTGCCAGCTGCGAAACGATCAGCGTATGAGTTCCCGCGGCGGAGAGCGGAGTCGCATCCGTTAGCGAAACCACGCTGCTGTCACTAGTTGCGCCTTCTTTTTGAGCGAAGGCACCATCGAAGGATGTAAGCGTTGCCAGCGCACTCGAGAGCGACGAAAGGTCCGTTCCCAGTGTGCTCAAAACCGTGTCCTGCGACTGCAAAGTGGTTGTGCGCGTCGCCCATGCGGTCTCGGGCGTACGCATGTTCGTCATGATGCTGTTCACCGTGCTGGTTACATCAAAACCATCACCACTGGTGGCCGATCCGAAATTAATCCCGACAACGGACACGCGGAACCCTCCTGACACAAAACCATTCGCACGCTAAGGGCCACGTACAGCACAGCATTCTTAGTCGCGCATAAGAATGGCGCGGACAGTAGGTACACTGCCCGCGCCATCTGCTTCCTACGATTACTGCAGCAGCTTCGTTACTTCCTGCTGCACGCTGTTGGCCTGGGCCAGAGCGCTGATACCGGTCTGCGACAGCACCTGGTACTTCGACAGGTTCGAAGCAGCCTGACCATAGTCGGTGGCGCGGATGTTGTCCTCGGCCGCCGTCAGGTTCGTCTGTTCATTGCTCGCAACGGACTGTGCAGAGGCAAGCTGGTTGATGTTCGCGCCGATGGTGCCGCGCTGGAAGGCCACATCGCCGATGGCCGTCGTCAGTGCCGTCAGCACGTTCTTTGCAGAGCTTGCCGTCAGCGCGCTCACGGTGGAAGCGGTGAAGTCTACGCCTGAACCCGTACCGCTGGCAGGAGTCGTATCACTGAGGCTGCTGCCGGTGGTGTCCAGATCGCTCGATGCAGCCGTCGGGCCAGAGATGGTCAGCGCCCCCGTGGTGGAATTATAAGCAGCAGTGATACCAGCACCCTGATAGGTGGTATCGGCGTTGATCTGCGTTGCGAGAGCAGACATCGAGGTGCCCGACGCAATGGTAATGCTGTGCGAGCTACCCGTGCCCACAGCCAGTGCCAGAGTTCCCGACACCGTGTTTGTCGTGGCTCCGAGCGTCAGCGTCGTCGTTGAAGCTGCAGATGACGACGATGTGGATGGTGTGGTCAGAGAAACCGCCGCAGACGTGCTTGTGGCTGCAGATGTTCCCACGCTGCTGGTGGACAGGGTGCCCACGGTGTCGCTGTACGTTGCCGATCCAGCCGTCGTGCCATCGGATACGAAGAAGTTACGTGCCGTGCTGGAGAACACAGACGTTCCGTTGAAGTTTGTGGTGGTGCCGATGTTGTTAATCTGCGTCAGGATGTTCTGATACTCCTGGTTTGCAGACGACACCTGCGAGGAGCTCAGCGTACCGTTGGCGGCCTGCGTTGCGAGTGTGACTGCGCGGTTCAGAAGCGAAGTCACCTGTGAAAGAGCGCCGTCTGCCGTCTGCAACAGACCGGTAGCGTCGCTTGCATTGCGGCTGGACTGCGCCAACGCAGTTTCGTTTGCGGCAAGACCATCTGCAACAGCAAGGCCTGCAGCGTCATCTGCACCACTGTTAATACGTGAGCCCGACGACAACTGCTGCAACGTCTTGGAAAGGTTGTTTTGGGTTGCGCTCAAGTTGTTCTGAGCGTAGATGGCCGAAATGTTATTTAGTACACCGAGGGACATGTGCGTTTCTCCTGATTCAGCGAGATTGTGAAGTGAGTTCCCAACGCCGTTTCCCTGGCGCTCAACACACTCATCGGCGCCTCCTCATATCCCTTGAGAAAAAACTTTCCTGTTCCGCTTTGTGACATCGCAGTCTGCGGCTTTCGTGCATATATGGAACGGAAATTCATTTCTTTCCTCTTCCTGCCGATACAAAGAACGAATACAGAAGGTTCGTCATGATTGAACTAACCCGCCTCAACGGCCATATCTTTGTTGTGAATAGCGATCTGATCAAACTGGCCGAAGCTATACCTGACACCACACTCACACTCGTCACAGGCGAAAAGATCGTCGTTCTGGAAACCTGTGCCGACGTTCTTACGCGCACAATGCAATATCGCTCCAACGTGTTGCACAACGCATGGCCTTCTGCCGATGCTGCGATCAGTGCGCACCTTGCACTGCACGCAGCACAGCATCACTCCTAACTTTTTCGGAGATGGAGACACACAATGGATATCGCAAGCATCGGAGGCATTGTCATCGCCCTCGTTGCCATCCTTGGCGCCATGATGATGGAAGGCGGCAACCTCGGCCAAATCACCCAACTTACGGCTGCCATGATCGTCCTCGGAGGCACTATCGGCGCATGTGCTGTGCAATTCCCCCTGAATGTCCTCATCGCTTCCGCCAAGGGCGTTGTTGGTGTCTTCCTGCACAAAGGTGCGGATGAAGATGCAGTGTTGAAGCAGATTGTCGAATTTGCAAATAAGGCTCGTAAAAGCGGGATCGTCTCGCTCGACGCGGATCTCGCCACCGTCAAAGATCCTTTCTTGAAACAAGGCCTGATGCTCGCCGTGGATGGCACTGAGTCCAGCGAAGTCCGCAAGATCATGCAGCTCGAGATCGACAACAAGAGCGAGATGGAAGAGAAAATTCCCGCTGTACTGGAATCCGCGGGCGCCTTTTCACCTACCGTCGGCATCATCGGCGCTGTGCTTGGACTCATTCAGGTAATGCAGCACCTCGACAACATCGACGAAGTGGGTAAAGGCATCGCTGTCGCGTTCGTCGCCACGATTTACGGTGTCGCGCTCGCGAATCTCTTCTGTCTTCCTGCTGCGGGCAAGCTAAAGATCCGCCATAAGGAACACTTGATGATGCAGGAGATGATGCTCGAAGGCGTCATCAGCATCCTGGAAGGCCTGAATCCACGCATGATTGAAACTAAGCTGAAAACCTTCCTTGCTCACGGCCACACAGAGGCTGCATAGCCATGGGCAAGAAGAAGCATGCCGAGCACGTAAATCATGAACGATGGCTCGTTTCCTGGGCTGACCTCCTCACACTGCTCTTCGCCTTCTTCGTTGTGATGTTTGCATCCAGTTCCAGTGACAAGAAGAAGGCAGCCAAGATGGCCATGGCGATGCAGACTGCGTTCCAACAGACTGGCGGCTTCGATGCTCATGCGAAGACACCACCACTTGCGCCAGGAGCAGGCACCAGCAACGGCGCACCCATGCCGCTGGAGATGCCCATCGAGACACCTCTTATCGAGGGCAGCAAAGGCGAGGGAAAGGAGGATGCCGCCAGAGACGAGATTGCAAGCGCACTCGCTGCCGCAGTGCAGCAACACATGGTCACCATCCGTAACAACGACGAGGGAACAACGTTGTCGCTCGACAGCGCGGGCTTCTTCGACTCAGGGAACGCAGAGGTAAAGCCCTCTGCACTAGCGATTCTGACAAAGATTGCGCGAGCGCTTCCCATCGGCCCTACACGCATTGAAGGGCACACGGACAATCAGCCCATACACACGGCACAATTCCGTTCCAACTGGGAACTATCCACGGCACGCGCTGCATCCATCGCGCAGGTTCTCATGATGAGCAGCATCAACTCACCCGCGAACTTCACTCTTGCGGGCTACGGTGAATTTCACCCCATCGCAGGCAACAACACCGCCGAAGGCCGCGCCGCCAATCGGCGCGTTGACATTGTCCTGTTGCGCACAAAAACAGCAATCCCCGTAGCGAACAACAAGTCGAATGAAACAAAAAAGCCTCGTGGCATCTCTGCCAACGAGGCTCCTCCATTACCATTCGCAACGCGATCTAATTCGTCACGCCCAACCCATTTGAACTAAGCCTCAACGGGCGCGTTGCGATTCTTCAGGTGCGTCCACACGAACCAGACGATTGCAACAAGAATCACCAGGATGATGGCCGCATCTGCCTTGTGCAGAATCCGCTTCAGTGTGCTGTGCGGATCGTTCCAGCTTGCACCCGCTTTCATGCCCACATAAGCCAACGCAAAGCACCACGGCCATGAGCCGATGAACGTGTAGATGTGGAAGCGAAGCTGCGGCATACGTGCAATCCCAGCGGGTAGCGCAATAAACGTGCGCACCACCGGCAGCAGACGTCCGATCAACACCGTGATCTCGCCATACTTCTTGAAGTAGTGATCCACGCGGTCCAGATCCTTGTGGCTCATCAGCACGTAACGACCAAACCGCTCCACCAGCGGACGACCGCCGTAAGCACCAATCCAATACGCAATCACTGACCCAAGATTGCAGCCAATCGCGCCAGCCGTTGCAGCAAGATAGAGATTCATCTTGCCCAGGCTGACTACAAATCCAGCAAACGGCATGATGATTTCGCTTGGCAGAGGAATGCAGGCGGACTCAATCGCCATCAGCAGCGCTACGCCGGGATATCCAATCGCGGTGATCAGGTGAGTGACGTAGGGCAGCAGGAAGTCAATGATCTTTTCGGTCATGTCGGCTTTCTTTCAATGGCTCGCGAGTTTGGGGAAACTTCGCTGAGTATACCCGGCTGATATTCTTAAGGCATGGCAGAAACGAACGCGCCCGAAACAACCGCCGCCCACACCGTCACTCCCGTCGCCGGACCTCCGGCCGGTTACGGATCGCAGCCCTCGGGCCGTCCGCAACACACACATGGCGGTGGAGCGCCCGTCAAACGCCAGATCGTAGCCTTTTCCTTCTACCGCATTCTGCCGGAGTGGAAACGCCTTCCCGCTGCTGAAAAGGCTGCTCAAAAGGCTGCCTTCAATGCCGTCATTGAAAAGTGGCAGAAGCCAGGCGCGTTCCTCACCATGACCTACTCCACCGTGGGTACGCGCGGCGATGTGGACATGCTCGTCTGGTCCATCTGCTACTCCGTGGAAGAGATGAACCGCATGCGCAGCGAACTGCTCTCCACACCGCTCGGTGGCTACCTCGAAATCCCGCATCACTTCCTCTCCATGACGAAGCGTTCGCAGTACCAGATCGATCGCGAAGACGAGAGCGAAGCAGAAAGCCGCGGCGCCATTCGCCCCGGTGGTCACAAGTACATCTTCGTCTATCCCTTCTGGAAGACGCGCCCGTGGTACATGCTTTCGATGGAAGAGCGCCGTCGACTGATGGACGAACACATCCGCGTCGGCCTCGCGTATCCGCGCGTGAAGCTCAACACGACGTACTCCTTCGGCATCGACGATCAGGAGTTCGTGGTGGCCTTCGAAACCAACTTCCCGGAAGACTTCGTCGACCTCGTACAGCAGCTTCGCGAAACCGAAGCCAGCATGTACACGCTGAAGGACTTCCCGATCTTCTCCTGCGTCCGCGTGACGCCCGAAGAGATGCTCGATCGCATCGGCTAAGTAACCTCTGCAAAAACACGAGAGAGAAAGGGTATGGCTTACGTCATGCCCTTTTTATCGCTTACGCTTTCCGCGCAGGCTCGCCAAACGTGATCCAGAAGCCATTGCAATCACGCAAAATAAACTCACGTTGACCGTAAAACGTGTCGTGAGGATCTTCAACCACCTCTGCCTTGTTCCGCATGGAATCAAAAAGCCCATCCACGTCCTCCGTGTGGATATAAAGATCGGCACTTCTGCGTATATGCTGCGGTGGGTGGCCCCCTGCGCTCAGCGTCAACTCCGCACCACGCCACGACAGTAACGCCCACACAGCTTCATCGCCGTCCCGGCCAATGTCATGCACAGTAAATCCAAGCTCGGCATACCAAGATGCAGTCCCGATCACATCTGGCACATGCAACATGACAACCATGCGAGCATCCATAGCCATGTCCCCTCGGCCGGATTACACTGCTCTCGTGCCAGTCAAAGCAACGAAAAAGAAACAAGCCCCCGTGAAAGCCGCTTCCCCATCAGCGGCAAAGGCCGTCTCTGCGCGTAAAATCGCCACGAGCGAACCCGTCTCGCCAAAGAAAGCCTTGGGCAAGACGAAGAATCCGCTCGCCCCGGAGCGCGTGCGCGCCATCATTGACGCGCTGGACCGCACTTACCCCAACGCTACCTGCGCTCTGAATCACCACAACGCGTGGGAACTGCTGGTCGCCACAATTCTCTCGGCGCAATGCACCGATGTACGCGTGAACATGGTCACTCCTGCGCTGTTTAATGCTTATCCCACACCGCAGGACATGGCGCAAGCTACACCAGAAGCCATCCAGCCAATCATCGCTTCCCTCTCCTTCTTCCGCATGAAGGCCAAGTCACTCGTGGGCGCAGCGAAGATTGTCACGGAAGAATTTGGCGGCCACGTCCCTCAAACCATGGATGAGATGCTGCGCATTCCTGGCGCTGCACGCAAGACCAGCAACGTAGTCCTGGGCACATGGTTCGGTATCCCCACTGGAGTTGTCGTAGACACGCACGTTCTGCGCTTGTCCCGTCGACTGGAACTCACCACCAACGATGACGCAGTGAAAGTAGAGCGCGACTTGATGCAGATCATCCCACAGGATCACTGGATCAGCTTCTCGCACGAACTGATTTATCACGGCCGTCAGATCTGCGAAGCGCGCAAGCCAAAGTGCGTCGATTGCTCCTTAGAAACTCTCTGCAACTCCAGCGACAAAACCTGGGCTTCCCACTAGCCAAAGGAAAAGCCCTCCGATTTGGAGGGCTTTTCCATACTTCAGTTGTTTACAGGTGGTCAACCGGTTCGGGATCAGGCAGTCCCAACTGCACGCGGCTGTTCTTGCGCGAGTAGGTGAAGTACACCACCATACCGATCACCAGCCATCCGATCAGACGGACCCAGTTCCAGATGCCCAGCTTGTACATCATGTAGCCGTTGAACAATACACCGAGCACCGGAACTACCGGAATCGGCCATACCAGCGGTGCGCGGAACGGGCGCTCACGATCTGGATCGGTCTTGCGCAGCACCATGATCGCAATGCACACGATCACGAACGCCAGCAACGTTCCAATGTTCACCATCTTGCCAATATCGTCGATTGGCGTAACGGAACCCACAATCGCTGCCAGCACGCCTGCAAGGATGGTGGCCTTCCAGGGGGTGCGGAACTTCGGATGGATAGAGCCAAAGAACTTGTTTGGCAGCAGACCGTCCTTCGCCATTGCATACAGCACACGCGACTGTCCCAGCAGCATCACCAACATGACGCTGGTAAGGCCCGCCAGTGCGCCGACCGTAATGATGTTCGCAGCCCATGCCAGGTTATGCGACAGGAACGCGCTCACCACCGGTGCCTCAATGTTGATGTCGGGCCAGTAGACCATGCCCGTCAGTACGGCCGCGACGCCGATGTACAGCACGGTGCAGATAATCAGCGAAAGAATGATGCCGATAGGCAGATCGCGCTGCGGGTTCTTGGCTTCCTGTGCCGTTGTCGACACCGCATCGAAGCCAATATAGCTGAAGAAGATCAGTCCGGCTGCAGTACCAATGCCGCCCACACCCATGGGTGCGAAAGTGTGCCAGTCACCACCCCAGTTTGAGTGGCTGATGTAATGCGATCCCAGGCCGATGACGAACAGCACTACTGCGACCTTCATCACGACGATGCCCGCGTTGAACTTCGCCGATTCCTGAATTCCCACCACCAGAATCGCCGTAATGATCAAGGCGATAATGAACGCTGGCAGGTTGAATCCAATCTCCATGCCGAACAGATGAGGCGCATTCAACAAAGTATGTGCCTGTTCCGTCAATGCAGCCGGAGCGGCCAGCTTCAGCGCCTCAAGCGCATCAGAAAAGGCCTTCGTTCCCGCAATCAGTTCCGGGTGCTGCGCATGCAACATCGCACGTGCCACCTGGTCAGTCGCGGTACGCAGACCGGTCCAGTGGTCATACGCCAGCCACAAGGGAAACTTGATGCCGAAGATGTTCAGGAATTCGATGAAGTGATTCGACCATCCACCTGACACCGTCGAGGCACCCATCGCATATTCCAGCGTCAGGTCCCAGCCGATAATCCACGCGAAAATCTCGCCCAGCGTTGCATACGCATAGGTGTAGGCAGAACCCGCTAGCGGAATCATTGCAGCGAACTCCGCATAGCAGAGTCCCGCAAACACACAGCCCAGGCCGCTCAGTACATAGGACAGGATCAAGGCCGGTCCCGCATTGTGCGCGCCGATGCCCGCAAGCACAAAGATGCCCGCGCCGATGACCGCGCCAACACCCAGCGAAGTCAAAGCAAACGGCCCAAGCGACCGTTGCAGTGTGTGGGCGCCCTCTTCGCGTGCCTCCGCGAGCAGGACATCCATGGTTTTACGGGCAAAAAGATTCGCCATCAGTCGGGTTACCTCTAGAACAAAATCAAACTACGCTGCAGCAGACGCAGAGCGTCCCCGCCAAAGGAAATACACCGGGAGTCCCAGCAGCACCAGGATCAGCCCCGGCCAAGTGTATTGCGGCTTATATCGCAAGAGTACAACACAGATGAAGCTTGCCATCACGATGTACAACCCCGGCAAGACGGGATATCCAATGGCCCGGTACGGTCGTTCCGCATCTGGACGCGTTTTGCGAAGCCGGAACAGCGCCACAATCGTCAGGATATAAAACACCAGCACCGCAAAGATCACATAATCCAGCAGTTGCCCGTACGACCCCGAAAGGCAGAGCAGGCAGGTCCATGCCCACTGCACCCAGAGGCTCACTACCGGAGCTTTTGACTTGGGTGAAAGCTTTCCAGCCGCCTTAAAAAACAGACCGTCCTGGCTCATCGTGTAATACACGCGAGCGCCGCTCAACAGCATGCCATTCGCACAGCCAAACGTGCTGATCATCACCGCCAGCGCCATGATCCGCGCGCCATACCCGGCAAATGCCTGCTCCATCACCGCCGTAGCCACGCGGTCTTCGCTGGCAAACTGGATGCCCCGTTGCAGAATTGTGCCGCCGTCGGCCACACCATGCAGCGGCAAAACCGCCAAGTAGATGAAGTTCACTGCGATATACAACAACAGAACCACACCCGTGCCAATCGCAAGCGACAGCGGCAGATTCCGCTTCGGATTCGTGATCTCGCCTGCAGTAAAGGTGACGTTATTCCACGCGTCACTGGAGAACAACGATCCGACCTGTACTACGGCAATCACGGTCAGGAAACCGACCATCGCCGTTGGTCCGCCAACTCCCACCTGCACCGGATGCAGCGTATGTACACCTGCACCGGCCCAGAAGTTGCCGTTGGCAAAGTTCGCCGCGATGGCGGTGGCGTTCTTCGCCATCAGCCCAAGCCCAACCACCATCAGCAACGCGAAAATCTTGGCGCTGGTGAAGATGTTCTGAATCAACGCGCCCAACTTGACGCCAAAGCTGTTCAGGAGGGTCAGCAGGGTCAGAATGATGATCGCGGCAAAGTTCGCCGTCGAAAGCCCCACTTCCATGTTGCCCAGCACCATTGGCCCAACGGGCCATGCCGGAACATGCGCAATATGCCAGATCCAGTTGCTGGCCGAAACGCTAGGCACAAATACGCCCAGAAACTTGCCGAAAGCCACGGCCACTGCGGCGATCGTGCCACACTGAATGACCAGAAACAGCGTCCAGCCGTACAGAAAGCCCCACATGGGCCCCAAACCTTCGCGCAGATACACATACTGACCGCCCGCCTTCGGCATCATGGCGGCAAGCTCGCCATAGCTCAGCGCACCGATCAGCGTCATCGCAGCCGTTACCAGCCACGCAGCGATCAATAGGGCTGGCGATTGCACGCCCCGCGCCATCTCTGCCGGAACAATGAAGATGCCACTGCCCACCATCGAACCCATGACGATGGCAGTCGCAGAGAACAATCCGAGGCCTTTGACGAACTCTGTCGTCTCGGCCGATTCAGGTGAGGAGGCAATGTTGGACACGGTGTTGCTCTGTTGTAACAGAGCGGGTCATCATCCGCCACCCAAACGTCCCCAGACCGGTGCCGTCTCGCATGGACGCACCCATCTGGCCAGTTTTCCGCCTATGCTTTCTTCTCTTCATGACCGCCGAACTGAAACCGCATTGCGGACAGCAATTTGTCAGCGAAGATGCTGCCTTCGCGGGAGGTGAACCGGGCGTAGAGGGCCGTGGTGAGGATGTCTGCCGGAACGCCTTCATCAATGGCAGCGATCGACGTCCAACGTCCTTCACCAGAATCCGAGACCCTTCCGCCGAACTCCGTCAACTCCGGTGATGCGGCCAGCGCAGTAGCCGTCAGATCGAGCAGCCACGACGACACGACACTGCCACGACGCCAGACCTCGGCAATCTCCGGCAATGCAAAGTCGTATTGATACAGTTCGGGATTCCGCATCGGAGTGGTTTCCGCGTCGGTTGAATCAACCGTTTTACCTGCGTTTGCGTGCTTCAGGATGTTCAGCCCTTCGGCGTACGCGCCCATGATCCCGTATTCGATGCCGTTATGAACCATCTTGACGAAGTGCCCTGCACCCGAAGGCCCGCAGTGTAGGTAGCCATCTTCCGCGGTGCTGGCGGGGAGTTTTTCTCGACCCGGCGTGCGATCCACGCTGCCACGTCCTGGAGCAAGCGATTTGAAGATAGGATCCAGCGATTTCACGGATGCTTCGTCGCCACCGATCATCAGGCAATACCCACGTTCGAGGCCGAAGACGCCTCCGCTCGTTCCAACATCGACCCATTTCACACCGGATTGAGCAACTTCCTTCGCACGGCGGATGTCGTCAACGTAGTACGAGTTTCCGCCATCGATCAGGATGTCGTTGGCGCTAAAGTGCGGAAGAATCTGCGCAACGGTATCGTCGACTGCACCTGCGGGCACCATCAGCCACAACGCGCGCGGCGGTGTGAGACGTTCGATAAGTTCTTCAATGGAAGCCACGCCTGTGGCACCGTACGCTGCGACCTTCGCAACAGTGGCAGGTGTTCGCGCATAGATCACGCACTCATGCCCAGCGTTCACGAGCCGCCGCACCATGTTGCTTCCCATCCTGCCGAGTCCGATCATTCCGATCTGCATAAGAACCCCACCTCAATCTTGAGGAAATGACTTTTGCCCATTAGAAGACAGGTCGGGGCAGGATGATGTGCGTCGTGTCGTGAATATTTTGCGGATAGATGAGTGGACTTCCGCTGGCCACTCGCGAGTAACCCCGCTTCTGGAAACTGACTCAGCTCTCAATCACGACCGGTTGATCTTTTCTGCCGCGCTATCAACAAGTGTTGTCAGCAACTCTTCCACGTTGGTGCATCGAGCAAGATTCGCACTTTGACCAGCCCAAAGAGCAAGCAGTTCAGCATCCCTCGCCTCCTGTGCTGGGAGTGCCAGGCTACGCATCAGCCCCCTCTGTAGCGGGTAAGGCAAAATCTCCACGCCGGGCTGATTGAGCGTCTCAAGGAGTTCATTCTGGATGCCACGAGCGAGCCTTCCCGTGAAGCCTCGAGTCAGCGACGTGTGTTTAGCCTTGCCACTGAGAATGGCCTCGCGGTGAACCGGATGCGCACCCGACTCCTCACACGTTAAGAAAACCGTTCCCATCTGAACCCCTCCAGCCCCAAGCGCGAAGGCGGCGGCTATGCCACGTGTGTCAGCAATGCCTCCTGCTGCGATGACGGGAATACTTACTTGATCTACCGTCTGCGGAACGAGGGAGATGGTGCCGGTAAGAGAGTCCTCGGATGAGCGCAGGAATGATCCTCTATGCCCACCTGCCTCGAAGCCTGACGCAACAACCAAATCGACACCAGCTTGTTCCAGTGCTGATGCTTCGTTAGGCGTGGTCGCTGTGCCGATGGTGATCACGCCTTTCCTGCGCGCCTCATCGAGAATCTCTCGGGGAGGGACGCCGTAGATGAACGAAAAGACGGGAACGCCGCCATCGAACAAAGCGCGAGCCTGGTCTTCAAATCGGATCCCCTTGTATGGGGAGTAATTCGGCGCCGATCCGCCAACTTTCTTGATATGCGGGGCCAGATGCCACAGCGCCTTTTGAAAGGCGGCATCATCCGAAGTATGAGCGCCCTGATCTTCCATAGAAACCCAAAGATTCATGGCGAACGGCTTTGAGGTCATAGAACGAATCTCGGCAATTCGCTCGTTGATCACTGCCGGTTCAAGCCCGTGAGCTCCGAAAGAACCGAGCCCTCCGAAGTTGGATACTGCAGCCGTCAGACGTTGCGATGGAAAGCCGCCGAGCGGTCCCTGAATCAGGGGATATACGACGCCAAGCTTCTCGGCAACTCGGGTATGATTCCATGCCTTTGACATAGATCCTCTGAAAAGAATTGACTCAGATACGACTCCCGTCAACGTTGTATGGATTCAGAATGGCTTCGAGACCAAAGGCTGGGTAACTACTAGCGAAGTTATGGCGAAGAAGCAGATTATCCCGATAGGAAAGCGTCAGCGCTCTAAAGTCCCCACGCAGGAGGTAACAGCACGCGCAGGCATTGAATTGAAAGTATTTAGGGGGGGTAATGGCGGAGAGTGAGGGATTCGAACCCCCGATAGGATTGCTCCTATGTCTGATTTCGAGTCAGGTGCATTCAACCGGGCTCTGCCAACTCTCCGACTTCATCAGTATAGCGGTTGAGCGAGTTAGTGGCAATGAAGCCAATCACATCCGAATCGTGGAAATCGAGCCTATTCCGCATGAATGTACGTTGTTTGGTTGATGGGAAGAATGGCGCCAAGTACACTGACTGGGACGCATGCCAACGGTAGCCGAACAGACCGGAACAGAAGAAGTGCACCCCGACGTTGCGTTGGTGGAAGCTGCGCGCGGCGGCGATGCCGCTGCGTTTGAGAAGCTGGTGCGGCAATATGACCGCCAGATCTTCCGTGTAGCGCAGCACATCACGCAGAACCGCGAAGATGCTGAAGACATTACGCAGGACGTCTTCATGAAGGCGTATGGCAAGCTGGACCAGTTTCAGGGAAACAGCAAGTTCTCCACCTGGCTGACACGGATTGCCGTCAACGAGAGCCTGATGCGGCTGCGGAAACGCAAGACCAGCCGCACCGTCTCCATGGACCAGGAAGTGCAGACGGAAGAGGGTTCCATCCCTCGCGATTTCGCCGATTGGACACCCGATCCCGAGCAGCAGTACAGTTCTTCCGAGCTTGGAGACATCCTGCAGAGGACGATTTCAGGTTTGTCGCCAGGTTTCCGCACCGTTTTCACCCTCCGCGACATCGAAAACTTGTCGACGGAAGAAACGGCAGAGGCACTCGGATTGAGTGTCCCGGCGGTTAAGTCGAGATTGCTACGGGCAAGGCTTCAACTGCGTGAGCGTTTGAGCCGATACCTGAAGCGTAAGGATGGGAGCGTCAGACCGTGAAGCTGCTCTTTGGTCAATTCGATACGCACACACAGACCCGCGGAGGCGTCCGATGACCTGCACGGAATTTCTGGCCCAAATGACGGATTATTTCGACGGACAGGTCGAGCCTGAGCTGCTGACGGAAATTCAGTCACATCTGTGCGAGTGCCACCACTGCGAAATTCTTGTGGACACCACCCGCCAGACCATTCATGTCTATAAGAATCATCAGGTTTACGACCTGACCGACGAAGTGCGAGAGCGCACGGTGCAGCGTATTCTGGCTGCGTGCACGGGACGTAAGTCCATTTCTGCTTCGGGGCAGCGATAGCATTTTCTCTTTACTTTGAGTCTCCCTTCACGTAGGGTTTGCGTGTTGCGGTACGCTTTCCCTCCCGAGAGGGGTTTTCATGTCTCTGCCTGATCCACCGATTGCACGTGAACGTCGCGCCATCCCCACCGGCGGACGTCGCTCAACAGACAATTCAGCTGAACATCACTCCGGTCGTCGCGCCATGGATAGCGCGCCACGCCGTCGTAGTACCGACCCTCAGATCAGGCGCCGTCGTCAAGACCATAGACCCGGAAAATCCGCCTTAGGCGCACTCATCACCGTGGTGGGTGCTGTGCTGTTTCTGGGGTATGTCTTCAACGTCGTGGGTTTTGCATCCTCCGCGGATCGTTTCCTTTCCAGTCTCAACGCCTCCGCACAGAGCTGGACCGATGTCGTCGTCAAAATTGTGGAGTTGGTCTACCCCGCGATCGGACTGATCGGAGTGGGGTTGATTTTGTTCGCGGCACTTCTGTTTCTCTATCGACGGATTCGGGGCGCGAAGAAGACCCGTGCTTTGGCCGGCCGTGAAGTCATTACGCTGGAACAATTCCGCAAGATCACGGAAGCCAGGGGCATTCGCCCGAGAATTTCGACGCAGGCTTATCAGTTTCTCCTGCCCTATTACGCCAGCAGCATGCGCGCCCGACTGGATGATCGCCTCATCGAGGATCTGCATATGACTGCGGAACAAGTGCAGGACTTATACGGAAATCTTCTTCGCAATACGGACCGCAAGAAACCTGTGGGGGCCCGGACCAACATTGTCTCCGTTATGGATTTGCTGAACGCAGTGCAGGCGGCCAAACGCCAATCGTTGATGGATTCCACAAGCCGTCCCGTTGCGCGAATTTCAACGGTGCGGCGGGCACAGACTGCTACGAAAGACAGAAGCAAGGACTTCACCCTCTAGCCGCGCAGTGGGCAAGCAGCCCGTGGTCTGATACGTTCAAAGAACGTTATACCTCTGCGCCCATGGATGAAACCCACGCCAGCTTTTCCCTACCGCGCAGGCTTCCCCGACAGCCCAAAGCAGCGTCTTATCCAGCGGAAAGTCTTGCGGAAGACATCGCGCTTGCTCCGAATGTTTCTTATTTCGCAGAAGACGTCAATGCTCCCGTCCCGCCCGGGCCGACAGTGAGTGCCTCATCTCTTCGTGCAGAGCCAGTCACGAAGCAAGACGTTGCACGAAGCGCAGAAACTGCACCGCCCATGCAGACGGCAGATCGTCCGTTGCGAGAATTGCTCCTCCCGCAAACGGCTTCGATTTCAGCATCCGAGGGCGGCCAGAATCGGCCCTCGTACGATGATCCCAAACCCGGCTACGCGCGCCCTTCCGGCATTTCGCGATCGCGACTGTCCCGACGTTCGGGTATCTCTGCCGCGGCACGTCCCTCCATCAGTCCTGCAATCCGAGAGGCTGGCGATGGCGGAGTAGCAAGCACGCAAGAAACCACGCCTCTTCGTGTTTCCGCGGAGCATTCTGTCGTTACTCCGATCGCACAAGTGTCCCAAAGCGAAACACGAGACATCACGAACCGGCCATTGCTCTCGGTTCCAATCGACAATGCAGCGATTCCCTCCACTGGCGAAAGCCGAGTTGTGAAGAGGACAAGTCGTCGCGCCTCCCGCAAACGAAGGATTCCGGCGGGCATTGCTCTTGCGGTGCTTTCGAGCATTCTCGTGACCTATTCCTTTGCAGTCGGCAGTATTGAAAACGAAGTGGACCGCTCGATCGTGAACTCGGACACTATGCCCGTGTTCTTCAAATCGATGCTGCCCTGGCTTCCCTTACTTCCGCTGGTCCTCCTACTGGGCATCGTTTTGTGGATTCTCGCAGGAATGATCGGCCTTCGACGCGCAAAGCATCGGATGGAATCCCCGTCCGCCGGCAGCGAAAAAACAGTGGAACAGCGCGAAACGAAACACCGAAAAGCTCCACTGGAACTATTCCGTGATGAGGCCGAAAAGGAAGGCATAGACAAAGATGCCGCGTATCAGGCATGGCGTCTGCTGCAAAGGTATGGTCCAGACAGCCACGTCTTGTCGATCTATGACGATTTACACAGCACGCTCGGCATGACTCCGCAACAAATTCAGCGGGTTTATCAGCAGCTGGCTCCGTCCGCGGAAAAAACAGTTTCCCCGCATTCGGTGCTCGATCTGATGCGATTCGTAAACTCTCCGCAGCAAAATACTGCACACCGCCAGAAGGCCGCTCAATAGCATTTCGCGCGCCGCTGGTAAGCGATCACCTTTCTGCAAAAGAGAAACGCCGCAAGCACTGCTTGCGGCGTCTTCATTTCTTGTTAACGGCGGCGTTTTGGCTTCTGTCCGCTGGTCGCTTTTTGTGGGGCATACTGTTGCCGTTGCGGCCCGCGGCTCGTTGGGAACTGTGGCGCTTCCGGCTGACGTGGCTGCTCTTCCACTTCGCTGCCACCACTCATGCGCATGGGCGGTGGTGTCTGAGGAAGCTGCGGAGGAGGAGGAGCTACCGGCTGGGCTGCCATACTGCGAAGAGCCTGAAGCTGCTCCAACGACTCGATGGGAATGCCATCTGGGCCGACGATCTGCATGCGGTAGAGGTTGCGCAGCGTGTCTTCCTGGAAGCGCTGCATCATGGCCTCAAACATCTCGAACGATTCCTTCTTGTAGGCCACCAGCGGATCCTGCTGCGCATAACCACGCAGGCCGATGCCTTCCTTCAGATGATCCATCGCAAGAAGATGGTCCTTCCAAAGACCGTCCAGCGTGCTCAGCATGATCACGCGCTCGTGATAACGCAGCGTATCTGGCCCAAGGATCTGTTCCTTCACCTCAAAGCGCTGCTTCAACCCCTCAAAAAGCGTGTCGCCAAGCTCATGGCGATTGAGCACGGAAGCGTCCACCTGCGGGAAGTCCGTACCGAAGATGTCGACAAGCTTCGCCTTCATCTCAGTCACATTCCACTGATCCGCGTGAACATTGGCAGGAGCGGTCTCATCCAGGATGTTCGACAGCGCCGTAGCGGTGTAGTCCTCCAGGACGAGGTCCTTCTGATCCACGCCCTCAAGCAGATTGTGACGCAGGCCATAGACCGCTTCACGCTGCTTGTTCATGACATCGTCGTATTCCAGTACGTGCTTACGCGATTCAAAGTTCTGCGTTTCTACGGCCTTCTGCGCAGCTGCAATACGGTTGGTGATCATGCCGCTTTCAATCGGCACACCCTCTTCCATACCGAGGCGCTGCAGCAGCGTGCTGACCCATTCACGCGCGAAGATGCGCATCAGATCGTCTTCTAACGACAGATAAAAGCGAGCCGCACCAGGATCACCTTGACGGCCTGCACGTCCGCGAAGCTGGTTGTCTACACGACGGCTTTCGTGACGCTCCGTACCGATGATGAAGAGGCCACCCGCCTCCAGAACGGCTTCGTGCTCACGCTTGCAGTCCGTCGCAAAATGCTCCAATGCGTTGTCCCACTCTGCCTGCGTGCACTCGTGTTCTTCGTTCTGGTAATAGAAGCGGTACATGCCCGGCGCAGCGACGGGAGCGATCGTTCCCTCCACCGTTGCCAGCGACTTCGCAACACCGCTCTTCGCCAGTTCCTGACGCGCCATGAACTCGGCGTTGCCGCCCAGCAGAATATCCGTACCACGGCCTGCCATGTTGGTGGCGATGGTGACCATGCCAAGGCGTCCGGCCTGCGCGACGATCTCCGCTTCACGCTCGTGGAACTTAGCGTTCAAAACAACGTGTCGCACGTTCTTGCGCTTCAGAATTTCGCTCAGAAGTTCAGACTTCTCAATCGAGGTCGTACCCACCAGCACAGGCTGCTTAAGCGCATGAAGACGATCAATCTCGTCGGCCACGGCAAAGTACTTTTCCTTCGCCGTGCGATACACAATGTCCGGATACTCGATGCGCTGCATCACGCGGTTGGTGGGGATGACCGTGATTTCGAGCTTGTAGATGTTGTCGAATTCCGCCGCTTCCGTCTCCGCCGTACCGGTCATGCCGGCCAGCTTCTTGTACATACGGAAGTAGTTCTGGAAGGTGATGGTAGCGAGCGTCTGGTCTTCCTTGCGGATGCTGACGCCTTCCTTCGCTTCCACTGCCTGGTGCAGACCATCGGACCAGCGGCGGCCCGGCATCAGGCGGCCCGTGAACTCGTCGACGATGATAATTTCGCCGTCCTTCACCACGTACTCTACGTCACGCTTGTAGAGGTTGTGAGCCTTGATGGCTGTCTCAACGTGATGCTTCAGATCCCAGTTCTCAGGATCGGCGATATTGCCAATACCGAGCAGGCCTTCGATCTTTTCCCAACCCTCGTCCGTCACTGTGATGGAGCGAGCCTTTTCGTCCACCGTGAAGTCGCCGGTGTAAATCTTCTGCTCCAGCGTCTCCGTGAACTCACCCAGCTCAAGCTCAGGGATGATCACGTTCACACGCTCGTACTTGTCCGTGGTCTGGTCCGTGGGACCGCTGATGATGAGCGGCGTACGCGCTTCGTCAATCAGGATCGAGTCCACTTCGTCAACGATGGACATGTAGTGACCACGCTGTACCAGCTCGCTCAATTCAAACTTCATGTTGTCGCGAAGGTAGTCGAAGCCGAACTCGTTGTTGGTGCCGTAGGTGATGTCCGCGGCATACGCAGCACGGCGTTCGCGGTCATCCAGATCATGAACGATGACGCCGACCGTCATGCCGAGGAAGCCGTAAATCTTGCCCATCCACTCGGCGTCACGCTTGGCCAGGTAGTCGTTCACGGTAACGACGTGAACACCGCGACCAGCCAGGGCATTCAGGTAGCAAGGCAGCGTGGCGACCAGCGTCTTACCTTCACCGGTACGCATTTCGGCAATCTTGCCCTGATGCAGGACGGTGCCACCGATCATCTGCACGTCAAAGTGACGCATACCCACCACGCGACGGCCTGCCTCGCGGACCACAGCGAAGGCTTCCGGCAGGAGTTCGTCGAGAACCACCTTCTCCGCGGCGATGCGTTCGTCGCGATCGGCAATGTCAGCAGTGCGCGTGGCGATGCGTTCGCGGAACTCCACCGTCTTGGCGCGGAGCTGTTCGTCGGTCAATGCCTGTAGTGCAGGTTCGAAACCGTTGATCTGATCGAGGATGGGCTGCATGCGCTTCACAGCGCGTTCGTTGGAGGTGCCAAACAGTTTGGCGAGAGTCTTGTTAAACACAGGGGTCGTCCTTGCTGATACGAAAAATAGCGCGATCAAGAGGGCGCGGTGCCGCAGCATCCGCGAGAAAGAAGTGCACTCCTATCAGCAGCGCGCTACAGGCTGCTTCCCGTCACAGCGTGTACGTGCGCTGTCTGCGCCACGGCATCATGTACCGGACGCACGACGCGGTGTTCGGATGACACCGAAGCCGCAAAGTCATGGGATTCCGCGTTCGCCGGACCAGATGTAGCGGGCTCAGACTCTTCAATCGCCGCCTGCAGCAGCAGGTTGCGTACAAAGACGCCGCCAGGAGTCCGCGTGGGTTCCACGCTGCTGGCACGCGCGTCTGACACTGCCAGGCTCGAAAGCAGCAGCAATAGACACGCGAGATGAACGGCGCGGGAACGCATGTGCTTCCTAGTTTAGACGAACGTACGTTTTGGCGCATCAGCTGCCGAAAATGGCTTTAGGATTAGACTCATGCGCGCATGTCCACTGGCACAAAGGGTGTCGTCTGCTTTGTGGTGTGCGTACTCGCTTTTATTGGCGTCGCAGTCCGCGGCGACGGGATGTGTCCTTCCGGAATTACGGCCCTGCTTTGCTTCGTGGCTCTCGCTTCGTTTTTCGCTTCACTGGTATTTCTTGTGACCGACAAAGCGCGATCCAGACGTCGTCTCAATTAGCCCGCGGGTGGGTCTCGTCGTACACCTGCTGCACCTGGCCTACGGTGAGCTGTGTATACCGTTGCGTGGTGGAAAGCCGTTCATGGCCAAGGAGTTCCTGAATCGCTCGCAGGTCGGCTCCCTCCTCCAGCATGTGCGTGCCGAAGGCGTGGCGCAGCGTGTGAGGGTGAACATCAGCCGGTAGACCGCGCTGGATGGCGATGGCCTTCACAATTCTTCCCACAGAACGCGTCGTCAGGCGCGCCGAACCACGCGCGGACTGGTTGATGAGCAGTGGGCCGTCTGCGATGAGCGCCGCTTTGCCATTCCTTAGTTTCGCTTCCCGATGTGGCAGATAGCCGCGAACAGCTTCTGCCGCAGCATCGCCTAAAGGCACATAACGCTCTTTGCGACCTTTGCCGCGAACCAGGATCGCGTCGTTGGACCAATAAATGTCACGCAGATTGATGCCGACCAGCTCTGAATTACGGATTCCGCAGCCGTAGAGCAGCTCCCAGATCACGCGGTCGCGCTCTGGCCACCCGGTGTATTCCTTGTCTGCCAACTTCGCAGATTTCTTGCCAGCTTTCTTCGCCGAACGCGGCGTTGCTCTTACGTTCTCAATGGCATCCAGAACGCGATTGACCTCTTCCGCAGACGGCACCCGTGGAAGATGCTTCGGCAGCTTCGGAGTGGCAACCAGCGTCGCCGGATTCTGTTCGACGACGCCCTCTTTGGCCATCCAACGAAACCACGACCGAACTGCCGCAAGCGCACGTGCTGCCGATGCCTTCGTCAATCCACGGTCATACAGGACTGCCAGATACGCGCGCACATGCGTGTGCTCCACCCGTCGGATATCGCCCTCTTCGCCAAGCGTTTCCACCAGCCACGCAGCGAAGTTCTGCACTTCACGTGTGTAAGCACGAACAGTGTGCTCGCTGGCGCCGCGCTCAGTCTCCAACACGGTGACGTAGCGACTGCTTAGATCGGACAGGCTCATGATGCACGCACCTCCGCACTATGGCGGCGAGCACGCGGATGGTGCAGTCGATGCACCTCTTTCAAACGACCCAGCGCAAGATGCGTGTACACCTGCGTGGTGCTGATGTCGGCATGGCCCAGCAGTGTCTGCACGCTGCGCAGATCAGCTCCGTGTTCCACCATGTGCGTGGCACAACTGTGGCGAAGTTTATGCGGGCTGGCCTGTGAGTTCGTCGACTTCACAATCGACCACACCACCTGCGTCGTTAGTGGTTTCCCGCGCACGGAGAGAAATAACGTCCGTTGCAATCCCTTGCCTGCAAGCTGCGGACGTCCACGCTGCAAATACTCTTCAATTGCCCGGCACGCAGTCGCGCCCAACGGTACGATGCGTTCCTTATCGCCCTTGCCGCGCACCTGCGCACGTTGTTGGTCCAGATGCAGGTCTTCCACTCTCAGCGTAACAATCTCACCGGCGCGGAGCCCGCCTGCGTATAACAGTTCCATCAGCGCATGATCACGAAGCGAAAGTGCATCAGCCTGCGGATGATGCGCGGCCACGCCGGTCATCTCCAACATGCGCGATACATCTTCTTCCGCCAGCGACTTTGGCAACACCTTCCATGTGCTTGGCGCTTCAATGTTTACCGTGGGATCGTGGCTCATGCGTTTGTCCAGCAACATCCACTTGTAGAAGCCACGCAGGCAGCTCAACTTACGCGCAATGGAGCGATCCGTGCGGTCATGGGTACGCAGATGCTCCATCCACGCCGCCACGTCTTCCCGCTTCGCCGAAGCAAGCTGGCCATCGGTTACTTCCAGATGCTCGCAAAACTGTTCTAGATCACGCAGATACGCCTCGCAGGTTAGCGGGCGAAGCCCCTTTTCCACGCGCAGCATGGTCATGTATTCGCGGAGGAGTTCGGAGTTGCGGCTGCTTGTCGTGGACGCCTGCATCGCATCATTGATTATGGGTCTGCCGCCGCCGCAGAGCGAGAGCCGGAACCTAACTCGTCATAACCACAGAGGCTAACCATGCATCACACTGAAATCATGAATGGAACGGTCCGCGTGGGTGTGATTTCTGATACGCACGGACTCCTGCGCCCGGAAGTCCCTCCCCTGCTGGAGGGTGTGGACTGCATTCTGCACGCGGGCGATGTGGGCGATATCAATATCCTTCATCGCCTGGCGCACATTGCACCCGTTACTGCGATCCGCGGCAATGTGGATACCACCGGACCATGCGCAGCACTCTCTGCCACTGACCTGATCGAAATTGGCGGCACATCCATTTACATGGTGCACTCCATCCACGACCTGGATATCAAGCCGGAAGCGGCCGGTGTCCGCGTGGTGGTGAGTGGCCATACTCACAAACCCGCTACTGAGGAACGCAACGGTGTTCTCTATCTCAATCCCGGCAGCATCGGTCCGAGGCGCTTTCGCCTGCCTGTCTCGATGGCCCTTCTCCATTTGAGCGGCAACGACACGCGCGTGGAGTTCGTCACGCTGGATAGTTAGTTCTCTTACCGATCGATGTGAATCGATCCAAGGATGTTTGCCAGCCGCGTATTCACATCGCCAAGCTGCTGCGAGTTCATCTCCACCGCACCGCTGGACTCTCCACAAAACGTGTTTACCACCAGATCAAAGCGCAAGCATGTATTGCCCTTTAGCGCGGTGAAGACTTCATTGCGCGATTCCGTACACACGCCGCCATGTTGATCCTGCCCGTGCTTGAACGTTATGCCGGCAGTCGTCACGTCGGGCTTCGGCTTCAGCTTTCCGGTGGTCGCCAATGCGCCACAGCTTTGCGCATTCGCGTTCGGCACGACGGAGTAATAGAACAGCGCACCGGAAAAGGTCGTTGGCGGATACGGGTTGTAGTTGATGGCAGAAACACCTCGTACCTGCATGCTTCTGTTTGCGCTGCGGACATCCTTTGCCAAGTCAGACAGGACGCCGTCTTTGCGCTCCGTATCCCATCCGGCCGGAACCCTGTAGGAAACGTGGTACTTCGAATCGTGAAAGACCAGTGCCGCAGGCTGCGGGTTTGCAGGCTCGTCGGGTACGGTAAATCCCTTCAGATTCTGCGCACCATTCGGCTTTGCCTGCTGTGCAGCAAGAGAAGACGAGAGGAGCAACGAGGCGGTCGCAGCTGCGATGAAAGAACGCATACCTGGACGAGTCTACCGCTTCCAGCTACGAACGTCGCAGCCGCGGATTAGCCAGTGTGTACAGCAGGTCCGTAAGCAGGTTCGCTGCAAGGTACGTCAGGCCAATGGTTAACGTGCAGCCCTGCACCAGGGCATAGTCGCGATTGGAGATAGCGGAAAGCGTCAAACGCCCGATACCAGGCCACGAGAAGATCGTTTCCGTCACAATCGCGCCCGCCAACAGCGAACCAAACTGCAACCCAATCACCGTTAGTACCGGCACCAGAGCATTACGCAACGCATGTTTGTAAACGACCGTACGTTCGGGCAATCCCTTTGCGCGCGCGGTACGGATATAGTCCTGCCCAAGCTCTTCCAGCATGGAGGTGCGCACCATGCGGGTGAGAATGGCGGCCAATGAGAGGCCCAACGTAATCGAAGGCAAAACAAGATGGAGCAGCGTACTTGGCCCCAACAAGGGTCCTGTACCTGCACCGGAAACCGGAAGCCATCCGAACCCAATCGAAAATACCAGAATCAGAATCGGACCCAGGGCGAAATTGGGAAATGACAATCCCACCAGCGAAACTCCCCCAAGGATGCGGTCCGTTGCTTTGCCACGATGCAAAGCCGACCCGACACCCGCGGGCACGGCAAGCAGAATCGCCAGCAACAGCGACGTCAGCGACATGAGCAACGTGTATGGATAACGCGCCAGCACCAGCGCGGTCACTGAATCTTTCAACCGGATGGAACGGCCGAGATCACCGTGCAGGACGCCCTTCCAATACAGCAGATACTGCGTGTGCAATGGCAAATCAAGCCCAAGTTGATGACGAAAGGCAGACAGGTCTGTGGAACTCGCGCCCTCTCCCATCATCTGCGCCACGGGATCGCCCGGCACCAGATGAATCAGTAGGAAAACTAACGATACGATGATCCACAACACCGGCAGGGTGAGCAGCACACGTTTCACAATGGGCCACACGGATTTCATGCCTCGTTGCGCTCTTCCTGCACCGATTCAACGGCTTCACCTTGTGCGACAGGCGTGGTTTGCACACGGATACGGCTGATGCGACGACCGTTCATTTCCAACACACGAAACACGTGTCCACCGTAGACCACATCCTCGCCAGTTTTGGGCAGATGGCCAAGCTGCGCCAGCATGAAACCTGCCAGCGTCTCAATGCCCGCTTCACGCGGAAAGTGCCAATGCAATTGGGTGGTCAAATCGCGCAGCGTCACCGTGCCATCCAGATCCACGTTGCCGTGTTGATCCGGCGTAGGAAGGTTGCGTGCCGCCAAGTCGAACTCATCCTGCAGCTCTCCTACCACCTGCTCCAGAACATCTTCCGCGGTAACCAATCCCACCGTAGAACCGAACTCATCCACCACAATGGCAATCTGACGTCGACGATGCTGGAACTCTTGCAAAACTTCGACGGCAAGCTTCGTTTCCGGGACGACCATTACGTCACGCACCACGTTGCGCAGTGGCACGGAAGGCGCCTGTAAGACAGCAGGTAGACGGTTGTCACGGCGATAGTGCATCAACCGTGAGATGTCTTTGGAGTACACCACGCCGATGATGTGCTCGGTTCCCAACACAGGGTCATATACCGGCACGCGCGAGTGCTGCTCTTCAATGATGCGGGCCGATGCAAGCTCCACGGGCATATCAGCCGGCAACGCGAAGATGCGTCCGCGCGGCGTCATAATCTCGCGCACGGTTACGTGATTCAGGTCGATGGCGTGATGAATCATCTGTTCCTGAAACTCAGGCAGCAGGCCGTTGCGACGTGTTGCCGTGGCCACCATCTTCAACTCTTCCGGCGAGTGCACTTCTCCGCCTTCGCTGCGCAACGGCATGCGAAACATACGCAGCACCAGCGCGGTGGAACCTTTCAGGAAGCGCACCGCAGGTTGCGTAATGCGGATGAAGACATCCATAGGCCCAGCAACTGCCAACGCAAGGCGCTCACTGCGCTGCAGAGCAATCGATTTCGGCACCTGCTCGCCCAACAGAACTTCCAGGTAGGTGATGATAGAAAATGCGAGCACAATCGCCACAATGTGGCTGATGGCAGTCTCGTGCAGCGCGAACACCTTCCACCGTTGCAGGAAAGTGGCCTGCCCAAAAAGCTGCTCCAACACCTGGGCCACGGCACTCTCACCCAGATAGCCAAGCGCCAGCGAACACAGCGTTACGCCAAGCTGGTTTGCCGCCAGGAAGTCATCTATTTCCTGCTTCAGTCGCAGAGCCGTCGCAGCGCCAACGCGCCCGTTGCGCACCATGTGTTCCAGACGCGTTTCGCGAACTGACACAATCGCAAACTCCGCCGCAACGAAGAACGCGTTCGCCAGAATCAGAACGGCGACGGTCATCAGGCGGAACAGAGCCGACTCAAGCATGGAGTCGAGTGTACTGGAGGAAAAGTCGCTCTGCCCGAACAGGCGCCGTCCGGCATTGTGTAATCTACAATCAGAGCACGCAAAGATGATGACAGAGTTACAAGCCGCAAACAGCACCACGCGTTTCCAACGCGCATGTGCTGTGCTGTGTCTGTTTCTTCTGCTCTTCTCGGTGGCCCACACCGTTTTCGGCCACTCGGAGGCCTTGAAGGCTCCGCTGGCAGGCGCCACAGGATCGTCCGGCAATTTCGTTCTTCATGCACTGAACACGGATGCACCAGACACCTGCGCCCTTTGCGTAGCCATCACCACCATTGTGGTGATGGCGGTCCTGATACTTGGCGCGCCGCGTCAAGCGCATCCGCGACCGCCAGTGTTGTTGGAGCTTTCCGGAACAGTTACCGGATGGCATCCTTCCCTTTTCTCGCGGCCTCCTCCAGCCCGTTAATTCGCGTCGCTCGGCAGCGTACCGCTGCCGCTTTGCTGCCTTGATGCAGCATTCACGCTGATTTGCTTTCAACATTTTGAGGAGTTCTCCATGCGCATGGGCCAGTTTGCCCTCATGCTCTCCCTTCCAGTAGCCGCTATCGCCGCTGGTATTCCTGCTGTTGCTCAATCCACCGCTGGCACCGTGTCCGGCATCGTCACCGACGCCAGCGGCGCAGCGATCCCCAACGCTACCGTTCTCATTGCCAATCCCGTCAGCGGCCTTAGCCGCACCGCGAAGAGTGATACCACTGGCCGTTATACCTTCACAAATCTGCCGTTCAATCGCTACCACATTGAAGTTTCGGCAACTGGTTTCTCCAGCACGACAAGCGATGTCCAGGTACGCACCGGCAACGCAACGCAACTCGATCTGCAACTGAAGGTCGGCGCAGCGTCGCAGGAGATAACCGTCGAGTCGGACGATGTACTGAATACCTCCGCACAGCAGTCCACGACGATTGACCGCGATCTGTTTACGAAACTGCCGCTGGTCAGCACCTCGTCGCCACTCTCCAGCCTTGTCACGCTGAGCACGCCCGGCATCGCATCGGATTCGAACGGCCTCTTCCATCCGCTTGGCGAACACGCCGACACGACTTTCGCGATTGACGGTCAGCCGATCAGCGATCAGCAGAGCCGCGTCTTTGGCAATCAGCCATCACCGAACATCATCCAGTCGGTTAACGTGATCAACGGCATTGCGCCCGCAGAGTATGGCGATAAGACTAGCCTGGTGGTGGAAACCACCACGCGCTCCGGCGTGGGACTGGCCAAGCCTACGGGCACGGTTGGACTAAGCTACGGCACGTTCGGTTCGGTCACGCCATCACTTGCTGTCGGCTTTGGCGGCAAAACGGTAGGCGACTTCCTTTCCATCGACGGCTATCGCAGCGGTCGCTATCTGGATAG
Organism: Terriglobus sp. TAA 43; assembly: GCF_000800015.1. Lineage (NCBI taxonomy): Bacteria > Pseudomonadati > Acidobacteriota > Terriglobia > Terriglobales > Acidobacteriaceae > Terriglobus > Terriglobus sp. TAA 43. The sequence goes on from NZ_JUGR01000001.1 coordinate 1,152,217, forward strand.
CCCGGAATATCGTCCGGTGCATGACGTTGGCAACAGCATCAACATCTTCAATCGAAGCGACTATCACCCCACTGACGTGGATGCCCTGCAACTGAACCTGTCGTTCTCGCGTTCATGGTTCCAGCAACCCAACCAGTATGACCAGCCCAACCAGGATCAGCGCGCAAAGATCATCTCTTTCAACATTGCGCCAAGCTGGACACACACCATCAGTCCCAACAGCCTGATCACGGTTTCCCCGTATCTGCGCCAGGACAACTTCCACTACTACCCCAGCAATGACGTCTTCAACGACACGCCCGTAACGCTGTCGCAATCACGCCGCCTGCAAAATGCCGGCCTCCGCGCGGACTACACGCTCAACAAGGGCATTCACACGTTGAAAGCTGGAGCGACCTTATACCACACCTTCCTAACGGAAGGATTCGGCCTCGGCGTTACGGATGCGACGTTTAATGCACCGTGCGTTGATGCTGACGGCAATCCTGTCACGGATCCCTCCATCACTAGCCCCACGCAATGCGGTGTGGGCAACGACTTCACGGCCAACGACAGCTACGCACCAGGGCTTGCACCGTACGATCTGACTCGTGGTGGTTCCATCTATCGTTTCCACGGCCATACCGACATCAAGCAGGAAGCCGTATATCTGTCGGACAACATCATGTGGCACGACTGGAACGTACAGTTGGGCGTGCGCGCGGACAACTACAACGGCTTGAGCACCCGCTCCAAGGTGGAACCACGTATCAATGTCGCGTATCACGTGCATCCCAGTGGCACGGTCCTGCGGCTGGGTTGGGGACAATTCTTCCTTACTCCGTATAACGAAAACCTGATCGTCAGCAGCACGACAGGCGTCGGTGGATTACAGAGCACGTCGGGCGACCAGCTTAAAGACGTCGCGCTGAAGCCCGCCTCACGTAATCAGTACACCGCTGGATTTGAGCAGTCATTTGGCCGCTACCTGGTCGTGAACGGTGAGTATTTCTGGAAGTACACGGACCGTGACTTTGACTTTGACGTTGTACTGAATTCCCCGCTGGCCTTTCCTATCCAGTGGCAGAAGTCCAAGATCGATGGCTTCGGTATCAAAGTCACGATGCCGACGTACCACGGCGTTTCCGCGTATTCGGTGTTGGGACACACACGTTCGCGCTTCTTTGGCCCCGAGGTTGGCGGCGTACTCTCAAACGATCCAACGATCAACACCAGCAGTGTGTTTCGTATTGACCACGACCAGGCTTTCCAGCAGTCCACCAACTTGCAGTACCAGTACAAGCACGGCCCGTACTTCGGTCTGACCTGGCGCTATGAGAGCGGTCTGGTGGCTGGCTCCGTAACGGATCCTGAAACGGCATTGGGCTTCACACCCGATCAGCAGCAACAGATTCAGCTGACCTGCGGCAATGTTCGTGCGACCCTTGCGAACCCCATCACCAGCTGCGCCCCTGGCCAGCTTTATTCTCCGCTGGTGAAGATTCCGGCTCCCGGAACGGAGAATGACGACAAGAATCCGCCGCGCATTGCTCCCCGTACCCTGTTCGACGGCCAGCTTGGTTGGGACAACGTATTGCACAAGGATCGCCTGAAGACGAACCTTTCCGTCACAGCCACAAACCTCACCAACAAGACAGCGCTGTATAACTTCCTGTCGACCTTTAGCGGAACGCACTATGTTTCGCCGCGAACTGTAACTGGACAGATCTCGTTCAACTTCTAAAAAACGACCAAAACGAAAACGTCCGCGAAGGCTTCGCGGACGTTTTCGTTTGTTGTTTACGACTGCATTGTCTCTTCCGATGATCGCAGCCGAACCATTCGTTCCACTGCGTACGGCGCGCGGTTCTGTGGCGAGTAGAAATGGCGCACTTGGAGCTCGCCAAGCAGGCCAATCCCAATCAACTGCACACCCGCCACGATCAAGACAGAAGCCACAATGAACCAAGGCCCATGTTGATTCAGTATTGCGCCGCCACGAATCACCTTTATCAGCAGCAATCCAAGCGACATCGTCATGCCGACCAGCACGCTGAGCGCCCCGAGGCTACCGAAAAAGTGCAACGGCCGCGTCATGTACTTCAACAGGAACCGAATGGTCAGCAAATCGAAAAACACGCGGAAGGTGCGAGTGATTCCATAGTGGCTTTTTCCCGCGCCCCGAGGTGGGTTCGAAATGGGAATTTCGCAGATGGAGGCTCCCCACCAGGATGCCAACGCAGGGATGAAGCGGTGCATCTGCCCATATAACGGAATGCTCTGGATCACTTCGCGACGATAAGCCTTAAACGTCGTTCCGAAATCATGGATCTTCACTCCGCTCAGTTTGGCCACCAGCCAGTTCGCCGCGCGTGAAGGAATACGGCGCATCACAAAACTGTCTGCGCGCTGCGCACGCCAGCCACTTACTACATCGTATCCTTCTTCCAGTTTGGCCAGGAAGTTCGGTATCTCGCGGGGGTCGTGCTGCAAATCGCCATCCATGGCCAGCACATAATCCCCTTGCGCATTGTCAAACCCGGCAGCCAGCGCAGAAGTCTGGCCAAAATTACGGCGCAACTTGATCACCAGAACGCGGCTGTCCACCGCCGCAATCTCTTCAAGTAGGCGATAGGTGCGATCACGCGATCCATCATCCACAAAGATAAATTCGAAGTTATCGCCCAGGTGTTCCATGACCTCTTTCAACTGGTCATAAAGCGCGGTGACATTCTCTTCTTCATTGTGAAATGGAACGACGATGGAATACTTAAACACATCCAAATTCTACGCTCACCCATTTGGGGGAATCTGGTCGGATTCCTAAGAGCAATTTCCTATCGACTTGTATCTCATTCACCGACAAGATGATGCAGATGGCGACACAGCCCTACACGGAAGAGCCTCTCCCGGAGAGTAACAACACGGAAGATGTAGGCGCTGTTGAAGAGTTCCATGACGCACCGACATCCCGGCGGTGGTACCTTGGAAGCGATATGGGTAAGAAGCTTATTGGCGTCGTCATTGTCGTTTTGATTGCTGCGGCCGCCTGGTATGCGTATCACAGGCGCACTACCCAGATGGGTGACGGCAGTGTCCGGTTTGACGATACGAGCGCACTGACGGACGAATCGAATTCCACGCCGTCTTCGTCCTCCAGCATTGTCACGACGCCCTCCGACACTTCCAAGCGCAACATTGTGCAGCCCACAACAAATGTGCAGCCGCCGATGACTGGTAGCGTTACCAGCGCTGCCGCTCCTGTAACTTCAGCCGCCCCCGCAGCGACAGCACCTGCGACCGACACCATCTCTGCAAACCCAACGAATGGCATGGCGTTCACCGGCAACGGAAAGTATCAGGTGTATCGCCAAGGCAATCTGACCTGGCGCCTTGATACGGAAACAGGTCGTACCTGCATCCTGTTCGCCACGATGGAAGAGTGGCGCAAGCCAATCGTCTATCAACATGGCTGCAATAACAGCTAGATATATCAGCGGACGTAACCTGCTACACATCAATGAAAAGGGCATGGCGAAAGCCATGCCCTTAAAAGTATTCGCGAATGTAACTTAGCGAATCGGATGAATCGCGTTGTTGTAGATGAACTGCGCCCCGATGATCAGCAGCCACACCCACAGCGCGAAACGCAGTGGGCGCTTGGGAATAAACCTTGCGGACCACGTTCCCACCATCACGCCGAAGATGCCGCCGATGACTAGTTCCTTCAGCAGCGAGGCATCATGTGCTCCGCTGAACATGTGCGCACCGCTGCCGACCAGCGATAGAACAAAGCCGAACAGGATATCTGTCCCCACTACCTGAGCGGGAGCAAGGCTCGTCAACGACAAGAGAGCAGCAGTGCCCAGAGCGCCTGCACCGGCAGACGAAAAGCCTACTTCAGCACCCACGGGGAACATCAACAAGGGCATGCAGAAGCGGCAATCACGCGGCTTTTCGCGTTGCGAGATGGGGCGGAACGAAAAGATGATCTGGTAGACCGCCGTCAGTACAAGCACCGCACCCAACAAGCCGTTCATGATGTGCTGCGAACCCTTACTCACCAGATGTGCGAGGAACAGCGACCCTAGCAGAACGCCGGGCAATCCGCCCAGCAGCATCCATCCCAACACATGCCAGTTCACCTGTTTGCGGACGATCTGCGTTGGCACCAGGAACAGCTTTACAACCGCCGAAAACACAAGTCCGGTGGTAACAGCGACCGCTGTTGGTACTCCAAGGAACAGGATGAGCAACGGCGTGGTGATGGTGCCGGCTCCCACGCCCGTCAAAGCGATGAACATCGCAATGACAAATCCAATCAGGTAATGCATCGTCTGCTTTCGTGAACAGACTGCGGAAGAATTACGCAGCCAGGAAAATCGTTCGTCTTCCTAAGAATCAGTGCGCAGCATCCGGATTGGCCGTGTCCGTGGCCTGGATATGGATGCCGCATTCCACCTTCTTTCCTCCCCAACGGCCCGAGCGAGGATCGTTCGGGTCCGTGGGGAGGGTGGTACATGGCTGACATCCAATGGACGTGTACCCCAGGTCGTACAAGGGCAACAGAGGAATATTGAAGTGCGCGCTAAGCTGCCACACATCGCGCGTGGTCCAATCCGCGAAGGGGCTGAGCTTGCGCACAATGATGCCCGGCTTCACCGCGAAGTCGTCAATCTCTTGCAATGCAGTGCGGCTGCGCGCCTGTTCACGGCGCAAGCCAGTAAGCCAGACTTTGTAATTTGCAACCGCATCGAACAGCGGCTCCACCTTGCGCAAACCGCAGCAGCGATTCGGCTCGGTTTGATAGAGCAAACCAAACTCCGACTCCTGCTCTGCAACTGTCTTCTTCGGCAGCAGATTCGTCAGGTTGAGGTTCCACTCACGCGCCATGCGGTCGCGGTACTCGTACGTTTCAGGGAAGTGATAGCCCGTTTCCAGAAATAGAACTGGGATGTTCGGACGAAGCTCCATCGCAAGATGCAGCAGCAGCACATCCTCTGCCTGAAACGAACACGTCAGGCATGCTTCGCCTTCGCCGATACCTTCCAACTCCGTGCGCAACATTTCACGCACATGCGCAAGCTGCGCCAGCAACTCCGGCCGCAACTCTGGAAGATTGCCATCGCCGGTGACTACCGGTGCGCCGCCATGACGTTCTGTTTCGCGCTCGGCGCGAAGGATCTCTTTCTCGTGCTCACGTGAGACGATGCCGGGAGTAGTGGTGTCCATTACGCATCCTCCTTCAGCACGCCAGCCTGACGCAGCGCATCCAGTGCAAGATCGAGTGCTTCGCGTGTGCCTTCCAGACGCAACGCATGTGCTGGCTTCAGGATCACGTCTGTCACATGGTGTGCGCCATGCGCTGACGAGATCGATGCAGCGCCACGAATCATGCCCGCAGCCACAGTCGCATTGCTCTGCGAATCAATCAGCACAAAGCTGCCTGTGTGACGATCAGCAGCATAGCTGTCAAATGCGATAGGCTGCAGCGTCTCCACGACAACCGCGCCAATACCGTTTAGGTGGAGCGATGCGCTTTCTGTCTGCGATGCGGAAGCAGCCGTGAGATTTACTGCATTCAATACCTCAGGAACAAGTGCTGGAACGCTGCGGCTTCCCTGCTTCAGCAGGTAGCGACGCGTGGTGTCCAGCGGCGTCTCATTCATCCACACAAGCGAAGCATTAAACCGCGACGCCACATGCGGAAGCGATGCGGAAGCAGCCAGCAGATCGCCACGGCTAATGTCGATTTCATCTTCAAGCACCACCGTGACCGACAACGGCGCAAACGCATCCGCAAGATCGCCGTCGAAGGTAACGATGCGGCTTACGCGGCTTCTCTTCCCTGAAGGCAGAGCGACCAGTTCATCGCCAATGCGAATCGTGCCAGAAGCAATCTGTCCTGCAAACCCACGGAAATCAAGGTTCGGACGCACCACACGCTGCACATGCATACGGAATGGCGCCTCCGTAATGACCTGCGACGACGGGATGGATTCCAGCAATCCAAGCAGCGGTTGGCCGCTATACCACGGCGTCTTCGCGCTGGCGTGAACCACGTTGTCACCTTCAAGCGCGCTCACCGGCACAAAGTGCAGCACCGTATCGGTGTGGCCATCTATATCCAGGCCGTAAAAGAAGTCGCGGAAATCCTGCGTGATCTGCGTGAAGACAGCCTCGCTGTAACCCACAAGATCCATCTTGTTGACTGCGACAATCACCTGCCGCACGCCGAGCAGCGCTGTAATGTACGCATGGCGGCGCGACTGAATCAGCACGCCCTTACGTGCATCCACAAGGACTACAGCAACGTCAGCCGTGCTGGCGCCTGTTGCCATGTTGCGTGTGTACTGCTCGTGGCCCGGCGTATCCGCAATGATGAACTTGCGGCGCGGCGTCGAGAAGTAGCGGTAGGCAACATCAATCGTGATGCCCTGTTCGCGTTCTGCACGCAGGCCATCGGTCAGCAGAGCGAGATCGAGCACGCCCGGAGCCGTGGTGCCTTTGCCTTCAATGGAACGTACCTGGTCGTCATAGACCGATTGCGTGTCGTACAACAGACGTCCAATCAGCGTGGACTTTCCATCATCCACTGAGCCAGCAGTGGAGAAGCGCAACAGGTCCTTGCCGCGTTCTTCAGCAAGGTAGTCATCGACATTGAAGTTCTCAGCGAATGATGGCGATACCACCACAGGCTCAGGTTCCGGCGTCTGGCCTTTCAGTGGCGTATACACATCCACGTTTTCATTCCAGACTTCTGGCTCACCAGCAGGCGCGCCGTTGGCAGCCAATTCCACGAGGTTATTCTTAGCGCTCATTTTAGAAATATCCCTCGCGCTTCTTGATCTCCATGGAACCTTCCTGATCGTGGTCAATCACACGGTTCGCGCGCTCCGACGACTTGAAGCCGAGAATCTCTTCGATGATTTTTGGGATGGTGTCAGCCTCGCTGCGAATAGCGCCGGTGCAGGGGCTGCATCCCAACGAACGCAGGCGGCACTTCACCATCTGCGGCTTCTCACCCAAGCGTGCAACGAAGTCCTGTTCAATGGGCAGAAGCGCGTCGCCACGTATATACATGGGGCGTTCCTTCGCGAAGTACAGGTCCACGACTGGAATGTTTTCTTCGTGGATGTATTGCCACACATCCATCTCAGTCCAATTGCTGAGCGGGAACACGCGAATACTTTCGCCCGGGTGGATGCGCGAGTTGTACAGATTCCAAAGCTCAGGCCGCTGGTTCTTCGGATCCCACTGACCAGCCTTATCGCGGAACGAGTAGATTCGTTCCTTTGCGCGCGACTTTTCTTCATCGCGACGAGCACCGCCAAAGGCAGCAGTGAAGCCATAGTGGCTCAGACCATCCAGCAACGCCTGCGTCTTCAACAAACCGCAGCAGCGCTTGGTATCCAGTGCGATGGGATTTGTTCCGGCTGCCAGCGCAGGCTCGTTGCGCCAAACCAGCAACTCAGCGCCAATGCTCTTCGCCATGTTGTCGCGGAACTCAAGCATCTCGTGGAACTTGTATCCAGTATCGATGTGGAGCAAGGGAAATGGGATTGGCCCGGGATAGAACGCCTTCTGCGCCAATCGCAGCATTACGGACGAGTCCTTACCGATGGAGTACAGCATTACTGGCTTTTCAAACTCCGCGGCTACTTCACGCAGAATGTGAATGCTCTCCGCCTCTAACAGACGCAAATGACTAAGCCGCGGCGGTTGCGGTGATGCGGGGGCCTGCGGCGATAACAGTGAAGCTGTTCCCATTGAATCCCTGTGTGACAAGAAATGTGCGCGGCGAAACCGTGCGATTCAGTGCTTTGAGTGTGGGGTGAGGCGTTCCGGCGAGAAGGGTGAAACTATCGCACGCGACAACACACGGCCACGGAACAGGCCGGACAACAGTTGCGGTATTGACAACAAGCGCGCATGCGTACTTATGAGACTAACAGACAGCCAGAAGCGATTCAAAAAGCAATCGAGCCCCGCCAAAAGCGATGGGCTCGATTGCTTTTTGCGTTTCGGTAACGCAACTACACCATCGCGCGAACTTTCTTCGATGCGGTCTCCACGCCATCAATCGCCGAATCAGCAGCGGATGCGAGCCGATCTTTCGCTTCGGAATAGATATCGTCCAGTGCGTCGGAAGCCTTGGAATAGACCTCGTCAAGCTGCTTCACGCCTTTCTTGTAAGCGTGTGAGGCCTCTTTTGACAGACGCTCTGCCCTGTCTTTCACGTAGTCTGCGGCGTCTTCCAGAGCGTCTTCCGCATCGCCGTAAGCGCGGCCAATCTTCTTACGTGTGGTTTTCCCATCATGCGGTGCATATACCAAAGCCACAACTGCGCCTACAGTAAGACCGGTGATAAAGGCGGCCCAGAAACTCTTGTTATTCATGGTCGAAAGTGCCTCGCTTCCCTTTTGTCTGCTGCACTGCGCACATCGGACTGCAGCACAATTCGTAAAACCCGTTCCTTTATCGTGTGATGAACAACGGATGGTACAGGTTGTTCTGGCGGCAACCGATCATGAAAGCCCGGCGAGTTCGCGGGTCCGCACAAAAATGCGTGTGAACATCGCTTTATCCAGTCGGCCCGTGTTCGTGTTGCGCAGCGAGGGATGGTAGCTGGCGATCAACGTAATGCCATTCGGAAGTTTGTGTTCCGCTCCATGCGCAAACCCATACTCGCGACGCGACGTGATGACTCCCTGCGAGATAAGAAAATTCAGATATCCATCAAAGGCAATCCGTCCAAGCGCGACGACGACGCGCAACTTACGCAACGTCTGAATCTCCGTCGCCAGAAACGGTGCGCAATTACGAATCTCCTGGGGCGTCGGCTTGTCTCCCGGCGGGGCGCAACGGCAGATAGAACAAATCCGACATCCGCGCAGTTTCAGGCCGTCATTTCGTGACGTCGCATCAGGTTGCGTGGCAAACCCGGTCTCATACAACACGGGATACATGAAATAACCCGCGCCATCGCCGGTGAAAGGGCGTCCGGTCCGATTGGCTCCGTGAGCCCCAGGAGCGAGCCCCACAATCAACACGCGTGCGTTTACATCTCCAAAACCCGGTACAGGACGCGCCCAGTAATCCCAATCCATGTACGCGCGCCGCTTCGTCTCTCCAAGGGCGGTGCAATACTCGCGCAGGCGAGGACAACGCGCGCAGGACACAATCTGTTCATTCAAAACGGCAAACTCGGCGACGGCAGAGCGACTTGTAGGTACGGACTTCTGGAGCTTCGATGGCATGGTAGACCACATGATGGTAGCGTGAGTGGTGGCACACCTGCGTTCGGAGCCTCTGAAAACGCGGTGCATCCCCAGAGCAAAGGAATCCTGTGAGCAGCTCCAATAACGGCGAACGACGGCGCAAGAAGCGATTTAGCCTAGCGAGTTCCGGCTTGCTGACAGCTCTGATTCTTGCGGTTGTACTCGGGGTTCTCGGCATTGTCTGGGTAGCGCATTTGCACGGAAGACTCCACAAACTCAGCACCGTCGAAGTTCCTCCTGAAAGCGGAGTGTTGCCTCGTCCCGGCGGGCAAGACGTCATCGAAGTTCATCGCATCTCACCTGCCTCCGGCGTTACACCGCAGTTCGTGGGTCTCTCGGTGATGCCCGGCGTAGGCATGGGGATTTTGCAGTTGTCGCTGGACCTTCCGGGCCGCGATCCACAGGATCTGCTTGTTGGGACTCCGATTCCCTCCCTATCGCCGCTGCTGATGCCGAATACTGGAGCGCCCAAAGCATCTCTGAAATACTCTCCGATCTCCCTCAAAGTTTTTTCACCGGCGGACTCTTCAGAGGGACAGGAAGTTCTGGCCATGCAGGCAGCTCAGGACGCCCACAATGAGATGACTCCGGACGGTACGGGTGCCACTGCCGGCTTCTCTGCCGAACCTGCACCCGGCGCGGACGGTATCGCACCACCTCCGTCCGGCCTCCAAACGCAAGTCTCAACAACAATCTCGGACCGCGGTTACGACCTCTCGATCACGACGAAAAACGTCACCGGTGAACCCAAATCCGTAGTGCTCTCCTGGAGCCCGCAGTTCGCCATCCCTACAAAGGGACTGGGCAGTCTGCGCATCACCCCTCCGGAAACGGCAGAAAACGCTGAGAAAGCCGCAGAAATCCCGTTGGATACGCGCGATTTGCATCGGACATGGCACGGCCTGAAGTACTCCTACCTGAGCAGCGGTCCAGAGCTTCGGCTGCACAACCTTGCAGACGGCTACACCTTGCGGTTGATGGCATTGACGTCAAGCATCCGGAATTTTCGAGTGGACGTACCCAAGGACGCAAGCGCGGTTTCTTTGACTTTCAGCACGGAAGGGCCGGACGGGACCAAAACGCTCATAGGCCCCGGAGAGACCCTCCAGTGGCATCTGAGAATCCAGGTAGCGCCGAACAATTCCTACTCCCCGGCCAGCAATTAATCACATCGGGTTTGACCCTCTCCGCCGCTGTCCGTACGATGGTGGATGACGGCAAATCCGCATGCGGCCACACCGCCGCAGCACGCCGCAGAGACCCATCCAGAAGGCACCGATTTTGACTCCGAACGAGACAGTAGAAGCAGTGGCCGAGACCACCCCCGTGGAGACGGCAGAACAGCACACGCACGACCACGATCACGCTGGTCACAACCACACCCACGGCCCCGCGCTGAACCCCGAGCTGACCAAAGAAATCAGCGTGGAAGTTCCGGCCGCCGATGTGGACAAGGCCTTCGGCAAGGTCGTTAAGCGTTACGCCAAGCAGGCACGCATTCCCGGCTTCCGTCCGGGCAAGGTGCCTGAGGCAACCATCCGCAATCGTTTCGCTCGTGAAGTCCGCCAGGAAGTCATGGACATGCTGGTGCAGGACCGCTTCCGCACCGAGATGGAGTCCAAGGGCCTTAGCCCGGTTTCCCAGCCGCAGATCGTAGAGCTGAATCTGAACGAAGGCCAGCCGCTGCGCTTCCGTGCACAGTTTGAAGTCATGCCCGGCTTCGATATCAGCGGATACGAGACGGTGACCGTGGCCAAGTCTGCCCCTGAGTTGACCGAGCAAGAATTCGACATCGAACTCGATCGCGTTCTGGATGCACACGCCACCATTGAACCGGTGGAAGAGGATCGCGAACTGGTTGATGGTGACTGGGCAGAGATCAGCTTCAAGGGCGTTCGCCGCAAGCCAGAAGGTGACACCACCGTGCAGGAAGCCGACGAGATCGACGGCGAAGACGTTCTGGTAGAAATCGGCGGCAAGAACACTCTGCCTGCATTCAGCGATGCCCTGCGCGGCAAGAAGGTCGGCGCGGAGTTTGAGCTGGAAGTGAACTACCCCAGCGACTTCGGCGACGTTCGCCTGGCTGGCCTGACGATTGATTACAGCGTTACGTTGAAGTCGATCAAGCGCAAGGTTTATCCCGAAAAGAACGATGAGTTCGCGAAACAGCTTGGCGAGTACGAGAGCTGGGATGCCTTCCTGACCGGACTGCGTGAGAACGCAACGTCGGGCAAGAAGCAGAACGCAGAGAACGAAGATAAGGGCAAGCTTGTCGATGCTCTGGTCGAGAAGTTCACCTTCCCCGTTCCCGAAGCCTTCGTGCAGCAGCAGATCGACGTCCGCCTGGATCGCGGCCTGCGCGCACTTGCGCAGCAGGGCATGACGCGCGAGCAGATGCAGCAGCTTGACTTCAACAGCCTGCGCGCCGCACAGCGTGACGAAGCCATCAAGGAAGTAAAGGCATCGCTCATCCTGGACAAGATCGCAGATGCGACCAATGTTCAGGTGAAGGACGATGACGTGGAGCGCGAGCTCATGATCATGAGCTTCCAGACGCGTCAGCCGCAGGATGTGATCCGTCAGCAGATGACGCAGGATGGTTCGCTGCAGCGTATGCGTGAGCAGATGCGCCGCGAAGCTACCGCGACCGCTCTGTACGAGAAGCTGGCTTAACTCTGGTTCAAAAGAAAACGGCTTTAGCAGCTGCGGGAAGACTCCCTCAGCGGCTAAAGCCGTTATTCTATGGACACGCATTTTGGCACGCAGCGAAGTGCGGCGAAGCGTGAGTCGATGTGACTTGCGAAGCATCAAGAGCAACAACGGAAACGAGGAGATACATGGGTCTGATTCCAATGGTGCTCGAGCAGACGAGCCGGGGCGAACGCTCCTATGACATTTACAGCCGTCTGCTGCGCGACAACATCATCTTTCTGGGAACTCCGATCGATGACAACGTTGCAAACCTGATCATTGCGCAGTTGCTCTTCCTGTCCGGTGAAGATCCGGAAAAGGATATTCAGCTTTACATCAACTCTCCGGGCGGATCGGTAAGCGCCGGCATGGCGATCTACGACACCATGCAGTACATCAAGAACGACGTATCCACGTTGTGCATCGGCCAGGCCGCCAGCATGGGCGCCTTCCTGCTGATGGCGGGTAAGAAGGGTAAGCGTTTCGCTCTGCCGAACTCGCGCATCCTCATTCACCAGCCGCTGATCATGGGCCACGGCATTCAGGGACAGGCCACCGAGATCGACATTCATGCCCGCGAGATTCTGCGTCTGCGCGAGCGCATGAACAAGATCATGGCAGAGCACACCGGCCAGAGCTTCGATCAGATCGAACGCGATACCGATCGCGACTTTACCATGGGCGCAGACCAGGCTAAGGACTACGGCCTGATCGACGACATCATCACGCGTCCACGTTCGTAACGCTCAATCGCAGAAACGAAGAAGCCCGGCAATCGCCGGGCTTTCTTATTTGCTCAAGGGAATATAGTCTGCTACGTCATCTCTGCCCCGTTCCCGTAACCCGGCTGCAACTCCCTCGCGATCCGCAAGCGGACGGTTCTGACTCATCTTTCGCTTCCCTTGCAGCCGCGTAATCGCCATACGAAAACCGACGATGGCTCTCAACTGGCCGCGGATGAAATCGTCCGGCGCATCACTTACCTGCCACTCGCCGCCGATCTTGCCTTCATGATGCTGCGTGAGCAGCGTTACCAAATCCAACAGGCGCACCTCGTCCTGAAAGAACTCCGGCATACCGTAGGCGTGAATGGTTTCGTAATTCCATGTAGGAACCACCTTGCCCGTTTCCTGCTTGGTGGCATACCAACTGGGCGTGATGTAAGCGTCCACACCAGAAAACAGCGCAAGGGCTTCTCCGACCACCGGAGCACTCGCTTGCGGATTTGCCTTCGCCAGATGTCCGTAGAGCGTCCCGAACTCGCCTTCGTCACGCACAAGGATCAATGGCAAAGGCGTTGAAAGCAGTTCAGTCCCGTTCCACGTCACCAGGTTCGCAAGACCTACAGCCTCCATAGCTTGATGGATGGCAGATAGATCCGACACTTCAAAGTGTGGCGGTAAGTACATGTGTTCACTATACGAAGTGGGTGCAATTACTTTGAATGCGGTGCCCGAATACCCGTGTAATGTGCGCCCAGCAGCTTCCACGTACCGTTCTCTCGCTGCGCAATAAACGAGCCGCGCATCTCCATGGAACGAGTGCCGCCGTCTGGCTGGGGCATCTGGTAGGTGAACTTCACAATCTCAATCGCGGTATCGCCAAACATGCGCACACTGATGTCGCTGGTGGACATCTGAGGCCAATCCGTCTTCTTTTCTGGCGTATAGAAGCTCAGAAAGCGATCGTGTTCATCCACTTCACCTGCGGGCGATACCTCCACGTAGCTCTCGCTGATCATGCGCGCCAGCGATGCCGCGTCGTAGCCCTGTTCTGCTTTCAGGAAGTTATCAACAAGCTGTTTCACCACCGCATCTTCACCAACGCGCGGCAGCGCATGGGCGCTAACAACGGCAGCCATCATCAGAACGGCAAACATTCCCTTAATCCGCTTCAACTTCTTACCTCTTATGCACGCAGACAGATACGTGAAATGACGCACTTTGGTTCCGGTCAACTCATTGGACGTCGCGTCCAGTGCCGAGGATTCACGACCAGGCTTCTGGACCCAGATTCCGGGAAATGTGTGGATTTCTCGTTCGAAATGTCGTCTGGACGGGTACTTACCATCACCACGGCGGTTATTGAGGGGGTGTAAACTTATTCTCTGTCAGGATTCTTCCCCCCTGGCAAGGAGCTCTCGACTCGATGAAGACTTCCAAGGGCACTGACGACTCGCTACGGTGCTCGTTCTGCCACAAGTCGCAGGATGCAGTAGCGAAGCTGATCTCTTCCCCATCGGATTACCCACGCGCGTATATCTGCGACGAGTGCGTTGCTGTTTGCAACTCCATTCTGGAAGACGACCGCGCTGAGACCACGCCTGGATCGGCCCCGGCCCATCTGCCGAAGCCGCACGAGGTGAAGGCGTTCCTCGATGAGTACGTCATCGGCCAGGATCTCACTAAGAAGAAGCTCGCCGTAGCGGTCTACAACCACTACAAGCGCATCCAGATGAACCGCACACGCGGTAACGATGTGGAGCTTGCGAAGTCAAACATCCTTCTCGTTGGCCCCACCGGCAGCGGCAAGACCCTGCTGGCACAGACGCTGGCCAAGATGCTGGATGTTCCCTTTGCAATCGTCGACGCCACCACGCTCACTGAAGCTGGCTATGTGGGCGAAGACGTAGAAAACATCATCCTGAAGCTGCTCCAGGCCGCCGACGGTGACGTGACACGTGCGCAACAGGGCATCATCTACATCGACGAAATCGATAAGATTGGCCGCAAAGACGAGAACCCCTCCATCACTCGCGACGTTAGCGGCGAAGGTGTGCAGCAGGCACTGCTGAAGATGCTGGAAGGCACCGTCGCCAATGTTCCACCGCAAGGCGGCCGCAAGCACCCGCATCAGGAGTTCACCATCGTTGATACGACGAACATCCTGTTCATCTGCGGTGGCGCATTCGTCGGGTTGGAAAAGGTGATCGCTCGCCGTATCGGCAAGAAGGCGCTTGGCTTCAAGACCACGGTCGAAGGCAAGGAAGCGGAGGTTACTCCGATCCGCCCACAGCGCGATACGGAGATGCTGCGTCAGGCAGAACCGCAGGATCTGTTGAAGTATGGCTTGATCCCCGAGTTCGTCGGCCGTCTGCCCGTGTTGGGCATTCTGGACGAACTGGATGAAGCTGCGCTGATCGACATCCTTACTCGTCCGCGCAATGCCATTCTGAAGCAGTACGCGAAGCTGTTCGAGTTTGAAGGTGTAAAGGTCACCTGGACTCCAGAGGCTGCACAGGCCATCGCGCATGAAGCCTTGAATCGCAAGGTGGGTGCACGTGGTCTACGCATGATTCTGGAAGAGCTGATGCTGGATCTGATGTACACCGTTCCAACGAACAAGAAGATCAAGGAGTTGGAGATTACGGCGGAAATGGTGAAGAGCCGTACCGTCGCTCTGCCCCTTCCACTTGAAAAAGCCGGTTGATATATGAAGGCAAAACGCGGCGACCTCTGTGGTCGCCGCGTTTTGTTTTGTATGTGATTTCCCACACCAACTTACACGCCTTAAAGGCAGTACAATCACCGGAAGTGTCCCACGTCGCATCCTGCGCTGTGTTGCCACGTCTAATGAGGGAGACCCATGCCGAAACAAACTGATCAGCCCCACGGCGAAGTACGTAAGCTCCCCATGATGCCCATCCGCGACATGGTCATCTTCCCGCATATGATGACCCCGTTTGTCGTGGGCCGCGAATCCAGCGTACGCGCGTTGGATGAAGCACTCACGGGCGACCGCAAAATCTTCCTTGCAACGCAACATGACGCAAGCATTGACGAACCGACTTCCGACGACATCTTTGAGACCGGCACCATTGGCAACATTGTGCAGTCTGTGAAGATGCCAGACGGCAACATCAAGGTGCTGGTAGAAGGTGTCGAACGCGCGCGCACCATCGAACTGAACGATGAGGACGGTTTTTTCGTCGCGACCGTGCGCACAGGCAAAACAGAACTCGTCATCACACCGCAGATTGAGCAATTGATGCAGCTTGTGCAGCAGCGCTTCGAGCAACATCTGAAGCTGCAGCAGAGCCTCAACTACGAGACGATGGTGGCCAGCATCCGCACAGATGACCCGACAAAGCTCGCGGACGTCATCGCAGCGAACCTGCAGCTCTCCATCGAAGAAAAACAGGAACTGCTCGATCTCTTCGATCCCGCACAGCGCCTCACCAAGATCGCTGACGTACTCGACATCGCGATCGAAAAGCTCAACATGGACCGTACCGTGCAATCACGTGTAAAGCGGCAGATGGAGCGCGCGCAGAAAGAGTACTACCTCAACGAGAAGATCAAGGCCATCCAGAAGGAGCTTGGCCGCGGCGAAAAGTCCGAATGGGACGAGCTGAAGAAGAAGATTGAAGCCGCGGGCATGCCAAAGGAAGCCTTTGATAAGGCTATCCAGGAGTTAAAGAAGCTTGAGGCCATGCCGCCCATGTCAGCGGAATCCACCGTCAGCCGCAACTATCTTGACTGGCTGCTGGCTGTGCCGTGGAAGAAGAAGTCCAAGGACATCCGCAACATTGAACACGCGGAAACCATCCTGAACGAAGATCACTACGGACTGCCGAAGATCAAGGACCGCATCCTTGAGTTCCTCGCAGTACGACAGTTAGTGAAGAATCCTAAGGGTTCCATCCTTTGCTTCGTCGGACCTCCGGGTGTGGGTAAAACATCGCTCGGCATGAGCATCGCCAAGGCTACCGGACGCAAGTTCGTCCGAATGTCTCTTGGCGGCGTGCGTGACGAAGCAGAGATTCGCGGTCATCGCCGCACGTACATCGGTTCCCTGCCCGGCCAGATCATTCAGTCGATGAAGAAGGCCGGAACGAAGAACCCTGTCATCATGCTCGACGAAGTCGACAAGATGGCCAGCGACTTCCGTGGCGATCCGTCAGCAGCGTTGTTGGAAGTTCTTGATCCCGAGCAAAACGCCACCTTCCAGGACCACTACCTCGACGTGGAATACGACCTGTCGCAGGTACTCTTCGTGGCCACGGCAAACGTGCTGCACACGATCCCGGGACCGCTGCAAGACCGCATGGAAATTCTGCGCCTGCACGGCTACACCGAAGTCGAAAAGCTGGAGATTGCCAAGCAGTACCTCGTGAAGAAGCAAATGGAAGCCACCGGCCTGACGGCGGACAACATCGAGTTCAACGACGAGGGACTGAAGGAGCTTATCCGCGGCTACACCCGCGAAGCCGGCGTTCGTAACCTGGAACGCGAAATTGGCAACGTCTGCCGTAAGGCTGTACGTCGCGTGGTGAAGGAAGGCACGAAGCACAAGAAGGAATCGATCACTGCGGAGAACATTGCTGATTACCTCGGCCCGCAGAAGTTCCACGACTCGATCATCCAGGAGAAGAGTGAAGTCGGTCTTGTCACCGGCTTGGCTTGGACCGAGGTCGGCGGCAGCATTCTGCAGACCGAAGTACAGGTTCTGGATGGCAAGGGCAAGTTGACCACTACTGGGCAGCTTGGCGATGTGATGCAGGAGTCGGCTCAGGCCGCGCTGAGCTACGTGCGTTCGCGCGCGCAGCACCTGGGCCTTCCCAAGGACTTCTACCGCAACATCGACATCCATGTGCACGTTCCGGAAGGCGCTATCCCGAAGGACGGCCCCTCCGCTGGCATCACGCTGGCCACTGCGCTCACCTCTGCGCTAACGCTGATTCCCGTACGTCGCGACATCGCGATGACCGGCGAAGTGACCCTGCGTGGCAAGGTTCTCCCGATTGGCGGATTGAAGGAGAAACTCCTCGCAGCACATCGCGCCGGTATCCGTGAAGCCATCATGCCCAAGGACAACGAAAAGGACTACGCCGAACTGCCGCAGCTCATCAAGGATGAGATGAAGCTGCACTTCGCCGCAGAAATGGACGAGGTTCTAAAGCTGGCGCTCGAAGGCCCCCTACCGAAACTGGAAGAGGAAAAGCCCGAGGCCCTCAACAACAAAATGCCTCCTCCCAACACGCTGCGTCCTGCTACAGAGGCGCGTCAGTAGGGATACCAATCAGACAAAGCAGAAGGGCCGACATCGGGATGTCGGCCCTTTCTATTTGTTCTCAACGCGTCACTTCTTGCTGCTGAATAGGCCGCCGATCAGCGAAATCACCCACACAATAGCCAGGATATGAATCGCCAGGCTCGCACCATGGGTAAAGATTTCACCAAGCAGCCAGATCAGAAACAAAACACCTGCAATTGCCAGAAACATATACCCTTCCTCCTCCGCAGCTGCGGACAAATCACCCTGCCAATAGAAGCATGCATGGGAGCAGTGGTTGTATGCGCTTTCACAAAATCAAATTGGGCTCGATGAGGAAACGTATTCCGAAGCACCATGCATCTAGTCTCCTGTCGCGCAACTTGCGCACACGAATTTGAAAGGAGACTTCCCCCATGTTGATTCTTCTCATCATTCTTCTTCTGCTCGCATTCGGCACCTCCCCGATTCTTCCCTACAGCCGTGGTTGGGGCTACTACCCGAGCGGTGGGCTCGGTCTGCTGGCAATCATTGTGCTGATCGTCCTGCTGATGCACGGCGTCTAAGTCGAAAGAAACAGGTTGGCAAACAGGAACGGGAGCCATATGGCTCCCGTTCCTGTTTGCATAAAAAGAAATCCTACTTGCAGCCACCTGCGATCGAAGGGATGAACATAACCTCATCGCGATCCTGAAACTGATACGCATCGCCGCCTAGGAAGCGGATGTCTTCATCGTTGACATACACGTTGATGAACTTACGCAGCGTGCCGTCCTCGTCCTTGATGTGCGTGCCCAGCTCCGGGAACTTCAGTCCCAGATCATCCACCAGCGCGGGCAGCGTAGCCGCCTCAGACTGCACCTGCTTTGTTCCTGACGTGTGCCGCGCAAAGGCGGCGGGAAGCATTACTCGAATTGCCAACTTAGTTTCCTCCTGCAAGTGCCAGTTCCGGCTCTGCAGTCGATGCAGCAACTCCGTCCAGCTCGTTGATGTACTCTTCAAAGTCCGCCAGGCGCGGACGTACTGCGCGGCCCAACGTAAAGCGATCTGCAATGCAATCGGTCGTCTTCAGACCATTGCCTGTGATGCAGACGACGGTCAGTTCATCCGCTGCAATGCGACCCTGCGCAATCAGCTTCGCTGTTACGGCAGTAGTGACGCCACCAGCAGTCTCCGTGAAGATGCCTTCCGTCTCTGCAAGCTCCTGAATGCCGCTGACCACTTCAATGTCCGAAACATCCTCGGCCCATCCGCCCGTCTCGCGAATCATGCGCGATGCAAACGGACCATCCGCAGGATTGCCAATCGCCAGCGAACGCGCAATCGTCGAAGGCTTCTGCGGCGTGATGGTTTCGGTATTATTCTTCACTGCCTGTGCAATGGGCGAGCAGCCCGTAGCCTGCGCACCGAAGAAGCGCACATGCTTCTTCTCTACCAGGCCCAGGTACACCAGCTCATCAAATGCCTTCTTGATCTTGCGGATCAGCGAACCACCGGCCATTGGAACCACAACGTTGTCCGGCAGCTTCCAGCCAAGTTGTTCCGCAATTTCAAAGCCCACAGACTTTGAACCTTCTGCGTAGTAAGGACGCAGATTTACATTCACAAAGCCCCAGTTGTACTGGTCTGCGATCAGGCTGCACAGGCGATTTACGTGGTCATAGTTGCCGTCGATACGCACCAGGCGCGCGCCGTAGATCAGGGTGTTCAAAATCTTCGCAGGCTCAAGATCAGCGGGTACCAGAATGCAAGCCTTCATGCCAAGGCGTGCTGACTGCGCTGCCACCGAATTCGCCAGGTTGCCCGTAGATGAGCAGCCAACCACATCAAAGCCAAACGCACGCGCATTCGCCAGCGCAACCGCCACCACGCGATCCTTGAAGCTCAGCGTCGGAAAGCAAACAGCATCGTTCTTGACGTAAAGATTCTGCGAACCAAGACGCTTGCCCAGGTTCTTCGCACGCACCAGCGGCGTAAATCCAACCGGCAGATCCGGTTCAAATCCCTCAGGAATGGGCAGCAGCGAACGATAACGCCACATGTTGTCCGGGCCTGCTTCAACAATCTTCTTTGTGAACAGTGGCTTTGCAGCCTCAAGGTCGTAGCGCACTTCCAGCGGAGTAAACGACTCGTCGCAGATGCTCAGCGGCTGGTTGCCATAGCTCTTGCCCGATTCCTTCGAGTAAAGCTCGTACGGTGTACACGCAGACGACATAGAACCCTCTTCCAAGGGTGGAAGAAAGACACTGCATGCGACGCTCTCTATGGATTTGGCGCGTTCCATGGCGATGGACAACGCCGCGCGGAAGGAAGTCTGATTAGACGGTCATACTGCTGGTCCGACCAAGGTGCGGAGAAGCTGTATCCCGAATCTCATGTTCCCCGGTTCCCCAGGAGAGAGTTGACACCGGTACAGACCTCGTCCGGTTGTCGTGGCGTCGCAGGGCTCATCCCTCAACCACTCTTCATGAAATCCGAATCTGCGTGATGCCATTGCAGAAAAGGATGTTGCTTCTTTATATCAACGCGCTGAGGTCCATGCAACCCCGTTCCGGGCGGAGGTGGAGGTAACGAGAATCAACGGTTCGCAAACCACGGAATCTATTGGCTACTTCTCGATATGGGACAGGATGCTGCGAACGCCCGATACAAATCGGTGAGGATCGAACTCCGTACGCAAAATCTCGTCAGGGCAGTCTGTCAGCACGGCGACACGCCAATTGCAAACAAACGCGACAACCTGCTCGGGCTGCCCTGTCTTAATTTCGGAGCACAGTTGTTCCGCAGCCTTCACCTTCTGCTCACCCTCAACGTCGATCAGCACCAGGTCATACAGCTTGCTCCAAAACATCGAAAGCCCTTCGGCAGTAGAAAGCGTGGAATCCACGTCGAAGCCCGAAAGTCGGAGGATTTGGTCACGCAAAGGACGTAAGGTCTCGCGCGAGCATATATGCAGAATGTTTTTTGACGGGGTCTCAGCAGGAATCAAAGGCATATCGGATGACATTGGCTACGTGCCTCTTGCGAAATCGAAGTGCAAGCTCAGAGGCAGTTTTAGTGTACAGAAGCCCGCCGTCCCAAGACGAAGAGCGGCCGGACGCGTCCCACCGCACTCCAGTATCATCGAATCTTTGCCATGTTTTCTAACAGCGATCAACATCCTCTGCGTAAAGTCCTCCAGGAGCGCATCGCCATCATCGATGGCGCCATGGGCACCACTATCCGTACCTACGGGATGACGGAAGCCGACATGCGCGGTGAACGCTTCAAAGACGCACCCAAAGACCTGCTGAACAACGGTGATCTCTTTTCTCTCACGCAGCCAGAGATGATCTGCGACATCCATCGCCGCTTCTTGGTCGCAGGCGCGGATATTGTGGAAACAAACACATTTTCCGCGACGGGCATCGCGCAAAGCGAGTTCTTTGTGGAAGATCCGCGCGAACACGGCGGACGCAAAGACCCTGACTTCTACCAGAAGATTCTTGAGAACAAGTTCCTCAACGATCTCGCATGGGAAATCAACGAAGTCTCAGCGCTACAGTGCCGCGAATGGGCCGATAACGTGGCCAGCGATGATGGCCGCCAGCGTTTCGTCGCAGGCGCCATTGGCCCTCTGACGGTATCGTTGTCCAATTCGCCGGATGCCGACGATCCCGGCTTCCGCGTCGTGACCTTCGATCAGGTACGCGAAGCCTACAAGCTTCAGACACGCGCGCTGATTGCGGGTAAAGTCGACACCCTACTCGTGGAAACCATCTTCGACTCGCTCAATGCAAAGGCCGCGCTCGTAGCCATCCGCGAAGTCTTCGACGAAGACAAAGTAGAGCTTCCGGTGATGATTTCTGCAGCCGTTGGTCGCGGTGGCGAGACCATGATCTCCGCCCAGACAGTAGAAGCATTCTGGAACGCGGTGAGTCATGTAAATCCGCTGTCTGTCGGACTGAATTGCTCTATTGGCCCGGACCTCATGTTCCCGTTCCTTAGCGAACTCTCAGCGAAAGCTCACACTGCCATCAGCGCCTATCCGAACGCCGGCCTGCCCAATCCCCTGTCGCCCACAGGGTTCGATCTGGAACCAGAGGACATGGCGCGTTTCCTCGGCGACTTCGCTAATAATGGCCTCATTAACATTGCAGGTGGATGCTGTGGCAATACACCGGAACACATAGCCGCCATTGCTAAAGCCCTCGACGGCAAACATCCGCGCGAATACGCATTGGAACTGGCAGGAGCACGATGATCTCGCAACGCCCCCTGCGCCTTTCAGGCTCGCAACCTTTCACGCAACAGCCCGGTGTCTTCATCATGCTGGGCGAACGCACCAACGTTGCCGGTTCGCCAAAGTTTGCCAAGCTCATCAAGGAAGGCAAGTACGAAGAGGCTGTCGCCATTGCGCGTCAGCAGGTAGAGAACGGTGCCAACGTCATCGACATCTGCATGGACGAGGGCATGATCGACGGCGTCGCCGCCATGACTCGCTTCCTGCAGCTCCTCGCCAGCGAACCTGAAGTAGCAAAGGTTCCCTTCATGGTGGACTCCTCAAAGTGGGAAGTCATCGAGGCTGGATTGAAATGCCTGCAAGGCAAAGGCATCGTCAACTCCATCTCGTTGAAGGAAGGCGAAGAGAAGTTCCTGCAGAATGCGCGCACCGTGCGTAAATTTGGCGCTGCGGTTGTCGTCATGGCCTTTGATGAGCAGGGTCAGGCCGCGACATACGAAGACAAAATCCGCATCTGCGAACGCGCTTATCGTCTGCTTGTGGACGTTGTCCACTTCCCACCGGAAGATATCATCTTCGACCCCAACATCCTCACCGTTGCCACCGGTATGGATGAGCACAATAACTACGCGGTGGACTTCATCAACGCCACGCGCTGGATCAAGCAGAACCTTCCTCATGCCAAGGTCAGTGGCGGCGTCTCCAATATCTCGTTCAGCTTCCGTGGCAACAACAAGGTGCGCGAAGCGATGCACTCGGCATTCCTCTACTACGCCATCTCTGCAGGCATGGACATGGGCATCGTCAATGCTGGCATGCTCGAGGTCTATGAGGAGATCGAGCCAGAGCTGAAGGAACTGGTCGAAGACGTTCTACTCAATCGCCGTCCCGATGCGACAGAGCGCCTTGTCGACTTTGGCGAGAAGCTGAAGGCTTCCGGATCAGCAAACACCGAAGCTGCGGAGAAGAAGGTAGAAGAGTGGCGTAGTGGCACCGTGGAAGAACGCATTGCACACGCGCTGGTCAAAGGTATTGACGCATACATTGAAGGAGACACGGAAGAGGCAAGGCAGAAGTTAGGTCGGCCTCTGCTCGTCATTGAGGGTCCGCTGATGGCTGGTATGAGCATCGTGGGTGACCTGTTCGGGGCAGGCAAGATGTTCCTGCCGCAGGTGGTCAAGTCCGCTCGTGTGATGAAGAAGGCGGTTGCATGGCTGACACCCTTCATGGAGCAGGAGAAGGCCGCGCTTGCTGCAGCGGGTGTTGAGATCAAGGCGCAGGGCAAGATCGTACTCGCCACTGTCAAAGGTGATGTGCATGACATTGGTAAGAACATCGTCGGTGTTGTGTTGGCTTGCAACAACTTCGAAGTGATCGATATGGGCGTTATGGTGCCGGCAGAGAAGATCCTCGAGCGTGCGAAGGAAGTGCGCGCGGACATCATCGGGCTCAGTGGCCTTATCACGCCGTCGCTCGACGAGATGGTGCATGTGGCGCGGGAGATGGAGCGGCAGAACTTCACGCTGCCGCTGCTTATCGGTGGCGCAACCACCAGTCGTGCGCATACCGCTATCAAGATTGCGCCCCATTACAACCAGCCGGTAGTGCACGTCACCGATGCGAGCCGCGCAGTTCCGGTCACGACGAGCCTATTGAGCGAGGAGGGCCGCGCACAGTTCATTGAGCTTCACCAGGCTGAGTATGAGGCGGTGCGTAAGGCGCATTCGGCGCCTAAGCAGCCCATGGTGCCAGTTGCCGTAGCGCGCGAGCGTCGTTCGCCTATTGAGTGGCGTGGTGAGGATATTGCTACGCCTGAGTTCACTGGCGTGCGTGTTCTGGACGACTTCTCGCTGGAGACGCTGCGGGAATACGTTGACTGGTCGCCCTTCTTCCACGCGTGGGGATTGAAGGGGCTTTATCCGCGCATCCTGGACGACGAGAAGCAGGGTGCGGAAGCACGTGAGTTGTTCGCCAACGGCAACAAGATGCTCGACCGCATCGTTACGGAGAAGCTGATTACGGCTCGCGGTGTTTACGGTCTCTTCCCTGCCAATGCTGTTGGTGACGATGTCGAGTTGTACACCGATGCGTCACGCAGCAAGGTGCTTACACGCTTCCACTTCCTGCGTCAGCAGGCGCACCGTGAAGGCACTGAGCCTTGCCGTTCGCTGGTGGACTTCATCGCTCCTAAGGAGACTGGTCTTCCGGATCACATTGGAGCGTTTGCCGTCACAAGCGGTATCGGCATGAAGGAACTGGTGATGAAGTTCCGCGAAGAGCATGACGATTACAGCGCGATCATGGCGGAAGCAATCGCCGATCGTCTTGCTGAAGCTTTTGCTGAAGCGCTGCATAAGCAGGTGCGTGACGAGTGGGGCTATGGCCGTTGCGAGCGGCTTTCGGCGGAGGACATGATCCGGGAGAAGTATCGCGGCATCCGTCCTGCTCCTGGTTATCCTGCGTGCCCCGATCACACGGAGAAAGGCACCATCTGGGAAATGCTGAACGTGCAGGAGAACACTGGCATTGAGATCACCGAGTCCTTTGCCATGTGGCCCGGTTCCAGCATCAGCGGCATCTATTTCGCGCATCCGGAATCGCGTTTCTTCTCGCTTGGCAAGATCGATCGCGATCAGGCGGAAGACTACGCGCAGCGCAAAAACTGGACAGTTGCGGAAGTGGAACGCTGGCTTGGGCCTAACCTTGGGTACGATCCGGAGGGGTAACCCCTCCCCTCCCCCCGTTTTCCTAAAATCGTCTTTCTATTGGGTTTAGGTTTTTTGAGTGGCTGTAAAATCGTCTAAACATTGGGGTTAAGGGCAAAATCGTCTTTCTAAAGGAGATAGGGCCGCGCTTTCGCGCGGCCATTTTCCGTCTATTTCTATTTTAGTGATTCGGAAGAAATAGCATGCCAACTCTATTTCTTTTGATTTGTTGATGTTGGGCGAAAGTGGGGCTTGACAACACTTCGCTGCCGTTCTCTGGCGATCTACACGCGGTTTGGGCAGCTGAAACAAGGAATAGAGCGGGCCTTTGGCCCTTTGTTTCGTAGAGGACTGTCTAGCCTAGGCTAATATCGGGTCGCGCCTTTGGCGCTTATTGCAGTGACTGGTTAAATTGCAACAATGCAATCGTCTGCTATCGTGCTGCCATGCCATTGAAGCAGTGGGTCATCGTCGGCTGCGGAGCACTTTTCTGCGTTGCTAATGCCACACGCATCATGCGCAACGAGCCAAATTTGAGCGGCTACGAACTTAGATGGAGACTTCTGCCGAGCGTTCTATTGTTCGTGTTCGTGGGAATGATTGCCTTTCTCCTAGTGAAATAAGCGTGCCGTGCCACGGTAGCCCCGGCATCGCTTCAGGTGCCTCGCCCTCAAATCGGATGCCCAGATTCGTATGGCGAATCTGGGCATCCGTTGTTTTGTTGTTTGTCTGGCTTGACTACTCTGCAGCTGCGGCGGAGTCCGGAATGCCGCGTTGTTGGAGCATGGGGCCTATTTCTGGGTCGCGGCCTGCCCATTCGCGGTACAGCTCGGCGGGGTCTGCTGTGTTGCCGCGTGAGAGGACCATGTTGCGCAGGCGGTCGCCGTTAGCGCGGGTGAGGCCTCCGTTCTGTTCGAACCAGTGGTAGGCGTCGCTGTCGAGCATCTCGGCCCACAGATAGGCGTAGTAGCCCGCTGCATAGCCTCCGCCGAAGATGTGCGCGAAGTAGGTGGAGCGGTAGCGTGGCGGTACAAGCGCGAAATCCACGCCCTTCTCTGCCAGGGCCTTTGCTTCAAATACATCTGCCTGTTGGGCACACTCGCTTGATGGCAGCGTATGCCACTGCAGATCGACTTCTGCGGCGGCGAGTACCTCTGTGAGCGCGTGACCGCCGTTGAAGTTCTTGGTGGCCTTCAGCTTTGCCTGTAGCTGTTCCGGCATTGCTTCGCCTGTCTTCCAGTGTTTCGCGTAGTTCGCAAACACGGCTGGATACGAGGCCCAGTGTTCATTGAACTGCGATGGGAATTCCACGAAGTCGCGCGGCACGGATGTTCCGCTGAGCGATGGGTAGGTGACGTCGCTCAACATGCCGTGGAGTGCGTGGCCGAACTCATGGAAGAGCGTGTTCACTTCGTCGCTGTCGATGAGCGATGGCTGGCCGTCCACGGGCTTGGTGTAGTTGCACACGTTGGTGATGATGGGTGCATATCCCAGCAGCTTTGATTGCGTGAGGAGCGAACTCATCCATGCGCCACCGCGCTTGGAGTCGCGACGGTAGAAGTCGCAATAGAGGAGCGAGAGGTGTGAGCCGTCGGCATTGAAGACTTCGTAGGTGACGACGTCAGGGTGATAGACGGGCAGGTCTGTACGCTTGGCAAAGGTGATGCCATAGAGTTGCGTTGCTGCAAACAGAACGCCGTCTTCAAAAACGCGGTTCAGATCGAAGTACTGCTTTACCTCGTCTTCGTTGATGTCGTACTTCGCCTTACGCACCAGCTCTGCGTAAAAGGCCCAGTCCCACGGCTCCAACGTAAACTCGCTACCGATCAGTTCCTGCATAGCCGCGGCTTCTGCGTTTGCACCAGCGAGCGCAGCAGGAACGAGATTGTCGAGGAATGCGATGGCCGCGTGGGGTGTACGCGCCATCTGATCGCTCAGCTTCCACGCTGCATAGTTTTCATAACTAAGCATGCGTGCACGCTGGGCGCGGAGTTGCGCGAGACGCGCGATCATTTCGCGTGTATCGCTGGTATTGCCCTTTTCTGCGCGTGACAGTGAGGCCTGCCACAATGCCTGGCGTGTTTCGCGGTTCTTCAGCGACGCCAGCGCGGGCTGCTGCGTGGTGTTCTGCAGCGTGAGATAGAAGCCCTCAAGTTCGCGGCTCTTTGCAGCTTCTGCTGCTTCGGTAATTTCCGCATCGCTTAGGCCGTCCAGTTCTTCACGCGATGCGACCTGTAAGCCGCCTTCCTTCATTGCGGCCAACACACAGTTAATGAACTTTGCCTGCAGGGTGGACTGTTCCTGATTGAGCGCCTTCAATGTGTTCTTGTCGGGGTCGCTAAGCAATGCACCGGACTTCACAAAGCCGTCGTAGGTGAGCTCCAGCAGGCGGAGCGATTCGGCATCGAGCGAGAGGGATTCGCGCTGGTCGTAGACAGCCTTCACGCGCGAAAACAAACGCTCGTCAAGGTTGATGCTGTCGCTGTGTGCCGCGAGCCTGGGCGCTACTTCCTGCTGCAACTGCTGCAGGGTTGGATTGGTATGCGCGCCCGACACGGCGTAAAACGCATGCGCTACGCGGTTCAGCAACTCGCCGGTTTTCTCAAGCTCGACAATCGTGTTCTGAAAGGATGGACCTTCTGCATTCGCGATGATTGCATCAACCTCTGAACGCGCCTGCGCCATACCCGCTTCAAATGCGGGCATGTAATGTTCGTCGCGAATGAGGTCAAACGGCGGAGCATAAAACGGCAGCGTGCTTGCGGAAAAGAATGGGTTGCTACTGTCAAAAACATCAGTGGAAGCCGAAATTGCCTCCGAACCTTGCTTATCAGTCATGAAATGCCTCAACAGAAATCTAACAATTTTTGATGGTTGAATTCGTTATGAAAGTGCTACCTTGCGCACAACGGAGGATACCCATGGCACAGGATCTTCATAAATTCACGCACCGCTGGTTTGATGACGTTTGGAACGACTACAAGGAAGCGTCGCTGGATGAGATGCTTTCTCGCGACGTGGTCTGCTATGACTTTCCTAACGTCGGCGAAACCGTGGGATTTGCTCGCTTCAAGGAGACCGTCGAACACTTTCACGCGAACTTCAGCAATATTCGCGTTGTTGTGGATGACGTGATTGTGGAAGGCAACAGGGTGGCCAGCCGGTGGCATGTGAACATGACGCATACTGGCGACGGCATGGGCTTCTCAGCCACGGGAAGAACGATTGCCTTCAACGGCATCAGCTGGGTGGAGATTCAGGACGGAAAAATAGTGAAAGGGTGGAACGGTTTTGACCTGACCCACCCTATCTCAACTCTGAAAGCTCTTTCGACAGCTATCGCTCAAAAACCCTGATTACGACAGCAACTCGACTTGATCTTCGCTGCTGCCAGGCTTCAATGCGCCCGCCGGTGTCGGCATGAGCAGATCTTCCTTACGCATGACAAGGTTGGTCGCGTTGAGGCTGGCCAGCTCAAATCCATGGCCATGCGTAATGGCGTCGGTGGGGCACGCTTCAACGCAGTAGCCGCAGAAGATGCAGCGGTTGTAGTCGATGTTGTAAACCTTGGCGTAGCGCTCGGCTGAGGAGATGCGCTGTTCCTCAGTGTTCTCTGCTGCCTCGATGTAAATGCAGTTCGATGGGCAGGCCGCGGCGCACAGGAAGCAGGCTACGCACTTTTCCAGGCCGTTTTCGTCGCGCTGAAGCTGGTGCTTGCCGCGGAAACGCTCCTGGAAGATGGCGCCGCGCATTGGTCCCGGACCGTCGGGGTAGTTCTCAACCTCAGACGGTTGCAGCATCTCCTTGAAAGTGATGCTCATGCCCTTGGCAATGCCGGCAATGTTCTTCACGACTGACATGGCTTGAGTATACGATGCCTGCTCCGTTAGTGTTCTCTCTATGGCATCTTTGCGTACCGTTCTTGCCGTCCTGATCGCGTTTTCGCCCGTAGTCGCCGCCGCACAGAAAGAAAATCCGGCACTGCGCCCCTACGAATCCTGCTCGTTCCCTGATGGGCTTTCCGTTACGGACGTCCAGCCCATGCCGCCGGACGTGCGGGATCGCCCGGCAAAGACGAAGCAGGGCGAAAAGAGCGTTCCGCTACTGGCTGGTCGTCGCATCACCTTCGCCTACCCCGGAGCTGATCCCTATGTCAGCGTGAAGGTGGAGCTGTTGCCGCCGGACAACTATGCGCTGAACAAGCGCTATCTGCTGGAAGATTTTGATGACATTGTGGCTTCAGACAAAGGCGTTGCGAAGAACACGACTCGGCCTGCGCGCATCAGCGCATTTAACGTTACGGGGCTGGATCGCAAAGCGATTGCAGGCAACACGCTGGGTATCTACATGCTGATGGATGACGCGACGCATGTGGTGTCGACGATTTACCTGCTGAACCCGAAGCAGAGCCACATCAAGACGATTGAAGACTACACACGTCAGCGCGATACGTTTCTTTACAACTACACGCGGTGCATTCGGAATAACCAGAACGGTGTGCTGTTTGGGGTGTCGAAATGATGAAGTCTGTGGTGCTTTCGTGCGCGTTGCTGAGTGCTTTCAATCCCGCAGTCGCGCAAAGCGGTATGGCGATGAACAAGCCTGCGGCGCAGCCTTCCACTTCGCTGACGGTGACGGGGCTCTCGGGTACGTCGAAGACGCTTTCACCTGCGGATTTCAAGGCGTTGCCGCATGTCACGGTGAACGTGCATAACGTCCATACGAACAAGGATGAGAGCTACTCTGGCGTTGCTGTGAAGGATTTGCTGGCGATGGTTGCTCCGGCGAAGGGTGAGGGTCCCAAGGTGTCGGGCAACATGACGCTGATCATTGCGGGTGCTACGGATGGCTTTCAGGTGGCTATTACGCTTTGTGATACCAATCCCGATTGTCGCAGTGGCCAGAGCATTGTTGCCGATGCGCTGGATGGTGCGGCGCTGGCGCAGGATGGTGCGTTCAAGCTGGTTTTGTCGGAAGACAAGCGGCCCGCGCGCTGGGCTCGTAATTTGCAATCGCTGACGGTGAAGGCAGCGCAGTAGCGTTTTACTGCGGCTGCGCGGTCCCGGTCAGGGCGGGCGCGGCCGCGGCCTGCGGTATTGCCGCATCGGGTTGAGGGCCGTTGGCAGGCGGCGTTGTCGCAGGTGCGGTGGTTGCGCTTGCGGGAGTGGCGCTCCTTCGCGGTGACGGTGGCACGATCGCTGTCACTGTGCTGACCACGTCGGGGTCATCGCGCAGCTTGAGATAGAGCGTGTGGTTGTCTGCGGGGCGAGGCACGGAGATGGAGTCGCCTGCGAAGCCTAGCGGTACTTCCGTCTCGTTTTGGAAGCTGTTGTCGGTGGCGACAGAGCCCAGCAGATACAGGTCTTTGCCGGTGATCTGGCATCCGGGGTCGTTGGGGTCTTCTTTCGGTGTGCTGCGTGTGCAGGTCACGCCTGTAATCACGGGTGTACGGACCAGCGTTCCTAGCGGGATCCAATCGCCAGCCGTTCCGTCGTTGGCAACCGCGCGTGCCTGGATGGGGCCAAAGGCAGAGGCTCCGAAAGTCTTTGCAGGCGTGAGGAAGGCGAGAGCGGTGTGGCTATCCTGCAGAACGACAGAGCCGTCGGCGAGGGATAGGGTCGCCTTCAACGAGCCGTCTGCCAATGCCACTTCGATCTTTTCGCTGCGGGGGAAGCGATCCGGGAAACGAGACCGCAGCGCCAGCGTCAACTTCGCGTTGAGGGGGATGGCGTTCTCGCTGTTGAGGGTCAGCGGGATGCCTGAGCCGCTGTCCGCCTTCAACGTCTTACGCAGTAGGTCCACTGCGGGGCGCGCTGTGTCGACGCTGTACGACACAGGGAGCGTGCGTCCATCGGCCAGCTTCGCTTCTGCGGTGCCGCTGTCGCCGGAGTTGAAGGCGGTGGGTTTGGTGCGGGTGTCGCCTAGCTGCTTTTCCTGCGCGCGTATCAGTTGCAATGACTTGCCATCGGCCGAGGGGCCGTCTGGACTGGGCTTGTAGTCTGAGCCTGCAATCTTGACCGAGACGATGCCACCGAGTCCTGTGCCTGCAAGCATGGCGGCGGTGTCGCCCGCGTGAATGCGGATGGCTTCGAGCCGGGTCTTGTCGGAATAGGCCGTTACAGCAACCTTCTCGATGTCGGGCGTGCCAAACTGCTTCACCAAAAGATGCACGCTGCCGGGTGCAGCCTTCTCAAGGGGCACACCCACCTGGAGGACGTTCTTACGGTCAGCCGCCTGCTTCCACTTGAGGGGACTATCGTGTCCTCCCTGATCGAGGGCGATCGTGGATGCGCAGGCCGTTCCATCGGCGTGGAGGCGAAGCTGGTTCTCGCGACCGGTGAACAGGTCAGACTGTTCCGCAGCGGTCCAGCCGCCACCAGGAAGGCGCTGCAGTGGCACTGTGACGCCCGAGAACGAATCGAAGCCCCACATCCCCTGTAGTGTGCCCGTGATCTGCAACGGGCCGTCCTTGTCGGCAATGAGAGGCGTTGTGGTGCTTTGATCGGGCGTTGGATCGGACGCGGGCTTGTCGCGCGAGGCATCAGCATCACGGGCCTCAGGAGCAGCGACTGGCAGAGGCTTGCGACCACGTGTTTCGGTTAACACCAAGCCGCCTTCGAAGGCATCCGCCACGACAGGCAGGTCGGTCTTTCCGTTCAAGGTCGCGCCGTTGTTCAAGTGCAGATGCAGATCGTGCGCGAAGCTGGTGGCGAAGACCAGCGGTGCACCTTCCAGAGGCAACACCATTCTGGGTTGCAGGAGGCAGGAGACGTGCAACGCATCCTGAAGGCGCAGCGGAGGAGCTACCGATGACTGGATGGCCGGCAGCGCAACCACAATCACCGACTTCGGATTGTGGAACGACGGCGCCGTGTTCAAACGCAGATTGAGCGACTCGTCATCGGGAAATGCAATGGCTGGAATGTACTGAAAGTGCGCGGTATGAATACCACTCATGAGCCGCACCAAATCAATGACCGTGCCAACGTAGGCGGAGTACATGCCCGCACCGTTCGCAGTAGCCATGGGCGTTCCCGCTACGGCACCGATCAGGTTCGCGGTATCGCCGGAAGTGAGCGCGGCTGCCAGCGTCTGCCCGTGGCCGTCGTCCAGCAGTAGCTGGCCACCCGTTTGCCGCAGGCAGGCCATCTGTTGATCAGCAGGTTTCTTGAAGCAATCATCATTCGGCTTCAGGTTCAGAGTGGACGCCAATTTCTTGGAATGGTCCAGCAACTGTTCCGACGATCCATCGGGAACACGCTGCAATGCCTGCAGGTAACGCTCGATGCGTGCCTGTTCAAAGGAGGCCTCGTTCAGATCCTGCGAGGCCCGGACGAAGGTGCCAGGACGGCCTGTGACCGCCGACTTCAACGTAGAGAAATCGCCGCCCGTCTCTGGTGCAAGGAAGATCAGCGCCTGCTGTGCTTCCTGCGGCACGGCCACCGTGACCCCTTCGGCAAACTTCTTGTCCCAGGTTTTGAGTTGGGTGAACCAGTTATCAGGAGGCGGGTTCGTGCTGCCACGCAGGAACGCCACAATCAGAATCATGTGGACAGACTGCGTTCGCGGTAGCTCTGCATGGATGGTGAGCTTGTCGCCCGCCTGAAGATTGGGCACCATCGCAATGGGCAGTGACTGGTCGCCGCGTTGCACATGCACGTTGATGCTGGGGCCCATCAGATCAAAGCGACTGGCTGCCTGCCCCATGGCTGCGGCACATGACACCGCAACCGCTGCAAGATGCAGCGCAATACGAACCCCCAGCCGAAATCTTCCTGTCAAGCGTTGCGACATCCCTTGGTTTTAGACGACAAACATTCCAGAAGCGTCGCTTACTACGCCCCTGCGGGTACTCTCGTCAGGCAACAATACCTGTCCTTACATCGCTACGTTCCGCCGAATCAGTGGCTTTCCCATCCAAGGCGGATGCGGGCACGCCGCCAAATGGCAGGAAGATGCGGAACGTGGTGCCACCGAGCTGTTCTTCGTGCGCTTTATGGCTTCGGACATGGATTTTGCCGTGGTGGCGATCCACAATCTCCTTCGAAACCCATAAACCCAAACCGGTTCCGGTGACTCCCTTGGTGGAGAAGAACGGTTCAAAGAGATGTTCGATCGTCTCCTGATCCATGCCGCTTCCGGTATCCGAAATCGTAAGGATGAGTCCCTTGGTTCCCGTCACCTGATCATTGGCCTCAGCTGTACGGATCACTAAACGTCCGCCCGTGGGCATGGCATCGATTGCGTTCCCCAGTAGATTGACGATCACCTGTCGCACTTCGCCCTCATACGCGAAGAGCGGCTCCTTGCTGCGGAAACGCTTGGTGATCGTAATGCCCTGACGACGAATGCGTGATTCAAACAGTGCCACTACAGTTTCGATCAGCTCTCCCGGTTCAGTATGCACAGGGCGGCTGGATTGACGATGAAAACGAAGTGTCTGAACCGTGATCTGGGCGACGCGATCAAGTTCCTTCTGCGCCATCTCCAGATACGAACGTCCCATCTCGTCCATCTGCGACTGCTGTACGAGGTAAAGGCAGTTAGTAATGGCTGCGAGAGGGTTGTTGATCTCATGAGCGATGGATGCCGCTAAGCGACCTGCCACAGCGAGTTTCTCTGTCCTTCGAAGGACCTCTTCACTCTTCTTCTGGTGGCTAAGATCCGCGATGAACACGGCGATTTCGCGATTCTCTTCTGTTCGATTGACGCCCTCGCGATCCAGGAAGGTCAACGCGACGAGAGTTTCCATCTGCTCGCCAGAAGCGGTGAGGCAGACGAACTCAAAGGGCTCTTTCATTTCATCGCTGTTGAGAGCGGCAAACGATTTCTGTAGTCCGGGAAAGATATCCGTCAGACTGATCTTGCCGGTCATCAGCTCTATTTCGCCATATCCCAACAGGCGAATCACAGCATCATTCGCGTAAGTAATACGCCCGGAGCTCTGGCCAATCAACAGACCAAGAGGCATTGCGTCCACCAGCCGATGAAAACGCATCTCCGAAAGCTCAAGGGCGCGTTCCGCAGCTACACGTGAACGCCGCGCTTCTGCCTCGCGGAGTTCACGCTCAAGTACAGGAATCAACCGCGCGAGATTCTGTTTTGTAACGTAGTCCTGAGCGCCACGCCGCATTGACTCGACAGCGGTCTCTTCCGAGATGGCGCCGGACATCATGACGAACGGCAGATCAATACCGGTTTGACGGACAAGATCCAACGCTTCCGGACCGCTGAAGCTGGGAAGGTTGTAATCCGCAATAACAACATCGGGGCGCTGCGCGGCGATTGCTGCGGACATCTCCGCGGCCGTCTCGACGCGCATCACTGACGGCGCAAATCCATTGCGTCGGAGGAAACGTTCGAGCAGTGCTGCATCATCCTGGTTGTCTTCCACCAGCAGCAGCGAAATTCGCCGCGGCTCTAACTCAGGGGTGGGCATTCGTTCAACACCAGCCAGTACATGCCAAGCTGACGGGTGGCCTCGGCAAAGTCTGTGAAATTCACCGGCTTGCGAATGTAACTGTTCACTCCCAGCTTGTAACTGCGCACCACGTCGCGTTCTTCATCAGACGACGTGAGAACGACAACCGGCAACATGCGCGTATTCTCATCCTCGCGAATGCGACGCAATACTTCCAGTCCTTCCACCTTTGGCAGTTTCAGATCTAGTAGCACAAGCTGAGGACGTGTCGCTCCAGGCCCGAAAAGCGCATCCAGTGCTTCTTCGCCGTCACGCGCTACACGGACCTCATTCACAATGTTGCTCTTCTTCAGAGCACGAATGGTCAGAAGTTCGTGGTCGGGATCGTCTTCTACAAGTAGGATGGAACGGCTCGTGTCGGGCATGGGTGTCATCCTAACGTAAACCAGAAGGTTGCGCCATTGTCGACGGCGCTATCCGCCCATATGCGCCCGTGATGACGCCGGATTACACGCGCAACCGTCGCCAAACCAATACCGGAGCCCTTGAAGTCTTTGTCGCCGTGTAAGCGGTTGAAGGCGTTGAACAGCTTGTCCGCATAATGCATATCAAAGCCGGCCCCGTTGTCTGTGACGCGCCATGCCTTCTTCTCTGCGTCCCACCCGAAGGAAATCTCCGCGTGCTCTTTGCGCGACGTGAACTTCACCGCATTTCCCAGCAGATTTTCTAACGCGACCTGAACCAGCTTCGGATCGGCCTGCGCTTCAGGGCCAGAAGTCACAGTAAAGGTGATATCGCGCTCAGGGTTTTCTTCTTTCAACACATCGATGACGCCGTCAGCAATCTCGGCTGGAGAGACCGTTTCACGAACAAGCTCGGCCCGCGTGATACGAGATAGCTGCAGGAGCGCATCAATCAACTGGCCCATGCGCTGCACACCGGTGCGCACACGACGGATGTAGTCCCTGCCTGTCTCATCCACAACTTCGGAATAGTCCTCCATCAGGGCCAGGGAAAAACCGTCGATGGTTCGGAGTGGCGCTCGAAGATCATGCGATACGGAATAGGAAAACGCTTCCAGTTCCCTGTTTGTACTTTCCAGTTCGGCGGTGCGCTCCTGAACGCGATGCTCCAGCTCTGTATTCAACTGGTGGACTTCCTGAGCTGACCGCTCTGCCTCCGCCTTGGAACGAATCGCCTCTTCTTTTGACTGTTCTGCAGCCAGGCGCTGCTCGCGTTCCTGCCCGAAATACCATGTGACCGATCCGATCATCAGCAGGTCGAGAACGCAGGCGAGACCAATCGCGAACATGGTTCGCACACCACTCTGGTGCACTTCGATGGCACGATTTGCGAGCAACTTGCGCTCTTCGTTTTCCATGGCGGTGAGCAACAGGCGCGCGCGGCGCATCTCTGTTTCACCCGCGCCGGAATTAATCAGTGCCACGGCACCATCCAAACCGGATGTCTTTCGAGCGTTCAGCAAGTCCTGCAACAGCGCCATGCGACGCCCCACGGTGCCACGCAGAGCTTCCAGATTTTTCTGCTGTTCGGGGTTGTCTACCGTCAGATCACGGAAGACTTCCAATTGCTGAGGAAGCTCGCTCTGAGCAGCGCGGTAAGGAGCGAGCATGGATTCCCGCTCTGGAGCCATCACATAGCCGCGCACGGAGCCTTCCGCGTCGTCCAGGAGCTGCATGACACGCTCCTCCTGGCCGATAACTTCCCACGTATGCGCCAGCCACGCTTCGCTTTGCATCAGCGACCGAACCGCCGACACAGCGAACCATGTATTCAATCCAACAACGATGAGCGCAGCAAACAGCGCCAGGGGGACTATGGAGCGGGACGACCTCGCGGGCATATTCCCCACATTGTAACGGGGCACAGTTGATCGGGCCGAAGTGGTTACTATGCCTCAAACAATTCGACCCTTCTGAATCCAGGCCGCACGCATATTCAAAAAAAGAAGGCCGCAGCATGATGGCTGCGGCCGTGGATGGAAGGCACTACGGATGGTTCAATCGTTTCGGTACTTAGAAACGAAGTTTGGCAGCGATCTGCACGTTACGCGGCAGGTTCGCCTGGGACGTGATGAAGCCGAATGTGGTCACGCCTGAGTTGACGGTTGCATTCGGGTTCGAGAACTGCACCTTGTTCAGCACGTTGAAGGCTTCCGCACGCAGCTCCAAACCAACCTGATCGTGGATCACGAACCGCTTGACGACGGAAGCATCATTCGAGAAGTTCAGCGGTCCACGGATCGCCGACCACGAACGAGGCACATTGCCAAGCTGGAAGCTGGTCGGCAGTGTGAACGCCGCAGGGTTCAGGTAAGGAATTGCAGTGCCGCCGCTGACGTAGATGTGGCTCTTCGTTCCGCCTCCGTTGAGAGGTCTGACGCCGGAGTTGTACATCGGCCTTGTTCCTGCCCAGTTACCCGTTCCGCTGACACCCATGCTGAGAGGATTGCCAGAGGAAACCTGGATGATGGTATTGACCTCCCAGCCTCCAACAATCATGTCTGCCCAGCGAGGCATGTCGCCACCGAAGCGCTTGCCGCGGCCTACCGGCAAGGCGTAGTTCGCAGTGCCCACGATGCGGTGACGAAGATCCGTCGCCAGTGTGCTGTGCTCGTATTGCGGGAAGTAGAAGTTCTGGTAATTCGGATTGCCCGTGGTGTTGAGGAATCCGTTGGTGAGATCGCTGACGTTGCCCAGCAGCTTGGACCAGACATACGACACCGAACCGGTCACACCGTTCGGACGATGAATGCTAACCGTTGCCTGCATGGCGTTGTAGGTGGTCGAGCCGATGTCCTGGTATGAGACGTTGGCGGTGTTGTTCTGCAGTGAATTGATGGCGCCCGAAGTGTACTGGGGGAACCGTGCATTCAACTGCACCTGCTGCACCGTAGCGTTCTTCAGAACACCCGGAGCGATGACATATTGGTTGCCGAAGAACGGGTTTGCTACCTGCTTGGTCAGCGGCGTGAAATCCGTTGTGCCGACGGGCAGGAAGTACTGCGGCTGCAGATCGTTGTAGCGAACGTTCATTGGCAGGTGAACACCGTGGCCACCGACATAGTTCAGCTGCAAGGTAAACGTGTTGCCAAGGCCCTGCTGCACACCGAAGTTCCACTGCTGCTGGTACGACACAGGATTGTGGTACTGAAGCCCCGAAATCGATGTGCCATTGCTGACCTGTGAGCCCGCACTGGCGCCGGCAGGCAGCAACACTCCGCTCGTAAAGGGATTGTCTGTCTTCACGACAGGAGTAAAGCCTGTGGCAGACGTTGGAATGCTTGTGGACTGGCTGAATCCGATGTTCGGGTTGCTGTATCCACGCTCAGAGGTGGGCAGGAAAAGCAGGCCATAGCCACCGCGGAAAACGGTGGTCGGCGTTGCCGCCCAGGACATACCGAGGCGAGGCGCGAACTCCTTATACGACGTAGCCCAGGTGCGCGAGGGATTGTTGCCAGCTCCAAGGAACTGAGCACCGCCCGCTACGCCGATGGGGTTTGCCGCGGTCGGATCAAAATCGGCCCAGGCGTTACGACGATCTTTGAAGCCGGTCTCCAGGTCATAACGAACACCCGCGTTGATTGTGAGGTTCGGTGTGATGCGCCAATCGTCCTGAACAAAGAAGCCGTGTGCGAACTGGTTGAACGCCTGTGTGAGCTGCCGCTGCAAGCTGCCACCGGTTGGATAGCCGAGCAGGAACGTTGCCCACGATGCCAAGGCCTGCTGCGTGCCTGCAACGGTGCCACCCGGCCTTACAGCGCCGGTAAACGTCGTTCCAAACGAGAAGGCTCCATTGGGATTACCGAGACCCGACTGCATTTCCATGTTCAGTCGGCCCTGGTAGCCGGTGGTGATGGTGTGCTTGCCGTGCGTCCAGAGAAGGGTTCCGTTCAACGAATGGGTGTAGTGGGCCCAGTTGTTAAAGCTGCTCTGGAAGCCGATCTGAGCCAGGTTTGTGAAGCTGGCGACAGGAAGACCAGCGATCTGCTGCTGACCGAGCAGATTGCTTGAATAGCCGTAATCTCCCGCGTTGTAGTTGTAGAAGTTGTTGCCCAACTGCAGGTTCGTTTGGCGGGCAAAACCGTATGACACCTGCACGATCTTGTTGGATGACACCGTGTAGACATCGCCTACAGCGAACAGGTACGCACCCAGCGTCTGGGTCCAGCCGCCAGGGCCGGTGGGGCTGTTGAAGTTGTCATTGTTCGTATACAGATTCTTCGAGCGCGTGCCGCGCACAAAGAGACGGTGCGATGAGCCAATGTTCTGATCAATACGGAAGTTGTACTGGTCGTCTTTGCTGGTTGTGTTGGCGATGTAGGTGTAGTTGTTCGCACCCAATGCCGCGCCTGCAATGTTTGGAGCAGGCATGTACTGAAGGTACTTGGCGGCTACTGGATTCCAGGTGGAAACCGGGATGCAGTATCCAGCAGCGTAGGCGGTGCCGCCGCAACTGGCGGCTGCAATCGGGGTACGATCCTGGGTGTTCGAGTTCGATGAGTTTGGATCGTAGATCGGCGTGGAACCTTCGGTGAAGATGCCTTGACGCATGAGAGCCGTCGGCACGGTGGTGTTGCCAACGCCGGGAGCCAGATTGCGAATCGCCTCGTAGTTGAACGTGAAGAACGTGCGGTCCTTGCCGTTGTAGATCTTCGGAATGTAAACCGGACCGGTGAGGAGCACGCCATACTGGTTCGCACGATGTGGTGGACGGAAGTCTTTATGCCCGGGGTAGGGATACACACCGTTGCGCTTCGTGAAGTAGTTGGCAGCATCCAGTTTGTCGTTGCGGAGGAATTCGTAAACGTCGCCGTGGAGCGAGTTGGTGCCACTTTTGGAAACGATGTTCAGCACAGCACCGCTGGAACGTCCATACTGTGCCGGCGCGCTGGATGTCACAACCTTGAACTGGTTGACGAACTCAACGGACGGCGTAACGGCTGGCTGCCCCTGGCAGCAAACAACGAGTGAAACACCGTCGAGAAGGATTTCGTTCGATCCGCCGAGGCCGCCGTTCGATTGGAAATTGTTCGTAGCCGCAGCGACGACAGCGCCACGGGCAACGGTAACGCCCACACCGAAGTTGTTTCCGGGAGCGATACCAGGAGCGAGAACCGCCAGACCATACGGATTGCGGCCATTCAGTGGCAGGTTGTCTACCTGCTTCGACTGGACGGTGAAGTCAAGATTCGAGGTCTGACTATCAAGAGCCGCCGCGTTCTCTGCCGAGACATCGACCGTTTCGTTCTCGTTGCCGACCTTTAGTGCGAGATCCACCTGCGCCGTTTGTCCCACGGTGAGGTCGAGGGTGGAAATCGTCTTCTGGAAGCCTGGGCGTTCTACCGTGACGGTGTAGGTTCCTGGGATGAGCTGCGGCGCCGTGTAGAGTCCGGACTTGTTCGACTGAACATGGAGGACCAAACCAGTGGCTTTGGAAGAGATGGTGACGGCTGCATCGGGTACCAATGCGCCAGTCGTGTCGGTAATGGTTCCAGTGATGGTTCCGTTCTGAACCTGCGCCATGGCGGCGACTGAACCCGCCGCAAGGCATGCAACCAGGGAGAGCTTGGATAGATGTTTCATCTAGGGCCTCGTAAGAGTTAGTTAAGGTAACGAAGTTCGCGTACGAATCTTCGTCGTTTGGTGATAGGCCAGCGAGTGTTGTTGAGTGGGATAACAAACGTCCAGTTCCAGCCTGTTACGTTACTGTTACGGACGTTTATTATCAGCCACTTAAAACACTTTTACTTAGGGTTGGGGGTGTACGCGGGACTGCGCACGATGGGCTTGCTGGTCCAAATGGAGGATGGTTCCGTCCTTCCGGAGGATGTCCTGGAGCTTGGAAACCGGCACCTGCTGGACGGGAACGTTGCCCTGGATGGCGAGTGCCGCCGTGACTCCGGCTGCCTGCCCGATCATCATGTACTGGGGTTCCATACGTACCGAGGAATAGGCCACGTGGGATGCTGACAGGCACACAGGGACAAGCAGGTTGGTCACCTGATCCGGCTTGGGCAACATGGCGCCGAAACTGATCTCGTAAGGCTGCACTGCCACCTGAACGTCGCCTTCGTTGAACACGGAACCGTCGGGCATGGCGACACGCTGAATGTTGTGCGAGTCAGAGTTGTAGCTGCCCATGGCGATGGAGTCAGGCTTGGTGCGGTCGGTCTGGAGATCGGCCTGATGCATGACGTAGACACCAGTCATGCGGCGACCTTCGCGGATGTATAGCTGACGCGGCCAGCCGTCGGAGTCAGTGAACTCGTCCTTGGCGCGGCCCCACTTGTTGGTATCGTCGCGGAGGGATTGCGGTACGGAAGGGTCGGTCGCCAGGAAGTAGAAGAAGTCCTGCGTGTACTTCATGTGCGCCTTCCAGATGGCCTGGCGCTCGACGAAGGAGGCGTCGGGATAGGTCCAGCTCTTGCCGATGAAGTCTGTTGAGAACGGGCCGTTGTTGTTGAAGTCGCACTTGGCGTGATCGAAGCAGACGGGGTTGGTGACGGTGGCGAGCACCGGATCTTTGCCCGTGTGCTCCTTGTAGCTCTGTACGTAGCGCGTGAGCAGAGCGAACTGCTTCGCGTCGTACCCGGCAGGCTTCGTCCAAGGCAGCTTGTTCGCGGGATCGTTCGTGAGGATGAGGCGGAAGTTATAGGCCTGAACCTTCTTGTCGCCGCTGCCGCCCTTGGCCAATGGTCCGGGGTCTACGTACGGCAGGAGCTTGTGGGAGTCGTCGTAGGGGCTGACCTTCCACAGAAACTGATGCTTCGGAGTCTCCGGGCGGACGCCGGCGAGGCTCTCGTTGTAGACCTCTTCGCCTTCGCGACCCACCACGTAGCTGACGTGGGCCTCGGCCATGGCGTCGCCTTCATAGCTGCAGTCGGCGAAGACTTTGCCTTCCCAACGCTGGCCATCTTCAGTGACGAAAGCGGTGACCTGCTTGCCCTTCATTTCGACGCCGCCGTGCTCCTTGATGCGTTCACCGAAACGGACGTCGACCTTGGCTTCCTTGAGCCAGCGGTTGAAGATGGCCTCGCCGACTTTCGGTTCCGAGAGGAAGTCGGTTGGGTGGTCGAGGTCGCCCTTGCCGTAGGTGGTAGCCGCCTCTTTATAGAACTCGCGGGTGTAGCCGCCGATGACGGGGAAATAGGCGTAGTCCGTCGCGGAGAGGCCGCCGGTGACCATGCCGCCGAGATGGCGGGTGGGTTCGAGCAGGACGACGTGGAGTCCCTGCTTGGCTGCGGAGTAGGCCGTCATGACGCCGGACGCCGTGCCGCCGTAAACCACCAGATCGGCGGAGACAGGCTTTGGAGCAGGTGACGCCGCAAAGGCAGAGGCTGCGAGGGACAGGAGGAACGAGGGAACCAAAAACCGTGCGGATGCAATCATGGCTGACCATACTGCCATCTGAAGTGTGCAATCGTGACGTTTCGAGGCGTATGTTACGGGAATGTTTCTAATGAATTCAGTGACTTACATACTCTTCGACGGAGGCGCCTTGGTGTAGGCGTGCATGGTGACGGGCCAGCTGCGAAGGGGCGTGTTGCCCTCCAGTTCGGTCATGGTGACCATCTCAAAGAACTTCGGCGAGCCGTGTTTGCGCCACATATCTTCAACCGCATTCGATCCGGCGTTGGAGGAGAGGAGCGAGACCATGCCGCTGGTATCTCGAGATTCAAGCATGAGGACCTTGAGGCCGGGAGCGCGACCGGGGAGCAGGGCGATGATGGATGGCTCCACGTGGCGCACGGATATTCCACCTATGGGGTCGTTCTTATAGACACGACGGTATGCCGCTTCCTCTCCGGGTTCCGGGTGCGTATTGATGACACGATCTTCTCCGAGGGTCATGACGAAGTTCATTGTGTCCGTGTACTCCTTCATGGGTCGGAGTGTGTTGTCGGTTCCGAGCACGATGACGTTCGCCTGTTCGAGGGAGAGCAACGATGAGTCTCGGGTGACCTCGAAGGAGATCCGCCTGCCCTGCCCGATGCGGTCGAGGTAACGCGAAATCTGAATGCCAGCGAGGGTGTCCCAGGTAACGGTGTACGACTGCTCAAGGCCGATCGGTCCCCACATCTTGCTCAGCTCTTGCAGCTTGGGATCGTCCTTGACCTCGTCGAACGAGTTGACCTGGACCGAGCGTATCCGAAGCGACGGACGTTCTTTGAAGCTGAAGAAGATGGGTGTGGGGAGAACGATCCTGACCGGCGCATCGCCTTCCAGGAAGGCTTTCCAAAAGCTGTTGGGCTTATCTGGCGGACGCAGGTCAGCGGCTTTTAATTGGCGGCTTTGCCAGATGGCCAATCCGGCTGTGGCAACTAACAGATTCGCCAGCACAATGCAGGACACCATGAGCACGTTGACCTTGTGTACGCGAATCCAGGCCAGGCCCGTGGGTGGTGGCTCAGGTTCGGCGACGGGAGCGTCCGTCTGCTCTTCCGGCGGGGCTGGAGGTTGCAGCACCAACTGGTGCGTGCCAGTGGGAATGACGAGTAGTTCATGCTCGCCGGTTTCGCTGTAGTAGTCCTTGA
This sequence comes from Terriglobus sp. TAA 43, assembly GCF_000800015.1. Taxonomy (NCBI): domain Bacteria; kingdom Pseudomonadati; phylum Acidobacteriota; class Terriglobia; order Terriglobales; family Acidobacteriaceae; genus Terriglobus; species Terriglobus sp. TAA 43. Next base: position 1,195,067 of record NZ_JUGR01000001.1, read on the forward strand.
GCTTGCGGCGGAGACGCGAGATGTGAACGCGGATGCTGGCGTCGGTGTTGGGATCGAAGTGGCTGTTGCGGCCGAGCGCCTCGGTTGCGATGGCGTATTCGCTGAGCGGAAGATGGCGGTTGAGCCAGAGGTAATGCAGCAGTTTGCGTTGGGTTTCCGCACGCATGAACTGCGGACTGTTGAGGGCGCGATGCACCGCTTCCTCTATCGCCGGATCGATGTCCAACTGCACGTCCGGTGAGGTTTCAACAGCCATAGCGGGGATTCTACTGGAGTGAAAATTCGACACACAAGCAAAGCAGAGGGAGGAGTAACCCCGCTGGATGAGAAAGGTGAGATTACCGCCCGGTTGTCATCTCAGAGAGTGTGAGGTGGCGGCTGGCGTGTGATTCGTCTGTTAGGAGAATCTGCTGGCCGTTGGGGTTCATGGAAAGGCCTGCGAATCGAGGCGGTAAGCGCTTCAGCTTTGCGAAGTTGGTCGTGTTTTTGGTGGCCGGATCGTACGTACGCAGGGACGCTTGCCTGGTGTCCAGAAAGACGATGCCGTGTGGCGTGACTTCCCAATAGCCCCAGTATCCGGATGCGGGTTCTGACACGACCTCTGTCTCTGGGCCGCCCTGGATGGGGACGCGCCAGATGCCCGCTTCGCCACCGCGGGCGAAGTACAGGAACTTGCCGTCTGGCGATTCCTGCGGGACGATGCCGTCGCCGGTGGTGACGGGCTGTGGCGATCCTCCGTTGCGGTCTACTCGCCAGAGCTGCCAGCGGCCTCCGCGGTTGGAGCGGAAGTAGACGGTGTTGTCGTCGTTGGACCAGCGCGGTGTGATGTCGTTGAAATCGCCGTTTGTGAGTTGCTGGGGCGATCCGCCCGTGGCGCGGATGGCGAAGATGTGGGAGTGGCCACCGGTTCGCGAGTCGAAGAGGACTTCGTCGTGTTGATGCCCCCACGACGGGCTGCCGGTGAGTGGGCCGTTGCCGTGGGTCAAAGGATGCGCGCCTGTTCCGTCGACTGCGGCCATCCATATTTCCTGGAAGCCGGAACGTTGGGATTGGAAGGCAAAACGGAGACCGTCGCGCGCGAAGGACGGTGCGGAGTCCTCTTGCGTGGAGGAAAGGAGTTCGCGCGAGATGCCTTCCGCGCCGCGGGTTACAGCGATGATGCTCCAGATGGCGGAACCTTGTGTGTACGCCACGCGCAGGATATTGCCGGAACGAGAGACCGTGGGTTGGGCGGCGTCTTCCGTGCCAATGGGCATGCGGGTGGGTGTACCTCCACGGAGGAAGACACGCCACAGAGCGCTCTTGCCTCCCCGATTCGAGGAGAAGGCCACTGATTTGCCGTCCGGGAACCAAGCGAGACTGTCGATCCCGGCGCTGTCGTGCGTGATCTGGTGGACCGGCCCACCGGTGGCGGCGATCCAGTAGAGGTCGCGGACGGCGGTCTCACTGGCGCGGGAGAAAGCTATGCGCTTGCCGTCGGGCGAAAACGCCGGGGTCAGGTCGCCTTCCCAACCGTCCGGTGGGGTGGTGAGCACCTGCGACTGGAGCGTCTTCATATTGAGCAGAACGATGGACGAAGACGGGTTACTGCCCGCATGGTCGGGGAAGGCAAGCGATTCACCATCCGGCGACCACGTTAACGCGCCCTGCTCCCACTGTGAAGCGGATTGGGGAACGAAGACCCTGCGCGTTGCGCGGCTTCGAAGGTCCACAACGTAGATGCCAAGGCCTTCGGTGGAATTCGAAAGATAGGCAATGCGGGTGCCATCGGGAGACCAGGTGGGGCTGAAGTCTTCGCCTGGGCCTGATGTCACGGGTGAGGAGGTCTGGGCCGTAATGGACTTTATATATATATGTTGCGCGCCACCGTCTTCCGGGACGGCGACGTAGGCGATCGTCTTGCCGTCCGGCGAGAAGGCTGGCTGTAATTGTTCGCCGTCGCGGCTGGTGAACGGCAGCGTTTTCAGGACGGTCTCGCGCGGGGTTCCGGCCCAGAGGAAACGCCACACGGCCAGAGCCACCACCGCGAGCACGACAATTGCCAACGCCGCGAGAACCACCGGGTACGGTACGAAGCGGCGCTCTTGCCCGGGGAGGAGCGGTTCAGAAGGGATCGCGATTGGGATTTCGGCACTGATGGGAGCGGGGACCGATACCTCATCCTGCTCCTTAACCGGGTCAGAAGGCAGTTCATGGATGGGCGCGAGCAGGCGGTAGCCCACCTTGGGGACCGTCTGGATAAAGTGCGGCATGGTCGCGTCATCCTGCGTCACACGACGCAGTACGGAGATGCAGCGGGTGAGGACGTCGTCGCTGACGAAGGTGCCCGGCCATACCGCTGCGATCAGATCATCCTTGGCAACGACGTGGTTCGGGTGGTCTGCCAGCGCGAGCAGAACCTTCATCACTTTGGGCTCGAGATGCTTCTCCTGATCGTCCTTCCGCAGGCAATTCAGCTCCGGTTCAACGATCCAATCGCCTGCCTGAAATGGCGCTCTGTGTTCGGTACTCAACGCGACTTGCCTGCTGACGCACTCATCAAATCATTGATGATGAATGACTTGTTAACCATCAGAAAAACCTCAGCGAACTCTCGGCGCCCTCTCAGGACAATCGTTAACTCGCGTCCATACCGTGTGGAGCGTTCGGATAAAGCAGTTGAAAGCAGGTAGCAGAACCGTGACATCGTTTCGATCCAAATTCTTGTTGGCCAGTAATCCCATGATTCAAGGACCGCTTAGCCGGCTCTGCCCCATTCCGGTGGCATGTGTTCTGGCGCTCGGTGCGGTCTCGACGGCGGGGGCTCAGGTCACGTCGGGCACCATTCTGGGCTCAGTTCAGGATACATCCGGAGCCCTGGTACCAGACGCCACCGTGAAGGCTGAAGCGCCCGCTCTGGGCGTTACCCGCACAGTCACCTCCACCGGCAACGGCAGCTTCTCCATCCCCAACCTGCCGGCGGGAACGTACACCATCACCGTGACGCGCACCGGCTTCCAGCAGTTGAAGAAGGATGGCGTAATCCTGAACTCCGCCGACCGTCTGAACGCCGGAGCGTTCCAGCTTCAAGTGGGTGCTGAGAGCACCACAGTAAACGTCACGGCTGAGACCGGCCAGATGCAGATCCAGGCCAACTCTGGTGAGCGCAGCGATCTGATCACCGGTAAGCAGTTGAACGACATCGCGCTGAATGGCCGTAACGTTCTAGACATCGTCCGCGTGATCCCCGGCGTTTCTGGTACGGGTAACTTTGGCGCATCTGCCACCGGCGGTCTCGATAGCTACTCCGTCAACGGCACCCGTGCCAATCAGCATGAGTTCACCCTGGACGGCGCCAGCAATGTGGATACCGGCAACAACGGCGGCACGCAGGTGACCCTGAACACCGACGCCATTGCCGAAGTGAAGGTGCTGACCAGCAACTACCAGGCCGAGTTCGGCAAAGCAGGCGGCGGTTCCATCGTGGTGACCACCCGGGGCGGCACCAACGATATCCACGGCAACGTACATTTCTTCCATCGCAACGAAGGCATGAACGCACGTTCGTGGATTGAAAACCACAACGACACACCGCAGCAGCTTTACCGGTACAACACGGTAGGCGCGCAGATTGGTGGGCCGATCAAGAAGGACAAGCTTTACTACTTCTTCTCGACCGAGTGGTATCGCCAGCTTATTCCGGGCAGCGTGAATCAGTACCGCGTTCCCACCTCGCTGGAGCGCAATGGTGACTTCAGCCAGAGCCGCGACTCCAACGGCAACCTGATCACCGTGTACAACCCGAACACCGGACTGCCTTTTGCGAACAACACGGTTACACCGGGCCAGTTGACCGCAGCACAGGCTACGAACTTTGCGCAGATCCAGCGCATTCTGAATCTGTATCCGCTGCCGAATGTTAACGGCCAGTCCACCTATAACCGGCAGGATCCTCTTAGCTATTCGCATCCGCGTACGGAGTATGTTGGCCGTATCGATTGGCAGATCTCTCCTAACGAGCGTCTGTTTGCGCGTTACATCAACAACCAGGACAGCAGTGTTGGCCCGTTCGGCAGCTTTGGCGGCTTGAACTGCTCCAGCAACCTACAGTTCGCGGGCGGCTGCTCTAACCGTCAGCCCGGCTGGAACCTGGCTGTGGATCTGACCAGCACGCTTTCGCCGACCATCGTGAATGAGGTCAGCGTTGGCCCCAGCGTCTACCGCTCTGTCACCGAGGGTGTAAACGGCAACATCAGCGTGGGTGCAAACAACATCAACCTGCCACTGCTGTTCCCTGTTACCTCTGACTCGTCGATCCCGGACTTTGGGTACAGCGGCAATGGCCAAAACTATCCTTCAAGCTACCTGGGTGCTACACCGTGGCATCAGGCGAACACCACCATCAATGCAAATGACAACCTTACCTGGACGTTGAAGAACCACACCATGAAGTTTGGCGTCTTCTATCAGCGTTCGCGCAAGGATCAGATTGCATGGGGTAATGCCAACGGGCAGTTCAGCTTTAACTCCTGCTCGACGTCGCCTGCCGGCTGCTTGAACGGTTCGACGAGCAACAGCAATCAGGGTTCGCCGTTTGCCAGCGCGCTGGCCGGTGCGTTCACCAGCTTCGATCAGTCGTCGTCGCGTCCTACGGGCTACTTCCGTTACAACCAACTGGAGTTCTACGCGCAGGACACATGGGTGATCAGCCCACGCCTGACGCTGGACTACGGCATGCGCTTTGCATGGATTCCGCCGCAGTTCGATGCGCACAACCAGATCGCATTGTTCACTCCGTCGGCTTATAACGCGGCAAGTGCTGTGACGATTGATCCCACCAGCGGCGCAATCACGGGCAACACCGGCAATCGCCTGAACGGCATGACATACAGCAACAACGGCACGCTGCCGAAGGGCGGATGGAACGGCCGTGGCATTCAGTACGAGCCGCGTGTTGGTTTCAGCTATGACATGTTCAACGATCGCAAGGGTGTGTTGCGTGGCGGCTTCGGTATCTCGCATGACCGCTCGCAGGGCAACCTGGTATTCAACACCGTGTTCGGCAATCCCGCGCTGGTGACGACGCCAACGATCAACAACGCAAACATCACTAACATTCCAACCGCGGCACAATCGAACCCCGGTGTTCTGGGCGGCATCTACGGCGCAGACATCACCGGAAAGGTGCCGACGACGTACAGCTTCTCGCTGGGTATTCAGCGTGAAGTGGCTCCTGGCACTACGCTCGACGTTGCCTACGTGGGAACGCAGTCGCGCCACCAGGTCACGGCACGCGATCTGAACCAGATTCCGTATGGCACGACCTTCACCAAAGCAGCGCAGGACCCAAGCCAGTACGCTGGTGGCGTTGTGCCCAACGTGGAACCGAACCTGCCGCCGGAATATGCCGCTGCCGGTTACTCCTTCGCGGGTGACAAGGCATACAACCAGAACTATCTTGCACCGTACAAGGGCTATGACCAGCTTGAGTACTACAAGTTCGACGGCACTGCGGGTTATAACTCACTGCAGGTTTCCGTGCAGCGTCGATTCGCACGCGGTCTGACCTTCGGCGGAACCTACACGTGGTCCAAGGCGATGACGACGTCCACCGCGGATGAAACCTTCGTGGATCCATTCAACCCCAAGAAGTACAGCTATGGTCCGGCAGGCTTTGATCGCCGCAACATTGGCGCCATCAACTACGTGTATGACCTGCCGAAGTTCACGCAGCACTTTGGTGGACCGCGTTGGTTGGGTTATGTGACGGATGGTTATCAGATCAGCGGTCTGGCTAATTTCCAGAGTGGGAACCCTGTGCGCAATTCACTGTGGTCTCCTGGAAACGTGCTGACCGGTGCTCGTCAGTGGAGCAAGATTGCACCGGCATATGTCGGTGTGGATGAACGAGGCAACCTGCTTCTGCCGACCATTGGTCAGCCGACGCAGTCCGCACCGGGCAGTATCCGCAACGATGCTCTTGTTACGTGGGATAACTCGATCTTCAAGAACTTCCCGCTGGGCAAGAGCGACAAGGGCCGTTACATCCAGCTTCGCGGTGAGTTCTTCAACATCCTGAACCACACCAACATCAATGGTCGCGATTACAGCGCGAACATCACAGTGCCTTCGTACAACAGCAGCACTAACACGTACACGCCGCTGTCTATCGCCAAGAGCAACTCGTGGGGCACGCCCACCTCGGTTCGCAATCCAAGTGAACCAGGCGGACCGCGCGTGATCCAGCTTGCAGCGAAGGTCTACTTCTAAACCAGCAGCCTTTTCCCAAATGGGCTGGCCATAACATCGGCCAGCCCATACTTTCTTGCACTACTATTTTCCTACTCGTTCAAAGGATGTCTGCGTGATTCCCTACCGCCTCTTGGTGATGTGTTCGTCGTCCCTGCTTCTCTCCGTCGCTGCCGCGCAGACGGTCCATGGTGTTCAGACATCGGTTGATCTTCGTAAGATGCTCGCTCCACTTCCTGCTGCGAAGTTCACACGCTCTTCTGCAAATGCAGACGCGACCATAACTGTCGACGAGACAAAGCGTTTCCAGACAATCGATGGCTTCGGTGCAGCCTTTGTTGAGGGCTCCGCTTATCTTCTGCAACACGATCTGACACCGCAGCAACGCAGCGATGTGATGACACGCCTGTTCGATCCGAAACGCGGCATTGGCCTGAGTGCAATGCGCCTTCCCATTGCCAGCACCGATCTTTCGCGGACGCATTACAGCTATGACGACATGCCGGAAGGACAGAGCGATCCGGAGATGCAGCACTTCTCCGTTGAAAAGGATCGCGCGGATGTTTTCCCCACCGTTCGTGAAGCGTTGAAGCTAAACCCGCGCATGACTTTGATTGCTTCGCCGTGGAGCATGCCCGCGTGGATGAAGACGAAGCCAACGATGAATGGCGGTGCATTGCGCCAAGATGCTGAGACTGCGTTTGCGAAGTATCTTGTGCGGTCGCTTCAGGCGTTTGCCAAGGAAGGCATTACGCCACAATATTTAACGATTCAGAATGAGCCGCTGAATGAAACGAAGAATTATCCTGGTTCACTATTGCTGGCAGATCAGGCAGCACGCTTTATTGGCAAGGATCTTGGTCCTGCTCTGCGTGCAGCGAACTTGAAAACACACGTGCTTGCGTATGACCACAACTGGGATCATCCAGAGTATCCGCTTAGCGTGATTGCTGATCCTTCTGCGCGACCTTACATGGCTGGCTCTGCTATGCATTGCTATGGCGGCAAGGCTGATGTGCAGGATGACATGCACGCGAAAGATCCGCAGATGGGCATCTGGATGACCGAGTGCTCCGGTGGTACGTGGCAGAAGGAAGCGCCACTGGCTGTGACGGCTCATCTCGTGATTTCGTCAACGCAGCACTGGGCAAAGGCTGTTACGCTGTGGGGCATTGCGCTTGATCCGAAGGGCAACCCTCATGCGGGTGGCTGCGGAACTTGTCGTGGCTTGCTGACGATTGATTCAACACAGAAGCCATCATCGATCACGTGGAATGGGGACTTCTATGCACTCGCACATGCCAGTAAGTATGTGCATCCTGGCGCGGTACATATTGCATCTTCGACGACAACGGATGGAGTGGATCAGGTAGCGTTTCAAGATACCGATGGGACGATTGTCTTGATCGCATACAACGACAACGCTGAGACGAAGACGGTGAATGTGCAGTGGCGCGCACGCACGGTGCACCTATCGTTACCTGCAACGTCGCTGGTTACTTATACGTGGAAGGCAGCGCGTTAATCGCGGAACAGCCGTTTCTATAACTATGCCCTGCCATCGTTACGACGATGGCAGGGCATCTCTTTTTTCTCAGCAGAGAAACGTATGAAATTATCTTTGATCTCAATTTCCTACGATGCAACGAGCTCGGTGAGAGACCTTCATCATCCCTTCACTACTGCCTTCACCTGCGGAGACCCAGCAATCCCATGCTTTATCGCGTCATTATTCTCCATGTCGTGCAGCAGGGTATGAATCATAGCCTCATCCGTGGATGACGCGTTTTTGATTTCTACCGGGAATAACACCGCGTACTGCAGACCTGCCTCTGTGAGCTGAAGGCGCGGCTCAATGCCTGGCTTTTCCAGCGCGGTATCCATCCACTCTTCCACGCGTTGATGCTGGCTTTCAATCGACGCGCGATAGGTGTTGTAGGTTGCGGTGACAGCATTCAGGATGGCATCCGTCGCAGCACGGTAATCAGCATCCGGTTTTAGCCTTACCGTCAATTCGTGCCAGGCATATTCTGTGCCGGGCATCTGCTTGTAAAGCGGCGTGCCGCTTTGGAACAGGACCGAGTTCGCAAATACCGCTACGCGGCCCGTCAGATGCAGTTCGGTTCCTGTGCCTGTAAGTTCTGACATGTAAAAGCGCACCAAGCCTACTTCAATCACATCGCCCGTTACACCTGCCACCGTAATACGGTCGCCCACACGCACACCGTAGCGGCCCACGATAAAGAAGTATGCCGCAACGGAAAGCAGAATCGTCTGCAGCCCAACGGCAATGCCTGCGGTGATAAATCCTGCGAACGTGGCCAAGGAACTGAACTGCGTGACAAAGCCGAAGATCAGCACCATGCCCGTGAGAAATCCGAGAACGATTCGGCGAATGATAAGAATCTGCCTGCGACGCCGGATGTCACGCACATACTTTACTGTTAACCGCTGCCATATTCCGCTGACGATGAACAAGACAAGCAGAGCCACTGCGATGGACACCACACGTACCAGCAATGCGCGTAAGAGCGTGCTGTACTCCGCATTGACGACAGTGCGCCACGCGGTGAGGTTTGCGCGCGCAGATTCCAGGAGCAACACTTCTTGCGACGAGGGTAGTGTTGCAGTACTCAAGACGCGAAAGGTGGAGCTCAGCGTGTCGTAGTGCTTGCGCGTGGCCCGCAGCGCCTCAGCATCTGAAAGATTTGCAGGCGCCTGCATGGCTGCGTTTCCCTGCTGAATCGTGGAGCGCAACAGAGAAAGAAGAGGTGCACGAAGATCCGTAGCCTGCTTCTTCAATGCGTCCAGATCACGAATGCGGCTATCAATATCTTTGCGCGCGCCCAACAGTTGGAACAATGCAATGGCCTGCGTGGAGACTCCCGAATCACGCACCGCCGACAGGCTCTCTAGCACGGGCGGCGCCGCCACTGGTCTTGTAGCGGAAGCCAGTTCTGGGGCAGCACGCAATAGCCGTTCCACATCGCCAGCAAGCCCCGTTGCTGTCTGCGCATCTGCCATGGAAGAGACTCTTGTCATTGCGTCAAGCATGGCCTTCTGCAATTCAAGCTGACCTTCAAGCTGCTCATCGCGTTGCTGCAGAGGTGCAAGAGCCTTGCCCTTCGCTGTACTGATCTGTTTATCCAGCGCCGCATCCTGTGCGGCCAAATCGGCAATGCGTGCCTGCACCCGTGCACGCGCAGCTGTTAAGCGCTGTGCAGTGGTAGGTTCCTGGGGTTGTTCGTCGTCATTGTCGGCGTCGTCCGTAGGTGCTGTTTGCGTTCCGCCCGATTGTGTGCGGTTGGCCTGGAGACGGTTGAAAAGCGCTGCGAGATTTCGTGCAGATTGAAACGCAGCCTGACCAATCTGTGCGGCATGCTGGCTTGCCTGTTCACCGTACAACCCATCGCTCGGCTCGCCCACCTTCTGAATCTGCGTGGTAGATGCGCGATAGAATCGAAGCACGTCATTCAGATGCTCCAGCATGGCCTTTCCTTGCGCCGTGGTATCAATCCCCGGATTTGCAAGCGGTGGCAATGTAGCGATCTGCTGCAGCAGTGTTTGTGCAGGCGTGGCCGATTTTGCCGGAGACGCCGACTGCGACGTGGCAATGGTGGGCGTGGCGGCTGTTGCGGCAGGCATTGTCTTGGCCGTATCTGCCGCAGTGGCTCCGGCAGATGTCTGGCTGATTGCAGGCAAAGAACTCAGAATCAGGAAGGCCGCAAATTTCAAGGCGGCGGATGATGCGCACTTCATGCCATCTTGGATGCGGTTCCCGAATGCATTACTGCTCCATGTGCGCAGCGACTCATCACTACGTGCATTTGGCGTGGCCCCCAAAATGGGAGTTGAATCAACAAGATAACTTACCTTCACACTATGAAGGCTAGCAGACGACACTTTATGGCGTGAATGCTTAAGCGGCGACTGCTACATCTGCTGGATGAGCGAGCCGCCGCTAAGTACTTTGATTTGTGCCTGCGTTGATCGTTCAGGAATCACGATCTATTCTGTTTCGACGTCAACCAAGCATTGGCTGAGTCTGACTCGGGTGACCGCTCTCCACATGACCCGCAAGCTGCAGCTTCAATGCAGCAGGAGAACCAGCGTGGGTGATTGAAAGTTCGTACCAACCCGAACTGGCGCTGAGAGGAACTGCAAACGATGCGCTGCTTTGCGATGCAACCGCCACGGCATGTCCTGCAGCCTTGGTGTGCCTTTCTTCCCAAGCCACATTGACAGGAGTACCTGAAGGATTCTTCAGATTTACCTGCAGTGTCTGTTTGGAAGGATCCTGACGGATATCCACCTGCAGTCCGCTCGCCTGCGATATTCCTGTGTGGCGCGCAAAGAAACCATTTGGACCATGCACCTGCAGGTCAAACGAATCGTCGTTGGCTACTTCCCAGAAGTCTGACAACGTATCTCCCGCAGCGACGCTGTATCGGCGCGGCTGTGTTGTCGGGGTCTTCTGGTCGTAGACATAGAACGCCGCACCGATGCTTCCTGCATTGCGCAGGTCCAGCCACAGCTTCTTATCTTCATGCCGAATCTGCGTATCCAATGCATAACCAATCGCGCGTGCCGGTCGCGTGCCGGGTTCCTGTTCCGGCATTTTCTGTACTGCGGGAATGCTGTATGGCTGATGCGACGACGCGATGGGTTGCGGCGCGGGATAAGACACGATGCGACGATCAGCCGTCTTCGAGAAATCGAAGGCTGAGGTGAGATCACCACAGATGGAACGTCGCCACGCGGAGATATTCGGTTCCTCCACACCAAAACGCTTCTCAAGAAAACGCAGGACCGATGTGTGATCGAAAGTCTCTGAGCATGTCCAGCCACCCCTGCTCCAAGGCGAAACTACGAGCATGGGAACACGTGGCCCAAGTCCGATGGGCTGACGTCCACCCGGATCGGCACCAGGAATCAACGGACGCATTTCGTGGGGATGAAGATCGAGATTCAGAAACTCATCCTCAAGATTCAACTGAAGCGAGTTTGAGATCATGCCACTGCCATTGGCATGCAACGTTGATGGAGGCATCGGGGGGACAACGTGATCGAAAAGACCGTCGTTCTCGTCGTAGTTGATGAAGAAGACTGTCTTGCTCCACACTTCGGGATTCGACGTGAGCGCGTCAAGCACCAAGGAGATGAAGTATGCGCCATCGGTCGGCGATGCTTCGGGGTGCTCGCAGTACTTGTACGGCGCAACAACCCAGGTTACCTGCGGGAGGTTTCCCTTCTGCACATCTTCTTTAAACTGCACCAGCGTGCGATCTGTAACGCCGCGTTGCACCAACTCACTTTTGGGTGATGCTCCTTCTTTTACCTGATACTGTGCGAAGAATTCGAGCGAGTTGTCTGTGTAGTTGTCCGTGGGAGTTCCCGGCACGCCCGTGCCACCCTGATACACGCGCCAACTCACACCAGCCTTCTGCAAACGTTCGGGATACGTGGTCCACGTGTAACCGTTGGTCTCCCCGCGCTCTCCCATTCCTGGGCCATTCTTCCGCTTGCCAAGGCGGTTTTGCGAATCGACCGTTCCACTCCACAGGTAGATCCTGTTCGGGGCCGTATTCGAATGCACGGAGCAGTGATACGCGTCGCACAAGGTAAAGGCATCCGCCAGAGCGTAATGGAAGGACACATCCTCACGCTTCAGATACCCCATCGTTAAAACGTCCTGCTTCTGATTCACCCACTGGTTATGGTGGCCGTGGTTCCACGCAAGGTGACCGCTGCTCCAGCCATGGTCCGTTCCGGCCTGAAATTCAGTTGTCTGTTTTGGATTCAGATAGAAGGGCAGTACGTGAGTTGCGTCGGCTGATAAGCCGCGATCGTGATAGCGCTTTGTCTTAACCTGTGCTGTCGGTTGATGCCAAACGCTCTTTCCATTCGGCATGGGAGCCGGATGCGGATCACTGAAACCACGTACACCACGCAGCGATCCGAAGTAGTGATCGAAGGAACGATTCTCCTGCATCAGGATCACGACGTGCTCTACGTCCTGAATCGTGCCGGTTCGGCTATCTGGCCCGATGGCAAGCGCACGACCAATTGCAGGTGGTGTCATCCCCAAGCCCGCCGTTGCCGCTGCCATCTTCAGAAAATCTCTTCTGCTACTCATGCATCCACTCCCCTGCTATCAGAGTAAAGCGAGCCGGATAGGTTCTCCGGCTCGCTTCAGTACTACGCTGTATGTCGTTTTTACCAATCGCTTAGAACTGCAGGCGCATGGAGACCTGTCCAGTACGTGGGCCGCCGAAGTCGACACCGGTCGTCGTCGTAATCTGACCGAATGTCGTGCTGGCAATGTTCATCGCGGGGTTGCCAAGGTTTGTATGATTCAGCACGTTCGTAAACGTTCCTTCGGCCCGCAGTGATACACGCTCTGTAATGTTGAACTGCTTGCTCAAACCAGTGGACAGGTTGACCAGGCCGGGTCCGACGACGGAGCCGTTCTGCGCGTTGCCGAAGCGACCAATCGGATTTGGATCTCCTGCCTGTCCGCGTCCCGTGTGGCACTGTGTTCCAGCCGCCCAGTTGGGAGTGCCGGGGCAAGTGAATGCCGCAGAGTTAAACCACTTGTTTGCGGAACGCTGTGCGGGAGAAACATTTACTCCAACCACGCGGTCCACCTTCTGCGAACGTCCTGGATAAGCTGCGCCAATCTTGGAAGAGCTGAGTCCCGAACCGGTACCGGAAGGATCGCCCTGACCGCTGGAGAAGTACGGCGACAGGAACGGTCCCGTCTCCACAACGAAGATGCTGCTCAACTGCCATCCACCAACGAGCAGATCAGCGTAGCGGTTCATCTTTCCACCAAACTGCTTGCCACGGCCAAACGGCAATCCGTAGACGAGCGTGGTGTTCCAACGATGACGGCGGGTTCCGTAGGCCTGACCAAAATCCACGTTGGGATCCTGACCATAGCTTGCACGTGAACCGCCGCTTTCGCCAGCAAAGCTGGCGGAACCTGGGCCCATATTGTTGGCAAGGTTCTTTGCCAACGTGTAGGTGGAATCAATCGTCAGGCCATTGCTGGCAGCGCGATGGAAATTGATCTGGCCCGACTGATAGTTGGAGTCGGCTCCCGTAGAGCGTGTATTGATAACACCCCAGTTCGGGAACAGACGCGCGGACAACGGCTGATTGTATGCAGAGGTTGTCGTTGAGTAAGGCAGGTCGTTCAGGTTCGGCGCCCAGACAAGGTGCTTCGTCGTCATGCCGATGTAGGAAACACGCAGGCCATAGCCCTTTCCAAGATCGCGATCCACCGACAACGAGACCTGGTGCGAATACGGATCGTTCCAGTGAATATCATTCGCTGTACCGAAGTAGGCCTGACCGTAGTTGCTAACAGCATTGGAGCTGGTTCCGGCACCTGCATAAATGGCAGGCCAGGTATAGGACGGACCACTTGCTGTCTGCGTGTTGGCATACTGCGTCGTGTTGGACTGTAGCGTGCCTGTCAGCGAGTAGAAGTTGGAACCAAGCAACGTGATGTTATAGAGACCGTAGCCGCCGCGAACAACGGTGCGATTGCTACCGAACGGCCGATACGCAAAGCCGAAACGCGGAGCAAAGCGAAACTTAACTGCGGTACGAAGACCGTCAGGTAGCCCTGCCTGCGTGTTGTCGACCGTCGGTGTGCAGGCCGCTCCATTTTGCGCTGGCACGCCGGAGGTCTGACCCAGTCCGCAGGAGTTGAAGCTGGCGAGATAGTCCTGGGAAACCAGTGCTCCCTTACCCGTTGGATAAATCACGCGGCCCGACTTCGCGATCGATGGATCGAAGTTACCGATGTTGCCGGACGGATCGTGATACGCCGGGTGGTATTCGTAACGAATGCCGTAGCTCAGCGTCAGGCTATCGGACACGCGCCATTGATCCTGCGCGTAGAAGTGATAGTGCTTGGCTTTGCCGTCGTTGTCCGACTGCACAACGTCATAGAAGGTGGTGTTCGGCGTACCGATCAGGAAGTCCGCGAATTCATTACCGGTGAAGTTCGCTGAAGAATAATCGAACGTTCCGTAGTTGTCCGCACCATTAAAACCAAGCGGGGTAATAGCTTCAATCCTGCGGATATCCAGGCCGAATTTCATCGTGTGGCGTCCCTTCACCCATGTCAGATTGTCTGTGAACACATGTGTGCGGGACTGCGACACAGACGTCAGACGGTCTGCATTCAGAGGCGTCAGGTACGAGAAATCGAGTTCAGGTAGGCCGTTGTAAAACAGGTTCTGTAATCCCTGCAGACCAGAGTTCTGCGTGAAGGTTTTACCGTCAAAAGGGTTCGTGTTTCCGGTCGTAGAGAAAGTGAAACCATACCGGAATTCGTTGATCAAGTTCGGCGTGAAGTTATAGTTTCCAGCTACGAGGAAGATACGATCCTTCTCAGAATTTTCGCTGGAAGGAACATTCAGATTCTGGGCGCTGTGCGGGTTGTGGTTCTTGAATGAGAACCGGCCAAACACCATTGCCTTCTGTCCAAAGTATTGATCGCCACGGATATCGAATTGCTCAGAGAAAAGCGAGGTGTCTTTGTTCGTGGAGTAGTTGTACTGTCCCGGAACATACGTTGATGTATCGCCGATGTTGGGGTCCGGGAAGAACTGCAGGAACTTCGCCGCAACAGCATTAACGGGTACCGCGCCCAACGCATAGTTGGCACCTGTGTAAGGGTTCTTCAACGAAGAAACGCCCTGTACGCGGGTGAAGTCACCCTTCTTCATTGCAGCCGTGGGAACGTAGTACTGCACAGAGGTTGTACGCGGATTGCGGTAGCCCTCGTAAGTACCGAAGAAGAACGTCTTATCGTGTCCGTTGTATAGCTTCGGAATGACAACGGGTCCACCCAGGCTTCCACCATAGTCATTGGTAATCAGTTTCGCCTTGGACAACGCGGCGTAGGCTCTTGCATTCAACGATGCATCCTGGTGATACCAGAAGGCCGCACCGTGAAGCTGGTTCGTTCCGCCCTTGGTCGTCGAAGTAACTTCGCCCGGCTGACCGAATTCTGCATTGTTCATCACGCCGTCTACGCGCATTTCCGCAATGGAATCGCCAGAAGGAAAGGCATTCTGAATGGGCGAATTTCCACCGGTAGCGCTACGAGTCGTGATGCCATCAACGGTCACTTCCGTCTGAAACGGCAGACCGCCCTGGATGGAGAACGACGTTCCATTGCTATCACCCTGCACACCGGGTAGCGATTGAATCATGGTCAACGGGCTGGTGCCGTTTGAACTGGCGCGATAGTTCGCAGGCAGGTCACGCACTGCAGTCGCAGATAACGTTGCATCAATCGAAGGTGATTCGGTCTGGATCGCGCCCGCGTCGCTGGCATTAACGGATGTTTCCTGTGCCAACGTGCCAAGATCGAGCGCAGCATCAGCACGCAATTCCTGACGCGCCGTCAACCGCAGATTCGATACTTTCTGCGTTGCAAATCCCTGCGCGGTGATTTCAAGCGTGTAGGCACCGGCATTCAGACTGGGGAACTGATAGTTTCCAGCGGAATTTGTTTTTGCAGTCTTGACGACGCCTGTGTCAGTCGCCGTGAGCTTTACCTCGGCGTTGGGAACCACCGCCTCGCTCTTGTCCTTCACGGTTCCAAGGATCGTTCCTTGAGTGGACTGGGCGTGGACGATGAGTGTACCGCTACATAACAACACCGATGCGATCGAAATTGGCGCAAGCCTACGGATAGACATCCTGATCTCCAAGAAAGTCCACGGTGGCCAAAGCCAGTTACATTGCTACAAAAGGGTTGCAACGAGCACTCGCACCATGGGGAAGTGAATGCAGCATAGCCAGCCGATGCGTTGTCCTGTTATCTAATTTCGGCAAAATGCGGAGGAAAGGCGCATTTGTCACAGAACTTTCATCTTAAGCGGGCATCCTGCGTGCGCTTCAATGTGAGGGAAGGTAGTTCCAGAAAGTGCTGCTTGTAGTCCTTTGAGAACTGGCTGAGATGCCAGAAACCCCAGTCTGCCGCAACCTGTTGAACAGACTTCATCAGCGCGCTGCGCTTGCTCAAATCGCGCCGCACGCCATTCAATCGCAGCAGTTTCAAGTATGCGTTTGGTCCCATCCCCAACACTTGTTCAAACGCATACTGCAGTGTGCGGCGACTGATATTGAAGTTTCGACAAAGCTCGGGAACAGACGCAACACGGTCATCAAGGCTCAGCAGGTATTCGCGGACATCGCGGACGAGAATCGCCTGCTGGCGCTCTGCCCTGCTCACTTCAGTACTTGCACTACGCTCGCGACACGCGTCCGCAACAGCATCCATCAACGATTGCTCCATCGCCTCCCTTGCGTTCGCACTCTGTGCAACTTCCGGGTAGAGCAGTGTTTGTGAAAGCAGTTCATGCAAGAGCATGCGCAGGCGCGTTCTCAAGTGCGGCGCCGCTCGTAGTAGATCGTCGCGATCGCCGGGAGGAGTGACATCCTGAAACAGCCGAAGGTGTTCTTCCAGTTTTTTTCGTTCCACCACGATGCCGAAGATCTCAAACGACTCAGGTGTCATGAGTTCAAACACCTGATTTCCGCGGCGAATCGCAATCTCACCGCACGGGATCATACGTGCGTCCAGACGAAACGACACATCTTCTCGCACGGGAATGCCGAACCACCAAGCATCAGACTTCACAACGCACGACTGGCGCAGACGGGCGTTTGTAGCCTCGCGAAACACATGGAGCGAGTCGGTGCAGATACCTTCTATTGCGCCGTGAAAGCTCCCCGGGGAGATCTGGTCGTAGAGCTGCGACCAACCCTGCAGGCTACGCGCTTGCGCATTTGCGTCGTCTGACGCACACGCATACACCTCCGCCCTTTCGGGCGAATATGACAACGCAGCCTTCCCGGTAGAAGCTGGCATGATGGTGGGTATTATCCGATAGCAACCTCGATACAGCAAATGCCATAAGACGGCATTTTTCGGGAATTGCCGAATTTCAATAGTCCTTGCACTCGAATATGAGCATAATGAGCGCACACGCACACAATTTCTGTTTTGCGGCAAAGGAGCGAATGGAAGAGCATTCTCATCTGAAGGCGACACTGAACACGTGGCAACTGTGGGGCATCGCCGTCGGCCTTGTCATTTCCGGCGAATACTTCGGATGGAGTTACGGCTGGGCAAGCGCAGGCACACTTGGATTTCTCATCACCACGGCGTTGGTGGCCACCATGTATGGCACCTTCATCTTCAGTTTTACAGAGCTCACGACTTCGATTCCTAACGCAGGTGGCCCGTTTGCTTATGCGCAACGAGCGTTCGGCCCACTTGGCGGATACATCGCCGGCATCGCAACGCTCATTGAGTTCGTCTTCGCACCACCAGCGATCGCGTTGGCCATTGGCGCCTATCTGAATGTGCAGTTCCCTTCACTGTCGCCCAAGCTTGCTGCCACCATTGCATATCTGGTCTTCATGACGATCAACATTGTTGGTGTACAGATTGCGGCCAGCTTTGAACTCTTCATCACGCTGCTTGCCATTGCAGAATTGCTTGTCTTCATGGCTGTGGTCGCTCCGGGCTTCCACCTGTCCAACTTTCTTTCCGGTGGATGGTCCGGCAAGGATCACCTGACAATTGGCACGCTGCATGGCATGTTCACCGCAGTCCCTTTTGCGATCTGGTTCTTCCTTGCGATTGAAGGCGTGGCAATGGCGGCAGAAGAAGCCAAGAACCCTGCCCGCTCCATTCCACGCGCGTATCTGGGTGGCATTGCAACATTGCTGGTGCTGGCGCTTGGAGTCATGGTGATGGCAGGTGGCGCGGGTGACTGGCGTCTGCTTGCAAACATCAACGATCCGTTGCCACAGGCTATGAAGATGATTGTGGGCTCCTCCAGCGGATGGCTTCATATGCTGGTGTGGCTCGGCCTGTTTGGGCTGATCGCATCGCTGCACGGCATTATCTTCGGCTATTCCCGACAGATTTACGCTTTGGCGCGCGCTGATTATCTTCCGGAGGTCTTCGGAAAGATTCATCCCCGATTCAAGACGCCCTGGGTTGCGATTCTTGCGGGTGGCATCGTGGGTATTGCGGCCATCTACAGCGATTCATGGCTTGTGATCGCGGGACAACCACTTACCGCAAACATTGTTACCATGTCCGTAATCGGTGCCTTGGTTATGTACGCCACCAGCATGCTCGCTCTTTTTCGCCTTCGCAAGACAGAACCAGACATGCCGAGACCCTTTCGCATTCGACTGTACCCGTTTGCCCCTCTTTGGACATTGCTGGGTGTCTTGGTCTGCCTGGCAAGCGTTGTGTATTACAACCGCTTGATTGCGACGATCTTTCTTGCTACGGTCATCGCGGGATACCTCATGCTGCGTGTGACAGGACGTATTGGGGCTGAACGCAACGCTTCGCGAGGCTGACGTATGAGCTTTGCTCACACAATTCAGGGAACACGGTATGGCTTTGCAGATTTGAAAGATCTTCTTGCGAAGGCTTCTCCTGCGCGCTCTGGCGACGATCTCGCTGGCGTGGCCGCGGAGTCTGAGATCGTTCGAGCAGCGGCGCGGTATGCGCTTGCCGACGTTCCGTTGAAGCACTTTCTTCAAGAGGCCGTTATCCCCTATGAACAGGATGATGTAACCCGGCTCATTGTTGACACACACGATCAGGATGCCTTCGCTCCCGTTGCGCATCTGACCGTGGGGCAGCTTCGCGAATGGCTCTTGCAGGAAACGCAAACACCGGAATCACTTGGAGCGGTCAGCCGCGGACTGACGCCGGAGATGGTCGCCGCAGTCTCCAAGTTGATGCGTAACCAGGATCTGATTCTTGCCGCTAGCCGCTGCAAAGTTGTGACACGTTTTCGATCCACCATCGGACTGCCCGGTACGATGTCTGTCCGCTTACAACCCAACCATCCTACCGATGATGCGAAGGGCATTCTTGCATCCACCATCGATGGTCTCTTGTACGGCTGTGGAGACGCCGTCATTGGCATCAATCCAGCAACTGACAGCGTGTCGTCAAGCATACGGCTTCTGCAACTGCTGGACGACTTTCGTCTTCGCTTCAACGCACCTGTGCAAACATGCGTTCTTACGCATGTCACGAACACCATGGAAGCGATAAAACGTGGCGCCCCGGTTGACCTTGTGTTCCAGTCCATCGCGGGAACGCAGAAGGCAAACGAGTCATTCGGTATTTCGCTCTCCATGTTGCGTGAGGCTGAAGAGGCTGCGCTTTCGCTGAAGCGTGGCACCATCGGCACGGATTGTATGTATTTTGAAACGGGCCAGGGCAGCGCACTTTCCGCATCTGCAAACTTTTGTGTGGATCAGCAAACGTGTGAAGCGCGAGCGTACGCCGTGGCTCGTATGTGTAAGCCATTGCTTGTGAATACCGTGGTTGGCTTCATCGGTCCGGAGTATCTCTACGACAGCAAACAGATCATTCGCGCTGGCCTTGAGGATCACTTCTGCGGAAAACTGCTGGGCCTGCCGATGGGATGTGACGTGTGCTACACCAATCACGCCGAAGCGGATCAAGACGACATGGACACTTTGCTCACGCTGCTTGGAGTGGCGGGAGTAAACTTCATCATCGGTGTTCCGGGTGCGGATGACATCATGCTGAATTATCAAAGCACATCGTTCCACGATGCCCTGTACGTTCGCAGCGTGCTGGGGTTGAAGCGTGCGCCTGAATTCGAAGAATGGCTCAGCGAGATGCAGATAGTGGATGCCAACGGGCGATTCGTTTTATCCAGCCCAAGCCTTGCCCGCATGCTTCCGTTGGCAGGTGAGTGAAGATTCGTGGAACGCTCGCTTGTCAACTCGGAGTCATGGTCCTCGCTAAGCGAATGGACGTCTGCTCGTATTGCGTTAGGCCGGGTAGGAGTGAGTCTTCCCACCAATCCGTTGTTGGACTTCAACATGGATCATGCACGCGCACGCGATGCGGTTCATGCCGCACTTGACGTTACCGCCCTTTCTGCCCAATTGCGCGAACATGGATTCATTGCAAAGCAAGCAAATAGCAAAGCAAAGGATCGTTCGGAATACCTACGCCGCCCTGATCTCGGACGTCAGTTGAATCCAGAATGCCTAGCGTCGCTTAAAGAGGATGATGCGCCGTCTATCAGGCGCATCACGATTGTGGTTGCGGACGGGCTCTCGGCACTTGCACCCAGCTTGCATGCATTGCCCATGCTCACGCGCCTGCGTGATGCTCTTCCTGATTGGGAACTGGATCCTGTGCTCGCAACACAAGCACGCGTTGCACTCGCGGATGACATTGGCGAGCTGCGACACGCGAACATTTCCCTTATTTTTATCGGAGAACGGCCCGGCCTGAAATCACCCGACAGCCTGGGCGCCTATCTGACCTATGCGCCGCGTCGCGGTCGCACCGACGCCGAGCGAAACTGTGTCTCAAACATCCGCCCCGCAGGCCTTTCCTATGACGAAGCGGCCTTCCGGCTGGCACATCTCATTCAGTCAGCCTACGCACTCGGAGCCAGCGGCACGCAATTAAAAGATGACAGCGATTCCATCCCACCGATGCTTGAATCCGCCTAGATGGGCCGGAGCAGCTCCCCATCAAGGTAATGCCGCATGAGCCTGGTGAATCTTCTCGGCCGCCCACACAGCCTCCGGCTCGCGCATTGACTGGAGCTGATGCAATGCGTCAGAGTCAGCTCGAAATGCCACAATCCGTATGGCGCGTTGCCGTATAGCAGGATTTGCATCGCGCAGGGCGCTGCGTACCGCCGGTCCTACGCGATCGTCGGCCATCGTCAGCATCCACTCCGCTCGGTCTGCAACTCCGGCATTACTGGACCCCAATTGGCGCACCGCGTCCTCTGGCTGATCTGCAATTCGGTCCCACAATTGAAAGCCTGCCACCTGAGAGAGTGTCTGCGTGAAGTCTGCTCCGGGATGGAAGGCTTGTTCCTCCAACGCTACGAGCGACGGCTCACCCTTTAGAGAGCCGATGGCCTGCAGCATCTTCATCTGCGATCGGTAGTGATCAGTGATCGTCTTGATTTCTGTCTCTGTCAGCGTCGGTTGCCCACGCTTTGTCCACGCATCGTATCGTGCAAGCGTCTCCTTCACTTCAAGACGGAGTCGTGCGGGTAGAATGCGTTGTGCCATCGCAGGGTCGTGAGCCGCTAGCGCTGATGCTGCGGCTCCGCACACGGCAGTGTCCTTATGGTGAAGCAGAGGTAGTAACTGTTCCGCAGGTACGTTGCCCGGCGTACGCGCCAACGCCACCAATGCTTCTTCCAACACAATAGGATCGTTACTGTGTAGCAACGGGACCAACATGGATGAAGGACCACGCAATGCACCGACTCCCCACGCAGCGTTTGCTTGAACATGTGCGTCTTTCGAGCGAAGTGCCTTGTCGAAAATATGTGGGTTTGGTCGGGGACGCATTGTTACCAATGCGACGGCTGCAGCACGCGAAACACGTGGATCTACATCCAGCAGCCATGATGCGAAACTCTCAGTAAGCGGTACGCCGTAGAAGTGCGGCAGAAGTGCAATCGCTTCCAGGCGATGTTGACTGTCTCCGGATGAAGCCGTTCGTGACAGCGCAGCTACCGTTGCCTCCACTGGTCTGCCGACTGCGTCCGCGCCCAGGCGAACATAATCAACATTAATGCCATCTGCTCCGTTCGCCACTGCGGCATGCATTGCGTCCAAGTCCATCTCATGTGCGTTCGCAGAGAAATTTACGATGACGCGTTTTCCGTCGCGATGTAATGAATCAATCTGTTTCGCAGTGGCATTTGGTTGAACCCACGACTCGGGAGCACCCGTCTGTTTCGGTAGCCGGTCGCGAATATCATCCACTTCTCCGCCGAAGCGAACACGATCCCGCATGGATGCGCGATCGACAGCGGCCAGGATATCCGCGCCTGTTCCCTTCACCTTCACATCGAGGATCAAACGTACGCCATGAGCGCGAGCGAACGTGAGCGCATCATCAAAGCGAACGATATGCATACCGCTCCAGCGACCACCCATCCACGCACCTGCTTCGCGTGTTGCCAGATCATCGTAGAGGGACGTCTCCACCTCACCTACGCCATCCGTCAGTCGTTCTGTGAAGCCGTCATGGTTCAAAATCAGGACACCGTCCATCGTCCTGCGAACGTCGACCTCAATCACATCGCAACCTGAGAGTGCCGCCATTTCCAGCGACTCAAGAGTGTTCTCAGGGACATCCTTATTAGCTGTGCGGTGACAGTACAGATCGACATGACGACTCTGTGCGCACACGGTTACAGAGGCTACTACAAATAGAAGAATAAATATCCGCTTCACGCCTTTGCCTCCTGCGGAAGACGGAGCAGCGTAACCGTGCAGAGAGCGACACCGACAGCGACGGCACCCAGCAACACAAACATCCATGCATAGCCGAAGCTGGCAAAGCCGATCCCAGCAAGTACCGTCGCTCCAGATGAGACCAGCGCATTGCCGAACATCACTGCAGACGCTGCCGTGCTGCGTTCACGCTCGGGTGTACCGCGCATCAGCAGGTTGTACATGCCTGGCGAACTCATCCATTGCGCCGCGGAGAAGCAGAGGTAAAGTGTGGTCGCCACGTTCACTGTATGTGTCAACGCGAGCAGCAATAGCAATGCGCCCGTCACCAGTTGTGTAGCCGCAATCCCACGTTGCAGTCCAAGCGATCGAAACAATGGTGCTGTCACCAGTCCAGAGCACAGTTGCACCATCTGCGACAGGAGAAAGACTGTTCCAATGCGACTGAGGCTCATGTGCAGACTGTTGGTGAGATACACATTTGCAAATGGAACAAAGGCCGCAATCATTGCGGACCAGATCGCCATTAATGGAACATAACGCCGCAGGAATGAGCTGTGGAGCAGGTGCTTCCATCCATGCATCGTTTCGTCGTCAGCGCGAACTTCATTGGGGAACTGCAGCCTCCACGCGAACACAAATGCAACGGCTGCAAGCAGTGAAGCGCAGATTAGAATAAAGCGCTGAATCTGCCATGTCTGGAGCGTTGATCCCGCAGCAGCCATCCATGCAGGCAGATGTGCTGCGAATGCGCCGCCAAGGGCACTTGTACCAACGCTGACAGAAAAGATGAGGCTGAAGGCGGCTGCGCTATTGTTCTCTTCCGTGAGCCCGGCGATGGCAGGCAGAAAGCAAACGCCCCAAAGGCACATTGCCGCACCGCCGAGAATCGCGAGGGCAACCTGAGAAGGCAGCTGCGTGAAAAGTGTTCGTAGAATGCCAACGGCAGGTGCTATCGCAAGGCAAACCAGCATTACTGGACGAACGCCATACTTCCTGGCCAACATGCCCGCAGGCAGCGTGCAGGCTACGGATCCGAGTGTCAGCGCGCCATTGATCAGCCCGATGGAACGCTCCTGAAAATGCAGATTGAGGAGGAACAGATTGAACAGGAAGTAATAAATACCAAAGCCAGCATCGAAGAACAATGCAGCAAAGAAGAAGGTCCAGAAGCTGCGACTGAAACGGTACTGTCGCATCCACGAACGAGGATCATTCCACGAGACTTGTTCTGCTGGTGGATCTGCGATGTCTTCAATTGCAGTTTGCATCACAGGCTTTCCTCCGCCAACTTCCGCAACCGATGCACGGCCCAATCAAGATCGCTGTAGTGCAACTCGTGCAACTGAGCAGTTAGCAGTCCTTCAACATCACGATCACGTTCCTGCTGCTGCGCGGGCACACCCCACGCAGTCTGCCGGAAGAAACTACGCGCGATGTCCGCGCGATAACTACTCAACTGTTCGCGGCCACTGCGACGATTGAGGAAGACGATGTGATTGACGCGGGTCTCCGCGCAGGATCGAATCCCCGCTGAGGCTGCAACCTCAATCGAAGGCTTGCCCGCCGCGCGCGGAGTGATGGGAAGGTCACGCATCTCGGGAAAAAATCGCGCAGCTTCCGGACGCAATCGCACTTTGTACGGGTTGCCCAGCGCTATGCGACCACCCAAACCTCGCAGAAGGAACGACGCGTCGTCACTGATGTATCCAAAGCCTGCGCGCGCACATGCGTATGAAAGCGTGGACTTCCCTGCGCCGCTATCGCCGCACAACAGTACGCCGCTTCCAGCCCACTCCACACAGCCCGCGTGCACCGGCGTCACATAGCGATTCGTGATATGACACGATGCAGCGTGCTCCAGGAAGAAGTATGTGGCATACAGCGGATGCCGCATTGCAGCTTCACTTATCACGACTGTTGTGGTGTTTCGTTCAAGATCAATGACGCTGTAGTTGTCCGCATCCGCCATGGAGATCATCAACGGCAACAGGATTCGAAAATTCGGAGTAGGAGGACACTCCACGCCGTCACCGGGCACGACGGTAACATCCACGTGAATCTCGGGTGTATCGAATTTCCGGGGAAACGCCTTCCATGCCTCTTGATATAGAGAGAGAGCCTTTGCGGAATTGCTGCGAAGACGCGCTGGAAATCCATATGGGCTGGCTTTCGCATGATGCTTCAACTCTGGCCCTTCTAACGGATGTCGGGCGAAATCAAGCGGCCGCGATGCATTGCAGGCCGCCTCAATCTCTTCCACGCTCATCATCTCTGCCATGCCTGCTGCTCCTCTTAAAAGGCGTAACGGAATGCAAGTTGAATCACGCGGGAGTTCCCGTTGTCTCCCAGGATGCGGCCAAAGCTCGGACTCGGACGGTATTGCGAGATGGGCCCGCTGGGATCACCGCTGAAACTGAGACTTGCATTCGGATTGCTGAACTGCGTGGTGTTGGTGACGTTGAAGAACTCTGCACGGAAGCGTGCGTTCTGCCGTTCGCTGAAATTGAAGACACGTTCTACCGCGAGATCGAGATTCAGTTGTCCCGGACCACGAGCAACACCTACGGCGCTGTTGCCAAAGTCCTGATCCGCGGGGCTGGTTCCAAACGCTATCTGAGGTGCGCGCGTGAATGCAGCTCCGTTGAGCCATGTATTGATGACGCGGTCGAAGTTGCTCCCCGTCGTGGCGATGTTGCCAGAGCCGGACAGTTGTGCGCGATTCAGAAAGTTTCCATAGACCGATCCAGCGTTACCATCCATCACGGTGATAGGAGTTCCGGTCTGTGCAACGCCGATGCCTGAAAGGGTCCAGTCTCCCAGCGCCGCGCGAATTGCGACAGGCATTGTCCGTAGCTTTGGCGCTTGCCATGTGAAGCTGACAACACCACGATGCGTGCGGTCGAAATCCGTCGGCCCATAGCCCCCACGCGTATTGTGCTGGTCGTTCGTCAGCAACCATACTTCGTACCCGATGCCGCCTCCTGATCCGCTCGTCTCATCCATCGCCCTCGACCAGGTGTACGCGAACTGCATTTGAAATCCGTGGGCCATGCGTTTCGTCACTGTGGATTGCAGTGCGTTGTAGTTCGCCTGAAATATGGAGAGCGTGAACAACGAACCGGGACTTACACCCTGAATCGGAAGGCGCTGAATCAGATTGTTCGTGGAGTTTGTTATCTCACCCGCAACGGGGTGAGTGGGTGATGCCAATAGGGCCTGATCAAACTCAATCGATCCAGGACGGTGGATCGAACGAGTTCCAACATAACCAATCTGGAATAAGAAGTCGCGCGCAAATTCCGTCTGAACATTCAGGTTGTACTCCTGCGTGTATGCATCCTTCAGATCGGGAGAGATGCCCTGCAGAAATGGGAAGCCGAAAGGCACGCGCGGAATGAACGTTGGATAACTGGAAGGAGGTGGCAGCATTGGACTGAAAGGTTGCGCCAGTGTGGCTCCTGCATTCGCCGGACCGGAAGATATCTGCTGAATGGAGAACGGAGCCTGCCCTTCCTGCCCTTCAATGTAGCCGCCGGAATGCTGATCGAAATAAATACCATAGCCACCACGCAACACCGTTGTTGG
Organism: Terriglobus sp. TAA 43; assembly: GCF_000800015.1. Lineage (NCBI taxonomy): Bacteria > Pseudomonadati > Acidobacteriota > Terriglobia > Terriglobales > Acidobacteriaceae > Terriglobus > Terriglobus sp. TAA 43. The sequence continues at coordinate 1,221,209 of NZ_JUGR01000001.1, forward strand.
ATGGCCCGCTATCTGCCACGCAAAACCGAAGCGTGGGGAGACGTCACCAAAACGTGTTGTCCAAAGGCTGCGTCGATCTAACTTCGTAACACCTGCCGGAACCGCTCCCGGAAAGTTCGAAGGAACTACAAAGCCTGTCAATGAGCCCGATGCTGGTGTATCGCCTGTAGCAAGGGCAGGATCAAAGTTGGGGAAGCGGCCGTTGATCTCCCACGGCGCGCCGAAGATTTCGTAGCGCACGCCCACATTGATCGTTAGTGACGGCATCAGGCGTAGGTCGTCCTGTGCAAACAGTGCCACGTCGTTATAGCGGCCGTCCTTACGTGAGATGCCGGAAGACCCCACGCTCATATTGAGGTTGCTCGAACCGATGGGGCTTCCGTTTTGCGCCGCACTCTGTCCTAGAAGGAAGTCGGCAAACGTATTTGTCTCCACAAATCCTGTTGCTGAGAAAGGCGCATCAATGGCCACTTGATGATGTTTCACCTCAGCACCGAATCTTATGTTGTGCTTCCCGCGAGTCATGGAGAGTGTGTCCTGCCAGATGAAAGAGTTCGTTACCTGCCACTGTGAGGGCGTTCCCGCATCACCGATGGTGAACAACCCATCTACTGTCAGGCCAGGCGCACCTGTCGTGGGGCCGACGATGCCCGTGGGACTGCTCTGGCCGATATCAGCCGCCAGTGTCGGATGCTCCACGTTTGCCACACCATCGAAACGCATATATGCAACACGCGCCACGTTCACCAGCGTGGGGCTGAACACATGCGTATCGGCGAGTACAAACATCGTGTTGCGATCAAGTTGGTCAGTGCCCCACCCAGGAACATTCGCAGCATTCGCTGAGAACGGTAGCTTGAAAGGATCCCGCGCATAGAAGAAGCGGCCCGAGAGAGTATTGCGAGGTGTCAGTACGCGATCAACGTTGACAGAAAACTGGTCTTCACTAAAGCGAGCAGGCGGTGCAAATGTAGACTGTCCAACCGGCAACGCCGAAGGATCACTTTGAGGCAGAATTGACTGCGGAGCAGGCACTGCAAACGATCCATCAGACAGCTTTGCGTTCAGGATGGAAACAGCAACCGGATTGATATTCGATCCATCACATGCGACCTGAGTTCCACCAGCATGTGTGACATAGCCGGAAAGCGGCGCACCCGAAGCATCGGTATGTCCTGCAGCGCAGAATTGCGCGCCAAGTGTTCTTGCTGATCGGTCATTCGTCAGCAGTGGCAACACTGCAGAGCGTTTGCCTCCCAGTCCGTTGATGCTCCGCTCTCCCTGGTACTGCACAAAAAAGAATGTGCGATCGTGCTGGAGGGGACCGCCGAACGTGCCGCCGAAGATATTCTGTTTCAGCGTCGGACGCGGCTGCCCTTGCTGCTTCGTGAAGAAGTCATTGCTGTCCATCGCGTCGTTGCGAAAGAACTCCCACACAGAGCCATGGAACTGGTTTGTTCCCGTCTTGCTCATGACATCAATGTTCGCGCCAGAGCCACGTCCGTATGCCGCATCGAAGTTCGCGGTCTGCACTTTTACTTCTGCGATGGCATCCGGTGCAGGAATAGCTGTACCTACTTCCTGTCCAATAGCCGCCATAGAGTTCTGTGCAAGGTTGTTCGCATCCACGCCGTTGAACTGCACATTATTCGCCGTCGTCTTCGCGCCGTTCGAGGCGACATTCTGGGAGCCGTTGCCAATGGGAGATGACGTGGGTACGTCTGTGATGACCCCGGGCGCCAGGCTAAGGAGTTGCGTGTAGTTCCTGGTGCGCAGTGGTAGCGCAAGCATGGATGTCTGATTCACCAGACTGCCCAATGTAGACGACTCAAGATTTGCAAGTTCTTCGTCACCAGCTACACGTACCTGCTGCGAATCCTGCGCAATTGTCACGCGGATGTTTAACGAACTAATGCCACCCGTTTCCACCTTCACACGCATGTCAGCAGTATCTGCGAAGCCAGGAACACGTACACGAATGGAATACGTTCCCGGGTGCAACAACGCAACGCGATATGCTCCATTTTCGTTGGTGTGCACGACGCGGACCGCATTGGTATCCACATCAGACGCTGTCACCTCTGCATTTCTAATCACACTGCCGGAAGGATCTGTCACAAGTCCGGCGACGGCGCCCGTTCCCGGTGTCTGCGCGCGCGACGAGCCAACGCATGTCGTCAGCGCCACGAGACAAAGAAACGAATGCGAGCGAAAAGTTTTCACGACGGTACCCCGAAGAGAGATAAGCCGAGTATGCGGAAACGGAACTTGTAACTTGTTAGCGGCTTGTCATCTTTTGTAAAGAGATTTGTCTCTCCATCGAGACATTTGCTGCAATTCCGAAAGGCATGGAACAAAACAAAAAGACGCCCTCCGGGGAGGGCGGCGGAAGTGTCGCGATAGCTGGAGGACAGAAATATTTCTATTGCACGACGTGGATTGTGAATGACATATCGCCATGGCCGACCCCACAGAACACAGCACAATGTCCTACAAAATCGCCGATCTTATCGGGCGTCAGCTTTACCGTTGCCCCAGTCCCCTTCGCGATCGTTGCGTTGATATCAAGGTCATCGAAATGCATGCCATGTGTCACATCTTCACTCTGAAAGACCAACACCGCAGGCTGGTTTACTTTCAACGTGACGTCGTTCGGAGCAAACGCAAAGCGGTGTGCCGTGATCTGGATCGTTTGTGGGGTTTGGTCTGCCTGCACGAGGCTGTGGAGCGACGGCACCAGCAACAATATTCCACCGATCGCAGCACTCAAGGATTGCTTCAGCATGAAATCTCCTCAGGCGGAACGTTATCTTCCCGATCCGGCATCTCCAACCGTAATGCGCTTGGGAGAAGTCGCTGTCACGTCTCCGTAAGAAGGATGTCTTTCTTCTGTCACACCATACTTTTCATTCTGCGCGGGACGCGGCTTCCGTTCTTTCACTGTCTGTTTGAAGAGCTTCTGTCGCAGTAGGGCGAGCAGAAAGTGTGTGTTGCTAATGATGTAGCGTCTCCAAAGCCTACGCGGATCCTGCACCAATCGATGCACCCATTGTAGCCCGGCATCCTTTATCCACTGCGGTGAATCCTTCAGCCGCCCCGTGTGGAAGTCAAAGGCCGCACCCACGCCGAACATCAGCACCGTCTCCATTCGTGGCAGAAATTGCTGCATGAACAACTCTTGCTTTGGACATCCGATGCCGACCCAGATGATGTCTGGCTTAAGACGCGCGATCATCTCTACCAATGCATCACTCTCGTCTGTGGTGAGGTTACGGAATGGAGGTGTGAACGTTCCCGCAAATTTCGCGTGCGGGAATTGTTCAGAAAGCCGTTGCCGAAGAAGTTCCGCTACACCTTCGTCACCGCCGTAGAGAAAATGCGTAGCGCCATGAAAACGAGGATCGCCAAAGAGCTTCAACATAAACTCCGGCCCTGCCACACGCTCCATGTGCTTCTCACCCTGGCCACGCCCAACCCACGCTACAGGTGCGCCATCCGGGAACAAGAGCGATGCTTCGGAATAACACTGACCGAACGGAGCGCTGCGGAGGGCCTCCATAAGGCCATGGACACTCACAAAACATGAATACCCTTTTCGCCTCGCGTGCAGATCCTCCGCAGTCCAATCCAAAGCAAGAGCGAAGTTGGCGGCAGAAATTGGTATGCCAAGCACTTCTGTAGTTTTCCGATTCATTGTCATACCCCCACCTGTCCCTTCACATGCTCGACTGCATTGCACTCTCTCGATATCTTGCGGCGGTTTTGCACCGATACCGACTCATATAGTTCCGCGTACTGGCGCGCAATCGTTTTGAGGCTGTACTGAGGCAGCGCCACCGCTTCCGGTTTTGGCTGACTACACTCTTCAAACATTGCGTCGGCAAAACGAGAAACAGCATCGTCACCCAAATGCACATAGCGACAATGACGTCTCCCCACTTCCCGGAACGACGGGATATCCGAACACACCACGCGACATCCTTCGAGCAGAGCCTCGGCAATCGGCAACCCGAATCCCTCTACGACCGAAGGCGCCACCAGCACTCGACATTCGCGGTAACACCAACGAAGGTTTCCCTCCGAGAGACCGCTCTTCAGAAGCACATGCTGTCGCAGTTTGTGCTCGTCAATAAAACTCTTGATGGCATTCGTTTCCGGTCCTTCGATTCCTACGATGACCAATCGAAGCCGCGGATCGACGTTCACCATCGACCGCAGACGTACAAAAGCTTGCAGCAATACGAGCAGATTTTTATTGCGACGGTGCTGTGCCACGCAAAGCATAAAAGGGTCGCTCAGGCCCGATGGCGCGTTTGCTTTCGCGTCCATTTCATAGACACAATTGGGAATCACATGAGCAGACCGTAACGACAGCAGAGGATGTACACGCGAAAGGCGATCCAGAGTGCTATGCGAGACACAAGCAATCGCATCGGCTGAGACAAGGCAGTGGTGAAGAAGCATCCTATTGAACGAAGCCTTGATCGGCCCAAAATTTTCGGGCAAATCATGCGGATACAGATCATGCAGTGTCACTACAACAGGCACGCTCATTGCCGTTTGCTGCAATGGCGCGGGGTAGGAGTAGTGCGCCAGATCTGCGTTGTATCGGCGCACCGTGCGGGGCAATTCCACTGCGTACCAAAAGTTGCGCGAGAAGATATCGCTGCGAATTCTGGCCATCTCCACTGAAAGCTTTGGGTGATCCGGAAGGAATTCCGAAACATACCGCTGCCATTGGCCCGCGACCACATGGACGTGTTCTACCTGTTCGATCAGCAGCAGCGATCGAATCATATTGATGGCGTGGCGCATTACGCCAGACATGGCGTTCGCGGACGAGACGACTGGAACTACAACTCGCACGGGATCACCTCCTTTGTTTTCATTTGCTCCAGCGTCAGTGCGCCCAGCAGGACAAGAAGCCACAGCGGCCAGGAGAGATCGAATGCTTCCGTATCAGCGAATCCCCGTATGAGTGTCAGCAGAAATAGCCCCGCAAATATCTGTCTCGTTGAGACATCACTCAGCGAGCGCACCGACCGCACGATGGTCGCGTAGATTGCAACTGTCATGGTGATGCCAATGGCACCATATGCATAGAATTGCTGCAGTAGTTCGTTGTGTGCGTGGCGTGCTTGAAAGCCGCTGCTATAGAAGGGCGGGATCACCTTCCACACGGAGTGAAAGCCGTGCCCGAACCAGGGGCGCTCCACGGCTTCTGCAAGCATGTACGTCCAGATGCCGATGCGCCCCGTAAGCGATTCTGCTGAGGTGCTGTCTGCATAGGAAGTGAAGTACGAGATCAACAACGGTGTGAAAACCAGGAGAGTGCCGATGCACAGGCAGAGAATCTTCACCTTAGCCTTACGTGTCAGACCGGAATTCACCAGGAGCAAGTAGCCCTGTGCCAACACAAACGCAACAATCGTCGTTTTACTAAGACTGCGCAGTAGCGTGACACCAAACAATACAAGGCAGACCTTCCATCGTCTCTGTATATGGCGGCGAAGAAGGTACTGCGCAAAAAAGAACGCAAGAGCACAGGGCCAGCCGATCTGATTCGGTCCCAGCAATTCTTCATCGCCCAGCCGCATGTCACTTTGCGCGGGTAACAACCACGCGATGACCGCGACAAAGACAGTTCCATACACGAAGCCACGAAATACCGCATCCGCCACTTCCGTAGCAGTATGCTGACGAGCCTGTAGAGCGACGATGGCAACATCGCACATCATTGCCAGCCAGAATGCCGCCGCTGCGGCTTTGGAAGCTGCTACCGTCCAGATGAGGCTAGTGCCTGTTACAACCAGATACAGCAGAACCGCACGGCCGGGCGAAGTCGTGCGCAATTCCGCAAGCGTCATTACCGCTGCCGGACGCGCGGTTAAGAGCCCCATTAGAAACAAGCCAAAGCTCGCAACGAGACTTATGGCGACGCCTGTCTCCGCCTCCATGCCAAACAGTCGTACAGCTAGTAAGACTGTCATCACCCTCGCGGCATACAAAAACCCGCTCCATTGAGCAATGGAAGGGAGAGCAGGCGCCTCCCGTCGCGACTCTTCCACGAACATGACTCCCTCGACGCTCATACTTCCTCGCAAACTGCGTGCAGTGCAGGAATTGGGGATGTTCTGTGCTTGAGCGCGTACCACAGTGGCAGATAAAGCAGGATGCAAATGAATCCATACGCAAGTCTGGCGAAGGCGATTCCGGTTACTCCAAAGCGCGATCCAAGGGCGGCCATACAAGCAATACAGGCGAAGGCCCCCAGTACATTGGCAAGTGTGACCAGTTGAACCCGATCCAATGCGTACAGCGCATACGTGGGGACCACGCTGATGGCGAGCAGCGATGAACTCCACACCAGCGCCGCGAGCAGATGCCGCGAATCACCATTCAGACCAGAACGACCCAGGAGCGCAAGGAATCGCAAACCAACGGTCTGTAATACGAGCCCCGCGACGATGGCAAAGAGGATATTGGCTGCAGCCGCAAGCGCAATGGATCGGCCCAGGTTTGCGGACGAGCCCGCCGCGGCGCGATGTGAAAGATAAGGGAAAAGAAAATGGAGACCCGCAGCAGAAACGCCATAGATGGGTTGCGCAATCTGTGCGCATATTGCATATGCAGCGATCACTGGCGCACCAAGCCACATCCCAAGAAAAAGCCGATCCAGCTGGCTAAAAACGACTCCAGACAATGCGAGCAACCAACTGTACTTTCCAAATCGGAAGAGAAGCATCATTGCGTCCGCATTCCAAAGCGGACGCAGCTGCTGCATATCGAGCAACTCACGTAAGCGACGGTGTTGCACTACGGTCGCCGCGACGTTGCACAGTGCAGTGACAAGCAGCACACACCACACTCGAGGAAACAGGCTGGCCATCAATGTTCCGGCAATCAGCGAACCAATCCGGGCAAAGATGCTGATGCGGACGGCAGCACCATAGCGCTCATAAGCGCGCTGCGTGCTTATGAAGGTACTCTCTATGGCGCGCTGCATGATCAACACAGCAACCAGAAGCAGGCTGTATCTACAGTCCACGCGAAGAAGGGCGTTGCCATGCGCTATCCGCATCGCAATCCATGGCGACACTGCAACAATCGCCAAGACAAACAATGCGGCAAGAACGCAGCTGACCATGAATAGTGTTCGCACTGTAACCGACACCGCAGATCGATCTTTCGCGCGATCCTGGCTTACCTGCTTGATCGCAGCGTCGCCAAATCCTGACGCAATGATGCTGGTAGCACTTACAACAGCGGCCATGACAGACCACAGACCATAGCCGTCCACGCCGAGTTTGCGCATCAGCATTGGAGCGACGAGCAGCATCACCGCCGGAAACGCCACATAGTCCAGCACGCCATAAAACACGTTCTGTATCTGACCTTTCATCGCCGCCCCCATAAAGGAATTAGCGAGAAAGCGATGCGGCGCATGAGTAGAACGCGCGGGTCCTGCCTATGCTCCTGCACGTGATCGAACAGCAACAGCCCAAAGCACACCAGCGACATCACGCCAAGCCACAGTGCCAGTGTCATTAGCGCACGTGGTGGGAAGGACTTTTTCTCGGCAACCGCCGGAGAGTCAATCACCTTGAGAACAGGGACGTCCTTCGCTTCGCTTATGCGGGCCATCTCAAACTGTTCTGTCAGCAGCTCAAACAGTTTTTCCTGAATTTGCACGTCCCTATACCGATCTGCAAAAGGGACGGCAAGCCGAGGCAACTGACGCAATGAGGGCGCAGGCGTGTCGGAGATGGAGTCCGTTGAGATATCAGCAAGCGGGGCGGAGCTGCCCTCAATCCGTTTCAACTGGGCACGCAACGCGGACGCACGCGCCTCTGCAGCGCGCAGGCGTATGTTGCCATCGCCATAGATCTGGCGCATAGAACTGATGTTGGATTCTTCCACCAGAATCTGCGCCTGTAATGCTGCGCCGGAGGTCACCTCGGCACGAGCCTGCTCTTTGAGATCGATCGTCCCATGCGTGCTGGAGAATTCGCTTAACGCAAGCTGTGCCTGCTCCAGATCGTGCCGGGCCTGCACCAACCGGCGTTCCACAAAGATGCGTTCCTGCCGGGCTGACGATGTGCTTGTTCGGTTCAGTAGGCGGTTGAGACCATCCAGATACGCAGCCGCCATGTCACGTGCGCGCTGCGGGTCATGGTCCTCCACCACGAGCGTGATGACATCGCTCTTCTTGTCGTCTTGTATCTGAACATGGCGCGCCAGGGTCTTCAGTGTGTCCACGCGATAACGCTTGTGATACACGTTCTGCAGATCAAAGCGATCTACAATCTCTCCGTTAATCGTGCCGCTTCGCAGAAGTTCGATGTAGATAGCCGAAGAGTTGTTAACACCCAGAAGGCTGCCTGCCAGACTTCCCAGCCCGCTCAGTCCTCCAGAACCTCTGCCGGCAAGTGCCGCAAACATCGCGGCACTCACGCTGCCGTTGCCCGGCGGCATGATGCTTGCAGAAGATGTGTACGTTTTGGGCCACAGGCACGCCGTGAGCAGACTAAGTGCAAAAACGACCACACCAATTTTTCCCAACAACACACGACGCTCGAAGAGAAACTCAATGCGCTCGATGCCCGTGTGAGGGTGTGTTCGTAGCTCGCTCACAGCACACCTGCCACTGCTGCCGTGAATGCAATGGAAGCGGAAATCTGCGCCACCGTTAGCAAATTGCGCCAGAACAGCGAGGCTCCGATAATCTTCTGCGGAACTACAACCACATCACCCGGGGTGAGCTTCGTTGCGAGTACATCGTCATGAAATAGTCCGCCGCCGCTGGTACGGCCCACAACTGAGCCGTTGGCGCGAATGACAAAGATCTCTTTCCTATTGGCTACCTGGGTCGTGCCACCTGCTTTGTGCAAATACCAATCCGCACTCTTGCCTGGAGTGAAGGCTATGGCGGACGCGTTGTAGACCTGCCCACTTATCAAGACAAAGCCAGGACGCTTGGGAATCATTAATTTGTCGTCCTTGCGCACCTCAATATCGGCGGGCGTATTTTCCCACTCGGTGATGTTGTTGCTGATGTGCAACACGAGACGTCCGCTCGCAGGCTGGTTCTTAAGGCTCGCTACGATCTGGTCCTGCTGCGCCTGCACCAACTGAAGTTGCGCTGCACCATCGGCGGGCGTCACAGTGGACGATGTACGCGCAGCAGAGGCGCTTGTTTCAATTTGCCGGATCAACTCCTGCCTGCTCTTTTCTTCCAAGACCTTTACATCCGGTCTCGTCATCACAGCACCGTCGGAGTAGCTCGTCTCCAGAAAGCCCCCGGCGCGCTTCAGAATCGAACTGAGATGTTCGCCCTGCCGGAAGCCATAGTGACCAGGATGTGCCACCTCGCCCACCACTTCGATCGAAGCGCCGATATCGTCCCAACCAGTGAGACGATGGACATTCAGTGTGTCTCCCGGTTTCAAGGCAACATCCGCTTCGAGATCACTGCGAAGGACAGCGTCCCCAATGCGCAAGGTAGTCTGTTCGTCCCGAACGCGTGTCGCTCCCACCACGGTGTAACTCGAAAGATCGGCCGAGGTGAGTAACGCACCACGCGTGAATCCGCCTGCCATGCGAACCAATTGCGCCGCGGTCATGCCCTGCGAAAACGGATAAGTTCCCGGACGCAGTACTTCACCATCCACTGACACCTTGGGTGCATCAGCATCGTAGCGACCTTGTACGCGGATCGTATCCAGCGGCTGCAGCGCAGGATTTTCATTTCCAATCATCACGTCCGAAACGTGGAATTCGATCGTCTCCACATGCAGATCCGGTGGCACAAGACGAATGATCTCGCCACGGTCTGCTGGCTCCGGCAACATGTCACGATACGACGGAAGAACATCGCGAAGCCGCATACCGTCATGCCACGCAACGCGGCCAGGATGAAGCACGTGGCCTTCGCGATAGACAACATGCCGGCTGTATGCCTCGATCGGAGTAACGTGAACGGCATCGCCATCCTGCACGACAAAGTGTTCTATCGCACTATGTGTTTGCTCACTCGAACTCCCATCTTGCAACGCCAGGTCGATGGTTTCTCTTTGTGTGTTGGGACGCACACGTTCGACCGTGAGGTGTGTGAGCTCCGCAGTTACTGTCGGTGAACCCGCGTCTTCAAGCAAAGAGGCTAGCGAGGTCTTTCCCTTCAGCTCATAGATCGCGGGGCGTTTGACCGCGCCGGACACGGCCACCTGTGGTCCTGCTGGAGGCACCAGCAGCGTATCGCCCGACTGAAGGCGTTCTTCACTTTGGGTGCCATGCAGCAGAAAATCGTAGAGGTCGATCTCTCCCAGCAACAACGTGCCGCGATAGTGACGTAACACACGAAGCGACCCAACAGCCGTCGGCCCACCCGCTGCATACAGCGCGCTAATGACCGTAGACTGCGCACTCAGTTCATAAGCCCCAGGCCGTTGAACGTCTCCAACGACATACACGCGTACACTGCGTAGCTTCCCGAGCGAGAGCGACACCCGCACATCACGAAACTGTGGTCGCATCAGGTTGGCAACAGTCTCCTGTGCCTGCCTGAGGCTCATTCCTGCAACATGAGCCTGACCAGCATCCTGAAGATTGAGATTGCCATCGCGGTCCACAGTACGCGTGAGTGTTTGTGTGTTGCTGCCCCACATCTGTATCGAAACGCTGTCACCCGGCCCCAGGACGTAGTTGTCATCAGCGGGCAATGAAGTCGCAGTTGGAGCCCCCATAGCGCGCACCGTCGCAAGATCGCGACGAAGGAACATATCCGCGCCAAAGCGCTTCAACGGCCCATTAAGGTCCGTCACCTGCGTATATAGATCGTGCAGCGATCGCAAGTTATACGGCGTGGGACGATTCAGGACGCGCGGCTCTGTGGACGGCTCCGGCGTCTCCTTCTTTGCCGGAACAGGGCGCTGAATAGTTCGATCAGGACTCTCAAGGCTCGATACCTTGGACTGGTTCAAAGCTGGGATCGAAGGGTCTTCAGGCTCCTCAATGGTGTCCACCGTGAAGCCACGCGCCTGCAGAAACGTACCGACATTTCTGCGAAAGTCCGCATTCGTTGCAATGCGGCTGTAAACCTGTTCATCCGTAATACTGTCGGGAGAAGTCGGCTGCCCCTGCTGTCCTGCAAAATCACTTAGCAACTGTTTCACTTCGATCAGCGCATCGGGTGTGTTCTGCAGGAAGGAAATGATTTGTGTCGCGCTGGACGATGAATCGCGCGGAGTGAACGTTGTTGTATCCGGCACGTACTGCGAGGGAGCGGAAACATCTGTTGTGCGGCGGGGCTGCACCGTGGATGTCGTCGTCTGTGCATCCTGTGCTACCGATGGGGGACCGTATAGCAGAGGACTTTGATCCGTCGGTTGTTGTTGGGCCTGTGCGGGGCCGCAAAACATCAAAAGCACAATTACAAGTAGGAACAAGCTTCCCCGATTCCATCGCCGTGCCTCATACAGATAGCGCAATCCCTCTACGAGATGAAAGCGCGCGCGGAAGAACAGAAACCATATCTGCAAGCGATGCCGCAGATATGTTTCGCGTAATGGCTCTTGCTCTCTGGGCGCGATAATTGCTGGCGGCAAAGCACGTGGAAGCAGCGAGTGATGAACCGTGCGTCGCGGCGTCACGCTGGCTACTTCAAGTTCGCGCTGCAACAACAAATAGTTTTTGCTGCCCGGAAACATAGCAGCACTGGACCTTGGGCCGTATTCCTGCACCCATCGACGCACTCCCCGCGGCATCTTATCCGTGGTCCAGGCTTGTAAATCGCGAGGGGCGAAAGGACCCGTTGCGCTTTCTGCCACGGCAATGGCAACAGCAAGCCCCTGCACTGCTCGCGGATGATCCGCAGCCGCCTGACGCACATCTTCGAAAAAGGATCGTTCGTTCTTGCGCGCCAAAGTATGCCGACGGAATTCCAATAAATGCGCGACGCGGAAGAACTCCGAATGAATGTGCTTGAAAAGATGAAGCCCCTGCCCCAAGTACAGATCAGCCGGATGCAGGACAGGCATATCCACATCTTGAAATCGCTGCCAACGAATGCGCGGCAGAAGCGGATGTGCCGCGTCGCGAGCCTCTACATGCAATTCAACAATGCGCGCAGCAGTGGGTTGATACTGGTCTCGCCAACCCAGCACGGCACTCTCATTCGCTTTGAACTCCCAGCTTCGACCGCTCACTGCGCGCAGGTGATATCCACGCGCTTCAAGCAATTGCTTGGCGCCGAGGACGTCGTCCTCAGCAACCAAGAAGTCCAGATCCACCTGCGACCGCAATTCCATTCGAGGAACAGACAGCGGCGCCAACGAGAATCCTTTCAGTGTGGCGTAACAGATGTGGCCACGTTGAAATGCTGAATGAATAGCGCACGCCTCGGCTGCCAATTCTTCCATTCGCTGCACATTGTTCTGAAGATCGCGCTGCCATCTCGATCGAATCTCTGCTGGAATAACGGTTTCCATTTCCTGCCCCAGCATCGCGTCGTGCAGGGTCAATGCAATACCGCCAACATCAAGCCAACGCAGATGTTGTTTCCATCGCCGCGGTTGCCACGTCTGCAGCGTCTGAACGGTTGTCGTTGGATCGCAGACAGTGTTCAGCAATAGCAACCGCTGCTGCAGGATTGGCGACAACGGCCGCGACGCGAGATGCCGCAAGGCAGGTGTCGAATGTCCAGCAACCATCGACGCTGAGAACTCACGGTCCAATTGAGAAGGCGCTTGCATCACGAACCAGAGAGTAGGTCACGCTCTCAGTTGTGCTTGTCATGTGGCTGTCAGCTTAATGTCATTGCATTGTTGCTATCTGCAAGCTCGTGGTGACATGTCGGTGACATGAGACACTCTTGTCTTTTTCCGCTCGGTGACAAGGTACTTACAAAGACCTGACTGATTGAGGACATACGCAATCGACAGACACTCTACTGTGTCACCATGCAATGGACGAAATGGTACGTTCTCGTCTCCCCCGTCGCGACACTCTTGCTTGCAGCGTCCGTGGTACCGCTGCATGCGCAAGAAACGCCGCTGATCTCTGGCGGAATGGGTTTCTTCAGCAGCACCAACGGCGGAAACACAACATATCTCCCGCTCATCGAACCGCTTATCATGGCCCCTATTGGCAAGCGAGTACAGATTGAGTCGCGCGCGGCCATTGGTGAGGACTTCTTTCACACACCTGGCACACAGGGATACGATCACGCTCACTTTGCATCTTTCACATACGCGCAAGCGGACATATTTCTCAACAAACACATGACGCTGGTGGCGGGCAGCTACCTCATCCCCTTCGGCACATACAACGAAAGGCTATCGCCGCTTTGGATCGGAAATTTTCAAAGTGGTCCACTGATTGGCAGTCTTGGCAATATGGGATCGGGCTCCGGTCTGGGCGGACAGCTGCGTGGTTCTGCGGTTTCGCGCAAGAAGTACTCCATTGACTACGCCGCATACTACTCGGCGCGTTCAGGCAACGAACAGTTCACAGCGCAACGCGCGTTTGGCGGGCGATCCAGTCTCTATCTGCCTGAGAAACGGCTTGAGATCGGCCTCAGTTATGGCAGGGTGCTACAGGGAACGCACGAAAATTTCTACGGCGGACACCTGTGGTGGGAGCCGGTGAACACAAACCTCCGTATGCGTGGAGAATTCGCCCGTGGACATCACGCGCAGGGCTATTGGGTTGAGTTCGACTATCGCGCCACGCGTCTCGCACAGATTTCGCCATGGCTCGGTGGATTTGAACCCGTGTTCCGCATGCAGCAGACATGGCGCCGCGACACGATCGTAAGTGACACACTTCCTTTCAAAAATACCAATCGAGCCGACTTCGGCCTGGACTATAACCTGCCGCACAACGCGCGCATTATTAGCAGCTATTCGCGACAGTTCGCATATCAGGGCAACGTCAACATCTGGCAGACGGGAATTGTGTATCGCTTCCTGTTTCCCGCGTGGAAAGGAAAGAAGTAGATGAGAACACTTGCGCTCGCAACAATGGCACTATTGGCTTCCACCGCGGTTGCTCAGACTTCTACGCAGACCAAAACACCCACGCAGACCGCAGTTCATAAAGCTCCGAAGGTCAATGAAGGCCAGCGCGTCTTCGAGCAGAATTGCTCGCGCTGCCACAATCCTCCGGATGGGTTCTCGCCTCGTATCTCAAGCACAGTTGTTCGGCACATGCGGGTACGCGCAAACCTCAGCGAGGAAGACGCAAAAGCATTGATGAAGTTCTTTCATCCCTGATGCGTTTAATAGGAGGAATGAGATGCATCGTAAGGCTTGCCAAACTTATTCAGATGGTCCTGCGGTTCCTCGCGCTGGCCCGTCTCAATATCGCCGAGGTTTGTTGAGCCCTGTGATATGCGTACGCGACGCGGAGGTTTTTCCCCACGTCGTCCCTCCACCCAGGTATGCAGCTCGTAGTCACCATCCGGCACATCGGCAATATGAAAAGCATTACTCGAATCTGCGATCGCATAGTACGGAGTCACGAGCGACAGCACCACCGCACTCATGTCCGGATGGATATTGCAGAAGATATAGGAGATTCCTTCGCGCGTAAATGACACGGTTCGCGTGGATCCTGCCTCATAGAGCCCAAGATCGAAGCGCCGCCCATCAAACATGGAGAACACGTTATGGAAGAACGGATCGGCGTTTGGAAAGCTCACGGTACTGCCCACCGGTACCACTAACAGATGCGGGTGAAACATCTTGTTTTTCTGCAGCAACGTGAAATTACTGGACGGAGGAAAGTCCGCCTTCCCCTGCAACGGCTTAAGCCAGAGTACCGCGGGAGGCATGTGTTCCTTCCCTTTGTCTGACTGCACGAGCCGCGCCGTCACCTCAGCAGCGGGTACAGGACGCACAGTAAGCAGCATTCCCCACAGACAGATTGCGTACGGGAGAGTCTTCATCAGAAGCGGTACCCCGCTGCCAGACCGATAGCGTCTGATAGACGCAACACGTTGTTGACATAGTTCGACCACAATCTACGGTACTCGAGTGAGAACTCAAGATACTTGCTTGGAGACACAATCACATTCCCGAACGCGTCACGATTTTTTGAAAGTCCTGTATAGGACGGTGTACCAGCCAGTGAAGAACGGATATCCGCGGCGAACGGATTATCAATGCCATATCCTGCGTTGAATTGCAGGCGTTCTACTGGGCGGAACTTGAACTGGATCCATCCGCCTGCATCATTCAGTGCTTGCGCAACGTCATCCTTGCCTGCTGGGTAGAAATAATCGACATAGCCACCGCCTCCCAAACCGCCAAGACCTGCACCTCGATAGACGTTCGACGTAAGCTGCACGTAGCGTCCCATAGGAAGGCGCAGATCGCCGCTGATTGCCCACGCATTGAACCGATACCCCTCTGAAGTGCGATGCGGACCGAAGTACCCACCAACACCGACAGCAGGACCTTCGTCCTGTTGTCCCGAGGCATATCCGATACGTCCCTCGAGGCCCGGCCAGCGACTACGCTCTGCGCGCGTCACCGTGGATGACGAAGTAGCGTTTGGCAACAGCGGGTCTTGTACATCCAGAAGCGCCGCCGCGACTTCCAGGCGTTGAGAAGACTTCAATGGAATGCGCTGCCGCACTCCTATTTGCGGATTCCATGTCCACAGATCGCCGCTCCACGACAGGTTCGGCTGCGCTGTGGACACTAACGACGTCGGCACATTGGGCGCTAACAATGACCGGTCCTGCGCGAAGAAGGCTTCCGTCTTCTCCCACACCAGGGAGGCATGCGCTGTCCGCAGACGCAAGATCCCCGAAGCTCCGTAGGTCTGCTGCGATCCGTTTGCAAAGAAGTCGACGCGCAAATCCGCATGGCTTTCAGCTCCCAACAAATGTGGCCCAGTCGCATCAAAACCAAGAATCGTCTGGCGCACCGAGAGGCCAGTGCTGCCATCCCCATTCAGAGCGTATGTTGGAGCAATGGCATCGTCCACACGGTGGGTATTGATAAAGCCGTTGAGGAGGATCAGACCGGTCAAGCGCAACGGATATTTTGACTCTGTCTCCACCTTGGTCTGCTCGTGCGTTGCGATTTGCGATTCCGCAATCGCTTGTCGCTCCTGAATCTCCTCCGTCGTGTCCGCAGGTGCTGGGCGTACTACCTGCGATGGACCGGCAACCTCTTCGGAGGGATGGTTGCCAAGCTCCTTCTGCAATGCGTCAACCTGCTTCTGCAGTTCCTGCAATTGTTGCTCATATGCCTTCATCTGGGATTGTGTCTGCGCTATCGCGGTGCTCAGCCGCTTCAAACGGTCCTGTGGCGTTTCAGGTGTTTGCGCACAAAGCATGGGCGGCAGCACGAGTGTGACAAGTACCGGCACTGTCCATGCATGCTTCATAGAATCACCAGATCATCGATATGCGGGGTTTGTGAAGCCACGCCTTGCGAATGGCGCTGCAACGTCAGGCGGAAGATGGTCTCACCCGGACGACTGCTCACCAACTCCACGCTGCCATCATGCTCTTGCGCCACACTGTGCGCAAGCGTAAGTCCAAGGCCGGTTCCCTTCTGCTTACCCTTGCTGACAAAGGGATCAAAGAGGCTATGCCGGATACCATCCGGGACGCCGGGGCCGGAATCTCTCACCGTTACGGCGATCGCATCCTGCGATCCTGTAATCGATATCGCTACTTCACGCACACCATCTGCTTCGGAGGCGGCCTGGCTTGCATTCAGCAACAAGTTGTAAATCGCGCGTTCCACCTGGCGGGCATCAATGTCTGCGAAGGTGTCCGCGGTTACTTCCACCATCTTGAATGTGACCCGCTCTGCATCCGGATGCGACCGCACCAGCAACATCGATCTCTCCACTACTGCCGCCACCGGCGAGGGGCTACGCCGCAACGAAGACCCCGTGTTGCCAAAGAGCAGAAGAGCATCGAGCATATCCGTCGTGCCATTCACCGCTAGCCGAATCTCCTCAAACAACTCTGCACGTTCTTCCGGCGGCATTGTAGGAGAGGCTAGAAACTCTGAGTTCGCATAGATGGCAGCCAGATAATGACGCAGATCGTGCGACACGGAGTTTGCCATCCGGCCGATAGTGGCCAGTCGCTCCGACTCTAGCAGAGCGCTGTTCTTCCTCTGAATCTCTTCCCGCATTTCTGCCAGCGTGGCGCTGAGAAAGCGCACTTCTTTGGGACCGCCTGAGGGCAGCACGTAGTCGCGATTTCCTTCCGCGAACGCCTGCACCGCGGAGGCCAGCCTTTCCAGCGGTGCTGTAACGCTGCGTGCAAGCAACAACATCAGTACGCAACCCACGCCAATGGAGAGCAGCCCCGCAAATAGGATGACGCTGCGGATCTCGGCCTCCGCACGATCCACGGCAACCAGCGACTTCAACACCACCAGATGCACAGGCACGTCCGCGCGCGACGAAAGATCGCTGCTGGCCGCAAGGTAACGTTGCCCGTTTAACTGCAACAATACTGGCGCCGTTCTCTGAGAGGCCTCCACAGAAAGCAACGCGTTCTGCTGCACATCGGGAAGCGTACTCGCAGCCACCCGGTGATCCACCAGGAAAATCGCCTCGGCCCCCGCGCCGCGTCCTACCTCTTGCAGCAATTCGTGATCGATCCGGTATCCACCGATCACATAGCCGAGCAAAGTGCCGCTCTCCTTTGCTCCGAAATAGATGGGGGTTACTGCAAACTCAAACAGGTTGCCGCCTGACGTGAGGTAATGCTTGCCTGGCGCGAACAGCACTTTTTGTAAGGCTGCGCTCAATTCTTCATTTGCATTTTGCACTGTGGAATAGGTTGCGAGTACGCGGCCATCCTGATCGGCAAGTGCGAACAGGTCGTTGCCACTCAGTCGCCAGAAGTCCCGCGCGCCATCGGAAATCGTGGTGGTGTCGCGTGCAATCATAAGAGCGCGAAGGGTGGGCAGCGCAGCCAGCAGCGTATTCTCTCGTTGCAAAGCCGTGCGTTGTCGCGCTTGCAGATCCTGGAATGTCTGAATGGAATGCTGCAGATCCGTCTGCAACGTTTCCCTCGCATGTTCGCGCAGGCGCCCGCGAACCACCAGCATGCTTAACAGCAACGTGGCCGCGACAATGCACGCTACCGAGATTTGCAGCAGTAGCCGTGTGCGGATTCCGGAAGTATGTTTGTCCGAAGGCAAGGGCCGAAATCTACCTTATGGAACAAACTTATACCCTGCGCCATGCACCGTGCGCAGGTACTGCGGCTCTGCCGCATCCGGTTCCAGCTTCTGCCGGAGTTTGAGAATCTTGTTGTCCACGGTACGTGTCGTCGGATACGAGTTATAACCCCAGACCTCGTTCAAGAGCTCTTCGCGGCTCAACACCCGTTCCGGGTTGGCGATGAAGTAACGCAGCAACTTAAACTCATGCGCTGTGAGCGTGATGGGAACACCATTCCGCTTCGCGCTCATCTTGCTGAAGTCTACTTCGCAGTCGCCGAAGGAATAGGTGGCCACTGTCGGCGTCTTCTGCATCCGACGCATGGCTGCCTGCACGCGTGCCATCAATTCGCGAGGGCTGAACGGCTTCGTTACGTAATCGTCCGCACCGAGCTCCAACAACAGCACCTTGTCAGCCACTTCCCCAATGGCGCTGACAATCACGACAGGCGTCTCCGGCCGCTCAGACTTCAGCATGCGGCACAAATCGCGCCCAAAGATATTTGGCAGCATCAGGTCCAGGACAACCGCAGCCGGACGCGTCGCGCGAAATGTATCCAATCCCGACTGGCCGTCGCCACACACACTGACGGCATAGCCACTCTCCCGAAACAGCCGGTAGAGGATTTTCTGCATCCGCACGTCGTCTTCCACTACCAGTATCTGGGCCTGCGGTCCCATCCCAACGATGCCGGAGCTGTGGTCGGACGAGGTTTGCGCCATGGTCTGCATCATCCCCACATTGTCATACCAAAATGAGGTATAAATCGTGGATTTCGTCCACCGTGACAAAGTAATGACTTTTGGGGAGCGAAAATGGCGCTGTGGCGCGACGAAGAGTGCCTCCGACGGCCGATTCCCGTCTGCCGCCCTCAGGTTCGAGAAGTGACGTCTCAAGCTGGTTCATGCGACTGAAATGGTGGGTATCGTAGTCTTCCTGTTTTCTGAAAGGATTCAAAGTCAGTCTCGAATGGATGATCTTGCTCGGTCCCAGAATTGACTAAATCACCTCACTGAAAGGGACGCGCTCCATGTATCAGCCTGAAACATACGGTATTGCACTTCTGTTCATGATCCTCAGCATGCTGTGCTGGGGATCATGGGCAAACTCGATGAAGCTCTGTCCTGGCTACAGATTCCAGTTGTTTTACTGGGACTACGTTATCGGCCTGATTGCGGGGGCAGTCGTGTGGGGTGTGACTCTTGGAAGCCACGGAGTCGCAGGGCGTTCCTTTTTCGCAGACATCGTTCACTCAGGGCAACATTCGATCCTTCTCGCGATGGCGGGCGGTGCGATCTTCAACATTGCGAATTTGTTGCTGGTTGCGGCGATCGACATCGCAGGCCTGGCCGTGGCCTTTCCCGTTGGTATTGGCCTTGCACTCATCGTGGGTGCAGTAAGTACCTACATCATTTCCCCTAAGGGAAATCCTCTCCTTCTGTTTGTCGGTATTGCATTGGTTACGGCAGCCATCGTGTTCGATGCCATCGCCTATCGGTTGCGGGAAACCGAACACGCAGCCATGAGCCGTCGTGGCATCATCATTAGTTTGATCGCAGGACTCTTGATGGGAACCTTCTATCCGTTCGTTTCAAAGGCCATGACGATAGAAGATGCTCCCGGCCCCTATGCAGCGCTTCTCTTCTTCGCACTTGGCGTGGCTATCTGCGCTATCCCCGTGAACTATTTCTTCATGCGCTTCCCTCTCGATGGCCGCGAACCCGCCCCGATGCAGGGCTATTGGCAGGCGAACGGTTCGTGGCATCTGTGGGGCGTGCTGGGAGGAGCTATCTGGTGCACAGGTGCAATGGCTAACTTTGTAGCCTCGCGCGCCAACATTGTCGGCCCATCGGTTTCATACT
Source organism: Terriglobus sp. TAA 43 (assembly GCF_000800015.1). Lineage (NCBI taxonomy): Bacteria > Pseudomonadati > Acidobacteriota > Terriglobia > Terriglobales > Acidobacteriaceae > Terriglobus > Terriglobus sp. TAA 43. The sequence goes on from NZ_JUGR01000001.1 coordinate 1,241,272, forward strand.
CCATTGGTCAAGGCGCCACGATGATTTCAGCCTGCTGGGGTGTGTTTGTGTGGCATGAATTCTGTGCCGCACCAGCGCGTTCCAGAACCATTCTGAGATGGATGTTCGTGTTTTTCCTGTGCGGCTTGACGGCGGTTGCCTGCGCTCCGCTGTTTTAACTTTCATCGTTTTCTTGAGGGAGACGCAGGGACCAAGGAACAAGAGATCCGCGGAACAGATTGGCCAACAGCCTTTCGTAATTCATGAAAGAGATTGATGCTGACAGCGTAAACGGCGACACACAGAACGGTGTCTCGCTCGCTGCCGAGAAGGCTGGCCATCTATTAGCGTTTGAACCTGAAAGCGGACCCCGCGATGAAGGGCTTATACGAAACGCAGGCTCTTTACAGTGTGGCGGGCATTTCGCTGCACCCAAGCGTTGGTCATGTGCGTTCGACCGGTCACCCGTGCACTTCCACACGTTCTTCCGTGTAGCGTCCGCTATATTTTCGAAACTTCAGGAAAGGTAGCATTTCTTCAGATTCAATCTGCATCGTCCCACGGCTGCTAATTCCCGAGGATCAATATCTATGGTTTCCAAACCACCCATCGTCAATCTTGACACTGCACCTGCGTACTGGTTCCTTAACGCTCTTCATCTTGTCTTGGCTCTAAACGAAATAGGAGAAGGCGCATATTCTCTGATTCACACCACGGCACCGCCCGACTTCGAAACGCCCTACCACCTTCATCACGATGAAGACGAAGCGTTCTACATCCTTGACGGTGAGTTGACGGTCATTCTCAACGGAGAAAAGAGTGTGGCTGGGCCCGGAAGCTACATCTTCCTGCCTCGCGGCGTACCGCATGGATTTCGGAGCAGCAGTAACAAAAATTCCCATATGCTCGTCCATGCAATTCCCGGAGGCAAGGTTGGCTTCGTCGGGATGATGCTGGAGATGGCTACACCAATTCAAGACCGCCATACGTTGCCTGAACCCACGCCCCCAGACTTCAAGAGGCTTGCGGAACTCTGCGAACAGAATAAGATCAGCATCCTCGGTCCCCTTCCCCGTTGAAGAGGACCGCTACCCACAGAACTACGGGCGGAATCATGGATGCCATCGTCGTGTAATTAGTACGAATGTAGTACCGTCTTGGCATTCATGAATTCGTGCAGCCCCAGCGAACCTAACTCTCGGCCGTGACCAGATCGCTTGATGCCTCCAAAGGAAACTTCTGGCATAGACACGAGTATCTGATTGAACGCAGTCATCCCGGCTTCTATCTCACGAGCAAACCGCTCCTGCTCGGCTGGATCATTCGTCCAGACTGAAGAGCCGAGCCCATACGGCACATCATTCGCAATGCGAATCGCCTCATCGATATCGTTCGCTTTGAAGACAATCGCTACAGGTCCAAAGATTTCTTCCCGCGTGAGAGAACTGCCTGTCGGCACATCCACGAACACTCCCGCAGATAGATACGCTCCCTTGCCCTCAAGAACTTCTCCGCCTACGAGGAGTCGTGCACCCTCCTGCTTCGCTTTCTCAATCTGCTCCAAGATCAAATCGCGTTGCGCAAGGCTCGAAAGAGGTCCCATGTCGATGTCTGGATTCATAGGATCTCCGGCTTTAACCGCTTTCATTGCTACGACGAATTTCTCCAGAAACTCTTCATAGATATCCGTATGCACAATCATCCGCTTGCCGCAGATGCAGGACTGTCCCGTGTTTTGAATTCGAGCCTTGACTGCCTGAGGAACAGCTTCATCAAGAAGCGCAGAAGGCATCACGATGAACGGATCGGAGCCCCCTAGTTCAAGGACAACTTTCTTCAGCGCTCCCCCAGCTTGCGCTCCCACGGCACAGCCCGCTCGTTCGCTGCCGGTAAGGGTTACCGCAGCGACGCGATCGTCAGCAATCAAATCTGGAACCGCTGAGAGTGGAATAGGAAGATTCTGAAAGACTCCAGTCGGTGCCCCGGCAGCCAGAACCATCTCTTCAATGAGAGCTGCACACCCCTGGACATTTGGAGCGTGCTTCAACAGTCCCACGTTGCCAGCCATGATTGTCGGAGCAATGAACCTGGCAACCTGCCAGTATGGAAAGTTCCAGGGCATGATCCCGAGTATGGCTCCCAGCGGAAGCCATACTGTCTCAGCGGTCTTGCCGTTATGTAATTTTGTTCTTGTGCTTTGCAAGAGCTCAGCACCGTGTTGAGCATAGTATCGAAAGGCCGTGGCGCACTTCACGGCTTCAGCAACTGCGGATAGATACGTCTTACCCATCTCGATCGTGGCCATCTCAGCAAGGCGATGCTTATTTGCCTCGAAATTATCTGCAATCCTGGAAAGCAAAACCTGCCGCTCTGTCATCGGTGAAATCCGCCAGGACTTGAAGGCAGAGGCAGCCAGGAAAAGGCGCCGTTCCAATTCCACAGGGTCGATTTCTTGATAGGTTGCCACTTCGACGCCTGTGGCGGGATTGATGCTCGTGAACATGGTTCTCCTCTTCACAGTTCCGTCGGACACGGCTTCGTGGGCCCTCGTGTTGGATGTTTCCAAAATCTCTCTGTTAGAGCAATTGCCTCAGAATCGTAAGGCGACTCTCACTCAATGAAGACGTGCGAGTCGCCTAACCATACTCAACCCAGAATCAGTGACTCGCTGTTGTCTGCTGAGCGTTTTCGTACATTAGCAGACTCATTGCATTGCCATCCAACTCAATCGCCATCACGCGGCTGCTATCAATTGGATAGTATGCGTACCCGCTGGACATGCTGAATGAGAGCGAGTTCAATCCGGTCAATTGGAACAGTCCGGAAGAGCTTTCTGTCCCGGTCACTCCAGTGTTTGAGTACGTATCGAACGGCGTCGGCGCAAAGCTCAACAGATTCTGATCTTGCGATGTGTAGTCGGTAAAGCCGCTCAGATTGTCGTTGCTGATAGTAACCGGGCCTACCGCTCCAAATGGTTGCTCGTACGCGGGGCCATTCAGGAAGCCGATACCCGAGAGCGCATAGGTTCCCTCATAGTCGCTTAGGCCATTCTGTGCAAACGCCAGGCCGCTGGTTTCTTGAATGCTGTCCGCACCAATCTCTACTGCATTGCCGTTGCCGTCCAGGTAAAGAATGAACGTAAAAGCGGCGTTGGAGAATGCGTCGGGCACAATGTTGCTCACCACCACCCGCCCCAACGGGCTTACAGTGTACGTTGCGCCAGAGTAGATGCCGCGTCCTGTGTTTGTAAGATCGTTCACAACCAGGTGCCCCGAAACCGAGCCGTTGCTGGCGAAGGTGTGATAACCACCAAACGTCACGGGGCCGTTGAGATCCTGTCCGATCGCGCCATGTACGTAAGTTGTATTGGCAACGCTGGCGGTGCTGAATTGGCCAGCATTCGATCCTTGCGCGAGCATGGTTCCACCGAGGTCTGCGTTCAGACTGTCTGACTGACTTTCCAGAACCTGTACCGTCTTGCCATCGAGTACATAGCCCGTTAGCACGAAGGGCTTAACCACGCTCGAATTCGGCGCCAAGCTGATCGAGATTCTTCCATACTGGTCGGGCGTGCTTACCGCACCCGAGGTGAAGGTTTGTCCCAACAGTACAAATGCATTGCCCGTGTTCTGGTTATCATTTGCGTCGTTGAAATCAAAAATGCTACCAGTCGTGTTGAGCGCACCATTGTTGAAGCTCAAAATGCCACCGACACTGAGTTGATTTTCGTCCGAGGTGGAATCGACGCCGGTAGTTGCAAAAGCGTATCCGCCGCTTGGTGTTGCTGTACTCGTTTGGAGATCCATCGATCCAGTTGCCGCGCCAAAGCTATCAAACTCTGACAAGATGAAGCGTGTTGCAGAGACCTGAGTGCCGCGCAGCGTCAGAACACCGTTCACACCAATGTTCGGATCCGATGTGGCCAACACAAACTGTGTATTGCCGTTGGTGAAGGTGATACTCGAACTCGCAGGGATCAACGAATTTGTTCCGAGATTGTCGGCATCCGTGTAGTCCTCCTCGCCACCTGTGATGGAGCCGCTCTTCACCGTGATGGCGCCGCCCACGTAGTACGACATATTGTTGTCCTGGCCAGACAGGTGATACACGTATGTTCCATCAGCTATCTTAGGCGTGGATGGGGCCGTAATCGTCACGGTTGCGCTTGCAGATTTGGTCTTATCCGTAACGGAGGTTGCTGTAATCGTTACCGTGGAAGCGGAAGGAACGGCACCCGGTGCAGAATATGTCGTCGACGCTCCGCTCGTTGTAGAGGTCGGGTTGAAGATGCCGCAAGATGAACTTCCACAACTAACGCTCCAGGTTACGCCGCCGTTCGCCGTGTCGTTGTTCACTGAAGCAGCAACACCAGCTGTCCCACCCGTCGACAAAGTCGATGGTGGCGCAGTCACAAATACAACGCTAATCGGATTGGTCGGTGTGGGGCCGGAGCCCGATCCGGAACCGCCGCTGCAACCCACCAGCATGATGGCGACAACAAAGGCAAAAGCGACATAGAGACCGTTACGAATCGTCATTAGAGTGCTCCGTTCTGCATGGGCTGCGACTGAGCGCGCGCCTTAGTGCGGTGACGAAGAACGACTCCTCGATGATTGCGAATCGTGAACGTTTCGTTATTCAAAACGAGTTGCTTGGCGAAGAGATAGCTCTTGCCGTTGACCGTCTCCATCTTGCCCGTAACCTGCAGTTTGCTGCCCACAGTAATTTCGGAGACCGCTTTGGGAGCGTAAGGTCCTATAGCAACGTCCAATTGACCTTGTGCCGTACCGAGAATCACATGCAGACCCGCGGGTCCTCCGGCTGTCCCTTTGTTCACCACTTCTGTCACAAACGAGGACGTGGTTATGTCGTTACCCGATGTGTTTGCGACCCAGTGTCCCGCAAATTTCCCGTTAGTACCGACAGAGTTCTGAGCGACAACACACAACGTGCAGAATAGCCACGCCGCTACTGCGAAAGCGAATCTTATCGTCACCGTTAAAAGCCCCTTCGAAATGTCAGGCTCAGATCAAGACGTCACGATCGAAGAGCCTCAGCGAACAACTCTGAGACTAGGAGGGAAAGAGACCAAAGAACATAGAGGTTGTTACACGACGGAACTGTGTGGTGCCACATGGCTTGCCATCCGCGCAATCGTCCTGAGTTCCCGAGAGGTGCCCTCACAGCTCAGATTGCAATGGTGGCATCAACATCACTGTTCCCCGACTAAATTCAGATTGGTTTAAGGATCGTTGGTTAGGTTGGAATCCACGAGGGCGAATTATGGGTAACAGACCATATCGCCTCCAAGGAGATCTATTCCAATGCGTCTTCCCTCTCTCTTGCTTGCAATCGGTATTGCAGCCCCACTCATGGCACAGCAGTCGGCTCCGTCCTATAAGGTGACGCACACCTCCGTTCTCGGGGGTGAAGGTGGATGGGATTACCTTGTCCCGGATTCGGCGAATCATCGCCTGTTCATTGCGCGCGAAACACGGCTCATGGTGATTGATCAGGATTCGGGAAAGCTGTCTGGAGAAGTGCAAGGGATCAATGGAGCGCATGGAACCGCGGTTGCAACTGCCTTTGGTCACGGCTTTGCCACTTCCAGTGAAGATAAGTCCGTCGTCATGTTCGACTTGAAGACGCTGAAGGTGCTCAAGCGCATCCCCGCGGCTGAGGACGCCGATGCCATCCTTTTTGACGCTCCGTCGGGTCGGGTATTCAGTCTGAATGGCGACGCGAACTCAGCCACCGTGATCGATGCTCGCACGGGAAGCTTCATAAAGAATCTGCCGCTCGGAGGTAAACCAGAGTATGGCGTTTCGGCGGGCGATGGCATGATCTATGCCAATCTTGAGGACAAGAACGAGATCGTCGAAATCGATGGCAAGACAGCGACGGTAAAGCGCCGCTGGTCCACCGCACCCTGCACACAGCCCGTTTCCATGGCGATTGATACCGCGCATCATCGCTTGTTCAGCGGGTGCCGCGGCGGCAAAATGGCCGCCTCGGACTACCTGGCAGGCAAGGTAGTCGCAACGGCACCCATCGGAGCCGGCGTTGACGGCGGCGGATACGACCCGGGAACGGGCAATGTCTTCGAATCAAATGCAGACGGCACACTTACGGTGATTCACCAGGACAATCCGAATCAATATCACGTTGTCCAGACCGTGACCACACCTGTTGGTTCGCGCAACATGACCGTCGATCCGACAAGCCATCGCCTGTTCGTCGCAGCTGCAAAGTTCGGACCTGTACTAGCGGGAAAGAAGCGCGGTCCAGTTCTTACTGGCTCCTTCAGCTTGTTGACAATTGAGCCGAAGCCATAGACGTGTCGCGCTGTCGCATCGGCTCAGGACGAGACATGCCAGCCGATGCGACAGCGCTTCAAAGCGACTGGATATTCATCAAGAATCAAGACATTTTGGATACCGTCAGTCTCAGGCAGATTTTGTGAGAATCCTAGTAGTGGAGGACGATCCGAAGCTATCGTCCGTTTTGAAAGATGCGCTCGAAAAAAAGTCTTATCGGGTGACAACTGTCGCCGACGGTAAAGAGGCTTTAGAGCTCGGTAGAGACTTCACGTTCGAATTCATTCTCCTCGATGCGATGCTTCCGGGCATGGATGGCTTTTCTATCGCCAGGGAGCTTCGCAAGAGCGGCGTTGCCGCTCACGTGCTGATGCTGACCGCTCGCGACGCTAAGTCCGACATTGTTCGAGGTCTGGACTGCGGTGTGGATGACTATCTGACAAAACCATTTTCCTTTGACGAACTCTTCGCTCGACTACGTGCACTGGCGCGCCGAGGAACGGCGTCCCCGCAACTGATTTACGAGGTTGGCGATCTGAGGATGGACGCGGTCACTCATGCGGCAACTCGGGCCGGACAAGCCATCTCACTCACGCGAACCGAACATCTGATACTGGAATACCTACTGCGGAATCCCAACGTGGTATTGCGACGAGATGCCATTATCAATGCCGTGTGGGGATACGAAACGACCGTTGAGAACAACACGCTCGATGCATTCATGAAGCAGTTGCGATTCAAGGTGGACTCAGGTCACGAGACAAAACTGATTCAGACCGTTCGTGGCTTCGGCTACAAGCTGACTGCAGGCTATCCATGAACTCCTATACGATCCGTTTCCGACTCACACTTTGGTACAGCGGCCTCGTTGTATTGACTGTGCTGCTCCTCGGTGCCGCTGTGTACGGGGCTGCGGCGTGGGGCGTGCGCGAAGCCGCCGATCAGGAGCTCGTCTCAGGCCTCAACGGTATCGATGCCTTTCTCCAGCACAAGCTGGCAATTCACGACATGGACAATCTGGGCGAGGAGCTTCGAGAACACTCCGCACTCATGCCCCGCGGCAAGATGTTCCGCGTTCTTGATGCGAATGGCAAGCTTGTTTACCAGCCGGATTTGATGATCCCTGTTGCGAGTGCGCCGACGAATGCCCGCGATCTTCAAGGTGCAAATCAATTACGATCCGGGCATTCTTACCGGACCATGAGCCGCATCGCACATGTCGGGACATACCTGTTTACTCTGCAAGCCGCCGTCGATCAGACACAGTACGACCAATTGCTTAACCGGATCATGTTCCTTCTGGTTTGTTGCATTCCTGTTGGAGGTTGCCTTGCCGCTTTGGTTGGGCGTTGGATGAGCGGCAAAGTTTTGGCCCCGGTACACCGGATCACGGCCACGGCACAGACGATTGACGCCCGTCATTTGGAACTTCGGCTCAGCCTCCAGGGGAACGGCGACGAGCTCGACCAGCTGTCGAACACGATCAACTCCATGCTCGATCGCATCTCAGAGTCCTATGACCGCATCGCACAGTTCACAGCGGATGCATCGCATGAACTGCGCGCGCCTGTCGCGGTTGTGCGTTCCACTGCAGAGTTATTGCTGATGGATATCACTGACCGCACCCGCGTTCAGCGAGGGCTGAACGACATCGTAGAGGAGAGCGACTCTATGGCTCGTCTCCTTAGTGATCTACTCACACTTGCCCGCGGCGGGCTGGAGGAGTACACAGGCAACAAGGAGCTGTTCGACCTATCTGCTTCGGTTTCAGCCATGACTCCCCGAGCAAGAACACAAGCCGCATTGAAGAACATCAAGTTGATCTCGGAATCCAACGACGGGCCGCTTGCCGTACAAGGAAACCAGGTTGTCGCAGAGCGAGTGCTCATGATTCTCGTCGACAACGCGATTCGCTATACGCACTCGGGTGGAACCATTCGATTGACGACATGGCGCGAGGATCGGCGATGCGGATTCACAATTGTCGACTCTGGCATTGGAATCGCCAAGGAACACCGCGACAAGATCTTTGAGCGTTTCTACCGCGTAGACTCGGCGCGCACTCCGGGCGACGGCAGCAGTGGTCTGGGTCTGGCGATTGCAAAGAGTCTTCTTGATCTGCATGGCGGAAATATCCGTGTTGAAAGTGAACTCGGGAAGGGGTCTTCCTTTGAGGTCTCTTTTTCAGTTGCTTCGCATGAGGGGGAGCGCAACCTCATATCTCCCCCTCACGCTTAGCCGCGCATGCCTGCTTAGTTGTGAGCGAACAACGCACTTACAGTAGGAATTTTCCTGGCGATTTCAGCGCGAATACTTTCTGCCATTCGCGCCGCTTCTTCTTCGGTTGATACATCGGTGTGCGGGATCTCCATCACCAGGATCCCGATGGTCTTTCCCAGAGCATCAAACAGCGGCATCTTCATATTGAAAAACTGGCCGTCCTTGATGAGAGGTCCCGCGGTCTTGCCTTCCTTGGTTGCTGCAAAATCGCTTGCGGATGTGTGTACTCCAATGCGAGTCTCATTCACGTTCGCAATGATCACCATCGCCTGCTGCCCCGGTGGAATTGCATGCAGGCCCATCTTGCGGAGAGTCGGGTGCTGCGTCATCTCCTCAGAGAGGATCTGGAGAGCATACGGCGCGTTTACAGCCTCCTTCACCTCCACTTTGGGTGCAGGAGGTGAAGGTGTATTTTGAGGCTCGAACGCGAAGATGCGGGCCGGTGATGAAGCACTCTTTGGTGCCGCTACAAAGAACTTGCTCCATTCTGGAACTAACCGAGATGTCCTTGCCTTCTCCGCTGAAACCACACTTCCCAACGACGTGTAGTGATCAAGGTCCTGCTGCTCGAACACCTCGACAAATCCGTTTGTTGAAGCGTAGATACGGTGCGACGCCGGATCAAACGTCAGATCGTCCACGCCATCGTGTATAGGCAATGTCTGCAGTTCAGCACCAGTATTGGTATCCATCACGACAATCTGTTTGCTTCTGCAGCCTACAAAGAGGCGCTGGTGCGGCTCATCGAGAGCCATGGCAACGTTGTTGGTACAGGACTTCAATGGCCAATTCGCGATCACGGAATGCGTATAACGATTGACTACCGTAACGGTGTTTCTGGCGGTGTTGTTGATGTACAACTTCGGACGATAAACATCCATGGCCATCGCTTCCAAGGTTTCGCCTTCAATCGCAATGTCCTGAACTTTCCGGTTCGTTGCCGTATCAATAACACTCAAGTGAGACGACTTCTCTCCAAGATCCTTTCCTCCGCTTGCGACATAAAGGGTACGTTTTGAAATGTCGTAACCCATCGCATCCGCGTCCTTCCACAATGGAACACGCTCCACTTGCTGGAAACTGTTCGCGTCGAAGATGCGCACAGAACCATCAAGACCGTCAGTCACGTAGAGACGATCCGTGTCTGGACGATAGAAGAGCGCGTGTGGACGCTCCACTGCGACCTCGTGGAGTATCGTGCCAGCGTTCGCATCGAGAACGATAATCATTTTCGCTTCTTCCGGTGTAACAAAGAGGCGGTTTCGCGTGATATCCACGGCAAGGTGATCGAAATTGCCCACACCGAGCTTTGGCAAAGCAAATGTATTTACGGGGCTAAGAGGCGCCCCCGTTGCGGTGGTCGCTTGCTGCGCAAGCAGTGGGCTTACAGATGTCGCACAACACAAGAGAACATTCAGACAATGCTTTTTCATGATCGGTTCCTTTGAAGGGATTCGCCGGTTATTGGTACAGAGCTGTGCGGTTGGGAATTTGCTGCTGCACTTCGTTGCGAATCGCTTCTCCAATATGGAGCGCATCCTCGGCATTGGAAGCATTGGCGAACGGAACTTCCATCACCACGAAGCCCTGACCGATATCTCTGCCCTGTGCATCCGTCACAGGCAGGAACAGATCATAGATGCCCTCTTTATCAATGCGCTCTGCGCTGGGTTTGGCAGCGATGACCTTCTTCATATCAGGCTCGGAAGATTTCTTGCCGATCTTCGAAGCAATATCGCTCCCGATAATCGCGTTTTCAGCGGCATTCGGAGGAGTCGCATGCAAGCCAAGCTTTTTGATTTCCGGGTGCTTCGCCTTAACAGCAAGGACCAGACGCTGGGCCATGGGTGCACTGACGTGAATGTAGTTAGCAGGAAGTGGCGAAGGGCTCTGTGCGCTTGCGCAAAGCAAGGATGTAGCGAAGACAGACAGAGACAGGTAGCGGCTGATCATAACTTTTCCTTGGAGTGGTCTTGTGTTTGTATTCCGGCAACACACCGGATACGTTCTGTATTGCCTAAAATGTCAGTCCGGTTCCGAACTGAACCCTTCGTGCCTGCATTGCTGTAGTGGGTTGGGAAAATAACGTCGAACGAATATTGCCGACGAAGGAGGTAAACGATGCAGTATTCGTAACGTTGAATGCATCGACAGAGAAATTCAGCTTAGGATGCACGTCGCCGTTCTTTAGCCTTAACTCTGCTTCCTTACTCCAATGCACGTCCAACGATGCCACTCTGCCACCCCGCAGTGTGTTTCGCGAAATGCCATCTGGCCTCGCATTCAGAAGTCCGGTGTTATAGCGGTCTACACCAGCCGTCTCCGTATAAGGCAATGCGGAGTACAGCTTGACGGCTACACCAAGGTTTAGCCAATGGTCACGATTGAATGACCCGAGCATGTTGAACCGATGACGCTGATCCAGATCCGATCGACCATACTCGCCTGCCATGGAATACTGATTTGCGGGAAACCAGGTCACTCCGCCTGTGTCGTTGTTCGTGCGGCTCAACGTGTACAGCAGCATTCCTGAAAACCATCGGCCAGCCTTGCCCTGAACAGTCAGATCGAGCGTGTTGCCGATCTGTCTTCCCTTCGATTCCAACTGGCGCACGATCCCAACCGCGGGGGCAAGCACAACGCTGTATTGAGGCGGCACGGGCGCATTGACATTTCTTGAACGTAAAAGCGCGATGCCTTGTGTACCGCGATAGGTCGCAGCAAAGGTAAGCCCTTTCATCAATTGACGCTCCAGCGTCAGGCTGTAGTTCACCGCATAGGGCACTCGCCCACCCGGCTCCAACGTGACCAGATTTGTGGGATAGGAATAGATATCCGACCTCGTTGGATAAGGATTGGGATATCCCGGATTAAGCAGGGTAACGGCCCGAAGAGTCACGCCGTTGTACTTATTCAGATCCGCTTCTGGAGCAGCACCGCTTCTGTCAAAGAACATTCCAAGACCGCCACGAAGCACGGTCTTCGCATCCTTCAATCGATAGGCGAACGAGGCACGCGGTCCGAAATCATTCCAAGCTTTGAAGTATGTCTGCCAGTCATAACGAAGGCCGAAGGACACCTGAAGATTCTTGCTGACTTGCAATTGATCCTGGATGAATGCACCGAGTTCATTCATCCAGAAGATCGAACGCCCGGGACCAGCCTGCTGCGTGTAGGAATAAGGATGGCCGCTTTCGTAGTCTCCAAGGCTCGCGAAGCTGAACGTCCCAAGGCGATTCGTGTCGTCATGCCATGCCCTTCGACTCAGGTTGGGAATGTTGACGCCGAAGGTGACGTAGTGCCGCCCGTGCGTCCAACTTACGGTGTCGTTGATCTTCAGATTGTTTTCGTTCTGCAACGCATCTGCCTGCGCACCGCCGCCTGTGAAGTTGCCATCCACGATCACTTTGGGAGCGTTCGTCGCGCTGCGAGTCGGACCATAATCCTGCTCGTAGAACAGTTGCAATTGGTTCAGCAATGAAGGCGTGATGATGATGCGTTGCGTGAAGATCACGTCATCTTCACGCACTCTCTGATTTGTGCCTGCATCGGGCAATACAAGCCCGCCAACCCCCAGGTTTCGGGTCACCACATCACTGACGTTGTATTGAAAGGACACGCGATTCGCATCCGAAAAGTCATGCGAAACGCGAGCCGCAAACTCTGTGTCATGCATTGGTGTTGGAACATTGGCATCAAAGGTCCCAGAAGGCAGAACCGCATGCACAATCGACTGGAGGTTGTCTTCCTGTCGGCTTCCGGAAAGAAGAAATGTTGTGTGGTGATCGAGCGCGGCCGGGCCTGTAATTGAACCTTCGTATATCCGCTTCTGTTCGAATGGCCTTGTCGTGGCGAAATAGTTTTTGGCATCGGTCACTGAATCTCGAAACGTGAAATTCAGGCTGCCATGGATTCGCGGCGTTCCGGGCTTCGTGATGATGTCGATGCGTCCACGGCCCGGCTGTCTCGTCTCCACGCTGTATGGATCACTATTGATGCGGACTTCTGAGATCGCCGATGCTGATACGCCGGTGGTCTTACGCTCCACGCCATCGACCATGATGGTGACACCACCAGTACCGACCGTATTCTGATCAAGAAATGGTGTTAGCGCAGCAACGAAATTCTGATCAAAGACCGGAACCGACTGCAACAACGCCGCGTCTGCGCTAATCTGGTCGCGATTGTTGCCATTGTCGAGTGATACGGCATCCGGCTCCGGAGCAACGACAATTTCCTGCGCTACCGAATCGATCCTAAGGGTTATCAACAGATGGACGGGGATCCTTCCCACAGTAAACGTCCGGTCATAAGCGGTGAACCCATTTATCGCATCTACATGAACGCGATAACTACCCGATGCAACATGTTGAACTTGGAAGTTTCCGCTTGCATCGGAAATTCCTGCCTGTTGTTTGCCGCCAGAAGTGACAACGATCTTTGCGCCAGCAACACTCGCTCCCGATGGATCAGACACATGTCCTGTCACATTGGACTGCCCAAGGAGAGAGGCTGGCAGGAGGAAAAGCGCGGAGACCGTCAACATCCGCATGCACAAATAGTTTCGGTTCTTCATTCGTGCAAGCGTATGTCGAACCATCTGAATATCCTCTGAAGCGAAGCTGCGTAAGAAGCCGCATCACATGAAATGCTGAAGAAAAGGGCCAGCAAGAGAACCGTTGGCCCTTTATTTACACGCTTCTATTTCGTGATACCGGCCCGACGAAGTTCCTGTCTCGCAGCATCGAGTTCCGGTTTCAGCGCTTCATTGTGCAGCAGAAGCGTTCCAAGCACTGTCCCAAGGACGTGACCAGCTTCAACATCGGAATGATAGTGGTCACCGCACACCTCACGGCTATAGGCATACTCGTTTGAACGCGTGAGAATCGCTTGTGCCTTCTCGGGGACGAGATCGGCTAACACAACACCAAACGTAAATCCCATAGTGGCGTGGCCACTTGGATACGACCGCAAAGGTCGTGACTCTGGCTTGCGATCTTCATCGTCACAGCTCCATTGGCCATAGGTATCTCCGGGCATCGCAGCAGCAACGGGAAACTTCCGCTTGAAGTAGTTCTTTGCTGCGCTGGTTGCGACAGTCTGATCATTCAACACGTCCGCCAATAACTTCGCCGTAGCCGTGAATTTATTGAAATCGAAATCCGGACCGATTGCCGCCTGCCAGGGAGATGTATCTTCATGGCTCGCGTCCCAATGCGCCTGATCGTGACGTTCTTTTGTGCGTGTTTGGATAAGGTGTTTCACCGCATCCATCTCACGCGTCTGCGCCTCAGATCCATCCTTGGGAGGCGGCGGAAGCAGATGCACCGGATTCACATCCGCGGGGTTGAGAAACCGGAACGTGGTGGGTTGAGGAGGCTTCGGTACCGGCTTCTGGCACAATCCCGGAATAGCTATCGAAGTTACTGCAAGCAGTGCAGTTGCGGCCTTACTTAGATTCACACTCTTCTCCATGGTCTTCATTTGTAGAAAAAGAGGCGCAGTTCCTCTTACGAACTGCGCCCTCTGCTTAGTAGTCAATGCGAAGGCTTAGTTCGAGCTGACGTGGCGTACCGCTACCGGTAGGAACCGTGCTAAATGCACTGTTGATCAAACCGAAATTGCCTGGGACGATCTGCAGATTGCTTCCCGAACCAGAAGAACTAAGTGCTACAACCGGGCTTCCATACTGCGCGACATTGAAGACATTGAAGGCTTCCGCACGGAAGGACGTGCTAAGCCTTTCCCAGATCTTGAACGTCTTTTGTAGGGCTAGATCCGCCTGCCAGTGTCCAGGACCGCGCACAAGATTGCGACCAGCATTGCCCCAGGTTCCGTTTGCTGGCACCGAGAACGCGGCGGCATTTAGCCATTGCTTCGTTGTGCGATTGGAAGGATAAAGTGGCACTCCAACGATGCGATTCGGGCGTTGATTGTTGTTGATCTGGTCAGGCAACGCGGTCGCCGAACGCGATATGGTCACATTGAGCGGAAGACCACCGCGGATGCTTGCGATGCCTGCCATCTGCCATCCACCGAGGAGCGTATTCACAAGTGGACCGGCATTACTGAGAAACGCTTGACCACGTCCGACAGGGAGTTTCCAAATCGCACTTCCGGAGACGTAGTGGCGCATGTCGAACTGGCTGTTTGCACGCTCGCAACGAATGCATGTCTGATTCTGCGGGCTGATCGCTTCTGCTCCGCCCACCGAACCATCATCAATTGAATGCGCGAACTGATAGTTAGCTGAGATCAGCAGGCCAGTGCGGTAATCACGATGCACACCAAGTTCAAGGGCGTTGTATGCTCGTGTGCCTTGCGTTCTATCCCACGTGAAGGTTGACTTCGTATAGCTTGCGTAAGGGCGGACGCCTGTCGAAGGATCAACGCCATTGGCGACTACGTTGCTCCAGAGGCTGCTGCCCACACTACCGATGTAAGAAGCCGTCATGGACGTCCCCTTAGCCAGCTGCTGCTGTACGCTCACAGTCCACTCGCTGATCTGTGCATCTTTGCGATTGCGGTCTTGCCCTGTGGGACTAACACTCAACGATGCATTGCCGAGATACGGATCGATTGGAAAGCTCAGGCCTGGCGTCGTTGTCTGTGCTAGGGTGAAGCGTTGCGGAATGTTTCCGATCGCCGCGCCCTGGTGACCAAACTGCCCTTGACCATAGAAGATGCCGCCACCGCCGCTGATTACAGTTTTGTTGTGGAACATTGCAGGTGACCAGGAAAGCGACAAGCGCGGTGCAAGGTTATTGCGATCGGGAAAGTACCAGGCGCTACCAGAGGGGCATTGGACATTTGGGCAGGTTAAGGGATCAACAACAACACCACGTCCGAGGACATCGTGATCCACGCTCCAGAAGTCATAACGCAAACCTGCAGTGAGGATAAGATTCTGCTTCAGGCGAATGGTGTCCATAAGGTAAGCGCCGTACTCTGTTTGGCGCTGTCCAGTCATGGCTGCAGCGCCCTGGTAGGCATAGGAATCCATCAGGTTCTGCTGAAAGTTTGATTCGTTGAGATAGGTCGATGTGATAACAGGGATCTTCGGTGTGTTCTTGTTTTCCTGCACTCGACGGACACGCAAGCCACCTTTGAAGACCTGCTTTCCTTTCACGAAAGTCGTATCGTCGACCACACTATATGCCGTATCAAAACGGTCGTCGGTAGCAGGCGTCACGAGGGTGCTGAAGCCGGTCACTGCTACGTTGTACGGCAGCGTTTGATCGCCACCTTCGCTATACTCAGCACGGTTATAACCGAAGCGAAGATCCGTGAAAATCGACGATGAGAAGTTATGGGAAACGTCAATAACGGCATTCGGCGCAGTTAGCGTATTGAACAAGGTTGAAAGCTGCCCGTTCGGCGTAATCTCAATTCCGTTTGGTGCTGTGGTGCTGAAGTGATCCGTGCTGTAACGACCGAAGATTGTGGTGCGGCCATTCGGTTTGTAGTCCAGGCGGATCATGCCGGCATCTTCTTGTACCGGGTTTCGACCACTACCGGTAAATGAGAGAGCATTCGGATCAGAGGTGGGTGTACCTCCACTCACATAGGAATTGATGATGGTTGCCAGTGCCGGCGATTTCGCGATGGCTGCGGTACGGTACGCCGCCGTTGGAACGATACCGGTCACTTGTTGCGCAAGAACCTGCCGGTAAGCTTCCCAGTTGGCAAAGAAGAAAAACTTGTTCTTCAGAACCGGACCGCCAATGTTGGCGCCGAAGTTGTTCAACCGCAACGTCGGAAGTCCCTTGGAGTTCCACGGGCTGGCATCAAAGATATTGTTGCGAAGATATTCCCATGCAGAACCATGAAACTTATCGCCGCCCGACTTGGTTACGATTTCAATCTGACCACCCGCCGAACCGCCCTGATCAGCGCTATACGCTGCGCTGCTCGCTTTGAACTCAGAGATCGCTTCGACCGGAATCTGGAGGCGCATGTCCAGCTTTTGGAACTGGTGATTGATACCCGAAGCATCGACACCATCCATGTGAAAGCCGTTGTCTTCCTGAGACAAGCCTACGAAGCGGATCTGGTCTTGCGTACTACCCGCCGCATCCACCGCTCCAGGGACGGTAGCTTCGAGACGCTCAAAGCTACGGCCATTCATCGGAAGTTCATTGAGTTGCGCTCCGTGGACGACGCCGCCAATCTCACTGGATACGCGATTCAGATCATCCTCTTCGGTGCTTACCTCAACCACGGTATCCGCCGCAGCAATTGCAAGCTTCGCATTCATCTCTCGTGTCTCGCCAATCTGAAGAGCGAAAGACTGGAACTGTACCGGGCGGAAGCCGGTTTCAACGATGGTTTCGGTATAGGTTCCCACTGGAAGAGAACTGATTACATACACGCCTGCTTGATTCGTCGTTGCCTTGTATGTCAGGCCACTCGCTTGTGAGGTTGCGATAACGACTGCGCCACGAATGGTGCCACCCTGAGCATCGGTAACGGTTCCCGTGAGAGTTGCGCGATCGGTCTGTGCGATTGCGGGAGACAAACATAGGAGAAAAGAAAAGCTGGAAACGGCAAACTTCCGCATGCGGTGTGCTCCTGATTGATTGGTTCGGAGCGATTACAGCAAGCGGACCTAAAACCAATCTGAGAAAACACCGCGTGTAAAGGAACATTCACACAGTTGCTAAAGGGTTCTCGCATCAGGGGACGAGTGAAAAAACAAAGACTCCGCTTGCGCCTGCGAGTGCGACAAATTGTTTTCCGCCGACCATAAATGTCATTGGGGATGCCTGCCAGTCCTGGCCGACGTTGATGTGCTTCAGAGTCTTACCTGTACGTGCATCGAGCGCGAGAAACGTTCCGCTTGGACCACCCGCGAAGATCAACCCACCTGCGGTCGAAAGCACGCCTCCACGATTGTTGGTCGAAAGCGGTTTTTCCCAAATCTTCTTGCCCGTGCTTATATCCAACGCACGAAGGTAACTTTCTGCATTCGATTGGTTTGGCGCGACGCCACCATACCATCTGTTTTCGATTAAAGGGTCCTGCTGTTTCTTGTACACTGCACACCATTCGTTCGCACGAAGGTAGAACAGCTTTGTCTGCGGATTCCATGAGCTGGAATACCAGTTTGTTCCGCCGCTCGAGGCTGGACAGATTAGCTCGCCTTTCTCACTTGACTCCGACGAGTCCGTAAGAATCGGACGACCAGATCGGTCATACCCGGACGCCCAAGTCGTTTTCACGAAAGGTTTCGCCAGCAACAGCTCTCCATTTTTTCGATCCAACACGAAGAAGAAGCCGTTGCGATTTGCATGAATGAGAAGCTTGCGCGGCTTTCCGTTCCAGGGTTGATCCACTAAGAGAACAGGCTGTTCCGCATCCCAATCATGTGTGTCATGCGGCGTGAACTGGTAATACCATTTCAACTCTCCTGTCTTCGCAGAAAGAGCCACGACGCTGCTGGTGTAGAGGTTATCTCCCTTGCGTTCATCGCCATTGAAGTCGG
The DNA here is from genome assembly GCF_000800015.1 of Terriglobus sp. TAA 43. NCBI lineage: Bacteria > Pseudomonadati > Acidobacteriota > Terriglobia > Terriglobales > Acidobacteriaceae > Terriglobus > Terriglobus sp. TAA 43. The sequence continues at coordinate 1,259,332 of NZ_JUGR01000001.1, forward strand.
GGCAGGGATTTCCCGTTGTCCAATAGATCATGTCCAGTGCAGCATCGTAAGAACCTGTCAGCCATGTGGCTCCGCATCCATGTTCCAAGGCGCTTCCCACCCACGTCGATGCCGCCTTCTCTCCACGTTGCGGGATCGAATAGAAACGCCAAACACGTTCGCCCGTGCTGGCTTTGTAAGCCGAAACAAATCCGCGTGCGCCTTCTTCACCTCCGGCCACGCCACTGATGATCAGATCCCCCACCACAAGAGGAGCAGCGGTTGCGCTGTATCCATCGATCACCGCACCCATCTCAACGTCCCAAAGTTTGTGACCATCAATCCGACTAAGCGCCAGCAGATGTGCATTGTCCGTCACCATGAAGACCGAGTCATTCCAGATAGCGACTCCGCGATTGGTTCCGCGCCCGGCTTCACTCACAAGCCCCTTGGTATGCGGTTGACGATACATCCACAATTGCTGCCCGGTGGCGGAATCCAAGGCATAGGCCTCATTCCATCCGGTGATGTACATGACGCCGTCCTTAACGATAGGCGTCGTCTCCAGGCGGCTTGCATCAAACGGAAAAAGCCATGCAAGCGACAGACGGTTCACATTGGCAGTATCAATCTGCTTCAGAGTGCTGAAACGATTGCCGGAATCGTTCCCGTTATAGGTCGTCCAATCACGCTTCGGAAGGATTGGCTTCTCGTTGTAATGCTGGCCATCGCGTGTCAGCAGGTGATAGGTTCCGTCCTTCGTGAGTACCTGCGCAGAGTAGTCACTTTCAATAACCGTCCCGCTAAGATTCCTGCCATCCACAAGATGAACCGTACCTGGATGCGGCCCCGGAGGTGGCTTGTACTTGCCCGCCTTCATCGGTGCATTGCCCGTATAACCTGCGGTAGACATTGCGGCATTTGATCCCGCAAGCGTTCGCAGATGAGAGAGCAAGCGGTCCAGATCCTCCGAAGAAAAGTCGAAGCTCGGCATACCCTTCTCCACTCGGCCATCGTGGATAAGTGACTTCAGTTCTGGATCGGTGTGATATCGAACGAAACCCAGCAGCGACGGCGCACGTCCTCCACCACTGCCGTCACCACCATGACATATGGAGCAGCGCGCCTCGAACACTGCATCGCCACCGGACGCTGGCGATTGTGCGAGACATGAAGAAGTGAACAAAAACAACAGGAGTCCAGCGAGTAACCGCGTCATCTCTATCGTCCTGAGGTGCTCGGTGAGCGTGTCTGATTTTCAAAGATGAATAGTCCGGTCTTCCCACCCATCACCAAATCCAGATCGCCATCACCATCCAGATCGGCCACGGCGATTTGCATCCCGGCGCTGACACGGCTTCCGTAATCAATGATGTGTTTGATCCATTCCACCGAGCCATCGTTGGCTTGCCGATATTCATACCAATAGATGCCAAGCGGTTCCCGCTCTCCAGGGTCGGAACCGTTGTGGGCCATGTAGCGTTTTCCAGTAACAAAATCAGGTCTGCCGTCACCATTCAAGTCCACCATTGTGACCGCGTGCCCTTGCGACCATGTGTCGTCGATGACATGTTTCTGCCACTTACCGCCGCCAAGATTTTCCATCCAGACGAGGCCGTAGTCGTGCGCCATGGACGTGACGAGATCGACTCTTCCATCTCCATTGACGTCAAGCGCATAGATGTAACCGACGCTCCCGAGGTTGAACTCCTGATGGAGGGCCCAGTCTGGTTTGCGCGGATCAATGGGCGCTTCAAGCCAACCGAATGGTGTGATGATGTCATTCTTCCCATCGCCGTTCATGTCACCAACACCGATGCCATGCCCGTAGCTACGTGTACTGACAACGTGTTTCAGGAACGCACCGTCAGCTAGCTCAAACCATGCCAGCGGATCGACCATTGTGTGGCCGCCCCACTGAGGAAGCACCGCGGGAGTCTTACTCTTCGAATCGAGGTTGACGAGGAAGCTGAACTCGACACTATGACCAGACTCGATGAGATGTTCTTTCCACTGGCCGGCCTTGCCCTTCGGATTTTCATTCCACCAGATCCGATTGCCGTGAGAGGCCGAACTCACGACGTCGAGATATCCATCATGATTGACGTCAACGAGAAGGTCCGTCAGATCTTCAGTCGCATTGCGGTAGTATTCGATCGACCGAAATGTGTGCTTGATCCAGCGTGGACCTTCGTACCAGTTCTCGCCAGAAACAATGTCCAGATGGCCGTCGTTGTTGATATCGCCCACCGCTGCAGTCTCAAACGCAGCAGGGTCAATCATTCGGCTCGTGAAGACAATCTCCTGCGGACGCCTCTCCGCCTGTGAAATCGGCAGAGCAGCCATCGAGGCGAAAGCAAGTGACGCAATCAACTTCATTCGTTGCATGTACGTAGTCCCTTTTCTGAAACGGTTCAGTCTCGACGGACAAGCAACATCCGTTAGCAATCACGGTCGGCTTCTACTTTGCGACTTCGGGTTCGGGAGGTATGGTTACTGATCCGGTTGCGGCCCATTCTGTGCCACGCACAAACGTTGAAATGAAACCGGGAGTGCGAACCGCACGCATGTCATTGCCGAGCATCGTCGCAAAGACACGGCCACGTCCGTACGCGCGTGTCCACAACAAAGGCTCGTCCTGCGAAGGGCTTCCCGGTGTTGGCCCCTCACGTTTCTTCACGTAGAGCGAGTGATCATCCCACCCGGTTGCAAGCACGTGCAACTCACTCGTGGGAATGCAATCGAGTCCGGCATACAACTCGTCGGTCTTTGCAGAAAACGAGGATGTCAACCCTAACGTGACGGGATGATTCGAATCAATCACGTTGACCTGGTAGTCGTGAACTGGCGAATGGTAGCTGCTGCTCGTCTTCCATATGCAGCCAACAAGCTCTCTATACTCGGGCCAGTTTTGAAAGGACGCAGCGGAGTGGTGATAAACCACCAACCCTTTGCCTGATCGAACGAACTCCAGCAATGCCTCTTTGGTGCTGTCGCTCCAGTCAGGCACATTCAACTTCTCATCTGAATAGTTCAGAACAGCGACGTCATAGGGACGCAGCGTCTCGGCGTTCGCTCCTTTGAACTCTTCGGTGGTGCGCACTTCAAATTTTCCCGATGCCTCCAACAGCCCCTTCAGATAGGGGCTGGTCTCGCGCCACGGATGTTTGTCCTGCCCGGTGATGATGAGAACCTGAATGCGATGGACAGGTGCGATCGGTGTTTGCGCCATTCCCGGCAGGGTGGCTATGAACAAGAACAACAGCGCTCGCAACATCCGCTGTCTCCTTGGATTCGCCTGTCGAAGGTTCGCCATCAGAGATGTATTACAGCAAGCGAATCTAAAACGAATCTTGGAAAAGCAACTGTGTGAACAGAGATTCACACAAGTACAGATCCATGCCTTGCTCCTAGAACCGCAGCCCTAGTCTTCCGGACATGTATTGATACATGGCCTCATCTCCGGCGCCACTCTCTCCCATAACCCATCCCTTGAAGCCGCTCCTCTCCAGTTCGGCCACAATGCCAACCAGATCGACAATGCCATCGCCGAACGGCACATTTCCGGCTTTCACCGCAATGTCCTTTGGTGGTGCGGGCGCAAAATCCTTCAGATGCACTGCAACAAGTCGCTTCTGATATTTCCTGCAGGTATCCACGGGCTCCGCACCGCCTGCAGCCAAATGCCCCACGTCCGCGATGAAGTGCACATACCGTTCGTCAGTGGATTGCAGCACCTGCTCATATAAATGGTGACTCACTTCCCTCTGCTCCGGGTGATAGGCCATCTTCACACCCCATTGCTCAAAGACACTTCGGGCCACCTGGTTCAGATTGGTAATCCAACTCTTCACATTGATTCGGCTATATGCCTCTTCGTCGGCCACCTCGTTCAAGATGACCGAGGGCGCAATCATATGCGTGATGTATTTTCCGCCGATGTTGGACATAAATTGCCCCAGCAACATGTGCTGCTGCAGGATCGCGCCGAGTTCGTCAGGCTTATCCATGTGGCTATATTGGGCAATCCCCGGCATGCTCAGTCCGCGGGCAGCCATGCCGTCGTGAAGTTCCGTCCATCGCGACGCGTAGGCCTCAGCGATCTTTGCACGCGTGTTATTGAACTCCAAATGGTGCACACCGACCGCCGCCACTTCATCTGCGTGGCCCCAGAAGTCCTGAATGCCTGTCTCAACCGTGGTCTTGCCAAAGGGAACCAGCCCAGCCGTAAACGGCTGCTTTAGCTTAATTGGCGGGACGAATGACGTTGCGAAAATGGGGGCGGTCTGAAGAAATGTGCGTCGAGTCACATGCGATCTAGGAGTGAACATGCTGACACAACAACACATGAATTTAAGCTGAATCTAAAAAAATGAGCCTATTACACGGTTTTTACATTGCACACGCGCGCAGAAATTAACGTGGCGTTATGCAAATCCTGGTTGTGGAAGATCGCCCACGCATGGCCCGCCTATTGGACCGTGCTTTGCGGCGGGATGGCCATACGGTCACCGTCGCGCTCGATGGAGAACAGGCGGTGGAATACGGCCGGTCGCCGCATCTGGATGTCATTCTGCTTGATGTCACTTTGCCGGTGATTGATGGCTTCACCGTACTGACCATGTTGCGGGCAGAGCAATTCACAACTCCGACCATCATGCTCACGGCCCGTGATTCCATGGAGGACATCGTTCGTGGCCTGGATCTGGGAGCGGACGATTACCTGACTAAACCCTTCGCCCTGGCGAATCTGTTGGCGAGAATACGTGCTGTATCTCGCAGAAAGCCCGTAGTACCCACCGAGCGACTCGAGTTTCGCGATCTGGCACTCGACCGCGCAACGCACGGGCTTTCGAGATTGGGGCGAACAGAGCCGTTGAGCAGAATCGAATTTGCCTTGATGGAAAAGCTTGTCCGCAACGCGGGCATGGTTGTCACGAAAGATATGCTCGTGGAAGCTGGATGGGGTCTTGGCGCCGAAGTGAGTGATACCTCGCTTTATGTCTACATGCGAGCGCTGCGAAACAAGATCGCCTCTGAGGGCGAAAAGCAACTGCTTCATACCATACGTGGTGTGGGCTACACACTCCGACAAGCCCAGGCATGAAACGAAGAATGTCGATCTCTCTACGCCTGACTTTGTGGTTTTCTACTGCATTTATTTTTGGTTATTTCGTATTCGGCATCGTGATGTATGGAGAGTTGTCATACTCTCTTGCGGCGGGCAGAGACAAGACACTTCTTCGCCGTGCGGATCGCGCTATTTCCCTTCTCAAAAGCTGCGGCATCGGCAGTGCAAAGTGTGCGCAGGGATTCGATGCCTTTGCCTCCGGCACCCCGGAAGGCAATCTGGTCCATGTGCTCGATGAACACGGGAAGCAGGTCTATCCGGTCACCTCCGACGCGAGAGATACATTTCCCTGGCCTGCCAACATCGCCTCACAGGACCGCACTTATGCCAAAGTGCAATATGATGGATCGCCTTTTCGAGTCCTATCTGAACCAACGATCATTGGCGATGCAAAATACCATGTGGTGATTGGCGGCCAGCTCAGGGACAACCGTGTCCTTGTGAATCAGTTCACAGTCGGTCTTCTGTGGGCCGCCCCAATCCTTCTGATTTTCTCGGCGGCGATCGGATATTTTCTCAGCACCCGCGCGCTGAAGCCCGTAGCGAAATTAATCTCTTCGTTTCGATCGATCAGCATCGGAAACCTCTCGCGAAGACTACCTTCGATTCAGTCCGGAGATGAACTTGAGGCCCTGACAGAAACATGCAATGACATGTTGTCTCGTTTGGAACTGGCGGTCGGACAGATTACTCGCTTCACGGCTGACGCGTCACATGAGTTGCGAAGTCCCATTACATACATCTACACGCAGTCAGAATACGCACTGAAGAATCTCCCCCTCGATGAGGAGAGCACCGAGTGCTTTTCTGAAATTCTGCGTGAGTGTGAAGAAGCTACCGACCTGCTGACGGACATGCTCATGTTGGCGAGATGTGATTCCGGGCATTCAGGAATGGTTTTCACGCGCACGGATCTGAAGGGCGTTCTGAGCGATGTGTATCGGAAAGCGATTCCGCTCGCTGAAGGCAAACGGCATCGCATCACGTTCGAAACATCCCGCAATGAACCGGCATGGATTATGGGTGATGCTCCAAGCTTGCGGCGACTTTTCTGGATCATGCTGGACAACGCGATCAAATACACACCGGCAGGTGGACAGATCAACGTTCGACTACAAATGAACGGCAACGAAGCAAAGGTCGATATCCAGGACAACGGCATTGGAATTCCGCAAGAGTCCCTGTCCTCTATTTTCGACCGCTTCTATCGCGTCGATAAAGCGCGCAACTCCTCGGAAGGATCGGGATTGGGTCTCTCGATCGCGAAGTGGATTTCCGACATGCATCGCGGGGATCTTTCAGTAAAAAGCTTTGAAAATATTGGCTCCACATTTCAAGTTTCATTCGGAACGATTAGTACAAACCTATGATCCTGACTACTATGTTTCACTTGCTGCGCCGCCGCTCGTTGCGGAGTGCAGTTTCCCTCCTCACGCTTGCCGCAACGACCAGCATCACCGCGCAAATACCCGGGACAACAAAGGATTGGCCAGCCTATCAGGGTGGCCCTGATTCCATTCATTACTCCAGGCTTACTCAAATTAACCGAGAGAATGTAAAGAACCTTAAGGTCGCGTGGACATTTGAAACCGGTGAAACATCCAAAGCGAAAAGAGAGTTCGAACCCAATCCACTTATCGTCAAAGGCGTTCTCTATGGCCTGAGCCCGACGGTCAAGGTCGTTGCGCTGGATGCTGCGACAGGCAAACAGATATGGACCTTCGATCCATCCGCAGGAGCCAAACAGATCGGGAGCACACGGAATCGTGGTGTAGCGTACTGGGCCGACGTCAATGGAAGCGACGCACGCATCTTCGTTACCTTCCGCCAATATCTTTACGCGCTGCATGCAAAGACGGGAAAGCTCATCGAGAGCTTCGGGGAAAATGGGCGCGTCGATCTAAGAATTGGTTTGAAACACGAAGGAGAAGGTCTCTTCGTCTCAATGTCGACGCCCGGTGTTGTCTACAAAGACATGCTCATCTGCGGAAGCATGATCGCCGAACAATTACCCGCCTTTCCTGGCGATATCCGCGCATTCGATGTGCATACCGGGAAAATTCGCTGGCAATTCCACACTATCCCCCACCCCGGCGAATTTGGTTATGAAACATGGCCCAAAGACGCTTGGAAATATAGTGGCGCAGCGAATGACTGGGCCGGATTAAGTGTTGATTTGAAACGAGGAATCGCGTTCGTTCCACTTGGTTCCGCTGCACCCGATTTCTACGGTGGCGACCGTACCGGTGACAACCTATTCGCCAACTCTCTTGTTGCGCTGGATGCCAATACTGGCCGCCGCTTATGGCATTACCAATTCGTACATCACGACATATGGGATCGCGATCTGAATGCCCCGCCCACGCTCATCACCCTTCACAAGGACAGTAAAACGATTGACGCCGTCGCTCAGACAACCAAGACGGGTCACGTGTTTGTCTTTGATCGCGTGACCGGAAAGCCAATCTTCCCAATTGAAGAAAAACCATATCCAAAGAGCACAATCCCCGGCGAAGTAACTTCACCGACGCAGCCATTGCCAGTGTCCCCGCCACCGTTCGCTCGACAAAGAATGACGGAACAAGACATTACCAATCGCACCCCTGAAGCACATGCGGATGTCTTGCGTCGATTCAAATCTGTTCTGAGTGATGGTCAGTACGCACCCCAGACATTGGAGGGGACAGTGCTCTTTCCAGGGTCGGATGGCGGCCAGGAATGGGGTGGACCGGCCTTCGATCCTGAGACGGGCCTGCTTTACACCAATGCCAATGAGATGGCATGGATTGTGAAGATCGCAAAGCGCCCCTCGCCATCGGAATCCAATAGCGGCAAAGGGCTTTACAACGCCAATTGTTCGGGCTGCCACAACACGAACCTATCCGGCAATCCGCCGGATGTTCCGTCTCTCACTCATCTTGAGCAGAGACTAACGAATCGCGAGGTGGTCACAATCGTTCGCGGTGGCAACGGGAGAATGCCTGCCTTCCCGCAGTTGAGCCCACTGGAAATGAATGCCATTGCGGAATACGTATTGAAAGGAAATGACAACATCGTCAGCGCCACCTCCGTCCCGTCGCAGCAGCAATACATGCTCGGTAGTTCAACACGCTTTCTCGATAGCGAAGGTTATCCCGCCATCACGCCGCCCTGGGGAAGCTTGACCGCCATTGATCTCAATAAGGGTACATTTGCGTGGCGGATTCCCTTCGGAGAATATCCAGAGTTGGCCGCAAAGGGATTGAAAAATACAGGTTCAGAGAATTACGGCGGTGGCGTGGTTACTGCGGGCGGTCTTCTGTTCATTGGTGCGACGAACTACGACAAGAAATTCCACGCCTTTGATAAGACAACCGGAAAACTTCTATGGGAAACGACACTCCCCTTTGCCGGAAATGCCACCCCTTCGGTGTATGAGATCAATGGAAAGGAGTATGTCGTTATCGCAGCCGGGGGTGGTAAATCCGTACACGATATTTCAGGAGGAACCTACGTTGCCTTCACTTTGCCGTGAAAGCGGTTCCGTCGTCATGACTTGCTCAGCCTCTCCAAAGTAGTTAGCAACTTAAGCAAGGATTAAGTCGAGGCACCAACACTCAAAGATGCCGGCCTTCATAGCCGAGTCCATCTTCCATACGGAGTGATTATGCGTTTCTCCAGACTTGAAGCTGCTTCCTGCTGCCTGCTGCTTCCTCTCACCTGCGCTGCTCAGAACTACCACGTCAGCGATCATTGGCCAATTGGTGGCGAGGGCGGCTGGGATTATCTTCTGAGCGATGACGCAGCTCATCGGCTCTACGTGACTCACGGTCCGAAGGTTGAGGTTCTGGACACGGCAAGCGGAAAGCTGATTGGCTCTATAACGGGGCTAAAGGGAACGCATGGCGTTGCACTGAATCCGGATGGGAAGACCGGCTATATCAGCGATGGCGGCGGCAACGCCATCGTAGTGTTTGACAGGGCTTCTCTCAATGTCGTCAACAAGATCACGGTTGGCACAAATCCGGATGGCATTACCTATGAACCGGCAACGAAGACGGTGTGGGCATTCAACGGACGGAGCAAGGATGTCTCTGTGATGAACGCGACGAATAACCAAGTCGTGGCGACAATCGCGCTACCGGGCAAGCCGGAGTTCCCACAGGCAGATGGCAATGGGAACGTCTACGTCAACATTGAAGACAAAAATGAGATCGTGAAGCTCGATGCCAAAACGAATGCTGTCGTTGGCACCTGGCCATTGACGGGATGCGATTCTCCGTCAGGCATGGCAATTGATCGTATTCAGCACCGTTTGTTCTCTGTTTGTGATGGCAAGAAGATGGGCGTCTCCAACTACACGACGGGAAAATTAGTAGCACTTGCATCGATCGGTGATGGTCCCGATGCTGCGGGTTTCGATGGTAAGTTGCATGTTGCCTTCTCTTCGAATGGAGAAGGCACAGTCTCTGTTGTCGACACATCAAAGCCCGGTTATCCAACGATTCAAACTGTGACTACAGTGAAGGGCGCGCGCACCATGGCATACGACGCGTTGACAGGGCGGATCTTCCTGTCCGCTGCGAAGTATGGACCGGCGCCGGCCCCAACTGCAGCAAGCCCACGCCCGCGACCAGCCGTTGTTCCGGGTAGTTTCGAGATCATGGTGGTCTCACATTAACCAGCACAGACGCTGAAATAAAGATGCCCGCGATCAGCGGGCCTCTTTTATTTTCAGATTGAGTGTCAGGCTGCCACCGTCTCCATCACCTCGCTGTCATGTCTCCTTGCTGTCAACAAGTAGTAAATGACCGGCGTGACGATAAGACTGAGCACCATAGAGATGACCAAGCCACCGATAACAGCAATCGCCAGCGGCTGTAACATCTGCGATCCCGTGCCAAGCGCGAATGCCAGTGGCAACATGCCGCAGATGGCCGCGGTGGCCGTCATCAGAATGGGACGCAGTCTTCGTTGCGCAGCATGCAGCATCGCCTCTCGCGGAGACGTCCCTTCGCGCCTATAACGCTCGTCTGCATCCAGTAGCAGGATGCCGTTTTTCGCCACGATACCAATCACCATAATGACGCCCATGAACGACGCCACGTTGAAGGTTGTTCCTGTAATCAGGAGGGCAAATACAACGCCCCCGACAGAAAGAACAGATGACGACAGGATTGCGATAGGAGCGGAGAAGTTACGGAACTCAATCAGCAACACACCGAAGACCAATGCCAGCGAAATCATCAGTACCTGCAACAGTTCATGGAATGACTGTTGCTGTTCCTGGTAGGTTCCTCCATAGACGACATGGACCGTCGGCGGCAGATGCATAGCAGCTACTGTTTGCTGCACCTTCGAGATGGCGGTCCCCAGATCAGATCCTTGCAACTGCGCTGTCACCACTACCAGCCGCTGTAGATTCTCTCTACGAATCTCATTCTGAGGTGGCAACTGCGTCACCTGCGCCATGGACCCGAGTGTTGCCAACTTTCCGCTCGCGCTATTGAAGACCGTGTTCTCGATGGTGTCGAGCGACTGTCGTGTTTCATCGCCTAAACGAACACGGACGGTATAGGGTCGTCCGTTGGCGATGAGAGGATCCGTCGTTGTAACTCCATCAAGAATGGATGTTGCGTCTTCCGCTGCCTCTTGAGGCGTGAACCCCATACGACCCGCCACGGTCGGATCAATCTGGAAATTCGTAGCTGGCCCGCTGATGGTGTTCTCAATGCCGTTCTCGACACTGACCACGCCTGGAATCTTGCCAATCTCCTCACCCACCCGCGGAGCAATATCAGACAGCAACGCTGGATCGCTGGCATAGAGTTTGATCTGGATCGGCTCCGGAGCGTTGGAGAGATCGTTGATCATGTCCTGGAGCACTTGGACAAACTCGACATCAAGGCCTGGTTCTGTCTTCTTGATCTCCGCACGGGCATCGGCAATGACTTCATCGATCGCGCGACTGCGGTCCTTCTTCAGCTTCACCGTCATGTCGCCGGTATTCGCTTCCGTTACCGCCGCGAGGCCCATCTGCAGACCCGTACGGCGCGAAGTGCTTTCAACTTCGGGAATGGCGTGAAGAATCCGATCGACATGTTCCAACACTCGGTTGGTCTCTGTGAGTGAGCTGCCAGCCGGCATGATGTAGTCGAGAATGAAACCACCCTCGTCCATCTCAGGCAATAGATCAGAGCCAAGTGCCTGATACCCGAAATACGTGCCAACGATAAGAACACCGCAGAGCCCAAGGAGCCAGAATGGACGACTCAGAGCCCACGATAGCCCGCGCTCGTGCCAGTGGAGCACCTTCCGCATCATCCGTCCGTGCTGTTCTTCGCCGTGTGCCACTTCTTTTTTCGAGTCGCGCAGCAGGACCAGGCTCAACGCGGGAGTCCACGTCACCGCCAGCAGTAACGAAGTTAACAAGGCAACCGTCATCGTAATGGCGAGCGCCCGGAAGAAGCTGCCTGTAACTCCGGTCACCGAGATAAGTGGGAGGAACACAACGACAGGGGTAATCGTTGAGCCCACAAGCGGGGCTGCAATCTCTTTCAGCGCAAGACGCGCGGCCTCCGCACGAGATTCGCCACCATCGCGATGCAGAACGATGTTTTCAACCACGACAATCGCATCATCAATGACAAGTCCAATGGCAGCCGCAAGGCCGCCCAGCGTCATCAGGTTGAAGCTCTCACCGATCGCCCACAGTATCAACACCGTGAGAGCGACGGTAACGGGAATGACCAGTCCGGCGACAAGAGAAGACGACCAATCTCCAAGAAAGAGAAAGAGAATGATGCACGCAAGGCCCAGGCCAATCAGAATGGCATCGCGAACACTACTGATACTTGCACGTACAAGTTCCGATTGATCGTAGTATGGCTTCAACTCCACGCCTTGCGGCAGGTTCTTCTTAAGAGCTTCGATCTGCGCCGCAACTGCATCCGTGACCGCAACAGTATTGCTGGAGGGTTGACGCGTGATGTTGAGCAGGACCGCCGGAGTGCCATCGGCAGTCACGGCCGTATAGACCGGTAACACACCGGGCTGCACCACGGCCACGTCCGACACGCGTACTGCAACGCCATTGTTGGTGCTCTTGACAACCAGACGACCCAACTCGGAAGCATCATGCGCTTGAGCCCCAACAAGCCCTAGCACGAGCTGATGGTTCGATTCGTAGAGGCCAGGGGAATCGATGATATTCGACGCCTGAACAGCATTCACCAGATCGAGGATGGTTACGCCCGCCGTCTGCATACGCGCCATATTTGGCACGATATGAAACTCAGGAATCTTACCGCCCTGAACCGTAACCGTACTCACACCAGTGACGCGGTTGATGGGAGGCTTCAGTTGATACGTTGCCAACTCCCACAGCTGGGTCTGAGAAAGACGATTCGAAGTAAGGCTGTAGCCAAGGATCGGAAACGTGGCGAAGGTCAGACGATTGGTAGTGATGGTCGCCGTGGCCGGCAGTGTCTGGCGCGCTTTGCTCAACGCAGCATCTACAAGCTGCAACGTGCGAAACATATCCACGTTCCAGTCAAAGAAGAGGCTCACTTCTGCAGAACCGCGACTGGTGTTGGATCGTACTGTCACCAAGCCAGGAACCGAATTCACAGCGTCCTCAATGGGCTTTGTGATGGTCACCTGCATCTGATCAACGGGCATCACACCGTTGTCCACGCCGATCACGACGCGCGGAAAGTTCGTGTCCGGAAATACAGAGATAGGGACCTTCCCCGCCGCGTAGATGCCAGCGATGGAAAGCACAATCAGAAAGAAGAAGATCGGTCCTCGAAAACGCACCAGCCAGTATGGCTTCTGATCCACTGGGAGAAAAGGCTGTTCCATTACTTGTCGTCTCCCTCGGCGCCCGGCTTGCCGACCTTCACCTTGGCACCATCATCCAACCCGTAAGCGCCCTTCGTGATCACGGTCTCTGAACCATTGAGCCCTTGCGTTACCTGGGTATCTTCGCCATCATTGATGCCCAATTGCACTCCAACCTTGTGCGCAGTCCCGTCGTTGCTTACAACCATGACTGACTTGCTACCGTCCTCGGCAGTGAGGACCGCTTCCAGGGGAATCTTCACTGCGTTCGGAACTGTGCGGCCAATGATGGATGTGTGAACCGGCGTGCCGGCCTTGTACTTTGCTGCCGTGTTATCAACCTTCAACCACACTTCAACCGTGGTGCTGCCGGGATCAAGCGCTGGACTGATGAGGGTCACTTTACCCGTCACAGGTTCGTCGACACCTGGTATCGTGACCGACGCACCGTCGCCCAGACTAAGGCGTTGCGCGACAATCTGCGAAAGGTGAACTTTCGCAAGCAACGACGAAGTATCCATCACAGTGATGAGTGGGGCGCCAGTGCTCGCTGTCTCCCCTGGGAACAAAGGCCTGTCCGTCACCACTCCCGGAATCGGAGTACGGATCTGCGAATACGACACCTGTGCCTCAGCCGCGTCATACTTGCCCTTTGCAGATGAGAGTTGTCCCTGTGCCTGCCGCTTTGTGGCTTCGCTGGATACATTCTTCAAAGAGTGAAGATGGTTTAACGCCGTATCGTATGCGGCTTGCGCCTGGGCGAGCGCCGCAACAGCAGTGTCATAGTCGCGTCCGGCAATGGCCCCTTCCTGCAAGAGTTTCTGACGAGCCGTGACGATCTCTCCCTGCAACTTCAACTGCGCCTGAGCCTGCGCAACATCCAATTGTGCTTTGGCATAGTCTTCGGGGACCTGAGCCTGCGTCTGCATTTGAAACGCAGCCTGCGCAGCCGTGTATTGTCCCTGGTTATCCAACGCCTGCCCAGCAAGGTCGCGATTCTCAAGCACAGCAAGCAACTGCCCAGCCTTCACCTTCGAACCACGTTGCACATAAAACGTCCGCACCGGTGCCGTGATCTTGGGTGAAATAGCTGCCTGCGCCAGGGGCGACAGCGTGGCATCTGCCGTGATGTGCTCCGAGATCTCTCCACGCTCCGGTTTCTCCGCTTCTACGGTGACAACCGCCGCCGGCGTGTCATCCGCAGCCTTCTTGCAGCCACTCATAGATGCAACGCAAAGCAACGAAATTGCGAATGTGACGGGCTTAAACAAACGACAGGTCATGTGTCAGAGGCTTCCTGTAAGAATTTGAAGTGATGCAAGGGCTGTTTCGAATCGCACGACACCATCCGACTCAGCTGTCCGAGCCGCGAGGAACGAGTTCTGTGCATCCACAACTTCAAGCGCGGTCGACTCTCCAGCGGAATAGCGCAGCTTCGTGAGCCGAAGGCTTTCTTCTGCCGTAGTCACACTCTGATCCAGAAGGTCAAGCTGATCCCGTGCAGCAACCGCTTCTGCGTAACTCTCCTCAAGCGTGGCTATCAATCGGCGCTGCGCAGCTGTCAGCGTCACCTTCGCAGCATCGCGTTGAATCTGACTTTGCTTCACGCGCTTTTGTGTGGAGAACCAATCCCATACGGGGATATCAATGGTGCCGCTAATCGAGTAACCCAGATTGCGCACGTCATCTGGCCCTCGTTTGGCAAATTGTGGTGCGTCGATACCGTAGGTGAAATTCAAACCGAGATCGGGGAGATACGCCGCCTTTGCAGAGGTCACACTCGCATTCGCGGCCTGCAATCCTGTCAACGCGCTGCGTATCTCCGGGTTGTTCTTCGACGCAGTTTGATCGACTTCCTCCTTCGTAGGAAGAACGCGGTTGGTGACTGCCGGATCAGTTGTGTATGGAGTGCGAGGATCCGGGAACAGCAACACACCAAGCTCAAGACGCGCTTTTTGCTCCGCGACCGTCGCATCGCTCAGGTCGCGCTGCTTCTGCTGCATCTGTAGCTGTGCCTTTACTACATCGGCATGCGCAACCTCGCGCGCAGCTTCCCGCTGTTGCGTGACGGTGGTAAATGCCTTCGCCTCAGAAAGCGCTTCCCCCTGAATTCTTACTTTCTCGCCCAAGGTAGCAACCGAGTAATAGAGCCCGACGACTGCCGTCACCAGACCACGTCGCGACACTTCCAACTCTGCTGCTGCGCGAGCTGCATTAGCGGTTGCAACCTGCGCATCTGCGAAACCCTTCCAACCGATGCGTTCGTCCACAACGGCCTGGCTGGCATACTCATGAACTGCATTGTTCGCAATGAAGACCGGCGAAGCCTGCGCACCTACCTGGCCGCCCTGATTCGTCTGGCCGTTTGGCTGGGTGTACAACATCTGATTGTGATAGGTGGCTGACGGCAGAAGGGCGGCTTTCGCCAGATACGCATCGATCTTTGCCGATTGTTGCGCTGCCCGAGCCGAGGCAAAGGTCGGTTCATTGGCTTTGGCCAGCTGGATGGTATCTGCCAGTGTTAAATGTTGTACCGTCGTGGCTTGCGCCTGCTGGGCTGCACTGGTCGAACAAACCGCGAACAATGCCACACCAGCCGCCAAAGAAGCTCTCGCTCGAAACTCCATAACCACAACAGTAGTGTCCGAAGCTTAAGTAAGGCTTAAAAGAATCGCAGTCCGACGAAAACCCCCCTTCGAGTGACCAATATCCCTAAGAAGACGCTCTTAGCGGCTTAAAAGGACAGCTCGAAATACAGGTCGGTCACCGTAACTCGATCCGTGAAGTCAGACCAGTCCTGTGCCCCGGTCTTGTCCGGGAGTGATGCTTTCAGTTGAGCCAGCGTAACGGCAGTGTCATCGATTCGAAGGACTCGGCCGCTCGTCTTCTCGTTGAGCCGATCGACAAGCTCTGGCAGAGGCATCTTGCCCCACCGCTTTTTCAACGCCATTGCATGATCGACCGGGATCATCGCAGTAAGGTTGGACTGTGTCATCAGTTCCAGCCCTTTCGCGCTAAGAGTCGCATTGTGGCTGCCGTGGTGACCGACCTTGTAAAAGATTGTTCGCTTGAGCAGATCCGGTCCTGTCGTGGTGACAGGCTTCCCGTTCTCATCGTCCTCGACCCATTTGAGATCCTGCCAGCTCAACCAGTTTCCAGCCTGTGCATCTCCCGGAAACAGCAATATCTCCCCCGTTGCGACGTTTTCAATCGCCAGGACGAGACTCGTGTTGTTCGTCGCAGAATCAAGAGCAAGGGCGAGTGTTTCGGAGGTGTCCAGCCAGGTGCCGTCAATGCATCGCCACGACTGATCAACAAGATCTTTTGGACGCTTCGGATTCACCGGCACGTTCCCGAAGTAGCGTTCCTGGAAAAATGGAATCTTCTGCGCCCGAGCGAGTGGGATTTGGAATCGGCTCTCGAAGGGGTCGTCCAACGTTGAGTCTCCGGCAAAAGTGTTTCCCGCCACCCCATTTGCTTCCCGGGCGAGAGCATTCAGGAACATCGCGTTGGAAGCCGCAGATCCATCATCAAGCCCGTAAGCCTGCCCTTGAGAGGGATCGGACTTGCGCAAGAGTTGTTCATCCTTCGGCGGTCCAAGAACAAAGAATCGGAAGTTCGGTATCTGCGGAAGAACGATTGGAGCTTCGCCCGGCTCACAAAAGCGCAGATTCTTGCCTGCAAGACCCTTGGCATATTCCAGGGCGGTTGCAGTCGACCCGGATGCCGCACCCATGAAGTCAAGCATCCCAGCAACTCGCGCACTCTGATCCGTCGCGCCAACAGCGTTCAGTCGATTGACCGCCATCCGGAGTGCGTCCTCAGTCTTCTCCCGCTCGGCACGAAGCTTATTCGCGAGGGGATCTTTTGGATCTTCCGTCCACGCAGTCCAGACCTGCCCGACTTTCCAATTGCTGATCGCATCTTTTGCCTGAGTGAAGCCAGACACATGATCCCAGTGTTGATGGGTCACAACGAGCAAATCAATCTTGCCTCCGGTCACTCTCGTGATGTCCGCAATTGCATCCTTCAATTTCTGAATGCCGTTCGCATCCGTACCGAGGACGACTCCACAGTCAATCACGATATAGAACGGACCGTCGGTTCCCGGCAGCGTGATGAGAAAGCAATCGCCCAGCCCCTGGCGATACATGCGAACTCGAATCGATGAGTTCGCCAACTCAGGCTTCACAACCTCTTTTGGTGTGACCTTCTTGACGGACTTCGCCGGTGTCTTTGCAGCAGCCGTGCTTACAGTCTTTGCGCTCATACTGAATTCCTTATGCGATGGTGAAGCAGTTAGCATCCACGATGAAGCATCGCGAATGGCTCGCTGTACTCACTGGCGAGGAAGTAAGGGGAGCCGCTATCCGACGCAGCCATGGTGAACGCCTTCATGTCCGCCATGCGGCTAAGGTTATCTACCCGCTTGCGTATGACGTAACGAATCTGTTCGTTCTCAAGATCAATGAGGACCGTGCAGCCACCGCGAAGGGTCGTCTGTGTTTTAGTTACAGCATCCACTTCTACATAGCGCTGCACCATCTCAATGACCAGATCAGTTGCTTGTTGTCCATTGCTCCCGATACGTCTGGCCGGTCGAACAGAATGAATTTCGATTTTGGGATACCCATCTGGTCTTAGAGGAATTTCCTTAGGCATTCCTGGAGCTGGAACGATATAGACCCCAAGATCTCTCCCTAGCGCGATCGCATCCTGGGTGTCCATTTCGTGAAGGAAGTTCCACAGCACAAAGCCATTGTGCTCAGACGCGTCGTGTGACTTGCGTCGGTCCGTAGCGAGATTCCAGCTCAAGCTGAGACACTTCAGCAGGCCTCCCAATTGCCCCCTGGGAACGACGAAATTGGGTGGCTGCCAGCACAGGCTTTCTTCCGAGAGACTTCGTACGCCACTGGGATAGATGCCACGGGCCCGGAACGCAGAGATAAACGCGACGCGAGCATTCACACCGGCTTGAGGCTCGATATCGAGGTCGGCAGTGACCAGGGCTCGTAAGTAGTCTCCGAATGTGAGATCAACCGGCGGGCAGTAATCGAGCGCTCGGATACAAGCTGTTAGAACACGCGAGGCCGTTTGCGCCGCTTCAACCGAGAGCCGCGTCACGAGGTCGTACGGAATGTCACCGGGAGGCAACACGCCGGTCCCCCCGGTGGCTAGACGTTGCAGATCATACGAACGTGCCTGGTAGAGATTGACGAATGCTTCAAAGATCGCCGCAAGCAATACCGCTCCACGCGCGTGAGGCTCGGTGGCATTCACATAATCACTCGGTGTGGGTTTCGTTCCAAGACCGCTGCGGAGAGCTCGTGATCCATCCATAGCTTGTCCGAATTGTTGCGCCAGGTCAGCCAGAAGGTTTGCAGTCGACAGGTCACCACGAGTCTTCGCAATCGTGAATCGCAGTGCCTCCGGAATCGAGAAATGTTGAAACAGCGCGACGGTGTCGGCAAACGCTTCATGGAACGCTGCCATATCCGGGTTGCTTTGGATCTGGTAGTAGGGATGCAATCCATCGAGGAGTGCATGAGTGGTTTCGTGGGCCACCACGTCATGCGAGAGGCAGTTAAAGATGACTCCGCCCGGTAGGTTATCGCCCGCGTTCGTGAGATTGGCTTGGAAATACCCGAAGAGCAGCGACTTCTTGTCGGGGCTGTAGTAGGCGTTGGCCTCACGCAGGGCGTGCGGATATATTCGCAACCGTTGAACGTAATTCCGTTGAACCTGGTCTACTTCCCCGGCCACTGTCTGCAGATGGGGAGCCCACAAAGCAGTGCGGCCGAGAGCGCGCTCGAAGCGACCAATGGTCGTCATGGAAACGGCATACACCATCTGCTGATGGAACTGTGGAAGCGCCTCTGACGGAGCAAGTCCGTCGGACGCCAGAATGTGCGGATGATTGAGATCCACTGGCATGTAGCAAGCCCCTGTTGCGGGGTCGACGTCAACGATCTCAACATATTCGCCTACGGGGCCGGGTTTCAGGTCCCGTTCCCATGGAAGCTGCAGGATGGTCTGATTTAGAGCCTGGGAATCCAGGCGCAGGCCCAAAGCAGGATCGAAGGCAAACACCCGTAGACAACGGTAGAGAGGCAATGTGGGCTCGAGTGTTTCTCCTGGAGTTTCCTTCAACGGATCGATCTTGGGGACGACCTTACTGCCAACGACTACCGCTCCACCTTCGCCTTTTCCTCCCTGACCACCCGCATTTCCTCCCCCATGAGCAAGTGCTTGCTTCAGAGCAGTAGATGCAGCAGGTGACGCGATGATTGCGTCAATCACCTGGCTCCGGACCGCAGGTGGGACAGCCCCATCGGGATCGACGTCCGCGTCGACCAGGATCTTCTGAATCTCCGGTTGCGTCGAGATGAGCTGAGCAGCTTCCAGATGAAGCATCGATTCCGCTGTAGGATCGGGTGCGATTCCAAACAGTGCGCCAAAGATTGGCCCGAGGAACGGTACTGCGACAGAGTCACGGGGCTGAGCGACCAAACCGGCAGGATTCGCCAATGGCTGGTTCATAGCATCAATCGCGCGGAGGGCACCCTGGCCGAAATGCTTTTGGTCCAACTTCGTCGCGGAGTCAAAGAGAGCCTTCCGGACACTCTCAACCCGCTTCCATCGATCGGCGCCGTCGTAAGCGCGAAGTCCGGCCAAATTCGCCTGGATATAGCACGCTGCTGCTGCTGCCACCTGCGGCGTCGCGGCAGACGTTCCCCTTCCGTCGAAATCAACGAGCGCGGGGCAGTCATACACTGCCCATGGAACATTGGGTGTGTAGGCCGCCATCGCTGTGTCCATCTTGCTGTCGGGACCGTAGCAACCACCCATCAGCTTTAAATCGGCGAAGTCAGCCCAGGGCTTCCCATTCGACATCACTCCGCAGGCGGCGATCACACGCTTGAAACGCGCAGGCCAAACGATGAATTTGGGAACACGCACGCCGCCGGGGCCGTAGTTGTTGCCTGCAGCCGTCACTAACGTAATTCCCGCGTCGTAGGCTTTGTTCACGACGTCTACCCAGGCCTGCGACGGGATGCCGCCCATACTCATAGACAGAACATCCACGTTCGAATCGATGGCGTATTGAATGCCCTGGGCGATGGAACTGTTCGCAAATTCCACGACGCTGTTCGCAACGCGAACGGGAATAATGCGGGCAAACGGGGCCGCACCCACCAAGCCACGGACATCGCCAAATTTGGTTGCGTCAAAGACATTTCCAGCAAGCAGGCTGAGCGTGCCTGTTCCGTGTCCTGGATTATTCCCGAAGCCTGTGATCCCCGGATCGACCGCGGAATTTGGGTCCGTATCGTTTTTTACGAAGCTGCGCCCTTTGGTTGTGTCCAGAAATTCCGGCAGGACCGCATGATCCTTCCGATAGCCCGTATCGAGATGAGCGATTGTGACTCGTTCAAGCGTGTTTCCGAGTGCGCCTGTGTCGATATGAGTTCGCGCCGTGTCGAACCCTGCGTAGGCATCCGCCTGGAACCAGCGCCACGTGTATGGATCAGGCTTTGAATAGCCATTCGGATCAGTGGCAGGGTCAACCGGCTTGTCGCAGACTCTCGGAGCGGCAGCAGCCATGGCTGCTTGATTACTCTCAGCAGGAACACCGAAGTCCCATTGCTGCTGGAAGTCGGGTTCTGCGAAGTCAACCGTGTTTGCGGCTAATCCCATACCACCAGTTCGTATCTGGTGGCACATGTTCCATGCGGATGCCACGTCGGTATCCGCAGCCAACTTAGCAATGTGCCAACGCGGCGCTTCGGTCAAACCAAAGCCAGCTGGCGAAGTTTCTTCAGGAAACAGCGGTGTCATTTCGAACGGGAGTGCCCCGGCCGCAAACGCGGCGCCGACCGCAGGTACCGACGCTTTAACCAGGAGACGAGCCACACGGGTGACCATAGGAGCCTCTCTTAGACAGCAACAGCAGCAACAGGATTACTTCGTAGGCCGAAAGGCTAGCACGCTGCGCGAAGGCCAACACAGTGAAAATTTGGTTAGAAAGCGGAACGCTGGCCGCGCCAAATAGCAGTCTTGGATACGACAGGACGCAGCCGCAAGGAACTTGGCGTGACGGTCAAATGACGTATGCGTGACACGATAGCGACACCTTGCCACGTGTCGCGAGTCTACCTTTGTCCCGTCGCTACATGCGAACGAAAAGGTGGCCCCATGCAGAAGATCCGCAAGTTTGTGCTGCACACCATCGCTGTTCTTGCCGCCGCACTTCCAATGGCTGGCCAATCTTACAAAGTTACAAACCTTCTCTCGGATGGCTCCGTCGCGGCCACCAACACCGATCCCAACTTCAAGAATCCGTGGGCCATCAGTGCAAGCGGAACGTTTTGGATCAGTGCTGCAAACACCGGATACAACTATGTCGTTCCGCCTGCAGGAACCGTCTCGTTCAAGGTCATTGTGCCTTCCGCCGCTGCTCCGAATACCGCTCCTGGACTCCCAGCCGGTTCGGTCACGACGGGCGGAGCAGTTGGCATGTTGCTGGCAAACGGCACGAAAGCCAGCTTCCTCTTCTCAACTCTCGATGGCACCATCTCAGGTTGGAATTCCAAGCTGGGCACGGCGAACGCAATTTCGACTGTCGCTATCAACAACAACGCAGCCGGTGCGTCCTATCCCGGACTTGCCATCCTGAATATTGCTTCAGGTGGCGTCACCAGTAAGAGCTATATTCTTGCCGCCAACTTCGGCACCGGCAATGCCATTGAGGTCTACGACAGCACGTTTGCACCGACAAAGCTCGCAGGAAATTTCGTGGACCCCACACTGCCAGCCGGGTACGCACCATTCGCTGTTCACGTCCTCGGAACGCAGGTGTTTGTGAATTACGCGCTTCGGACTGCGACCGCCCCCTATTTGAGCGTCAACGGAGCGGGCAACGGCGCAGTTAGCGTATTCGATACATCCGGTAACTTTGTAAGTCGCGTCGCAACCGGCGGAAACCTCAACGCACCGTGGGGTATCGCCTATGCTCCGGCAAACTTCGGCATCTTTTCGAATGACCTGCTGATCGGCAACTTTGGCGACGGCATCATCAACGTCTTCGATCCAAAGACCTTCGCCTATCAAGGTCAATTGATGGACAGTACGGGCAAAGCTCTAAAATACGCCAGCCTTTGGGAACTGTTGACCGGCGGAACTGCCGTGACAGGCACAACTGCGGTGGCCGGTGGGGACACCAGCACGGTCTACTTCACTGCTGGCCTGGATCAGGAGCAGCACGGTCTGTTCGCGACGATTACCAATGCGACAACCGCAGGCGCCACACCCACCTTCGGCTTCAGCTCGGCTTCGCCTTCAGTGAGCGTAAGTGCCGGGAGCACCGGACAGATTCAGCTCAGTCTCGCGTCTGTAAACGGTTTCTCCGGCAACGTATCGCTGGCCTGTTCCGGTCTACCAGCCAATACCACATGCAGCTTCTCTCCTTCGCAGGCCAGCTTGTCATCGACGGTACCGTCCATCGTCACCGCGACCATCACCACCAACACCCAGACTTCAGCCCTTCAGCCACTGGAACGACTGAGGATGAAACCTGTGGCCGCAGGGATACTCGCGGCGCTTCTACTACCATTCGTATCGCTAGCGGGCTTTAGCAAACGTTCCCGCCTCACGAATGCATCGCGTCTCGCTGCATTGTTTGTCGTCGTGTTGTTGTCCGGACTGGTAGCCGGGGGATGCTCGAGTGGCAGTTCACCGCAAATGAGCACGACGCCAACGCCGCCGGTAACTCCGACAGGAACATCCACTGTCACCATCTCCGCAACCGCGGGCTCGGTGACACAGCAAACATCTGTATCACTTGTCGTGAAGTAGTCTCGCGAACAGCGATGAGCAGAGTGATCCCGGCAGCAGAGCGAAAATTCGCCTTGGCCGGGATCGCTCGTTTCATCCCCACCGTCCTGCATGCCGAACGCGAACCATCGTGTGATAACAGGACTAACTGCGAAGGCAAAGGACGCCAGGATCGTCACACAATTCGCTGCGTTGTTCGCTCACTTTGCCAAGGCAAGCACGATTGCCCCTGCCGTGAGGAGTAGGCCTCCGAATCCTTTAGTCCAGGTGAGTCGCTCCCCGATCAAAGGCCACGCCAGTATCAGCACAAAAACCACACTCAACTTATCGAGAGGAGCTACTTTCGACACCGGCCCCAGCGCAAGTGCGCGGAAGTAACACAGCCATGACAAGCCCGTCGCCACACCGGACGCCGCGAGAAACCACCAGTCGCGGCCTTCCAAAGTACGTATCGTATGGGCACGTCCGACAGCGAGTGCAATCGCCCATGCCATCACCATCACCACACTGGTACGGATCGCGGTAGCAAGATTGGGGTCGATATGGGCTACTCCCTTTTTTGCCAGGATTGCTGTGAGAGCAGCGAACACTGCGGAAAGCAAAGACCAGGCGAGCCACCCCATGAATTACCTCCAATCAGAACTGCCGCACTGCTCCTCCACGCGTCTAGGGAGTAGAACACGCGCAGTGTTTAAAAGAGTCTGCACTGAAGTGATCGAACGCGCATGCGTAACCCTGCCATTTCGCAGGCATCTTCTTCCCTGCGGAATCTTTAAGAAAGTGTTCCCGGTATGCGCGGGTCACGTCACTCTTGGCGGCAGAGTCGGATTGGAAGTGTGCGATCAAGTTTGAAAGCGGTTCGGCTGTGAATGAGGGAGTTCCGTAGGTTGCGTCGAAAGAATACTCGACTGACCAATCCGTATGTTCTCCGGATATGTTGGAAGCTTTATAGACGGTATAGTCCGACAACGTTGCGGAAGTCGGATCAACGCTTCCAATAGTAAGCGATGGCAGACTCCCGCCAACTGGCGACACCGAAGCGACGACTTTGACTGGGATGCCTCCAGTCGAAGTACGCAGGAGATGCAACTCGTCCATGTGCGTGTGCCCGAAGATTCCCAAGCTGATGGTATCCCCAGACTCGACCATCTCGTTCGCCAATGCATCCGTCGACTGGTATTGAACAACTTTGCCACTGTCTACACAGGCAGATGTGGATCCCCCAGGATTAACAGCAGGCGGCAAATGCCCAAGCACCCACACGTGTTGATGCCGCACTCTTGCCTTCTGCAACTCTTGCCGCATCCATGCAAGTTGTTCTTGTTCCGCGCGATGATCCGAGGAAGATCCTCCGCATGTGGCGAACTTCGGCATCATGTATATGTTGTCCACCACGAGCAACCGTGTGTTTTGCATCGGTGCTGGCATCGTGATTGCGTAATACCCTGCCTTTTGAAAGGTCAATTCTGCATCGCGTTTTTCATTCGCATTGACGCCGCGCAGCCCGGCAACCACACCGCCTACGGATGCCTTCAGGAACTCGTCTTCCCAATCAAGCCGATTGTGATTGCATCTCGAGTCGTTATTCCCAAGAGCCACATACACCGGCATCTTTGGAAATGCGCTCAACAGCTGGCCAATGACGAACTTGGTTGTCTTTTCCGCAAACCTGGCAGAGGCAGACTGATCATCTCCTTGCGCTGGAGGCAGGTTCATTGCAGCACGGTAACGACAATCCAGATCATGAACAAGCAGGTCACCGCTCACCGTCACAAATGCCCGTCCACCTGCATGAGCCTTTGCAGCTGCAAGACTGCTCGTGAAGAGCGCATAAGAACTATCCTGAGCGTCCTTCGCAGAACAGGCCGCTTGAATGGCATCAAAGCGAGACTTTCGGTCGGGCGAGGCGGGCTGATCCAGAATGCGCTTCCACTCGCTTAGAGGCGCCTGATCCAACGCCTTGACCTTCACTGGATCCTGCAAAGGATCAAAATGGATGTCACTCAACATCACAACATCGACAGGTTTCTCATGCGCTGTCCCCTGCGCTTTAAGCGGTGCCCCGACATATACCGTCAATGCAAGAACAGCCAATCCGCAATATCCGACAAGTCTCCGTACAACGCGTGTCATGAAGGGGCGTGTATCTCTATGGTGAGTCGGGCGCATATGACTGTCCTCTAGGAGATGGAAACACTTCGACCACCTTATCTCTTTTGGGAGACAAGGTGGTCGAGCGATGGGAGAGTTCACGCCATTGTGACCTTCCCGTTGTTGGCTATCGTTTCGGAGAGAGTCCGAATGTCACGGAGAGCATCACGCTGCGACCAGGCAGCACACCGACGTTGTCGCCGCCATTCACCGGCGTCTGACCAACGGTGTTATAGGGATCCACATACGTGGTGCCGTTCGCAGCGATGTTTTGTGTAGCTGCGGTTCCTGCCAGCTTGATGGAAGTGACATTGTGCTCATCGAAGAGGTTGTTAAAGCTGAGACGAATCTTGGTCTGATCGAATCGGCTACCGCTCCGAATTGTGTAGTTGAAGAACAGGTTCGTCAGCGAGAACGGATCAATCGTCGCCTGGTTGTGATACGCACCATTGTCCTGATACATGGTGCCAATCCGTTTGTTGAAGATGCCGAAATCCCATCCCTTGTGTTGATACGTGAGCGCCTCTGTCTGCGTATCTGATGGTGTATTCGCCACCCAAAGACCGGACGGAGCGGTCAACGACAGCTGCGGCGCGGAGGTTCCGCAGCCAGTCGATCCCGAGACGCAACTGACAGCGAGGTTACCAACATACGTTGCTCTGCCAACCGTGGCATTCAGATACAGGCTCAGTCCATGGATGAGATAGATGTTGCTCTCAGCTTCAAATCCCTTCGTGATCGAACTGGGTTGCAGATAGAACACCGGCTCACCCGATGAAT
This sequence comes from Terriglobus sp. TAA 43, assembly GCF_000800015.1. Lineage (NCBI taxonomy): Bacteria > Pseudomonadati > Acidobacteriota > Terriglobia > Terriglobales > Acidobacteriaceae > Terriglobus > Terriglobus sp. TAA 43. Next base: position 1,285,028 of record NZ_JUGR01000001.1, read on the forward strand.
CCAACACGGAGGAATAGCTATTCTGAAAACGCGTGTGATAGAAGTCCGCGTCAAACGTGACCCTCTTCAATTTGAGAACGGTTCCAGTTTGATAGGTGGTGGAGCGCTGCTGCTTCGGCAAAGTCTTCACAGGGGTACCGCTCGCGCTCTGAGCGTAGTCAAAGACAGAGCTGGGAGGAACGACGCTTCCCGTAGCGAGCTGCCCATAGACCGACCAATTACTCTTTAGCTTGTAATTGCCATCGAGTGAAGGAAGCCACGCAGAATATGAACCGCTGTTCGTAATGAACGAAGCAGGATCATTTGTTCCCAACCCGCCAATTGTCTTTCCGTCATCCGCATACTGCTTGGTCTGGATGGTGTAGTGCGCAAACTTGGTACCAGCCGTAATATCGAACTTCCGTGTGACATGGAAGTCGTATTCGGCATAGGGCTGGTAGGAATTTGTCCAGAAGCTTTCCTTGAAGTTTGGAAGCGCCTGGTTCGCCCAGTTATTGGTCGGATCCGACGGTGTCTGGTGCCGGTTCGTGTCCGCCCACTCGTACCAGAGACCTGCGCGCAGAATACCGAAGCTCGATACCTGGCTGATGGAAGACGTCTCGCCATACTTGCGATAGCTGTTGTACTTGTCTACTCCGCACGGGATCGCCGTGACACCCTTCTTCACGACCGCTACATTACAAGGCGCGATGGTGATGCCCAGATAAGTCTTCGAACCGTTGATCGTGCTTGAGTTGGTGATCGGCGTGGCGTTGGTGTATTTTTCGCTGTTGTCGTAGTTGTAGGTGTACGGCTTCACATCGAGAATAAAATTCTTGCCGAACTCCGAGTGCACACCGACGTATTCGAAATCGGTTGGCACATGGTAGAAGTTGTACTGATTATTGAGGTAGTTATACGGATCGGAATTGTCCGTCAACAGGAAGTTCAAACCTGAGCCAGCAAACGGTGCCAGTGTTCCTGTGCAGGCGTAGTTGCTGCCTGCACCGTACATTTGACACCGTGTTGTATTGAAGTTCGGGGTGTTCGCATCCAGCCAGATCACGCCCGAAAACCCGGTCAGGTAATTCTTCTCATTAAAGCGATATTGCGCCTTGATCGATCCGGCGTTGCGTATCTGATGGTTCCAGGTCTGGTAACCATCTGACTGAAGATGGTGCACATCGATTTGCGCATTGAACTTCTTATGGAACAACGATCCTGTTTCGTACTGGCCATCGTAGAGTTGCGTATTGAATGATCCAAACGACACCTGTCCACGAATGTTCGAAATCGGAGAGACATTCTTACTCAGCAGGTGAATCGAACCGCCGAACGGCGTGGGTCCAATCGTGGAAGCGGTGCCTGGGCTGCGATCAAAGTCGATACCGCCAAGGAACTGCGATGGGAAAAACGCCCACGAATGGTGCGACGGCGTGTTCGTGTCATAAAACGGGATCCCATCGAAATCGATGTTGTAGTTTCCATCTGGAAAGCCACGGAAATACGTGCTCGACTGCCCCAGGCCAACACCATTGCCATTCGTCGTGAACGTACCAGGCGCCATTTGTACCGCTTCACCGAAATCCGCGACGGGGGACGTGAAGTTCTGGATGAAGTGTTGCGTGATCACCGTACGTGCCGAACGCGCATCAAGCAGAGCATCCATAGGGGCGAGGGCTGCGGCGATGGAGTTGGTCGCATCCGCTTCGACGTTCACTTCGGTCGACAGCGAACCGATATTGAGCGTCATGGCAATGTCCGCGGTCTGTCCGCTAACGACGGAGACGCGCCGCACAGTCGGCGCGAACCCGGTTGCGGACGACTCAATACGGTAGGTGCCACCTACCAGGCCAGAGAGGGAGAAATGTCCTTGCGGGTCTGTGGTCGTCGTGCGCGCCTGGGAGCTTCCATCCGGCGTGAGTCGAACCGCCGCCGCAGGCACGGCATTTCCCTTCGCATCCAGCACTGTTCCAGTTACGGTTGCGTTCGATTGTGCGATCACGCTTTGACCAGCCAACAAAGCGGCCATGGTGCAAGTTGCTACGAGCGTAGGCCGACGGTGCAGCGCTACAAGATTCATGCGATTCATAGAAGCCTCCGGGAACAAGTGGTTGAAATCAAGAACCATCAACGGGTAAAGGCAGAGCAACGGTCAGCGCTGCGACAAGGCGGTGGGCAGCTTCGCTCGGAGTTCTTGACGAGCAGCTTCCACACGGTTACGGAACATGGGGTTGGTCATCATGACGCCGAACATGGCAGAAGCAATCGTGTGACCCGCAACCAGATCGCTGGAATAGTGAACGCCGCAGACCAGCCGATGAAAGGCGTATTCGTCGGTGCGTGCCAATATCTCGTCACGTTTGGCGGGGACGATATAGGCCATGGTGTAGCCGAGAAGATATCCGGAGATCGTATGCCCGCTTGGGTAAGAGTTTGCTGCCTGCGTCAGCTTGCAGACGGGACGCAGGGTGCGATCGATTTGGTAGGGACGAGGCCGGGAAAACTGCGCTTTAAGCGGAGCACTTGCGATCCCCTCTTCACGGTGCACATCCGCAGACAGGCTCGCCAGCACCGGCAGATTTTCCGCGGTGAAATCACTACCGAAGATGTTCTTGTAGACAAAGATGTCTTCTTCGCTATCGTCTGCCTGCGCAGCTGCAACGTCCTGCGATGATCGGCTCTGCTCGATTGTGTGCAGTTGTTTTAATTCCTGCTGGGTCGTCTCGGAGTTGTTCGCAGGCGGTTGCTGTACTAACAACGACACGTCGAGTGGGCTGTCTGCGAGGAACGATGACTTTGGACTCGCCGCCAAAGGCGACTTCGTATGCAGCGGAGAAATGGATGGCGCAGGTGACTGTGACGTCAGCACCGACGCAAAGAGAAACAACCCTGACAGGGCGAGAGACGTGTTGAACTGTCGCATAACATGGGCGACACTAGGGGGCTTTTTTGAACTTTCGGAGAGTAAACGGTTTCAGAACTGTGAATATCGACATTCCAGAAGTCCCCCAATGCAGAATCCTGTTGAATTTAAGGTAGATTTCAGGTCGATTTCAGACCTCTCTCAGGAACGATGCGCGCCTGCGGAGAACCCTATTTCCTGCTCCTCGACGTTCGGTTGCGGAAATTGAATCTGAAATGTCGACCCCTCCGAGAGCGTACTTTCCACCGTCAGGTTTGCTCCGTGCGCATCAGCGATCCAACGCCCTATGGAAAGTCCGAGGCCATTCCCGGCACGTGATTTCCCTTCTCTCAAATCGGCCTGGTAGAAGCGTTCAAAGACGCGACGCTGCACGTCTTCTGGCATGCCAATGCCGGTATCGCGCACTGCAACGATCGGGCGCGTTGCTACGGAAGAAACACAGACGCGTATCTCTCCCTCAGGTGGGGTATGGCGAATGGCGTTGTCCAACAGGATGCCAAGGAGCCTCTGCAATAAAAGTTCGTCTCCATGCACTAGGACGGGCGTCTCGGGGAGTTGCCAATCGAGATCAATGGAACTGCTCTCAGCAAGATCCTCCACACGACGACAACTGCTCACCACAAGGTCGCAAAGGTTCAGTTCCTGGAACTGCACTTCGTTCACGAAGTTGTCGCTCTGTGCCAGAGTCAACAGAGCATCCAGAAGAGTCGTCGCGGTGCGGCACTCCATCACAACTTTTTCGAGATCCTGTCTGTACTCGGAATCGGTGCGAGGACGGTTCAAAGAAAGCTGCGCCGTCGCAAGCATGACCGTGATGGAAGTACGGATGTCGTGAGAGGCATCTGCCGAAAAACGGCTCAAACGAAGAACTGCAGCTTCAAGTCGCGCAAGGAGCTGGTTCCACGCAATCGTCAGGCTCTGGATCTCGTCCCGCGCAACAGGAACCGGCAAGCGATGGGAGAGGTTTCCCACCCCGATCTCCAAGGCTGCCTTGGTAATCCGATCCACGGGACCAAGGGCATGGCGACTCAATGCATAGCCGCTGAAGGAAGCTACGAAAAGGACCGCCGGCAGCAGTAGAAACAGAGAGTTTCTGTACTTGCGAAGGATGATCATTTCTTCATCCAGAGCACCTCCGATGTATAGTCGCACCGGAGCGCCTCGCAACAAGATGGAGTGACATCTCACGAGGACTGGGCCACCATCCAGTGTCACGGTGTCGTAGACGGGCCTGCTGCAATCCTCCTCAGCTGGAAGCGAAGGCCCGGGACGATCCGCAGGAAACATCCAACTGCCGTCTGCGTTACGGATGTGGAAGAGATTCCCTTCATGCGTGACCAACGCATAGCTCTTGAGCTGGTCATAGAGCTGCACGCGACTCCCGGCGCCATCATTGGCCGCGAGAAGACTTATCAGTCGAGCTTCCCTGCCATCAAGGTGAGTCTGTTTTCCCTGGATGAGAGCGTAGTGCAGAAATCCATACGTGAGCATGCCGAACAGAACAAGGCCAGTAGACGTAACCAGTGCATAGAACAGAGCGAGCCTGGCACGTACGGACATGGCACTCATGGCGAAACGCGGCATTCTGTTATGCCTCTTCGAAGATGTAGCCCAGCCCATGTACCGTACGGATAATCACGTTTTGCGATCCCACTGGCTGTAGTTTGGACCGAAGTCCATGGATGTAGACGTCGAGAGTGTTTTCCTTGACGTCGGCTCCGGGAATCCAACCTGCCTCGATGAGTTGTTCTCGGCTTGTGATCACACCTTTTCGCTTCATCAACAACTCGAGTAGACGATATTGCTTCCGAGTCAGAGCGACCTCGCGCCCAGAACTCACAGCAACGCGCCTCGCAGGATCTAACGAAATGCCGCCGGCAGCCAGCACGGTCGGCTCTTCGCGTGTGGCCCTCCGTCCCAGTGCCGCTACGCGAGCCAGAAGTATTTCAAGGATGAATGGCTTGACCAAATAGTCATCCGCACCAAGGTCGAATACTTGAACGATCTTTGGTACCGCATCAACGGCCGTGAGCACGAGGATGGGAGTTTTGCAGAGCTTACGACGAACACGTTCGAGCACACTGAGACCGTCGAGACCGGGCAGCATAATATCCAGCAAAGCCAGATCAAATTGGCCCGTTAAGAGTTTCTGTTCACCCTCAACTCCGTCATAGCAAAGAGTCACCTGGTATCCCGCCTCACGGAGGGCACGATTCACAAGCGCGGCAATCCGTGTGTCGTCTTCAATTACGAGAATATGCATAGCATTTCACCGCCGGGGCTACTCGGCGCAGTCAAGTCTTCTCCGATGTCAATACAGCAACAAAGCCTCTCGCCCCACAACCTCGCGGGGTTCGACAACGGACAAGGATCGGCCGATGGACGTCTTAGAGTGAACGTACCTGCTTAAACCTTAAGAAGACCTGAAGCCCTTACCAAATCGGTAGCAGATTGAGAGTACAGGAGAGTTTTCACATTCTTGTTACAACAGGGTTTCATAGGGGCGGAAGTGCCTCTCCAGAAACAGAATGAACAAAATCAGGTGATCGCTCAGAAACAGCTGCGGGACGCAGCAAGACCCTCGACCGTCCCGTCAGGGTCGATCCGCATGCCATGCGCCTCGGGCTGGCATCAACATGGCTGTCATGATTTGGCACGATCAGCCGCAGGCTGCTTCGAAATCTTCCCGGAGCAGTCTGCGGCGATATGAGAAGCAACGCGCGTAGCGAAATCAGAACTGCGGATCAAAATTGAAGTAGATCGGGTTCGACAAGCCAACCATGTTCCCACTCAAAGCCATTGATTTGGGCACCTGTGGATAGGGTGTGGGCGCGCCTTCCACCTCGACCCGATAGTAGGTACGACCGATCAGTGTGGGCGTGTCTTGAAACTCTACATTCGGCACAGAGCCGGTAGTCTGCAGTGTCTTAAAGGGATTGCCGTTCTTGATGACATGGACGGTATACGTGGAGTCTGCAACGTTGTTCCCGACAAGCTGAACACGCACTGTCACTGGCTTACCAGTTGCCTTCACGTTATCACCCATCATCATGTCCATCTTGCCATCACCGTCTGTATCGGCATATAGCTCCACACGCGGCGCATTTGGATTCGCACTTACCGCTACGCGACCGTTTGTTAGCGCATCGATTACGCCCTGCGGAGTCCGCGACACCGCGTAGACCCATGTCGTTGGCGTGCCAACATAATTCGCCTCAGCCTGATAGCTGTTCTTGGTCGCCTTGTCTGGCGAGTCAGGCCGCCCATGATGCGCATCGCTGCCTCCGCGGCCGGTCAGCTTCCTGCCCGAAGAGAGCATGTCATCCCAGATCATGATTGCGTTAGCGTTCTTAGACCACAGTGCAGAATTCCAAACCTCAATGGAATCCACCATGTCGTACGAATACCCAAAGTGATCTTTGCCGCTGGGATGATTTGCTGAGAGATGAACGCCCAGCTCTTTTTTGATGGAGCCCACGACGATGTCGCGTTGGTCGCGCACATCGTAAAACCGCTGATGGTCATACGGCTTTGCCGAGAACACATTGCCGTGTCCGCGCGTCGTCGTCCACTCCGCGGCATACAGCAGAACCACTGAATCCGAATGGAAATCGGGATCAGTCCAGGTATTGTGCGCGACATCTCCCAAAACATGATTGTCGTGATCTGTGATGGCGAGGAAGTCCATACCAATCGACTTCGAATAGTCGATAATCCGCGCAACTGAATTGTTGCTCGATTCCTTGCTATGGCTGGAATGAACGTGAAGGTCGCCCTTCATCCACATGCCCTTATCCAGGCTCGCAACGGGTGGCAACAAGTTCAGTTCGACGGGAGCCCATGGGCTGACATGGGGTGTCTGAGCCTGTGTCCACTTGGTACAACCCAACATCAAGATCGCAAACAATATTCTGGAGAGACGCATAAAGCTTCCTTTTCGTCAGCACAATCGCAAAATGCCATGAGAAGCAGGCGATCGAAGGCTGGAGTGAAGGAAGTATGGTTCGGGCTTGAAAGTCGCGCTAGGTGTAAATTGAGTCGTCTTAGGTGGACGAAACTTACTCCTGTTGTCTCAATGACATCGATTGATGCGAGCACGTAGTTAACACGGGTGTGCGGATCGCCAACAACCGGCCGAAGTGGGCTGCGGACCTCACTTGATGCGCTCGGCAATCACGTGAGGGGCAGAGGCATTCGATGAAAAATCGTCTGCGCCGACCAGCAATTCAAATGAGCGCAGATGCCCTGTCTTCGTTCTGGCTCGTTCCAGCACTGGCGCCATCAATGAGGGAGTCATCACGAATGTTGTTGCGGCTTGTGTGCCTGCAGTGTTCAAGCCACCCACAATCAACACACTGCCCGTAGCTGTCAGATTCGGAAGAAAGACAATCAACCCATACGTGTGTGGTTTTCCCAGAGTGCCGTAAATCGCGCGTTCGCCAGCCAGCGGATGAGTATTGATAAGTCCCGATGGGATTGCCGGATCAGTACTCACGCGTTGTTGAAAGTTCATCTGGTTCGTAAAGAGTTGTATCCAGGGGTTGGATTCAATCGATCCAATCAGGATCGCATTGCCCGTGCGCAGATCATCCATTCGGAGATCACGGGCATAGCGGACAACCATGTGCGAAGCCGGAACTTCAGCATGGAACTCAGCCAGGCGCGATGCAAATTCAAGGTCAACGACGCTTGTAAAACGCTTGCGCCCTAGTTTAAGAAGCTCTGGCGAATTGGAATCTGTCTTCGCCTCAGCATCACTACGAAAAGTGCTGCTGATATAGGCTGCGAGCGGAACCGGGCGGTTCACAAGCGATTGCATGATCACGAGCCCGTCATCCGAAGGCACCACGAATGTGTCGTGATCCTTTGAGAATATTTGTCGCCAGAAATTCTTCGAGATAGCCTCATCGGAACTCTTACCGAAGCCATGGAAAACAAACAGAAGAACACAACAGGCAATCGATGCAGCTAAGAGGGCCATCCATATACGTTTCTTGTTCCACGACACTGCTGGCGCGACAGGAAAGGGCCCATCAGATAGAGAAGGATTATCGTCCTGTGATTCCGCTACGAAAGATCCAGATATTAACGAGGAGCTCTCAGTTTCAGAAACCTGTTGTTCAATTCCCTTCTGCCTGGGCGTAAATACTGGAACGTACCCGCCCCGCGGAATGTCGAGCAACAATGATTCATGCTGCCCTTCCTCTGCATAGTAGGTTTCGATTCTCTTCCGAAGATTGCGTGCATAGCTGCGAACGATGTTGTCCTCGTTCGAGTCGTATCCTTCAGCACGATCGAAGACAAGGATGCCGATTTGTTGCTCGGTCATCTCGTGATTTCGTCCGCGAATATGCCGATCCACAATGAAGAGCACGAAGCGCGAAAGCAGACGTGACCGCCCAAGACTCCCACTGAACGCGATACGGCAAGCAAGTTGCCAGCGTGGGTCGCTGGGGTGCGCATCGATCCTGACCTTACTTTCCTTCAGGAAGCGCTGCGTTGCATCCGCGACAAGTGCCGATGACTCTTCAAGTGTCTGCATTTCGGTACTTCGTTACAAGGATCAGCGTATCGATATGCCGTTACGGCTTCGTGAACACAGCGTTCACACTTGTCTTTGAAGCGGGTAAGCGTGAGGGGTGCAATCGTTCTCCATTCGATAAATATCGATGAAACCACTCACCACAAGCTCTTTCATTTCAGTTGAAGAGACGTGACTGCACACGCTTTCCACCCCTTTGAACACCTTGTAGCCCCATGCGGGGGAACGCATGATCGCTTCATCCACGAGCACCGTTTCGAAGAAGTGTTTAGAACCTCCGGCTGCGTACGTGTCTCGTGCAAATCTTCTCCCTTTGAGGCAGAGACGTGATGAAGTCATGGCACCCGTTTGCAGTTCGTTCGTTAACACCACATTTCAGAGTTCTGGCGACCGCCTGCGTACTGGTGTGCGCAGCGACGTCATCACACGCTCAGTCGGATTTGTCTGGCGTCTCCGGCACAATCACCGACGCTTCAGGGGCAGTGGTGAATGGAGCCGAGATCACCGTTACCGACGAAGCCACAGGAGCGGAGCACAAGACCACAACCAATAACTCGGGCTACTACACCATTCCAAGCCTTTCGCCAGGACGCTACACCATCCGCGTACAGGCACCTACGTTTCAGGCACTCACAAGCAAGGGCAACATCCTTGACCCAGCGGTAGCGACCACTGCCAATCTGCGCCTCCTCACAGGCTCGGCAAGCGAGACAGTGCAGGTCGCCGCACAGGAAACCAGCATCCAGACCGATAGCACCGTGTTGGGCCGCGTCATCGATAGCAAGCAGGCCGAGACGCTTCCACTCAGCGGACGCAACCCCGTAACTCTCGCTCTACTGAAAGCCGGTGTGACAAGCACCAGTGGCAATGTTTCAAACTTTCAGTTCAGCACAGGACTCGGCGGGCTAAATATCAATGGTGGACGTGAGCGTGACAACCTGATCACCTACGACGGCGCCGTTGCTGTGCGCGTTCGCGCCAGCGGCGATTCAGTGGGTGTTGTCGATCTTGAAAACGTGCAGGAAGTTCAGATTCTAGGAGCGAACTATCCTGCCGAGTACGGTCGCTCCGTCGGTGGTCAGGTCCGCATCATCACCAAAGGGGGTACGGATCGATTCCACGGCTCTCTGTATGAATATCTGCAAAACCCTCTGCTGAACGCCAACACCTGGGTACGCAACCATGCCTCTGCAAACTTCAACCCGGCACTCCCCCAGAGTGTGAAGTCCAACTACGTTGCACCGTTCACTTACAACCAGTTCGGTTTCAGTGTGAACGGCCCCGCATACATTCCTCACGTGTTGCCGAAGGGTAAGGTCTTCTTTCTTTACTCAGAAGCTTTCGTTCGCTATCCCGCGACGAATACTGCTCCTGTGACCGTGCCGAATCCGGCTTTTCGTACCGGCGATTTCTCCTCGGTCGCGACACACATTCGTGATCCTCTCGCAGTAGGCATATGCGATCCCAAGAATGGTGGCCCCGCTTGCTTCGCCGGAAACATTATCCCGAAGAATCGGCTTAGCCCCAACGGCGTTGGTTTGCTAACCGCCTTCCCGGCTCCGACAGCAGGATTTCTTGTGGGCACACAGAACCTTCTTCAGATTGCAAAGCACCCACAGAATCAGCAGATCGATAGCGGAAACCTGGACATCATTCCCACCGACAAGGACTACATCCGCTTCCGCCTAACGCATTTCTACTACTTCGAGAACAATCCGTTCTCTGCTGCGTATGATCTTGTCCCGCGCATCTTTAATCGTCCTAACCAAACGGTTTCACTTGATTGGGTCCACACCTTCAGCCCGAACACGATGAATGAAGTTCTGGTTACCGCAGCGCATGGTGCCGATCGTCTCTCGATTGACACCAGCACTGGCCTGTACGACCGCACGCGTTACGGCATCAACTACCCCTTCTTGTTCCCCAATGGGAAGGATCTCCCAAACAAGATCCCAACTGTTCAGTTCGATAGCAGCGCCATTACAACGCTCGACGGCAGCGCGTATCCATCGCACTCTCAAGGCGAAGTGTTTGACTACGCTGATACCTTCACGCGCATCATAGGCAATCATCAGTTGCGTGCTGGTGTGCTGTATGAACGTGCGGGCGAGAACGATAACGACCAGATCTCTGGGCAGAACAGCGTGCCCGGCCAGACGAATAATCAGAACGGTAAGTTTGAATTCTCCAGCGCCAATCCTGCAGGCACAGGTCTGGATACAGCAGACGCTGCGCTCGGCATCTTCCAAAGCTATGCAGAAGTCGGTCAGCGTGCGGAAACTCCCTATCGCGGGAACATGTTCGACTTCTTCGCGCAAGACTCGTGGAAGGTTTCGTCCAAACTGCATCTGGATTATGGCGTTCGCTATTCCATCGTGAGACCGTTCTACAGCCTCTGGAACAACATCGGCACATTTGATCCCGCGTTCTACAGCGCCTCAAGCGCAGTCAAAATCGACAAGAACGGTAATCCCATTGCAGGCTCGGGTGATCCCCTCAACGGCACGGTTCTCTTCGGCAATGGCTTTACCGAAAGCGCAAAGGCACATGTCCCGCTCGCGGTTTCCGGTGCTGCGGACTGCCTGTTTCATGGACTGCCACGCGGCTACATCGATGTGCATTACACCACCTTCCAACCGCGCATTGGTGTTGCCTATGCAATGAATTCCAAGACCGTGTTGCGTTCAGGCTTCGGTCGTTACATGAGCCGGCAAGGTGTATCTGACGGCGTGTTTGAAGGCGGCGCGCCACCGTTGCAGTCCTATGCAGGCATCAGCGGCGGCAATGCAGACAATCCGGGTGGAGGCGCGGCAGGTTCGTTCCCAACAATCTCTGGTCGTGTCGATCGCAGCTCGCCACAACCCGAGGCTTACGTATGGAATGTGTCTGTCGAACGTGAACTTCCCTTCAACACCGTCTTAGGTGTTGCCTATGTGGGACGTCGCGGACTACACGGTCAGTTCCAATCGAATCTGAATCAGGCTCCAGCCGGATCGGTTCAGGCGGCGGCTGCCGCGAAGCTCAATATCAACTCCTATCGTCCCTACGCTGGCTACGGCCCTATCACACTCGTCTCCCAGGGCTCAGGTTCGGCCTATAGCGGCTTGCAGGTCGATGTGAACCATCGCTTCCAAAAGGGTCTCAGCTTCGGCGCAGCCTACACCTTTGCCAACGCCACGGATTGCGGATCGTTCCAGAAGAACTTCCTGCCAAACTTCAACGATCCCAAATATCTCTGCGGCACCGCGGACTACGACATCCGTCAGGCCATCACGATCAACTCCGTCGCAGAGATCCCATTCCACAGTAAGAGCCGGTTCGCAAATGAAGTGCTTGGCGGCTGGCAGATCACGCAGATCTATAACTTCCAGACCGGCGTTCCTCTATCCGTCACAACGTCCACAGATATTGCTGGCGTCGGTACGGGAGGCGGTGCACAGTTCTACTCAATCGCACCTGGCGCTAACCTTGGAGCCTCAGGCGCATTCTCAGCCGGAACCTCCGATCAGAACTTCTGGTTCAACCCTGCTGCTTTCGTCGCACCCGCCACGGGCACATTCACACCGCAGCACAACCGCAACATCCTGCGTGCGCCGGGTGTCGAAAACTTCAACGCAGGCCTGCTGAAGCGGTTCAGCACCTTCGAAGGTCAGTACTTTACCTTCCGCTTTGAGGCGTTCGACTTTCCGAACCACCCCAACTGGTCTGCGCCCGACGTCAACCCTACAAGTTCCACCTTTGGACGTGTAACGAGCAAGACGGGTCAACGCTCCATGCAGGCAAGTCTCCGCTACAGCTTCTAACAGAATTACAAAGAGGACTGACGATGTCGTCAGTCCTCTTTGTAATCGCAAGCATCCAGTCGGAACTATGTTCCACCGACAGCTACTGATGTGGTTCCGGATGACCGAATGTGTAGAGCGTGTTGTCGAAGGTTGGTACAAACAGCTCACTCTCGTTGAAGGCCATCTCACCCGTACTCACGAAAGACGTCATCGTATTTCCGCTATCCCATAAAGGCTTTCCAGTAGTGGCGTCGAGAGCGTAGACAGTAGCGTGCGTCCCCTTCGTTGGAGGTTTTCCGTTTGTGTGGCTCCGGTCCGCTCCAGTAGCCAGTGCAAATACGACACCGCCAACAACAATGGGTCGCCCAGGCGAAGCCATGTCCGCAGACTTCCAGACTTCAGTGAGCGTGGGCTTACCACCGTCTTCTGTCATCTTAAAGGCGTGCACTGCGCCGATGCTCTTTGTGCTATCCGTAGCGAGCAGCCAATGTGCCCCGTTATCGTCATCGAAAGTGGCAAGTGCAGTCGGATTGAAACCGACTGCACTTGAGATCGGCGTAGAGGCTCCTCCAGTCGCATCCAGCAACACAATGCTTCCATCCTTTGTCCCCGCGGCAACCCACTCTGCATTTTTTCCAGTGACGATGATCGGCGTAGAAGCCAACTGCACATCAGCAACCTTCGTGCTCTCGAGGACTTTCGGCTTTAAGGCGAAGAGTGCAGAGTCGGTCGAGACAAAGAGTGTTCCCGCTCGATTGAAAGCCGGAGCGCCAAGGATGTTGCCTCCCTGCGACTTCCAGGTCCCTTCAGGCGCCATGTCCTTGGTCTTAACATCGAGCGCATAGATTGTGTTCGGTGAGGAGCCACAGCCTGACATCGTGGCAGCGTAGAGTGTGTCCTGCACAACAATCAGGTTGGACGGTGCGCTCCCCGGTGGAAGAAATGGAACCGGCTTGAACGCTTCTTTCCCTGAGTCGAACGTGATCGCACGGGCCATCCCATCGCTGGTAACAAGGAATATCGGCACAGAGAAACGTATACCCGGCGGAAGTTGCTGCGCGGGAGCAGCGACACGCTGCCCTGGTCCCCCACCTAACTGCCCGCCCATCGCAGCAGCGAGTGGTATGCCTTCATGCGGCTTGCCGGTAACCGTGTGATATCCGACGGAGGGGCGAGGTGTACGCGGCGGAATGGGTGTGAGAGAGGATAGCTTGCCAATCGCTGAAGACCACGATGCGCAAGCCTGCGCCTTGGAGGCGGTTCCGTAATGCTTGCTCCAGAAAGGAACTCCCAGATCGTAATCCACTGTGTAGATCGAGTCAGGACCACCGACTACGGTGAGAGCTTTGAACCCCCGATAACCGATGTATGTCGAGATCAGGATCGGTTCCGCTGCCTTCCCTGCGGTGGTGTCCATCGCAACCTTCCACAAGAACTTGAAGGCATCTGGCTTGACGATCTTCGCAGGCGTTACCTGTGGATCAGAACGAACCCACGATGTTCTTTGCGGGTCGCCGGCAGAGGTTGTCCAATCCGGGCCACCGCGTTGTGCACTTGCAAATGGTGCCATCAACGTCGCAGCGACAAGTCCCATCATTGGGAGAGAAATTCTGTTCAGGGTCATTTGGCCACTCCAAACGCATAAACATTGCCGTCATAGGTGGGCAGATACACCTTGCCATTCGCAGCAGAGATACCACTGAAATGACTCCATCCCGTGATCTGATTGCCACTTGTCCACAGTTGCTTTCCGGTCGTGGCATCCAGAGCAAGCAGGACAGCGTGGCGTCCGCCCGCAATACGCATTGTGGACTGCGCCGATACGGGCCCCGCAGCAGGTACAGGTGGCTGCGGTTCCGGCGTTTCATTCCAGGCGCGATCCACGTGTGATTGGCGAGTATCCTCGCCGCTGCCGTAGACGAACATCACACCGTTGGCGATAAGTGCTTCGTCAGCCATGTCGATATCGACCGAAAGCCATTGCGGAGTTAGTGCCCACTTGCCATTCCGCTCTTCGACTTTGAAAGCCGCCACGCCGCCATTGACGGGACGACTGAATTCCTTAGGCGCATGGAATCGCTTAGAGACCGGGCCGTTGAAAGGAACCGCAATCCATGGAGTACCTGTCGCGTCTTTCCATACACTCAGCGCTCCCCAGACTCCCGTTCCTGCATAGTTTGGCTCGTCGTTGCAGATAAGACCGGTATCCGCGAGATCGGTGCGATGATCATCGCCACCGAAGTTGTCACGATCGAGTAGCCAGACACGACATTCTTTACTGGTGCCGACCAGGAGCTTCTTGCCTTGGTATTCAAAAGCGACAGGAGTGGTGTTCACATCAAGGTCACGTTTAAAAAGGAACGCAGCGTTTGGAGGCGAGAAATAATCGGTCAGTTTGAGCTCGCCCTTGCCGTCAATCTGAGCAGCAACGATGCCGTTACCCAGACGACCGTTTTCCGCATCCCACAGCCCATCGCCTGTGCCCATGTAAACCACTCCTTCCGGACTGACAGGCGTTCCGCGGCGTCCCCATAAGCCTCCACCGCTGGGTAAAAACAGGCTGGTGACGTGTGTCTCAAGGTTGTAGGAATAAATGCCGTTAATGAGGCCACCGCAGCCCTGTGCTGTGCTGGTGTAGATGACGTTCTTAAAGATGTTGAGCGCATACGGCTTGCCATTCGGTGGCATAAATTTCTCCACCGGATCAGCGTCGGTTCCATCTGCTGGATTGATCGTATGCAGTTGACCATCCCAGGAGACGGCATAAACCTTGTAGCTTCCTGGACCAGTTTTCAGCATCGCAGGAACCGCTGTCTGACCACCGGGACAAAGCGTTGCAGCAGGGCGACCGCCGGTCGGATTAGGACTCTTGAAGTTGATGTGCCACAGAGTCTGACCGGTCTTCGCGTCGAGTCCGAACAAGTCATCAGACGCGCCGGCGAAAATAGCAACTTCCTTCTTTCCGGCAGGAGTATCCACGCTGTCTGCGATCAGCGGAGGGAAGAGATTTGTCATTTCGTGCGGCTTACTATCCAGGTGTACTTTCCATAACAGCTTCATCCCGGGGACATTGGTCAGACTGAAAGACTTGTCGTCTTTGAGCCAGCCCGTTCGAGAGCTGTCGACACCCTCAGTCAGATAATCAACAGACCATGCCGTACTGAATGTGATCATCAGTATCGCGGCAACGGCCAAAAACTTCTTTCGATGCTCCATAACGAAGCCTCCTGTGGTGCCACTCAGAGAGCGTTTTCGGCTCCGAAATTCTGAGACGATTCATCTCCTCGTCAAAGCAAACACCAATCGTATCTCCCGCTGCGATACACGGCAGGTAGTAGGGATGCTTTTGCGAGGAACTTATCGTTGCGCCGCTAAACTATCGCCTACGGGATAAAACCGTCAAGCGAGAAAATAAGTGGGGCCAAGATGGCGTGACCGCTGGGTTCCGTCGATGTATTCCCAGCACTGCCAAGAGAGCCTCCTTGAGAAATTTCGCACTATATTGCTAGAATTCCGGGCAATATGACCAATCAGACTCTCCGCGTCGTCCGGCGTTGTATATATCTCGGATTTGCATTTTTCGTGATGGGCGCTCATGCCCAACAGATGGCGGACGGTCCTGACAAGGATCTCTTCGTGAAAACTTGTTCCAAATGCCATGAGATCGAACGAGTGCTCTCGAAGCGACAGGACAAGAGTGGCTGGCAGGAAACCGTCACAAAGATGCAGGGCTACGGCCTGGTCGCAGACGATGCTGATTTGAAACGTATCATCGACTATCTGGCAGCCAATCTGCCGGCAGAAGCAATCCTCAAACTCAACGTCAATACAGCAACCCGGATCGATTTCGAATCCCTGCTCTCAGTGAAGCGATCCGTCGCCGCGGCCATCATCGAGTATCGGGACAAGAATGGTGGTTTCAAATCCATCGACGAACTGAAGAAGGTGCCCGGCGTCGACGCTGACGTCGTGGATGCGAAGAAGAACAGTCTCACGCTGTAATGGATGAGTCCTTAAACACCGCTGCCGTAAATCTCATCGATGAGCTTTTGCAGATAGACCTTTGACTGCATGATGTCGGAAATCTGTTGCGGACCAGAAATCTCGCGCTCGATGGTGAAGGGTCCTGTGTAGTTTGCCTCTTTGAGTTTGCGAATGAGCGCGGGGAAGTCTACCTTCCCTGTGCCGATAGCAACTTCTTTGCCGAGATCGTGCGGATTTGTCGGAAAGAGACCGTCTTTCATGTGAGTGCCGCGCACGAATTTGCCGAAGACATCCATTGCATCGACCGGATTTCCCTTGTCGTACAGGATGAGATTCGCCGTATCGAGATTGACGAAGACGTTGCCCTCTGCCACATCCTGAATCATGCGCAGCATCGTGATCGGTGTCTCTTCCCCCGTCTCACAAAGCAGCATTACTCCGTTTTGCTTGCAATGGCTTGCTACTTCTTTGATCGCGGTGATGGCAACAGCGTAGCGGGGATCTCCGGGCTCTTCGGGTATGAACCCAAGATGGGTGTGAATGGCCGGAATATTAGAAGCGTGGGCGAAATCGGCTGCAAGTTTGAGTGCATCGATCCTCTGCCTCCGATAGGTGGGAGGAACGATTCCAATCGTCTCAGCTCCGTGATCGAAATCGAAGATTCGCGGCCCGGGATTATGTTCACTGACAGCCGTGACTCCGACGTTGTACTTCTTCAACGCATCCTGCAGCGGTGCGACCTTGCTCAGGCTCAACTCCTCAAAAAAGATTTGGCATTGGGTAAATCCAAGATCGTGTACATGCTTGATCGTGGCTTCCGGAGAACCGTCCTTTGTGACCTTCACAACAAGCCCAAGTTGAGGCACAGAAGAAGCCGCCAATGCGACGGAGGGCAAAGCTGCGCTCACCAGAGAGGTTGTGACTAGCTGAAGAAACCGGCGTCGATTCAAAGAGCCCATTGAGATATCTCCCGGATGAAAACAAGACTGCGGTCAACAGTAAGAATGCATCGTGCAAATGAAATAGTCAGAGACCAAACGGCTCAGGTAGAGTCGCTCTGAAGTAACGACAAAACGACTAGGCGATACGTCGGCTGGTCAACGTCTCACCTTTATAGAACAATCAATTCCCCATTCAGCCATACATCGTGAAGGATGAGTTCGCCAGTCCAGCGAAAGCGAATCAGATCGGCGCTGCTGCCGACCGCGATCCGGCCTCGATTGTTTACAAAACGGCCGGGAATCTCGGTCGCCATTCTGAGAACTTCACTCAGCGGGCGTCCGCTCATTCGAACAGCCTTTCCTATGCACTGTGCAAGGGGAACCGTTGCTCCCGCCAGAGCGGTGGAACCGAGCAGAGACAACCTTCCATCTTCGCTGAGTTCAACGTTGCCGCCAACAGGAGCGACATAGATTCCCGGCGGCATTCCAGAGAGCGCAACCATGTCAGACACAAGAATCGACTGATCAATCCCCTTCGCTCGCACCATTGCCTTGAATGTTTCGGCTGGAAGATGATGGCCATCCGCAATGAAGGATGCTGTCAGGCGATCCTCCGCGAGCTGACTCCATATCGGATTCGGATGCCTGGGAAGAGTCGCAGCGAGGGCGTTTCCCAGATGAGTCGAAAGGCGGGCACCCGCCTCGACAGCACAATGGATCTGATCCGTTGAGGCATGCGTATGCCCAAGCGATACGTGGATACCACGCGCTACGAGGCCAGCGATGTACTGTGCGGAGTCATCGTGGTGAGGCGACATCGTGACCATCCCGACGAGATCACCACAGGACTTTTGCCAACGATCGAATTCCTCCAGCGAAGGCGGGCGAACGTGCTCTTGAGGATGAGCGCCTCGATAGCCATCCAGAGGAGAGATATGTGGCCCCTCGACATGAACAAAAGGGATGCAAGCTGCGGCCCGTTGAGAAGCTTTCCGCGCTTTTGCAATAACTTCAAGGCTGCGCAACATCATCGCCTCTGAAGCTGTAATCACGGTGGGGGCAAAGCAGGTGACACCTGTCGCAAGCATTGCGTCTACAATTTCGACGACGCCCTGCACCATGGCCTCAGGGCCATTGAAGTCCCGACCGGCGAAACCATTTACCTGGAGATCGATGAGGCCCGCGGATATCCACAGATCGCAATCTTTGGGCCCCGGCTCGATCGATGCAATTCTGCCGTCCTTGATATGAAGGCGCACAGGTTGTCCTGTAGCGGGGTCGCGGCCGATGATCAATTCTTCCTTCACAAGACGTCCCATACATTACGTGGTCAGAAGCGAACTCGAATCGGTATCCAGATAGACGCTGCAGTTGGGATGAGTCTTGAGCGCCGTGGCCGGAAATTGTCCACTGACGGGATATTCCATCATGGCACGAACTGCTTCCGCCTTATGTCTACCGGGGACACAGCAAAAAAGCTGCTCGCCGCGAAGAAGCGATGGCACAGTAAGCGTAATCGCTTGATGCGGCACATCGTCCAGCGTGGCGAAACACTGATCATCAACCTGCTGCTGCCTGCAGACTCCATCCAGTTCCACCACCTTCACACTCAACGGATCATCGAGCTGTGCTGGGGGATCATTGAATGCGATATGTGCGTTCGTTCCGATTCCTAGCAACACAAAATCAATCGTGTCTTTGCCCAGCATCGTTGCATACTCACGGCATGTCGCTTCTGGATCGTGACCAGGATTAGGATTAATCAGATGGTAGCCAGCGAGCGGGACGCGATCGAAAAAGGCCTCTCGCAACCAGTTCCCGAATCGCTGCGGTGCATCTTCAGGCAAGCCTATGTATTCATCCATATGAAACGCAGTGACACGTTGCCAATCAATGTCTGACTCAAGACGAAGTGCAGAAAGCATCTCGCCCTGTGATGGCGCTGCAGCGAAAACGATGCGCAGATGCGATTTTTGTCGCAGCTTCAAGCGAATTGCGTCAGCTATTTCTGCAGCTGCTCTTCGCCCCAGTTCCTTTCGGTCAGAGGCTATATGGACCTTCATAGAGGTTGAATGTGGGCTATTCATGATGCTCCGTGGCTACTCGGATTCAAGGCAGTACGGAGATCACCAGACTGTCTCTCCGATGGAGGGTTGATCGCTTCAAGGAATGCTGCGGAGTCTTTGTTTCTGGAAGGGTAGAAAACCCCAATCACGATATACGCCAATAGCGAGACGAACAAAGGAGCACCCACCGTAACCGCATTGGCGATGTGCGCATGACTGCTGAGCCAAGGCTGCATTGCAGAAAGCTTCAAAGAAGCAAAGGCGAGGGCACCAGCGATACAGGAACCGATGGCCGCTGACGGACCACTTCTACGAAAAGGCCGTAAGAGCCCCAACAATATGGGAACAGCGATAGGCCCCAGCAATGCTCCGTACCAAAGAATGACCATTCCGATGACCCCTCCAAAGTGAGAGGAAAACAGCGCCAACACCATGCTGATAAGCAGGAACGAGAATGTTGCAACCCTGCCAAATAAAAGCTGCTGCTTATCCGCGAATGGTCGTCCTTTCCTAAGCACGGGCATAATGTCCCGAATAATAACGGCCGACACGGCATTGGCATCGGACGAGGTCATCGCCATCGTATGCGCGAACAAGCCCGCCAGTACAAGTCCAATCAGGCCTGATGGAAGTAGCGTCTTCGTCAGCGCAGCGTAGGACTCGGATGGGTCCTGCAGATGAGGAAAGATGACGGGAGCCGCCCACATGGGAAAGAAGAGCACCAGCGGCCAAAAAAGAAAGAGAAGAGCTGACAGTAGAGCGGACCTGCGCGCGGCGGTCGGAGTAGCCGATGCAAGAAACCTCTGTGCCAGACTCCAGCTGCCGCCGTTGTACGACAAAGCATTCACGAAGAAATAAGTAGCGGCAAAGATAACGGTATAGTCGCCGTGGAATGGCTTATGGTGATCGGGCGGAAGAAGATGCCATATTTGCCAGACCGAACTGACACCACCCAGCTTAATCAGCGTCGCAACAAGCATAGAAACGCCCGCAATGAACTGAATAACGAATTGGCTCAGGTCGGTAAGAGCATCTGCCCAGAGTCCACCCATAACGGAATAGAATGCCGTTACGCTGCCGGTCAGAATGACTCCCCAAAGCAGAGGCACTCCTGCGAAGGCATGAAGCAGGATCGCGGAGGCACTCCATTTTGCCCCCACATCGAAGACTTTGAGAATTGCCCCGCTCCACCCCAGAAGCTGCTGGGTCGGCAGATCGTAGCGCACCTTCAGATATTCGAGAGGCGAGATGACATGAAACTGCTGCCTCATTCGAACCCAGCGTCCCGGGAAGATGGGCATTCCGAAGAGCAATGCAAGAGAGATTGAGGCCGCCCACCAAAAATATACGGTGATTCCAGACGTGTAAGCCAAAGCGGCGTAGCCGACGAAGACAGCGGAACTGTATCCGGACATATGGTGCGAAATGCCTGAGAGCCACCAGGGCATCTCACCGCCAGCGGTAAAGAAATCGCTGGCATTCACGACACGCTTTCGTGCCCAATAGCCAACAATCATCATCAGAGCGAAGTAGGCCACGAGCACTACCCACGCAAAGAAGCCCATCAGTTTTTACTCTCAGGTGGCATGGAGAAAATATCTCATGCAAGGGGCTGCGTCTTCGTCGACGGTGTTGCGATTCGGAACATTCGATGAAGCACACTGTTAACAGAACGTCCTGCGTCCTTGGTAACTATCGGAAGTTCACTGCATCGATCACACTGAACTTGAACACAGACCTGGGAGAAGGCGGCTCCGCGGAGTCGCCTCTTTTTTTGTTTCTCAACACGCCCTCATCGGTTAAGCTCAAAGCTAGCCAGCACAGGTACCGCAGCAGAGACTGCTCAAAGGCAGCGCGCGCGGAAGCCATGACGAGGGATGACTCACACCAGGTCTGTGAACTTTCATCTCTCGTTCGCTCGGCCTCCTCTTCATACGTCTCTCTCCGCCATCCGACCGCTATACGCGATCTAGAAACTGCACCTCGTCTACGGCGAAGTCCAGACCACCGTGCTTATGGTGGAATCGGTCAATCGTCACCCAAACAGCAATGAGCTGAGCCAAGCGATCATAGATCGGTCCAAGCTATGGCCGCTCACAAGGTGGGTCCTTGCTAGTCTAAGAAGCAGGATTGGGAGGTCGCCGTACTGTTCTACAAAAGTCTTGTTCCGATGATCGCGTTCAGTCTCTTGGCGAGTGCTTCTCCCACGGCACTCCTGGCTCAGAGCAATGAGGAAGACACCGCGGTGTCGGACGAAAGTAAGGCAGCCCCCAAAACGCCGAGCAAAGTCGCGCGTTTCTGGCATGCATGGGCGAGCATGGCAACAGCGACTCAGGCCAAACAACCGTCCTGGGCCGTGCCGCTGGTCAGCCCGTTCCCAATGCTTGCGCAGGTGTATCGCTCCGACTTCACGCGCCAACTCACTTCCGCAGGCACGACAACATGGAGTTATGGTGCAGGCAAGGGATTCAATCTGATCCCGGCGCCGAATATGCAAGTGGACATCTATCCCCCTCCCTACTTCCAGCGCAACAGTACGACCGCATCCGACGGATGGGGCGATGTAGGCCTGCTCTACAAGTACCGCCTCGCAGCACGACCGGAAACGAAGGGCAACTACATCGTCAGCGCACAGCTCGGCGCTTCGCTTCCAACAGGCCAGCATAAGAATGGCGCCAAATACGCAACGGTGTCACCAACGATCCTGGGCGGCAAAGGATTCGGTCGGCGGTGGAGTGTCTTGAGTTCGTTGGGCGCCACGCTGCCCACCTCGCAAGCGGCCTCAGAGGGGCGGACGGTCCACTTCAACTCTGTGCTTGAATTTCGAGCCGCGAAGTTGCTCACCATGGAGCTCGAAGATAACGCAAGCTTCTTTCATGGTGGACCCAACGATGGCCGACTTCAGAACTTCATCACTCCAGGAATTCTGCTTGGTCGAATCAAGTTTTTCCCGAATCAACAAGGAAGCCGAACCGGGCTTGTGTTGGGAGCTGGCATGCAATTCGCCACTTCATCCTGGCATAGCTATGACCACAACATCGTCTTGAGCGCTCGCTTCGCGTTCTGAACTCGGTGGGGGCTGATACAAGGCAACGTGTAAATCAGCCGGAATTACCCAGCGCTACGCAGAATTTTGAAGATAGGCCCATCGAAAGGCTCACAATCAGTCGAGAATGCCAATCATCGTGGCATTTATCGTTCTCGTAAGTTGTTGAGGAGTGGTGGCTCCGCAGGTAGGACTCGAACCTACAACCCTTCGGTTAACAGCCGAATGCTCTGCCATTGAGCTACTGCGGATCAGTGTTGAACGAGGTGCCGGAGGGCGGGCTCCGGCTCAACTCGCATTCCCTTTATAACAAACAAGCGCGCTGAGGTCAAAGGCGCCGCCCCTCTCCCGACCTGTTCAGGGATACAACACAACAGCGATGTTGTAAGTGGCAAAACTGGATTTAGTTTTCATGTCACATGCGCCAATTGCTGCGCTGGAGAATCCACCCTGTGCGATGCGCGTGGTCAACTGTGCCGGTAAGTGATTCAGGTCGGTAGAGGTAAAGCGCATTACGAATGCGGGCCTATCTCCCGCATATCCAGAGGACTGCCTACATGTGGCGCGTGCCGCGTCACTAGCCTCTACGCTGGAAGCTCCAGCGGCGGATACAAGCTGTGCCACCTGTGTCTCTTGCTGGCGATAGGAGAGCGGCTGCACGTCGCGTGCGAAGTCCTCTACTCCCCACATCTGTCGTCCGGAAACAACCACCGAAATGCCGATCGAGTTCACCTGCGGATCGAGAATGTTGTCACGGTGACGCGGCGAGTTCATCAACGCTGTGTGCATTTCCAGAATCGACGTGCTGGTAGCCACATTTTCTGCAACACGAGAAAATCGCGATCCGGAAGCAGCTGCGCGCTCTGCGAGCCCAGGCTCACCTTGAAACTGGTGTGAGATCGCCTGTGAAGACCGCATGCGGAACGCGTGCTCCTGCGCTGCGTGGGTCAGGGTTGGATTCCATGTCACCGACGGCAAACCCGCAGCAGCACGTTCCGCGTTGATCGCTTGAAACAAGTATTGTTCTGCGACTGTGTGTTGTGCCGTAGCGCTACGGCACAACATCACAAACATCAACAGCAGAACCGTTCTAACCCGCCAACTCACCTCGCACAGCCTCCCACGTACGCCGAATCCCCTCTTCCAGTTCGACGCTGTGCTTCCAACCAAGGCTGTGAATCAGTGAAACGTCCATCAGCTTGCGCGGTGTGCCATCTGGCTTCGAGGGGTCGAAGCGCAACACTCCTTTGAACCCCAAAACACGCGCAACAGTTTCGGCCAGCTCACGGATTGTTACATCCTCGCCCGTGCCAATGTTGATTAACGGCGGAGTATCTTCGCGCAACAGCTTCGCATATTCATCCGCAGGCAGATTCAGCAGATACGCACAAGCTTCGGCCAGGTCGTCGGAATACAGCAGTTCGCGCTTCGGCGTACCGCTGCCCCACACTTCCACTGTTTCCGCGCCGTCTTTGATGGCCTGCGCCGTCTTGCGAATCAAAGCTGGCAATACATGCGAGTTCTTCAGATCGAAGTTGTCATTCGGCCCATAGAGATTCGTCGGCATGGCCGCGAGATACTTCGTGCCAAACTGGCGGTTGTACGACCAGCACATCTCAATGCCTGCAATCTTCGCCAGCGCATACGCCCGGTTTGTCGGTTCCAATGGTCCCGTCAGCAGGCAGCTTTCGGGCATGGGCTGCGGCGCCATCTTGGGGTAAATGCAGCTCGACCCCAGGAACAGCAACCGATCAACATCCGTGGCATAACAGGCTTCGATCACGCTGTTCTGAATCTTCAGATTGTCGTGGATGAAGTCGGCCGGATAGGTGTTGTTGGCCAGAATGCCACCCACCTTTGCCGCCGCCAACACTACAAACTGTGGCTTCGTCTCCTGAAAGAAACGTAGAACTGCTTCCGCATCCTGCAGATCCAGTTCCGCACGCGAACGTGTCAGAACTTTCGTGTACCCCAGCCGTTCCAATTCGCGCACAATCGCCGAACCCACCAGGCCACGATGGCCTGCAATAAAGATGGGCGCGTCCTTCGGCATGTAGGCCATGACTAGGTCTCCCGCACGTTGAAGGGCTTATAGCCGTGTTCCATCACCAGAGCATCGCGTTTGGCTGCGGAGTAATCGGCCTCGATCATCTCGCGCACCAGTTCATCGAAGCTCGTACGCGGTACCCATCCCAGTTCATTCTTCGCTTTGGACGGATCACCGAGAAGCGTCTCCACTTCCGTGGGACGGAAGTAGCGAGGATCAACAGCTACGATCGTCT
Source organism: Terriglobus sp. TAA 43 (assembly GCF_000800015.1). Taxonomy (NCBI): domain Bacteria; kingdom Pseudomonadati; phylum Acidobacteriota; class Terriglobia; order Terriglobales; family Acidobacteriaceae; genus Terriglobus; species Terriglobus sp. TAA 43. The sequence goes on from NZ_JUGR01000001.1 coordinate 1,309,579, forward strand.
TGCCTGTAGCCTTATCGACAGCCTTCTCATCCACGCCGCTGCCAGACCATTCCAGGTCCATCTCCAGCAACTCGGCGCAGCGCTTCACGAAGTCGCGCACGCTGTACTGGACACCTGTTGCGATCACAAAATCCTGCGGCTTCTCCTGCTGCAGCATCAGCCACTGCATCTCGATGTAGTCGCGTGCGTGTCCCCAGTCGCGCTTGGCGTCCATGTTGCCCAGGAACAGCGCGTCCTGCAGGCCAGCCTTGATACGCGCCATACCACGCGTAATTTTGCGCGTTACAAACGTCTCGCCACGCATGGGCGATTCGTGATTGAACAAGATGCCGTTGCACGCATAGATGCCATAGGCTTCGCGATAATTCACCACAATCCAGTAGCCATACATCTTGGCCACGGCATAGGGCGAACGTGGATAAAACGGCGTGGTTTCCTTCTGCGGAATCTCCTGCACAAGGCCGTAGAGTTCGCTGGTGCTTGCCTGATAAAACTTTGTCTTTTTCTCGAGTCCGAGGATGCGGATCGCTTCCAGCAGGCGCAGTACACCAAGCGCATCCGAGTTTGCCGTGTACTCAGGCTCCTCAAACGAGACAGCCACATGTGACTGGGCAGCCAGGTTATAAATCTCGTCGGGCTGCACCTTCTGCACAATGTGAATCAGCGACGACGAATCCGTCATGTCGCCATAATGCAGGATGAAGTTGCGATGCTGCTGGTGCGGATCTTCGTAGATGTGATCGATACGAGCCGTGTTGAAAAGTGACGTGCGACGTTTGATGCCGTGCACTTCATAGCCCTTCTTCAGCAGAAACTCTGCAAGATAGGCGCCATCCTGTCCAGTTACACCAGTGATAAGAGCTTTTTTCAACGTCATTCCTTTTCAAGGTTGCAGTGGTTTTTTGAGGTCTCTATGCGGACCGCTTATTGTTCAGTCTACTCTGCCGGAATGGGAGAAACGGGCGGTCGCCTGCGACGACGACGGTTCACAAGTGCAAATCGGAACGGAGTCTGTGGACGTTCAAATGGACGTCCGCGATATTCGTTAACAGCCGAGCGCAAGTCACGTTCAAACTGTTCCAGAACCTGTTCACGCCCCAGATTCCGTACTGCATATTGACGCGCATTATCGCCCATGCGCGTACGCTGCGTTGGATTCGCCGCGAGCATATGAACAGCGTCCACCATAGCTTCCACATCTTCCGGTGGAATCACGACACCGCAAGGAGAGCTACCATCCATACCGCCCGAGATCACGGTTCCAAGCTGCGTATCTGCTGGTGAGGTTGCGATCGTCGCGCGACCACTGGACAACATTCCCGTCAGCTTCGATGGCATCACCAGGTCCGCTGCGCCCGCGCGCTGCGGAAGCAGATGGACGTCTGCACAATTCAGAAGTTCATTCAGTGATTCCAGCGGCTGCAGTGGGAGCAAGGTCACGTTCGTCAGCCCACGGGCCATCTCTTCCAACTCGGGGCGGAACGCTCCTTCGCCACAGAGAAGGAAATGAATTGATCCTTCATTACGCAACGCGACAGCAACCTTGGGCAACAGCTCAAGTCCTTGTTTGTTGCCCATGTTTCCGCTGTAGAGGAACACGGTCTTCCCTTCCAGCCCAAGCTCCGAGCGGAACCGATTGGGAGCATCCGCTGGTTCCGGTTTCACCAGATCCACATCCACCCAGTTCGGAAACAAAACGATGCGTTCTGGTCGCACATCTTTCGTGAGAGACCGCTCCACCATGCGCACAGAGATGCTGGACACGCGTTGAAACGCCTTTGAGAACGTCTTTTCCAGCAGCATCGCGAACGTATGAATAGGGCCCTTTTTCGGCAATAATCCAAGATCAAACGCCGCGTCCACTTCAAAATCCTGCACATGCAACCATGCAGGCGTATGAGCCAGTCGCGATGCAAGCAGAGCGAAAGGAGCACAGAAAAATGTGGGCTCAACAGTCCAGATGATGTCAGGCGCACCCGCATGCGATGCCATTACCTCGTGCATCAGCACGGGCAAAGAACTTACTGCAAAAGAGAACAAGTGACGAACACGCTTGAGTCCCGTCGCTTTCTCGGGGACGTACAACGGGCAACGGAACACCAGTGGCTCTCCGCGGCCATCGCCAGCCTCACCACCGCCCTCGCGAACGTATCCGCGTCCGCGATAGTCGTCCGCAATTTTCCAGGCGGGATAATACGGCGGCGCCGTTATGACCCGCACTCGATGGCCACGTTCAGCCAACCAAGTCGCCATTTCGCCTGTGTATTTTCCGATGCCGGTCAGTTCCGGGGCATAGTTCAGCCCGTAAATCAGGATGTCCAGATGGGGGCTCCTTCGCAGCCTGTCGATGAAGATGTCGCATTTTCATCATAGCTTCCGGACGAGTCCTTCTTCGTCACAGTCTCGGGAATTCTTCCCCACTGCTTCAGGAAAATTTTCGCTAAGCCGTTTTCCATCATGGCTTTCGAATCGCCAGATGACCGAACAACTCTGCGCAAGTACGATAAGTTCATGCGTTCTCCCATTGCCCTGACCGCCATCGCGTTGCTGCTTCTCTTCGCGATCGCAGCCCTGCTGGCACCGTGGGCCGCGCCCTACGATCCCGCCGGATTACACCTTGAACAGCGGCTGTTATCCCCAGGACATCACTTCCTGCTGGGAACTGATGAACTGGGACGCGACATCTTCTCGCGCATTCTGTTCGGCGCACGACTCTCTCTTACAGTCGCCTTCACCGTGGTTAGCCTTTCTCTTCTGCTGGGGCTCGTCATCGGCTCAGTCGCGGGGTACTACGGCGGATGGCGCGACACCATTCTGAACGTCTATGTAATGAATGCCTTTATGGCTATGCCCGGTATTCTTCTGGCCATTGCCTTCGTCGCCTTCCTTGGTCCCGGCCTCCGCAACGTGATTCTTGCCCTCACCCTTTCCGGTTGGGTGAACTACGCGCGACTCGTACGGGCACAAGTCATGTCCGCACGCGAACGAGAGTTTGTCGAAGCGGCGCGTTCACTTGGCGCCGGCGATCTTCGCATTCTGCTGCGACACATTCTGCCCAATATCGTGCAGCCGGTCATCGTGCAAGCGGCTATCGGCATGGCAGGCGCGGTTCTTGCGGAAGCCACACTCAGCTTTCTTGGCCTCGGTGTGCCGCCGCCAGCCGCAAGCTGGGGTTCGATGCTCAACGACGCCCGGGCGCATCTGTTCGATGCGCCACACATGGTGATCGCCCCCGCCATCGCCGTAATGCTGTGCGTACTCGCGTTTTCATTCCTTGGGGATGCTCTGCGCGACTGGTCTGATCCGCGCACGCGCTGATCTGGAGACAGCGTCCGCACAAATAAGAACGCCCGGATCTCGTAAGAGATCAACGGGCGTCCGCAGACTAACCCTCCCCCAGGGTTGTCCACGAAATCAAAAATAGCATCTGAATTCGGGTTATGCGTTGCACTAAAGTAACAAAAAAGTAACCAGATAATTTTGGTTACATCAAATCGCAAATATTTTGGTTTCGATGGTTTCGGCATTCATCCCGTTTTCACGGAGAATTCTGCCCACAATCTCTTTGGCTGCCTGAACACGACCCGGTTCAACAATCAACAGCACCGATGGCCCAGCGCCGGAAAGTGCAACTCCCAACACCCCATCGCCTCCTGCCACAGGCAATAGCAAAGGCAACAGTGGGCACGCCGGCGAGCGATACGGCTGGTGCATCCTGTCTTCCATGGCACGCGCCAGCAGGTCACCGCGCCCCTGCGCGAAGGCCGCTGTCAGCATGGCCACACGTTGTACGTTCGCAATCGTATCGGCCTTGGAATAGCTCTCCGGCAGCATGGCACGCGCCTTTTTCGTGGAAAGCGAGCTATCAGGCATGACCACCAGCAACGGCCAATCCACCGGCGGCTTGATGGACAACGCGTCCACTTCACCTTCGGTCGTCATCAGCGAGACGGTAAGCCCACCCAGAACACAGGCAGCAACGTTATCGGGATGCCCCTCACGGAGCGAAGCCTCGGTCAGCACCTTATGCTTCGACCAGCCCAGGCCACCGAAGTGCGATGCCAGCATCACTCCCGCCACGAGCGCCGCGGCCGAAGACCCGCATCCCATTCCCAAGGGGATCTCATTATGCAGATCCAGATGCAGGGGAATCGCGTCGATTTCCTGGCCATCCAGAACGCTCCGGTAGGTCTCCAGCACCAACGAGTCGTCCACATCGCCCGTTTGAGCGGTATTACGACCTGTTGATGTGATGGAAAAACGGTCGGATTCTCGCGCCTCGATTTCAAGCGCAAAATCCATCGCCAAACCCAGTGCGTCGAACCCCGGTCCCAGGTTCGCCGAGGTCGCAGGAAGCCGCAGTTTCAACCCATCTGCCATGACTACAGGGAACCTGCCATCTCAGCTTCCAGCGCACGCATCACGGACGACTCGTTCGAATCCAGGATCAGCGGCGGCCTGCGATACGGCGCGGCTTCCGCCACGTTCGTTGCCAGCAAATCCTTATGGAAGTCGATGGTGTACTCCGGGTCCTTCAGCGTATGACCGGTAAGTAACAGAACGACACGCTCACCCGTCTGTACATGGCCCGACTTCAGCAGCTTCTTCAAGCCCGCCAGAGTAACCGCTGACGCTGGTTCGCAGCCAATGCCTTCCGCACCAATCTGCGCCTTGGCAACGGCAATTTCGTTCTCGTCGGCCTGTTCGCACCATCCGCCGGTCGTCTCGATCACGCGAGCCGCCTTGCGCCAGCTTGCAGGATTGCCAATACGAATCGCCGTAGCGCGCGTGTCCGCCGTGACAGGATGCAGTTGTTTCTCTGCATTCGTGAACCACTGGAAAAGCGGATTTGCGCCCGCAGCCTGAATCACACTGATCTTCGGTACACGGTCGATAAAGCCAAGGTGCTTCAACTCCGTAAAGCCCTTACCCAGTGCGGATCCATTCGCCAGATTGCCGCCCGGAACGATCACGTGATCCGGCACCTGCCAATCCAACTGCTCGCAAATCTCAATCGCGGGCGTCTTCTGCCCTTCCAGGCGATACGGATTCACCGAGTTCAGCAGGTAGATTGGGTTCTTGCGGACGATCTCCGTCAACAACTTCACGCAACCATCGAAATCCGTCTTCAACTGCACGGTCAACGCGCCGTAATCCATGGATTGCGACAACTTGCCCCATGCAATCTTGCCTTCAGGGATGAATACAATCGCGCGCAGTCCCGCGCGAGCCGCATACGCAGCCATCGCAGCCGACGTGTTGCCCGTCGAAGCGCACGCCACCCACTTGTAGCCACGTTCTGCAGCGACGGAAAGCGCCGTGGTCATGCCCGTGTCTTTGAACGAACCCGTCGGATTCATTCCCTGGTGCTTCGCAAGTAGAAAATCCAGTCCCAACAACTTGGCAGTGCGGGGCAGGTCGTACAAGGGCGTATTGCCTTCACGCAACGTCACCGCATTGTTCTCGTCCTGCAAAATGGGCAGCAAATCGCGATACCGCCACACACCGCTGGCATCAATAGGCAATGTGGAATCGCGCCGCTCTGCCCACAAATGGCGGAGTGCCTGGGCCTTGGGGCGTAAGGAAGCGGCATCGCCACGCGTTTCGCTCCACGGATACTCCACTTCGTAGAGTTCGCCGGTAGCCGGGTCGCGGAAATCGCTGCTAACCGCATCGGGAGCAATCCGCTCGCCACTTCCAATGCATCGAAGCTGATGTGAGACAAATGACATGGATGACTCTAGGGTATCGCACCATGCTTAGACTTCGCTTTTTTGCCGTCTGGATCTTCGCTGCCCTCCTCTGCTCCACAGCTTCCCTGCACGCGCAAAACACGGTGGCACCAAAGGAAGTCATTGTGGCAGCGGCCGCCGACATGGAACCTGTTCTTACTGCTTATGCACCGCTGTTTGAGAAACAGACAGGGCTGAAACTCAAAATCAGCTATGCCGCGTCGGCTGCCTTGTCGCAGCAGATTCAGAATGGCTTACCCGCGGACATCTTCTTCTCTGCCGATTTCTATTTCGCAGAACAGACCGTGGCCTCCGGGCTGACGATGCAGAAGGCGCCGACACCCTACGCCAAGGGCGCGCTGGGGCTTTGGGCACGCAATGATTCGCGTTTCAAGCCGCTCACCATCGATGTTCTCTCGCGTAAAGACCTTGGTCCGGTAGCTGTTGCCAATCCAGATAGAGCGCCCTACGGTCGTGCCGCAATTGCTGCGTTGAAACAGATGAACCTGTACGCCAACGTGGCTCCGCACATCGTACAGGCAGACAGCATTTCGCAGGCCGGACAGTTTGCCCTAAGCGGCAATGCCGAAGTGGCATTCATCTCACGCACCATGGCCGTCTCGCCCAAATTCAAAGATGCCGGTCAATTCGTTCTGATTCCGCTCAGCCAATATCCCGAAATCGTTCAGACCGCGGTCATCCTCAAAAATGGCGCAAATCACGAAGGCGCCCATTTGCTACTGAACTTCATCCTTAGCGACAAGGTCCAATCCGACCTGGACACCAAAGGCCTGGGCCGCGTGAAGTAGCCGTCAGTTCTCTGTCGGTGCCGCCACGTGGTCAATGACCATCGTCTGAATGGTGACGTGCCGTCGCGTCATCTTCAATCCCAATTCTCCCTCAAAGGTCATGCGCAGCACTGCCTGCGGATCGGCGTGAATCTCCGCCGCCTGATCCACATACGGATGAAAGTCAAAGCTGAAATCGTACTTTCCGGGTAGATGCGTTTCGTCCACCATCGGCGCGCCCAGCGGATCGGAGACATAGGCCACCAATTCCTGCATCGTCCAATCCTTCGCCACCATGCCCATTGCAGAATTCTGATGCCACGCATCGCCATCCTGCACGGCAGGCTTCATCTTCTTCAATCCCTGCGGAGCAACCGTCACCACGTAAGCCGAAGTTTCCTTCGTTCCCGGATGAAACTTCAATCCAAACCGCTCCGCCAATAGCCCCTGCATCAACTGCCGCATCCGGTCATCGTTTGCAGACGCATCGGTCTTCGCCGTGATGTCGTAGTGCTGCTTGTCCATGCCATCCATCTCGACAATCTGCGCGCGCTGCACGTGGTAAGCGTACTTGATGCAGGTGATGAGAGTCACGTCATGCATGTGCAGCGTGCCATGCGAGATTTCCGTCTCGCCATCGCGCTCAAACTTCACACTCTGGTTGCTGGGCCGGATGGTGGCCACATCGAAGCTCTCCTGAGCTGAAGCACAGGTGCCGAAAAGAAAGAGCGCAACCACCATCAACCGTGTCATACACAACTCATACGCAGCGCCGAACCTTCTGGTTCCATGAGAACGGTACACTCAAACGCGTGGACACCGCCGACCTGCTCCTGACGCTGGAACTGGCAGCCGTAACAACGGCGGTGCTACTGCTTATCGCTATCCCGCTGGCAGGTTGGATTGCTTTTGCTCAAACCCGTCTGCGCTATCTCGCGGAGGCTGTCGTTGCGTTGCCACTGATCCTTCCACCAACGGTGCTTGGCTTTTATCTCCTCGTCGGTCTCGGCCCGACTACAGCTGTAGGACGCGTAATCACCAGCATCCTCGGCCACACACTTGCCTTCTCTTTCAGTGGTCTTGTCGTGGGTTCCATCCTGTATAGCCTTCCCTTCGCAGTGCAGCCCATCGTTGCAGGTCTACGCGCCGTCGATCCCGCATATCTTGAAGCCGCCGCAACGCTCGGCGCCTCACCACAACGAACCTTCACGCGGATTGCTGTGCCGCTTGCAAAGAGCTCGCTGCTGACGTCTACCATCCTCACATTTACACATACCGTTGGCGAGTTCGGTGTCGTGCTGATGCTGGGTGGCAGCATCCCCGGTCGCACGCGCACCCTCTCCATCGCGCTTTACAACCTGGTAGAAAACGGCGACTTCCACGCCGCCAACACACTCGCACTCACGCTTCTCGGGTTCTCAACACTCGCTCTACTGCTGCTGTATGCATTGCCGCTATTCCGGAGGCAGGAACGTGCCTAATACTCCGCAGCTTCAAGTGCAATGCTACGCACCCATCGGTTCTCTCCACATCGATGCTGAGTTCACAACAACGCAGCCGTGGACTGTTCTCTTCGGGCCATCCGGTTCCGGCAAATCATCGCTTCTCCGCCTCATCGCAGGGCTATGGCAGCCACAAGAAAGCCGCGTTCTGCTTGATGCAAACAACATCACAGCGACGCCTGCATACAAGCGACAGATCGCACTCGTAGCGCAACAACCGGCACTATTCCCGCACATGACCGTGCGCCAGAACATCGCTTTCGGAAGCGAAAGCAACCAAGCCGAATCCATCGCTCAAATGTTCGACCTGTTTGGTCTCAAAGCTCTCGCGGATGCAAAACCCGCAACTCTCTCCGGAGGCGAACGTCAGCGAGTCGCCATCGCACGCGCGCTTGCTTCCACACCGCATCTTCTACTTCTGGATGAAGTCTTCACGGGCATGCACCGCACACAACGCGACGCTCTTGTGCAGCAGGTTCGAACGCACTGCGCGGCACGCAACATCGCCGTACTCGCCGTGACACATGACCTTCCTGAAGCTCTGGAAGCCAATGAAGTCATCCGCGTCGAAGCAGGCCACATCATTGCGCGGGGCTCGCCGAACGAAGTGCTCTCAGAAGAGAAGAAAGAAATGCTTGCAAACCTCAGCCAACGCTGACCGGTTCCTGCTCCAGTTCAATTCCAAACTTCAACCGCACCGTCGCGACGATCTGCTCACGCAGCGCGATGATGTCCGCAGCCGTTGCTTCTCCGCGATTGATCACGGCCAGTGTGTGCCGCGACGAAATACCCGCACGCCCCATCGCATACCCACGCACAAAGCCTGCCTGCTCCAGCAACCACGCGGCAGGCAGCTTGATGAGCCCCTCACCGGCAGGCCAGTGCGGCACAGCATCCACACCAACGCCCGCAGCCTCTGAAACCTTCAGGAGAATTTCCTTGGCCACAATCGGATTGCGAAAGAACGACCCCGCCGAACGTGAGTTCGGATCACCGGCATCCACCACCATGCCTTTACCGCGGCGAATCACACGCACCGCATCTGCAACTTCTGCCAGCAAAGGCTGAGGCTTCCCCTCAAAATGCTTGCGAAGATCGGCGTACTTCAAACACGGGGCGCCACCTTCGCGCAGTCGAAAATCCACTCGCGTCACAATGTAGCGACCACGCTCCGTTGTATTGAAGCGGCTGGTCCGATACGCAAATCCACAAGCGTCGTTACTCAGATCGACATACTTCCCCGCGACGCTATCGAAGCAGCGAACCGACACAATCGTCTCGCTGACTTCTTGACCGTATGCGCCCACGTTCTGTACCGGCGTTCCGCCAACCGTTCCGGGGATGCCCGCCAGGCACTCAATGCCCTGCAAACCCGCGTCGACGGTGTGCTGCACGAAATCATCCCAAACGACGCCAGCGCCCACGCGCAGCACGTCGCCCTCGCGCTCCACACCAGTGATGGCCATCTGTAGCACCAGACCCGGAAATCCTTCATCGGAAACCAGCAGATTGCTTCCACCACCCAGCACAAACAGCGGAAGGGCTTCCTTGCGAGCAAACTCGCTCAGAATCAGTACCTCCCACTCGTTCTGGCAGCGATAGAACCGTGCCGCCGGCCCTCCAACTCCCAGCGTCGTCAGCGGCGCAAGTGGAATTTCCTTCTGAATATCAATCTGCATCGGCATCCCTTTGAGGCTACCAGTCCGCGAATCCTGCAGCGCCCCGGCGCATCCAGTTAGAATCAATACAGACACGGCCGCGGACCTTCACCCCGCCTTGGCCCGGAGGAAACACACATGTACCCAGAGATTATGGTGATCCCGATGCGCGAGGAACTGACCCGCGCCGGTATTCAGGAAGCGCGCACCAGCGCGGAAGTCGATCAGGCGCTGGCACAGCCCGGAACCACCATGGTTGTGGTCAACAGCATCTGCGGATGTGCCGCGGGCAAAATGCGCCCGGGCGTACGCATGGCCATGCAGCACGCCACCACCCCGGATCACAGCATCACCGTGTTCGCGGGACAGGACCGCGACGCCACAGACAAAGCACGCGGCTACTTCGGTGGTCACCCGCCGACCTCACCCGCCATCGCCATCCTGCGCGACGGCCAGCTGGTGTACCTGATGCAGCGTTCCGCCATTGAATCGGCCAACGCACCTGCCATCGCGCAGGAGCTGGCACGTGCATTCGATGTGCATTGCGCCAAGGCAACCGCGTAAGTTCCGCAGTATAAAGAAGTTCGAAAACGGGAAGGCTTCGGCCTTCCTGTTTTCTTTTGCCTCACTTTTGTACGTCTGCTGACGATAAGGCAAGTGTGAGCCCGCCGATGTTTCACCCCGTGCCCACATCCGCCGTTCCGGACCGCATCGATTTGCGCTCCTGGCGGCTCGACCAGGTCGTACGCGGACACGTGCTTGCCGTACTGCACCGCTGCGACGGAAACAAGCTGCGAGCGGCCGAGGTGCTCGGCATCAGCCGCTCAACGCTTTACCGCATGTTGGACTCATTCTCCGTAATGGTGTCCACCTGAGGACAATCAGGGCCGCAGTGTCAGCGCAGAATCCGCTACACTGCGGCTCATGCGCTTTCTTCTTCCCCTCGCAGTCGCAGCCCTTTCTGTAACCCTGCCGGTGCAGTCCATCGCACAGGCTCCGCGCGCCGCCGCCACCAGTGTGGCCGAGCGCTCCCGCGCGTTGAACCGGCTATTTGATGACTACTGGCAATGGACGCTGAAACAGTCGCCGGAAACAGCCACCTCTGTCGGCGACACCCGCTACAACGATCGCTGGAGTGACTACAGCGCCACCGTCTTCAATGCCAGCCTGCAGCACGAAGCGGAACTCATCGCACAACTCGGTGCCATCGATACCACAGGCCTTCCAGAGCAAGAACAGCTCTCCTCCACGTTGCTGATGAAGCAGTTCATCGATGACCAGGAAGGCGCTCGCTTCAAGCCCTGGGAGACGCCGGTAAACCAGTTCGGCGGCCCCCACCTCTCCTTCCTGCAAGTCATCAACATGATGCCCTTCACCACCGTGAAGGACTACGACGACTACATCGCCCGTCTGAACGCCATCCCCGCCGTCTTCATGCAGGTGCAGCAGTCCATGGACGCGGGTGTGCAGGACAGCCGTACCGTACCGCAGATGCTGATGGAGAAGGCGCAGGCGCAGATCCAGAAGATCGCCACTGCCAAGCCGGAAGAGAGTCCCTTCGCCGGCCCGCTGGCCAAGATGCCCGCCTCCATTTCACCGGCGGATCAGAAGCGCATCCGCAAGGACGCGATGGATGCCATCACGCAGAAGGTGTTGCCCAGCTACGACCGCTTCGGCCGCTACCTGAAGGCACAGTACATCCCCAAGTGCCGCACCACGCTGGGCGCATCGGCTCTGCCGGATGGCAAGGCCTATTACGAATTCCAGATTCGTACGCTTACGACCACCACCCGCACCGCCGATCAGATTCACCAGCTTGGCCTGGATGAGGTGAAACGCGATGAAACCGAAATGCTCGCGATTGCGAAGAAGTACGGCTTCAACGATCTGAAGAGCTTCAACGACCACCTGAAGAATGATCCGAAGCAGCATCCCACTTCTGCCGAGCAGCTACTCGATGCCTACAAGAAGCCGCTTGCCGCCATGCAGGCGAAGCTTCCGGAACTCTTCGGTCGTCTGCCGAAGGCTCCGCTTGAAGTAAGGGCCACGCCGGACTTCCGTGCCGCTAACTCCGCCCCCGCCGACTATGAGCAGGGCACGCCCGACGGCAAGCGTCCCGGCGTCTTCAACGCCAACACCTACAACTTTGCCAACCGTACCTTCTTCACCACGGAAGCCATCGCGTATCACGAAGGTGTCCCCGGCCATCACCTGCAGATCTCCATCTCGCAGGAGCTGACCGGTATCCCTGAATTCCGTAAGGAAGGCGGCTACACCGCATACGTGGAGGGCTGGGGTCTGTACGCCGAACACCTGGGCAAGGACGCAGGCTTCTATCAGGATCCGCTGAGCGACTATGGTCGTCTGCAGGCTGACATCTGGCGCGCCATACGCCTCGTTGTGGACACAGGCGTACACAGCAAGAACTGGACGCGTCAGCAGATGGTTGACTACTTCCACGAGCATTCAGCGGTGGATGAGCCATCGGTGCAGGCTGAAGTCGACCGTTACATCGCATGGCCGGCACAGGCGCTCGCCTACAAGAGCGGTCAGTTGAAGATTCTTGAATTGCGCGAACGTGCCAAGCAGAAGCTGGGCGCGAAGTTCGACATCCGCAACTTCCATGACGAAGTCCTCGACTCCGGCGCGCTACCGCTCGACATTCTGGAGAAGCGCGTAGACACATGGATTGCGGCAGGTGGTCCGGCCCAGCCAAAGTCGTAGCCCTTATCGCAATACCGCACTCCGTTGAGTTTTTGACGGAGTGCAGTATTGCCGTTCATCGCGGAATGAAATTGCACGAGGTCAGTCAGCATGAAGCTAGGGATCATTAACAGCGCATTCAATCAGGTGGGCATGGATACAGCCACGGGCCTGGAGCACATTGCGCGCATCGGCTTCGACTGCGTCGACATCTTCACAGAGGCAATGACCATAACACCGGAAGAGAGGCGTCTGATTGCCGATACATGTCAGCGCCGCGACCTTCCGATTGTCTCGCTGCCAGTCGTCGCAACAGGCTTGATTGACTTCAACGATCCTGTGCGCGATTTCCATGTGGAACGCTGTAAAAAGTTTCTGCAGCTTGCCTCTGACTTCCAGGCGAGAAATATCGTTCTGGTCCTCGGAGAGTACATCTGGCAGCGTGAGGTAATTCCACCAGAAGACCAATGGCGATGGGCAATTGAGACGTGCCGCATATTGGGTGACGACGCTGGCGCGAAAGGATTAGATATCGCTCTGGAGCTCGAGCCTTTCCGCTTAAGTCTGCTTAACAACGTGAGCGAGATGGTGCGGTTTCTTACCGAATGCAATCATCCGCACGTTCGCGCCAACATCGACATCAGCCATCTCGTTCTTTCGGACTGCGGACCCGACTCACTTTCGCAATTGCACGGGAAAGCGGTTCACGTTCACATCAGTGATTGCAATGGCATGGTGCACGGAGATCTGCCCCCGGGACGCGGCGTGGTGAAGTTTCACCCTTACCTGCAGGCAATCAAGGAGCAGGCCATCGATGGTGCGGTATCCATTGAGCTGGAGTACTCTCCTGATCCCGCAAACATTGTTGCCTGGGTGGAAGAAGCGTATCGCGAAACAGATCGCCTCATGCGGTTGTGCGACCTACGCTCATAATCCAAGGTCAGAGCGCTAGCGGCCCAGATGAGGCCCGAACCACGCATACTGCCAGCCGGCACTGACGGTGCTGAAATTCGAACCAATCGTTCCGCTCACGCCATTGCTGTAGGCAATCTTCAAGGAATTTCCCTTTGACAAGGGCAACGATGCAGTCACACCGAGCCGGGAGTTGTTCTGACGCGCCTGCGGTGGGCCATTGTTCACGGTTACTTGACCGCCCCCATACCAGGTTGAATCCACGGCAAGCCAGAGTCCGCGGCGAACGGTATAGCTGATGTGTGCCTGAAGGCTCGTAAGAGGAGTCTGGGTACGAATCGAGTGCCCGGTATAAAAATTGTCGTTCGCAGTGAAGAACCAGGCACCTGCGTACAGATCCAGGTCGAACTTCTTTACGGGCACAGAGACACCCAGCTCAGGTTTGAACGCCCAGCGGTTGCTCCCGATATTGATCAGCTTCGTGTTGCCATATTGGCCGGATGGCGCAACGAAGGCCAGACTTGTACCGACGATGACACCATGGCTCCCGCGCTGCACAAACTCTCGCGGACTCAACGCCGGACTCCCTTTGATGTTGATGGAAAAGCGTCCCCTCACATCCGCCAGACCGGAGCGGCTGACACTCTGCAGACCATTGCCCACCACACCTGACGCGTTACCCCATGCATACGGCAGAGCCGCGGTAAAGAGTGCCTGCCTGCCCAAAAGACCGAAGGTATGCCCCAGGCCGAGCGCGGGCGAATACAGGGTCGCTCTTGCATCCTGAATCGGAAGACTGGGGTCAAAAGCGACGCCCCCGTTTGACCTTCCAAACGCCACTCCGACAAAGGAAAGGCCGACCGGCGATGCTGAATAGGCTCGCGGTTCCAAATCCTGCGCTTTAGCCGATATTCCTGCCAACAACAGCAACGCAGCAAGTGAACATACAGCGGTCAGAAGATGCACGACACCCCGCGTTCTCGTCACAATTGCTCGAAAACATTGCGCGGGGGAGATCATTCAGTGCCAGTGTATGCGCAAACCCCTGACCCGTACGGAACCGGCTCAAATTTTAGAAACAGCGCCTGTGACGTCGCCAGCCCCCGGGCGCTCTTCAAATCGCATCCTGGAAACCTCAAAGACCGCCTCAATGCATACCTAATTTTGTTCGTTTCGTCAGAGACATGTAGAAACGTGACGCAAGATGCGGGAATGGGGAGGATCGTTTGCATAGCGTTCTCAAGGCATGTTTCGCAAGCGCTTTTCTCATCCTCCCTCTTGCGCTCTTAGCCCGCCGGGGCGTGGCCCAAGGGACACCACCGACTCTTGACGATGTCTTACAAAGGCTGGAAGCGAACCTAAGGCGTTATGACAAAAGTCTGCCCAGTCTCTTTTGCGATGAAACAGTAAATTCCAAACTTGAGCCTGCTTTCCCTAGACAAGACGCCGCAATTGAATCAGTCTTTCGTTTGAAGCGGACCGCAAACGGCGATGGCACATCTTCTCTGGTGGAGTCGCGTGACGTGATCAGGGTCAACGGGAAAGATCCTGCGGACCATAGAGCCGACTTTCCCGTGCAGTTTGATGGTGCATTCGAAGGATCATTCGCTGTTGTCTCGCTGGATCAGTCACATTGCTTTGAGTACCGCATGAAACGAGTCGATAAGCGGCACCCAACCGAGCCATATGTGATTCGATTCAGCAGTCTCCCTATGCCGAGCCATCCCTCGAGCTGCCTCCTCAACGAGAAAAGTGATGGGCTTGCGCTGATTGATCCTGCAACGTCTGAAATAACGCATTTGGAAATCAACACGTCCCACCATGTCATCCGGCCGGGCAACGAATACGTGACTCCCTACCGAGGAAAACGCACAATCACGATCGACTATTCTCCTGTTTCCTTTGATCGGACAAGTTTCTGGCTTCCCTCTGTCATCAATCTCAAGGTCATCGGTGGCGAGGGCACATTCAACCAAACCACATGGTCATTTCATAGTGAGTATCGAAACTGCCATCAGTTACAAGTCAGATCACGCATCTTGACCGAACAGGAAGCCGCAGAGCATTAGCCGAGGCCAGACACGCCAGCAATCTTCCGGCTACAACGTAGCCAGAACCCGGGCGCTCTTCAGCCGCTCCTCCAGATGCCGCTCCAGCGTGCTCACGGCGAACCGCCGCAACTGCTGCAACGCGGCGCGTGACATCTCTCCTTCTTCGATCAACTGCGGCAATGGTTCGCGAAAGATCCGCGCTGCCGCTGCAATGGCTTCCGTAGGCAACATCACAGAACCCTGCGGGCGTTTCTCTTCGCTGAACACACCGTCCCGCAGCGGCGAGTAATACACTGCACGCTTCCGCAGGGACTCACCGCTCAACGCACAGCGCCCAAGGTCCGGCATCCATCCCAGCAAACGCGTGATCCAAAGCGCAAAGTACGTTGCTGAAACTGCCGTTGTGCCTCGTCGCAACATGGGCGCAACAGTCACCGCCAGGCGAAACACATCATCTTCGGGCGCATGATCCGGCAATGCGCCTTCCAGAATCTCTGCCAGAAACGCCAGCCCTGCGGCGCGCGTGTAATCCACCGGCTCTCTCAAGGGTGACCACACAATCTCAAGCCGCTCCAGCCGCACCACGTCCTGCTTGGGACGCTCCACCCACGCTGCCTGTACCTGCGTCATGGGCTCAAGCGCCCCACCAAATCGTCGGCGAGACTTCATGGCATGCCGCGCCACGCCGCGCACCACGCCTTGCTCGCGCGTGAAGAACGCAACCATCAGGTCCGCCTCGGCAAACGGCCACGTGCGAAGAACGATCGCCTCGGATTGATGTGCGGTAGGCACTCATCTCATTGTGCCGCAAACGCAAGAACGCGCAGCCGAAGCTGCGCGTCCTGAAACCATTTGCAATGAAAGCTTAGCGACCGTAGTGGTCAGCAGCCTTCTGTGCGAAGTCTACCCACTTGTCGGGCAGATCGTCCGCTGCGTAAATCGCGCTCACCGGGCAGACCGGGACGCATGCGCCGCAATCGATGCACTCCACCGGATCGATGAAGAGCTGTTCGTTGCCGTCGTAGCCATCCTCGCCCTTCTTGGGGTGAATGCAATCTACCGGGCAGGCATCGGCGCAGGCCGTGTCCTTCGTTCCGATACAGGGTTCTGCGATGACGTATGCCATGGTGGGTGAATCCTTTCCAAACAACTAAAATGTGGCCCGCGGCTGTTCCCTCAAACAGGTTATTGGGCTTCGAAAAGATAATAACAGTTGTGGAAATCGGACTTTTGCGGACGGATATCCAACCGAGCTATCGTTCCGCCGCGGCAGCCTCGTCCCGACGCTTCTTAAACTCTTCTGGCGTGGGAATTGGCGACACATTACGCCCCGCGAACATGTCCGCAAATAGCGTACGCATCTCCTTCGCAATCTTGCCGTTCGTGGCCAACACCTCGTGTGAATCCAGCCGGAATTGCGATCCATCAAACCGCGTAATCTCGCCGCCCGCCTCGGTCACGAGCAGCGAACCCGCCGCCGTATCCCACGGATTCAGGTTGAACTCCCAGAAGCCTTCCAGGCGACCGCACGCCACATAGGCGAGGTCGACCGCCGCAGCGCCTGCTCGCCGCACGCCATGCGACCGCAGTGTGAACTCCTGGTAGAAGTGAATGTTCGGGCTCTCATGCCGCTTACGCGAAGGAAAGCCCGTTGCAATCAGAGACTCCTGCAGCATCGCCGTCGGCGCAACATGAATCCTGCGGCCATTCAGGTACGCGCCCTTGCCCTTCTCGGCAATAAACAACTCGTCGCGCAGCGGCTCGTAGATCACACCGGCGACGATCACTCCATCCGCATCCGAAGGCGTTCCGGCAGGCCGATGTTCAAGCCCCATGGACACGCAGAAGTACGGAAATCCATGCGCGAAATTCGTGGTGCCATCCAGCGGGTCAATGTACCAGCGATACTCGCTGTCCAGTTGCTGTCGCGTTCCCTCTTCGCCAAACACGCCGTGCTGCGGAAACGCCGCTTTGAGACGCTCGCCAATCAGCTTTTCACTGGCGCGGTCCGCCTCTGTGACGATGTCCACATCGCCCTTGAACTCGGCTGTCACACCGCGTTCGTAATAGCTCTTCAGCAATGCTCCTGCTTCACGGGCAATGGCGGCAGCGGGAACGGCAAACGGAAACTGGCTGGCATCAAGTTCTGGCATCGCCACCAGTCTACGCGTCAGCGAGCGTCTGCGTAGTAGCCGGTCTTGCTGCGCACGCTTAGCGTCTGTGCAGCGGTTGGATCGTTTAGCGTCACACTGATTCTGCGAAGGCTGGAATCGTTTCCCCGCTTCGGCGAGTAATAGCCGATCAGGTATTGATTTCGCAGATCGTCCGACAGATGCGCGAAGGCCGTCTTCAGGTCTTCCTTCTCCGTCACGTAGAAGTATTTCCCGCCTGTATCCTCGGCCATCTGGATCAGCGCATGCTCCCCGGCAACATTACGTCCTGCATCCGACAGAATCGGCATGATGATGATCGGATAGATCGCCGCACCGGCACGCTGCGCCTCTGCAACGGCCTTCTGATAGCCAATCTCTTTGCGAATGGAGTTATCACCGCCATCCGTAATGAGCACCAGAACACGCCTGCGCGTGGCATCCGGCTTCGCCTCGGTCAGCCGCTCACTCGCAACGTAGATCGCGTCGTAAAGCGCCGTATCTTCGCCCTTGTTGAGTCGCTTCAAGCCATCGTCAATGCGTCGCCAGTCATTCGTGTACGACACTACTTCCGTCGAGTCATACGCGAACGAAATCAGATCCATTTCGTCTTCCGGACGAAGCAATTGCTGCGCAAACTTCTTTGCCGCATCGCGTTCCGTACGAAACTGCGAGATGACAGAACCAGACGTATCCACCGCCATAACAATGGACAGCGGCGTACTCGCCTCGCGCTCAAAGATGGCAATCTTTTGCGTGCGCCCGTCTTCTTTCACTGTGAAGTCGTCCTGCGTCAGCCCAGAAACAGGCGCGCCGCGCACATCGGCCACATTTACAGGCACATTCACCAGCCGCGTCTCCACACGGATTACCGGCGCGTCTTGCGCAAATAAGGGCAAACCGATGAGAAGCAACGCAGGCAGCAGGCAACGAAGACGCTTCACGAGAGGGAGAACTCCAAGGGCAACCATACACCCTACTTCATTGGACTTTGACGATCTTTCGGCCGTGAGCAGTTACACAGTGGGAACAATCGTTTCCGGAAACGGCTCACCATCCACCCACACCGCACCATCGACAAAGTGCTCCTTCTTCCAGATGGGCACCTGCTTCTTGATGGTGTCAATCAGCCATCGGCAAGCATCAAACGCAGCGCCACGATGCGCGGAAGCCACGGCAATCAGGATGCTGGTCTCACCCACTTCAAGACGGCCGAGCCGATGCACCACGGCGACATCGCGCACACCAAACTTCGCAATCGCCTCAGCGGCAAGCTGCTGCATCTGCGCCAGCGCCATCGCATCGTAAGCGGAATACTCCAGAAACAGCGTCTGCCGCCCCCGCGTGTTGTTTCGCACGATGCCGTCGAAAACAGTCACAGCGCCATCCTCATCGGCCTTCAGCGCGTCCGTAATCGACTTCACATCAATCACGTCATGTGTCAGCTCAACCCGCGAAGGCGCGCCACCACTCACTGGCGGCAACAGCGCCACCTCATCGTGCTTGGATAACTCCTGCGATGCCGTTGCATATTGCTGATTCACGGCAACCGCAATCTTCTCCCACAACGGTCCCAGCTCCGGCGACAGCACGCGATAGTAGCGCACCAGGTCGCCGACATTCGCGCCTGGGAATTGCTCCAGCACTTCCTCCGGGCCAAAGTGATCGCGAAGCACGCCGAAAAACAAGACACGCAACTGCATGTCCTCCAGCATACGTGCATCGCAGAACTTGGTAATGGCTACCAGTTATCGGAGAAAGCTAAGCAGGGATTGGTTGAACTGCTCCGCGGCCTCTACGTTGGAGAGGTGCGCGGCGGATAGCGTTTGCTGCTGAGTATTGGGAATCTGGCTGTGAAGGAACTGCGCGTCTGCGATGGTGCAAACTGCGTCGTGTTCGCCAGCAATGATCAGAGAAGGTGCGGTGATGTTGGCAATTTCACCGCGTAGATCACACGTGCGGAGAGCTTCGCAGCAAGCAATGTAGCCTTCCGGGTTGCAGGCAAGCATGCCTTCGTCGATGGAAGCTATGACTTCGGGATGTGATGTGGCAAAGGGCGCGGTGAACCAGCGGGAGATAACCGTATCTGCGATGGAGGCCATACCGTTGGCGCGGACTTCGGCGATGCGCTTTTGCCAGCCTTCTTCTGTGCCAACTTTTGCGGCAGTGTTGCAGAGGATCAGCTTTTCAACCCGATTTGGCGCGTGGATACCGAGCCACTGACCGATGACGCCGCCCAGGGAAATGCCGCAGAAGTGTGCACTGCGGATGTTGTGGCGATCAAGGAGTTGCAACACGTCGTTGCCGAGAACGGCGATGGGGT
Organism: Terriglobus sp. TAA 43; assembly: GCF_000800015.1. Taxonomy (NCBI): domain Bacteria; kingdom Pseudomonadati; phylum Acidobacteriota; class Terriglobia; order Terriglobales; family Acidobacteriaceae; genus Terriglobus; species Terriglobus sp. TAA 43. Next base: position 1,329,398 of record NZ_JUGR01000001.1, read on the forward strand.
ATGGCCCGGCTGGTGATGGGCTGGCGCCGTGTCCCCGCATGTCATAACGCAGGACGCGGAAGTGTTGTGTGAGCGCCTGCATTTGCGGCTGCCACATCTGCAGGCGTGCGCCGAGCGACGTGGAGAGCACGATGCATGGCGCATCGCGCTCTCCCACGAGTTCATGATGAAGGATCATTGGGTTGCGCTACCTGACCGGCTGGCGGTTGAAAGGTCTGATCGGAGGACGCTGGCGCCACAGACGTGTCTGTGTTCTGCGTTGCTGCCTTTGGCTTGCGCGTTGTGGTGCGGCGTCGCGGATGTGTTGTCGCTGGTGCTCCGGTGCGGCCATACGACTCGCTGTGGTGTACGACGGCGCGTTCGTTGATCGCGCGGCCTTCTTCGTTGAACGTGGAACCGACGGACAGGTAAACGTTCTGTACCTGCGCGATGCCCCCATCCTTCACGCGGACCTTGATGCGCGAGGCGTCGATTCCCTTCTCTCGTGTGAGATAGAGCTTCACGTTCACCGCACGCTCTGCAGCCATCGCCACGCTTTCACGTGATGTGTGATCGCCGAGGATGACGAGTGTCGCGTCCTGCTGACGCTGCAGCGAGAGCGCCACACCGTCGAGGCATGCCTTGCCTTCGTTGTCGACGCGCGCGGGACGACGCCGATCGCGCTCGAAGGAGACAGAACACATGTCGCTTTGCAACGGCAGCGGCGCAAGGTTGGGATCGGTTGTATAGGTTTCGCGTAGCGTGACCGGAATGGTGACGGCAGCGGAAGCCATTTGGCCGTGGTCGTCGCGCGCGTTGCAGGTGACGGTGATGGTCGTGTTGCTACTCGTGACGGTGTTGACGTCACGTGAGACCGGCGCGGTGATAGTGGCCGTGTTGCCGTTCACGTTGAGGCGGCCGCTGGTGGAGTTGAAGGCGTACACAAGCGGGCGGTTGTCCGGGCTGATGCCGGTTGCCGTCACGGTAGCGTTGCCTCCCGGAGCCACACTGGTGGGCGATGCGATGCAGCTTACCGTGGGCGGCTGCGGCTGGCGGGCGGAGAAGGCAGCGCTGCACTGCGCGGCGCGTCTGCCCTGCGTGACGAGGCCGGTCACGCGATAGTCGCCTGCAGGAAGACCAGCGGTATCGATGATGGCGTTGTCAGAACCACCGCCAAGGATCATGCCGCCGGTGGTGTGCCATGTGTACTGCATGGGCTTTAGAACATCGAAGCCGAGAATCTGCGAGTTGACGGTGACACGGTCCCCCGCGATGCCGTCGACGCGGTTGGCGGAGCAACTCATCTGCGGTTGCATATCCAGGCGGTGATGACCGCCGAAACGGAAGACCAACCCTGTGCTGGCATTGAGTGTGTTGTTCTTGGCGATGCCGCCGGAGAGACCATCGGCGGAAGATGGACCGAAGTCTACGTGGTTGTATTCGTAGTCGCCCTGAAAGAGTCGTACAGCGAGCCAGTCGTGGTGGTACGTGGGTACCCAGTCAAGGCCAACACCTGCGGTGGCGTTCCACCCGTATTTGCGACCGTTATTCGCAGGACCGCCAAGGAACGTAGAACCGCCGAGCACGTGGACGAAGGGTGTGAAGCGATGCGCGGAGGTCTGGAACTGGAGTCCCAGATCCATGTTGCCTTCGGGGCCGTGGGCGTCGTCCACATGCGAACCGAATTGCGCCGTCACGCCTAGCCACGGGCGCAGAAAGTAGGTTGCACTGCCTATCGCGCCAAACTTCACATCGGGAAATGGGACGTTGTTGATGCTGGCGTCGATGGGATGCCAGTAGGAGTAGCCCGTATAAATCTGCACCCGCGGCGCATCAAGTTCGCCAGAGGAAGACGGTAGTGCCTGTGCGTTAAGGGACGTTGCGTACGCAGCACTGAGAAACATCGCGACCGTGGCTCGACGGACAAGAATGCGGGGGGACAATCCGGGCATGATGAATGCCACTATATCCCGCCGCAGACCGAATGTGACTGGCGCGACTGGGTTTGGCATACAAATGCGACAAAGGCCACCCAAGCTTGGATGGCCTTCGTCGCACAGCAGGTTTTGAGGCCTGCCCTGAGGGAGTGTCTTAGCGGAGTGCTACGTGCAGGGTGACCGGAACAGCAACCGGCTGACCGTCGAGCGTGCCTGCCTTATAACGAACCTTGCTAACAGCGTCAGACACCTTAGCAGCGGTCAGAGCATCGATCGGCGTAACAACCTTTACGTTCTCGGGAACACCAGCTTCATTCACGGTGTACTGAACGGTGACGTCAGAAACGTGCGGCGTGTTCAACGAACCAGCGAGCTTCACTTCCGTCAGACGGATGGGAGCAACGATACCGCTGAAGATGCGCGGCTTGGCAGCGTTGATTGCGCTTGCCTGGAATCCAAAGGCCGGAGCGTCAACGGAAGCAACCAGGTGAGAGATGCCGGAGTGCAGAGCCTGTGCAGGAGCTGCGGCGGGAACGATAGCGAGAAGAGCGGCGGCGAGGACAGAGCGCATTGGGTGATCTCCTTATTTCGATCGGCTTGCGTTAACTGTTAATCGAGGCGTCCCTCGGTGTGTTCAACACCAAAATAAATCCATCAAGCAATCGCTGTCAAACATTTTCTGAAATTATTTCGCATGTTCGATTAACAGCCTTATTTTGCACATATTTAGTCAGCCGGTGCGGTTACCGATATGCAAACAGAGAGGCCGCCTTGCAAAAAGGCGGCCTCTCTGAGTTGGTTGCTTTGGTATGGGTGATGTCTAGTTCTTCAGGTCCACCGGAACGACCGGGAGGCTGATGAAGGTGGCCTTCCCTGCTTCGTGGAACACTTTCTGCGTTGCCTTCTCGTAATCCGAGGGCTTCGCGTTGAAGATGTTGGGCACATACTTCTGCGGGTTGCGATCGTAGAGCGGGAATAGCGAGCTCTGGATCTGAACCATGATGCGATGGCCCGGCTGGAAGACGTGGTTCACGTTGGGCATGTCCCACTTGAAGGTGAGCGCTTCGCCGGACTTAAGCGGCTCCGGCTTTTCAAAGCTGTTGCGATAGCGTCCGCGGAAGATGTCCATGGAGATGGGCAGCTCATAGCCGTTCATCTCGCTGGTGTGGCCATCCGGGAAGACATCGATCAGCTTCACGACCCAGTCGCTGTCGGTGCCGCTGGTGCTGGCGACGAGGTTGACCTTGGGAACGCCACTGACGCGGAGGGGTTCCTTCAGCACGTCGCTGGTATAGACCAGGACGTCCGGGCGACCGTCGATGAAGCGCTGATCGTGCATCAGCCACGTCTGCCATCCACTGTTTTCAATGGGGCGCGGAAGGAATGGGACGGGGTTTGCGGGATCAGAGACGTACTCGTCGGCCTTGCCTGCGCCGGTGGGCGCATCAAAGCTGAGCTTGCCGTTGGCGCCGAGGTAAAGGGGCTTGGGTTTCCAGTCGCAACCGGATTCGCAGGAGAGCGGCCACTTGGTGGGCGTGTCCCAACGATTCTCGCCTGTGTTGTAGATGTACACCGGCTTGATATCAGCCTTGGGACCGTTTTCGCGCAGGTAGGTGTTGAAGAACGGCAACTGCACGTTGTCGCGGAACCAGGCGGTGGTGTCGCCGTCCCACATGAGCGGGCCGGTCTGCTTGCCTTCTCGGTTGATCTGCGAGTGGAACCAGGGGCCCATCGCAAGGATGTTCATGGTGTTGGTCTTGTCTTTGGGCTCCCATGCGGCGTAAGAGTGGTTCGCGCCGTACATGTCTTCCTGATCCCAGAGACCCTGCAACCACATGGTGGGAACAGTCAGGTCAGCCTTGGCGATGAGCTTGTCCAGCGCCTGCGACTGCCAGTAGGCATCGTATGCGGGGTGGTTTTCGACCATCTTCCAGAAGGGCAACTGTTCCTGTCCCTGCCAACGCGCGAAGTCGCCAGCGGAACCGAGCTTGCGGAAGTTCTCGTAGTCGTCGCTGCCCTCGTGCGTGGCGCGTGCACCGGCTCCTCGCGCAGAGGTCTGCGAGATGAAGTAGTCCAACATGCGCTGGCGGAAAGCGCCGTACTGGAACCAGTCATCGCCCATCCAGCCGTCGACCATGGGGCTTTCCGGGATGGCTGCCTTCAGCGCAGGATGCGGATGCAGCAGCGCCATGACGACGGTGAATCCTTCATAGGACGAGCCGATCATGCCGACACGACCGTTCGATTCCGGCACGTTTTTCACGAGCCAGTCGATGGTGTCATAGGCGTCTGTGGTGTCGTCTGCGCCGGTGGGGTTCCATGGACCAACGGGCGGCGGCGTCATGAGATAGACGCCTTCCGAGCCATACTTGCCGCGGACGTCCTGATAGATGCGAATGTAGCCGTCACGCACGAAGACCTCATCGCTTAGGTTCAATTCGTCAACCATGTGCGAGGCGGGCGGCTTCACGGCTCCGGGGCCGGCGGGACCACCTGCGCCAGGACGACGTCCTGCGGCCGGCGCAGCCGGTTCCGGGGTGCGCGCGGCGTGGGCGCGGGCTGCGGCGTTGTAGCAGGTACGCGTCATCAGCATGGGCGCGTTCTTCACGCCCTTGGGGATCACGATGACAGTGTAGAGCTTGGTGCCGTCGCGCATGGGGATCATGACGACGCGCTTTTCATAGTCCAGCGGCAGAGGCGGCTGCTGCATGGGCGGATCATGCCTGGGCGGCGTGAACGTAGGCGGAATCATGTTCTTGTCCGTGGGCCGCGTACCGAGCGGTTCCTGGGCATGAAGCGAAGCGGCGGAAGCACTGACCAGTACGGCCAGCGTCGCCATAGCAAGACGGCGTGTTGCGAGCATTGGAGACGTCCCCTGCGAATCTTTAAATATGCCGGAATTATCGCAGGTGAAATGCGCTTCGCGATAGCGACTTACTGCGGCAATACGAGTTCGTCCAAGGCCATGAATTCTTTCAGTACCGGGTCGTCGCTGTGTTCCAGCTCTTCCAGCGTGCCGAAGAAACGCGCTGTTCCCTCGTGCAGAAACAATAAGCGGTCTGCCAGTTTCTTCGCGAAGCGCATGTCATGCGTGACGACAATGCTGGTGAGGTGAAGCTGTCGCTTGAGGCGTTCGATGAGGTCGCCGAGCAGGTGCCCGATCAACGGATCGACCATGGTCGTAGGCTCGTCGTAGAGGATGGCTTCCGGTTGCGATGCGAGGGCGCGCGCAATGGCGACGGAACGCTTCATGCCGGTAGAAAGGTCGCTGGGCAGCAGGTCGTCCATACCGGCGACGCCGACCATCTCGAGCAAACCCTTCACAATCTGGCGGATCTGCTCTTCGTCGAGTTCGTTCTTTTCGCGAAGTGGGAAGGCTACGTTTTCACCCACCGAAAAGGAATCAAAGAGCGCGCCGTTTTGAAAGACCATCGTGACCTTGCGGCGCACGGCAAGCATTTCTCGTTCGGTGAAGCTGCAGATGTTTTCACCCGCGACGCGGATCATTCCCTTGTCGGGCTTTAAAAAGCCCATCAACATTTGCAATGAAACGGATTTACCCACGCCAGAGCGACCGAGAATGCAGAGGGTTTCGCCGGGACGCACGAAAAAGCTGACATCCTCCAGAACCTTGAAACCGCCAAAGGATTTGTAGACGTGCTGGAAGGCGATGTAAGGCTTGTTGCTCTCGTCGATGTTGGTTTCGTTCTGCTCTGCTGCCTGTTCGAAGAATTCGCCGACTTCCTCGGCAACATCCTCCGAGACCGCCTCCACCAATGGCTTATTCAGTTCCTCTTCGCTGGTGTTCTCTGCGATTGCATGCATGCCTTCATGGTTAGGCTGCAACTGCTCCACGTGTTCCGCAGGCTCTTTCTGCGAGCCATTTTCCTGTATGCCGTCTGCCATTTCTTTATTCAGATGCGCGTTGCGGAAAAGTGTTCTCCGTGCGCAGCAGCTCCTTCGCAGCCTCGAAATCGTCCGGCATATTTACATTTGTGAACCAGATGGACGCCGTGAGTTCATCCGTTAGCTTTTCCGCGGGAAGAACGCACATACCCAGCGGACAGACTGCATCGGCGGCATCGCGAAGCACCGGCAATAGTGTACGTCGGCCCGAATGCAGTGCCTGCGCAACAACTTCACGTGTGGAACGGTGCAGCACCACGGGAAGCGGCTGGAGCTTGCCAGGCGAATGGAAACAGGCAACGTTCGGCTTGCCGTTGTCCGTTGCCCGATTCAGTAGTTCCTGCATTGCGGATGAAGGCAGAAGAGGCACGTCAACAGGCACAACCAGCAGCCACTCTTCACGCGCATCGTGCAGCGCCGTGTCAAGACCACTGAGGGGGCCGCTGGCTGCAATGCGATCGACGACAACACGACCATATGGGGCGAGCTGTTCGCCGTGAGGCTCACTGCCACAAAGGATGGAGACATCGCTGCATACCTGTTCCAGTTTGAGCAGGGCCATCTGCAGCAGCGTATAGCCGTTGATGCGCAGCAACGATTTGTCGCGGCCCATGCGCGAACTCTGGCCACCGGCCAGCACGTAGCCGCTGGCGTTTGGCTTCATTGGCCCGCGTGCACCAGGAAGCGCACAATGGATTCTGTACCGCGGTAGAAGTTGCTGATGTTGAACTTTTCATTCGGCGCGTGCAGATTGTCATCCGGCAGACCGAAACCCATCATTACCGTGGGGACGTGTAACTGCCGCGCGAAGTCGCCCACAACGGGGATGGAACCGCCGCCGCGCACAAAGACCGTTTCCTTGCCGAAGACTTCACGCATAGCTTCCGTTGCTGCATGAATAAAGGGATTGTCTGTGCCAACGACGATAGGATCGCCGGAATGGATCATGCGGACTTCTGCGGATACGCCACGTGGGACGATGGTTGCCACGTAGTCCTGAAGCTTGCGGAAGGTATCGGCTGGGGTCATCCCCGGCACAAGACGCAACGATACTTTCGCCAATGCTTTTGCGGGGATTACGGTCTTTGCACCTGCTCCGGTGAAACCGCCGGGCATGCCATGTACATCCAGCGTGGGGCGTGCCCAAGTGCGTTCCAGCACAGAGTAGCCGGGCTCGCCCGTAAGTTCACTGCTGCCTACTTCGGTTTCACGATAGTGCTCCTCGTTAAAGGGCAATGACTTCCATGCGGCGAGTTCCGCGTCGGTTGGCTTTTGCAGGCTGTCGTAAATACCGGGGATGAGGATGCGGCCGTCAGCGTCTTTCAACTTTGCAATGATCTGAGAGAGTGCCACAAACGGGTTCGGCGCAGCGCCACCGTACATGCCGCTATGCAGGTCGGTCTTTGCGCCGCGTACTTCAATCTCGGTGTAGATCATGCCGCGCAGGCCGACACACAACGTGGGAAGATCGGGCGCGAACAATTCCGTATCGCATACGAGAGCTACGTCACACTTCACTTCTTCCGGGTGTGCGCGCAGGTATTCAGCAATGCCTTCGCCACCGACTTCCTCTTCCCCCTCAGCCAGCACGCGCACATTGACTGGCAACGATCCACTCTTCAACAGAGCTTCGAGCGCCTTCACCTGCATCCAGAGTTGGCCTTTGTCATCAACTGCGCCGCGTGCATAGATATTGCCATTCCGCACCTCGGGTTCAAAGGGTGGCGAGAGCCACTCATCAAGCGGATCGGGCGGCTGCACATCATAATGGCCATAGCAAAGCACGGTGGGTTTGCCTGCAGCGTGAAGATAGTCTGCGTAGACCAAGGGATGGCCTGCGGTTTCAATCAGCCGCACGTTCTCCATGCCGATGCGCTTCAATTCCGCGGCAAGAAATTCTGCTGCGCGACGAACATCACCTGCGTTTTCCGGCAATGTGCTGATGGATGGGATGCGCAGAAACTGCTTCAACTCGTCCAACGCGTTGGCCTTATTTGCTTCGATAAATTGCAGCGCGGTATCCAGCATGCTTCTACGTCCTTCCAAATTTCTTATGTTTGTTGCGGCGAAACTGCATACAGGCAAACAATCAGATGCATGGAAAGCACATCACAGACTACTCAGCAAACGCAAACGGGACAGACGTGGAATGCCAGCCAATATGCCGCCAACGGCCGCTTCGTGGCTGACCTTGCTAAGGATGTGGTGGCACTGTTGGCTCCGCAGTCGGGCGAACACATTCTGGATCTTGGCTGCGGTGACGGCGCGCTGACCGAACAGATTGCGGAGTATGGAGCCGTTGTGACCGGGTGCGATGCTTCGGCATCCATGCTGGAATCTGCTAAACAACGGGGGCTGAATGTCGTTGCTGCAGATATGCGTTCGCTGCCGTTCCAGGGCGAGTTTGACGCCGTATTCTCCAACGCAGCGCTGCATTGGGTAACTGACTTGTCAGCCGTGGCGCAGAGTGTTCATCGTGCACTCAAGCCCGGCGGACGCTTTGTGGCGGAGATGGGTGGGCTGGGGAATATTGCGGCTATCCGCGTGGCTTTGCAATCCGTTATGGCCAACTTTGGGATTGATGCAGAAAAGGATGCCGCATCGCGCTATCCATCGCGCGATGAGATGCGCGGCATTCTGGAAGAGGCCGGGTTCCGTGTTACAAGCATCGAACTGATTCCCCGCCCTACCCTGCTGAAGAGTGGTATGGATGAGTGGCTGAACACCTTTCGCAATGGCATTCTGAGCAAACTGTCCGAAGCTGATAGGCAATCTGCGATTGATCAGGCCGTTACGCTGTTGCGTCCGGCGTTGTGCGATGCGGATGGCGTGTGGTGGGGCGACTATGTTCGTTTGCGCTTCCATGCCGTTCGCGGATAACCGCCATGTGATTGAATACAAAGAAAGCGGAATCTTCTTAACCACTTTCCGCATCTTGCATGAAACGGCTGGCTCAGGCGAACCGCGTACGCGCTGACTCTCTGCCCCTCGTTCCTTCAAGGAGAGCGTCATCGTGTCAGACCGACCAGACTTTGATCCATCCACACTCGTCATCCACTCGAATCGTAGCTACGAGAAGCAGTCGAACTCGATCCTGTTTCCGATTCATCAGACGGCGACGTACATCCACGAGAGTGTGGGTGTAACGAAGGGCTATGGCTACACGCGTGGCGCCAACCCAACCGTAAACGCGCTGGAACAGGCGATTGCTGCTGTGGAAGGCACCGCTTCGGCGCTTTGCTTCCGCTCTGGCATGTCAGCGATTACGACGCTGTGTTTTGGACTCCTGAATGCCGGCGACCATGTGTTGCTGTCGGACGTGATCTATGGCGGTACCGCGCGCCTGTTTCATCAGGTGCTAGGCCACTTTGGTGTGGCGTATGACTTTGTGGACACCTCATCGGTGGAAGCGACAGAGAAAGCGATTCGACCAGAAACGCGTCTTCTGTTTCTGGAGACGCCCGCGAATCCAACGCTGAAGCTCAGTGATGTTCGAGAGCTTTCGGACATGGCACATCGTCATGAAAACATCCTCGTCGCGGTCGACAACACATTTCTGACACCGCTACTGCAGAACTGCCTGGATCTGGGGGCGGACATTTCGATGCTGTCCACGACGAAGTACATCGATGGGCACAACGCGACGCTGGGCGGGTCGCTGGCCACGCATAATGAAGCCATCACCGAGCGGCTGCGCTTTGTACGGAAAATCATTGGCAGCATCCAGGCGCCGTTTGATTCGTGGCTGGCGCTGCAAGGCATCAAAACGCTTCCCGCGCGGCTGGCCATACACTGCGCGCACGCGAAGCAGGTAGCGGCGTGGCTGGAGAAGCATCCGCATGTAGCAAAAGTGAACTATCCCGGCCTGGAATCGTTCCCGCAGCATACGTTGGCGGCGAAGCAGCAGAAGGATTTTGGCGGCATGATGTCGTTTGAGCTGAAGGGTACGACGGAGCAGACGCTGCACTTTATCGAGGCGCTGAAGCTATGCACGTGCGCCGAGAGTCTTGGTAGTGTCGAGACCCTCGTCACGCATCCCGCCACGGCGTCGCACTGCGATATGCCGTTGGAGGAACGCGATCGGCTTGGCATTACAGATCGCCTGGTTCGTCTTTCCGTCGGGCTTGAGTCGCCGAAGGATCTGATTGCCGACCTTGAACAGGCGTTTCAGACTATTTTCGGCTAGCACAACACGTTACTGATTTAGCAGAAGTCTCCAGATGGCCTCCACGTCTTCCATGGCGCGCTGCCGCGTTAGCTTGTAAGCAGTAGGGTGGGCGATCCACAGTGCGGTTGTGCCATGAAGAACCTCCATCATGCGACGCAGCGTCGTCCTGACCTGCGTAAGTGGAGTTCCCGGCGGCAACGCCTCCCGTACAATTCCCGCAATGCCTTCCAGGAACTGCTGGCCAAGCTGTTCACGCGTAGCCACCACCTCCGGGTCTGCATGGCGCACAAGAAAAATCAGAGAGTAATGGTCAGGGTACTGTTCCGCAAACTGCAGTACCGCCGCAATAAAACGTCCTAGCTTTCGAGTAGCGTCTGGTTCTGCCGCGATTTCGCCGTTGATACGTGTTGCGAATTTTGTGTAAAGGTCCGCACAGATGTGTTGCACCAGTGCTTCCTTGTTCTCGAAATGACGGTACATTGCCATCTGGGAACATCCTGCCTCGTGCGCCACCCGGCGCATGGATAGCGCGTCGTAGCCACCCGAGGTGAAGAGATGAGACGCAGCCTGAACGATCTTCTGCTTTAGCGTGTCAGTGGAATAGTCCTGGCCGGATTCTTTTTTCATAACGAATCCAGTATACGCTGTACACATTATTTGTATACGGCGTATACTTACATTAAGTTTACGGTGTACACAATGAAAACGGATGTATTCATTACGGGCCTTCTGATTGCAGCCGGGGCGCTGCTGTGGTGTCCGGGACCGGCTGTGGCGCAGCACGTTTCCTGCGCTGTAGTGACGAACGTGCGTGATGCGGCACAGTGCATCGGGAGCGCTCTCGCTTTGCCGGTAGAGGAATTGAAACACGACCACACCTACACGCTTCCAGAGCTGATCGACCTGGCGGAGAGTAACAGTCCCGAGGGAAGAATCGCCTGGGCGCGAGCAAAGACGAGTATGGAGCAGGCAGGGATTGCGAGGGCATCCTATCTTCCTGTGCTAGCTTTTGCTGCACAGGGTAGCGATGTGCGAGCAATTGTCCCCTTCCCCAAGCCACTGGCGCCACGTGGTTATGTTACCGTCGAGCAGCCGGTAGCAGCGGCGCAGATGGAATTGGAATATACGCTGCTGAATTTTGCGCGAGGCCCAAAGCTGGAAGCAGCCAAGGCAACGGAGGTGGCCGGTGCACTGACGCTAAGCCGCACGCATCAGCAGATTGCTTACAACGTGGCCGCGTTGTATTACCGCGAGCAGCTCGAGGCAGGTCGTCTTTCCGCAGCTAAGACCATCTTGCAGGATGCGGAGACGCTGCGCGATAACGCACAGTCACAGTTTGATAATGGGCGCACCACGCTACCTGATCTTCAGAATGCGCAGGCCGGTGTGGCTGAAGCGCGATTCTCTCTTGCCTCGGCAGAAGGCGCTGTGAAGAAGGCAAAAATTGCACTCACAGAAGCTGTCGGTGTGGAGCCGTCTATTGAAATTGTATTGCCAGAGCAATCGGACGCTGTTTCTTCGGACGCCGTGGATTCGAAGGTCGAAGAACTCATTCAGTCCGCATGGAGTTCGCGCCCCGATCTGCTGGCGAGGGCTCAGGCATTGAAACGGGCGCAGCAGAATACTCGCGTGGCACATGCAGCGTATCTTCCTTTCGCGCGACTCGTGGGTACGGGTGGACAAACAGCAACGTGGCCAACCGCTGACTTCGGGAAGCTGGGTTATGCCAACGTGACGACGTGGTCTGCTGCGGTGTCATTGAAGTGGGAGATATTCAACAGTGCGCGCAAACATGAGGTCGCAGCGTCGTTGGCGGAACAACGTGCTGCCGCTGAAGAACAGCGAGCAACAAAAGATCGTGTAACGCGCGAGGTTTGGCAGTCGTACGTGGACTATCAAACAGCGGAAGAACAGCAGAAGGCCGCGCAGAGTTTCCTGTCCTCTTCACAAATCTCATATGACTCTTCTCTGGATGCATTCCGTTATGGCGTGCGTTCGCTGGTGGATGTGGTGCAGGCGGAGAAACAACTGGCACAGGCACGACTGGCCGTTGTGGATGCGAATGCACAGGTGGCGCTGAGCGCTGCTGCACTTAACTTTGCCGTGGGAGCCCGGCCATGAAGCGACTTACTTTCTTCGCAGCACTGTTTCTTACCGGCTGCAGCCGTAACCCAAACGTAGAAATCGTGGGTTCGTACTTTCCCGGCTGGATGATTTCGCTGGTGATTGGCGTGGCGCTGACCATGCTCACGCATCTGCTGATTCGCAAGCGCTACCCCGCGCAGGACTTCGGACATCCAGCCCTGCTGTATCCCGCGCTGTTGACACTTTTCACATGCCTTCTCTGGCTCTTGCTCTTCGCATAAGGACACACACCATGCCGGAATCAACGTTTCCCGTTCGACGCATTGGATACTTCATCGCCGCTGCAGCCGTTGTCGTGTTGCTGATCGCCGTTTGGTCTGTGGACCGCAATCCGCGCACGGATGACGCGACGGTACGCGCTAATGCCATTGCCTTTGCACCTGAAGTAGAAGGGCGACTTGTGGCCCTGAATGTTCAGGACAACCAGGCCGTTCGCAAAGGCGATCTGCTGTTCCAGATTGACCCTCGCCCCTATGAATACGCGCTGCAGCAGGCTCGTTCCGAACAGGCTTCGCTGGAAGGCCAGATTGACGATGAACGCAGGCGCATTGCCACGGAGAAATCAGCCGTGGGTACAGCGCAGGCTGGCGTGGCTGGTTCGCAGAGCAACATCTCCGCAGCAGAAGGTTCCGTGCTGGCAGCAAAGGCTGCTGTGGAGCACGCACATGCGGCGCAGATTTCTGCGGATGCCCAACTGAAGTATGCGCAGAACGACCTGGACCGCATTGCACCGTTGTTGGAAAAGCACTACGTCACCACGCAACAGGTAGATCAGGCACAGACCGCAGTTCGCGTGGCACAGGAAGCAAGTCATCAGGCTGCGTCGCAACTGCTGCAGGCACAAGCCCAGGAGAAGATGGCTGAAGCTTCGAAGCAAGCCGCAGGCGCAAATCTGCAGGCCGCCCAATCCAAGGTGGGTGAGGCACAGCATGCGGTTGACACGCTGGATACGCTGATCGCTCAACGACCGGCACGCGGAGCTAAGGTGCATCAGGCGGAATTGAATCTGGCCTGGACCGGCGTTCGCGCACCCTTCGATGGTTATGTAACGAACATGAATATCTCGCAGGGCGCGTATGCCCATGTGGGAACACCGATTTTCACACTCATAGACACAGGCCACTGGTGGGTATTGGCGAACTATCGCGAGTCGAAGCTGAAACACATTCGTGAAGGACAACACGTAGACGTGTATTTGATGGACCAACCCAGCCGTCGTTATGACGGCGTGGTGGATAGCGTGGGACGCGGCGTGTTTCCGGAAGACGGCGGCGTGGTTGGTGGACTACCAAATGTAGACCGCACGTTGAACTGGGTGCATCTGTCCGCCCGCTTTCCTGTTCGCATTCGTGTGTTGAATCCCGATCCGAACGCGTTCCGCATTGGCGCCACAGCCATCACGGTGGTTCGTTAAGAAATCTATGAGCCGCTTCGAGCGAATCTTCGGCGTCATCCGATCTGAACTGCAGTCGTATCCCGGCCGCATGTCGGGATCGTTGCAGGACACGCTGTGCATGGTGACGGCGTTGGTACTGGCAGACACGTTGCGCGTTCCCGGCATTGGTCTAGCGCTGGCCCTGATTCTGATGCTGCAGCGCGAAAGCCCAGGAGTAACCCTGCGCAATACTCTCCAGATTTGGGGAGGCGCGGCGGCTTCATCCCTTGCATGTTTTGTGTGGGTTCAGATAACGGATGGAACAGAGGTCTTCCGTTTTCTCGGCTTTCTGCTGCTGGTGTCGTTCTCCGGCTTTTGCATGACAGCGACACGTGTTCCGCTGTTCTTCACTATCTTTGGTTTCTACGGATTTGTAGCGCTATCCGCGTGGGATACGCATCGTTCAGCGAATGCGATTGTGACCGCAACGCTCTACAACCTTGCCTCGCTTGCGTTGGCATTGGGAACAGCGAGCCTGGTGAACTTCCTGCTGCGCTCGCGGCATCCCGCAGATGCACTTGCTGAGGAACTAACGAAGCGGATCAGATTGCTTGCCGCATTTCATCGCGAACAAGCAGAGATGCCAAAGAAGGCTGGCATGTCTGCACTGCACCATCAGTTGGTGCAATACAGTCACGCAGGTGATCTGAAACTAAACCAACTGTATGAAGAAGTTCGCAGCAGATTTCCGCGGCGGATGCCGCCGGGTGTTCATTTCCGCATTGGCGTGCTTGCACGTGTCATGGAGGAGAGCAATCTTGCCGGCTTTGACACAAATGCAAATGCCGCGGAAGCGCATCTGCGTATCGCAGAGCAGTGCGACTTCATTCTCGATCAACATCTAAAGAAGCCCGAGGCACCCTCTGCCGATGCACCGGAACGACTACGTCGCATCTTTACTGAGCTGAACCTCTACTGTAATGTGGCCCAGGAAGGCGTGACGATTCGTCATGATGCTCCCGCGCCTGCGAGGAGTTTCCGCTTCTTTCACTCCGATGCTTTCACTTCACCGGATGCGGCGCTGTATGCGCTAAAGCTCACGTTGAGTGCGAGTGTTTGCTACATCCTTTACAACGCGGTGGCCTGGCCGGGTATTCTGACCTGCGTTGTGACCGTGCTTTTTACGGGACTGACTTCGACCGGCGCGATGAAGCAGAAGCAACTGTATCGCTTATTTGGCGCGGCCATTGGTGGCGCGCTGGCGATTCTTGTGGAATCGCTGCTGTTTCCGAACATGGACTCAATCACATCGCTGGTGCTGGTCACGGGGTCCGTCTGCCTTCTGTCGGCTTGGGTATCACGCAGCCCTCGCATTGGTTATACGGGCGTGCAGATTGCCTTCGCGTTCTTCATTACAGATCTTTCGGGATTTGGTGCGGCAAGCCAGATTGCACCAGCGCGCGATCGCGTGTTCGGCATTGCACTGGGCATCCTTGTGATGTTGTTTGTGTTTGACCAGATATGGCCTGTGCGTACGTCGCATGCGCTTAAGGTGATACGGAATCGCGTGGTTCATAATGCGGACGCAATGACTGCATCGGCAAAGGCTCCCGCGATGTCTGCGATGCGCGCGGAGGTATCCGCTGATCTTGCGACCATGCAGACACTACTCCAATCTGCATGGTTTGATTTTGGCAAGGATTATCGCGAGGAGTTGGTACGCAGCAGCCGGTTGGGGCGCGAGACGGAAGCGGCCGCTGCACGCTTTTACAGCAACATGCAGCAGGCGCTGGAAAGCCACTCGCGTTAAGCCTGTGCGAGACCGCCCTGGGCGGCCAGGAAAGAATCGAGCAACGCTTTGTCACGGAAGGCTTCGGTGCCGCCGGAGCGCTGCGTCGATAAAGCACCGCAAATGTTGCCGCAACGCGCAGCAGCCGCAGGTGACATACCGCGAAGATAGCCGAAGAGAAATCCTGTGTTGAAACTATCGCCTGCGCCGACAGTATCGACCGGCGTAACGGGTACTGGTGCGATTTCCTGCACGACACCAGCGGAGCGAACGAGTGCTCCACGGCTCCCGCACTTCACTGCAACGAGTGGCACGATGTTTCCGAGTATTTCAATCGCGGCTTCTGCTGAAGTGGTGCGCGTCATACGGCGAGCTTCATCTTCGTTGGGCATAAAGATATCCACGAGAGGAAGCACGGTATCCAGAAGATCTTCCCAGCGGTCGTCGGGATCGTCATTTGTATCAAGGGAGGTCGTCAGCCCTGCAGACTTCATGCGACGAAAGAGTTCAGGCACGTCAAGACGAAGTGCGGTCTGAAGATACAGCGACGAGAGATGGAAGTGGTGTGCGTTCGACAGATAATCCAGATCGAGATCAGCCAGCGACATCTTCGCCATGGTGCCGGGATAGGTGAGGGTGTGGCGCTCTTTACCATGCGGCAGCATCAGCGTTACGCCGGTACTGCAGACATCGGTGTGGCGAACGCCACCGAGATCAACATGTGCCTCACGCAGGCGTTGCAGAGCAATTTCGCCAAGCGGATCCGAGCCTACGAGAGTTGCCATAGTGACAGAGATGCCGAGCGTGGAAAGATTGTGCGCAAGGATGGCGGACGAACTGCCAAGTGTCATGGCGAAGTTATCCGCAAGCAGTTCCCTTTCGCAGGGCATCACTTCTGGAAGGCCGTAGAGCACGAGGTCGAGATTGATTTCGCCGGCGATAGCTACATCGAAACGTTTATTGCTCATTAAGACTGCTCCGCTGCTGCGCCGTGAAGCTGAAACTTCTGCACGACGCGATTGATTACGCCGCTTTCAGAAGGTGCGTCTGGCTTTAACCCTTCGTGCAAGCAGCGATAGAACGCGAGCACCTGTCCTGCAGCGACGTGAAGCAATGAATGGAATGCGACGGATATTTGCGAAAAGACTTCGCTTTCAATCACGATGTCTTCCTTGTGAACCAGTTCGCGCGGCACACTGGAACCGATAAAGATTTTCGCCGCGCCCAGTTCTTTCGCATTGAGTTCTCTGATGAGGTCTTCTTCGTACGCGCGAACAAGTGGCTCGGCCGATAGGAAGCACACGATCAATGCGTCTTTGTGAATAGCGCTCATGGGCCCGTGGCGCAGGCCGAGATACGTTTCTGCCACGGTCATCACGCGCCCCGCGGTCATCTCTGTCATTTTCAAAGCAGCTTCGCGTGCTGCGCCGAAAGTGGCTGGATCAGCGAGGTAGAAGACACGAGAGCATGTTTGCAGTGACGACGTATAGAAGCTTTCGAATGCTGTGGTGAGGATGGTTTCCGCAGCAGTGGCGAGCTTTTCCGCAGAGGATACATAGGCTTCTGCGTCGGCATGCGATGCCATACCAATGGCTGCCAGCACCATGTTGGTGAAGCTGCTGGTCATAACCAGGCTACGGTCATTGGTGCGTGCGTCCAGCGTAAGAGCCTTCAGACGGCCATCGCGGGCTGCGGTCTTTGCAAGTTTCCCCTCAGCATTGCACGTGATTGCAAGCTGACGAATTCGCTCATCGTCATGCAGCATGGCCTTAAGCGCGCCAGCACTCTCTGGGCTGTCACCGGAACGCGCAAAGTGGATCATCAACGCTGGTCGTGACTGTGGCAGGACGGAAATGCTATCCGTCAGCAAGGCACCTGAACCGATGGATTGCGCGGTGATCGGAAACAATCGTTGAAAGGCTGTGCGGGCACATTCCGCGGCGTATTCGGAACTGCCAGAGCCAGTAAGAAGGACAGCTTGTAGCCCATCGAGAACAGCCGTGTAATGCGGTAGCGCAGCCTTCACTCTGCTTACAGTCTCACGCCATGTTTCGGGCTGTTGCAGTATCTCTCGCAACGTGTCGCGCAGTCCGTCTTTCTGTTCTGCGCGCTGAAGTAGCTCTGTGATAGTGGATGATTGCGACCACGAAGATGCGTTGCTGCCGGAAGACAATGCGGTGACTCCAAGGACGGGATAGGCTCGCAAAATTCATGAGCCACTCAGGAGCAAGGATAACGCAGCGCAGCATTCTCGATGGGTTTGCGTAGCACATCTGCTGTTGTATCTGCTTTACTTACACTTGCCGCGACAGCAGGCTGGAGGACGGAGCGCACCCATGACGGAGCAGGACAAGTTTGTTGCATTGGTAAGTGCCACCGCGGAGGTTTCGCTCCCGCTGGGCGAGTTTCAGCCGAAGTCGGCACTTGTGACACCGGACAATACGCCTTTGATGCCGCGCTTTCCTGTGATCGATTATCACAATCACCTCGACTCCATGCAGCCTGAAGATGTGTTGCGCATCATGGATAGCTGCGGTGTGGAGCACATCATCAACATCACCATGAAGGTGGGCGATGAGGCCATTGCCATCCTTGATCGCTATCACTCTGCGTCACCTCGCTTCTCCAGCATTGGATGGATGGACTGGTCTGGTGTGGAGCGCGATGACTTCGTCAATGTCACGGCCGATCGTCTGAAGCGGCTTGTGGATCATGGGATTGTCGGCATCAAGTTCTGGAAAGACATGGGCCTTACCATCCGCGGCAAGGATGGCAATTTATTGCGCATTGATGATGAGCGCTGGATTCCCATCTTTGAAGAATGCGAAAAGCTGCAATTACCGGTTATGTTTCATACGGCTGACCCGACGGCATTTTTTGATCCGATTGATCGTTTCAATGAACGCTATGAGGAGTTGGCGGCGCACCCGGACTGGGGATTCAGCGATTCGCCGGTGCCGAAGCGTGCGTTGCTGGAGCAGCGCAATCGTGTGATTGCACGGCATCCCGGCATTACGTTTGTGGGCGCACACTGCGCGGAAAGCAGCGAGGATCTGGGCTATCTGTGCGAACAGATGGATGCCCTGCCGAACCTGATGGTGGACATCAGCGCGCGTGCTTCTGAGTTGGGGCGGCAGCCGTTCCGCGCTCGGGAGTTCTTCCTGAAGTATGCCGACCGCATCCTGTTTGGCAGCGATCTCCTGCCAGAGACAGAGATGTATCGGCTGTATTACCGCATGTTGGAAACAGCGGATGAGTACTTCCCCTATCCTTCGCATGCTTCACGACAGGGCCGATGGAATATCTATGGCCTGTCGTTGCCGGACGATGTTCTGCGCAAAGTGTATCGAGAGAACGCGCTGAAGCTGTTGCCGAAGGTGTCGTAAGTTACTGCGCGGGATGGCCGCTGAGCGATGCAGGATATCGTTGCAGCGGCCCGACGATGGGACGTGCGTATTCAAGGAATGCATCGTTCACGGCGAGGCCGTCGTGACGCAGCCATTCCTTCGGTATGGCGCGATGCTGGCCTGCTACTTCTGTAAGCGGTATCAATTCAAAGGCTGGATCACTACCGACGGAACACAAAGAAACCATGTAACCGCTGGCTCCTGCGGCCAGAGCGCGAACGCATTCGCGGCCGGTGAGTTCTGCATCAGCACGATCCTGCAAGGAAACATACGGCGATGCGGACCGAGCGATGAGACCGGGCTTTTCATTGCGGCAGCGAAGGCCCAGACGCTCTGCCAGCAAGCCGGCCAGATGCTGGGCAACTCCACCGATGAGAGGACGCAAGGGTATCTTGCCACCGGAGGGCGGCACCTGTTCAAAGACCGGCGTGCCATCGGCATAACAGGTTCCCTCCGATACGACGGCAGAGGCCCAGCCGATGCGCTTCACGGTAGCGTCTACGCGTTGCAGAAAATCGTCCATCACAAAGGGGATTTCCGGGATGCAAACGATGTGTGGTGCATCGTCAGAATGCTGCTTTGCCAGCACGGAAGCTGCGGCCAGCCAGCCAACATCGCGCCCGAGCGTCTCCATAATGGAGACTGGCTGCGGCAGGGATTGCAGGTCCATGGAAAGGTCAACCATGGACTGCGCGACGTAACGAGCGGCGCTGCCGAAGCCCGGACAACGATCGGTTGCATTGATGTCGTTGTCGATGGTCTTTGGCGCACCCATCACCTGCAGAGCGAGGCCGCGTGAAGCGCAGTACTCCTGGAAACGTTGCGCTCCGCTCATGGTGCCGTTGCCACCCAGAAAGATCATGTGGCCAATGCCGTGCGATTGCAGCACCTGGATGCAACGATCGAGATCTTCCCCTGAGGGCTTGAAGCGCGACGTTCCGAGTGAAGCGCCGGGGCTGAGACGGATGCCTTCCAGTGCGTCTGGCGTCAGCGAGGTGAGGTTGATCACATCGCCACAGGAAAGGCCCTTCATGCCAAAGCGCGCGCCGTAGATGCTGCTGAAGCGAAGCTGCTGCGCTTCAGCAACAATGCCTGCGAGGCTTGCGTTAAACACAGCAGTGGGCCCACCGCCCTGCACAATCATCAGACCATCGGTATGCATGGCTCCCATGCTACGACGCAGGATGCCAAACGAACAGGACTATGTTGTCATTACAGAGCTTCGTATGCTTCGATCTGCTGAAGCGTGTACTGCTGCATGTCCTCACCTGCCGCATGGGCACGGAACCAGTCGAGCGTCCAATCCAATGCATCAGCAAGATGCAGACGTGGACGCCAACCGAGTTCGGCACGCGCACGGCTGGAATCAAGTTTGAGATAACCCGCTTCGTGCACACCAGCATCTTGGTCCAACACCCACCTGGCATCGTTGGACCACGTCTTTGCAAGATGATCTGCAATCCACGATACGGGACGTGCATCATCGTCACTAGGACCGAAGTTATACGAGGTAGCGTATCGGGTAGCATCCGGCTGCAGCAGATGTTCGGCAAGACGGATGTATCCCGCCAAAGGCTCCATCACGTGCTGCCAGGGGCGAATGGCATGAGGACGGCGGATGAGCACAGGCTCGCCTTTGAGGAAGCCTCGCACCAAGTCCGGGATGAGACGATTATCTGACCAGTCACCACCGCCGATAACATTACCCGCACGTGCCGTTGCTATGGCAACGCGATGTTCACTCCACTTCTCTACCGGAAAATACGACTGGCGATATGCGGCGGACACAATCTCCGCACACGCCTTCGAGCTGGAGTAGGGATCATAGCCGCCGAGCGGATCGGTTTCACGATATCCCCAGTGCCATTCCTTGTTTTCGTAGCACTTGTCTGTCGTCACGGAGACAACAGCACGCACCGAAGGCGTGCGACGCACTGCATCTAACAACCGCGCTGTGCCAATCACATTGGTTTCATAAGTGCCAATGGGATCGACATACGAGGCACGCACCAGCGGTTGCGCGGCGAGATGAAACACCACCTCCGGTTGAAACTCGGTGACGGCTTTTTCGAGTTGTGCACCATTGCGAAGATCACCGCGCACGTCTTCTACACGCGAAGGAATCCGCGCAGCTTCGAGCAGGCTGGGATTCGTATACGGATCCAGCGCATAGCCACGTACATTTGCGCCTAGCCGAGTAAGCCAAAGGGCAAGCCATCCGCCCTTGAACCCAGTGTGGCCGGTCAAAAAGACACGGCGTCCTGCCCACTTGCTGCTTGCTGTCACGGATTTCCTTTCGGGTTTGCTGTGTGCGGCTGTATGCGACTTACCAAGTCTTCCAGGGAGCTTTGCCTGATTGCCAGAGCTCTTCCAGATGCTGTTTGTCACGCAGTGTATCCATGGCCTGCCAGAAACCGTGGTGGTAATAAGCACGTACTTGATCCTGCGCCACCAGCGTTTCAATCGGCTCGCGTTCAAACATCTGCGCATCGTCCGTGACGGAATCCAGAGCAGATGGTTCCAGTACAAAGAAGCCGCCATTGATCCAGCCACCTTCGCCGGAAGGCTTCTCGTGGAATGCAGTGATCTGCGTTCCATTCAAACCGAGTGCGCCAAAACGCGCAACGGGGCGCACAGTAGTTAGTGTGGCTAACTTTCCATGGCTCTTGTGAAATGCAATGGACGCTGTGATATCCACATCCGCAACGCCGTCTCCGTAAGTCATACAGAACGGCTCATCAGGATTGAGATATTTTTTAACTCGCTTCAGTCGGCCACCGGTGCCTGTGGCATCACCTGTGTCCACGAGCGTAACGCTCCATGGTTCTGCGACGGATGCATGTACTGTCATTTTGTTCTGCGATATATCAAACGTAACGTCCGATGTGTGCAGATAGTAGTTCGCGAAGAACTCTTTGATGACATATCCCTTGTATCCACAGCAGATGACAAAGTCATGAATGCCATGCTGTGAATAAATTTTCATAATGTGCCAAAGGATGGGACGCCCACCGATTTCTACCATCGGCTTAGGCCGCACTGAAGTTTCTTCTGCAAGACGGGTGCCTAATCCACCCGCAAGAATCACAGCTTTCATTTGGCCTCGATGTATGACGATCGTTGCGCATATTGTATCCTTGGCCTAATGTCCACGGAACAATCAGCTTCTCTGCGCAACCAGATTCTCGATCTTGTTCAGCAGTACCACGCTGCTGCATTTCCAGCAAAGGAGTTCGTCCCCGGAACTTCTAAGGTGCCTGTGTCCGGCAAAGTGATTCGCGCCGAAGACATGGTTGCTGCTGTCGATGCAACACTTGATGGATGGTTCACAACCGGTCGCTGGGCTAAAGACTTTGAACGCAAGCTTGCGCGATTCGTTGGCGTGCGCTCTGCGTCTTTTGTGAACTCCGGTTCTTCTGCAAATCTAGTTGCATTGAGCGCACTGTGTTCTCCGCAACTTGGCGAACGACAGTTAAAGCCCGGTGATGAAGTCATCACCGTTGCTGCGGGCTTCCCCACCACGGTCAATCCCATCGTTCAGAATCGCCTTGTGCCTGTGTTTCTTGACGTCACAGTGCCGGGCTATGAAGTGGATACAACGCAATTGGAAGCGGCTTACAGCCCCAAGGTGAAGGCCGTAATGATTGCTCATACGTTGGGCAATGTCTTCGACCTGGATGCCGTCACCGCGTTCTGCAAGAAGTACAACTTGTGGCTCGTGGAAGATTGCTGCGATGCACTGGGTGCAACATGGCGCGGACAAAAAGTCGGAACCTTTGGCGATATAGCAACAGTTAGTTTCTACCCCGCACATCACATCACCACGGGCGAAGGTGGCGCAGTTCTTACAGACAAGCCTGCGCTGCGCGTGTTGATTGAAAGCTGGCGCGATTGGGGCCGTGATTGCTGGTGCGAACCCGGGGTGGATAACACCTGCGGCAAGCGCTTCGATTGGCAACTGGGCACACTGCCCTGCGGCTACGATCACAAGTACACGTACTCCCACATTGGCTACAACTTAAAGGGTACGGACATGCAGGCAGCGCTTGGTGTTACGCAACTTGACAAGTTGCCTGAATTCATCGCGCGTCGTAAAGAAAATTTTGCATATCTAAAAGCGGCGCTGCAGCCCGTTGCAGACAAGCTCATTCTTCCGGAAGCCTCTGAACATGCCGATCCAAGCTGGTTCGGATTCCCGATTGGTGTTCGAGAAGACGCAGGCTTCACACGCGATCAACTGACACGCTATCTGGATTCCAAGGCTGTCCACACGCGCCTGATCTTTGCTGGCAACCTGTTGCGGCAGCCCGCTTACGCAAACATCGAGCATCGCGTAATTGGCGATCTCAAGAACACAGACTTTGTAATGAACCAGACATTCTGGATTGGAGTATTCCCCGGTCTATCGAATGCAATGCTCGATTATGTGGTGCAGAACATTCTGGACTATGCGACACAGGAACAGCCTGCTTTAAACGTACTTTAAGTGGCGAAACAATAAGGGGCATGGCTTAAGCCATGCCCCTTATTGTTGACTTACTCACGTTACAGCAACTTAGCGCTGATTCGCTCCACGTGCGTCAAGATCAGATCCTACGACTGCGTTTTCAATAATCGTCAGTGGCTGCTTCTTAACTTGCCGATACATTCTGCCAAGATATTCGCCGATAATGCCGAGAAGCATCGCGTTAATACTTAACGACGCAAGGATGAGAGCAGCCAGCGTGGCAAAGCCCGCAGGCCATGTTGCACCCGTTATGAATTTTGCAGCGATGTAACCACCGATCGAAAGCAATGTCAGAAACGACACCGTCAATCCGAAGTATGTGGAAAGGCGTAGTGGCACCGTGGAATGGTTCAGGATGCCATCCAGAGCAAGGCTGATCAGCTTGGAGAAGCTGAATTTGCTTTCACCACGTTCGCGCGCATTGCGGCTATACGGAATGCCTACCTGTGTGAAGCCTAGCGTGGCAATAGTGCCTCGAAGATAGGGCTGCGCATCTTCATAGGTCTTGAGGAGATCGATAACTCGGCGACTGATAAGACGGAAATCGCCTGCATCTACGGGGATCTTGTCTTCACTCAGAAGATCAATCATGCGATAGAAGATGCCGCGCTGCACGTTGATAAACCACGACTCCTGACGCTTCACACGTACGCCGTAGACAACGTCTGCACCGCGCTCCCACTCCTCCAGGAAACGGCCTACCAGTTCGGGAGGATCCTGCAGATCGACGTCGAGCTGAATGGCGGCATCGCCACGTGCGCGAGCATAGCCCGTCATGATGGAACGTTGATAGCCAAAGTTACGTGAGAACCGGAAGACGCTGATGCGTGAGTCACGCTGCGCCAGAGCTTTGAGCAACTGAAAAGTAGCATCGGTACTGTGATTGTCCGTGAACACGAACTCAAACCGGTAGCGATCTTCCAGCGGCGCAATCGCGGCTGAGACTGCCTGATAGAACGGCTCGATGTTCATCTCTTCGTCAAATACGGGAACTACGAAAGAGATTAGGGGATGCACTTTCGTTCCTTCCATCAGCGGGCTTTTTCCTCCTGCAGCGTTGCTGCATTGCGTCCGTAACGAACCATGGCGTCGAGCACATCAACACGCGGCGACCAGCCGGGCAGAGGCTCACCAACGTACGGTTCAAACTTCTGATCTGCCGGATAGGGCAAGGCGCCCCACTTCAGGCTGAGCTGCAGATCGGCGGCTGTATTTATCGACTCCACTAATTCACGAAGGGAACGTGGATGCAATGAGTGTACTGAATAGTGCGAGCCCTCAAGCTTTTCCTCACGCAACAACGAAGCTGCATGCAAAAAGGCTTCCACAACATCGTCCACGTGGACAACGTGAATGCGCTGTTCGCCGGGAGACAGTGCGAAATCAGTTCCGGCAGGGCTCGTTAGCAGGCTTCGCCAAAGCTTCTTCCGCGTGTCCGCCTCACCAAAGGTGTCGTACAAGATCAACGTCGCTGCTGGAACCCGATACTTTCTGCGGTGGTACTGCAACAGCTCATCAAACGCTTGCTTAGTGGCTGCATAGAGCGTGTTGGGGAGGTGCGAGCCGTCGGTGTCGAACTGCCAGTACGATCCGGCATTCACAAACACAGGTGGCTTGGTGCATTGCGAAGCACCCTGCAACAGGCTGGCTCCCAGTGAAATGTTGGCCTCCAGCAGAGCACCAAGTCCGTTTGCATCGTTCGGTTCTGCGACGACCGTTGCGAGATGAAAGATCGTCTCAGGCTTAATCTGCCGGACGAGTTCCGCGGCCTCCAGAGGCCGTCCGTGCAGCGAATGAATCTCAGCCCCTGACGCTTCTCTCTCTAAGGAGTCGTGGTTCCTGCCGGTGAATGCGTGAACCTCTGCCCCTTCCGCCAGTAAACGGCGCGTCAGGGCCAATCCCATAAATCCATTTGCACCGGTAACGATAACCCTGCGCACACGACCGCCTTCCTTCGTGGATGTCTCACAAGTATGACAGGGCAATTTGCCGCTGTTTGAACTGGAAGGAAATTAGGAAAGTGCGCCTGTTGGCTCTAACGGCTGGGTAGGCTTACCCGGAACAAAGGAAAACTTCTTGTGTGCCACGTAGGTAAAGAGGGCCACACCACCCATCACGATCGCACCAGCAAGATAAGGCGCAACACCGCGCGCGGCCTGCACCGTCATCAGCAGCTTCGTCACCAAAGGCAACAGAATCAGATTCGGGAGCGACGCAGCTCCATAGACCATAAGACAGCGAAGCCACTCGCGAAGATAGTTCCCTTTCGTCTTAAAGACGAAAAACTTATACGTGAGGAAAGAAAAAGTGACGCCGAGCGGCGTGGCTGTGATGGATGCAAGATCCACCGTCAGGTACAACATGTGTTGCGGAAGGAAGTGTTTGTACACCGCCACAAATGCCGCGTAGCAAACGTAACCAAACAGTGTGTTACAGACGCCGACCAGGAGAAACCTCACGAATTCGCCGGACTGAAAGATGCTGGTAATGCGTGCCTTCAAAATTTCCTTATCCCCTCGTCAGCATCTTTCGGCGGACTGGCCTGATGGCCTTTGGATGCAGAGATGCATCGACGAACGGCCATCTTTAGCGCTTATTACAGCATCTGTCCGCAAAACGACGATGAACACGCAAGCGCCTTCACTTCCTTAAGATAGAAGGAGGCGGCTTTTGCGTTCTGGAGCATCTTATCTCTGGAACTCGCGCGTGCTCGCTTTTGCACTTTGCGAAAGAGTTGCAAACGGGTACAAACACAGGAGATGAGCGTGTCCGAAGGGGCCCGCATGAAACATGAATCGCAAGCAGAGCCCCCATCCCGGACAGGAAGAGCCAGAGAATGGCCACGATTTTCGTGGGTCTGAGGATTCGCTCGACGTAATCGAGCCGGAAGAGGCCGCCGAAGAGACAGAAAATTCCCCGGAAGCGCAACAATCTGACCCCGATGGGGTCGGAGAAGATATGGGTACGCTGGCGCTGAATCCGGGAATGCTGGGCGGTGCGGAGGTCGATCAGGACGTCCGCGGTAAGGGTCTGGCGGCTGATCTGAACGCGGTAGCCACGGCAGGCAAGGCGTCTGAGACAGGCGACGCGGATGTAATGCTCCGGCTGAAGGCAGGCGATCTGGACTGCTTTGAGTACCTGATGAACAAGTATCGCCGCCCGATCGTTCACTTCATGTTCCGCATGGTTCACAACCAGGCAGTGGCGGAGGAGATGGCGCAGGAGGTATTTCTGCGGGTGTATCGTGCCCGCGAAACCTATCGCGCTGAAGCCCGGTTCACGACGTGGCTGTATCGCATTGCCACGAATCTGGCGGTAAACTACGCCCGCGACACCAAGAACGAGCGGACCGCTCCGACCATCCACCTGGATGAACCGGATCCGGAAACCGGCAGCATGCATGACGTGGCGGACGTAACGCCCAACGTGGAAGCCGACCTGCTGCGGGACGAACGGATGAAAGCGATCAAGGCGCACGTATTGGCCCTGCCGGAACGCCAGCGCATGGCCGTGCTGATGCACAAGTACCAAGAGATGGATTACAAGCAGATTGGCGCCGTACTGAAGTTGAGCGAGTCTGCAACGAAATCTCTGCTGTTTCGCGCCTACCAGACACTGCGCGAGCGACTAAAAGAGTTTGTGTAACGTAACTAAGGTTTGAGGGATATTGCGATGTTTTCTGCCAAGAAAAATTCGGTGAGCGATGAGCAGGCCATGAGGGAGATGATGGCCCTGCTGGACGATTGGAAAGCTCCGGAGCCGTCGCCGTGGTTTGACGGCAAGATGATGGCGCGCTTCCGAGAGGAGACGCAGCGACCGCCTGAGAGCCTGTTCGCGCGGCTGCGCGATCGCTGGCTCTTTGGCAACAGCAACTTCATGAAGCCGGTCATGGTGGGTTCGCTTGCCCTGCTGCTGGTGGGCGTGGGTGGCGGATATCTTGAGATGACACATCTCTCCGCACCGCAACATCCTGCTTCGATTTCAGCAACGGTTCAGGACTTGCAAATCCTGGATAACAACGATCAGGCGATCCAGAGCATGAGCCAGCTGCTGGATGACGACTCGCCGCAGGGATAAACCAATACTTTTATTATTATCTGTAAACATTTGTTAATACGGACATTGAAGCCATGATTTCGCGTTTCTCGATGACTACTTTCAAGCTGCGACAGACTGCCGTCGCGGCTCTGTTTGTGGCATTGGGAACTACCTGCATGGCTCAGGGAAAGCACGGACAGCCCTCTTCTGGCGGTGGCGCTCCTCACCCATCGAACGTTGGCGGTGGCGCTCCCCATGTTCCGAATTACGGCGGAAGCAGTGCTCCTCATGCGCCGAACTACGGTGGCGGTGCGCCGAATTATGGAGGCTCGAACGGTGTGCGCCCTGGAGGAATGCCTCAGCAGGGTGGGCAGCAGATGAGCGGTCGTCCCGGCGGTAATGGTTTCGCAGGACAGTCAGGGCAGTCTCAGGGTGCCGTGATTGGGCCGCAGCGGCCGCGTGGTGAACATCTGGGTCAGTGGATGCAACAGCACCAGAATCTGAGCCCGCAGCAGCAACAAAAAGCTCTGCAGAAAGAACCAGGATTCAACCAGCTTCCTCAGCAGACACAGCAGAGGATGGAGGACCGGCTGAATCGGCTGAATAGCATGCCGCCACAGCAGCGGGAGAAGGTCATTCAGCGTGGCGAAGCCATGGAGCGTCTGTCGCCGCAGCAACGTGTGCAGGTGCGCGGTGCCATGGGACAGTTGAGTGCTCTGCCGGACGATCGTCGTCGCGCAGTGGCCCGCACCTTCCGCGAACTGCGATCCATGCCGCCAGAGCAGCAGAACCAGATGTTGAATTCGCCGCAGTATCACCAGCAGTTCAGCGATCAGGAACGCGGAACGTTGGGCAATCTGCTGTCCGTGAGCCCCATGCTGCCTCAGAATCAGTAGTCCTGCCCTGCGTTGACCACGACACCTTTTGAAAGATAAAATGGTTCTGTGACGATCCCTGTCCAGACCTGTTGTTGCCGCCGCTGTTCGTAGCCGAGCGCGCTGGGTCACCTCTTTCCCTTTTCTTTTCATTACTCTGCGCCGACGCTACGCCCCGCACATGCGGAGTATGCGCGCTGGTCGCGATTCCTCCGTTGCATCGGGACATGCCGCTCGCGCATCCACTGTTTCCGGAGAGCACGACTACCATGACCACCAAGATATTCACCACCGCCCTGATCGCCGCAGCCCTGACGGCATCCGTTGCCCTGGCGCAGCGTCCCGCTCGGCACTGGGCCGGAACCGCCGTTGTAACCAACAACGGCAACGACATTACAACGAATATCCCGGTGGAACTGGATCTCTCTGCACCCGCGAAGAATGGCTCAATCACCGGTACGTTCCTGAATGGTGACCTGCGCTCGCCTTCCAGCCGCGGCACGTTGACCGGATCGCACCTGAAGCTGCAGTTCCACTCCTTTGCGCGCACCCTCGAAGGCGACATTCACGGCGACACCTTCACTGGCACATTTGGCGGTGCGCGTATCAAGAAGCCTTACACCATAACCCTGCACCGCGACGCAGACGGCAAGCCTGCGACGGTGTTCGCTGCGGCGTCCAAGGCCACAGGATCGCATAAGGGAACAACCATCAATGGTACGTGGGAGATTGCCCTGCCCACCAAGAGCGACAAGGGCGAAGACGCATGGACGATGACTGTTGCACCCTTCCGTGGCGACGGCGAGATCCGCGCTGTGATCCAACGCATTGATGGCGACAGCGGCGCTCTGTTCGGCCGGTTTGATGAGGCCGCAGGCGAATATCACGTCAGTCGTTTTGGTGATTTCGGTGCGACTATCTACACCCTGCGTCCGAATGCGGATGGCACGTTGCAGGTGATCAATCCGCGTGACCCGAAGGAGAACAACGTAGCGCGCCGCCCTGAGGACGCACGCAAGGAGAAGCTGGCGCCTCCCACGGAAGCGACGGAACAGACGACCTTGGAGAATCCTGCAGAGCCGCTCCATTTCCAGGGCCCGAATCTGACTGGGCAGATCGTTAGCAGCACCGATCCGGAATTCAAGGGCAAGGTTGTCATCGCCGCTATTGGCGGTAGCTGGTGCCCGAACTGCCACGACGAAGCACCGTTGCTGGTGGAGCTTTACAACAAGTATCACCAGCGTGGGTTGGAGATTGTTGATCTGTCGTTTGAGGAAGACGATCAGTTGAAGAACCCGGAACGTCTACGTTCATTCGTGACGAAGTACAAGATTCCCTATACGGTTCTACTGATGGGCACACCCGATGACTTGAATGCGAAGCTGCCGCAGGGCAAGAATCTGAACGCGTGGCCTACCTCGTTCTTCATTGGCCGTGACGGTCTAGTGAAACAGATCCATGCTGGATTCAGCGGACCTGCGACGGGACAAGCCTATGTCGATCTGCGCAAAGAGACCTTTGCACTGGTAGAGAAGCTACTGGCAGAACCCGCGGCTCGCTAACCGATCAGGTCTTCCAACGAAACCGCATTTGCAAACGAGCCGTTGCGCCACAGCAACGGCTCGTTTGCGTTTGAGGAGAAACGGATGTCCTCCACAGCGCCGATGAAGACGGTGTGGGTGCCGTAATCGACAGAAGCTTCTGATTTGCAGAAGAGGGTGACTACCGCATCGGCGAGATAAGGCACGGAAGTGTGGTGCGTCTCCCATTCACCCAGCGTGAAACGCTCCTCACCCTGTAGCTGACCACTGAACGGCAGCACCAGATTGGTGTGAGTGTTGGAGAGCAGGTTGACACTAAAGCGTCCGCTACGTTGGATGGCCTTCCACACGCCAGCGTCGCGGTTCACTCCGACAGCAAGCGATGGAGGGTTGGCGGCAACGCTCATAACAGCCGTAGCTACCATGCCAGCTCTACCATCCTCATCGCCTGCGGCCACGATGGTGATCGTGGCCACTAGACGGCGCATTGCCTGGCGGAAACCTTCTATCAGCTCCTGGGACGCGGAGAGGTCGGACCTTCGGTTTGCATCAATCTCAGTCATTTCAAAGGGCGGGAACCAGCAATCGCACGTATTTACCGCCTAACGATTGCCATTGTAACGAGAAGCGATGTAGTGTGTTGTGGGTTCGGGAGTGTAGTTCCCTTTTCCCCGAACCTGTTGGGAGTTTTGCAGCACATGCGTAACATCACGCCTTCGGTACAAAAAACGGTCAAACTGGCCGCCGAACTTCGCCCCTCGATTCTCCGTCTTAGCCGTCATCTTCGCCGGGAAGCTCTCCGCGGTGGAAGCTCGTCCGTGGATATGCAACTGTTGGGCACACTTCGGGAAGAACCCGGACTGGGTGTGTCAGAACTGGCAGACATGGAGCAGATGAGCCGCCCCGCAATGAGCGCCCACATTAAGCGGCTGATGCAGTTGGGTTATGTTCAGCGGGAAACCGCAAAGGGAGAGGTGGATCGCCGCCGCGTGGGGCTGTCCGTCACTCGAACCGGAACACAGTATCTTCGCGCCGTGAGTGAACGCCGTGCAGACTGGTTAGCAGAACGCCTCTCTGAACTGGGGGCTGAGGAACGCACCGCACTGGATCGCGCAACAAAATCGCTGAGACTGATTCTGGAATCTGCCGGCGAACCAGTTTAAGAAGCCTACGCCGCCGCCGAGGATGCGCTTCGCATTCTCGCTGCAAAGCTGTATCCCGGCGCAACGGTGTGGCTGAAAATTCATAGCGCTTACGGCAGTTCCGCCGTTCTCGTCATGGCCATCGCGTATGATGAGGCCACGCATGACGATTGAAACCCCTAAACGCCTGCGCATCGTGATACCCGTCTTCAATGACTGGGAAAGCCTGAACATCCTGCTTCGCGAGCTGGACGCGGTAGCCCCTGCCCTGCCGTATCGAGTGGTAGTGTCCGCCGTAGATGACGGCTCCATTCAGAGCTCCGAGGGCATGCTGACATCAGTGGAGCATCTGCAATCGCTGGAAGAGGTCGAGATCGTGCGGCTGTCCACGAATGTGGGACATCAGCGCGCGATCGCTTGCGGCCTGTGCCTGGCCTGCGATACCGCGGATATGGACGCCGTGCTCATCATGGATTCCGACGGCGAAGACCCACCGCAAACAATTCCAGAATTGCTGGCGGCAACCAGCGGCAAGAAGGATTTCTGCGTGGTTGGTGCGCGGCGGAAGCGCTCGGAAAACTTTACCTTCCGCATGTCGTACATCATCTACAAGAACGTCTTTAAGGCAGTGACGGGCAAGCGGATTGGCCACGGCAATTTCTCTCTGCTCTCTGCCGGATACGCTTCGCGCCTGGTGATGCTGCCGGACCTTTGGAACAACCTTGCTGCCGCGCTCATGCGTTCTCGCCTGCCGATCCACCAGGTGTTCATTGACCGTGGGACTCGCTATGCCGGCAAGAGCAAGATGAATTTCACCTCGCTGATCGTGCATGGGTTCAGCGCCATCAGCGTGTATGCGGATACGATTTTTGTTCGATTGCTGCTGGCAACACTGGTTGGAGCAGGCATCACTGTTGTGGCATCGACAACCGCTATCCTGCTGCGATTGTTCGTGCCCGCATATGCCACTCCCGGTTGGGCCACGACGGTTACGTTCAGCCTGATCATCATCGTGTTGCAGGCGTTCTTTACTTCGCTGACATCGTTGCTCAGCCTGCTGAATAACCGGGTGCAACGGCTGATTCTGCCGATCGTGGACTACAAACCGTATGTGCGGACGGTGGAGAAAATCTTCTCCCGCACACAGTCTGCATGACGCGTCCGGATGCGACCCGAAGCGGTCGCTGGGATGGTCTGCTCTGTGGACTCATCGTCGTACTCGCAATTCTGCTGGATCATCCCTTCCTTGAGATGGGATTGATCGACGATTTCTCGTATATCCAAACGGCGTTCATCTACGCACGTACCGGCCACTTTGTTTACAACGGCTGGGCGACAGCAATGCTGGGCTGGCAGATTCCCTGGGGCGCGCTGTTCGTCAAGATGTTTGGCTATCATGTGTGGCCGTTGCATCTGTCGACGCTGGTGCTGGCCGGCTTATGCATGCCACTGCTGCATAGCGTAATGCGTCGCTCCGGACTGAACCGCTCCCATGCAATCTTTGCAACATTGCTGACAGGCCTGTCGCCTGTCTTCATTCCCCTGTCTTCGACCTTCATGACAGATACAGGTGGACTGCTAACCCTGACACTGTGCTGGTACGGATTACTGCGCGCCCTCGATAGCCGCACCGATCGCAGCGTGTACCTGTGGTTAGTACTCGCCACAGCCGCCAGCGTGATCGGCGGCACTGCGCGGCAAATCGTGTGGGTGGGTGCGCTGACCATGATGCCCGCTGCGGCCTTTTTATTGCGCAGACGTAAGGGCGTTGTAGCCCTGGCAATCTCACTCTGGGTGATCAGCGTCGCTTCCATCGCGTCCTGCTTGCGCTGGTTCAAGCATCAGCCACTATCCGTGCCAGAACCTCTCGTTCAGGGCCACTTCGGTCTTCGCTCCTTTCGCGAACTTGCCGGTACGGAGCTGGCAGGACTCTTGTGCCTGACGATGCTGGCACTCCCGGTGTTTGTAGCCGCGATTCCTCCACGTTCGCAGTGGACGGTACGCGGCTGGCTGAAGCTATCTGCAGCCACAGTAGCGGTCACGGTGATCTCTTTCTTCGTCGCATTTCACCTTGTTGAGAAGGGATGGATGCCGTGGACCGGGGACGTGGTGGAACATCTCGGTGTCTATGATTACCCCGCTGGCTGGCTGCTGGGTGTGGAACCGATGCTGTTCTCGCACACCGCCCGCATTGTGAGTTCGTATCTCATCGTCGGTATCGCAATTGCCGGAGCCGCTTCGCTGTGGAATGCCCGTGCGATCGAGAAAACAGACTCTCCCTCCGCCGCAAGTTCCTGGCACACGCAAATCATTTTGCTTGGTGGACTGCTGGTCGGTTATCTCGGCTTGCTGATTCCGCGCGCCATCTGGTTCCAGGTGCTGGATCGTTACCTACTGCCACTGCTTCCCGTAGCGGCTCTGGTTCTGCTTCGTCTGCATCAGGAACGGCTGGGGAAACGCGTTCCCACGATGGCCTGGGCAACATTGGCTGTATGGGCCTTGTTTGCGGTTGCGGGAACGCATGACTGGCTGGAGAGCCATCGCGCACGCCTGACTGCCGTTGCGCGGCTTGGAGATGCAGGTATCCCCCCGGAGCACATCAACGCGGGGTACGAATTTAATGGCATGACGCAGATCCGCCTGGCTGGCACGATCGTGGATCCGCGAGTCACGTTTCCGCCGGAAATGCATGTGGTGACAAAGCCCGAGTATCCGGCAGACCTGCCGAAGTCGTGCTATGGGCTGCTCTACAAGAGCACTCCCGTCGTGAAACCGGAATTTTTCCTGGCTCACCAGATCGTTCCCTGCCTGGAACCCTCATCGTTTGGAACAGTTCCATACCGCACCTGGCTGCCGCCCTATGACCGGGAGATTCATATTCTCCAACGCAGCCGCTAAATTTCGTACCCTGCTTTCCTCAGCCCGGAACAGTGCCAGGCAGCCGGGTGGGAGATACTGATGTCGTGAGCGACACGACCGCAGAACTGGAACAGGAACAGCCCGTAGCGGCTGAAGAGCAGGCCTCCTCCGCTGCAGAGCCACTGGTTCTGCAATCGCCTCCTGTACCGGAGCCGCCGAAACCGATCAAGAAGAAAGAGCCTGCGCCCTCGAAGGAAGAGGTGTCTCAGTCGCCCTTTATGCTGACCGTGGGTAAGGTCTATGAAGGTCCGCTGGACCTTTTGTTGGACCTGATCCGCAAACAGTCCATCGACATCTACGACATTCCAATTGCCAGAATCACCGAGCAGTTTCTGATGTACACGGAACAGATCAAGCAGACGGATGTAGACTCCGCGGGCGACTTCATCTACACCGCTGCCCTGCTGATCCACATCAAGAGCAAAATGCTGCTGCCGCGCGAGGCATCCGGCATTGCGGCTGGCGAGATTGAAGATCCGCGGCGCGAGCTGGTGGAACGTCTGCTGGAGCACGAACGCTTCAAGGGCGCTGCGCAGATGCTGATGCAGAAACAGCAGATTGAAGACGCGACGTGGACGCAGCCCGGCATTCGCGAGTTCAAAGAGCAGGCCAGCGCCGAACGCGAGATTGCCGCAGACACCACGGATCTGGCGCGTGTGTTTCAGGAAATTCTGGAACGACTGCGCAAGCGTCCTGTGCTGAACGTGAACGAAGAGACGGTCACGGTGGCACAGATGATTGAGTACACCAAGCGCCGCCTGATGCTGGAAGACAAGCCGACAAGCCTGCGTCGCCTGCTGCAGAACACGCACTCGCAACAGGCGCTGATCTGCATGTTCCTGGCGATGCTGGAACTGGTGCGACTGCAAGCCATCATGCTGCGCCAGGGCGACAAGTTCGGCGACATCCTGATCAAGAAGACCGACAACTTCGACGAAGTCCTTGCACATCAGGAACGTATGCGCGATGACTGGAGGTAACACTTTAACGCTGCATGGCTCTCATGCGGTTGGGTGTTACCACTTTCCGTTCGTTCGGACGTAGCGATAGATGAACGTTGGCGCGCCCCGGTGCGGACATGGCCACGGTACTTCCCTGCTCCGCGATACCGACGAGCGCTCGAAGATTTCCGTCTGCGGACGTGATCACTCGAACGCCGTTACTGGTCACTGTGGCGATGGTTCTTCCATCGATCGATAGCATTGCGGCACCAGCACCGTAACGAAGTTCCACCTGATTTCCGTTGTCGCACTTCGCCATAAACATGGCATCTTCGGCTGCGGGGTGATTGCAGCGCACGTTCCACCAGAGTTCGTCGCCCTCTTCATGTACCCCAGCCAGTCGCCATGTGTACGTGACCATGACCAGCGAGGATGGCGAGTAGTTTGGCGCTTCCGCTTCCGTGATAGCGCCGCTGACGGGATCAATCTGCTGGCGGAAGGTACCGTCTCGCTGCAGCGCCGCGCACCATGCGTCCATCATTTGCGCAAATTCCGCGGAGCGGCCGTAGTGATCCATCCATCGCGGGGCGCGCATAGCGGTGAGCGATTGCGATGCTCCACCCCACGAGTTGCGCGGGATGGGGCGTACGAAGCTTGGCTCGTCCATGGCCGACGACGGCAAAGGGTACACGGGCCAGAAGCCGTCTTTGCGATGGATCTGCTTCTCCCACAGGGTGTTGAAGAGCGCCTGATCCGGCACATGCTCACCGCACACGCGGGCAAGGATGTCACAGTTGATTTTGACGAATTTGTTCTGGGCGTCGAGATCGTAAAACGCGTGGTCTTCTGCGACGTAAAGCTTCTGGAGAATCAGGTTGCGAAGCGAAGCGGCATGCTCTTCCCACCGGGCTGCATCGTCGTTTTTACCGAGAGCCTTCGCCATGGCCGCAAGCGCGATTCGCGCGCCGTAGGCGGTTGCGGAGAGATCCGGGCATAGTCTTGGCAACGACGGATTGGCGGGCATGTTGCGCGCGCTCCCGTCAGGACAGTTGTTGCGCATGCCCCGCCAGCGTGGGCTGTTGTCCATGCCGGTGTCGTAGGTGCAGAAACCCTCGACCAATCCTGTGCCGCGCGTATTGCGATACTTCATGAGCCAGCTATCCCAGCGCGAGCAGGAGAGGTATGCCTTCTCCAGCAACTCCTGATCGCCCGTGGCCTTTGCGACGTCCCACGCGGTGGCCGCGATGGGAACCACCATCTGTATCTGCGCCCAGCCTGGCTGGTCAACGTTCGCCTTGTTGTTTGCTGGGAGTTGGCCATCCGCTGCCTGAAGCGCGAAGAAGGTCAGATGGCTATGGCGCGCAACATCTGGCCGGAACTTGCGATAGAGCAGCGATTCATGGGGGCCACACTCCATCCAGATGCCGAGATAAGACGATCCTTCAATCAGCACAGGACCGGGATAGCGCGGCATAACGCGGACATTGCCTGCGAGCACGGTGAGTGCCTTGTCATACGTCCGCTGCCAGCGTGCGTTGGAGGTTCGATACACCGGAGCATCGCCTGCCAGAGCGAACGCCGGACGCACTGTGGCGAGCACAGCCGCCGATCCCGCAAGGAATTCACGCCGATTCATGCGGCTAAGACTAGCAAAGTTCAGCGAAGGAGATTGCAGTACAGAGCATGCGTCTCGTCGTTGTAGGCGCAGAAGATGACTTCCTCCACACCACTGCCGTCCAGCACTTCGCTCACCGTCGCGAGGGCGATGCGTGCGGCGCGGTCTGGCGGAAAGCTGTAGATGCCGGTGCTGATGGCGGGAAAGGCGATGGAACGGACGTCGTGTTCGCGGGCCAGTTCCATACAACGGCGATAGCAGCTTGAAAGCAATGCGTCGGCGCGGTCTTCAGCGGCAGTGCCACCGCGCGTCACGCTCCAGACAGGGCCGACGGCATGGAAGATCCACTTGGCAGGCAGGCGGAATCCGGGGGTGGGAACGGCGTCTCCCGTGGCGCAGCCGCCAAATTTTGCCGTTGCAGCCAGCAGCTCCTGTGCACCGGCGGCTCGGTGGATGGCTCCGTCGACGCCTCCACCACCCTTTAGCTGCTGATTTGCGGCATTTACGATCGCGTCCACCCGCAGGGTGGTGATGTCCGCCAGAATGCTGTCTAACCTGCCCAAGGGTCGTCCTCCCCTCCCCCTTGGATGCGCCAATACAGGTACACTGCTTTGAGGCCGCTGTGCGCAGTCGCCGAACCCTTTAAGCCCTGAGAACGAATGAGTCTTAAGTCGAAGATCGAAGCCGTCATCTACGCCTCGGAAGAGCCCGTTACCCTTGCTCAGCTTGTTGGCCTGTTGGCTGGTGAGGCGCAGGACGAACTGGATTCACTTGCCGCCAACCAGGCCAGTCTGCCCCTGGACGAGGGCGATGCTGAGGCCGCATCCTCCGACGAGGTCGCTGAGGATGTCACGCCGGATGAGGCGGTTGAGGTAACAGAAGAGGTAGAAACCGCGCCCGAGGGCGAGGCGGCACCCAACGAAGAAAACGCCGCTCCGAAAGAAGCTCCTGCCCATTCGTCTGAGCAATCGACGGAAGAAGTTGCCCCCTCTGAAGAGCAGGCATCTGACGTGTCCGCAGAAGCCGTTCCGACCGACGAGCAGGCTCCCGAAGTGGCTGAGCCGGCTGAAGTCTCCTCCGAAGAAGACAAGCGCATTCAGCGCGACCGCGAGAAAGCCGTGCGTGAGCACGTGCGTTGGGTGGTGGATACGCTGATCCGCGAATATGCCGAGAGTGATCGCGGTATCGAAATTCGCGAAGTTGCCAGCGGTTATCGCATGGGCACCAAGCCGGAATATCACGATGCCGTGCGCGGCTTTGTGAAGAGCCTGAAACCGCCTCTCAAGCTGACGCTTCCCGCGCTGGAGACGCTTGCGGTTGTGGCGTACAAGCAGCCGGTGACGGCCGCGGAAATCAGTGAGATTCGTGGTGTGGATTCGGCTGGCGTGCTGGGTGGATTGATGACGCGCAAGCTCATTGCCACCGCAGGTCGTAAGCAGGTCATCGGGCGTCCGATGCTGTACAAGACCACGCGTGACTTCCTTCTGCGCTTTGGCCTGAAGGATGTGAACGAACTGCCGTCGATGGAAGAGTTCGAGCGCATGGCGGGCGAACTGGCTGAACAGGAAGACCTGCCGATGGAATCGCCCGACGCGATCATCGAAGAAGCAAATGCACGCGGCGATGCGGAGATGTTACGCGAAGCCAACGATGAAGAAGCTGGCACCGAAGACGTAGCCGGTGAGGAAGAAGCTTCTGCGACTCAGCACGAGCAGCACGCTGAAGCGACCTCGGGTGAAGAGGAAACTTCTGCCCCTCAGAATGAAGAGCCAGCGGAAGTTGCTTCCAACGAAGCCGAGAATACGGATGTGCCGGAGGAGTCCGAAGCACAAGCCGATGCCTCAGTAGAAGAAGTCACCACGGAAGAAACGGTCACGATCACTGAAGAAGAAGTTGCCGAAGTGGATCAGGACGGCGAAACACAGCCGTCCTGATTCGCCGGTTTATTCTGACGCAATCTCCATGACGATTCGTCCTTCTATCTTGCCTGCAATCATGCGGTCGAAGATGCTGTTGATGTCTTCGAGCTTCTCCGTGGAGTAAGTGGATTTCACCTGTCCCTGCGCGGCAAAATCAAGGCATTCTGCCATGTCCATGCGCGTGCCGACGATGGAACCGCGCAGTGTCTTCCGCTGCAGCACCAGGTCGCAGATGGAAACGGGGAATTCGCCCGGCGGTAGCCCCACCAAAGACATGGTTCCCATGCGGCGCAGGAGGTTTACGCCGAGGCTGAACGCGGCAGGCGAAACCGCTGTGACTAGTGCGCCGTGAACACCTCCACCGGTTGCAGCAATCACCTTGCCCGCAACTTCGGGTTCATTGGCATCCACGACAATCTCTGCTCCCAGCTTCCTCGCGAGGTCGAGTTTGTCCTGCGCCACATCCACGGCAACCACATGCATGCCCATCGCCTTGGCATACTGCACCGCCAGATGTCCGAGGCCGCCAATGCCGGAGATGGCGACCCACTGGCCGGGTTTCACCTCTGACTCCTTCAATCCCTTGTAGACCGTGACGCCTGCACAGAGGATGGGCGCGATGGGCGAAAAGCCGATCTTTGGCGGGAGGTGGGCCACAAAATTCGGATTCACCAGGACGTACTCCGCGAAGCTGCCGTTGACGGAGTAGCCACTGTTCTTCTGGTACGGGCAGAGCGTCTCCCACCCTTTGAGGCAGTATTCACAAACACCGCACGCACTGTGCAACCAGGGGATGCCGACGCGGTCGCCTTCGCGAAGGCCTTTCACATCTGCGCCTACAGCAGCGACATATCCTGCGCCCTCATGGCCGGGGATGAAGGGCACCGCTGGCTTCACAAGCCAGTCGCCGTGCGCGGCGTGCAGATCTGTATGGCAAACGCCGGTAGACATGACCTTCAACAGCGCCTGCCCTGCACCCACCTCCGGTACGGGAACCTCTTCCACGCTGAGCGGACTACCGAACTGCCGCACCACTGCCGCTTTCATCGTCTTTGCCATGCCCATTTCCCTCCTTACGACTCAACTTACGCCCGCAGTGACCATAAGACTGTGACGGGAGACACGAAACTGTCAGAAAAACGGGCGATAATAGAACGTGATGAACAACGTACGTAAGACCGCCGTGAAGGCAGCCAGACCCGCCAAGAAGTCCACCGTTCCCGCAAAAGAAGAACCGGTAGGGACTCGGCTGCAAAAGATCCTCGCCGACGCCGGCATCGCCTCGCGTCGCAAAGCCGAAGAACTGATCCTGGAAGGCCGCGTCCATGTGAATGGTGAGATTGTCACCGAACTGGGCACTCGCGCCGATGCCGCCAAAGACCACATCCGCGTTGACGGCAAGCTACTGCAGGGACCGCAGGAACACCGCTATTTCATGGTGAACAAGCCGCGCGGTTATGTAACCACGATGAGCGATCCGGAACGCCGCGATACCGTGGTGGATCTGCTGAAGGAGTCCGCACGACTTTCCGGCAAGAAGCTGGACACGCGTCTGTACCCGGTAGGCCGTCTGGATTACAACTCGGAAGGCTTGCTCTTGATGACCAACGATGGCGACCTCGCCAACTCGCTCTCAAAAGCTGCCAATTCCGTAGAAAAGACCTACCTGGTGAAGGTCGCGGGACGCCCCACGGGAGAGGCTCTGGAACAGCTTCGTAGCGGCGTGATGATTGATCGCGGCCGTCTCGCAGAAACGCGAGGCAATCGTCGTGACCGTGTTCTGACAGCGCCTGCAAAGGTGGAGCTGGCGCGCGGTGGCGAAAATCCCTGGTACGAAGTAACGCTGACCGAAGGCCGCAATCGTCAGCTTCGCAAAATGTTTGAAGAGATTGGCCACCACGTAGAGAAAATTCGTCGTATTGGTTACGGCGCGCTGGTGTTGGATATTCCTACCGGTGAATTCCGCGAACTGACGCAGGGCGAAGTGCAGGCGCTGGGTCGCGCTGCCGCAGGTAAGAAAGTGGAACGTAAGCATAAGCTTCCCGAAGCTGCCCGGTTGAAACAGCCAGGACAGAAGACCGGTAGCCGCGGCGCGCGTCCGCGTTTCTAAATACCTTCGCAACATCGAACGAACCCACTCGCTGCGACATGTGCGAGTGGGTTTTGATTTCTGCTTTGTAAAAAATCAAATGCCACGACGCGCAACGCTGCACCCTCTTGCTGAGAAGCGCCATCCAAATGCGCATGAGCATCCAGAAGACATTCCTCCTCGGTGGCGATCTTGAAATCAATCGCCTTGGTTATGGCGCAATGCGAATCACCGGCGACGGCATCTGGGGGCCTCCCAAGGATCACGACGGCGCCATCAAGGTGCTGAAGAAAGCCGTGGAACTGGGTGTCAACTTCATTGACACCGCCGACAGTTACGGCCCGTATGTGAGCGAAGATCTGATTGGCGAAGCACTCGCGCCGTATAAGAAGGGTTTAATTATTGCCACGAAGGCTGGCCTCGCTCGCACGGGTCCGAACAAGTGGCTGCCGTTGGGACGCCCGGAGTATCTGGAGCAGGAAGCGCTGATGAGTCTGCGGCGCCTGAAGACCGACGTGATCGATCTATGGCAACTTCACCGCATTGATCCGAAGGTCCCCGTAGAGGATTCGCTGGCTCCCATTGTGGAGTTGCAGAAGCAAGGCAAGATCAAACACATTGGCCTGTCGGAAGTGAAGCCGAACGAGATTGATCAGGCGCGCAAAGTCGCAACCATTGTCTCCGTTCAGAACGAGTACAACATTGCCGAACGCAAGAGCGAAGACACGCTGAATTATTGCGAGAAGAACAACATCGCTTTCATTCCGTGGTTCCCTGTCGCATCCGGCAAGCTGGCACAGGAAGGCGGCCCTCTGGATAAGGCAGCGAAGAAGCATAACGCTACCGTGTCGCAGCTTTCACTGGCGTGGTTGCTGCATCGCAGCCCGGTGATTCTGCCTATTCCGGGAACAACCTCGATCGAACATCTTGAACAGAATGTGAAGTCGCAGGATGTGGAACTGAGCGATGCTGAGTGGAAAGAACTGGAAGCTGCCGCGAAGTAAACGAATCGCGAAACAGGAAATAGAAAGGGCCGCTATCCGCGGCCTTTTTCTATTGGTGAAGTGAAAGACTAGAAACTCTCGCCGACCATCTCTTCGCTCTTCGCCCACAACGCCTTTGCGCGCTCGGGGTTCAGCGCATAGTGGCGAACACCCTCGCTGACGGGAGTGATGACTACGTCGTCATCGACCTCGCGACTCACGTGGCAGTTCTCGCAGTACTTGCCTCCGACCTCTTCTCCGGAAGCAACCACGCCTGCCCATACCGAAGTAGCCGAGCCCTGCGGCACCGTCTTGAATTCGAACGGAGGCTGGCCCTGATCAGCCAAAGCCTGGTTGACCGAATCGAGAAGCTGCTTAAGTCCACCATCGCCCATGTGACGAGCCAA
This sequence comes from Terriglobus sp. TAA 43, assembly GCF_000800015.1. Taxonomy (NCBI): domain Bacteria; kingdom Pseudomonadati; phylum Acidobacteriota; class Terriglobia; order Terriglobales; family Acidobacteriaceae; genus Terriglobus; species Terriglobus sp. TAA 43. Next base: position 1,371,080 of record NZ_JUGR01000001.1, read on the forward strand.
CTCCGTATAGATTCCACCGGGATGCACAGCAGTGGCGCGCACGCCGCGATGCTTGTGACGACGATCAAACTCGACTGCGAAGAGGATGTTCGCCGTCTTTGAACGTCCGTATGCCGCGAAGGGCGCGTACTCCGTGTGATCGAAGTTCGGGTCTTCCAGATCGACATCCGAGAAGCGATGGCCGGAAGAAGCGAGACTTACGAAACGTCCGCCATCCTTGATCACCGGAGCGATGCGGTTTACCAGTACAAAATGGCCGAGATGGTTGGTTCCGAACTGCATATCGAAACCATCCTTGGTGCGCCACTGCGGCGTCGCCATCACACCTGCATTCGCGATCACCACATCGAACGATTCGCCACGTGCCAGCAATGCGTCGGCGCAGGCACGGACGCTCGCCAGGTCAGCAAGATCAAGTTCGATCAATTCGAATCGAGCGCCACTTGCAGCAGCGGCCTCGCGAACCTTTGCGGTCGCGCCTTCCGCCTTCTTCAGGTCACGCGCAGCACCCACCACGTCGGCTCCGTGGGCCACCAGCGCACGCGCGGTCTCTACGCCCAGGCCGGCAGACACGCCCGTTACCAGGATTCGCTGACCCTTCAGATTGACGCCGGCCAGCACCTCTTCTGTCGTGCTTTTCGCTCCAAATACGCTCATTTTCTAATCCCCTGCCGTGCGAAACGGCGTGATGCAACAATGAAGTGCGGGTATCCACCCGTAACCGGAGAATCTCTCCGGTTCAAAGGAATAGACGAAGCGGAGACACTCTCCGATTCAAAAGAAACTCGTGCCCAAGAAAGAATCGCAACCCGCTCCCCGCAAACCGCGCGCCGACGCCAGCCGGAACCGTGAACGCATTCTCGCTGTCGCTCGCGATGCCTTCACGGCCGACAGCGTGAACGTAAGCCTGGACGAGATTGCGAAGCAGGCCGAAGTGGGCCCGGGAACGCTTTACCGGCACTTTCCGACGCGCGACGACCTTCTTGAAGCCGTTTACCGCAGCGAGTTGCAAAAGCTATCGGACGCTGAACAAACGCTGGCCAAATCGCACTCGCCGGTGGAAGCGCTTCGCGCGTGGATGCGCCTGTTTGTGGACTACATTGCTACAAAGCAGATCATTGCGCCTGCGCTGAACAACATTGTGGGAGGGCCATCGCGCATTTATGCCGATAGCGGCGCCATATTGACTGGTGCAATTGAATCGCTGGTGCGACGCGCTGTTGAGTCTGGGGACATCCGACCGGACCTGGACCCGATGGATCTACTCCGCGCACTTGTCGGTGTTTCGAATGTGGCCTCTGCCCCGAACTGGAAGAGCAGCGCCCATCGCCTGGTGGACATTCTTATTCTGGGTTCCCGACAGCAATAACTCTAGGCGGTCATTGCTTAGGCGCGTAACCATTCGCCGGGAGTGATGCCAACACGCGACCGGAAACTTCGGATGAAGTTGGTTGCGGAAGAGAACCCGCTCTGCTGCGCAATGTCAACGATGGGCATCTGCTTTAACCGCAGCAGCAATTTCGCACGTTCGATGCGGCGTTCCAGCACGTATTGGTGTGGTGTGATGCCGGTAGTTTCACGAAACAGTCGTGCAAAGTGAAACGGACTTAGTTCTGCCTCAGCGGCAAGTTGTTCCAACCGCACATCCGTGTGCAGGTGCGCCTCAATGAACTCCAAGACTCGACGCAACCGCGCCAGAGGAATACCTCCGCGCGCGTCTTTCAGTGCGACAGGCAATGCGGCATGACGACGAAGTAGTGTGTGAGCCAGCGACATGCCGAGCAGTTCTCCGTAGAGTGATCCGGCAGGCCAGCCCGCCTCTGCTTCACGGCCCATCTCCGCCAATAGCGCGCGCAGACCTTCATCATGGAGATGCCATTGCATAGCGACATGAGGCGAAGTCTTAAGGCCAGCTTCTTCTGCGGCTCTCCTCATGACCGCAGGAGTTACGGAGACGATCAATCGTTCCGACGTACCTTCCCATCGCAGACGATCTCTTGTGCCCTCGGGCAACAGGATCATCGAACCGGCGCGTGGCTGCTCTATAGCATTGCGGCCTTCGGACCACCATTCCATCTCGACATCGCCGCGCAATTGCAGGTGCATGCACAGGCTGCCGTGATCGTGTTCCGGAACTTCAACGGAACCAACCGTGTGGCGCTCCAGCACAATGCCCTTCCACGGCGAATCAGACGAAGTGAGACGAGGTCGTCCTGCCAGCAGGGGTTCTTCCCTGCTGTTGCGAACCACGATCACTCGTTCTGTGGCAGATGCAGCCATGCTTCTACTATGCTCTAACCGCAGCAGAGGATGCAGTTCACCGCAAGATTTGCATATTGCCGTGCCGCCCCGCCGCTATACCGGATACAGCGAGGTGAACACACCATGGCAGACATCACGAAACAGCTCAGCGAAGGCTTCATTCTTACCGTAGGCATTACGCCTCCGGGAAAGAACCGCGAACGCACCGCAGCACGCTACATCACCGGTATGCTGGCGCTTACGGTAGCGGGTGCTGCGGCGATGTTCGCCTTCATCCTGTCGCGCGTGCTGTAGATCTATCTATTCCGTACGCAGGGCGACCATCGGATCTACGGCGGCAGCACGACGCGCAGGTAGCCACGTTCCCACCACTGCAAGCAATGGCAGCGTACACATAACTAGCGCAAACGTGACCGGGTCATACTGCGAAGTCTGGAACAACTGGCTCTTTGCGAAGCCCGCTGCAACAAAGGCCAACGGCAGCCCCACGGCGATGCCAAGTGCGGCCAGACCGCAGGCCTGACGCAGCACCATCCAGATCACGTCGCCGCGATCTGCTCCCAGCGCCATGCGAACGCCAATCTCCTGCGTTCTGCGCGAAGTGGCGAACGAGAACACACCATAGATACCGATGAGGCAAAGCAGCAGAGCCGACGCCGCGAAGGTTCCAAATAACATTAAGGCGAAGCGCGGCCCAGCGTAGCCGTAGCGCTCCAACAACTGACGTAACGCCATAGCATCCGTTACGGGTTGATCCTTGTCCATGGCGGCTACCACCTTACGCACGGGTTGCAGAAGGCTTTCCGCAGGCAGGTTCGTTGCAATCACCAACGTATCCATCACTGGCGCAACCGTATACGGAATAAACATGTGCGGGAAGTTTTGGCGATAGCCAGGATGTATGGGCAGGTTTTGGATGATGCCCACAATCGTGAATGTGTTCTCTGTAAGTTCCTTGTCTGCGCGAGAAGCATCGACCATCTTGAATGTCTGACCAACAGCATTCCCCGCCGGAAAGTAGTGCGTAACAAAATCCTGTGTCACCACGGCATCGTGCGCGTGCACTGAGATCTCGCGTTCGTCAATGAAGTGACCTTCCATCATGCGTAGACCAGACATTGCGAGGTACTCGGGAGTGACCATGTGGAGATTGCTGTAATCGTTCCGCTGAAATGGCCTGCTACCGAGCTGAATACGGCTTCCATAGCCCCATAGAAATGGCAACTCTGCATCCAACGTGACGGCCTTCACACCGGGCACATTCTGTATCTGTTTCTGCATCTCGCTGAAGAAGCGAATCTTGTCTTCATCCTTGGGATAGCGTTGTGGAGACAGCGGTACACGCATCATCAGCGTATGTTCCGGCTGGAAGAGAACCGGTACTTTCTCCACGGAGATCATCGATCGCATCATCAGACCGGCGACTGTCATCAACGCAAGCGAAAGCGCAATCTCGGCTACAACAAAACCATTCAGCAAACGCCGATGCGCATGGCTCCCCGTGGAGCGAACGCTGGTCAGCGCAGCAGCCAGTCGTGGATTCGCGCTGTGCCATGCGGGTGAAACGCCGAACACCAGCACGGAAAACACAGCCATACCGATGGAAACAAGCAGCACTGGCACATTCAGCGCGATCAATGCTTCATCTGGGATGGTGCCTTCGGGTACCAGATGCAACATGGCGTTGAGTCCGCCATAGGCGAAAAGGATCGCCATAGGAACAGAGATCGCCATCAGGAGAAGCGATTCCACGATGACCTGGCGGAACAAGCGTAAGCGTGAAGCGCCGATGGCTGCTCGAAGTACAAACTCATGTTCGCGGCGTACAGCGCGAGCCAGCAGCAGGCTCGATACGTTTACGCATGCGATCAGGAGAAGAACAAGAACGGCTCCGAGTAACAGATACAGGGTTCCAGCAAGACCCGACTGAAACATCTCGGCAAAAGGCATCAGGCCACCGATGCGGAGATTCTTTGGATGACGATGCGGGTCTTGCTTTACGAAATCATTGAAGAGAGGTTGCAGTTCGCCTGCAGCCTGCACATCGGTGACGCCGGGGCGAACACGCCCTACCAGCGTGAGTCGCGAATGCCCTTGAATCTCCTGCACAGGCGTAATCGCCACGGGAAGATAAACGTCGGCACCACGCCATAAAAAACGCGGCGGCATGACGCCGACGACTGTGCGAGCATGGCCGTCCACCGTGATGACTTTTCCCACCACCGACTGGCTGCCGCCAAAGTGAGAGAGCCAGTAGCGGTTGCTCAGAACCGCCACTTCTTCATGGTTCGCAGAAACATCTGCATCGTTCGGAGAGCGCCCCAACATGGGCTGCACGCCCAGCACATCAAACGTATTCGCCGTGATGTAGTTGCCACGGATCTGCTGGGCTTCGCCGTCGCCTGTCAGCGTTACGTTACCTACAGTGGAGGCAGTCACGCCCTGAAAGATGTTGGTCTTCTGCTGAATCTCAAGAAACTCTGAGGGAGTGTAGTCGTCCCAGAAACAACGCGAGTCTTCAGGGGAACACAGTCTTGGTGTCGCCAGTTCTTTCACATCGCGATACGGAAATGGATTGACCAACACGCCGTAGGCCACGCTGAATACTGCAGTGGCAGCCCCGATGCCGAGCGCAAGCATCAGAACGGCAACGACCGTAATGCCGCGTGACTTCCAAAGCTGTCGTGCAGCATAACGAATATCCGCGAAGAACAACTCAACGCTCTGCCATTGCCACGCTTCGCGGCCACGCTGTTCCGTCAACAACACGTTGCCAAATTGCCTGCGCGCGGCGTGTTCCGCATCTTTGCGCGACACGCCTTCTTCCATTAGTTCGTCAATCTTCTCTTCCAGGTGCTCCTGCACGGAAACAGAAAGATCGTTATAACGGCGACGACGCGAAAAGAGCTGACTGAGCCATCCCATGGTGAACTCCTAAGCCTTTACCACCGCAAGCACGCGGGTAATTCCTGCAAACATCTTTTCGAAGCTGGACTTCTCCTGCTCCAGCCGTTTCATACCGGACTTTGTCAGTTGGTAAATGCGCGTGGGACGTCCCTTTGCGGAAACTCCCTCTTCCGCTTCCAGCCAGCCTTCGCGCAGCATCCGTTGCAGCGCGGGGTACAGCGAACCTTCTTCAATCTGCAGAAGATCGTCAGAAACCTGCTGAATGTGTTTGACCAGAGCGTAGCCATGCATCGGCCTGATGCGCAGCGAATGCAGGACCATCAGCTCCAACGCACCAGCGAAGAGGTCACGATGTTGAGGACTCTTTCCCATGTGCCGGAGTCTATACCGCGTATACCTATTTTGGAAATAGGTATATCGACGAAATTTCACTTTATGACCACTGGAATGGGTGTATTCCTATCGGTGGACAGGGCTCGCATCCGGTGTAGTCGGGACTGAATCTAATCAGCAGTGCACAGCCAATACCATTCCGGCGAGCGCGAGGCCCAACGACTGGCGGGCGAGCAGGACATCGCGGACGCTCGCGAAGGAATGGTGAGATCGACAATTCCACGACAGGTTTTCGCGTGGTTGAGAGAGCAAACGTTCCTTGCGATCGCAACGATAGACGGTGCTGGCCACCTGTGGGCGACGGTTGTTCCTGGTAAGCCCGGATTTCTGCAGCCGGATGCGAGCGGGACCCATCTCTGGGTCGAACGCACCATGCCACAAACTGTCCTTGCCAATCTGAAAAGCGGCGGCAACATCGGTCTGCTTGCTATCGATCTGATCAGCCGCCAGCGCATGCGCATTAACGGAACTGCCACGGCTCTGCCCGCAGGTCTCCACGTCAGCGTTCAGGAAGCGTTCTTCAATTGCCCAAAATACATCACGCGTCGCACAGCTCTACCTTCCGAAACGGACGGCGAGAGGGACGAACACGAAGGCTCGCGGCTTCTTGCCGAACACCTGCAATTGCTAAGCGAAACAGACGTGCTCTTTCTCGCGACGACTCATCCTGAACGCGGCCTGGACGTCTCCCATCGTGGAGGTGATCCCGGCTTTGTTCAACTGCTGCCCGATGGCCGCATCCGCATACCGGACTACACGGGAAATTCGCTGTTCAACAGCCTTGGCAATCTTCTGATCGATCCCAGGATCGGGATTGCGATCCCCAATCTGCGTACTGGCACGATTCTTCAAATCACTGGCACCGCCACCGTTGCCTGGCACGATCGCGATGAGGATGACAGCACAGGCGGCACACATCGCTTCGTGGACATTACACCTGTCGCTTGGCACACAGAAGAAGGTGGGCCCGTCTCACGAGGAGCTTCCGAGCTATCGCCCTTCAATCCACATCCGCATGCCGCCTAACACCGGCGATCTGCTGAAAGAAGTGTTAGGGAATGATGTGGTCTTCACGCAGGCGCGTAAATAGATCGAAGAAGCTATCGTCTGTGGGCTGAAAGTCGAGGAAACCAAGGCGGCGACTCTTACTCATGTCGGCCACCACTTCAATCGGTCTCCCCAGGTCAGCATCGGTATGCCATGCCGAGACAAGCCGGGTTATATCGGATTCTTGCAGACCATACTTCTCTGCAATGGCTTTCCAACGCGGAGCAGAGTTCGCAAGCTGTTCTTCCAGCGGAATACCCTGGCCTGTGAACGGCGCGGCTTCCACACCGAAAAAGCTGGCCAACCGTTCCCACATCCAACTCCAACGGAATACATCCCCATTCACAATGTTGAAGTCCTGATTCTTCGCAGCATCCGTCGTCGCAGCCCACAGTAAATGCTTCGCCAGGATGCGAGCGTCGGTCATATCGCTCAACCCGTGCCATTGTGCAGAAGATCCGGGAAAGATCATCGGCGTGCCCGCTTCCTTGCACAGGGACGCATAGACCGCCAGCGTCACACCCATATTCATGGCATTGCCCAGCGCATAGCCAATGATGGTGTGAGGGCGATGCACGGACCACGTAAAGCCGTCGCGTTGTGCAGCAGCAAACACCTCGTCTTCCTGCGCGTAGTAGAAGTTTTCTACGGGGAGCCTGCCCTGCTCTTCACGAAACGGAGTTTGCGGCAGCGTGCCCTTGCCGTAGTTCTCGAACGGTCCGAGATAATGCTTCAGGCCCGTTACAAGCGCCACGTGTTCCACGCTTCCGGCCGGAGCCACAGCCTCCAGCAAGTTCCGCACCATGCCTCCGTTCACACGGATGTTCTCCACCTCTGTGGGCTGACGGAGCCATGTGGAGAGAAACACGTGCGTCGGCTTCTGCCCCGCAAGTGCCTCCTTGAGCGAGTCAAATTGTTGCAGGTCAGCTGGGATCGGCATCACACCAGGCTGTGGCAATGGATTGCGCGCCAATCCCAGTACCTGCCATCCCTGTTCCACCAACAATGAAGCGAGGTTCTGGCCCACAATTCCGCTTGCACCCACGACTAACGCAACACGATCGCTCATGAAAGTTAGAGATGCGTTTTAGATAGGACGCGACTCATTCGCCCCAGCGCCAAATCTTGCTATACTTGATCGTGCACCCCACGCACGGCCAATCACGACAATTCAAAAAGAACGAGGCGGAGATGTCTGCGAAATACATCTTTGTAACCGGCGGCGTTGTGTCATCACTCGGCAAGGGGCTGGCAGCAGCTTCTATCGGGTGCCTGCTGGAAGCGCGCGGTCTACGCGTAAACCTGATGAAGTTTGATCCGTATCTGAATGTGGATCCGGGTACTATGTCTCCCTTCCAGCACGGCGAAGTCTTTGTGACGGACGACGGCGCGGAAACCGACCTGGACATGGGTCATTACGAGCGCTTTACCCACGCGAAACTTTCTCGCGATAACAACCTGACCAGCGGACGCATCTACGAACAGGTCATCACCAAGGAGCGCCGCGGCGACTACCTGGGCAAGACCGTGCAGGTGATTCCGCATGTCACCAACGAAATCAAAAACGCCATGCGCAAGGTGGCCACCGACTGCGATGTGACCATCGTCGAAATCGGCGGCACGGTTGGCGATATCGAATCGCTTCCCTTCCTGGAAGCCATCCGCCAGATGCGTCAGGACCTGGGCCGCGACAACACGCTCTTCGTCCATGTGACGTTGGTGCCGTGGATTGCCGCTGCACAAGAACTAAAGACCAAGCCGACGCAGCACTCTGTGAAGGAGATGCTGTCCATCGGTATCCAGCCGGACATTCTACTGTGCCGTTCGGAGCGCAACCTTCCCCGCGAAATGCGCGGAAAGATTGCTGCCTTCTGCAACGTGGAAGAGCGTGCTGTGATCGCCGCTCGCGACGTGGCCAGCATCTATGAGCTGCCGCTGGCATTTGAAGCAGAACATGTCGATCAGCTTGTACTGAGCTATCTGCGCATTGACGCCGGTGAAGCAGATATGACGAAGTGGCGCGAACTGGTTCACAGGGCCTACCACCCTAAGGACGAAGTCCACATTGGCATCGTCGGCAAGTACGTTGAGTACGAAGACAGCTACAAGTCACTGAAGGAAGCGCTGGTTCACGGCGCTCTGGATGCAAACCTGAAGCTGAAGGTGACCTGGATCGAAGCCGAAGGGCTGGAGACCGACGATAAGAGCTACGAACAGCAGCTTGATACGTTCGACGGCATTCTGGTTCCCGGTGGATTCGGCAAGCGCGGTATCGAAGGCATGTTGAACGCCATTCGTTATGCGCGTGAGAGCGAGACGCCGTACTTCGGCATCTGCCTTGGCATGCAGACGGCTTGCATTGAGTACGCACGCAATGTGGCTGGGCTGAAGGACGCAAACTCCTCCGAGTTTGATCCTGCGACACCGCACCGCATCATCTACAAGCTGCGCGAGTTGACTGGCGTGGAAGAGATGGGCGGCACCATGCGCCTGGGCGCGTGGACGTGCGTGATGGAGCCGGATTCGAAGGCTTCACAGGCGTACGGCACCACGGAGATCAGCGAGCGTCACCGCCATCGTTACGAGTTCAATCGCGAGTACGAGCCCATCCTTACCGGAGCGGGTCTGCGGCTGACCGGAACGACGCCAGACGCTACTTACGTTGAGATCGTGGAAATCCCCACGCACCCGTACTTTGTAGCCTGCCAGTTCCATCCGGAATTCAAATCGAAGCCGCTGGAGCCGCATCCGCTGTTCCGCGAATTCGTGAAGGCCAGCTACAAGAACCGCATGGGCCGTGGGCGGGCTCTCTCGCAAGAATCGCTCACCGGAATTGCGCAATCGTAATTTGATTGAAACCTGATCCGCCGCGGCAAACCACGCCGCGGCGGTTTTGCGTAGCGCAGAATCCTGCATCCTCCGCGCACGTTGTACGATCAAAAGAGAGATATAGATGTTGAAGCTGAGCCAATCCGACTACGAAGCACTGCGCGCACATGGCGAAGAAACCTATCCGCACGAATGTTGCGGCATTCTTCTGGGCCATGCGGGCGAGGTGAACCAGGTGGTCGAGATTATGCGTGCGGGCAATACGCGCACTGACTCCGCCCACAACCGCTATCACATTGCACCGCAGGAACTTATCAAGGCGCAGCGTGAGGGGCGGAAGAAGGGACTGGATATCGTCGGCTTCTATCACTCGCACCCCGACCATCCGGCGCAGTGGTCCGTTACGGACTTTGCCGAAGCCCACTGGTTCGGATGTAGCTACGTCATCACGGCCGTAGCGCAGGGCAAGGCCGAGGTGACGAATGCATTCCTTCTGCGCGGCACCAGCGAAGAGGACAAGCAGTTTGAGGACGAAGAAGTCGTCGTCGGCTAGTTCACTTCACCCGGAACACCCCGCTGCATCCAACAGCATGCAGCCGTAATCCAAAGGAAGTTATGACGATTCTGATTCCAACACCGCTGCGTGGATTTACGGACAACAAGTCCACCGTTGACGTAACCGCAGCCAATGTCAAAGAAGCTCTTGCCGCGCTGACTGAAGCGCATCCCGCTATTAAGGGCCACCTGTTCACCGCCGAAGGCAAGCTGCGCTCCTTCGTGAACGTTTATGTGAACGACGACGACATCCGCGATCTGCCGGGCAAGGATGAGACGGCGTTGAATGCTGGCGACGAAATCTCCATCATTCCGTCCATCGCTGGCGGCGCACCCGCTATTGCGGAAGAAGCGATTGCAGAAGAATTGCCGACGCTGACCAACGAAGAGATTGCGCGTTACTCGCGCCACCTGATCCTGCCGGAAGTGGGCATGGACGGCCAGCGCAAACTGAAGGCCGCGAAGGTACTGTGCGTAGGCACGGGCGGCCTTGGCGCGCCACTGGCTCTGTATCTTGCAGCGGCGGGCGTGGGCACCATCGGCCTCGTTGATTTCGACGTAGTCGACGAGAGCAATCTCCAGCGCCAGATCATCCACTCGCAGTCCACCGTCGGTCAGCTGAAGGTAGACAGCGCCGAACAGATGCTAAAGGGTTTGAACAAGAACATCAATGTTGTGAAGCACAACACGATGTTGACCTCTGCGAATGCTCTGGAGATCTTTAAGGATTACGACGTCATTGCCGACGGCACGGACAACTTCCAGACGCGTTATCTGGTAAACGATGCCTGCGTTCTGACGGGCAAGCCCAATGCGTATGGCTCCATCTTCCGCTTTGAGGGACAGGCATCTGTCTTCGCCACGGAAGAAGGCCCCTGCTATCGCTGCCTGTACCCCGAACCGCCGCCGCCGGGACTGGTTCCCTCGTGCGCAGAAGGTGGCGTACTTGGCATCCTGCCGGGTCTTGTTGGCGTGATTCAGGCTACGGAAGTGATCAAGCTGATCCTTGGCATTGGCGAGCCGCTCATTGGTCGCCTGCTGCTGGTGGATTCGCTGGGCATGACCTTCCGCACGCTGAAGCTGCGCAAGAACCCCAACTGCCCCGCTTGCGGAACGCACGAGATCAAAGAGCTGATTGATTACAACCAGTTCTGCGGTGTTGCAGCACCGGCAGAGGTTGGTCCGCTGGAAGTGGCATCGCATGGCGTGGTGACCGGCCTGGAAGACAAGGACGGCATTCCGCAGATCAGCGTGGAAGAGTTGAAGGCGAAGCGCGAAGAAGGCAAGGCGTTCATTCTGGACGTGCGTGAACCGCATGAAGCGCAGATCGTCTCCATTGGCGCACCTATGATCCCGGTGGGTGAACTTGAAGCACGCGTGGGCGAGCTGGCCGCGTACAAGGACAAGGAAGTCCTCATTCACTGCAAGAGCGGTGCACGTTCGCAGAGAGCTTCGTTGATTCTGAAGAACGCGGGCTTCACCAACGTGAAGAACGTTGCAGGTGGCATTCTGGCATGGGCCGATCGCATCGATCCGAGCCTGCCAAAGTACTAATCAACTTAACTCAAGACTGGAAAGGGCGTCCCTCGGGACGCCCCTTTTCATTTGCCTTCAGGGTCATGTGCGAACGCGGCGGATGGCGCGGTGGGCACTCCGTCTTTGTGCCCCAGGCCCAGGGCAGCAATCCGTCCATCACGTATCGTGACGACGTGTACAAATTCACTATCCGATAGAAGATCACCCTGCGTGTTTCTGACGATCTGGTGCACCCGGACATGAACAGTGCCATCTTCCTGTTCGTTCATCTCAAGTGGCTCCACGGTGGGATCGAAGTCTTGCCACTGTCGCTTCCAGTAGGCACGAATCTCGTCTTTGCCCACGGCAGTGCCGCCTTCCGAGGACTTAGGCCAGCGGACGTCAGGCGTCATGAACTCCAGAACGCTATCCACGTCACGTCGATTAAACGCCGCGTAGGCCCGGCGAAGAGATTCGGTTGTCTCGGACATGGGTCACTTTCCTCCACAGATCTTCGTGCCGGTATCGGCAACGCTGGCGATCTTCCACGTGCCGTCGACACGCACCATGTTGAAGAGATCGGTGCCGCAATGATCGACCTTGCCATCGACGAGAAAATCGAACGGTGCCCAGACGACCGCAAGATCGTTGTCGATGCGAATCAGCGGATCGTGTATGCGCTCCTCAATCTTCGTGGTGCCGGGTTTGCCGACGCGGGCTGCAAAGTCGCTAAAAGTCATCTGCGCGGCTTTGCCATCGCGCATCAGAACCATCGTTCCACCGGGCAGCGTGGGAGCCGCGATCGCCGCGGCATCCCGCTTCGCCATGCCGTCAAACATCGCCTGGATAGGAGCCAGAACAGCCTGTTCCGAGGGCGTCTGAGCCACGCTGATAGCTGCCGGTAGGAGAAATGCAGCAACAACCGGAATGAGGGAGCATACGCGATGCGGATTCATGCGCCCGATTCTACCGCTCAAAAGCGTCGATATTCCTCATAAATGTTCAGGATTCGATATGCTTGCAGAAACATCCACCACGAAGGGACTCGTTGCATGAAACGTATCGCCGCACTTACCGCTTCGATCATTCTTATGCCTGCGGCTGTTTTCGCGCAGCAGGCAGCCGCACCGGCTGCTCCGCCCGTTCCGCCCACGCAGAAGGTTCTGATCCATGTCCACTCGAACGATCCCAAGGTGTGGCAGGCGTCGCTGGATAAGGCCAACAGCATCATGTCCACAGCGCCCAAAGGCACTGCCGTGGTGGAGATTCTGGCTACCGGTGACGGCCTGAAGCTGGTGAACAAGGACATGCAGGGACAGAGCATTGTCACCGGCTCGCTCGATAAGGACGTCAGTTTCGTGGCCTGCCACGCGTCCATGAAGGCAAACCACATGGAGATCAGCGAGCTTCACTCCGGCGTTGGCACTGTGCCCTCCGGTGGTCGCGAAAAGGTCATGAAGAAGGCTGAAGGCTGGACCGTGCTGGACGAGACGGAAGCCAAGTAACTCTCTCTGAACAAGAAAATGCCCGGCGAATCGCCGGGCATTTTTATTTCAAGCGAGATACGTCGCTGGTCACTACTTTTTCAATGCAGGCAACAGCGGCTTCAAGGTCCCGTCGTTGGGAGCAGGCTTCAGGTCCAACAGCTTCGCTACGAAGTCATACACGTCCAGATTGCTGAAAGAGGGCAGCTTTACGCCTTTGCGAATGTCGGGTCCCGTGGCCAGGAAAAATGCCTTCATTTCCGGCATGCGAGTTACATCGTAGCCGTGGTCGCCCAGGTCTTCACGCGGGCTTGTCACGTGGGGATGCGCGATGTACGGCCCATTGGGAACCACTACGGGATCGCCATTCCGCGGGTTCTTGTTCATGTGCAGATAAGCGGGTACGTCCTTACGACGGTAAACCGTGAAGCGCGGATCGGGATGCGCGCGGAACTGCTCGTACAGCGACTGCGCTTCTGCTTCTGTCTTCGGATAGAAGGACCACTCCACGACCTTCGTATCTTTCAGATCGACATACTGATCCCACTGAATCCAGTTGTTGTCGTTCAGAATCATGCCATGGTCCGACACGATGATCAGATCCACCGGCAATCCTGTCGCGTTCAAACGAGCACCCAGCTCGCCCATCAGCGAGTCCACAATATGAACTGCTTCATGTTCCTGCACGGAGTTCGGGCCATACCAGTGGCCTGCGTGATCAGCAGTGGGCATATAAAACGTGATCAGGTGAGGCCGTCGCTCTGCGGGCAATTTCAACCACGCAATAACCTGTTCGATGCCAACATGGCCGTCCAGCTGATCTTCAAACTTTGCGTAGTTGTTGGGACGATAGCCAGCGACTTCAGCTTCTGACCCAGGCCACATAAACGTTGCCGCGCGCATGCCCTGCTGACGAGCTAGCGACCACAACGGCACACCACCGTACCAGCTTCCGTCGCCGCTGGTCTTCGGGTCCTTGTACTGGTAGGTTTCGTCCCGCGCTGGATCGTAAAAGCTGTTGCGCACAATGCCGTGATGTTCCGGCAGCAATCCCGTCACGAGCGTCCAGTGATTGGGAAACGTCAGCGAAGGATAGGACGGCAACATGCCATCAGGAGCGGTCGCTCCCACCTTCACTAAATCATCCAGATGTGGCGCACCGTGCAGCTTTGGGTAGTCGTAACGGAAACCGTCCAGCGACACCAACACCACGTAATGCTGCTTCATAGCGTGCGCATCGTTCGGCGCACCACCGGTATCCACGATGAGGTTCGGCATCGGACGGGCCGAACCGTATGCCGGATGCTTGGCCTGTGCGGCAACATTTGCGGTGGCCAGAACAACGGCGGAGGCTGCAACAAGAGTGCGAAGAGCGGAGAGCATAGGCTATTACCCAGTGTAGCGACAGCGCCAGAATTAGCCGTTCCGGCACGGCCCTAGCTTGTTTGCAGATCGAAAATCTTTTCCATGGGGAGCCATTTCGCGCTGGCGTCGGCGCTGGGATCGCTCTGCTGATACTTGGCCATCTCCGCTTCCCATCGCATGACCACGGGGCTGGAACGGTCCATCTCCGCCTTGCGCTCCATGGTGAAATCGTCCGTGGTTTCCATGATCATCACCATGCGGTAGCCGTCGCGAAAGATCTGCATACCGGTCACGCCAGCGGCGCGGATTGACTCCAGAATCTCCGGCCACACAGCGGCATGGCGCTGCACATACTCTTCCATCAACACAGGATCGGGCCGCATCTTCAACGTCAGGCAAAAGCGCTGCATCGGTACCTCGTCTTTCTTATACGTCTCAATGTCTACCATTCGGTTGGCCTGCGGGACAATCGTTACGACGAATTGCTATCCTCATCCTCCGCATGACGGAAACCGCCTACTCGCAGCGAATTGATAGTCACCACCACCTTTGGCACTACACGCCAGAGGAATACGGTTGGATTGGCGATGACATGTCTTCGCTGCGCCGCGATTTTCTGCTGGAGGATCTGCGGCGAGAACTCGCCGATGCGGGTGTGGATGGCACCGTGGCCGTGCAGGCTCGGCAGACTTTGGAAGAGACAGAATGGCTGCTGGGAATTGCAGAGAAGGATGATTCGCCAGTTCGTGGCGTTGTAGGATGGCTTCCGATTGCGAGTACACGCTTCTCTGCTGTTTTGGAGACCGTTCGGGACTCCAACCGTCTGTGCGGTCTGCGACACATTGTGCAGGGGGAACAGCCTGGTTTTCTGGATGGGGACGCGTTCAACCAGGGTATAGCGCAGTTGCGGGACACGGGGCTGGTGTACGACATCCTCATCTATGCGCGCCAACTGGAAGAAGCCATCCGCTTTGTCGATCGCCATCCCGCGCAGTCGTTTGTGCTGGATCACATTGCCAAACCCGATATCCGCAATCATGGTTTCACCGCGTGGGCAGAGGGTTTTCGCGAACTTGCGCGACGCGATAACGTTACGTGCAAGCTCTCAGGCATGGTCACGGAAACGGACTGGAATCGCTGGTCGTCCGTCGAACTGCATCCCTATTTTGAAACTGCGCTGAAAGCATTCAGCCCGAACCGGCTGATGACCGGCACAGACTGGCCTGTGCTTACCGTTGGCTGCACCTATTCCAATTGGTGGAAGACCGTAGAAGATTGGACTGCGCCCTTGAGCCAGCAGGAACGCGACATGATCCTGGGCGGAACCGCTATGCGCGTTTACAACTTACGGTCTTGAAAACAGCGTCGCACAGCTGCACCGGTAACAGTTGATCACTTCAGGGAGAAACCATGGCGTTTGCAACTCAGCTTCCCGAATCACGACAGGACGACCCCAGCGGCGCACCGCTTCTGCCCGCAGGCGTATTCCGTACGTTTCTGCTGGTCGCGTTTGTCTTTTTGCTATGGGGCATTCCCAACAACCTGAACGATGTACTGATCCGCCAGTTCATGAAGAGCTTTGAACTGAACCGGTTTCAGGCGGGTCTGGTGCAGTTTGCGTTCTATCTGGGTTACTTCCTGCTTGCGCTGCCCGCTGGCATCCTTATGCGCCGCAAGGGTTACAAGGCTGGCTTTCTGACAGGCCTTTGCCTGTTTGCTGCTGGCTGCTTGAGCTTTCCTTTCGCTGCAAATTCCGGGCAATACAGCTACTTCCTTGCTGCGTTGTTTGTGATTGCCATGGGGCTTTCGTTTCTTGAAACCGCGGCCAATCCATTCATGGTGCAGTTGGGACCGACAGTAACATCAGAGCGCCGTTTGAACATTGCGCAGACGTGCAATTCACTTGGCTCCATCCTTGGCGTGGTCGCAGGCAATCTGTTCATCTTCTCCGGTGTAGAACTCACACCGCAGCAACGCGCCGCTATGCAGGCTGCGGGGACTTACGCGGAGTATCTACACAAAGAAACGCTGCGCATTGCCGCGCCTTATGTGGTGCTCGGCATACTTGCGCTTGTGTGGGCAGGGTTGATCGCTGTTACAAAATTTCCTGCGTTCATTACTCAGCGAGAACACACCGCAGAAGTAGCTGGGAAACCTTCTGAACTGCTGCGCGAGAAACACTTCCTCTTCTCGCTGCTGGCACAGTTCATGTATGTGGGTGCGCAGGTTGGATCGTGGAGCTACGTCATCCAATACGCGCATGACTATGTTCATGCTGCCGAACGCACTGCGGGATGGATGTTGACAGGAACTTTGATCGCCTTCGCTTTAGGACGCGTTCTGTCGTCGTACCTGATGCGCAGCATTCTCCCAAGCCGATTAATGGCAATCTATGCAGGATGCAACATCGCACTTCTGATTACGGCAATTTTCGTTCCGGGTTGGGCAGGGTTGTCTGCCGTGCTGGCTACCAGCTTCTTCATGTCGTTGATGTTCCCTACTATCTTCAGCCTTGGGTTGAAAGACCTTGGCCCCAATACGAATGTTGCTGCGTCACTACTGGTGATGATGATTGTTGGCGGCGCCGTGATGCCGCCCATCATGGGACTGATCGCGGAACATCTGCATTCCACCGCGCTTAGCTACCTCGTACCGCTTGTGGGCTACATCGTGACACTGGGCTTCGCACTCTTTATGACTCGTTACCATCGCCAACGCGAGGCGCTCTCCACCTTCGAGGTGTAAGTTCCTTCGCTGTACATGTTGCATATACTTTCACTCAAAGCTTCTGTCGGAGAGAACTCAGTAATGGCCGCATCACCCAGAATCACGCGTTGTCGCACAGTTGATCTGCGATTCCCCACATCACGTTTCAGCATCGGGTCCGACGCCGTGAACAAAGACCCGGATTACTCCGCAGCCTACTGCGTATTGGAAACTGACAGCGGTGTGGAAGGACATGGCCTTACCTTCACGCTGGGACGCGGCACGGAACTCTGCGTGATGGCCATTGAGTTTCTTTCGCGCTTCGTCGTAGGTCGCACGCTGGAAGAGATCACCTCCAACATGGGGGCGTTCGCACGCGAACTGACAGGCGACACACAATTCCGCTGGCTGGGACCGGAAAAAGGAGTCATTCATCTGGCCGCTGCTGCGCTGGTGAATGCAGTGTGGGACCTGTGGGCGCGCGTGGAGAGCAAGCCGGTGTGGCTGCTGCTTGCGGAGATGACGCCGGAACAGATTGTGCAGTGCATTGACTTCCGCTATATCGATGATGCTCTATCACCGGAAGAGGCGCTCGAGATCCTTCGCCGTAACGAATCAACTCGTGCAGAGCGTATCGCCTTCCTGCGTGAAAAAGGTCTACCCGCTTACACCACCAGTGTTGGTTGGTTTGGCTTTAGCGATGAGAAGATTCGCAGACTTTGCAAGGAAGCTCTTGCCGACGGTTGGACACATTTCAAACTGAAGGTGGGCGGTGATCCTGCGGACGATCTTCGCCGCGGCCTGCTGGTACGTGAAGAAATCGGCTGGGAAAACAAGCTTATGGTGGACGCGAACCAAAAGTGGGGTGTGCTGGAAGCCATTGACCGCACGACCGCTCTGAAGCCACTGCAGCCGTGGTGGATGGAAGAGCCCACGAGCCCGGATGACATCCTGGGCCACGCTCGCATTCGCCGCGAAACAGGCGTTCGCATCGCCACCGGCGAACACTGCCACAGCAAGGTAATGTTCAAACAATTGATGCAGGCTGGCTCCATTGATGTGTGCCAGATTGATAGCTGCCGCGTTGCAGGCGTGAATGAAAACCTCGCGATCATTCTGATGGCCGCGAAGTTTGGATTTCCGGTATGCCCACATGCCGGTGGTGTAGGCCTCTGCGAATATGTACAGCATCTGGCGGCGTTTGATTACATCTGGGCTTCGGCGTCCTTGCAAGATCGCGTGGTGGAGTTCGTTGATCACTTGCACGAGCACTTCCTTGTTCCCACTCGCATTCAACGTGGTCGCTACATGCTGCCGGAAGATGCCGGATACAGCATCGAGGTCCGTAAGGAATCGCTGCAGGAATACGCTTTTCCGCAGGGAACGTACTGGGCTTCTGCCTCCACCACTGCTTAAACACGTAGGGAGAGATACATGACATTGCAGGGAAAGCGCGCGCTGGTTACGGGTGCAGCAAGCGGCATCGGCAGGGCGATTGCAGAAGCATTTGCATCGGCTGGTGCGGAAGTGATTCTGCTGGACCTGAATCAGGGTGTAGTCGCAGCGACTTCAGACAGCATTGCGAAAGAGACAAATGCAACCTGCCATGCGATTGCATGCGATGTTTCTGATGACGCGAGCGTCACTGCCGCCTTTGCGCAGGCGGGTGCGTTGGACATCGTGGTGAACAGTGCTGGCATTGCGCACATCGGCACAGTTGTCGATACATCGTCCGATGACTTTGATCGTTTATTCCGCGTGAATGTGCGTGGGACCTATCTGTGCATGCAGGCTGCTGTCCGCAATATGGAGCCGCGGCACGCCGGCGTCATTCTGAACATGGCATCCATCGCCGCAACAGCGGGCATCAAGGACCGCTTTGCGTATTCCATGACGAAGGGCGCCGTTCTTTCCATGACTCTGTCTGCGGCGAAAGACTGCCTGTCGTTAGGTTTGCGTATTAACTGCATTTCGCCCGCGCGGGTTCACACGCCGTTTGTCGATGGCTTCCTGGCAAAGAACTATCCCGGCCGTGAAGAGGAAATGATGAAGACACTCTCTGCTGCACAACCCATCGGACGCATGGGAACGCCAGCAGAGATCGCACAACTCGCACTCTTTCTCTGCTCCGACTCGTCCAGCTTCATCACGGGCACCGATGTTCTGATTGACGGTGGCTTCACCAACCTGCGATAGATCAACGGCAGATTTACGAGTACACGCAATGGACCTTGGACTAAAGGATCACGTCATTCTTGTTACGGGCGGTGCCAGTGGCATCGGTCAGGCGATTACACGCGCCTGCCTTGCAGAAGGCGCACGTGTACTCGTGCTGAGCCGCATCTCGGAAGGGGTTGAAGAGTTTATGCAGGAGATGTGGGACCGCCATCTTCCCTGCGAACTTCGCGTAACCGAACTTGATGATCCAGAGCATTGTCGCAGCGCAATGGAATATGTGCGTGAACGCTATGGACGGTTGGATGCGCTGGTGAATAATGCCGGCTTCAACGACGGCGTGGGATTAGAACACGGTTCGATTGACGGCTTCCAACGCAGTTTGGGGGTGAACCTGTTGCATTGCTATGCACTTGCTCACTATGCCGTTCCTCTACTGAAGGTCAGCCGTGGTTCCATTCTGAATGTTGCAAGCAAGGTCGCTGTCACTGGCCAAGGCGGCACCTCAGGCTATGCTGCATCCAAAGGCGCATTGTTAGCGTTAACACGTGAGTGGGCCGCAGAGCTGATTCCCTTCAGCGTGCGTGTGAACTGCATCATTCCCGCCGAAGTCATGACGCCGCAATACACAAAGTGGCTGCGCACACTTGCGGATCCCGACGGAACTGTTGCGCATATTGCGGCGCAAGTGCCGCTGGAACACCGCATGACACGCGTAGAGGAGATCGCATCGACTGCGGTATTTCTGTTGTCTCCCACACAATCAAGCCACACAACTGGCCAACACATCCACGTAGACGGCGGCTATGTGCATCTGGACAGGATGCTGACAGTTAAGGCGCTTCACTAAGGGACTGCTGCGTCTTCTTCCCCTGCGACGACTGCCGTGCCATGTCCGCGAGAAATGCCCGCTGCACATGGCTGAAGCTCCGGCCGCGCAGTACAGCAGCCACAACTGTGCGAGAGGCTCGCGGTTCAAGGATTCTCGCGTAGTGACACGCTGCGCCTGTGTCGACGGCCATCTCCGGCACAATGGATACGCCTATGCCTGCTGCCACCATACCCAGCAGGCTGCTGAACTGCCCACTTTCAAAGGCAATGTTTGGTGTGATTCGCGCATGTGTACAAGCGGCGATGGTTAGATCACGGAAACAGTGCCCGTCGCGCAGCATCACAAATGACTCACCGCGCAGTTCCTTCATCGTGAGCCCTTTTTTCCGAGCAAGCGGATGTGTCTTCGGGAGTGCAGCGAAGAGGGGTTCGGTGTGAAGCGTGTATGTCTCCAGATCCTTATGTCGGAGTGGCAACGCAAGGATGGCGATATCAATCGAGAGATCGCGCAAACCGTCGATCAGTACAGGCGTTGTCTCTTCCACAATGCGCAACTTTGCCGCAGGAAATTTCTTCGTGAAATTAGCCGTGTAACCCGGCATTCGATACGGGGCAATGGTGGGAATAACACCCACAGTGATCTTGCCTTGCGTATCTGCCGACGTCTCGGCAACGCTATTACGTGCTGCGTCAAGCTGCGACAAGATCGTTCGTGCATGCGGAAGAAAGGCCTGCCCGGCTTCCGTAAGTCGCACACGACGGCCAAGTCGGTCAAAGAGCCTGGCACCCAAATCCTCTTCCAGCTTTTGGATCTGCTGCGATAGCGATGGTTGCGCAATATGGCATGACTCCGCAGCACGGCTAAAGCTACCTGTTTCAGCAACTGCGCAGGCGTATCGGAGTTGTTGAATTTCCATAGTTTTCTTCTATGCCTCGCATGGCAATTATATATTTCCCCTATCCATTGCCCCGGTGCTACATTCAATCTCGCTCCGCGGTGTGCGTTTCCGCCGTCATAGACAATTCACAATGCCGTGCAATGGTGCACCCAGACCTTGCATGCGGTTCTTCAAAGGCAAGTAGAGGAGAAACATATGTCCAGCGAATCAAAGTGCCCATTTCATCAGCCCGGCGCAGGCGCCCCGAGTCACCATGCGGCAGGCGAAGGTACATCAAATCAGAACTGGTGGCCCAACGCACTGAAGCTTGGCATCCTCCATCAGCATTCCGAACTGTCCAACCCCATGGGCAAGGATTTCAATTACAAGGACGCTTTCAATAGCCTCGACCTGGAAGCCGTGAAAAAAGACCTGCACGCTGTTATGACCACATCGCAGGACTGGTGGCCCGCCGATTTCGGACACTACGGCCCATTGTTTATCCGCATGGCCTGGCACAGCGCTGGTACCTATCGCATGGGCGATGGCCGTGGCGGCGCAGGACAAGGCCTGCAGCGTTTTGCTCCGTTGAATAGCTGGCCTGACAACGTCAGCCTGGACAAGGCTCGCCGCCTTCTTTGGCCAGTGAAGCAGAAGTACGGCAATAAGCTCTCATGGGCAGATTTGCTCATCCTTACCGGTAACGTTGCGCTCGAGTCGATGGGCTTCAAGACCTTCGGTTTCGCTGGTGGACGCGAAGATGTGTGGGAGCCTGCACAGGATGTGTATTGGGGTACCGAAACGACATGGCTGGGCGGCGATCATCGCTATGCCAAAGGCGGCACTGCTACGCTGCCTGCGGATGCTCCAATCCATGAAACGGAAACAGATCGCACCGCTGAAGGCACAAACCAACGTCTGCTTGAAAATCCTTTGGCTGCTGTGCAGATGGGCTTAATCTACGTGAATCCTGAAGGCCCGGATGGAAATCCCGATCCGATTGCCTCCGCGCATGACATCCGCGAAACCTTTGGCCGTATGCACATGAATGATGAGGAAACCGTTGCGCTGATCGCTGGTGGTCACACCTTCGGCAAAACGCATGGTGCAGGGCCAGCAGACAACGTTGGACCAGAGCCTGAGGGTGCTCCGCTGGAAATGCAAGGCCTTGGCTGGCACAACAAGTTCGGCTCTGGCAAGGGTGCGGACGCCATCACCAGCGGATTGGAAGTGACATGGACAACCAAGCCCACGCAATGGAGCAATGATTTCTTCACGCACCTGTTTGAGTATGAGTGGGAACTGACCAAGAGCCCAGCAGGCGCGCACCAGTGGAAGCCCAAGAACAACGGCGGCGCTGGCACCGTACCCCACGCGTTTGATGCATCGAAGAAGATTGAGCCGCGGATGCTGACGTCGGATCTGGCGCTGCGCTTCGATCCGATCTATGAGAAGATTTCGCGCGACTACTATGCAAACCCTGACAAGCTTGCGGATGCGTTCGCTCGGGCATGGTTCAAACTGACGCATCGCGATATGGGTCCCAAGTCGCGTTATCTGGGATCGGAAGTTCCTGCAGAAGAATTGCTCTGGCAAGATCCGATTCCCGCTCTGGATCACAAGGTTGTAGACGAAAACGATATCGCTGAAATCAAGAAAGCGATTGTTGCCTCGGGCCTTACGATTCCAGAACTGGTCTACACCGCATGGTCTTCCGCCTCGTCCTTCCGTGGCTCTGATAAGCGTGGCGGCGCGAACGGCGCACGCATCGCCCTGGAGCCGCAAAAGAACTGGGAGGTGAATCAACCTGCGCAGCTTGCCAAAGTACTCGGGGTGCTGGAGGGCATTCAGAAGGACTTCAATGGCAAACTCACAGGCGGCAAGAAGATTTCGCTTGCCGATCTGATTGTTCTTGCTGGCGGCGTCGGCGTGGAAAAGGGCGCGAAGAACGCAGGGATTAACATCACTGTTCCCTTCACGCCGGGCCGTATGGATACCACGCAGGAAAAGACCGACGTAGAGTCATTCCGTGTTCTGGAGCCTGTTGCTGATGGATTCCGTAACTATGTGAAGGAAAAGTACGGCATTCCTTCCGAGGCCCTGTTTCTGGACAAGACACAATTGCTGACTTTGACTGCGCCGGAGATGACCGTACTTGTTGGTGGCATGCGTGCACTGAATGCAAACTATGGCGGTACAAAGCATGGTGTGTTCACGTCACGGAACGAATCGCTGACAAACGATTTCTTCGTAAACCTGCTGGACATGAATAACGAGTGGAAGTCGACGTCGAACGATGGCGAGTCGTTTGAGATTCGCGATCGCAAGACAGGTACACCGAAGTGGACTGCAACACGCGCAGATCTGATCTTCGGGTCCAACTCGCAGCTTCGCGCGCTGGCGGAACTATACGGTTCCTCCGACACGCAGGAGAAGTTCGTAAACGACTTCGTTGCAGCATGGACCAAGGTGATGAACCTAGACCGCTTTGATCTTGCATAAAGTTAAGTCAGGCACAATAACGACGCGAACGCCCGCTCCTCTACCGTATCGGCTAAGGATCGGGCGTTCGACGTTATTCATTCCATCTGTGAGTACGGTAGGATTGCCTCCATGGCAGCATCCCGGCTAAGTGACATCGCCAAACGCGCTGGCGTATCCATCGCAGCAGTTTCCATTGCACTGAACGACCGCAACACTACGCGCGTAAGTGCCGCAAAACGCGATCTGATTTATAAAATCGCCGACGAACTCTCCTATTCTCCTAACGAATTGGCAAAGGCACTGGCTGAGAAACGCAGTCGCCTTCTGGGACTCGTTGTTCCCATGCGCGATCCGATCTTCTTCAATCAATTCATCGCGCAGGCGCTTTCGGGCATCCAGTCCACGCTGATGAAGCGGGGCTATAACCTTCTGATCTTTTCGCCTTCCGGACGCCCTGGTCGCACTACCCGCGATCAGATACTGGAAAGCCGCTTTACGGATGGCCTGCTCTTCATCAACACACGTTCCTGCTCTGCACGCGACATCAACGAAACCATTCATGAGCTGAATGAAGCGAAGATTCGGTTCGCAATGATGAACAGCTACTACGGCCGCGCCCCGGTGAACTATGTGGGCGTGGATGACGCTGCAATCGGCGAAGCGGCCATTCGTTACCTTGTGCAGCGTGGCCACAAGCGCATCGCATTCCTAAGCGGTGAAAGCACATTGCCCACGCATATCCATCTGCTGCAGGGGCTGCGCAGAGCCATGATCGATTTTGGCCTGGAATTAAAGCAGGAGCATATCGGCTGCACGCATTACGACCAAACGCAGGCGTTCAGCATTATGGACGGCTGGTTCGCGCGCAAGAAGGATCGCCCAACCGCAATCTTTGCAGCAGACGACACACTGCTGGTGCACATCTACGACTACATGGAAGCACGCCGCCTATCCGCACCCGGCGATGTAGCCATTCTGGCTCGCGCCAACTCCGCGAATGCGGGTGGTTTGCGACCACGTCCAACGGCATTCTTTATTCCTGTCTTCGAGATGGGACAACTCGCTGCAGACATGGTGATTGACGCTATCGAAAAGCCGGAGCGGCCACCACAGCGCGTTTTACTGCCCTTCACGTTCTCCGCCGGGAACACTACCTAGCCTGACCCAAAAATAAAAGTGTTTGACACAGGAGGGAATGCCTTGTTAGGTTAATCGACGTTAAACGGTTAACCTCTTATGAGCTCCCAAACTTCGTCTGATTCGGCTTTCAGTATCCCGCCGCCCCTCACGGGCGTTGAGGTTGCTGAAAGCGGAGGAGAGACGACGTTGCACGCTGCACATGCCAGCCCACGGCGATGGCTCTATGCTGGGCTGCTATTGCTCGCATCGGTGGTGAATTACGTCGATCGGCAAACACTGTCGGTGCTCGCGGTCACGATGCAGCATGATCTGCATCTCACCGATGTGGACTATGGCCATGTTGTGCAGGCATTCCTGCTGGCCTACATGGTGATGTACACACTCTCCGGACGTTTGGTGGATCGTTTCGGCGCACGATGGACCCAGGGCGTGTTTCTTTTGGTTTGGTCGGTCGCCGATGCATGTACAGGATTTGCGCGGGGTTTCTTCTCGCTGGCCATGAGCCGTTTCGCACTTGGCGCAGCCGAACCAGGCAATTACACCGCCTCTCTGCGCGCCTCCGGAGACTGGTTCAACGAACGCGAGCGCTCCATTGCAGTCGGTATTTACAGCATGGGCGGCACGCTGGGCGCGGCGGTCGCCGTGCCGATTGCTGCAGGCCTCGCGACGGTCTTCGGATGGCGGTCTGCATTCTTCGTCACCGGAGCGCTTGGGGCTGTCCTGGCAGCAGTATGGATGCTGTTGTATCGCGACCCCGAAGTGCAGCATGAACGCGCAGCCTCGGTGCCTTGGCTCACTGTACTACGTCAGCCCCATATCGCAGTGCTGCTCATCACGCGCACCATGACAGATAGCGTCTGGTACTTCTTCCTGTTCTGGTCTGTGAAGTACATGCAGGACGCACACGGACTCACATTGAAGACTGTTGGCACCACGCTTTGGATTCTCTACGTGTCTGCCGACTTAGGCTCGCTTCTGGGTGGATTTATCTCTGGGAAACTTGTCCCACGTTTGGGCACACTGCGTGCTCGTTTTGTAGTCATGCTTCCAGTAGCTGCGTGCATGTTTGCACTTTGCACCGTGCCGCACTTGCATAGCGTCGGGGCAGCGATTGCCATACTCAGCGCATTGGCGCTATGCCATATGGCATGGATGACAAATGCCACAGTGATGACCCTTGACCTGTTTCCGCGCTCCATGGCAACGACTGTGCAAGGCATGATTGGCTCTGCGAGCGCCGCCGGTGGGTTGATTACAGCCGCCATGATTGGCTCAAGTATTCAGACACATGGCTATGCGCCTGTGTTTTACGGGTTGTGCATGCTGCATCCGCTGGCTGCCTTGCTGTTGTGGTGGCGCATTGGATCGCGTGCAGTTGCAGGAGGACAGGGATGAAGCAGCAGACGGAACAATATGACGTGGTGGTGTGCGGAGGCGGTCTTGCAGGTGTATGCG
Organism: Terriglobus sp. TAA 43; assembly: GCF_000800015.1. Classification (NCBI taxonomy): domain Bacteria; kingdom Pseudomonadati; phylum Acidobacteriota; class Terriglobia; order Terriglobales; family Acidobacteriaceae; genus Terriglobus; species Terriglobus sp. TAA 43. The sequence goes on from NZ_JUGR01000001.1 coordinate 1,397,106, forward strand.
CGGCCATTGCGGCAGCGCGAGGCGGTGCCGCAACATGCCTGGTGCAGGACAGGCCGGTGCTCGGCGGCAACAGTTCTTCCGAGGTTCGCGTAACGCCGCATGGCGCTGCTGCATTTCACGCTTACGCGCGCGAAACCGGCATTCTCTCGGAACTCTTGATCGAGGAACGTGCTCAGAATCACGAAGAAATTTTCGAGAACGGCTGGACCAACTCCGTGTGGGACATGGTGCAGTACGACCTGGTGCAGCGCACGCCTAATCTGACTCTGCATTTGAACACCGCGGTGCTTGGCGTTGAGATGGAAGGGCGCACGCTAAAGGCAGTGCGCTGCCGCATTGGCAATGCGGAAGTAGACCTCACCCTGGAAGCAAAGGTCTTCATCGACTGCACAGGTGATGGCATGGTTGCAGCCGAGGCAGGTTGCGAATGGCGCATGGGCAGCGAAGGCAAAGCCGAGTTCAACGAGCCCCACGCACCTGCCGTAGCCAACGGCGACATCATGGGAAACTCGATTCACTTCCGCGCGCGTGACATGGGGCGTCCCGTCCCTTTTAAGCGACCGGAATGGGCTATGCATTATGACGATGCGCGTTTCTTCTATGACCAGGGCCGCCTTCCGAAAGAGATCCGCGGTGGCTATTGGTGGATTGAGATCGGCGTTCCCTACGACACCATTCATCAGGCGGAAGAGATTCGTCATGAACTTACGCGGCACACTTTAGGCGTGTGGGACTGGATTAAAAATCGCGACCCAAAGACGATGAAGCTTGCGGAGAAATGGGCGCTGGATTGGATTGGCCAGGTTCCCGGAAAACGCGAAAGCCGTCGCATCATGGGCCTCTATCTGATGAACGAATGGGATGCGATTCGTTGCACCGTTCATGAAGATGAGATCGCCTTCGGCGGATGGTTCATTGACATCCATACACCGGGCGGGTTGTTGGCTCCTACCAGCGAACCCGCGAGTGCAGAAGGCTATTCCGAGACAAGCGAATACGCGGCACGCTCTTATGCTGGCCCCTATGGAATTCCCCTGCGAAGCCTTGTGGCCAAGGACGTCGACAACCTGATGATGGCAGGTCGCAACGTGAGCGCTACACATTGCGCATTGTCCACCGTACGCGTAATGGCTACTACTGCATTGATGGGACAAGCTGCTGGTGTAGCCGCTGCGTTGGCTACTCAACGGAAGACTTCGCCCGCGCACATTGCAACGGTTGAATACAAACAGGTACAGCAAATGCTTCTACGCGAGGGCTGCTTCCTGCCCAATGTGCGTAATGAAGATGCGGGCGATCTAGCTCAACGTGCCACCGTCTCTGCGTCAAGCGAAGCAAGCTTCATGGGCGTGGGTCCGGAGAGTCTTGGCGCACATGAAGGTCTTGCCTTCTGGCGTGATCAGGCAGTGCCCCTGAGAGAAGAATTGCTGCAACGCCGTGGACAGTGGGTGGCTCTTGGTGGTGAGAAGTTACAAACGTTGCGTTTCTACCTGTCGAACACAAGTGAGATCCCGCAGCGAGTCTCTGTGAAGCTGATGAAGGTGCAGCACATCTGGGACTATCGCGTGGACGATGCGATGGAAATCTGCGCAGGTGAAGTCATTCTGTTTCCAGGGCCGAAGCAATGGATTGACTGGCAAATTCCTGCAGATGCTGCGTTTCACGAAGATGGCTACATTCGCGTGGATCTGTTGCCAAACCGTCATGTTCAATGGCATGTCGCCAACGCCGTGGAGCCGGGGCACGTGTCTGCGTTTGAAATGTCACCAGGCAAGATGCGCCGCTATTCAAGCGGTGTCACGCTCTCCATGCAGGTAGAACCACCACAGAGGTCGTTCGCCGCTGCAAACGTTTTGAGCGGAGTAACGCGCCCGCATGCCACCACCAATCTGTGGCGCTCTGATCCGAAACAACCGCTTCCACAATGGCTGGAGCTGGCTTGGGCAACACCGCAAAACGTTTCGGAAGCAATCCTAACTTTCCCCGGCCATCTACTGCGGGAATACCACGCGTATGCACCGATGTATCGCGATCCGCAGTGTGTTCGTGATTACGACATACAGATTCGCGACAACGAAAACTGGCGCACCATTGCTGAAGTTCGCGGTAACTATCAGCGAAGAAACGTAGTCACATTCGCCGAACCAATTCGCACAGATCGCATGCGCGTTGTAGTACTCGCGACGCCTGGCGATCCTTCGGCAGCGATCTACGAAATCCGCCTGTACTAACAGGTATTCGCGCCCGATACGTAACCTTTTCCGCGAAAACAAAACGGTCCCGAGAAAAGGTCTTGACAATGCATTCACAGTTTTTCTAATCTCGCCGCCGTCTAGTTAATCGATTAACCATGTCACTCCAAAGTTCCTTGATCACATCTCGAATCGTGCGACAGCAATGCCGATCCACTGCGATACTCCTGCTGTTTGCAGCAATTCCCGTTTGCTCTGTTGCGCAGAATCAAGGTGACTACACACTTCGATATGACCAGCCGCATCAAGTGATTCGCGGACTCGGATTTGAAATCCAAAGTGATTCGATCGCGTCTGGCAATGCGGGAATGCCCGAAGAAGTAATTGCTGTTCCGCATGATCTGACACCTGAGGAGAAGGTGCGCTTCGCCAAAGAGATGTTGCATGGCTTCCGCTATGCGCGACTGGCGATGGGCCTTTATTTACGCGGTCTGGATGCGGAACAAAAGCACATTGTGGAGCGCTATCCGGGACAGATGGCCGATCTGAAGCAGATGCAGGACCTGTCCGGCATCCAGGGATTCGATGTGGAGTACTGGTCTCCCGCGCCCTATTGGAAGCAGAACAAAACATACTATGGCGGACCCATTGCCGGGCATGACGCACAGTTTGTGAATCAGTTCAGTGATGCGATGGTGCAGGATCTTCGCTATCTGCAATCGCATGGGTTACACGTTGCACAGTGGGGTCTTCAGAATGAACCCGTGGTGGGTCATCTGAAGTCAACGCCCGGCGCCGCTGCTGGCACAGATAAAGGGCAGTCGTACTCTACCTGCTTCTATTCGCCTGAGGACTATCACACGGTCCTTGCGCCCACCGCGCCGAAGGTCCATGCGCTGTTCCCTGCTGTAGAGATTCATGCCCCAAGCTGGGATGGCCCCGCAGGCCTGTATGCCGCTGAGATTCGTAAAGATCCCGCGCTGCTGAAGCAGATTGATGCATGGACATGGCATCAGATTGGCCACAATTCAAATGACCAGATCACGCTGCGCGAGAAGTACCTGGCAGGTGCCGCAGGTAAAGCGGTTTACCAAAATGAATTCGAGTACCAGCCTTGGGACAAGAACATGCCAGTTGATGGCTATTTCATGAACACGGGGCAAGCGTTGATGAACTGGATGACGTTTGAGGATTCGCCAGTCTGGTACTGGCTTCATGCGCTGAAGCCTGTCTCGAATTTAGAAGCCACTGGATATGCGTTGGGATTCTGGCGCCCCGAAGGTGAGCTGAAAAACAACATTGCACCCCAGATCCAACCAGGTCATTGGGATTACAACCCGCACAGCTATAACGCGATTGCGGGATTTTTGAAGTATCTACCGTGGGATTCCACTCGGCTTGCCGTTGACGAGAGCGAAGTTCGTAATGACCAGCGCATTCTCGTCTGGCGCTCGAAGGACGGCCGATTGGGCGTCGCTCTTTCGAATAGAGGCACCGCGCCGTTCCAGTTCCATCTGCATGGAGTGCGTTCCGCTCAGCTTAGCGGACACCGCTACACCGTGCAGTCACGTGACGTTTCTCTTTCCAACAAGAAAGTATCTGCGGACCTCGTAATCACGGTGCCACCGCAGAGCTTCGAGTTCTGGATCGGGTAAGTAGCAATACATAGAAGAACGTAGACCTATCCTGGGGTGAAGGTATGTTGAAGTCCTTGAGGCAAACGCAACTGGCACGAACAGCAGTGCTGGCAACGCCCATTTTCCTGTGCGCGCTTCCGCTCTATGCGCAACAGGGAACGGGCAACATTTCTGGAACAGTACATGATTCCAGCGGTGCGGTGGTTCCGAACGCCACCGTAGACATTGAAAACGTTGACCGTAACGATGTCATCCATCTGAAGACGAATGACGCGGGCTTCTATAGTTCTCCGCCATTGAATCCAGGCAGCAACTACCGCGTGACAATCACTCGGGATGGCTTTGGAAAGTCAGTCATAAGCCATGTGATCGTAACCGTAGGCCAACGCGTGGATGAAGACGCGACTCTGACCGTTGGTGGCGTAAACGATACGGTCGTCGTCGAAGCCACACAGGCAGCCGCGCTCGACACGACATCCGCGACGCTGGGTGCCGTGATCGGTGAAAAATCCATCGAAGAATTGCCGCTGAATGGTCGTAACACCATCGCTCTCACGACGCTGACGCCGGGTGTTCGTATTAACACCACGGTGGCACAGTCCGGATTTGCGAACCGTGGTACAAATCTGTCGGCTATCTCGATCAACGGTTCGCCCACTGGATCGAACTCTTACATCCTTGATGGTCAGAGCAATCTTTCCACTACGACCGGCGAAATCGCAGTTAATCCAACGGTAGATGCCATCCAGGAATTTAAAGTGCAGAGCGGTGTCTTCTCTGCACAGTATGGTTTCACGCTGGGTGGTGTCGTCAACCTGGTCAGCCGTAGCGGTACGAATAGCATTCACGGCTCAGCCTATGAGTTTCTGCGAAATGACGTGTTCAACGCACGCAACTATTTCGCCCGCACCGGTGTGGTCGCAAAGCCAGTACTGCGTTACAACCAGTTCGGCGGAGCCATGGGCGCCCCAATTATCAGGGACAAGGCGTACATCTTCGGCAACTTTGAAACGTACCAGTTCAAGCAGGCATCGCCCCAATTTCTTAGCGTGCCTACTGCCGCGCAACGAGCGGGTGACTTCAGCCAACTGATCGACGCCAACGGCAACTTTATTCCGCTTTATAACCCTTACACGACGACCACCACCACCACAGGTGGCAACACGGTTTATACGCGTCAGCGTTATGCCAATAACCAGGTAACGAATCTTGACCCGGTCGCTGTTTCTTACCAGAACAACTTCTACCCATTACCGAATAACGTCCCAGCGACGGTTGCACAGCAGCGCACGAACACGAACAACTACCTGTTTAACGCACAGGGCCTGTCGCACATGTACAACGCATTGGGCCGTTTCGACTATCACCTCGGTGAGAAGGACACGCTTTTTGCGCGCTTTGCTTACTATCAGAACTACACTAACGGCGGTACGGGCGGCGGCACATACTATCCCAATCCAATCGTAGCCAACCGCTATGACACATACACCGCGGAAGAACTGCTCGTTGGAGACACGCACGTCTTCTCTTCCTCGCTGATCAATGACCTTCGCCTCTCCATTGAGCGCCAAGAGTTCCCTTTCCAGGCAGCCAGCGCAGGACAGAACTGGCCACAGAAGTTGGGTCTTCCCTCAAACGTTCCCAACTTTGCCATTCCTACAGTGAGCAACGGACTGCCGGGTTCCAATCAGACCATCGGCTTTCGTGCTTACACACTTCCGGAAGTTACAGATACCGTCAGCAAAGTCATCCAGCGGCATGCGCTTAGCTTCGGTTTCGACTGGCGTTATAACGCTGGTGCGAACCTGCAACGCAATACACCGTCCGGAACCTTCAGCTTCGCAGCCAGTCTTACCCAAGATCCATCCGGCACTGCTGCTGTTGCCGGAACAACAAATACCGGAAATACTTACGCGACGTTTCTTGCAGGCGCCGTCAGTTCAGCAGGCATCACCACAAATCTTGGCGAGTTAGACCGCGCGTTCAGTGTTTCTGGTTTCATTCAGGATGATTGGTCCGTATCTGATCGTCTGACATTGAACCTTGGCCTGCGCTATGACTTCCAGCAGCAGCCCTTTGAACAGAACAACGGCTACAGCAATTTCAATCCAACACTCACCTCTGGTGGCTATACCGGCATCATGCAGTATGCAAATACGCCAGGTGTAGGTCGCAACTTCGTTCCAGAGAGCTATCGTGATTTTGGTCCTCGCTTTGGCTTCGCCTATCAGCTCACGGGCGATGGCAAGACTGTGTTGCGTGGCGGTTTCGGCATTTACTATCCGCTGTTCTTTAACTCCATCTACACCGGCCAAACGAATGGCTTCTCATCCACAAGCACCAACTACAGCGCAACAACCAACCAGGCGGCCTTCCAGTTTAAGAATGGATTCCCTTATGACCCACTTCAACCTGGAGGCGCATCGTATGGTCCGCTTGGTTTCCTCGGCCAGGCCGTTGGCTATCAAACTCCGGGCGCGTGGAAGTCGCCTCAGTCACAGCAATACACATTGAGCGTGCAGCGGCAGATTCCGTACGATGTCGTATTACAGGCAACGTATGTTGGCAATCACGGCGTTCATCTTCCAGCGGGTGGTTGGAATATCAATTCGTTGAATCCTAGCTACTTCTCTCTGGGTAAGACATACCTGCAAACTCAGGTCGCCAATCCATACTCCGGTAAATTTGCGGGTTCACTCGGTGCAGCAACGGTGTCACGACAGACTTTGCTCAACCCCTTCCCCTACTACTCGAACATCAGTACATACAACGCGCATGTGGGCAACCTGCACGCGGACTATCTGGAACTGTCTGCACAGCGGCAAGCTAAGAATGGCCTGACCGTTCTCTTCGGATACACCATGGGCAAACTGCTCACGGATAGTGTCAATTCACCACTGGCATATCTGAATGGCTTGGCATCGAATAATGGCTATCAGAATCCCTACAACCGCGCTGCCGAATACTCTCTGGACCCGTCGGACGTTTCGCAGCGTGCCACAATCAGCGCCCTCTACAATCTGCCTTTCGGCAAAGGACAACATTTCGATCTTCATAGTGGCTTGCTCAACCGCGTAGTTGGCGGATTCCAACTCAACCTGATCGGCGTTTTCCAGACAGGTACTCCGCTCACCATTACGGGCGCAAACTCACAAGGCACTGCAACCCGTCCAAACTATGTTCCGGGTGTGAGCGTGGTGAATAAGTCTCAGAACATCAATGCATGGTTCAACACGTTGGCCTTCCAGAATCCGGATGACTACACCTTCGGCAACGTTCCGCGTACCCTGCCTCATGTTCGTGGACCGGGAACCCAGAACTTCGATCTCTCAATCTTCAAAACGACGGAGATCTATGGCCGCTTCAAGCTGCAACTGCGAGCCGAAGCATTTAACTTCCTGAACCATCCGAACTTTGGTATGCCAGGAACAGGATTCGGCGCTTCCACTAATCCTGTAGTGAACGGCAACGGTGTCAGTGCCGGTTGCCCTGCAGCAGGGGCGGGTGGCTGCAATACGAGCTCTTCCTTTGGTGTGATCAGTTCGGCTGCGGATGGACGTTCGCTACAGCTTGCAGGCAAGATCATCTTCTAAGGATTGGAAGACTGCCTCCCCACTTTGCAGGATGGAGAATCCCTTCTCCGTCCTGCTTTTCTTTACGGAAGAACACACAGGAGACTCAACAGATGAACTTCGTTCGTACCACCGCTGCAGCACTTGCACTGATGACATTTGCCAGCACAGCCTTCGCCGCGGAACGAATCTCACTGGATGGCAGCGGCTGGACTTTCAAGACAACACTGGATAATCCGGTTCCCGTAGAAGTTCCACATTGCTGGACCGGTACAGAACGGTGGCGTCATTACATTGGTTCGGCGCTTTATCAGCGCGATTTTGACGCGCCATCACTCAAACCCGGACAGGTCGTTCGTCTTCACTTTGACGCCGTGTACGACGTGGCAACGGTATGGGTCAATGGCAAGCGCCTGGGCACACACGAAGGTGGTTACACAGCTTTTGAATACGATGTGACCTCGCTTCTGAAGCCGGGCAAGAACCGCATTCTGGTAGAGACGAACAATATTCCAACGATCAGTTCGATTCCTGCGTTGGCAACTGGCAATCCTTCCTCCGTGAACAATGACGGCCGCATCACGGTTGTGGGTTGGCTGCCGTATGGTGGTATTGTGCGGCCGGTGAGCTTGCTGGTGACAGATGCAGTTTATCTTCGCAACATGAAGGTGGATGCGAAGCCTGATCTAAAGACCGGCGATGCCACCATCACTGTTCACGCATGGGCACACAACGGCGGCAACACCGATCACACTACCGACATTACGGGGACTGTGGCCGGACTGGCCGTATCGTTCCCTCATAAACGAATTGGTGCCAATGCCGACGAAGAGCTGACCTGGACCGGAAAGTTATCGCACGCCCATCTCTGGAGTGTCGCCGATCCTTTCCTGTACGACGCACACTTGCAGACGACCGGAGACGCGCTTGATGCGAAGGTTGGCGTGCGTGACATTCGCGTTGTTGGCACAGAGCTGCAGCTCAACGGCAAGACGGTTCATCTATATGGAGCGAATCGCGTCGGTGAAGATCCACTCGATGGATTGATTGAGTCTGACGCCACGATTGAACGTGACATGAGCGATATGCTGGCGCTCAACATGCGCATGATGCGCATTGCACATTATCCGCAGCCACCAGCGCTGCTGGATTTTGCAGACAAGCACGGGATGTTGATCATTCCTGAAGCCGGTAATTGGAACATGAGTTCGTGGCAGATGGCTGATCCTGATATTCGCCAGCGTTTCGAGAAGCAGCAGCAAGAGATGATCGAGCAGGAATGGAACCATCCATCCGTCATTGCGTGGAGCGTGGGTAACGAGTACGAATCCTACACTGACGAAGGAAAGGCATGGACGCGTGATATGCGCGCGTTTTCATTGAAGCTGGATCCCACGCGCTTGATCACGTTTGCCGATCGCTATACAGGCGATCCTGCAGTGAAGAAAGGCTCTGATGATGCGAGCCAGTACAGCGATTTCGTCTCAATCAACGTCTATGGCAATTACGCAAAGCGCTTCGACTACGCACACCAGCTTTATCCTGATAAGCCAATCTTTGTAACTGAATTTGGCAAGATGGGTGAACCGGGAATGCACGATCCAAAACGCACTGCAGACATCACCGATGCAGTGAATGCGATGAAAGCGCGTCCGTGGATGGTTGGCGGCTCCTTGTGGACGTGGGCGGATTATCGCTCATTCATCGGCGGCACACCGGACAACGGGATTCGTAGTTGGGGTGTGGTCGACTTCATGCGCCAGAAACGCGATAGCTACCCGGTGGTACAGCAGTTGTTTAAGACGGAACTTCCGTAGCCACTTCAAGCTGCTGTGGCAGGTGACCTTCTTCCCTGCTGGTATACACCGGCCACAGCAGCGTAATCGCAATGGGATGCAATACAGCCATTAAGCAAAACACCGGCGTGTAGCCGCCGTGCATTACGAAATAACCAACGGCTTCACTGGAGAGCATCCCACCAAAGCCGCTGCCCATTGCAACCAAACCTGCGGCCTTGCCCAACTGCTGCTGCGAATATAGATCCACCAACACGGCGGTCAGCGTAGCAAGCCACCCCATATGTGCGAATGCAATCAGTGCAGCGATCAAGATGGATGAAAGTGTTCCGGGAACGAATGCTGCAAGCGGACTCAAAGGAACAATACAGGCTGCTGCAAGCATGATGCGGCGATACGCAAGTCCCGGGCGCAACCCGGAGCGAATCATGCGTCCTGAGATCAGGCCGCCCAGCAACGTGCCAAGTCCACCACCTGCATAAACAATCCATCCCACTTTTGCTACCGAACCCAGCGGAAGGTGTCGTGCGCTGAGTAGATACTTCGGAAACCAGAACAGCAGGAAGTACCACACCGGATCAGTGATGCTGCGCGCGATAAGAAGCTTCCATGTTGCGGAGCGCCGTAGTACGGCCAGGGCGCTGGCCTTTGCAGGCTGCTGCGATGCAGCACTTTCGTTGCTGCGATAGATCCAGAACCACACAGGAACGAGAAGTAAACCCGCAACACCGTCCAAGAGAAAGATCGAGCGCCATGGAAGGTGTGTTGTAACCGCTGTGATGATGGGTAGCGCCACAATCGCACCTACTGTCGCACCCATCGTGTAAATGGAAATCATCAGCGGACGCCGCTTCTCATCGAAGGTTTCGCCGACAGCCTTCGGCGCAGCGACCCAAAGGCCGGGCTCGCCAAGTCCAAGGCAAAAACGGGCAAGACCGAGGAGCCAGGCTGTATGCACGAATGCGGTTGCAGCTTCCGCTAGCGACCACCAGCCCACGAAAAGCGCCATGGAACGACGCGTTCCAAGCCGATCGGAGATGAATCCTGAGATGCCATAGGCAATTGCAGAGGCGAACAGAAAAAGGCTAACTATGTGCGCATAGCCCTGGTCATCCAGATTCAAAAGCGCCTGCATGCGCGGCGCTACAACGGAAAGACTTTGCCGGTCAAAATAGTTCACCAGCGCAATCAAAAAGAGCCACACCACCAATTGCCACTGCCGCGCGCTCATCCGGCTGTTCTGCTTCTCCACAGCGCTCTCCTGTTTTTACGATCAGTAGCAACGAACTTCAAAGATCGCGGGGATTGCATCACCATGACCCACAATACTTATGGCGAGCTCTCCAGTCGTGATTGGCTCTGCAAGATTTAGCGTGTAGCGCGTCTGATGGTTCTCTTTCACATGCGCCAAAACTCTATCACCCGCACGAACTTCAAATGCCGTAACGCATGCTGGCATAACGCGTTCTGGATGGCCCATCAACACGGATTCCATTGGATGATCAAAGTCCGTGTCGAAGCCAAGCACAACCTCACGGATGGACTGAGGTTCATCCCACGTTAGTTTCAACGTAGGCTGTGAATCATCCTTAGCAGGCAGCCATGCATTCGCGCCGCTCCACGGGCGTGCAACTCCGTTGCGAACATTCGCCGCAGTGAAAAGATCAAGCGCTGGCTCAAACTGCATGGCAAGGTTGCGTGCTTGTGGTCTGCGCGTGGGGAGCCAGAACGCGAAGGTGTCTACCCCTGAACCTTCCGGCGGCGACTGTACCAAGCTTTTCGCAACTGCTTTATTCATCTTCTGAGCTAACGTCAGAATTCCCGTTACTTGCTCGGTGCTCAAGGCAACAGACACATCTTCGTTGGTATGCAGAATGGCAAACGCGTGAGCCTCGTTGGACATGCTTGCTGAAAACGCAATCACTGCCTCCTGCTCGCCTTCCTTGAGTGTGACGGCCAGTGCGTCTACCCTCACGTCAGGAGTGGTGTTGCCGTCGCGACTGCTGATCCACAACTCACAACGGAGTTCGGTAGTTGCCTTTGCTCGCGCAGCCAATGTAAACCGTGGCACAGCACCAGCAAGCAGCGGCACTAAAAGAGCCATGGGCTGTGACAGTGTCTCCCATTCACCAGAGGGCTCAAGCTCAGCGAGTTTCAGCGTGGAACTGCTCGTGATAATTGCACTCTGTGTCTTGTCCTGAGCATCCTGCAAACGCACACCGGGAATGTGTTGACCGTGTGCGAGCAGGACTTGCTGCAGTCGAACCATGTGCGCTGGTTGTGTCAGATCACGCGGCAGAAGCCGTTCGCTTTTGCAGACCACGGCAGCCATGCCCACTGCTTGTGCACTGTGAGCGCACGTGGCCATCACTCGCGTAGAACCAAATGCGATATGGGAAGCCGAGAGAATGCGACCCGCAAGAAACAGGTTGGGTACATTGCGGCTGTACATGGTGCGATACGGAATGGTGTAAACACCTTTGCTATGCCACTGCGTGCAACCCGGCTGTGAGCTATAGACACCATCCGGCGGATGCAGATCGACAGCCCATCCGCCGAAGCTAACAGCATCGTCGTGATGGCGTTGTTCAATCACGTCCTGCTGCATCAGCATGTAGTCGCCTTCAAAACGACGACTTTCACGCTTGCCCGGAATTGTTCCCATCCATTCGAGCGTCAGCGTTTCTGCTTCTGGAAATTCACCGGAGTTCTTGATGTAATTCCAGACTCCGTACGCGACCTTCCACAGTTCGTACTTGATCTCTTCCGTTTCGTACACCGTGTCACGGGCTCCGCCGTATTCAAGCCACCACAAGCGGCATCCTGAATCCGTTACACGCAGTTCGCGAAAGCGCGGTATCGCGGTAATATCCTTCAACGCGAATGCAGGAGGCACATACTTCACGGGCCTGCCGGTATCGCGTGTGTAGAAGTAAAGCGAATGCCCCAACAGTGAGTGATCCTCTGTTTCAGGAGCCAATAGCTCACCGAACTCCGCGCGCGATTCCGCCCCCACACGGAAGGCTGCGCCGGCAAGGAATCCCAGGATGCCGTCGCCAGACGCGTCGCAGAAGAGCGGCGCTGTAATGTTGTAGCGAATCTGATTCTGACTGCAGAATGCACTCACACTTGTAATGCGGCCGTCTCCGGCTTCTGTCTCTGCGGAATCCACTGCGGTGTTCAGCAAGAGTGTGATGTTGGCTTCACGTAGCGTCCACTCGAGCAGAATGGAATCAAAAACAATGGCATTCCCTTCCGGGTTGCGCCACATGTTTTCCACCAGCAACTCATCGATCACGCCGCCTTCACGTGCCCACCGATTGTTGTTGCCCATGTGAGATGTTGCTCCCAATACCCAAAGCCGCACTTCGCTCGACGCATTCCCACCAAGCACCGGCCGGTCTTGCACCAGAACGGTCCGTACGCCCTGCCGCGCAGCGGTAATGGCGGCGCAGACGCCAGAAAGTCCTCCGCCAACCACTATCAGATCAGCGTCCATGGTCTGCTGGCGCAAAGTCCTCGGTCCAGCCGTCGTACTAGCCCCAGTCGCGCCGATTGTGTCTTTCAGTTCATGCATACCGTCATAATCCCGTCTGTTCGAGGAGGAAAAAGAGCTTGTCAAGCTAACGTCGAAGAGAGTACATGTTAAACGTTAAACCTGTAAAGAACCGGGCGGATTTTGATATCGTTTCATGGCCGCCCGTTGGAGGATTGAACTTGCTTCCTTTTCGTTCCTCGACAGCGATTATGGCTGTCGCCGTCCTGCTTCCTTTCAGCGCCATTGCTCAGAGCAATATCCAGCTTTCTTCCTCCGGGATTGTCTTTCATGCGGAGCGTACGGGCGCGCGCTTTTCGATTGACAGCAATGGCAATAAAACGGTCGCGGCTTCGCCTGCTGCCGGTATCTTGATCAACGGGAGTCCGTTGACTCTCACAGATAGCTGCACGGCATCTCCCTGCACTCTGCACGGCAAGACGTCCGCCGGCGGCCTGGCGACTCTCTCGATCCGTATTGAGCCTCACCACGTCGCTATGACCGTGCATCCAGCGCACGAGGGAGCGGAAGTGCGATTCATCACAGCTGGCGCATCGCCTGCGTATGGATTGGCAGATCACGCAGCCGAGCAAAAGCAATTCTCCACGCTTGAGAACAAACAATTCAATACGGATGTAACGGGGTTCAAAGACGATATTTTCCTATCTGGCCAGGGCCTTACGCGGCTCGTCAGCAACTTCATCATTTATCCGAAGCAGGGATTTGCGGAAGTCTTGATCGATCCGTACCGCAAAATTGTGCACACCAGCGGCAGTGAGATTGTTCAGGGTGTCGAACATGCGCATGGCGATGTGCGCATGCATTATTTTTTCGGTGATCCGCATGCAATTTATGGAGCGTACCTAGCCGCAAGAAACGCCGCGGGATATCGGGTTATGGTGCCGAAGTATGCCGCTTTCGGTGTGGGTTGGGAGGCATTTGGCGCACTTGGCTGGGACACCAATCAGAAGACGGATACAGAGAGCATTGATCATTACCTGAAGGACGGCTTCCCTCTTCGCTGGATTGTGGTCGGTTCCGGCTTCTGGCCCTCGCAACCCGAATCCATGCATGAAACCACGTCTTTCGGCTACTGGGATAAAGAAAAGTATCCCGACCCGCGCGGCATGTTCCAGCACTTCAAGGAAGAAGGACTCGTGTCGATGCTTGGTCTTCGCATCACCTTCATCACGACGGGCCCCTACTCTGATGAAGGCGTGAAGCATGGCTATTTTCTGAAAGATGCAAGCGGAAAAGCGGAATCCTTCACCGGCGGCTGGCCCAAGATGCCGTATTACCTTCTGGACGCACACAATCCTGCTGCTTTGGATTGGTACATGGGTCTGGTCAAGAAGTGGCAGGACTATGGTGTGAGCGGATGGAAAGAGGACTTCTATGGCTATGGAAAGTATCCGCTACGTGATGACAAGGTAGATCCAACCAATGACCGACTGATGGCGCAAAATCAACTCATTATTGAACGCAATGGTTATCTCTCTTCGAACGGTGATCTGCACCGCATCAACGACTTCAACTACAACCAGGATCAAGATCGCGGTCCGGTGAACGCGCTCGCTCTGGCCTATGCAGGATTTCCGCTGGTGTATCCAGACATTGTTGGCGGTACGTTCGGTGAAAGCCACTTCAACACACAGCGCACGCCGCAGATGGAGACCTACATGATGCGCAACGCCATGTGGGCCTCGCTGCATAGCAGCATGGGTATGGGCGAACCACCGTGGAGCTTCCGTCCTGGAGTCGCTAACGTGATGCGCAAAGCGGCACAACTTCATGACCGCATCTCACCCTACTTGTTCCAGTACGGACGACGCTTTGCCGCTGACGGCTATCCGTGGACCATGACGCCACTGCCCATCGCCTACCCGAATGACAGCGCCGTCTACGCCCACGAGAATGCAACAGATCATCGCTATGAGTGGCTGATCGGCGAAGCATTATTGGCGGCCCCCTTGTACGGCAATGACTACGCCACTGCGACTACACGAGACATCTATCTTCCCGCGGGTGAATGGATGGACTTCGAAACAGGAACTCTTTATAACGGCAATCAGCTACTACGCGCCTTTGCGTTACCAGTGGATAAGATTCCTCTATTTGTTGGAGGCACTGGGATCACGCTGGAAAAGCAAAACAAGGATATCTTCGCCTGCATCTATCCTGTCGCTCGCAAGGGTTCTACTACGTTGTCACTGCCAGACGATCCACGTCCGATCCGTGTAACCGTTGCCGCCCCGCTGAAGGGCGCACGCAACATCGTAGTGAAGGATCGTTCGGGGAAAGAAGTTGCAATTAGCAAGGCGGGATTCGGGTACAGTTTCCATCCTGTAGCCGGCGAGTCCTATACGGTTACCACTCGCTGAGACGAACCTGGGTGAATAGATCATCAACCTACTTACCCAGGTTGCACATAACTTCATCTCAATGCCTTATTGTCCGGGAAAGATTGTCTTCCAATCGGATTTCATATCAATGACCGTCCAGTGCTTCTCACCGGCTTCATCTAACGCTTTATCGAGAGTTCCCACTTTCGACGCCCTATCGTAGGCGTATTCTCGTACCGCATCCGTGTGATGCACCAATGCCCCAAACCGCAGACCATTGCCTGCAGTGGTGTACTCCAGCATCTGCTGATCACCATCAGAATTCCCGAAAGCGGCAATCGGTCGCTTGCCGATAAATCGACCGATATTGACTGGCTTTCCTGGGCCGTCATTCATCGAATCAAGCTGCGGCAAACGCATTAGAACAGCGGCCCCTCCGCTGTTCACGAACGCTGTCTTCATCTGCGTTCCGATAACATGTTCGCGTGGAATGCCATAGGCTTTGTCTGTCCAAGGGCGCATAAATTCCTGTTCACCACCGGACACAATGTAGTTAGTAAAGCCGTTCGCCTGAAGATAGCGAAGAAGTTCCACCATGGGCTGATAGATGCATTGAGTAAATTGGCGCTGGAAGCGCGGGTGTTTTGCATTCAGCATCCAACTTGTCACAATCCCATCAAACTGTTCATCCGTCATGCCGGTATGAGTAACTGCGAGCAACTCTGCGGCCCCATTCTCTCCATCTGCCGCAAGTGCCTTTTCATCGTGATTCAACACTGCAGCAAAGGGCTCTTTCTTCTTCCAATCCGGGTGGTCCGCTGCCATCTGTTGAATACGGGTTTCGGTGAAGATGGCCTCGGTATAGATGGGCTGCTCTACCCAAAGCGTTCCATCGTTATCGAACGTGGCGATTCTGTCTTCCAACGGAACGAAGTTCGGGCCTTTCGCCGTCACCTGACCCACAAAATCAACGATGGCTTTCTTCGCTGGGCCGTCGTTCCATGACGGTAATGGGTCCACACCTGCAGTCTTTACATCAGGTGAGCTCTCACATCCCGATAACAGTAGGCTGCATGCCAGAACAACGGTCGAAACTTTAATCAGCATAATGCTCGCCTCATCTGGCTTAGGATTTTTTGGACACCTGTTTCTGAGGCTCTCTTGCAGACGCCATGGATGCATTCGGCGCGGCGTTTCTTACACAGCGAAATCCGAGATGATTTGTTCCGGTATCCGCATCGCCCTTGCCGCGAGTTCCCAACATGTAGCGCGAACAGTACTGATCCGTACAAAGATATGATCCGCCACGGTGAACCTTTTTCTTGTGTCTTGGCTCAGAAGGATCCCATGATGAATCGGGGCCCTGGGGATTGCGAGTGACTCCGCCTTGCGCACTTAACTGCTTGTAATAATCGGGCCGATACCAATCCGAGGTCCATTGCCATACATTTCCCGCCATGTCATATAAGCCATAGTTATTGGGAGCAAAGTGTTTCACCGGAGAGGTTCCAACATAACCATCTTCACCAGTATTTGTGTCGGGGAAATGTCCTTCATGAGTGTTGGCCATCCAGTGTTGATGCGGACGAAACTCGTCGCCCCACACGTAGGGTTTCCCCGTCAGTCCACCACGTGCCGCGAACTCCCACTCCGCTTCTGTCGGAAGACGCTTCCCCGCCCACTTTGCATAGGCTTGTGCGTCCTCGTAGGCAATCTGCACTACGGGATAGTCTTCTTTACCAGCGATGTTTGAGTTTGGACCTTGCGGATGTTTCCAGTCTGCGCCAGGAACATAACGCCACCACTGAAAGTAGTTATCGAGCGACACAGGATGATCCGGAGGCGTGAAGACCACAGACCCTGCAACGAGATTTTCCGGAGGTGCACCGGGATAGTCTTCTGCGCGAGGCTTTCGTTCCGCAACGGTGACGTAGCCAGTGGCCTTAACGAATTTGGCGAACTCCGCATTGGTTACGTCCGTCTTATCCATGTAAAAACCATCGACGTAGACCCTGTGAATGGGACGCGAATCATAAGTTGCTTTCATGCCAACGTCGTTGGTTCCAGCAGGTGCCTGCGCTCCCATTGAAAACTCACCTCCCGGAATCCAAGACATTTCCTCAGGAGTTGTACTGGATGGTTTGGCGGTATTTAAGACAGTCAGTTGGAAGGCTGGCTCGTTCTTGCTGCTTTGGCCTTCACGCCGCATGGCGTCAGGCTTCTCTGTATCGGCCTTCGCGCTTTCAGAGGGAGGGGTATCGTGTCCATCTTCAGAAGCTGCAGGCACCGCAACGATGGCGTTGACAGGTTTTCGAATCACAATTGCAACCGCAACAGCAGCAACCAACAACACTCCGCCAAGAATGTACGGCGCCGCCCCCGTTCTGGCTTGCCTTTTAGAAGCGGACCTTTTCGAAGCTTTCATGGGGCAACCTATTCCATAGACTTTGCGGGCTAGCATGCAAAGACATTCGTGCTTCAGGTATCGCAGATCGGGCAGAGGCGCCGTACTGTCACAAGTGACAGGTAGACAATGTCAGATCAGGCATGTCGGCACGCTCCTGCACTACTCTCTTCCGATGATCCATTGATAGTAGGCATTTTCTGGGTCGACGCTTGCGACGCGACGAATTGCTTTCTCCCACGTTGTCCTATCGCCCGCATACGCGGCCAGGCCCGCGGTATAGAAATCGAAGAGTGCAGACTGCCTTTGCTTGACCTCCGCATTGAGTTCAGCGTTCGAACCGATTACAGGAACCTCGGTTCTAAGGTCAAGCAGTTTCGGCAACACGTGGGTGATCTCATCCTGACGCACCCACGGCCCGTACTCGATACGTGGATGATCATCCGTCACAGGGTTCGCCTCACCCGCGAACCGTTCCAGGCCGGAGCGGCCTGTGACCCATGTTGCCAGAACCGCAGCGGGAGAATCGATGCCAACTCCCTTCATACTTGCTGCCACGCTTTCTGGTGCGAACCGCTCCTGCAGAGCGTGGATATCAATGCGTATCGGCTGGGGTGAACCTACTAACAACATTTCGTGCAACTCCGTGGTCCAGAGCGTTGCATAAGGAAACGCATCCAGAAAGCTGCGTACCAATTCACGCGTTTGCTGTTCGTTCTGCGTTGCGATGGGGAGCCACTGTGCGAGGATTCCATTCTGATTCAGACGTTTTTTGGCCAACTCGTAAAACTCGAACGAGTAGAGATTTGCAACACCCTGTGCAGAAGGAGGCGGCGGCTCCAGCGTAATGACGTCGTAGAGCTCATCGCTATGCATCAGTTCCTGACGTCCATCCCGCACTCGGATGTTCAACCTGGCGTCGTTCCAGGCGTTATAGTTTTCCGGGAACATTTTCCCAGCACGCACAATAGAGGGCAAAAGTTCTGCACACACGCGCGTTGTCAGGCCAGGATAGCGAAGTGTTTCACCAGCTGTGATGCCTGTACCAAATCCAACGATCATCACAGACCTTGGCTCACCGTTGTGTATCAACAACGGGATCATCGTCTGCAAACGCATGTAACGCATGGATGGCATAGCATCACCGGAGTTCGATACACCCTGCACGAACAGGCGACGAAATACGTTGTCTTTAGATCGTTGTTGGGCCACTGCAACCGTCGCGCCGCGTCCCTCTTCATAGAAGACCAGTGCACCACCACCACGCGTGAGCAGCAGCAGATTTGCCAGACGGTTCGCGGGAGTTACCGCGGCTGCAACCATCGTCGATAGAGCAATGAACCCTACGACCAACTTCATCCAGCGACGCCGGGCAAAGAGCGTTGCGACGGCACCGATCGCCGCCGCGACGATGGTAAGTAGTGAGAGGGTTCGTACAGCGCCCAGCATTGGAATCATCACGAAGCCCGTGATCATGGTTCCAACGATTCCTGCCGCTGTGTTCGCGCTTAACGCGTTTCCAACAGCACTGCCTGCGCCAGACTTCCCAGTGACCAGTCTTAGAACGACGGGAAATGCTGCGCCCAACAGAAGCGTTGGAAGGAATACGAGTCCGACACCTGCGGTTGCGAAGCTTGCATACATGCGCAAGGCGTCTGTTCCCGTTGCTTGCAGGACAAACTCACCAATCCGCATCTGCGTAAGCACTGTCCAGCGACCCATCACAGAAAATTCCAGCATGGAGATCAGCCCCGCGCCGCTGATGAGTAGCCCGAACGTGCCCCAGGAATCCTGCGCGCGCTTTACCAACCGCGAGCCGAACCATGCACCGAGCGCAAGGCCGGAAAGATACACCGCAAGCACAATGGAAAAGGCAAATGCGCGTGTACTTACAAATTGTGCGATGGCCTGGGACCAGACCACTTCATATCCAAGCGCAACTGCGCCGGCAAGCGCGTACAAGATGAGCGGAAGATGAGATGGAACGATTGAAGACGCATGACGTTTCTCTGTCACGACTGCTTTCTCCGCCTGTTGTGTCATCTCCGTTCGTTGTTGCCACACCACAGCATACGCGATGAGATTGAGAAGCGCCGCGACAAGTGCAGTGCCGCGAAGGCCAATCCACGGGATGAGAGCAAAGCTCGTAATCAAAACACCGACGATGCCACCCGCCGTGTTAGCGGTATAGAGGAAACCACCGTCCACCGCCATGCGCTGAGATGACGATCGCATAGCACGGACGGCAACAGGAAGGGTCCCTCCCATGAGCAATGCAGGCATGCTCACAATAACAAAGGGAAGCACTAGAGCGAAGAAACCGACGTGGTCCTGCAGCTTCGCATACACAACTGCCATTGATGACAGCAGAAGGGTGACGGTTAACGCCGTTGCAGCAATGCTGGCTTCGAGAATTGCGTAGAGACGAAGGGGAGCTCCTACGCGATCGGCCATTCGTCCGAAAAGGGCACTGCCGCCTGCGATTCCTGCGAAGAACGCAGAAACTGCAAGGGTGATCGCATAAACTTCAACGCCAACCACCAACGAAAGTTGACGTGCCCACAACACCTGAAAAATGAGGGCGGAGACACCTGAGAGAGCAAGTGCGACGATGAGCGTGATGCGCTTCGGATGAAACGCAGATGTTGCATCCGTAACTTTTTCCTGAATAGCAAGCATCGTTGCTGCCGTCATACGTTCTCCGTGAGAAGAAAATTTGACCGGACAAACCCGTGATTGCGATTTGTCCGGCCAGGAAGAGGGCTACACACTATGTACGACTTCTACCTTGCAACTATTTCTTCTGTGCTGCCGCCTGCCTTGCGGCCTTCACAATTATTTCGGGATCAATTGTGAAGCTGGCTGGCGGCTGGCTTGGTGGGTACTCTTTGAACGTCTCTACAAAGTCGCCTGCGGCCAACTGTCCTTGAATTGCGAGATATGCATTGTGGACCTGCCAATCGTTGTATTGGTCAGACGACATATCAGCACGTTCATAAGGATCCATGCGCAGGTTGTAGATTTTAGGAATGCGAAGACAGACAAGCGGGTTGGACCATACCTCATATCCGCCGGGCCGTCTTTGTTCGCAAAATACATACTTCCAGTTATTCACGCGCACCCCTACAAGAACCCCATCGTCGTCAAAGTAGAAGAAATTCTTGCGTGGTGAGTGTGCCTCTTTGCCTTCGAGATACGGAAGGATGTTGTAACCGTCCAGATGGACCTTGTGGGCCATGCCGCCTGGCCCTGTCCCTTTAAGCAACTGCTGCGTGATGTTTGGATTTCCTGCAGCAGCGACCAGTGTTGGGAACCAATCAAGACCAGAGACAATCTCGTTGGACCACTGATCGGCCTTGATGTGCCCGGGCCAGCGAATGACCGCCGGAACACGGAAGGCCCCCTCGTAGTTGGAGTCCTTCTCATTGCGGAACGGCGTCATGGCGGCATCTGGCCATGTGAACATGTTTGGGCCATTATCGGTGGTAAACAGAACAATGGTGTTGTCCTTGATGCCAAGGTCATCCACCTTCTTCAGCAGTTTGCCGACATTCTGATCCATCTCCCACATGCCATCGGCATATTCGTAGCCTTTCCCAAGACCGGCTTTCCCGATGTAATCCGGACGCACATGCGTGAAGATATGCATGCGCGTGAAGTTCATCCAAGTGAAGAATGGCTTGCCTGCCTTCACCTGCTTATCCATAAAGTCCATGGCAGAACCAGTCGTCTCATCATCGATGGTTTCCATTCGCTTGATGTTCAGCGGCCCCGTATCTTCTACCTTTCCATCCGCATAGCTGTGCAGGACACCGCGCGGGTTATAGACCTTTAGGAAAGTCGGATCATCGGTGGGCCAGTAGGGCATCTCTGGCTCTTGCTCGGCGTTCAGGTGATAGAGATTGCCGAAGAACTCATCAAAACCATGGTTGGTAGGGAGATATTCATCGCGATCGCCGAGATGATTCTTTCCGAACTGTCCGGTCGCGTAGCCAAGCGGCTTCAAGGCTTCTGCGATAGTGATGTCGCGTTTCTGGATACCCACAGGTGCGCCCGGAACGCCCACTTTAGAAAGTCCGGTGCGGACCGGAGACTGGCCCGTTATGAAAGAAGAACGGCCCGCCGTGCAACTATTCTCCGCATAGTAGTCAGTGAACGTCATGCCCTGTTCACCAATACTGTCGATGTTCGGCGTTTTATACCCCATGACGCCATGGGTATAGCGACTAACGTTTGCCTGCCCTACGTCATCTCCAAAGATGACAAGGATGTTCGGCTTACCGGCTTCCGCGCTTGCGTCTCGCGCCAGGCCGCCTGCTAGCGTCACAATCCCGAGCATGCCGCACACCCACCGCAGCATTTTCTTCTTCGAAAGCATTGCACGTCTCCTTTTGAAGAGTTCACCCTGCACACGCGAACCGTTCGGCACCGTCCGGGAGCGCACTGTTCGGCAATCATAGGAGCGAGGCTGGTGAAACTCACACTGTCAGTTCCGACAGTGGCTGCCACTTTTCCTTCAACGCACAATGAGGAACCATGAAGCACTCCCTGATGGAGGCTTTCAAGAGGCTTGGACCTCGCACAAACGCAGTTGCCGGGAAATGCTCGGGATTGGAGAAAGCGTTTTGTCTCCTCGTGAAACCATTGTTGGTCTCAGTAAGGACATAGGCCGCACCGTACTTGGTCAGGAAGCCATGATCGAACGGCTATTGATCGGCCTTCTGGCCAACGGGAACCTTCTGGTGGAAGGACTTCCAGGTCTGGCCAAGACGCGCGCTATTAAGAAGCTGTCCACGTTTCTTGACGCTGGTCTCTCGCGCATTCAATTCACACCAGACCTCTTGCCGTCAGATATCACAGGCTCGGAGGTCTACTACACGGCAGAAGGCAGAGGCGAGTTTCGTTTTCAACCTGGCCCTGTCTTCAACAACCTCGTACTGGCCGACGAAATCAATCGAGCGCCGGCGAAAGTACAGGCGGCTCTGCTGGAAGCGATGGAAGAACGGCAAGTGACAGTCGCAGGAACAACACATCCATTGCCCCCGTTGTTTCTTGTGATGGCGACGCAAAATCCTATTGAACAGGAAGGCACGTACCCGTTGCCGGAGGCGCAGCTTGATCGTTTCCTGATGCATGTTTATGTGGACTATCCAGCGGAAGCGTCCGAGCGCGACATTATGCGTCTGGTGCGCGATGAGGAGCAGGAGGATGGCAGTTCTGCTCATGCAAGCGCCACGACGCAGAAGGTTTCCCAACAAACGATCTTCGACGCACGCAAGGAAATCCATGCAATCCATATGGCAGATGCTGTGGAAACGTACATTGTGAACCTGATCCAGGCCACGCGAACACCGGAACGTTACGACAAAGATTTACGCAAATGGATACAGATAGGCGCGAGTCCTCGCGGAACCATTGGACTGGATAAATGCTCTCGCGCCTATGCATGGCTCAAAGGGCACGACTATGTGAGGCCGGATGATGTACAGGCCATTGCGCATGATGTTCTGCGCCACCGCATTCTGCTGACTTATGACGCACAGGCAGAGGGCATCACCGCGAATGCAATCATCGATAAAGTTGTGCAACTCGTAGCAGTTGCTTAAGAGAAGTGCATGGGAGCATACGCGGAACTCGACTCACTCATCGCGTTAGAGTTTCGTGCGCGAGGCTTTTCGCTGCGCCACAATCAACCGGTCCGCAGTCTTCTCTTTGGTCGCCGCACCTCGCATGTTCGTGGCCGCGGTCTGGACTTTGAAGAGCTTCGCAACTACGTGGCAGGCGACGATGTTCGCTCCATCGATTGGCATGTCACAGCACGCACGCAGAAGCCCTATGTCCGTGTGTATTCGGAAGAACGGGATCGTCCCACGCTGGTTCTGGTAGATCAACGCATCAATATGTTTTTTGGTAGCAGTCGAAGCATGAAGTCTGTTGTGGCTGCGGAAGTGGCTGCACTGCTAGCGTGGCGTGTCTTTTCCCAGGGCGATCGCATTGGTGCATATATTTTCAACGACACCGGAAGCGAGCAGGTTCCCATGCGACGCAGCCGCGCTACTGTGCTGCGCATATTGGATCGCGTTGTCACACTCAACCGGCAATTACACAGTGGTCAAACTCAGCCCTCAGCCCCCGAAAAGCTGAACGAGGTCCTGGAGAAGACGGCACGCCTATGCCCGCGTGATGCGCTGATTCTTATCGCCAGCGATTTCGATGGTGCGGATACCAGCACACGCGAACTTCTGCTTCATCTTTCTCAGTCGAACGATGTGGTTTGCTGCCTCGTTTACGATCCCCTTGCGCTCGCTTCCACCATCCACGGCCGTTTCGTCGTTTCGAATGCAACTTTGCAGATCGAACTCCATCTGGAAAAACAGAATGTGCGCGATGATCTTCACGCAGCACTGGAAGCGCGTTTGAACGAGGTTTTGTCGTGGCAGCATGAGCTGAACATCCCAATTCTTCCGCTCTCAACAAGCGAAGACGTATCACAACAAGTTCGCCATCTGCTGGGGCATGTCGCCACACATCGGAGGCGGCTATGAACGCTCCGTTGGAACGACTGCATGGCTTCCATCAACCACCACCACCTTCGTGGCGGCCACAAACGGTGGGATCTTATGTCGCCCTTTCTATGCTCGCGATTTTATTGATTGCGTTGGCCGCATTCCTCTGGCATCGCTGGAGAAGAAATCGCTATCGTCGTGAGGCGTTACACGAGCTTGCACACACGGACGTGGGCGATATCTCAGAATTGCTGAAACGCACGGCGCTATCCGCATGGCCGCGCGCAGAAGTCGCATCATTGACAGGGCCAGCATGGCTGGCGTTCCTAAATGGGTCCGCCAGGCAAGCGTCTTTCGACCGTTCAATTGTAGACCAGCTCGAGGCAACGGCCTTCTCGTCTTCGAAGCCGTCTCAAGAAGCCGAGTCGTCAATACGGAGTGCCGCTTCTCTTTGGATAACGCACCATACGGCGCCGCGAAAGGGGGAGAAGCATGTATCGGCTTGAACATCCGTGGCTACTTGCGATTCTCCCCCTCCCTCTCATCCTGTATTGGTTGCTGCCACCCTATCGTGAGGAACAGGATTCGCTTCGGATTACCTTCTTTGATTACGTGGCTTCCTCTCTCCAACTGACACCGCAACATCAAGCTGTGATCTTGCGAACCAACTGGTTGGAAAAGATTGTTAGCGTGGTCAGTTGGAGCCTGATCGTTGTGGCTCTTGCGCGGCCACAGTACATAGAGCCGCCCATTCAGAAGACTGAACCGGGGCGCGATCTGATGCTGGCGCTCGACATCTCGCAATCGATGGAAACACCCGACTTCCGCACGCCCGATGGAACACGGATGCGCCGCGTGGATGCAGTGAAGCAAGTGGTGGCAGATTTTATCCGTCGAAGAAAGCACGACCAGATTGGATTGATCGTCTTCGGACAATCAGCATATCCGGTTACTCCTTTCACTCTGGATCATGAAGCATGCGAACAGATGCTGGCTCAGATTGATGCCGGCATGGCGGGGCCGCAAACCATGATTGGCGATGCCATCGGTCTCGCGATCAAACAGTTCAACGCGAGCGACGCAAAGCAACGCGTTCTGATCCTGCTGACCGACGGCAACGATACGGGAAGCCGCATGCCACCGCGACGTGCGGCGGAGATTGCAAAAGAGAATCACATTGTGATCCATGCGGTTGGGCTCGGTGATCCACACGCAACCGGCGAAGACAAGATGGATTATGCGGTTTTAGCGCAGATTGCGAGCTCTACGGGCGGCAAGGTATTCCATGGGGAGAACCGCGCCGAGTTAGAGAGTGCCTATCGCGAGCTGGACAGAATCACACCGCAAAACTTCAAGACGCTAAGCTATCAACCACGCCGTGAACTAGCAATGATTCCCATCGGCACGGCTCTTCTGCTCACGGTG
Source organism: Terriglobus sp. TAA 43 (assembly GCF_000800015.1). Classification (NCBI taxonomy): domain Bacteria; kingdom Pseudomonadati; phylum Acidobacteriota; class Terriglobia; order Terriglobales; family Acidobacteriaceae; genus Terriglobus; species Terriglobus sp. TAA 43. The sequence continues at coordinate 1,422,515 of NZ_JUGR01000001.1, forward strand.
GGATACAACGTGCTGATGCTCCTCATCGGAATTGGCATGAGTTTGTGGCATCGTCGCGCGCAGAAGCCCTTGGACACGCAGACGGCGGAGATCGCCATGCTGAAGGTACGCCTATGAGCCTGCGCGAATGGTGGCAGCTACTTCACTTTCTACGACCTCATTGGCTCTGGATGATGCTGGCTATCCCGATCTTTTATGCTTCCCTCTTCATACGAGAGAACGCTCGCCGGCCGTGGCAGGGACTGATTGAACCTGCTCTTCTGGATCACCTGATAGTCCCACGCAAACATCGGTGGCGTTTTCGTCCAGTGCATCTACTATCGCTACTGATCGCAATTGGATCGCTCGCAGCCGCAGGACCAACCTGGCGGCGTGAACAACCTCCCTTTGCAGAAGACAAAGCACCGCTTGTCATTGCACTTGATCTGTCGACGACCATGAACGCCGTTGACCTTAATCCGACGCGACTGGAGCGCGTGAAGTTAAAGTTGCGCGACCTGATTCATCGGCGCGATGGTGGACGCACGGCATTATTCGCTTATGCCGAAAATGCATACATGGTGCTTCCCTTCACCACGGACGAATCGTTGTTTGATATCTATCTGGACACGCTAAAGACCAACCTGATGCCTCGCCAAGGCAAGGATTCTGCAGGGGCGTTGCATGCGATTGAAAAGTTTCTGAAAGACGAAACCGTCCCCGGCACAATCCTTTTTGTTACCGATGGCATTGAACCGAGCGCAATGGCTTCCTTTCAGCAGTTCACAACAAAGCAGGACCAACCTAATGAAATTCTGGTTCTGGGTGTAGGTACTTCCGAGGGAGGGCCGGTCCAGGATGGACCTTCTCATTTCCTGGAAGATCGCAGTGGACGACGTGTGTTCTCGAAACTGGATGTTGCTGCTCTGCGCGCATTAAGCCGCGATGGCATCGATGCCAGTACATTAACTCCCGATGACGATGACATCCAATGGATTCAACATCACACACAGCACCACATGGAGATGTTAGAAGAGAAAGACACACGCACCCGATGGATTGATGAGGGTTATCTGTTAGCTATACCTCTTGCTGTATTGAGTGCCTTCTGGTTTCGCAAAGGCTGGACGATCCGTTGGACCGTAGCGCTTCTCGCATTTGCTCTACTGCTGCCATCCTCTGCTTTCGCGATGGAAGAGAACGAGACGTCGTCGCACTTCTCGTGGATGAACATCTGGATGACGCCCGATCAGCAGGGTCGTTATTACTTTCAAAAACAGGATTACAAAAAGGCAGCAGAGCGATTTGAAGATCCTATGTGGCGTGGCCTCGCTCTGGCGCGTTTGGGAGATTACGACGCGGCACTGAATGCCTTTGCGCTAAGCGATAGCGCTGAAGCCTGGTTCAATCAGGGAGACGCGTTGGCGCACAGCGGCAAATACCCCGCAGCAGTCGAAGCGTTTCGTCAGGCATTGCTGCGACGTCCTGATTGGCAAGAAGCGAAAGACAATCTGGCGCTTGTACAGTCGTTGATTCCCAAGCCTAAAGAGCAGAAGAAAGAGGACAAGGAACAATCAGAAGAGGCGCCGAATCTGCCTCCGGATCAGGTTCGCTTTGACGACAAAGGAAAGCAAGGAAAGAAGGCGCGCACCAGTATCAAGCCTGTGACCACCGCGGATATATGGATGCGCAACATTCAAACCTCACCCGCTGATTTTCTTCGGCGCCGGTTTGCCATGCAGGATGCGAAGGAGCGCCATCCGTGAAGCGCTTCCTCCCAATCATCTTCCTATGCACGACCTTGCATGTGGCCGCCCAATCGCCTGTGGTGCGCGCTCACCTTGAACCGTCACAGAACATCATGGTTGGGCAGCCGGTGAAGTTAATCGTTTCTGTCTTTGTCCCGAACTACTTTACCGGAGCGCCAGATTTTCCCGAGTTTGAGATGGAGAATGCGGTGGTGGTTATGCCGCAGGATCGACCTGAGAATTCAAACACGCAGATTGGTGATGCGAAGTATTTCGGAATCACACAAACGTATGTGATTTATCCGGAGCAGACAGGCGATTTTCATCTGCCTACCATCAAGCTGTCCGTCCCCTATGCGAAGACGCCACCTCAGACCACGACCGCACAAGTTGTGGTTCCCAGTCTCAGCTTTCGCGCAGATGTCCCTGCTGCCGCTCGTGATCTCTCTTACTTTCTACCGACAACTCAACTCACCATCGCGGAGAAGTGGTCGCCTTCTTTGAAGAAGGTTAGGGCCGGCGACACTGTCGAGCGCACCGTTACGATCACCGCTTCCAAGACGCAGGCCATGTTGATTCCTCCACTGCAGTTTTCAGCACCAGATGGTCTTCGCATTTACGGCAGTGAACCCGTCGTACGCGAACAAAAGACACCGCGTGGCGACTTCATCTATGGGCAACGTGTCGAAACGGCCAAATACTACGTTGAAAAGCCGGGCGGTTATACGTTACCTGCGATCGAGCTGCAGTGGTGGAATCTCAATACACATCGTTTGGCCACAGCATCACTGCCAGCCATATCGTTCCAGGCTGCCGCTAATCCCAGCCTGATCGCAGAGCTACCGCCACCACAGCCAAACGCACAGACCATGCAAGCACCGACAAAGAAGGCGGCCATCCACTGGCGGCGGAATGCATTGATCACGTTGCAAGGAATTCTCTGCCTCGCAGTCATCTTCCTCTGTTACCTGGTGGTTCGAACCTTAGCGCCTCATGCAATTGCGCTACGGAAGAAACAACAGCAGTCCGAAGGAGCCTACTTCCACCGGCTGATTCATGCGGCAAAGAAAGACGATGCACAGTTGAGCTACGGGTGTCTCTTGCAATGGTTTGTACGCGTATATCCCAATCAGTCCTTCAGTGATGTCGTGGCCTTACATATCACACCAGATTTACAGGCACAGATTTCGGAACTGACCGGTTCACTGTATGCGGAGACAGGTTCATCGCAATGGACAGGACGATCCTTCGCAAAGGAGCTTCGACAGTTTCGCGCGACAGCCGTTGCCCGGAAAACGCGAGCACAGACACATGGCTCTTTGGTTGGACTGAATCCATAGAGACGATATTGATCGACCTAAAATGTCGCACTTTATCATCCATTTTCGAAACACAACTGTCATTTAAGAGAGCTTCATGACCTGGCGTGGTCCCGTCTGGATGCCTGTCAACATGATGCTGATGCGAGCATTGCATCAGTTCTATCTCTACTACTGTGACGACTTCAAGATCGAATGCCCGACGGGTAGCGGACACATGGTAACGCTGTTTGAAGTGGCGGGAGAGTTGTCGAAAACGACTATCAAGCATTGTGCTTCGAAATGAGGCGGGCAAACGTGCGGTGTTCGGCGGTGAAGACTATTTCAACAATGATCCTCACTGGCGCGATCTGGTGCGGTTTTACGAGTACTTCCATGGCGACAACGGTGCTGGCATTGGAGCGAGCCACCAGACGGGTTGAACCGGCCTGATAGCGTGGCTGATCCAACTCCATGGTGTCTCCGCAAGCGCCGTACTCCAATCCACTTCAGCGCAGGAAGCCCTGGGAAAGGTGATTTGAAGAAATAGGTGCAAGCCGTAATGCGCAATGGTTACATCATCAAGCCGAAGTCAGGCCTGAGGCCACCCCGTCAGGAATAGACGCCCATATTTCAGTGCCGCGGCCTTTCATGGAATGGACCCTGAATTCGCCGTTCAGCAGCTTCACCCTTTCCGTCATACTGATCAAGCCGAGTCCGGCCTTGGCAATTCCTGTGTCGAATCCGCAGCCCGCGTCCTGAATGGACATGTAGTAGGTTGAACCAAGCTTCGTGACTACAACACACGCTTTCTCCGTGTTCGCATGATGGAGCGCATTGTTCAGTGCCTCCTGCGCTATGCGGTAGAGGCAGAGTGCAATATCTTCTGATACGGATTCGGCGAAGTCATCGATATGCAAATCGACATGAAAGACAGGACGCTCGAAGTCTCTGCACATTGCCCTCATCGCGGGTGCCAGACCAAGGTGTTGCAACTTATAGGAATGAAGATTGTGCGACATCTCATGCAGGTCCGTGCAGAGAGCGTCGAGTTCATCGTGAATATGCTTTAGCTGCCCTGAACAGGTGTCTGGTAGCAGTAAAGAATCATCTGTCAGTGAAGCAATCTGACTCGTCACCAATGAAAGCCGCTGCCCGATATCATCGTGCAGTTCACGCGAAAGACGCTTCCGTTCATCTTCCTGCGAACGAAGCAATTGAGCTGTAAGCACACGGATCTGGTGCTTCCGCTGTTCGATTTCTCGTTCCCTTGTCTCAATGCCAGACGCTGTCTTCAACGCGACAAGCTGTCGACTTCCAAGGCCATCCATGGTTGTCACAGCAACATGCGCATGCAGCGGAGACCCATCTTTGCGAGTTAGCAACTGGTCCTGGGGATCACCTAAAGAATGATCGCTTCCCTTCTTGCGCATCGCGGCACCTGAATGCCATGCGGCGAGCTGGCTGTATTGCATGGCTGCCAGTTCCTGCTGTGAATAGCCCAGAGCTGTTTGGAAGTGCGGGTTTGCTGAAAGAATTTTCCCGGAAGCATCCAGCATAGCCAGCGGAAACGGAACGGACGCGAGCAGCAATTCTTCGGTGTAGGTCGACGAATGAACCATTTCAACAGACCGGCGCGCCTGCTCCGCGTTAACCATAAGGTCAAGCAATAGATTGGCCTGGGCCGCGAAGTCTTGAGAACATGCGATCTCCTGGTGACGGGAAGCAAGGATGAGAACCGTCTGGCCAAACCCGTCCTGACTGTGTGGGAAAACAGTCATCGAGTTGATGGGAGCACACTGAACGTTCTCAGTGGAAACGGGCGCAGTTTCTTTACGCTGCCAGTATGCTGGAATGCTCTGGCCCACCTTTTCCAGAAGTCCTGGAAAACCATTCAGGCTGCCATGTAAGAAGCGCAGAAGAACAGACTTTGGCGAGGAAGGATGTACCGGCTCAAGGCGGCCCCCATCCAGAAGATGTAACCATGCTACGTATTCACAGTGATGGAGGCGCGCGAATGCATCGATGCCCTTGCGAACTGGGTCATATGCATCCTGGCTATAAAGCGGTGAGCGATTGGCCAGCTTGTTAAACCCATGGTCTGTTTGCTTCAGTGACCCTGGAACAAACGATCGATGATTGGGATGTACCTTCGCAGACTTGTCCATAAGATCCTCGATTTCGCTCACACGTCATGTCGACGCGTAACCCGGGGGGATTGAGTCGGAGGACTTCAGATCATTCAGATTCTCAGCTATCACCAGATGCAAAAGGCACTGTGGATTACGGACACTTACGATCGTTCCATTGCTTCCAGACAGATGCGCTCGCGAATAGCCTACACGAAGTACTTAGCATTTGTGCGTGAAATCAAAAGGATAACTACCTGTCAAAGAAGACAGGTAAGGTGATATGTCAGCGGTCTATGAAAATCAGTAACATATCACTATTTACTGTTCGATATGGAACAGTAAAATTGCCCTCGGGAAGCGTACTGTAGCGCCTGAACTAAGTCACTACTGATTTTCTTCTTCAGGACATATCCGTCTCCAATTATTCTGGCGATGGATATATAGTCTTCATCCTGTATTAGTGTTAGAAAAATAATTTTCGTAAGACATCCCGCATCTTGTATAGCTCGCGCTACCATCAAGCCGTCCATGCGAGGCATGGATATATCCAGGATGGCAAAATCGGGGCGGAGACGAAGTACTTGATCGAGAGCTTCTAACCCATCGCCGGCCGTTGCCACGATGTCGTAGGCGTCAGACAACATAGTGCATACGCGCGAGGTCACGCTTGCGTCATCGTCCGCACACACCAATGTCGCTCGATGCAAAACTTCTTGCACGCTATACAGCCTCCGCATCCTCATCCTGCTGGGACGGAACTTCGTCCGCAACTGTGCACAAATACAGTCCGCGAACTGTGAATCACAGGGACCGACCGAGGAATGTTTTTAGGGAACGTAGTGAAGCATATCGGATTCTGACACGGCTCGAAAGGGTTATGTGTCACCGTCGCGACTTTCGACGGCTTCGTCGGTTGCATGGCGATCTTTTCCCGCCTCGTGCTGTTGAGGAGTCTTAAAAATCCAGGTCCAGGCCAGTGCAATGGCCGATAGCGCAACCAGGAGCGACGCCCAGATAAACGACACATAATCACCAAGCACGCCGACACCGGGCACCCCTGGCTGCGTATTGCGGAGCGCCGGCAGACCGAAAATCAACGAGATGGATAACGAAAGAGGAAGCAGGTCAAACTGCATACCTGGGCGCGTTGCCTTAATCGCCATAGCTGTAATGCTGACGGCCAGGCCCATCATCGTAATCATGATCACCAAGGACGAGAAGATGACATTGTTCGCACGACGCGCGGAAATTTCGGTACGCGTCAGCTTATCCGCATCGTCATGCGTTATGGATCCTTTGAATTTGAATTGCGGAATAGACGCGCTCACTCTCTCCAGAACCGGTACAGGAATATCTTTTTCCAGATCGCCTGCACTCACCACAAGCCCTCCTGGCTCTATTGGATCCGATAGCACGTCCGGGCCGCCGAACGGTATTTTTACGGGCGCGCGTGCCGCCTTTTCGCTCACCAGAACATCGAGGTCTGCGTGGTATACGTCGAAGGGATATTTATTGCTATCTCCCACAAGACTGACAGCCGCATCAATTGGCTCGATTCGCTCTCCTTTTGGGAAGCGGATTGTCTGCTGACCAGTTACGGAATTCAGCAGCAGCGTCAAATCCTGTGCGGGCCGGTTACGATCAATCGCGAATTTCCCCCTTGGAATCAGGCGAATGCGTTCATAGAGCAACGCCTTCACGGGATCGATATCCGTGACATGAACGTCCATCTGCACATAATCCTCGGATGATGCTGCTTCCGTCAGCGTTATCGATCTCCGACTCTCCTCTGTGTGGCTCGACCAGAGCGAAAGGAGGTACAACGCGCCCAGTGCCAGCAAAACAATGGCCCGCGTTGTTCTGCTGATCCAATATCGATGTGCTTTCTCAATTTTCGGGCCAGGTGATGTTGGATTGTTCTTCGACATCAGAAGGCCTCGCCCAGACTGACATAGGCTGCATGGCTGTTATCACCCCATGCGTAGTCGGCTCGGAGATTGATGTGGTTATGTTTGGCGAGGACAAACCGCAGACCAAACCCTCCCCCCGGTTCCGCATGTGAATTGCCAAAGCCACTCCAGTCATGCGCAACGGCCCCCGCTCCAGCAAATGCCGTGGCTCCGAGCCTCCAGAACAACTCTCTGCGGAATTCCATCTGCCCTACCAACATGCGGTCATCGCGAAACTCTCCAACCTGGTAGCCGCGAAGGTCTTTGGACATGCCCAGCAGGCACACATCGTAGAACGGTGCTCCCTCCGTCACCATGCAGGCAGAAGCACGGATGGCAAGGACGTTCTTCGGTCCCAGAGGAAGATACTTGTCATACGCTAGCGTCAGATTCTGATACGTTCGCGCGCCCCCCAGTTGCGGCGCATAGAAATCTGCGAGTACGTCGAACAATGAGCCCTTCTTGGGATAAAACGAGCTATCGCTGGAGTCACGCTGCAATCGGATTCCCAACGCCGCCGTTCGAAGATCGATCGTAGACGGCAGCGGAACGGGAAGTTTGCTGGGATCCAACTTGGGTGAATTCAAGCCAGCAGTGCTGCTAATGATGTGATAACGCGGTCCCAAATACCAGTCTCGATAAACGCGCATCTTCGGCTCTAAAAGGAAGGCTTTCGATGTCTGCGTGAGCGGAATACTCTTGCTGCCACTATCGGCCCCAATACCGAAGAAGTTGTAATTGAATTTGCCACCGCCTAATGCAACCAACGTTCGATATTTATCGTTGCGGAGGTGGATCTGCCCGCCAACACCGGCGAACCAACTTCCAGTTTCAGTGATAAAACCTGCGGCCCCAAATGCTGATGGCGGTGATTCCGCACTCCCATCCAGATCGACGGCGTAAATGACACCAAGGCCGCCTCCATTCCCGATGGAAGGATTTACCAAAGGAATTGGAGCAATCGCGAATTCACCACGATGCTTTTTCTTCTTTTGATCCTTCTTCTTTGAATCGTAAGCACCCAGACCAAGACTTGCTCCTCTGCTCTCTGTACCTTCATCGGCATCCACATTCGTTCCAAAGAGAATTGGTGAACCTTTGCTCTCAGATGGAGGAGGCGTCACGGGAGCGGCATTCTGCGCGCTTAACACGCGAGAAAGCAACACTATCGCCAGGACGAGTCCAGAACGAATTCCTGCCATAGAGGGCGTCCCCTTTCTGATGGATCTCGGGATGTGTTCGCACGAGCGATAAAGGCGGGGCTGCTTTCTGCCACGGCACCCTGTCAACGTATCGGCGCACACTGCTACATGCCACTGGCAGATTTGCCAGACATCGCCGCTCTCCTCACCGGAAGGACCACCCCACAGTCAACGAAGTGCCGAGATTGTTCGCGGGTGCTGTCACTGTAGGCTGGTTATCGTAGTTATCGTAGAAACTGCCGCGAACATAGAAGTCTTTATAAAACTTCACATACACATCTTCGTTCAGTGTCATTCTCAGTCGGCCAGCCTGCGAGATGCTTGGGTAGAGCCAGATTGTGGTATCAAAGTCTGTTGAATCGAAGCGAAAGGTGGAATACTGAACGGCCCACGCGGTATCAACGCTATTGGAACGAGAATTCGTTTCCTCTATGGAATTCTGTTCAATCGTGTAGGCGACGCCGCCGATAAAGATGAGTTCCGTCTTGTTCGTCTTGATTCCCTGGAACGCAATCGCTCCTCCTACAGAGGTTCGCAAATTGATCTTCTGAGCTGAACTGGAGAGAAAATTAGCAATCGCACCATTTGCCCATCGTGATTGCCTGATCTGAGAAAAATACTCCGTCTTAATATCTGTTTCGCGAGTATTGTTTGTCTCTAACTGGCTGGTGAACTGCGTGCTCATCGTCGCTCCCAGGATATGCTTCACTGTTTGTGAGGCCAGACTTCCCTGTAAGGTCACCTGAGTCTGTGAATTGGATTGGGAAAAACTCATACCCAGATCTACATTGCCACGCAGCCTTCGAAAAAAATTCGGATTCGTCTCTTCAATGCTGACCACCAGATTGTGAGGTATGGCAGCCGATACAGGGCCCTCGACTTGAAGAACAGAATCAACGGCATCCTGATGGATCGTCCCGCTAAATGTTTTTGTATTGGTATCAATGACAACGAACGATTGCTGCGATTGAATTTTTGCAATGCTCTTCCAATCCAAAACAACAGTGGAACTTGCATTGGGCTGCTTAATAGTCAGCTGCCCCTTTTCAAGGGAGCGAATTTCGCATGTGATAACGTCGCCGTTCTTCAACGTAATCGTGTCTGTACTCAGCCTGTTCCCAGCAAAGGCAGGGACTGCCATCATAATGATGACGAGGATCAGCCAAATCCAGCAGAAGCAGTATCTCGCATTCCACTCCCTATACTCCTTTGGCACAACACGATACTGCAGTCCACCGCTCCTGAGAACATTAAGTAGCACTGCTCCCTCCTATAGGATTCGGCGGCCCACGATCACGCAGGTTGCTACGCGTGTAGCAGCATCACATTGGAATTTCAATCTAGTCGCCACTGCCAGTTCTTACAGGTGCATCTCTCATCGTGGGTGCTATGCTCGGTGGTCAAGTAACGAGCAGTTCTATTGTGGGTTGGGAAGAACGGGGTGTTCCTCGTGAGACTTCTTATTCTCATCATGCATATGGATCGCATGAGATTGAGAGCCAGCCCGGTTTCCTCTGACGTGTCTTGCAGGACAACGAACGCGGAATGATTTTGAGGTGGGAGAAAGGAGTACACCGTGAATCGGCCTGGTGTTCTAATTGCAGACGACCATATCCTCATCGCGGAAGCCCTACGAGCGCTTCTGGAACCGGAATATCAAGTTTTGGACCTTGTGCATGACGGCAAGAAACTACTGTCACGTGCTGTGGAATTGAAGCCGGAGATTGTGATCCTTGACCTTGGCATGCCTTTGCTGAACGGGATTGACGCTGGTCAACAACTGAAAAAGATTCTGCCGCGAACCAAGTTTGTTGTCGTCACCATGAATGAAGATCCAGATGTAGCTTCGGTTGCTCTACACAACTGGGCCTCGGGCTATCTTCTGAAGAAATCTGCGGGCACAGAATTAAAGCGTGCACTTGGCACGATCTTGCGTGGAAAAACGTACGTTACACCTTCCATTGCACAGCCACTCATGGATGAATTCATTCGCAATCCGAAGCCGGCCAAAGATAAAGAACTGACGCCGCGCCAACGCGAGGTTCTTCAACTTCTTGCCGAGGGACGTTCTATGAAAGAAGCCGCTGCAGTTCTCGATGTAGCAGTACGTACGATTGCATTTCACAAATACAAAATCATGGAAGAGTTCGGCCTGAAGAGTAACGCTGAATTAGTGCGCTTTGCCCTTCATGAACGCCTGGTCGCGGAGGATCCGCGTTTTTCTTGAATCACAGAAAGCTCTTACTTAGCTCTCTGTGTCTGCTCTTGATTCTCAGCCTGGACATTTTTCTTCGGGCCGCTCGCCGATCCCGCTGACCTGCAAGTTTTGACAGTATTGCTGCAAAGAAGTATCCCGATAGTGTTTGAGCACAAGAGGAGTTCGCTTCCGAGGAAGCAAATGGAGAGAGGCCCGTACATGAAAACATATCGCGCGCTACTGTTACTCATTCTTGGCACGGCGCTTCCCGCGTTTGCCCAAAACAAAATCGACGACCGACTCGGAAACTCAGCCGAAGTGCTGCGCCAGATGATCGCACACCCGGATTCCATCCCCAAGACCTACCTGGATCGATCCGTGTGCGTGCTTATCTTTCCTGCGGTAAAGAAAGTAGGCGTAGGTCTTGGCGTTACCTACGGTCGTGGTGTACTCGTCTGCAGAACCGGAACGGACATGAAAGGGCCCTGGTCTGCCCCCGCCATGTACAAGCTCGATGTAGGCAGTCTTGGCTTACAGCTTGGCCGCTCGGAGACGGACTACGTCATGCTTCTTGAAAACAAGAAGAGCGCTCTCAAATTGCTCACCGGCAAGCTGAAGCTGGGTGCCGATGCGAGCGCAGTTGCGGGCCCAAGCGGTGCCAAGGCCGTGGGAGCAAATGACACAAACTTCGATGTTCTGACATACACCCGCGCCAAAGGTGGCCTCTTCGCCGGCGCCTCTCTCGGTAGCGCATCAATGGTGACCGACGACGACGCGAACAAGGCCGTGTATGGCAAGGACATCACAGCAACAGAAATCGTTCGCGAAGGGGGCGCAACTGTCACACCCGCAGGTAAATCCCTCATCAAAGTCTTGACCACGGCTTCGCCCAGCAGCCACTAAACCTACAACGCATGCAGCGCCAGTGAGGCGGGACGAAAGTCCAACCCACTGGCGCTTTCCTTGTGCCCACGACTCTGGCTCTTCCTTATGCCCCGTATAAAAACGTCTGGCTTGTGCGTGATTCCAGCCAGATGTCTATGCGTGTTTGCAACACCATTCCCTTTGATGCGATACTTGACCTCTCGCCCACCGACCAAAGTAGCGAGCGCCGGGATGGCGGAACTGGCAGACGCAGCGGACTCAAAATCCGCCGAGGGCAACCTCGTGGGGGTTCGACCCCCCCTCCCGGCACCATAGAAAACAAAGCACTTATACGAAATTGGCCCCTCGCTAGCGAGAGGCCAAAATTGTTTAGGTGGCTGTTTTTGTAGCTGGCCGTTTTAGGAAGCGGGCTTGTAGGAGGAACTTCTTCAGATTGTGGGAAACTAAATCGCCGACCAGCGGTTGCACATCGAACGACCGTCGAAGCGTGACGCGGTTCAAGGCTGCCTTTGGGCTTTAGTGCTTCGCAAGACGGGACCTTAACCTGGAGTGCGGAACTGTTTCTAACCTTCCCGATCTCCTACGCCGTGGCGTGGCTTTGACGTTCAGCGCGAGAATGCACGTGTTGCGCTGGTGAGATGGATGCGTCGCCAGAGATCACGTAGGCAATGGCCGCACCTACAAGAGCGGGAATTAAGAATCCATGACCGCCCGTTGTTTCCGCCATGAACACCACCGCCGCCAGCGGAGCTTTGTATGCTGCCGAGATGAAAGAGGTCATCCCCACCGCCTCATATAGTCCCAGGGTCTGCGTGTGAACGACGCTTTGCCCAAACGCTGCGCCGAGACTGCCGCCACTTAGGAACAGTGGAACGAACATGGCGCTGACGCCGCCCACTCCTAGTGTGCAGGCAGTTGCTGCGAGCTTCATCAAGGTAAAAAACAACAGTTCTGGCGTGGAGTGATTCTGCCCAATGATCATCCGAACTGCTTCGTAATTGGGGCCAAGCGGAACAAGTGTCCCAGGATAGAAATGCAGGAATGCAAGACCACATAGGGCCGTCGCCAACCCGCCGATTCCCATCTTGATCCAGTGCGCAACCGGGCACTCGACGACGAATCGACGGAGTCTGCGGAATGTGATGACAAAGGTCATGGCAATCAGACCAATCAACATGCCCAACAGCGCGCACCACACAAGGTCTTTCGGCACATACGAAGACGAAGCCGTGAATGCGAAGAGTGGTTCGCTCCCGAAAAAGACACCGAGTGTCATATATGAAACGACAGATGCAATCAGAGATGGCACAAGCGCTTCGTGTGCCATGTCGTCTTTGTATGGCATTTCCAATGCAAATACGATGCCCGTGAGAGGTGCGCGAAATACCGCGGACATGCCTGCCGCTGCGCCACAGAGCAACAGGATGCGACGATGACGCGGGGTAAGTCCGAGCCTTGAGATTTTGGATAATCGCGACCATACCCACGTGCCGATGGCCGCTCCGCCATAGATCGCGGGACCTTCCAACGCAGCGCTGCCACCAGAGCCAACCGTAGTGATAGCCGCGATTAACTTCACAGGCGTCGAACGCAGATCGATCTTCCCATTGTTCTCGTGGTACATCTCGATCACTTCTTCTGTCGAATGCAGATTGGGATCCGGCGTTCCGAACTGCATCAGCAGGCCGGTAACAATACCCCCAAGAGTCAGGCCGGGAATGATGATCCAATGATGCGCAAGATATAGAGCAAGCACACGAGGCCAGACGTAGCGCAGCAGTACAGTTGCAACCGCAGTAATACCCAGGCCCGCTGTGATGCCAACGATGGGAGCTACGATCAACCAGCGATGGAGATTCCGCTCATAGGTACTGGAAAGGTCTTCGTGCACCAACGGAAGAGAACGGCTTAACCAACCTGCCCGGGGCTTTTCGATTGTCACTCTATGTCTCCTTCGAATTCGCCATCGAACAAGACAATCTTGTGGAGCGAGGCGATGAGTTCAGGCGCCCACTGGCGCAGTTCGCGCGCGTGATCTCTGGAAAGTCGGCCCAACATCTTCTTACCGGAGGGCGTCAGCTGCAGAATCACAAAGCGGCGATTTTCTTTCAGCTTGTCGCGTATTAGGAAGCCGGCAGCTTCGCATCGCTTGCAGAGTTCCACCGCACTGTTGTGTTGCAACTGCAGACGCTCAGCGATATAGGCAATTGTGACAAGCGTATCTGCGGGTGCTCCTGCAACCTGCAGCAAAAGCTGATGTTGTTGCGGGAGGAGTCCTGCTTTTTCCGCAGCGAGCTCGCTGTAATGCAGAAAGCGGCGTAAATCTGCGCGAAAGGCTGCTAGCGCTACCGTCAGTTGCTTGTCTACGGAAGTCGGCTTCATACATATATCGTATCACGATATATGTATGAAGCTGCATCGTTTTGTCCGCCGACTAGAACCAGCGGCGCATGCGAAAGAACGCCAAAGGAAGAACGACTGATAAGAGCATTAAACCGAGCGCAAAAGGGTAGCCATGGGCCCAGTGCAATTCAGGCATATGCTCAAAATTCATTCCGTAAACGGAACCAATTAGCGTGGGCGGCAGAAAGATCACCGCCGCCACGCTCAGCGTCTTCATAATCGCATTCTGCTGAATGGAGATGAGCCCGATATTGGAATCAAGCAGAAATTGAATCTGCGTCTGAAGAAAGTTGTCGTGTTCCAGTAGCGACTGCACATCCAGCGTGAGCGTTTTCAGTCTTGTATCAAGAGCTGCATGGCTCTCAATTTCAAGCTTCAAGAAAGGAAGAGCGCGACCGATACTGTGGAGGCTTTGGCGTACGCGCGCTGCGAGTTCCCCTGCATTTCCAATGCGTGTCAGGACCTGGCTTAAATCCTTTGCTGCGATGCTTTCCATAGACGAAGACGTATCGCGCGAGAAGATCTCAAGCGAGATGGGATCCAGCGCATCGCCAATTTCTTCAAGGATGTCAGCATCACGGTCGACCATTGTTTCCAACAGACAGAGAAGCAACGACTGCGACGATGGAAAGGCCTGCTCAGGCTTGTGTGTCCGTGCGAGAAACTGCGCAAAGGATCTTGGTTCTGCATACCGCAGCGTGATGAATTGCTGCCGTACCAGGACGAGTGTAAAGCTCGTCAGTCCGGGCTCTCCCCTGCTTCCCCGCTCCACCGCACGGACCGTGATATAAGTGGCGTCGCCTTCGTGGTAGAGCGCACTGCTGCTCTCTACCTCACGCATCTCTTCGCGAGTCGGAATCGTGATCTTTAATTCTGCTTCTACGCGTTGTTCTTCTTCGGGAGACGGCGCATAGAGATCAATCCATGCAGCATCCTTCAAATCGCCTTCTGCACCGATCTCCAACTGACCCGCGCGATCGTAGTATGTCGTTATCATTCTGTGGAGGAAGCAGCCTTTCTCTCTGAAAACCGAAACGGATTGAAGGACGTGTGCCGATCGAAACTTTCCCCGCCTTCGATTCGCTTCAGAGCATAGATGACGACATAGGTGAGCGGTGTTGCCAATACTTCGTATCCAACTTTCAACGCATAGCTACTGAGAATCATGAAGAACATCGTTCTTGCGGGAATGATGCCACCAAACGTGAGCACTACCACCAGGCTTGTGTCGATCGCTTGTCCAACGACGGTGGAACCGACGGTGCGGGTCCACAGCCAGCGTCCGTTTGTCAGCAGCTTCAACCTGGCCATGACGTAACTATTTGCGAATTCTCCGAACCAGAAAGCCGCAAGACTCGCAGCAAGAATGCGAGGGATGAATCCGAAGACAGCCGAGAAAGCTTCCTGATTGTGCCAAGAGGGATCGGCTGGAAGCTTAATCGCCAATGCTGCTGCGACATAAAGCAAAGCCGTAGCAAAGAAGCCAAGCCAGATAGCACGACGCGAAGCAGCGTATCCATACACTTCCGTGAATACGTCTCCAAAAATGTACGTGATGGGAAAGAGCAAAATAGCCGCTGAAACTGGCAGACCGCCAATGAGGCATATCTTCTGCGCGAGAAGATTCGACACCAGCAGAATGACGACGAATGCCACCTGCAATACATCCAACAAACGGCGAGAGGGCTGACTGTGCGTGTGAGTCATTTTGCGTTCCACTGGAGACTAGCACCGTTCCACAGAAGAACATTTTGCAAATTTTGACATCGAGCGCAGATACGACTAATCTTGGAAATGGCACAGCGTGATCCCACGCTTGAGTGCAGGTGCGTCCCCGTCGTCCAGTGGCCCAGGACACCGCCCTTTCACGGCGGTAACACGGGTTCGAATCCCGTCGGGGACGCCATTTCCCATCAACAACTTAGCTTCATAAATAACTTCTCGTTTGAGAAGACGGTCACGCTGTGGTAACGGCTTTACTTCTTGGTGCCAGAGTCGTCCGATAGCGTACCAACGAATTCAGGATGTTCATCCCGAGGTCGTTCAAATAGACGATACGTGCGGCCCCGTTCTTTGTTTGAGAAAGAAGTATCCTTCGTCCCTTCAAAATCGGTGTGTCTCGAAGACGCGCAGCTCGTCTTTGCCGTTCTACGGCCTGGATGAGAATCAACAAAAAGCGCTCACTTATCCGCACATTGAAGAAAAGCGACTTTGCGGAAACACAGCTTCTTATTGAGCTATGCCAATCTGCCTATCACACTGACTGGGTTTCGCTTTGCTGGATGTAACTTGATCTGCTGCGAAGGTCGGAAGCAAGCGAGTGTTAGTCCTCGGGATTAGGATTCAGGCGATAGCCGACCCAGGGATCGGTAAGCAAATACTGTGGATGGTTCGGATCACGTTCAATCTTCTTTCTGAGCGAGGCCACAAGAACACGAAGATACTCTGGCTGATGCGTGCTGTGCGGTCCCCAGATCGATTGAATAATCGAAGAATGCGTCAGGACACGATCCACGTTTCGCAGAAAAAATAACAACAGGTCATATTCTCGCGGCGTGAGCTTCACTTCAATTTCGCTCACCGTCACATGACGGGTGAGAGTGTTGACACTGAAATCACCGGTGCGCAGCATCTTGGGTTCGGTTGATGTTGAATCTGACGTCCTTAAGGCGTCCAGGCGTCGAAGAGAACCTCGGACACGCGCCAGTAGCTCATCGATGCTAAAGGGCTTGGTCACGTAATCGTCCGCACCCGCATCAAGACCGCGAATCTTCGCACTTGTAGCGTCTTGTACCGATAGCAGGATGATCGGAATGGACGAATAACTCCGAATTCGCTTGCAGAGTTCAACGCCATCCATTTCTGGCATGGTCAGATCTGTCACAACGACTTCAGGATCCCAGTCTTCCAAGACGTTGAGTGCGGAAACTCCATCGTGAGCAGTTCGCACGTCGTAGCCATTCGCCAGAAAGCTGGCGCGGAGAGTTCGTGTGATGGAAGATTCATCGTCGACCACCAGCACGCGTCGCCGCACAGTCATTGGTTGGGTAGGCATACATTCTCCTCGCGCACCGGGATATGAAACTTAATCGTCGTGCCCGTCGCTCCTCCTGGCTGATCTACCCAGATGACACCGCCGTGGGCTTCGACAATCGCCTTTGCGATCGCGAGGCCCACGCCAAGTCCGTGTGGTGTGCTGACACGCGTCTCGTCGCCTCGATAGAACTTCTGAAAGACCCGTGTTGCATCCGCGGCCGCTATGCCGATTCCTTCATCGTGAACCCAAACCTCAATGCCCGATTCCGACATTCTTGCAGTGACAGTTACTTTCGACCTGGGAGGCGAGTATTTCTTAGCGTTGTCGATGAGCGTATACACCACTTCAGAAAGCGCGCGCTCATCAATATTCAGCAACGGCAACGTATCGGGAATCTCAACCACGATCGCGTGCTCCCCGCTCATTCTCTCCGCCCGTTTGATAGCAGCACCTGTCACATCCTGAAGAGAGCTCCAACTTGTTTTAAGCAACATGTGGCCCGACTCCACGCGCGCCAACTCAACGAAGCTGCTAATCAGTTGGTCAAGATGCAGGCTTTCCTCATCGACCATACCGATCAACTCTTCCTCTAATTCACTCTCGATGTGCTGACCAGAGACGTATGCCTTACGCAAGGTTGTTGCGGCGGCGCGGATCGATGTCAGCGGTGTCCGCAGGTCGTGAGTAACGGCATCCAGCAGCGCCGACTTCATTTGCTCGCTGCGTTTGATCGCTTCGGTTTGGCTTGCGATCTCAAAGGCAGAACGGAGTTCCCGGTAAAGGCGTTCGGACTCTAGTCGAGCTTCCTCTGCCTCCAGGGCACGCTGTCGCGCATGCGCTGAGAGTTGGCCGGTTACGACTGCGGTGATCGAAAAGGCGGCAAGCGCCACCCAGTTCTGCGGGTCTTCAATCGTCAGCGTTAAGAGAGGTGGCAGGAAAAAGAAGTTATATCCGAGCATAGCGACGACGCTCGCAGCCAACGCCGGCTTGCTCCCCATATGGATTGAGATGAACAAGACACCGAGCAACAGAGTGAATCCAATGGTAGTCACGCTCAGCGCCCGGTGAAGAGGAGCTAGCGCCCCAATAAGACCAGAGATAAACAACACAGACAGGAAGGAACGAAGAGCGATGTTCTTACGAGAGAGGTAGGACAGAATCTGCATGGTGAACCGCGCTCACGATAATTGTATGCAATCGGCGCAGTCAGCATTCATATGACTTCCATATGAACTTTTAACGTCTCTGATATGGCCTTCGGACCTGTAATGAGGCTGTAGTTGGAGGCCTTTGATGCAAACTGTTCCCCTGGCCCAGGTTCTAGCATTCGTGTTGGGCCCGGTTGTACTTTCCTTCCTAATTTGGGTGTTGTACCACTTCCACGTTGATGGCAAGCGATTCAGGGCTTCGCAATATCACCAGAACGAAGCCACGATGGAAAACAACCACATTCCAGAGGGTAGAAACTATTCCTACCCAGTGCGAACTGCCGTCGTCACGCTGGCAATTCTGTTCACTTCTTTGTCCGCGTCCGCGCAAGGCAATTCGGCAAACGACCAGGCGAAGGCTGCCAATGCGGTTGATCTCGAAAAGAAAGTCGAAGACCTGCAGAATGAGCTGGACCAGCTAAAGAAACAGCTTCTCGAGCTGCACAATGCACATACACCCACGTCGCCCATTACCCAACGGACGACGACCAGCGCAACACTGGAACAACCCAAACCGGCGATCGATGCCGCACCCAAAAGCTCTTTGTCCTTGCCATTGGGAGCGACCGTCAACGTAATTTTGGATGGATATTACGAATACAACACCAACCATCCAGCGGGCCGCGTGAATTCATTGCGCGCGTATGACGTTCTCAGCAACGCGTTCAGTCTGAATCAAGCAGGTGTGATCTTTGAGCTGCCGACGGCACCCGAAGAAGGTCGGCGCTTCGGAGGACGCGTGGATCTTCAGTTTGGACAAGCGACTGCCACATTACAAGGCAATCCCGCGAATGAGAATCGTCCGGATATCTATCGCAACGTCTTTCAAGCCTACGGCCGTTACGTCGCGCCGCTCGGAAAAGGGTTGACTGTCGACTTTGGAAAGTGGGCAAGCTCGCTGGGCTACGAGGCGAACTATACAAAGGACCAGCTGAACTACACCAGATCGTTCTACTTCTATTTCCTGCCCTTCTATCACATGGGCTTACGTGCGAATTATCAGCTCAACGACAAAGTCGCATTCAACTACTGGCTAACCAACGGCACGCAGCAGACAGAGCCTTTCAATTCCTTCAAGGACGAAATGTTCGGACTCAACCTGACACCGACTAAGTCGATCAATTGGACTGTGAACTATTACCTGGGCCAGGAACACCCCGACGTGGCGACCTCCAGCAACTGTGGCACTGCCCCTTTGCAACCGGGACTTTGCTTTACTCCGATTGCTGACCCGCAGAACGGCAAGACTCACATCTTCGACACCTATGCCAGTTGGCAAGTGACGCCCAAGCTCCTGTTGGGTGGAGAAGCGGATTACGTGATCCAACGTCAATGGGCAAATGCTGCACCGGGAGAATCCTCAGCACCGTCGCATACAGACGGCGGCGCGGCGTATGCAAGCTATCAGCTCACACCGTCTTCCTCGCTGGCGGCGCGCACCGAATATCTCTCGGACCGCGGCGGTCTGTTTAGCGGAACAACACAGGCGCTCAAGGAAGTGACGACAACTTACACCCATCATTTTGGTGACGGATTTCAAGCCATGCTGGAGTATCGGAGAGATTGGAGCAATCAGGCTTTCTTTCCGCGCGGCACCGCGGGAGCCCACGTGAATCATCAGGACACGGCGACTCTTGGCTTGGTCTGGTGGTACGGAGGAAAGAAAGGAGCGTGGTAACACCTCCTTCCCTGCCCTCTCCGTCATCGTCTTCCCATCCTCGCCATGAGTTGAAAGGTGCTTCGGGCCGACAATGTTTCTCTTGAACCTATACGCCTATTTTGGTATCGCGGCATTCGCATGTCTGTTGTTGACCCTCGGTTGGCAGATGATGCGAACTCAAACCATGGCTAAGGCATTAGCAGCTTTTCTTGGCGAAGAGCGAGCACTCAAAGTGATCAATCAAGGACAACTGAGTACCTCGACTCGTTGCGTGATCGGGGTACTCCTGCTCGCGACGGGACTTTTCCTGAGTGGTTGTGTCGTTCGCGGCCTTCTCACCTGACTATGAACTATCGCATGAACGAGCGGCACCAAGCCCTATAGATCACATAGGCTTGGTGCGACAAACAGATGAGCGAAGAGTGTCGGTTTCTCAGTCTTGAGCGCTGAATCGATACCCAACGTAGTTTTCAGTAAGTAGATATTCCGGGTTGGATGGATCTCTCTCAAGCTTTCGACGAAGTTGACTGATAAATGTACGAAGGTACTCCCGCTCATTTCCATACTCCGGTCCCCATACGGTGGATAAAAGCTTATGGTGAGACAAGGGGCTTCCGGCATACTGCATAAGCACGGATAGAAGCTCAAACTCTTTTGGCGTCAGGTGCACTTCCTCGTTGGCCTTCGTTACACGATGCGCAGTCAGATCAAGGTGGATGTCGCCTGACTTCAAGTGGGTCACAGGTTCATCTGTGGAGGTTCGAGAGCGACGTACCGCGGCCCGAATCCGAGCGGCCAGTTCAGGAATGCGAAAGGGCTTGGTCACAAAATCATCCGCTCCCGCATCAAGAGCTTGAATTTTGTCTTCCTCACGGTCCCTGACGGTCAGGACAATGATTCCGAGTCCGGGATAAGTTCCACGCATTTTAGCTGCCGCCTGCATACCTCCCATGCCAGGCATATTGAGATCCAGCAGCACAACTTCCGCTTGATGATGTCTCAATTCTTCCATCCCTGCTTCGCCACTCGACACGTCGCGTACTTCAAATCCCAGGGCACTCAGCGTGCTGGAGATGGTATGTCGAAGAGCAGAATCGTCTTCTACGATCAATACTGATCCTTGATGCACAATGATCTCCTAGACGGGAATCGTGATAAGGAATGTTGTGCCCGCATCTTGATCGCTCTCCAACCAAATGCGACCGCCGTGGGCTTCGACGGCCTGTTTCGCCACAGACAGCCCAATACCTGTTCCGGGCGCACGATGCTGCATCGACTCGGTCCGGTAGTACCTCTGGAATACAAGCTCTCGTTCCGTTTGCGGAACGTACGAGCCTTCATTGTGAACGGAGAAGATCAAGGCATTGCCTGTTACCCCGACACGCATCGTGACCGCAGTCGCATCGACGCTGTACTTCAGAGCATTTTCTAACACGTGGACGAGGATCATCCGGAACAGCTCCGGGTCGACGGACACATCTAAATCGGTCTCGCCGACAATATGAATACGGGACGTATCATATGCCGTCCTCAATTCTCCGATGGCAGCATGAATCAAATCCTCAAGATGTGTCGGTTGGGGTTTGAGCAAGACAGCCGCGTTATCGAGCTTCGCAGTTCGCAGGAGACGATCCGTTAAATCGGCTAGATACGAGGCTTGCTCTTCGATCGCTCGGGCAAGTTCGTCTTGAAGAGTGGACAAACTGCCAATCTCGCGAAGACCGGAACTGGATGCAATAATCGTTGTTAACGGAGTCTTGACCGCATGAGCCAGGCCATCAAGCACAGCGGTACGCAAGCGCTCCGATACGGACTGCGATTCCGCTGCCACCTCCGCTTTCAGTGCGCGAATGCGTTCAAGGTGCGTGGCGACTAATGTGGCAATGGAATCGGCAGTAAGCTGATCGATATCCCCACGAAAGAGCATCGCACCTACCGAGCGAACTCCAAATCGCAGGATACGAACACTTTCAAGATGGTTCGGAAGATCATAGCTCCGCTCTGCTCGGAAGGCTGCTTGTAAACGATCCGAAGCGTGGCCAGTATCTCCAGAGGAAGTGAACGTAGCTTCACGTTCATCCCAAAGTGCAACACCCTTGAGTCTCATGCGCTCCTGAATCAGAAAACACAGTTGTTCATCAACAGACGTTTTCCAATCGAGAAGAAGTGCACTGCGAGATAACTCGTAGAGGGCACGCTGTTCTGCTTCTGAATGCCCAAGCCGATCGGCATTCGCTCGAATACGTCGGGACAGATGGCTTATGAGAAGGGATACAGCCGCAAAGATCAGGAGAGAGAATACGTCCTGTCTTGACGTGACCACAAAGGAAAATCGGGGCTCGGTAAAGAAGAAATCCAGACCCAGGGTGGCGCACGTTGCAACAGCGACCGCAGCCCCAAAACCTGCCCGCCACGCGATGATAACCGTCAGTAGCAAGTACAACGGGATCGTGACCGAAGGCTCAAAGGCGCGGGCGAGAGAGAGAAAGCCCGTTACCAACACGATCAGACTGCCGCCCAGAGCCCAAACAATCGATCTAAAGGGCAGCTCTCTGATCGAGACCATGACAACGCAAGAATAGCGATGGAGCGCATAAAAAGTCCGTAAAGAAGCCCCTTCCCGCTACACATCGAGCCTTGAAGCGATCCAACCCTCACTCGAAGACGAGGCATGCGGCGAGTGCCTGTCTTGCATACCGAAGTGCCTAATCCTGCTGCTCTGAAAATAGTTCACATTCTTTACGATTCCTACGACGATCCTTATGCCTTCCTGATCTCATCTGTCTTGAAATCGCCTTATCGGGGCCTTAACCCGAAGGAGGCTTTTTATGCAGAACTCAATTCAGAAGGAGGGCGATACGCACCGCACGGGCACGGTTTCGACGACCTCAGTCGCGTATCTTCGCTGGCTCATCCACGCAAAGCGTGCGAGCCACGGCTCATCGACCAAGTGCTCGCTCCGTAAGCACGGATTACAGGCTGTCGTACTCTCTCTTGCCATGGCCGCTGTCGCCAATGCCCAATCGACCTTCGGAACCGTACGGGGCACCGTGCAGGATGCAACTGGTTCAGTCGTCCCCTCAGCTACGGTAACGGTGCACTCCATGGCAGAAAACACCGACCACATTGTGACGAGTAACGGCGCTGGCGAATTCAACCTCGAAAACCTGAAGCCCGGTCAATACCGTGTGACTGTACACAGTGATGGATTTGCTGATTCGATCATGTCCTCCGTCACCCTTGCGGCGCGGCAGGAGCTTCGCATCCCGGTGACGCTCGCCGTATCCTCAAACGGCGAAGTGGTCAACGTAGAAGCGAGCAGTGCCGTCATCAATACGGAAAACGCAGCAATTGGTGATGAGAAAAGCAACCTGGAGTTGACGCAGCTTCCGCTGAACAATCGTGCCAGCACCACCAGCCCAATCGGCGCACTTGGTCTTTCGCCAAACGTACAGACAGATAGCTCCGGCAACATTGCCATTGGGGGCGCCAGCTCTTCCATGGTGAACTTCTCCGTGGACGGCATCTCAACCGCGAACGTGCGTTCGAACGGTGCTCTGCAGGACGCGTATCCCTCGCAGGAAGGCATCGCGGCCATGAAGATTACGGCCTTCAACAACAATGCGGAATTCTCACAGGTGGGTGACGTAACCTTCGTTACGAAGAGCGGTGGCAACAGTTACCACGGAAGCCTGTTTGAGTATCTACAGAACGATGCGCTTGATGCGTCGCCTTACGGCTTCAGTGGCAAAGCTCCGAAGCGATTTAATACCTTTGGCGGCTCCATCGGTGGCCCAATCGCTCTACCGCATATATATGACGGCCACAACAAGACATTTTTCTTTGCCACCTACGAGGGCAATCGCCGCAGACTATCCGTTGCACAACAATTCCTTGTACCTACGCAGACAGAACGCAATGGCGACCTTTCGGATCTTGGAGGCCCGCAGATTGCGGCAAGCAGGATCAGCCCAACAGCAAAGGCATTGCTCGCATACTATCCGTTGCCCAATGTCTCAGGGCAGTCCAACTATAACTACGAGCATTTCCAATCAACACCCGCCAGCACGGATGGCGCCGATCTCAGGATCGATCAGACCATAAACAGCAAGCAGTCTATCTACGCACGTTTCAGCCGCAAAAACATCACGCAGAATGTTGCGAATCCGCTGCTGCCAAACGATGTGGATAGCATTCACAACCGCAGCCTGCTCGTCTCTCACACCTACACCATCACGCCGCATCTGCTGAATGAGTTTCGCTTCGGCTTCACAAATGTCCTCACCAACGTGAACTTCGGAATCAGGGGTATTGATGCATTGCATCAGCTTGACCTGCAGGGTGTTGACACCAGTCAACATCCCAATACCAACGCGTTTCCAACCTTCAACTTCAGCAACGGCACAGGCTTTACTCAGATCGGTCGCGATAAAACAGGCATAACGAAATCGAATACCATTCAGTTCTCGGATAACGTTACGCTTGCATTGGGCAAACATACTTTCAAGGCAGGCATCGACATTCGCCGCGTGCGTTATCAGGATGTGGAATTGTTCCTTCCCTCCGACGACTTTGGTCAGTTCACGTTCCAATCCACGTTTACCGGCAATGCCTTTGGCGACTTCCTGATCGGAGCGCCAACCAACCTTTTCTTCGCGGTATCAAGCCCCGACGTTGCCGGCCGCGCATGGCAGACGGGCGCATTTTTGCAGGATGAGTTTCAAGTCACATCGAAACTGACCATCAGCGCTGGCATACGCTGGACCGTCTTGCCACCCTTCTATCTCCTTGATGGCGATGCAGCCAACTTCGACCAGCGTACCAACAGCATCATTGTTCCTGATGCTCTTGCTGACACATTGAAGAAACAGAATCTTCAGAACTCAAACCTTGCCTTTCAGCAGTCGTTCAACGCTTGTAACCTTGGCTATGGCGCGCTTCCCTGCACAAACTACAAGACGGCGAGTCAGGCTGGCGTTCCTCGCGGTCTACGCAACACGTATTGGGGCAACGTGCAACCACGCATCGCATTTGCTTATCGTCCTTTCAACGACACAAAAACAGTCATTCGTGGCGGCTTCGGAATTTTTACCATGACGAACCTTGGCCCGTTGTCCTTCAACAACAGCGGTAACCCCACGTCAAACCTTCACACCTACACCAACTCACTCGTGACGGACGCATCGGGAACGCATCCGGCCATTCAGTTCCCGCAAACTTCTCCCTCTACAGTCACAACACAATACGGCGGAGGCAGTCTCGACCAGGGTGTCGATCCGAACTATCGCGATCCGCAGTCGAATCAGTGGAACCTTACGATAGAACATCAGGTAAGCAAAGCCGATACGCTTCGTGCGAGCTACGTGGGCATGCATACCTATCGCCTCAGCATCACAGAGGACCTGAATCAGATCGCGGCAAGCAAGACTCCATACGCCACCACGACAGCAAGTCCCTATGTCGATCCACGTGCACCGTACCCTAATTGGTTTGAACTCTTCAGTACCTTCAATGCCGGCCGAGCCAACTACGATGCCCTTGAGTTGGAAGAGCGTCACACGAGTAGCAAGGGCTTGACGTTAGACGCCAGCTATACGATGGCAAAGAATCTTGCGGACAATCAAGGTGACACGCCAACAGCATTTGCCGGCGAAGTCAACTACGGCATCCCTATCACCGATCGCTTCCACGTTGGCAACAACTATGGGAACGTCTCCGGTACCAGGCGGCATCGCGCACTGATCACTGGCGTATACCAGCTACCATTTGGACCCGGCAAAGCACATCTCAGCTCTGGCTGGATGAGCCGGGTGTTCGGAGGTTGGGACCTCAATACAGTGACGTTGTTAGAGACCGGCCAATGGCTCACACCCAGCATCAGCCCTGGTGGCTGTCAGGCAAATGCAAGCAACGATGGAAGTTGTCCAAACACCGGCGCTGGACAATCACAGACCAACGATCAGTCCAACACCAATGTCACCAACCGTGCGGCGACACTCCGTCCAGATGTGATCTCACGTGATCTCTATCGCGGCCAATCACGACAACAGTACTTCAATCTGTCTGCCTTCTCCGCAACACCAGTGGGAGCAGGACGCTTTGGAAATGCAGCGGTAGGCATGCTGCAAGGTCCAGGCACCATCGCTATCAGTCTTGGTACCGCAAAGGAGTTCGCGATATACGAAAATATCCATCTGCGATTCGAATCGAGCTTTACCAATGTGCTGAATCACACGAACTTCGCTCCTCCGGCAACACAGATCGATAACCCGTCAACCTTTGGTGTTCTGTCAGCGGCGCAAACCTCAGAGAACGCGGGTAATAGAACCGGACAAGCGGCATTGCGTTTGGAATTTTAGGAGCGTCTAAAAGCAAAGAGCCGCAGGCTCGGCCTGCGGCTCTTTCTTTGCCTGGGATCAAAGCATCAAAAGGGTTTTCACGCTTACGCGTCTAAACCGATGCTCCTCAGTTTCGACATCATTTTGAAAATATGCTCACGGTGTTCCCATCGCCGCCAGCGTCCTACCTCCCTTGACCGCATTGGCATTTTTGTTTTCCAAGCCGCGTCGCCCTCGATATCTTTGTCGGATAGCCGGTGGCCGACAATCAAACCCGATCGTTCACTCAGGACGAAATCAGGCCGATCATCCAGAGTGTCCACACAAAGCACATCGGGTATATAGCAGAATGTGTCACAAACTGACCAACGCTGTTCATTTCTGCAACGATGACTTAACCGTGCGGACAACCGCGCACTCAATATCAGGTAACGCGCGTTCTGAGTACGAATCACATTTGGGGACGAGAACTGGCAGTACTTACAGTCCGGATTGCCCGCGCGTATATTTTTTCGTATCCAACAAATTGCAGCGTACGGAAAAGAGATCGCCGGTCTTTCCCCCGGAACTCGGCGTTCTGGACATGTGACGAATACTTCCGGTTCCTCGCGTGGACTTTTAAACATTCACTGGCCATTCATGGCCAACTGTGCTTTCTACCAGTAGAAAGCGCTCGCGTCACCGGCTACGTTTCATGTCGAACGCGATGCATATCGGCTATCTCGAAGACCGACATCCTGTGTGGCCGACTTTCTATCAATAACTAACTTGTACCAGTTAGGAGCAGAGGCCTTATGCCCATGGATCCGGAATCGGCGAGAGTATCAGAGGCGCGCACCGCAAATGTTCCCTGGCGCAAGTGGGGACCCTATCTAAGCGAACGGCAGTGGGGAACGGTCCGCGAAGATTACAGCCAGAATGGAGATGCCTGGGACTATTTCAGCCATGACCAGGCCCGATCAAGAGCCTACCGCTGGGGTGAGGATGGACTGGCCGGTATCAGCGATGACAATCAGACCCTGTGTTTCAGCCTTGCTCTCTGGAATGGGAACGACCCCATTCTTAAAGAGCGTGCTTTTGGCTTAACGAATAGTGAGGCAAACCACGGAGAAGATGTAAAGGAATATTACTTCTATCTCGATAACACGCCAAGCCATTCCTACATGAAGTATCTCTATAAATATCCGCAGGCGGCGTATCCTTACGAGCAATTGATCGAAGTAAATCGGGGCCGTAACCGTGGAGATATGGAATTCGAACTCCTTGACACCGGTATCTTTGCGGAGAACCGCTATTTCGATGTACTGGTGGAATATGCCAAGCAAGACCCCGAAGATATCCTGATACAGATCACAGCCACCAATCGTGGGCCGGATACGGCCACGATCCATTTACTGCCAACGCTGTGGTTCCGGAATACCTGGTCATGGTCCAAAGATGCCACAAAGCCATCCCTGCAGCAGGAGAAGGGGCGCGACGATGTGCAAGTCGTCACAATTTCACATGAGCAGTTAGGCAACGGATATCTATTCTGCGACGGTAATGTACCACTGCTATTTACCGACAATGAAACCAATGAGGAACGCATCTTCGGGAAACCCAACCTCAATCCCTACGTCAAGGATGGGATCAACCGCTTTATCGTAAACGGAGAGCAGGACGCGGTGCGGCCGGCACAGACCGGCACCAAGGCTGCGGCTCATTATCACCTCAATGTGGAAGCAGGAACGTCAGCGGTAGTTCGTCTTCGGCTGTCTCCACATGCGTCTGGAATTATTCCCTCCCCTTTTGAAAAGTTCGATTCCACGATGCAGAATCGTCGCGAGGAAGCCGACCTCTTCTATAAGAAAGTCATCCCTGCAATGGCCAGCAGTGGTCAGGCTGCAGTGATGAGGCAGGCACTCGCGGGAATGCTCTGGTCCAAGCAGTTCTTTTATTTCGATCTAAGTGAATGGCTACGCGAACACGAAGCCAATCCCATGGCGGGGATTCCCACCGAAATGCGGAACAGCGATTGGTTCCATATGTTGAACCAGAATGTGATCTCCATGCCAGACAAGTGGGAGTATCCCTGGTTTGCGGCATGGGACCTGGCATTTCATACCATCGCGTTGTCCCTGGTGGATCCCGACTTTGCCAAGAGCCAGCTCGACCTGATGCTTGAGGACAATTATCTGCACCCCAGCGGTCAGATACCCGCATACGAATGGAACTTCAGCGATGTGAATCCTCCGGTACATGCCTGGGCAACTCTCTTTCTCTATCGAATGGGACAAAGCGCAGGGATGGAAGATATTGAATTCCTGAAGCGATCATTTGCCAAGCTCAGCCTCAACTTCAGTTGGTGGGTAAACCGGAAAGATCGTTTCGGAAATAATCTCTTCGGCGGTGGCTTCCTCGGTCTGGATAACATCGGTGTCTTCGACCGTAGCGCTCCCCTACCCACCGGCGGTTGCCTTGAGCAGGCGGACGGCACCGCCTGGGTTTCGCTTTTCTGTCAGAACATGTTGGAAATCAGTGTCGAACTTGCCAGCCATGACAGCTTCTTCCAGGACATGGCGACGAAGTTTGCGGAGCACTTCCTCTGGATCGCCAAGGCCTTAAATCAGACAGGGGCAGAGGGAATGTGGGATGAAGAGGACGGCTTTTACTATGACATACTCCGTCTTCCAGACGGCAGTTGTCAGAGGCTAAAGGTCCACTCAATGGTAGGACTGTTGCCGCTGTGCGCTGTAACCATCATCGAACCGTGGCAACGGGAGCGCATTCCGAGAGTAGTGGAAGCTCTGCGAGAACGGCTGCGCCGTATGCCCGAGTTGCTCAACAACATTCATCCTACGGGCCTGGGCCACCTTGGCTACGGTGAGCGCGGCATAGTTGCACTGGTAACCCCTGAACGCTTGCGGCGCATTCTAACGCGCATGCTGGATGAAAACGAATTTCTAAGCCCATATGGGATTCGATCTCTATCCCGTTACCATGCAGAACATCCTTACCTGTTCGACGCTGGCGGACGCGAGTATGGCGTATGGTATCTTCCGGCAGAATCAGACACAGGCATGTTTGGTGGAAACTCCAATTGGCGCGGTCCGATATGGATGCCAGTGAATGGGCTACTGATTCGCGCTCTCCTTTCTCTCTACCTCTATCACGGCGACGACTTCAAAATCGAATGCCCAACCGGCTCGGGAAAGCTGATGAATCTATATGAGGTAGCACACGAAATTACGAACCGGCTCACGAAAATATTTCTGCGCGATGAGAACGGTCGGCGTCCCGTGTACGGCGGCACAGAAACGTTCCAGAGCGATCCGAACTGGAAAGACCACATTCTCTTCTTCGAATACTTTCATGGAGACAATGGCGCTGGGCTGGGAGCATCGCACCAAACAGGATGGACCGGTATCATTGCCACGCTTATGGATATCTTCCAACGAACGACTGCAGCTTCCTTCTTAGAACGAGGCAAAAGCGATATCTTTACAAAGCAGTGAAGGAACTTACATTCACGACGGGTGGAACCGTTTATTTGCCACGCAAATGCGGTTCCAATCGTCTTTCATTGATTCCGGGTTATCCAATTAGATCGATAGCCATACACTGTCGCGTGGCAGTCGTGTCTCGTGCCAGACGTAGAAGTCTCGGCGCATCGGGCTCTCTGTTTTCAAGAAATATTTAAACGTCTGAAAAGAGATCTTCTGATTGCCGCCGCCGCGTCATAACATTCTCTTCGCGTTTCGGCATGAACTAACTTCTCAGCGCATCGCTTTCCAACCCACACCATGAAGACATCATCCACCTGGCCAAGGACCGGGATAAAGTTTGGTATTAACTGGATAGGGGAACAGAGATACATTACGGGAAGGAACAGCACCCCCCTGGCATACCATGGCGTTCCCGGATGACGCAGCAAGCGATAAAGGAAAATCACATCCAGAACTAAGATGCCAGCATGCGAAATTAATTTACTCGTAATTGCCACTAGAACGGGGCGCGCTTCTTCTGTACCTTGTTCACGTTCTGCCTCTTTCATATCGATGTCGGCAGCCGCGACATCGATATGGAACGATTGTTCTGATTTCTGCGCGGTCACGTCGGGAAGTATCTCCGGCATGTATGAAAACTGGGCAGGGATCAATGTCTCAATAGGCGATGAGCTTAACAAACTCACTGGCATTCTCCCCGGCCTGGTTCGCAGGCAAACGCTGTTTCAGGAGGTTGAGTCGTAGACGTATCCGCAGAAAACCATTTCAACGTTACGAAAACCAAAGAACGCTGACGCTTTCGTATATGTGAATATGACCTGCATCTATGACCAATCCGCAAACAGTTTTCGCTATTCATCCGTGGTGCCGCAATTGGACTTTGGTCCCAATCGTTGTAGTGCTGCCGCCCATTACTGCTACATAAACAAAACAGTGTTTGCATAAAGTGCCAGCTGCAATGCCCGCAAACTATCGCGGAAGCGTGATTTTCCCATCGAGCTAGTTTTTATATAGGCCCAAGGTCCAATTGCTCTACTGCCCACACGCGACTTAGAGTCCACTTCAGGCGAAGCCATGCTCATGCAGTAGGGTTTCTACGCCAATCCAAAGATTTATGGAGAGAACTAACATGCCCGAAGCCAAGAAGCCGAACATTATCTTGTTAGTGACCGATGACACAGGATGGGGAGATCTGGGTGCCTACGGAGGTGGAGAAGGACGAGGCATGCCCACGCCGAACTTTGACAGGCTGGCGGAAGAGGGCATGACATTCTTTTCTTTCTATGGCCAGCCTAGCTGTACCCCCGGACGTGCGGCCATCATCACCGGTCGCATCCCGAATCGTAGCGGAATGACCACAGTAGCCTTCCAGGGACAGGGAGGAGGCTTGCCGGCGGCAGAATGGACAATTGCTTCCGTGTTGAAGACCGCTGGCTATCAGACCTTCTTCACCGGCAAATGGCATCTTGGCGAAGACGACTCTGCGCTGCCCAATGCCCATGGGTTCGATGAGATGAAGTACTGCGGCCTGTACCATCTGAACGCATATACATATGCCGACCCAACCTGGTTCCCTGACATGGGAGACAAGCTGCGGGCCATGTTTGCCAAGGTCACAAAGGGCGCGCTGTCCGGCAAGGCTGGCGAGAAACCCAAAGAAGAATTCAAAATTAATGGGCAATATGTCGACACCCCAGAAAAGGGAGTAGTAGGAATCCCATTCTTTGATGGGTATGTGGAGAAGGCTGCGATAGATTATCTCGACCAGGCAGGTAAGTCCGACAAGCCGTTCTTCATGAACATTAATTTCATGAAGGTACATCAGCCGAATCTGCCGCACCCGGACTACATCGGAAAATCGCTGTCGAAGAGCAAGTTCGCCGACTCGGTGGTGGAGATGGATGCGCGTGTGGGACGCATCATGGACAAGGTACGTGAACTGGGGATCAGCGAAAATACCATCATCTTCTGGACGACGGACAATGGCGCCTGGCAAGATGTGTATCCAGACGCGGGATATACACCGTTCCGCGGCACGAAAGGTACGGTCCGCGAAGGCGGAGCTCGCGTCCCTGCCATTGTGTGGGCGCCGGGCAGGATCAAGCCTGGGACCAAGAACCACGACCTTCTGGGAAGCCTCGACTTGATGGCAACGTTTGCTGCAATCGCAGGCGTGAAACTTCCGACAAAGGACCGTGAAGACAAGCCGATCATCTTCGACAGTATCGACATGTCGCCTGTTTGGTTTGGAACTGGAAAGTCGAAGCGCATCTCCTGGTTCTACTTCACGGAAAGCGAACTAAGTCCCGGCGCAGCGCGAGTCGGCAACTACAAGGCCGTCTTCAACCTGCGCGGCGACAACGGCATGGCCACTGGAGGCCTGGCCGTGGACTCCAACCTGGGCTGGAAGGGTCCCGAAAGTTACGTGGCGACAGTTCCGCAGGTTTTTGATCTGTGGCAGGACCCACAGGAGCGATACGACATCTTCATGAACAGTTACACTGAACGTACCTGGACGTTGGTCGTAATCAATGAGGCAATATCAGAACTCATGAAGACGTACATACAGTTTCCGCCCCGTAAGATCCAGAGCGAAACGTACACGGGCCCAATCACGATCCAGCAGTACGAGAGGTTTGCGCATATTCGGGAATCTCTTGCGACGAGTGGAATCGCTATCCCGCTACCAACCGGAAATTAACCGAATTTCTCTGGGTATATCCCACCCAAGGAAATGCAATCAAGAAGTATGGCCACTCTTCGAAGGGTGGCCATATTTCTTGATTGTTATTTATAGGGAGAATACACACTAAGCGTTCGTGGCTTACGAACTACCCATCGGAAAACCGATGTGGCTCATGCCACTATCAATCATCTGTGGTCGGCGGGCTGCAACGACTGCGACAAGCTGATTAAATTCTTCGGAGATATGCGAACGACGCCTCCACGTGGACTGTCGATATCTGCGATGAGAAAGAATGAAATGGAGGCAATCAAAGGCAGAGCCAGTATGAGGAAGGTGCGTCTATTCGAGCTTCGTAGGCCGTAACCCATTAACAGATTGCTTCCAATACCAATGGCCAACATCAGAGCCCATGCCTCAACAGGAATGCGATCCCACCACGCAGCCTGCGTATAGCCTTGGCTATTCAGTACGTCGTTCATGCCGGCGACGGCTAATGCAGAAACCGGCGTGGGCTGTGTTTGGACAGGCGCCTGGACGGCGGACCATAGCTCAGTCTGTAGCTGCACGGTACGTGCATTGATCGGTATAAGCTGTCTCGCACTACGGGCTTCATAAAACAAGATTCTTTGGTTCACATAATCGGTCAGCAACTGCTTGACCTTTACAGCGTCTGCGGCAGGAAGAAGATCCGCGCGGACATATTCGGTCCCGATAGCATTTGCCTCAGCTTCTTCATAATTCATGCGCTGATCGTAACGGCCGGTTGCCATAGAAAACGTAAATCCGACAATTAGGCCAAAGAGAGTAAATGAGGCAGTCCGAATCAAATCGAGGTCATGACGGACATTGTCGTCAACGTTTCCCTGACGCGAGTGGAGAAGAAAACCAAGCCGAGCCGATAGCCACAGGATGACAAGTGAGCCGAAAAAAACGAGCAAAGGATAGTTCAAAAGATTCCTCATGTACTTGCTTCCTCTCTATCTGGGGATGCGTCGAGATGGATTCCATCACCGCGTGCGTATCTACTTCACCGCATCCATCAATGCTTTGATCACGGTCATGAACGGTATTTCGGTGAGTACTACTGGGAGGATTGGTATCCCGACTGTGAGAATCAAGCCAAGGATTGCCATATGGTCGACCGGAAAGGGCTTCAGCTTCTCGACATTCTCATAGCTGCTTGCATAGTCCGTAAGCGCACTAATATCCGCTGAATCGAGGAATTCGCCCTCATGACCGGCCCGACGGAGTATCCACTTCTTATGAAAATCAACGCTGTGAATCTGGCCCAGAGTCCCATATTGGAGGATTCCTTGCCGGCGAAGACGTATTAACCGCGGAACAAAAAACACCAACGGAGCTGCAGCAACGAAAATGCTAATCAGGACCAGGACAATCGCTTGGACCTTAAAATCCATAAGGTGCGCATTATGGTGCAGGATCTCGCTCCGCCATGTAGCGCCGATTGCGGCTGTGGTGACGAAGATTGTCGGGGAGAGTGCCAGCGGTGTCATTCCCAGGAAACCTATTCCACCATGTTGATCAGGATGGGTTGGAACAAGTTGTAGCTTCAAACGTGCAAGACGAAAGAGAAAGCAAATCCAGATGCACCACTTCCATAAACTAACTCCCCAAAGGAATTGGTACAGCGGGTGACCTACCAGGGCATAATAGTAGCCCGCTACCGAAAGAACAGATCCAGACCCCGGGGCTGCAAGCACCCAAGGCTGTGCAATGTTTATTCGGGTTACAAGTATATTGACGACGTGGACATAGGCGCCGGCAGCAATCACGATCTCCGCAAAGGCAGAGTTTCGCAGACGAACGAGCCAGGATAATGTGATGTCCATCTTGGCCTCTTCTGAAGGAGCCAGGAGGGCAGCGTCACGAATTTGATAAATGATCAGCCGGAACGCATTTTCCATAATGACTTGCCCTGCCAACAGCACAGGCAGAGCGATCAACATGCGTGTGTTGACGGTGTAGTCGCTTAGAAGACTGCCGATGGCGGATGGTTGAAAAACAAGGGTAATAATAACCAGCGGAATCCAGGCTACACCGATCACGATTGCTACTCGACGTCCAAGGTTCCAGCGCTGCGAACTGAGAAGATTGAAGGATTCCTGTCCGCGATAGAAGGGACCGCCGCGTATCAAGGAGACTTCACGAGCCCAGATCGCAGCCCATGATTCCTCTGATTGCCAAGTCGCTGTATCCCACTGATCCATATCGCTCCTAGACTACGGACGATATTTTGTACGAGGTGAGCAGGCAATTGGACCAAGGTCCTATTGTTTCAGCCAAACCACGAGTCGATAGTGATCAGAAGAAAGCAGTCGCCGAATGACAACGCAAACAATTATCGTTTTGGCCCTCAAAGTGAGCATCATGCTCACCGTATTCGGCTTTGGGTTAGAAGCAGACCATAAAGATATCCTCTATGTATTTCGAAGGCCCGGGCTGCTGGCACGGTCGTTGACGTCAATGTTCCTGGTCATGCCGATATTTGCCCTTCTGTTTACTCACTTCGTCTCACTCAACCCGCCCGTCGTTATTGCTCTCATTACTCTTTCCATATCCCCAGTACCGCCAATTCTTCCCAAGAGAGTAAAGAAAGCTGGCGGCCTGACGCCTTTTGGATTGGGACTGATGGTTACAGCCGCGTCGTTGTCCATCGTTTATATTCCGGCGGCGGTGTATCTGCTTGGAAAGTACTTCGGGCGTCCCTTTGCCATGGGACTCATCCCTGTGGCCAAACTGGTGGGTATTTCCATTTTGCTGCCGCTGGCCCTAGGCATGCTCGTTCGTGTGTGGGCGCCAAATCTCGCGGGCCGCCTCACAAGGCCGGCTATTCGTATCGGCGGAATCATATTGATTCTCGGTGCGCTTTGTCTCCTAACGGTCGCTCTCCCCGCCGTCTGGTCGCTGATTGGCAATGGGACAATTTTGGCTTTCCTCTGTTTTGTAGCCGTAGGTCTGGCCGCTGGCCATATTCTTGGTGGCCCGGATCCTGAACAGCGTGTATCGCTCGCGCTCTGCACCGCTTGTAGACATCCCGCGCTTGCGCTCGCGATCGCTATGACCAATATTCCTAAAGAGCACCTTGTTCTGGCCGCAATCGTTCTCTACTTACTACTTAACATCGTGTTTACGATCCCTTATGTCGCATGGCAGCGTAAAAAGCGGATTGGGGCTCCACAGGACGCCAGCGTGGCGTAACGATCAAGATCTTGGGACGGCCAGGAGTTCTGACTGAAGAAAGCCCGCAGACCGCAATCGATCCACCAGCCTGACCACATCCGGCAGAGAATCCGCGCCCAGTTTCTGCATCACATGGGCGCGCTGAGCCTTCACCGTTTTCTCTGTAGTTCCCAGTTCGTATCCCACCTGCTTGTTTAGAAGACCCTGGACGATACGAAGACAGACTTGGCGCTCTCTTAATGTGAGGCTGGCGAACGCCATATGATCTCTGCGGATACTGTCGCGTTTGCGCTTTGCTTGTTCCGAAAGAGACAGTGCCGTTTGCACGGATGCGAGCAACTGATGGTCGTCAAATGGCTTCAGCAGAAAATCCACCGCACCGCCCTTGAGTGCCCGCAGTGAACTTTCGACATCCGCGTGACCGCTCATGAAAACAATGGGAGGACCATCGGCGTTACGAGAGATGATCTCCTGCACATCCAACCCATCGACCTTAGAGAGCCTAAGATCGAGCAGGACGCATGCTGGTACGGGCGGCAACACTCGATTAATAAATTGAGCTGGGTGGGCGTAGGTTTCAACACCATATTCGTACGCCCTCAACAACCGCGACATGGCACGGCAAAGACTCGAGTCATCATCGACGATATGGACAGTGCAATCCGTCATCGTTCCCTACCCTCGTTTGTTTCGGAGTGGCAATCGCCATTCCTGAGCAGGACTATAAGACGAAATCGTCTGTCGCTTAGCTGGCAGAATCAACAGTAGGGCTGAATGAAAACGATAAGCTGATTTTCTTCAAAGGGCTTGGTTAACAGCAAGATACCGTTATGATGTTCGGGAAAATCGGATTCTATATGAGCAGTTATTAAAATCCTGAGACACCTGGACTGAGCACATCGAGGCCGGTCGCTGAGCGAAAACCCACTCATCTCTTCCATCTCGACCTGTACTATTTGACAGTCCATCTGAGAAAACGGGATCACTCAGGGCAGCTTCAGGGTGCCACAAGTGACGCAACACTTAAGGAATGCAGCGTTTGCTTGAGTTGGACCTTAGACTCAGGGAGCTAAGCTGAACCTCTACAACCTATAGAAGAGGAAAGACTGCAGAACTATACTCATGGCCATGCCAAGGTTCGTTTCGCAGTGCATGTCCATCGTTGCCGCTGTGACACCAGGAACATTTATAGCCACAGCTCTAAACTCTCAGCAGGCCCATCAAAATTATCTTGTTAGTCTATTGCTCCTAGTGATGGTGGCGGGATGCTTCCTTCTGTATCGATTGTTCAAATGGAGAAGGCGGCACGCCTCCGAGGCCTTGCATGACAGCGAAGTGCTCAAAGAAGCCGTCCTGAACTTGATACAAGGCGATGTGGCTGTGCTAGACCGTTACGGCGTGATTCTCGAAGTAAACCGACGTTGGACCGAATTTTCCGAGAGAACTGACATCCCATCGCCCACCGACGTTAAAGTCGGGACGAATTATCTGCGCGCGCCCCGAAAGGATGTTGGCAGAGAGGAGGCATCGACCGTGTTAGCGGGGGTCCAGGACGTACTGGATGGCTCGCGAAATACATTCGAAAGTGAATGCTCTTGCTCATCACCTGTCGAAACGCGATGGTTTCGCATTACCGCGGTGCAACTATCCCGACCTAGTGGTGGCGCACTCGTCATTCATTTCGATATCACGGAATGTAAGCGGGCAGAGTTGGAGAGAAAACAATTACAGGAGGAGGCCGCTTTTCTAAATCGCGCCACCGAGATGGGGCAATTGGCGGCTACACTCGCGCATGAACTGGCACAACCGATGGCCGCGATCCTGACAAACGCGCAGGCTGCGTTACGGATTGCGTCGAAAGCTGAACCGGATCTGGCCGAGATCTGCGCAGCGCTGCACGATGTAGTTGAGGACGATCAGAGAGCGCGTACCGTACTCAACAATGTTCGAGCCCTGCTTAAGAAACAACCTGTAACACTGCACAAGATAAGTCTGAATAAGGTTGTCACAGACGTGACTCTCATGATCAGAAGTTTGGCACAGGCGCACAGCATCCAAATCGAAACAGCATTGCCGACAGAAGACGTCTATGCGTTTGGAGATGAGATTCCTCTACAGCAGGTGCTCCTCAACTTGGCTACCAACGCAATAGACGCAATGAGTGAAGCACCGATAGAACGAAGGATTCTTACCCTTAGGCTTGCAGTGCATGCCGCAGTCAACAATGCCTCGATTATGGTGGAGGATCAAGGGCCAGGAGTTCGAACAGCGATTCGGGAAAGTCTTTTTCAACCCTTTGTTACAACGAAGAAGGATGGACTTGGCATGGGTTTGGCAATTTGTCGGCGTATTCTCGATACCCTCGGCGGCTCGATTGAATTGCAAGACAGTGCGGCGGGCGGCGCAACATTCCAGGTTGATTTACCGTTGGCTCCATAGAGTTATCGATCTGGCATAACTCAAACGGTTTAGACCCGTTCTACGACCAAGGTCCAATTGATTCCGAATGGCGAGTACCTGAGAATCCTGCCAACAGAGTGGTGAACATCCAGGGATCAAAGCAATGGAAGAAATTCTCAAAAGCTTCTGGGGTATCGCGGCGACAATCGTGGAGGGTGCAGCAGCGTTTTTGATTACCCTCGGAGCGGCTCAAGCATTCGTGATGTCCATATGGCGCTTTCGCGCGGCGACACGCGAAAAGATGCAAATATGGATGCACTTCGCGACGTGGCTATTGTTGGGACTGGAATTCGAACTTGCAGCCGATGTAATCCGCACCGCAATTGCCCCGACATGGTCCGACATTGGTCAGCTGGCCGCAATCGCCGCTATTCGAACGTTCCTCAGCTATTTTCTCGATGAAGATATCGAAAAGGTTAATACTTCCAGAGAAGACTTTCGCCCACAGGAAGGCACGCTGGACAAAACCTCCTCTATCTAATTTTTGGCACCATCATTTTCTCTATATGTGCCACGAACCGAGATACGTGTTTCTTAGAAAGCAGGAGGACGTAATGGATAGTTCGGTGCCAATGCTCAACAGCAATCAGTTGGCTTCAGACCGCACATGGCTAGCATATGAACGAACACTGATGGCGTGGATAAGGACCGCGACGTCAATGATCAGCTTCGGATTTACAATCTACAAGTTTTTTGAAGAACGTCCGCCAAATCCTCACGCTCTCTTGAGCTCAAGAGATTTCGCCATACTGATGATTAGTTTTGGCCTTATCGCCCTGACTCTTGCAACAATTCAGCACGTACGTGAAATCACGTCTCTCAAGGGTCAGGAAAGCAGAACACATTTTTCGATTGCTTTGGTACTTTCTATCTTGATCGCATTGCTGGGGGCAATCGCACTGATATCGATTTTGCACCGCGAATGATACTGCCTATCAAGATGCCAACTTAGAAATTCCACACATTTAACAGTGCTTGGCGTTCGGATTGTCAAATGTATCGACATTATCCGCATCACTACGATCGATGCAGGCGAAATCCTTTTCAATTGTGATCTGCAACATCTCGCCCCCGTAAACGACTTGTTCGGCATACAAGCCGACGGCGCTATTGTCCTTTGCCCACCCAACAATATCCTCTGTGGGCGCAGTGACACGAATAGAAAGGCCATCTTGTTCCGCCATGATCACTCTGTAATGAGAGCCGTGTTCTATCGAGTAGGACAATCGACCAGCAGGATTACTGATACTTAATAGCGTGTGCGATTCGATTCTTCCCTCCTCCGCCAACGCTTGGACTTCGCTCCTTAGCAGGCGGAAACGTATGGAATTATCTTTGATTCTCAATTTCATACGATGCAACACTCTCCTAAAGATGCTTTTGGAACTTGTAGTTCAGCTCGAAGTAGCCGTAGTTCGAATCGCGATTACAGCGATAGATCGCAGCAATCACTGTCTTCCCATAAGCATGAGCATAATAGGCCGACAGTGATATTTGAGAGTAACGACATGGTCCGTACTCATGTCGAAGAGTGAGAAGGAGGCCGTCCCGTGTAGCCAAACACTTTGCGATCAAACGCTCTCCGTCTCCCTGATACCCCATGTATCACCTTCAGCTGAACCCAGGGCGAGCTGAAAGTATCGCGGTGGAGATCTCCACATCACCGAAAATTTTAGGCCTTCTCTTTTAAAGAGTTAGGCTCTCTTTGCACATTTGTGGGTGCATCTGTGACTTGACGGCGACCGGCATCGATAGGCGAATATATGGCGAAGACGCCATGCCCTCCCCCAACACAATCCGGGTGCAAATCGAAGCCGCTTTAGCTTCCAGAATCCCCTCTGCACTGACACCTCCGCCGAAGATCATCCGGCCAACCAGCCCCGTCGGAATTGCTGCGCTGGATGATCTTATTGGTGGAGGTTTCCCAGTTGGCGCCGTGACGGAACTCGTGGGCGAAGAATGCACGGGGAGGACATCGGTCGCTCTTTCGTTCCTCGCATCAATCACGGCTACTGGAAAGGTTTGCGCATGGATCGATGTATCTGACACTCTCCATCCCGCTTCTGCAGCTTCGGTAGGTGTCGATCTCAAGCGCCTGCTCTGGGTGCGGTGTGGTGCACGGGAACGCATAGCTGTTAAGGAGACGAAACAATTCTCCTTGACTGCGGCCTGCTTTGCTCCGAAGGTTGTGACAAAGGGATTGCATGGCGGTGGGCATGGAACGCATCCACGCTCTGAAGCGAAGAGACTTTCTGCTGCTGTGGATCGATTCCTGAGTGACGAAGTCGTAGCTGCCCGATGTGCTGAGCCGATCGCGAAGCCTCGGCCTATTCCGCGGACATTCGAATCAAGCCTGACACCCGCAACAACCACAAAGCCAATACGCCGCCGTGCCCGTACCTACGATGCGATCGAACAGGCAATGCGAGCGACTGATCTCCTGATTCAGACGGGAGGTTTTAGTGCGATTGTGCTGGACCTTGGTGGCGTTGCACCGGAGTACGCCGTAAAGATCGAACTATCGACGTGGCATCGCTACCGCCTGGCAGCGGAACAAACGCAGTCCAGCATTCTTCTCCTCTCGCAATATCCCTGTGCGAAAAGCAGTTCTGAGTTGCAGTTGCGTTTGCATCCGATGGATGACCTCCGTGAAGAGGGAACGGTATTCACAGGACTCAATACGCGTGTGGAGGTATTGCGTCAGCGATTCGCGCAGACCCCTTCGAATGTCATTCCCATGCGTAAACCTCCGCAACGAGCGACAGAAGCTGGCTGGCAACAACGCACGAGTTGGGTGGGGAAGAAATGAAGATGCCTCCTGAACTCTATGTGTGCGTCTACGCGCGGGAGTTTCCTGCGCAAGCGTTGCTTCGCCTTCGACCGGAATTGCATGAGAGACCGTGTGTGATCGTCGAAGGAGAAGCACCGCAACAAGCCATATGCGGATTCAATACGCGCGCCAGACTTCTAGGTCTTCAATGTGGGATGACAAGAGTTGAGATAGACACTTTCGAAGGCGTCACAGTCCTGGATCGGTCCCTACGCACTGAAGATGCTGTGCGAACGATTCTCCTAGAGTGTGCAGGAAGTTTCTCGCCGCGTATGGAAGACCGCAGTGTCGACGGCATTTTCATCTGTGTTCTGGATGCATCGGGAACGGAAAGTCTCTTCGGGCCACCACTCATGCTTGGCAAGCAGCGTCGACAACGGCTCCGGGCAATCGGTATCTCAGCATCAATCACAGTCAGTTCGAACTTCCATACTGCGATCTGTCTCGCTAGGAGTTTGAGTGGCGGAATTCCGATTCAGGTAGTACATCGAGGAGATGAAGCGAAAGCAATGTCTGTTCTTCCGCTGTCAGTGCTCGACATGAGCGAAACACAAGAAGAGACATTTCGTACTTGGGGCATTCGCACTGTCGGTGCATTATCGGCTCTGCCGGAGAAGTCACTGATTTCGCGAGTTGGGCAAGATGGAAAACGCCTACTTCAACTGGCGCGGGGAGAACATCCACATCTCCTGCAGCCAATTGATGTGCCGTTCATTCTGGAAGAACAAAGGGAACTGGATTCGCCACTCGATGACTTGGAGTCATTGCTCTTTGGCCTCTCCACAATGATGGAGCAGTTGATTCTGCGAGCGAAGTCACGTGTCTACGCTCTGGCGTCGATCACAATCACTCTGTATCTCGAAGATGGTGGAAAGTACGAACGTACCGTGAATCCGCGCGTTCCCACAAATGACAAGCAGCTTTGGTTAAAGCTGCTTCATCTCGATCTACATAACCATCCTCCACAAGCTTCGATCCTGAGAGTTCATCTGCACGCAGAACCGGGTCCCACCAGCAAAGTACAGCTTGGTCTCTTTTCACCACAATTGCCGGAGCCGGGAAGATTGGACATCACACTGGCTCGTATCACTGCCATTGTTGGCGAAGGCAATGTCGGACAAGCCGTTCTCGACGACACGCGGCGCTCAGATGACTTCCATATTGAACCTTTTGTAATTGTGTCTACCGAGCCACTTCCCTTCACCGCCACAGAGCGCTTGTGTCTGCGCGTGTTGCGCCCCGCCGAACGGACAACGGTTGCTGTGAGATTGGGACGCCCCTGCGAGATCTACTTCCGCTCTCGTCGTTATGCGGTGGAGAAAGCCTACGGCCCCTGGCTGAATGGTGGCGATTGGTGGAACGAAGCTATCTGGGGCAATGAACAGTGGGATGTGATCGCGAGATCCAAAGACAACGCATTTCTCGCATGCAGACTCGCGAGAGATTTCGTTCAAAACGAGTGGCGTATGGAAGGTCTGTATGACTGATCGCTACATCGAGCTCCATTCGGCAAGCGCATTCTCGTTCCTTGAAGGAGGATCCCAACCGGAAGCGCTCGCCGAGCGTGCATTTGCGCTTGAAATGCCGGCACTGGCACTCATGGATCGCAATGGCTTTTACGGCTCGGCTCGGTTTCACAAGATCGCGTCAGAGAACAAGATCACCGCGCATGTAGGGGCTGAAGTGGCAGTCACGGGTTTTGGACAACGACTCGTTCCACCTGTATGGCTTCCTCATCAACACGTACCCGAGCCAGTTCGTCTCCCACTGCTTTGTGAAACGCGCGAGGGCTATCAGAACCTATGCCAACTCATTACAC
This sequence comes from Terriglobus sp. TAA 43, assembly GCF_000800015.1. NCBI lineage: Bacteria > Pseudomonadati > Acidobacteriota > Terriglobia > Terriglobales > Acidobacteriaceae > Terriglobus > Terriglobus sp. TAA 43. Next base: position 1,465,032 of record NZ_JUGR01000001.1, read on the forward strand.
GCTTCAAAATGCGAGAACCCACGAAGCTGGAAGGCGCCGCCAAGCCTGGGGATTTTGAAGAGTACGGGCGAGGACTGATTTGCCTAACCGGTGGCGATGAAGGACCGCTAGCTGCTGCACTCATGCGAGGTGGTGAATCGGCAGGTCGCGAGACAGTCGAACAACTCGTTCGCATCTTCGGTCCGAACAATGTCTACGTTGAGTTGCAACGTCACCGAGAGCGCGCAGAGGAATGGAGGAATCAGGCTGCGATCCGAATCGCGGAGTCGCTTAGGCTGCCAGTGCTTGCAACGAATGGGGTCCGCTACGCCACCAGGTACGACCGTGAGATCTCAGACCTTTTCACTGCGGTACGCAACCACACGCGCCTCGACGATGCCGGACGCTTGCTCGCTTCGAACAATCAACGGCATCTCCGTCCAGCGAATCGCATGGCGGCGTTGTTTCGCGATGTGCCTGGCGCAATTGAAAACACGCTGGAACTCTCTTCTCGGTTGCAATTCCAGCTCTCGGATTTGGGCTATGAATTCCCGCGCTATCCCGTACCTGATGGCGAAACAATGGATAGCTTCCTTGAGAAGCGTGTTGCAGAAGGTGTTACACGGAGATATGGACCGAACCGTGACGCTGCACTCTTAGAAAGTGCGAAGAAGCAAGTTGCACATGAACTGAAGTTGATCGCAAGGCTCGGCTTCGCTGGCTACTTCCTCATCGTTTGGGACATCGTCGAGTTTTGTAAAAAGAACGGAATTCTTATTCAGGGTCGTGGCAGTGCCGCGAATTCTGCGGTTTGCTACGCGCTGGAGATAACAGCAATCGATCCGGTTGGGATGGAATTACTCTTCGAACGCTTTCTGTCCGATAGCCGAGGCGAGTGGCCCGACATCGATCTCGACCTCCCTTCGGAAGAAAAGCGCGAGCAGGCCATCCAGTACGTGTACGAACGTTATGGTCAACTCGGCGCTGCCATGACCGCTAACGTCATCACCTATCGTGGCAAGTCAGCAGCGCGTGAAGTCGGAAAGGCGCTTGGCTTTGACCCTGAATCGCTGCAGCGCCTCTCTGGATTAGTCGCAAACTATGAGTGGAAAGGCCCGAATGACACGATGGCTCGTTCTTTTCACAATGCGGGCTTCGACGTGCAGCATCCGCGTATCGCAAAGTATCTTGAGCTCTGTATGCGGGTTCAGGATCTACCACGTCATCTCGGGCAGCACTCGGGCGGCATGGTGATCTGTCAGAACGCACTCGATAAGGTAGTTCCGCTCGAACGTGCATCGATGGCTGGGCGTACCGTGGTGCAGTGGGATAAAGAAGACTGCGCGAACCTTGGCATTATCAAGGTTGATCTGTTGGGTCTTGGCATGATGGCAGTGTTGAAAGACTGCCTTACCCTTGTGCCACAGCACTACGGAGAACCGCTCGATCTGGCGCAGCTTCCCGAGGACGAAGAGGTCTATCGCACGCTGCAACGTGCGGACACAATTGGAATGTTTCAGGTGGAGAGCCGGGCGCAGATGGCATCGTTACCGCGCAATTGTCCCAAGGAATTTTATGACCTCGTCGTACAGGTCGCAATCATCCGACCAGGTCCCATCGTAGGAAAAATGATGCATCCCTATATGCGGCGGCGCCAGGAACAAGAAAAAGTGAGCTATCCGCATCCTTCTCTTGAATCCACGTTAAAGCGAACACTCGGGGTGCCTCTCTTTCAAGAACAGTTGTTGCGCATGGCAATGGTCGTCGCAAACTTCACTGGCTCCGAGGCGGAGGAGCTGCGACGTGCAGTTGGCATGCGTCGCTCATGGGAACGCATGAAAAATCTCGAAGGAAGACTTCGTGAAGGAATGACGGCGAACGGATTGGATACCGAGACACAGGAGACGATCATCCAGAACATCAGTTCATTTGCACTGTACGGTTTTCCCGAGAGCCATGCCGCCAGCTTCGCACTGATTGCCTATGCGTCGGCCTTTATCAAAGTGAAATATCTGGCCGCGTTCACATGTGCCATGCTCAACAACCAGCCGATGGGCTTCTACAGCCCGTCAGTGCTTGTTGAAGACGCAAGGCGTCATGGCCTGCGCGTGAAACCCATCGACATCCAAAACTCCGATTGGCCCTGCTCGATTGAACATGAAGCCAATCATTCCTTATCGTTACGGCTGGGCCTCGGATACATCCGCGGACTACGAGGTCAATGTGCAGAGGCGATCGTACAAGCGCGAAGGCTCGCACGATTTACCACAGTGGATGATCTTGTCCTCCGAGTACCACAACTAAACCGCAAGGAACTATCACTTCTGGCAAATGTCGGAGCGTTGAACAGTCTCGATGGAGTGGAGCACCGAAGGGATGCACTATGGCAAATCGAACGTGCAGGTAAGCTGGAGGGGCCACTGTTGATGCAACACAGCCGATGGCTACATGAGGAGGATGCCGAGTCGCCATTGCTTCCCATGACAGGAGAAGAGCGACTGGTAGCGGATTATGCCGTCAGTAGCGTAACAACGGGACCGCATCCGATGTGGTTTCGCCGTCAGGAACTTCAACGCAAAGGCTATCTGCGTGCGGTGGATCTCGCGCAGCAGCGTAATGGGGCATATGTCCGGACTGCTGGTCTCGCAATCGCTAAGCAGCGTCCCGGCACGGCATCAGGAGTAGTGTTCCTGTCAGTTGCCGACGAAACAGGGGTTTTTAATGTCTTCGTATCCCCGGAATTCTTTGAACGGAATAGACAAGTGGTTACGCGTGCAAAGTTCATTGCAATAGAAGGCCCTCTGCAGAAAGAAGGTCCGATCATTCACGTCATGGCAAGTTCATTCAAAGAACTTTCACTCGACAGTAACGTCGGAAATCTTCAGGTGACATCTCACGATTTCCACTAACAAGGGGGCACAAATGGTGGATTTAGAACGAAGTCGGTCAAAAGAAGCCTGCACCGCGGAGACGAGCCAAGCTTACCTTGACGTGAGTCAGAAGCGTTGTGCGGTGCAGTTCGACGGTCTTTCACCAAGGTTAGTGCACGTGGAAAGCGACCACCTTTGAATTGCCAACGCCTCCGTGAATGAAGTCACCGCTCAATAACACCTCAAAATCATGGAGGCGGCCGGAACTATCCGTGGCCTGCCGGAGGACGGGGGCATAGAGCCATTCACTTGTGAGGAAGTTCACAGCTCCGTACGTCGTTCCCATGGAAGTGCCTTCCACGATCAGTACGCGGCCCTGCCCCTGGGAATTTGTTAGCAGTGCAATGTGCGTATAGTTTTTTAGATTCGGCTTAATGCGTCGATAGATGTAAGACGCCTGCTCCCCCGCTCGGGGCGATTTGTTCTGGATGGTGTACACATCCGACACGTAATCATAGTGAGCGACGAAATCCATCTCTGGCTGATACAGCGTGACCCACGGGTCAAAGCTCTCTGGTCCGATGAGGATCAGATTATTGTCGTGCGTATCCGCCACGACGATATCGCGCGCATATCGAACCTCAATGTTCTTTTCCAGCTCCGGCATTCCCATGTGTTCGGGTGCGCGAACGAGATTGGCAACGAGAGCCAGGTCAGCCATGGGTGTAACAGATCGCGTGGCCAGAGGAACGTCTGTGTGTGAGGGGGGCACGCTCGCCTTCGACTCCCTGTCGTACGTGTGGGTGGCGTACCAGTCCAATGGCACGGACTTCTGTTCCCATATGGTGAACATGTCGAGTGCGGCATCACCAGGCACAATCAAAGTCTTTCGGTCCGACGTAAACAGCGCCTGCCAGAGAGGAATGGGGCCTTTGCGTGCGACGGGAACAGAAGCGACGCGACGCTGCTGAATACAGATGTCTCCCAGAACCAAAACCGCAATACCCAGCAACGCAATCGCGAAGACGTATGGCTTTCGGCTTGGAGTCGGTGGCACAGGAACCGATGCGACTGACACAGATGGAGGCGGCGAAACCGGAGCAATAATCGCCGGAGCTTCCGAGACCTTCCTTACGGCCTGCCTCTCAACCACGGCGATGTAGCCGCCCTTCGGAATATCGATCCGGAACTCGTTTCCTGCCCCCTCGGACGAATAGTAGAGATCCAATCGCTGGCGCAGCTGCCGGACAGTCACGCGGACAATCGTGTCCTCTGAGGAGTTGTAACCAGGAGTCCGTCCGAAGACCTGGATACCGACCTGTTGCTCAGTCAGGTCTCCATGGGAGCCCCGAAGTGAGTGCGTTACTATGAACCCAAGGAGGGAACAGAGGCGCGGAGACTTGGCGAAAGAATGACTGGTTAGGACACGTTCCAGTTCCAGCAACTCTGCCGAACTTTCGGTATTTGCCACAGTCTCAGGCGTTATAGACACGTCATGCTTCTATCACCTTCCTCTTTCCACTCACAAGTGCGACCCAAGCCTTGTACGGCAATGCGCGCAATTTCGCAGCGCATTCCGACCTGTTGTTGTTGTCGATAATCCTCCCAAAATGAAGGAATAACCGGGATTTCTCGCGTGTTTCACACGTGAAACACCGTGAATCTCCTGCTGACCCTTGCCAGTGGTATGCGCGGCCCTTCAGGGTTGCACTGTTTCCATGCCTCCATATCCTTTGACCGCCTTCCCATAAATACGAAGGCCTTTTCCCCTCTTGAGAATGACGATGAACAGACGTGAATTTGTAGGTCTTTCCTCTGCCGCTCTTGCCGCCACACAGGCACGAGCCGCAATGGCATCCACATCGGCGACCGCCGACAGCCGGCCCAACTTCCTCTTCTTCATTGCGGACGATCTGATGTTCCGCACGATTAACTCCATCAACAACCCCGAAGTCCATACCCCAAACATCGACCGGCTGGTTCGCGGTGGCATCCATTTCACCCATTGCTTCCACTCCGGTTCGTGGACAGGCGCCGTCTGCATCGCCAGCCGAACAATGCTCAACACCGGGCTGTCTCCGTTCAAAGCCCAGAAGGCGCTCGTGGACAACCAGTCCGGGATGATTCCTGTGTGGGGTCAGACTTTGCGCAATGCAGGGTACCGGACATTCCAGACTGGCAAGTGGCATCTTGACGCCGTTTCCCTGCAGCGTTCGTTCAGCGATCTGAAGACGACCGGACCTGGCTATCTGGATTCCACTCACGATCCGAAAGATCCAGCCCACAACATGTACCTGCGGCCTGCGCCAGGAAACGTGTGGAGCCCGACTGACCGTTCTCTGAAAGGACACTGGCTAGACAAGCATCTTTGGCTCGATGGTCCCGAAGGTGAGACAAAGCATTCGTCCGAAGTCTATGCAGACTCCGCTATCGACTTCCTGAATGGGCAACGCGGGAAGCACGAGAAGCCTTTCTTCATGTACGTGGGCTTCAATGCACCGCATGATCCGCGACAGGCTCCTGAGGAATACCAGGCGATGTATCCGGTGGATAAGATCGCACTTCCGCCGAACTACCTTCCTCAGCACCCCTTTGATCAGGGCGACTTCCATACGCGCGACGAGCAGCTTGCTCCCTTCCCCCGGACTGAACTCGACGTGAAGACGCACCGTAAGGAGTACTACGCCATCATCACGCACATGGATGCGCAGATTGGCCGCGTGCTGGATGCACTGGACAAGAACGGACAGGCGAAGAACACCTACGTGATCCTGACCGCCGATCACGGTCTTGCCGTTGGCGAGCACGGACTGATGGGCAAGCAGAACCAGTACGAATGCTCCATGCGTATGCCTCTGATCATGCGTGGCCCTGGCATCAAGGCCGGAACGCACGTGGACGAGATGGTCTACCAGCACAGCATGTATGCCACCACCTGCGAACTGGCGGGCGTCCCCGTTCCGAAGCACGTGGAGTTCCCCAGCCTGAAACCGATGGTGCTGGGGCAGTCCATTGCGCCGCTGCACGATGCGATGTTCGGATGGCTGAACGTCATCCAGCGCTCCATCCGCACGAAGAAGCACAAGCTGATCTTCTACGTGCCCATCAAGCGTTATCAACTCTTTGACCTTGAGAACGATCCCTGGGAGATGCACGACCTCATCAACGATCCGCAATACGCGTCGGTGAAGACGGACATGATCGCAAAGCTCAAGGCCGAACAAAAACGGCTAGGCGACCCGCTGGACATTGATGCTCCGCCTGCCGTGAAAACCGGCAATTCGTACTAAGCCGGAACGAACGACAGCAACAACATTTCAGGAGGCCACGACCCCGGTCGTGGATAAAAATGACATACCGATTAAGACACCTTCTTGCCTATGCGCCACTCCCGGCTCTGTTTCTTTCAGCCACGATGCTGCACGCCCAAAACTCAACCGGTGCCATCAGCATCACCGTGTTCGACGCGGGCGGCGCGGCTGTGCCGAATGCTCAGGTAGTAGTCACAGGTACAGACACAGGCGTGCAACTACGTACGCTCACCACCAACGACCACGGCATCGCGGAAGTTCCACTAGTGCCGCCGGGTAACTACAACGTCAGCATCACGGCGTCGGGCTTCAAGACGTATCAGCAGCAAGCGGTCAACGTGCAGGTGGGCGCCACCGTCACGTTGCGCCCGGCACTGGAACTTGGTTCAGCCAGCGACGCCGTCACTGTGACCGCACAGGCGCCACTGATTGAAGACAAGTCGCAGACCGTACAGCAGGTCATTGAGAACAAAGAACTCACCGACATCCCTTTGAACGGCCGCAACTACATCCAGGCGGCGAACTTCATTCCCGGTGTAGTGCCGCAGAACTCAGGCCGTGATAACTCCTTCGTTGCTTATGGCAACGATGGTTTGCAGAACTCGTTCCTGCTCGATGGCGCACGCAACGTGAACTACATCCGCGGTCTGGATAACGGCCAACGAGACATGGTGCGACCGCCGCTCGATGCACTGCAGGAATTCACCGTGCAGACATCGAACTATTCTGCCGAATTCGGTGCAGGTGCAGGTGCAATTCTTAACGCCATCACCAAGAGCGGAAGTAACAAATGGCACGGATCTGCCTACGACTTCATCCGTAACAAGGTACTGGATGCCCGTCCGTACAATTTCACCACTACGCCTGTAAACAAGCAGCAATTGGTGCAGAACCAGTACGGCGGCAGCTTTGGCGGACACATCATCAGGGACAAGGTCTTCTTCTTTGGAGCGTATGAAGGCCGTCACACCAAGTCGTCTTCACAAAACAACGGGGCTGTACCCACAGCATTGGAACGCTCTGGTGACTTCTCGCAATCGAAGTACATCATCTACGATCCAACAACCACTCGGTTGGTGAATGGCTCGTATGTGCGTACGCCCTTTGCGGGTAACAAGATTCCGACAGCGCAGTTGAACTCCATGGGACAGCAGCTCGCCGCTCTGTATCCGTTGCCCAATGCCACCAGCGCAACGGATCCATACACCCACTACTACACGTCGTTTATTCCCAGTAAGACGGACGTTAAGAACGGTATTGGACGTGTGGACTACACCATCAGCAGCAAGGACAGCATCTTTGCACGCTACGGCGAAACGCTGAGCAATACATACACAGGTGTAGGTCTTCCCGGTGCGCAGGATCCTGGCAACAGTCGTGTGGACTCCAAAGGCCTTGGCGCTGGATATACACGCATCATCACGCAATCCTTGCTGAACGAACTACGATTCTCGTGGACCTCACTTGCAGATGATGGATTGGGCACGGTGGCACGCAAGGAATTCATCCCTGGTCTGCTGGATCCAAACCTTACGGAAGGCTGGCCCACGTTCGCTGTCACCAGCCTTGGCACCATTGGCTCTCAGGCAGTTGGAAACTCGCCACTGCACAAGACCTCAGGCGTATGGGACTGGGCAGATAACGTCTCCTGGTCGCACGGTAAGCACCTGACCAAGTTCGGTGGCGAAATGATGTGGATTCGTCCGAACACACAGGCTGCATCCAACGGGCGCGGCGGCCTTGGCTTCACGGGTGCATTTACCCAATCTCCAACAGCACGTTCCACGAGCGGCTACGGTGTGGCCGATCTGCTGCTGGGCTATGCCAACAGCGTCAACACAGGCACCATTCTGAAAAGCGAAGAGCGTGGCTGGTATTACGGCGGTTATGCCAATGACCAATGGACCATTTCACCTAACCTGACCATCAACTACGGCGCTCGTTATGAAATCTTCATGCCGTTCTACGATGTGAACAACGGCGAAGCGAACTTCATCACCGATCCGGATAGCCCGCTCTATCTGCAGTACATCAAGGCAGGCATCGATAAGCGTCTTCCCCGCGCGCTGGTTTATGCGGATAAGAACAATATTGCACCACGTGTCGGCTTTGCCTATCGGGTTCCCAATGTAAAAGACATGACGCTGCGTGGTTCGTTCGGCATGTTCTATTCACAGGATCAGGGTCTTGGTATCACCAGCCGCTTGTCCACCAATCCGCCTTACAACAACTACGGCGCCATCTCGCAGACCAGCGATCAGCTCAATACCAGCACGTCGTTCCAGCTGTCGCCAACGCAGTCTATTCCGCGCTCTCCGGCAGTTGATCCGGCAACCTTCACTCTTGATCCTGCCTATACCGGCACCATCACCAGCTGGGTAGAACACATGCAGTACGGCTATGTGTCGCAGTGGAGTTTGTCTGCTCAGAAGCAGCTTCCATGGGGCTTACTTGCGGAAGTGAATTACGTGGGCAACCATGGCGTTCACCTGTTGGGTCGCTCGAACCTGAATCAGCCCAAGGTGCTGAACAGCACGTCCGTCGCGTCGCGTCGTCCGTTCCTTGGCTACACTGCGGCCGCAACGCTCAACCAAATTGGCGATTGGAACGCCTCGCAGTATGAAGGTCTCTCCACCAAGGTGGAGAAGCGTTTCGCACAGGGTGTCCAGTTCCGTAACTCCATTACCTATGGTCGTACCTTCAGCTTGCTAAGCCAGGCATTGGACGTCAACGACAATTCAACCGCAGGCGACACGCTACAGGATGCGTACAACCACGCAATCAACTGGGGTCCAGCGGATTTCGACATCCCATTCCGCGAAGTGTTGACAGGCATGTTTGCCGCTCCTAGTGGCAGCCACGCCATCTTCAACAGCCGCATCGCATCGGCTGTCCTTGGTGGATGGGCTGCGTCTCCCGTGTGGGTGTGGCAGTCTGGTCAGCCGCTCACGCCAACGACCAGCTCTGACAACGCCAACTCCGGCGCCACGAACCGTCCGAACCAACTATGCTCCGCCGTTCATACGGCGCCCAACACCCGGCAGCAGTGGTTCAATACAAGTTGCTTTGGGACAAATGCGCTGTACACATACGGCAACGCAGGCAAGGGATCCATCCGGTCGCCAGGACAGAATCGTGTGGATCTGAGCCTGCAACGTAACTTCGGCATTCCCAAGTGGGAAGGCGCAAACCTGAACTTCCGTATTGAAGGGTTCAATGTTCTGAACCATCGCATGTGGGGCAGCCCAAATACCACGCTTGGAAACACGCTATTTGGCCAGATCACCAGCGCACAGGCTATGCGTACTGTGCAGATTGCAGGACGTATCACCTTCTAATCCATTTACCCCGAAGGGCACAGCCGCGTGCTGTGCCCTTTTCCTTTTGGACAACAGAGAGCAAAGCACAACACGAGAAGTACACTGTTGGCATGGCAGTTCGCGTTAATGGAGAGATCATCAGCGACGAGCGATTTCATCGCGAATTCGTCGAGATTTCCGGTGGCCGTACGCCGCAGCAGGTACAGGAACAAGCTCCTATGGAATACCACCGGATGCTGCAGACAGCGGAACGTAACACGCTTCGCGTGGTCCTTCTGCATCAGCTTGCAGTGTCAGAAGGGATAACTGCCACCGATGAAGAAGCGGGGGAGGAACGCCGCTCTACGTGGGGCAGTGCTGCGAATCAGTCCTGCGGTATTGGTATCACCGCAGATATGATGTCGCGCCTGATGGTGAAGAAAGCAGAGCAGTATCTAACGCGACATGTACAACGTCCTGACCGTCGCGAAGTGGAATCAGTCTATCGCAATAACTCTGCGGCGTTCACACTTCCAGAACGCTGGCTGGTTTCACATATTGTTCAGATCGCCGAGACAGAAGCGGAACGCGTGAGAGCAACCGATGTTTTGAAACAGGCTGAGAACGAACTCAAACGTGGAAAATCATTCGTTGCGGTTGCTGATCGTTACTCCGATTGCAAAGGCAATGGGGGGTCGCTCGGTTGGATCAGCCGCGGCATGATGGTCCCCGAATTTGAAGCGCAGGTCTTCGCACTGGAACAACGCAAACTCAGCGACATTTTTGAAACGACATTCGGGCTTCATCTGGCCATGCTGCATGATTGGAAACCCGCGGGCGTTCAGCCACTGGATGAAGTCAGAACTGACCTTGCCCGACATATTTTTGAAGAGCGCAAGCAGGTGTTGCTGAATCAGATCACAGAAGACCTGATGCGTCGTGCAGAAATCGAAATGTTGCCGGAACCCGAACGCAGCATCGCTGCTGGGGAGAGAGTGCAATGAAGAAGAATCCGTCTCCCTGCTGTGTTCCGAGCAAACAACACGGCGACCTGTGGCAGGGTTCGCAACAGGATTCATCCTCACGTATCCGCGCTATCAGCGGTAGTACAGATGAAATGATCCTCCTGCCCGGTGGACCATTCCTGATGGGTTCCGAGTCAGCAGACACTTTTCCGAATGATGGAGAAGGTCCGGTGCGGCAAGTGACGGTCGATTCTTTCTGGATGGATCAGTATGCTGTTCGCAATCGCGACTTCATGAAGTTTGTGCAGGACACACAGTACATCACCGAAGCAGAACGCATTGGATGGTCCTTTGTCTTTGCAGGTGATCTTCCAGAAGATTCTTCTGCAGTAGATGCACAATCGGTTCACGGAACAGAATGGTGGCGTGTCATCGAAGGCGCCACTTGGCTATATCCGGAGGGCCCTGGTTCAAATCTCGCCGACCGCACAGACCACCCGGTCGTACAGGTTTCATGGAATGACGCCGCAGCATACGCCACATGGGCGGGCAAACGCCTACCGACCGAAGCTGAATGGGAATTCGCTGCGCGCGGAGGACTGGAACAGCAGGCCTACCCTTGGGGTAACGAACTTACACCGGGCGGAAAACATCTGTGCAACATCTGGCAGGGAGTCTTCCCTGCTTCGAATACGGCAGAGGACGGCTACGCTTCGACCTGCCCTGTGGATGCATTTCCACCTAATGGATACGGGCTATTCGGCATCACGGGCAACACATGGGAGTGGATCGCAGACTGGTTTCACCCCACCTATCACCAGCTTGCAACTCGCCACAATCCAATCGGTCCGCCCCAAGGGACAGCGCGCGTGCTCAAGGGCGGTTCCTATCTGTGTCATCGTTCTTATTGCAATCGCTATCGCGTCGCAGCTCGCAGTTCTAACACGCCCGACAGCGCGACGACGAACATCGGCTTCCGTTGCGTTCGCGACGTAGCTTAGAAAGACTCCGCGATCAAAAGCAAATGCGCATGGAGAACACCTCCATGCGCATTTACGTTCCTTATTGGATCTATGTTCTTTCAGATGCCTCAGATGGTTTCAGACAGGCGCCCTTACTTTGCCTTTCCAATCCTGCGCAACACTGAGTTCTGCGGCGTCCACATCACTTGTATCCAGCCACTGCCGTTCTGTTGTGCCGTCGGCTGCAATACCGGAAGCAGCCATCGCTCGTACTGAACAAAGGCCTTGATGGTCCACTCTCTGCCAATGCCCGCCGTCACATTCCCGAAAACGTCCGAGACCGTACTCCCACCCGGGAGCATGTTTCCTCCCTTGGTTTGGCGGAAACCCCCACCAAAGGTGGTGTTCGCCGACTTCCAATACGTCACGCGACCTTCGATCGCCCTCGCATCACGACCAACCGCGTTCCCAAGCATGAAGCCTTTATTCGTGTTGCCATCTCTGTACTGATTGTTGGAAAAATTCCGAACTCGCCCTTCGTCCTCGCTTAACTCTTCAGAGCTGGCCATTTCTACCCGAAGATCCGTATGCGGAATCAAAGGTAAGCGAGAGAAATATATACCCGGACTCCACACCGCCCGCCTGGGCGCATTGAGCGGACTCACATCATCATCAGAGTAGGAATCGCTGTAAATGGTCACATATTTGCGCAGCCCCGGAACATGCAGCCGGAAATCAAACCCCGCCTTGCGGTCTCCTGGATCGGCACGATCTCCGTACGCGAAATTTGTCCCGGTAGAAGCATGGCTCGTGAGATTTCGCCAAAGGCTTCCGACTGTCATCGGGTGTCCCACCCCCCACAAGATCGACCATCGGGTGAAGCCTAGTTCAAGAGTGTCAAAGAAAGTGAACTCAGCTTTCTGTCCGTTGTAATAGGGCCGCGCAGGGAAATGATGGCCAGATAACTTTCCGAAATTAAGGTCGAAGCGATAGGTTACATGTCCATCAGTGAACGGGATGGAATGTGGACGTGTGGACAACAATCGCAGGTTGTAAGTGGGTTCCGCATTGATTGAAAACGACAGAGGCCCCATATTCGTGGGTCCCCAATAGATAACCTGCTTGCCAAAGGAAAGCTGTGTCCCGGCAAACCCCAGTCCGGCGTACAGCTCAATCGGACGCTGGCGCACACCTGCCGGAGTATTCGGGGTCACAGGAGCATAACCCGGAATTTTAGTAGTTTCATCCAGATAGTTAATCAGACTGGAAAGTTGTGGTGTCGTGCCTTGAATCGTTGGATACTGCTGCAACTCCTGCCGAGCATAAAAAAAGAACCGGCTACGGTTGGCGCGCACGGAATAGCCAAGAATCGCACTGTTACCACGACCAAGCGGCCTTCCATAATCGTTCCACCAGGTCTGTCCAAAATGGTAACCATCCGTCAGCGCTGGTCCAGCAATGGTTCCTTCACGGAAGTAGATCGATTCAACGGCTGCTTCCGGCGTATCCGAGGGCAGATTGAACTCCCGTAGAAGGTCCGAGAGCAGACGTTCGACTTCACCGTCCGCATGTCCTGCGACCTCGCCCTTTAAATAAAGGTCGCGCGCTTCAAGGAGTTGCCGCAGGCATTCCTTACGCGTCCACGGGCGTATCGTGACACTCTGTGAACCGATGAAGCCTAGGTTGGCAAGACGATCCAGGGCCGGATATACCCAACTATCCATGGGAACATTCACTGATCCAAAACGATCAGTTTTTGACGATTCCTCATCGGCCGAGGATGGAGTAACAGCGATCTTGCTGGTTTCCTGTCCCCAGGTGCGGACCATCGGTGTCATGATGAGGCCCAGACTGAAAAGCCCCGTGACTCGCCGCATCACTGTCTTTTTGGGAAGAAGTCCCGTTGCATTGCGCGTCTTATTTAAGCTCACGTTTTTCCCTGTGACGCCTATGCCAGCGCGCCGCCGACTGGTTTTTGAAAGGTTTATCCGCCGGCAAACGCACGTGAGGCACGGGGAAAGATCTTGGTAGGGTCGGAGGGTCGCCCTGGCTGTATTTTAGCGGTCATTCTGATTTCCAGGCGAAAAACATCGAACCTGGTGGGACAAACTGTCGTGTTCTGAACCTATGAAATCAGACATCTAGACATCCGACACACATCGTACGAAGATTTTCGTTGACAACTACGAAGACCTTCGGATATGTTCCTCCTCATGAAGATGACCAAGCAAGTTCCGAAGCCGACAGAGGGTGAGCTTGAGCTCCTGACCATACTTTGGGAGCGAGGCGACGCTACCGTTCGCGACGTATTTGAAACCGTGAATGAACGGCGTCCCGTGGTGTACACGGGAGTGCAAAAACTTATGCAGATCATGCTGGACAAAGGCCTGGTTGAGCGCGACGTCACGGAACGTGCGCACGTTTATCGAGCTGCCATCGCAAAGGAAGATACAGAGCGCCGTTTCATGCGCGAGTTAAGCGACAGGTTCTTCTCAGGTTCAGCAGCGCAGTTGGCACTGCGGGCGCTGGAGATGGAGCCCGCCAGCGAAGAAGATCTTCGCGAGATCCGCAGTCTCATTGCAAAGAAACTGTCTTGAAAGGAGCTAAGAGGTGAGCGCTTACCTTGGGGTACACACGGACGAAGTTGTTGCGCTGGGATGGACACTTCTGCACTTCTGCTGGCAGAGCGCAGTGATCGCAGTGCTCTATGTGCTGATCGATCGACTCACACGCAACGCCTCTGCATCGATTCGCTATGGCATCGCGGTAATTGCACTCGCACTCATGCCGCTTGCCGCGATCGCAACCTTTGTGGAGCAGGAACGGCTGGTGGTTCCGGCGCTGCACAGCGTGCAGTCGTCTACGCAGGCGGAGCAACAACTCCCGGTCGTCGCCTCGCGCCTGGGCGGTATGCACACTGCGATTCTGGATGAGTTGCCTGCTGCAGCCCCTGTTGTAAGCGGGAGTGAACTTTGGATCGCAGAAAATGCCGGATTGCTACTGCCGTGTATGGATGCCGTATGGCTTCTGGGTGTGGTCTTGCTGGCAGTGCGCGCCGCCGGCGGATGGTGGCAGCTACGCGGACTGAAGTTGCGAGCCAGCACCGCCGTACCAGCCGACGTCCAAGTTGCATTTGAACGATTGAAGCGCAGGTATGAATTGAGCCGTGGTGTCCTACTGCGCATGTCTGACGAGGTGATTTCGCCGATGGTGTTTGGCGCGTGGCGCACCGTGGTTCTTGTACCACTGAGTGCCGTTGCGCAGTTGACACCCGAGCAGATGGAGGCCGTACTCGCGCACGAGCTCGCCCATGTACGGCGGTGGGATTACCTCGTCAACCTGATGCAAACAGTGACGGAGTGCCTTTTCTTCTTCCATCCGGCCGTGTGGTGGATCAGCCACCGTGTCAGAGATTTTCGAGAAGTGTGTTGTGACGAGGCTGCAGCGCAAACGTGCGCGGATCCTGCAATCTATGCAGCAGCGCTACTGCAGATGGAGGAACAACGCTTTCAGCCACGACTGGCAATGGCATTGAACGGCAATGGTGGGACGCTTTTGCAACGAGTACGGCGAGTTATGGGAGAGAAAGCAATGGAGCAAAGACAGATGAGCGGAATCCGAATGATGACGGCAGGGCTGGCGTTGGTGGGACTGTATGCAGTTCCGCACGTAGCGCACAGCATGAAGATGGAAATAAAGCCAAAAGCTGCGGTTGCACCGATAGCAGAAGTTGCTCCACGCGTGGCTGCACAATCAACACCGGAAGTTTCTATCGCGGTAAAACCGAGGGTCGACGTTGAAACAGTTCAATCGACGAACATAGACATTGCAGATGCAAATCCCGAGCCAAATCCTGCACCTGCTCCACGTGCAGTCAATCAGAACTCTTCGCAAGAAGTGAAGCAGAACGGCATGCAATATCTCGACGGTATGAAGGCAGCTGGCTATCCGCTGGATCTCAACAACGATCTCGATGAGATCATCCGCCTTCGCTCCGTTGGTGTAACGCCCGAATATGCAGGCGCGATGGCACAAGCGGGCATGGGCAAACCCACGCTGAAAGAACTGACCACGCTGAAGGCTGTCGGTGTGACACCTGACTATGTAAAGTCGCTGAAGGCTTCATCTTCTGCGCCGGCAAACTTTCACGATGTGATCTCGTTCAAGACGCTCGGTGTAACGCCAGAGTATGCGCAGCAGATGGAGTCATTGGGGCTCGGCAAGCCTACTATGCATGACTTAACCAGCATGAAGGCCGTGGGCGTCACTCCCGAATATGCTGCCGGATTGAAGAGCTCGGGCTTCGCACCGAAAGACTTCCATGAACTGGTAAGTATGCGGGCAGTAGGCGTTACACCGGAATATGCAAGTGCCATGGCAGCTGCAGGCTTCTCCGCAAACTCCGCACATGACCTGGTCAGCATGAAAGCACAGGGCATGACGCCGGAGTATGCGAAGTGGCTGAAAGCCAACTTCCCGAACGCAGACTTGCACGCCATGCGCCAGGCAATCACCTTCCACATTGACGACAAATTCGTCGCCGATGCCAAGGCGCACGGTTTTAACGGGACCGATCTGGATAAGCTGACGAAGCTGAAGATGTCGGGCTTGCTGAACTAAACGTTCAGCAGCACCGGGCAAACACCTAAACATTGCAAACGGTTTGTCGTTGCGGCGTATTCGCCGCAACGGCGGAGCCACGCCTTTTTCCGGCGTGCATGACAAAGCACGCTTTAAACCAAGGAGACAACCTGATGAAACGTACATGGATCGCGTTGGTAATGATCGCCGCTTCTGCACCGTGCATGGCGCAAACCATGTCGGGAGTCTGCATGATCTCAGAAGGTCAGCACAAAGATGGAACGCCAGTAGCCAGAGTCATGCTGTCGGAAAACAATTGCGCAACCGATGGTCGCAACTGCATGGAGATGTCGAATACATCCACCGAGTGGCGCCAATGGACTGGCGTTTCGCCAGAGATACTGCATCACGAAAGCTCAACTATCGACGCGAAGCTCAATGGTGACGCAGGCTCACTTACATGTAACGGCATCGTGCATGACGGCATTCTTTCAGGCCGTTTCAGCTTCGATGCTAATCCGACATTCGTTACGAACATGGCTGCGCTTGGCTTTGACGGCATTGTGCCGCGCAAGCAGTTGAGCATGCTCATGCTGGACATTACACCCGCCTGGGCGAAACAGATGCAATCGCTCGGCATCACAGAACTCAACACAAACCGCCTGCAGGGACTGCGTGCTTTGCATGTCGATGCGGACTACGTACACGCAATGGCTGCGGCTGGTTATCCGGAATTGCGTGCAGGAAAACTGACAGAGATGAAGGCCGTTGGAGTCACACCAGAAAAGGTGCAAGAAGCAAAGTCACTCGGCTTTCAGCCCTCTGAACAAGACCTGATTCAGATGGCTGTCTTCAAAATCGATCGCCCTTTCGTGGAGCGCATGCGCGCTCGCGGGCTGAATGACCTCACTCTAAAGAAGCTGATTCAGATCAAGATCTTCAAGCTGGATAACTAAACCCGAAAACACTGGAAGGAGCACACCAATGGCACACAAGATACTGCTTGCCGTGCTTCTAAGTCAGGGAGCTTGCTCGCTGGCTATAGCAGCGCCGATGAATTCTGTAACACCCACAGTGAGACCCACCGACCTTACAGCGAAATCGGGGCAAAAGAGCATTCAGAATATTCAAGGGCTGCATTTGATGATTCGCGGTGGAACGGCTCAATGGGCCTTCCAATTCACGTGTATAGATGCTCACTGTGAGTTTCGTCACACGCACGCGTCCCATCATACGCAAGAGCCAGAACACATCGACTTGTCCGTGCGCCTGACATGCTCACCAGCATGTACCGGCCATCAGGGTTCACCACTACAATCGGCTTCTGTCCCTGGAGAAAGCATCCGCGGCCATTGACTCCTCTACGCGAAAGCTAGCCTCAATGAAATTGCTCTGTCGGCGTCACAAACCTATGTCCAAAGTAATTCTCCGTAAGCAAATACAATTGCACACCTTCCAAGACCAGATGATGCGAAACCGGTAGCTTCCTCACAAGTACAGACTACAGAGAGAGCGCATAAAGAAGTTGTAAGAACTGGCTTAGCACGATTTCAAACGAGATCAAAACCGCAGATCTTTTACGAACATCACGCACAATCTTTATGGGTTCCTGATGGGTCGCCACATAGCATCGCCAATGGTGCATGCAGGTAGAGCAAGTGCGCGCACCAGGATGGAGAACCATGATTTCGTTTCGTACCAAAGGCTGCATTTTATTAACCGGCCTTCTTCTCGCCAGCGCAGCCACACTTCATGCACAGACTTCGGACACCACACCATCGGACGCTCCCCTACAAAGCAGCGATCTGACGCAGGGTAATTTCTTTCAGCGGCTTGGTCACTTCTATCTTCATGACTGGAACGGAACTCTGCCATCTACGCCTACGCCGCAGCGGCGTGCATTGGACCCACCACTCGATTCGCCGCCGTATCCCAGCAGCGATTGGGGCTATGGAGGATCTAGTCCCATCGGAGTTCCCGATGGCAATACATATCCGCTGATGTCGGCACTCAAATTACAGAACAGCAGAACAAAGATTTACGGATGGGTTGCACCGAGTTTCAACTACAGCACCTCCGACAAGAACAACTTCCCTGTCTCTTACGACGTATTCCCCAACAGCGTCGTTCTGAATCAAGCCGTCATATACATCGAACGGCTTCTAGACACGGTGCAGAACAGGCATTTCGACTGGGGATACCACATCACTGGATTTTTTGGGAACGACTATCGCTTCACAACGGCAAAGGATTATCTCAGTCAACAACTTCTGCAGAAGAACCGTCGCTACGGATTCGACCCAGTCCTTGAATATGCTGACCTCTACTTCCCCGTGAAAGAAGGTCTGAATATCCGCATCGGTCGTTTTCTTTCTGTACCCGGTATCGAAGCGCAGTTGGCACCCAACAACTACAACATGACCCATTCGCTGCTATACACAATCGATCCATTTACCGACACTGGAATCATTGGCTCTCTGAAGCTGTCAAAGCAGTGGATGGTTCAGCTTGGCCTGTCCGCAGGGCATGACGTTGCGCCTTGGTCAGACGATCGCAAACCCTCAGCCATTGCGTGCGTCAACTACTCGACAGCTTCGAATCGCAATAACTTCTATGCCTGCGCGAATGGCATCAACGATGGCAAATACGCGTACAACAACCTGCAGCACTATGACGCCACTTGGTATCACAAGTTCGATGCGAAGTGGCATATGGCAACAGAGGCCTGGTACATGTACGAACGCGAAGTTCCAAACGTCGCCGAGAACGTGGCTAATCCTGTGCCAATAGAAACAGGCGCCAATGGTGCGTATTGTGCTCCGGGACAGGTCCGTTGCACGGCACCCGAGTACGCGATCGTCAACTACATCAATCGCGAGGTCAATCCTCACCTTACTGTCGGTTTCAGGTCTGATCTGTTGAATGACAAGAAAGGACAGCGCACCGGCATCGCGACCAAATACACCGAAAACACGCTTTACGCGACAAAGTACTTTGGGACGACGGTCATGTTGCGACCCGAGATTCGCTTCGATCATTCGTGGGATCGACCGGGCTACAACAATGGCACCGCAAGAAACCAGTTCTTTGTCGGTGCCGATCTGATCTATAAGTTTTAGTTGGTTTCCTATGTACCGAAGAAGAGAACGGCCGCTGGTAGAAACCAGCGGCCATTCTCTAGGTAAACGAAGTTAAAATCTACGGGCAATTCGCCTTGCGCACTCAATTGCCGGCATTATCTTTTGGCTTAATGCTTCAAAAGGAACATGCCCCAGCTCACTACGATCGCGGCAACCACAAATCCGCCGAAGCAAAGTGCTCCGAACCGGATCATGTTCTTGGGTTCCGTACGCTGGGTGATTCCAAACACAATGGAAGCAAAGAAGGCATAGACGACAAGGGCTGCGAAGTGCGACATTACAGGCTCTCCTTGCGGCCGTTGGCCAACGACTGCGCATCCACCGCGGCCATTACGTTCAGCAGTCCGGCTACCACGGCAAACTTGCTGCCGTAGTCGGAAACCGTGTCCGTCAACGCCTGGCCACCAAGACTGCCCGCGTGGGCGATCACGTACAGCAGCGGCGAACCCATCTGCCCCACGAAGCCCAGAAGATCCAGCACGTCGCCGTTGGTTGCAGAGTAGACCTTGCCGTGCATCATCATGCCCAGGAAGAACATGCTGACGATGGAAACGAACAACAGCGCCGCACGGATGGGCTTCTTCACAAGCACATGTCCAAGCCCCGGCACTAACCATCCAGCCAGCAACACCAGCGTAGGAGACACTGCACTCTGCCGTACCGGCACACTCGTTGTTTGGGTCACAGCCATTCGTTGTCGATCATATCAGTTAGATTCGAACCAGTTCCCGCTGAATCTTCCCGGTAACAACGGCGCTTCCCGGCTTCGTCATCATGTCAATCTCGCTTCGCACCCCAAAGCACTCGGGGCCGGGCGGGAGATAGATCCCCGGTTCCACGGAAAAACAGGTCATCGGCAGGATCAGGCGCTCGTCATGCGTCTCAAAGTTATCCAGGTGCGCGCCGGCGCCGTGAAGCTCCGTGCCGATATTGTGCCCGGTGCGATGCGTAAACCACTGACCAAACCCGGCGTTGACGATCACTTGGCGAGCCGCGGCATCCGGTTCCCAACCCGCAATCGGCTTCCCTGCTGCAAACCGCTGTTCTACGAGTCGAATCGCCGCATCACGAGCGTCCACAACGGTGCGGAAGACGCGTCCTTCCAACTCCGTGGGATCGCGGTCCACAACACCGGTCCACGTGATGTCGTACCAGACCGCCGAAAGATCATCCTTCAGCTTGCCCCAGATGTCGATGAGCACAAACGAGCCGCGCTCAATCCGCGACGACTTCCCTGCTACCGGCTCGTAATGCGAGTCCGCTGCATTCGGTCCGACGCTGACGTTTGGCCCGTGTTCCCACACCAGGCCCTCCTTCGCCAACTCAGCCTGCAGCCACTCCACCATGGCGAACTCGTCCGTCCCTGTACCGCGTACGCGTGAGCCCATCTCACGCCAGCCATCTTCCAAGATGCGATCGATCTTTCGCTGTGCGATGTAGTGCGTCTCTACCTGGTGCTCCGTCAGAACCGCCTCAAATCGGCTAACGAGATTCGCCGAGGAAACAATCTCCTTGCCCATACCGTTGAGCACTTCGATGGTGCCCGCATCCACCATCGCCACATACATCACGGCGTTACGAGGCGAATACTGCATGGCAATACGCGTCGCGCCCTTGAGCATTTGCTCCAGCGCCGACTCCATCTCCTGCCACGTGGAGTACAGCACACGTTCGCCCTGCAGCGTGTCCAGCTTGCCCGCCTCAATCCGATGGTTCAGTTTGCGTGGCTCACCCTTCGCAGGAATGAAATAGAACCAACGACGCGTGACGTGCATGGATGGGTCAAGCCCAAGGATGCGATATGCCAACGGATCGCGCACATGGTGGTCATAGAACAACCACCCATCCACGCCCGCCTGCTTGAGAGCCTCCTGTACCTTCACAACGTCCATCACACCACCTCGCAATTCATGCTACGCGCAAAAGCAAAAACGCAGCCCCCACTGAGGGTGCTGCGTTCGTTCGCGTTAGTTACTTCATAAAGGTGACGGGAACCCACACGTCCGTGGTCTCCCACTTCACATGCATCTCCGTACCTTTCGCAGTCGTGTTCCCGAATTCGATGGACATCATCTCCTGCGGCGAAGCCAACGATGCCTTCGTCATGGGCACTTTGCCAAGGTCATCGGCCTCGAAGCGATCTGTTCCCCACTGTCCAAGATGCTTGCAAAACACCAACTGCCATTCGCCTTCAGACGGCAGCGTAACCAGCGTATATTTGCCTGCAGGAACATGCAATGAACCCACCATCAGATCGGTATTCGTTTCGAAAAGCGTGGCCTCATTTGCACCCGTACGCCACCAGGTGGTGTACGGCACCACTTCGCCCATGATCTTTCGTCCGCGCATGCTGGGTGCACCGTAATCCACCTTCACAGTGGCGCCATTGATGCTGGCCTCCGCCTGCTTCCGTGGGCTCGCCAATGGAGCGCCCGGCTTCTGGGGAGCCATTTCCATCCCACCCTGCGCGATTGCCGAAAGGCTCAAGCCACAACACAGCAGTGCAGCGGCAACGACCAGCTTCTTGATCTTCATGACGAACTCCTTTTGCGCCTCACACGTTATACGAAACGAAGTATCGGAAGACAGCAGACATTACGCTATTTTTCAGACTTTTCCTTCGCCACTTCTGCTTCAAAGGCGGCCTTCTTCTCGTTTACGGCTTGGTGGTAACCAGCGGGATCAATCCAGACTGCATCGCCTTGCTGCGGCCAGCGCGCCATCTTCCCCAAGAGATCGAAATACACACCGTGCGCACCAAGAAATATGTCCACGGGAAGTGCGTTCAACGTTGCAAATGTTTTCTGAAAATCCTGCTCAATACCCGGATACGATGCCGGCTTGCCCGGCGAGGAAACCAGTCGTACAGCAGGGTTCCATGACATGCCGCCCACGATCACCACGTGTAGCGTACGTCCTTTCTCCTGCGTCTCCATCGTCCATGTAGTGCACCCCTGCGTATGACCCGCCGTCTTGCGTGCAACGATGGTGGTGCCGCCCAACTGCACCTTGTCCATGTCATGCAATACACGATCGACATGTACCGGTGGAAAATGATCCAGCGTGTGGTCATAGTCTGATGCGCCGCCATCTTCCATCACCTTCACATCGCCATCCATCACCATCAACTTCGCGCCTGTCTCCTTCATCACCTCCGCGGAACCAGCGGCATGATCGTAATGTGACTGGCTGCTAAGAAGAATCTTCGTATCACTCCACTTGAAGCCAAGCTTTTCAACACTGGCACGTATCTGCGGAGGCGACGTCACAAGATTCGCATTGATTAGGATGTTGCCCTTTGGCGTCGTGATCAGGTAAGCCGCAAGATCGCGAGACCCGACGTAGTACAGATTGCCCGAAATTCGAAACGGCGCAGTGGGCGCAACCCAGTCGGCTTTGTTCTGAGCCATTGCAGGCAGTTGCAGTATGGTTGCCACCAGTAGGGAACAGAGAACACGGAAAGTCATGCGCCAAGATTAACGGCGACTGACATATCTGCACAAAACAAAATGGTCACGCCCCAGCAACATGATGCTGGAATTGCTGAAGAAGTTGAGTGACCATGGAAGGCCACGGAAGGTCTTGCTGGGCTGTAAGTGTCTCCACCCATACCAAGCTCCGTTCGCCCTGCCCGCGCGAGGGATCATAGATATTCAGACGTGCCACCGCTACATCTCCCGGGCCAAAGTCAATACGTCCGCTGCGGTCAATCCATGCCAGTTCAAAGACGAGGTCTGGGCGTTGCTCCGGTGCTACAAGCTTTTTGCCGAGATCTGCCACCAGTTTCGTCATCTGCCTACGTCCGAAAGAGTCCATGCGGCCCGTGTCTACGCGGACAGTCTTTGATACCGCAAGCAGGTGTTGAAATGCATCGCCTTTGCACTGGTAGTAATCCGTCTTCTCAAGTGTGCAACCAGGCCCTGGCGCTTTCTGCGCACACAGGGGCAGCACGGTAAAAGCAAACAGCATGGCGATAAGCAGACGGCAACAACGCATCCTTGTCCTCACTCAACAATTAGATGCGCTTTGCTGCTGAATCTACACATCGCCCTAAGCTGTCACCCTGGTTCCACGCTTCGCAACGATGGGTTCCATACGGCTGTACAGTTCCTGCAGTATCTTCACGCCTGCTTCGGCAGCAGCATGATCTGGCGACTCATTGCTATCGTTCCAGCCTTCTTCTTCGCCACCAATATTCGGCTGCACCACAATGCCATCACGCCGCGCAAGCAGGTTCAGGCCCTTGTATCCGATGCCATAGTTCACGCCCTCCTGTGGGATGAGCCAAGCAATCTGGCCACGCACCGGAACAATGCTTTGGTCGCTCCATAACGCCTTCGAGTCATAGCCTGTGCAGCAAAACACAACGCTCTCTTTCAACGAGGCGAACTCATTGGGTTCATGGAACTCGCGCATCTCAAGGCGTCCGCCTGCAAGATAGAACTCCTGCATCAACAACTTCGCGTATCCGGCAACATTGAACGTCAGCGACGAATTACGACGCACATACTTCGTGGGGAACGGTGTCGAGCCGGACGGCATGTCTTTCGATTTCGGCGTGATGTCCGCGATGCTTTGGCTGTAGCGCGCGAACTCGTGCACCTGTTTTGTTCTGTCAGCAGGATCGGCCGCGGTATTGGGATCAACAGGACGATTGCGATCGCGCGGCGGATCATCCGAGAGCTGATAACGATCGGTCCATTCAATCGGAGAGCCGGCCACGCCAAGATAGCTGTTGTACATAGTCCATGAGGTGCGCGCCATGCGTTCCCACAGTGCAGCGAAATCTGCAGACGCATCCGTGCTGAGTGCCACGCGTGAATCCGGTGTCCAGGAACCAGTGGCACGTACGCTGCGAATATACGGCGCCGTCTCTTTCGCGTAGATGGTCACCTTGTAGCCCATGCGTTGCGCGGTCAACGCCGTCGTCAGCCCAAGCGCACCTGCGCCGATCACAGCGCATTCCTTCACTCCCGGTGCGGCTTCCATCGCCTTGCGCACGACCACATCTGCCGCACCCCATGAAAGCGACCATCCGCTGCCACCATGACCGTAGTTCGTCACGACGGTCTTATCGCCCACCTTCACCACATCCATTCGCGGTCCCACTGCACGAAACGGCCGCAGACATACAGTGATGCGAAAGATGCGGTCTACATCCGCGCGAATGGGAAGAATGTTTCCCGGCACATCATAAAAAGGAAGTGCGGGTGCTGTTGCGGCAGCAGGCGTTGTAACGTGCTTTGCGCACCCCTGCAGAAGGCTAAAGCCGGTAAGTGCTGCCGATCCATGAAGAAATGAACGACGGTCCATCGAAATCTCTCTCCCTTCGTGGTTGAAAGAAAACCATGCAAGAAGCCATGCGGATGCACGGCTATAAATGAAAATGTCTGCGGAATGAGCGAGGGTGTACTTCCTCACTTATAACCGAGATGTCTCGTTTTCACATGCAGAAACACTCATTTTCCCCGGAATTGCCCACGGAGTAGCGCATCTTCCCCGCGTCTGCGAGACAATAGAAGCAGTCATGGCATTGAACGTAGGCATCGTCGGTCTTCCCAACGTGGGCAAGAGCACCATTTTCAGCGCACTCACCGCAATCGAAGCGGTTGCTGCAAATTATCCCTTCTGCACCATCGATCCCAATGTGGGCATCGTCACCGTGCCGGATCCGCGCATGAACCGTATCGTGGAGATGGTGAAGCCAAAGAGCATTGTCCCTACCACTATTGAGTTTGTGGACATTGCGGGTCTGGTGGCGGGCGCAAGCAAGGGCGAAGGCCTGGGCAACCAGTTTCTGGCCAACATCCGTTCGACCGATGCCACGCTGCACATCGTGCGCTGCTTTGAAGACCCTGAGGTGATCCACGTCGCAGGCAAAGTCGATCCGCTGGCAGATATTGATGTCATCAACACTGAACTTCTTCTCGCCGATCTGGATACTGTGGAACGCCGCTACGAGAAGTCGCAGAAGCTTGCCCGTACATCGCAGGACAGCAAGATCAAGAATGAATTCAGTGCTCTGGGCAAGCTGCGCGAGGCCATGAACGCAGGCACACCGGCGCGCGCCGTGGAATTGACGGAGGAAGAGAAGCCACTCGTGCGCGACCTCTTCCTCATCACGATGAAGCCGACGCTCTACGTTGCCAACGTGGACGAAGCGTCTCTTGCAGAAGGCAACGAACACACACGTGCCGTGGAAGCACGCGCAGCCAGTGAAGGCAGCGATGTCGTCCGCATCTGCGGTTCCATGGAAGCGGAAATCTCGCAGCTTGATCCTGAAGAGCGTAACGAATTTCTTGCCAGCATGGGCATGGAAGAGCCAGGACTGGACCGCCTCATCCATGCGGCCTATCGCCTGTTGGGACTCATCACATACTTCACAGCGGGTGTACAGGAAGTACGTGCGTGGACCATTCGCAAAGGCACAAAAGCCCCGGGTGCAGCGGGCGTGATCCATTCTGATTTTGAACGTGGCTTTATCCGCGCCGATGCTTACAACTGCGAAGATCTTTTCAGGCTTGGGAGCGAACAGGCTGTGAAGGAAAAAGGACTACTGCGCAGTGAAGGCAAGGAGTACATCGTGAAAGATGGCGATATTCTCTTCTTCAAGTTCAACGTCTGATTACAAGATCGAACCTACACCAAGCGGTGTCATGCCCTGTCATCAGGAGAAACTGATGCGGAACATGGCACCGCTTGTTGCAATTTAGTCTCAACTTCTGAAGCGCACATGAGCTATCAAGCTTTAGGATGATTCTGCATGGAAGCAATCATCCACTACGTAGAAGATCTTCAATTCGCTTGCTTCGCATTAGTTTTCAGCATTATGGCGCTGCAGTCGCGCCGCGATCGCACCATCCGATTTGTCTGCTGCAGTTATCTGCTGGCAACGCTGGTGTCCATCATCGACGTTACGTTGCCACATCCCTACAGCCCACTGACCAATGCTGGCATTCTCACAGTGCTAAGCCTGCGCTACGCAGTATTGGCCGCAGGTCTGGTGTACTTCACCCGCAATTCTGAGTGGGCTTCGAAGATATCCTTCCTCCTTGCCGGAGTCTCGCTCCTACTCATCGGCCTGTCATTCACTTCGTTGGCTGGACCGCGGCAGCTTGCGGTCTACTACTTTGTTCTCGCGTGGCAGCAGGCGCTTCTTGTACTTGTGGTCATGCGCTCCAGCGAATCGTCGACGCGCATTCCTCGCGTGCTACTGGCATTCCTGTTTCTGATTTCCGTGGGATACCGCCTGAACCAGGTGCATTTTGTGCTCTCGGCAAAAACTGCCCACGATGTCTGGCTACGCAATGTTGGTTTGTTCATCAACGGCACTGTGCTGAGTGGTCTGCTTCCCTTCACTATCGTGTGGATGATGAACGCTCGCGATCACGCGAATCTATTGCAACAGAGCCTGCTGGACCCATTAACCGGGCTTCTGAATCGTCGCGGGCTAAACGAAGCCGCGGATCGCGAACTAAAGCGCTACTCCCGTTCGCAACAGGAATTCGCCGTTGCAGTGGCGGACATTGATCACTTTAAGAAGTTGAACGACAGACATGGCCACGCCTTTGGCGACGAGGTTCTGGTGGATTTCTCCGTGATCTGTCAGACAGAGTTGAGAAGCTATGACGTCTCTGCCCGCAGCGGTGGCGAGGAGTTTATGCTGCTGCTTCCTCACACATCACAAGATGCGGCCATGTTGGTACTGGAACGCATCCGCGAACGATTTGAAGCAAGCACTCCTTTGGAATCCGGCCCCAACACAGTGAGTATCGGCGTGACATCCACGCGCGCTCGCACAGATGTCACCTGGGACCAGCTACAAAAAGAAGCGGACAAGGCAATGTACGATGCGAAGCATCTGGGCCGTAATAGAACCATGATCTATGACCCAGCAAGCGATACTGCGCTGTAACCGCGTTCGCTATGAAAAATCCTGCTTTGTGACTCATCCGATTCCGGTTTCGCGCCGATATAGCCTACATGGAACTATCTTCCCCCGATTCCGATGAGCTCAAGACCGTCGTCCCGTTCAGCATGGCGTTTCAACCCATCGTGAACGTCACCACTGGTAGCGTCTATGCCTACGAAGCGCTGGTACGCGGTCCCCAGGGACAAAGTGCTGCGAGCATACTCGCACGCCTTAAAGAAGACGACTTGTTTCTGTTTGACCAAGGCTCCCGCAGCCGCGCCATGACCCTGGCAACAAATCTGGGCATCGTGAAACTGGATGCGGCACTATCAATCAATTTTCTTCCGCGGGCCATCCGCACTCCTGAAGCATGCAGCACAATGACGCTTACTGCCGCCCGGTCACTGAACTTTCCCTGCAATCGGCTGATCTTTGAAGTGACGGAGTCAGAGCGTGTCCTCGACGCGGAGCAAGTCGAGGCGATCGCGCGCGAGTATCAGCGCCATGGTTTTCGCATTGCCATTTCCATCGATGATCTGGGGTCAGCGGTCTCCGGAAAGTCTGTGCGCAAGCAAATACGAGCAGACATTTTAAAGCTCGATATGGCCATCACGCGGAACCTGCACCTGCGCCCCCGTGCTCAGGCAGCCATTGTCTCTCTGCAGAACGCATGCACCGCAGAAGGCATCGATCTGATTGCAGAAGGCGTGGAAACCGTGGAAGAGTATCTCGCGTTGTTACGTTGCGGCTTGGAATACATGCAGGGATATCTGTTTGCGAGGCCCGCATTCGAATCTCTTCCTGAATTCGCATTACCAACGATTACCGCGATGCATGCGTGATCGCGCAAAAAACAACGTCGCAAGATTTTCGCTTGATGCCCAGGAAGGACGCGTCGGCTCTGACGCCAACAAAGAAAGAGCCGGGCAACCGCCCGGCTCTTTCTTTGTGATGTGAAACAAACTACACGGTAGCCGGCTCTGAAGACTTGGCCTCGGCAGCTCGTTTATCTGCAAGATTCTCGCCCAGTTCTGCGGCCATCTTCTCTGTAGAAAACGCCTCGATCAGGTCGCCCACGCGAATATCGCGGAGGCTAAGATCGATACCGCATTCCATGCCGTTGGTCACTTCGCGAACATCGTCCTTGAAGCGCTTCAGGTTGGTGATCTTGCCCTTCCAGACTTCGGCACCATCGCGCATCACGCGTACCTGCGAGTTGCGGGTGATCGTGCCATCGCGAACCACGCAGCCGGCAATCTGGCCGACCTTCGTGATCTTGAAGACGTTGAGCACTTCTGCACGGCCCAGGTAGTTCTCGCGGAAGACCGGATCCAGCAGGCCAAGCATGGCCTTTTGAATCTCGTCCTGCAGCTCGTAAATGATGGAGTGCAGACGAATTTCCACGTTGTCCTGGTCGGCCAGTTCCTGAGCCTTGCGCTCCGGACGCACGTTGAAACCGATGATGACGGCGTTCGACGCGGTTGCCAGCAGCACATCGCTTTCGGTGATAGCGCCCACCCCGGAGTGCAGCACGCGAACGCGTACCTTTTCCGTCGTCATGCGCTGCAGGCTGTCGATCAGTACCTGCACCGAACCCTGCACATCGCCCTTGAGAACAAGGTTGAGATCCTTGACGCCAGCCTGCTTGATCTGTTCTGCAAGGCCTTCCAGAGAAACGCGGCTGCTCTTCGCAAGCTGCGCTTCGCGCTCCTTGAGCGTACGGTAGCGTGCAATTTCCTTGGCACGGTCACGATCGCTCATCACGATGAACGTATCGCCTGCATCCGGAATGCTCTCCAGACCCAGGATTTCGACCGGTGTTGAAGGTCCTGCAGCTTCAATGGAACGACCACGATCATCGAACATGGCGCGGATCTTACCGAAGGTGTTGCCAACGATGTAGCTGTCGCCAACCTTCAGCGTTCCGTTCTGCACCAGGATGGACGCCACCGCACCGCGGCCACGATCCAGCTTGGCTTCGATCACGGTACCCACTGCCGGACGCTCAGGAATTGCCTTCTGTGCGTTCGTATCGGCAACCAGGCAGATCATCTCTTCCAGGCCGTCAAGGTTGATGCGCTGCTTCGCGGAAACTTCAACGAATTCCACGTCGCCACCCCAGCCCACAAGCTGCAGACCACGCTCAGCGAGCTGGCCCTTCACCTTGTTGCTGTCCGCGCCGGGCTTGTCGATCTTGTTAATCGCCACGATGATCGGCACCTTCGCCGCCTTCGCGTGATCAATGGCTTCAATCGTCTGCGGCATCACGCCGTCATCCGCTGCAACCACCACAACGACGATGTCCGTAACCTTGGCACCGCGTGCACGCATGCGGGTGAAGGCTTCGTGGCCCGGCGTATCCAGGAAGACGATCTCACGCCCAAAGGCGGGCGAATCTTCCTTGGTGACGTGCACCTTGTACGCACCAATGTGTTGCGTAATACCACCAGCTTCGCCGCTGGCTACGTCAGTAGAACGGATCGCATCGAGCAGCGAAGTCTTACCGTGATCGACGTGGCCCATGACCGTAACAACCGGCGGACGGACGATTTCCGTCATACCGCTGGTGTCGGTCAGAACGCCTTCGATTGCCTCATTCTCAATCTGCTCTTCCACGGTCTGGATCTGCGCGTCCGCACCGTAGGCGGCAGCCACAGACTTGACCAGGTCGTTATCGAGCGACTGGTTCACGGTGACGAACACACCGCGCATCAGCAACGTTGCGATCAGATCCTTGCCACGCAGACCCAACGCTTCCGCAAGATCCTTTACCGTGACACCTTCCGTAACGGTAATGGTGCGCGTGATCGGCTGGTCGCCCATGGCAATCTGCGCTCCACCGAATCGCGATGGCGGCGCAAAGCCCTTCATTGGGCCTTCTTTGCTCTTTTCGTAACGCTTCTTGTTCGCTGCGCCCTTCTTGGCCGCAGGACGCATACCGGGCTTCTGTGCTCCGGGTGTGCCTTCGGCAATCAGGCCACCGCCGCCAGGACGTGGACCGCCAAAACCAGGACGAGGGCCACCAAAGCCCGGACGCTGGCCAAAGCCAGGGCGTCCGCCGGGGCCGGTCGGAGGTCCGCCGGGGAACGTACGGGTCGGGTGCATCGGACGACGGCCAGCAGGTCCACCGCCGGGGCCACCGGGACCACCATAAGGAGGACGGGGTCCACCCGGTCCAGCACCAGGTCCACCAGGACGCTGGAAGATGGGACGGCGTGCCGGCACGTTGGCAGCCTGAGGGGGCGCCGTGTACGACGGACGCGGTCCGGTCTGCGGCATGATGACGCGGCGCTTCGGCTCTTCAGGAGCCGCAGCCACCGGTGCTGCCGCTTCCGGAGCAGGAGGCGGGGTGACTGGAGCAGGAGCTGCGCCAGCATGTGAAGGAGTTGATCCTGGGGCTGGCGGACGCGCAACGACTACGCCCTGCGGCGGAGGCGTGTTGCCAGCAATGGCCGGACGCTCCCCTGCGTGCTGTCCCGGACGTACCACCACGCCCTGCGGAGGACGCGAGGCAATCGCCGGGCCCGTCTTCGGTGCGGGATGCACGATAACGGGAGCCTGACGTGCCTGCGGAACGATGGTGCGACGCGGCGCTTCCGGAGCTGCTGCCTCAGTCCGTGGCTGGGCGATCTTCAGCGTTGGCATTACGGGGCGCGTAATGGGAGGACGCGAAGGCGTTGCCGGAGGAGCTGGAGGGGCCACAGGAGGCGCAACCGGAGCGACCGGACGAGCGACTACTGGCTTCTCAACCACTGGTGCTGCCGCAGCTTGCACCACAGGCGCCGGTGCCGCGACTACGGGAGTGGGAGTGGGGGCAGGTGTTGGAGCAGGAGCAGCTGGCTTTGGTGGTGCCACCACAGCAACTACCGGCTGCTTCGGCGCCGTCGACACAACAGCGGGTTTCACCGCCACAGGAGCCTGAGCGGCTTGCTGCTCAGCTTGACGGCGTTCCGCCAGCATCCGCTGAATATCGCCGGGCTTGCGCGCGGCCGACAGATCAATCTTTTTCGGCTCAGTTGCCGCTGCCGTACGTGCGGGCGCGCGGCCACCAGTCAGGTGCCTGCGAACTTTGTCCGCCTCGTCGTCCTCGATGGAACTCGAGTGGGTCTTCTTTTCTATGACTCCGACTGCTGTAAGCGCGTCAAGAATTTCCTTGCTCTTGACCTCAAGCTCACGCGCCAGATCGTTGATGCGTACTTTACTCATCCGCCCTCGTCTTACTTCGTTGCCCTCTGCTAGCTGTTCATGGCAGCTCCACTCCAGAAGGAATCAAATCCAATACATTCATTATCGCTCAGGAGGGTACAATTCGCGCCTCCAAAGCACTTCAAAGCGCCGTGAAAGTCGGCGACACGGTATTCGGTGCCGCCGTTCTTCACGCTAACCACGGGTGTTCTCATCCGGGTCGATGGTTTCGTTGCTGAATTCACCAGCCTGTTCGGCCAGATCTTCGATCGTTTGGTTGTCGTTTTCGATCATGGCTTCGCGCACATCTGCATCGCTACCAAAACCGTCGAATTGGCCTTCCGCCTCTTCGCGCTCCAGCAAATCGTCTGCTGACTCGCTTACTTCGATCGGTTCCACACCATTCAGGCCGCGTTCCGCGATGATTGCTTCCGGTGTTTTACCCATGAGCCCCTCCTCGTCTTCGTCGCTGTCCACGTCCACGACGTCCGTGGACGGCTTGCCGTCTGCTTCTGTGGGTGTTTCGTGCGACACAGACGATTCAGATGCGCCGTTGTCGCCCAACGACTCCGCTACAACGCTGGCTGCGGCCGGTCGCTCTTCACCCTCTTCGTACTGGCCGAAGTAGTGACGCACAGCAACTGCGATCTTCTCGACGGACTTTTCACCGATTCCCGGGACTTCGCCCAGCTCCTCTGCAGTCATATCCGCAAGGTGCTCGACCGTGGTGATACCCGCCGCGATCAGCTTCTCCAGCACACTCTCGCCAATTTCGGTGACCTGCTCGATCGGAGTGGAAGGTCCGCCGCCCAACGCAGCCATGGCCTGCTCCACTTCCTGCCGCTTCTCTTCTTCGCTCTTGATGTCGATCTTCCAGCCCAGAAGCTTCGCTGCAAGACGCACATTCTGGCCCTTCTTGCCGATAGCGAGCGAGAGCTGCGTATCGTCCACGATCACCTCAAGCTGCTTCTCGCCAAGATCAGTGATGGAAACACGCGATACCTTTGCCGGCTGCAAAGCCTTCTCGGCAAACGTGGTGATCTCATCGGAGTACTCAATGATGTCGATCTTTTCGCCACGTAGTTCGCGGATGATCGACTGCACACGCATGCCCTTCATGCCCACGCATGCGCCTACCGGATCAACGTCCTTGTCGCGCGAAACGACCGCGATCTTCGTACGTTCGCCGGCCTCACGTGCAATCGCGCGGATCATCACGGTGCCGTCGTAGATTTCCGGAACTTCGCTTTGGAACAGGGTCTGCACCAATGCCGGAGCAGCGCGGCTCACAATCACCTGCGGTCCCTTGGCGGCACGATCCACGCGCAGTAGCGCGACACGGATGCGCTCACCCACGGTGAACTGCTCCAGGCGCGACTGTTCACGCTTCGGCATACGAGCCTCGGCCTTGCCCAGGTCAAAGATCACATCCATCGGCTCAATGCGCTTCACCGTGGCGTTCAGAATCTCGCCCACGCGGTGGTTGTACTCGTTGAAGACCGTGTCGCGCTCTGCTTCGCGCACCTTCTGGAAGATCACCTGCTTGGCCATCTGCGCGGCAATACGGCCCAGCGGCGAGGTGTCCTTGTAAAAGCGCAGTTCCGCGCCCACTTCTACGCCCGGCGCCATTTCCTGCGCTTCGGTCAGCGTGATGTAGTTCTCGGGGTCTTCCTCAATTTCAGTGTCGTCTTCGATGACGGTCTTATAGACATAGGCACGGATCTCGCCCGTCTCCTTGTCAAACTCGCCGCGCATGTTTTCCTGCGTCTTGTAGTACTTGCGTGTTGCAAGTGCGATGGCGTCCTCAACGGCGGTGACCACGATCTCGGGCTCAATGCCCTTGTCGCGGCTCATGGTTTCAATTGCCTGATACAGTGCGCTTGCCATTGTTGTGATACTCCTGCGTATTCAGTTGTGGTGTTGCGATGTTCTTTTGATGCAGTTCTAAGTAAAGCCAAGGAATTCAGCCGTTCCGGACCGAGCGAAGCAGTCTTCGCGCGAGGCAGCAAACGTCTGCTGTGGGCTTTCGAACGAAGGACCTAGAACTCGGCCACCAGATTAGCCTTCTCAATATCCCGCAGCGGAATGGTAACTGTCTGCGGTGGAGGCTCGGTGCCCTTCTTTTTCTTGCCCTTCTGCTTCACGGCGGAAAGGTCCAGTGTCACGGCATCGTCTGCAAAGGTCATGCGTCCGGTCAGCGTCTTCATGCTATTGATTGGCGTGAACAACTTCACCGCGACAAGGAAGCCCTGAAATCGCTGGTAATCCGCGGGCTTATACAGCCTGCGCTCAATACCGGGCGACGAAACTTCCAGCACGTACTCCTGTGTGCCGGGGACAAGTTCTTCCACGTCGAGCATGGTGCCGAAATCCTGCGCAAAAACGGCACAATCCTCATGCGTCACGCCCGACAGCGCTTCTACGGGAACACCGCTGGGCAGACCAAGCGATTCGGCTTCCGGATCATTCGCGACCTCAGCAACCTTCGCCTTCAGAGCATCACGACCGGCGGCATCCTTCTCCACAAACACACGGAGAGCACGCGCCTTGCCTGCGCCCGTAAAGTCGACGTCGACCACTTCAAGCCCGTGGCTTGCCGCAACGCGTTCTGCCGCTGCTCGGATTACATCCATGGAAACTGCCATTGCGAAAAGCCCTCCTTTACGGCAAAGTGACGCCAGAATCTCGAATAAACCAAAGAAAATGGCGGGCTCTCGCCCACCAGTCGTTTCGCCGAGGGTTGAATAGCCTGGGCGGGACTCTGATTTCTTTATAAGGATACAGCACTTCCGTAATCAGTTCAATGGCGCCATCCGGTATGCTCAGTGGACTTTGGGGATCGTGGCTTGGCGGTCCCAGGATACGGTCAAAGCCAAATGCTGCTCCGGTTTCGTTCCGGGGTAGATTGCAGGCCAGTCTGCGGCCAGCTTACGTGTCAGTACATCGTGATACGGAGCGTCTTTGCGAATGGCAATGCCGTAGATATAGGCACCGGGATAGAAGTCATACTCCTTAAGGAATCGCGGAGCGGTAATGAGTATGCCGCGTTGCCACGTATAGTCGTCGTGGGGAAGCCAGATAAGATCCGCCTTGCGATCCAGAAACTGATCTGGATGAAATCCCTGGAGAGCGATCTCCGTATCGTTCAGTCCGGCAACATCAATCACATTCTTATTCAGGGCCTCGTAACCCAACTGGCCAACCTCACTGGATGCCAGTGTGCCTCCCATAGGCATGGCATTCGCGAGATCCACCATGCCTTCAATGGCAACCCAGTAATTCAGTCCCGGCAGAGTTTGCCCATCCGCAGTCGTTACCTGGACCGCCGAATAGCGCAGAACGGGTTCCGCATACCACTCCAACCAATCCATAACCTGTCGCGGTGTGACGACGGCCAGAATGAACACGAAGGCCGCACCCACCACTTGTGGTGTGCGGAAGATCGATCGGAACGTCTCGCCTTTGTGCAATCTCTCATCCGTAAGCAACAGAGCGGGAATCACGCAAAGAGGAAAGTATGGAATGAAGTATCGAACCGAGCCGCCCATAATCTGCGTCACGGTGCAGAGATAAGACATGATGACAGCGAGTGCGCCGAGCGTAGCGACGACCATGCGGCGATCGCTTCGCCGGCAGAAAATCACTGTGGCAAACAGAAACGGCCAGAACATCTGCAGGAACTGGAATGCCATGGTCACCGGGTACCAGCGCGACGCATAGCCTTGATAGGCGTGTTGCGATTTCAGGTAGAAGCTGAGTGGCACATAGCTTCCGAAGTACAGTTTGCAACCAATCGCTGTGATGATTGCAACACCAGACAAGACACCCAGTGCACGGAACGCTGATATTCGTTGTTCACGATTGCGCCAGCGAGTAATCAGAATCAGCATCGTTACGATCGGCAGCGCACTCTCCGGTCGTGTGAGATACGCGAGTGCCGCAACAATACCGGTCAACCAACCGCTTCCTTTCACTCGATGCAGACCGCGTGACTGGGCCACCGCGAGTCCTGCTGTTGCTGCGATAAGAGCCGCGGCCAACATGGTTTCCATCCCGTTCAGACTGTTGAACTGAAAGATGGAGTTGTCGACCAAGGGCAGTGCGGTGAGGAGGAAGGCGTAGGGTGTGAAGCGGAGGGGGCCACGGGCATTGCGACTGACTGCCAATGCGACGGTCAGGAGTGCCACACCTGAGAATAGGTAGGAGAGGGTGTAGAGCAGAGTTCCCGGTTGCACGGGCAGGAAGCTGCCCACAATCACCACGAACTGCCACAGTAGGCTGGTCATGCCGTAGGTGTGGACACCGTCCAGGTTCCAGCTCAGGCCCAATCCCTCACGGACTCGGGCTGCGTACCGAAGGAACATCCACGCGTCGTCAAACCGGAAGGGTTGTGGCGCGAGATGCCACATGACTGCCCAAAGGATGACCACTCCAGCGGTAAGTGCAAGCGCTACAGTACGTAAACCGCCAAGTCTCATCTGCCGATGCTGGACCATCCGTGCCGGAACTCCGTAAAGAGGGGGATCGTTACGTTCTGCACTGAGACGCAAACTGGCTGCTCATGGTTTGACCTGGCGGTGCTTTCCGGCCAGGGATTGCGCGATACTCGGCTTCAACCGAGAGGGAGTGACAGTTGCGCCGACACGCAATAGGACTACAATCTATGGAACTTTATGCTATTGAGCGCGATTCCCGAAGCCCTGACGTTTGACGACGTCCTCCTGGTACCTGCCTTCTCGGATGTGGTGCCGACCCAAGTAAATACCTCTACTCGCCTTACCTCCCGTATCACCCTGAACACACCTCTGCTCTCCGCCGCCATGGACACCGTTACCGAGTCGCGGCTGGCGATTGCCATGGCCCAGGCCGGTGGCATGGGCGTGGTGCACCGCAACCTCTCCATTGAGCAGCAAGCCTCCGAGATCGACAAGGTGAAGCGCAGTGAGAGCGGCATGATCGTCGATCCCGTGACGATCGAGCCGGAAGCCCCCGTCGCTGCTGCGCTGGAAGTTATGCGCAAGTACAAGATCAGCGGTGTTCCAGTAACCAAGAACAAGAAGCTGGTTGGCATTCTGACTAACCGCGATCTCCGGTTCGTCTCGCGCACTGACATTCCGGTCAGCGACGTGATGACCAAGGAGAAGCTGATCACTGTTCCTGTAGGAACAACGCTGGAAGATGCGGAACACATCCTGCATCAGCATCGCGTGGAGAAACTCCTCGTTGTGAATGACTCCTTCGAACTGAAGGGCTTGATCACCGTTAAAGACATTCAGAAGAAGTTGAAATATCCGAATGCGTGCAAGGATGAGCAGGGACGGTTGCGGGTGGCGGGGGCCATTGGCGCTACCGGCGACTTCCTGGAGCGGGCTGCCGCACTGGTGGAGGAGAACGTTGACGCTCTCGCCATCGACTCCGCTCATGGCCACTCCAGCCGGGTGCTGGAAGCGGTGCGTGAGTGTAAGAAGCGCTTCCCCAATGTGGACCTGCTGGCGGGCAACATTGCCACCTATGACGGCTGCCTTGCCCTGATCGACGCGGGTGCGGATGCCGTGAAGGTGGGCATTGGGCCGGGTTCCATCTGCACCACACGCATGGTGACCGGCGCGGGTATGCCGCAGATCACCGCGATCAGCGAGGCCTATCGCGCGGCCAAGGAACGCGGCATCACCGTGATTGCCGATGGCGGTATCAAGTACTCCGGCGACATCACCAAGGCGATTGCCGCTGGTGCTGGCTGCATCATGATCGGCTCACTCTTCGCTGGCGTGGACGAGTCGCCGGGCGAGACGATTCTGTACCAGGGCCGCAGCTTCAAGGCGTATCGCGGCATGGGATCGCTTTCGGCCATGGCTCAGGGTTCCGGCGAACGCTACTTCCAGGGCAAGGACGACCTCAGCGGAGGACCGAAGCCTTCCCTCACCGCCCCAGAACCGACGGCGAATAACCGGCTGAATAAGTTCGTTCCGGAAGGCATCGAAGGTCGTGTTCCCTACCGTGGACTGCTGGGCGACATGGTGTATCAGCTTGTGGGTGGTCTGCGTTCGGGCATGGGCTATCTGGGTTGCGGGTCGATTCCGGAACTGCAGGAGAATGCGCGGTTTGTGCGGATTTCCGGCGCTGGATTGCGCGAATCGCATGTTCACGATGTGGTGATTACGCGCGAAGCACCGAACTACCACGCAGAGTAATGGGAGGGGGTATCCCCCTCCCCCCTGTTTTCCTAAAATCGTCTTTCTATTGGGGTTAGACGCAAAATCGTCTTTCTAAAAGAGTTAAGGGTCGCGCTTTGCGCGACCCTTTTCTTCCCTGTTTCTATTGTAGTGACTTGGCAGAAATACCATGCCAACTCTATTTCTTTTGGTTTGTTTGAGTTGAATCGATCAGGGGCTTGACGGGTCTCCTGTGTTCTCAATGTCTTTGCTTGTGCTTCAGTGAAGCGGATCAATTATTCCCAGGAACAAGAGATGCGTTTCTCAAGACGTGGTTCACGTTGAGATCGCTTCCCATCGGCCGAGCGTCATCCGCGTCGAGACCCACCCGAATAAGACCGATGCCATCACAATGCTCAATGATTCTTCAAATCCTGGCTTGGCTGCCATCAGCAGAAGTGTTCCGATAACAATCCAAATACGGATGTTCAAAGAAATCTTCAGCAAGGAATTCCGTAATCCTGCCTTCAGCTCGGATTCCTTTCCTCCCACGTTGTTACAAAGCCTTCGGATCGCGCGTAGACGCCGTCCCGTCAGCGCGCCTAAAACAGCAAACAAGATAATTTCCAGCACCGCAAATCTCGGCCAAGCGAGCCCCCATGCCTTCAGGCTTTCTGTCAGATATGCTCCCGTGATGTACACAATCGCCAGGGAACTTATGCTGGTCACGGTGAGCACCGGAACTGGCCCCGCCCACGAGCGAGCTTCGTGCGGGTTCGAGGTTCGCCTGAGTTGAAACAGCATCCACGTTTCCACCGTCAGCCCCGCAGTGAGGACAAGGACGGCTATTGTGTGAACGAAGAGAACACCCGTATAGATTGTCATGATTGCCCTCAATCTGAAATGGCTTATATGCGCTGTTCAGGGTTGCACTTTGGTTAGCTACACAAGCCAACGACCTTGTGACTCGACGCGTGATTCTCAACACACCGGACCATAAAATACGCCACGTCAGCACGCGCGATCTTGAAGCCGAAGATGGGGAGATGTTCTTCCCTCACGCGATACCGCTCGGTCTGTGGTTTGTCAGTGAGTTGAGGTGGACGCACAAGGGTCCAGTCGAGTGGACTCGCCATCACAATCCGTTCCATCGCCGCGGCGTCAGCAACGACACTCGGAAAGAACAGACGGCCAAACAAATAGGTGGGCGGGATGATCGAATCCTTGAATAGAAAAGCTGTCGACACGATGACCGCGCGCCTAACTGCCGTTCGCAGCATCGCATTCGTCAACGCCGTGCCGAAGCGTTCCAACAAGTCGGCATCTTTCTTCGACAAAGGCAGACGAGGTCCGAACGCTGACAGGACTCCATCGTGACCTTCCACTGCCCGGCCAAGTTTCGCAGCATCCATCATGTCGCCTTGAATGATCTGGATGCGACCGGCAAGTGCGCTGAGTTGCCCGGGCTTGCGGACAAAAGCCGTTATGGAATGACCGCGTTCCATTGCCTGCCGAACAATTTCGACTCCGATGCCACCAGTGGCACCAAGAACTACCAGCTTCATGGATCATTCCTTTCCATCTTGCCGTCTTGTTTTCAGTCGACATTCTGCGATGAATGAATTGCTTCGCAGGTGAAAGGCCGCATTCGTTCATTGCGCTGCCAG
Source organism: Terriglobus sp. TAA 43 (assembly GCF_000800015.1). Taxonomy (NCBI): domain Bacteria; kingdom Pseudomonadati; phylum Acidobacteriota; class Terriglobia; order Terriglobales; family Acidobacteriaceae; genus Terriglobus; species Terriglobus sp. TAA 43. The sequence goes on from NZ_JUGR01000001.1 coordinate 1,504,055, forward strand.
TGCCTGCCGAGGCGAAGTCCATTCGCGCAGCTTGACAGCGACACCGTAGCGCGGGCCAGGATGCGTTCGTGCAATGTTGACGGCCTGATCTCTGTCGTCTGACCCGAAGAAAACAATCGTGACCAGCCCGTGCTCACTACCGGGGCCAGACACACTTCCTGGTGCTGAGAAGTCAGCTTCCACGTCTCCGAAATTTCGCGGGTCGAGTGTGATTCCCATATCCGTAACTTGGTTGACCCAGGTTGCGATATCAACTGGACGCTGCTTCAGCTCTTCGGGAGTAAGTGTGCGTGTGGAATAGAAGATCAGAGCGTAGTGCTTCATCGGTTTCTCCTTGGAGCTGGTTATCTGAGCACGAGAGGTTTGACAAAGAGTGGCAAAGCAAGCGAGCAATACGAGGGAGTACAGACACGCCGCTTTACACTGGACGGAAATGCGGGTTCCGAAGAGAGGGCGTCTCATTCCTCGAAGGTAGCCAAGGAAGGATAGTCGCTAATTGGAAAAAATCGGCAGATTGCGTGAGTGGGCTTCGCGGAAAAACTCCTCCGGTGATGTACCGGTGAAGAGCCGAAAATCGCGCACCATGTGCGATTGATCGCAGTAGCCAGCCTCAAAGGAAATTTCTGTAAGAGACTTTCCTTTGTCCCAAAGTCTGCAGACATGCTGCAAACGTGTCAATCGACTGAGCTTCTTCGGGGTTGCGCCCACCGCAACGCGGAAATGCCTTTCCAGTGCGCTTTGGCTCATGGCGGCATGACGCGCAATTGCGGCAATGGAAGACCGCCCGTGGGTACTGCGGATCATCTGTGCGGCCGCCTCAATCTGGGGAGAAATGCTCTGATGAATGCTTCCGTTCCGTGCGCGAATACGACTGACGAGAAAGCGTTCTACAGCTATGAAGTGCTGCTGTAACTCGCGCGTACTGATAAGTAAGTTCTGGACACGGTCGATCTCCCGCCGAGGCAGGACGGAATCGAGTGGCGCCGTCCGATCATAGAGAAGATCTGCACGATCATGCAGTATTGCCGGGGCACCAACCTCAGTGAATCGAACGATAACCAGCGAGGAGTTCGCCGCGTGCTCGACGAAACGCGTTCGCTGTTGCAGGCCCGAAATAATCGCGTTGGGAAGCGCCTCGTTGCGCATCGACGCAGAGCCAGACTGGCGCAAGACAAGAGTGAGCGTGGTCTCCGGCAGCAGAACCTGTACCCGGGGCCTCTCTGAGTGGACACACAAGATTTCGCGCACATAGCGGCGAAGCACGCCGCCTGGTTGGTGGACGAAATAGCGCATCTCGCTCATCGCTGTCCTGGATGAGCGTCCTTCAAGTGTCGACTCGTAATTTGATCGAACGGCCATCGTAAGATCAGCCGCCGCTTAGGATGTGCGGGAAGGTTCTGCGACGACGAGTTCCCGAAGGATGGCCACGTCCGTTGCGCGCGATGGCGCATTTGGGGCTTAGCAGCGGTTTGATGACGCGGCTCCGGAGGCACTACGCTCTGTCCGGGTCAGCGACTTCATGAACAGTTCATTTGACAACGCTGCAGAATCGGGCCGATGATCTCGGCGAACGTGGGACTTTCGCGGATGTAAAAGTGGCACCCTGCCAAGGTTCTTAACAGCGCGGCTCCGTCAACGAAAAGCCATACCTCTCACCTCTTTGAAAATGCTGATCCATCAGCGATCGTAGAAGCCCGCTGGTCGCTGGATTTCGCAAATCTCATTGCGAAGAAGAAGCTCATCTTCGTTGTCATCTACATGCTGGGATCATCGATCGCGATTATCAACCGACAGAGGGATTGATATGACAACGGTGCGGCATTCCACACTCAAGGTCGGTCAGGTGACGGTCTTCTATCGAGAAGCCGGTGTACCGGGTAATCCGGTTTTGTTGTTGTTGCATGGCTTCGCAAACTCATCGCACTACTTTCGGCACCTGATGCCGTTGTTGGCGAACCGCTTTCATCTGATTGCGCCGGACCTGCCCTCGTTTGGATTTACCGAAGTGGAAGGTGACAGTTATCGCTACACCTTCGCGCAGTTGACGCAAACCATTCAAGCGTTCGTAGGCGCGATGGGGCTGCGTCGATTTGCGATCTACGTCTTCGATTACGGCGCGCCGATTGGGTTCAATCTTGCAGTGGCAGATCCGAGCCGCATTAGCGGAATCATTTCGCAGAACGGCAACGCCTACGAAGAGGGGCTGGGCGAAGGACCGTGGGCTCCGTTGCATGCGTATTGGAAGCAACCGTCTGCGGCCATTCGTGACCAGATCAAAGGACGTATGTCGCTGGATGGTGTTCGCGAGGCGTACTTCCACGGTGTTGCAGATGTCGCCATCATCGAACCGGAAGCGTATTGGCTGGATGCTGCTTTGCTCGCGCGACCGGGCATGATGGAGCGGCAAGTGGATCTGAAACTGGATTACAAGGCCAACATCGAACGCTATCCGCTGTACCAACAGTACTTCCGTACGCATCAGCCACCATTGCTGGCGATATGGGGGAAGAATGACAACTTCTTCATTCCGCCGGGAGCAGAAGCATTTAAACGAGACGTGCCCAATGCAGTGGTGAAGTTTGTGGATGCCGGGCACTTTGCACTGGAAACCAATCTTGAGGAGATCGCCTTAGCGATATTGGCAATGCCGATGTGATGTTGGCTCTCAATGGAGATGGAGCCTGCAGAATCGTTGGCTATCAATGAAGCAGATCAATTCCTACGAAGGAGAACAACATGGCAACGAAGGGAAAAATTCTGGTACTCGTTTCAAGCGGTCACGGCTTGCCGTTGAAAGATGGCAAGGTCTATGCCGGTGCTGGCTATTACCTCAACGAACTGACGGTGCCCGTTCGTGCGCTGATGAAGGAGGGCTACGAAATCACTTTTGCCAATCCGAAAGGAAACACGCCACAACTGGATGTGCATTCCGCCGTGGCCGATTTCTTCGGCGGAGACGAGGCCAAGCTTCAGGACTATCTAAAATTTCGCGATAGTCTGACCGGGCTTAAAAATCCAAGTCGCATTTCGGATGTCATTGCGTCGGGTCTGGAGCAGTATGACGCTGTGTTCGTTCCCGGTGGTCATGGCCCGATGATCGATCTTCTTGATGATCCTGATGCGGGCGTGGTGATGAGGCATTTTCATGAGACGGCCAAGCCTACGGCGGTACTGTGCCACGGTCCGATTTCACTCCTGTCGGCGCTTCCAAATTCGAAGGAGTTTGTAGCAGCGCTGGTGGCGGGCGATAACGATGGGGCGCGGGCAAAGGCACAGGGATGGATCTATGCCGGATACAAGATGACCATCTTCTCAACAGCGGAAGAACAGCAGCGGGAGCCTCTCGAAATTGGAGGTAAGGTTCAGTTTTACCCGGACTTCGCCCTGCAAACGGCGGGTGGTGATGTGAGTGTGGTCGCTCCATGGAAGAGCTACGTACTTCAGGATCGCGAGTTGATCTCAGGCCAGAACCCGTTCTCCGATGAAGCCGTTCTGAACCTGCTTTTGCCGGCACTCAACGCGAAGAAGAAATGAATGGGCAATAGCCAAACGGCAGCGGGCTAGTTCATGAGGACTTCGAAGCTGGATTGAGAAGTTGCTGTGCCATTTTCCAGAAAGCCTGCATTACGGGTGAGAACCACTTGTCGCGGTGCCGTACTAATTGCGTGTAGACATAGACCGGTTTTTGCGGCCATGCGAGTGCCACTAACGAACCGCGCTGCAGTTCTGCTGCGACGACTAATTCTGGAAGTACAGCCACGCCCATGCGCGCGATGGCGCATTGCTTCAGAGCCTCAACACTGGCGAATTCAAGCACGCGGTTTACACGGCTACCTTCCTGGGCCATGGTGCGCTCGAAGACGGCGCGGTAGCTGCAGGAATGATCTGTGAGCAAAATCTGGTGCTCTGCTACATCACTGGCAGAGAGCTTTTTCTGTTTTGCCAAAGGATGCTCTGCGGCCACCAGCGCGAGCACGCGCTCCCTGCGAAGACTTTGCGCGAGCAGCGACGGCACACGAATGGGAGTGTCGATGGAGATGGCGAGATCGACACCAGGTTCCTGCACGGCCGCGGAACAGGAGGCGTCTGCACGAAGCGTCAGACGCACGTCGGGATAGGTGGCCTGGAAGACACGCAGAAGTTCGGGCATGCGATACGTCAGCAGACTTTCTGCTGCGCTTACTACCAGCGGGCCGATGATCCGGTCGTCCTTCTGGACGGAGAGGCGTGCCTGCTCTGCTGTGCAGATGAGCTTTTCCGCGTGAGTGAGGAACTGGCGACCTGCGTCGGTTAACTCCACCTGACGGCCGAGACGATTGAACAACGGCAAACCAAGGTCTGATTCAAGCGCCTGTACCTGCGCCGTTACACTGGATTGCGCATAGTGAAGTTGAGACGCCGCACGGGTGAAGCTGCGTGTGTGCGCCACTTCTACAAAGGTGCGAACCTGCCGAAGATCGAGAAGTTGTTCCATCGCCATTTCCGATGGATGCGATCATATCAATTCATTGGACACGATGACAGGAGGAAGCGAAGCTTTTCTTATGAAGACGCGCTATGTGGCCCAACTGTTGCTGCTTTCCGCCGTGTGGGGAATTTCGTTTCTGATGATTCGCATTGCGGATGTTGCCTTTCCGCCGGTGTGGGTGGGTTTGTTGCGCAGCATGACGGGCGCTGCATTCTTATGGATTGTGTTGTTGATGGGACGGAAGAAGCTGCCGCCACGTCGTTTGTTTCTCTGGTTGTTCCTGGTGGCGTTGACGAATAATGCGCTTCCCTTCTTCTGTTTTGCATGGGGAGAACGCATTGTTCCGAGCAGTGTGGCCGCGGTGATTAACGGCACAACGCCGATCTGGACGCTGCTGCTGTCGCTGGCTGTTACGAAGACACGCGCGCAGATGCACACGATTTTCGGTGTACTGCTTGGATTTGCAGGCGTGGCGATTGTGGTGACGTCGCAACAATCAGACAACGCCGGAGGAGCGGGACAACAACAGCTATTGGGTGCCGCAGTGATTGCGTTGGGTGCGCTCGGATATGCGATTGCGACGGTGATTGCGAAGGCGAAGCTGCAGGGGTTGGATCCGATTGGTCTGGCGACGACGCAGCTTTCATTGTCTGCCCTGATGCTTTCGCCGGTGGCGCTGATTGGGCCGCATCCAACACAGATTCCACTTTCTTCTGTGCTGGCGGTTCTGGTGCTGGGTTTGGCAGGAAGCGGGATTGCGTACCTTCTGTACTACAACTTGCTGGCGCATGTTTCCGCAACGCAGGTGGTTGCTGTGACTTACCTGCTGCCGCTGTGGGGCATGGTGTGGGGATCGGTGGCGCATGAATCGATTGCTCCGATTGCGTATGCGGGTGCGGCGATTGTTGTGCTGGGGCTGGTGTTGTTGAATCGACGGCCCGCACCGAAGCCCACGTTGCAGGAAGCTTGAGGGAGATCATCATGGCGTCCACTGCTTCTGTTCTTCCCAATACGTCGGTTGCAGCTTCGTTAGGTCGCAGTTATCGGATTCAATCGCTGGATGTGTTGCGCGGCTTGTTGATGGTGTTGATGGCGATTGACCACACCCGCGACTTCTTTTCGAGTGCGCCGATTGATCCTGCAGATCCGGTTCATTCGTGGCCTGCGTTGTTTGCTACGCGATGGATCACGCATCTGTGCGCGCCGGGATTCATTCTGCTGGCGGGAGCGAGTGTGTATCTTCAGCGGCAGCGCAAGAGCGCAGCGACGGTGAGCAGAAGCCTGTTGCTGCGTGGGCTGTGGCTGATCTTTCTGGAGATCACGCTGGTGACACTGGGGTGGTCGTTCAACTTCGGCCTACCGATTCTGCAGGTGATATGGGTGATTGGCGCGAGCATGATTGTGCTTGCGGGATTGCTGTGGCTGCCGTTACCTGCGGTTGGATTGTTCGGCGCGGTCGTTATCTTTGGGCATGACCTACTGGATGGCATTCATGCAGACACTCTTGGTCGATGGAAAGATGTTTGGGAGCTTTTGCATGAGCGCGGCTTCCTGACGTATCACCATCATCCATTTGCTCTGTACGGATATCCCTTGCTGCCGTGGGTGGGCGTGATGGCGCTTGGTTATTGCCTGGGGCCGGTGTTGTTGCGTTCTGCTGCGCAACGACAGCGTTGGTGTGTGGCGATGGGTGCGGCAAGCCTGATGTTGTTTGCCGTGCTGCGACTGTTGCATGGGTATGGCGATCCGGGTGATGGATTTCAGCATCTGGGATCGGCGAGCCACACGGTGATGTCGTTCCTGTCCGTGCAGAAGTATCCGCCGTCGCTGCATTATTTGCTGGCTACGCTGGGCGTGGTGTTGCTGCTGTTCGCGTTGATTGATCGCGTTGTGGAAGAGGCAAAATTAAGTAAGCTGCGGGGATTTCTTGAAGTGTTCGGCAAGGTGCCGTTCTTCTTTTACATCCTTCATATCTTCCTGATTCACGCTGCAGCGCTGGTTGTTGCCTATACAACAAAAGCGAACTGGCGTTTCTGGATTACTCCGGATGTGGTGTTTACGAGTCATCTGGATGATTGGGGATTTGGCTTGCCGGTGGTGTACCTGATCTGGATTGCTGTGGTGCTGGTGCTGTATCCCGCTTGCTTGTGGTTCAGCCGGGTTAAGGATCGCAATCGCAGTTGGTGGCTAGCTTATCTGTAATGCGCACGATTGTTCGAACTGAAGTTAAACAAAAGCGGATGGCTGCCGATAAGCACGTTGATGCTACTTCATTCACATTGGGTTCGAGAGCAGCAACAGCCGCCGTTACCGACTGGAGGGTTTTGCCGGTTTGTTGCGCGTCAGCCGATTGTGGATCGCATGCGTCGCACGTTTGGCTATGAGTTGCTGTTTCGTTCTGGATGGGAGAACAGTTTCTGCGCGGATGGTGAGGCTGCGTCGCGACAGATTCTGGATAACGCGGTGAGCTTTGGGCTGGACTCGATTGTGGGCGAGTCCATTCCGTTTGTGAACTGTACGCGCGCGCTGCTGTTAAACCGCATGCCTGCTGTGTTGCCGGCGGGTACCGTGTTGGAAGTGCTGGAAGACTCCGACGTGGACGCCGATTTGATTCAGGCATGTCGTGAACTGAGCATGATGGGCTACGGCATTGCGCTGGATGATTTCGACTTCTCCGAAAAGTGGGAACACCTGATTCCCTTTGTGAACTACATCAAGCTGGACTTTCGCACGAGTTGTGCGAAAGAACGTATCCGGCTGATGTATCGGCTGAAGTACCACAACATCCGTTTTGTGGCCGAGAAGGTGGAAACGGAAGCGGAAGTGAAGCAGGCGATGGATGAAGGATTCCACCTGTTTCAGGGTTACTTTTTTATGCGTCCCGTGGTGATGGCGAGGCCTTCGCTGACAGCAGTGGTGAACAAGCTGCGATTCCTGGCGGAACTGAGCCATGCAGAGATGGATCGACCGAAGATTGTGCGACTGCTGAAGGAAGAGCCATCGATCTCGTATCGGGTGTTGCGTGTGGCGAACTCTGCGGCGCTGGGTTTGCGGCAGCCGGTGAAGAGCCTGGAAGGCGCACTGGCCATGATTGGCGAGGAGCAGTTTCGGCGGTTGGCGACGTTGGCGCTGGCTACGGAGTTTTCTGGCGGCAATTCGCTGGAGCCGATTCGCTTCATTCTGCAACGAGCGCGGCTGTGCGAACTGCTGGGCGTGGCGATGGGGATGGAAGCGGGCGAGATGTACCTGTTTGGCATGATGAGCGTGGTGCGGAAGACGCTGCAGGTGACAGGCGAAGAGGTGAACCAGACACTGCGGATGACACCCGAGATGTCTGCAGCGTTGGATGGCGCGGACAACGTGTACCGCCAGTTGCTGGAGGTGGCGGAGGCTTGCGAAAAAGGACTCTGGGAGCAGCTGGAACGGGCTGCATCGACCCTGCGTATGGCAGAAGCGAAGGCCGCCGGATTTCTGCTGGAAGCCCAGGTGTGGGCCGCAAGCATTCTGCAACAGGCGCAGGACGCATTTGTTTGATATCGAATCTTTTTTCTGATGCATGCATCCTATGGGTGTTATGCAAATCGGAATCGATAGTTTCGCGGCACTGGTAGAAGACCCCATCACCCATGTGAAGCCCACCGCAGCTGTGCGTATGGCGCGGCTGCTGGAGGAGATTGAACTAGCTGACAAGGCTGGTTTGGATTTCTTTGGTTTGGGCGAACATCATCGCGAGGAATATCTGGACGCGGCGCCCGCAGTCATTCTGGCGGCGGCCGCTACGCAGACGAAGAACATTCGTCTTGGCAGCGCTGTCACGGTACTGAGCGCGGCTGATCCGGTGCGTGTGCACCAGGAGTTTGCCACGCTGGATCTGATCAGCGGTGGACGCGCGGAGATTGTGGTTGGACGTGGGTCGTTCATTGAGTCGTTCCCGCTGTTTGGTTTGAAGCTGGAAGACTATGACGACCTGTTCATTGAGAAGCTTGATCTGTTGCTGAAGCTGCGTGATGAGACCTACGTGAACTGGAGCGGTAAGCATCGTCCGGCGCTAACGGGACAGGGTGTGTTTCCTCGTCCGCTGCAGAAGAAGCTGCCGGTGTGGTTGGGAGTGGGTGGGACGCCCGCTTCGTTTGCTCGCGCTGGTGCGCTTGGGTTGCCGCTGATGGTGGCAATCATTGGCGGTGAGCCGCATCGTTTTCGTCCGTTGATTGATCTGTATCGTGAGGCGGGTAAGCGCGCCGGTTATGGCGACGATGTACTCAAAGTTGGCGTGCATGTACTGGGGCTTGTGGGCGATACGGATCAGGCTGCGGCAGATGCGTTCTTCCCTGGCTATGCTGCTGCGTTTACGAAGATTGGTAAGGAGCGCGGATGGCCAGCGGTGACACGTGGGCAGTTTGAGGCGCTGCGCAGACCGAAGGGCGCGCTGATGGTGGGTGAGCCTTCGTTTGTTGCAGATAAGGTGGCGCAGATGAGCGAGGATCTGGGTGGGTTGGAGCGTGTGACCTTCCAGATGAGTGTGGCTGCTCTGCGGCATGAGCCGATGATGCGTGGCATTGAGTTGCTGGGAGAGAAAGTGGCTCCTTTGTTGCGCTCGAAGTAACTCCTAAGCGAAGAGACGCCCTTGCGCTTCTGCGAATGTTGCAGAGCGTGAGGGCTTTTTTGTTTCTGCCATTTCTTTGCTGACCAGGGTGTCCATTTGGCGTTGGCCTACTTTGTGGCGGATGCAGCTTGCTTTGACGAGTGCGCGAAGGCGTTCGCGGTACGGGCGCGATGCGAAGTCCATGTCACGGAAACGTTCCATGTAAAGCACCTGCAGATGCGGGAAGTGTTCGCGGATGAACTCGAAGTATGTGGGCCGTGAGCAGGGTTTGAGGAAGAGTGGATTGGCGCCGAGGAAGCTGGCGTCGACACTCTTTGCGAGTGCGGCCATCCGGTCGATGGCTTCTGCTGTGTCTGTAATGCCAGGTAGCAGAGGGCAGTTGAGGATGCCGGCGCGAATGCCTGCTTCGCGGAGTTTGCGCACGGTTTCGAAACGCAGATCGGGGCGTGGGGCGCGGGGTTCGAGCTTGCGTGCGAGTTCCGCGTCGGGCGTGGTGATGGTGATGTGGACGACGAGTGTGCTGCGTTCGTTGATCTGCTGGAGCAGATCGATGTCTCGTTCAATCAGCGTCGCCTTAGTGACCATGCCGATCTTCAGGCCTTCATGACGTGCGAGGACTTCGAGCAGGCTGCGCGTGATCTTCATGCGGCGTTCGATGGGCTGCCACGGGTCGGTGGCGGTGCCGAGGGCGATTTCTTCGTGCAGCTTGTGTTGCTTTGCCATGCGGCGCAGGTCTTGTTCGAGGAGCCATGCTGCGTTTTGCTTGGCGAAGATGCGGCGCTCGAAGGCTTCGGGGTCGCGGAGGTTCATCTCCTCGGTTGGTTTTGTGAAGGCTTCTGCGTCGGCGAGAGTGCCTCGGATTGGTTCGGTGGCGGTGGGGGCTAGGAACTCGTGGGTGTAGCGGGCGTAACAGTAGCGGCAGCCGAACTCGCAGCCTCGGTAAGGATTGATGGACCACGCCATCCAGTGCAAGCGTTTGGAGACGGACTTGTTCAGGATGGAGCGGACGGCGAGCGAACGGAAGTCGACGTCGTGACCTACGTCGAGGTGTTCGCTTTCCTGGGCCATGCGGCTGAGGCCGTTGACGCGGGGCTGGGGGAGGATGGGAAAGAGGTCTGCTGTATTCGCCATTTGTTCGCCTTTCCTGAGGTGAGATTAGGCGTTGTTTTGGGCTGGGTCAAGAGGTAGTTGTGGAAAGATGATCGCAGCAACGACCCGCTTAGGCTCGCTTTATGAATCCAAGGAACCAGACCTGCGGGCGAGGGTGCGGCTCAGCCATGGGATAAGACTTATTTCTAAACTTACTATGATGAACCACACCGCTACTGGAACTTGCTTATCTATCGGAGAGAAGATGGCGAAGATTAACGTATTGATCACCAGCAGCAATGCCGTGGGGCCCCAGTAGGAACGTTTGCGCCAAGAGTCTCTGTTGTTCATGACGAACTGTCCAAGCAGGAGGACCATGCATAAGAAGAAGCCGAACCAGTGCATGAAGGGTGTCCATGGCCAGTCCAGAAATAGCGCGCACAGTGGAAATGAAATGACAACGAGGCTAATCAGGACATAGAGACCGATGTCCTTGAGGCGACTCTTCCTGTGATTCCCACTGTGCTTCATGACTAACGGGGGAGAGCCATATCGGATGGCCAGCTCTTGTTCGGTTGGGGGCCCATCTTGAAGGTGAGTTCGCCGCCGTTGATGATGTCGTTGTGCTTGATCCAGAAGTTGTTTAGCGGTTTTCCGTTGAGTGTGGCGGACTGGATGTAGATGTTCTGCGGGCTAACGCCTTCTGCGTGAATGTGGAAGGCTTTGCCGTTGGTGAGGTGGATCTTTGCGTCGGGCAGTAGGGGTGTGCCGATTTCGTATGCAGGGATGCCGGGCGTTACGGGGTAGAAGCCGAGGGCGCTGAGGAGATACCACGCGGACATCTGGCCTGCGTCGTCGTTACCTGCGAGGCCGCTGGGGCGGTCCTGATACCAATTCTTGCGGGTTACGGCGACTTCCTGCTGTGTCTTCCACGCCTCGCCTGCGTAGTCGTAGAGATAGGTGATGGCGTGCGAGGGTTCGTTGCCGTGGTCGTAGAGTTTGCGTGCGAAGAGTTCGTCGAGCTTCTTGGTGAAGCCCGCGTTGCCGCCCTCCAACTTGATCAGGCCGGGGATGTCCTGCGGAACAAAGAAGGTGTACTGGAAGGGCAAGCCTTCGGTAATGTACTTGTAGGGCTTTGATGGATCAAAGGGCGAATCCCATGTGCCGTCGGCGTGGCGGCCGCGTGCGAAGCCGGTTTGCGGGTCGATGACGTTGCGGTAGTTTTGCGCACGCTTCATCAATGCGGCTGCGTCTTCGGTCTTGCCGAGTGACTTCGCTACTTGTGCGACGACGAAGTCGTCATAGGCGTATTCGAGTGTGCGCGAGACCTGTTCCTGCTGGTGGAAGGCGTCGAGCACCTTGTTTTCAAGCGGGACGTAGCCGAGCTTCATGTAGTCGTCGAGAGCACGGCGGCCTTTGCCGTCCTTGTATTCGTCGATGGTCTTCGGCTGTTCAAAGGCATTACGACGCATGAGCGGGTAGGCGCGATTGATGTCGAAGCCGCGGATGCCCTTGAGGTATGCGTCGGCGATGATGACGGCGGCGTGGTCGCCGACCATGGCGGAGGTGTAGCTATTCCACATGGGGAAGATGGGCAGGAAGCCGCCTTCTTCACCTTTGGAGATGAGCGAGCGGACCATGGCGGCGTCGCGGTTAGGGTCGATGATGGTGAGTAGCGGATGCAACGCGCGAAAGGTGTCCCAGGCGGAGAAGTCTTCGTAGTAGTCGCCGGTTCCCTTCACTGTTCCACCGACTGCGAATTTGGGCCGCGTGCCGCTGACGTCGCTGAAGGTGCGAGGCACAAGGATGGCGTGATACATGGCGGTGTAAAAGACGCGGCGATCAGACTCCGGGCCATTGATTTCAATCCTGCCTAAAGCACGATCCCATGTGGTGTGTGACTTTGCTTCGACCGCCGTTGCGTCAAACGTGGGGATTTCTGCTTCGAGGTTTTTTCTGGCTTCGTCGATGGAGACGAAGGATGTGCCGATGCGTGCGCGCACCGTTTCACCCTGCTTCACGTTGAAGGTGATGGCGGTGCCGGCGGGTTGGAAATCGGCAGCGAGGTGGATCGTCGTTTGCGTTGCCTGTTCCTCATTCGGTGTGCCTGATGCAGGAGCGTTGTTGGCCTTCCACGATGGGCCGGTCTTGAAGTCGTGATCGAAACGGATGACGACGTAGCCTGCGAAGCCTGCAGATTTTCCGGTACCGCGATAGAAGCGTCGCACGGGATTGATGCCGGTGATTTCGCGGTGTGCGGCGTCAACTTTAAGAGTCGCGTCGCCGCCGGGTGCGAGGTTTTCCACCTGCAGCCATGCAGGGCCGGACTGCTGGAAGGTAAACGACAGCAGGCCGCTGCGCGAGAGCGCCGTTACGCTGGCTTTGACGTGCAGGTCAGGTAAGGCAACGTCGTAACGATAGGGCGAAGAGTGCTCGTCGTTGTGTGGGAAGCTTGAAGCGCGCTGCGATGCGTCTGTGGGGAAGCTGCCGGTGCCTGCGAGGAATTGGAAGCTGCCGTAATCCTGCACGGCTGAGCCGGAGAGGAAGTGGGTGGCGCGGATGCCGTAGAGCTTCGGCGCGTCGTACAGGTATGCAACGGTGCCCTTCTTCTCTGTGCGTGTGATCGCGGGCGTCCATGACGTCATGCCGTAAGGCACGCCTACTCCGGGGAAGGTGTTGCCTTCAGCGGAGGTGCCTACGAGCGGGTTAATGTCGTCGGCGAGCGTGTGTTTTTGAGCAGCGGCAGAGAGCGTGACGGCACAGAGAGCGAGTGAAAGGGCCTTGCGAAGCATGGCAACACTTTACCTTGCATCGGCTCACGAACGTCACTCTCAACATGCGGATCGGATTCGCGTTTCGCAGGGCGAAATAACGAATCGCGTCATCACTACCGGCCGCTCTGCTATTTACGAAGAGCTTCGAGGATCATGGGGCCTGCCTGCGAGATGCTGCCTGCGCCGAGTGTGAGGATGGCTTCGCCCTTGGCAGCGGATTCTGCTACGCGTTGTGCGCCAGCTTCGAGGCTGGGTGCGTAGTTGGCATCGATGCCTGCGTTGCGCATGGCGCGAACGAGTGCGCCGGAGGAGATGCCTTCAATGGGCTGTTCGCTGGCGGCGTATATGTCGACGACTTCTACGCGATCCGCGTTTGCAAATGCGAGGACGAAGTCTTCAAAGAGATCGCGTGTGCGCGTGTAACGATGCGGCTGGAAGAGAACGTGGACGCGGCGGTAGCCCACGTCGCGCGCGGCTTGCAGTGTGGCGCGAATCTCTGTGGGGTGATGGCCGTAGTCGTCGATGACGGTGACGCCGCGCGCTTCTCCCTTGGTTTGGAAGCGACGATCAACACCGCGAAAACGCGAGAGGCCTGCAGCGATTTGCTTGGGTGGAACACCGAGTTCTACGCCGATTGCTACTGCAGCGGTTGCGTTCAGGACGTTGTGTTTGCCGGGTACGTGCAGCTTGAACGGACCAAGCACGATGCCGCGTGCGTTCACTTCAAATGTTGAGTAGCTCTCGGCTTCTGCGGGCAGCATGACGAGCTGGAAATCTGCCTCAGAGCTTTCACCGTAAGTCATCACGCGCTTGGTGACGCGCGGAAGGATGGAGCGCAGCAGTGGATCGTCGATGCAAGCGGTAGTAGCTCCGTAGAACGGCACCTTGTTCATGAAATCGACGAAGCACTGCTCCACGTCTTCCATGTCGCGATAGTTTTCCATGTGTTCGCGATCAAGGTTGGTGACCACTGCGAGGATGGGCGATAGCTTGAGGAAGCTGCGGTCGCTTTCGTCAGCTTCTGCGACAAGATATTGCGACTGACCGGGACGCGCGTTGGAACCAAACATGTCCACGCGACCACCCACGACAACCGTGGGATCGAGGCCGCCTGTTTCCAACACAGCCGCCACCATGCTGGTGGTGGTGGTCTTGCCGTGCATGCCTGCGATGGCGACTCCGTATTTCAGACGCATGAGTTCCGCGAGCATTTCTGCGCGAGGGATGACGGGGATGTGGCGAGCCTGGGCTTCGACGACTTCAGGGTTGTCCTTGGCAACCGCAGAGCTGATGACGACGACGTCGGCCGGACGCACCTGCTCCGCGGCATGGCCAACAAAGATGGCCGCGCCGAGTTTTTTGAGCCGGTCTGTGGTGGGCGAGGTTCGGAGATCGGATCCGCTGACTGGGAATCCCATGGAAAGCAGGATCTCGGCGATGCCGCTCATGCCGATGCCGCCAATCCCGATAAAGTGTACTCGCTGCGCCGCTGCGAACAAGGCGAACTGTTCTCCCGTTTCTGAATCAGAAATCACTGTAGCAGTGTGAACGCCGCCTGCGGAGCATTTCCACGCGAAACGTTTATTTTCAGGGCGATGCGGTGCCGGGATGCGCAACTTTTGTCGCAAAACTGCGTTTGAGTGAATGTGAGCCAGCCTTACCCGCGGGATGCGGGGCGGCATGGCGGAAGGAGCAGCACCATGAACGTTCCCACCGCAGTTCGGACCTCCGTGACAACCCTAGCCATCGCCGCAGCCAGCCTGATGGCAGCGCCCATGCTGCACGCGCAGTGGGGCATTGCAGTGAACGTCGGCGTGGCGCGGACGGCGCCTCCTCCGTTGCCGGTGATGGAACAGCCTTTGGCTCCCGGCGACGGCTATATCTGGACGCCCGGCTACTGGGCCTGGGATGACCAGGTGCAGGACTACTACTGGGTGGACGGCGAGTGGGTGATGGCACCGGAAGCCGGCATGTTGTGGACGCCCGGATATTGGGCTTATGGCAACGGCGGTTATGCATGGAACGCAGGCTATTGGGGTCCGGAAGTGGGCTTCTATGGCGGTGTGAACTATGGCTTTGGCTATTTCGGCACCGGCTATGAGGGCGGCTACTGGAACGGCAATCGCTTCTTCTACAACACGACGGTGAACCGCGTGGATATGCGGTTTGTTCACAACACGTTTGTGCGTCCGGTGGGAGGCGATTGGAACCGTGGCGGTGCGCGTGTGTCGTTCAACGGCGGCCCCGGCGGACTGCGTATGCAGCCTAACCGCGATGAGCAGCGGGCGATGCAGGATCGACGCTTTGGACCTACGATGACGCAGCGCGACCGTGGATTTGATCGTGGCGTGGTTTCTCGTCCGTCGAACAACGGCTTCCGTGGGCAGAATCCACAGGACTTCCGTGGGAATGACGGACGTGGCAATGATGGACGCGGAAACGACAACCGTGGCAATGGATTTGCTGGCAATGGGCAGCAGTCAGTGCCCAATGGCGGCAATAATGGCATGCGCTGGTCCGGTGGTAACGACAACCAGAATCGGCCTCCGCAGGTGAATACACCAAATCCTCCTCAGCATGCGTTTCCCCAGGGGCAGGTGAATGCTCCGAATCCCCCTCGCCGGGATTTTCCGACCGATGGTGGACGCGGAAACGCGGTGCAACAGAACGCGCCTGCGCCTCGGAACTTGGATCGTCCGGCTCAGAACACCCAGCCGAATGATTTCCGTGGCGGTGGCGCACAGGCGCCGCAGGGCGGGAATCGGTTTGGTGGGGGGGATCGCCCGAACTTCAGCGCTCCCCAGGGCAATCACAATGCGCCATCCGGTATGCGCGGATTCGGCAGATTCTAAGGTGTTTGAGCAAAGCCGGTGGCCCTGTTTGGGCTGCCGGCTTTGCTGTTTTTGCTTTCTGGCATGGCGCTTCTCATTCGACCGCAACCTGTGCGCTGTTTTGGTGTTCTAACCAATGACGTTGATTCCGGGGCGAGTCCCGGAAACAGACCGGGCTTCGATCGAACCCCGCCGCAAGGGGACGGACAGGCGAAGAAGATCCGGCATGGTGATGGAAATGACGAAGTTTGGAAAAATTGGCTTGATTGCTGCCCTGTCTGTTGCACCCGTGGCCGCGCTGATGACAACGAATAGCGCGCAGGCCCAGGTGGTGGTTGCGGCCAGCTTTGGCGCTCCCCCGGCGATTCCTGAATACGATCAACCAGTTGCACCCGGCGACGGCTACATCTGGACGCCCGGTTATTGGGCATGGGACGGTGTTGCCAACGATTATTACTGGGTGAACGGCGTCTGGGTGATGCCCCCCTACACTGGCGCCCTGTGGACGCCCGGCTGGTGGGGTCCTGGCTATGGCAGCGGATGGCTGTGGAACGCTGGCTATTGGGGCCCAACTGTGGGCTACTACGGTGGCGTGAACTACGGCTGGGGCTACTTCGGCGTGGGCTTCTATGGTGGCTACTGGAACAGCGGGCGCTTCTGGTACAACCGCAACTGCGGTCACTTTGGGCCCGGCTTTGGCGGTCGCTATTACAACGGTGGCTTTGGCGGATGGCATGGTGGCCTGCGCGGCGGTGGTGTGGCATTCAACGCGCATCCCCCGGTTAACTTCCGTAGCGCCAGCTTCAATGGCGGCGCGCGTGGCGGCTTCAACGGCGGAACGAACGGATTCCGCGGCGGTACAAATGGCAACTTCAACCGTGGCGGACAGCCTGGCGGGTCGTTTAACCGTGGCGGACAGAACTTCGGTGGACAGAACCGCAGCTTCTCGCAACCGGGTGGCAACTTCAACCGCGGTGGACAGAGCTTTAACGGCGGCGCACGGAGCTTCTCGCAGCCCGGCGGCAACTTCGGCGGTGGACGTAGCTTCTCGGCGCCTTCGGGTGGTGGCAGCTTCGGTGGCGGCGGTCGTAGCTTCTCTGCTCCGTCCGGCGGAGGCTTCCACGGTGGTGGTGGCTTCAGCGGCGGCGGTGGTGGCGGATTCCACGGCGGCGGGGGCGGAGGTTCCCGTGGCGGTGGCGGCGGTCACCGGTAACAATCAACTTCCCTCCCCCAGAGGGATCAAGGCCCGGCTCATTGCCGGGCCTTTCTTCTTTGGTTCTTTGGCTAGCTCGCTAGAGAAGCGATGCGATTGCCGATGTTCTGCAAGGCGTTCGGCTTTGCTGCTGATCTGGCCGCTTCAGACATCTGCTGCAGATGTTCTGGGGACGTGAGTAGAGCGACCAGGCGCGTGCGGAGTGTCTCTGGGGTGAGTTCCGCCTGCGGGAGCATCTCTGCTGCGCCGACGCGGACCATGGCGAGCGCGTTCTTTGTCTGATGGTCGTCTGCCGCCTGCGGGAATGGAACGAGTAACGCAGGACGGCCTGCCGCGGCGAGTTCTGCGACGGTGCTGCCGCTGCGTGCAAGGACAAGCGTGGCCTGTTCGAGTTGCTGTGGCATGTCTTTCAGGAACGGCAGTACGGTTACGCGTTCCGTGGAAATGCCCGCGTTGCGATAGGCCGTTTCCGTTGCGGCGAAAGCACGCTCGCCTGTCTGGTGGACGATGGTGAGATTCGGAATCGTTGCGAGTAGATCAGCCGCGATCACAGGCAAGGTGTCGTTGAACACCTTCGCGCCGTTGCTGCCTGCGGTGATGAGCAGACGCGGCGGCTGCGTGACGAGAGGGCCGATGCAAAAGATCTCTGTACGAACAGGAACGCCCGTGACTTCGGCGTTGCGGAAGTATGTTTTGGTTTCTTCAAATGCAACGGCCGCTGCGCTGACTCGCTTGCCGAGAAATCGATTCACCATACCGGGTACGGCGTTGGGCTCGTACGCAAGTGTGGGAATGCGCAGGAGTGTGGCCGCAATCATTGCAGGGCCGCTGGCGTATCCGCCGACGCCCACCACTACCTGCGGACGAAAGCTGCGCATGAGGCGAATGCAGTGCAGGATGCCAAGTGGAAGGTCAGCGAGTGTCTTCACGCGCGTCCACAATGACACGTTGGCTAATTGGCCTACCTGCATGAGTTCGAGTGGGAAGCCCGCTTCAGGGACGAGCTTTGTTTCAATGCCTCTCGGTGTTCCAAGCAAGCGAACTTCTGCAGCGTGGTGGTCACGGAGTTCGCGTGCGATGGCGAGAGCCGGGATAACGTGTCCGCCGGTGCCACCGCCTGCGATGAGAACGCGCAGGTAGTTATTTGGAGCCACGTCAGTCAATCTCGCGTGTGATGTTGAGCAACACGCCCATGCTGGCCAGCGTGATGAAAACGCTGGTGCCACCACTGGAGATGAATGGTAGAGGGATGCCCTTGGTGGGCAACAGAGCGATGACCACGCTCATGTTGAAGAAGGCCTGGATAAGGATGGCCGACGTCATGCCGAAGGCAAGGAAGCGTGCGAAGGGGTCGGTGGAAAGATACGCGGCGCGCAGGCCGCGATAGCCGAGGAATGCGAAGGCTGCCAGCACAAGCAGCGCGCCGATGAGGCCGAGTTCTTCGCAGACCGTTGCGTAGATGAAGTCGGTCTGCGGTTCGGGCAGATAGAAAAGTTTCTGCATGCCCTCAGTCAGCCCCTTGCCAAAGAAGCCGCCAGAGCCCACTGCGATGAGCGATTGCAGGATGTGGAAGCCGGCGCCGCGCGGGTCAGCCTCAGGGTTCATGAAGGCGAGCATGCGGGCGCGGCGGAAGGCCACGTGAAAGAGCATGTAGTAAAGAGGCGGCATGGCGACGAGTGCGGCGATGCCGATCCAGCGAAGACGAATGCCTGCCAGCGCGAGCATCAATCCTGTAACGCCTGCGCAGACGAGGGCGGTGCCGAGGTCAGGCTCTTTGACGATGAGCAGAATGAAGAGCACCGGCACGGCAGCTGCGCGGATGAGCGTGCCCTTGATGTCGTCCATCTGGTGGATACGGCTTTGCAAGAAGTACGCGAGGAAGAGGACTATGAGTGGTTTCGCTAATTCCGAGGGCTGCAGCGTGAGGCCACCCACGCGAATCCAGCGGTGCGCGCCGTTCATGCCGCCCATGAAAAACACACCGAGCAGCAACAATGCCGTGATGGCGATGGCCGGGAAAACGACCTTGGGGTTGTTGTATTTGCGGTAGTCCACGCGCATGAGAACGAAGAGCGCGATGATGCCGAGGATGGCGAAGACCAACTGGCTGATGACGAAGTGATACGGCGAGCCGAACTGCGCCTTGGCCAGGATGGCCGAGGTGGAAAAGATCATCACAAGGCCGAAGAGCACCAGTGCCAGCACTGTGCCAAACAACCACTTATCCGCGCCGACACGCTTCGCCATATTTCGAAGCTTAGTTTCTTTGCGTGAGAATTTCTGCAACGCCGTTGGGGCAGAGTATCTAACTTGGTTCGGCTGTTGTGGGTTAGTTCGGTAAGTTTTGGACTAACTCGACAAAGACGCGGCCGCGATGTTCGTAACTGGTGAACTGATCGAAGCTGGCGCATGCCGGGGCGAGGAGTACGGTTTCTCCCGCTTGTGCGGATTCGGATGCGAGGCGTATAGCCTCAGCTAGAGTTACGGCGGGTGTGAGCTTTACCTGATCGCCAATCTGCTTCGCAATGATGTCTGCCGCCATACCTATGGTGTATACGGCTACGGTGCGCTCTTTTAGCAGTGGAAGGAGTTGGGTGTAATCGGATGCCTTGTCTTTGCCGCCCAGAATGAGACGGATGCCGGAGGGGAACGATTCGAGCGCCTTGATGGTGGCGTCGACGTTCGTGGCTTTTGAGTCGTTGTAATACTCCACGCCACGCTTCTTTGCGACGAACTGCAGCCGATGATCGACTGCCGTGAAGGAGGCGATGGCTTCGCGAATCTCGTCTGTTGCAATGCCCGCGAGTTTTGCCATGGCAATGGCGGCCAGGACGTTCTCGACGTTGTGTGCGCCGCGCAGAGGTATCTCAGCGAGTGGCATGATGGGCTCTGGTGTGCCGCCCTCTTTTGCAATGAAGTAGATACCGTCATTGTGTGCGAATGCGCCTTGCTTCACGCGGCGAACACCACTAAACCAGAAGATCTGTGCCTTGGTCTTAGCGGCCACCATTTGCGTGGGCTTGTCTTCCGCGTTGAGGACCAGGAAGTCTTCCGGCGTTTGGTTTTCTGTGATGCGCGCCTTCGCTGCGGCGTAGTTCTCGAATGATCCGTGGCGGTCGAGATGATCTGGCGTGATGTTCAATACGGCGGCGATGTGTGGACGGAAGGTCTCAATGGTTTCCAGTTGGAAGCTGGAGACTTCGAGAACGCTCCATGTCTTTTCGGTTGAGTCTTCCACCATCTCCACGACCGGCAGGCCGATGTTGCCGCCGATTTTTGTTTCATAACCGGCGTGCAGAAGAATGTGACCTACGAGCGAGGTCGTCGTGGTCTTGCCGTTGGAGCCGGTGATGGCGATGATCTTGCCTTGCAGCGCGAGGGACGCGAGTTCGACTTCGCCGATGATCGGTACACCGAAACGCTGCGACTGTTGGACTTCAGGCGTGGACAGTGGCACGCCGGGCGAGAGGACGATGAGGTCCTGACGGCGGAAGGTAAGCACACCGTGGCCACCGCTTTCTACCATCACACCTGCATCAAGTAATGCGGGGATTTCTTTGGCAAGGGCTTCACCGGGGCGGCTGTCGCTGACTGTGACGCGCGCGCCGAGCTTGCGCAGATACAGCGCGGCGGAGACTCCGCTTTTGCCGAGTCCAACGACGAGAACGCGTTTGCCTTTGAAATCCATGGGTTCTTAGCTTACCGCAGCTTGAGTGTTGTCAATGCGAACAGGGCGAAGATGAGGGCCATGATCCAAAAGCGGGTGATGACTTTGCTTTCACTCCATCCGCTTAATTCGAAGTGGTGGTGCAGCGGCGCCATTTTGAAGATGCGTTTGCCGCCGCGCAGTTTGTAACTGCCGACCTGCAGCATGACGCTGACTGCTTCCAAAATGAAGACACCGCCGATGAACGGCAGGAGCAACTCCTGCTTGACGAGTACAGCGACTGTGGAGATGGCGCCGCCGAGTGCGAGCGAACCGACGTCGCCCATGAAAACTTCTGCCGGATGTGCGTTGTACCAGAGGAAGCCGATGGAAGCGCCAACCATGGCGCCGCAGAAGATGGTGAGTTCGCCCGCCAGCGGCATGCGCTGTAGTTCGAGGTAATCGCTGAAGACCATGTGGCCGCTGACGTAGGTCAATACGGTGAGTGCTGCGGCAGCGATGATAGTGCAGCCGATCGCAAGGCCATCGAGGCCGTCGGTAAGATTTACAGCGTTTGAACTGAAGCTGATGACCAACATTACAAACACGACGAACGGCAGGAAGCTGAGCCAGTAGAGGCCGTGAATGTGCTGGAAGGTTCCGATGATGAGGTCAGGACGGAACTGTTTGATGAATGGGAAGACAAGGCGCGTGGAATACAAGCCGCGCGATTCAAGAAAGACAAGCGATGCCGCAACGCCAAAGCTGGCTATGAATTGCAGAAGTAGCTTTTGGCTGCTGGTGAGTCCGAGGTTTCGCTTGTGGACGACCTTGATGTAGTCGTCGGCAAAACCAATAGCCCCAAAGGCCGTGGTGGAAAGGATAGTGATCCACACTAACGGATTGGAGAGGTCACTCCAGAGCAACGTGGGTACGAGGATGGAGATGCAGATGAGCACGCCACCCATGGTGGGTGTGCCAGTCTTTTTCTTGTGGCTTTCCGGGCCTTCGTCGCGGATGTACTGACCGATCTGAAATTCGCGGAGACGGCGAATAACGAATGGGCCGATGAGCATGCCGATGGCAAGCGCGGTGAGGCTGGCAAAGACGCAGCGGAAGGTCAGGTAGCGGAAGATGCGGAAGACCCTGAAAATGGGGTACATCTTCTGATAAAGCAGCCAGTAGAGCAACGTTCCCCTCCGATGGGTGTGCGCGAAAAGTACGCCTCCAGCTTACGCGTGGATGGCCTGCGGAAACATGCTGGTGTTCCACAGCAGTTACAAAAATTAATGCCCGGTGGCCTGGATGCCGAGGGGTGTGAGTGCGCGTTCCAATTGGACGCCTCGCGATGCCTTCAACAAAACGGCATCACCTTCCCTAAGATTTTCCAGCATCCACTGGCCTGCTTTTTCCGGCGTATCCACAAAGAGAGCGATATCGCCTGCGCCACGAACAATTTCCGCGGCGTGGCCACGAACACCGATAACCGCATCGACACCATGCGCCTTCATGTATTCACCGGATTGTGTGTGCAGAGCTGCAGCCTCTGGGCCCAGCTCCAGCATCTCTCCGGCGATAACGATGTGGCGGGTAGCCCCGACGGCCATCAGTGCTTCCACCATGGCGTTCAGTGCGCGGGGGTTGCTGTTATAGGAGTCGTTGATGATACGTGCGCCGCGGAAGAGTATCTGTTCGCCGCGCTTATCAGCGGGATGCAGTTGCTGCAGAGCAGCGATGCATTCGCTAAGTTGCATGCCGCTTTCGAGGCCAACCGATATTCCTGCGAGAGCGTTGTAGACGTTGTGCTCTCCCAGTAGCGCAATGTGTGCGGGTTGCGATTCCTCGCCTGCCTGCGCGGTGAAGCTCATGCCGTTAGCGCCTTCGCTTCGCACGTTGATGGCGCGTACGTTTGCGGGCGCGGCTTGCAGGCCGAAGTAGCGTGCGTGGTTCTCGCGGTCACGACCGAAGGTGGAGACGTATGGGTCGTCAGCGTTCAGAAATGCGATGCCGTCTTTCGGAAGCGACTGCACCAGTTCGTACTTTGCGTTTGCGATACCAGCGATGCCGTCTGCGAAATGTTCCAGATGTACGGGTGCGACGTTGCTGACGACGGCCCAGTTCGGCTCCGCAATCTTTGCCAACGCAGCGATTTCACCCGCGTGGTTCATGCCCATTTCAATCACGGCGACTTCGTGCTCTGGCTCAAGCTTCAGCAGTTGCAGAGGTACACCGAAGCCGTTATTCAGATTGCCCGCAGATTTGAGCACGCGAAACTTTGCAGAGAGTACCGCAGCGACGCATTCTTTCGTGGTGGTCTTGCCCGCTGAACCGGTGATGCCGATGACACGCTTTCCCCAGTGGCGACGTACCGCGCGTGCAAGTCCCTGGAGAGCTTTCAACACGCAGTCTTCACTCTCAGGAACGCGCAGCAGCTTTGCGCTGTCGACTTCCGAAGGGACGACCCAATGTATGCTGACAACTGCGGCAGCTGCGCCGTTTTGCAATGCGATGGCGACGAAGTCGTGGCCGTCAAATCGTTCGCCTTGCACCGCGAAGAAGAGTTCGCCAGCGCCGACGGTGCGTGAATCGATGGAATATCCGTACACCTGTGTTTGCAGATCGAAGTCGCCTTCTGCGTGAATCCAGTCGGCCACCTGGCCCAGTGTCAATGTCATGCTTGTGTTTCCCTTTTGCGCAGTGCGGTGGCGGCCACAGCAACATCGTCAAAGGGCAGTGACACTCCCTTTGCAGTCTGTGTTTTTTCATGCCCCTTACCTGCGATCAATACGATGTCGCCCGGCTGGGCTTCGTTGACTGCGAGTGAAATGGCTTCTGCACGGTCGAGCACGATACGGACATTCTTGTTGCCGGTTGCTTCGACTCCCACGAGAGCTTCCTGCGCTATGACTGCTGGATCTTCGCTGCGTGGATTGTCGCTGGTGATGATGACGACATCGCTTCCCTCGCCCGCAGCGTGACCCATCTTTGGGCGCTTGGTTTTATCGCGGTCGCCACCACAACCGAAGATTGTGAGAACGCGCGCGTTGCCAGTGAGTTCGCGCGCCAATGTGATGAGATTACGCAATGCGTCGTCAGTGTGTGCGTAGTCGACGACGACGCTGAAGCCGAGCGTGTTTGCCACTGTTTCAAAGCGTCCCGGGACGGGTTTCAGTTCAGCCGCGAATGCAATTGCATCTTCTAATGCGATGCCGCGGCCCACGACTGCCGCGATGGCAGCAAGGAGGTTGTATACATTGACACGCCCTGTGAGCTGCGAGACGACTTCCGCATTGCCGAAAGGTGTGGACAACGCAAAGCTGGTCGCACCTGCGCGAAGCACAACACCTGTTGCTTGAAAATCAGCGGCTGTATCGATGCCGTACGTCCATACCGTTTCGCTATCTGACGCGGCTTGCTGCATCGTAGCGGCGTAGGGATCGTCTGCATTAATGACTGCGATACGCGGCGCCGGTGCGCCCACTCCCTGAAAGAGCCTGGCCTTTGCTTGGGCGTATGCATCCATCGTGCCATGAAAGTCGAGGTGATCCTGTGTGAGGTTCGTGAAGATCGCCACGTCGACCGGAATGCCGAAGACCCGTTCCTGCGCGAGTGCGTGCGAACTCATCTCCATGACGGCTTCTGTTGCTCCCGCCGCTACGGCGTCTGCAAAGATAGCGAGAACATCGCGACTCTCGGGCGTGGTGTGTGGGCTGGGGCGTATTTCATCGACAACATGCGTTTCGATGGTGCCGAGCAACGCAGATTTTCTTCCCGCACTGCGTAGCAGACCTTCTACCAGGAACGCTGTAGTGGTCTTGCCATTGGTGCCCGTGATGCCGGTAAGTTTCAGCACGCGTTCGGGATGTTGATAGAAGTTGGCACTGACGATGGCGAGCGCCTGACGGCCATGTTCGATCAATGCCGCTGGCACATGATGCGCATCCGCAAATGCGAAACTCTCGCGTGAATCTGTGACAACGGCGGATACGCCTGCGTCCAGTGCGGTGCGCACGTAGCGATTGCCGTCTGTGGATTCGCCGCGCATGGCGACAAAGAGTGTGCCGGGGCGGACCTCGCGCGAGTCATAGGTGATGGCGAGTATCGCTGCGTTTTCGGAGTCGCCAAGCGTGAGCGTGGGGAGTCCGTGAATGACTTCAGACCATTGCATGCTGGGCCGATTTTATCGCTGAACGAGCATGCGGATGGGCGACCATTGAGCACTGGTCATCGGGTGAACCGCACGACTACTTCTGTGCCAATGGGCACCATTGTGCCTGCAGCTGGAACCTGTTCACGCGCCAGTCCGCTGCCTACAGGTTGCACGCGCAGACCTGCCGCGGATGCCTTTTGAATGACGTTACGAAGGCCTCCATCCAACACAGGCACTGCAACCTTTGCGCTGGCATCCACGACAACTGCTCCATCCGAGCGTGAGGTGCTTTGCGGCTGCGGTGCGGCCTTGGGAAGAGGCTTGTTATCAGCTTCATCCGTCATCAGAGAGGAACCGCCGTGTTCGCGGAAGGCCTTCATGATCTTGTCAGGCAGCGCAGCGAAAACACCCTTCTTCTCCGGTGCGGATGTCTGCATTGGTGCTGCCTTCGCCGTCGCTGTTGCGACCGCTGCGTCGTTCTTCTGCTTCAGAGGATCGTCGGCTGGCAGCGTGTTCAGTTCTTCGTACAGCGCATTCAGATCGCCGGGATCTTCATTCGGCGTTTCCGTGGAAGCCAGTTCCATCTTTGGCGGGGATGCGTCTTTCTTTGCAGGCTTCAGTGGCTGGTCGTGCGGGACGCCGAGGTATTCCAGCACCTGCTGCGCGACCTCCGCAAATACCGGAGCGCTTGTGGTGCCACCGTAACGCGTGCCTACCTGCGGATCGTCAATGACTACGGCGACTGAAATTGCAGGGTTATTGACCGGCGCGAAACCGGCGAAGCTGGCGACCGTTCTGGAATGCGAATACGTGTGCGTTACAGGATCAATCTTCTGCGCGGTGCCCGTTTTACCGCCGGCACTGTATCCGTTTAGCGCAGCTTCTGAGCCGGTGCCTTCCGTGATGGTGCCGTGCATCATCATGCGCATCTTTGCAGCAGTGAGTTCCGTGACGACGCGGTGTGCGCCGTCCGGCATCTTCTCTGGAATAGCGCTGGAGGGATGATATGAGGCGGGTTGAAGCTGACCATCGCCTTTGGAGTGTTCTGTTTC
This sequence comes from Terriglobus sp. TAA 43, assembly GCF_000800015.1. NCBI lineage: Bacteria > Pseudomonadati > Acidobacteriota > Terriglobia > Terriglobales > Acidobacteriaceae > Terriglobus > Terriglobus sp. TAA 43. Next base: position 1,529,881 of record NZ_JUGR01000001.1, read on the forward strand.
ATTCAGCAGGATGTGCGGCGGCAGGTAGGTTCCGCCGTTGGCGATGGAGGAGACCATCGTTACAAGCTGAACCGGTGTCACCGCGACTTCATGACCGATGGCGATGGAAAGAATGCTGGTGGCTTCCCATTTGCGCGGTGCGCGCAGAAGTCCGCGTGTTTCGCTGGGAAGTTCTACACCACTGCGATCGCCGAAACCAAAGCCGCGAATGTAGTCATAGAACTTTTGATTGCCCAGCTTCAGCGCCATCTTTGCGGCGCCAACGTCGCTGGAATGCTCCAGTGCAAACTGAACTGTGACACGGCCAAAGTGATCTGACTTATCGTCATGCAGTGTGCGTCCGAACATGGTCATCGCGCCGCCCTGACAATCGACGATGTCTGTTGGCTGAACGCCTGCTCCGTCCAACGCAGCCGCGTAGGTTACAAGCTTGAAGGTGGAACCCGGTTCGTAGACGTCGCTGACAGCGAGGTTCTTCAGGATTGCTGGATCCTGATGCTTGAGATCGTTCGGGTTGTAACGCGGCGAGATGGCGAGCGCGAGAATTTGGCCCGTGTGCGGGTCCTGCACAACGACCGTACCATGTGCAGCTTTCATCTTTTCCATCTGCGCATCCAAAGCGCGTTCCGCAATGTACTGGATGTTGGTGTCGATGGAGAGGACGAGGTTCTGACCGGGCAAAGGCTCACGCTCGTCGCTGGTCAGTGCGTGGCGCTTCGCGTCGACCGCAGTCAGGACGTGGCCAGGTGTTCCGTGCAGATCATCTTCAAATTCGCGTTCCATGCCGCCAAGACCTATGTCGTCGATGCCGACATAACCCAGTGTTTGGGCGGCGAGATCAGTGTTGGGGTAGAAGCGTTTGAATTCCTTCTGGGTGTAAACACCTTTCAGGTTCAGCTCGCGGACGCGCTGGACCTGCTCCGGTGTGAGCTTGCGTGCGATCCATGCAAAGTTACGCGAAGCATTGAGACGCGCAAGGATCGCTCCCCGCGACGTGAACGTATCCGTTGGATCGACGTGAACGATGCCTGAAACAAGCTCTGCAACGTTGGCGCGGTTGTCGCCTAATTCACTTGGCACCGCGTAGACCGATTCCGCAAGAACAGTAACGGCAAGTTCGCGAAGATTGCGGTCGTACAAGACTCCGCGGCGCGGAGCTACTTCAAAGGTGCGTTGCTGTTGCTTGGCGGCTCGCTCTGTCCAGTCGTGGTGACGAACGACTTGCAACCACACCAGACGCAGCCCAATGATGCCTGTCCACGCAATGAAAAAGATCGCCATCCAGACAAAGCGGATGCGGCGGATTGGTGCGGTCAATGGCTGGCGTGAGGAGGAATTCATCGTTGCTTCCGGCCCTGGTGGTTCGGGGAGTAAGTTGTATTAACTTCTCCCCTCCACTATTTCAGCGAAAGCCCCGAATCTATGCGGCTTTCTTTACTACTGGAGAATCGCGGGAGATACCTGCACTTCTGCAAGCACCGGCGCAGAACTCGAAAAGGAACCATCCGGACGAACCACCTGACCAGGCTGCGGTGTATCCAGACCAAGCTGGCGCGCTATGCGGTCAATGCGATCAGGATCCGAAAGCTGTGCCTCCGTCAGATGAAGCTGGCGATTTTCTTCGCGAAGCTTTTCCACCTGAAGCTTCTTCGCTTCGATGTTGTAACCCACTTCAATGGACGAGAAGTGCTGCCACACATAGGTCATCACCAAGAGAAACAGGATGCTCATGGCGACGGTGAACGAGCGCATTTCCTTGCGGCGCTCAGGATCGTCTGCCTTCACGATGCGGCTGTTATCCAGGTGCTTGGTGAAGAAGATTTCAGGTGTGGGGCCGCGGCGCGCACGGCGCTGTGTTTCGAAGACCGTGCGATTGTGATCGCGAAACGACTCGGCGCGTTCGCGCTGTGCGCGGCCTGCGACCATACCCGGTGCTGTCATCGTTCCTTCCATCACTGCCCTCTCCATCTCCGGATTCCCTTAAGTCAGGGAAGGAATCCAGTTTGATTCCCACTTACTTATCTCTGGACGAAGACCGCTTCCTTCCGCTATGGAGGGCGTCTTATTACCAGAGCTGATTCGGTAACTTGAACTTACCGAATTGGTTGTTATGCCACACACTCTTTTGTCCTTGTCCCCTGAGCGAAATCTGCTCTAACGACAGGGGCAGAAGAGTGTTACTTACTTCCTGAGTGAATTTCCTGCGGAGTTATTCACATTGTCCACAGGTTTATCCACAATTTCCTCAACCAACTTATTTGCTAGGACGATATCCGCGACTGCTTCCACCTTGCGGAGGTATCTTCCTTGTAACTTCTGAACGCTCCGGCTTGACTCGTTCAGCAACTCGTAACTTCGCACTGCGCGACCTTGGATTGCGTCGCTCTTCTTCTTCACTCGCAACTACTGGCTTACGCGTGATTACGTTCCAAATACCGTGCTGCGCACCTTCACGCAGCGCATCTTTCGCAATGCGATCTTCCAGCGAATGAAAGCTGATGACCGCAAGTCTTCCACCGAACTTAAGAAGAGATGGCGCGCTTTCGAGCAGCGACCGGATCTCTCCGAGTTCGTCATTCACGCGAATCCGGATAGCTTGAAAGGTTCTTGTCGCAGGATGAATCTTGTCGGATTTCATTGCTGGGGCAGCGGCAGATATTACTTTGGCTAATTCCGCCGTAGTAAGTATCGGCCGCGCCCTCACAATGGCTCTGGCGATTCTCCGCGACCTCCTTTCCTCTCCGAATTCGTAAATCAGATTGGCGAGTTCTTCTTCGTCCGCCTGATTTACCACTTGCCCGGCAGTTTCACCGCTGCGCGTATCCATACGCATATCCAGCGGTGCGTCCTGCCGAAAACTGAATCCTCTGTGCGCCTGATCGAGCTGAAGGCTGCTTACGCCGAAGTCAGCGAGCAGACCATCGAGCGATGCACGCTCAATCTCTTCTGCTGCCGATGAGAATGCCCGCGGGATCAACCGTAGTTGCGGCATCTCCGGTCCAAGCTCCTCACGCAACGCTTCGAGATTGGCTTTCGCAATCTCCATAGCCTGCGGGTCGCGATCGAATGCGATCAGCGTTCCCTGCGGCCCCAGCCTGCGCGCAATCGCGCTGGAGTGGCCCGCAAGGCCCAGCGTGGCATCCGCGTACGTTCCACCGCGGCGCACTTTGAGAAGGTCTAAAACTTCTTCGAAAAGAACCGGCACATGTTGCGGATCGCTCATTTCTCCGCCCTCCATGCGCGCCCACTCAGGGCGAAAACTTCTACAGACCCAAGCCCGCCAGGGCCGTCAAATCTTCTTCGTTCAGTGGCTCGGCATCCAGCTTTTCCTTGAAGTCTTCGTGGTTCACGACTTCGAGGTAGGTCTGCGCTCCGAGGACCACCACTTCTGCAGTCACTTTTGCGCTTTCACGCAAAATCTGCGGCAGGAGAAGGCGCCCTGCGGCATCCAGCTCCGCCATCTGGCCGTAATAGTTCGTTACGTCCAGAAATTTCTTACGGGCCGGGTTCATGCTGGGGATAGCTGCCAGCTTTTCCTCGACCTTTTCCCACTCGCGGATGGGGTAGATTTCCGCGCGCTTGCCATCTTTGCTGGTGATGTAGAACTGCGGTCCGTAGGCTTCATCGACACGACGCTTGAACTCCGCGGGCAGCTTGAGCCGTCCCTTTTCGTCCACGCGTGCTGTGTGATTTCCCCTGAACATCGGTTCGTTCACCCTTCTGTCGTACCGCCTGTGGTTCCAAAGGCTGTCTTTTGGTCCACAGGAAGCCTAGAATCGCTTCAGGTGAGGAATGGTTGGACACTTTCATCCACTTTTTCCCACCACAGCCCACATCGTCTCTCTTAGTGAGGCGAAACACAAGAGAGAAATTCAGGGATTTTTCCGCTTTGTTGGCGCGTTTGTGGAAAATCACACCTGTAGATAGGTTTTCTCAAACACCACAATTGGTAGTAGTGATTTCGGTGGTTCCGTACGCTGCCTGCTACTTGTGGAGACCGACGCCCGCATAGTAACTGCCCATTTTAGGGAGCGCTCAACCCGGTTACCGCAAGGAACGGCGAACGCTTGAGGTGTTTCGGAGGGGAAAACAGCTCTTTTCGGGCCTCCAGTGGGAGGTTGTGGGAGCCTTCCGGCTGTCGATCGATTGCTTAGGCGCTGCCCTTGCGGCGCTTCTTTCGTTGTAGCATCCAGACCAGGTACGCCACGACGGCGAGGTTCACCAACAGGATGGAGCAGTGCCAAAACGTTGGGGCACGATAGATCTCAAAGCTCTCCCAGGGCAGGAACGAGACTGATAGCCAGAGTGTGACGAACTCTGCCCATACTCGGCGGCGGAGCAGACCATAGGCTTCCGTGCAGCACAGCATGGCGTAGAGAACGCTGCCCAGGCTGATGAGGCGCAACTTGTGATGTGTGACGAGCGCGACCTTGTCGGTGATGAAATCGACCACGCGGCTTTCCGGATCGAAGTGCAATTCGCGGAAGACCTTGTCGACCGTATCCGCCAGATCGTGATGGATGAAGTGCAGCGCACCAAGGCTGACGCCGAGAAAGAAAATTGCCTTGGCCAGTTTGAACAGGCCGATGAGGTACAGGCCGGAGTCGCGCGCCTCCAGATGATGGGAGGAATGCGGTGCTTTGTGGGTTTCCTCCTGCACCGTCGCCTGCTGTAAATTCACATCCACTCCCATAGTTGAAAGTTCGCGTCGGGCATTGTCAATGTCCTGAAGAGAAGGCATCCGCATGGTTATACGTATTGGAACGGGATTTGGCGTTAAAAACAGATGACACGAAGATGCTGAAAGACATCAGAACAAGCAGCAGGAGATGAGATGAAGACTTTGATGGGAACTGCCGTAGCACTGATCTGCGTGAGTTGCAGTGTGTACGCAGCCAAGCAGAAGGCCACGGAGGTGGGTGGTGTTCCGATGTTGTCGAAAAGTTCGATTGCAGAAAACGCAGCGACGTCACCTGTTCTGACAACATTTGCAGCGAATGTGAAGAGCGCCGGGCTGGAAGACAAACTGAATGACAAAGGTCCCTACACAGTGTTTGCTCCGACGGACGACGCCTTCAAGAAGCTGCCTACGGGGACCGTGGATGGATTGCAGAAGCCGGAGAACACCGCTGACCTGACGAAGGTGCTGACTTATCTTGTGGTGCCGGGAAAGATCACTTCCTCGAAGCTGAAGAAGATGGTGCATAAGGGACATGGCACCGCCACGCTGACCAGCATGGTAGGCGAAGCCATCACCGTGAAGGCTGCCGGTGATCTGATTACGCTGACGGATACGAAGGGGGATTCGGCCGTGATTTTGACTGCGGATGTGCCGCAGAAGAACGGCATGATTCACATCGTGGACGCAGTGTTGTTGCCGAACTAATCAGAAACAGCGAGGAGCCGGTGCCGTGAGGGCGGCATCCCGGCTCCTCGCTCTTTGTTCACGCAGAGGCCAATCAGCGCGAACAAATGCGAATGTGACTACAGCTCAACCCACTGGCGGAGCAGGTTGTGATACACGCCAGTCAGTTCCACCACGGACTCGTGATTGGGCACGTCGCGGTTGAGTTTTTGAATGGCCACATCAAGGCCAAGCAGAAGCGAACGCTGATCATCGCTGCGCACCATGCTCTGCATCCAGAAGAACGAACAGACACGTGCACCACGCGTGACGGGACGTACGTGATGCAGGCTGGTGGAGGGATAGAGAATTGCGTCGCCTGCGGGTAGCTTCACGCTCTTGCTACCGTACGTGTCTTCAATGACCAGCTCGCCGCCGTCATATTCATCGGGCTCGCTGAAGAAGAGCGTCATGGAGAGATCGGTGCGGACGTATTCGCCGGTGCTGTTGATGCGGCGTACGGAATTGTCCACGTGATTGCCGAAGGACTGGCCACCTGTATAGCGATTGAAGAGTGGCGGAAAGATCTTCTTTGGCAATGCCGCTGAGACGAAGACAGGATTGCGATTCAGGGCTGTAAGAATTTCCTTGCCGATCTCAATAGCAACAGGGTTCGTCTCTGACAACTGCATGTTGTCTTTCACCTGCGCGGATTGATATCCGGCGGTGACTTTGCCATCGACCCAATCGGTGGAGTCGAGCATGGCGCGAAGACGTTTGACCTGTTCGGCGGTAAGAACTTCTGGAACCTGTATCAGCACAGTTTGAACCTCAATTCAGCGGAGTAAGAACGCTTATGCGTTTTGCGGCTCCGCCAGTGTTTGGGCAAATGCATGCAGCGCAGGCACAGGCCATTGCAAAAGAAAGTGCTTCATCTTTGCGATGAAAGCGGGTGTTGCAGTTTCAGGAACTTTGCTCAACCACTGGATGGCACCGGCGATATCGCCATCGGTGATGAGCATGCGCGCGTGATTGAACTGGCCACGGAAATCGCCACCTTCTGCAGCGCGCAGATAGTGCTCGCGGGCAATGGCCATATCTTTCTTGACCACCCAGCCATCTTCGTAAAAGCCACCAAGGATGTTGATGGACTTCACGTGATTTAACGCAGCCGCTGTGCGGAACCAGTGGATCGCTTCCACCTTGTCTTCCGGCACCCCACTGCCCAGCGTGAGGAGCGTAGCCAAGTTGTACATGCCCCAGTCGAGGCCTTTCTCTGCTGCTTTGCGGAACCATGGCGCAGCGAGAGTGGCACTGGGCGCGACGCCCCATCCTTGATCAAGGCAACGACCCACCATGTTCATGGCCATCACATCGCCACCACGCGCTGCACGTTCAAACCAATGGAGTGCTGCAGTGGCGTTATGCGGGACGAGTTTGCCGTCCAGCAGCATTTGTCCGTAGATGAGCTGAGCCTCGCACACGCCGCGTTCTGCTGCGGCACGTACGAGGTCCAGATCGTCTTGTGTTGCCTGTTTCTGCACTGTTGTCTACCAGTGAACGTTGAAAGCCACGCGGCCCGTACGGCCCGGCGCCAACAGTGCGAAGTGCGTTGTGTAAGCCTGCAGGAAGTACGCCTTGTCGCCGACGTTCAGCAGGTTGCCCTGGAGTTCCAGGTGCGAGTTGAAGCGATAGGCTGCGAACAGATCCACACGCGTGTAACCGGGTACCCACTTGGTGGAGTAGATCGTGGTCGGGTTATCAGCACCAAAGATCTTGCCTGCACCGTACAGACCACCACCAACGTTCAGCTTGCGCGTCAGGCTGTAGTAACTGCTGATGCTGAAGCTGTTCTCTGGCGTGTTCGGGTAACGACGTCCGTTCTGGAGACCTGCTGCCACACCCGCACCACCTGCATTCGTCAGGATGGCGTTCATGAACGTGTAGCCAGCGAACACCTGCCACTTGCGGTTGAGATAGCCGGTGATACCGAAGTCAGCACCGCGGTTGCGGCGTGTACCAACTGCGGCAATGGTGCTGTCCGCGAGAGTGATACGCACGTTCTGCGTATCGGACTGGAACCATGCGCCGGTTGCGAGTGCCTTGCCGCCGAACAGTTCATACTTCACGCCCACTTCTTCCATGCGGGTCTTTTCGGGTGGCAGAGTGTTGTTGCCTGCGGTGTTCAGGCCAGATGGATCCTGTCCCTGTCCCAGAGAGTTACCAGGAGGCGTCGCGGAGCTGCTCACCGTGCCGTAGATGGTCGCCTTCTGCGTCGGCTTGTAGGCCACTGCAGCCTGATAGTTCACCAGATCAAACTGCGCGGGGGTGATGGTGGGAGCAACCGTGATGCCACGCATACCCAGAATCGGTGTGCGGTAGGTCGTGTTGTAGTGGTCGTAGCGGATGCCGCCCGTCAACTGGAACTTTCCGAGACGCGCCGAGTCGAAGCCATAGACCGAACGCGTGCCGATGACCTGACGGCTGGGGATGTTGTTGCGAAGGATAGAGTTCGTCATCACAACGCCAGACGTGCCGCCGTCCTTGCGCGAGGTCACACCGGCCCATGCGTCGTCGCCGGTGGGATTCAGCAGGTCCGTGCAATAGTTACCGCCGGCTGCTCCGAGGACAGCGCAACGGGTTTCGCTAAGAGCAACGGTCGCTCCGGTCACCGAGTTCTTCACGTTGAAGGTCGGAACCACGGGAATGTCAGGTCCGGTGGTGGCAGTGATTGCCTGCGTCGGATCAAGAGCACCAACAGAGTAGGTCGAGTTCCAGCTGCGCTCGCGAGAGAACTCTGCGCCCACGGCGTAGGTGTGCTGAATCGTACCGATCTTGCCAGAGCCAGCGATGTCAGTCTGGTTGATGTTGGTGTCTACCCATGCAAGGCGCTGCTGGGCGCGACGATAGACAAGGCCGTAATAGATGTTGCCCTGGCTGTCGTCGGCCATGGAGTAGACGTAGTTCTGGTTCGACTTGCCGTAACGGTAGGAATTGCGAATGACCGAGGTTTCCGTCAGCTTGTATTCCGCACGGCCAAACGCGGTGTTCACGTTTCCATCGCTGAAGTCACGGGAGTTGAAGCCGTAGAACGCTTTACGATTCACCAGCAACGGCTGGCCATCGCCCGTTTGATAGACCTGCGCGCGACCGTCGATACGGGCAAAGAAGGTGGGGTTGTTGTACGGAATGCCAGGATCTGGACGATCATGCGACTTCAACCAGTAGTAGTTGGTGTCGAAGTGCAAACGCTTGGTGGCAGAGAACGAAAGCGACGGTGCGAGACCGTAGCGGCCGTTGTGCACAAAGTCACGACCAGCAACGTCTGCGTCCGTCCACATACCAGCCAGACGGCCAGAGGCCCAGCTTGTCAGCTTTGCATTGCCATCAATCGTGCCACGGAAGAAATTGCTGGTACCGGGGCTGAACGTTCCGTTGAGGAAGTTTTCGCGGCGAGCCATCTTCGAGTTGAGATTGATGCTGCCACCGCCAGCGGAACGACCGGCGAATGTACCGCTGGGTCCCTTCGAGACTTCCACCGACTCCACGTCAAACACTTCGCGTGATTGCGCACCGATGTCGCGCATGCCGTCGACGAATGTGCTGCTCTGCGCGTCCACACCACGAATGTACGGACGGTCGCCGATGGGATTGCCACCTTCACCAGCACCGAATGCGATGCCCGGTACGGTACGCAGCGCTTCGACAAGTGTGGTGGAGGCGGTGTTGGAGATGATCGTCTCCGGGATAACTGTGAGCGTCTGCGGCAGATCGCGCAACGGCGCGGTGTACTTCAGAGACATCATCTCTGCGCTTGCCGTAACAGTCACGTCCTGTCCTGTGGCGTGCAATGCGAGCTGTACACGGTCTGAGGAAATGAAATCCGCAGACATGTTGGTGCCCTGCAGTGCAGCGGTCAACGCCTCTTGAGCGGTCAGTACGCCGTGCACACCGGGCGAAGGCATGGATGCGTACTTTTCGGGAACGGACACCTTAATACTGAGTGCCGTTTCCAGCGAGGCAGCAACCTGGCCCAGAGTACCGGCCGGAATGTCGAACTTGTGGACCTGCTGGCTGGGCCGCGCCTGCTCCTCGGTAGGAACCGTGTCGGTCGATGGCTTTGCCTTGTTACCTTCTTTATCTTTGTCAGCAGTGGTGGCGGCCTCCGACTGCAGGGTTCCCATGGCAAACATGGCAAGGGTGCCGGTCAGCATCAGCTTTCCGCGCAGGCGAGTAGAATCTTCGTTCTTCTTCATTTTCAGTAACGCTCCGGGGCTTGGGCTCGCGCGCAAGGCGTGCGTGCCCTAAATCATTCACGTGCGAAGTCCCTCAACTACGCGCTCAAACGAACCGGCTGCAGGACGCGGGAAAAGCCACCGCTCGGGAGCGGGAACCACATCTACGACCGCAGCAGTCCGATATGAAAAAAGATTACACGAACAAGGACCGATTGAGTCCATTATTTTTCGGACTTTATTGGTCCTTGATCGATTACCGGCAACGGAATGTTCGCGGGGCGCCTCTACACTGCTAACTGGATCGGAGAGATTAAGAACAATGCGCCATATTTTGGAGTCGGAACAGTGGCTTCCCTTCTCTGTCCCGATGGTGTTCGCGTTCCTTGCGAATCCGCAGAATCTGCCGCCGCTGATGCCTGCGTGGCAGCAGGCGCGGATTGAGGAGTTGCGGCTGATTGCACCGCCTGCGCCTCCGGCCGGATCACCGAGTCGGTTGGGAACGGGCGTTGGGACGACCATGATCCTCAGTTTCAGGATGCTGCCGGGGCTTCCCATGCGGATGAACTGGCATGCCGCGATATCCGAATTTGAGTGGAACGATCACTTCGTCGATCGGCAGATCGCTGGGCCTTTTGCGTTCTGGCGGCACCGTCACAGTGTGAAGGAAGAGCTACGGGATGGGGTGCTGGGCACGCTGGTGAAAGACCGCGTGGAGTACAAACTGCCCCTGGGGCCGGTGGGCGATCTGCTGCATACGATCACCGTTAAGGCGCAGATGGAGCGGATCTTCGCCTACCGGAAGAAACGGATGGCGGAGCTGGTTCCGAAGTTTGTGGAAGCTCTGGTGAGACGCCGAGATAACGGTTAAGTCCGGAGCAAGCTGCCGGAGACCTTCTTCGAGGCGACGAAGATGGAGGGCGGGTGCGCAACTTCAACCCGATTGCGGCCTTTGTGCTTTGCCAGGTACAGGGCCTCATCCACGCGCGCCAGTAACAGCTCATAATCCAGATCGTCAGAGAACAGTCCGACACCGCAGCTTGCGGTCACCCGGATCTGATCTCCGGTCGGAAGCATGATCTCCATCTCCTGAATACGCTGTCGGATGCGTTGCGCTACCTCTTCTGCGTGTTCGAGCGTGCAATCTACAAGCACCAGGACAAATTCTTCGCCACCGTAGCGAAAAGCAAAGTCTGAAGGTCTGGCCGTGCTGATAATGACCTCAGCAGCGTGACGCAAAACTATGTCGCCAGATTGGTGACCATACTGATCGTTGATGTTCTTGAAGTGATCGAGGTCCAGCATGAGAACGCAGAATCCACTATCCGATCTACGCTTCTGAAGGGCAATTTCACGTGCAAGAAGAGATGGAAGAAAACGACGATTAAGAAGCTGGGTGAGCGGATCGCGACCGTTTTCTGCCTCAAGCCGCGCTTCAAACATGGCGCTGAGAGAGAACTTGATACAGGAGATTTCTTCCTGAATGCGACGCAGCCACTCGCTGATAACAGCACGCTCCGCATGTGCAGACTGTGCCAGCCCGGGGATCAGATCGGAATCTACACGGTTGATGGCTGCAACAATTTGCCCCATTTCCGTAACACCCCCAAAAATCAGGTCCGCCTTGTGATTTACCCACAGTCCGAAGTCAGACTTCCAAAGTCTCGGAAGTCGCCCTGAGGAATCGCCCTGATGAAAGGCGGTAAGCACGATGTTGCCCCACTCCATCAACGACGCACGCTGGCGTTCGCGTTCCGTTGCCAGGTTTTGTCCAAGTGCCTGCAAACGATACGCCTCTTCCGTACGCGCATGAGTGGCGGCACTGGACTGGTAACTAACCTCGCGAATCTCCACGGAAAAATCTACAAGGCTGATGACGGCATGCATGGACTCCACTAAGAGCGCAGCGGATAGAGATTCGAGTGCAAGATAGCGAAGGAACCAGAGTTTCAGCTTCCGCATGGCACGAGATACCGCATAGGCCGGAAGGCCCATGCGCTCCATCATGTAACCCACCTCAATCTGCTTTGCGCAAAACACTTCTACAGACAGATCCGGCAGAGAAAGCAGATCGGTAATCCAGCGAAGGAATATACCTGTAAATTCTGTGCGGGTTTCATCCCTGGTAACTACCGCAGCAATACCTTCGTCGCCGGTCAGATACGCCATGTAACGCTGGCGTAGATCCTCGTAATTCGTATTCAGTATCCGTTGCAAAAGAGGCAGTACGTCTGCAGGCAGCTCATCTACGTAACTGGTCCATTCCTGGGCGATTCTTTTGGCTGTATCAAAGTCATGCTGCTGTGGTTCCTTCATCGTGCTCAAAACACCACCTAAAAAAGTCATGGAAGCAAAACGTTATACCTCTGAAACACAACATCGCGCTGAAAGTTTTCAGCGCGATGCGTTTAAGCCTTTTGCTGGATGAAAAACGTTTAGTGGGTTGTGAGACGACTCTGCAGAAGTGAGTGGAGGAACGGCTGTGCCTGTTGCATGGCTCCGCTCACGCTGATTCCATATTTCTCGCGTAGAGCATCTACCTTGCCGTGCTCGATGAACTGATCGGGCCATCCGATGCGAACCACAGGTGTGTTGATCTCTGCGGCATTCAACGCTTCGAGCACTGCGGAACCATAGCCGCCGGCCAACACATGGTCTTCGAACGTGACGACGAGACCGCAGGTGCGGCCGTAACGCTCGACGCATTCGCGGTCGATGGGCTTCACGAAGCGCGGATTGATGACGGCTACGCTGAGGCCGAGGCCACGTAGTTGTGCGGCCATCTCTTTTGCCATGGGAAGAAGTGCGCCCAGGCCAAAGATGGCAACGTCAGAACCTTCTTCGATAACTTCCGCTTTGCCGATTTCAAGTGCCGCTGGCTGTGCTTTCACAGCGGTTCCAGGGCCTGTGCCACGTGGATAGCGGATGGCGGATGGGCCGTTGTGCAGGAGCGCAGTCTGCATCATGTCTGCGAGTTCGTCTTCGTCCTTGGGCACCATGTGCACGAGGTTCGGGATGCAGCGCAGGTAGCTGATGTCGAAAAGGCCGTGGTGCGTTGGGCCGTCGTCGCCACTAAGGCCACCTCGATCCATACAGAAGACCACAGGGAGTTCCTGTAACGCGACGTCGTGCACGATCGGATCGAAGGCGCGCTGAAGGAACGTGGAGTAGATGGCACAGAAGGGCTTGTAGCCCTTGGTGGCCATGCCTGCGGCGAAGATTACCGCGTGCTCTTCTGCGATACCCACGTCGAAGTAGCGGCCGGGGTGAAAGGGGCGGAAGAGATCAAGCGCTGTGCCGTTGGGCATAGCTGCGGTGATGGCAACGACCTTCGGGTCGCTGTTGGCCAGTTTGACCATTGTTTCCGCAAAGATTTCGGAGTAGGTCTTCTGGCCGGTGGCGCTTGTTTCGCCGGTCTCAGGATCGTAGGGCCCGAGGCCGTGGAACTTCTTCTGCTTGTCCATGGCGGGCTGGAAGCCGCGGCCCTTCTGCGTGAGTGCGTGCAGCACCACGGGCTTGTTCTGCGCCTTGAGAAACTGGAAGGTGGCAACGAGGAGCGGAAGATCGTGGCCGTCGATGGGGCCGTAGTAATCCAGACCAAACTCTTCAAAGAGCATGGACGGACCGAGCAGGCCTTTGACGCTCTCCTCTGCCTTGCGCTGCAGATGCTTCGCGGTCTTGCCACCGAAGCGTTCGATCAGCTCCGATGCACGGTCGTGCAGATACGTGAAGCGCGGGTGCGTGACGATCTTGTGGAAGTAGCCGGCGATGGCGCCGACATTCTTGTCGATGGACCACTCGTTATCGTTCAGCACGATGATGAGGCGCTTGGTCTGCGCGGCCACGTTGTTTAGCGCTTCGTAGCTGATGCCGCAGGTGAATGCTGCATCGCCCGCGAGCGCTACGATGTGTTCGCTGCCACCGTTGAGATCACGTGCGACGGCCATGCCCAGGGCGGCGCTGAGTGCGGTTCCCGCGTGGCCTGCGCCGAAGCTGTCGTGCTCACTCTCGGTGCGGAGCATGAAGCCGTTTAGTCCGCCCGGTTGGCGGATGGTGTCAAAGCGATCTTCGCGGCCGGTGAGCAGTTTGTGGACGTATGCCTGGTGGCTGACGTCGAAGACGAACGAATCCTTCGGCGTGTCAAAAACATAGTGCATGGCGACGGTGAGTTCCACCACGCCGAGGTTGGGCCCAATGTGGCCGCCGGTGCGCGCTACGCTTTGGATAAGGCGTTCACGAATCTCCTGCGCCAGTTCCGTCAGTTGCGGAATGGTCAGTTTCTTTACGTCGGCCGGAGATTTGATCGTCGAGAGGTGGTCGCTCATGTTTCCTTGCGGATAGGACGCTGCCACACGCGACGGGGTATCCGCCGTAGACAGCGAATATTTCCGCCTTACTGATTGTAATTATTCCTGCATCCCAGCGATAACGGCAGGGGTGGCAGGCTCCTCAAACAGGACTCCCTCCCAGCGCGCGACCACGGCAGACGCCAGGCAGTTGCCGACCACGTTGATGGCGGTACGGCCCATGTCCATGAGCGCGTCGATACCCAGCAGGACGAGAATGGGCTCGCTGGGGAGACGCAGAGTGCCTGCGGTGGCCAGCAGGACCACGAGTACGGCACGCGGCACACCGGCCACGCCCTTGGACGCGAGCATGAGCGTGCCCATCATGAAGATCTGCGTGCCGAAGCCGAGTGGGACGTTTGCCACCTGCGCCACGAAGACCATCGCCATGGCGAGGTACAGCGTAGAGCCGTCGAGGTTAAAGGAGTAGCCCGCGGGAATGACGAATGACAGGATGCGGCGCGGGACGCCGAATGCCTCCATCTCTTCCATGGCGCGTGGGAGGGCGGCTTCGCTGGTTGCGGTGGCGAATGCGATGGCGGCGGGGCCGGAGAGATGCCTCAACAAGCGCCTCAACGGCAGTTTCGCTAGCAGCGCTACCGGCAACAGGACGCAGAAGATGAACACCAGCAGGGCTGCGTAAAAGACCAGCAGCAGTTTGCCGAGATGAACCAGTACTCCCGGCCCCATCTTTGCGATGGTGTACGCCATAGCCGACATGACACCCAGCGGAGCCGTGTACATGACGATGTTAGTGAAACGAAACATGGTTTCACTGAGACCTTCGGTCAGACGAAGGACTGGCTCTGCTTTATCGCGGGGTGTCATGGCCAGCGCCATGCCGAAGATGGCTGCAAAGACCGCCACCTGCAACACCTGTCCCTCTGCGATGGACTTGGCGAGGTTCTCCGGGAAGACGTGTTCCAGAAACTCCTGCCAGTGCATCGGTGCGGCGGAAGGCACCGATCCCGCAAGTTCCGCAGGCAACGCGAGACCTACGCCCGCCTTCGAAATGTTTGCCGCAGCAAGGCCGACTACAAGCGCGATGGTGGTGAGCACTTCAAAGTACAACAGGCTCTTCCATCCCATGCGGCCAACGCTCTTCAGGTCGCCGTGGCCAGCAATGCCGCTGATGAGTGTGGCAAGAATCAGCGGCGCCACGATGGTCTTTACGAGTCGCAGGAAGATGTTGGAGAGGAAGTGTGATCCGATGGCAATGGAAGGTGCATCTAGCCCCAGTTCGACACCGGCGACCATGCCCACGACGATCCAGGGTGTGAGGCGCGGGCGGATAAACGTTGCCCATGCTGCCAGTAACAGAACACCGCCGACACGCAGCACCAGACCGACGGTATGCGCCGTGCCGCTCGAAGAAACAAGTGCAAAGCCCACCGTAAGAGCCAATGCGGAAAGCACCCACAATGCAATTTCTATGCGGATGGAACGCATGGAGGTATTCAGACTGTTATCGGAGGGCATCCCCCACACTCTACCTGTTTCCGGCCGCTGCGGGTAAAGTGAAACATTGAGGATTTCCATGCTGAAGACGATTTCCGGATTCGCACTGCTTCTTCTCTTGCCTTTAACGGCAGCGGCACAGCTTGATCCTCTGTCGAAGAAGGCGCCGACGAACAATCCTGTGACACAGCCCACACTGTCGCCCGGGACCGTTGAATTGCTCGTACTGGATTCAAAGTTCAGCGATGAGACTGCGAAGGGAGGCGGCAAGGTGTTCTCAAGCTGGTTTGCCGACGATGCCCTGACGCTGAATAACGGCAAGCAACCGACCTACGGCAAAGCGAACATTGCCGCGTCAGCTAACTGGAATCCCAGCGAATACGAATTGAAATGGCAGCCGCTGGGCGCGCAGATGGGCCCGAGCGGCGACATGGGATTTACATGGGGCCACTACGATGGTCACGGCAAGGATAAGAATGGCGCGGAGGTTGTACTCTCTGGCCGATACATCACCGTCTGGAAGAAGATCAACGGCCAATGGAAGGTGGCGCTCGATGCCAGCGCGAACGAACCCGCAGATGCGGGAGAATGCTGCAGACTGCCCAAACCATAAGACCGACTGATGACGATAACCGGACTTCAACGCGATCCCAGGTCACGCTCCACGGTTCTGCCGGAGGAACGGCGGCTGCAGTCACTGGAACGGCTGGAAATTAACAGCCTGCCCGAACCTGCGCTGGACGAGATGACACAGCTGTTGGCGCAGATATGCGATACGAGCGCCGCTGCCATTTCATTCGTAGAGCGCGATCGTGTGTGGTTCAAGTCGCGCGTGGGGCTGCCTTCGCGCACCATGCCTCGGCTGGACGCTCCGTGCGATGAGACGGTGCTGGGCGATGACATTTTTCAGATTCCCGATGCCGCAAATGACGGGCACTATCCAGACGGCTACATCCCGGTCGGCAATATTGCGTATCGCTTCTACGCGGGCGCACCGTTGCGCACGGCCGATGGGCAGGTGGTTGGGACGCTTTGCGTGTTTGACGAAGAACCGCGGCTGTTAAACGAGATGGAAGCAGCCACACTGCGTGTGATGGCGCGGCAGGTGATGACACGGCTGGAGCTGAACCTGACCACACGCATGGCTGACCGTGATGCTCGTTCGCGACAGCGTGTGGAGTCGGCGCTGACAGTCGAGCGCAACTTCGTATCTGCTGTGTTGGATACAGTGGGCGCGCTTGTGGTGGTGTTGGATACTGCCGGACGCATCGTGCGCTTCAATCGCATCTGCGAAACGATTTCCGGGCTTTCACTGAGCGATGTCGTTGGACGTGCGGAGTGGGACACGCTAGTGCCACCGGAAGACCGCGAGGCGAACATTGCAACGTATCAGCAATTGCGCGATGGACACTTCCCCTTTGCTTATGAGAATCGCTGGCTCACGCGCGATGGCTCCATTCGTCGTATTCAATGGACTGCGACCGCACTGCCTGATGTTCAGGGCGAAGTAGCCTTTCTGATTGCGACGGGTATAGATGTCACACTGCAACGCGAGGCCGAACTGACGCTGCGTGAGAGCGAGGCTCGCTACCGCACCTTGATTGAAGGTTCACTCGGCGCTGTGTTCACGCATGCGATGGATGGAACGCTGATCTCCATCAACACCTATGGTGCAGAGCACCTGGGCTATGTGATGGAGGAGATGACGAACCGTTCTCTGACAGACTTCATGCCGATACGACACCAGAAGACATTTGAAGATTATCTTCATACGCTGGGTGAAACGGGTGAGGCGCAAGGAACCTTCGAGTTCAGCCATCGTGATGGTGAAGTACGCGTGCTGGCCTATCGCAACCGCCTGATTGAAGCCAGCACTCGCGAGCACTATGCGCTATGTTTCGCCGTTGACATCACCGAAAAAGTTCACGCCGAAGAACGTCTTTCTGCACTGACCCGGCAATCCAATTCGATTCTGGATTCCGTTGGCGATGGCATCTTCGGCACGGATCTGAATGGCATCACCACCGTGTGCAATCCTGCTGCGGCGCAGATGCTGGGATATCGTCCAGATGAGATTGAAAGCAAGATCCTGGGACAAAGTCTGCACGCGTTGACGCATCATACGCACGCGGATGGATCGCCGTATGCAGAGAGCGATTGCCCGATCCTCAACTCCACCCATGATTCGAAGACGGTACGTGTGAGCAGGGATGTTTTCTGGCGGAAAGATGGGACCAGCTTTCCAGTGGAGTATGTCGCCTGCCCCATGGTGGATAACGGTAGAGCAACGGGCATTGTGGTGGCGTTCACGGATACAACAGAACGACGCGCGCTGGATCGCATGAAGGACGAATTCGTCTCCACCGTGTCGCATGAACTTCGTACACCGTTGACGAGTATGCGTGCATCGCTTGGACTGATTGCTTCAGGCGCGTTGAAAACACGCCCCGAAAAAGCAGAGCAGATGCTGGGCATCGCCATTGGGAACACGGATCGATTAGTGAATTTGGTGAACGATATTCTGGAACTGGAACGCATCGGTTCCGGTAAAGCAGAACTGCATTCGGGCGACGTCAATGTGTACCTATTGATGCATCGTGCGACCGATCTGCTCAGCGGTATGGCCGCCAAACATAACATCCGCTTCACCTATGGCGAGCCGGGCGTGCACGTGTGGGCGGATAGTGATCGCATTCTGCAATTGCTTACAAATCTGCTCTCCAACGCCATTAAGTTCTCGCCTAGCGGTGGCGAGATCCACATGGAAGCGCACTACAGCGCCCCGGGAGAGGCCACGATTGAAGTGCGAGACCACGGTCGCGGCATTCCCAGCGACAAACTGGAACTGATCTTTGGGCGTTTTCAGCAGGTGGATGCTTCGGATGCGCGTGTGATGGGTGGCACGGGACTGGGACTGGCCATCTGCCGCAGCATCGTTTCACAGCACGGTGGACATATCTGGGCTGAGAGCAAACTGGGCAGCGGCGCCCGGTTCCTGTTCACACTTCCTACGGAACCGAGCAGCCATCTGCACAAGTAGATTCGTTAGCTTAGCGAACGATTACTCCTCGTCCTTCTCTTTCAACTTGGCCACCACGCTGAAGTCTTCGAGTGTCGTGGTGTCGCCCTTCACATCGCCCGTCGCAGCCAGTTCGCGCAGCAGACGGCGCATGATCTTGCCTGAACGCGTCTTTGGTAGCGCCTGCGTGAAACGGATTTCATCAGGACGCGCAAGCGCACCGATCTCCTTGGCGACGAATTTCTTCAACTCATCTGCAAGCGCCTTGTCGACTTCGATTCCGTCTTCAACGGAAACGAAAGCAACGATGCCTTCACCTTTCAAATCATCGGGGCGCCCGACGACAGCCGCCTCGGTGACCTTGGTGTGCGCGACGAGAGCCGATTCAATTTCCATGGTGCCCAGGCGATGTCCGCTGACGTTCAACACGTCATCCACACGGCCCATCAGCCAGAAGTAGCCATCTTCATCGCGACGAGCGCCATCCCCTGTGAAGTAGCTGCCGGGAATTTCGCTCCAGTAAGCGGCCTGATAGCGCTCCGGATTGCCATAGATCGTGCGAGCCATCGCAGGCCAAGGTTTACGAATGACCAGCAGGCCGCCGTGCCCCGGCGGAACTGGCTCGCCTTCCTTCGTGACAATCTCCGGCAAGATTCCCAGGAACGGAAGCGTTGCAGAACCGGGCTTTGTGGCGACTGCACCAGGAATGGGCGCGATCATGATGGAGCCCGTTTCTGTCTGCCACCACGTATCCACAATCGGGCAACGCTCGTGGCCAATTTCGCGGTGATACCACATCCACGCTTCGGGGTTTATGGGCTCGCCCACTGTGCCAAGCAGACGCAGTGTGGCGAGTGAGTGCTTGCGCACATGTTCGGTGCCCCACTTCATGAAGGCACGGATGGCGGTGGGTGCTGTGTAGAAGATGGACACCTTGTGGCGATCGACGATATTCCAGAAACGATCGACCTCAGGCCAGTTTGGTGCGCCCTCGTAGAGGAGTGCCGTAGCGCCATTCAACAGTGGACCGTAGACGACGTAGCTGTGGCCAGTGATCCAACCCACGTCTGCAGTGCACCAGTACACATCCTGCTCCTGCAGATCGAAGATGTACTTGGACGTAAGCATGGTCCCAAGGCCGTATCCAGCGGTGGTGTGGACCAGTCCTTTGGGCTTACCGGTGGTGCCGCTGGTGTACAGGATGAAGAGCGGATCTTCTGAATCCATGGGCTCAGCAGGGCATTCGCTGCTGACCTTGGCAAGCTCTTCGTGTAGCCAGTGATCGCGACCTTCCTTCATGGAAACTTCGCGTCCGCTGCGACGATAGACCAGCACATGCTCGATGCCGGGCGTACGTTCTACAGCCTCGTCCGCAATGGACTTCAGAGGCACTTCCTGTCCGCGACGGAAGCCCGCATCCTGCGTGATGAGCACGCGGCATTCTGAGTCTGCCATGCGGTCCGCGAGTGCGTGAGCAGCGAATCCGCCAAAGACAACGTTGTGCACCGCGCCCAGTCGCGCGCAGGCGAGTACAGCCAAAACAATCTCTGGCGACACGCCCATGTAGATGGCGACACGATCGCCCTTCTTCACACCGAGGTTCTTCAGCACATTTGCAAAGCGCTGCACCTCAATGTGTAGTTCTGCATAGGTAAGCGAACGAACTTCACCCGGTTCGCCTTCCCAGATCAATGCCGTCTTGGAGGCGCGTGCACCCTGTGCATGACGATCCACTGCGTTGTAGCAAAGGTTCAGCGTGCCGCCAGTGAACCACTTCGCATGGGGAACATCCCATTCAAGCACGGTATGGAAGGGCTTAAACCAGTCGAGGAGCTGCGCCTGTTCAGCCCAGAAGCCATCACTGTCTTCAATGGAGCGACGATACAGCTCATCGTACTGCTCACGGGAACGGATGCTTGCCTGCGCCGCGAACTCGGCTGGTGGTGGAAAAATGCGGTCTTCGCGAAGGGACGACGTGAAGGAAGAGGGAACGCTGGTTGTCTCTGCAGCCATGCGCGACATTCTACGTTGCCGACAATACGACTGGCCATGCCAGCACCCGAATCGTCTCAAGTATTCGGTACTTGTTACGCTTTTTGCATGTACGGATTTGCTATCTCCACGTTGATCGGTGTTGCACTTGGATTCATGTTTGGCGTGGGATGCGCCCTGGCAGTGATGTATTCCATCTACATGGGCGGGTACCGCGAGGCTCTACGCGACATGGCCCTGGCGATCAAGCCCAAGCGCTGGCATGAAGAGCTGGCCAAAGTGAAGAAGATGGAAGGGAAAAAGTAATCAGGCCTGTTTTAACGCCTTCACTTCCGCCGTCAAGGCGTCCAGCCTCTTCAGGATTTCCTGATGCCGCGCACTGGGAAAACTTTCTTCGCGCGTCTCCACGTAAAACGTGCCGCCAGGCTCCAGCGTGCATTCCTTCACATCCGCAAATCCACGCACGCTCTGCTTGTGCAGAACTTCCACCAGTTCTTCATGGGTGAGAATTTCATCGCGCATGGCAGCTTCATCCACCTTGCCATTGCGAATAAGGGTCCTGCTGCTTCCCTGCAGAGCCCTATTGAGCTTCGGCATCGCGAAGAGAACACGGTTCAAGGACCAGTTGGCGGCAAGCAATGCCATTGCACCGATCAGGCCACCAAGCAACGAATTGTCCTCGCCAATGATGGCGTTCTGGACTGTGTTCGACAGCGACAGCAGAACCACCAGATCAAATGGGTTCAATTGAGCCAGTTCACGTTTGCCGAATACGCGAAGCAGGAGGATCAACGTGAAGTAGACGATGATGGGGCGAAGGATTTTCTCCAGGATGGGCAGGGGCACGTGCAACATGTCATGCAACATGCCGCCAGCCTACATCCTTAGGGAGCTTCTAAACAGCGCGAAGCTTCTGATGCCAATCCCACGCCGTGGCAAGAATCGCATCGAGCTGATCGAATTTCGGTGCCCATCCGAGTTCACGCTGAATCTTTGCGGAACTGGCGACCAGCACCGCGGGATCGCCCGGGCGGCGCGCTTCCACAATGACCGGGATCTCACGGCCCGTGACACGGCGTGCGCTATCAATCACCTCGCGTACGGTGAATCCCTGACCATTGCCGATGTTGTAGATGGCGCTCTCCTGCGTTGCGAGCGACTCCATCGCCAATAAATGAGCTTCCGCCAGGTCGGCTACGTGAACGTAATCGCGGACGCAGGTGCCGTCCTTCGTGGGATAGTCCTCGCCGTAGATGCGAATGTTGTCGCGCAAGCCGAGTGCGGTGTCCAGAATTAACGGGATCAGATGGCTTTCTGGCTCGTGCGCCTCGCCGTAACCGGGAATGGCTCCGGCCACGTTGAAGTAACGCAGCGCAGCGTAACGAAGGCCCATACGTTCCGAGAACCAGCGCATCATGTATTCGCTGAGGAGCTTGCTTTCGCCATAGGCGTTCGTTGGCTTCAGATCGTCGGTCTCTTCAATGGGAGCGCGCTTGGGCTCGCCATAGCAGGCAGCAGTGGAGGAGAACACGAGGCGCTGTGTGCCGGTCTGCTGCATGCATTCCAGCAGGGTGAGTGTGCCCGCCGTGTTGTTGCGGAAGTAGACATCCGGGCGCTTCATGCTTTCGCCCGCTTCGATGAGAGCGGCAAAATGCAGTACGCCATCAAACTGGCCGTCCCGGAGGGTTTGGCTCAGCAGATTCGCATCGGCGATATCACCCTCCACAAAAGTTGCAGATGAGGGGAGCGCTTCCCTCTTGCTGTGGCAAAGATTGTCATAAACCGTCACGCTATGGCCACGGTCCAACAGGAGGCGGCTGACTGTGCCACCGATATAGCCGGCACCGCCGGTAACCAAATAATTCATGGGTTTATCGTCACTCGTCGATGGGAATACAACGTTGCCTACGATTCTTGCATAGGCATGTGTACGTTTTTCGTGTTTCCACCGTCTCATCCCCTGTTGGAGTTATGGAGGCGATTCCTGAAGTTGATTTTGCGTGAAAGTGAAACGGATTTCGATCAGGTTGCGGTCCGGCTCGCTTATCATAGCTGTTAAGTTCCGGCGCAATCCTGCCTTACACTCGATCAATCCTCCCGGATGAATTACGTGGAAGCGCCATTCGTAGAACAACGCGACCGTAATAGCGGCGCACACAAGAACCCGGTTCCAAGGCAGACCAAAGACTCTGGTCATCGCCTATCGAAACTGAATTTTTGAGGATTGCACCACATATGGCAAACCAAGTGCCTGATCACGAGCGGAACCGCGTGCCCGGGAGCCAGAATGCGTCTCCGGCAAACGATACGATTCCTTCGCAGCGGGATTTAGCCTTTAAGACTTTTGGCGTGATGGAAGACACAGAGAAGCGCAAGAACCGCTTCTTGGCTGCGTTTTTCATCAACACCACTCTGGCTGCGCTCCTCATCTGGATCAGCGTTCTGACGGCGAGGCGCGTCGTCGAGCAGCATATCGAGAAGACCATCACATTCAACAATGTGAAGCCACCAGAACCTCCGAAGCCGGTGCCACCTCCAAAGCTCCCCAAGCCGCCGGTGGTGAAGGTCGAGCCGCCGAAGATCCTGCCGAATGTTCCAAAGATTGAGGTCCCGGAGCCACCGAAGATCCAGCCGCAGCCTGTTCTGAAGGCGCAGCCGATCATCACGCCCGCGCCGCCGAAAGCGGTAACGCCTCCTCCCGCGCCGAAGCCGGTAGCTATCAGCATTGCGCAGGCAGCATCCGTTCCAAATCACGATGCTCACCCGTCCGCTGTTCGCCTGGGAAGCATGACCAATCCGATCAACAACACCAGTGGCCCTGCAGTGTCTCCGGTAAACCTGGGACACAGTGGCGCACCGGGAATGCCCGCAGGCAATACCGGCTATGGCCCGCCATCGGCCATTGCCATTGCCGGTTCCGGCTCGCCGAACGGTCAGATGGGTGGCCACGACCGGGCTGCACAGCCGATCAAGGGCATCAATACTGGCGTTCCAGGAGGCACCGGCCCTCTGACCGCGAAGCCCGTGGGTGCCATTGCGATTGCAAAGGGACCTACCCCTCCGGCAATCCCGCAAGCGCAGGTCAATACCGGTCCAGCCAAGAGTGCGCCGAAGGTTATCTATAAACCGAAGCCGGAATATACGGAAGAAGCCCGAAGCCTACGCCTTGAAGGCACCGTTTACATCAAAATTCACGTCTCAGCATCCGGATCTGTTTCCGTGATGGGCGTGCAAAGCGGTCTTGGCCATGGCCTGGATCAAGCTGCGGTGAGAGCGGTACAGGGCATGCGTTTCCAACCCGCAATGGCCAATGGTCAACCGACCGATTGGGACGGCGTGGTCAACATTAACTTCCAGCTCGCCGGTTGAGGGGAGATGGATCTTCTGCACAGAGCCGGAGATTCTGACCCAATTCCGCTTAGATTTTTGTACGCTGAAACAGTTCCCTACCCGGGACTTTCATAGGAGCCATCCAAACCATGAGGAACCTTCGCAGGTCTTGCATCGCGGGTGTTGCCGCCACACTTCTTACCGCATCAACGGTGCCGGCGCTGGCATTTCCAATCCTAGGCAAGAAGAAAAAGGATGATCTACCCGCACGCAAGCTCACCCCGACCCAGTCCGCTCTTCTGGACAAAGCCATTGCGCGCGAGCAGGAAGTCATCAAAGTCATTCAGGAGCGCGCACCACTCGTTGAGACTTATATCCAGAACATGAAGCCCGATCCGGCGCTTCTACAGGTTCCTGTCTCCGATCAGCACTTCCTGGGCCGTGTGGAGTTCAAGAAGGTTCTCAACGGAGAGACCTACGAGACCGTTGACAATCACAAGGCAAAGGGCAAGATGGGATTCTTCAAGAATTCCGTTTCCTTCATCACGGGCATCAACAAATCGTTCCACCTGCAGTTCAATGAAGTGGGCTTTGTCCAGATGATCCTGGTGGATGCCCACGGGTTCGACAAGACGAATTACAACTTCGGCTTTGTTCGCAATGACTTTCTCGGTTCGGTTCCAACGATGGTGTTCGACGTGGAACCCGCTAAGGGCAGCAGCCGCGGACGCTTCTTTGGCCGCATCTGGGTGGAACGCCGGAACGGAAACATCGTTCGCTTCAACGGCTCCTTTGCTGGCAGCGAGAAGGACTTCCGCGAGTTCTATCACTTCGATTCCTGGCGCACGAACGTACAGGAGAACCTGTGGCTGCCGACGTCGTTCTACGTAGAAGAGAGCGATCCCAAGAGCACCGAAAATACGGTGAAGTTCAAGGCTGTGAATCACGTGTGGGGGTACGCTCTGAAGGTTCCCACCAGCGATGCCGAGAACGTCGATGTGGAGGTTCAGGGCGCAACCGACGTCTCGAACGATGCACAGGATACATCGCCTCTTGGCGCGCAGCGCGCTTGGGTACAGCAGGCAGAGGATAACGTTGTAAACCGGCTCTTCCAGGCGGGCTTGCTGGATGCTCCCTCAGACTTCGACAAGATTCTGGAGCAGGTTGCCGGAAACATCTTGGCCTACAACAACATTCAGGTGGCGCGCCCCATTCGTGTGCGTACGTTGCTGACGGAACCACTGGAATCGTTGGCCATCGGCAACACGATCGTGCTTTCGAAGGGTCTGATTGATACCACGGCGATTCCTGGCAATAACAACGAACAGGTGAACAACCTGTACGCGATTATCGCCTTCCAGGTGGCGCACATCATCCAGGGACATCGCCTGGATACGAAGTACGCGTTCAACGATCGCCTCCTCTTCCCCGATACTTCGACCTTCGAGAAGATCCCGATGCATCACACGGATAAGGACAACGAAGAGGCAGCGAAGAAGGCTCTGGAATTGCTCCAGCCGAAGGAACTGAACGACGCTGGAAGTCAGTTCGGTCTCTATCTGGCAGAATTGCAGACTCGCTCGAAGGCCCTTACGGCGCTGAACGAGCCGATGGTTGGCGATTCGTTGGTAAAGGACGTGAAGACGAATACCTTCTGGCTTCAGCCGCTGATTGGCAAAGGTCCGAAGCTGGATCCAAACGACCTGAAGCAGAATGCGGCTATGCCACTGTCATCGTTCCTGCGCTTCGACCCTTGGACCGATCAAGTGGTACAGATGCACGCGTCCTATGAACCTCTGCTGTCGTCGCGCGACAAGATGCCGTTTGAAGTTACTCCGGTGTACCTGAAGCTTAGCTACTACAAGCCTGCAGCGGACGGAGCAGCTGCAGCAGCCGCGGGCGCCAATGCAACGACCGATGCCAACGGCAATGCCATCAGCGCACCACCGGCAGGAACAGGGACCACGGCAGTTCCCGCACAGGCTCAACCTTCTGCAGGAGCACCTCCTGCGGACACAACACTTACGCCGGCTCCAGCTGCTGGCACAACTGGAACGGCGAACCCGCCGGCACCACGACAGTAATGGGTTAAGCCGGACGGGTGCGTACCTACTCGTCCGGCTTAGAACGTTCCAAAGATGGTCGACCCAAGAAACTGTTTGTTCCTCTGTAAGCTCCCACGGTGTGTGCAAGGGCTGAAGTAAAAGCCCAGACGGAATTGAGCTACAGGCATAAAGGAGTCCTCTTGCCGCTACGAATCCAAAAAGCCAAATTTGCTGCGGTGCTTGCCACCGTATTCTTGTTTTCACAATTTTCGGCGCGTGCAAACGGTCAGGCCACTACCGCCACCGCTTATCGCAACTCCGATCTTCAAGTCGGCGGATATTTTTCAGTCGTGCACCCGGACTATGGGCGGCGTTTTCTAGGCTACGGCGCATATGCCGCTTACGACTTCAAGCCTCACTGGGGCGCGGAATTCAATTTCCGCCAGGCGAACTCCAGCGACAATGACCTCTCCGAGCGCACCTATGAACTCGGAGTACGCTACGTCATTACACGGAAACACCGTTTCAATCCTTATGCGCGTGCTTCGTATGGTCGAGGCGTATTCAACTTCCCTCCGGGCTACAACGGCTTTCCGTTCGGCGCTAACCTCGCCTTCAACCTGATGGCGTTCGGCGGTGGCGTGGATTACAACCTCACCCGCTCAATCAACATCCGCGGAGATTACGACTATCAACACTGGTTTAGTTTTCCGGATAACACCGGTTTTAACTACAACCGTTCCCTCTCTCCGCAGGCCCTCAGCGTTGGCGTGGCGTACCACTTCCACTAGATCGTGGTTCAAGCGACAACGTTAAAAAGCCCCGGATTGCTCCGGGGCTTTTTAACGTTGTGCGAGGCTTAGAAGTGGTATGCCACACCGAGCGTCGGCATGGAGATCACTTCGTAGCGGCCCGTGTTGTAGGCGTCCGACGGCAGCTTGAAGCTGGGCGTCTTCACTACGGCACCGCGATAGCCCAAGCGGATGTCGTAGCTGGGGCTGATCTCATACGCAACACCGGCTCCAAAGAAGCCGCCAAGGCTCAACTGACGCTTGGCGTCCAGCGACTGCGTGTCGAAATCGCGAATGGGCGAAAACACGTACGCGCCAATACCGACTTCCGCAAACGGATTGTAGTTACGGTAATTGCGGCTATACACGTAGCCAAACGAGACTTCCTGCTGACGCGTGTGGATCTGGTAGGTGTTAAAGCTGGTGTTCCGCAGCTGCGTCATGTACTGCGAGAAGGAGTAATTCGCTTCCAGCGCGCTACGCGGCGTGAGCATGAAACGGTAGCTTGCCAGCGCACCCAATGCCATATCTGCATTGACCTGAATACCGCGTCCGTTGACCTGGGGAGGAATATTCCCCAAAGCGCTGATGCTTACATCCTGCCGGCTCTCCTGAGCATGAGCCGCTAACGCGCCAGCGAGCAGGGCGCACATCCACATCGATTTCTTCATTCGTATGACCAACCTCAACGTCGTTCGGTGTGGCGCCCTTTGGGCGCGCGCAGAGGACGTACAGCTTCTGATTGTACCTGTTAGGACTGCGGCGCTGCCATTCGGTGAGCAGCGAATCTTGCAGAAATGAAACTTTCCTTCTACTCGGAAGCTTAATCTCCACGTTCTGGAAGGAAACAATAGGACCCTCCGGTGAGCTCCGCATACTCTCGGACGCCACGCAGAAACTCAATCGCGGCATGAGACAGGTTCGCCTCACGGCGATGAACCAGCCTCAGTTTACGTTCCATCTGTAGCTCTTTGACCCGAACGCGAGTGAGAGCCCCTGATTTCAGCTCGCGCTCCACCGTCAGCGCAGGAACCAGCGCCACTCCATTTCCTAGCTCCACGAAACGGCGAACCGCCTCCAGGCTAGGCAATTCCACATCAATGCGAAGATTCGTACGATGCCTGCGGAAAGCCTCAAACACCTTGTCGCGCTGCGGTGACGGCACGTTGTGCGCAACAAAGTGCTGGCCGCCGAGGTCGCGGATCGACACCTCCTCGGTTTTCGCCATCGGATGTCGAGGATTCACGACGAACGCAAGCTCATCCCGATAGACGACGATCGATTTCAGTGCCCGGTCTTCCGGCTTGAAGCTGAGCACTCCAATCTCCACCGAATGCAGAAGCACATCATCCGGGATGCGGCTGGCCAGACTACGCTGCACGCTGACCTTGACGCGCGGATGCACTCGCCGGAAACGATCCAACACAGGCAGCAGATAAAGGCAGGTGTATTCGTTCGCGGCGAGATTCAGGCTCCCGCGATGCAGGCTGCGGAGCTCACCCAGGGCGTGCTTTGCCTCCACACGCAGATTGAGCAACTTCTGGGCGTATTCGCGAAGCACTTCGCCCGCGTCCGTCAATGAGGCTTCACGCGCTGCCCTGTCAAAAAGCGCCTCGCCAAGTTCGCCCTCCAGCTTTGAGATGGCCTGGCTGATAGCAGGCTGCGTTCGGTGCAGGCGGACGGCAGCGCGAGAAAAACTGCGCTCTTCCGCTACTGCGAGAAAGGTTTCCAGGGCAAACAGGTCCACGGCGTATCTCCGAAGAAGCCGACACTCAATCCGGCCGCTCTCTCCACTATAAGCACTTCTGATGACGCTATCACTGCATATAAGGATTCCTTATCGCTATACTGTGTCTCAGAGGAAAACGATGAGCACTGCTTCCGATCGCGTGTATTTCTTCGACACAACGTTGCGTGACGGTGAACAATCACCGGGCTGCACCATGCACCATGCGGAGAAGCTCCGCTTTGCCCACCAGCTTGCATCGCTTGGCGTGGACATTATTGAAGCCGGGTTTCCAATCGCATCCGATGGCGATTTTGAGTCTGTCCGTGCGATTGCGAGCGAGGTCAAAGGACCGCGCATTGCCGCACTCGCCCGCTGCAAGACCATTGACATTGAACGCGCCGGAAAAGCCGTTGAGTCGGCCGCCTCAAATCGCATTCACACCTTCATCGCTTCCAGCGATCTGCACCTGGAAGCGAAGCTCCGCATCACGCGCCAGCAGGCGCTGGACCAGGCTGCGGAATGCGTTCGCCTGGCCAGGACCTACACCGACGACGTGGAGTTTTCCGCGGAAGATGCTACTCGCTCTGATCCAGATTTTCTGGTGCAGATTGTGCAGGCGGCGATTGACGCAGGAGCAACCACCATCAACCTGCCAGATACCGTGGGCTACTCCACGCCAGCGGAATACCGCGCCATGTTTGAAATGATCCGCAGCCGCATTCCCAATGCTGACAAGATCATCTTCTCGACGCACTGCCATGATGACCTTGGCCTTGCCGTAATCAATACAGTGGCAGGCCTGCAAGGCGGCGCGCGCCAAGTGGAAGTGGCAATGCATGGCATTGGCGAACGTGCCGGCAATGCATCTCTGGAAGAGGTTGCGGCCATTCTGAAGATTCGGAATGACGTATTCCCGTACACCAACAATCTGGTTCTGGACCAGATTGGACCAACGAGCCGCATGTTGGACGAGATCATCTCCTTCACGCCTTCGCCCAACAAGGCAATCGTAGGCAAGAATGCATTCGCGCATGCCAGCGGCATTCACCAGCACGGTGTGCTGGCCAACCCGCTAACGTACGAGATCATGTCCGCCGCGCACTTTGGTGTGGATGCCAACACGATTGTGCTGGGCAAGCACAGCGGTCGCCGCGCACTGGAACATCGCCTGAAGGAACTTGGATTCAACCTGACGAAGGAAGAACTGGACCAGGTATACACGCGCTTTACCGCGTTGGCTGATCGCAAGAAGGATATCTACGATCAGGACATTACGGCGCTTGTGCCGCAAACTACCACTGTTTAGTTCTTGTTCCTAACCGTTTCATCGCAACCATTTTGCAAGGAAAGTTTCGACCACGATGAATCTGAAGATTGCGCTCCTCGCCGGTGACGGCATCGGCCCGGAAGTTACCAACGAAGCAGTGAATGTACTGAACACCGTTGCAGCCGCGGGTGGAGACACCTTTACGTACACCTCGCTGCTGATTGGCGGCGCAGCGATTGACGCACACGGAACGCCGCTACCGGAAGAGACACTGAAAGAGACACTTGCCAGCGACGCTGCATTCCTTGGCGCCGTTGGTGACAACAAGTTCAATTCCCTTCCGCCCAGCGAGCGTCCGGAAGCTGGCCTCCTGAAGATTCGTGCGGAGCTTGGCGGCTTTGCAAATCTTCGCCCTGCGACGGCGTACAAGGCTCTTGCGGATAACTCGCCGCTGCGCCCTGAAATCACCGAGGGCGTGGATATTCTCTTTGTTCGGGAACTGTTGGGCGGTCTTTATTTTGGCCAGCCACGCGCATGGGACAAGACGACCGACCGCGCGCACAACACGATGGTCTACACACGCCATGAAGTAGAGCGCGTTGCCAGGATCGCATTCGATATCGCCGCGAAGCGCGATAAGAAGAAGGTCACCAGCGTTGACAAGGCGAACGTGCTGGAATGCTCGCAGTTGTGGCGCGCAGTTGTTACAGAAGTTGCGAAGGACTATCCCACCGTCACCCTCGAACACCAGTTGGTGGATTCGATGGCGATCCATCTGATGAATCGTCCGCGTGATTTTGATGTAGTGCTTACGGAGAATCTGTTCGGCGACATCCTCTCCGACGAGAGCGGCGTCATCACTGGATCGCTCGGCATGCTTCCCTCTGCCACGCTTGGCGGCAAGGTAAACCTGTACGAGCCCGTGCATGGCTCCGCACCGGATATTGCAGGACAGGGGAAGGCTAATCCGATTGGCGCGATCCTCACTGCTGCGCTTGTTCTTCGTCATTCCGCCGGCTTGAATGCCGAAGCAAAGATCATCGAGGACGCTGTGGTGAAGGTATTGGAGGCGGGATATCGCACGACCGACATTGCACGTGGCGACATTCCCGGACAGCAGACCGTCAGCACCTCAAAGATGGGTCAACTCGTCCTTGACCAGGTCACTGCCGAGTTGGGCGCTGCTGCGTCCTAAACATTTCTGTTGAGCAACACCGGGCTTTTGCCCCAGAGGTAAGCCACAATGTCCGCACCAAAGACACTGTTTGAAAAAGTCTGGCAGCAGCATCTGGTTGCAGAACCGGCAGGCGAACCTGCCATTCTGTACATCGATCTGCAGCTTGTGCACGAAGTGACCTCGCCGCAGGCTTTCGACGGTCTGCGCATGACAGGCCGCAAGCTGCGCCGTCCAGATCGTCATATTGCAACGGTGGACCATAACGTTCCTACCACCAGTGCAGCAGATCGCCTTGTGATTGCCGACCAGGTCAGCGCTGCGCAGGTGAATGCGCTGCGTAAGAACTGCGCTGAGTTTGGCATTGAGTTCTTCGATGTGCAGGATTCGTCGCAGGGCATTGTGCACATGATTGGACCGGAACTTGGCGCAACCAAGCCGGGCATGACGATTGTCTGCGGCGACTCGCACACATCGACGCATGGCGCTTTCGGTGCGCTCGCCTTTGGTATTGGCACCAGCGAAGTGGAACACGTGATGGCCACGCAGACGCTGCCCCAATCCAAGCCAAAGACCTTCCGCATTACGGTGGATGGCGAGCTTCCTTTCGGCATTACGGCAAAGGACATCATCCTGGACATCATTGGCCGCATTGGCACCGATGGTGCGACAGGATATGCGATTGAGTACGCCGGTTCTGCCATCCGCGCGCTGAGCATGGAAGGCCGTATGACAGTGTGCAACATGAGCATTGAAGCTGGTGCGCGCGCCGGCATGATTGCTCCGGATGAAAAAACCTTTGCATATCTGAAGGGTCGCCGCTTCTCTCCGGGAACGCGCCCTACGAATCTTGATGCACGTCCTCCGCGCTCTGTGCCCGATGGGCAACAGCTTGGATCTGCAACAGACGCCTACGACAATCAGTGGGAAGAAGCCGTTGCGCACTGGAAGACATTGCCTACGGATGAAGGCGCTGTCTTTGATCGTGAACTGTTCATCGATGCTGCAACACTGGCTCCCGCAGTAACGTGGGGAACATCGCCGGGTATGCACGCCACCATTGATGGCAAGGTGCCGACGCTGGACGATGCGCCAACCGAGGCTGATCGTAAGAGCTTTGCCAAGGCCTATGAGTACATGGATCTGAAACCAGGCACGCCGATGGAAGAGATCAAGATTGACACCGTCTTTCTTGGCTCCTGCACGAACGGCCGCATTGAAGATCTTCGCGCCGCCGCTGAAGTGATCAAAGGACACCACATTGCCACGAAGGTTCGTGCGATGGTGGTTCCCGGCTCGCAGCATGTGAAGAAGCAGGCTGAAGAAGAAGGTCTGGATGCCATCTTCAAGGAAGCAGGCTTTGAGTGGCGTGAACCCGGCTGCTCCATGTGCCTGGGCATGAACCCTGACATTCTGCAGCCCGGCGAGCGTTGCGCTTCTACATCGAACCGCAACTTTGAAGGTCGTCAGGGACGTGGTGGACGTACGCATCTTGTTTCGCCAGAGATGGCCGCAGTTGCCGCAATCACCGGGCACTTCACCGACATTCGTAAGTGGAAGAAGGAGGCGCGCTAATGGAACCGATTAACGTTCTTACATCGAAAGCAATGCCGCTGCCGCTGCCGAACATCGACACGGACCAGATCATTCCGAAGCAGTTCCTCAAGCGCATTGAGCGTACAGGTTATGGCGACTTTCTGTTCTACGACTGGCGCTACAACCTGGACGTTCCGGATGATGTTTCGCCGAACAAGGACTTCGTGCTGAACAAGCCGGAATATCAAGGCGCAGAAATTCTGATTGCAGAAAAGAATTTCGGCTGCGGTTCGTCGCGTGAGCATGCGGCGTGGGCCATTTTCCAGTATGGCTTTCGCGTGGTGATTGCACCAACGTTTGCAGACATCTTCTACTCCAATGCAGGCAAGAACGGCATCATCCTTGTTCGTCTGAGCGAAGAAGATGTGACCGCGCTGATGACGCATTGCACGGAAGATACGAACAACCAGGTCACAGTAAATCTGGAAGCGCAGACGGTCACCGACGAACATGGCTTCTCAGCGCATTTTGACATTGATCCCTTCCGCAAGTATTGCCTGCTGAATGGACTGGATGACATCGGCCTGACACTGCGCCATGTAGATGCGTTGAACGATTTTGAAGCGAAGCACGATAACGAATTCTGGTCCGCGCCGAAAACGGCATGAACACATTCGGCTCATCCCTAAAGCTTCTCAACCAGACAACCTACCAAGAGGGTTGGGATGCAAAAATGCGGGGTGATCGTTTGGGATTGTTTAGCTACTGGACAGATTACAGTTGGCGAGCTGGATGGCGAGACGCCAAGAACGAGCTACAAGCTCGAGAAAAATTAGAGGATTGCAAGTGAGCAACGAACTCGATCCCGGTAAACGTAATTCCATCGTCCTTACTGAAGGCCCCAATCGTGCAGCTGCACGCGCCATGCTGCGCAGCGTTGGTTTTACCAAGGATGACCTGCACAAGCCCATCATTGGCATTGCAAACACTTGGACAGAGATTGGTCCTTGTAACTATCACCTCCGCGACATTGCTGAGGCAGTGAAGGAAGGTATCCGCGCTGCAGGCGGCACACCGATGGAATTCAACACCATCACCATCTCCGACGGCATCACGATGGGCACGGAAGGCATGAAGGCATCGCTCATCTCGCGCGACATGATTGCTGACTCCATTGAACTGGTCTCGCGTGGCAATAGTTTTGATGGACTGGTATGTATCGCAGGATGCGACAAGAACATGCCCGGCGCAATCATGGCGCTGGCGCGCCTGGATATACCCGGCATGATGCTGTACGGCGGTTCGATTGCCCCGGGCCACATGCATGTGGGTGCGGATGGCAAGACGCCGCAGCCCGGTAGCGACAAGACCATCGACATCACGATTCAGCAGGTGTTTGAAGCTATTGGCGCGCACGCAGCGGGCAAGATTGACGATGCGCAATTGGAAGAAGCCGAAGGCACCGCATGCCCCGGACCCGGCGCATGTGGTGGCCAGTTCACGGCGAACACTATGGCTATGGCGGGTGAATTTCTGGGCATCAGCCCCATGGAAATCACCGGCGTCCCGGCGATGAGTAAGGACAAGCACGCCGCGAGCCGCGAAGCTGGCAAGCTGGTGATGGATCTGGTGCGCAAGAACATTAAGCCTTCAGACATCCTCACGCGTCAGTCCATGGAGGATGCCATTGCTGCAGTGTGCGCCAGCGGTGGCAGCACCAATGCTGTGCTTCACCTGATCGCCGTTGCGCATGAACTGAAGATGCCACTCACCATGGACGACTTCGACATCATCAGCGAGAAGACTCCGTTCATCTGCGATCTGCAGCCGGGTGGCAAGCGTGTCGCACGCGATTATCAGGACGCTGGTGGATCGCGTGTGTTGGCAGCGCGTCTGGTTGAAAAGGGATTGCTCCACGGCAACACCCCAACCGTGAGCGGCAAGACAGTTCGCGAAGAAGCAAAAGCTGCACAGGAAACTCCGGGACAGGATGTGATCCTTCCTTGGTCGAACCCGCTGAAGCCTACTGGCGGACTTGTGATCCTGAAGGGCAATCTTGCACCCGATGGTTGTGTGGTGAAGGTAGCGGGACATGAACGCGTTCTCCACACTGGCCCTGCACGTGTGTTTGATTCGGAAGACCTTTGCTTCAAGGCTGTGGAAGCTGGTGAGATCAAGCCGAACGATGTCTGCGTGATTCGCTACGAAGGACCGAAAGGTGGTCCCGGTATGCGCGAAATGCTCGCTGTTACCGCTGCGATCAAGGGCATTCCTGAGTTGAGCGAGACGGTTGCTCTGCTTACCGACGGACGTTTTTCCGGCGCAACGCGTGGCCTGATGGCTGGTCACGTGGCACCGGAAGCGTTTGACGGTGGACCGATCGCCTTTGTACACGAAGGCGACACCATCACTTTCGACATCAAGGCACGCGAACTCCGCGTGAACATCAGCGAAGAAGAGCTTGCCAAGCGGAAGGCGAACTTCAAGAGGCCGGAACCTCGCTATAAGCGTGGCGTGTTTGCGAAGTATGCCAACACAGTCAGCTCGGCCAGCCTTGGCGCAGTGACCAGCTAGTTTTCTTAACGAACTACATACGAAACCTGTGGCGTGTCTGCTGAATGCAGGCACGCCACAGGAACCAGCAGGAGCCGCACGCATGAGCGACACAGCGAACACTGCCCATCACGCACCCACTCTCACCGGATCAGAAATTCTGTGGGCCACACTTGCGGGTGAGGGCGTCACCACAGTCTTTGGCTATCCCGGCGGAGCCATCCTTCCCATCTACGACGCGCTGCGCAAGTTTCCATCGATTCACCATGTGCTCACACGCCACGAACAGGGCGCGGCTCACATGGCCGACGGATACGCGCGCGCCAGTGGCAAAGTAGGCGTGTGCATGGCCACCAGTGGCCCCGGCGCGACGAACCTTGTTACGGGTCTTGCGACGGCCATGCTCGATAGCATTCCCATGGTCGCCATCACAGGCCAGGTTGCGTCGAAGGTGCTGGGCACCGATGCATTTCAGGAAGTAGACATCACCGGCATCACGCTGCCCATTACGAAACATAACTTCGTAGTCACAAAGGCGGAGGACATCGCATCCGTTGTACGCGAGGCTTTTCAGATTGCACGTAGTGGACGCCCCGGCCCCGTGTTGGTAGACATCACGAAGGATGCACAGCAGGCCGCGTGCTCATTCGACTTTGGAATGTCGAAGCCGCGTGCCTATCGTCCGCACCCCATGTTGAAGGCCGAGTCGGAAGAGATGCAGGCTGCGATTGAGCTGATGCGCGCTTCTTCCCGTCCGGTAATTCTCGCTGGTCACGGCATCATCCACTCTGAAGCAGAGGCTGAAGTACTTGCCTTTGCAGAGCGCCACAAGATTCCTGTTGCCACAACTCTGCTTGGGCTTGGTGCCTTCCCTGCTTCGCATCCGCTGGCACTGGGCATGATGGGCATGCACGGCGAATCGTGGGTGAACAATGCGATTCAGAACGCGGATCTGCTGCTTGCGTTCGGCATGCGCTTTGACGATCGAGTGACCGGCAACCTGGCTCACTACGCGCCCAACGCGAAGAAGATTCACATTGAGATTGATCCGAGCGAGATCAACAAGAATGTGCGAGTCGATGTTGCGCTCATCGGCGATCTGAAGCAGGTGCTGCAGACGATGGCTCCGCTGATCGACGCAACTGGCGCACCCGCAACGCAGGATGCCACTAAGCAGTGGCGTGAAGAGATTCGCGCGATGAAGGGCGACGCCAGTGTGCGCGACATCATCAACCTGCCTGACAACGGCCACCTGTATGCCGCGCATGTCATTAACGACATCTGGCAGGAAGCAAAGGCTGCAGGACGCCTGAGCAACACCATCATTGCAACCGATGTAGGCCAGCACCAGATGTGGGAGGCGCAGTACTTCAGGCATGAAGACTCGCGCTCACTGGTGACCAGCGGTGGTCTTGGCACTATGGGTTTTGCATTGCCTGCAGCTATCGGGGCGAAGATTGCATGCCCCGAGAAGGATGTGTGGATGATCGCTGGCGACGGTGGTTTCCAGATGACTGCTGCTGAACTTTCCACCATTCAGCAGGAAGGTCTGCACATCAACATCGCTGTCATCAACAACGGCTTTCTGGGCATGGTGCGGCAGTGGCAGGAAGCGTTCTATGACAAAAACTATTCCTGCTCTCCGATTCTGTCGCCGGACTTTGTGAAGCTTGCCGATGCCCACGGTATTCCGGGAGCGCATGTCACAGAACGTAAGGATGTTGTGCCGACCGTTACGAAGGCACGCACGGGGACTTCGTCATACCTGATCAACTTCTCGGTTGAGAAGGAAGACGGTGTGTACCCGATGATTGCGCCGGGATCGGCTCTGCATGAAATGGTGCGTCGTCCGAATCCGTTGATTGAGACGAGCGAGGACTAAGCGTTGCATTCACTTCCACACAAAACGCTCGTCGAAGCCGACATCGTACTTTGCGAACATGGCCAGCAATTCCTGCTGGAAGGTTCGCGCGCGATGGACTTCTTCCTGCGTTTGCACGTAGTGGATGAGCGCATCACGGTCCGCAAGGCCAACCGAGAAGACCATGTAACTCTGCTGCCATTTGAAGAAGGCGTTCGGTTCCCCGCTCTGACGAACAACGGGAACCGTGACCTTCTTCAGATGATCGACAAGCTTGTGCGCAGTCATCTTGCGCGAAAGGAACAGTGCAACGTGAACATGATCAGCTGTTCCTCCAACCGCGAGGCAGATGTTCTCGGAATGACTGAGCCGGTCGCGAATGGCCGCATACACAGCGGCGCGAAGCGCATCGTCCTTCAGCACCGGCTGCTGCCGTTGCGTGCTGAAGATCACGTGCAGCAACACATGATCAATGATCTGCATGGTGGCACGAGTATAGCCGCGGAAAGGGTAGCGGCGTGACCACTACCTTCCAGCTTGAAACTGACCGGCTGCTGCTCCGTCCGTTGAACGAAGCCGACCGCGATGATTTCGCCGCCATGAACGCCGATGCAGACGTGATGACCTACTTCGTTTCACCGATGACACGCGAAGAGAGCGACGCAGCGTTCACACGCTACACCACTCACTTTCAGCAGAACGGATTTGGCTTCCTTGCAGCGCGGGCACGTTTCACCGGCGAATTCGCAGGCATCATCGGCATGCAGGTGATGCGCTTCGCCGTCCCAAATCTGCCTCAGCCTGCGGTTGAAATCGGATGGCGGCTAAACCGCGCCCAGCATGGTCGGGGCTACGCCACTGAGGGTGCACGCGCCATCCTAAACTCGGCATTTCAGGAACATGGTCTCGCTGAAGTCGTCGCGATTACCGCTGTAAACAACACTCCATCTCGCCACGTCATGGACAAGCTTGGCATGCATCATGACGCATCACTGGACTTCGATCATCCCAACGTGCCAACCGGTCACACACTTCAGCGGCACGTTCTTTACCGTCTCGTCAATCCGCGCAGCACAACCCGAGAAGAGGTTTAACGCACTATGCTTCACACCTTCATCGCACACGTTGATAACCGGCCCGGCGTCCTCACGCGCGTGGCTTCCCTGTTTCGCCGCCTGAACATCAATATTGTTTCGCTCACTGTGGGCGAGACAGAGCGTGAAGATGTTTCGCGCATGACCATCGTCTGCGACGCACCGGAGAACGCTGCGTTCCGTGTGAAGGCATCGCTGTACAAGCTGGAGATTACGCGCGACGTGGACGAAGTGGGCCGCAGCGAAGCTGTCATCCGTGAGCTTTGCCTGGTCAAAGTTGCCGCTGGCCCCAACGCACCGCACGGGGTACACTCACGCACGCAGATCTTCGAACTGGCACAGGTCTTCCGTGCACGCATTGTCGATCTTGCTCCTGAGAGCGTCATGCTCGAGATGACCGGCAGCGCCAGCAAGATTGAAGGCCTGATCCAGGTGTTGCGTGAGAGCGCGTACGAGATTCTCGAAGTCAGCCGTACCGGACGTATGGCGATGCGTCGTGGACATCACAGTGGCAAGGTAATGAAAGCGCTTGGCAGCAAGGCGCATCAGACTGTTTTTCAGATCAACGAACCAGGCGAGTTGGATCCTATGGATGCACTGCCAAATCAATTTGCGGAACACGATGTTTAAGCCATCGGAAATTCCGATAACAGGATCATGCACACGTCGGTAACGACGACTACACTTTTAGATACACGGCAAAGGACAGACAAACATCATGGCAAAGACTTACTACGATCAGGACGCAGACCTTTCCCTTATCCAGGCGAAGAAGGTCGCCATCATTGGTTATGGCTCGCAGGGCCACGCACACGCGCTTAACCTGAAGGACAGCGGCGTGGATGTAAAGATTGGTCTTCGCGCAAGCTCCAAGGGTGCGGAGAAGGCAAAGGCTGCTGGGCTGGAAGTGCTCGCCGTAGCCGACGCTGCAAAGTGGGCTGACGTGATCATGGTTCTGGTTCCGGATCAGACCGCAGCCGCCGTATACAAGGAAATTGAGCCGGGCCTGACCGCAGGCAAGACGCTGATGTTTGCCCACGGATTCAACATCCGTTTCCGCACCATCACGCCTCCTACAGACGTTGACGTGTCGCTCGTCGCGCCGAAGTCGCCGGGCCATCGCGTGCGCGAAGTGTTCACCGAAGGTGGTGGTGTTCCGGGCCTCGTAGCAGTGGAGCAGGATGCCAGCGGCAACGCTCTTGCGCTTGCCCTCTCGTACGCCAAGGGCATTGGCTGCACTCGTGCAGGCGTTCTGCAGACCACGTTCACAGAAGAGACCGAAACCGATCTGTTTGGCGAGCAGGCTGTTCTGTGCGGTGGTACCGCTGCACTAGTGAAGGCTGGCTTTGAGACGCTGGTGGAAGCTGGCTATCAGCCGGAACTGGCTTACTTCGAAGTACTGCACGAGCTGAAGCTCATCGTCGACCTGATGTACCGCGGCGGCCTGGAGTACATGCGTTATTCCATCTCTGACACTGCAGAGTGGGGCGACTACGTGACCGGACCGCGCATTGTGACGCCGGAAGTGAAGAAGGCCATGAAGTCCGTTCTGGATGACATCCAGTCCGGTGCATTCGCAGAGCGCTTCATTGCAGACCAGAACAGCGGCCGTAAGGAGTTCGAGGCGTTCCGTGCACAGGATCGCAATCACCCCATCGAGAAAGTCGGTGCAGAGCTCCGCAAGAGCATGCCCTTCCTGGATCCGGTGAAGGTGGAAAACGGCACAGTCGTAAAGGCTTAAACGTCTTAGGTACGAGGAATAGAATGGTGGGCCGCGGGAGATTTTCTCCGCGGCCTATCTTTTTGGTGGTTGGGATGAATCCTTCGATATCGAAGTACATCTGATTGTCTGTAAGCGCAGAGAATGTGCTGCTGCGAAAAGGAGTTTCGTCATGAAGGTTGTTCTTTACGGTGCTACTGGAAAATCCGGCAAGGTGATTTTGAAAGAGTTGGTGGATCGCGGTCATACGGTCGTTGCCGTGGCGCGTAATCCGCAGAACGTGGACAAACTGGCGAACGTCAGCGTGGTGCAGGATGACCTGACGAACGTTGCCAAAACCGCACAGATCCTGAAGGATGCGAATGCGGACGCGGTTGTTTCCGCACTTGGCCCGCCGTTGGATAACACAGATGCCCTGCTGCCCATCTCTGCAAATCTGGTGGAAGCGATCAAGCAGAACAACGGACCTCGCTTGATTGTGGTTGGCGGTGCTGGCGGATTGTTCGTGGCTCCCGGCGTAACGCTGCGTGACAGCGGCTATCTGCCGGAGGCATGGCTTCCCATCGTGGACACGCACATCAATCTTTACAACAGCCTGAAGAATGGCACCGGCATCACCTGGACGTACTTTGCCCCCGCAGGCTTCTTCGAGCCGGGTGAGCGCACCGGCAAGTTCCGTCTGGATACGGACAATCTTGTGGCAGATGCACAGGGCACCAGCCGCATTTCGTTTGAAGACTATGCCATCGCACTGGTGAATGAGTTGGAAGCACCGAAGCATCTGAACCAGCGCTTCACCATCGGCTACTAAACCGCATTCGCAACGACCCCAAAGACGCCTCATCGTTTTTCGGTGAGGCGTCTTTCTGTCTGCATGCATCCAAGTGAACATGACTGCCACAGCACTTCGCCTGAGTGGAGACTTCTCCATCGACGCATTGACCTTTGATGATGTGACGCTGCCCGAGCCTGCGCCGCATGACGTTCTGGTGAAGATTCACGCAGCATCGCTGAACTATCGCGACCTGATGCTGGTGCAGGGTCGGTACGATCCGCATGTGCAAAAGCCGCGGATTCCCTGCTCCGACGGCGCAGGGGAAGTTGTTGCGATTGGCTCTGCTGTCACCACGTTTCGCAAGGGCGATCGCGTTCTGGCGCCCTTCTTTCTCGACTGGCTTGACGGTCCCCCGACTGCTGCGGCGCCAGCCTCTGCATTGGGTGGCGCAATCGACGGCACACTAACGACGCACCAGATTTTTCCAGAACGTGCGCTCGTCGCCATTCCCGAAAAGTTCAGCTATGCAGAAGCTGCCACCTTCCCATGCGCCGCAACCACCGCATGGCACGCGCTGGTGAGTACGGCGAACATTGGCCCGCAGGATACGGTGCTGTTGCTAGGCACAGGCGGCGTCAGCATCTTCGGTCTTCAAATCGCAAAGTTGCGCGGTGCACGCATCCTTATCACCAGTAGTTCTGACGAGAAGCTGGGACGTGCCTTGTCACTGGGTGCAGACCATGGCATCAACTACCGTCGTCATCCTGATTGGGACAAACAGGTGCGTGACATCACTGGTAAAGTCGGCGCTACACACGTACTTGAAGTGGGAGGCGCAGGTACGCTGCCGCTATCGCTACGCTCCGCAGCCATCGGTGCGCAAGTGAGTGTGATCGGCGTACTCACAGGCCTCGAAGAGCCGCTGAACATCGGGCAGATCCTGATGAAGACACTGCGTGTTCAGGGCATTTATGTTGGATCGCGAGCAATGTTGGCGGAATCGCTCCAGGCGTTCGCAGACAACGATATCCATCCCATCATTGATCGCTCGTTTGAGTTTGAACGCTCAAAAGAGGCATTTCACGCACTTGAGAAAGCCCACCACTTTGGCAAGACTGTTATCACTTTTCCGTCTTAGTGCGCGCCACCTCCGCCGCCACCAACGCGGAAGTTACGCACAAGAAACAGAAGCGGTACTGCTGCCAGCGTCATGACCCCGATAAGGAAGAAGCAATCCATGAAGGCAAGCAACTCGCTCTGCGCCTGTAGCTGCCCATAGATACGCGCATACGCTGCGGACACCGCATCCGCATGTGAGAATCCGTGCGTCTGTAAGTAGGCCGTCGTTTGTTGCACGGTGTTCTGCAATGCAGCGGAAGATCCATTCAACCAGGAACCAACATTGCTTTGGTGCAGATTCTCACGCCGTTCTGCAAGTGCCGTGGCAAACGCGATTCCGAAGGACCCGCCCCAGTTGCGGAAGAAATTGGTCAGGCTGGAAGCTCGATTGTTTTGATCAGGCCGTAACTCCGAATAAGCCAGCATAGTCAGCGGCACAAAGAAGAAGGCATATCCGAGTCCCTGCAAAGCACGCGCCCAAGCATAGTGCGCATAATCCGTCTGCAGGGTAAAGCTGCTGTAGTGAAGGAACGATATGCCAACAACAGTAACTGCACCGAAGAGGAGTACGCGTGGATGAATAATGTGCCGCTGCACAAGCTGCGCACCCACCGGAGCGAGAACTGTAATCACAAACGCGCCCGGTCCAAGTACGAGCCCAGCATCAATGGCGCGATATCCATAGAGCGATTGCAGTATCTGCGGTATGAGGGTGGTAGATGCGAAGAGGCCAACACCAAAGAGGAAATAGAATGCGCACGCGATAGCGAAGTTGCGCACCTTTAATAGACGGAAATCGATCACCGGGTCCGTCTGTCGCAACTCCCATATCACTGCAG
The DNA here is from genome assembly GCF_000800015.1 of Terriglobus sp. TAA 43. Classification (NCBI taxonomy): domain Bacteria; kingdom Pseudomonadati; phylum Acidobacteriota; class Terriglobia; order Terriglobales; family Acidobacteriaceae; genus Terriglobus; species Terriglobus sp. TAA 43. The sequence goes on from NZ_JUGR01000001.1 coordinate 1,572,108, forward strand.
ACCCAAGACAGACGATTGCAGCGATGGCCATCCACACAATGAAGGTTGAGCCGAACCAGTCTTCGATCTGGCCTCTATCCAACAACACTTCCAGTGCAGCCGATCCAAGTCCGATGAGAGCGATTCCCACGCCATCCACCTTGAGGCGGCCATTCGGCTTATACACCGTTGCGCGTTCTGCGGCGAAGCTCTCCGGATCATGTACAAAGCGGTTGGTGAGAAAGAGCGACAGGATTCCGATGGGGATGTTGATGAGAAAGACCCAGCGCCAGTCATAGTTGTCTGTGATCCATCCGCCCAAGACGGGGCCAATAGCAGGAGCAGTGACGATAGCGACGGTGTAAAGCGCGAAGGCCGATGCTCGTTTTGCTGGTGGAAAGGTATCTACCAGAATGGCTTGTTCCACAGGAGCCAATCCGCCACCACCCACGCCCTGCAAAATCCGCGCCATCAGCATGAACGGCAGAGTGGGAGCGATACCACACAGTAACGAAGTCACGGTAAACAGAGCAACGCACGCCATGTAATAGTTCTTGCGGCCAAAGACACGGCTAAGCCATGCCGACATAGGGAGCACCACGGCATTCGCCACCAGATAGGTCGTCAACACCCATGTCACTTCATCGAAACTGCGCCCCAGACCGCCAGCAATGTGCGGCAACGACACATTCGCAATCGAGGTATCCAGAAGCTCCATAAAAGTCGCCAGGGTGACCGTCAATGCCACCACCCATGGGTTTACTGCAGGCCGCTTTACATTAGGCTGTGAAAGAACGGCCACAGCTTCAGAATTCATCTCGGAGCATCTCCCATAAAAGACCGAACGGTCTCTTTACTGCATCTGATGAAATAGAGAAAGCGACCGATTCGTCTTTTTTGGCGACAAGGAGGATCGAAATGACAAAAGGTGAAGAAACGCGCCAGCGCATTGTGGAACTGGCCGCGCCCTTGTTCAATCAGCGCGGTTACGCCGGTTGCTCCGTCGCGGACATCATGGAGGCGACGGGGCTGGAAAAAGGAGGCATCTACCGGTACTTCGAATCGAAAGAAGAACTTGCCGCAGAGGCCTTCAGATTTTCTGTAAAAGAGATCCGAAAGCTGCGTACTGATGATCTTGAGAGCATCCCGGGATCGGTGGGAAAGCTGCGGTACATAATGGATCGTTTCGTCAGCGAACCATCGCCCATGAAAGGCGGGTGTCCATTGATGAACACTGCGATCGACGCAGACGATGGTAATGCCGCCCTGCGCGATCTGGTGCGAGAAGCATTCGTCGACTGGAGACGCCGCGTCGCAGCCATTGTCCGTCAAGGGATTCGTGACGGCGAGATCAGCAAGTCGACTGATCCTGCGGAACTTGCGGACACTATCATCGCCACGCTGGAAGGGGCACTCATGTTGGTCAGGCTGGACGGCAACAAACGGGCGTTGAAGCACGTACGCCAATCCATGGAACTGCTTCTGGCCGCTCACAAGACATGACGAGATGCGCCACGGCCATCGGAGAAGGAACCTTCCTCTCGGTGCAGGCGTTTCACCATTGAATCGAAAAAAGTAGCCGTTCGCCGCAATCTGCTGGTGCGAGGCAGCTTATCCGATATCCTGAAGACTCAGGAGGCGAACCATGGCAACCGCCGCAGTCGCCAATCCGGCAAACGGTGCCCTATCTGGGGACGACCTGATTTTCGCGCAGCTTGCACCGGAAGAGCCCACAAGCATTCCGGATCGTGTAGCGGCACTGCGTCGCGTGAAGGCTTTGGATACTCTCAGCCACGACGATCTTGTGTGGCTGGCCGAACATGGCACCGAACGCAAAGCCCATGATGGCACGCTCATCTTCCACGGCGGCGCTCCGGTTCACCACATGACCATCCTTCTTCAAGGCGAAGTGCATGTGCGCCGTGCCAGCGGACCTGTTGCCTTCTTCATTGGCCGCAGCGGTGCTGTCACCGGCAAACTTCCGTTCAGCCGTATGAAGAGCTACGGCGGCGATGGTTATGCCGCAGGCGAAGTCTGGACACTGGATTTTGAAGAGAGCTCATTCCCCGAGATACTTCATGCTGTTCCGGGCTTCACGCAGATCGTTGTCTCCACACTGCTGGACCGCACACGCGAAGTCACACGTATGGAGCAGCAGGCAGAGAAGCTGAATGCGCTTGGCAAGTTGGCCGCCAATTTGTCGCATGAACTGAACAATCCAGCTTCCGCAGCTCGGTCCGCAGCGAACAATCTGTGGACGGAATTGCGCAACTACGGATATCAGAAGTTTCGGTTGGGTGCACTTTGTATCGGTGGTGATATCAAGGTCGCATACAACGATTGGATCGCCTCCATGCAGCATTTGTTGCAACCCGATGGACGGCCACATCGTTCTGACGCTGTCGATGTAGCAGCGCGCGAAGACGTCATGCTGCGTTGGATGGAAGCGCACGGCGTTGAAGACGCATGGCGCATTGCTCCTGTGATTGCCGAGACGGTCATTGAGACCTCACATCTCGACTCGCTCGCAGCGGTTCTTCAGGGTGAAGCTCTTACCGTTGCACTTGCGTCCTTCGCTTCTGGCATGAATGCCGAACGCATGACCGATGCAGTGATTGATTCCACGCGTCGTATCTTCGAATTGATCACCGCCATCCGTGGTTATTCCTACATGGATCAGGCTCCCATCCAGGAGATTGATCTGCGTGAAGCATTGGACAATACGTTGGCGATGCTTAATTCGCGTTTGGGTTCCGTGGAAGTGGATCGTAGTTATGGCGATGAGGTTCCACAGATCCTGGCCTACGGTGGCGAATTGAATCAGGTGTGGACTGCACTGATTGAAAACGCGCTGGACGCCATGGGACAGTGTGAGGCTTCCTACACGCCCAAGCTCACTCTGCGTACATCGCTCAGCGGCAGCACAGTCCTGGTGGAAGTCTGCGACAACGGCCCTGGCATTCCCCAGGAGATTGGTTCACGCATCTTCGAACCCTTCTTCACGACCAAGGGCATCGGACAGGCTCTTGGACTGGGACTGGATACGGCAAACCGCGTCGTAACTAAGCACAAGGGACAACTCAGCGTGTTGCATAGCAAACCCGGCGACACCTGCATTCAAGTGCGTCTGCCCATCGAGCAGACGGGCGCGTACTAAACGCAGACGTCCTTCTCACTTTCTTATATCTGCTATACCCTTCCGGTGATCTCGCAGTTGGCTCCACGCCGCTGCGAAATCATCGGAGGATTCGTCATGCGTCTTGCACGTTGGGTTTGTGCTTTCTCACTGTTTGCGCTGGTGCCTTGCGCGTCATTCAGCCAACAACAGACGCTGCCGATCTGGCCCAATGGCAATCCCGAATCGTCGACAATCACTGGCCCCGAAACCGATCCGACAACGGACGCGAATCGCATTGTCTCTGGCAAGGTGACAGTGCGTATCACGAACGTGAGTAAGCCGACGCTCTCCGTTTACCTGCCGCCGAAAGGGAAAAACACAGGAGCCGCAGCACTGGTGCTTCCCGGCGGAGCCTATCTACGGCTGGCATGGAATTTGGAAGGAACTGAGGTCTGTGATTGGCTCAATTCCATTGGAATGACGGGCCTTCTCGTAAAGTATCGCGTTCCGGAGACAGGCCATTATCCGGACAACGCGGAAGATCTGGAAGATGCGCAGCAAGCCATGCGTATTGCGCGTTCCCATGCTGTCGAATGGGGCATTGATCCGCAACGCATTGGTGCGATTGGTTTCTCTGCCGGAGCGCATCTTGCAGCGGCGCTCAGTACGCATTCGGATTTCCAAGGCAAGAACGTTCCATCATCGACCGCAGACGCCAAACCAAATTGGCAGATGCTGCTCTACCCCGGTTGGTTGAACGGCGCCGATGGCAAGGTGAACCCCACAGTAAAGCCCGTGACTGACACACCTCCAACATTTCTGGTAATGGCCGAGGATGACTACACTGCACACGTCGAGAACGCATTGGTATATTTTCAAGCGCTGAAAGACGTGAAAGTTCCGGCGGAATTACACCTGTTTACACAGGGTGGACATGGCTTCGGCCTGCGTCCTACGGAACTTCCCATCTCACGATGGCCAACACTGGCGGAAGCGTGGTTGCACACCATTCACGTTCTCGGCAAACCCGGCCCTGTTCCGCGTCCATAAAATAATCGATCACTAAAGTTTTTCTGTTGCTTCAACGGGTGTACTAGTTGTACTACTACACCCGTGACACCATTTCGGGTACGCTTACAACCCGGCCAGCCCATACACGAACAGGTGGTCTATGCCGCAACGCGCGCGATTGTGGCGGGACAACTTCGCCCAGGCGACCTCTTTCCTTCTGTACGTGCGCTTTCCCGCGATCTCTCGATCAATCCCAACACCGCGCACAAAGTTATCAGTCAGTTGATTGCCGATGGCCTGCTGCAGGCCGTGCCCGGTATTGGCACCGTCGTCGCCGAGCCTCCACGCTCCACCGCCTCACAGCGAACAGAATTGTTGGGCAAACAGATGGAAGAGTTAGCGGTGGAAGCAAAACGCCTCTCTATTCCTTTGGGAGACCTGACAGCAGCGCTGGAAAAACACTGGAGCCGACTTTTCCCTGGAGATGCCGAATGACATCGGACGCCGTTATTCAGACGCACCAACTCACCATGCGCTTTGGCAAACACACTGCGCTTGCACCGCTGGATCTGGCCATCCCACGAGGATCGGTGTATGCGCTGGCAGGCCACAACGGCGCAGGCAAAACCACTTTACTGAAGCTTCTGTTGAACGTCCTTCATCCGACAGCGGGTTCTGTGACATTGCTTGGAACGGATTCCACTGAACTGACCAGCGAGATGTTCACACGCGTTGGCTATGTGGCGGAGGGCCAGGAGATGCCAGAGTGGATGACGGTGCGTGAGTTCATGGACTATCTGCAGCCGTTCTATCCAACATGGGAAGAAGGCTCGCTACTCACTGATCTTGATCTGCCGGAAGATCGGCGCATCCGCGACCTCTCACGCGGCATGCGAATGAAGCTGGCTTTGGCCAGCGTGCTTGCGTTTCGTCCAGAACTCATCCTGATGGACGAACCCTTCTCTGGCCTTGATCCTTTGGTGCGCGATGAACTAACACGCACGCTGATTGACCGGCTTGCTACGGAAGACGGCACACCGCCAACTGTGCTGATCTCCACACATGACCTTGCAGAGATTGAGCCATTTGCAACGCATGCAGCGATGTTGCACAACGGTCACCTGATGTTTGCTGAGCCTCTGGATATGCTGCTCGACCGCTTCCGCGAGGTCACAGTCACACTCGCAGACGGATCGCATGGTGTTCGGACGTTCCCGAAAGATTGGCTATGTCCTGAAAGCTCTGGCGCTGTTGTGCGATTCGTTCATGCCAACGGAAGTTCCGAGTCATTGCCACAACAGATTCGCAGCGCATTGCCTTCGACGCAGACGATCGAATCCACATCCATCGGGCTGCGCGAGATCTTTCTGGCTGTAACCCGCACACAACGGAGCGTCGCATGACACAGGCCCTGCACATCTTCCGTAAAGATCTTCTCCATCAGAAAGTTGATCTTGTTATCTATTTCGCGCTGCTGATGTTGACGGGCTTCTTGGTGCCGACGGGGTGGCCTGGGCGCTGGTACTCCAACGAGATGCTGCCGCTGTTGCGATCACTATTGCAGGTGGCTGTGCCGGTGTTCTGGCTGGTGATGATTGCGCGGCTTGTGCACGAAGAGGCAATCGTAGGTGACCGGCAGTTCTGGACGACGAGGCCTTATCGCTGGAGCAGTCTGCTTGGAGCCAAGCTGCTGTTCGTGGTGGTATGCATTGCGCTGCCGCACTTTGTGATGCAGTGGTGCCTTGCCTTTTACGGCGGCGTATCGCCATTCGTACGAGGGTTCCCCATGTCAGTGGCAATGCATCTGCTCATCGTGTGGATCCCGATGTTCCTCTTTGCATGCGTTACATCCACACTCGTCTCCACCTTCTTCACCACGCTTGGAAGCGTTGTCGCTTGGATGGGAGTGGTCGCCTTCATTCTGGGCGGCAACGGTCCTGAAGCCGATGCACCGTTCGCCCGGTGGTTTCTCGCGGTCTTCTTCGCGGCTATCTTCGCATTCCTTCTGGTGCTGCTGTATCGCAAACGGTCGTTCCAGCTGGGCCGCATATTGATGGGCTCTGCCGGAGTGTTCTTTCTGCTACTGATCTTCTCGGTATCGAAGATGTCTCCTGCATCATTGGGGACGCTGCTACTGAAGGCACGCTATCGCGATGGAGCTGCACCACAGCTTCATCTGCAATACGTTCCAGGACGCTTCTCGGGACATGCGGGCCAGAACAGCTCGTGGCTGCTTGCCGTTCCCGTTCCGATTGAACTTCTTGGTTTGCCAGAAGGACATCGTCTGCATAATGCGGCGATGCAGTACCGCCTGGAGGCGGGTGGGTATAGCTACACGTCACCATGGCGGCCTACAGCGCTGACACCGGAGGGCATGACGTTCCGCGTGCCGACATCCGTCATGGATCATGCGGGGCAGGCAGATGCGCACCTTTCCGTGTCTCTCGCTGCCGAGGAGATTGCACCTGACCAACCGCAGACTACCGCTATCCGCAACCGCTTCGCCATTCCCGGAGGAGGTAGCTGTGACGCGACCAATCCACCCTACGAGGGGCGTTCCGCCGCAACGAGCGTGGTCTGCCACTTTGCCTACTCGGTTCCGTACCCGATAGAGACCGACGCCACGATGACGCAGGCTTGCCCAGTCCCCAAGGTGCCCATGCAGGTGCCATCGTATGACGGAGGCACAGGGTTCGACCCTTTGACGCATTGGCCTGTCCGAACTGGTGCAACTGGCCCATCAAGAGGCGGAAGTTGCGAGGTACAGTCGCTGACTACAACCATCTATCGTCCTGTCACGCGCTTCCGCACGTCGCTGGACATTCCATCCATCCGACTTGCTGACTATCTTGGGCACTGAGGCTGCGCTTATACGCCCACGTTGTATGTTGGCGACCGAAGCGTCTACGAGTCCTGGAACTTGATTGCGGCGTGAGTGCCGTCGCAGAACGGCTTGTTCCTGGACTCTCCGCAACGGCAGAGCGTGACGCGATTACGCACCTCATACTCGAATCCATCTGCAGAGGTGACCTGTATTCCTCCGCGCAGCCAAAGCGGCCCACTGCATTGCTGTGCCGGGTCTTCCACCAGACCTATTGATATCGGCAACGCGTGTTCAATGGGTTGTCCTGTGGCTTTGTCCCAGGCTACGAGGCGTCCTGAAGGACAGTTATTCACCTGGTGGATGAACAGCTCCTTGATGTGCGGACGATCGGTTCTTTCCACCTGGTTCCAGACCTGACCGTTCGGGTCGCAGAAGCGGGCGAATGCGCAGAGCTTTTCTGCGTCGGTGAGCTGAAGTACTGGACCATCCAGCACCTGCGCCTGATTGACGTAGGGTTCACGACTGGCTGTCTCCGCTCCCTTGAATCCAACCTTCGCATGTGTGCCGTCACAGAAGGGTTTTGATCCCGAATGGCCGCACCGACAGAGTGCGTAGGTCCCTTTATGGGGGATGGCCTCGCCTTCCCGCCACTCCTCAGAGCCGCCTTTAGCATCCGTGATGATGGTCTGCTTGCTGAGAGGTATGTCACCTGTGACGATGTACGGACCGTTCTCAGAGACAGTGACGCTTACCTTACCCTTCGTCGGCGAAGTCATGGATCAGCTCCCTGTGATGAACCTTGCTGAAGCATTAGCGCGACAGCCTTCGGTGGCATCAATATATTCCCGAGTCGCCTAAAAGCACAGAGGCGGCCCTTAGGCCGCCTCTGTCAATACTGAGTCGTCGGATAACTACTTAGAGACTTCTACGCCGCGCCAGAAGGCGATGTGGTGCTTTACCTGTCGCGCCGCGGGCTTGGGATCGGGGTAGTACCAGGCAGCGTCGGGATTCTCCTGGCCATCGACCAGCAGGGTAAAGTAGCGCGCCTGACCCTTCCACGGGCAGGACGAGGAGGTGGAACTGGGGCGCAGGAATTCGCGCTTCACCGTCTCCTCGGGGAAGTAAACATTGCCTTCAACGGTTTCGAAGCTCTCGCTTTCGGCCACCGTCTGGCCATTCCAGATTGCCTTTGCCATTGCTGACTTTTTCTCCAAAGAAATCGACCGGGCGAAACTCTACAAGCACCCGTCGGGATGCGCAGCGCGGCCCAAAGTTCGGGCCTTCTACTAGGGTATCAGTCCTGTGGATTAGATGGAAGATGGTCCCTGTCGGATTCAGACCTTGGTACCCTCCCCCTCCCCCCTGTTTTCTAAAATCGTCTTTCTATTGGGTTTACGGAGCCAGTGGCTGTAAAATCGTCTTCCTATTGGAGTTAGAGGCAAAATCTTCTATCTAAAGGAGTTAGCCGCGACGTCTCCCGACCGGCAAAGCCCTGCGAATCAGTCCTTTCTCTATTTTAGAAGTTTGGAAGAAATACCATGCCAACTCTATTTCTTTTGGTTTGTTTGACTTGAGTGACATCAGGGCTTGACAGGTTTCTCCGGTAGTTCCCAAAGGCAGCCAGTCTTAGCGGCCTGCTATACGCGGATATGACTTGCGCCATGCGCCTCAGATTTTCTTTGGAACGCAGGGCCTTTCTTTTGACAGCGCATCACCCAAGAGATAGGTTGTGTTCAAGCGCGAAGGGCGCATCCGGTCCGCGGAAAGGGCAGTGCCCACCTTACCAATTGATGCTGTAACGAAACTTCTTTCGTGCCTGATGAGAGCGGACTCCAGGCGAACCGTGAAAGGAGCTTCGTATGACCGCTAAACAATCCCCTTCGCTTTCCGGCCTGCCTGCCCGTCCAGACCTGGACCAGTACAAAAAGCAGGCGAAAGAACTCCTGAAACAACTGAAGATTGGTAATGCTGCCGCAGTCTCGCGCGTTCATGCGCAGGTGGCTGTGCCTTCCCTCGAAAGCCTAGGACTGAGCGACGCCCAGTTTGTGATTGCCCGTGAACATGGTTTCGCAAGCTGGCCAAAGTTTGCGCGGGAGATCGAGCGACGCAGGTTACAACTCCTTGTTGAAACGCAGGGACCGGTTGCGGCCTTCCTGATTGCCGCCAGTGTGCCGGTGGGCGGGGCTGGTCACACGTCAGGAAACCTGATTGGCGCTGATGAGCTGCTTGCGACGCATCCGGAGATTTGTAACGCAAGCATCTATGTGGCAGCGGTGCTGGGCGACGCCACCGAAGTTCGGCGATGGCTGAGTGAGGATGCTTCCCTGGCGACCGCCAAGGGTGGTCCGCATGGGTGGGATGCTTTGACCTACCTTTGCTTCTCGCACCATCTGCGTCTCGACAAGACGAAGAGCGAGGACCTGGTGGAGACCGCGCGGCTTCTTCTGGAAGCGGGTGCCGATGCCAAGACCGGATGGTGGGAGACGGAGACTGGCGAGGAGCGCAACTTTTGGGAGAGCGCCATCTACGGCGCGGCCGGCATTGCACAGCATGCCGAGCTGACTCGGCTTTTGCTGGAATACGGCGCTGATCCGAATGATGAAGAGACGCCGTACCACGTACCTGAGAGCTACGACCTGAGCGTGTTGCGTGTGCTACTGGAGAGTGGTGCGTTGCAGCCGGAGAGCCTGACGACGATGCTGCTGCGTAAAGCCGACTGGCATGACCATGACGGCATCAAGCTGTTGCTGGAACATGGGGCAGAGCCCAGCCGCGCAACGCGGTGGGGCTATACAGCGCTGCATCAGGCGATCCGACGGGACAATGCGCTGGCCAACATCCGGCTAATGCTGGAACACGGTGGCGATATGTCACTTGCCGATAAGGATGGTCACACCGGATTTGCGTTGGCTGCGCGGCGTGGGCGCAGCGATGTTCTGGCGTTGTTGAAAGAGCGTGGCATTGCGATTGAGGTTACGGGTGTGGATGGGTTGCTGGCGGCTTGTGCCTTAGGGGATAAGGCCACGGCGCACTCGATTGCAAGGGAAGATGCGGCAGCACTGCAGCGGCTGAAGGCGCATGAAGGAACGTTCCTGGCGGAGTTTGCAGGGACGGGGTGCCGCGAGGGAGTGAAGCTTCTGCTGGATTTGGGAGTGGACGTGTCGGCCCGGTATGCAGGCGATGGCTACTACCAGATTGCAAAAGACAGCACTGCTCTGCATGTAGCCGCATGGAAGGCCTGGCCGCAAACCGCAAAGCTGCTGATCGAACGCGGATGCCCCGTACATGCGCTGGATAGCTGGGGACGAACTGCACTGCAACTTGCAGTAAAGGCCTGCGTGGATTCTTACTGGATGAACCGCCGCACGCCGGAGATTGTGAAGATGCTGCTGGAGGCGGGAGCCTCAAAGGAAGGTATCTCGTTGCCGACCGGCTATGACGAGATTGATGTGTTGCTGGGCGGCTGACCTTCGCTGGTAACGGCGAAGCCCCGAATCCGTTTGGCGAATTCGGGGCTTCGATGTTTTGGCTAACAGCTAGATGCTTACGCTACCGATTCCACGATGGGCCGCGTTGCGTTCGGGTCCGGGCGCTGGAGGGTTGGGATTTCTACCGGCGCTTTGGCTTCGATCTTGCGGTTGGTCTTGTGGTCGTAGTCGCAGGTGATGGGATCTTCCACCGGCTCCTCAACCTTGGCACCCTTCTTTGGGCGGCGCTTGGGTAGGGCGTCGTGGTTGTGCGGGCAGACCTCGTGGATGTAGCCGTCCTGCTTGTTGGGCACTTCGATTAGGTATGACGAGTTGCCCTTGGGGCACGGCTTGGCGATCAGCTTCTGGTTGCTGCTGAAGTCGCACTTGGGATAGTTTGTGCAGCCGTAGAAGACGTTGCCCATTTTCGACTTGCGTTCGGCGATGGGCGCTCCGTCCTTCGGGCATGGGACGTCAAGCAGTACCTGCTTCACGTACTTGCACTTGGGATAGCCGGAGCACGAGGTGAACTCGCCGTAGGCACCCTGGCGCTTGACCAGTTCCATGCCGCACTGCGGGCAGGGTTCGCCGGTGGGTTCTGGCGGTTTCTGCTGGACCTTCTGGTTCAGGCGGCGCACCGTTTTGCAGGGCGGGTCGGCGCTGTAGTCCGGGCAGGACATGAAGGGACCCCACGGGCCGTTCTTCAGGACCATCTGCTTGCCGCAGTTTTCGCAGAACTCCTCTTCCTCGGTGTCGCCTGCTTCCATGGCGGCGAGGTCGGGCTTGTCTGCGAAGTTTTCCTTGGTGAAGTCGCAGCTTACGGGGTCGATGAGGATGCTCTTGCCGCGTTCCGCAGCAACCTTGAGGGCTGAGAGCAGTTCCTTATCGCTGTGGACTTCCTCGCTGGAGGCCTCTGCGTCGTCCACCATGCCCTTGACGGTGATGGGATAGGTAAAGGCATCGGTGACGCGCTTGACGACCGCCTTGGCGTCTTTCTTGAAGGCGGAGACGGCAATGGTCTTCGGCTTGGTCTTCGTGAAATTGCTACACGAATAGAACGAGCCAAACTTGCCCCACTTGAGGACGAGCGGCGAGCCGCACTTTTCACAGACTTCTTCTGTGGGGTGTTCCATCCGCTTGATGTCTTCCATGGACTTTTCGGCGACCTTGATTTCGTCGCTGAGATGGCCGTAGAAACCGCCGAGCAGATCGGTCCACTTCTCGTTGCCCGCTTCGATTTCGTCGAGCTCGTCTTCGAGCTTGCGGGTGTAGTCCATGTCGAAGATGTATGGGAAGTTCTTCACCAGCAACGTGGTGACGACCATACCGATTTCGGTGGGCACGAACTTGCGCGCGAGCTTCTTGACGTAGTCGCGGTCCTGGATGGTGTTGATGATGGACGCGTAGGTGCTGGGGCGGCCGATGCCGCGCTCTTCCAGTTCCTTGACCAGCGATGCTTCGTTGAAGCGCGGCGGCGGTTCGGTGAACTTCTGTTCTGTGACAACGCCGAGCAGGTCGAGGGCATCGCCACTCTTGAGGCCGGGCAGGCTCACGCCACCCTCATCAGCATCTTCGGACTTGGTTTCCTGCGCGCTAGTTCCCTGGTTGGGATTATTGACGCGGAGGAAGCCGTCAAATTTCAGCACAGAACCGGAGACGCGCACGGAGTAGGTCTTGTCACCACGACCGGTGATGTCGACGTTGGTCTGGTCGTAGACGGCAGGCGTCATCTGCGAGGCGACGAAGCGCGACCAGATGAGGTTATAGAGGCGGAACTGCTCGTCGCTGAGGTACTTGCGGATGCTGTCCGGCGTGTACGCGACGTTGGTGGGACGGATGGCTTCGTGGGCGTCCTGCGCGTCCTTCTTGCCCTTGAACTGGTTGGGCTTTTCGGGCAGGTAGTCCTTGCCGAGCGTCTTAATGTAGTCACGCGCCATGTCGATGGCGACGGGGGCCACACGCGTGCTGTCGGTACGCATGTAGGTGATGAGGCCGACGGTACCTTCGTTGCCGATCTCAATGCCTTCGTAGAGGCGCTGGGCGACGCCCATGGTGCGCTTGACGTTGAAGCCGAGACGGTTGGAGGCCTGCTGCTGGAGCTGGCTCGTCGAGAAGGGCGCGGGGGCGTAGCGGCGGCGTTCCTTCGCCTCTACCGAGGCAACGGACCACTTTGCCTTCTCCATGCCTGCCTTGACTGTGGCGGCGGTTGCGCCGTCGGGAAGGGCCGGTGGACTTACTGTGTCGACGCTGATCTTGGTGCCGTCGATGGCGTAGAGGCGGGCGAGGAACTCCTGCTTCTTGCCGGCGGGGGTCAGCTTCGCGTCGACGGGCCAGTATTCGACGGGGTTGAAGGCCTTGATTTCGTTTTCGCGGTCGACGATGAGGCGGAGCGCCACCGTCTGCACGCGTCCGGCGGAGAGACCGCGGCGAACCTTATCCCAGAGCAGGGGCGAGATTTCGTAGCCCACCAGGCGGTCGAGGACGCGGCGCGTCTGCTGCGCGAGCATCAGGTTCTGGTCGACGTCGCGGGCCCGCTTGAAGGCGTCGGTAACGGCCGCCTTGGTGATTTCGTTGAACGTGACGCGCTGAATCTTGCCTGAGCTCTTAATGGATGGCTTAAGCTGCCACTGAAGATGCGCGGCGATGGCCTCGCCTTCGCGGTCAGGATCGGGCGCCAGATAGACGGCGTCGGCCTTGGCGGCGAGCTTCTTCAGGCGGTCGACGAGCTTTTCCTTGCCAGGCGAGATGATGAGCTTGGGCTCAAAAGTACGCTTCTTCAGTTCGACGCCAATGTCGTTCTTCGGCAGGTCCATGATGTGGCCCAGCGAGGCCTCCACCGTGAAATCGTTGCCGAGATATTTGTTGATCGTCTTCGCCTTTGCCGGCGATTCCACGATCACGAGATTCTTTGCCATAACACTTCCTGAACTTCCTGGAGCGTTCTTCGCGCTCCCTTGCAGGACCGAAACCGCCCGCCCGGCAGCCCTGCCCTTTTCAACGTCACTACTCAGTGTGAGAACCTAACACGGTTTAAGACGAACGTCACGCACAGCCAACCTTCCCTTCGACTCTTACGGATCGAAAAAGTCGCAAGTTCCGTTATTCGGGAGGGGTTTTCCACAGAGGTTCGACGGCTAGAACGTCCTCACATAATTCTTGCCGGGGAGCTGGCGAACTCGGCCTGCAAGCTCGAGTTCAAAGAGCGCCGTGAAGATCTCCGGCGACTGCAACTTCCCTTCCAGGCGTTCAATAAGATCATCGAGTTGCACGCTTTCGTCGGCTCGAAGCTGCTCGAAGACAACGCGTTCGACCGGCGGCAGCTCCCGCTCGTCGAATAGAGATGCCGTGACAGCCGCCGCGGATTCAGACTTGCCCTCGCGCTTCTCCAACTTCTCTTCCAGGTAGAGGCGGACCTGCGTGGGCAAATCTTCCCAGACGTCTTCCCAGGTGGCGGTGAGGCGAGCGCCCTGTTTGATGAGGGTGTTGGGCGTCCAGGAACCTTTGTTCGTGACGTTGCCGGGGACGGCGTAGACGTCGCGGTTCTGCTCCATCGCGCAGCGCGCGGTGATGCGGGTGCCGCTGTGTTCCGCTGCCTCAATGACGAGGACACCGACGCTCATTCCAGAGAGGATGCGGTTGCGGACGGGGAAATTCTGCGGTGCGGGGAAGGTGCCCAGCGGGTACTCCGACAGGATGCAGCCGCCGTACATGAGGATTTGCTCGGCGAGACGTTTGTTTTCTTTGGGATAGATAACGTCGATGCCCGTACCCCAGACCGCCACGGTTCTGCCGCGGCCGTCGAGCGCTCCCTTGTGTGCCTCGGTATCCACGCCGCGGGCCATGCCACTAAGGATGACCATGCCGCGCGCGGCGAGTTCGCGGGAGAGCATCTGGGCCATGCCTGCTCCGTAGACCGAGGGATGGCGCGTGCCGACGACGGCAATGCCGGGCTCGGCGAGGATGCTGACGTCGCCGCGGTACCAGAGGACGGCGGGTGGGTCGTAGATTTCGCGGAGGCGGTCAGGGTACTCCGGGCAGCCATGAGTAATGTAGTTAGCGTTCTGCTCTTCGAGTCGCTGGACTTCTTCCAGCGCGGCGGCTTTCGCTTTGCCCTCGTGGATGAAGCGCGCCGAAGCTGCGGGCATCTGGAGGGCTTCCAACTCTGTGAGCGACATGGAAAAGACTGTCGCAGGCGACGAGGCCAGGGACATGGCGCGGATGGTGCGTGTGGCACCCATGCCGGGCGTGAGCACCAGCGCGAGCCAGGCCAGTCGATTCAGATCATGCTGTGCGCTTTCCAGACGAGGCGCAGCCTCTCCCACTACAGTTGTCGCCAAAACCCAATGTCTCCGGTGCGATGGTTATACAACACCGCCCTGTGGAGTCGAAATTGGGCAAAAGAATCAGTTGACAGCTGATAGTCGGATGTCTACCCTCAGTACAAATTCGAGGGTAGACATCCGACTATGGCGAAAGAGATCACGCAACGATCAAGCCTGTTGCAGGGCACGCTGGACATGCTGATTCTGCGCACACTGCTGTACGGCGCGGCGCATGGCCACCAGATTGGTAAACACATTCAAGCCACAACGAATGACTTTTTGCAGATGCAGCATGGGTCGCTGTATCCCGCGCTGCACCGCATGGAGAAGAAGGGCTGGATCACCGCGAAGTGGGAGACGGCGCCGGATCGCAATCGTGAGTTCAAGTACTACCGCCTGACGGCTGAGGGTAAGAAGCAGCTTGTGGTGGAAGAGTCGCAGTGGAAGCAGATGGCTGAGGCCGTGGCGCGTGTGATGTGGCCCGCGGCAGAGGAGAACTGACATGAAATGGCCCACGAGCAAACAGAATGCTGACCTGGAGCGCGAACTTCGCGCCGACCTGGAACTGGAAGAGGAAGAGCAGCGCGAGAGCGGACTGGATGCAGAAGCCGCGAAGCATGCGGCGTTGCGCGCCTTTGGCAATCCTCTTCTGATTCGTGAGCAGACTCGTTCGACGTGGGGTTGGGGTTGGCTGGATTCGTTGTGGCGCAATGTTCGCTACGGCGTGCGCACGCTGATGCGCGCTCCAGCATTTGCGCTGGTTGCGATTGCCGTGATGACGCTGGGCATCAGCACAAATGTGGCGATGTTTACTGTGGTTCGCAATGTTCTATTGAAGCCATTGCCCTTTCAAGAACCTGAGAGGCTCATCCAGTTGTATGAGCAATTAGGTAACGGTGCGCGTCCGTTCAGCTATGTAGCAGGCGGTATGTACGCTGCGTGGAAGAGCGATATGCCCAGCGTGGAACAGATGGGTGTTTATGGCACGGACAGCAACAACCTTTCTGATAGTGGCGGACAGTTACCAGAGCGCATCCGGTCTGCGTATGGATCGTGGGATCTGTTTACCACGCTGGGTGTGCAGCCAGAGTTAGGACGCTCATTCACAAAGGATGAAGATAAACACGATGCGCCTGGAACGGTAATGCTGACGCATAGTTTGTGGATGCGTCGGTATGGCGGCGACCGCAACATTGTTGGCAAGATCATTCAACTGAACTCGCAACCTTACACCGTGGTGGGCGTGTTGCCTGCGTGGTTCATGTATCCCGATACTGAGACGCAACTGTGGACTCCCATCTATCACGAGCAGGATCCGAAGGCGATGGAGAGCCCTCAGATTCATAACTATTTCGTGATCGCGCGTCTGAAGCCCGGGGCAACGTTAGCGCAGGCGTTAAGCGAAGTGGATACGGTGACGAAGCGCGTTCATCAGAACAGTTCGTCGCGCTTTGTAAGCAACAACGCGAATGCACGAAGCATGTTGGAAGGCGTGGTGCATGATGC
This sequence comes from Terriglobus sp. TAA 43, assembly GCF_000800015.1. NCBI lineage: Bacteria > Pseudomonadati > Acidobacteriota > Terriglobia > Terriglobales > Acidobacteriaceae > Terriglobus > Terriglobus sp. TAA 43. Next base: position 1,588,335 of record NZ_JUGR01000001.1, read on the forward strand.
GCGAACGCAACTCTATGTGCTGTTTGGTGCGACGGGATGCGTGCTACTCATCGCATGTTTGAATGTGGCCAACCTGTTGGTGGCGCGATCTGCAGCGCGACGCAAAGAGATTTCAATTCGCGCATCGCTGGGCGGCAGCCGATGGACGCTGCTTGGAGAACAAGTAACGGAGAGCGTGTTGCTTGCGCTGGCCGCAGGTGCAATTGGTATTCCGCTGGCGTGGGCGGAGGTGCGATGGCTGATGGTGGCAAGACCGGACATGGCACGCATCGACTCTGTGCAGATGGATGGCACAGTGATGATATTCGCCGTGGGCATTGTGGCGTTGTGCGCAGTACTGGCGGGCATTATTCCCAGCCTGACGCTACTGCGCGGGCCGCTGCTGGAGAATCTGCAGGAAGCATCGCGCGGCAGTAGCAAAGGATTATCAGCAGCTCGTTTGCGCAAAGCATTGCTCGTGACCGAAGTGGCAGTGACGATGGTGCTGCTGGTGAGCGCAGGTTTGTTGCTGAAGAGCTATCGACAGATGCGCTCCACCGATATCGGCTGCACCACGCAAAACGTATTGACCATGCGAGTGGGGCTACCGGATGCGATCTACAAAACGGATCAGCAGATCACTGCGTTTTACTCGCAGTTGATTGAGCGTATCCGCGTGTTGCCCGGTGTTACTGCGGCTGGCATTTCTACTGCATTGCCAGGACAGGGTTATGGTGGTGATACTCCTTTCAGCATTCCTGAAAATCCATCGTTGGGACAGAATCAGCATGTGGCAATGCTGCGCGGCGTGGACCCTGGATACTTCAAGTCGGTACAGATTCCGCTGAAGCAGGGCCGCTTCTTTGAAGATCGTGAACGTCTGAAGAATGCGCGCAGTGTGATTGTGAGCGAGTCGTTCGCTCGACAGTTTTTTCCCCATGGAGATGCGCTAGGAAAACACATTCAAGCGATAAACTTTGGCAATTTTCCCGAGGGTGGATTTGAAGTTGTGGGCGTGGTGGGCAACACGCTTTGGCATCTGGATGAGCAGGAAGGCCCCACGATGTACTTCCCCCTGTACTACGGCGGATGGAACAACGCGACCATTGCAGTGCGCGCAGACCATAACGTGGAAAGCCTTGCGCTGCCAGTGCAGAAACTGATTGCGCAGATTGACCCAGGCCTGCCTGTTGCGAACGTATTGACGATGGAGCAATCGCTTGGCAAGGCGACGATGGATGCCAACGTTACGTCGATGCTGGTGCTGGCGTTTGCAGTGATTTCGTTGATACTTGCAGCAGTTGGCTTGTATGGCGTGTTGTCTTACCTCGTTACGCAGCGCACCGGCGAGATTGGTATTCGCATGGCTCTGGGCGCGCAGCGGCAAGACGTGCTGCAACAGATGCTGGTGGATGGTCTGCGGCCTGCGCTGCTGGGTGTGATTGTGGGCCTGGTTGCAAGCGCGGTGTGTGTGCAGTGGATTCGTTCCATGCTGTACGGCACAAAGCCGCTTGACCCTGCGGTGTTTGCTTCCGTTACAGGATTGCTCCTGGCTGTAGCCGCGTTCGCATGCTTTCTGCCTGCGTGGCACGCTGCTCGACTGGACCCGATGCAGGCGCTACGTAATGAATGACGTTTATCCGATATGCTTCGCTGTGCTGGAGGATGAGCCACATGGCGGAGTATCAAAGCCCGAATGACATGCGTTATGCGAAGAAGCTGATTGAGGGAGCACCAGCAGAAGCTGAGGCTTTCTTCAAACTAAAGGCAGTTACGGAACGCAGCGATGGTGTGATTCCGGCGAAGTATCGCGAGTTGATTGCGCTTGCAGTGGCGCTTACGACGCAATGCGCTTACTGCCTGGATTCACATACGCGCAATGCGGCGAAGGCCGGTGCCACACGCGAAGAAATTGCCGAGACCGTATTTATGGCAGCGGCATTGCGCGCAGGCGGGGCCGTGGGGCATGGCCTGTTGACGATGAAGTTATTTGAAGATGCAGTCGGAAAGTTAGAGCACGATCCGACAGCGCTGGACCGCGCTCCGTGGGAATAGGCTAGATCTTTCCAGCGTCGCGTAACGTATGAATCTCGTCATCTGTGAAGACGCGGGAACGTGTGTGGAACTGCAAACCGCCCGGGCCTTCAAGTGAAAACGCAGCGCCGAAGCCGGGCACCACGTCGATGATGATCTGCGTGTGTTTCCAGTACTCAAACTGCTGTGGCGAGATGAAGAACTCTGCGCCACCGATTTCACCGACTTTTTTATCGCGCGAACCGATGCGAAACTCGCCGACAGGAAAGCACATGGGCGCGCTGCCTTCACAGCATCCACCCGATTGATAAAACATGATGGGGCCGTGCTGGCCCTGAAGCTCATCGATGAGCTTCAGGGCTTCAGCCGTGGCCGTTACCTGTTCCGGCAATGTAGCAGTGGCCATTAGAACAATCCCAATGCCTTGGTGCTGTAGCTGATGAGTTGGTTCTTCGTCTGCTGATAGTGGTTCAACATCATCAGGTGGTTCTCGCGCCCGATGCCGCTCTGCTTGTATCCGCCGAAGGCTGCGTGTGCGGGATACATGTGATAGCAGTTAGTCCAGACGCGGCCTGCTTCAATGTTGCGACCAAAGCGGTAGGCGCGATTGATGTCGCGAGTCCACACGCCTGCGCCCAGGCCGTAGAGCGTGTCGTTCGCAATCTCAAGAGCTTCGTCATCGTTCTTGAAGGTGGTCACGGAGAGTACCGGTCCGAAGATTTCCTCCTGGAAGATGCGCATCTTGTTGTTGCCCTTGAAGACTGTCGGTTGGATGTAGTAACCACCAGCAAGATCGCCTTCGAGCTTGGCTGCATTGCCGCCGACGAGAAGCTCCGCACCTTCCTTGCGACCGAGGTCGAGGTAGGACAGGATCTTTTCATACTGCTGCTTCGATGCCTGTGCGCCCACCTGCGTGGAAGGGTCAAACGGGTTGGCCTGCTTGATAGCAGCAACGCGCTTGATGGCGCGATCCATGAACTTGTCGTAGATCTTTTCGTGGATGAGTGCGCGTGACGGGCAGGTGCAGACTTCACCCTGATTGAAGGCGAAGAGAACCATGCCTTCAATCGCCTTGTCGATGTAGTCCTCGTCGGCATCCATCACATCTTCGAAGAAGATGTTGGGCGATTTGCCGCCGAGTTCCAGCGTGAGCGGGATGATGTTTTCCGATGCGTACTGCATGATCATGCGTCCCGTGACCGTTGATCCGGTGAACGCAACTTTGTTGATACGCGGATTGGTGGCGAGTTCCTTGCCCACTTCACGACCGAAGCCATTCACCACGTTGAGTACGCCGGCGGGCAGGATGTCGCCGATGAGTTCCATCAGGATGAGGATGGATACGGGCGTTTGTTCTGCAGGCTTGAGCACGACACAGTTGCCTGCGGCGAGTGCCGGAGCCAGCTTCCATGCGGCCATGAGCAGCGGGAAGTTCCACGGAATGATCTGGCCGACGACGCCGAGCGGCTCGTGGAAGTGATAGGCGACGGTGTCGTGATCGATCTCAGAGATGCCGCCCTGCTGTGCGCGAATGGCGCCTGCAAAATAGCGGAAGTGGTCGGCGCTGAGCGGCACGTCTGCTGCGGTGGTTTCGCGGATGGGCTTGCCGTTGTCCCATGTTTCCGCTGCGGCGAGAAGGTCTGAGTTTTCTTCAATGACCTGTGCGATGCGGATGAGCAGATTGGAACGTTCCGTTACGGATGTTCTGCCCCATGCGGCCTTTGCCTTGTGGGCGGCATCAAGCGCCTTCTCAACATCCTTCGCACCGGAACGCGGCACTTCGCACAGGACTTTGCCGGTAACCGGCGTGATGTTTTCAAAGTATTGCCCCTCAACGGGCTCTACCCACGCGCCGCCGATGTAGTTGCCGTAACGCTTACGGAAGGGGACGGGGGTTGCACCGGAATGCGTGGGATCCAAGGTGACTTCTGCTGTTGCCATGTGCTGCTCCTTCAGAAGAGACGCGATCAGGGCGTCTTTTTGATGGTGTACATCCTGCTCCTTTCTATTGACGTTTGCCAAGCGCGAACGTTGTTGTGTTTTATAGTCGGATTCCGATATAGTCGGGAACCGACCATGGCACACGCTGAAAACGAAACCGTAACTCCTTTACCTGCCGCCACACTCTACGTCCTGCTTGCGCTGGCGTCTGAGGATCGGCACGGGTACGGAATCATCCAGGAGGTGAGTCGGCTTTCGTCCGCCTCGTATCGCGTTGGTTCCGGGACGCTTTATGACAATTTGAAGAAATTGCTCCAGCAAGAGTGGGTGGAGGATTACGAGTCGCAGGAATCCGGCAGCGGCGAAACGCGAAGGATGTATCGCATCACCGACGAGGGCCGTCGCGTTCTGGCAGCAGATGTCACGCGCATGAAACGTATTGTGCGTGTGGCCAATCGCATGTTGGCTGACGAAGGTGGTCGAGCATGATGCGGATTCGCTGCGCACGCCGGGCGTACCAGTTACTGCTGGCGCTGCATCCTGCTGGGTTTCGCGAACGTTTTGCGCAGGAGATGCTTTGGGTGTTTGACCAGAGCGTTGCGGACACCGGAGTGTGCCATGCGCTGGCTGACGGCACACTGTCTGTGATGAAGCAGTGGGTGGCAAACGATGTGAGTCCGCGTGCGGACGACGGCATGTTTGGAAGAGTGCCAACGCAATCTCTCAGCCCGCAGCTTCTGGCGCAGGTAACGATATTGGCCACTCTTGTTGCGTTGGGATTTTTCAAGTTGCTGACGCAGTCTGTTCCATTGCCCAAGCCGGCGAAAACCTTTGAAGTGCGACGTGCGGGATGGGGTCTGTGCGAAGCGAGAAGACAGCATCCGGAACGTGTTGCTGTTCCTTGCGAATGATTTTTCATCACCAATGAAGACGGGGTGTTTGCATGATGCTTTCGAAACTGTTTCTGCTTGGCTTTGTCTTTGTGGCGGAGCAAGCGCCTGTGCCATTGCTGCATCCTGTTTCGCCTATGCCGAGCTTTTCCGTGGTGAGTGTGCGGCTTAGCAAACCAGACGAGCAAGGCACAAACAGCGGTGTGAACCAGGACAGCTATCACGCCGAACGTACCACCATGAAAGATGTGTTGGCGTATGCGTTTGGCATGGGTTACGACCAGGAGTTGGATGGCGGGCCCTCATGGATGCGCAATGAGCGCTTCGACATCAATGGCAAGTTGGATCCAGAGGAAGCCGCGAGCATTAAGTCGATGAGCCGCGATGATCGCGAAGAGCAGATGCGCCTGATGGTGCAGTCGCTACTGAAGGAACGTTTTCATCTGACGTATCACTTTGAAGCGCGGGAGATGCCGGTGTATCGACTGCAGATTGCGAAAGGCGGATTCAAGTGTCCTCGCGATACGACTTCGCAACCAGCTATTCCTGATCCTTCAAAGCCGCGTTTTCGCTGGTCCGCAGCGCCTGCTCCTCCGCCTCCGCCGCCGGGATGGCATCAGCCTGCACCTGCGGAGTGGAAGAGAATGATGGGATCGTTGCACATGCACACGAAGGGCTGGCCGTGGTGGTTGATTGCAACTTCGTTGAGCCATCAGCCCGAGTTGAACGGTAAGCCGGTGATTGACGATACAGGTTTGGAAGGGCCTTACGAATGCGACCTTCAATGGTCGCAGGAAGGCTCTGAAGGCACGAACCAATTCTTCTTCCAGGCGATACAGGATCAGATGGGATTGAAGATGACGCCGTCGCGCGGTCAGGTTGAGGTGCTGGTGGTGGACAGCATCGATCGTCCTTCAGAAAACTAGACGCGCATGGCTTAGTGCGTGATGTATTCCTTGGGCGATGCGTTCAGTATTCGCTTGAAGACCGTCGTAAACGCCGCGGGGTTTTCATAGCCAAGATCCAGCGCTGTGTTTGTTACAGATGCACCTGATGCCAGCATTGGCAATGATGCGAGAACGCACGCCTGCTGTCGCCATGCGACGAAGCTCAGACCTGTTTCGCGGCGGAAGAGGCGTGTGAAGGTGCGGCGGCTGAGATAGAGCGCTGCGGCCCAATCATCAATGTTGTCTTTCGCTGTAGGGTGTTGCAGGAATCTGCGGCACAGGCGCGCAAGGTTCTTGTCTGTGGGCAACGGGAGTGAAAGCGGCAGTTCCGGCAGCGTTCCGATTTCGTATTGAATTAACTGCATCAATGCGCCCGAACGGCCATCATGACTGTAGCGAACAGGCAGCGTCACAGCTTCATCCATGAGGCTTCGCATCAGTGGTGAAACATCGACCACCTGGCAGTGATCGGGCATGGGCACCAGCGTGTCTGGCTCGAAGTAAAGGCTCTGCATCTTGACCTCGCCCTGTGCGCGAAGTTCGTGACGCACTCCCGCTGGAATCCATAAAGCGCGACGTGCTGGGACGGCCCACGTTCCCTGCGATGTGGATGCAATCATCATTCCCGTAAGCGGGCAGAACAACTGGCTGCGACGGTGTCGATGGGGACGAACACGATGCGAGGCGGGATAGGTTCCAGCCAAGGCGAGCACAGGGCGTGTGCGATCCGTGAAGTATTTATCGATGTCGACGCTGAAACGGTGGCCCATTCGCATAGAAATTTGTCCCAGCTCAGGTGGTGGGCCTCATAACCAACATTGTATTGTCCAGACATAAGCTTCGAAACACCAGAGAAAGCAGATGATGCCATGAGCCAGAACTCAAAGGAATCCACCACTGCGTATCGCGTGTTAGGCGCAGCAAGCCTGTGCCACATGCTGAATGACATGCTGCAATCGCTTTTTGTTGCAGCCTATCCGCTGTTCAAAGGGAACTTCAATCTTTCCTTCGGACAGATTGGCACGTTGACGCTGGTGTTTCAGATCACCGCTTCGTTGCTGCAGCCCTTTGTGGGCTTTTACACGGATCGTAAGCCGAAACCGTATTCGCTTCCCTTTGGCATGGCGATCTCCATGACTGGTTTGCTGGTACTTGCGTTTGCAACGAACTACAGCATGTTGCTGGTGGGCGGTGCGCTGATGGGCATTGGCTCGTCCATCTTTCATCCGGAATCGTCGCGGTTGGCGCGGCTGGCATCGGGTGGTGCGCATGGCATGGCACAGTCAGTGTTTCAAGTGGGTGGCAACTTTGGATCTTCGCTTGGGCCACTGTTGATTGCGTTTGTTGTGTTGCCGCGCGGGCAGAAGAGCATGGCGTGGTTCACGCTGGCGGCACTGTTCGGCATCATTCTGCTGACGGGATTGGGCCACTGGTACAAGCTGCATGGACGCGCTATCCAGAAGAAACAAACTGTGGCCACCGTGCTTACGCTGAACCGGAAAAAAGTGGGCGGTGCGCTTGCTGTGCTGGTGGTGCTGACACTTTCGAAGTACTTCTATCTGGCAAGCATTACGAGCTACTACGTGTTCTACCTGATGCAGCATTTTCATCTGGGGCAGAAGGATGCGCAGTTCTACCTGTTCCTGTTCCTTGCCGCGGTGGCTGCAGGCACGGTGATTGGTGGGCCGGTGGGTGACCGCATTGGACGCAAGAAAGTTATCTGGATTTCAATCCTTGGCGTGCTGCCGATGACGCTGCTGTTGCCTTACGTCACTCTGCCAGTCACGGTTTTTCTCAGCGTTCTGATTGGATTGGTGCTGGCTTCAGCATTCTCCGCCATCCTGGTGTATGCGCAGGAACTGATGCCGGGACGCGTGGGCATGGTGTCAGGATTGTTCTTCGGACTGGCGTTTGGCCTGGGTGGATTGGGCGCGGCGCTGCTGGGCAAGCTGGCTGATCATACGAGCATCGACTATGTCTATAAGGTGTGCTCGTTCCTGCCTGCGCTTGGATTGCTGACCGGCTTCCTGCCTGACACCAGCAAGAAGCACGATGGCGGATCGACGAACGCCGAGGCGATTGCGTTGATGAACACTGAAGAACAATCAGCCTAAGTATCCGCTGCTGATGTTGAAACGCCACCTTGCTTGCTGCTCGGTGGCGTTCTTCTTTGGTCAGGGAGCGACGAACCCTAACGAATGCAGGAACGCTATGATCTGCGCGTTGGTTTCCGTGAGGTACGGCTCGTTGCGATAGAAGGTGTGGACCTGATCGGGATAGATGTGCAGATCACACCGTGCGCCTGCGGCATTTAATTTCTGCGCATAGTCACGCAAAAGGTCGGCATGGATCACTTCATCCTTGCTGCCGCTGAGGATGAGTGTTGGCGGAACGTCTTTGTTGATGTAACTCATCGGCGAAAGCTTTTGATCGTTATGAAACATCGCGGCGGAGTAGTGAATGTCCAACGCGGGGTTTAACAGCACCAATGCATCGGGGCGTGCGGAGATACGAAGGTCGTCGTGCGAGTCGTCCCAACCGGGGCCGACTGCAGCATAGGCTGCGTTGTACCCACCTGCGGAACTGCCTCCTGCTGCGATCTTGTTCGGATCGAGATGAAGCTCAGCGGCATGTGCGCGAAGCCAGCGCATCGCGCTCTTTGTATCTTCGACGCAGATGCGCGGCTCTTCATGCGGATTCGGTGGCAGCAGGCGGTATTGCAACAGAATTGCCACAGCACCATGTTGCGCGATGGCCTTTGCCTGTTCGTTGTGCACGCCTGCAGCGCCGTTGGTCCAGCCTCCGCCATGCACCAGCAATACAGCGGGACGCTTCGCTGCGTAGTCCTTCGCGCCCATGTCTTTCGGCTCTACGATCCACATGCCGAGATCGCGGCCATCGACGGTCTTATATGTAACGCGATAGCCGATGGGCGGGTCCCATGTTTGCGCATGTGCAGAAATGTTCAGAGCGGCAAGCAGAACAAACATGCACCAGCGAATCATGAGCTTCTCCACATAGGAAGTCGTTACTTGGGGTGGCTTGTCTCAAGCTAAAGAATGACACGCCGGATTTCCAGAGATCGAGTTTCAAGCCATTTTATGAGTAACGAGTAGCATGTTCTCGAATGCGGGGACGTCATGATGATGAGGACAGAATTGTTCCGTTTGAATGGAACGGTTGAGCATGATCCTGCGATTGACCGTTGGCTACAGGAACGAGGTGCGCTTGGCGCCATCGCGGGGCAGTGGTTTGAGGTCATGCGAAAGTGCGGCGATGAGGTCAGAGAAGTTTTTCATGACGGTTGCCCGGTGGCGTGTGTGGGTGATGTTGCTTTCTGCTATGTGAATGTCTTCAAATCTCACGTCAATGTGGGGTTTTATCAGGGCTCATCATTGCCAAATCATGCAGGCCTGTTACAAGGTACGGGGAAGTTCATGCGGCATGTAAAGCTGCAACCCGGAGCGGACGTCGACGCCTCGTCACTGCGAAAGCTGATCGAACGAGCGTATTCCGATGCGAAGGAACTTGTAGAACGCGGATAGCCGTCACTGGCGCCACACATTTAAATCGAAAATTTCGTTGATCGTTGTCGAATTGCGAAACCACCGTTCGTCGTAGAGATAGAAGCAGAAAACAGTCCTGCCCGACCCAAACTTATGGAGAAAGACGATGCCACAGTATTTTGTTGCTGGATACCTCCCCGATGACTTCGACATGTCCACGATGGATGCATCCGTTGGCCCTGCGATCCATGCGCTCAACCAGGAGATGCTGGCTGCCGGGGTCAGGAAATTTGCCTGCGGCCTTGGTGCCACGAAATCCCTGCAAAAGCAGAGCGACGGCGAAATGCTGATCACCGATGGGCCGTATCTGGAAGCCAAGGAACACATCGGCGGCTTCTGGATACTGGAATGCGCGGATATGGACGAGGCGGTGACATGGTCGCGCAAAGGTATCGCCCTGACAGGTGGGCGAGGCGAGGTACGGGAGATTTTCTTTGTTCCGGCAGGCGAATAGCGAACTCAAAAACAGGAGAGGGGCGCTTGCGCGCCCCTCTCCTTGCTTCGTTATTTCAGACGTTACTTCGTCATGGGTTCGGTCCAGGGCTTTACTTCGCGAGCCCAGACATTGCGGAAGCTGATGGGCTCGCTCTTGTCGCCGTGAGCCTGCAGCTTGATGGGCGCTGTGTCGTAGGCCTTGTATTCCGCATGGCCGACATAGGCGGTTTCGCCCTTCAATTCAAAGTGGTTCTCCACCAGAACGCCATTCAGGAAGACGGTGACGTAGGCCGGGGTCTTCAGGCTGCCGTCGGAGTTGAAGCGGGGGGCGGTCCAGACCACGTCGTAGCAGGACCATTCGCCGGGCTTGCGGGCGGCATTGGCCAGCGGCACAGCCTGCTTGTAGACGCTGCCGAGCATACCGTTGGTGTAGGTGGGGTTGTTGTAGCTGTCCATGATCTGGACTTCGTAACCTGCGTCGCCCTTGCCGGTGGAGGCCAGGAAGAGTCCGCTGTTGCCGCGACCCTGACCTTCGCCGGTGATGCTGGCGGGAATCTTCCACTCCAGGTGAAGCTGGTAGTCCTTAAAGCGGTGCTTGGTCTCGATGTTGCCCACGCCGCCCTTCTTTACAGTCATGACGCCGTCATGCACTTCCCAGTCGGCGGGGGTGGTGCTGTCTTTGGCGGCAACCCACTGCGAGGTGTCCTTGCCGTCGAAGAGGACGATGGCGTCCGATGGCGGCTGGCCAACGGTAGCTGCCGGGGTTACGACGGGCGGAACCGGGTGGTAAAACTCGGTATCTTCGTGGGACGGCTTGGGAGCAGCCGTCTGGGCCGTGGCGCTGACGGCCAGAAGAGACGAGGCAGCAAGAAGACTCAGAGCGAAAAAGCGTGCGGGCATCATGGTGCAGCGAAGAATACCGCATCTGGAGCGCCGTAGACAGCCAGCAAAGCAAAAATGGCGTCCTTACAGCTTTCCACGGCCGCGGCCCCTCGAAGATTCGACAGAACTTCTGCTGCCAGGCGGTGGGGTCGTCCGTCTTAATAGGAAGAAAACATTCGGATCGCCGGGTGCCTCCGAATGTTTCTCCGACTCTGATTTACACTGAACCGTAGACATTTCCGGGCACTTTTCCGTCCCAGGTACAGACCGCAGCGCCACTACGCATCAGGCACTGCGGGGAGGTTTTCTTTGCGTCGTCGTTTCCTCTCGTTGTTCATCCTGTTGTTCTTCGCTTTGCCTGTCGGGATTTCGCTTTCCGGCTGCGCCAAGGGAACCAGCTCCGCGTTTTGCAGCGGCACCATTGGGCCTCGGGTCGGCGACCCGCAGACCATCACCCTGAATCCGACTGTTGGCGGCCTCAGCATGAGCTACGGTCAGACGCAGAACGTGACCACGCCCACCGCAGTGGATTGCAAGAACAACACGGTAAGTATTTCGAAGATCACCTACTCCACGGTGGATCCGAACAACGCCTCCAATATCCCTGTGGCGGACGTAAACCCGACCACCGGCCAGCTTTGCGCCGGCACGTGGAACCGCAATAACCCGGGCGGTGTGGCGGACTACACCTATTGCACCTCCAGCGGCAAGTCCGGCGTAGCCGAACTGACTGCGGCTGGCAGCGGCGCAAACAGCAATAAAGTACTGGTCTATGTGCATCCGCTGATCACGGCCATTACGCTGGGAACGGCGTCAACCGACTGTGTCAACGACCCTGCGACCAACTGCCCACAGTACACGGCTTCCGCTGTGACGTCTGCTTCTCCTTATGTGCCGAATACCTGCATCTCCTTCGGCCAGAGCGCGCAGCTTGTCACGCGTTTCTTTGCGGGAGCGCAGAACGTCACCTACTCCGCCGGCCATGCGACCTTTACCGCACAGACCGCCGGACTGCTGAACTTTGAAGACACCAGCGGTGTGGCAACTGCGATCGCTCCTGGAACGACGATTGTGACCGCGAACATCGCGCAGTCCACTTCGACGGCCGGCCTGATGTCCGTCTGCCCGCCGAAAACGATCACCATCAGCACGGCGAACGCCACGAACGGCAACGTCATCATCAATCCGAACACCACGGAACCCCTCACCGCCGTGGTGAAGGATGTGAACGGCGTTACGCTGACGGGTCTGACCCTGACGGTAACTTCGACCAACCCGGTTGCCGCCCCGGCATCGTCTTCTTCGATTGCCCCGGTCTTCCCTGGCGTCGCAGCGATTAATGCATTCTGCCTGCCGCCGAGCTGCAACCCAGCTCCCTACGGCAATGTGGGCCTGCTGGGCACGGGCAAGCCGGTGGCCTCCAACACCATTACGTCCACCACGCCGGGTAGCAACAGCACCCGTCTCTGGGTGGGTAGCACCGACTCGCAGTACCTGGTGCCGATCGATCTGACGACCAACGTCATTCCCTCGCCCATCAAGCTGCCGTACACGCCGACCTCGATGATCATGGCCCAGAACGGCACCACGATCTTTATGGGATCGCCTGAAGCGCTGATGACGTTCGGCACTACGAACAACGCACTACTGGCTTCGTACCCAACGATCCAGGGTTCGTTGCTGACGGTCTCACCTGACAGCGCGACAGCCGTTATCTCCGATAGCAGCCGCAAGGTCATCACGGTCTTCAACACGGCGACGCCCGCGATTGTTACCACCTATAACGGTGTAGCGACCCGCGCGGCATACACGCCGGATGGCTCCACGCTGTACGTTCTGACCACGGACAACCACCTGCTGGTGTACTCGGCCTTCACAAGCTGGCAGAACTATGACCTGTCTGCAACTGGCACTACGGATGTAGCAGTTGCCATCCCGTCGGTAGGTGCGTTTGTCACCGGCAATACGGCAGTCAATGCGCGTTCGTACTGCGCAGCCGTCGGGACCCCAACCATCTTCTATCCGCAGGCAGGAAACCTGACACTGTCCGCTGCAGTAAACGATCGTGCGGCTACCACCAACGATGGCAAGCATCTGCTGGATGTTCGCCTGGCCACCTCTGGCGGAACGCCGGTCGTGAACGACATCACCTTCCCGACCTCGACGGCGAATGACGGCGCTAACGGAACGCGCACCTTCACTGGTGTGCTTCCCACAGGCGACTGCCCTGAAGCTGGAGTTGCTCCGGTATTTGGTATGGCAGCGAACACCACGGCATCGACCAGTGTGACGACGACCTCTGTCACGGGAATCTATCCCACGTCAGATTCGACCCAGGCATTCACCACCTATCTGGCGGTGAGCGGTGCAGCTTCTAACGGCACCAAACTGCCGGTCTACTCGACCACTGGAGCTACCGCTGGAACAGTCACTTCCGTGACGCTGGCGAACGGAGCGACTGCACCGGTAACGGGTGTGTTGTCTTCGGACAACAAGTTCTTCTTTGCAGGTACGTCCGGCGACAACCAGGTGCATCAGATCACGCGTTCCACGCTGACCGATTCCACCCAGTTGAATCCGAAGCTGCCCAGCCTGACGACGACCGGTGGCACTGCGGTTCCGAATCTGCTGGTCCAGTACCCGCGTTCGGTCACCAACAACTAATCGAAATAACAGACAAAGAGAAAGGCCGCCATCGCTGGCGGCCTTTCTCTTTGTCTTGTTGCGAATCAGGAGCGCGTTCGCTGCGTTCGGTACATCACGAGTAGCGCTGTTCCATCACGGCACGCGAGATGGCATCCAGCACGCCGTTGAGGAAAGTGATGCTCTCCGGAGCGGCATATTTGCGACCGATTTCAAGCGCTTCGTTGATGATGATGGGGTGCGGCGTTCCGTTGAACGCAATCATCTCCGCAACTGCCGTACGCAGCAGGTTACGATCCACCACGGCCATGCGATGCACGCGCCAGTTCTGCGAGTGCTTGTCGATCAGATCGTCGATCTCATTGCTCCGTTCCATCGCCACGCGAAACAGGTCTTCTGCAAAAGACTGCGTCTCCAGATCGACGGTGGGATTCCCCTCATCGTCCTGACGGCTCTTCCAGAACACGCGACGCACTTCCACGGCGGTCTGCTTGCCCAGGTCCGATTGATAGAGCATCTGCATGGCAAGTTCGCGAGCTTTTCTACGTTGTCCCATTACTTTTGAAATCCTTCCGAGGCACGGTCGACGTCGACCTGTGCCAGCTTTCCTGCGGTCACGCCGCTGCCTTCGTGTTCACCGGCAGCCGCATGACCAATCTTGCGAGCGATGCTGACCATCTCAATGGCCGCGACCGCTGCTTCAAATCCCTTGTTGCCCGCCTTGATGCCAGCGCGGTTCAACGCCTGCTCCAGTGTCTCGCAGGTGAGTACGCCGAAGGCATGTGGCAATCCGGTGTCCTGCTGCGATTGACCGATGCCACGGGCGGCTTCGTTGTAAATCGCCTCATAGTGCGCCGTTTCACCGCGCAGCAGGCAGCCCAGCGTGATGATGGCGTCAAACTTGCGCTTGCCGCTGTCATCGCGAAGGTCCGCCATCATGCGCGCGGCAGCGGGAATCTCCCATGCTCCGGGTGCGCGGACAATCTGTACGTCGGTCAGTTTGCCACCGCTGCGTGCAATCGCATCGAGCGATCCCTGCAGCAAGCGATCTGTGATGACGGCGTTCCAACGTGCGACCACGATGCCAAACTTCATGCCAGCGGCCGACAGATCGCCTTCGATGGCAATGGGGCGCCCGGCCAGAATGTCTTCGCGCTCCCAGAAGCCGAAGACAAGGCCATCGCCCAGATCGACCGTGAACAGGCGCGATTTCCAATGTGTTTCTGCAACACCCGACAGGCGTCCGCTGATCTCTTCCGTGCGCAACTCGGCGCTGAGCCAGCGCTTTACGATGCCGTGCACAATGTCGAGCTGCGTGCATTCAATCAGCAGCTCCGGCACTGCAGGCGGTCGGCCAGTGACGAACTCCGCGTTTCCGAGAGGCGCGAGGAAGCTGACGCCACGGCCTGTGCCGTCGTCCCATCCCTTGCCCGGTTCGAAGCCAAGCTCCGAAAAAAGCGTGCTGAGCCGCTCCCACGCCGCCGACGAACCCACCGGCTTCACTACGGTCAAACCCTTGATCATTCTTTGATTGTAGAAGAGCGGTAGCATCTATTCATGGCACGTACGGAATCGAACACCGAACTTCCCCTGGGCGCGGTTTGCCCGGCGTTTGAACTGGAATGCGTTCTCTGCGATAAAGCGCTGGGGCGCGACGATATTTACGCCGGACCAGACGATCCGTACAACCGAAAAGGCCTGCTGGTGGCGTTCGTCTCCGTCCACTGCCCGTTTGTAAAGCACATGGAAGTGGCCTTCACCGCACTGGCCAAGAAGTATGCCGGTGAAATCGCCACCGTGTGCATCTGCTCGAACGATGAGATTGCCTTTCCGGAGGACGGCCCCGAAGGCATGCGTGAGCAAGGAGAACGGCTGGGATGGGACAAAGGCGCCGATCTCTGCACAATTCCCTATTTGCAAGACAGTTCGCAGGAGACGGCTCGGGAATTTCACGCGGCCTGCACGCCTGACCTGTATCTTTTCGATCAGGATCGGAAGCTGGTGTACCACGCGCAGTTTGACCGCACGCGCCCCTACCGCGAGAGCGACGGCAAGGCTGGTGTGGAACGGCATCCCGAAATCCACCAGGCAGCGCATGGAGCCGATCTGGAAGCGGCGATCAAGAACCTGATCGCGGGAAATCCGCCGCTGGAACACCAGGTGCCTAGCCTGGGTTGCAACATCAAGTGGAAGTGAGATCGTCAGGTTCGAAGTAAAGGGAGTGCTTCGGAATGCGCAGAGCAGTTTTCTCACAGCTGGTATGGATTGCCCTTGCTGGTTCGCAAGCCTTTGGCCAGTCGAGCCCTCTTGGAACTTCGTCGACGGACTATCACCCGACTATGACCTTCGATGTCGCTTCGATTCGAGAATCGAAGGTGGGCAACGAGATTGTCCACTCAACCTTCTACCCGCCTCATACAAGCACGTTTCGCACGCAGAACATCAACCTGTCCAATCTGGTAACTCTGGCCTACGGTGTGCAGTATTACCAGCTGTCGGGAAACCCGAGTTGGGATTTTGAGACGCTGTACACCATCCAAGCAAAATCGGACGCCGACGCGGATGCAAAGCTCGCACAACTGAGCGATCGTAATGCGCGGCTGGAAAAGCAGCACATGCTGCAGGTTCTGCTTGCGGAGCGGTTTCATCTTCAGGTGCACTGGGAAACTCGGCAAGGCCCTACTTATGACTTGGTGGTATCAAAGCTGGGGCTGCTTAAAGAAACGAGCGATGCATCTTCTCAAGAGGAAAATAACGGGAGGACCTACCCACCGCTGTACCAACGCAGCAGCAGTAAAGCCGGGTACGAGTTGGTCGCACATGGTGCTTCCATGGCCATGCTTTGCGATGTACTAAACGGCCAGTTTGGACGTCCCGTGGTGAATCAAACGGGCCTTTTGGGGAAGTACGATTTCGTGGTGCCGTACTACGGGCGCTTCGATGCGGATCGAAGGCCAGATGATACGAATCCGATGCCGACACTCGACCACAGCCTGGAAGAGAATCTCGGGCTACGCGTGAAAGCATCGCGCGGGGACATTCCAGTTGTTGTGATCGACCACGTCGATCAACATCCCCCGGAGAATTAAACGTCCACGTTGCAACCCGAAAATAAAAGGCCCCACGATCTTTCGTCGTGGGGCCTTTTGTTACTGGATTATCCAACTTCAGACTACGGGTTGCTGGGGGTCTGCGGCGTTCCGGCCGAAGGAACCAGCGGGGCAAGAAGGAATTGCTTGCCGATCACCGTGCCGTTGCCGAGAACGCGGTTGTAGCCCTTGTTGGTGGTGGAGTACAGGCCGTTGAAGCCGGGGATGCCCTGACGATAGACCTTCGTCAGACCCAGGTTCTGCAATGCAGCCAGAGCGTAGATGTAATAGTTCTCGTTGCCAATGCGTCTGCCGTAGCGCTGTACCGCGAGAGCCGTCAGTCCTGCGAAATCCGGCGCAGAAGCGCTGGTGCCAATGACCGAGTAATTAAAGCCGCCAATGGTGACGATGTCCGAACTATCGTCGGCACTGCAGGTGATTGCGCCCTGAGGGCAACCGCCCATGTGCAGCGATACATCCGGCACGGTGCGGTATTTTGCATTGCCGGTGTTTACCAGCGCCTGGAAGAGCGGCTTGCGGAAGTAAACACTGTCGCCGCCGCCCGAACCCCAGTACTGGCCGGTGGATGACGTGCCATAGAAGATGTCGCCTTCCAGCGGGTCAGCATAAGCCTGCTCGCGAACGTAGACAGAGTTCAAATCGGTGGACGAGGTTTGCGTTGTCACCAGGTTCGTTCCGCCGACACCGACGACATGCGGGCTGGATGCGGGGAAGCTGACCGCCGCGATGGCAGGTCCGCAGTCCGGGACGCCGTCAAAGCAGGCTGGCGGGAAGGCGGTCAACGCGCCTGCATCGCCCGAACTGGCAATGAAGGTAATGCCCTGCGCCGTTCCCTGCGCAAGCAGGTCATTCTCTTCCTTCAGCAGGTAGCTGAAGTCCGTGCCGTCGTTGTATTCCGCCTTGTAGAAGATCTCTGGCGAACCGAAGGACATGCTGACCACGTCGGCCTTGTTGTCGTTCACAATTTGCGACAAGCCCGCCATGATGCTGTCATCGGACAGGTCTGGCATGTTGTACAGGATCAGCTTCGCCTGCGGCGCCATACCGCCGGACTGCTGCAGATCAAGATGCGTCTCCGTGGAACCAACAGGATCATACGGCGCACCACCATTGATCTGCACCGTGGAGATCTTTGGCGTAGCGATCTTCTCGTGAGTGAAATATGCGTTCACATCCGTCGGGTTGTAATCGCCCGTCATCAGAATGCCGATAGTGACGCCCTTGCCGGTGTACGCGGTATACGACGGCCAGCCGTACGCCTGCTTCAGGTCCGTGAACCAATAGGGGCCTGCCGTGCTGTAACGATTCTGCGGGTTTGCCGCGGGTGCAGTGTGTACATACGAACGCGCGCGCACAAAACCGGAGAGACCAGACACGATTGCGCCGCTCTGCGAGAGCGCACCGGTGAGTGTCGGAGCCTGCGCCGCCATCACAGTCTTACGGCCATTGTGGAACGCTCCATCGTGCAGCGTAGTGCGCAACGCCGCTTCCACTGCGGATGCCTTGCCGCTGCAATGCAGCATTTGTGGACCGGCAACGGTCACATCAATTCCCTGCGCTGCCAGTTGAGCAAGAACCTCCTTTAGCAGCGAGGTGGAAGGCATGTACTTCGCCTTAAACTCGTCCGGCGTCAGCCATTTCTGATAGCGGGATGAGGTCGAGTCGTGTAATGCGGCGATGTCATTGTCGAGCGCATCGCGGTTCTGCAGAGGCAGGTAGATATTGAATCCCACCTGTTCTGAAGACGGCGCGCGGCCTTTGTCCAGCGCCTTTTCCGCAGCAAATGCGCTGGTAACGGTGAGTGCGATGGCAGCAGCGGCGACGTATCGGCAAGTCTTTATGGTGTTCACGTCCAGTTCCTCCGGGAGACGACACAAGAAAAGGGGGACGCAGCCAGAGCGATACTCCGCTCCGTGATGCGGACCCATGGATAGGGGTGCCTGCGAGAGTCGCATGCACCATTTGGCAAAGCAATGCACAAGAGGCTTAAGCCCCAACCGCATAAACAAAAAGCGCAGCCTTTCGCTGCGCTTCTTGTTTATGGATTGTTGATCTAGCTCTTCAGCTTCATGGCATCGGCGTCCCAATGAACGACGGTGCCCTTCTCCATACTGAGCAGGCTGAGCAAAGCTGCGCCAGCCGCACGATAGCCGAAGACCGCGTTTTCCGTGGGCTGCTGGCGGGTGCGCATGCAGTTGAAGAAGGTACGGAAGTGGTCGGCGGTGTCGTCGTAACCGGCGGGAGCGATGTAACGCTCCACACCCGTTCCAATCAACGCAGCACGGGCAGCGGCGTCTTCCGCATGCTTCTGCGCGTAGTCGGCCTTCAGGCGAGCCTGCATCTCGTTGGTGAACGAGCCAATGCTCATACCCGGTCCCTTTTCGCGCGGGACCTTGTTCACGATGACGCCGCGGCTGGTGATCTCCATGCTGCCTTCCGTGCCAACGAAGGTGAAGCCTTCGCTCTCTTCGCCACCATCGACGAAGTTCACACGCAGTTCCAGGTTCCAGTCACCGTAGTCATACAGGCCCAGCAGAACATCGGGAACATCGCGGCCATCCTTCCAGTAACGCAGACCACCAGTGGCATAGGCTCGCGAAGGGCCGTTGGTGCCGGTGATGAAGTGCGTTCCGCTGAACAGGTGGACAAATAGATCGCCCGCCACACCGGTGCCGTAATCCTTGTACTTGCGCCATTGGAAGAAGCGTTCCGGGTCCCATGCATGCTTGGGCGCGGCGCCCTGGAAACGCGGCCAGTCGCAGGTCTGTTCGTTGGCATCCAGCGGCACGGTGTATTCCCATGCGCCCTGCGCGGAGTTGCGATCCCAGTGGCCCTGGACCAGGTTCAGCTTGCCGATAGCACCGGCAGCCAGCAGTTCCTTCGCCTTGATGTAGATCATCGACGACACGCGCTGCGATCCGATCTGGATGACGCGGTTGTACTTCTTGGCCGCGTCAATCATCAGCGGGCCATCCGCGTATTCGTGGATCATCGGCTTTTCGCAGTAGACGTCCTTGCCCGCAGCCATCGCATCGATGGCAACCTTGCGGTGCCAGTGGTCCGGCGTGCCGATGATGACAGCGTCAATGTCGCTGCGCTTCAGGATTTCGTTGTAATCCTTGGTCGTCTGCAGGTCATTGCCCCACATCTCCTTGGAGTGGGCCAGTCGACCGTCGTAGCAATCGGCCACGGCCAGCAGTTTGACGTTGGGCAACGTCAGCGCGGATTTCGTGATCGACTGACCGCGTCCGCCCGCACCAATCAGGGCAACGTGGATCTGGTCGTTTGGCCCCAGGCGGCGTTCCTGGGCAAAGGTCCTCAACAGCGGAATCTGTGTTCCCGCAGCAGCAAGGCCGGCATTCCGCAAAAATGAGCGGCGATTCAATGACATGCTTTGTATTCCTCCAGCAGCACCCGTCATCGTAAGCGATGCGCCTATCATCTGCCCAACAGGGCGAATGAAAATGCTGCACTGACAGGTGAAATTCCAATACAGTATGGGGTACGTTTCCACTTCACTCCAAACGCACCAGAAGGACCCCGCATGAAGTTTCCCGCCTGTTCTGCGATTGCCGCCGTTGCCGTATTTGGCCTTGGTATGACCGCCTCTGCCCAGCAGATGTCTCTTGCTCTGGATGGGCAGGAAGCTTCCATCACCGTTCCGAAGCCTGCGGTATCCATGGACCTGGCCGCCATCGATAAGACGGCCGATCCCTGCACTGACTTTTACGCCTACGCCTGCGGCAACTGGCGCAAGGATCATCCCATCCCCGCAGACAAGGTGCGCTTTGGCCGCTTTGACGAACTGCAGGAGCGCAACGTCTATACCGTCTACGCGCTGCTGAAGGACGCCGCCGCCAGCCCGAAGACACCGTTGCAGACCAAGTACGGCAACTTCTTCGCAGCCTGCATGAATGACGATCTGGCAGAGAAGCTGGGCGCAAAACCAATCCAGCCCGTGCTGGCTCAGATCGACGGCTGGAGCGACAAGAAACAGTTGGCAAAGCTGGTGGGTACGTTGGAAGACGTTTACGGCACATCGCTGTTTTACGGCTTCGGTTCGCAGCAGGACCAGAAGGACAGCAGCAAGCAGATTCCCGGACTGTTCCAGGGCGGTATATCGCTGCCCGATCGTGACTACTATCTGCAGGACGACGAGCGCATGGTCACGCTGCGCAAACAATATGTGGAGCACGTAACGAAGATGTTCGTCCTTGCGGGCGACTCACCGGAGAAGGCCGCCGCCGAAGCTCAGGCCGTGCTGAAGATTGAAACGGCACTGGCGCAGGCCTCGATGCCACGCGTGGAACTGCGTGATCCGGCGAAGCGTTATCACCCGCAGCCGATCACCGAACTGCAGGGCTACACGGCGAACTTCCAGTGGAGCGACTACTTCACTGCCATCAAGACGCCGGTGACAAACCTGAACGTGGGCACGCCGGATTTCTTCAAGGGATTCAACGATCAGATCGCTTCGTCCAGCACCGACGACCTGAAGAGCTATATGCGCTGGCATGTGATTCACGGCTCGGCGGGCGCATTGAGCAAGGCGTTTGATCAGGAGAACTTCCGCTTCTTCGCGCAGACACTGCAGGGCCAGAAGGAACAGGCACCGCGCTGGAAGCGTTGCACGCAGCAGACCGATGCCGCACTGGGCGAAGCTGTTGGTGCGGACTGGGTGGCAAAGTACTTCACCCCCGAAGCCAAGAAGAACATGCAGGAACTGGTGCACCAGCTTGAAGCAGCGCTGGGTGATGACATCAAGAACCTGGATTGGATGAGCGCCACCACCAAGCAGGAGGCGCTGAAGAAGCTCTCAGCCTTCCGCGACAAGATTGGTTATCCCGAAGTCTGGCGCGATTACAGCAAGCTCGAAGTGAAGCGCGATGATCGCCTGGGCAATCTGCAGCGCGTCGATATCTTTACGGATCGTCGTGACCTGAACAAGATCGGCAAGCCGGTAAACGAGAAGGAATGGGGCATGACACCGCCCACCGTCAACGCCTATTACAGCCCGGCGATGAACGACATCAACTTCCCTGCCGGCATTCTGCAGCCGCCGTTCTATGACCTGAAGATTGATCCGGCTGTGAACTACGGCGCCATCGGCGTGGTGATTGGCCACGAGATGACGCACGGCTTTGACGATCAGGGCAGCAAGTTCGATCCGCAGGGCAACGTACGTTCCTGGTGGACAGACGCCGACAAGGCTGAGTTCGACAAGCGCACCCAGTGCGAAGTGGACGAGTACGGATCGTTTGAACCGGTTCCGGGCACCAAGCTGAACGGCAAGCTGACGCTGGGTGAAAACACCGCGGACAACGGTGGCCTGCAGGTAGCCTACATGGCCATGCAGAAGGAACTGGACAAGCTGGGTCCGGATTCGCGCAAGTCCATTGACGGTTACACACCGGAGCAGCGCTTCTACCTGGGCTACGCGCAGGTGTGGTGCGAAAACACCCGCGACGAAGCAGCACGCGTTCGCGCCAAGACCGATCCGCACTCGCCCGGCCGCTTCCGTACCAACGGCGGCGTACAGAATCAGGCGAACTTCGCAAAGGCGTTCTCCTGCAAGCAGGGACAGCCGATGGCACCGGTAAACGCTTGCCGCGTCTGGTAAACGAACACGCACTCCCTTAAAGGAAGGGCGCGGCTCACGTAGCCGCGCCTTTTTCTGAGGAAAACAATTCCTTTTCGAGCCAGAACTTAGGGCTAACCTTTGCCACAAATCGCCGTCTACTCGGCACAGTAATAAGAAGCGGTAAAGGTTCTGACAGCGGCGGTGGCGGAAATCCCCCGCGGCGCATACAATCAACAGAGCATTTTCACTTCCCAGGCGAACGTGTGTCTTGCCGGTGGCATGTGTCCGGGGCCGCCCATGGGAATCGAAGGAAACACATGAAGTTGAGTGGAATCGGCCGGAACGTTCTGGCCTGTGCGGCAACAGTAGGTCTCTCCCTGGGAATCACCTCGTGCGGCAGCTATACGGTTGGCTACCTGTGGGTAATGGAAGGCCAAACCAGCAGCAATAGCGCCGCGGGCACCATTACCGGCTACAAGATTGATAACTACTCCGGCAACCTGACGGAGATGGTGCATTCGCCCTTCCCGGCCGGTGGCAGCAACCCTGTTATGGGCGTTGTGAAGCCCGGCGGACGCTACCTGTATGTTCTGAATCAGGGCGACGCGAATAATTCCGTTTCTCAGTTCAGCGTCGGCGGCGACGGTGTACTGACTTTCCAGCAGGCATTTGCCAGCCAAGGCGGAACCCCCGTCTGGATGGACATCAGCACTGGTGGCGACTATCTGTATGTTCTGGACAAGGTGTCCCCGGACAGCAAGACCACCTGCGCTTCTGCGACCGGCTTGCTGACGGCTGCATGCGGCGCCATCACAGTTTTCGCGATTGACGCCGACACTGGTCGTCTGTCGCTGGTGCAGAACCAGTCCGTGAAGAACAACGGCACGTACCTGACCTACACCTCGACCGGCCCTCAGCCGACCCGCATCAAGACCACTTCGTCTGCCTCTGTCATCGTCGTCAACGGCGACCAGACGGTGACCTCACTCGCAGTGGGCACTGGCGGACAGCTGACGGTGAATGCGAACTCGACGCAGGTCATCGACCAGACGCAGACCATCAACATCACCTCCATCACTCTTGGTGGCAGCTACCTGTACCTGACCGATGGTGCAAACAACCGCATCCTGCAGTACACGGTTTCCAGCGCAGGCGTTCTGCAGCCTGTAACCGGTGGCCAGGTGGCCAACTTCGTCAGCGGCGCGACCCCGGTCTGGACCCTGACGGATTCCGCCAACAAGTGGCTGTATGTTCTGAATCAGAACAATACCTCCACCTCCACGTCCAAGAGCTCCGTCGGCGCGTACCAGATTCTGAGCACCGGCCAGCTGCAGCAGCAGGGTGGCCAGTTGAACCCGTATTCTGTAGGTTCCGGTCCGGTTTGCATGGTGGAAGACCCCTCCAAGCAGTGGGTGTACACCTCCAACCAGGATGGAACGGTGACGGGTTACCACATCGATCACAATCAGGGCACGCTGCAGGTTCTGCAGCACGGCTCCACCTTCCAGGCAACGGGACGTCCGGCCTGCCTGGTCGTCAGCGGCATCACGAGCTAGCACGGGAATATGCGGGATGGTCGCAAGGTCATCCCGCAACCGGCAACACGATTTGAGGAAATGCAACGCATGAAGTTCAACCAGATCAGCCGTTTCGGCGCCGCTTCCGTTCTCTCGCTGGCAGCCTGCCTCGGCCTTACCGCCTGCTCACGCGACTATACGGTCGGCTTTCTCTATGTGACCTCGTCCAAGGCCAGCACGACGACCAACCAGAACGGCGTGCTCAACGAGTTCGGCATCGACTACCAGACCGGATCGCTGATCCGCCTGGCATCGTCCGGCCAGGACACCGGCGGCCGTAACCCTGTGGCGCTTGCCATCACTTCTAACCAGAAGACCGTTTTCGTGGTGAACAAGGACGATAGCAATATCGTCAACTTCGCCATCGGCACGGACGGCAAGCTGTACGCGCAGAAGACGGTCACCGTAGCGGGTTCGTTCCCCACGGCGCTCGCCATCTCTGGCGACAGCAAGTTCCTGTACGTCACCTTTACCTATCAGCCGGGCTACACCACGGCGAACCCGGGTCCCGGCGGCGTGGAAGTCTTCCCGCTGTCGACAGATACCAGCACGGGTACGGTTTCCCTGGGAACCCCGCTCTCCAACGGCGGCCTGAACTACTTCCCGCTTGGTTTCAACCCGGCAGGCATCTCCGTCACGAGCAACGTGAATAACAACACGCCGAGCTCCATCAACGGAACCGATTGCACCGATAGCAGCTGCTCGTCGTATGTCTACGTCATTGACCAGGACGCCAACACGACGAACAACCTGCTGGCATTCCGCCGTACGCTCAGCAGCGGCGTGATCACTGCCATCGGCCAGACGACCATCGCTCCTGGAACGGGTACCTCCACCGGTTACAACTCCGGCGTTCTGGCATCCGGTATCGCAGCTGTTCCGCTCGGCAACCGTCTGTACATCACGGATAAGAGCGCGAACCAGATCATCGGGTACACGATTCCGTCGAGCGGCATCCCGCAGGCTATCCTGACCGGCCCGTTCGCGACACAGTCGCAGCCAGTGGGCCTCACGATTGATCCTCGCGGCCAGTTCCTCTACACCGCGAACTACAACTCCAACACCGTGGGCGCTTACGCGATCGCAAGCAACACCGGTGCTCTGTCCTCCACCAGCACCGGCGCACAGTCCACCGGTGGCGTGGGACCGACATGCGTGACGATTGAAAACGCGCTGGGCATCTACCTGTACACGTCGAACTTCCTGGATAACACCGTTGGTGGCCTGCAGTTGAAGCCCGCAACCGGTGAACTGGTGAAGATCCGCAACACGCCGTTCCCGGCATCGTCGGGCCCGTCGTGCGCAGCGGCTGTCGCCAACGGAACGCACTCGACACAGTTGGTCACACAGTAACCATCAAGTCAGAACAGACGAAAGGGATGCGATCAACTCGCATCCCTTTCGCTTTTGCGCTTCAATTCCCTTCCCTGAAGAGCTCGTTCGAATCTATTTAGCAGGTGGGTTTGCGTCGAGGTCGATCTGGTGGAGTATGCCGCCCACACCATCGAGGCTCGGATACCACTTGGGGTCGCGTCCTTCCGGCGTCATATCAAACATCGTCCACAGCGTGTCAGGATCCGGTGCACCACGCGGGTCCTGTTCCGGGTCGTTCATCTCCATGCTCATTTCAGGAGCCCAGAAGTGAAAGATACGGCCATCGCGACGAGCAAAAACGTTCATGCCGGGTACGTCGGCATCCTCAGGTGAAACGTAGGTGCGCGTGAAGGCACCATCGGAATCGGAATACAGCTTCAGGTACTTCCAGCCACGTTCTTTCTTCCAGTCCTCAAGCCGTTCGATGGGCGAACGTGCGAACACCGCAAGAGAAGCCTTCTGCATGAAGTTGCGTGCCGCGGCTTCCCATGAACTGAGCATGGACGTGCACATGGGGCAGGGACGTTTCCGTTGCGGCCCGAACATGTAGCTATAAACCAGCAGCGTGTCCTTGTCGCCGAAGAGGTCGGAGAATTTCACCGGACCATTGGGGCCAACGAGTGTGTAGTCCTCGGGGATTTCACCTCCCATCGGCAGGGCGCGGCGCTTCTCTGCTACGGCTGCAATGTGGCGCCGCAGTTCAATCTCTTCAGCCAGAAGTTTGTTGCGAGCCTGGCGGTAGGTGGACGATTCGTTCGGGTGATTTGCCTTGTTCTTTGCTGCAAGTTCGGTAGCTGGAGTCAACGACATGGGGTGCGTCTCCTGAATGTGGACATTGTACACATTCACACACAATGCTTGGCAAGCAGCCTGCGCTATGAAATCGAACTCGAAATTCGAGTGGTGAAAGTCTTACTCCGCGGGTTGCGGATGATTGCGTTGCAACAGCAGCGAAACCACAATCGTGATCGCGAGCATTGCAAAGATCACCACGAGCGATACCAGCGGTGTGACCTCATACCAGGGCGCCGCCAGCATCTTGGCTGCGGCGAAGGCCAGCACAGCCGCAAGTCCAAAGTGCAGATAGGCAAGCTTTTCAAGCGCGTGTGTGAGAACGAAGAACAGGCTACGCAAACCCATCACCGCGAGGATGTTCGACGTGTACGCGATGAACGTGTGCCGTGTAATCGAAAGCACGGCAGGGATGGAATCAAGCGCAAACACGAAGTCTGCAAACGCAATGCCAACCAGCGCTAAAGCAAGCACCGTGGGAATGCGTCGGCCATTCTCAACAGCCGTGAAAGAATCCTGCGAAAGCGAGATGGGTTGGCGCTTCTCCAGCCATATCTGCCACTTCGGTTTCTTTGGATGTACGTGATCTTCCGGCATCACGAGACGCACCGCAGCGATGAGCAGGATGACTGCGAAGATATAGGTGACCCAATCGAACTTCTCCAGGATCGCCACACCGGCAACAATGAATCCTGCACGCATGACCACTGCTCCGAGGATGCCGAAGAAGAGGACACGGCGCTGCTTGTCCGGCACAATGCGGAAGCTCTTGAAGATCAGCAGAAAGACAAAGAGGTTGTCGATGGAAAGCGACTCTTCCAACGCATAGCCCGCCAGAAATTCCTGTCCAAGCTGCGGATGCAGGTGGACGTAGACATACGCTCCGAAGGCAACAGCACCCAGTATCCACAGGGCTGTTGCTGCATAGGAACGCTTGGGCGCGCTCTCCGGTGTCGTCTTGTGCAGCAGCAGGACTTCAAGCGCCAGCAAAACCAGCAGCAAGACGTGGAAGACAATCCAATCAATGGGCTGGGCGTTGGGCATCAGTAGATTTGATGCTAATGCTTTTGGCGCGAGTCCGCGAGAAATCAACAGTTTGCGAAAAGAGAAAACCCCGTTCGCGATTCACGAACGGGGTCAGATCATTTTTATGAAAGCAGACGACTAGCCTGCAGGCAGTTCCTTCTTCTTGCGTCGGGCTGGATGTGCAACGTAGGCCACGCCGATGCTGAGTCCATACAGCACGAGCATTGGGGCTGCAAAGAGGCACATGCTGAGCGGGTCTGGCAGCGGGCAGATGATGCCCGCAATCACAAAGATGATCAGGATGGCGTAGCGGGCATGCCGCACCAGAAACTTGGCGTCCACGATGCCGAACAGCGAAAGAAAGAAAATCAGGATGGGCAGTTCAAAGGTGAT
This sequence comes from Terriglobus sp. TAA 43, assembly GCF_000800015.1. Classification (NCBI taxonomy): domain Bacteria; kingdom Pseudomonadati; phylum Acidobacteriota; class Terriglobia; order Terriglobales; family Acidobacteriaceae; genus Terriglobus; species Terriglobus sp. TAA 43. Next base: position 1,615,505 of record NZ_JUGR01000001.1, read on the forward strand.
GCCCAGGCCGAAGATGATGGCCGTGAAGAAGCTGGTGTATTCATCAATTGTGATGATGGCGTTGAAGCGATGGCCAAACTCACCAATGAGAACGTGCAGAGCCGAGGGCAGAACCCAACGGTAGCCAAAGTATGCTCCGGAGAAAAAGAGCAGAACTGTGGCTGCCATGAACGGCACCACAAATTTCTTTTCGTTCTTGTACATGCCCGGCGAGATGAACAGCCAGAGCTGATACAGGATGTAAGGCGCAGCCAGGATGCCACCACCGTACAAGGCAGTCTTCAGATAAATGTTCAGACCGTCAGTAGGGTGAGTGATGTTGAGCTGATAGTGCAGCTGATCCATTGGCCGCTGCACGATGTTGAAGAGCTGCTCGTGCCAGTAGTACGCAACACAAAAACCAATCAGCAGTGCAACGACGGAATGGATGAGGCGGGAGCGCAGCTCAGTGAGGTGCTCCATCAAGCTCATGCCAGGGAGTTCGGCGCGTTCGTGTACCGCTTCGCGTGCTTTTTCGATTACGTCGGACATTCCGTCTTTCTTACTATCAGTCGTTGTGTCGGTGGTCGGCATCCGTGTCGGCCGGAACAAGTTCGTGGATTTCTTCGCGAGGTTCTTCGCTGCTGATGCCAGCTTCAGAGGTGATCTCCTGATGCTCGGTATGCTCGGCTGTGGCGAAGTCCGGCGTGGGATAGCTGCCGGCTTCCGTGGGTAAACCGGTGGAGGGCGGCATCATCTTCAACGATCCAGCTTCAGCGATGGGCGTGGATTCTGTGACAGCACCTTCAATGGTTTCGCCGGAAGGAGTCTCAGAGACAGGGCCAGCGAGCGCGGCCACCTTTGCCTCGTGCTCCTTCTGCTCTTCCACGCGAAGTTCATCTTCCATCTGCATGCGGAATTCGTTGGAGGCGCGGCGGAACTCAGCCATCAGTTTGCCAAGCTGGCGCGCCAGTTTGGGCAGGTTCTTCGGACCCACCAAGATGAGGGCCAGAATGAAGATGACAACGGAGTCCTGAAAGCTGGGCATCGTGACTGTAAGGATAACAAGTTGGAGACGCTACGGGACATCTAGCGCGACAGTTACTGCAGTTTGTCGCCGCGGGTGAAGCGTTCATCCAACGGTTTGCGCTCATCCCATCCCGCTTCAGCCGCATGCCACTGGGTAATGTTCTTTTCACCCTGCAGCCAGCACAGCATCACAACCTCATCGCCGAGCTGAAATGGAAATTCCAGCAGGCCGCTGGCCAGGTCGTGGACCTCCACACCAATGGCCTCAATCTCAGTCAGCGTGTCCTTTGCCTGGGTAACGGCGGCGGTGTGTTCGGCCTTGATGCGGGACACTTCCTGCAGGTCCACACGCAAGCCACCGGAAAGGAAAATGGCCTGTGACAGCCCTGCCAGTGAGTTTTCGCGAATGGTGGCCACGGAGGCGGCCTCCTGCGCGCGTTGCAGCAGAGAATCCAGCACGGGAAGCAGCGTGTGTGCTTCGGGAAGAGTAAAGGTACGCATGGGGTTTCTCCTTTCCGCAGAGGGGCTTCGCGCAAGGATACGGCGCATGGGCCCTAAGTTCAACCAAGGGAGTTTCATCCTATCCGCATCAGCGATGCCCGATGGGAGAAATTCATACCGGTGGGGGCTGGGTATCTGTCTTGACACTGCCAGTTGAGGCATTTCTACTAAATGTTGATATGCCTGAGACTCTCCGATCCTTCCGCGAACTCTGCGCCCGCCACGGGATTGCGGTGACGCATCAGCGGCAGGTGCTGTACGAGACGATGCAGAGCATGTATGGCCACCCGTCGCCGGAAGAAGTCTTTGAGGCGGTGAAGAAGCGTATTCCGTCCATCTCGCTGGCTACCGTGTACAAGAACATCCATCTTTTCGTGGAAAGCGGCGTGTTTCGCGAGGTTTCTATCCACCACGGAACCCTGCGCGTGGAGATGAACGATATGCCGCACCATCACATGGTGTGTTCGGTATGCCGTAAGGTAACGGACCTGCCGGACGGCGATCTCGGGACCCCCCTGTTGCAGGTCGCAATGCCGGCTGGCTTCCTGGTGGAACGCGTTTCTATCGACGTGATCGGCATCTGCCCTGACTGCCAGGCTCGGCCAAACTAAAGATTTTGCAGCATGATTCCTCTCCTGTTGCGTCCAATGGATTGACTTTCCCTGCCGTCAGGAGTGGTGTTTTTTCCATGCTTCCGTTTCGTCGCGCTGTTCCCTTACTGATATCTGGCCTGTTGCTCCTGAACGGTTGCGGCACCGGCAAATTCTTCACGCCGGAAAACGGTAATTCGGGCGGCGGCGGGAACAGCGGCGGTGGAACGAACTCGGGAAATTATCTTTTCGTTGCGAATGCAGGTGCGAATACGGTCTCGGGCCTTAGCATTTCTTCTTCGGGAACCCTCTCGACGCTCAACGGCTCGCCTCTCACCTACAGCTTTCCGCCCACGGCCGTTACCGTCAGCCGCGACAACAAGTATGTGTGGGTGGGAACCGTCTCACAGATCTTCGGCTATACGATTGGCAGCGACGGCACGTTAAGTTCGTTGAACAGCGGTAACGCCATTGCCAACGCAAACTGTGCGGACATGCAGACCTCGCCGGATGGCAAATGGCTCATCGTGCTCGATGGCAGCGGCAATGCGCTGGATCTGTTCAGCATTGGCAGCGATGGCTCGTTGAGCATCGGACCGAGCGGAGGCATTGGATTCACTGTCTCGGGGACGGTCGTGCCCAAGCAACTCCGCATTGCGCCCTCGGGTGGGTTCGTCATTGCCGCTATGGGCACTGCGGGCGAGTTGTTCTTCAGCTTCAACAGCACCACCGGAGCGCTTCAATACCTGACGCAGACCGCACCGCCCAGTTTCACCAGCGATAATGCCATCGCGATCGACAGTACCAGCAGCTATCTCTACGAAGCACGCAGCGGCACCAATCCGGGCCTCGTGGTGAACACCATCACAGCCGCCGGCATTCTCACGCCGACCACGTCAACGACCTATACCGCCGGGTCACAACCGTACTCCGTAGTACTGGATAAATCCGGCAAGTACGTTTACGTGGCCAATCGCGGCGACAACAACATCTCGGGCTGGTCGATTGACGCAAACGCGAAGCTGACGGCCATCAGCGGATCGCCTTTTGCGTCCGGTGTCGCTGTGACGTCGTTGGGAGCAGATTCCACCGGCAAATACATCGCCGCAGCCGCATACTCTGGGTCACCGGATGTCACACTGTACAGCTTCGACAGCACAACCGCAGGCAAGTTGAATTCGGCCGCAACATCGTCCACCGGCACAAACGCCAGCATCGTCGCGCTCTCGTACTAAAGGGTTGCCTCCCGCCTCAGGCGTGGTTCGTCACACGCCTCGTCAACGTGGCGATGCTATCCTCAGACTCAGTGCGGATGTTGCGATTGTCTCCATTTTCGGCCCGATTTGCGTGTGTTCTAGCCCTGGGATCTACGGTCTCGCTGGTCTCCGGCTGCAATCATTTCAAGCCGAAGGTGCTGACGCATTACGTCTATGTGACGGCCAAGGGCACTTTCCTCCGCGATCGCATCGCCGCGGTATCGAACCGGACCGGCAACGTGGTCAACGGTCAGCGGCTGGAAATTCTGGAACAAAATCGCCGCTTTTACCGTGTGAAGACGGACAACGGCGAGATTGGCTGGATTGACGAACGCGCCGTCGCCACAGAAAAAATTGCGGACGCCTTCGAGCAGCTCCAGAAAGACCACGAGAACGATGCCGTCGTCGCCACAGGCACGGTCAGCGACGATGTCTATCTGCACATCTCCCCCGGCATTCAGACGGATCGTTTCTACCGTCTTGCCGACGGCGACAAGCTAAAGCTTCTCCAACGCGCTTCCATCCAGAAGCCTCTTCCTCCCGGCCAGACCGTGGAAAGCATGGCTCGCGCCAAGGGCATCCAGGTGAAGGAAGGTGAAGTGCTGAAACCGCCCATGCAGGACTGGTGGCTGGTGCGCGACACGAAGAATCACACTGGCTGGATGACCAGCGGCCTGCTCAACACCGATGTGCCGGAGGCCATCTCGCGTTATGCCGAGGGCCAGCGCATCGTGGGCGCTTACATCATCAACAAGGTGATAGATCCGGAGATTGAGGGCGCCAGCAAAGAGGTCCCGCAGTACGTCACCGTCACCAGCCCATACGAGGCCGGCCTGCCCTACGACTTCAATCAGGTTCGCGTCTACTCGTGGAATTTGAAGCGGCATCGCTACGAAACGGCGAACCGCGATCGAAACATCCTGGGCTATTTCCCCGTAAAGATTGCTTCCGATCCCGGAACTCCAGCGCATGACCGCCTGCCGGGTACGGGCCCCGCCCCCACCTACATCTACACTGTGCTGGCAGCCGGTGCACCCGTGCCGCAGGCCGACACGAATGGCCAGATCCGCGTGGCCAAGGGCCAGCTTGTTACCAAGACATACCGCCTGGAAGGCAACATTACGCGACGCGTCCTTCCTCCAGGCACCCAACCGCCCGCCGAGGCCCAGCTACAACCCGTGGAGAAGAAGGAAAAGGCAGGCAAGAAGCGCCGCTAACCCCACATCCAACGTTTCCTCTCCGTTTCGCGTCTTTCTCCCAAATGGGAACTGAATGACGCGGTATGGCGTTCCACGAAAAGAACTTCTGCGAATCCCGACCGTCTTGTACTTCATGCGCCTTTTGCCTTGGCTGTGCGGCCTGATCTTTTTTTGCGCCGCCACACCGAACGTTGTCATGGCACAGGAAGCCGGACAAGCATCCATGCTTGCCAAGGCGTCTCTCGTGGGCACGGTACAGGACGGAGACGGCGCCCTGTTGCCCGGCGCGCGCGTGGAAGTCCTGTCCGGCGGTGTGACCGTGGTCGCCTTCGCCGACGAAGATGGCGTCTTTCACGCGTACGGCGTCACGCCCGGCACCTATCGACTGCACATCACCGCGAACGGTTTCTTCGCGGACACGCGCACCGGAGAGATTCTTCCCGGCGAAGAGAAGGATCTGGATTCGATTGAGCTGCGTCCCCTTGGTGAGTTCGCGACCGTCACCGTGATCGCGACAGAAAAAGAGGTCGCCACGGAGCAGGTGAACCTCGAGATGAAGCAGCGCGTACTCGGCGTCGTCCCCAATTTCTATGTGGTCTACGATGCGAGCCCGGCTCCTCTCTCCAAGGGACAGAAGTTTCACCTGGCATGGCGTTCCACGCTGGACCCGTTTTCATTTGCAAGTGCGGCCATCGTCGCCGGAGTAGAACAAGCCAACAACAGCTTCAGCGGCTATGGCACAGGCCCCTCCGGCTATGCCAAACGCTATGGTGCATCCTTCGCAGACGGAGCCATCAGCACATTCCTCGGCGGCGCCATTCTTCCGGTCGTCTTTCATCAGGACCCGCGCTATCGCTATCAGGGAACAGGTTCTGTCCTATCCCGCACGCGCCACGCCGCCGCCAGCGTGATCTTCTGCCGCAACGACCAGAACAAGACGGTCTTCAACTACTCCAATGTCATTGGGAACTTCGCCTCTGCAGGCATCAGCAATCTCTACTATCCCGCCAGCGATCGCAACGGAGCAGGACTAACGCTACAGAATGCGGCCGTAGGAACAGCGTTCGGCATCTTCGGCGCAATGATGCAGGAGTTCGTGGTCCCCAAGCTGACGCCGCGTTTGCACGGACGCGACAAACGATGAGATGTATCCGTTGCGAGCGAGTCCGAACAACTCGCTCGCAACGAAGCCTTAATTCACGCGCTCAAACACCACAACGGTTGAGTCGTAGTCATCACGCATATTCAGCGTGACGCCCGCGCCCATCAGCACCGCACCGCTCACAGTCTGCTCGCCGCGATACTTCTCCGCATCCAGCGCACGCACGCGATACATGGCATTCGCATCCAGTCCCTTCAAACGCACCGGCGGATACGCCACACGCAGCCGCTGCGAATGCAGATACGCCAGCAGCACAGCCTGCGATCCATCGCGAGACACATACTGCATCTGCGTCTCATCGCGATCCAGCGGCGACTGCAAACGATACTGCGCGCCTTGTTGCACCGTTGTACGAATCGTCTTGTAGAACGACACCAGCTTCGCGCTCAGCGCCATATCCGCATCGCTGAACTTGTTCAGATTGTTGCCAACGCCAAGCGCACCCTGCATCGCAACAACAAAGCGATACTGCAGCGGGATACCGCGCCGCTCCGGGTGCGAAATATCTGTTGTCCACGCCACCATCACCTGCGGCGTATAGGCGTGGCTGAAGCCATACTGCAGATCAAGCCGATCCAACGCATCGGTGTTGTCGCTGGTCCACACCTCATCGGTGCGCTCCAGAATACCCAGGTCCACACGGCCACCACCACCGCTGCACGATTCAATCTCCAGCTTCGGATGCTTCTTCCGCAGGCGATCCAGAATCTCATACAGATTCTGCACATACTTCACGTTGATGGCCTTCTCCGCATCCACATCACGATGCGCAGCACTCGTACCCGGAGCTGTATCCCATCCCGGCTCGCTCCAGTTGCGGTTGTAATCCCACTTCAGATACGCAATGTCATTCTCAGTAACCAGCTTGTCCAGCCACTCAAACGTCCACTCCTTCACGTCTTCACGCGCCAGGTTCAGCAGCAGTTGATTGCGCTGTTCCGTACGCTGACGATCCGGCATCTGCATCGCCCACTCAGGATGTTTGCGATACAGATCGCTGTTCGGGTTCACCATCTCCGGCTCAACCCAGATGCCGAAATCCATACCCAGGCCATGCACCTTATCAATCAGCGGCTTCAAACCGTTCGGAAACTTCTGCTTGTTCAGATACCAGTCACCCAGCCCGCGATGATCGTCATTGCGTTCACCAAACCAGCCATCGTCAATCACGAAGCGTTCCACGCCCAGCTTCGCTGCCTTCTCCGCCAGTTGCATCTGCATCTGGTCGGTAAAGTTCATCTCCGTCGCTTCCCAGCTGTTGTAGACAATCGCGCGCGGCTTCGGTGGCTGTCCCGCACCCTGTCGCAGCGGCAGAATCTCATCCGTCTGGAAACGATGCAGCACACGCGACGCGGCACCCTGCCCGCCGTCGGTATAACCCGCATAAAACTTCGGCGTCTCCATGGACTGTCCCGCAGCCAGCGTGGCATGGAAATCAAACGGATTGAACCCGCCCGTCACCTTCACCATGTGCAGACTCGTGTCTTCCACCGTCATCCGCCAGCTTCCGCTCCAGCCAAGTTCCCCAAACCAAACCGGCCCCGCATCTTCCGTCGTCTGGTCCGTACGGCCAATCGCAAACCAGGGATTCGCGCGATGCGACGTGCTTCCCTTCCGGCTCTCCAGCACACGCTCGCCCGCCTGGATCCTTTCGTTATGCAACTGCCACTCACCGCCCCACATGCCGGTAAGCCAGTTCAGACTGTAGGCAGACTTCTCCGTCTCGGGATACTGCGGCAGCGTCCACGTAGCGCTCGCAGCCTGCTCCAACTGCACCGGCGTCTTACCCGTGTTCTCAATGCGCGACCATCGCGCAATCACACCCTCGGGATACGCCTTGTAATACAGGTGAACGCGCAACGGCTGCGCTGTATCCTTCAGCACAATCTCCAGCTCATCCGCGCTGGTCTTCGCGGATTCAAACTTCAGGATCGACGTCCGGTCGCCATTACTGAAATCCGCCTTCAGAGCCGACTCCGTGAACAGGCCCTCGCCCCACGCTGGATACTCCATCGGCATGGTTGAAATCTGTGGATCGAACGAAGCGCGCTCCGGCGGAGCCTTCACCGCAGGCAGCGCCGCGTTTGCAGGCAGTTTCGGGCCCCAGTACAACGACTGCAGCATGCCCAGGTCGTTCACGCCCACGGCATAGGTCATCGTGCCCGCGCTCACAAACCACGTCTTCTTCGCGGCGTCTTCGCGTACCGCAACCTGCGCCACCAACGAAGAACTCGCCACGGCGCACAGAACCAACGAAACCATCTGTTTCAGCATGTCAGCAACTCTATCGCGCTCCACGCCCCGCTGGCGACCCTGCAATAATGGATGTATGAGCGATATCCGTGTTGAAGCTGCGTCCGCAAGCTATACCGTCCATGTGGACCGCAACATCCTCGCGTCCATCGCAGCGCGCACAGCGCCTCTCGCAAAGAAGATTTCGCAGGTCTTTATCGTCACCTCGCCGGAGATTGACCTACTTTGGGCCGGGTCCGTCCGCAACGGATTTGAAGCCCTCGGTAAACAGGTAACGACGTTACTCATCCCTGCAGGCGAATCGCACAAACGCATGACCACCATCGAGCGCCTGCTGGAAGAACTGGCGCAGCATGGAGCCGACCGCGACACACTCCTCGTCGCACTTGGCGGCGGCGTCCTCGGCGACCTGACCGGCTTCCTCGCCGCCATCTGGATGCGCGGCGTGCCATTCATTCAGGTGCCTACGACTCTGCTCTCGCAGGTGGACTCCTCCGTGGGTGGCAAGACCGGCGCAAATCTCGCCGCAGGCAAAAACCTCGTAGGCGCGTTCTATCATCCGCTCGCGGTCTTCGCAGACCTCGATACGCTATCGACACTGCCGCCACGCGAACTCCACGCAGGCCTGCAGGAGAGCGTAAAAGCCGGCGTCATCCGCTATCCCAAGCTCTTCGCATTCATGGAGCAGAACGCAGAAGCCATTCGCAACGGCGACATCACGGTACTGCAGCGCGTCATTGAAGACAGCATCCGCATGAAGGCTGAAGTCGTTGAAGAAGACGAGCGCGAAAGCGGCCTGCGCATGATCCTGAACTTTGGCCACACCGTGGGCCACGCCATTGAAGCAGCCACCGGCTACAAGCAATTGCTGCACGGCGAAGCCATCGGATGGGGCATGATCGCCGCTGTCCGCCTCTCTCAATCGCGCAACCTGCTCGATGAAGCCACTGCATCACGCATCACAAATCTGGTGCATGCCTTTGGTCCCCTGCCGCCGTTTGAAGCAGAAGCGCAGCGTCTCGTCACCCTCACCGGTTCTGACAAGAAAAAGCGCAGCGGCACACTCTCCTTCATCCTGCCCACCAGCATCGGCACAGTCGATATTGTGCGCGACGTCACAGAAGCGGAACTCCTCGCCGCCGTGGAATCCATGCTTGCGGAGATGCGCGCACCTGAGACGGTGACTGCATGACCGCTCTGCAATCCGCGAAAGGCGCACGTCCCGAAGGCGCAACAACAGACGAAGAAGCAGCCATCGCCGTACAAAAAATGTTCGATGAGATTGCGCCGCAGTACGACCGCGCCAATCACATCCTCAGCATGGGCATGGACCGCGTCTGGTGGAACAGCACCGCACGCTTCTTCGACGCAACACTGAAGCAGCCACAATCGCGCGTGCTCGACCTCTGTTGCGGCACCGCAGATATGACGGCGGCTCTGCTCGCGCGTCGTCCTGCGAACGCAGAATCCATCCTCGCCGTCGACTTCTCGCACGAGATGATCGAACGCGGTCGCATCAAGATGCAGGGCAAACCCGTCGAATTCATCGAGGCCGACGCCCTCAACCTGCCCATTGATGACGCATCGCTCGACCTCGTCGTCAGCGCCTTCGGCTTCCGCAATCTCGCAGACTACAACGCAGGCCTGCGCGAAATCCGTCGCGTCCTCAAGCCCGGCGGCCGCATCGGCATCCTCGACTTCTCCATGCCGCCCGCGCCGCTGAAGCAGATGTACCGTCTCTACTTCCGCCATGTTCTGCCACGCATCGGCGGCATGATCTCCGGCTCGCAGGATTCGTACGCCTATCTTCCCGCCAGCGTAGAGCGTTTTCCCGCACCAAAAGACTTCTTACGCATGATGGAAGCCGCGTCATTCAACGAAACTCGTTGGCAGCCATATCTCTTCGGCATCGCGGGCCTCTGGTCCGCAACCGCCTTGTAACAACTCGAACATCAGCATCCTGCATACTGGGTGCGGCATCTCATAAGTGAGCCGGGGACCCACGGCGAATTCCACCAACAAAACACAGGAGCAACACGATGTCACAGGCATCCGCTTACGCCGCGCAGTCGGTAAAGACACCCCTCGGCCCCTTTTCATTTGAGCGCCGCGAGCCCGGCCCGAACGATGTTCTCATCGACATCAAATTCTGCGGCATCTGCCACTCGGATCTGCACCAGGTACGCGACGAGTGGGGCGGCGGCATCTTCCCCATGGTTCCCGGCCACGAAATCGCAGGCGTAGTCCGCGCCATCGGTTCCGCTGTCACGCACTTCAAGGTAGGCGATAACGTCGGCGTAGGTTGTTTCGTCGATAGCTGCCGCACCTGCGTGGAATGTACCGCGGGCGACGACAACTACTGCCAGGTAGGCATCACGCTCACCTACAACGGTCGCGACAAGGAGGGCCAGCCCACCTACGGTGGCTACTCGGACCACATCGTTGTCGACGAGAACTACGTCCTCCACATTCCTGAGAACCTGCCGCTCGACGCAGCATCACCGCTGCTCTGCGCAGGCATCACGCTGTACAGCCCGCTGAAGCATTGGGGTGCAGGCCCCGGCAAGCGCGTTGCGATCGTTGGTCTCGGCGGCCTCGGTCACATGGGCGTCAAGCTGGCACACGCCATGGGCGCACACGTCACCGTACTGAGCCAGAGCATGAAGAAGGCAGACGACGCGAAGAAGCTCGGCGCCGACGAGTTCTACGCCATGAGCGATCCTGAAACGGTGAAGAAGCTCCACAACAGCTTCGACCTCATCATCAGCACCGTGGGCGTGGCCATGGACTTCACACCGTACCTCTTCATGTTGAAGAAAGACAGCACCATGGTTCTGGTCGGCGCACCCGAAGGCAACTCGCAACTCAACTCCTTCGGCCTTATCGCCAACCGCAAGTCCCTCGCTGGTTCCATGATCGGTTCCATCGAAGAGACGCAGGAAATGCTCGACTTCTGCGGTCGCCACAACATCGTAAGCGACATTGAAGTCATCAAGGCCGATTACATCAACGAAGCCTACGAACGCATGCTGCAGAGCGACGTTCGCTACCGCTTCGTGATCGACCTCGAGTCACTGAAGAAGTAAACCGCATTAGCAAAACAACAAAGGGCATGGCGCAAGCCATGCCCTTTTCGTATGCATAAACACTGGTTATTTCTCGTTCAACACGCGAATCTCATAATCCAGCTCGCGCCGAGTCTCCGCGATCACATCACGTCCATCCGCGCCCACATACTCCAGCTCGTAGAAACACGGAATCTTCCATCCACGATCACGATTCATCTTCAGTATCTGCGCGGCCGGCGTCACTCCCTCACCAAACGGAACGCTCGCTCCATCGTTGGCTTTGCGGTCATGCACATGCATGTTCGTAATCTTGTCATGCAGTGCTTCCAGCGCAGCCACAGCATCAAGACCACTCGCCGCATAGTGCGCAACATCCAGGTTGATGCGGTACATCGACGACATAGCCAGCACCTGGCGGAAGTGATCCATCGTCGCAAGATCATCTGGATCCTTCGTCACCGCGTGGTTATGAAACGCGACCATGATCCCATGCTTCTCTGCAAACGGAGCCACGCGCTTTGCCATCGACACTTTGCTGGAAGCCGTAATCAACTTCAGGCGCAGGATCTTCGCCGCCATAAAACCATGCTCAATTTCCGCATCGGTCATCGTCGGTTCAAAGCTGTAGTTATAAGAAAACAAGCCGATATGCGCGAGGTCGAACCGATGTCGAATATCCGCAAAATGCCCCGGAGGAGTATTCGTACGCCACGCCCGTAACGCATTCCTGCGGCTCTCGCGTTCGGCTTGCGGAACCTGTGTTGCAGGCTCCGTCGCAGCACCACTCCACGGCGACCAGTAACGCACCGGCAACGCAAACGGCTCTGCCTGTGGCGCCCAAAGCTCCAGCTGATTCACTTTCAACTGGCGCGTGCCATCCAGGATCGTGTCAATCGCCTGCAGCCCACCCTGACGCACATTGTGAAAGGTGTATGTCTGCAAACCAAGCTGCACACCACCCACTTCCAACGCCCACGATGGCATGGACAGAAGCGATGCCGCAGCGCCCATTCCCTTCAACACTTGCCGCCGATTCAGCATCTCTTCTCCTGCGTGCGTTTAGCTCAACTGGATATAGGCGGGAATCGCACATCCCACCAACACACAAAGCATCAGCAACACAGTGTCGCCAATGGTCTGCTGATGCGGCATCTTGTTCCGTGCGCGGATCATCGCGAAGCAAAGCAACGCCGCAATCGCCGCCAGGGTCACCGCAGCCAACGGCATGGTCGAGAAAAAGTACAACCCGGTGCACGCTGCCACTGCGCCCGCCACAATCCACGACAGTCCAAGCTGCATATAGTAAGCACGACTCATGCGCGAGCCGTCCGTCAGCACCCCGCGTCCTTCGCGTGTAATCAGGAAGCCCAACACCAGGTGGACCGCAATCGCAGCAAGATACCCAAGCACAATACCTGCAAACGCTCCCATGGACTGCCCTCCACTAATTTGTCAGATGCCGACAGGATACGGCTTCTCATGCAGTTCTGCACCCGCATTCCCGCCGCGCTCAAAACGTCCTTGCAGCAGGCTCAACAAACCCGTGTACCAGTAACCCAGTACAAACAAAAGCAGGAACGGCACCGTGAAGTAATTCTCGCTGCTGAACGCATACCAGACCGTGAACGCGAAGTAACATCCAATCGCAAGTTCAATCCACGGAATAATGCCCAGCCGCTTGCGATACTTCTTCGCCGCAACAGTCGCCTCGCCCTTCTTCTGCACGCGATACTTCGGCGTACGCGCAAACGCGCTCTGCACACCAAACAACGCTTCCATCACCGCCTTGGTATTGGTGATGGTCAAACCAACACCCAGCGCCATCAGAAACGGCAGATACAGAAACGTCTTGTACCAGGTCTTCGGGAACAGCTCTTTTTGCGACACAAGGTAGAAGCTTGAGATCGACATCGTACTCGCCATGAACAGCGGGAAGTCGATCAGCAACATCTGCACCCAGCCCTGCCACGAACGAATAATCATCGCCGGCATCAGCAACACGCTTAGGATGATCATCAACGGATAACTGATGTTCGCCGTCAGGTGATACCACGCCTCCAGCTTCGTATGCTTCGGCGCATCGCTGGCCAACACACGCGGCAAAATCTTCTTGCCAGTCTGGATCAATCCCTTTGCCCAACGCGCCTGCTGCGTCTTGAACGCAGTCATTTCAATCGGAAGCTCTGCCGGGCATTCCACATCCTGCAGATACTTAAACTTCCATCCCTTCAACTGCGCACGATAGCTCAGGTCCGTATCTTCGGTCAGCGTGTCATGTTGCCATCCACCGGCCTCATCAATCGCCGTACGACGCCAAGCACCCGCGGTGCCGTTGAAGTTAAAGAACACACCCGCACGCGAACGTCCGCCATGCTCCAGCACAAAGTGGCCATCAAGCAGGATCGCTTCCACCTGCGTCAGGAAGCTGTAGTTGCGATTCAGATGCGTCCAGCGCGTCTGCACCATGCCCACGCCCGGCTCTGCAAAATGATTAACAACCTTATATAACCAGTCCGTCGGCGGCACAAAGTCCGCGTCGAAGATCGCAATCAACTCGCCCTTCGCGGTCTTCAATCCCGCATCCAGAGCGCCGGCCTTGTAACCATGGCGATCCGTACGATGCAGATAGTAGATCGGCTGCGGTTCCAACCCCGCCGTGCCTTCCGCATACTTTCGCACAATCTCAGCAGCTACTTCGTGCGTTTCATCAGTCGAGTCATCCAGCACCTGGATCTCAAACCGGTCACGCGGATACTCAATGCGGCAGCACGCATCCACCAGCCGGTCCACCACATACTGCTCGTTGAAGATGGGCAACTGGATCGTCACGAACGGCAGTTCGTTCTCCGCAAACTGCATCGGAGCGTTCGTACTCGTCGCTTCCTTCTTCTTATTGCGGAAGTACAGCCACACCAACTGGTAGCGGTGGATGCCGTAAAACGCCAGGATCACCATCACAATGAAGTAAGGAATCAGCAGTGCAATATCAAAGCTGTTCCAGTGATACATGCCCTTGAAGGTGTTCTGCATGTAGTGGGTCTTCCAATAGTGCTGAAGACCGTGCTGCTGCTGAAACAGCAGAGTCAGGACAAGGGTGTGCATTGAGGTGAACAGAAGCGTTGCTCCGCAGATGAAAATGGCTCCCCTGATTCTACCGGAGCAGGTCAAACCGCCTGATAAATCGCAATTTGTGGGTGATAAAGCAAAATGCCCACGCCCCCAGGATGAGACGTGGGCATTGAATAACCGCCAAAAGCCTACTTCAACGGAACCGGAACAGCCTTTCCTGCGCCACGTTCCGCAATCCACAGCGTATTGCCCGCAGGTTCCACGCCGGTCGGCGTCTTCAAACCATCCTTGATCACCGTCACATGCGCGCGGTCGCCATCAATCGTCAGCGAAGCCACCATACCGCTGCCATTCGCCGCCACGTAAATCTTTCCATTGGCCGCCCGCATGCCATCCGGTCCCTTCACCGGCTGATCCATCCAGATGTCCACCGGCGCGCCCGCCTTACCGTTCGCGTCCACCGGAATGCGGTACAGCTTGTTGAAGAACACGTTGTTGATGTACAGCACGCCATCCAGGAACGTGATGCCATCAATGCCGTTCAGCACGCGGTTATCAGAAAACACCTCTGCAGTCGTCGCTCCGGCAGGCAGACGATAGATCTTGCCCACGGACGTGTCCGAGATATAGAGCGCCTTGTCCGGGCCAATCGCAAAGTCGTTGCAGGTGGTGTTGTCGCCCGGTAGGGCCCAACGCAGTTTCTGCGTGCCAGTCTTCAAATCAAACCCACGCAACGCCGTATGCCGCTGCGCCGGCTTCGTATTCGGCACCGGCGTCAATTGGCACGTCCAAAGCGTGTTCGTCGCACCATCCGCCAACATGCCAAAGAAGAACGTCCCCGGCCCTTCGGCGCTTGCATCCACAAACTTTTCCGCAGTCGTCGCGCCGGGAGCCACCTTGTACACAAACGGCGAACTCGCGCTGCCTACATACAGCGTTCCACCAGGAGCCACGGTCAGGCTCTCCGGCTGCGACTTCTCGTCGCCAATCAGCACCTGTGCCGACGCAATGCTCCCTGCCAGTCCCACACCGAAAGCCAGGCCAAGCGCAAGGCCGCGAACACACTTCATCGTCATAGCAGAACTCCGCAGAAAGGAAATCGAAAGGCCTCGGAAGAGGCAGACGAAGGATACCGCAAGCCCCACTGCGTATGTAACCCGCAAACGATAAAAGCCCTCCCGAAGGAGGGCCTTTCATCAAAACCACAAACCTTAGTGCGAATGCACTTCACGCCCGGCCACGCGGTCATACATGTACTTATCGCTGGTCGTGCCCAGGCTCTCGTTGTACAGCATGGTCGCGCCTGCAGCCTCATCCAGCTCCTGCTGGAAGTCGTGGATCGCACGCAGATGGTCGGCGGTGGCCACAATCTCCAGCTTCCCGGCCTTCAGAAACTTCTGGTAGCCCTTGTCCACCAGGCTGGCAATCTGCCCGTTCAACACCCATCCGGCGCGCGACACAATCTCTGCCGGTGCGGGCGCGGGCACAATCTTTTCGTTCGCCGCAGGGTTCGGCCGGATCTCAGCAGCCACGCCATGCTTCGAAACGCGATACGTTCCCGAACCGCCGCCGCCCTGTGCAACATCAAACTTCTGCGAACCCAGCGCGGATAGAACATCGTTGAAGCTGCGCTTCTCGGTCTTCTTCTTGAAAAACATGGAACGTCCCTCGGGCGTTTTTCCGTTCGTCGACGCAAACGGGTTACGATTTACTTTCGCATATTGCAGGCAGGGAGAGCCAATCACATCACCATGGCAGCCACCGCAACCGACGTCTCGAAGCTAGGAAAAAGTGTCGTGGACCGCATTGGGAACACCCCAATGCTCAACCTGACCCGTATCGTCAGCCACCTCCCCGGAATCACCCTGCTGGGCAAGGCGGAGTTCGCCAACCCCGGCGGCAGCGTCAAAGACCGCCCCGCCCTGAGCATTGTGCAGGCCGCCATGGCCGCCGGTGAACTCGGCGACGCCCAACCCGAGCGCGCCCTCCTGGACGCCACCAGCGGCAACACCGGCATCGCCTACGCCATGCTGGGCGCGGCGCTGCAGTTCCCCGTCACCCTCTGCGTCCCCGCCTCCGCCAGCCCGGAGCGCAAGAAAATCCTGCAGGCCTACGGCGCAGAAGTCATCTTCACCCCCGCGGGCGACGGCAGCGACGGCGCCATCCGCAAGGTCCGCGAACTCTACCAGTCAGAGCCGGACAAGTACTTCTACGCCGACCAGTACGGCAACGACAACAACTGGAAGGCCCATTACCGCACCACCGCCAACGAAATCTGGCAGCAGACCGAAGGCACCCTGACGCATTTCATCGCCGCCATGGGCACCAGCGGCACCTTCATGGGCAACACTCGCCGGCTGCGCGAGTTAAATCCCAAAATTCAGTGCATCAGCATGCAGCCTGACTCGCCCTTCACCGGCCTGGAAGGCCTCAAGCACATGCCCACGGCCATCGTTCCGCCCATCTACGACCCCAACCTGGCCGACCGCAACATCTGGGCTGAAACCGAACCCGCCTACGCCATGTGCAAGCGCCTCGCCAGCGAACTTGGCGTCATGGTCGGCGTCTCCGCCGGCGCAAACGTCGACACCGCCCTCCGCATCGCGCAGGAAGAGTCAGACGCTGGCCGAGAAGCCGTCATCGTCACCGTCCTCTGCGACGGCGCAGAAAAGTACCTCAGCGAACGCTTCTGGACAGAAAACTAATCCCGAAACAAGAAAACCCCGTCGCCAGACGGGGTTTTCATTTCCGCTCAAAGTCAAGACTGCCCGCTGCCGCTTTCAAACACCATCACCTTCGTTCCGGCACTCGAGGCCCGCATCGAATCCTGCGTCACCAGCAGCGTCACGCCCGGCGTCAACTCTCGATCCAGCGCCAAACGAAACTCCTCCGGCATCTTCACCCGAGCGCGTTCCGCGGCACTCATCTCCTGCCCTGGCGACAGCGTCTGTCCCGGCAACGGCAATTGCAGCCAGCGGAAGTCAGCACCCTCAATCGACTTCAGCGTGAAGCCCATCGTCTCCGCAATCGGCCCATCAATCGTCACCGGGCAAGACCCGATTAACACACCATTCCGCAGCACCATCAGCCGCTTGTCCGCACCGCTCAACACCAGCGACATCGGCCCCGTGGGACTCTTCTCCGGCTGCCACACCACACCGCCCGCCAGGGTGTTCTGATCCACCGCCTGCGCCGCCTCCAACAAATTCGGAGCAGGCGCAATCCTCGGCACCGCATCGCTATCGGTCACAACCACCGTCATGCCCAGCTTCGTCTCGCCATATAGCTTCTGCGCAAACGCCTTCGGCAACCGCACACACCCATGCGACGCCGGATATCCCGGCAGGTTCCCCGCATGCAGCGCAATGCCGCCCCACGTCAGCCGCTGCATATACGGCATCGGCGCGTTGTCATACAGATTCGAGTGGTGCACCACCTGCTTCTGCAGCACCGTGAACACGCCCGTAGGCGTCTCATGCCCAGTCTTGCCTGAAGACAAGGTTGATACCGCAATCAGCACACCATTGCGATACACATAACAACGCTGCAGGGATAAGCTCACAATCGCCAGGATCGGGCCACTCGGCGCCAGCGACGGCGCCCACAGAAACTGCCCCGGCTTCAGCGCCCGGATCGCCGTCTCCGCATCGTCGCCAGTCAACGGAGGTTCAGGTGGCAATGGCGCTTTCTTCTGCGCAGCCAACCGCAACCCAATCAGCGAAACCGCAATTCCAGCCACCACATCGCGCCGCGTCCACTGCATTCTGTGAACCTCCGTAGCCAGAGCTTACCGCACCGCCACTAATGCACCGTCACCTGATTGAACCCCAAACCACGCAACAAGCTCTCCATTCCCGTCCTGGCATTTGCCCGAGCCGTGTCCAGTATGCCGTCGTTCGAAGCTGCCTGCAGAATCTGCTGCTCTGCCGTCTTCTGCGTATCCATCTCCAGGCTCGGGTCCGCCTGCACCAGCAACCCCGTCGTCCGTGCAAACACCTTCGTCTTCGCCGTATCAATCTTCGAAGTAAAGATCTGCGAAGGCGGCAGGTCCACCGTTACCGACCGCCCATCCACCTTCACCTGTTCCGGCTTCAACTGCGACAGATCAACCCCGGCAATCACCTGCCCATGCACCACCAGGATCAGCCGATCCCCAAACAGCAAATCCGGCAACACCGCATTCTGGTGCTTACCCTCAACCACCGTGTCCACGGAATAGCTCACCGTCTCCAGCCGGTTCAGCCGCTGAATCTGGCTCACCACATCCGGCGCACTGGCGTTGAACGTGTCGCGACCACCCATCAGGAAGCTTGCCACCTTCCCGGCAGCATCATTGTTGCCCGCATGACGCAGCAGCCACACCGCGCCCACGCATCCCAGCACAAAGAAGATCAGCAAGCCGAGCAACACCGCACCCACACGGCTGCGCGGCTTTTCCTTGTAAGCAACCCTCTGTTCGCGCGCCACCTGGTACTGGCGCCACCGTTCCTCATCCACCACAGGTTCGTCTGCCATAGTTAGTACGATGCGCGGCGCAAACCCGCGCTGCCTCTCTGCACGATAAAAGGAAGATAAGAAGGCCGTTCCTATACCCCGGGAGCGAGCGAAGCAAGCCACCCAATCTTCGTACAACTCCCTGCCATTTGCTATAGCCAGTTGTCATTCCGCTATATGAGAATGAATTAGCTCTTCATCATGAGTGTCAAAAGACACCACAGCAAAAAAGATCCAGATCTGCCGTATTTGAGACGACTATCTCCCATAAATGAATCCTCGATAACAAGTTTTCATCATTCCGTATAGATAGCCGTAATCTCATGAACGTCGGAGCGCATCTGAGCGAGGAAAATTCGCGTATTCGGGCATGGCTTTCGAAAGCGCCGCCCATTCTGCTTTGGTCCTGCATCATTGTTCTATTCGTAGGATCGGTAGTCCCGTATGTCCTCTCCGCCTCAACTGCGTTTTGGTGGTGCAGGATACTGCTGACTGCAGAAAGCCTCGCCGCTGCGTATTTCTGTTTCCGCAGATTCCTCACCTCAGACAACGCTGGACGATGCCTCTGGATGTGCCTCGTCATCGCAGCTTCCATCCGTTCCTGCGCCCTGCTTCTTGAAGCCGTGGAAGAGAAGATATGGAAAGTCCCTCCCCATTACACTCATCCATCCGACCTTCTTTTCTTCGCATGGCTCTTACCGCTCGTGTTGTTACTGAGCGTTCCAACAGAAAGCGAAAAGGATCGTTTTTTCTATTGGGCAAGCGCCTTTCAGATTGCATTGTTATTAGTTCTTTTTTCCTATTTCGCCTTTGGTGGCTTCCGATTCCTCAGGCCACAAACGGCATTAGATTCAGGCAATAAAGCCTTCATAGCCTTCCTTGCAGCCAAGTTCGTAGTCGCTATCGTCGCGGGCCTACGTTGGTGGAGCAAACCGCGTTCAGCATCGGTGCGGCAGTTCTTTGCGGTCGCATTTATTGCAACATCTGTCTATGCCGTAACCAGCCTGACTTACAACGTGATCGCCTTGTCCTACCCGCACGCTTCGTTGCATTGGGCATGGTTGTTGTCACTTGCGGAACTAACGCTCATCTCTCTCGCCGTGCATCTTCCGCCCGTCCGTCACAACAATTCGCGTTCCTCAACGCAGGACCTTCTGGTCTCTGTTTTGGATCACGGTGCACCCGTCGCATTGCCTATCGCGGCCGGAGTCATGAGCGTACTGATCGCCCCAGCCTACTTCTTCGTTTCCCTGGCCTCTACCAGCATTTCCTTAGGCGTCTTTGCAATCCAGACCATTCGTGTGCAGGTTCGTTATCGCGAGAGTCAATCAAGCATGGCGGCGCTCCACACGCAGCTTCAAGACCTCGCACTGACTGACCCGCTCACTGGAATCGGAAACCGACGCGGCTATGACATCCATCTCGTTCAGGCATGGGAGTGGGCAGCTCAATCATCCCGCTCATTCGCCCTGCTCGTGATCGACATCGATCACTTCAAGATATTGAATGACCTCTTCGGACACCACGAAGGCGACTTATGCCTGCGCGCTGTATCGCATGTCTTGGTCTCCGTCTCGCGCAACAAGCGCGACTACATATCAAGATACGGCGGTGAAGAATTCGCCTTCATACTGCACGACGTCGACGCAGACAAAGCTGAAAAGGTGGCGACACGTATCTGTCGCGCCATTGAAGCATTGCAATTCAGAAATAAGACACCCATAGGAGATATCGTCACCGTAAGTATCGGTATCGCAGCCTCATGCGATGCCAACTCTCCTACCGAGCTATTCCAACTGGCCGATGCGGCTCTCTATCAGGCAAAGTCAACCGGAAGAAACCGTGTATCCAAATCCAGAATTCCCCTCACAACGATCCCGCTCCCAGAAGCTGGACAAGGCGTGAGCTCTAGCTACCAGGTGCATTAAACCGATTCAACCTCAATCGATTTCCTCTGTCCGCGCCACCACAACAGCATCGCCACACACGGTACATACAACAGCACCGGCGCAAGCCAGATAGCCCCCGGATACTTCGGAATCCGCGTCCGCGTGACCGAATACAAACTGGAAGCCACCACCGGCCCACCCACTGCAATCAGGCTGTTCAGGCTCGTCAACACACCCTGCAACTCACCCTGTCGCGACTCATCCACACTGCGCGACAACATCGACTGCACGGACGGCAGCGCTATCCCACCAAGACAAAGCAGCGGCAGAATTGAAAACGCAGCCAGCGTCGTTGAAGCAATGGAATACAGCCCATACCCCACCGTATCCGCCACAATACCTGCCAGCACGCTGCCTCGTTCTCCCACCCAACGTTGAAAGCGTTCCGGCAGTATCGATTGAAAAATCGCGTGCAACAGCCCAAACACGGCAAACGAAACACCCACCACAAACGGCGTCCATCCAAACCGGCTGTTGCCATAGATCACCCACAACACCGAAGGCACCTGCCCCACCATATCCATGGTGCAAAACACATACAGCATGGGCGCAATGCCATGTAGACGAAACACATTGCGCAACGATGCAAACGGATTCAACTGCGCCAGCGTGATCCGCTTCACCTCCGTCACCTTCCGCGACTCCGGCAACACAAACACCGCCAGCACCGCGCCCACAATGTTCAAAGCGGCCGCCAGAAAAAACGGCGCACGCAACGAATACATGCCTGCAATGCCGCCCAGCACTGGCCCGGCAATGAAACCCACACCAAAGCACGCATTCATCTTTCCGAACGCGCCAGACCGTTCTTCTTCCGGCGTAATGTCCGCCAGATAGGCATTCGCGACGGTCAGATTCGCGCCAGAAAATCCAGCCAGGATACGCGCCGCATACAGAACCCACAGCGTGGGCGCCAGCCCCATCATCAGGTCATCAAAGGCCGTGCCCAACAGTGAAAGCAGTAGCACCGGTCTGCGCCCAAAGCGGTCGCTCAAGGCACCCAGAACCGGCGAAGCAAAGAACATACTCAGCGCATACGCAGACAGCAGGAAGCCATACGCACGCGCAGGGTCGCCCGAATCGTGCATCAACGAACGCAGCAATCCCGGCAACGTAGGAAACACAATCCCGATGCCCATGGCATCAAGAACAACGACAAAGAAAATAAGAAGGCGGGCTCGCGCCATAAGAAAGAACTCCACACTCACTGCAAACAACGTGGTCGCCGCAATCAGCGGCAGGCATGCACAAGGTGCGCGCTTAGGGAACGCGCAGTGCAGTTACTTCACGGTTTGGGTGGAGATCCTCATCAATGCGTCACATCAATCCGGAGTGCCGGACCAACTGTGACGATACCACATTCACTTCTGAGCAAAGCAGGTGTTTATGGGCAAAAAAACGGCCCTCCGGGAGGAGGGCCAATCTGCCTTGGTTCTCTCTGCTTTGGAGAGCCTGCTTGGCGAGCGGTTCTCGATACCACTCAGCCAATCTTTTGAGCTACCGGAGATTCATTACCTCGGTTGCTGAACTTGTCGGCGAAAGAGATTCCTTTCGCGAATCTTTGGTTGCCTTCTCTGGGTGACTCTGGGCGCCGTATGCGTGGCTGCGTATACGACGCCCGGTTTTCCCCGGAGGAGGGAAAGTTACTGAAGCGATCCGCTACCGGTCGTTCCGGCAACGTTGTTATTCGGAGCGCCCGTGGACGAAACCGTGGGGCTATCCATGCTCGCCAGGCTGTTGTGCAGCAGCGTCACACGTACGCCGTTGGAAACAGTCTGCTCACCGTCAGCGGTGGCGGCCTTAGCCTTGCCCATGCCCGAGCGGTAGATGCGATAGATCGGAACCTGCTTTTCGGTTACGAGGTAGCGAACCACCGAGTCGGCCATTGCAGTCGAGGTCTGAACACCGCCACGGCTGTAACCCTGTACTTCGATGATGTAGCCCTTCTCGCTGGCCAGCTTGTCGGCCATCTCGTCCAGATCAGCCTTGCCCTTCGGTCCCAGTGCGGTGCGGCCCTTGGCGAATGCCACCGGGGTCGATTCCACAGTCTGGTACTGGTCCAGGTTCTGAACCGTTCCGTCCAGAGCATCGGTCTTGGTCGAAGCAGTCGTTGCGGTCGTGTTCGCCTGGTCAGCGCGGTTGCCGGCTTCGGTGGCGTGCTGGTCGGCCAGTGCAGCCGAGTCGCTTGCCTTCTTGATGCCTGCGGTAGCGCGGGTGTCTACGTCGCGAATGTCATTAGCGTTCTTCGCCTGGAGCTGATCCAGCTCGTTCACACGGTCCTTGACCGGGTCCATCTGGCGTTTTACCCACTTCTTGCGGGCCAGGGGGTTCATATGACCCCAGAAGCCTTCCTTCGACTGCATCTGCAGGGGCTGGCCGGTCGAGTAACTGGAGTTATCGGCAGCATCCTGCTTCGCTGCGGGAGCAGCCTGGGTTTGAGTAGCCTGTGCCTGGTCGGTCGAATTCTGCGCGTAAGAAGGCGCAGCAAGAACTCCTGTCAGTAGCAGTGCTGTAACCGACAGAGTTGCAGTCTTGATCAGATCATTCCGCTTCTTCATAAGTGTGTTGCTCCTTCCGGGGGAACGCTGCAGTAGCTTCTGCAACGCTGTTACGCCAGATACAAGAGCAGTCAACATGCCAAACCACACCAAATCCGTAACACCTTTAATTACTTTCTCTTAAGAAAAGGTGAGTATTAACGTCCGATCAATTCACGGAATTTTCTTCCCTCTCGGAAAGAAGAATCTGACCAAATTCTGCCCACTGCCATCGCTCCATAAGCAGCATGTTAAAAGTGGTAAATCTCTTGCACACTGGGCATTTACCCCGGAAATTCGCCATCTCTTTCGGGCACCAGGAGCCACCCCCGGGACCAGACAACATAAACGGGCGAGCACAAGCCACCTCGGGAACGGTGTCAAGCCCTCAGAGCATTCAAACCTAACAAAATAAGGGAAATAGAGTTGGCATGGTATTTCCGCCAAACCGCTAGAATAGAACCAGAGAGAAAAGGGCTGCGCCGTAGCGCGTCCCTAACTTCTTTAGAAAGACGATTTTGCTTCTAACCCCAATGGGATGACGATTTTAGCGCCACTCAAAACGTAAACCCAATAGAAAGACGATTTTAGAAAACAGGGGGGGAGGGGGGTACCCTACCGCAACTCCGTATGGGTAATCGTAATCACTGGCGGCTGCACATCCCAGTTCGCCGGAACCGATTCAAAGATCAGCCGGAAGTCCCGATGGTCGCCCGGCTTGATGGGATCGGCGGAAACCATCTGCAGATCCACGTAAGGCACGCGCGTCCGGACAAGCATCAGCGGTGTCGTCTCACGATGCGGCTGCGTTCCATCCGTCGTGGCAAACGTCACCTGTGCGGTTGCCGCAGTCAGACTCTTCGCTGTGTTGTTGGTGATAGTGCCATCCAGATAGGTCGACTTGCCGCCAGCACCGTTCGTCGCCTCGGACATGGAACGGTCACTGATAGGCAGCAGCGTGGCGTTCGCGTCCGGCGGCAACGCAGCACCCGCATTTGCCGGTGTCCGCCGCAGTGTCGCCACGGCAGCAATCACGATGAGAAGTACGACAGCGCCAGCCGCAATCAACCACGTCTTGGTAGAAACGGTGCTTTCTGGTTCCGCACTCGTAAGGAAAGGCGTATGCTTCTGCTCATCTTCCATCGCTTGGAGTCTACTACGCAGATTCCTCTATAGGGATTTATCACCAGGTAACACCGCTTATGGCAAAGTGACCATAAGCAACATTGTCCGACTTGTCTCTGTGTCTGTGCCGCTTGTAAGCGGCACAACCTCTCCCCCCGGAGAAACGGCCATGCATACCGTGAATGCCACACACGAATGGACCTACCGCATAGCGGCATGCGGCTGCGGACTCCTGTTTCTATGGGTCCTGTTCTTCTAGCCTGAGGCTCTAATCCAGCCGAGCGCGCTTGATCTTCTGCCGGAAGTCCTCGCCCTGCATCTCGACCGTCGTACACATCTCCATCAACCGTGAACGCATACGTTCGCCAATGCGATCGCCCAGCGTCTCCTCGCGCGTGACGTAGCGGGCCGAAGGAGCCGTCTCCTCTGACGCCACACCACGCGGCGGCAGGTTCGGATAGTTCGTGGTGATGATCGTGGTCCGCTTGTCGTTGTAGCGGGTATTCAGGATGTGCGCGACAGTGTCCCAAACCCAATCGGTTGGCTTCGACGCACCGATCTCGTCCAGCACCAGCACCTCAGCCTCGAACACCGGCGCAAGCACTTCCAGCTCGGTCGAGGCAACGCGCGGGTTGTAGCTGTTCTGCACCTGCTTCAGCAGCTCACGGTAGTCGTAGAACAGGCCAGTTGCACCCCGCTCTTCCACCAGAGCCTGCAACACACCCACAGCAAGATGGGTCTTACCCACGCCGATCGCACCCGTCAGCAGCAGACCGCTGCCATCGTTCACCAACGGATAGCCATCCACGAACTGCCGTGCACGTCGTAGCGCCGACTGCAGAGAGCGGTGCGCACCATCCCCGAAGTTGGGTTCGTAGGAATCCAGCGTGCAGTGTTCATACCGGCGAGGAATACGAGCCAGGTTCAGCACTCGTCGCGTACGCCGTTGCGCACGGCACACACAAGGCACAGCCGACCGGCGTCCCTGTGCATCCTCCACGATGCGCATGCCTTGCCCGTCGCAGTAGGTGCAAACCGGCTCCAACTCCGTACCAAACCCGATCTGATCTACCGTCGCCATGGGAATACTCTTCCCTAACGGTAACCGATGCGGCAGCGGAGAGGTAGCTGTGGATGTCTGAGGAGAAGTGCGCCGCTGCTGTGGGCAACGGCGCACTGGATGGAAGGGTTACTGCACGGCTGCGACAGCGTCGCCCTTGACGGGTTCGGCTGCGTTGCACACCATCGGCACGGCGCCATCGGCAGGCTTGCACTCCTGGTAAGCCACGACTTCGCCCTTGTGGTCAACGCAGGTGGTGGAAGTAGCCGCATTGGCACGCTTGGTCCAGCTCTTGGCCACACCCAGGCACGCACGCACCTGCGGGAGCTTGGCCTTCAGCATGGTGGCGTCACCCACCACCTGGAAGTCCATCGGGTAGGGGAACTTGTCCGGCTTCGCCACCACGGAGTTCACACGGATGACGGCTGTAACGTCATGGTGTTCCGGCGGAGGCATATTGGTGCTGGGAGAGACGAACCCCGGTGCCAGCCCCGTACACCCGGCCTCAACCTGCGCCTGCGTCGTCGGCTGACCGCTGGCGTCCATGTTGGCGCACGGGTGGGTGGCACTGGTCTTGTTCTGGGTACCCGGTGGGGTGGCCATTCCATTAGCGCTAGTCTGCGCCCCCGCCACCACTCCCATAGATAACGCCATCCCTAAAGCAATGCTGCACGATACTGCATTCATTTTGTGGCTCCCCCTTACGGCGCGTGATTCTAACTCTCTTTATGGAGAGTCGAATAGCAGGTATCGAGTTGTCTACGGAAGAAACTACCGCTTTGGCCGGAACAATTTGCCCCACCCGCCTACCCATTGCCCAAGCCCAGAAACCGCGATAAAATGATCGAAGCGCCCGTTTTTAACAGGTCAGCGCATGGAACCTCGATGCCGCGTGAACACACCGCAGGCAAGCGAACCGCGACTGGGCGACCATCTTCAGAGAGTTGAGTATTCGCAATGCCGAAGCAGGGAATCCACCCGAACTACGTCGCGACCACTGTTAAGTGCGCCTGCGGCAACAGCTTTGAGACGAAGTCCACCCACAAGGGCGACATCTTCCTCGAAATCTGCAATGTCTGCCACCCGTTCTACACGGGCAAGAACAAGGTCATCGACACGGCTGGTCGTATCGAGCGCTTCAAGCGCAAGTTCGCCAAGAGCGACGCCGCCAACGCTGCCAAGTAACCCGCAGACAAGCAACAACCTGGGGAGCCTCCGGTCCGCCGGAGGCTCTTTCCATGAGCACACACGATGAAGAAAGACTGGTACAACTACGCCGCCGCTGTCGCCGATCACGCTCCGCGTGAAACAGGCTTGCCGGTCCCTGCCGAATTCACCATCGGCAATGTGCGCATTGCACCGGCGACCGTACTAGCACCCATGGCGGGTATCACCGACACTGTCTTTCGTCGTTTCATCAAGAACGCCTCGCTCTTTAGCGAAGAAACCACCAGCGACATTGCGAATGTCGATCAGGCACGTAGCAATCAGCAGTCTGGATGCGGCCTCATCATGACGGAGTTCACCTCCGCCGACGGTCTGTCGCGCATGCGCGAGGTCAAGCGCAAACGCTACCTGACCTACTACGACGATGAGCATCCCATCTCTGCACAGATCTTCGGATCGAACCCGGAGACGCTTGCAGACTCCGCACGCATCTGCCAAGACGCAGGCTTCGACATCGTCGACCTTAACCTGGGCTGCCCTGCAAAGCGCGTTGTCGCTTGCAACGGTGGCAGCGGTTTGCTGCGCGATCTGCCGTTGATTGAAACCATCTTCAAGCGCGTCCGCGGCGCGGTGTCGATTCCCTTCACCGTCAAGTTCCGCATGGGATGGAACGACCACCAACTCGTCTGCGTTCCGCTGGCAAAGATGGCTGAGGATTGCGGCCTGAACGCGGTCGCTCTGCACGCTCGCACACGCGAACAGGGCTACACCGGCAACGCGCGCTGGGAGTACATCGCCGCGGTAAAGGATGCTGTGAAGATTCCCGTTATCGGCAACGGTGACGTGCGCACCCCGGAAGATGCCGCCAACATGATTGCTGCGACTGGTTGCGATGCCGTGATGATCGGCCGCGCTGCACCCGCCAATCCGTGGATCTTCCGCCAGATCGCACAGTACACGGCAACCAAGGCTGCGACCGGGACCGGCACCTACACACTGGCCACCGAACAAGATCGCTATCGCATGATCCGCACCTACTTCACCATGCTCTTCGATGAGTTGGAGCAGGAACACCCAGAGATCGACTTCACACCACTGCCCACCGAGAGCATGACGCCAGCAGAGCTATCGGCCTACAACCACGAGCGCAACAAGGTCCGCGATCGTGAAAGCGCCCGCCGCGATGTCATCGGCAAGATGAAGCAGTTCGCAAGCTGGTTCACACACGGAGTCCCCGGCGGTTCCACTCTGCGCCGCAGCATCTTCGAAAGCAAGCAGGCCGAACAGGTCATGGACGCAGTCGATCGCTTCTTCGCGATGGACCCAGCCCAGCGCATACAAAGCACCGCCGACCTGCAACCCGCCGCCTTCGCAGACTTCCAAGACAGCTAAACAACGGCTGTCATGCAGGCAGCACAAAGCTTCGCCTTGGGTGTCCGCAGAGGTTTTCCGCATGCCTTACAAGGTGAGCCATACAGCGAAAGCCGATGGTGTATGACAACGTTTGCATGACAACCAACCAAACCTGTGAGTTCTTCATATCGAAGACGCACAGGCCCAAAACGCTCATCAATCGTCATGCCTTGCAGCGGTAGATTCCGAAGTCTCCGAAACTCCTGGGTTGCACTCATGCACTCGCCGTAGAGTTGACTGATCGAAGCGAACTCTTCTTCGTCAAGCATCGGAACTTCGGATCGACACCGCCAACGCCAAATCACTTTCATCGCATGATCCTCTCACGCAACAAATTGCGCGTATGGTTAGCCAAGTTTAAATAGGACAACAGATTAAAAAGCAAAACGGCGGCCCTAAGGGCCGCCGTTTCAGCACA
The DNA here is from genome assembly GCF_000800015.1 of Terriglobus sp. TAA 43. Taxonomy (NCBI): domain Bacteria; kingdom Pseudomonadati; phylum Acidobacteriota; class Terriglobia; order Terriglobales; family Acidobacteriaceae; genus Terriglobus; species Terriglobus sp. TAA 43. Next base: position 1,643,774 of record NZ_JUGR01000001.1, read on the forward strand.
AGTTCACTTACTGCTTCGCAAGATCCAGATCGATGGTCAATTTCACATCATTACCGATCACAGAAGCCGGATAGGTTGGGGCCAAACCAAACGCAAGGCGATCCACGGTGGTTGTTGCGGAGAAGCCGATGTGCTGCTTCTTGTCCAGGCCAGTCACAGGGCCGTTCGGTCCATCGACCGTCAGGACCACAGGCTTGGTGACGCCGTGCACCGTCAGATTGCCGTTGATGATCAGGCCGTCCTTGCCCCTCTTGATGGACGTGCTGGTGAACTCGCCCGTCGGATACTTCGCAGTGTCGAAGAAGTGGTCACTCTTCAGATCGTCATCACGCATGCTGTTCTGCGTATCGACCGACGCAGTGTTGATAGTGATGTTTACCTTGGATTTGGTGATGTCCTTCTCATCAAACGTCACATCGCCACCGGAGACAGCAAAGTGGCCACGTACTTTCGAAATCGCAAGGTGGGTAGTGGCAAAGTCGATCCCGCTATGTGCGGCGTCCGGCTTCCAGTTTGAGATCTGAGCGGGAGCGAGCGGGGAAAGCAGCAGCGCTGCGCCAAGAGCGAGAGTTGTGCGACGGATCATTGGGTCAAATTCCTCTTTCGATTCAGTCCGTGGCGCAGTCTCAACCGCCGCCACAATATCCTTCTATGTCGAAATAGATGCGCCGTCCCACGTTCGGATTCATTCGGTATAAAACTTTTCCCTCCGCACCCATGCTCGCCGCGTCGTTCGCGTTTTGCGATCATCAAAAGTGATGATGAGCCGATCGCAGATTCCTTTCCAAAACACTTACGCACGACTACCTGAGAACTTTTACGGTCGAGCGAACCCCGCGCAGGTCCCATCGCCACGCGTCATTCGTTTTAACGAAGGGCTGGCCAAAGAACTCAACATTATTCCCGGGGACGACCTTGCCGAAATCTTCTCTGGCAACCAGGTCGCAGATGGCTCCGAGCCGCTTGCTATGGCCTATGCGGGCCATCAGTTCGCCACCTTCGTCCCAGCACTTGGTGATGGCCGCGCCAATCTTCTTGGCGAAATCAATGGCAAAGACATTCACCTGAAGGGTTCAGGGCGCACGCCGTTCTCGCGACGTGGCGATGGCAAAGCCGCACTCGGCCCGGTGCTGCGTGAATACATACTCAGCGAAGCGATGCATGCGCTCGGGGTGCCGACGACGCGCGCACTCGCTGCGGTTACGACGGGCGAAAAGGTTATGCGGGAGGAGATACTGCCCGGCGCTGTGTTCACTCGTGTCGCATCGAGTCATATTCGGGTAGGGACGTTTCAATACTTCGCCGCGCGTCAGGACAACGATTCCGTACGCATCCTTGCGGACTATGTGATTGACAGGCATTACCCCGAAGCGAAAGAAACTTCGAAGAAGTACAAGACAATGCTGCAAGGCATTGGCGATCGCCAGGCGAAGCTCATCGCCAAGTGGATGGACCTGGGCTTCATTCACGGCGTAATGAACACGGATAATACCGCCATCAGCGGCGAAACCATTGACTACGGGCCATGCGCATTCATGGAGCAGTATCACCCCGCCACAGTGTTCTCATCCATCGATCGCAATGGCCGTTACGCCTATCAGAACCAGCCAGCCATCATGATCTGGAATCTCTCACGATTAGCTGAATGCCTGCTGCCATTGTTGCAAGAAGAGGAAGGCAGCGAACAAGGCGCGCTGGACGCCGCCTATGAAGTACTGAATTCCTTTCAAACAGCTTTTGAAAAAGCCCACGTCAACGGACTACGGAGTAAGTTAGGCCTGGCATCAGAACATGCTGACGACCTGGACCTTGCTGCCGATCTGCTGCAGCGAATGGCCGCGAATCAGGCTGATTTCACGCTCACTTTCCGCCGCCTTGCTGATGTCCTGGAAAAGCACGAAGACTATCCCGTCGCTTCCCTGTTCCGCGATCCATCTGCCTTCGCTGAGTGGTCACGGCGTTGGCAAGCTCGCACTGCACAAGAGAATCGATCGGTAGAAGATCGCATCGCTTCGATGCGTGCAGCTAATCCCATCTACATCCCTCGCAATCATCTTGTGCAGGAAGTGATTGATGCCGCTGTACTGCGAGAGGACTTTACTCCCTTTGAGCGTCTTCTGGAGGTAACGTCGCAGCCTTTCGTGGAGCGCGAAGGGCTGGAACACTACAGCGCACCTGCAAAGCCGGAAGAGCGTTTGCTGCAGACATTCTGCGGTACATAAAGATGTAACTATCGCTCTGACATAAGAGCCGACATGTTGATGCTGCCATCAGCATGCAGGAGATAGCGGATTGCGCCCATAGTGTCTGTTCGTGCCGTCTTCACATGTGCCCCTTGAAGCCGTTGCAACACTTGCATGCGTGGATGACCGAATGGATTTCCTCTTCCGCAAGAGATCACCGCGCATTGCGACTGAAGTTGTTGGAGAAACTCTTCACTGGTGGATGTGTTGCTTCCATGGTGGCCAACTTTTAACAACGTAGAAGTTGGCAAACCATGGCGCAACATTGCTTCTTCAGAAGCGCGCTCCGCGTCGCCAGCCACTAGTACTGATGATTTGCCGTACTGCAAGCGAAGCACTAACGAGTCATCATTCGCTGGTTCGTTTCCGTTTTGATATCCCGGCACAGGACTCTCTGCGGTAATGCTAACGCTTCCAAGTTGTGCGGTATCTCCTAAGTGCATGCGCCGAACGCTAACGTTATCGGCCCCCGCTTCTTCAACGAGGTCTTGCAGCAAGGGCGATGCGGCATCCACGCTGATCCACAATTCCCGTGGATGAAAGTTGCGAAGAACGGCCAGCGCGCCTCCGATATGGTCGCTGTGCGCATGCGTGACTACAAGCACATCAATCGTGCGGATCCTTTGTCGCCACAGCATGGGTGAAACAATCTCTTCCCCGATATCGAAGTTAGAAGTTGTGTTTTGCGTCCGTGATCCCATGGGACCGCCAGCATCAATGACCATGACTTTCCCCTCGGGCGTTGTCACAAACTCCGAGTCTCCTTGCCCCACGTCAATCGATGTGAAGGACAACGCGTCACCTGCAAACGCCGGACGAGACGGTAGTAAAAGGACGACGAATGCAGCGACCGTCAGAACACATCCAATCCATGCAGATCTGCGTCGATGTTCATGCAGCAGAAGTATCGCGAGTAGCCACAACAAACATGCTGCAGCAATGCATGCGGGAAGCGGTGATGGGGCTCGCATATCCGCACCATGAGACGCATTCAGCGTGCGCACGACATAACCAATGCCATGCAGGCTAAGGGCCGTCATCGCTGCCGGAATTAGTGCAAGTAAGGGGTGCAGCAGAGAAAGCAGGAACGTTGTCATGGCACATCCCATAACAAATCCAATCAATGGAAGTGCTAGTAGATTTGCAGGTGCTGCGAATGGCGTCAGACGGTGGAAGTACACCATCATTGGCAAGGTCATTACAAGTTCTGCCATGAGTATGCTCAGGATGGCTTCGGAAACAACCAAGATTATCCGTAGTAACCATGCGGGCACACGCTGCGCGATGGGCATGCCATACCGCTTCGGCAACCAGCCCGTAAATAGCCGGCCCGCAACGCGGCAAGCGATGCGAAGCTGGGCCAGATACGGCGCGTAATGCACATCAAGATGAGTGTGTTCGATGTATTTCAGCGCATCGGCACACGGGCCTAACGTGCGCGATACAAGCGGCAAGGCGATACCACCCACTGCAAACACAGAAAGCACTGTCATCTGCAGGCTTGCTTCAAACAGTGCATTCGGGTCGAGACATAGCATTCCCAGAATGGCAATACCGAGAGCGTTCATCACCTGGCGTTCGCGGTCGAGAACCATTGCGAGAAGGTAGATCGTGGACATGAACAGTGCGCGACGGACCGGTTCTCCAAAACCGGTCAGCACCGCATATCCACTTACCCCCAACAGCGTGCAGAGAGCTGCACCCCACGGTGCCATGCGAAGCCGTAGAAAAAACTGATAGAACACAGCCATCAGGATCGCAATGTGAACTCCTGCGACGACGAATAGGTGAAAAGACCCCGTGCGCTCAAACGCCATCCGGACATTACGTTGCAGCGCCGTACGGTCCCCAAAGAGCATTGCGCGCAACATAGAAGCATCCGTTGCATTCCACTGCATGACATACGGAAGATATCTCATCCACGGAGAGATGGTGAGTAACGTAATGCGATCAGATGACCAATGCTGCGCACGTTGAAACCAACATCTAAACGAAATAGAAGACGGAGGCAGTACGCGGAGTTGCTTCACATCGGCAGTTGCCGCGATGATGATTCCGGCATCCTGCAACCGATCCGCATAGTTCCATATGTCCGGATCGCGAAATCGATCCTGAGGATGCATGCGGAGCGTAAGTTCTACGTGTGTGCCGCAAGGAAGATAGGGAACATCCTGTATGGCATTGTGTGATGAAAGCGTTGCCTGAATGCCCCCACTCACGGGGCGCATCACCGAAATGTCGGGCGTGATTTCTTCAGCACGTAAAGCATTCAGCTGCAGAACTTCACGTGCATTTCCTTCCGCTTCCTCCTCCTCCCAAGCGTCATCATCAGGCTTTGATGCAACAGAAGTGGAGATCATGCGGGAGTTCGTCACCACAGCTTCTACCTTGCGCTGCAGTGTATCGGCGTAAGGAATCAGCGATGCATTCTGTGTGGATGGCCGCAGCAATACAGTCGCCCACCCCAGTGCGATGAAGGCAACAGCAGTTGCAAACCACGCCATGCGTGGAGCTCTTGCCACTGCCGATGCAGCAACAACAAGAAGAAGAACGCACGTGAGTAAGACATGCATTGGCGGTTGCCACCAATTGCGGAAAAGGATGCCGAGCGCAAAACATCCGGCTATCACCAGCGCGGGACTGTTGTGGAGGCGCAGCGGCTGCACGCTACTGAATTGGGCGGGGTGCGTATAGACCTCGCCGAAGAACATGCTGCGCGCACCTTTGACACACTCGATTGCCGTATTGTGTTTTGCCTCAATGCCCTTGGTTGTCACGCGGTCTCGCGTCGAAATATAGCGATCGTTTCAGTGTGGAATGTCTGCGGAAAGAGATCCAGAAGATGAAAAGCTGCGAAGGTGTAGCCGCCTTCTGACAACGTCTTTGCGTCCCGCGCAAATGTGCCTGCATCGCAGGAAACGTACACTATTTCGTGCGGTTTGAGCCGTAGCAGTGACCGTAATGCGGACAAGGAAGCGCCGGCACGCGGTGGGTCCATCACAACAAGATCAGGCGTAACAAACGCGCGCGAAAGGAAGTCCTGAACCGTTGCGTGGGCTACACGATGCCGCGGGTATTCCGCCATGAGGGACGTCAGATCGGATACCGCTGGTTCGCCAATTTCTACAGCGATGCCCTGATCAAAACGCTTGGCCAAGGGGACAGAGAAAAGTCCCGCGCCTGCAAACAGATCCAAAACGAAATTGCCGCTGCGATGATCCACCACCACCTTCACCATCTCTGAAGTGAGAAAACGATTCACCTGGAAGAAGGCATTGCGTGTGATGCGATAGATACTGTCTGCAACGCGATAGGCTAGCTGCGACTCGCCCCAGCGGGCAATTTCAATGCGCTGCGTGGCCTGCACGCGCTTGGATTGTGCCTTGTCTGGAGCGGCTGCGGAGAGACCGCTTCCAACCAGTTGAGGAAATTCATTTCGCACCGTATCGCAAAGGAGACGAAGTTGCGCAGGCGCATTGCGACTTACTTCTGCGACCGGCGCATCACAATGCATGGATATCTGAACGCCTCGCTCTTCGCTATCGGTGAAGAGCTCCATCGCAACCGCTCCTTCCGGCCAACAGAGCTTTTCTTCACGTACAAGATCGCGCATCCTCAATGCCATGCGAATCAGCAACGGAGAAGCGATAGGACACTCATCAATCGAGAGAAAATCATTGCTGCCGCGGCGACTGTAGCCGATGCTGTCGTTGTCAATGCGCAAGCGGATGCGATTGCGATATTCCCATGGTTCGGCGCTGTGTGTTTCGATGGCAGGAACAGAGGAAATACCTGATGCGTGCAGAACATCTATCAACATGGCCTGCTTTGCAATGAGTTGATCTTTGTAAGTGATGTCCTGCACCTGACATCCGCCACACTGGCCGAAATGCGGACAACGAGCCGGGACACGATGCGGCATGGCGTCAATGATGGAGAGCAGCTTCTGTTCCGGCGCGATCTGTGCTGCGTGTCTCATCGCTTATTCGACGCTCATGTAGAACAGGCTAAGACGCGGCACGCCGCGCGCTTCCATCAGACGCTTGTGAACAAATTGTTCGGTTACCTGCTTCAACTGCACAGCCGACATCTTACCGCGATAGGGAGCTAATTCGCGCGCTGCCTGCGCGCGCAGAACCACCACTTCTTCTTCCGTTGCAGAAAGCATCAGGGCAGCAAACATGCGCTCTTCCAGAGCAGTTAATGTAATCTCCAGACCCTCAGTGGATGGCGCCGACTCCGTCTCCACTTCATCTGCAAGAGCGCGGAGCCGTTCCGCAAGCGAGACGAATGCAGCGTCCTGCTGCGCCCTAACAGCTGCTGCATTCTGGCGAAGATAGGCTGCGATGCGTTGTGGCTGAAATCCGCTGTCTTCTTCGCTTACAGCTGTTTTCGCGACACCCACAGCAGCATCACGCATTGCCTCTGTTGCAGCCATGACGGCCTGTGCACACCATGCGAGCCCGTTGACCTTGCGAACGCGTCCAGCAGTTTTTTGTGCGCGTTGATCGTATCTATCAAACGCGTCGTCAATGCCCTGCAGAACGGCTTCCAGAGGCACGCCTGCCTCTCTCCACATTTCAATCAGCGCCCAATCCAACGTACTGAGCAGTAGCAGGGTTCCTCTGCGCTGCTGGAAACGGATTTCGATCTCTGTAAAGTAGTTGAAGTAATTCAGCAACGCGCATTTACTCCGAGCGTTGTGTTGTGGTCATGGTGCGGCGGCGCACGCGATCCTGATTGCGCTCGTAAATCAAGCGAACACCATCCAGCGTCAGGTTTTCGTCCACGTGGCGAATCGTACGCGAGGTCTCAGCCAGCATGCGCGCAAAACCTCCGGTGGCCACCACTTTAGTCTCAGTTGCCAACTCAGCAATCATTCGCTCACAGATGCCGTCCACCAGGCCGATATAGCCGTAATAGAGCCCGATCTGAATGTGATCCACCGTGTTGGTACCGATCACTTTGCCCGGCTTGCGAATGTTCACACGTCCCAATTTTGCTGCACGCTCAAACAACGCATCTGCACTGATGCCAATACCAGGGGCAATTGCGCCTCCCAGATATTCGCCGCGTTGCGAGATCACATCAAACGTTGTCGCAGTGCCAAGATCCACAACGATGGTTGGCCCACCATAACGTTCAAAAGCCGCGACGCAATTCACTATGCGGTCTGCTCCCACTTCAGCCGGATTGTCCACCAGCACTGGAAGGCCCGTCTTCACACCCGGCTCCACGAAGAGCGGTTTCACGCCAAACAACTTTTCAATGACATCGCGGAACAGCGAATCAATCGGAGGCACCACGGATGAAATAGCCACTCCGGTTACCGCCGTGATATCGACTCCATCCATGTTGAAGAGAGCGCGCAACACCATGCGCAGTTCATCCAGCGTTCTTTGCACTGGAGTGGCAATACGCCAGCAGTGCGTTTGCGCTACGGGCGCTTCTGGGCTGGCCGGGCGGTACAGCCCTAGTACTGTGTTGGTATTGCCTACGTCGATCGCCAGCAGCATTCCTTTACTCCCTGCTTGTCGTCGGTTGTTTCACAACTCGCGAACTCCGCCATGGCGCACTACTCGTTCAGTGCCGTCGTCGCAATGGATGCGGAGAAGGCCCTCGGTTGTGAGTCCGGCGGTTTTGCCAGTATAGCCTTCCTGCTCCGCTACATGAACGCGCTTGCCGCGCACCCATGAGCTTTTCTGTTCCATACGATGGAAGACCTCATTGCTGTCCGAGTCAAGTTGCCGCAATTCCCCATCCATCTGCAGAAGCAGGGCAATGGCAAGCTCTTCCCTGCTCACGCTAACCCCCAGCTCACGACGCAATGACGTCGCAACAGTGGCAAGTTCCGCAGGAAATTCCAGCTGGTTCAGGTTGATCCCAAGCCCGATGGCCGCGTGCCGGAGTTCGCCGGATGGTGTGGAAACCGCCTCGGTCAGAATGCCACCCACCTTGCGTGCAGGATTCGCACCTGTCACCAGATCGTTTGGCCACCGAATATCCGTGATGCGTGACGCGGTAACTTGTCCAACTGCTTCAACGGCAGCCAGCGCCGTGATCATGGAGAGTTTCAGTACTTCGGAGCTTCGCAATGCCGGTCGCACCAGCATGGTCAGATAGAGGCCGCGATCCGGCTCTGAATGCCACGTGTGACCGCCGCGTCCTCGCCCTGCGGTCTGCTCGTCTGCAATGTAAACCTTGCCGGATTCCGCCCCTGCCTGCGCATCGGCGAGCGCCTGTATGTTTGTGCTGCCGATGGTGGCGAAGTGCTGCAGTCTGCCGTGGAAGATGGTTCCTTGCAGGGCTTCATTCACACGACCGACAGCAAAACTACCCATCGCCTCAGTACACATCCGCCGTAATACGCATGCTCAAATCCACCGCTACAGACGATCGCGTGAGCGCACCCACGGAAAGGAAGTCCACGCCCGTTTCCGCGTACTCCCGTGCATTTTCCAGTGAGATGTGTTCCGCAACCTCCAGCACCACCTTCGGCGCTTTCGCACGCATCACTTCCACGACTTCGGTAGTCTGCTTTGGCGACAAACCGACAAGCAGGAGAGCATCGGCACCCGCCGCGACCGCATCCTCCGCGTCCTCCAGGCTGCGGACCTCAATCTCGATCTTCTGTCCCGGTTTGCGTGCGTTTGCCACTCGCTGTACGGCTTTCGTGATGCCTCCTGCGATAACCACGTGGCTGGTCTTCAACATGATGCCGTCCTGCAGGTCCAAACGATGGTTCGCACCGCCGCCGCAAGTCACAGCGTACTTGTCCAACAGTCGTAAGCCGGGTACCGTCTTGCGGGTGTCCAGAATCTTCGCGTGTGTTCCCTGGGTGAGCTGCACAAACTCATTCGTCAGGGTGGCGATACCGCTCATGCGCTGCATCAGGTTGAGAATGACGCGCTCGCAGGAAAAGATGGCCGCTGCGGAATGCCGGATAACGGCCACGGTCTGGCCCTTCCGCACACGTACGCCATCGAACATTTCTGAATGGCTGATGACCTCATAGCGGCCACTGCTCTTCTGTCCACTACGCGTCTGCATCGCTGCAAATGCGTCGAACACAGCGCAAATTACGCCCAGGCCACAGATAATGCAATCCTGTCGCACGAGGATCGCCGCGGATGCGCGCAGATTCGGATCAATTGCCAGCGCCGTCGTGACGTCGCTGGTGGCCTTATCTTCCGCGAGAGCGGCTTCCACGATTGCTGCAATTTTTCTGCTTTTCCAGTCCATCCGATCACAATCCTAAAGGTGCAAAGCGCATCCTACGGTAAAGATGCCATAACGGCAATGCGCGTCGGCTGCGAGATAAATGATTCCTGAAATGCTGCCCGAAACCCTGGCCCATCAGGCCGCCATTCTGATTCTGCTGGCCATCCCCATTGCCTGCATGAGTTGGACAGTGACGCATGAAGAAGTGTTTCGCGAACCGCGCGAATACTGCAAGGATCTCAGCCAGAACGCACGTTCCCTGCCGCGACGGAAGTTTTTCTACCTCTTCACCTGCGAATACTGCTTCAGCCATTACGTCACCGCACTGGTGCTGCTTGTTACCCACTTCCAACTGTTGTACTCCGGTTGGCGGGGTTACGTTCTCGCTGAGTTCGCGCTGGTTTACCTCGCCAACGTTTACATGAGCCTTTACAACCGTCTCCGACTTGATATCAAGCACGAAAATGTAAGCATCGCCGTGGAAGAAGCGCAGAAGCCCGAATAGGAGCTAGTCTTCCGCCCTGTCGTCGTCCACGAGCATCTGCAGGCACAACGGCGCCTCCAGCATCGTGTTCATTCTGGCAATGGCCTTTACCGCGGCCTCCACCGTGGAGGTCAACGTGGGTTCCGTGGTAACAACGAAGGGTAGCGCATCCTTGGGATAGCCGGGCCGCTGCAGGATGCTGTCAATGTTCGCCCCCACCTTGGTCAAAGCACCCGAGATAGCCGACACTATGCCCGGCTTGTCCCGCACGATGAAGCGGAGATAGTGCGGTGCCAGGAACTCGCCCGTAACGGCCTTTTTCTTGACCGGCAGTGCTACCGAGTTTGAACCATGCACCACGGCCAACAGGTCGCTGACGATGGCCACCGCCGTTGGGTTGCCACCAGCGCCGTGTCCACTGAAAACAACATCGCCACCAAATTCACCGGACGTTACGACCATATTTTGCGTACCGTGGGACCAGGCAATGGGAGAACTCTTCGGCACCAGCATGGGCGCGACGCGTGCACGCAGCACGCCAGCGCGAAGCTCAGCACGTGCAATCTGTCGAACAGTGCAGCCAAGTTCCTTTGCATAGGCAAAGTCCACGGCGCTCACGTTGCGGATGGTCTGCGCAGGCACTTCATCGGGGTTGATACCAATCTGCATGGCGGCACGCACCAGGATGCAGAGCTTCGCGCGCGCATCGTAACCATCCACGTCCGCCGTGGGGTCAGCTTCGGCGTAGCCCGCCGCCTGCGCCTGCTTCAGCACATCCGCGTATTCCGCCCCCTGCTCCATGTGCGACAGCATAAAGTTGCAGGTGCCGTTCAGAATGCCGCTTAGACGCGTAATGCGATCGCCCTGCAAGCCATGCAGCGTAGCCGGAATGACCGGGACACCACCGGCAACTGCGGCGTTGTAAACCAGGACGCGATTGTTCTCACGCGCCAGCTTGGCAAGGCCTGCGCCTTTGTAAGCGATTAATTGCTTGTTCGCGGTGACGACGTGCTTGCCGCTGCTGAGAGCCTTACGCAGCCAGCCTTCAATGGGATCGATACCACCGATGGTCTCAATGACGACATCGACATCCGACTTCAGGATGTCCTGAATGTTTTCCGTCCAGACAATCCCGCTGTTCAGGCCTTTGGCCGTCGCGCCAGAGCGTTTGCGTTCCACGCCGCGGTTGTAAATATGCGTAAGTTCGATGCCAGGGAACTTCTGGCCGCGCAATAACTGCGCCACCGACGACCCCACCGTGCCGAAGCCGAGAATTGCAACCTTTGTTGCCGCCTTTGCCGCAGTCTGCTTCGCCATAGTGTTTAGTAGTCGATCCTTTCATTGCTGTTCTGCCATGCCTGGAACGAGCGAATGGCTTCGTCCGGCAACATGCGTTGAAACGGGATGCGTCGCTGTTCGAGCGGCCTGTTGACTTCGTCATACAAAAACTGATCGTCAAACCCTATCGCGGCTGCATCGGCTTTGGTATTCCCATAAAAAACCGACCGGCATCGCGACCAGTAGAGCGCCGCCATGCACATGGGACAGGGCTCGCATGAGGTGTAGATGTCACAGTCCTCAAGCTGAAAGGTCTCCAACTTCGCACACGCCGCGCGGATCACATTTACCTCGGCATGTGCCGTGGGATCATTCGTGCTGGTAACAGTATTTGCCCCAGCAGCGATGACTTCTCCATTGCGCACTACTACCGCCCCGAACGGCCCGCCGTTACCCGAAATGACATTGTCTGTTGCCAGCTCAATTGCCATGCGCATGAACTTCGGATCGGGGGAAACGGTATTGCTCATTCGGTAATGCCTCCCCCTAAGTATCGCAGGGCGCCATGAGAATGGCGAGTTCAGGGCACCGTCATGGTCCGGCCCGTTACTATAAAACCTTCGCCCGAGTGGTGAAGTGGAAAGCCAACTGCAGACTGGGTTTGCTACCGTAGATGCGATGGAGACCGGAGCCATACGCCGGTGCAACGGTATGCCGCGCGGTTGTCACGGGTATGCCGTCAGAGTTAGCAGCCGAGGAGTTTGATGCCACTGCAGTCCCTTAATCCGGCAACAGGAGACGTGCTCCGCACCTTTGAGATGTGGGACGAAGAGGCGTTGCGAACACGCATTGCGCAAGCCCATGAAGCGGCCACCCTCCAACGCATGCTTCCCCTTGAACATCGTCTCCTATGCCTACGAAAACTCGCCTCTCTTCTCGAAGAAGAAGGTTCAGAACTAGCGCGCTCCATTACGCAGGAGACGGGGAAAACCATTCTTGCTTCTGCAGCCGAAGTGGCGCGATGCGCTGACGCATGCCGTTACTATGTCGAACATGCCGTGCGGATGCTGGCTCCTGAACTTCTGCCCGGAGAGGGGGAGCATGCCTACGTGCAATGGAGTCCCATTGGCGTGGTGTTGGTCGTCCTGCCGTGGGAGTCTCCGTTTTGGCACGCTTTCCGCTTTTGTGTACCCGCCCTGGTTGCGGGAAACACCTTGTTGTTAAAGCACGCTGGAAGTGTGCCGCAGTGTTCGCTTCGCATTGAGGCACTGGTGCGACGCGCTGGATTTCCCCGTGGCGCTGTCACTGCCCTGTTAATCGAAGACAGACTGGTGGAGACGGCGCTGGCGGACGATTACGTTGCCGCAGTATCTGTCTGCGGAACGGAAGCCACCGGGCGCGCACTGGCGGCAAAAGCCGGATGGCAATTGAAGAAAAGCGCTCTCCAACTGCCGGGCAACGATCCGATGATCATAATGCCTTCTGCCGATCAGGATGCCGCCATTGCTGCCGTGATTGACGCCATCTGCAGGGGTGACAGCGTTCGACGCGTGATCCTGCACTCTGAGATGTATACAGCGGTCATGGGACGACTCATCGCCGCTGTGGAATCGCTATCTGTAGGAGACCCGCTGCGAGAAGAGACGCGCATAGGCCCACTGGGAACAGCCGACGCGGTGAAGCTTCTGGAGGAGCAGGTGAAGGCGGCAGTTACCGCGGGTGGCCGCCTTCTGACCGGTGGAACCCGCATGGTGGGCCGCGGAAATTTCTTCGAGCCGACATTGCTCGCCGACGTCCCGCGAAACTCTGCGGTGGCACGCGATGCTTTCTCGGGTCCTCTCTGTATGCTGTTCCGAGCCAACGATCTGCAGGATGCCATCGCAATCGCGAATGACACGCCGATGGGACGCGCTGCTTCCATATGGACGAAAGAACCAGGGGAACAGCAGCAGCTCATCCACGGTGTGGATGCAGGCTTTGTTGCGTTAAATGCGCTTCCAGCGGATGACCCACGGCTGCCGGTGGGCGGCGCGAAACGCTCCGGATATGGGCGGGAACTTGGCAGCCAGGGCATGCGCGAGTTTCTGGTTGCCAAGACAGTCTCGCTCGGCAAATAGTCCGTTTCTACAAAACAAGAAAGAGGCGCACCCGCAAGGTGCGCCTCTTTCATTTGTCTACTTGCCGATTAGAAGTTGAAGCTCATCTGCAGCGTGATCGTACGGACTGCGGCGGAGCTGCCGCCCGGTCCCATGCTGGACAACGAGGTGGACTTGCCGAAGAGGTTCTTCGAAGGATCCGCGTTGTACGAACTCAGCGAGCCGTTGGGAGTGGAGTACGGAACGTAGTTGAACAGGTTCTGAATCTGTGCGCCTACGCTGAGCGTGTACTTGTGTCCTGAGGATGCGCCGCCGCCGCCGAAGCCGCCAGGACCGCCAGGTCCACGACCGCCACCACCACCGCCGCGAGGACCGCCACCACCCGGAGGCATTCCACCGCCAGGACCATTTTGGCCGTTCTGGCCATTCTGTCCGTTACGGCCACCACGAGCTGCAGCGCCTGTCTTAGCGCCAAAGCCGAAGACCTTCACGACACGCAGGTTACCCTGCACATTCGACGGCCCGGTGCAATAGCCCTGGGGAACGCGGTTTCCGGAAGTAACGCCAGTCGCGATGAAGTCCGTAGCCGTTTTGCAGTTTCCGGAGATGCCGTTCGCAAAACCAGCACGGTCATTGATGATGGTGTCGCCATTCAGGTCCGATCCGGTCGTGATGTTGTACGGGCTACCGGAGTTCACACTGAAGAACGGGCTCAGGTTGATTCCGTACGGCGCATTCCAGTTGCCGAAGAGGAAGACGCGGTTCGTGGCATTGAACAGTGCACGACCGTAATCTGTCTTCGGATTCAGGCTGTCCGTCGGGAAGGAATCCGCGCCATTCGTGTTCGCTTTCGCATTGCTATAGACATAGAAGCCGAAGAGCGAGAAGCGCGGGCTGAGTTGCGTACGTACATTCACGATGAGCTGGTTCTGGCGATACACACCGCCAGACTGGTACTGGTACACGTAGTTTCCAGCTGCTGTCGGAATCGAACGCGACATATACATGTGATCGCCGATCGTGTTCAGGTAGTTGAACGAGACCGTAGACCGCTTGCCCACCTGCTGATCGGCTCCCAGGGCCAGCTGCATGTTGTAAGAAGAACGCAGATCCGGACCAAGCTGATAGATCGTCTTCGAACCGGCTGTTCCCGTGCCGCAATTTCCGGGATTGGAAGGGCCGCAATTTGTCGTGATTGCACCAACGCTGCCATCCGCGTTGCGAGGGCCGCTATAGATGTTCGTGATCTGGTTGATGCCGTTCTGACGTTGCGTCTGGATAACATCGCTCAGATTGAAGCGGTCATAAAAGATGCCCCACCCGGCGCGAATCACAGTACCAGGATTCCCCTTTTTCGAAGGAACACCGTAGGAAAGAGCGACACGCGGAGCGATATCGGCCTTGCTATTAATCGCACCCTGAGATTCCAGTCGTGCGCCATAGCTCAGCGTCATGTTCGGCTTGATCTTCCAATCATCTTCACCATAGAAACCAACATCTGTCAGCGACTGTTCCGCGCGTGGATTATTAATCGTGGTGACGCGGTACTGGAACGGCTGACCATGGACGTAGTTGTAATCCGATGTTGTAGGAGTGCAGGTCGTCACCGTAGTCGTGGTCGTGCAGTTGGTGGTGGGACCATAGGTGAACGCACCGTTTGAACCTGCATTGGAATACAAGGCTTCGCGGTTGACACGCAACCGCACGCCCGCGCGGATGAAGTTCTTTTGCAGAGCGATCGAAGTGTAGTTCTGCAGTTCCAGATGATCGTTCGTGCTGTTCTGGGTTCCTGCACTGGAACCACCACCCGTAAAGTAGCCAGTCAGTGTCAATGTAGGCGTTGTAGTCTGGGGCGCCTGTGAAGTGATCTCACGAACCAGTTGCAGACGCGTTTCGTTGATCAGCTTGCTGCTGATGATCTGCGTGTCACTGATGGTGAGCTGGTGCTCGTGGCTTCCGGTGTTGTAGGCCGTGGTGTTCAGCGACGTGGAACCAAGACCAGCGTTGTTGGCGGTGTTGTGCTCAAACTGATAGCGGATCGTCAGCGTATTCTTCTCGCCCAGGGCCACGTCATAACGCGGGGTCAGATCCCAGCGCTTCTGTGGATGGAACGTTGCGCGCGACGCATCCGGAAACGTGTTCAGAGCGCAGGTGAGATCGCCGGGCTGGCAAAGCACATTGGAAGCCGGGCCTGTGCTGATAATTTGTCCAGCGAAGATGCTGTTGTCTTCAATGTCACGGTAGCTACCGGCAATGGAGTACGAGCTGGTCTTGGTCGCGGGACCAGTCAGCGATCCGATGAAGAAGATGCGGTGATAATCCGGCTGCTGGTTTGCGGCACCGAGGAATGGGCTGGACGTATTGAACGACTTGTCGTTGCCCTGCAGGCTGAAGTTACCGTGGTATTTGTCCGTACCCGGCTTCGTGAAGACTTCCACACGACCAAAGCCCTGCTTGTCGAACTGAGCCGAAAACGGATTCTGGTTCACGCGGATTTCGCGGATCGAAGACTTCGGCGGAAGCGTACCGCCCGTGAAACCGTCCACGTAAATCTGTCCGCCGTTCGGACCCGCCGAAGGACCGGCCAGTGCCGACAGCTCGCTGGAAAGCTCATCCGGGTCATCAGAGAGTGCTTCCAGGTCCTTGTCCTTGATGACGACAGAGCTGCCGTTGGAATCCGGATCGGTGGAAACCTGCGTGTTCTGCGTGGTCACGTTGATTTCCGTAGACTCTGCCTGAACCGTCATGGCCGTATTGAGGTTCACGGTTGCCGTGCCCACTCGCACACCCTGGCGCACGAACGAAGCAAAACCCTGCATCGTAACCGTCACAGAGTAGGTGCCGGACGGAACATTGCGGAACGTGTACGCTCCATCCGCACCGGAGGTGGTCACCAGCGCTTGGCCCTTAGCGGGCGTCAGTGTCACTGTGGCGCCGGGGATCGCAGCCTGATCCGGATCCAGCACAAATCCTGTAACAGTGGCCGCGGATGCCGTCTGGGCATACGCCATCGGCGCGCAAAGGGTTGCGCTACCGGCCAAGCTTACCGAAAGAATTGCAATCGACAGTCGTCGAGAGCTTGTAAGGCAAAAGTTCATCATGACCCTCAAAGAAGGTGAAGTGTGTATGCTTCGGTGTTACCGCCGCAGCACAGGAGTTGTTGGTCTATCTCGCGGTTGAGAGGCGAAACGCTATTGCGGTCCGCCCCCACCACCCTCGGCGCCGCCAGAGCCAAGGCTCCAGGGCGAAATTGTCATCTCACTGGCCGCAGGTCCGGTCAGCAGGGGTTCTACGCCGCTCAGCAGCGTAATTGCCGTAAACGGACCGGCACTGCCATTGCCCGAGGCCACAATCATCAGGGCCTCTCCCGGCTTCAGGGCTGCCAAGGTCGTCTTGGGAAGACGCGGAATCATGGTAGCTAAATCAGCAGCACGTCCGCCAGGACGTCCGCCGAAACCGCCGGGGCCACCCGACGGGGCACCACCCGAAGGAGGACCACCTGCCGGAGGACCGGCAGGACGCTCAGCGCCAGCCTGACCGCCGCCCGCGGGGGCTCCTTCGCCTCCAGGACGACGCGCACCAGCCGCACCACCGCCGCCGAACCGAGCAGCCATTTCCGGCGGCATAGCGTGCAGATCACTGGCATCGCTGATGAGCACAGTTTCGTTCTTCTTTGTGGCCAGATCTTTGATTACAAAGCTATTTGCGGCCGCATTGATGGAAACAATCGTGCCGGAGAGATTCTTGAAGGTGCCGGACACAATCTCATCGGCGGTAATGTTTGTGCCGTCCGGCGATTTGTCACCACGCACACGAAGCTGGTCTCCCGACTGAATCGCAGCCAGCGTGCTGGGTTGCGCCTCTTCAAACTTGACCGATCCCGGAGCATAGCGGCGATAAATGGTGCTGCCCGTGGTGGTCACGGTCACGTCCTTCTTGCCGGAGCTGATGGCGATGGTGTTCGCACCCGCATCCACAGACTTCACGATGCCGCCTGAACCACGCTTCGCCCAATCCGCCTGCGAAGCCGCATTGCGCTGCGCAATGGCCGCGGACTTGATCATGATGAGGCGGGTGGCCGTCAGCGCTCCACCATCACCGGGAGTTCCTGTGGCCAGAACACGGTCACCCACTGCGAGCTGATCCAGCGTCGCGGCGGAAACGGTCTTCATGTCTGCGCTCTGCTGAATTCGGGCGCCGTCTCCAACCGTTACCGTCGTGGCAGCAGCGCTGCCGTCCGGAACCACGGTCAGAGTGTTGCCAGAGATGCTCTTCACCGTGCCCAGCACGCGACCGGCTGCGGGTGCGGCCTGCGCAGACGCGACCGAAGTCCATGCCAAAGGCGCGATTGTAGCGCCCATGACGGCGGCCAGCGCCAGTCTCCGTGAAATCGTTTGTAGCGTCCCCGACTGCATCCAGCGATGGTTCAACGTCCTGCTCCAGTGATGAAAGGGTCTTCCAGGAGTGCGGAAATCCTGTACTCACTTAGAAATACGGACGTGTCTTGTGAAAGTTTCGTTAGAAAAAGCTATTTCTGGCAAAAAACGGCGCAACCTGTCATTTCAGCAATCCAACGCCATCCGCTATTCCGGTGGGTCCTGATCCAGCGGCTGCGGCGGCCAGTGATACACAGCCATGCTTAGCGGCGGAAGCTGAACAAAGTCCTCTTTCCGGTCGGGAGCAACATCGCTGCACAACAGTAGTTCCGATCCCGGCTCCACCGCGAAGCTGGTCGCTGTCTCCGCAAAGTTCATCATTGTCCGCACATTGCCACGATCCGTGTAAATCCACCGCTCCTCTTCATTGCAATGCACCACCATGCGACCGAAATCGCCAAGATTCAAAGCCAGCATTCTGCGACGAAGATGGATCAGATCGCGATACCAGCGATACATTTCGACATGCTTCGGTTCTTGCAACTCGTCCCATTTCAGAATGGAAGCTTCAAATGTCTTCGGATCTTCCGGCGCAGGCACATCCTCCGTCCACCCAAATGCTTGAAAGTCCTTCTTGCGGCCTTCACGAACCGCTTTGCGCAGCTCTTCGTCCTGGAAATCAGCGAAATACATCCACGGCGAGGAAGCCGCCCATTCCTCTCCCATAAACACCATGGGAAGGAACGGAGCTGTCATGACAACTCCCGCTGCCAGCTTCGCCTTTCGCATGCCCACCAGTTGTTCCAACCGTTCGCCGTTGGCGCGATTGCCGATCTGATCGTGATTCTGAATGTAGCCAAGGAAACGGTGAAAGCTGATCTTGTGAATCTGACGTCCATGATTGTGCTGGCGGAAACGGGAGTAGCGACCGTCATACAGAAACACTTGCTGAAGCGTGGTCGCCAGATTTTCAATCGTGCCGAAGTCTTCGAAATAGCCATGCGGCTCATGGCGTAGCAGCGTGAACAATGAGTGGTGAAAGTCGTCACTCCATTGCGCGTCCAAACCAAAACCATTTGCCTCACGTGGGGTGACGAAGCGCGGGTCATTCAAATCGGTTTCGCCGATCAGGAATAGGCAGCGACCCAGCGATGCCGACAGGTCCTCTACCTCACGCGACAGTTGCTCCAGGAAATGCATGGCGGAACGGTCAATCAGTTCGTGCACTGCATCCAGGCGCAAGCCGTCAAAGTGGTAATCCCGCAACCACATGATGGCGTTATCGATGAAGAAACGACGCACCTGGTCACTTCCACCCGCTTCCAGATTGATGGCCGCGCCCCACGGTGTGTGATGACGATCCGTGTAATACGGCCCGAACATCTGCGTGTAATTGCCCGCTGGCCCAAAGTGGTTCATGACCACATCCAGGATGACGCCGAGCCCTTTCGCATGGCACGCGTTGACAAACCGCTTCACTCCATCTGGGCCACCGTATGTTTCGTCTGGCGCATAAGGCGAGACACCGTCATAACCCCACGAGAACTTTCCCTCAAACGATGAGATGGGAAGCAGTTCGATATGAGTAATGCCCAGCTCGAAAAGGTAGTCGAGTTTTCCAATCGCTGCTTCGAAGGTTCCTTCCTTCGTAAACGTCCCTACGTGCATCTCGTAGATCACCGCAGAAGGAAGGGGAATTGGCCGAAACTTCTCGTCAGTCCATGGGAAATGAGAATGATCCAGCACGCGCGATTCAGAATGCACATCCTTCGGCTGCCAAAACGAACGTGGATCGGGATATGGTCGTGGATCGTCATCGAGAAGAAAGGCATAGTTGCTGCCATGGCCCGCTGCTTCCACGTCGGTCTTCCAGAAGCCTCGCTGTGACGGTCCCTCCATCGGATAATCCACGCCGTCTACGCGTACGGATACCTTGTTGCGCCGAGGCGCCCAAACCGAAAAATGATGCATCACAAATCCTCCCCACGGCTCTTCGTGCGCCGCTTCTCGTTTCTCAGATGCCTAGCTATTAAACGGTCAAGTCGCGACCGCGCGTCTTTCTTACGTCACGACCGTCGGTCGTCTCGCTGTCACGCACCATTAACGCAACAGGAAAATCATCAAGCAGTGTACTGATGCGAATCTGCGCACCACCGGTGTGTATACGACCCGTCATGCGATCCGTCCACTTGCCCGGCGGTAAGGCAAGCACCGTACCGCTCCAGTTGTTGTCCAATTTATGTGGGAATCGCGCCACCACCGTGATTACATCTTCTGAACGTACATAAGCGATCACGTGATCCGCCTTTGATCCCGATGGGAGAAGCGGTTCATACGTCGCGGACTGATCGAAAGATGCTGGACGCTCATAACGAAGTTGCAGTGCCTGCAAAATCACCCAAAGCTTGGGGTATCCCTGCTCAAAATGAGCCAGCGCAAAACGTGCAGCGTCTTCACGTGACAGGTTCCGAAGCTCAGCCAGCATGTTGCGACGCAGATCGTAGTCCACCGGTCTGCGATTATCCGGATCTACCAGCGAATAGTCCCAGAGCTCAGCACCCTGATACAGATCGGGAACGCCCGGCGAGGTGCATTTCAGCAGCGTCTGCGCCAATGAATTGACACATCCGTCGCGACGAATGCGTTGCACAAACGATTCCATCTCGGCAACAAATGAAGCATCGTTCAGAATCCGTTCGATGAACAAGTTCAAAGCATCTTCATAGGCTTGATGGTTTGCCAGCCATGACGTGATGCGCTTTGCTTCGCGCATGGCCTTCTGCATGTACTGCTTCAACCTGTCTTCAGGAATGGGCCATGCACCTATCAACGTCTGGTACAGGAAATACTCTGTATTCGGATCAGGGTACGGGCCCGTACGATACTTCGCGTTGACACGTGACCATCGCTTTACTTTTGCGGCCCAACGCGCAGGCATCTCCGCCAACACAGCAATTCTTGCGCGCACATCATCCGCACGTTTGGTGTCGTGCGTGGACAACGTCAACATCGTCGTGGGAAAGGTCGCCTGCATGTGCGCGTTGTAAGCGTGAAACTGCTCTATGCTGTTGCCATCCAGGCCCGGATCGCCACCCACTTCGTTCAACGAGGTAAGTCGGTTGAAGGTATAGAAAGCAGTGTCTTCCACGCCCTTCGCCATGATTGGAGAGGTGAACTGCTGGAAACGCGCGACGAATTCGCCTTCCAACTTTCCCGTAATCTTCAATGTCAGAACGTCGCGCATGAAATCAAACAGGCCAGCATCAATGTCTGGCTTCCGCCGCTTCGCTTCTTCAATCGCTTTACCGATGTGTTCGCGATCTTCATCCGTAATCTCTTGCTCTTCCGGCGTCCACACGACATAGGTTCGATAGATATCGAAACACGCCGCAACGTTACGAATCGCGCGTCGAATCTGTGCGCGCGTATAGTCCCGGCTATCGCGGTTGTTCTCACAAATAGCAACAAATATGTTCGCCAGGCGATTTACATCGCTTGCCAATGTTTCCTGCGCAATCTTCGATTTCTTCTCGAACATGACATCGGCATAGCTTTCCTGTTCGTTCGTGAAGTCACGATAGATGGCATCAATTCTGCGCAAACCGTTTGGATCCACCAGCAGACCATTGCAGAGATTCATGAAGTCATAGCCGCTTGTTCCCTGCACAGGCCAATCCTGCCGCAGCCACTCACCTGGCTCCAGAATCTTCTCCACCACAATCCACCCATGAGGGGATCGTGACCGCAAACGTTCCAAATACTGTTTGGGATCCCGCAGACCATCAGGATGATCAATGCGCACACCATCCAGCACGCCCTTGTCCAGCCAGTACAAAATCAGCTCGTGCGTCTCTTCGAAGACGTATTCACGCTCCATGCGCAGACCGATGAGCGAGTTGACATCGAAGAATCGACGGTATCCCAGTTCCTGATCAGAGGTGCGCCAGTAAGCAAGACGGAAGTTCTGCGCATTCAGGATTTCGTCCAGAGCATCAATGTTCCCATTCAGTTCTGCAAGCGCTTCGTCTATCGAACGGCAGATGGCTTCTTCTTCGCGACACAGTCGTTGCAGCAGCCCAAGCAACACTTGCTTATCGCGATGCCGCGCAAGCTGCACACTGCGATCGGTGGAATCGGGCGCAGGTAAACGTGCGAAGGAAACAGCAAGGAAGTTCAGCGTGTCAGAAGGTGCAAGCTCTGCAGCGCGCGCCAGAAGACCATACAAGGAACGTGGAGCAACAGGAAATTCCTGCTCGCCATAACGAACTCTGAACTGCACGCCTTCGCGATCGATGTGTATTTCGCGCTTTTCCAGCACGCGACCATACTGATCTCCAAGAACCGGCATCAGCACTTTATCGCGCAGCTTTTCTTCTGAGGAGTTCCAGTCGATATCGAAAAACGTGGCAAAACGGCTGGACGGTCCATTCTCCAGAACGTCCCACCACATGCGATTCGTGCGATCGACGGACATGTGGTTCGGCACAATGTCCAGAACCTGGCCTAACCCAAGCTGTCCGAGCTTCTTCGAAAAAGCCTCGTGTCCCTCTGCCCCGCCCAATTCCGCGTTCACGCGATGATGATCGACGACGTCGTAACCGTGCGTAGATCCACTGCCCGCCTGGAGATAGGGTGAGCTGTATACATGGGAAATGCCGAGATCACGAAGGTACTCCGCAATTGCAATGGCCTGGGAAAATGTAAATCCGGCATGCAGCTGCAGGCGATATGTAGATAGCGGTGTGCGCATCGTCTCCTATACAGGCTGCTCCGTGCCGCGCACAGTGGCAACCTTTTTCGTTGTACTGATCCTGTGGTTCTCCCCCCTTAGGTGCCGCTCCAGCGGTGTGAGGTTGTTCGGTGCGAGGCTGCCCACGTCAGTCGGCGGCAGTCGCCGCCACTCTGCGCCGATTCAACAGCGTTATGCAAACTCCAAAGCCTCGCTCCAGGGACCTTTTCCACCGCTGAGAATGGTGGCCGCGTGAGCCATCGTGAGGTGCGAGAACGCTTGCGGGAAATTGCCTACCTGACGCATTTCTCGCATGTCATATTCTTCGGAGATCAACCCCAGCGGATTCCGTAACTTCAACAGACGTTCATACATGGCGCGTGCCTCTTCTTTCTGTCCCGTCAGGTACATCACGCCTGTCATCCAGAAAGAACAAGCAAGAAACGCGCCTTCGCCTGGTGGCAAACCATCGTCACTCTCCACGTTGTATCGGAGGACAAGATCGCCCCTCTGCAGTTCCTTTTGAATCGCCTGCACGGTTCCCACCACACGCGGATCATTCGCCGGCAGAAATCCAACAAGAGGAATCCTCAACAGTGCAGCATCCAACGCGTGCGAACCATAAGCCTGCACAAATGTATTTCTGTCAGAGTCATACCCGTTGATACATACATCGCGGTGAATCGCATCGCGAACGCCGCGCCACCTTTGCACGGCCTGCCGTAATGTCTCATCACCTGGATCGCCCGAGCGCTCGTATGCTTCGATCGCACGCGCGAACGCAACCCAAGCCATCACTTTGGAATGCACAAAATGCTGTTGTGGCCCGCGCGTTTCCCAAATGCCACTATCGGGCTGCCGCCAGATGTTTTCAAGGTGTTCGAGCATGTTGACCACCAGAGAACGCACGGCTGTTCTCCAGATATCGTCTTTGAGTGTCGGCGTGCGCGCGAGTGCCGAAATCACTTCTCCGAACACGTCCATTTGCAACTGTTCTGCTGCTTTGTTCCCGATATTTACTGGCATTGAATTCTCATATCCCGGTAACCAATCGGCCTGCCATTCCGTCAGTTGCCTCTCGCCACCGAGTCCATAGAGCGACTGCATTTGTTCCGCGGAACCTGCTATGGCCCGCAACAGCCAGCCGCGCCACGCCAATGCTTCCTCTGTGTAACCCTCATGCAGAAGCACTAGTAGAGTGAAAGCTGTATCGCGCAACCAGCAGAATCGATAGTCCCAATTGCGAATGCCACCGATCTCCTCTGGCAATGACGTAGTCGGCGCAGCGACCAGGCCGCCTGTAGGACGATACGTCAGAGCCTTCAAGGTAATGAGGGATCGCTCAACGCAGTCCTCCCAGTCCGTGCTGCCTTTTCGTTGCGATGTCCAGTCCGTCCAGAAGACTTCCGTGTCGCGATAAGCATCCTGAGGATCGAATGCGACAGGAGCTTCCTGAAGCGAAGAACCATACGACAGCACAAAGGAGACTGTTTGCCCTTCACTGACTTCGAAATCACTCACGGTCGTGAGGTCTTCGCCATGTAGAGGAGCCGCTGTCCGCAAAACGACGAGTTCTGGTCCCGCGATGGCTCTCATGTGATGATCCACGCGTTCTACCCAGGGAATAGTGCGGCCGTAGTCAAATCGCAGGACGAGGTCCATCCGCATCTTTACAGAGCCGCGAAGCCCTTTCACAATCCTCACAACATCTGAATTATTCCCGCGAGGCGGCATGAAGTCGCTGACAAGAACTTCGCCGTTCTGCGTCTTCCACACCTTCTCCACGATCAGAGTGTGGGGCTTGTATCGCCATTCATCGCCGGTCACCCTTTCGTCTTCTGATGGCCGAATCTGAAAATAACCATGCTCCGCCGTTCCCAGTAACGCCGCAAAGCATGCACCGGAAGCAAATGTTGGCCAACAGAGCCAATCCAGTGACCCGTTTCGGCAAATAAGCGCTGCCGTTTCGCAATCCCCAATCAAGGCGTAGTCTTCAATCCGAGCCGCGTGTAGAGGCTTCTCTGTTTTGTGTTCTTCCTTGGTCAAGGAATTTCTCCCGGTAGATAAGGGGTATAAGGGCAACGCAGGCAAACGCCTGATTCATCTCCGGCATCCTTACCTGAAGACGTGCTGGGACGACTCAGCGTGATTGGATGCAGCAACGGCCTCCACGGAGTGTCTGCAAAGGACGGCAAGGAGGAATTGCTTGAAGCCGAAGGAAGGCCGAAGCCGCGTCATCATCGAAAATGTGCAACCGCAGGTAGACTGCGGACGCCATGCAGTCAAGCGCGTAGTAGGTGACCGCGTTCTTATATCAGCGGCCATCTATTCGGATGGACACGATCACGTTGCAGCAAAACTTCTCTACCGCCGCGAGTCAGAAGAGACCTGGCGCACCACGCCTTTTATGGAACGCGGCAATGATGTCTGGGAAGCTGAGTTTACGGCGGATGCCATAGGTCCGTGGGTTTACACCGTGCAGGCATGGGTCGATCATTTCGGCACGTGGGTTCACGATCTGCATAAGAGAATCGACGCGCAAACGACAGCAACCCCCACCGAAATGCCCGGCGGTCCTGAACAGAACGAGGGTGGTTCTGCGACAGACGGAAATACCGTTGCCCTGGAAGATCTGAAAGCGCCCCAAAAGTCACCCACAGGAGCCAGCACCCCAGCCCCCTCGAACGATATCGCGCTGGCCCTTCGTACTGGCGCCATTCTGCTTGATCAAGCCTCAGCACGCGCACGCACTTCAGACGCGCAGACTCTCAAAGGAGCGGCAAGCTCCCTTCGTTTTCTTGCGGAAAAGAACGCGAATTTCTATGAATTCCCTCTCAGCAACGACCTCATCCTCCTGGCACTTCAATACCCAGATTTAAGCTTCGTCACTACGTACTCCAAAGGGTTTCCGCTCTGGGTGGATCGCGAACGCGCGCGATTCTCCACGTGGTACGAATTTTTCCCGCGCTCCTGCGGTGCTAACGGCGGACACGGCACGCTGCGCGATGCGATGGCTTTACTTCCGGACGTAGCAGCGATGGGATTTGATGTGGTCTATTTCCCTCCGATTCATCCCATCGGCACAGCATTTCGCAAAGGTCGGAATAATTCCATCTTTGCCGTGCCGGATGACGTGGGAAGTCCATGGGCTATCGGCAATCGTGATGGAGGCCACAAAGCCATCCTGCGTGAACTAGGAACCTTCGCCGATTTTGAACAACTCATCGGCACAGCGCAGAAACTGAACATGGAAATCGCACTAGACATCGCGTTCCAGTGCGCCCCCGATCATCCGTGGGTTCACGATCATCCAAATTGGTTCAAAATTCGTCCAGATGGCAGCATTCAATACGCGGAGAATCCTCCCAAGAAGTACCAGGACATCTATCCCATTAATTTTGAATCGGACGACTGGCGTGCCCTGTGGGAAGAGTTATGCAACGTCTTTCTTTTCTGGATCGACAAAGGCGTACGCATCTTCCGCGTAGACAATCCGCACACGAAGGCAATTCCCTTCTGGGAGTGGTGCATCGCCGAAATTCATCACGCACATCCTGAAGTCATCTTCCTGGCAGAAGCATTCACACGCCCGCACGTGATGTACGGGTTGGCAAAGATTGGCTACACGCAGAGCTACACGTATTTCTCGTGGCGAACGGAGAAGCACGAGCTCACGCAATATATGCAGGAGATCACGACGCCTCCCGTCAGCGAATTCTTCCGGCCTAACCTTTGGCCAAACACCCCTGACATTCTGGTTGAATTTCTGCAGGAGGGTGGCCGGGCAGCCTTTCAGCAACGCGTCATTCTTGCCGCAACACTGAGCGCCAGCTACGGCATCTATGGCCCCACCTATGAACTGTGCGAACACGTTCCAGCGAAACCCAAAAGCGAAGAGTATCTGGACAGCGAAAAGTATCAGCTCCGCACATGGGATCGCAGCGATCCAGTTTCGATTGCACCCCTGATCACGCTGTTGAATCGGGTGCGTAGCGCCCATCCAGCTTTACAGACCAACGATTCTCTCCACTTCCACGGCATTGGCAATGATTCGCTCATCGCCTACAGCAAACGAGCAGGAGACGATGTAGTGTTGACCATTGTGAACCTTGATCCACATCAAACTCAGGTTGGATGGACGGACCTGCAACTGATGGACCTCGGCATGCCGTTGGCGGGTGAGTACGAGGCCCACGACCTTCTCAGTGGAGAGACTTACCTGTGGCAAGGGTCTTATAACTATGTCAGCCTGAATCCGGAAAAAATGCCGGCACACATCCTGTTACTGCATCCCAAGCATCTTTCCGAACATACCGCCGCGGAGAGTACCGAAGATTGAGCGCAAGCATCGTACGTCCGAAGAGGAAGAAGTCCGGCAGCGCCACTGACCCGCTCTGGTTCAAAGATGCGGTTATCTATGAACTGCACGTAAAAGCGTTTGCTGATAGCAACAACGATGGCATTGGTGACTTTCCCGGCCTGATGGGAAAGCTGGATTATCTGCAGGAGCTTGGCGTCACATGCATCTGGTTGTTGCCCTTTTTCCCTTCGCCGCAGCGTGACGATGGCTATGACATCTCTGACTATCTGAGCGTCAACCCCGCTTACGGTACCGTCAACGACTTTCAGGCGTTCCTTGCTGCTGCGCACGCGCGCGGCATGCAGGTGATGATCGAGCTGGTCATCAATCACACCAGCGATCAGCACCCGTGGTTTCAGGCTGCACGCAATGCACCGGCCGGGTCGCCTGAACGCAACATGTACGTGTGGAGCGATACGGACAAGCTGTACGAAGGTGTCCGCATCATCTTCACCGATACAGAAAAATCCAACTGGACATGGGATGCGGTTGCTGGACAGTACTACTGGCATCGCTTCTTCTCGCATCAACCGGACCTGAATTTTGACAATCCGGTAGTGCGCGAAACAGTTGCCGACATCATGCGTTACTGGCTGGATATGGGCGTTGATGGACTTCGCCTCGACGCGATTCCTTACCTGATCGAGCGTGATGGAACCTCATGCGAGAACGTTCCAGAGACGCATCTGGTCATCAAAGAACTTCGCGCGGTCATGGAGTCGGAATACGAAAACTGCATGATTCTGGCGGAAGCGAATATGTGGCCGGAAGATGTGCGACCGTATTTTGGCGACGGCGATGAATGCCACATGGCCTTCCACTTTCCGCTAATGCCGCGCATTTACATGGCTCTGCGACAGGAAGACCGCCTGCCCATCACAGAAATCATGGCGCGTACGCCGGATATTCCATCGAATTGTCAGTGGGGAATCTTCCTGCGCAATCATGATGAGCTCACCTTGGAGATGGTCTCGGACGATGAGCGCGATTACATGTATCTGGCCTATTCGGCAGACCCGCGTATGCGTATCAACGTTGGCATTCGCCGCCGGCTTGCTCCACTTCTGGATAACAATCGGCGCCGCATTGAATTGTTGAATTCGCTTCTGCTCTCCTTCCCCGGTACGCCGATTCTTTATTACGGCGATGAGATCGGCATGGGTGACAACATTTACCTCGGCGACCGCAACGGTGTGCGTACGCCGATGCAGTGGAACAGCGATCGCAATGCAGGCTTCAGCCGCGCCGTTCCCGCTAAGTTGTATTCACCTGTGATCATGGACCCCATTTGGGGTTATGAAGCGATCAACGTAGAGGCGCAGGAAAGCGACACCTCCTCATTGCTGCATTGGACACGCAACATGATTGCGTTGCGCAAACTGTTCCAGGTATTCGGTCGCGGCACACAGGAGTTCCTGCGACCAGAGAATCGGAAAGTACTCGCGTATCTCCGTGAGTACGAGTCAGAACGCGTGGTGTGCGTTGCAAATCTGTCGCGCTTCGCGCAGCCTGTGACACTCGATCTTTCACGTTTCAAAGGAATGGTTCCGGTAGAGATGCTTGGGTACGTACCGTTTCCCAAGATCACCGATGAACCTTATCCCGTGACGCTTGGCCCATACGCTTTCCTCTGGCTGGAACTGCAGCCTGCACCACAGGATGAATCAGAAACTCCGTCGACGCTGGACGTGCAAACAGCCGAGCTGGTTCTGCCCGCTGGCAACCTGCAAAGCGCCATCACAGGAGCGGGAGCAGAGCTGTTGCAGGAAACGTTCCTTCCCAAGTTCTTGCTGACACAACGATGGTTCGGGGCAAAGGCACGCACCATCAAAGCGATTCGCATTACAGGGAGCGTTCCCCTGCAGCGATTCGACGCGGCAATTCTGATTCTGGAAATCTGCTACGTCGAAGGCGATAGCGATCTCTATACATTTCCCGTTGCCTATATTTCGGCCGGACGCGCGGACAACATTCGCGCAGAATCGCCACAAAGCATCATTGCCGCGGCGCAGATGGGGATAGGTACAGGCGGTGCACTGGTAGATGGCCTCGTCATAGAAGAAGTCCGCCAGGAATTGCTCCGTATCATCGAATCCGAGCTGACGCTCACCAGCGATGCCCAAGGTGCGCTTACAGGAAAACGCAGTTCAGCGTTTGCATCACTGCGCGGAACTGAAGAAAACATTCCATCGCGCAAAACTTCTGCAGAACAAAGTAATTCATCTCTGCTCTACGGTGCCTCGTTCATCCTGAAGTTGTTCCGCAGACTGCAGCCTGGCGAAAATCCCGACGCGGAGATTGGCAGATTCCTAACCGAAACAGCCCATTTCCAACACATTGCTCCATTCGCAGGAGAAGTGCTGTACACCCCGAAGGATGGTGATACGACCACATTGGGCCTACTGCAGGGCCTGATAGCGAATGAAGGTGACGGATGGGAGTGGATGCTGTCGCAAATCCGTCACTCAGCCGACAGCCCTGCGTACGCCAATGCAGTTCGATTGCTTGGGCAACGAACTGGCGAGATGCACCGCGCACTTGCCACGCCGACCAGCAATCCTGCATTTGCAGCGGAAACAACCGATACCGACGCTCTGGGTCGGGATGGCGAGCGTCTGGAATCGCAAATCAACATTGCCATCAACTCATTCAAGATGAGCTTCGCGAAATTGCCCGATGCCCTTCTCCCATCGGTGGCAACGCTCATCAGTCGTCGGGATGACATGTTCACTCTTGCAGAAAGCCTCCGCCATCTTTCGGCAGCAGATGCAGGCATCCGCACACGGATCCATGGCGATTACCACCTTGGCCAGGTACTTCACACAAAAGAAGACTTCGTCCTGCTCGATTTTGAAGGGGAACCAGCCCGTTCACTTCAGGAACGTCGGATGAAACAATCGCCGCTGCGCGACGTCGCTGGCATGCTTCGTTCTTTCTCTTATGCAGCGGCAGCGGGCTTTGGGACGAAACCCTCCGCAGAACGCGAGGCGTGGGAGCATGCCGCAGCAAATGCATTCCTTGAAGGCTATCGACAAGCCACTGTTTCATCGCACCGTGCGACCACGGAAGTGGAAGCAACCCTGCTGCGAGCCTATCTACTGGAAAAGGCGCTTTACGAGATCATTTATGAAGTAAATAATCGGCCCGACTGGATTGCTATTCCGCTCGCTGGCATACTTGGTCTGCTGGATATGACAGGAGGCCGGGCATGAGTACCACCGCAGCCATGGAGATGCGCATGGAATCACAGGTGGCGAGCAATGCCGTGAGCACGGAGACTGTCCTCTGTCTCGGATCATGGTATGCCGATGCCCCCTTTGATCATCTGCAACCGCTGTTAGCGGTGTTGCGTGAGGCCCTTGGTGATCGGGCTGCATCCACGCTGATCGCTTATCCGGTTTCCGATCCCGAAGCTTCTTCATGGCATGAAGATGGCTTATCGCTGCAACCGTACCAGTCGCTCGCGAGCATCCACACATTGACCGTGCAAACCTCCGCGGCATATCTGAGCTTGTACGAAGTCATGCGGGCACACGACGCTTCGTGCGGCATGCTGCTGGGTGCAGAAGCACATTCGCTATCTCCGATCGCAATTCGCGGCCTGCTCGATGCCGTCCTCATGGAACATGCAGACGTAGCGCTTCCCCGCTACAGCATCGGGCCTCACGACGGTCTGATCAATGCGGCCATCCTTCATCCACTCACCCGCGCACTCTTTGGCGTGCGAAACGCCTTTCCTATGGCGCTGGATCTTGCACTTTCCACACGAGCGGCTGAACGTATGGCCGCAGCGGCCCAACAACAAACAGCCACGGGACAACCCGACGCCCTACTATGGCCAACGGTTGAAGCCGCGGCTGCCGGATTCTCAGTTGCTGAAGTTTCTTCCGGTGTTCGCGAAATACCCCATCCAACAACGGCTGACCTCGCCACCATTCTCGGCGCGCTGACTGCATCACTGTTCACCGAAATTGAAACGAAAGCCAGCTATTGGCAGCGCACACGTCCGCCCGTTGTTATGCATTCGATCAACGACGTGCCTGACGTGAACGCTCCAGCACCGTCGGTGTCGCCGGAAGAAACATCAGAGCTGATCGAGAGTTTTCGCATAGGCTACGGCAACCTGCATGAGCTATGGTCGCTCGTACTGCCGCCGCAAACACTTCTTGGCCTGAAGCACCTGTCCCGTCTGCCCGCAGAGAGTTTCACCATGCCAGATACGTTGTGGGTGCGCATCGTCTATGACTTTGTGCTCGCGCACCGCCTGCGTACCATCAACCGCGGACACCTTCTGGGTGCGCTCACCCCGTTGTATCTGGCCTGGGTTGCGTCACACATACAAGCCAACTCCAACGTAGAAAACCCTCCAGAGATACTTGCGCGCGCCTTTGAGGCAGACAAACCCTATTTGGTTTCGCGTTGGCGCTGGCCCGATCGCTTCAACCCTTAGCACGTCCGGAACACACAGGAGATTTCCATCATGTTTTCGCAAGTCAAAGATGCTCTCATGGATTCCTTCAGCCGGGTGCTCACCAAGCTGGCTGTCTTTCTGCCTGGCGTACTGGCGTTGCTGCTGGCAGTAGTGCTACTGACGCTGATCGGTGCTGCATTGGCATGGGCTATTCGAGCGATGCTAACGCGTCTTCGTTTTGACGAACGCGTGGGAGAACGCAACTCCGCCGGCGTGTCTGATTGGGCACCGTCGCATAGTCCTTCGCTGCTCATCAGCCGTGTTGTCTTCTGGATGTGCGTGGTGCTGGGCTTTGCCATCGGCGTATCAGCATACGATGCCGCTGGAACAAGTGATCTTGCTCCGTTCATCCTGCCCTATCTCGCGCACTCTGTCGGCGCACTGATCATCTTGATCGCGGGCACCATCCTTGCACGTTACCTTTCGCGCTCCGTGCTCATCAGCGCCGTCAATGCGCGTTTGAACTATGCGCGCGCACTGTCCCTCGGCGTGAAGTGGCTTGTATTGATATTCACAGCCGCAATGGTTCTGGATCATATGGATGTTGGCGGACGAATTGTTGAGATCGGTTTCGGCATCCTTTTCGGAGGAATGGTGCTGGCACTGGCATTGGCCTTCGGACTCGGTTCACGCGATGTCGTGGCGCGCTCGATGGAGCGCACTGCGGAGAAGGCCACACCGATCGACCGCGCCGCGGAACGCAGTGATACACCCCGCGGCGTGCGCCACTTTTAATGCAGACTGTGTCATCGACTACGGAAGCGCAGGATAGTCTGTGTATCCCTCAGGCCCGTGTGAATAGAACGACGCGGGGTTGGGAGCATTGAGCGCCGCACCTTCCTTCAAGCGCCGCGGAAGATCAGGATTCGCGATAAATTCCTTGCCAAATCCGACCGCATCCGCGTCTCCACGCGCAAGAATCGCATTCGCACTCTGCAGAGTGAATCCTTCATTCACCACATAAACGCCGCCGAACAACTTCTTCAACATCGGCCCACGGCTATCGGCGGCTTCATGCTCGCGCGCCATCAGGAATGCAATCGTCCGCTTCCCGAGTTCTGTGGCCACGTAGGAAAACGTCTCCGTTCCATTGGCATCGCTAATCCCGTGGGAGTCGCTTCGTGGAGCAAGATGCATGCCTACCCGCCCCGGGCCAAACACCGAAATCGCAGCATCCGTGGCCTGCAACATGAGCCGTGCGCGATTCTCGATGGAACCACCATATTCATCCTGGCGTGTATTGCTTCCACTCTGCAGGAACTGATCCAGTAAATAACCATTCGCTCCATGCAGCTCTACACCATCGAAACCAGCAGCTTTGGCATTTTCCGCGGCCCGTCCAAACTGCTCCACCACACCGTGAATTTCACCAACGGTCAGTGCGCGAGGCGTCTCAAATCCAGTGATGGGGCGCACCAGGCTCACATGACCATCCGCTGCAATCTCGCTGGGAGCAACTGGCGGCTCCCCATCCAGATACGAAGAATGCGAGATGCGCCCTACATGCCATATCTGCGAAAAGATGCGGCCACCCGCCTGGTGGACCGCTTCCACAATGGGCTTCCACGCCTCTACCTGCTCTGCAGACCAGATACCTGGCACCTGTGGATAGCCCACACCCTTCGGATCGACCGGCGTTCCTTCGCTGATGATCAATCCCGCCGAAGCGCGTTGGCGATAATACTCCGCCATCAGCTCCGGACGTGGAATATGGTTGACCGTGCCACGCAGACGCGTCAGTGGCGCCATAAAAATGCGGTTCGGCAGATCAAGGTCACCCACGCGAATGGGATCAAATAAAGTCGGCATCGATGGAACGCTCCCCGTCTTCCCGGTTGGAAGATGCGTTTCTTTCGATGGCACTTATCGTCTGCGGGATTCACTCTGAAGCGAGCGCCATCTCAATCTGATCCAGTGCATCCTCTACCGTGGCGGCGACCATCAGATTCGCCCTTGCCGCAGGTTTCAGCACGCCCTCCTCGACACAATGATCAAGGAATTGCAATAGGCGGTCGTAAAACCCTGCTGTGTTCAGCAGAATCGTGGGTTTTGCATGGAGGCGTAGCGTTTGCCATGTCAGCACTTCAAACAGCTCTTCCATGGTTCCGTAACCGCCGGGCAGGATGAGAAACGCATCCGACTTCTCGCCCATGAGAGCTTTACGCGTGTGCATCGTGTCCACCACGTGCAATTCTGTCAGGCCAATGTGTGACACTTCCTTATCGACTAGGACGTGCGGAATAACACCGATGCAGCGGCCCCCATTTTTCAACGTGGCGTTCGCAACGACTCCCATCAGGCCGACACTGGCGCCTCCATAGACAAGACCGATACCGCGGCGCGCCAATTCAATGCCCAAAGCCTCAGCATCCCTCTGATACTCCACTCGCACTCCACTTGCTGAAGCGCAAAAGACACATAACGTTTTCAATCGCATCTTTTCGAGGATAAACGTCTCTGCAGAACACTTTGTGCAAAAGAAAAGGACGTGGCGCGCGATTGCAGCGTGCGCCACGTCCATCCTTTGGTTAACATACTCCCGCAAACACAGTCTCTAATGGCTGGTCACGGGAACGCGGTGTACTGTACTCCGTGGGCCTTCAGGAGCAGGCCCGTGCTCTTTCGCTTTCTTCTTACCGGAACGAAGCCGTTGCATGATCGTATTCCTTCACGATCGTCAGCTTTACGGTTCCATCCGTCCCCATAATCTGGGTACCTGCAGGCACATTGACTTTCATTTCGCCGTTTGCCGCCAGCGTCATCGGCTTGCCCTGAACCATAAGGTCCTGGGAAACATCGCTGCGGTTCTTTAGCGTGACATGCACAATGGGGCCTTTGGCCTGTGCAATGTTCGCGTTGTTGTCTTCAGACTTCTTATCGGCGGCGTTCGATGCCAAAGGTGCGATGATACAGGCGGCAAGGACGAGAGCGGTGCTCAACTTCTTCATGTTGACTTCTCCAAGTACTGCTTGTGTTGCTGGCGAAGTCCCACTGCAATTGAAACATCGTCGCGCATGAATTTATACGCTCTTCGACTAAGAAAAGTTACCCGGAAAAGCCAGTTTTTATGGGGTATTCACGATTTTTCCGGGGTGGTTTCCGAATATCGACTCTAGCCGTATTCTACGGCCGCTAATAACTACTCAAAAGCTTGACAAGTGTTATTTAACCGTGGATTTATTTTCCATTTTCATTAGGAAAACTAACCATTTGCGGGGAAGAAATACCTGTGAAAGAAAAACGGACGTGAGGCAGGGATTTCCTCACGTCCAGCTCACGACCGCGGCCTTTTCTAAGGGAGAGCTATTCAAGGGCGCCGCTGCCCTCGAACCGAGCTTGTTAAAACTGATATCTGTCTTAGCGGAACGAGCAGACGGTGCCTGCAAGATCACGCGTAACGGTGACCTTCACGGTCTTGTCAGCTCCGTAGACCTTGGTTCCTTCGGGGGCATTTAGTGCATATTCGCCACCATTCGCGGCCAGCGTCACACTCTTGTCTTCAATGAACACTTCCATCGGTGCGGCGCTCTTATTCTTCAGCGTCAGCTTCACCGTCTTTACCTTGGCCTGTGCTGTGTCGCTCTTGCCAAAGAGAGGAAATGCGTGGGATGCGATCGGTGCGAAGGTGCAGGCGGCGAGGACGATAGCGGAAACAGTACGACGGATCATGGTGACTTCTCCTGGTGTTTCGTTAAGGCTGGCGAAGTTCCCTTGCAAGTTGAACATCGTTCGCGCACTGACTGATACGTGGCACGATTGCTTCCGTTCCATACTTTTTTCAAAAAAGTTTCAACAATGCTTCGATGTCTCATCATCAGCACCTTCAACACTGCGAAACACCGCATCATCACTGATGATTTGAAGATTTACAAAATAGTCATACATGCATGCATTTACTCTCAATTCACGGAGAAGCCGATGCGACCTTTCTACATACTGTCCGCTTTTGCAATTGCAGCGTCCGTTCTTGGACACATGTCACCACGCGCCTCAGCACAAGAGATCAAGTCAGCACCGGGACAATTCGATTACTACGTGCTGAACCTCTCCTGGTCACCTGCCTTTTGCGACAACATGAAGACGTTGAATGAGAGCGAACGCAATAGTGCTGGCAAAGACTTGGAGTGTTCCGCACCGCGTGCGTTTGTGCTTCACGGATTGTGGCCGCAAAACTTCAACGGCTCGTACCCTTCATCATGTGCGCAACGCCCGGGTCCACGAAACCTGGAACGCAATCTGGACATGACACCAAACATCGCGTTGCTGAAGCATGAGTGGAACAAACACGGCACCTGCACAACACTATCGCCGGAAGGGTTCTTCGCTACAGCGCGCCAGGCGTACACGTCAGTGACCATCCCGGAGTTCTTTCAGTCTTTGGATCATGAGGCGCAGATGTCCCCCGCGCAGATCGTCACGCTGTTCTACAAAGCAAACCCCACATTCCCACAAGGCAGCTTCAATCTCTCCTGCGGCAACAACCAACTGACAGCCATCGAAGCATGCTTTGACAAAGACATCCACGCCATTGCCTGCCAAAGCCTTCGTGCCTGCCACGCAAACAGCGTGAAGATCGTTCCACAGAACAACGGTGGCATCGTCCAATAGGGAACGCCATCCACAGCAGGCGGACACGATAAAATGAAGAGGTCTGGAGTTCCCTCGTATCGTGTCGCGCTTCCTGGAAAAAATGAATCCGCAGCAGCAGGAAGGCGTGCTGACGGTGGACGGCCCTGTCCTTCTGCTCGCCGGTGCTGGTTCTGGTAAGACGCGCGTCATCACGCATCGCATCGCACATCTCGTCGAAGACAAAGGTGTGCCCGCAGATTCTATCCTCGCCGTCACCTTTACCAATAAGGCCGCGAAGGAGATGGGTGAACGTGTCGAAGCGCTAATCGGTCACTCGTCACTTGCCAAGCCGCTCATCTCTACCTTCCATTCGCTCTGCGTGCGTATTCTTCGACGCGACATTGAAGCGTTGCGTGTGAATGGTGTGGGCCTGACCAAAAGCTTCGTCATCTATGACGAGAGCGATCAGCAGGCCATCGTCAAGCAGGCATTGAAACGCCTCGGCGTGGATGACAAGCAGTTGAAGCCGCGCGTAGCGCTGGGTCGCATTTCGTGGGCGAAGAACCACATGATCGATCCACAGGAATACTTCCTGGCATCGACCAATCCGCTGGAAGAACGCATCGCACACATCTTCAAGATCTACAAAGATGAGTTGAACAAGAACAACGCGATGGACTTCGACGATCTCCTCCTGGAGACCGTGCGCTTGCTGAAGACGAGCCAGGAAGTTCGCGAACGTTATCAACGCAAATACCGCTATCTGCTCATCGACGAGTATCAAGACACGAACCGTCCACAGTACGAACTGATGCGTCTGCTTAGCGGCAAACATGGCAACGTCTGCGTCGTTGGTGATGAAGATCAGTCCATCTATAGCTGGCGCGGCGCGGACATCAAAAACATCCTTGATTTCGAGAAAGACTTCGAGAATACGAAGATCATCCGTCTGGAACAGAACTATCGTTCCACGCAGATCATTCTTGAAGGCGCGGGCGCGGTCGTCCGCAACAACACGCAGCGCAAGGGTAAAGAACTTTACACCACTCGCGAGGGCGGCTCGCTCATCGGCTATTACGAAGCGCCCGATGGCGAGAATGAAGCGCTGTTCATTGCAGATCGCATCGCCACATACATCCGCGAAACTACCCAAGCAGGCGATACACCCAAGTGCGCTGTGCTGTACCGTACCAATTCGCAATCGCGATTGGTAGAAGAGTCGCTGCGCCGTTACAACATCCAGTACCACATGGTCGGTGGTTTCAGCTTCTACGATCGTGCAGAAGTGAAGGACCTGCTCAGTTATCTGAAACTGGTGCAGAACCCGAACGACTCGATCGCGCTGAATCGCGTCGTCAACTCGCCCCCACGCGGCATCGGCAAAACTACGATGGAGACGCTGGAACGCATTGCGCTGACCACGGGCATGAGCACATGGGAAGCCATTCAGCGCGCACAAGAGCAGCAGCTCCTCCCTGCGCGCGCGCTCACTGCACTGAACAGTTTCCAGCAACTGATCAGAGATGCGCGCGCTATGCTGGGCTCGGGCTTTGGTGATGCTCTCGCCGCAGATGCAGGGATCGCAGCCACTACGGAGTTCGTAGGCGAAGAGGAGAATGCATCCACCGAAAGCGACGCGGATGAAGGCACCTCATTCGACACCAGCTTCAACTTCGGTTTCGACTTTGGTCCAAGCGAAGAGCGCAGCACCATCGCACCAGAAAATGCGCACATCGAAGATGCCAGCTTCGACTTCGGTTATGCGGAGGAAGAACCACTCGCGCTAGCCGCAGCTGCGGACACTGATAGCGAAAACACCAGCTTCGATTTCAGCTTCAACGGCAACGGATCTGCGACGCCATCGCTCTTTGCGGCACCGCAGCAGACTGTTTCTTTCAATCCCTTCGAAGCGAGCAAGCAGCAAGCCGCAAAGAAGCAGAAGCGCTCCGCGCAGGACACCTTCGCAGAACTCCGCGAAAAGGCCACACCTATCGTTGAATCTCAAACGACGCCCGTCGAAACCAGCACGCGGATTGACGGCTTTCGTGCGCCCGGTGATCCAGCTACGTTGCCAGAGTTGATTAAGTTTCTGAACGATCGCAGTGGCTACATCAAGCAGCTTGAGAACGAAGGAACACCGGAATCCTTCAGCCGCATTGAAAACCTGAAGGAACTTGCCAACGCTGCGCAGGATGCGCAGGAGCGCGGCGAAACGCTGGCTGACTTTCTGGACCACGCTGCCCTCGTCAGCGACGCTGACAGCATCAACATGGATGCGCGTGTCACGCTGATGACGCTCCATGCGTCCAAGGGCCTGGAGTTTCCTCTGGTTTTCCTCTGCGGAATGGAAGAGGGGCTATTCCCTTCCTCGCGCACGCTGCAGGACCCCAATGGGCTGGAAGAAGAGCGTCGCCTCTGCTACGTCGGCATGACGCGTGCCATGGACACACTTGTTCTCACACGTGCACGGTATCGTCGCCGCTACGGCTCAGACATGCCGGATGCCAGCGTTGGTTCGCGGTTTCTGGAAGAGATTCCGTCACGCCTGGTGGAGGACCTCGGTTCCCCCGAAGATCGGCCCGCCTTCCGTAGTGAATACGGTGGAAATCGCTATGGCGGCGGTAATCGCTGGGGCAAGAAGCGCGGCGACGATGAGTTTGGCGAACGCCACTACAGCTACGAAGACGAAGATCAGAGCGGTGCCACGCCACCTCAGAAGCCAAAAAGTAACTACGGCCTTCAGTTTGGCGCGCATAAGAAGCCCGCAAACCCGAACAGCATCGATAACATTGCCAGTTTCTTCGGCGGATCGACCCAGTTCAGTGGCCACAAACGGCCGAAGATGGACATCCCGGAAGCCACTGGATCTACCGAATTGAGCCGCGGGGCGGGCGTCCGACACCCTAAATATGGTGAAGGCAGGGTGGTATCGCGAGAAGGTTCGGGCTCCGACGCCAAGATTACGGTAGAATTTCGACAGCACGGCGTGAAGAAGCTGGTTGAGAAGTTCGCCCAGCTTGAAAAGCTCTGAAATGGGCTTGGAAACGAAAGCGCCCACGCAGGCGCATCGCCGGCGAAATTTTTAAATAGTCAGGAAGAAGTCAAAAGCAATGGCAAACACCAAGGCACTGTCCCACGAAGAGCGCAAAACCGCAAAGCGCACCGCCCGCAAGAACGCAGCCCCGAAGGCCGCCCGTACCGAACCCCGCGGCAGCAACAAGAAGAAGCTCAAGTCGCTCAGCAAGGGCCAGTCCAAGCGCTAGTCTCTTACGAAATCAATAACGGAAAAGCCCCGCAGCAATGCGGGGCTTTTCGTTTGGTCCCCATTGGACTAAGGTTTCAGGCAGCCATGTATCGCCCTCTTCGCGCTCTCGCTCTGCTTATCGCCGTAATGCCTCTTCACAGTCTTGCCCAGCAGCAACCTGCGTCCGAGAGTGATCTGCGTCCGCGCGTCCACTTTTCACCAGAACAGAACTGGACCAATGATCCGAATGGATTGGTCTACTTTGATGGCGAGTACCACCTCTTTTATCAATACGCACCAGAGAGTATGACCCCGGCGCATATGAGTTGGGGACACGCCGTCAGCACAGACCTGCTTCATTGGCAGGAGCTTGGCGTCGCCATTCCGGCGCGGGGCGAAGAAGCAATCTTTACCGGCAGCGTTGTCGTAGACGAACACAACACCAGCGGCCTCTGCAAAGACGGCAAAGCCTGTCTCGTCGCCATCTATACCGGAAACTACGGCTCCGGAAAAACACAGCAAGAGGTGCAGGAGATTGCCGTGAGCCAGGATCGCGGGCGCACCTTTACCCCGTACAACGGCAACCCCGTCCTTGATCTTCACATGTCTGACTACCGCGATCCTGGCGTCCTCTGGGACGAAGAGTCAAAGCGGTGGACCATGGTGGTAGCCCTTCCCAACATGCACCAGGTGTACTTCTATACCTCGCCTGATCTGAAGACGTGGACAAAAGTAAGCAGCTTTGGCCCCACCGGCGCAGTCGGCGGTCAATGGGAGTGCCCCAATCTGGTGAAGGTCTCTGACGCCTCAGGCACATCACTGTGGGCACTAAAGATCGGCATCAATCCAGGCGGCCTGCAAGGCGGTTCGGGGGAGCAGTATTTCCTGGGTAGTTTCGATGGGAAGCAGTTCACGCAGAGCACTGAGTCCGGCTCACATGGCTGGAGCGACTACGGCAAAGACAGCTACTGCGCGTTGTCGTACAACAATCGGCCCGCAGGTCATAAACCTGCGTTGATTGGCTGGATGGACAACTGGCAATACGCCGATAGGCAGCCCTCCTTCCCATGGCGAGGACAAATGACGGTACCGCGCACATTGACGTTGCTGCGCGATAAAGCCGGCATCGCCCTTGCAGAAGAACCCGTTGTTTCACCGCTGAGAACCGGCAAAGCTATTTCAATAAGCCTTTCGGCGGATGACAAAGGCACTCTTCTCGGACAGGCTCCGATGGAATTGAATCTGAAGTTCATTCCGACGGATGCAAAGATCTTTGGCGTTCGCCTTTACTCGGACGATTCTCACTGGACGGAACTTGGATTCGATCTTTCGCGCCAGCGGATGTGGATGGACCGAACGCACTCCGGTATGCAGATCACCTCATCGTTCCCGACGAAGACAGAAGCACCCATCTCACTGGAACGTCCGCTTGATCTGCGGTTGGTGCTTGATCGCATCTCAGTGGAATCGTTCGCGCAGAACGGCAGCATTGCGATGACGAATCTTGTCTTCCCGCTGACGTCTGCAGCCACCCTCAAACCATTTACTGAGGATGGAAAAGGCATTCGCATCACCGGTGAAGCGTGGCATCTGCAATCCACGCTGGCAGCGAAACATTGACCTCTATGGATTCACAGCTGCTGTGGCTACGCCGACAAACGAGTCGGCACAGCCGTAATACATCCACCATTTGCCTTTGAATAGCACCAGCCCTTCAGAAAACGTCGTTCCTGCTGCATACTGGCCACTTTGCTCAAATGGCAGTTGCGGCTGGAAGACTGGCGCATCCGTTCTGGCCACGATCTTCTCAGGATTGTCTGCTGACAACACCGCTTGCAACACGGCATAGGTTCCGGCTTTCAACTTTGGGTCGCGGCCTTCGCCATCCTTGTTCTTGCCGTTGTAGAGCATCACAATGCCCTGCTTC
Organism: Terriglobus sp. TAA 43; assembly: GCF_000800015.1. NCBI lineage: Bacteria > Pseudomonadati > Acidobacteriota > Terriglobia > Terriglobales > Acidobacteriaceae > Terriglobus > Terriglobus sp. TAA 43. Next base: position 1,684,772 of record NZ_JUGR01000001.1, read on the forward strand.
GTTAACACCGGAGGCGGTCCGGCCTCGGGAAAATCGCTGTCCGGCAACCCGGCCCTCGGCTTTAGGACGACCTTCACCTCGCCCGGAACGGCTTCCACGGGCGTCCAGTGAATCAGGTCATCTGACGTCGCAAGCCGAATGCCCAGGTCGCCCCAGAACATCCAGTACTTCCCATTCACCTTTGCGGCCACCAGCCTGTCGCCCTTGCGTTCCGCCAGGATCGCAGCCGACTTGTACTTATACGTGTCGTAGCGCCCATCAAGCGCGCCTTGAAATGCCGGCCCTTGCTTCTGCCAGTGCGTCAGATCGCGCGAAGTGGCGATACCAACCGAATATCGGTCGAGCTTACGTGACCACTGCGTGTAGGTCAGTACATACGTTCCGTCGGGTGATTCGACAATACGCGGATCTTCTACACCACCCGGAGACTCCCGCTCCTCCTGCGCATCCTTCGCGGGGTACAGCACCGGCTCTGGCATCTGCTGGAAGTGAATGCCGTCGTCACTCACCGCCAAACCAAGCCGTGAGACGTGGCCGCCAATTGTCATGGAACCTGAGTCATCCTCCGCACGATAAAGGACATAGACCTTGCCGTTGCGAACAATTGCCGCTGGATTGAAGGTGTGCAGCGCCTGCCAATGCACGGTCTGGCTGGTAATGGGATCGACAAACGTGGTGTCTTTGACCGGGCGAATGACCGGCTGATCCACCGGCCGTGTCCACGTTCCAAACGGCGACTGCGCTGCCGCAGCCCCTCCCAGCCCCAAGAACACTGCGACACCTACGGCCAATCCCAAACGCACACTGCCTCCCGCAGCGGATTCCCATTGCGAATCTCCGCCAGCAACACGCTAAACTACACCTGCGACCACCGTAAATTCAGCCGAGAGACACCATCCTGCCCCGACAGATTTTTGCCACCAAGTCCATCGATAAGCTCATCGACGAATCGGAGCGGCCGGAAACAGCGCTGAAAAAAACGCTGGGGCCTGTCTCGCTGACTGCGCTGGGTATCGGCGCCGTTATTGGCAGCGGCATCTTCACCGTCATCGGCACGGCCATCGCGGGCAACCCTGCAACAACGGCCACTTTCTGGGACTCTCCGGTCATTGACTTCCTGCTACACCACGGGGCAGTTGCCGGACGCCCAGGCGCTGGCCCGGCGCTGGCCATCTCTATGATCCTGGTGGCCATCGTCTGCGCCTTTACCGGTCTTTGTTATGCCGAACTTTCGAGCATGATTCCTATCGCCGGATCGGCCTACACCTATACCTATGCCACGCTGGGCGAATTGATCGCCTGGATCATCGGCTGGGACCTCATCCTGGAATACGCCTTCTCCAACATGAGCGTCAGTGTGGGCTTCGCCGCACACGTAGTTGATCTGCTGGATTGGCTGGGTTTCCATTTCCATCCGAAGTGGCTCTCGCCCGCATACCTTCCGCTTGGCCTGCAGGATCTGCAAGGGCACGACATCTACAAGTCCGGCTGGCATTTTGGCTTCAACATCCCGGCCTTCCTCATTGTCATCATCCTCACAATGATCCTGGTCCGCGGTATTCGCGAATCAGCCAAGACGAACAACATCATGGTGCTGGTGAAGATTGCTGCAATTCTGATCTTCATCTTCGCGGGCATCAGCTTCATCCATCCCGGCAACTACCACCCGTTCTCACCCAACGGCTGGCCCGGTGTGCTTGCCGGTGGATCAATCATCTTCTTCACCTACATCGGTTTTGATTCCGTCTCGACTGCGAGTGAGGAATGCCGGCAGCCACAGCGCGACGTGCCCATTGGCATCATCGCTACGCTCATCGTCTGCACCATTCTCTACATCGGCGTAGCGCTCGTTCTCACCGGCATGGTGCCGTGGTCCTCTGTTGCGGGCGATGCGGCACCAGTCGTGAATGCGTTGAAGCGCCTCAGTACCGACACGCACTCCACCAAGCTGCACATCGTACGACTGATCGTGCTTCTAGGCGCGCTGGTGGGCATGATCTCGTCCATCCTGGTCTTCCAGCTAGGTCAAGCACGCGTATGGTTCGCCATGAGCCGCGACCGCCTGCTGCCGGACATCTTCTCCAAGGTGCATCCGCGTTACCGCACACCCGCCTTTGCAACATGGGTTGCAGGCATCCTTGTGGCGATTCCTGCGGGCCTGTTCGACGTAGGTACACTCGCTGAACTTTCGAACATCGGCACGCTCTTCGCCTTCGTCTTGGTCAGCATTGGAGTGGTGGTCCTGCGGCGTCGCCAGCCAGACCGCTATCGCGGATTCCGAGTCCCCGGCGGTGCCATAATCCCAACGCTAAGCGTGCTCTTCTGCGTTCTGCTGATGACCGGCCTACCCATCCGTACATGGGAGCGCTTCTTCGTCTGGCTCATCATCGGCCTGTTCGTCTACTTCTTCTATAGCCGCAAGCGCAGCGAATTCGCCCAGTCTTAGCCTGCGGAATACACTGTCCTAAGTGACGAAGATTGAAGTTGATCGCGAATGGCTAAGCGGCCTGCCCAAGTGCGAGCTGCATCTGCACCTGGAAGGCACAATCGTGCCCGAAACCCTGGTTCGTTTATCCCAGCGCAATGATGCCGAGCCCCTAACCCTTCGGGGAGCAGAAAAGCTCTACGTCTACGAAGATTTCATCGGCTTTCTGATGGCCTTCAAGGCCGTAAGCGAACGCATTCAGACACCTGCCGATTACGAGCTGATCACCTACGAGATGATCCATCGCCTCTCACAGCAGGGCGTGAAGCATGCCGAGGTCTATATCTCCGTTGGCATCCTTCTGCGGTTCAAGCAACAGATCACTGTGGAAGACATGATCGCTGCCGTGGAACGCGGGCGCAAACTTGCCGAACAGGATTTCGGCACCACCATTTTCTGGATCTTCGACGCCGTCCGTCACTTCGGCGTAGAAGAAGCTGCGGTGGTGTTTGCAAAAGCGGCAGAGTTGAAACAGCAATATCCCAGCATCGTTGGCATTGGTATTGGTGGCGACGAAGCGCGCGGTCCTGCCGCTGAGTTCAAAGATCTCTACGCAGAAGCAAAAGCAGCCGGTTTGCACTTGACCGTGCATGCGGGTGAGAGTGTTCCGGCATCAAGCATCTGGAGCGCGATCAACATCGGCGCAGAGCGCATTGGTCACGCGTTGTCAGCGGTCGATGATCCTGAATTGCTCGACGTGCTTGCAGAGAAACAAATTCCCCTCGAGCTCAACGTCACCAGCAATCTGCGCACAGGTTGTTGCAAGTCCATCGAGACACATCCCGTCCGCCACTACTTTGAGCGCGGTCTGATGATCACGCTCAATTCCGACGATCCCCCCATGTTCGGAGCGAATCTGCTCGACGAGTACAAAACCGTGCAGCGTGAATTTGAATTCACCAACGAACAGATGCGCGAGCTGGCAGCAAACTCCGTAGAAGCGAGCTTCCTTCCACCTGCGCGCAAGATCGCTTTGTTGGCTGAAGTGGAACGCTACCGCTAAACGAGTCCTGCGCGCAGCAGATCGTGGATGTGAAGAATGCCAATCACACGGGAATCCTCCACCACAAACAGGCTGGTAATCGAATCCGCGTTCATGCGAGCCAACGCGCGATGTGCGAACTCATCCGGCACGGTAATGCGTGGCGCTCTGCCCATCACGCCCTTTGCAGGACGATCATGGAACCCTTGCGAGAAAGCGCGCCGCAGATCACCGTCCGTGATCGAACCAACAAGCTTCTCTTCGGCATCCACCACCCCCGTAATACCAAAACGCCCACTTGTCATGCGGACGATCGCGTCGGACAACGTGGCGTTTTCATGCAAGAGTGGGATTTCGTGTCCTGTATGCATCAACGCGCGAACACGCAGCAGACGAGCCCCCAACCGCCCACCAGGATGCAATGCGTGAAAGTCTTCACCGGAAAAGTTCGTTTTGTTCACTAATGCTGTCACTAGCGCGTCACCCAGTGCCAGCTGCATCGTGGTGCTCGTCGTCGGAGCCATCAGGTCAGAACATGCTTCTTCGCACTGCGGCAATGCCAGGAGCACATCCGCCGCCTTCGCCAGCGTGCTGTTTGCGTTGCCTGTACTGACGATCAACGAAACGTTGAATCGCCGCGAATGCGCCACGATATCGGATAGTTCTGACGACTCACCAGACCACGATAGCGCGAACACAACATCGTTCTCGCGGATCATGCCCAAGTCGCCATGACTCGCGTCCGAAGGATGCACAAAGTGTGCAGGCTTCCCTGTAGAAGCAAGCGTGGCTGCAATCTTCCGCGCGATGTGGCCGCTTTTGCCCACGCCGGTAACAATCACGCGTCCCGGCGCGTCGGAAATCACATCCACCGCACGCGCAAATGCATCACCCAACGGACCTGCAAACGCTTCGCGCAATGACTCAAGACCGCGAAGTTCGCAGGCAATCGTCTCTATCGCAATTTGCCGAGAAGTCTTCATCCTCGAAGCGCACGCTGCTTTGCAAGCTGATCAAACGCCATCAGGTCCTCAACCAACTGCGGCAGATTCTTCAGCGCGATCATGTTCGGACCATCACTGGGCGCATGGTCAGGATCAGGATGCGTCTCAACGAACACACCGGCGACCCCAACCGCCACAGCAGCGCGCGCCAGCACAGGAACAAACTCACGTTGACCACCGCTTGCTCCATTCAATCCGCCTGGCTGCTGCACAGAATGCGTCGCATCAAAGATGACGGGGGCATTCGTCTGGGCCAGCACAGGCAACGAACGCATATCTGTCACCAGCGTGTTGTAACCAAAGGTAGTGCCGCGCTCTGTAACAAGAACACCACCCTTTGCATCGCCCAGTTTCTTCACAACGTGCACCATCTCCTGCGGCGAGAGAAACTGCCCCTTCTTTACATTGACTGTTCTTCCGGTGGCGGCAGCGGCCAACAACAAATCTGTCTGTCTGCAAAGAAACGCGGGGATCTGCAACACATCCACAGCCTGTGCCACTTCCGCGCACTGCCATGATTCGTGAACATCTGTCAGTGTCGGCAATCCAAGACTTTCGCGAATCTCCGCAAAGATCGGCAGCGATGCTTCCAGCCCTATGCCACGCGCAGCATTCGCGCTCGTACGGTTCGCCTTATCAAAACTGGACTTGTACACCAGTCCAATACCCAGCCGCGTCGCCATCTCTTTCAGCGCAAAAGCCACTTCCAACGCATGGGCGCGGCTTTCCATCTGGCATGGCCCGGCGATCAACGCGAGCGGCAGTGCGTTGGAAAACCTAACGTCTCTGATTGCAACTGTGTTCAACATTCGTCACCTACTCGGCAAAGAAGCTCTGCATTGCCGCGACAACACGCTCCTGCTCATCGACACGAAGCTCGGGATACATAGGCAACGCAAGCACTTCGCGTGCCGCCTTCTCGCTCTCCGGGAACTGGCCCTCGCGATATCCCAGGTGCTTCAACGCATCCTGCATGTGCAATGGGACGGGATAATAGACTTCACTACCAATCCCCTGCCCTGAAAGATACGTGCGCAGTTCATCACGACGCGGCGTACGAATCACATACTGATGCCACACATGTGTGCCTCGAGCATCGGCTATAGGCAACACAATGCCGCCATCTTCCACCGCCCCTAACAAGCTCGTTGCATGGAACAGATTGTGATAGCGCGCCGCAACCTGCCTACGATCCTCATTCCATTGGGCGATATACTTCATCTTCACCAGAAGTACCGCCGCCTGAACCGTATCCAGACGAGAGTTCCAACCCACCTCATCGTGGTAATAGCGACGACGCATTCCGTGTGCGCGCAACGCCCTCGCGCGTTCTGCAATCGTTGACGAGCGAAACGTAGTCAGTCCAGCATCGCCCCACGCGCTGAGGTTCTTTGTGGGATAAAAAGAAAAAGCAGCGGCATGCCCAAGCGCACCCGCAGGCGTGCCGTTCCAATCCGCGCCAAAGGCCTGCGCCGCATCTTCGATCAGCAGCAGATCATTCTCGGCTGCCATGCGGTCGAAGCTTTCCCAGTCGGCGCATTGACCATAGAGGTGGACCGGCATAACGGCGCGCACGTCTTCGTGCTGTGCAATCGCGTCTGCCACAGCCACCGAACTCAGGTTAAAGGTCACCGGATCAATATCTGCCAGAATGGGTCGCGCTTCCACCCGCAGAATGCTGCTGACCGTTGCGAAGAACGAGAACGGGGTAGTCACCACAGCATCCCCTCGTCCGATCCCCAGCGCCGCCATGGCGAGCCAGAGCGCATCGGTACCGCTCGCGCATCCCACACCTTCAGTCGCTGTTGTCATGTCGGATATCTGACGTTCTAACTCAATGACTTCTTTTCCGAGGACGAAGCGGCCAGCGGAGCAAACGTCCGCGATAGCTGCACCAATTTCGGCACCCACAGCGGCATATTGACGACTAAGGTCAAGAATCGGAACGGGAGGTGAAGTAGGCTGCGACATCAGTTCCATGTTAGGCGAATCAGTGGCATCATGTTTTCGTGGCGAAAATCGAACAGGCTTAGGAACAATTCCGCTTGTTCGTGCGTCCTAATGCGAGGGAGTTGCTCGGCGGAATCGCCAGGACGCTTCGCGGTCTAAAATGACCGTCAAAACGGTTGGGGGTTTTCCGTGCGCTTTTCGCTTGCCACGGCAGTGGGTGTCCCCGTATTGTTCTTTGTCTTAGGGGCTAAGGCCCCTCGTACTCACCCGAAAGCGCTGAACTTGCGTTGGCGGGTTTTGTTTGAGGCAGTTTCATAACAGCGCTGCTCGGAAGCGCAAAAGGAGATCGGCAAAGCATGGATTCCAAGCCGGCACAGAATATTCAGGACACCTTCCTGAACACGGTTCGTAAAGACAAGAGCGCAGTGACCATTTATCTGGTTAGCGGCGTCAAGCTGACGGGCAAGATTCGCTCTTTCGACAAGTACTCGGTTCTGCTCGAAAACAACGCGCAGGAACAATTGATTTTTAAGCATGCGATTTCCACTGTGGTGTCGACACGGGGTGGTGGGGTCCACACGGATCGTCCCCATGGAACGCATGCTCCCGTGTCAAGGGAGCATGGCACGGAAGGCGCATCCGCAGTGGGCGGAACGGTAGGCTCCTAAGGAGCCAGGGCGGCACGGACTGACCGAAACACCTACCAAGAGGACCAACACCCGAGGTCGCACGCGGCTGGAAGAGGCTGCTGCGGCTCAGGTGCGTCCAGAGGATGGTCACCTGACGGAGACTCCTCGGGAGCGTGCCGTGTTGGTGGCCGTGGAGATTACCGGCGACCGGCGGAAGCTGAGTAGCACCGCTATGCTGGCTCGGCAGGCCGCAAGCCTCCACGACGGCGAAGAGGACTCTCCTCTGGAGTCGGTTGCGGAGATGGACTTCGACGCCGCACTGGCGGAGTTCCAGGAGCTGGCGGCTTCGGCTGGGGCGGAGATTGCCGCCACCGTGATCCAGCGACGCGGCAAGCCCGATCCCGCCACACTGATTGGGCCGGGTAAGGTGGAGGAGCTGGAGGCCGTTGTGGCCAGCTCTGGCGCCAACCTGGTGCTGTTCGACCATGACCTGACACCATCGCAGCTCCGCAACCTGGATCGCGCGCTTCCCTGCCGCGTGATCGACCGGACGCAGCTCATCCTGGACATCTTCGCCCGTCATGCACGCACCCGCGAGGGGCATCTGCAGGTGGAGCTGGCGCAGTTGGAGTACCAGTTGCCGCGACTGGCGGGACGAGGCAAGGCGATGAGCCAACTTGGCGGCGGTATTGGCACTCGTGGACCGGGTGAAACCAAGCTGGAGACGGACCGTCGGCGCATTCGTGCGCGTGTGGATCGGCTGAAGGAACAGTTGGAGAACGTCCGCCGCAATCGGCGGCAGCAACGGCAGCGGCGTGAGGCTGTTCCTGTTCCTACGGTCGCGCTGGTCGGTTACACCAACGCGGGTAAGAGCACGCTGTTCAACCGGCTGACCGAAGCGGGCGTTCTGGAGTCGTCGCGGATGTTTGCCACTCTGGACCCGAAGCTGCGGCAGTTGAACCTGCCTTCTCGGCGGAAGGTACTGCTGAGCGATACCGTGGGATTTATACGCAATCTGCCACATGCTCTGGTGACCAGCTTCCGCGCCACGCTGGAAGAGGTGGAACGCGCCGAGTTGCTGCTGCATGTTCGCGATGCTGCTTCGCCCAATCTAGATGAGCAGAAGATGCAGGTGGAGAAGGTGCTGGCGGAGCTTGAGGTATCGCGTACGCCGACGATCCAGGTACTGAACAAGATCGACCTGTTGCCCGCGGATGATCGGTTTGACCTGCAGCGGTTTCCTGCGCCGGATACGATTGCCGTCTCTGCACACTCGGGCGAAGGCATTGAGACGCTGATTGCGGCTATCGAGGAACGGATTGGCGGCGCAGAAGCGGCTGATCCGACTGCTACGGCGACCTTCCGGATTCCGCAGCGTGAAGGCCGAATCCTGGCGGCGCTGGAAGCTGGCTGCTTCATTGAGCGGAAGAAGTACGAGGGCAATCTGGTGACGTTTACCGCGAGCGGACCTTCGTCGCTGCTGCAGCGTTATCGGCGCTACATTGTGCAGGAGCACGGTGAATTGCCGGAGAGTGAACCTACTGAGGCGCGGCCAAGGATTCGGACACGCACGAAAACTTCGCCTCGATAAGGCACTTCGGCACTTAGTGCGGTTCTCAACGCCTTCGGTGTGTGGGCCGACGTCAGGGGTACCCCCTCCCCCTTGTTTTTCTAAAATCGTCTTTCTATTCGGTTTAACTTCGCTGGTGGCGCTAAAATAGTCAGCCCATTGGGGTTAGAGGCAAATTCGTCTTTCTAAATGATTTAACTGAAGACGTTTCTCATTGTTTCCCGCTGTTCGTTGCCCTTGTTTCCATTCTAGTGAGTTGGAAGAAATAACATGCCAACTCTATTCCTTTTCGAATGTTTGGCTTGAGTGACTTAGGGGCTTGACAGGTTTTGCCCCTAGGTTCGGTCGACAGTTTTGCAATAGAGTTCTGATCTGGTGACAGGTTGTGTACCTGCGCGTCTTCACTGACACCGACACTCCATCGCACCGGTGAACTGACATGCGCGAATTCGCACTCTTCCTCTGGCTTGGACTTTCGTTCTCTGTTGCTGCGGCCCAGTCTCCTGGTGGGCCAGCGTTCGAGGTGGTGAGCATTCATATCCATGCGCAGGGGCAACCGGGAAAGATCGGTTTTTACAGTTCGCCTGGCGGTGGCGTAGAGCTGGACACCTTAAAGCTTTCAAGGTTGATCGGGTATGCCTTGGATATCGACGACCAAGAGGTATTCGGCGTTCCGGCCTGGGCGAACAATGTGTATTACGACGTGAAGGCCTATCCGCCGGATGATTCTCCAAGCCGAAAACTCAATCTGCCGGGACATACCGCTACACCAACCCCGGAACAGCGCGCGATGATTCTGAACATGCTGAAAGAACGCTTCAGATTGCAGTACCACGAAGAGAAAGTAGAGATGCCCGTTTACATACTGAAACGAGGCAAGGGGCCGCTTAAGCTGGACGCTCCAAAGTTCCCGGAGCGGGCTGCCGATCCGCGTGGTGGGTTGGTGATGCGTGGCGACGTTGTTACGGGCGAGGGATTTGGCCAAAGCCTGACGATGGGCTTTCTGGTGAAGCAATTGGAATGGCCGCTGGAACGTCCGGTGATTGATCAGACCGGAGTCGAGGGAGTCTACGACTTTCGCGTGGCACCCATCGAGCCCGAGAACAAGGACAAGCTTCGTGGAGCGCAGTTGATGGTGGATGCGTTAGGGCTGAAGCTGGCTGCGGGACGCGCGCCGGTGCGAACGATTCACGTCGATGCGGCCGCCCCTCCGACGGAGAATTGATTCCACGATTGTGCCTGGAAAACTTATCGGTTCCATTCTTCTGGGGAAATGAAACGTATGTCTGAAATGCCGAGCGTTGGTGCGTTTGCGATTGTTCCGAGTAATGATCTGAAAGCCGCGATTCCGTTCTGGGAGCGAATGGGCTTTGCCCGCACGGGTGGCGACGCCAATTACGTGATCATGACGGGCTGGGGATGTGAGGTACATCTGACACAGGCGGGTACTGGGCCATGGCGCGTGCCAGAGGAACACAATCCATTTGGTGTGTTTATTCGTACGCCCGATGTGGAGGCGGTGGCCGCTCGAGTGGATGATTTGATCATTCGTCCCGGTGGTGTCCTGCGACATCGTGAGTGGGGACTGTATGAGGTTGGGATTGCTGGGCCGGATGGATTGTTGGTTCGGGTGGGCTGGCCCTCCCGGTACTTCGTACCGTTCTCGACGCCTTCGGCGTGAGGGCCAGCCATATGCGGTTGTGAACGCGCGGGTGAGGAAGTTACACTCCTGCGAAAGGCGTGGTCCGCGCGATTTATTCATCGAAGCTTTTACGGCAGGGCTGAAGCCCTGCCCTTCCGAAAGAAGTCGACCCGCTTGCTGGTTCGGGTTGGCTGACCCTCGCGGTACTTCCCAGCTCCTTTAGCTTCGGCTTGAGGCCGGAAGGTGAATCTATACATGCGCTCTAGGGGTTAAATACATCGTTTTGCGCGAAGCCCTTTTGGAGTTCTTGTCGTATCTCAGGAGTGTCTTCGCGAAGTCCGCATTGTTCGAATGTGAGTGGAGAACTTCTGGTTACCACTTGATCCCGCCGATCATTTCCGATGGGGAAGATGATATATCGCTTTCCTGGAATCATGCCTTCGACTCCTTTACCGTTCAGAGCAGTCTGAGATACATAACGGTTCCCAACATTTACGGTGTCACCTGGTTGCCATGGGGCGGCTTCCTTCAATGAGCCAAGCACGCGTGCCGTCTTTTGGGCTTGCTGATCCTCGCTGTTGCTCTTTTCGCCGTTCACGTCGTTAGCAGATAGAGCTTCGATGACCAACACGTAACGGGCGTCTCGTGCCTGCGCCCACACGGGAATGGTATTGCAGGGAGGTGGTGGAGGGTCTGCTATGGGCACGGGCCCGTATGCGTTGTCGTACAGGTGCCATTCTTTGGCTGCCGGCAACAGATCTTCAAGCCTAGTGCATGGGCTGAACCGCGTGAAACAGGAAAAATCGTATGAGGTGATGTTCTCTATTTCGTTTTGCGGTGTATGGGTGGAATAGTAAGCGACACCTATCTCGCAGTTAACCATGCAGCCACTCGGGCGGCCTACTTTGTAGTAAGGGTGTTGCGCTAGCTGGAAGTCCGAATCATCGATAAAGGGCGTCCAATTTTTGAGCGTCCGATGAAGTCTCTGATAACTTTCGGCACCTATCGAAAGAGACCAGTCGAAATCATTCTCTCTTCGTATTTTTCTCGTGGGGACGCTGACGGCAATGTAGGTGCTTTGCCTCCAAATGGCTCCGTTGTGAACGGTAAAAGATTCTTGAAACGCGGAGTAGCGGCCGCCAAACCACTGATAGAGGTTGAAACGATCATGCGCAAGAAGCCAGGTCTGCCACGCATGAGTCGGGGAATTGCTGATTGTGATTTCGTACTCGCAGCTTGCCGCTGAGCAAGTCCCGTTGGAATGTCCCCACGGACCCCAATGGGACATAAGCCGTTGCGCATCCGTCCAGTTGGTTTGATAAAGCCGGATTTGGTGCATATCCGTTAATAGTTGCTGTGCTCGCCAACGGAGCATGCGCTGCTGCGTTTGGACCGCCAGGAAAGCAAATAGCAAAAGAAACACTGCTGCTATGACGATGAAGGCGACAACGCGTACTGCCCACTTATAAGACGTCATGTTTGAGGTAGACACCCAAGATCGTCAGATAGTTCCCGAGTCAGAAATGAACAGTCAAGAAATAATGAGTGCGGTTCCTGGGATTTATGAATGGGCTGGTACATCTAAGCCATCGTGCTCTTGAAGCGGTCTGCGTATTCGCCTGCTGTGACTCCTAGTACTCGCAGGAAGGTTCGACGCATTGCGTCTGCTGAGCTGAAGCCGCATGCGTCTGCGATTTCTTTCAGGCCCATGGCGGAGCTGTCGATCATTTGCTGCGCTGCTTCGACGCGCATGCGGTCTACGAATTGGCCGGGGTTCATCTTTGTTTCGCGTAGGCAGACGCGTGTGAAATGCCGTGGGCTCATGCCGATTCGCTCTGCGAGTTTTTCTACGGTGAGATCTTCGCGCAGGTTCTCTAACGCCCACACCTGCAGTTCTCGTAGAGGCTTAAATGTGATGGCTTGATGCGAGAGCATGTGGCTGAACTGCGCTTGTCCGCCCGGGCGAACGAGGAACATGACGAGGAATCGTGCGACCTTCAATGCCTCTTCATGACCAAGATCTTCTTCCACTAAGGCCAGAGAAAGATCGATACCTGCGGTGATGCCGGCGGAGGTATAGATGGCTCCGTCTTTCAGGTAAATGGGGTCAGGTTGAACGCACGCGAGAGGAAACTTTCGGGCAAGTTCGTCACAGAACTTCCAGTGCGTTACGACGTTCTTGTGATCGATGAGGCCGGCTGCGCCAAGAAGGAAGGCTCCGGTGCAGATGGATGCTACGCGGCGGGAGCGTGTGCTGGCATCGGCGATCCATGCGACGAAATCTTCATCGTAAGAACCTGTTTCAGAGCCCGGGCCACCTGCGATCACCAGAGTGTCGATTGGGCCGGTGATTTCGTGAATGGGAAGGGCTCCGGCTAACGCGATTCCTCTGTTGGTTTGCAGGCTGGTGTCAGTGCCGGGGTTGCCGAGTTGCACGGTGTATCCGGGCGCGCTTGAAAACACTTCAAGCGGACCACTGACATCGAGAATTTGTACCGGTGGAAGCCCTACGATGACGACCCTTCGCATACGGGGATTCTACGGCTGCGATGTCCTAATTTGCTGTATTCGCGTCGTGGCGACGGAGATTGCCCGGGGCTACGTTTATGCACAAGGAGAACGATATGACATCGAACACCCACAACATTCTGAAGAACGCGGCCACACTGACGGATCCTGCGCTGGAAGGTCTTGCTCAAGGCGGGTCAGAAGCGGTGACTATGTTTCGTCGTCCGAAGGTGATCATTCCCGTGCCGACACCTGCCGCTGAATTTCAACATGTGCAGCCGGGCGTACCTGATAGCAAGTTGACGCGCGAAGCGACGGGATTGTTGCGGGAGTTCAGTACTCCGCTGTTGTTCAATCATTCGCACCGCGTTTTCTTTTGGGCGAATGAACAGGGCAAGCAGGCGGGAGAGAAGTTTGATGCGGAGTTGCTTTTCATCTGCGCTGCTTTTCATGATCTTGGGCTGTTGAAGAAGTTCAGCAGTGAGGCCGATCGGTTTGAGGTGGATGGTGCGAATGCTGTGCGGCAATTTTTGGAGCACCATGGAGTGCCGAATGCTCGCATTCAAACAGCGTGGGATGCGATTGCGCTGCATACGACGCCGGGCATTGTGGCCTACAAACCAATTGAGGTTGAGCTGCTTTACAACGGCGTTGGGCTGGATGTGTTGGGTATTGGATATGAGGATTTCCCACAAGACATCCGCGAAAAGGTTGTGGCGGAGTATCCGCGTGTCGACTTCAAACAAGGTATTGCCAAAGCTTTTCTTGGTGGCTTTGAACATAAGACCGTGACGGCGGAAGGCACGTGCAACGAAGACATCTGCTCGCACTTTCTTCGTAACTACAAACGCAGCAATTTTTATGAACAGATTCAGAATTCGCCCTTTCAGAACTCAGAGGTTTAGCGCGCTTGTTTGAACATTCGTCACTTCATTGGATCCGCGCTTTGGAAACATCGCGGATCCACTACTTTCACAGTTACTCAACGCAAAAGGAGATGTCGTCATGAGCACACTAACTTCAACCTTTCCTTATTCCGGCACGGTGCCTTCATCGCAATCGAAGAAGGCAGGCTTGCGCACTTCACTCAAGTCAGTGCGCATAACCGCGGCTAAACACTTGGCCAGTGGATTGGCGAAGGTCCATCCTTATAGCTCTGAGGAGTTTGATCAGGATCATATGGTTGCGATCCTTATGGGCCTTTACTTTGAGACTGCGATGGGACCGCTTCTGGGCACGATTGCGATTTATGCATACACCCACTGGATGATGTAGTGCTGCTTTATTCGCTGTCAGGAAATGGCGAGGCTGCTACCAGGTCGCATACGTTTGGAGCTTTGTAGCCTGGTAGAAGTCGATCGCACACGCTGCTGTTGACTGTGCCGTACGTACTGCCAGGTTTGTGTGCGAAGCCTGCAAAATACTCCCGGATGAAGCGTTCCTTGAATTGTTTGCGCGGGTACTGAGCGACGATTTCGTTTCGCAATGCCTCAGGGAATGTATCGATGCCTCTTCCGAGTACGTCGAGTCCTACACCTGAATAAAGCAACGCGACCTCTGGCCGCATATATTGCGTGATGCCGGGCGTGGTGTGGAGCGCGATGGCTTCCCATACCAGTTGCACGTCGTCTTCAGGGATGTGATGCGTGGTGAGGAACTGGCGGGCTGCGTTTGCGCCGTCGACTTCGAATCGCTCATCGGGACTTGAAAACTTTTTGAGGAGGCCGAAGTCGTGGAAGGCGGCTGCGACGTAGAGGAGTTCGGTGTCAAAACGCAACGAGCTTTGACGACCGTATTCCGCCGCGAACAGGAAGACGCGGATGGAGTGATTGATGAGTAGATCGGTCGAGTGCTCACGCAGGATTTGAGTGGCTTCGTTTGCGAGGACTGAATCAGGGATGCCGAGGTGGCGGCGGGAAACTGACATTGCGATGCCCCTTCGCTTTTCACTTTAGGCGGCTGGTTACACGGTTTTCCATGACAAAAATCCAGCAAATTATGACATCGCGATAAAGCGTGTGCGAGACGCTGGATGGGTTTGTCTTCTACACTCTTCTCACTTATGCCGACACGTCGTTCTGTTCTTCGTTCTGGGGCTCTTTCTGTTTTTGCGGGGCCGATGCTTGCGGGAGCCACTGCCAATGCGGAGCCTACGTTTAGTGCGCCGAAGAAGCCTGTGCTGATTACTCGCGAGACGGGTGACCACTCAGTGGAAGAGGCTTACCAGATGTTGCTGCAGGGTGAGGACACGCTGACTGCTGCGCTGCATGTTTGCTCTGCGCGCGAGGATGATCCTGCGGATCACTCGGTGGGGTATGGCGGGTTGCCGAATGAGGCGGGTGTGGTGGAGCTGGATGCTTCGGTGATGCATGGGCCGACGCGTCGTTGTGGTGCGGTGGGTGGTGTGCCGGAGATTCGCCATGTGGGGCAGCTTGCGCGAACGGTGATGGAGCGGACGGCGCATGTGATGTTGGCGGGACAGGGTGCGCATGACTTCGCGGTGGCTGAGGGTTTTGTTGCGGAGAATCTGCTGACGGAACCTGCGCGCAAGATCTGGCTGCTGTGGAAGGAGCATGGTCGCGGCTTCTGGGGGCCGGGGTTGGATTCGCCGGAGTTCAAGCTGCCGCCCGATGCGCAACGTGCGACTCCTCCGGGAGCGATTACGCAACTGCCGCGTCATCCTGGGCCGGAACACATGCCTCTGGTGAAGCAGCAGATTGAACGAGGTCTTGCGCTTGCTAAGGAGGCTGGGATTCCGGAGTCGTTGCAGCGGGCCGCGGTTCGCGAATTGTTGTGGCCTACTACGGGGACGATCAATGTTTCTGCGCTGAATCCGAAGGGTGAGATCAGCAGCGCTACTACGACTTCAGGTATGGCGTTCAAGATTCCGGGACGGCTGGGTGATTCTCCGATTGTGGGTGCGGGATGTTTTGTTGATCCTGAGGTTGGTTCCGCGGGTGCCACAGGCAATGGTGAAGAGAACATCAAGGTGGTGGGTGCTCACACGATTGTGGAACTGATGCGCCAGGGGCGGAGTCCGAAGGAAGCGGGGATGGAAGCGCTTCGTCGCATTGCGAAGAACTACAACAACGACATGAGCCGGCTGCGGTATCTGGACATGATTTACTACATCCTTCGCAAGGATGGCGCGTATGCAGGTGTGAGCCTGTGGAGTACGCGTGGGATTGAGTCGCGGAAGAAGTTTGTGGTGCATGATGGAACGCAGCGGACAGAGCCTTGCGAGTATCTGTTTGAAGGAACCACGCTGAGCATCCATCCGTTTTAGGCGCAGCGATGCATCGCTCTTCAAGAGCGGTGACGTCCATACTTCGTGTCATCAACCGCGCAGGAAAGGCGCTCCAAACGGAGCGCCCGTTAGTCCTCCGTCCACCATTAGCTCAACGGCGTTGGTGTAAGACGAGTCGTCGGAAGCGAGGAAGAGTACGGCTTTCGCGACGTCGTCCGCTTCAGCCCAGCGGCCTAACGGGACCGTTGAGGAAAATAATTCATCTACCTTGGCGGACTGTTCCGCGGAGATTGAGGCGCGAGATCCGCGCTTCCAGATGGGAGTCCTGGTGGCTCCGGGCGAGACTGTGTTGACGCGAATGTTGCGAGGCGCAAGATCGGCAGCGATGGCACGAGCCATGGCGACGACTCCTCCCTTCGTGGCTGCATAGGCAGCTACTCCGGCCTGGCCCAGATAGTTATGTACTGAACCGTTGAAGATGACACTGGCGCCGTCGTTCAACAGCGGGGCGGCGGAGTTGACGGTGAAGAATGCGCCATTGAGATTAACGCGGATGACATTCTCAAACACCGCTTCGTCTGCTGTGCCGACGGGTGTTCTTCCTGTAATTCCGGCGTTGGCGAATACGATGTCGAGTCTTCCAAAATCTTTGGCTAGATCCGCGAATAACTTCTTGCGTTCCTCTGCTACGGTCACGTCGGCCTTGTAGCCATGCGCTTGCGAGCCAAGTTCGAGAATTGCTTCATCGAGTGTTGTTTGGTCGCGACCGGTGATGGCGACTTCAGCGCCTTCCAACACGAAGAGGCGTGCGGTGGCGAGACCGATGCCGCTGTTTCCGCCTGTGATGAGAGCCTTTTTGCCTGAGAGCTTCATGACTTCTCCTTGTATTGCTCGACTATCGACGAGCCGGTTTCCGAACGGAGCTGGTTGCTCGTTCGATGTCATCCGTGATGAAGCAACCGACTATTGCGGGAGAGGAGCGCCGGACTGTTCCGCCGCCATATACACCGCGTACCAATCCGCCCAGTTTTCGTCGCGCTTTCCACCGTTGCGGGCTTCATGTTCGCCGTGTGCCGCTTCAGCGCGCCGAAGCGCCGCTGTTAGATCGTTCACCGATGCAAATGTGGTTGCGGTGGAATCGATGCGGCCTGGTAGTCGGGCGACGATCTCTTGAAAAATCCAGCCGTTGCCATCGGGATCACTGAACGAGGCGAAAGAACGATAGCTACGATGCTCCGGATCAGGCCCTTTGACGCGAATGCTGCCAAACAGATACGGCTTATCCGGGCCGGAGTACACATTATCTCCACCGTGAAACACTTCGCTGACGGCGACGCCGAGGCTGAGCAAGTTCGCACGCGCAGCCTCAACGTCAGAAACGATGAGGTATAGACCTTCGACGGAGCCGGGCGTTGCCGCTGTGACATTTCTGCCGAAGATGACGGAGCATCCGGAACCCGGTGGCGTTACCTGAACCACACGGAAGTCCGTGCCGTTGTCGTAATCGGCGTCCAATCTCCATCCCAGCTTCATGTAGAACTCTTTGGCGCGATCAATATCTGAGACAGGGATCACAACGATCTCAAACTTCATGTCAACTTTCGCGATGCTCACGTCTGCCATGTCTTTCCTCCTCCGAGGCTCGACTTCATGGGAAGTTTGGTGGCTGAATGCGAACGTCTGATGGGTAGAGGCAACAGCTCCAAAAGCGCCACACTCAATACCGCTTACGTTTTATTGGGAGACTTTCTCGACGCTGCGTGCTGACATGTCGCCGTCTGAGGGCAGAGGCAAGCTGTCAGGGATTTGAGTTTGTCGATCTGTTTGCTTGAAGAAACTTGCAGTTATTTCTGCGCTAAACATTTCCATGTATCAGCGCGCAATGGTGGCCAGACGTGCCGAAGTGTACACCTTCAATCAAGTGAAGATCTGCGAATAAGCTATGTATTTCTCGGTATCGCCTTATGATGTGGTGATGCATCGCGTTCACCTGATTACTACTGGCGGCACGATTGAGAAGCGGTATGTGGAGCAGGCAGGTTCCATGGAGAATACTGAGCCGCAGATTCGCCGCTGCCTTTCTTTGCTTCGGCTGCCGGATATTGAAATCACCGTTGAAGAGTTGATGAACAAGGATTCTTTGTTCATGACAGATGAGGACCGCAGGCTGATTGCCGAACGAGCTTTGGCGAAGGCGATTGAAGGTGTTCCGGTTCTGGTGACGCATGGTACGGACACCGTTGTGGAAACCGGCAAGGTGGTGGCCGATGCACTGGCGCGCAATTCCGGGTCGGGGAATGTGCCGGTGGTGTTTACCGGGGCGATGACGCCGTTTGGAATTGAGGGTTCAGACGCGATTCAGAACCTGACAGAGAGCCTGCTTGCCACCCGACTGTTGAACGGTGGGGTGTTTCTGGTCTTTCATGGCGATGTGTTCCCTATCGGGCGTGTGGCTAAAGATCGTGAAAACAGCCGCTTCCGGCACGTATAAGCCAAAGACGATAGAGCGGGCCTTTCGCCCTTACGTCGTTTTATACGGGATTACCTAGGGCTTCGCCCTAGGCTAATATTTGGTCGCGCCGTTGGCGCTTAGGATTCCGGAGCTACTTTTTGGCGTGGCGGAATGTTTCTGCACTATTCACGATTTCCGCGTGGTTCCGGGTCGGTATCGGCAGCAAAAGGCATTTAGACTGGATGCACGGCCGCGGGAGTGGCGAAATTGGCAGACGCACTAGACTTAGGATCTAGCGGAGCGATCCGTAGGGGTTCAAGTCCCCTCTCCCGCACCACGAATCCTGTTTCACCAGAGAGATCATGAGCGACAACACACAGATCGAACCCACCCTTCGCGTGACCCAGAGCGACGACTACAACGACGTGTACGCCAACAGCGTACAGATCCGCATGAGCGTGTGGGACTTCCAGCTTGTCTTCGGCACCATGCAGTCCAACTCGCCTGACGAGGTTACCTTCCTCACGAAGCAGGGCATCTTCCTGTCGCCCCAGCAGGCGAAGGCTCTGTTCAACATCCTGGGCCAGAACCTGGCACAGTACGAAGGCACCTTCGGCGAAATCAAGCTGGAGCCGCAGGCACAGGGCGGACCGGTTCAGTAAACCGTTCCTTCTAATTTCCGCAAGACCCACGGAGCGAAGAGCAAGTGACACGCAGGACGGACGCACAGGAACGCGCGCCGATCTCTGTCACGAGTCTCTTCGCTCCTGTGTTTGCAGTGGTTACTCTGCTGCACCTTACGCTGCTTCGCCTGCCCTACTTCTGGGATGAAGGTGGCTATTACATTCCTGCAGCGTGGGACTTTTTCCGTTTAGGCACAGTCATTCCCGTGACTACGGTGCGCAATGCGCATCCTCCTCTGCCGAGCGTTGTGATGGCGGCGTGGTGGAAGATTTTCGGCTTTCACATTCTTTCGACACGTTTGTTGATGTGCGTGGTCACGACGTTTGCGCTGCTGGCTGTGTTCAAGCTGGCACGCATGTTCGTGGGGCAGGCCGCGGCGTTTGCTGTGCTGGTGCTTACGGCGATTTATCCAGTCTGGTTTGCGCAGAGCACACTGGCGCATGCGGATATGTTTGCTGCCGCGTTTACGCTGTGGGCGCTTTGTTTTTATGCGGATCGGCCGGGATGGACCTTATCTCGTTCGCATAATTCTGTTGGTCATAATGCGGTGTGGGTTGCCGTGCTGTTTTCGCTGGATTGCATGGCGAAGGAAACGGCGATTGTTATACCGGCGGCGCTGTTTTGTTTTGAGTTGATGCTGCTGGCGGATCGTCGGCCCGCGGTGATGGCTCGCATCCACGGAGATGCTTTACCGGAAGATGCAGAGCGGCCTCATCGATTGGACTGGCGATGGTTGCTGGCGCTTGTTGCTCCGGCGTTGGTGCTGGTGCTTTGGTACGTGTATCACCACTGGAAGACGGGCTTCACGTTCGGGAATCCCGAATATCTGCGCTACAACGCTACGGCGAATATGTCGGTGGCACGAGTGCTTTCGTCGTTGCGGCATCGGATGGTGCATCTGACAACGCACATGAATCTTTTCCTGCCGGTGATAGCAGCCGTTGTGATTTTTCTGCTGCCTTCGCGAACAGGCAAACCGATTCTTCCAAAACCTGCGTTGCGCATGATTGCGGTGTTGCTGGTGGTGCAGTGGGTTGCGTTCTCCGTTCTTGGCGGAGCGCTGCTGACGCGGTATGTGCTGCCTGCGTATCCGCTGTTGTTGATGGCATGTGTGGCGGCATGGCAGAGCCGGACGCGGCATTGGCCGCTGATTGCCGGGTTATCGTTGATTGCGTTTGGCATTGGGTGCGAAGTGAATCCGCCGTATCCGTTTGCGCCGGAAGATAACCTGGCGTATCGCGACATGATTGTGGTTCACCAGCATGCGATTGATTTTGTGACGAAGCGTTATCCGCAGGCGACCGTGCTGACGGCTTGGCCGGTGCTGGCGGACTTGCAGCGGCCTGAGTTGGGTTATCTCAAAGCGCCGATGAAGACGGCGGCTGTCGACAATTTTTCGCGTGAAGAGTTGCGTAAGGCCACGGTGGACCCCGGTGCGTATGACGTGGTGATTGTGTTTTCCACAAAGTATGACCCGCCGGTGGGTGGTTTGAACCTGGCCGGGCATAGTCGGGATGATGACAAACGTTTCTATGACTGGCACGCTGACCTGTTGCCAGCGGAGGCCGCTGCGATGCTGCATGGGCAGGTTGTTTGGGAGGAAGATCGCAAGGGCGAGTGGGCTGCGGTGATCACGTTCCCGCGCGGCTATGATGTGCGCTTACGACTTCCGTTTCGCGGCATGGGTGGGGGCCGACAACTATAATCCTGCCTATGCGTCTGACCTCATTCAGCCGGATTGCTCTTGTGGCTGTTGCCACCGTTGTTCCGGCCTTTGCGGCGCAAGCCCAGGAGGAAGCGGGCGGGCGTGTGGTGCTGGTGCTGCCGTTTGATAACCGTTCCGGACAGGCGAATCTGGATTGGATTGGCGAGTCGTTTGCCAACACGTTGAACGCACGACTACGGTCGGCTGGCTTCCTTACCATTTCTCGTGATGACCGCGTGTATGCGTTGGATCACCTTGGATTGCCGGAAGGCTTTCGGCCTTCACGCGCTACGACGATCCGTATTGCACAGACGCTGGACGCGCAGTTTGTGGTGGTGGGCAGCTTCAACGTTGCCGATGGAACTGTGACTGCGGGTGCGCAAGTGCTGGCCGTCAACAAGCTGAACATGACTACGCCGCTGGAACAGAGTGCGGGGCTGCCGCGGCTGCTGGATGTGGAGAACAACCTGGCGTGGTTGGTGGCGCGCACGATGGACCCGAAGTTCAACGTGTCGCAGACGACGTTTGAGGCGGCATCGGCGGGGCTGAAGTTGGATGCGTATGAGAGCTATATCCGCGGGCTTACGGCTCCTACTGCGGATGAACGTTTGAATCGCCTGAAGACGGCTGTGCAGCTTGCGCCAGACAACACCGATGCCCTGCTGGCGCTGGGCAAGATGCAGTACACACGCGGCGATTATGAAGCTGCCGCGGCGACGCTGGGCAAGGTGCCGTCGAATGATCCGCTGGCACTGGAGGCAGGTTTCTATCGTGGACTGGCTCAGTTCAACAGCGCGAAGTATGCCGATGCTGAGGCCGCGTTTGCCACGGTGAGCACCAAGCTTCCGCTGCCGGAAGTGGTGAATAACCAGGGCGTGGCGATGGCTCGTCAACACAAAGACGGCATTGGACAACTGTCTCGAGCTTCGCAGGCTGACCCACAGGATGCGGATTACCACTTCAATCTCGCGGTCAGCTATCGGCGCAAGGGCGATAACGTTCACGCCAAGGAACAGATTGATCAGGCGGTGAAGCTGCGTCCGAACGATGCGGATGCAAAACAGCTTCAGGCAGTGATTGGCGGGACGCAGCAGGCACCTGCAGGATTTGATCCGCAGGAACGTATTCGTCGCACGTATTCTGAAGCGGCGTTCCGGCAGGCGGCATTTCAGTTGGACCAGATTCGTGCGGCGCACCTTGCTTCGTTGCCCGTAGATCAGCAGGCCGCCGCTTATACGCAGGCGGGACAGGATTATCTGAACCAGGGCCTGGTGCTGGAGGCGGAACGCGAGTTCCAGTCGGCACTGCAGGCTGATCCGAAGTCGTCAGAGGCGCATGTGGGGCTGGCGATGGTGCGGGAACGTTCTGGCAATGCCGACGATGCACGCAAGGAAGCGCAGGCAAGTTTGAATGCCAAGCCGAATGCCGCCGCATACCTGGTATTGGCGCGATTGGATATCAGCGTGAATAACAACGTGGCTGCTGCTTCAGATGTGGGCAATGCTTTGCGATTGGAACCACAGAACGGATCGGCATTGGCGATGAAAAATCTGCTGGCAGGACGTGGGGTGTCGCTGCCATGAAGCGATTTGTTCTGCTGCTCCTGATGCTGTCGTCTGTTTTGCACCTTCACGGTGCTCAACCGCCGAAGTTGCCACCTCCACCGCGTGTGATCGTGATTGAGTTTCATGACACTCTGCAGCCGGCTCGGGCTGAGGTGTTCGTGAAATCCGTGAGACGCGCGAACCGGTTGCGTGCAGCCGCGATTCTGGTGAATCTGAGTTCGCCGGGAGGAATGAGTGAGTCCGCAGATCGCATGGTGGCGGCGATGCGGAGTTCGCAGACACCGATCATTGTGTGGCTTGGCGCCGGGGATAGCCGGGTGAGCGGAGAGGCGCTGCGCCTGGTGGCGGAGGCCGATGTGGCCTTGATGGATAAGACTAGTTATCTGACTCCGTTGTGGACAGAGACGCCCCGCAAACTGCGTCCACAGGAGAGGTCCGCAGGAAGCAAGCGGCTTACCCTGGCGCTGGTGGATGCTCAGCGTCGGCATGGGCGACGACTGGATGGTGTGGATGAACTGAGCAGCGGCATTCACTGGTTCAACGCGACCGATGCGCTGCAAATGGGCTTGATTGATGGCGTGGCAGAAAAACAGGCGGATGTATTTCGCTTTCTCCGCGACAAGGGATATCGAAAGAACGGCACGAGCACGACGCTGGACCTGACTCACGCTCGCGTGGAATCCGATTGGCCATCGCCCCAGACGGATCTGCTGCTTGCCCTGATGAACCCCAACCTGTGTGTTTTGCTGCTGACGCTGGGGCTGTTGCTGATTTACCTGGAGATTAATACGCCCGGCGTGGTTGTTCCGGGAGCAGCAGGTGTCCTACTGGTTCTGCTGGCGGTGTATTCCCTGTCGCGGCTGCCGCTGACAGGCTACGGTATGTCGCTGTGCCTTGTTGCGATTACGCTGATGATGCTGGAAGCGAAGAGCATCCGACATGGATGGTTCGCGACAGCAGCTGTTATCTGCATGGTGGTGGGACTGGCCGGGCTGGTCAACGGCCCACTTCCGGAACTGCAGGTAAGCTGGGCGACTGCAATTGGAGCAGGTGTCGGATTCGGGGGCGTTACCGCCGCTTTGTTGGTGCTGGGCCTGGAGGCCCGGCGCTCCAAGGTGCGAACTGGATCAGACGCCATGCTGGGATGGCTGGCTATCGCACAAACGCCATTGGCTCCGGAAGGCCACGTTCTGGTGCGCGGGGAGCTCTGGCAGGCGCGCCTGACCTCAAAAGATAGTGCCGTAGCAGCAGGCGACCACGTGAAGGTGCTGCGCGCCGACGGCATGTTGCTGGAGGTAACGGCCGTCCCCCTTGCTTCCAGCCTGGACCGACAAGCGACGGAAAATGTCTGACGTAATTCCGGCGGTTCCGGCTTCCATCCTGCGGAACCAGACCAGATCCGGCTGGCTTCGCGTAAACTGAAAACATCCGGTGAACATACGCCCGGCCGAGGTTTTGCTGTCTGATGCCAAAGCGGTTTGCAACTCTACTGATTGCTCTTCTGTCCCTTTCTCCGGCGCTGTCTCACGCGCAGGACACCCAGCCCACCGCCACCCGCACGAGCAAGTTTCTCGCGCACTTTGATCTTGGCGTTTCCGGCATGGCCTTCTTCACGAAGGATGTCAGCGGCTCGATCACCAGCAATGCTCCCAATGTTCCCTACAACCTGACGCAGAGCGCAAGCACCGCAGCCGGTGTGCTGGCAACGATCCGCGCGCAGAAGTCGGCTTATAAGGGATTGGAATTCAACTACAGCTATGGCCGTGTGACGCAGAGCTATACCTGCTGCAACCTGAACGCCAGCACAGGTGCCAACAGCGGTCCGTTTGCCACGCAGACAACGGCCCACGAATACACACTCGGCTACCTGGTCCGGCCTCCGCATGAATTCTTCGGAGTGCAGCCGTTCATCAGTGGCGGTGCGGGTGTGTACTCGTTCACGCCGACGAAGTTTGGCGGCCAGAGCCTGCAAACACAGGCACGCATGACGTACTACTATCACGTGGGTGGCGAGAAGATGTTCTCGGACCACTTTGGCTTCCGCTTTGGCATTCGCCAGCTGTTCTACAAGGCTCCCGACTTCGACCAGAACTACCTGCGTATCAAGAAGACCACCTTCACCACGGAACCTGAAGCGGGAATTTTCGTACACTTCTAACGCGGTAGAAATTCCTGCGAAAGGCAATCGGCGATGAGTTCCCTGTTCGATACGGATGACGATATTTCTCTCCGCACCCGCCGTGGTGCGGAGGATCGCAGCCGCGAACGTTCCGTGGAAATGGCCGATCACTCGCCCGCGGATCGTGAAGTGACGTTGAACACCGGAACGGTGCTGGCGCTGTTCTTTGCACTGGCACTTATCTGCGCCGTCTTCTTCGGCTTTGGCTACTCGATGGGCCGCAAGTCCACGCAGGCGCCGGTGACCGCAGCGAATTCCACTGCGACCGACAGCTCCGCGGACGACGCGGCATCGCATAGTTCCGCGTCAGACAAGCCTGCTCCTGGGTCGCCAGCAATTCAGCCTGTGCCGGGATACATGTCGCAGCAAGAAGCGAACGATGCGAACGGCAAGTCGACCCAGAATGTTGCTACGGCTCCCGCTCGTACGGCTGTTGTGACGCCTGCTGCTCCGGCTCCTACGCGTCCGGCTGTTGCAACAACGACTCCTGCGCCTGCACCTGTTGTGCGAACCACCCCGCCTCCAGCAGTTCCTACTCCGGCAGCGGCTCCTGTAACAACCGCTGCTGCTGCGCCTGGCTCAGTGTTTGTGCAGATTGCTGCCGTCTCACACCAGGAAGATGCTGACGTGCTGAAGAGCGCGCTGGGGCGTCGCGGATACAAGGTGGTGGAACGCAGCGACGCGAACGATCACCTGATCCATGTGCAGATTGGTCCGTTCACGGATCGTAAGTCTGCAGAAGTTACGCGGCAGAAGCTGCTGTCCGACGGCTACAACGCATTCCTGAAATAGCACTTCGTGCGTGTTCCTGGCTGGAAGGAATGCCCTGGTTTCCTGCTGAGTTCGTGGGTTATTCCGTTTGTCAGCTTATTCGGTTTCTAGTGGCTTCATGGAGTCTGGCAACGCGCTGATAATGCGTCGCCGTACCTCTGCAACCATTTCAGCGCGATTGGGGTAGTCAGCGGGATCGACCGGCGGCAGGAAGGTGACCTTCGCGACGCCTGGATAGACCCTTGAGCTGCCCTTCTGCATCATGGATTCCGTGCCGACGATGGCCACAGGAACAATCGGTGCACCGGTGGATTGAGCGAAGTGGAATGGGCCTGCTTTGAACGCTTGCAGACGGCCAGTCTTTGAACGTGTGCCTTCCGCAAAGATGAGCATCGATAGGCCGCCACGAATCACCTGTTCGGCGTAACGAGCCGTGCGCACTGCGGCTTCACGGCCACCTTCGCGGTAGACCGGTACGAACTTCGCCATCTCCCATGCTTTGCCTAGCACGGGGATTTTGAGGAGTTCCGCCTTCAACATGATGCTGGGTGTACCGGGAATGAGCGGCACCATGATTGGCGGATCAAGATTGGAGATGTGATTGGGCACGAAGATGGCCGCGCCTTCGGGAATGTTTTCGCGTCCGTGCTGTTCTACTTTGATTCCCGCTGCGCGAATGCCCGCTGCGGAGATCCATTTGCCCACGCGATACATGGGCTGAATCTTCTTCGTGAGGAACGTCCATGGGATGAGGACGAGGCCCGCCGGGATACCGAGCCCGGCGAAGGTGATGACCATTTTGAATGCGGCCCACATATTAACGAGACCTCAGGGCTGCGGGCAGCTTGTTGTAAATGTCGCCGAAACCGCCGTTGGAAAGGATAGCTACGACATCGCCGCTTTGCAGCGAGGATGCGAGTTCCGTGGTGATGGCAGCTGCATCGGGCAACAGTGTGGCCGGGACGCCTGCGATGTTCAATGCACCAACTACAGCAGCGGGATGTAGGCGCTCTTCCGCGGGGATGTTGCCGGATTGATAGACCTCTGCGAGCACGACGCGATCAGCAATTGCAAGGCTTTCAACAAGCTCGCGCTCGAAGACGTTGCGGCGTAGTGTGTTGGAGCGTGGCTCGAGTACAGCCACCAGGCGACGGCCTGGGTACGATCCGCGCAGAGCTCGCAGCGTTTCACGAATGGCCGTGGGGTGATGTGCGAAGTCGTCGATGATAGTTATGCCATCGATCTCGGCGCGCACTTCCAGGCGACGCTTGACGCTGCGGAAGGTTTTGAGCCCTTCGATGATGGCGGCAGCGGGAACGCCCTGTCCTGCTGCGAGTGCGGCGGCGGCGGACGCGTTCAACGCGTTGTGTTCGCCTGCCATGGGGAGTTCGAGGTCTACGAAGTGTTCGCCCTGCCGCAGTAGTGTCCAGCGCGAGGTAGCTCCGGCCTGGAAGTTGGTTAGTTTCCAGAACGAACCTTCTTTAAATCCGTAGCGCTCTACCGGGCAGAAGGCTTTGGCGATGCACTCAGTTACGTTTTCGCTGCCGTCAAAAGCGATCAATCGTCCACTGCGGGGAATGAGATTGACCAGACGCTTGAATGCCGTTTTAACAGCGGCGAGATCGGCGTAGATGTCTGCGTGGTCAAACTCGACGTGTGTGAGGATGGCCGCAGATGGGAAGTAATGTAGGAACTTGGGGCCTTTATCGAAGAACGCCGTATCGTATTCGTCGCCTTCGAGGATGAAGGGAGATGACTCGCGTACGGCGAAGCTGGCGCCGAAGTTCTCTGCGACTCCACCGATCAAGAACGATGGGGTGAACTGCGGATCGAGCTTCGATGCAGTCTCGTAAATCCACGCGAGCATGCTGGTGGTTGTTGTTTTGCCGTGCGTGCCACTGACGACGAGTGGCTCGCGATTGCGCAGGAATTCATCGTGAATGAGTGCGGCCATGCTGGTGAATGGCAAGCGGCGATCAAGCACCGCTTCAAGTTCCACGTTGCCGCGCGAGATGGCGTTGCCAATGACGACGAGGTCTGGTGTGGGGTCGAGATGCGCTTCGTTGTAGGGCTGCAGGGGCGTGATGCCCATGGCGAGCAGTTGGTCGCTCATGGGCGGATACGCTGCTGCATCTGAGCCTGTGATGCGGTGACCCTGCGCCTGCAACATGCCTGCGAGTGATGCCATGGCCGTGCCGCAGATGCCGATGAGATGGATGTGTTTCGTTCCTTGCATTTCCTTACTCCACCGCTGATTCCAATATCTGCAACTCTGCGGCTTCGGCGCAGGTGAGGCGTACCTTCACGCCCAGCGGTAACGTCACGTTGGGCGCATTCACATGGCCG
Organism: Terriglobus sp. TAA 43; assembly: GCF_000800015.1. Taxonomy (NCBI): domain Bacteria; kingdom Pseudomonadati; phylum Acidobacteriota; class Terriglobia; order Terriglobales; family Acidobacteriaceae; genus Terriglobus; species Terriglobus sp. TAA 43. The sequence goes on from NZ_JUGR01000001.1 coordinate 1,712,491, forward strand.
CACTGCAGACCGATAGCGATTGGGCCTTTCCAGTTGCGAAGATTGTGCAGCAATGCCTTTTCAATCAGCGCAGCTTCTTCTGCATCTGCTGCGCATTGTGCCATGTCGCCAAAGACGATGCCTTTCACGCGATCAAGCAAGCCAGCGTATTGCAGATGCAGCATCATGCGATCCCACTGATAGGGGTGCGTGCCGACTTCTTCGACGAAGAGGATGATATCGCCTTCCGGCATCTGCATGGCCCACGGTGTTCCGAGGGATTCTGTCAGAAGCGCGAGGCATCCACAGTACAGCGTGCCTTCTACTGTTTCGCCGCTGCGAAGAACACGCATGCCTTCGCGTTCATTCAGCGACCACGGCTGTGTCTGCTCTAAGGCATGACGCCATGAGTGCAGATCGACGCCGTCTGCAAGCACGTCGCCGCGTGCGAAGTCTGGCGAGATCATGGGACCGTAAAACGTCTGCAGGCCGCAGGTTTGCGCGAACCATAGATGGAGAGTGGTGTGATCGCTGAATCCGATGAAGGGTTTTGGATTGGCTTTGACTAATTCTGCATCGAGATGCGGCAGAAGTTCTGCTGTACCCCACCCACCGCGTGTGCAGATGATGGCTTCGATCGCGGGATCGCTGAAGGCATCGTGAAGGTCTTTTACGCGTGCAGCAACGTCACCTGCGTAATAGAGCGGCCCGGATGCGAGTGCGGATGGAAACAGCACTGGCTCGTAACGAAGCGATGCGAAGCGCTCCATGCCGAGTCGCACCAATGGTTCTTTTGGCGTGCTGGCGGGCGACACGATGGCAACGCGCGCGCCTGCTTTCAATCGTGCAGGACGAATCACGCTTCCATCCCCTGCAGGCTGACTTCGCCTTTGCAGACGATCTGCGCAGGGCCAGTGAGCATTAACTGCTCGCCTTCATTCCATACGACTCGCTGCGCACCACCGAGAGATGATGCTTCGAGTGTGCGATTGCATCCACGCAGAACGATGCTGGCCGCAGACGATGCTGATGTTCCTGTGCCGGAGGATTGCGTGGGGCCGACGCCGCGCTCGAAGATGCGGAATGCGATTTCGTTGGGAGCGATGACGCGCACAAACTCGACGTTGGTTCCTTTAGGGAAGTCCTTGTGCGTGCAGATGCGTGCTCCGAGGTCTTCCCATGTGAGACCGTGTGAGGCGAAGGTTTCGTCGTTGGTGAAGATGACGAAGTGAGGATTGCCTACATCGACAACTGCGCCAGCGATATCGCCGACACCTTCGACGTGGACGATGCGTTCTTCGACTTTGGGAATGCCCATGGACGTTTCAATGAGGAAGTGTTCTTCGTTGCACTCGATGACGCGGCAGATTTTTTCACCGCCGGGTGTGCCCATCTTTGTTTCGCGAAGACCTTCGTTGAAGCCGAGCCATGCAGCCACGCAACGTGTGCCGTTGCCAGAGAGTTCTGCTTCCGAGCCGTCTGCGTTGAAGAGGCGTAAGAAGAAAGAGCCGTCAGACTTGCGTGCAAGGAACTCCACGCCGTCTGCGCCCACGCTGTAATTGCGCGAGCACAGCAGGCGCGCCATCTGCGCGTGTTTGCCGTTGGCAAGCGTCTCTTCGACGACTAAGAAATCGTTGCCGCACGCATGCGCTTTTACAAACGGAATCACTGAACGCCTCCCTGATACACATCGCTGCGATAGAAACGCGCGCAGCCCTGGCCACTGTTGCAGACCACTTCAATTTCGCTGAGACCTTCGGGGTGTGCGGCGACTGCTTTCGCTACGGGATCACCATCGATGGCGACGATGACCTTGGCATACTTTGCAGGTGCCTCGGCTGCCTTGTTGAAGGTCTCGGAATCCAGCGGGCTGATGAGACGCTTGAGAGGAATGCCTGCGTCCTGAATCGCGCCGATGTGGTCGTTGGTGTTGAACATGATGGTGTCGCCTGGGCCGATGCGCAACATCTCCTGCGCAAGCGTTCTCTCAAACGGGATGCGCGTGGATGCGTTGACCATGCCTTCCTGGAAGACCAGCGGCGGCGCGCTGAGCCACTTGGGAATCTTCGCGTCTTCACCGCGAACCTTCTGCAACAAGTTGCCGAAGCTGCCCATCATGGCGATCATGTTTAAGAGGATGGCGACGAGCACGAGGAAGAAGAAGATGTCGGCCTTCTTCTTGCTTTGTGTGCGGAGTTTGCGCTCCACGGCAGCGCATGCGATTGCGGTGAAGATCGCGAAGACTGGCAGGAGTTCCATGCCGTAACGCGAGTTGTAATACGAACCCGGATACAACTGCGGCACGAAGAGGGGCACGCTGCCCCATGCGATGGAGTAGATGTAAAACGGCAACGGCACCCACAGCAGAAGCACCACACGAGAGAGTCGCTGCTTCCACGCGAGATACGAACCAATGATGGCTGTGGCGAGAACGCCAAAGCCGAGTTCGTATGCGACTGCATCCACTTGTGCGGCACGTGTGAAGTAGATGAAGGCCCAGCCGGGGTTGTACATGCCGCGACGCGGCTTCGATCCCGGTGGCGTGGTCTTTGCTTCGATGGCCTTTGCGGAATATGGTCCGCGCATGAAGTCGAGCCAGTCGCCCTGATACTTGGCGTTGTACCAGAACCAGAGGACGGGGCCAGCGACGGTGATGAGCGTCAGCACGATGAACGAAGTCTGCGTGGCTTTGCGTGTGGCTTCGCCGGAACGCCACCATGCGATGGCGAGTACGAGCCAGATGGCTGCGCCGAGGATCCATCCGTCGTAGCGCGTCATGACCATGGTGAAGGTGAGGATGCCACTGATGATGAAGCGCCACTTCACACTGCGAATCTTTGCGGCTTGCAGGGCTTCCACTGCTTCATACGCGACGACGATGGACCAGACCATGAGCGCGAGGAACAGCGGCTCTGTCATGGCGGTGGGGGCCAGGGACATCAGGGTCGGATTGAGTGCGAAGAAAGCCGTTGCAGCGAATGCCCAGGGTGGAGGAACCAGCTTGCGTGCGAGCGCATAACAGCCGGTGTTCGCAAGGGCGTATGCGGCAAGCGAAGGCCATGCACCAGCGACACCGTTCTGCCACCAATCCATGCGTTGCACAAACGGCAGCATGAGCAGATGCGGTAGTGGCAACCACACACCGCCGAGTTGCGCGATGCCGGGATAATGCGCGTCGAGGATGCGGCGTGCGATGCCGAGATGCGCTACGGCATCGCCATACAGCAACATCCATCCGCGCGATGCAACGACCATCAACGCGAGGAAGCCAAGCACAACCGAGGCCAGCGCGATGGGTCGTAACTCATCGCGCGTGGCTGGGTAGACAGCATTTGGATCGTATGGGCGACGCGGCACAACGCTCTTGCGCACGATGGTGCGAGGCGAACGCAACGGCTGGCCCGGAATGGATTTACGCGGCATCGAGATCCAGGTGCGAGATTTCGCGGAACAGTTTAAAACGTGCTTCGATCTCTTCGCGCGTAAGTTCCTGCACGCGTTCAGAGCCGAACTTTTCTACAGCGAATGAACCCATTACGCCGCCGTAAAACAGCGCCGTGCGGAAGACGCGAGGCGTGAGCTCCGGCTGCGATGCGATGTAACCGAAGAAGCCGCCGGCGAACATGTCGCCTGCGCCTGTGGGGTCTACCACTTCTTCAATGGGTAGTGCCGGAGCACGGAAGGGTACGGTGTTCATGGCGCCGGGGAACGAACGATCGCAGAAGAAAGCCGTTGCGCCGTATTCACCATGCTTGATGACGAGCGACTTGGGGCCCATCTCCATCACCTTCTTCGCAGCGGTTACGAGGTTGTGTTCGCCGGTAAGGAGGCGGGCTTCGCCGTCGTTGATGACGAGAACGTCGAGCTCTGCGATGGTCTTGAGCAGGTTCGCTTTGTGGTCTGCGATCCAGTAGTTCATGGTGTCGCCTGCGACGAGCTTTGCATCGGGGAACTGCTGGCGCACGCGGAGTTGCAGCGTAGGTTCGATGTTGGCGAGGAAGAGATAGTCGGAGGACTTGTAGCTTTCGGGGACCTTGGGATCGAAGCTGCCGAAGACGTTCAGCTCTGTGTTGAGCGTGATGGCTTCGCTCATGGCGCCTTTGTATTCACCGGTCCAGTGGAAAGAGAGGCCGTCCGCATGTTCTATGCCGGTGGTGTCGATGCCGTGCTTGGTGAGGGTGGCTTCATGCTCTGCGGTGAAGTCGTTACCGACTACGCCGATGACCTTCACGTCGGTGAAGAAACGAGCGCTTTGCGCGAAGTGGTACGCAGCACCGCCCTGGATACGAGCACGATGCTCCTTCGGTGTGGTCAACGTATCGAACGCTACTGAACCAACTACAACAATCGACATATTTCTATTTCAAATCCTTCCATCGAAATACTGGTCTGACTTCGCTGTGAACCCTAGTCACGAGATAACAGAAGCCGTACATAATCGCCGTGTTTAAGAGGAAACCCAAGGCCAACGCTAGATTTTCCCGCCCGACTGGAACAATGCCATCCATCAGCGAATTACCACCGCCGACAAGAAACATAAGTACCCAACCCGGTGCAAAGAACGGAACCAGCGGGATATACCATCCCCTGTCCACATCAGGAAATGACACCACGAGCGCTGTTACAGCGACCTCTAAAACAAAGGCTATAAGCAGCAACTTAAAGCGCTTCGCGGTGGTCATCATTAGCCTTCGTACTTATCCAGGAAGATGGCCAGCTTCTCGCGTGTGGCTGCGGGGATGACCTTCTTGTCAGTCATGATGGCGAACTTCAGTGCAGAGGCTACGGGAGTGTTGCTGTTGTCCTTGGGCAGCGCTTTGACTGCGCCCTTCAGCACTTCCTGCGCGTTCTTAGTGTTGGCGTGGATGACTTGCACGATCTGATCGACGGTGACGTCGTCATGGCTTTCGTGCCAGCAGTCGTAGTCCGTGACCATGGCGAGTGTGGCGTAGCTGATCTCAGCTTCGCGGGCCAGCTTGGCTTCCTGCAAGTTGGTCATACCGATGACGTCTGCGCCCCATGAGCGGTACAGGTTCGATTCGGCGCGCGTGCTGAACTGCGGGCCTTCCATGTTGATGTACGTGCCGCCGAGCTTGCCTACGACGCCTGCTTCCTTACAGCCCTGTTCGAATGCCTTGGCTGCAACGGAGCAGATCGGATCGCCGAACGCTACGTGACCGACGATGCCGTCGCCGAAGAAGGTGGCGTTGCGTGCGAAGGTGCGGTCAATGAACTGGTCGGGGATGACGAAGTCAGTAGGCTTGTGCTCTTCCTTCAGCGATCCCACTGCGGAGATGGACAGGATGAAGCTGACGCCAAGCTTCTTCATGGCGTAGATGTTGGCGCGGAAGTTCAGCTCCGTGGGGAGGATGCGGTGACCGCGGCCGTGGCGTGCGAGGAACGCAACCTTACGACCTTCCAACGTGCCCAGCACGATGGTTTCTGATGGGTCGCCGAAGGGCGTCTCCACCTTGATTTCCGTGGTGTCCGTCAATCCCGGCATGTTGTATAAACCGCTGCCGCCGATGATGCCGATCTCTGCCTGTGCCAATGTGTTCTCCAAATGGTTATGTAACAAAACTATTTATGCGATGCCGTGCGCATCCCGTAATCGAGTGCTGCTTTCGGGATGCCGGGCATCAAGTTGCGCAAACCTGAGGTGAGTTCGTGCATGGGTTGCTCCGATGCCTGTTGCAACGGGCCGTGTCCCTGCACTTCGCGATAGAGCGTTTCCAGCTTCTTCGCGGTGTCGCGGTCAAAGCCTTCGCTGAGGAAGACGCCGCCGCCTGCATCCAGTGAGAGCCAAACGTCGCCCTCTTCCGTGGAGAAGAGGAGATGATCGTCGTCGCCGTTGGGGATATCTACCTGCTTCAACGAGCGATACTTGCGCGGAAGCTGGCTGGCGTAAATCTTCAGGAACGAACGAGCGGAATCCTGATTCTTCCACTGCGAGTAATACACGATGCCGATGGAGGATGGCGAGGCTTTATCTGCCCCCGTCTTCTTCTGCGCTGCGTAGTAGATGCCGCCATTCCATGCGACTGCGAGCGGGTCAGCCATGGCGCGGCCACCGAAGAGTTCCGTGATGATGCGAACGTCGAGTTCGCCCATGACGCCTACGTCATACGGGTCCCAATCCTTGTCGAGCAACGTATGCACGTTGGGCATGGTGAGCACTGGGACTGGTGTTTTTGCCATGTAGACCTCAGGGTGCATGACCTCATGCGACGACGTGGGCGGGCGATCGAGCGTGCCGGCGAAGGCTGCGTCCACTCCCTTTGCCTGCAGGATGGCCTGCTCAAACGCGAGGCCCTGGCCGTAGGGGAACAGCAGGGATTCCTGCAAGAGCAATGGGGCGCGCGACAGGACGGGTGAGCCGCTGGTGTCTGACGACATTTCGCGCACGCGTTCGCCAAATTCTGGCGCGTCTTTCAGCGTTTTGCCCATGGGCTGCAGTTCGTAATCGACGAAGACGGCCATGGCCTGGCCTTCGGTGACGGATTCGCGCGCGGTGGAGGCTTCGTCTAGCTGGATGTGTTCGTTGTCTTCGCGCACGTTTTTTGCGATGGCGGTGGGAGCGGGGCTGCCCCACTTTTCGAGCTTCACGCGGTCGTCCTGCACGGCGTGCGTGAGTTCGTGTGCGAGGACGGGCTTCTGCTCGTCGGGCTTGACCCAGTCGAGCATGTTTACCGTGCGCGTCTTGGGATCGTAGAAGGCGGCGACCTGTTCCGTGAGCAGGCTCAACAGGAAGGGCTGCAGGTGGAAGTCGCGCTCAATGAAGCCGAACTTCTTTAGCACCAGTTCGCTGCGCTGAAGGCGTTTGGCGCCTTCGTCTTCCTTCATGCGGTCCATCAACTCTTTATTGACTTCTGGGCGCGTGAGCAGGCGGCGTTTGACCGGGCGTGTGGCCTTCAGGTGCGAATCGGAGGCGACGAAGCCAATAACCTCGTCGACGCTCTTGAAGAGGTCGGCGGCCTGCGACTTGGTCATGTGGGTGTCGGCGTCGGACTGCGGTTTGGCGGTTTGGACGGGGGGTGGTGCTGGCGGCGGAGGCTGCACCTGTTGCGCATAGAACAGGGCCGGGGAAAGAACCACGGCAATCACGGCGAGCTTCGTCCAGGGGGCACTGCAGGCAGGCTTCAAGTCAGTCACAACTCCGCATGTCCGCGGGCGTACAGGCAGCTTCACCGTCGCGGAACCTATAATCCAGTGTACGGGCAAGTGGGCCAGTTTGGCCGCACCGAACCGCTTGCCGAAGTGTGCCTTATGCAGGAAATGACGACTCTTAGCGCAGTTGACCAACTCCAGGCCTTTCGCACCGGCGCAGGCTTGGCTTCGCTTGCCGCCGGATGGATTGCCGTGACCGGCAGCGACCGCGTGCGGTGGCTGAATGGCATGGTGACGAACTCCGTGCAGGCGCTGACGCCCGGCGAGGGTGCGTACAGCTTTTTGCTGAGCGCGCAGGGGCGTATTCAGGGCGACCTGATGATCTGGGCCAAGCCCGATCTGCTGTTGCTGGAGACCAGCCCGGAGCAGGTGGAAAACATTGTGGCGCTGCTGGACCGGTTCATCATCATGGACGATGTGGAACTGAGCGATGAAAGCGCCCTGTGGCACGGCATGCTGGTGGCGGGACCGCAGGCAGCGGAAAAACTGACCGCAGCGGGTGTTGCCGTGCGTGCGACGAAGCTGTTGAAGAAGCTGGCGGTTCCCTACGCGGGCGGCGATGTTCAGGTGGTGTGCACTTACAGCCCACTGGTGCCGCGTTTTGAGATTTGGTCGCGTAATGCCGCTGTGCTGGAGCAGTTGCGTGCGGCACTGGTGCAGGATGGCGCTGCCGTGTGCGATGCAGAAGGACTTGAGTTGCTGCGCATTGCCGAAGGCACTCCGCGCTACGGCACCGATATCCGCGATCGCGATTTGCCGCAGGAGACGAACCAGACGCGCGCCCTGCACTTTAACAAGGGCTGCTACCTGGGACAGGAAATTGTGGAACGCATCCGTTCGCGCGGCAATGTTCACCGCACGTTTACCAGTTTTGCTTTGACTGGTGACGTACCCGCGCCGGGAACGCCTTTGGAGGCGGAAGGAAAACCGGTGGGTGAACTGACTTCAGTGGCCACTTCAGAGATTGACGGCCGACGATTAGCCCTTGGATTTATTCGCCGCGAAGCATTGGATCGTGGCCTTGCGATAACCTACGCCGGCGGAGTTGCGGTGCAGGCAAACGCGTTGGAAACTGCCACAACACCTTAAAGATTTTTACGATCCCCGAAAGAGACACGACCCATGTCTGAGAACGAACAAAATAAGCCCTTTGTGATTAACGACCGTCGCAAATTTCGCATGGACGGCGAACCCGTAGAGCCTCGCCCGGAAGAGCCTGTTGCAGAGACCGCAGCGCCAGAAGCTGAGGCCGCGACGCCGGAACCGACTCCTGCAGTGAACAAGGAGCCCATTCCCTTCCCGGTGCGCGACGCTGCTGCTGCATCGAACTCCGCACACACGGTAACGCCGGTGCCGGAGCCTGCAGAAGAAGAAGTTGCTGCGGAAGCCGCGGCTGCCGGCGAAGAAGAGGGCAAGCTGCCGCCGCCGACCGCTGAAGAGATGGAGCAGGTGCGCTCCGCGTATGAAGCCACGGCGGAACGCATTGAGACGATGATGCGGTCGCAGAACCTGGGCGCGGAGCACTTGCCGCCCATGGACTTCTCGCAACTGGTGCAGTCCATCTACATGTCAGCCATGATTCAGCTTGGTGCGGGGACGCAGCAGGGGCAGCAGGCACGTGTGGATCTGCTGGGTGCGAAGCAGAGCGTGGATATGCTCTCGGTGATCGAAGAGAAGACTGCTGGCAACCTGACGGAGCAAGAGAAGAATCTGCTGAACTCCGCGCTGTTTGAGCTGCGCATGGGCTTCCTGGAGATTACGCAGTTGCTGGCGCGCCAGGCGCAGTCGCGGCAGACCACGCCTCCTCCTCCGGGAACGCCTTCGGGTGGCGGGTTCAGCGGTGGCGGTGGTGGCTTCAGTGGTGGTGGCGGATTTGGTGGCGGTGGTTTCAGCGGTGGCGGACCGAAGATCGTTCGCTAGGCTGGAACATCCTATCTGCATTGATCTTTGTTAGCCGAGAAGGAACGGAACGATCGTCGAGCAAGAGCCAAACGTAGTAGCACCCGACGCCGAGTTGCTTTTTCTTGGCACAGGCACGTCTATGGGCGTGCCCACTTTGGGTTGTCCGTGTGACGTATGCGCGTCGACCGATCCGCGCAACAATCGGACACGGTCATCGATTGCGCTGCGGTATGACGATGCAGAAGGCACGGAGCGGACTGTGCTGGTGGATACCGGGCAGGAGTTCCGCATGCAGGCGTTGCGCTTTGGCGTGAATCACGTGGATGCCGTGCTGTACACACATGGCCATGCGGATCACGTGCTGGGCTTTGACGATCTGCGTCCGCTGACGTTTGGGAAAGATGCGAACATGCCGCTGTATGCGGACGATTCCACTGCGGATGTCATCGAACGCATCTTCGACTACACCTTTCGCAAGAGGGATCGCTATCCCACGAGCGCGCGTGTGGACCTGCACCGGTTGAGTGATGAGCCGGGCACGACGATTGAGTTGTTTGGCGCAACGATCGAGCGGGTTCCAGTGCTGCATGGGCGGCATGAAATTGCGGGATATCGCTTTGGTTCGCTTGCCTACCTGACAGACATGAGCGATCTGCCAGAGCAGTCGTATGAGAGGCTGCAGGGGCTGGACGTAGTGATCCTGGACGCGCTGCGACGCGAGCCGCATCCCAGCCACTCGCACCTGGAGAAGTCCATTGCGATTGCACAGCGCATTGGCGCGAAGCAGACATACTTCACGCACATCTCGCACGACCTGGATCATTGGCCAACGGAAGCGGAATTGCCTGAGAGCATTCACCTGGCTTATGACGGCTTGCGGCTTCCCTTTCGCATTCACACGAACAACGAGGCCGCGCAGTGAACATCTATCGCAGCCTTGCGGAAGTGCCCGCTGACATTGGTCCAACGGTTGTAACCATTGGCAATTTTGATGGTGTTCATTGCGGTCATCAGACAGTGATTCGCGAAGTGATTGCGCGAGCGCATGCGCTGCATGCGAAGGCCGTGCTGGTAACGCTTGATCCGCATCCCGCTCGCGTGCTGCGCCCCGAACGCAAACTGCAACTGATTACGCCTACGGATGTGAAGCTGGAGTTGCTGGAGAAGACCGGGCTGGATGCGGTGTTGCTGCTGCCCTTTACGCGTGAGTTTGCAGCGACCAGTGCGAAGGACTTCTGCACTGCGGTACTACGCGATACGTTGCATGCTGTGGAAGTGTACGAGGGCGAGAACTTCCGCTTTGGCTCAGGTGCGGAGGCGGATACGCATTCGCTGGAAGCGCTGGGACAGAAGCTTGGATTCACTGCAAAGACCTTTGCTGCGATTGAATCAGGCCGCACGAGTATCTCTTCCAGCCGCATTCGTCATGCCGTTGCAGAAGGCGATATGGCTGCGACGCGGCACATGTTGGGTCGCGAGTTCTTTGTGGATTCAACGCCTGCGCGTGGACGTGGATATGGCACAAAGTATGCCGTACCGACGATTAACCTTGCCGCGTATGACAATCTTTTGCCCGCGCATGGTGTGTACATCACCGATCTGCGGATTGGTGATGAGAGCTTCGAGGGTGTGACAAACATTGGCAATCGGCCTACGTTTGGTGCGGATTCGTTTGCCGTGGAGACGTACCTGCTGCGCTTTCATCCTGTCGATCTGACGGAAGAGACGCCGCTGCGGATGACGTTTCATAAGCGTCTTCGCAGTGAGCAGAAGTTTGCTGATCCTGAGGCGTTGAAGGCGCAGATCTTCAAGGACGTGGCGCGCGCAGAGCGATGGTTTGCACTGCGGCGCGCGCTGTCCACCAACGTCCGCTAGAAGATGCTTTGTAAATACTTGTAGTCAATTGCGGCTGCTTCGAGTGGCGTGTGACCGGTCATGGGCGGATCCTGCTCGACGAAGAAATGCTGTACTCCTGCAGTGCGCGCTGCAGCGATTACCGGTTTGTAGTCGATGTGGCCTTCACCGAGTTGCGTGGGATGAGGCATCCCCGGGCCGCCCATTACCGTGGTGACCTTGGTCGATGCCGGGAAGTCCTTTACGTGAATCACGCGATACCGCTTGGGAAAACGACGGAAGTAGTCCACGGGATTCGCACCCGCTGTAATCATCCATCCGCAATCGAGTTCGAACTGCACCAGCGCGGGGTTTGTCTCAGCCAACAGGATTTCGTAGCCCGTCTTGCCGTCGCCCAGATCACGAAACTCGTGTGCGTGGTTGTGATACGCGAACTGGACGCCAGCTTTTTGCGACTGCTCGCCGATGCGGTTGGCAAGTTCTGCGATCTTCTTGAAGTCGTCTGCGGTGAGCTTGTTCAGTTTGTCCAGAACACCCGCCATGCCTGCGGTGGGCGCTTCAGGCAACAGGATGGAGCTTGCAGCGTAAGGTACGCGGAGATCGTTTGCCTGTTGCAGGATTTTGGCCGTGTCTTCAAAGCCGAACTGAAGATGAGCCGCAGGACACTTCAGGCCATTCTCATCAATGAGCGCGCGCAGTGCTTTGGGTGTGAGCTTGGCGAAGCCTGAGACCTCAACCTCGTCGTAGCCGATGGCCTTTACCTGCTTCAGTGTGCCTGCGGGATCCTGAGTCAGTACCGCGCCGACGGTGTAGAGTTCCAGCCCGATTGGACTGCTCTCCGCGGCCCACGCGGTGTTCGATCGCGATAGAGAAAGCGCAGCCACCGATGCTGCTTGTACCAGGAATGTTCTGCGGGAATGCTGAAGCGTCACGTTTGTCCCCTTCGATAGCGCACCCAATCGTACACGTGGATCGAAAGGGTGGACGAACGAGCTAACGGGGTGGAGGCGAGCTTCCGCCTGCGGGGGACGGCCCTTTTTGCAGCAGTGGTCCGCTGTAGGGCTTGTATGGGCCTACGGGCGAGGCGACGTAGCCCTTTGCCGGCGCGGTGGGCTTGGCGGGTGTCTTTGTTGCGGGTGCATCATCCGGCATGGTCTCGTTCGAGTTATCTGCAGGCGGTGTATCGCGCACAACCGGAGCGGGTTTCGCTGCGGGTTTTGCGTTGTCGCCAGAGTCGTCGGAGTCGTCATCCGAATCGTCGTTCGGGGCTACGGGCTTCTTCACGACGGGTGCTGCGTTGTCTGTGGATTCGGTCGTTGCGTCGACTGCGAGCGCCTTCTTCGCGGCGGTTGGGAACTGCTCATTCGGCGACCGTGCGATGGCGACCTTCATGAAGTCGATCCACATGGGCAGCGCGGCTCGTGCGCCGGTTTCTTTCTCGCCGAGTGTGCGGCGGGGATCATCAAAACCGATCCATGTGCCACATGTGACGGAGGGAGAAAAGCCGAGGAACCACGCGTCGGTATAGCTATTGGTTGTTCCCGTTTTGCCACCGATCGGATGTTTCAGCACAGCGCCTGCCTGGGCTGCCGTGCCGAATTGCGGCACAGCTTTCAGCAGCGTCATCATGGTGCGCGCGGTCTCAACGCTGATAACTTCCTTCACCTGCGGCGAGACCTGTTTCAGCGGCAATCCATCTGCCTGCACGATGCGGCGGATGACGTGCGGCTTGACGAGGATGCCGTCGTTGGGGAAGACAGAGTATGCGCCGACCTGCTCTGACAACTTGATGCCCGCAGAGCCGATGGCCACCGGCAGGAACGCGGGGATGTTCGACGTGACGCCGAAGCGATGCGCCACTTCAATGACCTTGCGGATGCCAACCTGATTCGCGAGCTTGAGTGCGGGGATGTTTCGCGACTCCGCGAAGGCGTTGAGAATGGTCATTGGTCCAGCGTAGTTCGGCTCGTAGTTATGCGGCGTGTACGGGCCGTTGGGCGTGTAGAAGCTGGTGGGCGCGTCCACGATGATGTCTGTGGGCTTGGTGTGAAGCTGCTCAACCGCCGTGGTGTACACGTATGGCTTGAAGCTGGAGCCGGTCTGGCGTTCCGACTGCGTAGCGCGATTGAATTGCGACAGGTTGAAGTCGCGTCCACCAACCATGGCGAGCACGTCGCCATTGGAGTTATCCATGGCCATGAGCGACGCCTGAGCGCCAGAGTCCTGCTGCAGCGACGCGTGCATGGTGGCGGTACCGCTGGTGGCGTCTTCAATGCGGACGTAGGCGATGTCGCCTTTTTGCAGAAGCTTGTCACCATTGCCCATGGTGGTCCATGCCCAGTCGTTCGCAGTCATCTCTGCGTAACGTTTGCCGATGCGAACGATGACGCGGCGGGGTGTGGCTTCAATGACCAACGCGTGGAAGTATGCGCCGTTTTCAATCGAGTCCGTCCAGTCGGGATGCTGGTAGGTTTGCAGGTCGCCGTTGGTTTCGAAGATGTTGGTGAGTTTGCCCTTCCATCCGTGACGGCGTTCGTAGGCGGCTACGTTGTCGAGCACTGCCTTGTTCGCCACGGTTTGCAGGTCGAGGTCCATGGTGGTGTAGACCTTGAGGCCGGAGCCGTGAACGGCGTCGGCACCATACTCCTGTTCAAGCTGGCGGCGCACTTCTTCTACGAAGTAAGGAGCGATGGTGTTCGCAGGCGGCTCGATGTTGAGGCCCAGCGGTGCGGACTTTGCTTCCTGAAATTGCTGTTCGGTGATGAAGCCGTCGCCGAGCATTTCGCTGAGCACCAGGTTGCGGCGCTTGAGAGCGCGATCCGGATGGCGCACCGGCGAGTAGCTGCTGGGCCCCTTAGGGAGTGCCGCGAGCAATGCAGCCTCGGGCAGCGTGAGTTCCCTTGCCTTCTTGGAGAAGTAGTATTCGCTGCCCGCCTCAAACCCGTAGACGCCGCTGCCCAGATAGATCTGGTTGGCGTAGAGGGTGAAGATCTGTTCCTTGGTGAAGTGGCGTTCGATCTGGACAGAGAGCAGGATTTCCTGAATTTTGCGGCTCCACGTCTGATCGAGCGTCAGGAACAGGTTGCGCGCAAGCTGCATGGTGAGTGTGGATGCACCCTGACGGCGGCCCTTGGAACGCAGATCAACGTACGCCGCGCCGATGACGCGGAAGGGGTTTACGCCTGCGTTCTTGTCGAAGCTCTTGTCTTCGATGGAGAGAATGGCGTCGTGCAGCACCTTCGGGAAATCGTTGTAGGGGACGACAACGCGGCGCTCAAGAGCGAACGAGCCGATGGTGCGGCCGTGGATGTCGAGCAGCTCGGTCGTGGTGGCCGGGCGGTAATGCTCCAGGTCTTCCATCTGCGGCAGGTCGGCCGTGTTGACCAGCGTGAGGCCGACGAGCGAGCCGAAAACGGCCGAGCAGCCGAGCAGGCTGTAGAAGATGGCGCGGCGCGCCTTTGCCCTTGTGGGGAAGTACTTGTACCACCAGGTCCGCGCGTAGGGGACGCGTTTGGGGGGCCTGCCTCCGGATTGGGGCGGGCGCCACGGTCCCTTGCCGTTGCCGGGTGCGGACTTGCGATCGCTGGAGGACGGAGTTTCGCGAGTGAACAGGCTGGGCACGGCAATCCTAACGGTAGCACGGGGTGGCAGGCGTTTCCGAGTTGAACGAACGCGGAGGAAACACGTTCGTCAACGGCGTTTCGTGCCGATTTCGTATACCCAAGTGTGATGCGTTTTGCTCTCGTTCCGTCCCCGCAGCAAACAGAAAGAGGCAGGGATTCCCTGCCTCTTTCAGCCAAATTCTGTGGATATTTTTAAGCCGCTTTTGCCTTCAGGATGTCGAGCGCCTTGTTGAGCTGCTCGTCGATGTTGGCAGCGGGCTTGGCAACGGTGGTTGCGGCTGCGGCGGGCTTGGAGGAGTTCACCGTGGCGGTGCTGGCGGCTTCACTGTCGCCGTCTTCGTCGCCATCGGCCATTGCCAGTTCCTGAGCTGTGGCAACCGTGGTGGTGGGTGTCAGGCCTTCGTCCTGGTACTTCTTGCCGGAGGGCGTTTCAAACTTGGCCACAGAGAGGATGATGGCGCCGCCGTCGGCGAGTTCAAAGACGCGCTGCTGCGCGCCGTCGCCGTAGGTCTTTTCACCAACGAGTTCGCTGCGCTTGGAATCGAGTAGCGCCCCGGCGACGATCTCAGCCGCGCCCGCGGTGCCGCGATTCACCAGCGTAACCATGGGAGCCTTCTCGTTCACGGTCTTGCCGGGCTCTGCGGTGAAAGTCTGCTTGGCTACCTTCTGGCCTTCAAGCATGGCGATGGTGCCGGACTTGAGGAAGAGGTTGGCCAGACGGATGCCTTCGGCGTCGTCGCCCGAGGAAACGTCACGCAGATCGAGCAGGATCTTCTTGGAGTTGGTGCGACCCATGGCCTTCAGCTTCTGCTCCACCTGCTGCACGTGATCTTTGTCGATGATGCCGGGCTTGATGTAGAGGATGGAGCCGCCTTCATAGAAGACTTCGCCGGTTGAGGGGAGCGACGTGTCCGTACGTGTGAGCGTGAGCTTCTCCGGGGCGTTCTTCATGGGGCGGATCATGGAAAGCACAACCGGCGTCCCCTTTTCGCCACCCAGTGCCATCTGTACTTCTGCCAGCGACATTTCCATTGTGCTGCGATCGCCAATGGATTCAATACGATCGCCACTGTGGAGGCCAGCCTTGTCTGCCGGTCCGCCTGCGACCACCGAAATAACAGTAGCGATGCCGTAACGCTTGCCTACGTCGGCACCGATGCCCGCCTGCGGCTTGCCGACGTGCTCCTTGTATAGCTTGTACTCAGTCGGGGACAGGTAGCTGGATTCGGCGTCGAGCGACTCAAGAAGGCCGCGCATGGAGGCGTCGGTCACCTTGGGCATGTTGGGGTCGACCACGTAGTCAGACTGAATGTGGCGAAGGACTTCGCTGTAGACCTGCATCTGGCGATAGGCACCGTCCTGCGCCTGTCCGGACGCATGTACCCGACGCAGGTTTGCGCCCAGAAACATGGTGAGCAGCAGAACAGCGGAAACAGCCAGCGTGGAAATCTTGAGCGACTTCGGCATCAGGTAACGAACCCCTTACGAACAATGACCTACACCGGTTGGACGCAGCCCCGGTTCGGATAGCATACGCCTTCTGTACAGGAAGCACAGGGACAGGCTGGAAGCGGCTCGGGGCGGGATGTCTCGAGTCGGCGGCTGTCAGTTCTCGTCGGGAAGCTCGAGTGTATCCACGACGAGCACCTGCACCGGCCCAGTGATTGGCTTAAGTTCAAGTCCCAGAGTCTCTTTGACAGCAGTGAAGATGGAAGGCGCATCGTCGGCTGCTGAACCGGGGGACAATTCCGATTTGTCGGCAGACCATTTGAGATGAAAGTCGTACTGCCCTGTCAATCCGGTACGGTTTTCGACGGGACGCCTAAGGGTTCCCGCCAGCCCCTTCGCGAGATCGTCCGTGGTGACACTTTCGGCAGACCAGTTGTATAGATTTCGACCGCTGGACGTCCGTGTGAAAGTGGTCGGTGTGAGCTTGCTCCCGCCCTTTGCCACAACCAACGCATACTCTGGAGCGTCGCGTGTGATCCAGTGGGTCTTGAGGCCGAAACGCTCCTGTAGCACCCGGATCACCATGGCTCTTCTCTGGTCGAGAGTGAGGGCGTCGATGGCCTGCGGTGTGGCGTCGAGGATCTTGCCTTGAATGTCGAAGTGAAGTCTTTTGCCCCAGTCGGGAACGCCATCAATCAAATACTCTTGCTGGTCGAATACGTCCCATAGGGCAACCTGAAGCGTGATGTTCTCCAACTGCAGCATGTCACCACTGTGGTACATGGAGGCCATCGTCGATGAGCCGGTTTTGTTTGGCTTTACGGTCACCGCGTCGAACTTGAGGGGTGAGGTGACGTCCTGGTGAACCTGCTGAGCCCTAAGCCCGTGAACGGTTGCAGGCAGGCTTAAGAGAACGAGAATCCACTGAAGACTGTGCCTGGTCATCTGCAAAACCTCGATGCTCCACTTTGCTGAGAATGACTTGATCGCTGCGCGGCCAGTATAGATTCCCAACCCCGACAGGTCTTCCCGTGGGACTTGCTTACCTACAAAAAGAAAGCCCCGCCCGTGACGATGTCACGGACGGGGGTAGTTATGTTCAGAGTTGGTTGGTTATTCGGGGCGGCGCTTGGGTGCTCCGCCGCGGCCTGGGCCATCGCCCGGTCCCTTGCGGGAGGGTTTGAAGCCTGGCTTGCCGAAGCTGCCGGGGCCACCCTTGCGGTCGCGTCCGAAGCCTGAGCCGCCGAACTTGGCTCCGCCGGGACCTGCCGAGTGTCCGCCGCTACGGAAGGACGGACGGCCTTCGCCGGGTTCGCCGGAGAAGCGAGCGCGCTCGCCACGACCCTCGAAGCTGCCGCCACGGTCTGCACCGAAGGGCTTGCGCGGGCCACCAAAGGACTTACGTTCGCCGAACGGCTTGCGGTCGCCGAAGCTGGGACGGTCACCACGTGGGGTGAAGGGACGATCGCCACGCGGGGTGAACGGACGACGTTCGCCGCCTTCGCGTGGGGTGAACGGCTTGCGGTCGCCATACGAGGGACGGTCGCCACGTGGGGTGAACGGACGGCCTTCACCGCCTTCACGAGGTGTGAAGGGTTTGCGGTCGCCAAAGCTCTTGCGATCACCGTACGGCTTACGGTCGCCGTACGAAGGACGGTCGCCGCGCGGCGTGAACGGACGGTCACCACCCTCACGAGGTGTGAAGGGACGACGATCGCCCCCTTCGCGTGGAGTGAAGGGCTTGCGGTCACCAAAAGGCTTACGGTCGCCGAAGCTGGGGCGATCACCACGAGGGGTGAACGGACGATCACCGCGGGGAGTGAACGGACGGCCTTCGCCACCTTCACGCGGGGTGAAGGGCTTGCGATCACCGAAGCTCTTGCGCTCGCCGAACGGCTTACGGTCGCCGTAGGAAGGACGGTCGCCACGAGGTGTAAACGGACGATCACCGCCCTCACGAGGTGTGAAGGGACGACGCTCGCCACCTTCGCGGTCGCCGAAGCTCTTGCGTTCGCCGAACGGCTTGCGATCACCGAAGGGCTTACGGTCGCCGTAGGAAGGACGATCACCACGCGGGGTAAACGGACGGTCGCCACGAGGCGTGAACGGACGATCACCGCGGGGAGTGAACGGACGGCCTTCGCCGCCTTCACGTGGGGTGAAGGGCTTGCGGTCACCGAAGCTCTTGCGCTCGCCGAAAGGCTTGCGGTCGCCAAAGGAGGGGCGGTCACCGCGAGGCGTGAACGGACGACGCTCGCCGCCTTCGCGCGGGGTGAAGGGCTTGCGCTCTCCACGATCCTCGTCCCAGGGACGTGCAAATTCGTTGCGAGGACGGTCGGTCGTTCCACCTTCGTCGCGGCGGGTGAAGGGACGACGCTCGCGGTCAGTACGCGGGGTAAAGCCTTCGCGGTTGCCGCCAAAGCCACCGGAGCGGCGTTGCGGGGTGAATCCGCCTTCGCGACGCGGCGCAAAGCCACCTTCGCGGCGGGGACGGAAGCCACCCTGTTCGCCTTCGCGGCGGAAGGGCTTGCGCTCTTCCGGTGTGCCACCTTCTGCGGCAAAGCGGGCGTTGCGGGCTTCGATCATGGCGCGGCGGTCGTCGTCTTCATAGCGCGAACGCTGCTGCACGAAGGGTTCCGTGGAGGCTACGGTGTTGTCTTCCGGCAGGCTGTCGAGCGCGCCGGGGAGGAAGTGGGCGGTCTTGCCGTCCAGCACGATGGAATCAAGCTGGCGCGAGGCCGACAGGCCATTCACGACTTCGCGGACGCGCGAACGTGCAGCAAGCGGCGAGAGGAAGATTTCCATCTCGTCACTGGTGGCAGCAACGGTCTGCGACAGGTACAGCGACAGCAGCGCTGACAGCGCCGTGGGCTGGCCCGCGTTGGCGCCTGCCTTGATGTGGCGCAGGTAGCGGCCGCTGGCAACTTCCCAGGTGGCGGGCTCGCCGTCTGCATTCGGGATGGGAACGACGCGCAGGATGGACCACAGCTCGCTGAGAGCGCGCAGAACAGCCGAATCCACGATGCCCTGGCCGAGTTCCGTGCTGAGTTCGTGCGGCGCCATGGCGCCCTTTTCCTTCAGCAGATCGTATGCCTTGGCAGCGAGAGGAGAGACGCGCATCGCGCCGGTCTGGGAGGGTTCGTTCTTGAAGTTCTTGTCACCGCGGAGGGTGTAAATAAACGAAAACGCCTGTGCCGAGCAGACAAAGTCTGGCTCGCCGAGCGAGTTACCAAGGAGGTTCAGCGGCACTGCAGTGCCGTCCTCAACGAGACGGGCAAGCATGCGGCGGACTTCTTCGCGCTCTTCGAGAGAGAAGCCATTGATGGCCTTCGGCGCTTCGACAGCCTCTTCAGCAGCTGCTTCGGCGTCTGCTTCAATCTTGTCTTCTTCGGCGATCTCGTCGCCTTCGTCTTCTGCGAACTCGTCGTCGTTGGAGATCATCACTTCGTCATCGGAAGCTTCATCGTCAGCGAACTCTACAGCGTCGGCAGGCTCATCGTCGTCTTCGTCGATGTCTTCCACTTCGTCGGCGGGTTCTTCATCTTCAACTTCGACGGCGTAGGATTCATCCTCGCTGGGACCGTCGGTCTCTTCGGTTTCTGCCTGGGGAATCCAGTTCTTTTCGGGGCGTCCGAGGACAGCTTCTGAGAAGCTGGGCTGCGGCGCAGCGGCGAACTGGGCGTGGGGCGTGTACGCGACGATGCCGGCTTCGTCGAGCCATGTGCGGAGATCGTCAAGCGTTTGGAGGGCGTTGCCGTCCTGATGCCAAAGGGCCACGCGCGCAAGTTTTAATTGGTTTTGGGTAGGGGTTACTGGCGAAGTTGCCATGAGCGGAGTTCTCTTTCCGGCGCCTGTTCTTATGAGTGGCGCTTACGCATATGCACAGCACAACATGTCGCGGAGACGACCCGCGTTGCTGCCTGTGCTTCTGTATTCGATGTAAGGGGAGCATGGAATGGCTGTGTGCCATTTTCTGATGCTGCCCGGCGGGGTGTCGTCTTCCCGCTGTCCAGAGGAACCTGCATGGTTCGTGGAAGATCCCAAAGCCTGCGGCGATGCTGAGAAGCGCAAACTAAATGCGCTGGAACGCCCGCTGGATCTCTTTATGAGAATAACGCAAAGCGATGGGTCTGCCATGTGGACATGCCATTGGATTCTCAGTTTTTCCCAATTCGTCGAGTAGCCACTGCATTTTGCTCTGTTCCAAGGGCATATTGATCTTCACGGCGGCATGGCAGGCGATGGAAGCGGCGATACGGCGGCGGCGCTCCTCCATGTTATCGGCCTGCGGAGCGTCATCGTCGGTTTGCAGCAGTTCCGCCAGAGCTAGTTCGAGTTCCTTGCCTTCGAGCCCGACGGGAGCGGCCTTGACGGCGAGGGTGCGTGGGCCGAAAGGCTCTGCTTCGAAGCCGTTACGGGAGAGTTCATCGGCCATCTGGGCAAAGTTGGCCATTTGCGCCGGGATGAGGTCGATGAGCAACGGCATAAGCAGGCGTTGGCGTTGGACCTTCTCCACCTGACGTTCGCGCAGGACCTTTTCAAACAGGATGCGTTCGTGGGCGACGTGCTGGTCGATGATCCAAAGGCCCTGCTCGTTGACGGCGAGGATGAAGGAGTTCTGAAGCTGGCCGAGCGGACGCAGGCCGCCAAGGCCATCGAGGCGGGCGGTGTCTTCGATGCGTTCGGCAGCGGGGGCTTGGTTTGGGGTGCCGATGGGCAAATGGGTTGCGGCGTGAGGGTCGCTTCCCGGATATGTCCATGGCGGTGTAGAGGAATGCGGGTCCTTCGACTCCGCTGCGCTCCGCTCAGGATGATTTTCGAATTGGTCTTCCCGATCTTCCAATGGGAAGCTGAAGCGACCGGCTACTGGCGTGGTGGGCTTTGCCGTTAGCGAGAAACCTTCCGCGTCCTGCGCGTCGATGCGGTCGCTGACGCGTTCCAGTTCGCGTTGACGATCCTGCGCCTCCGCTTCAGATATCTGATGTTCACTCCAAGGTGCATCACTGCCGGGGCCCGGTCCGCGCACTACGGGATCGAGATCGAATCCTTCCGTTGCATTCAGGAAGTTGTCACCTGCGCGTGGCGTAATGGGCGGGGCGACAGCCGTGAGGAAGCTGGCTGCGGGCCGCGCTTTCAGCACCGAGTTGCGCACCGCATCCCGCACGAAGTCATGCACAAAGCTGGATTGGCGGAAGCGCACCTCCGTCTTCGCGGGATGGACATTCACATCCACTTCCGCAGCAGGCATTTCGAGGAACAGCAGCACCACCGGAAACGATGTGGGCGGAAGGATGTTCTTGTAAGCCTCAGTCAGCGCGTGAAGGATGAGACGGTCACGCACCTGTCGGCCGTTGACGAAGACGTAAATCGAGCCACGATTGAGCTTTTGCAGCTCGGGCTTGGAGACAAAGCCACTCACACGCAGGAAGCCGGGGGTGGGAGGGACATAGTCTTCTTCGCGTCGCCAGGGTGGGGGTTCGGGCAGACCTGCGCGGGTGAAATCGATCTCCGCTGCGACTGGGATCATGTCACGCGAAACGTCGCCGCCGAGAATTTGGAAGACGCGCTCGCTGGCGTCGCGGACGGCGGGCGCCACGAGCAGCGCGTTCGTCGCGGTGTGAAGTTCGAAATGCTTGTTCGGGTGCGCCAGCGCATAATGCGTGACCAGCGCGGCCACGTGCGACAGCTCTGTCGGCTCCGATTTCAGGAATTTCTTGCGTGCCGGGACGTTGAAGAAAAGGTCGCGGATGGCAATGGTG
The DNA here is from genome assembly GCF_000800015.1 of Terriglobus sp. TAA 43. NCBI lineage: Bacteria > Pseudomonadati > Acidobacteriota > Terriglobia > Terriglobales > Acidobacteriaceae > Terriglobus > Terriglobus sp. TAA 43. The sequence goes on from NZ_JUGR01000001.1 coordinate 1,734,224, forward strand.
GTGCCGGTGGGCGCGCCCACATCTTCCACCTTGGTCATGCTGCCGCCGACGATTTCAATGCGCGTTCCGACAGCATCGTCTTCGCTGCGTGTGTCCATTTCGACGCGCGCTACGGAGGCGATGGACGGCAGAGCCTCGCCGCGGAAGCCGAGCGTGGCAATGTGGTTCAGGTCTTCCGCGTTGCGCAGCTTGCTGGTGGCGTGGCGCTCGAAGGCGAGCATGGCGTCGTCGCGGACCATGCCGTGGCCGTTGTCGACGATGCGGATCAGTTTGCGGCCGCCGCCCTCAATTTCAATGCGGATGCGCGTGGCGCCCGCGTCCATGGCGTTTTCCAGCAGCTCTTTAACGACGGAGGCGGGGCGTTCGACGACCTCGCCTGCGGCAATCTGGTTCGCCACCTGGTCGGAAAGTACGCGGATACGGCCCATGCATTGATTTTACGGAGTTCCGGTAGTGGAAAAGAAGGTACGCAATGTTCTGTAGCAGGCAAAGTCTGGGGCAACGGAGGCGTCTAATTTCGTAGCGGAGTGGAACGTTATGGCCGACGAGCAAGGAAACGCGCGCCACAGAAACTTCGACGGGATTTATTTCTGGGGCATGATCACCACCATGCTTGGGATCCTGGCAGTCTTCTGCATTCTCGCCCTGACAAGCCAGGTTCACGTGGGACACGGATAAGGCTAAAAGCCGTATCGCGCCACGCGAATCGTGGGAGGCTCAGACCTCATCCAAGTGCGCATGAGCGTGGATCAAATCAAACTTGGATCACAGGGTGCCGTGGTCAGCCGCGAAGGTCTTGGCTGCATGGGCATGAGCGAGTTTTACGGCGAACGCAATGATGCGGAGAGCGCCGCTACGATTCTGCGCGCGCTGGATCTTGGCATTACCTTTCTGGACACCGCCGATGTTTATGGTTTTGGCGATAACGAAATTCTGGTGGGAAACACCATCAAGAGTCGACGCGACGAGGTATTTCTGGCGACCAAGTTTGCGAATCTCCGTGATCGTTCCAAACCGGATTTCTGGGGAATCAGCGGCAAGCCGGAGTATGTAAAGCAGGCGTGCGAGGCCTCGCTGAAGCGACTCGGCGTGGATGTGATTGATCTGTACTACCAGCATCGCGTTGATCCAGACACGCCAATTGAAGAGACCGTCGGTGCGATGGCGGAACTGGTGAAGGAAGGCAAGGTGAAGTACCTGGGCCTGAGTGAAGCCGGTGCCGAGACGATTCGTCGTGCGCACAAGGTGCATCCCATTACCGCGCTGCAGAGCGAGTATTCGCTGTGGACGCGCGATGTGGAAACAGAGATCCTGCCTACTCTTCGCGAGCTTGGTATTGGCTTTGTGCCCTATTCCCCGCTGGGGCGTGGCTTTTTGACTGGCGCGTTGACCAAGGAAAATTTGAACGATGGCAAGGATGCGCGTGTAGCGCGGTATCCGCGTTTTCAGGGCGAGAACCTGGATAAGAACCAGTTGATTGTGAATCGCATCTCGGAGATCGCAGAACGTCGCGGGGTAAAGCTTGGGCAGTTGGCTTTGGCATGGGTGTTTGCCAAGGGCGATGATCTGGCACCGATTCCGGGAACGAAGCGTGTGAAGTATCTGGAAGAGAATGCTGCTGCGGCTTCTATCAAGTTGAGTGCGGAGGAAGTGGCAGAGCTTGAGGCTGCTGTGCCTACCGATGAAGTGGCAGGCGATCGCTATAACGAGGGCGGCATGAAGACCATCGGTCGTTAACACCGCACGCTTCAAGAGCTAACGAACGCAGCGCTCACTTGAAGTTAGTGGGCGCTGCGTTTTTGTTTCTATAGCGGTGGTTGTGGTGGCTTCTCGGGTTTGTCGACGGGGACTGCGTGGGTTTTCATCTTGCGGCGATAGAGTTTGCCATCGACCGTGACGTAGAGCCAATCCTGGTCGGGGCCACCGAATGCAATGTTATCCACCGGCTTGTCTGGAATGGGGCTGTTGAGGATCATGGCAATGCGGCCGTTCGCCTCTGCGATTTGAACACCGATCTTTGTCGCGAAGTAAACCTGACCAATACTGTCGAAGGCTGCGCCTTTTGCGCCGGTTTCGTCGTCGAGGACTTCGAGTCGGTAGAAGGGTTCAGGGTTGATGGGCTTGCCGTCTTTGTCTAACTGCATGGACCATTGGTGGCGATGTTCGCGGTCTGTGATTACGAGCATCGCTTGATCAGGTGATGCAGTTAGTGTGCCAAGAAGAGACCCTGGAGCTTTAACGGAATTGAACTTGGCCGTTCTTGTAGTGAGGTCTGCCCAATAGATTCGAGTATCTTCACGACTCGTTGGACTCCTGCTTGTGAGCAGGTACACCATTCGATCAGAGAGAGAAAGAAGAGACCATATCCATTCCGCGTGTGGCATCTTCCATTCCTTAAGCTTCTGTAAGCTCGGGGAGTATTCGTCCAACGAGTCATAAAATCCTGGAGCGAGAAGATTGGGTCCTCCATGGAATAGCGTATATGCGCGTGGCCAACCGCCATAGTGTAGTTGCGTGCTTACTTGACCATCGAAGCGATGTAAGTGATCTTCACCATCGACGAAGTACAGGTCGCCTGTTGATGTTGGCTGAAGGTCAGATGCTGCCCAATCGGGGCCAATTTCCTGCCAACCACCAACCGCATCCACAGTGGCCCAGATACTGCCTCGTTTGTCGAAGCCTGCGGTGCTTTGCGCCGCGGGTGGATGGACTTCGATTGTGCCGATGCCGTGTTCGGGGGAGTAGTCGCGCCAGAGCCATCTCAAGGCATCGGGCAATTCGGCGGAGCCTTGCTTAGTGTCGTGGCCTCCGGTGCCGATGGTTAGTTTTGCGTCATAACCACTAAACTGTAGAGCGTCGAAGAGTAACTGGTTCGCGCGTGGCCAGGTGCCTGCGAAGAAGGTGCCGTAAGGTTCGTCGGGAGTGATGTGGTCGTTGGCACCGTCCTGCATCCAGATGCGGATGGGTTTGGGTTCGGTCTTGCGGACGAGTTCGGGCAGGGTGTCCGCGCCTTTCATCGCGACGTACGTGCCGATAAGTGAGAGCACGCGGCGGAACTGGTCTGGGCGATGCCATGCTGCGACGAACGCGCCGACTGCACCGGTGCTGGTGCCTCCGATGGCGTGTGCGTTGGGGTCTTTCGATAATGCGTGACGCTTCTCAACAAAGGGCACAACTTCCTGCATGAGGAAGTTCACGTAGCGATTCGAAAGCGAGTCGTATTCGAAGACGCGTTCGTAGCGGTTCTGCGCATCGGGACGGATGGCGGGTAGCACGCCGGGGTCGATGAAGATGCCGACCATCGGTGGTAGTTGATGCTTCGCGATGAGGTTGTCAAAGACGGTGGCTGCGCGCATGCGTCCGCCGAGATAGCCGCTGCCGTCGAGGAAGACCATGTAAGGCAATGGCTCTGCGCCTGCGTTGGGTGGCAGGTAGATGCTGACCGTGTGTGGTGTGCCGGGATAGAACTGGCCCGGTGGCAGCGTGGTCTTTTCGACCGTGCCGTGCGGGACGTTCTGCACTTCCGAATCGGGCGTGAGCGGATAGGGTTCCTGCGCTTTCGCGGTCAGGGACAGTAATAGGCAGCAGATGAGAAGGGCGGCGCGCATGTGGGCCGAAGTATAGGAGACGAGAAAGACAAAGTGCACGAAGTTTGCTCAGAGTTCACAAACAGTCTGTGAACATCGTGAGGACTTCGTGCACTTCGGTTCTGAGTTGTGCCTACGTTAGCTGCGCTTGAACTTGTAGACCAGTTCCAGCGTGATCTTGTCATCGACGCTCATCAGTCGTGCGAGCGTGGGCTTGGTGAGATTGAAGTCGGCGAAGGTGAACGTCGCCAATGCACGGCCTGCCACGGTGGACGAGCGCGGATCGAGCGTTGCGATGCCCTTGAACGTGACTGGCTTGGTGACACCATGGACAGTGAGGTTGCCGGTGAGGGCCACGCCGACCTGACCGGTGGACGGCACCATCTTCGGAACGCCCGTGACGGAGGTGGGGACGAAGACTGCATCGGGGAACTTATCCGTCTCCAGCGTGCGGTTGCGGATGTAGCCATCGCGCATGCCCTGGTCGCTGGTGAGTCCCTTCAGGTCGACGGTGAGCTTGGAGTTGGGCGCGATGGAGCCGTCCGGCATGATCTGGATGGTGCCCGTAACACCCGTCGTGGTGCCAACAGCTTCATTCGGGAAGTCGATGCCGGCAAGCTGTTCGGTGACGCGGTAGCTGGCGGACGAACCTTCAATGATGTCGAGCTTAGCGCCCGCGGTGGGCGGCGGAGGTGGGGGCGGCGGTCCACCACCGGGGCCTCCGGGACCACGCTGCCCGCCTCCGGGGGCCTGAGCTACGGCGAGCGATGCGCTGAGGGCAAGAAGGGCGGCGGGCAGGATGCGCCGAAGGGACATGGTTGGTCTCCAGAAGAAAGTTCGGATATCTGATGCTGTGCAGAATAGACGATTGCCAGAAGAAAAGGCCGCAGAAAAAATCTGCGGCCTTTTCGAGATTGTTCCATTTCAGATCTTCCGCCGCTAGAAGAACCTTCCCAGGGTGAAGACGAATTTGCGGTGGTCGTGATCGCCGATTGCCGGACCGAAGGTGAGCGCACCGATGGGTGTTTCCGCCGCCAGCCCAAAGAAAACGTCCTGCCGCATGAGCGTGTCGCGGTCTGGTGCGTACATGCGGCCTAGCTCATACGTGCCGATGATGTAAATGCTTTGCCCCAGGGGCATGGGCAGTTGGGCGATGCGTCGGAAGTAAGCAGGACGAATCAGCATGTAGTCTGTGCCGCGGTATTCATCGTATGCGGATGCCGTCAGACGCAGCGGTCCACCGAGCGTGAAGCGGAAAGGATCGGCGACCTGACGATTGCCCATGGTGCCGCCTTCCAGACTGAAAGACACGGTGTTGTTGTGCCCAAGGTCGTAGAAGTATGCACCAGAAGCCTGAAGAACCGGTGCGTTCACAGTGTTAACGGTATTGAACAGATATCCCGCGGACACATCAGTACGCAGACCATGACGCGGCACCATGGCACGATCCTGCCCGTTGAAGCTGTACTGCAGACGCACCTGTTGAGAGTTGCCATGGATGTCAGGTTGACCATCGCTACCAGTACTGAGGTTCCAGAGTTGATGGGTCATCTGGTAACCGAAACGCCACTCGGTGAAGTGGCTCTGGCTATAACCAAAATCCACACCACCACCGGCTGTCTGCGTCAGTCGATCTGAAACTTTGTGCTGGTCTACCCATACGGGCTCCAGTGTGCGATAGAGCTGGAGACGTGGCGCAATAAAGAAGTTGTGATCGTTCGGGCGCCAGTAGTATTCCGGTACAAACTGTGTGACACGACCGATCCGCATCAACAGACGACCTTCGCTCTTGTATGTGCCAAGATCCTGCTGCGTGAAGATGGCATCGAGAGTGGCACGATTGGTACCGCCGGATTGAGAAATGATGTTTGCACCAAGCAGGAGATACGGTGGACCACCAGGACGGTCACGCACCACCATGTTCAAGTCCACATCACCGGGTCCTGCGATATAGCCGGGCTTGGTTGCGATGGCAGTGGCGACCTTGCGCGCACTGCTGGGAGCGACGGTTTCAAAGACCGGCTTCGGTTCTTTCTTCTTCGATTCCTTCTTCTCTGACTTGCCGGGAGGAACGGTATTGTTAGGAGTCTCGGCCGGCTGCTCTGCCGCTTCCACCATTTCTGGCAGCGTATCGTCCCCGGGGCCGCGTTTTTCGTCGGGATGCAGCAATTCTCTGCCCTCGACGTGACGGCCTACGTTGGCCGGTCCGGTGATTTCGGTATTTAGCACCTGACCCGGCTGCGAGAGGAAATATTCCGTGTTGTAACGACCGTCGCTGCGGACTTCGTTCAGCTTGGCCTCTACCTGGTCTGTCTTCAGCTGCTTGCCGGGCAGATCGTCCACCGTCTCGCGAACACCGACAGCACTGTGATTGTTTGGCGCATAGATTTTGACCGACGCGATGTTGCGCGGTGGACGCGCTTCGCGATGCTCGCGGTGGGCCATGTAGACTTCCCACTCCTCGTCGCTGACGCGGTACTTCAGGAGCTGCGGGGCCATCTTTTGCGCGGCAAGGTAACCCGCCTTCGCCAGGACATCGGCCTTGGCATAATCCGAAGTACCAGCACCGGCAGGCGCGACGGGTTCAATGAGAACGTCTGCAAGCTGCCGGGAACGAACTTCGTTGCTCCAGGAAGCGACAGAAAAACTGCGACCCAAAATGCCGAGGAGCGAACTGGTATCGCCCACGCCCGGAGGCGTCAATGGCAGCGAGACGGCAAGCACTACATCCGCATGAAGCTCGCGTTTCACCAGATCCGTAGGTAGGTTCTCTGTCAGCGCGCCGTCCACGTAGATATGGCCGCCATCTTCCAGCGGCGGAAACAGACCGGGGATAGAGATGGAAGCACGAACCGCTTCAGCAAGCGGGCCTCGCGTAAACACCGCTTCGCGGCCAACGAGAATATCGGTGGCTACGCAGCGAAATGGCAGTGGCAGATTGTTAAACGAGAAGTCTGCGCCGTAGGGCAGGAACTGTGCGTTCAGAAACTGGTTCAGGCCGTAGTCAAGCAGAACACCGTTGCGGATGGAAACACCGTGCTTCAAACCAAGGTTGAAGCCTCCGGGAAGAAACCGCTGGTCTTCGCGACGACGAAAGTTCAACTGACGAAAATCCGTGTCGATGCGAAAGACCTTCGAGAAGACCGTATCGCTCGTAAGCGCGGAGATCTGATCTGGCGTGTGTCCTGTTGCATACAGCGCACCAACCAACGAACCCATGCTGGTGCCCGCGATAACGTCCACGGGAATGTGATTTTCTTCCATCCATCGAAGCACGCCGATTTCACTGAGAGCGAGCGCACCGCCACCACCCAGCGCGAGGCCGATACGTTTACGACCGAGATCCGGAAAAGGATCGCCCGGAGAGTTGGGCGCGCCATTGCCCTGCATGGGGGGTGGAGCCAAGGCGCCCTGAGGCGGACCCTGCTGTGGGGTCGTTTGTTGATTGGAGCCGCCGCCGGAAGCAGGAGCCTGCACTGTTCCGTTTGCCTGGGCAGACAATTCGGGTAGGAAAAGCCCTGCCATCAACGTGCAGGCCAAGAGGCGGCTGTAGCTTCCGGAAAACATCATCCCCATGATTTAGCAGGTTGGATGCAGAAACGCTCCGTGACGACTGTCAGATTTGACATACTGGACGCGAATGCTGCGATTACACCCCTTAGTTGCTCTGATGGAACGGCTTACGGCAATCTCAACGCGCTGGCACGACCAGCGAAGAGGCGTAGATGGCGCGACCATGCGAGGCCACATGGGTGAAGATGCTGCCTATTTTCATCTGCGCCGACAGGGATTCAGGGTTGTTGCACAACGTTGGGAGAGTGACTTTACGCCAGGCGAAATTGACGTTGTGGCCTGGGAGGGCGAGACGCTGTGCTTCATTGAGGTGAAAACACGCAGGCAGAACTCCCCCGTTGCCGCAGAAGCCGCGATCGATGGTGACAAGCAACAAGCAATGGAGCGCCAGGCGGATGCGTATGTACGCGAACTACCCTGGCCCGACGGGCGCAGGCCGAACGTGGCCATTCGCTATGATGCCGTGCTGGTACATCTGCGCGACAAAGGCAGACCGGATGTGCAGCTGATCCGCAATGTCTTCTGAAACTTTCAGGCGCACGTTGACCAATTTCCACCGCCGCGGTGTCTAATGCTTCAGAGGCGGCAAAGACCGCCCAGGAAGAGGAACGATCCATGACGCTGATGAATGCACCTGTCTACGACGCCGGAAAAGCCAAACGGATGCGTTATGCGCTGATCGGCGCGGGGATTCTGGTGGGATTGCTGATTGTCGCCACGTTTGCGGGCTTCATCTCAGGACACGGATGGCTCTTCAGCAACATGTACACGGAACATCGCGTGAATAAATTCCTGACCGCGATCGAGCAGAAGGACTTTGCCACCGCATACGGCATCTACCAGAACGACAGCGACTGGCAACAGCATCCAGACAAGTACAGCGGCTATTCGCTGCAGCGCTTCACGGAAGACTGGACGAAGTACTCACCGGTTGGCCCCATCCAATCGCACAAAGTGGATAAAAGCGTGAGCGATGGCTCCGGAACATTCGGCACCACACTGCTCGTGGCAGCTACGATCAACGGCGATCCGAATAAACGACTCTTCATCGCGGTGCAGCGTAGCGATGGCACGTTTACCTATCCCGCGCCGCACATCTTTGCGTATTAAGCAGAGCCACGCTTAGTGGACTGGCACAAAGCCGTTGGGCGGAACGTAGCAGGCATCCGTTCCTCTGCGATGCCAACTGCTGCCATCTGCGTATGTAACCGATACAAGGCTGAACCATTCCACAGCCGTTAGCTTTTTCGTGACAATCGTGGCATCGCCAGAGCCAGTGAGGGTGAATGTTTCCACGGCATCTGCGTTTGGCGTAGCCGAGGTCAATGTGGCCGCTTCACGGATACCTAATCCGCTTGGGCCGAAGCCATCCATTACCACCTGCTGGATGGCGTGATCTCCGCGTGGATGAAACGAGATCACAAACGACGGATGGAAGGAACCGGCTGTGCCAGTCAACAAATAGGCACTGTGCGCCTGCTGGTGCACGTCGATACCAATGGGACAACTTCCCTGCGGCATAGCCATTGCAGTCGCAGGCATGATGCCAGTCTGGGCAGCAGCTATGGAAGCAAACGCAAGAAGAAGAGCGATTCCGGAACCACGCATAGCGAAACCTCCGTCTCTCAGCGAGAGACTACACCCGGTAATACGTCTTTCGTTAGAGCGCCGGCGTCGATTTCTTTCCTGGAACGTTCTTTGTCGTCGGCGTCTCCGCTGCCGTCTTGCCTGCCTCTGACTTGTCAGGGATGCTGGCCGTGTCCACCGTCGGATGACCGTCCGCTGCGTGCGCCTTCAACGTATCGCCATTTTGTGTGATGACTGCGTTGGTTTCCAAGGTCTTTGCAGAAGACGTTACTGTCGATGGCTTTGTCGGCGCTTCTTTGACTGCCGCCGATTTCGTGAGAACCTCCCTCGCCTCGGTCTTCTCTGGCATTGTCGTTATCTCTTCGATAACAACATCCATAATCTCTTCGATAACAACATCCTTGACTTGTGCAGGCTGCTTCACCGACGACTTTTCGGCTTTCGTCACAGACGACTTATCAGTAAGCAACTTCACCAAATCGTCGTAGCAATAGTCGACAGACTCGGCTGCAGTAAGGATTTCAGCTAACGGCACCTTCTTCTCTGCTGCACCGGCGGGCTGCAGTGCCGCTGTGAGAGTAAGCCACTGCAGAAGCTGTTCCAGCGCCTCATGATTTATATAACGCGCGCCTTCGTGTTCGTTGACGGCGGCGAGCCACTGCACGTCGCCTTCGTTCCAGAACGCGACGTCATCGAACTTTGGCTGCATAAGCGCAAGCCGGACGCGTGCTGCTGCGCGCCATGAGTCTTCGCCGAGAACGCCGACCTCTGAAAATATCTCAGCGAGGGCGGAACGCAGGCCAAGATCATCCACAATGTCCTTCGATTCGGACGGCAGTGCACGTAATACGGCAACTGTGAGCAGAGGCGTCCACAGAGCTTCTGGATGTACTTCCATGGCCATCCGCGGCGGCAGAGCGTGAGCCGTCTTTGCCAGGGCAACTGCCTGCAACGCGCTTGCTCCGAGTGCTGTCGCGGTGGAGACGTAGCGGTCATCCGTAGCGACTGGAGATGATGGCGTTTCCAGCTCTGCCCAGCGATGGAAGATATCCCTTGTGTGCTCTCCCCACTTACGTGCTGCTTCTGTCTCAGCGTAGGGATGCTCGCCTTTGGGTGCGATCAGGCGTACGGCATCGTGGCTTACGGCGTGGCGCAATGCCTCGCTAAACGGACGAAGGCGGAGGTGAGTGAGTGCTTCATCCAGATTGTGAACGCCAGCGCCATGCAGACCATCGCATAGCTGATCCCACGGCTGCTCTGCCGTGGCACGCAATTCCCGCCAATGCAGCAACACAGCGTATTGGTACCCGCGGAGGTCCATGGAAAGACCACCGTGGACAAGGTCATTGGAGCGGCGAATGTATTCCAGTCCCGATGAGACATCGCGCCATGCAATGAAAAACTCATTCCCGCGCGGAACAGCCAGCGCATCTGCAATGGGACGCTGCCACAACTGGCCAGTCCACTTGTTCATCGAAGCAGCAGAAAGGTGAACCGTGCCACGCGTGGATCCATACGCATTGTTGTAGATAATGAATGCGCGCTCATCGCCACGACGATTGGAATAAGCGAACACGTTTTCATCGACCGTGCCGTGTTCCGTCCAGAAATCGAAGAACACAAAGTTCTCGCTTTCTGCAAAGAGTGCGCGGTTCGCAAGCAATGGAGCGACCTCGCGTTTGTGGCGTGCGACGAGTTCGTCATTCGGCCATTCGTCATACTTGGCCGTTTTGTATTCCATGCCGTACTTCTCGGTGTAACCCTCAATCTGTCCGTGCGCGAACATGGGCAGACCCGGGATCGTTGCCATCATCGTCGCCACGCCAAAATACTTGTCGCCAGTGCCGAATTGCTCGATAGCTGTCTTCTCATCCGGGTTCGACATGAAATTTACGTAGCGCTTCATGATGTCCGGATCGAACTCAATGGTCTTCTTCAGATAGCTTCGATACTTGGCATTTTCTTCATCACGCAGCATGACCATGAACGCGGAGTTGTACACGCGATGCATGCCGAGGGTGCGAACGAAGTAGCCTTCAAGCAGCCAGAACGCCTCTGCAAGTAACAGCGTTCCTGGAACTTCCTGCTGCACGCGATCGACGACTTCACGCCAGAATTCATGCGGCATCAGCGCATCAAACTGTTCCTGCGTAAGCGCGTTTTCCGCGCGCGATGGAATCGATCCACCAACACCGGGCAACGGAAACCACAGTCGCTGCACATGACGTTTCGCAAGCACCATCGCCGCATCGAAACGGATGATGGGAAACCTGCGCGCGACTTCAAGGATGACCTGAATCACGTGCTCGCGCACGGCGTGCTGCGAATAATCAAGCTGCGCTGTGTCGTTCCACGCAAACGTTGTTCCGTCGTTGCCGTGATAGATGAACTCTGTTCGATTCGAATCATCACGCCAGCGCATGCGATACACCACAGCGGCATCCGTCTGGTCGTAGTAGTGATCCTCGATCTTGATCTCAACGCGAGAATCCGTGGAAAGATCTGGGCCTTCAAAACGGTAGTTGGGATACGGACTTTCGCCGCGACGCAGGAACCACTCCGGATGTTCGATCACCCAATTGGAGTCGAGACCCATGTGATTCGGCACCATGTCACTGGCCAAGCGAAGGCCAACAGTGGCTCCCAGATCACGCAGTTTCTGGTAGGCCTCGTCGCCGCCGAGGTCTTCTGCAATGTGGTAATCCATCAACGAATATGCGGACGCCACGGCGTCCGCCTGGCCGCGCAAGCGCTTGATGGTTTGTGATGCTCTTGAACGCTCCCATAGACCGATAAGCCACAGCGCTGTGAGTCCACGATCGCGCAACAGCTTCAGTTCTTCTACCGGAATCTGATCCAACCGATAGATGTGGCGCTGGTACTTCTTCGACAACTGCTCCAGCCACACATAGGTGCTCTTTGCCATGAGCACCACGTTGGGCATCCACGCATCATCGACGGAGAAAGCCTCGTACTCGTTCAGCGGCGCCTGGTAATCGCTTGCGTAACGCTGATCGCGCGTCCGGCGGCGGCGCGAGATGCTGCCGTCGTCGTTACGAACGTCTTCCCAGTACTCGTCAAACCCGATGTATTCATCGCCAACGAAGCCTTCTTTGCCGCCGTATTCCACTGGCCCATGATGGCGCACGTTGTGGCCCGCAGGATGAAACTGCATCCAGATGGCCACCTCTTCTTCGCGCAACGTATCAATGGCAAGGAGGGTACGCGAGAGCGCTGGACCAAGCACCTCCGGCCAGTGTTGCCGAATGAAATCAAGCTGTCCGCTGAGAGAATCGGGTGATGCTTCGAAGGGTGCCCGCAACGCCTTCAACAACGTCTTCGCCTCTGCTGAGAACTCCGGACGCGTTTCGAAATAGGCATCTGCGTCCTTCTGCATCTCGCGGTAGGCGGGCAGTGTATTGCGCAGAGTCGTATCGTCAAACAGCATTCGGAAAGGCTTGTACGCCGGGTTCTGATTTGCCAGCCACAGCAACAACAACTCTTCCAACGCGGCTTCGCGATGCGGCATGCCGTCAGTCGATCCTGCGAGCCATTGCTTCGCAGTCAGCTTGCCGTTATAGATCGCAACGTTCGGGAAACGCTCCGTGAACGAGAGCAGAAGTGCGTCTACGTTCTCTGCGCCCACGCGCTCGCCGAACCAGCGCAGTGCATCCTTCAATACATCGGGATCCTGCTGCTTGCGATAGTGCTCTATGACGGCGTGACTCAGTTCGTCGATGAGACCCATGGCAAACAACTGGCCTGCATGGATCACGGCATTCGGGTCTTCTTGCGCCGTGGGACCGCCCATGGCCACGCGCGCATCATTCATCTGCTGAGCGAGGTGACGGCTGGCCGCTACGTTCGCAAAGATGACATTACCCGTGTAAGAGAACAGCAGATCGCGCAACTGAAATCGGTCGCGAAAGACACGGGCAATATGGAACTCCATGAACACCTCAGGACCTCAAGAATCAGGCAGCGAATGGGACGGGCACAGAGCCCACGGCATGAGCTTACTCTCTGCGCATACGAAGTATTGCGGATAGGCAAACAGAAGCGTCTTGAGACTAAGATGCACGGTCCGGGCGGGGCTTTGCTTCTGCCGCAATTCCGCATCGTGTGTCTGACGCTAGAGTATTCCAGCGGGGCATGGAATCGCGGTTCCATTGCGCCGCCACGGACGATAGACAAGGAATTTTGCGGATATTCATCTGTTGGCAAGAAGGCGAAAACACCAGGGAGTGTTTGAAACCAGCGGCAAACGCCGGGCGGCGAGAGGGTATGGTGGGCCCACCAGGATTCGAACCTGGAACCAAGGGATTATGAGTCCCCTGCTCTGACCGTTGAGCTATAGGCCCGTAAGCGTAATTTTAACGGGTTACAGCCTTCGCTGCGGGCAAGTGGAACACTTTCAATGGTTCCACGCGCCGATCTGCATCCCTACGGCACGTCAAAGGTGATCTCGCGGACAATACCATCGCCGGTGGTGCTCCAGATTTCGCGTGTCTGAATGGGCTGTCCGCTGGGACGCGCGATGAGCAAGTGGCCCTGCCTCGCCGGGCAACTTACGCCGGACAACGTTCCAGACTCTCCAACACGAATGATGCTGTCCTGGTCCTGCTCAACATCGCCGCAGATGATCTCCACGTGTCCGTGAAATCCCGCTGGCACTTCCACGTGAACTTCTCGCGTGCAGCCAATGGAGACAGACACGCAGAGAATCAGCGATAGAAGGAGTGGACGGGTTAGCTTGGGCATGGGTTAACAGAGACTGGTACCGCCCAATTCTAACCCGGCCATCCGTGCATTTCTTTGTGCAACGATCGCTTACTGTGCGTTCGTACCGGGGGTGGTTCCAGTATCGCCGGGTGCAGAAGGATTAATCTTTCCCGCGTTATTCTCCGGCGTGGTGGAACGGACACCCGTATTGCCGGGACCGGCCGTGGCTGGATTATCGCCGCGAGGGCCGCTCGGTTCAGCGTGTGTGGGTTGATTCGCCGGATGTGGGTCTGCCATGGCTTCACTCCTTCCCGGCTTAGGACTACAACTGAGCTTTCGAAGATGCCTGTGGTGCCGCGATGACGCATTTCGCACAGCCTTGCAAAATTAATGGGACGATAGAAGACAAGGACTTGTGTCGCGATGGGCAACACTCGTTCAACGGACACAACAAACGATTACCGTCGCACGGCAAGACCGTGGAGAGATAAAGGATGAGGACTTTGCGGCCTGCACTGTTTCTGGATCGCGATGGCGTGATCAACGAAGAAGTTCATTATTTGTGGAAGCCAGAGGATTGCCGTCTGGTTCCGGGCATCATTCCACTGCTGCAAACTGCACAGTCGCTTGGGTTCGTGACCATTGTCATTACGAATCAAGCGGGCATTGGCCGCGGCATGTATAGCGAAGCTGACTTTCACGTCCTGATGGAATATATTCAGGCCGAACTTGCTCCGCATGATGCGCGACTGGATGCCATCTACTTCTCACCCTTTCATCCCGAACACGGCGTGGGCGAATACAAGCTGGATACCGATTGCCGCAAACCCGCACCCGGTATGATTCTGCGCGCTGCGGAAGAACACGGACTGGACATCAGCCGCTCCGTCCTTGTAGGCGATCGCTGCACTGACATTGCAGCCGGTACGGCAGCAGGCATCCCGCATCTGTTTCTCTTTGGCAACACAGAGGCAGCGCCATGCGAAGGTTCGTATCGCAAGATCGACTCGCTGAGCGAAGTCGAAACCACACTGCGCACCCTGTCCGCGTAAGCAACTTCGTATAATCTCACCTGAAAGTTGAGGTTGGAAGAACGAGCATGGCAGCAAGTCTGGAAGGGCGCGTCGCGCTGGTAACGGGAGCATCGCAGGGCATTGGCAAGGCCATTGCACTTGAACTGGCGAAGGCCGGAGCCACAGTAGCGTTGGCTGCTCGCAACGAAGCCAAGCTAGCTGAAGTGAAGGCTGAGATTGAAGCCGCCGGCGGCAAGGCCGAAAGCTTTGCACTCGACGTGAACAACGAAGAAGCCATCAAGGCCACGGCAAAGGACATTGTTGCAAAGCTCGGCGCCGTCCACATCCTGGTGAACAACGCCGGTGTTACGCGCGACACGTTGATGCTGCGCATGAAGACCAGCGACTGGGACGACGTGCTGGACACCAACCTGAAGGGCGCCTTCCTGCTCACGCAGGCCCTGCTGCAGCCCATGATGAAGGCTCGCTGGGGTCGTGTCATCAACATCTCCAGCGTTAACGGCGAACTGGGCGCACCGGGACAGGCCAACTACTCCGCATCGAAGGCAGGCTTGATTGGCCTGACAAAGTCCATGGCGCGCGAGTTCGCCAGCCGCAATATCACCGTCAACGCCGTCGCTCCGGGCTTCATTGAAACGGATATGACCCACGTGCTGACGGAAGACCAGAAAAACGCTATGCTGGGCGCCGTTCCGCTAGGCCGCGCAGGCACGGTAGCTGACATTGCGGCAGCCGTGCGCTTCCTTGCGAGCGATGACGCAGCCTACATCACCGGGCACACGCTGGACGTGAACGGTGGCCTGTACATGGGATGATCGTCCCCGAAGCAACCTCGATCACCATACGCGCCGCGCGCTGGCCTCAGGACCTGCACGCGGCGCAATTGCTTTTGCGCCACTATGGAGAGTTTCTGCTGCACAATCCCGCGGGGCCGGTAAACATCTGCCTCGCGGACTACGAAGAGGAACTCGCGGCACTGCCAGAGCGTTATCAGGAACCGAAGGCGGTATTGCTGCTCGCGTTCCGTGCAGACGAAGCCGTGGGATGTGTCGCGGTGAAGCAGCGGAAGGACCGCCCCGGAAGTTGCGAGATGAAACGCCTCTGGACGGAACCGTCCGCCCGTGGCGCAGGGCTAGGACGGAAACTCATCCAGGCGGCCATGGAGTGGTCGCGTACTGAAGGCGCCAAGGAATTGCTGCTGGACACGGTTGCAGAAGCCATGCCGGAAGCCGTCATGCTCTACCGTCGCATGGGATTTGTGGAAACGGAACGCCACAACGCGAATCCAATCCCTGGACTGCTCTTCATGAAGATGGATTTGCTGTAGCCTGTGTGCAAGCCGCCATTGACTGTGGCTCTTCGCAATACGCGAATGCCGATTCGCAGATTTGCTTTCGCCGCGCCTTTGCACCGTTTTCGGGGCATTCGACGCTGGTCTCTCCCTTGTCACGAATCCGCGGTGGTTCCAAACCGCTAAACCATGAACTTTGTTCTTGTCAGCAGTAACCAGCCTCTTTACCTTTTGGTCAATGGCTGACATGCACATCATGATGCCGATACCAATGCCTCCGGCAAAAGAGGCGGCCCCCGCGGCGATGAACATCGGGACGACGATTCGCGGCTATCGCCTGCAGAAGGGCATGTCGCAAGGCGATATTGAAAAGCGGACAGGGCTTCTACGGTGTTATCTGTCGCGCGTGGAAAACGGCCATACCGTTCCGTCTCTTGAGACGCTGCAGAAGATCGCCGCGGCGCTGGACGTACCGCTGAGCCAGTTCTTCGCAGACGATCCGGTCAGCCGAGATGTGGCTGCCATCGCCCTCACTGAAGACGAGATTCGCTTCCTCACGCAGATTCAGCGCTACAGCGCCCACCTGTCTGACGGCGACCGCAAGCTGTTGCTGGCCATGGTGCGGAAGTTCGCCCAGACGGCGCTAACCTAAACAAAACTCCTCCAAGAGCAAGAAGGGGACGGCGAAGACGCCGTCCCCTTCTTTGTTGGCTTGAAGTTACTGCAGGTTCGAGAGGAAGTAGCCGTAGAGCGCCAGCGCGAGCAGCGCCCCGGCGAACGTGACCTTCTGACGGCTCAGATAAGCCTGACGACCGCTGGTCATGCGTGGAAGCAGCGGGAGACCCAACAGCAATCCGAAAACTAACCCACCAATGTGTGCGAAGTTATCAATGCGTAAGCCATCCAAATGAACGCTATGCATCAGTGCTCCGGACATGGACCCCACACCGATCAACAGATTCAACACTGCGAAAGAGATCACCGACCGGCGGATGGCATAGAGATCCTGCAAGGGAATGCCGCGGAAGCCGTCACGCGGCTCTGCCAGCTTTTTATTGGAAAAAAGCACGATCAGAATGCCAGCAATCCCAAAGACCGCTCCCGAGGCGCCAGCACCTACGACTCCTCCCCGCGCGTTGAAGGTGAGCGAGAGCAGATTGCCGGAGATACCGGTCAGCAGGTAGACCGAGCAGAGACCGAAGAAGCCCAGCAGCGG
Source organism: Terriglobus sp. TAA 43 (assembly GCF_000800015.1). Taxonomy (NCBI): domain Bacteria; kingdom Pseudomonadati; phylum Acidobacteriota; class Terriglobia; order Terriglobales; family Acidobacteriaceae; genus Terriglobus; species Terriglobus sp. TAA 43. The sequence goes on from NZ_JUGR01000001.1 coordinate 1,751,234, forward strand.
CTCGCCGATGACGCCAAGGTTCCACAAGCACCACATGTTGGTAGCAAGATGCAGCGCGCCCACATGCACAAACATGGCTGTGACGACACGAAACCATTCGTGATTCAGAAAGACCAGTGGTGCATACGTTGCGCCGAAATGAACGAGAGCATCCGGATCGGGCGAGATGGGATCAACGCCGTGAAGAATCATCCAGAGGTACACGACGATGTTGATGCCGAGCAGGAGATACGTCGCCGGGGCTTGCCGAAGGCGCGGCATGCGGCTGCCCATGGAGCGACGCGCTGCGGCATTCTGCAACGCGGCATCTTCCCGCTGCACATCATCCGCCGGAGGACCGTAGCGGGAGGCGTCAAACTCCGGGGAAGATTCGATAGACATCGCAGCGTTCGCGGTGCGGCCTTAGGGGAATAGGTTTAGAGCACGCGTTCGCGACGGCGCTGCTGAACACTGTGCGAGATCACACCGGGTGCCGGTGTCGCGATCGCAACCAGAATCCACATCAGCACGGAGAGGAGCAACCCCGCAACCGCAATGGTCTGCGTGGTAAGCGCAAGCGAAAGGTGGCGCATGTGGAGTTCAGCAAAGGTCACCTGAGCCCAGGGGCCGCGGTGAATCACCATGGTCGCCAGTAGAAACGCAAACGCTGAAAGCGTGAAAACAGAGAGCAGAACGACATCGATCGTGCGATGAAGACGCTGACGAGCGCGGCAGTGCCAGCACTGGTGCAGATGATCTTCGTAAACACCACGAACCTCAGGCGAGACCGATGAAAGGTCGTACCGCCATCCGGAGAGGATGTCCCCGACAACCTGATCTTCGCAGCCGTCTTCACTGCCCAGCATGGACGCAGCGAATCCGCGTGTGCGAAGGTCTTGCACGTAGGATTTCGGTTCGGTATTCATCATTGATTCATATCCATTCTAGTTGTTCAGACGCAAGGAATCCAGTAGTGATTCAATACTTTGTCTTACGCTTTACATAACCAGAGGTTCCATCGGCGCAGCCTGATCCGCAAGTAAAATTCGATTGCCCAGGAGGCTTGGGTGGTTCCCCACTGCCTGTTCTGCGGCGAGACGCGCCAATTCCGGCATATTGTTGCTTTCTGAGAGGTGCGCCAGGATGATCGCATGCGCTCCGCCGTCGTAATCGCGCGTGAGAAATTCCGCCGCGGCGGCATTCGACAGATGTCCCACCCGCGACAACACCCTCTGTTTGACGCTCCACGGATAGGGCCCGTCCCGCAACATCTCCAGGTCGTGGTTCGATTCCAGCAGCAGGACGTCGCACTTCTTGAGAGCAAGCTTCACATTCTGCGGCACATAGCCGAGATCCGTCGCAAACCCGAAACGCAGCCCCTCGCCCTCAAAGACAAATCCGCAGGGATCTGCCGCGTCGTGCGGAATGGTAAAAGGCAGGACATCGATATCGCCGATGCAGAGCCGCTTCCCGGCCTCAAAGTACTCCACTGCAGGGAGATACGAGGGATTGTCGCGCACACTGGACTTCGCCTCTGCCGGCAGGTCCTCGCAGAGATCGTCTGCCGCGGCAGCCTGTAAGGCTGCTTCCGGGTCGGTGGTGGCATCGATGGCATCCACGTCGATGTCCGTGGCGAAAAAGTGATCGTCTGGACGATCCTCCTGCGAGGAAGTGGCTATCTGGTGCGCTAAAGCCTGTGCTTCCAGCCGCGCTTCCTTCTCCGCGCGCGTCTTCTCCAACCACTGCTTGTAGCCCATGGTGGTGCGTGGGGTCATCTGACGCACCCAGGCACGATGCGTGGCTTCCGTGAAGTACACGGGAATGTTCAACTTACGCGCCAGAACGGACAAGCCAGCTACATGGTCTGCGTGCTCGTGCGTGATGATGACAGCGTTCAGGGCATATGGGTCTTCGCCGACGAGTTTCATCCGGCGCATCAGTTCGCGGCAGGAAAAGCCAGCGTCCACCAAGATGCGCGTCCGCGACGACGCAATCACGGCACTGTTGCCTTTAGACCCCGAGGCGAGAACCGTCATACGCATCATGATTGGTAGTTTACTGGTTCGTAACGTGGATTACGAGGTAGTAACTAGGTTGATTCAGGCCGCTGGCTGCGCGCTCCGCAATGGTGCCAGGAACTTGACGGTGCTTTTCATCACAATCTCGCCACGCTGATTAAAGGTGTTGGTGTAAATCGTCACCAGACCCAGTTCCGGGCGCTTCTTGGAGGCTCGCAGGCCGATGACTTCCGTCTCGGTATGCAGCGAATCGCCGGGGCGGACGGGTTCCGTCCAGCGAATCTCTTCCACGCCCGCACCGATCATGCCGCCGTGCACCTTGATGGTGTCCACGCGCATTCGCATCACTATCGCGGCGGTGAGCCATCCAGAGGCAGCCTGCCCCTTGAAGAACGTGCTCTTGCCAGCGGCCTCGTCCAGATGGAACGGCTGAGGATCGTACTTTTCAGCGAACTCTGTAATCTCGCGCGCCGTGATCTTCACGCTGCCTTTGGATTCAAACTTCTGGCCCAGCTGAAAATCTTCAAAGTAGAGTTCGTCTGCCATGGTGGAACTGTCTCCCCTCGGGTACCGCGGAATTCTCTCTTCTCTTTATAAGAGCCGAAGTCTATCAAAGGCGATGCTTGTAACGGTTCCACGGGCGGTATCCGGTCAGCTGCCGTCCGATTCGCGGATTGTGATTCACTGTTGAAGGCAGATTTGCCCGTTTCCTATGAGTGACCTTTACGCACAAGCACGCTCCGCCGCCGACCATCTTCTGGCACAGACAAAGCACCGTCCGAAACTTGGCATCATCCTAGGCTCTGGCCTTGGCGATTTTGCTAACAGCGTGGAAGACGCCGTTGCCGTTCCCTATTCCGAGATCCCGCACTTCCCGCAATCAACTGTGGAAGGCCATTCGGGACGCATGGTGCTGGGAACGATTGCCGGTGTGCCCGTGGCCGTGATGCAGGGCCGCGTGCATGCGTACGAAGGCTATCGGATGGATGAGGTGACCTTTCCCGCGCGCGTGCTCGGCCTGATGGGCGTGCAGACGCTGATTGTGACCAATGCTGCGGGTGGCATCCGTACAGACTTCGCGCCGGGGTCAATCGTAGGAATTTCCGATCACATCAACCTGACCGGCACCAACGCCGCACTGGGACGCAATGAACCTCGCTTCGCTGTGACGCACGGCAGCGGCCTTCGCTTCTTCGACATGACCACCGCATATACACCGCGACTGCTGCAACTGGCGCAGGAGACGGCGCAGCAACACGGATGGTCGATGCAGACAGGCGTGTACATTGCCGTGTTAGGACCAAGCTATGAGACACCCGCGGAGATTCGCGCCTTCCGCACGCTGGGCGCAGACCTTGTCGGCATGAGCACTGTGCATGAAGTGATTGTGGCTCGCCACATGGGGATGGAAGTTCTCGGACTATCGCTGGTGACAAATGCTGCAGCGGGAGTTACAAGCGAATCGATCGATCACAGTGAAGTGATGGAGCATGGGAAACATGCGGCAGAGCGCTTCTCTGCCCTGCTGACAGCGATTGTTCCGAAGGCGGTCACAGAAGCATGAACAACTCTTCCGGCAGCACGATGAAGCCGGTGGTGCTGGGCGTGGGTGGATGCTCCGGCAGCGGCAAGACAACACTGGCACGCGAACTGGCAGCGCAACTGGACGCAGTGTTGTTCCCGTTGGACTTCTACTATCGCGACCTGGCTCATCTATCGCGTGAAGAGCGTGATCATTACAACTTCGATCATCCGGAGTCATTGGAGCACGATCTGATCGTGCGGCATGTGGAGCAGTTGCGTCAGAACCAACCCATTGATCGACCCAACTACGACTTCAATACGCACTCGCGTGTGAAGGGTGTGACAGATCACCTGGAGCCGCAGGCGTTCATCATCGTGGAAGGCATTCTTGCGCTTCACTATGCTGGCTTGAAGCCGCTGTATGACCTGACGGTGTACGTCGATGCACCACACGATGTGTGCCTGACGCGACGCATCTATCGCGATACGCGGGAGCGCGGACGCACAGAAGAAAGCGTTCGCGAACAGTTCGAACGGCATGCACGCCCCATGGCCGACGAGTATGTGCTACCCAGCCGCGACCGCGCCGACGTCACTGTGAAAGGGACAGAAGCGCTGGACTGGTCGATTGAAGTGGTGCTGTCGGAGCTGCGTCGTCGCAGTCTCCTGTTGTCGGCCTGACGCGTTTTTCCATCATCTGCTGCCACACCACGCGACACATTTCTGCAGCCTGCGTACGATGCCGTGCCGGGATGCCGGTGGTGCGGAACTGTACGGATACGTCGTCCATCGAACGCAGACGCATGAGTTGCAGCAGATGCGGCATGAGAGTCATGTCGCCCCAGTAGGCAATGCGTTCGCGCTGCGCGGCGTCGCCGTATGTGATCCATGCAGGGACGATCGGCTCGTCGGAATCCAGCGCTGACTGAAACAGCGCTGCGTACATCGGCAGTATTGTTTCTCCGCCTGACGTGGTTCCTTCCGGAAAGACAACGACCGACTGGCCACCACGCAAAACCTCTGCAATGGTTCGATTGGCAGCAGCCGCAGCGCGCATGGAAGAGCGATCAAGAAACAGTACGCCTGCACGCTCGCACAATAGGCCAATCAAAGGCCAGCGTCGCACTTCCGCCTTTGCAACGAAGATCGTCGGGGTCAACGCAGCAAGCACAAGCACATCCGTGTAGCTGATGTGGTTGGCCGCTATTAAACCACGCGACGGCAATGCGCCACGCATCTGCACGGGACAACGAAGAAAACGCAGGATGCGAAGAGCCCACTTCTGCGACCAGCACGCACGTTCATGCATGGTACGCAGAGGCCGGACTGTACTCTCGATCCACATGCCAAACAACATCGCGAACAGGCATGTAAGCCTGATGCATGCTGTCGGGATGGAGTAAAGCTGTTTTCTCACAGATAGCGGCGTGCGATGCGCGGATGCATCGTCTCCAGATCAAGCAGTGTAAGAAAGTCGATGGTGCCGAAGCTGCAATCGATCGCAGGTGTGGAGCAGATGCGCGCACCCACAGCAAGGTATGCACGCAGCAAGCGCGGCGGTTCCTGCATGGTCTCCACACCTTCGCGCATCGGCATGGCGAACGCCTTGGTGGGCACCGTCATCAGCGATGACTCAATCAAGTGCGGTTCCAGTGCGCGAAATACCGCGGTTCCCTCGTCTGCACACTGCGACGTGAGTGAGCAGCAGCCCATGAGATAACGCAGACCACGCGACTTCGCATAGCGCATGATGCCCTTCCACAATAGGTTCAAAACCTCGGGAGAGCGATGATCGCGATGCACGCAGGCGCGGCCCAATTCCAGTACGCTGGAGCGCATCTCTGCGTAAGGCGAGAAATCAAATTCCTGTTCGGAGTAATAGCCGAAGTACTGTCCTGCAACATCGCCGCTCTGCAAACGATATGTGCCAATAATTTCGCCTGTTCCCGCATGCTCAACGATCAGGTGATCGCAGACATCATCAAACTGATCCGTGTCATAGCCGGTGGCGTATGACGAGGCAAGACCTTCGTTCAACTCCACGTTAAACACGAGGAAGCGAAGGCGATACGCACCAAGACGATCGTCCATGGTGGCTGCGAGACGCGCACGATAGGCGCCAAACTCTGCAATGACTGGGGATGGTGAAGCAACCGCAGACAATGGATACGCGGAGACAGGAGATACAAGGACACTTGTCGACATAGCGGCTCCGGCAGTGCAGTGTTCTTTGACGTACTGCAATCGAGTGTGCCGCGACTGTGAGAACAACTTGAAAACAGAATGTAAAAGTACGGGAACACCTGTGTGAGCCAACGATGAATCACGTCACGCTGCCATTTCCTGTAGTCTGACGCAGGTGATTACAGTTGCTCAGGATGTGCGGCACTCATGGCTTCGGCGGACCATTGTTTCGCCCGTGGTGCGACTGCTTCGCCGCGGAGCCTCACCAAAGCGCCTGGCATGGAGCCTGACGATTGGTTTCATCATCGGCATTAATCCGGTGATCGGTTCCACGACAGTGTTAACCATTGCTGTCTCGCACCTGTTCCGCCTGAACCACCCCGCGTCGCAGCTTGGCACGCATAGTGCCTATCCTTTTCAGATTCTGCTGCTACTACCTTTTCTTCAGGCAGGCTCACTTGTGTTCGGTATGGGGCCGCTGCCCCTGCAGCCATCAGAAATATTGCAGATGGTGAAAACGCATCCGCTGGATCTGCTGCGCACGCTGTGGACGTGGGAATGGCATGCACTGGTGCTGTGGGTTGTCATGGCTGCAGTCTTAACCCCAGCACTGGCAACGCTGCTGACGCGCATTCTGGAGCGCGCCGCACGCAAACCCCGCACGGCGGTTTAACAGAACAGTTACACCACGACAGGAATACGACTGATCCCGGCAAGACCGAAGACGTCGCGATAGTGCTCGACCAGTTCCTGGGGCCCGCTTGCCTTCTCGTAGTTGTCGGAAAGCTTCACGGATGGGCGTCCGTTTGCCGACGTGAGTTTGCAGACCAGCGAGATGGGTTCCAGGGCTTCTTCACTGCGCGGATGGCAGTCGCGGAAATCGTTCGTTAACAGAGTTCCCCAACCTGCAGAGAAACGGATACGCCGATCCAGCTCCCACCTGCGGGTATCGAGGAAATCCGATGCGCTGCGGAAATCGCGCACACTCACACCCGGTGCCACTGTTCCTGAGAAATACGCATGAAGGCTCAGGATTGTCTGCACGTCCAGACCATCGCTGGCAATCAGCAGCTTTGCTTTCGGATCTTTGCCGCGGGACGCAAGCCAGCTGATGTACTCGTCGCCTGCAACAAAGGGATCCTTCGAATCCACACGCTGGCCGGTCCAATCCGCGACCCAGTCCGGTGCATGTTCCAGGAACTGCGTCGTGCCGTACGTGTCGGGCAACATCACACGCAATGCGCCGTGATACGTCTGCTGCCACAACTCAAGGATGCGGTACTGCGACTCTTTCAGCTCTTCATCGTTCGTGGCTATCGCAGCGAGGGCCATGGGCAACTCATGCGCGTTGGTGCCAATGGCTTCCATGTCGTGCTTGTATGCAAGGAACGTATTGCTTGTGCCCGTGAACGCTGCACCCAACTCCGAGTGCATCGCCTCCACAACAAACTCCTGCCATAGAAACGAATGGCGACGACGCGTACCGAAGTCTGCAACAGCAAGGCCAGGAACATCACGAAGTTGTTCGATCTTTCCCCAGAGGCGCGTCTTTGCACGCGCATACAGGATGTCGAGTTCGAACTCGCTCATGCCCTTCAATGCGGCGCGCGTCTTCAACTCGTTAAGAATGGAGAGCGCGTAAATCTCCCACATTGTCACGCTGATCCACGAACCTTCAAAGGTCAATTCAAACTGACCGTCACGTTCGGACAAGTGATAGTCACAGAGCGCAAAGTCGTTCTCCAGCCATTCAAGAAAAGCGGGCTCAAAGATGCCGCGTGTTCCGTAGAACGTATTGCCCGCGAGCCAGATCATTTCGCTCTTGCGGTAGCGCAGCCTCTTCACATGATCTAACTGCGCGATCACAGCCTCGCGCGGAATCATCTCTGCCAATCGAAACTTGTGGTTTCGATTGTTCAGGCTGAACGTAACTCGCGTATCGCGAAAGTGCTTCCATATGAACTGCAACATCAGCAGCTTGTAAAAGTCTGTGTCGAGCAGCGACCGCACGATGGGGTCAAGGTCCCAGTTATGGTTATGCGCGCGCTCGGAGAAGTTAATGATCATGGCTGTCCTTAAGAGGGTAGCAAGCGCCGAAGGGTCGCAAAATGGTCAAAAATAATTTGACAAGCACGCTTGACATGACAAGGAAGCTTTACGTAAAGTTTACTTGTCATCAGAGAACGGCCGCTTTGGTGCATCGAGTGAAGGAGAAATCACACATGATGTTCTGTTCTGGAAGCACGAGCCCCGCGAAGCACCGCTATCTGCAGGGTACATTCGGAGTCATGATGTCGTACGTCGGCCTGGTTGTGTCGTCACGCATTATGGTGAACCACTGGCATCCTAAGGGCTGGCACCTGTTTGTGGCTGCTGCCCTGCCCACCATTCCAATCCTTTGCCTCACGTACATTGTGGCGCGTTATCTGAAGGAAGAACGCGATGAATACCAACGCGACCTGATTGTGCGCAGTCTTTTGTGGGCCACAGGCGTGGCGCTTTCACTCTCGGTCTTCTCCGGCTTTCTGCGTAGCTATGGCATCGACACGCAATTGCCAGCGTTCACGGAATTCATTGCCTTCTGGATCACGGTGGGTCTGGTGCAGGCCATCCATTCCATGATGAATCGCGGAGTTGAAGATGAATAATCATCTGCGCGATCTTCGAGCCGAACGTGGATGGTCACAGGCGTATCTAGCCGAGCAGCTTGAGGTCTCACGGCAAAGCGTGAACGCCATCGAAACCGGCAAGTACGATCCGTCGTTGCCGCTGGCCTTCCGTATTGCGAAGCTCTTCAGCCTGCCCATCGAAAAAATCTTCACCGCCGACTAAATTCCACAAAACACTTGCAAGCTTGTTCCTGCGGCAGTTGCACAACTGCGCGCTCGCCCTCTCTTGTCTTCAAAATGCATCTTCTGAAAGGACAGCTCCATGAACTCTAATTTCCGCTTTCGCGATTACGCTCTTCCGCTTGCACTGGTTCTTGCTGCGCTCATGTTGCTCACGCGGCCGTCACAGGATACTCCGCATCAGCACGCGCATAGCGTTTGCACGATGGACGAGAGTTCGCCACTACCTCTCTAAATTGGCTACAGAAATAAGCGGTACACGGTACGGCATAACCCGGGTCTACTATCGACACCAGGAAGTTTTTCCGAAAGGGGTCCTTCTCCCATGCCGTACCGTATCTCCCGCCGTGGATTTGGAAAACTCGCAGGCATCTTTGCAGCCGCATCCGCTTCTCCTCTCCGTCTGTTTGCAGACGTGGCGCAACCACAGTCCACAGCACATGCAGGTCTCCCTTTCCCCAAGGGATTTCTATGGGGTTCAGCAACTGCTTCGTATCAGGTGGAAGGCGCTGTCAATGAAGACGGGCGCGGTCCCAGCATCTGGGATACGTTCAGCCATACCGCGGGCAAAACGCACAACGGCGATACGGGTGACGTGTCGACAGACAGCTACCATCGTTACGCCGAAGACATTGCGCTGATGAAAGAACTTGGTCTAAAGACATGCAGGTTTTCGGTTGCGTGGTCGCGTATCTTTCCCACGGGCAGCGGACAGGTGAATCAGAAAGGCATCGATCACTATCGCAAGTTCTGCGAAGCGCTGCGGGCGGCAGGCATTGAACCGTATTGCACGCTCTATCACTGGGATCTACCGCAGGCGCTGGAAGACAAAGGCGGATGGCGCAATCATGACACCGCGAAGATCTTCGCTGACTACGCAGGCTACACCGCGGGCAAACTCAGCGATCTCTGCTCAAACTTCATGACCATGAATGAAATCTGGACCTTTGTGGAACTCGGTTACGGCAATGGTGTTCATGCGCCCGGATTGAAACTGTCACGCGGTGAACTGGCGCAGGTTCGGCATCACGCTGTGCTGGGTCATGGATTGTCTGTTGGTGCCGTGCGGGCGGCGGCGCCGAAAGCAAAGGTAGGCGCAGCAGAGAACCTGAGCGCCATTGTGCCGGTATATGACGCACCGGAACATGTGGCGGCAGCACGCAAGGCGATGGTGGAGCAAAACGCTGGATACCTAACGGTGATGCGCACAGGCAAATACACCGATCACTACCTGAAGACGCTGGGAGCGGATGCGCCCAAGTTCACACCAGATGAGATGAAGGCGATTGGTTCACCGCTGGACTTCCAGGGACTGAACATCTACACGGCAACGTACGCGCGTGCGGTGAATAACGAACTGGGCTTTGACATGGTGGGCAATCCTGCATCGTATCCGCACATGGAAAGTCCGTGGCTTACAATTGGCCCCGATGCCCTCTATTGGGCGCCGAAGCTGGTACACGAAGCGTTTGGCATCAACGAAATCTACATCACGGAAAACGGCTGCTCCTCTTCTGACGTAGTCGCAGGCGATGGCCACATCTATGACACAGACCGCGTAATGTATCTGCGCAACTACCTGATGCATTTGCAACGTGCAGTAAGCGAAGGTATTCCAGTGAAGGGCTACTTTTTGTGGAGCCTGCTGGATAACTATGAGTGGGCTGATGGTTATGACAAACGTTTCGGCATTACTTATGTTGACTTCAAAACGCAAAAGCGCACGCCGAAACTGAGCAGCGACTTCTACAAGAACGTGATCGCCAAGAATTCTCTGTAAGTTATCCGGTAATGGCATGATCGGCGGGTGCATCTTCGCCCGCCCATACCTTCTTCTGCGTCCACGCAGCATCCGCATCGGCCCAGAATGGATGGGAATGCGGTAGGCCCAACGGCAACCACGCAGCGCTACAGAGATACAGGCTTCCGGTGGAGATATACGTTTCGCCTAGCGATGGCTGATGACCTGCCAGACCAATCTGCAGCCAGCCCTTGCTGTCGAACGTACCTGCCGCATCCAGTGTCCGATGCTGTACCGCCGTCAGTGCTGCTCGCACCTGTGCAGGTTTTACATGTTCGTCCAGAAGTCCGCGTAACGAAACATCAGCAAGCAACTGGAACGCCCCTGCGCGATAGGTGATGGAACGACCAAGCACGGGGAATGCGCCGTCTGGGCCGATCATTCGTTCCTGAATAGCCGCGTAACGTGTGGCATGTTTCGCAATCTCCTCACGCATGTTCTTCCACACTGCAGCTTCATCCCCCAACACCTGCATCAACATCAGCAGATACGGTTGCATCACGTAGCTGTTGTAGTTATCCGCATGAAAGTCTGGCCCGTCACCGTAAAGGCCATCGCCTTTGTACCAGCTATGCAGTGAATTGAGCGCATAGGCGACACGCATCTTGTCGTAATCGGCCCCAAGGCGGAAGAGCAGCGCTTCATCCATCGCAGAAAACAGAACCCAGTTATTGAGACCAGTGAGTACCTTGCGTTCCGCGATCATCGCAGCGATGAGTTGCTGTTTTGTTTTTGGCGATAACGTGTCGATCAACTGCTTTGGTGCACGCAGCATGGCAAGCGCAAGAAACGATGCGTCCACCACGGTCTGCGAGGAATCGCCAAAGCGCATGTAATCCGGCGACGCAGGATCGACCGCCGATGCGATCGCCTCCTTCGCCATCGCACGATACCTTTCGCGCAGCTTTGTCTCAAGTGCGCTTTCACCCGCAACGGGATCAAGTTCGAGCCACGGTGCGAGACCCATCATCAATCGACCGAGCGCTTCAAGATGTGTCCCGATCGCGCGTTCTGCTTCGTGGCCTTTCACTGCTTCCACCGGCATGGTCTTGCGCAGTTCACGTTTCGATAACGCCGCGAGTACAGGCTCAGAAACTTTCTCGACCCAGTTAAGCCATTGCTCGCGTGTGCTGGTCGTACTGGAAACAGTTTGTGATGACTGTGCCTTGGAGAAAGCGGGAGCGATGGCGGCAAGTGTTGCGCTTCCGAGAAAGTTACGGCGATTCATCTTCGGTTGTTGTCCTCGTGTGCAGCATCCTACCGCGTGCATTTGGTAGCTTGCACGTTGCACATTCAAACGCACCTATCGCAGCGGAAGACATGCCTTGGCGACTTGTTGAGGCTTTCTGCCGGTGAAATAGATGTTTTTACAGCGAATATAAGGTGAAGAAAGGCAACTGTTTTCTGCTCACGAAATCTTCATAAAACCCGCGTCCCGACTGGCGAAAACGCGATACACTGGTAGACGTTATGTCAACGAAACAGGAACTCCTCCAGAACCCGATCCAGCACATCGACATCAAGCAGCACAACGTTGTCGCACTGGTTGATGCCATGAACCACATGGCTTACTCTTCCCGCGACCTTGCACGCGCTGCCACGATTTACGACATGATGCTGCGCGACACCGAGTGCGGCGTCATCCTCTGCCTCGCCGGATCGCTGATCTCTGCGGGCCTGCAGCAGGTCATCATCGACCTGCTGCGCAACAACATGGTGGACGCTATCGTCTCCACCGGCGCAAACATCGTTGACCAGGACTTCTTTGAAGCTCTCGGATTCAAGCACTACGTTGCCGGCGAAGAGTACAAGTACGGCGCGGGCGACGCTGAGCTGCGCGAAATGATGATCGACCGCATCTATGACACGTTCATCGATGAGGAAGAGCTGCGCATCTGCGACGAAACGACCGAGAAGATCATCAACGGCATGAAGCCGGGTGCGTACTCCTCGCGTGAGTTCATCAAGGAAATGGGCAAGTACCTGGCCGAGAACGGCCGCACGCCCAAGAACGGCAACGAAGACTCCATCGTCCTTGCTGCCTATGAGCTGAACATCCCCATCTTCTGCCCCGCATTCTCTGACTGCTCGTTCGGCTTCGGCATCGTGGCTCACCAGCACGCTCGCCAGGGCAAGCCCATGTGCTCGATTGACAGCGGCAAGGACTTCTACGAACTGACCCAGCTGAAGATTCAGAACCCGACCACCGGCCTGCTGATGATCGGCGGCGGCGTTCCGAAGAACTTCGCGCAGGACATCGTGGTGGCTGCGGACATTCTGGGCGTGGAAGCTTCCATGCACAAGTACGCCATCCAGATCACGGTTGCTGACGCACGCGACGGCGCTCTTTCCGGCTCGACCCTGAAGGAAGCTTCTTCGTGGGGCAAGGTCGACCTGACCTGGGAGCAGATGGTGTACAGCGAGGCGACCATCGCCCTGCCGCTGATCGCCGGTTATGCGTACCACAAGAAGGCTTACGCAGCCCGCACCGCCAAGGCCTTTGCCCAGGTGCTTGAGCCGGTCACGGCGTAAGAGCATCCTCCGTAGGAAAATCGACGGCGGCCCTTCGGGGTCGCCGTTCTTGCTATTGCCTCGCATTCCCAGATTGCAACTGACCACACCAGAAGAGTCCGATATCCCACAGAAGCTGCATGACGCGCGCCTTCCAGCAGCCGTAAGATTGTCTTCGACGATGCATCGCATTCTGCTGATTGACGACGAAGACGATATTCGAGAGGTGGCTTCGCTCACTCTGGAAGTGACTGCGGGTTGGCGTGTGCTCACAGCGGACTCCGGCACCGCTGGCATTCGCGCAGCACTAGCTGAAAAACCGGAAGCCATCCTGATGGATGTGATGATGCCCGAGATGGACGGCCCGACCACCTTCCGTGAAATGCAGAAAATCCCGGAACTGGCGAACATTCCCGTCATCCTTCTGACGGCTAAGGTACAAGGTGTCGATCAGCGACGGTTTTCCGACCTGGGTGTGGCCGCAGTCTTATTCAAACCCTTTGATCCCATGACACTGGCCCAACAGATTGCCGAAGTACTGCACTGGGATAGTGTGGCCGCCTAGCCATGGAAGAAGTCCCCATGCAGGCGGCGCTGGCCGCCATCTGGAAGAAAAACCTGCATCAGACACGCGACCGCTTAACCCTGCTACAGCGTGCAGCAGACCACCTCAGCACGACTCGAACGCTTGAAGAAGATCTGCGAGGTGAGGCCGTTTCCACGGCTCATAAGATGGCCGGTTCGTTGGGAATGTTCGGATTGCACAGCGCTACCGAAGCTGCACGCGCAGTTGAACAATCGCTCGATCACAATGGCCTTCCACAACCGGAACGACTGCAGGAACAAGTGGACGCGTTGACAGCAATCCTCGCCCCACACCTGTCCGATTGAACAGGGTCATAAAATATTGCGCCGACCGATAGTGTTTTCGTGCTAATCCTACTGGCATGATTCTTCATGCTTTGTTGGTATGGCTCCTGAGTGCGCTTGCGCTGGTTGTTGCAGCGTACCTCCTTCCTTCGGTGGAGATCGATTCTTTTGGCACAGCGCTGATTGCTGCCGTGCTGATCGGCCTGCTGAACGCAACGCTGGGCTTTCTCATCCGCCTGGTGGCATTTCCCATCACGTGGCTGCTCCCCGGCTTGATGTACCTGATCTGCGACGCCATCATGATCTACATCGTGTCGCGTTTTGTGCGAGGGTTTTCCGTGAAGAACTTCACGGCGGCATTTCTCTGCGCGCTGGTCGTTGCCGTGGTGAACGTTCTTCTTTCGTACATCGTGTAATGACGGGCGGGGGCACGGTAGACTCGGTCTATGAAGGCTGTTGGCTACCACACCCCCCTACCCATCGAAGACCCAGACGCATTGCTGGACATTGAACTTGAGATGCCCACAGCGCGTGACCGTGACCTGTTGGTAGAGGTCCGCGCGATCTCCGTGAACCCCGTCGATATTAAGCAGCGCAAAAGCGCGAAGCCCGACGCGGGCAAAGAGTACAAAGTGCTGGGCTGGGATTGCGCAGGCGTCGTTGTGGGCACGGGCAAGCTGACCTCAATGTTCAAGAAGGGCGATGAGGTCTACTACTCCGGTTGCATTGCTCGGCAGGGTGCGAATGCGCAGTTTCATTCTGTAGACGAACGCATCGTTGCGATCAAGCCAAAGAGATTGAGCTTTGCACAAGCTGCCGCACTTCCGCTTACTTCGCTCACAGCCTGGGAGATTCTGTTCGATCGCTTTGGCGTGGAGCAGCGTCGCATTGGCTATGGAGCCCCTCGTAAGGGATCGATTCTGATCATTGGCGCTGCGGGCGGTGTGGGTTCAATGCTGATGCAGATCGCATCGCACATGACGCCGCTGACTGTTGTCGCAACAGCTTCGCGCCCTGAGACTGCCGAATGGTGCCGCCAGATGGGTGCGGATTATGTCATTGACCATCATCGCGACATCCGCACACAGATGCAGGAGCTGGGACTGGGCGAGGTGGAATACATTGCCCTGCTCTCCGCAACGGATACGCATTATCCCGGCATCGCAGAACTGCTTGCGCCACAGGGAAAGATCGCCATCATTGACGATCCGCAAAAGCCAGTGGATGCGCGTCCTCTGAAGCGCAAGAGTGCGTCCATCTGTTGGGAGTTCATGTTCACGCGCAGCTACTACGAGACGCCGGACATCCTTCGCCAACATGATTCGCTCACCGAAGTCAGCAAGCTGATGGACCTGGGCACTCTGAAGACCACCATGACGAAGAGCTATGGCACGATCAATGCGCAGAATCTGAAGATGGCGCATGCATGGATTGAAAGCGGACGTTCCATTGGCAAGATCGTGCTGGAAGGCTGGGAGTAATGATCAGCAAACGCGTGCCGCTGTTTGATCCGGCGGCACAACCATCGTCATGGAACCAGCGCATCGGTGCGAGTGACTTCGCCGTGCATTACTCCAGCTTTCCGGACGGCTTTACTGGCTCACCATACTGCGACGTGTTCGCCTCTGCAGCGGAAGCAGAAGCCTATGCGCAGAACTATGTGATCGACCATCCGCAGGTTCGATGCCGCGTGTATGACGCACACGGCTTGGTGGGTGCACCGTTGTTTGAAGTGGCAGGCAAGTCCTTCAAAGGCGAAAGCAATCTAAGCCAGTTCCGGCGCTGGGGTGGCAGTGTTCTGTTTGTCGTGGGATCCATCCTGTTCTCCATCGACGTCTTTCAGGACTACCGATTGCTATGGCCTTCCACCATTGGTTCCCGCCTTGCAATTCCCGGCGCGCTGTTGCTGGTAACAGAGGGACTCGTGGTGCTTACTGCGCGACACAACGCGAAAAAGAAAGCTGCGGCAGCTGCGTAAGAGCGCATGAACCCTCTTCTCGTTTCCATGCTGGTGGTGTTGTCCACGACTCTTGTATGTGGATGGATTGCTCGCAGGCTTGGGCAGGCCAGCGTGATCGGCGAAATGGCCGGGGGCATCTTGCTGGGGCCTACGTTGCTTGGTCGACTCATGCCTTCCACTTGGCATGCACTCTTTACGCCTGCAACGCTTAGCGCATTTGATGTGCTAAGCACACTCGGCCTGGTGCTGTATCTGTTTCTGATTGGCAGTTCACTTGACTACAGCCACATGCATCAGCAGAAGAAGACCGCTGCTGCCGCAGGGCTGGCAAGCCTGCTGTTGCCATTTGCATTGGGTGTCATGGTGGCAAAGCCAACCATGACACGCTTCCCCACTTCGGTCGCGCTACTTCCGTTCACATTGTTCCTTGGCATCTCGCTCAGCATCACAGCATTTCCTGTGCTCGCAAGAATCCTGGAAGAACGCGGGCTCACAGCCACACCGTTGGGTGTAACAGCGCTGCTGTGCGCTGCAGCCGATGATGTATGTGCATGGATGTTGCTCGCGGTAGCCATGTCCATCATGCCGCACAACGGCAGCGCACTCTCCATGCCGGTGCGCATGATGCTGTTCGCCGCGTATCTACTGGTGATGCTTGTAGTGACGCGCTTCGCACAAGCCATTGCGAATCGGCACAATGAACGTTCGCTTTCTGCATCGATCGTTGCAGGCTCAGTGTTGGTGGCATTGCTCTCCGCTGCAACTACGGATGCGCTTGGACTCCATTCATTGTTTGGAGCATTCGTTGCAGGCCTCGCGTTCCCACGCATTCCAAAATGGCAGAAGACACTCAACGATTCGTTACAGGTGCCGGTCACATCGTTGTTGCTGCCGTTTTTCTTTGCGCTCACAGGGCTTCGCACGCGTCTGGATCTGTTGCAAGGCAGCGGAGTGTTTTCGTGGACACTACTGCTCTTGCTTCTCGCTGTTGTGGGCAAGATTGGTGGCGGCGTTATTGCGGCAAGGCCACTCGGCGAATCATGGCGCAACGCATTTGCGCTTGGCGCCATGCTAAACACGCGCGGGCTTGTTGAGTTGATCGTGCTGAATATCGCTTACATGCAGGGCGTATTCGGCCCGGCATTGTTTGCAGCACTGGTCGTTGTCGCGCTGGTGACCACGATCATGACTTCGCCATTGCTAACGCTGTTGCGCATTCGTAATCACAGCAACAAGGCGCAGTTCATTTCCTCTTAGTCGACCTGTGTTCCACGAGGAATTGCACTACAGCTTCAGCGAGGAATAGGAATGCGTGTCTGACTTCTACCTGTTCTTTGCTTGTGGTTTCTTCGCCGAACGATTGATCACGCTGTCCGTATCAACGTTGTCCAGCTTATATTTCAATGCAAGCTTTGACGTATCTTCCGCAGAGATAGAGCTGGCGCCTGCAACAATTTTCGAGTAACTATTGGAGGGAATAACCTGCTTTAACTCGTATGAGCTTTCTGAAGGAAGCGATGCACGCTTATTGACAAGCAGCTTGGCCGTACTGTCATCCAGGCCGAATATGCTGGTGAGCTCGTTTTGATCTGACTTAAAAAGGGCTGCCGTTTGACATGGCTTCAGACACGCAGCAGGTGTGATTGGAAAGTGAGTACAGTCGCAGCCCCAGGCCATAGGAACCAAGGAGAGGCAACCGGCGAAAAGTACGACAAACGCATATTTTCCGACCATTACTATTTACTCCTTATTGAAAATCCACCACATCAGATAGGCAAATATCCATAGTCCAAAGAGGCATAATCCTACCTCCATCCGGAATATTTGCGCATAGGCATCACTATTGAGGGCAGCCTCCAGCTTATCCAGACTGCCGTTGTGTGAATAAAGAGCCGCCAGATATACGCTCTGGACTCTCGTTCCCGAATAGATCGACAAAGAGAGAAACACCCAGGCCGGCACAAAAGCCAGATACGTGCTTCGAAACCAAAGCGACTTAGGACGGTAATAGCTCGTGCTCAGAATAGCCAGGATCGATCCACCAATCATAACCAAGGCCCAGGACGTCAGAGTATTGCTAAGGCTAACTGCGGCTTCAAATATCTTCAGATCCCGCTCGGGCTTTACAGTCGTCGCCTGCGAAACCGCGGCTCTCATCCATCCCTCGACTACAAAAAGAACGGGGATAGCACCCACGTGAATGCGGTTGGTATTCATGAGACCAACACTAATGAAGATTTCGCAGCCAGGTAAAGCTTAAAAATCACCATTTGTAATAGCGTTGCGAGAATGGCGAACTGCGCACATGTTCCGATTTTATTCCACTGCGCATACAGGATTTCAACTTGTTACACCAGAATCGGTAGAAATTTCTGGATCTCGCTCAACATTCGTACGTTCCTTCGCATACACCTGATGTGTCACGCGGGGTAGTTCCTCGCCCTTGTGCAGGTCACGCACACACTGCAATATGGCGAAGTCTGCTGTGGTCATGCGCTCGCGGCTGCGTAGATACTCCAGCCAGCTTTCCATCACGAAGCTTTCTTCCAACCGCTCCGCGTCATTGCCATCACGAAACACGGCCCATCGGATCGCTCCTGTGCGGAGACGCACCTCGCGCAGCTTGTGAATACGACCGACAAACTCGTTGTAGTTCTCCACGTCTACGATGTAGTCCACAAGAATGCGGACAGGGCCATCCTCCGGAGCAGGTTCCAATTCCAGATGAGGCACAGGACGTTTGAACTGGTACGGCGTAAGGTCGGGTAAGCTGCCGCGCAACACATGCAATCGCAGCGTGACAGGCATTGCCACCGCAATGAGCACAGCTGCACTTGCCATGGACGCAGTCACGCTGCTGTGTTCTGCAACATAGCCCCAGACGAACGAACCCAGTGCCAGTCCACCCTGAAAGATCATCTGGTACATGCCCAGAGCGCGCGCCTGCACCCATCCCGGCGATGACAACTGCACACCGGTATTCAGAGTGGCCATCGTGCAGGTCCACGCGAAACCACCGCCGATGAGGAACAGAATATCCAGCGTGACCGAGTGAATGAACGCCAACACCAAGAGCGTGGCCAGGAATTGCACACTGGCAACTGCAAGCACTCGATCCGCAGAAAACTTTGCACGAATGCGTGGCAATGCCACAGCGGCCAACACAGCGCCCAATCCCATTGAGCCATTCAACACACCGTAGCCCGTCGCACCGGAGATGTAATGGCTATGCGTAAATTCACGCCTGGCAATCAGCGAGAGCAATGACCACACGGCAGCAGCAGAAAACGTGAAGAGAAACGCGCGCAGAAAAATCGCCTGCAACACCGGCGCATAACGCAGATAGCGCAGCCCCGTGCCAACTGAACCGAAGATGCGTTCCGCAGGCAGAGCGCTCTTGAACATCGGCTTGCGCTTCCAGTTGTAAAGCACCCAGATGACAGCCGCGAAAGACCCCGCATTCAGAGCGAAGACCCATCCCGCCCCAGTGCTGGCCTTGACGAACAACGCCACCATCAATCCGCCCATCGCAGGGCCCACAGCGCGTGCAAGATTATTGCTGGCAGAAGCAAGCGAAACAGCGTTCGGCACTTCTTCGCGCGGCACCAACTCCGGCACAATTGCCTGCCATGCCGGACTGTTCATAGCAGCGCCCACGTTCATCAGGAACGTCAGCGACAACAGTGCCATGGGACCGATGACACCGAAGAGTGCCAGCACCGCCATCAGAAACACGGCGGCCATCTGCCATGCCTGCCAGAAAATCAATAAACGGCGGCGCTCAAAGATATCTGCCGTAGCTCCGGCAAACAACCCAAGCATCAACACCGGCAGACTCGCTGCGGTTTGCATAGACGCGATGAGTAGCGGCGATCCTGTGAGCGCCGTCATCAACCATGTGGCCGCAGTGTCCTGCATCCACGTGCCCACATTGGACACAGTGGAAGCAATCCAGCGATCACGAAACAGCGGTATCTTCAGTGGGCCAAACCCGTTGTTCTGTGCCGGACGTGGTGCTGCTGCGGCAGCCGCAATCACGGGTACGGGCGATTCTTCGACGGTGTCAGGGCTTGCTTCTGGATTCATGCTCTCTTTGCTAGATGCAGAATGCAGCACTCGCGCTACCTTACACAATGCAAAGGCCGGGCACACGCCCGACCTTTGCACGAACAGATCAACACGACTACTTTTTCGCTTTACCCAACGCCAATTCGATCAGCGCCTTCTCTTCCAGGTCATGCGCCTTGGCCGAACCGGTTGCAGGTGTGGCCGCAGCAGAACGCGATACACGCAGTACGCGACGGTTGCCGGCAGTGCGCTTCAACAATGGATACGCATAGGTCAGCGGCCCCATGTTCGCAGGCTCTTCCTGCACCCAAACAACCTCTTCCGCGTTCGGATACATCTCCAGCGCCTTTGCCAGCGCCTCCTCCGGCCACGGATAGAGCTGTTCCACAAACACGATAGCGGTAGAGTAATCGCCGCGTTTCGCGCGCTCAACACGCAGGTTGTGACCAATCTTGCCAGAGCAGACAAGGATGCGGCGCGGATCCTTTGCCTCAGTATCCGCAAGCACCGTCTGGAACTTCTCTGCGCCGAAATCGGCAATGGGCGACACCGCATCCGGGTGGCGCAGCATCGACTTCGGTGTGAACACGATCAGCGGTTTGCGATACTCGCTGAGCGCCTGACGACGCAGCAGGAGGAAATACTGTGCTGCATTTGACGGCTGCGTCACATACATGTTGTCCGTCGCACAGAGCTGCAGATAGCGCTCAATGCGTGCCGACGAATGTTCCGGTCCCTGGCCTTCATAGCCGTGCGGCAAGAGAAGAACCACACCGCTCAGCAAGCCCCACTTCGCTTCGCCCGCTGCAATGAACTGATCCATGATGATCTGCGCGCCATTGGCGAAGTCACCAAACTGCGCCTCCCACAGCACCAGCGTTTCTGGATAGTCACGCGCATAGCCATACTCAAAGCCAAGCACACCGGCTTCGCTCAGCATGGAGTTATACGCTTCGAAACGGCCCTGCTTGTCTCCGATGTTTTGCAGCGGCGACCATCGCTTCTCCGTCTCGGTGTCCGTGAAGAAGCTGTGACGCTGATTGAACGTGCCGCGCTGCGAATCCTGTCCGGAGAGGCGCACAGGCGTTCCCTTCTCCAACAACGATGCATACGCCACAAGCTCGGCCGTTCCGTAGTCAAACGGCTTGGCACCATTGCCCATCTCTTCGCGCTGCTTCAGCAGAGCCTTGATCTTGGGATGGATATTGAAGCCATCGGGCGTCTTCAACAGAAGCTGCGTCAGGCGCGTGATCTCCGCCGCAGGCAAACCTGTCTTCGTTGGCTCATCCGCAGGCAGATAGCCGCCCTTGTAGTTGTCCCAGTACTTTGGCAACGACGACAGATGCGGCACATGTTGCGCCTGCTTGCCCTCTGCCTGGTCCGCAAGAAACTTCTCGCTGATCTGCTTGATCTCTACCGTTGCATCTACGCCAATACGTTCTGCGTAGCTCTTGTAGAGCACCGGTGTTTCCTTGATCTTTGCGTAACGGCGCGGCTGCGTCACAGTAGGATCATCCACTTCAGAATGACCATGACGGCGATAGCCGATGAGATCGACAACAACATCCGAACCAAACGTAGCGCGATACTCCGCAGCAATCGCAGCCACACGCACCACAGCATCCGGGTCTTCCGCATTCACGTGGAAGATGGGAATCGGAAGACGTTTCGCCATGTCCGTGGCAAAGCGTGACGAGTTCGATTCTTGCGGTTCAGCCGTGAATCCAAGCAGATTGTTCACAACGATCTGAATCGTGCCGCCCACGATGTAGCCATTGATGGTGGCAAGGTCCAGCGTCTCAGCCCAAATGCCCTGTCCTGCAAACGCCGCATCACCGTGAATGATGATTGGCAGCACTTTCTTCGGACCATCTTCGCCAATGCGTACCTGACGTGCTCGCGCACGGCCCATGATCACCGGATCAACCGCCTCAAGATGCGAAGGGTTCGACGCCAGATGAAGGTCAATCGTCTTGCCTGTCGGCGAAGTGTATGTACCCGTTGCACCCTGGTGATACTTCACGTCGCCACCGCCCAAATGGCTGCGCGGATCAACGTCTTCAAACTTGGTAAAGATATCGGCTGCGCTGCGGCCCACCGTGTTCACCATCACGTTCAAACGACCGCGATGGTTCATAGCGAACAGACAGACATCAACACCCAGTTCCGACGACACTTCGAAGGTGCGATCAAGATACGGAACAAGCGCCGTCAGGCCTTCCAACGAGAATCGCTTTGTGCCCAGGTAACGCTGTTGGATGGTCTGCTCAAAGAGATCTGCCTTGATGAGCTGCGTCAGCGTCGTCGCCTGCTGCTGAGGCGTCTCAACGTGCGTCTGCTCCATCTTCTTCTGGAGCCACTCACGCTTCTCCGGCGACGCGATATGCGAGAACTCCAGCGCGACATTGCCGCAGTAATAACGGCGTGCCTCTTCTGCAATGGCGTCGGACCCTTCCGGCAGATCAATGGGAAACGGTTCCTGGGGCAGGTACTGCTTCAGGGGATCCAGCGTCGCCTGGAGATAACCCCACCGGCGGAAAATCTCAAATACTTCCGTCCGCAACTGCGTATTGCTGTTGTCCTGTTCCGGTGTTGCCACGCCTGCCGCCTGCTTCCCGTTCGCCTTCGCCCTGGTTGCCATACATCCTCGATTTCGTGCCTATAAGGATAGACCTTCCAAACGACGGCTGGGGAGGTGGCATTGTGCGGTTTACGGTGTTCATGTTCGATATTCGCACCATATTTTGAGATCCCGTGCAAATAGAACTGGGGTATATCAGCCCTTTCGTTAAATCGGCTGATATACCCCAGTTCGCAGAACCGCTTGCAATCCTCTATCTAGACAGCATCCGCATGAAAACCATAAGTTTCGTAGCGCGTGGTCAGCTTTCCGTCTTTTACGGTGCAGACAGTGAAGCCTTCCGGGGTGCCCTCGTGAATGCCTTTCCACCAGTTGCCAGAGACAGCGCCGCCTGTGATGTAAGTAATGCCGTTGAACTCCACACGTTCGTTGACGTGCGTATGTCCCTGCAACACACCGATGACATTGTGCTTTGCCAGCAGCGGCAGAATCTCATACGTGTTGGAAACGGACAGGCTGTTATGAACGGCCGGCGTGACAGGAGGGGCGGAGTACTGGGCATACGCCGTGATCAGTGGGATATGCGACACAATGATGACCGGCGTGGTTGCCGACACCTTTGCCAAGTCAGTACGCAGCCACTGCAACTGGCCTTCATCAAGAAATCCAAAGTAGGTGCGTTCCGGCGTGAAGCCAATGGAATCCAGGATGATGAAGTGAACGCCCTTGTGATCAAAGCTTTGATGGCGCGGGCCGATCTTGTCTTCGAAGTAGCTCTTGCCGTAGTTCGGATCTGTCAGATCCATACCGCTCTTCGGGAAGAGTCCGATCACGTCGTGGTTGCCCATCGCGTGATAAACCTTTAGCCCTAACTGCTGCTCCGTCTCGCCATACAGGTGAAACAACTCTTGCGAACGTGAGAGAGGGACAGCGAGCCCGTCGAAGATGTGATCGCCACCCTGGATTGCAAAATCAGCGTGCAGAGTACGCGCCTTCTTGAAAGCCATACTGCAGCCTTCTGTTGCGTGCAGTTCCGGCTGGATGTGCGTATCCGTCACGAACAGAAAGCTGAAATCCTCTGACGCTGCGGGCGACAAGGCAAACGAGGGCAACGACGATGCGGCAACTCCGGCCGCGCTAAGCGATAGAAAACGACGACGATCAAGAATCGGCATGTGCGGAGTCTACCCACTGCACATGAACTTTCTGAAAAGAAAAGGCATCACCTGCTCTGCCTCTCGTTTTATGCCGATTCGCGCCGTGCTCTGCCAGCAAGGCCAACGGCACAATCCGGCGTGTCTCGTAGCAGGATTTTGATCCATCTCACTCGTTATGCTTTTGTCTGCTATTTGTTGGCATTTTTGCCGTTTGTTTACGGCATTTTCCCCTTTCTTCCCTGCCTAAAACAACACAACAGGCAACGAACAAAACCACAGACATTTGCGCTGCCTGAGATTCCCCTTTTGAGGCTTTAACTTTTGATGCGATCTCATCCGTTTTTTCGGAGCCCCGTTCTATACGCTTCTCTCGTTCCTCTTTTTTCAATTGCAGCACTCGCTCAGGGTGGCAGTGCAGTCCTGAGCGGTACAGTCACCGACGCAAGCGGCGCGGCCGTTCCCAATGCGCATGTGACCGCCACCAATGTGGACACCAATCTGGTGTTGAATGCTGACTCCAACGGCTCCGGCCTGTATCGCTTCCCCACGATTCCTCCCGGCCGTTACATCATCACTTCGAACGTAAACGGCTTTCAGAAATTCCAACAGACAGGCGTGGTACTGACCGTTAGCCAACAGGCAACGATCGACATTGGCCTGCACGTAGGCAGCGAGTCAGAGACGATAAACGTAACTGCTGGCGCGCCGTTGATGAACACCACCAACGCCGAAGTCAGCAACACCGTGGATGAACACGCCATCCGCGAACTGCCATTGAATGGCCGCGATCCTTCAAGCCTTGTATTGCTCTCGCCCGGTACGGTGAATGTGTTGAACACGGGCGCAGGCACGCTGCAGGGTGAGACCACATTCCCCAATGAAAGCGGTGCATCCGCAGGTGGCGGACGTCAGGGCAGCACGCTGTATCTTCTCGATGGTGTTCCGAACATGGACACCTACATGTCGCTCTCTGCACCGACTCCGAATGCCGATGCCACCAGCGAGTTCCGCGTCATCTCCAACAACTTCGACGCGCACTATGGCTTCTCGCCGGGCGCGGTTGTTTCTATCGACACGAAGAGTGGCACCAACGCACTGCATGGCGGCGCGTTTGAGTTCCTGCGCAACAATGCGCTGAACTCTGCGGACTACTTCTCGAAGCAGGTTGACTCGCTGAAGCGTAATCAGTTCGGCGGCTTCCTGGGTGGTCCTGTCATCAAGGACCGTCTGTTCTTCTTTGGCAACTATCAAGGCACGCGCCAGTCCACCACATCCACTGCCAACAGCACGAACACGCCGACAGCAGCCATGTTGAATGGTGACTTCTCTGCATATCCCAAGGCGCTGACCGGCGGCTTCGTCAACAACCGCATTGATCCTTCGCTGTTCAATCCTGCAGCAGTGCAGATCGCAAAGACCGCGCTGCCACTGGGGCAGGATGCCGCCAGCGGTCTTGTCTACTACACCGTGCCGAAGACCATTGAGACGTACAACGAAGGCACAGGCCGCATTGACTACACGCCCAACGACAAGCATCGCCTGACGCTGCGCAGCTTCATTCAGTACTACAACCGCGGCGAGGCCGCGACGCCTGGCAACATCCTTGCGCTGAACACAGGCAAGCAGGGCAAGTTCTTCAACGAAGTGTTGAACCACACATGGACGGTTAGCCCCAGCCTCATCAACGCGCTGTCATTGTTCTGGAACCAGGAGCACGTCTACAACGTGGGTCAACCACTGGACAGCAGCGGCTCTCCGTTTTGCCTGTCGCGCTACATCAACGTGAGTGAACCCGCGGGCACCTGCTATAGCGAAGGCCTAAATGCCAGCGGCGGCTTTAGCTTGCAGTACTCCGAATACACCGGCGAGATGCGCCGTTCGTGGGGCTTCTCTGACTTCATCACAAAGATCGTTGGCAATCACACCATCACGGCAGGCGTCGATCTGTGGCATCAGCGCGCACGTGAGCTGACCTACTATCCCGCTGCTCCGATCATTAGTTTCAACGGCTATTCCACTGGCTTCGGCCTTGCGGACTTCTTGCTGGGTCGCGTCAGCACGTACACACAAGGCGCGGGCGAAATCGCTGATGTCAGCGGCAACCTGCTCGGCGTCTACGCGCAGGATCAGTTCAAGCTGCGCTCCAACATCACTGTTACTGCAGGTCTTCGCTGGGATCCGAATCTTGCTCCGCAATCGAAGGACGGTCGCGGCGCTGTGTGGAATCCGGGACAACAAAGCACCGTCTTCCCGAACGCTCCTAAGGGCCTCGTCTTCCCCGGCGACAACGGCGTAAGCGCTGGTCTGGCACCAAACACCTACGGTTACTTTGAACCACGTCTCGCTGTGGCATGGCAGGTGCATCCCAAGACCACTGTTCGTGCGGGCTTTGGTTTGTTCACTGCACCGCTGCCTTACTCCTCTTACAACCACGTTGCAGACGTGACTCCATTCAGCCCGACGTACACGCTGAATGAAACTGCAGCCTCACCGATTAACTTCTCAACCCCGTGGGCGAACTTCGCTGGCACAGGCGGCGTTAGTCCGTTCCCGCCGTTTGTGTATTCGGGCGGCACACCACCCAGCAACTCCACCTTCGCTTCACCCACATCGGTTCCCGCAGCATTCACGCCCAAGTTCAAACTCGGTATGACGCAAAGCTGGAACGCCTCTGTAGAACAGCAACTTGGAAACGACGTGGTCTTGCATCTTGCATACGTTGGCAGCCAGAGCTATCACCAGTCTCTGATTCTGGATGCGAACCCAGGACAGACCGCGGGCTCAGCGTATGGCATTCGCCCCATGTCCAATTTTGGTCAGATACTCACCATCCAGTCCATTGGTACAGCCAGCTACAACTCGCTACAGGCGCAGATTGAGAAGCGCTTCTCACATAACTTCCAGGCGCAATCCAGCTTCACCTGGTCCAGAAACCTCGACATATCCTCAAGTGGCAATGCCTCGTTCACCAGCAGCATCGCCAACCCTTATAACCTTCGCTACAACCGCGGTATCTCTGACCTCAATGTGCCGCTGGTTTCAGTGACGAATCTTGTCTACACCACACCTGCTCTGCACGGCTGGAACAGCGTTGCACGCGGCGTGCTGGGCGATTGGGAGATCAGTGCGATCTACACAATGCAGTCGGGTCGCCCCTTCGGTATCTCTGGCGGCACTGGGAATAACTCCGGTGCACAGGAAGGCGGAGATCGCGCGGACTACGTTCCGGGCGTCACAGTACAAACGCACCAAGGCAACAAGGAACAGTGGCTGAACCAGTACTTCACCACTGCCGCCTTCACCACCAATGCTGTGGGCACCTTCGGCAACACTGGTCGCAACATCCTGAAAGGACCGGGCGTGAACTATAGCGATGCAGCCGTTATGAAGAACTGGACCGCACGCGACCGCTACCATCTGCAATTCCGCTGGGAGCTGTTCAACGCGTTCAACCACACCAACTTCAGTACACCCAATAACAATCCCACCAGTGGCACCTACGGTCGTATCACCGCAACGGGCCCCATCCGCCCACGCGTAATGCAGGCGGGACTGAAGCTCACCTTCTAAAACTTCACGCAAACTGAAAGCAGCAGACGGGCCGGACAACTCTCCGGCCCGTCTTATTTTCCCCCTCGACATGAAACGAATAGCTCTTAGTACAGATCCCTCTAGTGGCACAATGTTTGTGACCTGTTTTCAGCTTCTGGCAAAAGAACAATTACGATTTGAGGTGTCCCGATGATCTTTGGCGCACACGTTGTTCTCGCCAGCACAGATGCTGAGGCGGATCGTGCCTTCCTGCGTGATGTGTTGGGTTTTGCAGCCGTAGATGCAGGGCACGGCTGGCTCATCTTCGCGTTACCACCAGCAGAAGCAGCTATCCACCCAGCCGAAACCAATAACGGTTATGAGCTGTATCTGATGTGCGATAACTTGCATGCAGAAATCGAGACACTGACGCGTAAGAACGTCACGTGCTCCGCAGTCGAAGAAGCCCGCTGGGGTTCAATCTGCTACATATCTTTGCCTGGCGGCGGGAGGATAGGACTTTACCAGCCCAAACATCCTTTAGCGATCGCGACAGAACAATAGAAGCGACCGACCTTTTCTTTAGGGATCACTCCGCAAGATTCACGGATTTCCATTCACGCATGAAGATGCGCAGTGGCACAATGTTCGTACACCCGAGACGGAGTTTTTCTATCTATGAAGTCCATTTGTGTGGCCGCATGCCTAACTTTGGCATGCTTTTCTGCCGTGGCCCAGCAACCTACACCCGCATCGCCAGCACCTTCTAAAAATGTTTCCTGCAAAGCTGACAAAGAGCCTCTCAGCCCTGCGCAGATTGAATTTGAACAGAACGAATACAAGACGGCTGCCGATCATTTCGTTACCGAGCTCGCCGCTCACCCAGATAAGAGCTCTCTACGAGCCTGGCAAATTCGCAATCTACTGGCACAAGGGAACATCACAGAGGCCTCTACGAAGGCCAATGCATGGGTAGCAGAAAAGCCGGATTCGGGACTGGCACTGACAACCAAAGCAGAAGTACTGATGCGCCGAGGCCAACTGCCAGAGTCCTACATGACGGCCTCGCAAGCCCAGAAGCTCGATCCCTGTAACGGGCGTGCCTATTACGTATTGAGCGAGTACGAACAAATGATCGCGATGTACGCCACGGAAAAGAAGCACGTCGATCTGGCCCACGTACTGAATCCAAATGATGACGAGATCACAGGATCATGGATTTTTCTCAAGCCAAAGGCTCAGGCTCTGGAGGAATATCGCAAATTTGTGGAATCCAGCGTGTCTTTCACAGAGAAGCAACGCACAGCAGCGAAGGCTCGGCTCACCAAATACGGCGACAAGCCTCGTGAGCCGGAATGCAAGCTAACGTCCGCAACCAAAGAATCCACCATTCCCTTTTCAGCCATTCGATTCTCGCCAAGTTCCCCGCCGGCCTACGGCCTGGAGATGAGCTTCAATGGAAAAAAACGCCGACTTGAATTGGATACAGGCGCCTCGGGCCTTACGTTGACGGCAGGTGCAGCCGAACGCCTGGGCCTGGCCGTAGAAGACACTGCGTTTCTCAGCGGCATCGGTGACGAAGGCAGCCAGAAAAGCAAAGTCACTCACGTAGCTTCACTGAAAATCGGTGACCTGGAATTCTCCAACTGCGCCGTGTACATCCTTCCACCGCGCGACATGATGGACGCCTCCTACGGCTTCCCGGTCGCCATGGAAGAAATTGATGGACTTATCGGCGGCGATGTCTTCCAGAAATTTCTGCTTACACTCGACTATCCGGCGGGTGAGCTGAAAGTTTCGCAGCTACCCGCGCGACAAGGTGAACAAGCTTCGGAAATGTCACTGAACACAAGCGGCGGCGTCGGCTCGCACTCAGGAGATGGTGTGGATGAACCACTCCGCGACCGCTACAAGAGTCCTGAAATGGCAGATTGGTCGCAGTTCTATCGCATCTATCACTACCTTCTGATCCCCACCCAATTGAATGATGGCCCTATCAAGTTGATGATGGCCGACACAGGTGCGCAGGAAAGCGTTATCGATCCAGACGCCGCCAGAACTGTTACGAAGGTCTCCACAACAGGCCGGGTCTCCATGGTGGGCATATCGGGCCGCACACAGCAGAACTATCTAACAGACAAAATCGTGCTGCACTTCGGCAAGCTATACCTGCCGCTCAACAGCATGATTTCTATTCCAACAGACAGACTGTCAGAAGGTGCCAGCGTGGATATCTCCGGCTTCCTTGGTTTCTCTGCACTGCGACAAATGACATTGCAGATCGACTACCGAGATGGGCTGATCCATTTCGCCTACGATCCTAAGCGTCCGGTGAATTCAAAGTTCCAAAGCGATGCATTCACACAGCGGTAAATACAAAAGGGGCCGGAAATCCGGCCCCTTTTGTATTTGTTTTTGAAAACTACTTAGCGATCCTTCGAAGCTGCGATCTTCTCTTCTGCCACGCGAATCTCTGCGCGGGCGTAGTCGTACTTCGCAGCATCGTCGCCTGCCTGAGCCCAATCCTTCTCTGCGTCAGCCAGTTCCTGCTGCGCTTTGGCTCCGTCGATCTCTTCAGGCTTCAGTGCCGTCTCAGCGAGAACGGTCACGCGCTCCGGAAGCACTTCGACAAAACCCCAGGCCACGAAGAACTTCGCATTGCCGGAGTTGCCGCCGTGCAGCTTCACTTCACCCGCGCCCAATTCCGCGAGCAGCGGCGCAGCGCCGTACAGCGCTTCAATATAGCCCGACAGAGCTGGAAGCTCAATCGCGTCTGCCGTGGTGTCAATCAGAACGCGGTCCGGCGTAACGATGCGGACTGCGAGCTGGCCGGAATGTGTGGTTGCGTCTGCCATGTGTTCCTGTTCGTTCTCAGTAGTCAGTGATCAGTTGCCAGTCCCTTATCAGAACTGGCAACTGATACCCGAAACTGTCTTACGCGTTTGCCTTCATCTTCGCTGCGGCTTCCAGTACTTCGTCGATGCCGCCCTTCATGTAGAAGGCCTGCTCCGGTACGCTGTCATGCTTGCCTTCGATGATCTCCTTGAAGGAGCGCACCGTGTCGGCTACCTTGACGTACTTGCCCGGGTTGCCGGTGAAGACTTCCGCAACGTGGAACGGCTGCGACAGGAACTTCTGCACCTTACGCGCACGCGCAACGGTAATCTTGTCGTCTTCCGAAAGTTCGTCGATACCCAGGATGGCGATGATGTCCTGCAGATCCTTGTAGCGCTGCAGAATTCCCTTCACCTGCTGAGCCACGGCATAATGCTCTTCGCCTACAACGCGCGGCGAAAGAATACGCGACGTGGAAGCCAGCGGATCGACGGCCGGATAGATACCGATTTCCGTCAACGCACGGTTCAACACGGTGGTCGCGTCCAAGTGGGCAAACGTCGTCGCCGGAGCCGGATCGGTCAAATCGTCAGCGGGCACATAAATGGCCTGCACGGACGTAACGGAACCCTTCTTCGTGGACGTAATGCGCTCCTGGAGCTGGCCCATCTCGCTGGCCAGGTTCGGCTGGTAACCCACGGCGGAAGGCATACGGCCCAGCAGCGTGGAAACCTCAGAACCCGCCTGCGTGAAGCGGAAGATGTTGTCGATGAACAGCAGCACGTCCGAGCCTTCTTCATCACGGAAGTGTTCCGCAATGGTCAGACCGGTCAGCGCCACGCGCAGACGCGCACCCGGCGGCTCGGTCATCTGGCCGTAGATCAGAGCAGCCTTGCTCTTGCGCCAGTCGGTCGGATCGATAACGCCCGACTCCTGGAATTCCATCCACAGATCGTTGCCTTCGCGAGTACGCTCACCCACGCCAGCAAACACGGAGAAACCACCGTGCTGCATGGCAACGTTGTTGATCAGTTCCTGGATCAGAACCGTCTTGCCTACACCAGCGCCGCCGAAGAGGCCGATCTTACCGCCCTTCAAGAACGGCTGGATCAGGTCGACGACCTTGATGCCAGTTTCGAACATTTCTTCGCCCGTTGCCTGCTCATCAAACGCAGGCGCCTGGCGGTGAATGGGCTTGCGCAGTTCCGTCTGCACAGGGCCAAGCTGATCCACGGGCTCGCCGATTACGTTGAGCACACGGCCCAGCGTCTCACGGCCCACGGGAACCATGATTGGGTTGCCGGTGTCCACAGCCTTCATGCCGCGGACCATGCCTTCGGTCGCTTCCATAGCAACCGTACGCACACGGCCTTCGCCCAGGTGCTGCTGTACTTCCACGATCACCGAAAGCGGCGTGGGGATATCAAAGCCTTCCGACGTGATGCGCAGCGCCTGATAGATAGGCGGCATGTGCTTCTCGTCGAACTGGATATCAACGGCCGGGCCGCTGATCTGAATTACTCTGCCGATGTTCTCTGCCATAAGTCTCTCTTTTAGAGGCGCAGCCTAGATGGCTGACGCTCCTGAAACGATCTCGATAATTTCCTTGGTGATAGCTGCCTGACGCACGCGGTTCATGGTCAGTGTCAGCGAATCAATCATGTCGCTCGCGTTGCTGCTTGCAGCGTCCATGGCCGTCATACGTGCGGCATGTTCGCTGGCACTGGATTCCAGCAGCGCATGGTAAATCTGCGTGGTCACGTAGCGCGGCAGCAGGTGCTTGAACAGCTTCGCGGGCTCCTGGTCGTAGATGTAATCCACGTCAGCCGTGCCAAACTTCTTCGCCTCGCGGTCAAGCTCCGTCTCTTCCGGCTCGTTGATAGAAACACCCGAGGAAGAAGCAGCGCGAGCAGATGCTTCCTTCAACTCCTCTGACATCTCTTCCGCGACAGTGATTTCCGGCGATCCCAGCTTGCGAATCGGGAGCAGCTTCTCAACAACCACGCGCTGCGCGATGACGCTCTTGAACTCGTTGTAGACGATGTAGACCGAATCGATCTCGCCGCGCTCATAGCGGTCAATGATCGAGTGCGCAGCCTTGTCCACTTCCGTGAAGTTCAGTTTTGCCAGCAGAAAGCCGAGATCCTTGGTAACTTCCACCGGCGCCTTGCGCTCGCGGAGGTCTTCAATGTGGTGCGAGATACCGATGGGCTCGTCGTGCTCCTCATCGATATGCTTCCACACGGCTTCCGGATACTTCCGCTTGAACAGGTCGCGTGCCTTGCGGCCGACCGTCTCGACGTCGATGTTCTGCTCGCCCGGACGCGAATCGTCTTCGGTCACCTGCTTCGGTTCGCGACGATAGTCGATGAACTTCTGCGCGGCCTTGCCGATGTTGGAGTTGAATGCGCCTGCGAAGCCCTTGTCGCCTGCGACGACGAGCAGCAGCACATTCTTCTCTTCGCGCTCGACCAGCAGCGGATGCATCACATCGCCGTTGCCTTCGTCACCGTAAAGAGCAGCGCGGCGCACCAGCGATTGCAGTACGTTAGCCAGCATCTGCGCATACGGACGTGCCTGCAACGCACGCTCCTGCGCACGACGCAGCTTCGCCGCCGAGACCATCTTCATGGCCTTGGTGATCTGCCGCGTGTTTTTCACGGAGCGAATGCGCCGCTTTAGATCCAGTACGTTTGCCATCGTTTAGAACTTTTCCGAAACCTTGCGAATCTCTTCCTGCCAGCGGCGTTCCTGCTCACCCACGGAAACGCGTGCCTCGATTTCCTGCTGCTCCGCCTGCACCCGGCCCAGATCGTGCGAATGAATATCAAGCCGGTAGTGCATCTGTTTCATCCGGCGTGTCTGCATCCAGTGGGACCATGTCAGAAACGCCACATTAAGAACCGCGAAAACAACTACGAGAACTACGACCGAGGTCGTCATGGGAATAACCTTTGGCTGGGCCGGGCAGGAAGTGTCTGCTTCCTGTCCGGCGATTCCTGTTATGCCGTCGCCAGGGCGGCCTTGTTGTCCTTATGGGCGGCCTTGAACGTGGCCTTGTAATCATTGATGGCGTTGGTCAGGTTCTTGGTGATCTCGTCATCCAGAGCCTTCTTCGCCATGATCGCGTCCAGAATCGACTGGCCGGTGGTCTTCATGTACTCGTGGAAGCCTGCTTCGAACGCCTGTACCTGCTTCACTTCGATATCGTCCAGCAGGCCCTTGGTACCTGCGAACACAATCGAAACCTGCTGTGCAGCGGTCAACGGCTGGAACTGCGGCTGCTTCAGAATCTCAACCAGGCGCGAACCACGGTTCAGCTGCTTCTGCGTTGCAGGATCCAAATCCGAACCAAACTGCGCGAAGGCAGCCAGTTCGCGGTACTGAGCCAGGTCCAGCTTCAGCGTAGCGCCAACCTGCTTGGTGGCCTTCATCGCGGCTGCAAAACCTACACGCGATACCGACAGACCTACGTTCACAGCCGGACGGATACCGGAGTTGAACAGATCGGTTTCCACGAAGATCTGACCATCGGTGATCGAAATCACGTTGGTCGGAATGTACGCGGATACGTCGCCAGCCTGCGTTTCGATGATCGGCAGAGCCGTCAGCGAACCGCCGCCCAGCTTGTCCGAAACCTTCGACGAACGCTCAAGCAGACGCGAGTGGAGATAAAACACGTCGCCCGGGTATGCTTCGCGGCCCGGCGGACGGCGCAACAGCAGCGAAATCTCGCGGTACGCCGCAGCGTGCTTCGACAGATCGTCGTAAATGATCAGAGCGTGCTTGCCGTTGTCGCGGAAGTACTCGCCCATCGCGGTCGCAGCATAGGGAGCCAGGTACGACATCGGTGCGGGCTCAGAGGCCGTCGCAGCAACGACAATCGTGTACGCCATAGCGCCGTACTCTTCCAGCGTCTGCACAACCTGAGCCACAGACGAACGCTTCTGACCTACTGCGCAATAGATGCAGATGAGGTCGTTCTTCGCCGAGTTCAGAATCGTGTCCAGAGCGATGGCAGTCTTGCCCGTCTGACGATCGCCGATGAGCAGCTCACGCTGGCCACGGCCGATCGGAATCATGGTGTCAATGGCCTTGATGCCGGTCGCCATCGGCTCGGTCACGGACTTACGGTCAATAACGCCAGGAGCCAGGCGCTCAACAGGCAGCGTGTACGGCGTTTCGATGGGGCCCTTGTCGTCGATCGGCTGACCAAGTGCGTTGACCACACGGCCAATCATGGCATCGCCCACGGGCACGCTCATGATCTTGCCGGTGCGCTTGACCGTGTCGCCTTCCTTGATCTCAGTGAAGTCGCCCAGAAGCACAGCGCCGACCTGATCTTCATCCAGGTTCATAGCCAGGCCGCTAATGCCCTTGGGGAACTCAATGAGTTCGCCGGCCATAACCTTATCCAGGCCGTGGATGCGTGCAATGCCGTCACCCAGCGAGATGATCGTGCCGACTTCATCGACTGCAATCTTCTGTTCGTAGTTCTCGATCTGCTGACGAAGCAGTTCTGTAATCTCGTCTGCCTTGAGCTGTGCCATGTGTCTCTTTCGTCTCCTGCGCCCCGTGCAACTTTCGATTGCCTTGGCGCGATACAAACTTGTTTACTGCAAAACTTTTCTTAAGCGCCTGCCAGGTGCCGCTTCAATTGCTGCAACTGTCCGCGAACCGAGCCATCGTACACCTGCGAACCAAGCTTAATCACCGCTCCGCCCAGCAACGACGCATCCTGAGTCCACGTGACACGAACCCGGCTTCCTGCCAACGCTCCTGCCTTGCTGCCCAGCAACTGCTTCTCGTCTTCCGAGAGCGACTTTGCCGTAACAATCTCTGCTTCGGCAATGCCGTTCGCTAGATCGGCCAGCGTGCTGAACTCAGCAGCAATGTCCTTCAGCGATTCCAGGCGACCATGATCCATCAGGACAGCAACAAAGTTGCGAACAGTCTTGTCCAGACCTACGCGGCTGGAAACTGCATCCAGAACCTTGACCTTGTCCTTATGATCCAGAGCCGGATTCAGCAGGAACTCGCGGAGTTCGCGGCTGCCATCCAGCGTGGCTGCAAAGTCCGCAACCTGCTGGCGGATGGTGTCAATGTTCAGATTCTGCGCAGCAGCAACCTGCTGAAATGCGCGCGCGTAACGGAGTTCGAAGGCTGCCATTAGTTGCGGCTCCCTTCTGCGCCCGGCTTAACAGAGGACAGCTTTCCCGCAAACGATTCGATCAGGATGCGGTCATCTTCCGGCGTAATGTTCAACTGCGAAGCAGCGCGGTCCACAGCGATCTCTGCGGCATAGGCACGCAGATCGCGGGTAGCAGCAGCCGAAGCAGCAGAAATTTCCTGCTCTGCAGCTTCCAGAATGCGCTTCTTCTCTTCTTCAGCCTGCGCGTGAATACGAACTTCTTCTTCCGCTGCAGCCTTTTCGTTCTCGATCCGGAGAGCCGCAATCTCGCCATCCAGCTTCGCCAGGCGGCCTTCCACAGCAGACAGGCGAGCCTTCGCCTCTTCCGTGGCCACGCGGGCTTCCACAATGTTCTTCTGGATGCCTTCGGTACGTGCGCGGAATGCCTTCGGCAGAGCCTTCACCAGGCCAAAACCAACAGCACCCAGCAGAATGATGGCGTTAAACCACTCAAATACTGCAGAAGCCGTTCCCGGCTCCATGCCCAGCATGTGGCCCAGCTTGATGACTGACGGAGACTTACGGAAGGCTTCTTCGCCTCCCTCAGCTTCCTTGCGCTCGGGGTTGTTCTTCTCGGGAACCGCCTCGGGCTCAAGCTTCTGCCCGGAGGCAGTAGAAGGCGATGCGGGAGCAGGCTCCTGGGCGTGAACAGCTGGCGCGGCCAGCGTGAGCGCCAGCAGTGCTGCAAATACGAATTTCATACGGAAAATCTTCAACGGGCTACTCCCACGCCGGTTCCAGCACGATGCGGCAGGATAGCTGCCATCACCTGCTGCGACAGGGCGGCTGCCTGCGTCTCAATCTGTGCCTTCGCTTCGGCTCCGGACTGCTCCACGGCCTCACGTGCAACACCAATGCGATGCTGTGCCGCGGTGCGAGCCTCTGCCAGCGCCTTGTCGCGCGCATCGGAAGCTGCCTTCTGGCGGGCGGCACGGGCATTGAAGATTTCGCTGCGGGCATCGCGAAGACGGGTTTCGTACGCCGTGGTCTTCGCTTCCGCTGCAGCAATCGCTGCTTTTGCCTCATCCATGGCTCCGCCCGTACGGCCATGGCGATCCGCCAGCACCTTCTCCATGGGCTTGCGGACAAGCACCTGGTAAGCGGCCAGTAGGATCAGGAAAAAGACGGCGGTCGGCACAGAGCCGAGCACAAGATCGCCAAGTTGGTTCAGAATCGCTTGCATGAAGGACCGTGGGCCGTGCCCTAAAGGGAGCTCCCGACTCTCGTTCAAGCGCCCGGAGAGGGCACCTTGGCGGAGCAAAGGGGACAACGGCAACCCCTTTGTTATACCAATCCCGGACCGTTCTGGTCAATGAATCGGGGCGGTATGCGGACCTTCGGCGAAGGGGTTTTCCTGTGGATTTCACGGCACTTTCACTCAAGCCGGACGCTTACGGTAGCCTGAATGATGGCATGACTGAAACTCCTGGAAAACGTATTGTCATCGCGTCATTTGGATCGCTGGGCGATCTTCACCCGTTTCTGGCGCTGGCACAGGAGCTTCGCAACCGCGGACACCACCCCGTCATAGCCACGGCTCCCTTTTACAGCGAGCGGATTCAGGCCCTCGGATTTGAATTTGAGCCGCTGGGCCCCCCAGTTTCTCCACAGGACCCGGAACTACTGCATCGGTTGATGCGCACCACCCGCGGCCCGGAATATCTCTTCCGAAAGATGTTTCTGCCGCACATCCCGCAGATGTACGCGGAACTGGAGCGCATCTGCGCCGACGCTGACCTTCTCATCGCAGGTGAAATGGTGCTGGCCGCGCCCATTTTTGCAGAAAAGACGGGCATACCCTGGGTTTCCGTTCTGCTCTCGCCCATCAGCTTCCTCTCGCCGCATGATCCTTCCGTACTGCCAGCGCTTCAGTTCCTATCGTTCACACTCGGCTGGCCATTGAGCTTCCAGAAGGCGCTTCTCAAGCTGCCCGCCCTTGCATTCCGTCGCTGGAGTACTTCCCTGCGCGAGTTTCGTAAGAGTCTCGGTTTACCAGATGATTCCGAGACCCTGCGCACCGGCAAGCTGAAGGCGAATCTCGTGCTGGCCATGTTCTCATCTCACTTTGCAAAGCCGCAGCCAGACTGGCCCGCGAACACACTGCAAACGGGATTCGCGCATTACGAACAGGAGTCGCAACCCGAACACGATGGCGTACAGGAACGCATTGACGACTTCCTGAAAGCGGGCACACCACCCATCGTCTTCACATTGGGCTCTGCGGCAGTGCACGCAGCCGGCGATTTCTTCTGGATCAGTGCTCGCGCCGCGCATCGTCTCAAGATGCGTGCCATCCTCGTAGGCGATCCACGCGGGTTGAGCTCGCCAAATATCCTCACGGTGCCTTACGCTGACTACAGCAAGCTCTTCCCACATGCCGCCATCATCGTGCACCAGGG
The DNA here is from genome assembly GCF_000800015.1 of Terriglobus sp. TAA 43. NCBI lineage: Bacteria > Pseudomonadati > Acidobacteriota > Terriglobia > Terriglobales > Acidobacteriaceae > Terriglobus > Terriglobus sp. TAA 43. The sequence continues at coordinate 1,788,692 of NZ_JUGR01000001.1, forward strand.
AGGCATCGGCACCACCGCAGAAGCCCTGCGATCCGGACGCCCACAAGTCGTCGTCCCCTTCAACTTCGATCAGCCCGATAACGCCGCACGCATTGTGCGACTCGGCGTCGGCCTGAAGCATGATCGCAGAATGTGGAGAGACCGGCAGGCGCATTACTCGTTGATACGCCTGATACGCGACAACAGCTTCGCAGAACGCGCCGCGCAGATTGGTGAGTTGATCCGCAATGAAAACGGCACGACCACAGCCGTAGACGCTGTAGAGCGCCTGCTCGCGACTGTCTCGTAGGTTCAATAAAGCCTCAAAAAAACGTTCGCCATCCTGAGCGGTAGCCGCAGGATGGCGAAGCAAACAAGTTAGTTTATGTAACTAAACCTTCGCGAACATCTCCTCACGAGGATCTTCAGGATTCAGCTTGGCAAGCTCGCGGAGAATCTCCTTCGACCGCTCATCCTGGATCTTCGGCACAACGATCTGCACTTCCACAATCTGATCGCCACGCACACCATCCTGCGAAGCAGAAGGCACACCCTTCTCCCGCAGACGCAGCTTCTGCCCTGTCTGCGTTCCCGGCGGAATCTTCAACTGCGTGCGGCCATCAATCGTGGGTACATCGATCTTCGTTCCCAACGCTGCTTCAAACGCCAGCACTGGTACGGTGACGCGAATGTCATCACCAGCACGCGTAAACACCGGATGCGGGCCGGACTTGATGATGAGATACAAATCGCCTGCGGGAGCGCCTTCAGTTCCCGCGTTGCCCTTGCCTGCAAGTCGAATACGCTGACCATCGCGTGTGCCGGCCTTGATACGGAACTCCAGTGTCTGACGCTTCGTGACCGTGCCTGCGCCATGGCATGTGCCGCAGTCTGCTTGTAAGCGGCCCGTGCCGTCGCAACGTGGGCATGCCACGTTGAACTTCATGCGACCCTGCATCTGCGTGATCTGACCACTGCCATTGCACTGCGGACACGTTTGCGGAGCACCAATCGTTCCGGTTCCTTTGCACGTGCCGCACTGTTCCTGCCGCGAGATTTCGATCTTCGTGGTGCCGCCACGGATGGCCGTCCAGAAGTCAACTTCTACCTGGTACTCCAGGTCTGTTCCCGGACGCGGCCCACGCGCAGCCTGTGTCTGTTGGCGTCCACCACCACCGTTGAACATGCTGCCGAAGATATCGCGGAACGAACCACCAAATCCACCACCCGCCTGCTGTTGAGGGTTCCCACCGGAGAAGTCGAATCCACCAAAATCAAACGGCACACCGCCGCCTGCATGGCCGCCGCCGTGAGCGTGACCGCCGGCATAACCACCACGGGCTGCTGCCTCCGCCGCCGCCGGGTCAATGTTGTCCGAGTAAAAGCCGAGCTGATCGTAGATCTTACGTTTCTTCTCGTCGCTCAGGACGTCATTGGCTTCAGAGATTTCCTTGAACTTCTCTTCAGACTTCTTGTCGTTGGGGTTCACGTCAGGGTGATACTTACGCGCGAGTTTGCGGAAGGCCTTGCGGATCTCATCCGCAGTGGCCGTCTTCTTCACGCCGAGTGCGCCGTAATAGTCCTTGGTCTGAGTGGGTGCCATTTGTCTTTCTTGCTACCAGATTAGATGAGTGAAAGTCACTCAGCGGCGTCGCCGTGTCTCATACAGCAACAAAAAATCATTTCACACGTTGCGAACGCAGGCTTATTCCCGGTTTCAGAGCCGATGCTGTCTGCTCTTTCGTGGTGTGCTGATCGTTGGGGCACCAGTACAGCGTACGGCCTGCCACATCCTTACGCAGAATGGTCTCTCCACACACGAAACACGGCTTACCATGACGACGATAAACGTAATGCTCCTCGCCACGCAGCGCAGGCTCCTGTTTCGATGGTCGATCGCTCTTCTTCGTGCAAACGATGCGCCGATCCACCATGCCCGCCTTCATCAGGACAGCAGCATCTTTCCAGATAGCCTTCAGTGTCTTTGCATCCATTGCATCGCCCGGTGTGAACGGATTCACACGATGACGAAAGAGCAGCTCCGCGCGATAGATATTTCCAATGCCGGAGATGATCTCCTGATCCATCAGAATCTCGGCAATGCTCGTTTTCTTTGCGAGGATTGCGTGAATCGCGCGTTCCGGCTCGTCATGCCCACCCGGCTCATGCGCCAGAGGATCAGGCCCTAGCCGATTGAGCAACGCCTGCCACTTCTCCGTGTCGTATATAGAGCAATCCGTAGGTCCACGCAACTCCCACCAGTCCACATCTTCAGCGGGGAACGGCTGCGTTCCATCGTCCTTCGAAGGAGGCCCGTTATACGGCCCAGTCAGCGCGTGCGCATTGCCCTTCACGCTACGCGATACCTTGCCCGAACCGGCACGCTGCATCACCGCACGCAGTGTTCCCTTCGGCTCTACCAGTGACCCAAGTCCCTCAGTGAAATCGCCAAAGCGACCAAGATGGATGTGCAGATAAAGCCCATTCGCAAATTCGTAGCCAAGATGCTTGCCCACCGCATGCACCTGCAGCATCTTCTTGCCATCCACCAGATGCGCATCTTTGAAACGATGGTTCGGCCCCGGCAACACATTTACCTTGCGCCCAGCAAAGGCCGCATTATGCCGCTCAGCCCATCGATGTATCTCATTGCCTTCCGGCATTGCTTCCGTCCTTTGTCAGAGCCTCGGTTCCATGCTTTTTCAGAATCTCGACCAGCGCGGCTTGATGAGCGTAGCGGTTGGAAATGTACCAACAAAGCTGCTCGCCAGAACCCTGGCGGAAACGGAACAGCGGCCCCAGATTTCCAAAGGGCAGGTCCTTGCGCCGTAGAGCAACGTAGGTGCCGTCCTGAGCAATTCCTGTCTGCACGTTTACCAGCATGTTGTCCCAGCTTCGTGCCTGCCGTGCGTCCTGCACGCGTACCGCGCAATCCGGGGCATGCAATGCGATTACATCGGGTCGTAACGCGCCCACTGCAGATGGCTGAATCAGGTGTTGCGCGAACTCCGCCGTATTCAGGCCCCAAGGATCGTAGGCAGTCCAGCGGGAATAGAACGGAATCACGCCGGTCTCACTAATCAGCAGCGTGCCGTGCAGCTCTGGGCGATCCATGTCCCGCGCAAGTGCACGGCGCGCTCTCAGATCGCTCTGGTACTCATACGACATGGCCACACCAAAACGTTCTGGACGCGCCAGCGTCACCGCGTAGGCCACCACAATGCACAACGCAATCGACCGCCGGGATATCTGCAACTGATGCCACATGATGGCCAGCACAGCAGCAGCCACCAGCGGTAGATAGAAATAGAAACGACCATTCCAGTTCTGGTCCAGACGCATCCGCAGATAGAACAGAGTGGGCACCAGGAACACTGCAATTAGCAACGTGATCACTGGCCGCGTCAAACGCTTCCACACCGCCAGGCACAGAACCGCAACACTGAAGATCAGGTAAGGGAAGATCTGCTTGTTGGACGGTTCATAGAGTCCAAGAATCCGATGCGTGTCGGACTTTACGTAGAACGGCAGTGGAAAGAACAGCCCGAAGTAATGCCAGCGCCACAGGAAGTAGATTAGCCCGGGTATGACGAAAACTCCGGCGTCAATCGCCAGCTTGCGCGCGGTTGGCTGCTTGAGATACTGGCGGATCAGCAATGGGACGGCAAACACCACACCATCTGGTCGGAAGAGGCATAGCAGCAGCGCTCCAATTGCCAGAGGCACATCGCGATCTTCCTCGCTGAAGAGCACAAGCAACACTAGTCCAAAGCCAAACGGGAGAACAGAAAAGCCTGTAAGTGCAGACTGTATCTGCGGAAGCAGAGCCACACTGCCAATCACGGCAAGACCAGCCAGAAAGCTCCACCGCACCTTTGCCAAGCGCAGCAGAGCCCATGCCAGCCCCGCAGCAGAGAGTACGTTGGCAACAGCCGTGGCGATCTCCGCACTCGTACCCAGCTTCATCACCAGCGCAATGTAAAGCATCCACAGAAAGTCCGTCGCACCCTCTGCCGGCGGCCCTGCGGGATTGAAGCTGATCAGTCCGTGCTGCGCCAGATTACGGCTGTACGTATGCAGAATCACGGCATCTTCCGCTGGCACCGTCAACAGAGGAAATACTGCTACGACCACAAGCATCGCCAGCCCAAGGAGTACGAGTAACCAGAGAGCCCAGCGAGGAAGTGTGCCCGATTGTGTTGGCTGCATTGCGGCAGTATAGCAACCACATAAAGCGCGACTGTTGGGTCCAAGCGGCGTTCCACGACAGGTCCCGGGGCCACAAGTCCAACACCAGCAGCCCTGGTGGCAATCACCAGGGCCCACGTTGCAAAGGTCAACGACTTTTCGCAGGCCAACTAGTCTGTGACGTTATCCAAGTCAATCATCTGAACACACCGCTGCTACCACCGGATGTTCGGGGGCAAAAGCAAAATGCCGATGGCTTATAAGCCATCGGCACGTCTACTCCTAGACTTGGTCTTACTTAGTTCCACACATGCTGAATCGGCATTGGTTCAATGCGCAGGATCGTATCCGGGCGAACATCATAGAGCTTGCGGGCGAAGTCCCTTGCCTGCTGTTCGTTCTCAAAAATGGTCTTCTCGTGGAGCTTGCCTGCGACGTACTGCTCGCACTTCCAGATCACTGTATTCATGGCCTTCTCCCCTTTCCCGGGATAGTCTGCGCTTATATACACGGAGGGCGCTCGATGCGCTGATTGGCTTTCGAGCGCCCTCTTCGTGTTTCGATTCGCATCGCCGTGCTGTGCGCGGCGGTGTTCGTCACCTGGCTTCCGATACGGTGATTGCAGCACCCCATCTTCTGCCAAGAATCACGCCGACTGCAGCAGCGCGACTCACACTTATTTAGACACTGGAAACTACGTTTCGACTCGTGTCTTTGTTCCTATTTCTACTGAAATCCGTAGAAATTTTCGGAGGAGGCCAGGGAACTTGTTTCAGTTCCCCGGCTTCCAGCCTGTTTGCCATTCTCTGCATTCACGCGCAGAGCGCGTCGAGAACAGCACGAAGTGCTTTACTTGTTGTCGACATCCACGTACTCGGCATCGATCACGCCCTCTTCCTGCTTGGGCGCTTCGGTGGTGGTTCCCGCAGCGGCAGCAGCGCCGTCTGTCGGAGCCTCACCAGCCTTGTACATGGCTTCGGCAAGCTTGTGGCTGGCAGCGGTCAGCTTCTCGTTCGCAGCCTTCAGATCAGCCGCAGAAGGCGTTCCTGCCAGCGTGCTCTTCGCATCGGCCAGTGCAGTTTCCACATCGCCGCGCTCTGCGCCGCTGATCTTGTCACCGTTTTCGCGGAAGGTCTTCTCCACGTTGTAGACCATGCTGTCGAGCTGGTTCCGCGCTTCGATTTCGTCGCGCTTCTCCTTATCCTCGCCCGCATGAGCTTCGGCTTCCTTCGCCATCCGCTCCACCTCTTCCTTGCTCAGACCCGAGCTGGAAGTGATGGTGATCTTCTGGTCCTTGCCAGTGGCATGGTCCTTCGCCGTCACATTCAGAATGCCGTTCGCGTCGATGTCGAACGTCACTTCAATCTGCGGCACGCCACGCGGTGCGGGAGGAATGCCCGACAGCTTGAACTTGCCCAGCGTACGGTTCTGGCTCGCCAGCGGACGCTCACCCTGCAGAACGTGAACTTCCACTTCTGTCTGGTTATCCGCAGCCGTCGAGAAGGTCTCGCTCTTCTTCGTCGGGATGGTCGTGTTGCGCGGGATCATCGGCGTCGCAACCGAACCCATCGTCTCGATAGCCAGGGTCAGCGGCGTCACGTCCAGCAGCAACAGGTCCTTCACTTCACCACCCAGAACGCCACCCTGAATCGCCGCACCAATCGCTACAACTTCATCCGGGTTCACGCCCTTGTGCGGTTCCTTACCGAACAGCTCCTTCACAAGCTGCTGGATGCGAGGCATACGCGTCTGTCCACCGACGAGAACAACCTCATCCACCTTGGAAGCGTCGATGCCAGCATCAGCCATCGCCTGCTTGCAGGGGCCAACCGACTTCTGCAGAAGGTCCTCAACCAAGCTCTCGAACTTCGCTCGTGTCAGTTTCTCCACGAGATGCTTCGGTCCTGTCGCGTCTGCCGTGATAAACGGCAGGTTGATCTCCGTCTCCATGGTTGTGGAGAGCTCGATCTTCGCGCGCTCAGCCGCGTCCTTCAGGCGCTGCAGGGCCATTTCGTTGCCCTTGCCGCGCAGGTCCAGGCCTTCCTTCTTACGGAACTCATCAATCAGCCAATCCACAAGACGCTGATCGAGGTTGTCACCACCAAGATGCGTGTCGCCGTTGGTGGCCTTCACTTCAATAACGCCTTCGCCAACTTCAAGCACTGATACGTCGAACGTACCGCCACCGAAGTCATACACAACGATGGTCTCGTCCTTCTTCTTATCCAGGCCGTAAGCCAGCGCAGCCGCAGTGGGCTCGTTGACGATACGCTTCACATCCAGACCGGCAATCTTGCCTGCGTCCTTGGTGGCCTGACGCTGTGCGTCGTTGAAGTACGCGGGAACCGTGATGACGGCTTCCGTCACGCTCTGTCCCAGATAATCTTCAGCAGCCTTCTTCAGCTTCTGCAGAATCATCGCGCTGATTTCCGGCGCGGTATATTCCTTGCCCTGTGCATCCACAACAACGTTGTCGCCCTTTGCGACTACCTTGTAGGGAACCATCTTCATCTCTTCATTCACTTCGTTCGGGCGACGGCCCATGAAGCGCTTGATGGAGTAAATGGTGTTCTCGGGGTTTGTGATTGCCTGGCGCTTTGCCACCTGACCAACTAGGCGTTCGCCACTCTTCGTAAACGCAACGATAGACGGCGTGGTGCGACCGCCTTCTTCATTCGGAATCACCTTCGGCTCGCCGCCTTCCATCACGGCAACGCAGCTGTTAGTGGTTCCAAGGTCAATTCCAATGATCTTACCCATGGGTCTCTTGCTCCTCCGGCGGCCTCCCGTCAGGGTGCTGGCCGCAATTTCCTGCTCAAACTTAGTATGACGCCGTCTACCTCAGGCACGTCCAGAATCACATGTGAGTGACTTGCTGTCAATGTATATGATGTCGTAAACCACCTTTTGGTCGCATTTTGCCTCTCCCACCCAAAAATCAGCAAGAAAACGGTACGAACCCAGGTTCGGGAGGCAAAAAAGCCGACATCGCTGCCGACTGCAAAGTTTTTCGATGCTGAAGGCTCTACTGGGGGGTTGTGCCAGTAGAAGGAGTTCCGGTTGTCGGAGCCGAAGTAGACGGCGTGCCGCTGGAAGAGTTGGGATCGGTCCCGGTTGGGCTACCCGGAGTTGTCGTTCCCGGAGGTGACCCAACCCCATTGCCGAAACTGCCAAACGATCCGTTCCCGTTAGCGGCTGGAGTTCCGCCGAAGATGCTCACCCTGGCCTTCAGCAGCTCCACACGAGGATCGTAGAGAAACTCCCAGTCCTCGATGTTTTCGGATCCGTTCCACTCCACCAGCCCGTGGCCTTTTCCGTTGCTGCCAACGCCGATGATGGCGCCCTTGCTGCCCTGAAATGACGTGGCATTGTTGCCACCGAGCGTGGAAGTAACGTCCGTCTGGGAACCGTTCTGCGTACCCGATCCGCCGGTACTTCCCGTTGTCCCGGTAGCTCCGCTCGTGCCTCCGGTCGCACCGTTCGTGGGATTCGAAGTTCCCAATCCGCCTGTTGCGGTTGGATTGCCCGACGCGGAATTTCCGCCCAGGTTCGAGACCATGCCAGCGGCGCTGCCCAGATTGCCTGCAGGCATGCCCTGCAGCGGTTCGCCAAAGAAGCCCTTGACTTCTGTTTTAGCTTCGCCAAAGTGGATCAGACGATAGTCACCACCCGTAATCGGGTCTTTGTATTCCTGCCGCAGATAATGCGCGTTTGTGGAGGTGCCACCCAGGCTCATGCCGCCGCCCGGTCCCTTCCCCAAAAGCTCGTCGATCGACGTGGGATAACGAGTGTTTTTCTTATAGAAAAGCTGGATAGCCCGGACATACTCCTGGGCGCGGTGTTCCGATTCCACTTCGCGGTCGCGTTCCAGTTGCTTCGCCACACGCGGCGCAGCCACACCCAACACCAGCAGCAGCAAGAAGCACACCACCACCAACCCCAACAGGAGATACCCTTCCTCTCCTTCTGAGTGCTTGCGGACTGGTTTCTGCGTGGTCATTGCATGATGAGTGGAAGGCGCTGCGTGTTGTTGTTGGTCAGGTCCGTGACTTCGACGTCGTGCGCGGATACTTCCCCAATTTTGTAGCGGCGGCTGACGATATCGCCCTTCCCTGCGATGAAGACGTCCTCGCCCTGCAGCAGGAAAGCCTGGCGTACACCGTCTGTGCGTGTCGCATTGCCAAAATACCGCAGATTGATGGGCGGTGGAGGCGGCGGTCCCGTATTGACCGGGGCCTGCGGAACATAGCGCGGTGAGGCGATTGGTTTCGGGATCGCCGCCTGGGCCGTCTCAGATGGCGTTCCCGGAGGCGCAAAGATGTTCCGGCCCTTCCCGGCGTAGACCAGCGACTCCGTCAGCAGCATTCCTTCGGGGTGCAATGTGGGATCCAGCTTTGACGGCGTGACGCGCGCCGTGGCCTGCGCCGCCGGACTTACAGCATTCGTCGAAACAGGAGGAGCGGTCTGCACCACGGCTGGAGGCGGAGCGGATGGCGCTTCATTGTTGCTGCCACCGACAAAGGTGTACACCAGAGACCCCACGGCAAACAGCCCGAAGGCTCCCGCAACAATCAGCTTCTTCTTATCCTCAGTGCCCACCTTCATAGCGCTCATGGCCGCGCTCCTGCGGTGGTTTGCGCCGTGGCATACGCGGGCATGGGTTCGCGGATATACGTTCCAATGCGAAGCTGCAGATTCACCAAACCACCCTGCGCGCCCGTCAGTGCCAGGTTCTCAATCAGGAAGAAGCTCTTGCTGCGCTCCATGGCATTGATGAAGTGCGCCACGGAGACATAGTCGCCAGTCACGGCACCATCAATGCGCAGTTCCGTCACGCCATCCGTGGACACGGCCTGCACATACGACGCGCGGCTCCAGCGAACATTCGTCTCCTTCGCCAGCGTGCCAATCGCCGCAGCCACATCGGAGTACGCATAAGGCAGTCGATCCGTATAAAACTTCTGTGCTTCCGTATCCGAAGCCTGCAGCTTGGAATCCACGCCGCGCAGTTTTTCTGCAGCAAGATTTGCCGCGGCCACGCGCGACTGCTCCACGACGATGGCCTCGCTGCCTTGGACTCCGGTGCTGCCACTGACCATGTACAGCCGCACACCCAGATAAAGGCAGAGCAGTACCAACACACCAGCCACGACGAGATGCGCATTCACCGGCGTGGCGATCTTGCGCATGCGTTCGCGCTGCGCATCGTTCAGGTTCACACCCGGCACTGTAATTCCGGAAGGCAGCTTCATGGCTTCTTCACCTCCGGCTTGGTCTTGGCCGCGGTCTTGTCGTCGGCCTCATCGTCGTCCTTCTCTGCGGTCTTTTCACGAACACGCGGCTGCAGCGGGTTATAGCCGGAGACAATCTCAAATTCCACACCGGAGATAGCTGGCAGACCGTTCACGCCGGTCACCACCGCAGCAGGTTGCGGCAATCCGTTCGCTCCCATCGTCGAAGCGTTCCGCTGCGCTGTCTGCTGCGCTTCGCCCGCCAGACGCGGCGCGATGAACCGATGTGACTTCTCCAGATTGCGCACCAGTTGCACCGTATTCTCACGCTGCCCAAGAACACGCATGCGGATCGTCACTTCACCCGACGGCGCCAGTACCGGCTCAATGGACGACACCTGCACACCCTCGGGCAGCACGTCCTCCAGATCCATCAGCACTGCCGTCCACGAAAAACTCTTGCGCTGAAACAACGTGTTCAGGAACTGATTACGGCTCAACGTGGCGGCGTTCACTGGCTGCCGCAAACGAGCTTCATTCGCATTGCGCTCTCTCTGCAGCTTCTGCTCCTGCGTCTGCAGTGCCTTCAGTTCTTTCTGCTGCTGCCGCGCCTTCGACGACTGCGAATACAGCCAAACGCCCAACGCAAGCGCCAGCACTGCAAGTGCTCCAATGGCAATGCGAAGCTGCTTCAGCAGCCGATCCAGCTCTATATAAGGCCGGGTTGCGAGATTAATCGAGACGCGCACGTTAGCCTTTCAGCGCTCCTCGTAAACCCGCCAGCAGTCCGTGGGCGATTGGTGTAGCCGACAACAAATCTGCCGACGTCAGCACCTCTTCCGCGCGCAAACCGGTCTCGGCCAGCATCGCTTCCAACGCTGCAGGCGACAGCGTCCCAGCCGTCAATACAGTCTCCGGCGCAACATTCAACGAATCTTCAAAATAAGCCGCGGCCACACTTACAGCCTGAAGCAATTCCAACTCCACACGCGACGGATCGTCAGTCCTGGCCAGCACACTCGCCTGCACCATCTCTGCCACGGCCACTTCGCTTGCCTCGCCCTGCATCAGCTCGTCATGAATCGCCACGTTCGCGGGTTCCTGAGACACGATGGCAGCCGCTTCGGCCATGGCGTCCGTCTTCAACTCCAGCGTACGGTGCAGCAGAATCTCTCCCCGGCGCAGAATGGCCGTCGTCACGGCATATTCGCTGCCGTTCACCAGCAAGGACGCGGACTGCGCAACATCGTCAATCGCCGCCGCAACGGCAAGCGTGCTGGGCAACACGGCACCCGGCTCAAACCCCGCCTCGCGCACCACGGACTCATACTCCGCCAGCACCTCGTTCGGAATAGCCACCACCAGAACCTGCAGGACCATCGAATACCGGCTCATCACCTGCCAGCTCACCTGCGCCAGCTCCGGGTTGAACGGCAGCAGCTTGGCCAGCCGGAAACGCATCACAGCCAGCGCCTCTTCTGCCTTCGAAGGCAGCTCGTCAAAATCCAGCAACAGTACGCGCACAGCAGTATCCGGCACGATCACCGTCACATCGCGCCCTTTGCTCACTTGTACGGCGTTCAACACCTTGCGTAGCGCCGCAATCACTGCAATGCGGTCCACCACGTTGCCCACCCTTAGCGACGGCACCAGCGCGCCAACCGGCAGCGTAGCCGAGGCAACCTGCGCCAGCAGTCCCGCGGTATCCGGAGACGAGGCCGCATACACGCCCTCAGGGCGAACCTCTACGGCCACGCGGGGGCGCACCTGCATCGTCGATTTCGGAAGAACGGAAGGCATACTTCGGAGCTAATCCAGACTACATGCTTGAGACGGGATTTGCGCCCGTCCGATAGCACGGACACGACCTAAGCAGTCCCATGATGGGAGATTTCAATCACTTGGGAGGCCAGGGTGCCGTCGAAGGCGGCGTGACTGTCCCGTCAATCGTTGTTGGTTCCATCAACTCGGTCCGCGTTCCATCAGCGTCAAACAGGTTCGATTGCCGTTTGCGATTCTTACCCACGTGGTCATCTTCCAGTGGATGCTTATACGTCGCGGCATAGGGCCTGGTCTTCAGCTTCGCCACCGCTTCCGGCACGCTCGGTACCACCAGGCAGATGTGATGCGCACCTCCGCGCTTTGTGGGCTCAGGCGCATCTTTGTACAGCATGAATTCCACATAATCCGTGCTGTCCGGCATCTTCAGGTTGATCCATGAAAGCACCTTGCCGTCCGACGATCCACGCCACGTCTCCGTAAACCCGAGCACCTGCGTGTAAAAGCGATACTCCGGATCCAGATCCGTCACGATAAGTCCGGTATGCGTCATATGCGTCGAAATACGCTCCGGCCCAAGATGCTTGCCAAAGTCCTGCACAGTCTTGCCCTGCGGCATGTACTGCACAAACTCCACCTGATGCCCTGCAGGATCGACGATCTTGAACGCCACGTTGCCAATGCGTCCCTGCGTCACTTCTTTCGGCACCACCACACCCTTCGCCGCCAGATAACGACGCATCGCCTCAGCATCATTCGTCTCAAACGAAACATCACCAAAACGATCGGTACCGGCTCCCTTCTCAGGAGTCAGTTCCACAAATTGGCGATCGTTGATCTTGAAAAACGTGAACGCGAGCTTGCCTTCGCTCATCCACGCATTCACCTCTTCAAGCCCAAGCCAGTCGCGATAAAACGCACGCGACGCATCAATTTCATGCGAGGCATACGCCACATGCGCAATGCCCATGATCTTCGGCCGTTGCTGCGCCTGCGCAACAACCGCTCCAACCGTTAGAAGAGAAACAAGAATTCGCAAGCCAAGCCGCATCGTTCGCCCTCGTACGCTGCGCAGAAATATCACGCAGCGAAGCGGCACCAGCATAGTACGAATCAATCAAAAGATGCGCGGCTCAGCGACCGCTTTCGATGAACGTCACCTTATTGATCTCATGAAGCGTGGTCACGCCAGCGCGCACGCGTTCCAGTGCGGAGTCGCGCAGGAAGTGCATGCCTTTCGCCGCAGCCTTACGACGAATCTCGCTGCCGGGCTTCTTCTCCAGCAGCATTTCGCGCACTTCATCATCCAGTTCCAGCAACTCGTGAATGGCCGAACGACCGCGATATCCCGTACCACCGCACTCAATGCAGCCAGTGCCTTCGCGGAATTGAAACCCGCGCCATTCTTCGGGATTCAAGCCGTTCTCCACCAGTTCTTCATCGCTATACGTACGATGCGTCGCACAGAAATCGCAAATCTGTCGCACCAGCCGCTGCGCCAGAATGCAGTTCAAAGCCGACACAAAGTTGTAAGGCTCAACGCCCATGTTCAGGAATCGACCCAACACATCGACAACGTTATTCGCGTGAACGGTAGTGAATACAAGATGGCCCGTCAGCGCAGAGTTGATAGCAATCTGCGCCGTCTCCGCATCACGAATCTCACCCACAAGAATCTTGTCCGGGTCATGACGCAGAATCGAACGCAGACCGCGCGCAAACGTCAGGCCCTTTTTCTCATTTACCGGAATTTGCGTAATGCCGCGAATCTGGTATTCGACCGGATCTTCAATCGTGATGATCTTGTCTTCTTCACTCTTGATCTCGTTCAACGCTGCATACAACGTTGTCGTCTTACCGGAACCAGTCGGCCCCGTAACAAGCACCATGCCGTAAGGCTCTTTGATGTAACGACGGAAACGCTCCAGATCATGCGCGCCAAAGCCCACAACATCCAGCGAGAGCTTCTTGAACTTCTCGCTCATCGACTCTTTATCCAGCACACGCAGCACGGCATTTTCGCCATGCACCGTGGGCATAATCGACACACGGAAGTCGATTAGACGCCCCTTGTAACGCACACGGAAACGACCGTCCTGCGGCACGCGGCGCTCAGCGATATCCAGCTCGCTCATAACCTTGATACGCGAAAGAATCGTCTGATGATGTTCACGCGCGATGGGCGCCATCGCCTGTTGCAACACGCCATCAATGCGGTACTTCACCAGCAGTGAATCGTCGTATGTTTCAAGGTGAATATCCGAAGCGCGCCGTTCCAACGCGGAGAAGATCGTCGTATCCACCAGTCGAATAATCGGTGAGATATCGTCTTCACTCGTTAGTCGTTCAATGGAAATATTCTCGTCTGGATTGTCTTCCGCAGACAGAACGTCAAACGTAAGACCTTCCGTTGCCTCTTCCAGAACACGCTGCGACTGTTCCGTCTTTTTCAGCAGATCGGTAATCTGCGACAGCGTGGCCACACGCGTCAGCAACCGCTGCCCAAGCAAGCCAGAGATTTCATCCAGCACCATCAGTCGCGAAGGATCGCTGACAGCGATAACGAGTCGATCCTGCAACTGTTCCAATGGAATGAAGTTGTAGCGGAACATCAGTTCCACCGGCACAGACTTCACCAGTTCATGCTGAATCTTGAAGTCGCGCAGATCAACGAATTCGCAGTGATAGCGCCGCGCCATCAACTGCGCGCGCTCTGTCTCGTTCAGTTCCGGATTCGCAATGGGGATTGCAAGAGGAGATGCCATAAGTTCGTTTGAACTCCTAAAACCTTAGGTAAGACTTACTGCCCTGCTCCGGGCTGACCACTTGCCGCGCCCGCGCCAAGCTGAAGAATCGGCAGGTAAAGCGAAATCAAAATCACAGCCACCACAATGCCCATGAAGATCAGCAGCGTGGGCTCAATCAAACTCAACAACGCGGCAGTGGATGTATCCACATCCTCTTCAAAGAAGCCGCCAACAGAGTTCAGCATCGCGGGCAACGCACCGGTGGATTCACCCACTTCAATCATCTCCAGCGCAAGCTCCGGGAACACGCGCGTGGATTCCAGCGAACGGCTCAAGCCCTGCCCTTCGCGCACCTGCGTGACAGATGCGAAGACCGCATTCGAAACCTGGCGCGACGAGATCGATCGCGCCGCAGTTTCAAGTGAAGGCACTAGCGGCAAACCGCCCGTCAACAGCGTGGAAAGAGTACGCGCAAACAACCCTACCTGATACTTCAACCAGATCGTGCCAATCAACGGAATCGACAAACGCACACGATCAATCGCCGTTGCGCCCGCATCCGTCTTTGACCAGCGATACACCAGGAATGCCGTCAGCAGCACAAACGGCAACACGTACAAACCATACTTCTGCGAAGCGTTACCCACATCCAGCAGGAACACCGTAATCTTCGGCAACGGTGCATTCAACTGGTCATACAACTGCGCAAACCGTGGCACCACAAACGAAATCAAGAAAATGAACAGGCCCACCACAAGCGTGATCAACAACGTGGGATACACCAGCGCACTCTTCAGCTTCTTCGTCACCGTCAGCGACACGCGCTGAAAGTCCACATAACGCTGCAACACTTCCGCCAGGTTGCCGGAACGTTCGCCAGCAAGCAGTGTGGTGGTGAAAATCAGCGGAAAGCCACCCTGCGCATCGAACGCACCGGAAAGCGACTCGCCCGTTTTAATGCGCGCGGCCACATTCACCAGCTGCGCCTTAAAATTCTCGTCACGTTGCCGACGCGCCAGTAGCTCCAGCGATCCGGGAATAGGCAAACCCGCTTTGATCAACGTGACAAACTGCTGGTTGAACACCAGAAACGGCTGCAGCTTCACCTTTTTCTGTGTCGATCCACCCGCAAGAGCGCCCTTCGGCTTTACGGAATAGACGAGGTAGCCGGCCTGCAAAAAGCGCGCACGCAACTCTTCCGCGCTGGCGGCAGGATGGGTCTGTTCCTGCACGCGACCGCGTTCGTCTGCGAGTTTAACTACATATTCCGTCATCGGATGGTCTGCACAATTTTAGACGGCTACGGCGACCAAACGTGGATGGCGCACAATTTCTTCAACATAGCCAACAGAAAGGCCCGCTTGCGCGGGCCTTTTTGGAACTGGTGCTGCAGGTTCGCAGCATAACTTCTGAAAATTTAGACCGAGAACGACGATCCGCAGCCGCAGGTGCTCTTCACTTGGGGGTTCTCGAACTTAAAGCCAGCAGCTTCAAGCGTCTCGACATAATCCACGGTGCAGCCATTTAGGTACATGGCGCTGGTGGCGTCCACAAAAACCTTCAGGTCTTCAAAACGGACAACCTTGTCCATCATGCCCTGCTGGTTCTCAAAGCTCATGGAGTACTGGAAGCCGGAGCATCCGCCACCGACCACACCAATGCGCAGACCAGCCGGGAGCGGATCCTGGGTGGCCATAATCTCCTTCACCTTGGCGATGGCGGAGGGCGTCAGCGCAACGGGCTGGGTCGTCGGGGCCGGGCCTGTGACTACTTCGGGTGTGGGAGCGGCAGTTGCCATGGTGGTTGTCTCCTTCAAAACTTCAATCTCTAGTGTAAGCCCCCGGCAATCTCCGATCAAGCCGGTCGCTATTTGATCTTCAATACTAGATGCTCCAGAGCCAGGGAAGTTGCGGTCTGGAAGGGAAATCAAAAAGAAAGGCCGCAGCACAAGGCTACGGCCCCGAGGCAGTTACACCCTTTTTTGGCGTTAGAACGAGATCCTGCCGCCAAGCGAGATGAGGCGCGGGAAGTTGATGGCCGAGGTGTTCACCGAGCCGAACGATGCATTCCCGTACTTCAAACCATTGGAGTTCAGTGCGAACAGCGGGGTATTTGTCAGGTTAAGCATTTCCGCCTGGAACCGGAAGTGTACCCGCTCCGTCTGAAAGTCTTTGAACACAGACATATCCACATTGCGAGAGCCCGGTGCACGGCAGGCGCTGCTGGTGCGGGACAGGTTGCCGAACTGGCCGTTACCTGGCTGCGGGGTAGCGAATGCAGCGGGGTTAAAGAACGTGGTCAGGCGCGATTGCGTCGAACCGGACGTGCACAGCGGAACCCCGTAAAGAACATTCGGACGCTGCGTCGCCGTTCCAAGGATGGAAGAGTTCAGGTTCGTGTTGTTCTGGATCGGCACCGGGCCGCCCGATTGACCGACGAAGGTTGCGTTCGCGCTCCATCCACCAACAATCAGGTCAAGCCAACGGTTGTTGTTCAGGAACGCGCGTCCCTTGCCGAAGGGCAGTTCGCCCGTGCCACCGAAGGTAAAGCGGTGCGGGATGTCGTTGATGGCCAGCGAGTACTCGCCGCCGGGGCCGTTGATGTTGTAGAAGTTCTGCGGTCCGTTAGCACCCACGTTCAGGTTGCTGCCCTGCGCGAATACGCTGTCCATATTCTTGGACCACGTATATCCAGCCGTCAGAGAGAAGCCGTGCGAGAACCGCTTGCGTGTATTCATGATCAGCGATTCATAGTTGGACTTTGAGACGCTGGGCTGAATGTTCACTGCGCTGAACTGCGCGAATGGACGGCAGAGCTGATTGTTAGCAATCTTTGCTGCCGCAATCACACCCGCACCACCCTTGCCGGAATAAGGATTGGTGCTGCTATCCGTGAGGAATGTGCTGCTGCCCGTGTTGGCTGGGCATGCACCCTGTCCGTACGGAATTGCACCCGGGTTGATCTGATCGATGTTGTAAGTACCACCATTGCTTGGCAACAGGTTGCGGCCATGCGATGCAACATAGCCCAGTTCTCCAGACATACCGAACGCAAACTCACGCTGCACATCCAGTGACCATTGCTGGATCAATGGCATGCGACGATCCTGATCAATCGTCGTGAGGCTGGTGCCAATACCCTGAGAGAGGCCAAGGCTGTTACCAGAGGGCTGCGTCAAACCTCCCGGAAACGGATTGCTCAGCGAGTTAGCAGGGGTACGGTTGCTGTCGTTCGATGCAACATAGGTCGACGTTGCAGCGTAGCCAGGAGCAAGGCTGGCGCTGGTGGAGTAAAAGAGCGGAGCGTAGAAGACACCAAAGCCGCCGCGTACCACCGTCTTTTCATCCAGCGCATACGCCGCACCGATACGAGGTGAGAGATTGATGGAGTGATTGCTGCAGCAGTGGTCGCTGTATCCGGCTTGTCCGGCGTATTCAATCGCACCCTTGGTCGTAACTCCTGCGGTCGTCTGCAGCGGGCTGGTGATGTTGCGATCGAAGCCAACCGCATAGTGATTGCTGCGCTCATGAATACCCGGCTCAAGCTCATAGCGAAGACCTGCATTGATCGTGAGCTTGTTCGTTAAGCGGATATCGTCCTGGAAGTAGACGGCGTTGTATTTCACGTTCAGCGCAAGCGGTGTTACAACCTGCACAGAGCCGCTTGTGGGATAGCCGAGCAGAAGGTCTGCAACATCCGCACCGCCAGAGCGCGTGCCAGCCAACGGATTCTGCGATGTGAACGTGTTCTGGAAGGTATAGCTTCCGTTTCCGGTACTTACGTTAGTAAAGTCCACGGAGATAGTGCGGAAGTTATAACCAGCCTTCACGGAATGCCGTCCGAGGCTCTTCGCTACAGCGACCACAATGTTGCGTGAATAAAATACCGCGGGTCCGGAGTTATTCGTTCCAAAGGACGCTGCAGATTGCATGGTGATGGCTGGGAACGCTTTCTTCTGCAAGCTATTCGCATAGCTGGAGGGAAATCCTAGCTGCGTCTGGTCATAGTTGGAAGTTAAGTCCAGCGTGTTATTCGGGAAGCGATTCTGTCCATACGACACGGTCAGGATCGTCGTAGGGTTCAGCGTGATTACGTTGTTCTGATTGAACGCATCCACCTTACGGTAGAGCAGGTAAGCAGTCGTACCGCCTGCAAACGATCCCAGTGGGTTACCACCTGGCTCCTTCGATCCATAGTGAAGGTAAGAAGCATTAGCCAACCACCACTTAGTCATCTGGTGATCAACCTTTGCAATGAACTCATCCGCGCGATCACCCAAGAGATCGGTTGGCTGAAAGTTCGTAGCGCCATAAGCAGCGGACGAGTTACAACCCGCGGCGCATGTGGGTAGTGCGGTGAGCAGGTTCTTTCCCACTGTGTTGATGCGGTTCGACGGAATGACATTGCCCGCGAAGGCGGTACGAATACCAGTGGTGGGATCCGTGGTCAGCGGATCATAGATACAAAGGCCACTGGTACAAACACCATTCGACACAGTACCGCGTGCAGAGAAATCACCAGCCTTTTCCGCCGCAGTCGGAAGATAGTAGTTAGCTCCCAGGGGAGAACGCTGACGATAGCCTTCTTCTGTCACCCAGAAGAATGTCTTGTCTTTCCAGATAGGACCGCCGAGAGAACCTTCGTAGCTATACTGCGCAATATTCGGACGAGGCGCACCTGTACGATTGTTGATCCATGTATTCGCAGACCAGTTCGTTTGACGCGTGGATCCGTATAGGTTGCCGTGCAACGCATTGGTTCCGGATTTCAGAAGAGTATTGAATACGCCGCCACCAGTGCGCCCTGCTTCTGCGTCATAGGTGTTCGTTTGCGTTTTCATTTCCTGCACGGATTCCACAGACGGGATAATCACCGCGCGATTGGAGAAATCCGTCACCGGAACACCATCGATCAGATAGTTATTCATGTTGACCGGCCCGCCGGCGATCGAAATCGCGGATGATCCTGACTGATCCTGAAAACGATTGAAGCGTGGATCGCCAACTGCCGTCACATTGTTGTTGAGCTTGGTAAGAAGAAATGGATTGCGTCCCAGATTCGGCAGGTCAACCAGTTTCTGCGAGTCAAAGACCTGGCCGTTCTGCGCAGTTGCCGTATCAATGGTCGGCGCTGCGCTGGTTACTTCAACCACCACACCAGAGCTTCCCACTGTCAGCGGAACGTCCAGGGCTAAGGTCTGCTGTGTGGCAACCACCACGCCCTTCTGCGTGTAGGTTGTAAAACCGTTTGCGGAAACAGAGAGGTCAAATGTTCCAGGATCAACCGCGTTAAAAACATATTCGCCAGCGCCTGTCGTCACAGTCTTACGCGTGATCTTGGTTCCCGTATCTGTCAGCGTAATTTCAGCATTCGGAATTGCAGCTCCGCTGGGATCTTTCACCAGACCTTTCAATGTGCCGTAGTACGACTGTGCATGTCCGGGTACAGCCGCAGCCAACAGCACAACGGGAGCGAGTGCGAACGGTCGGGAGAAATGAAAATGTCTGAACATCATGGGCCTCCTGCTAAGTACGGCAAATGGGTATAGCTGTTCGTTGCCCGCAGCGCTCTGGTGCGCCGGGACAGGTATGGTTATGCGTTCTCACGCGACAAGCACATGAGGATGCAACAATGCGGCCACGTCGCGTTCCGTTGCGACGCGTAACAAAGAATGAATTAGCTACTCGGTGCTGCTGGTACAGCTCGTCACCCCGAAGGCGTTTGCGTTCGGCGTGCCTGCTATGCAATATCCGGAGATTGATCCGGGGTTGCGATCGTTGTTGCAGGTACTCGGTGTTACTTCAGGTGAAGCAAAGCGGGCGGTACGTCTTGCAAAAGGTGCTGCGGGACTGCGAAGGTTCCACCCTTATCAGGGGTGCGTCTTCAAGTAGTTCAGCTAGCTGTGCATCAAGTTCCCACTTAGGACAAGTGGTGAAGAAGAAGCACGTTGGTTGTGTTTGGTTGAACTGATATTACGGAGAGGTCAATAACGTGTCAACGAAGAAATGATGGTTGAGAAGGAAAACTAACTATTTTTCTTCCCATCAATAAGATGCATGCACCATTCCCACAACAAATCACACACAAAATACAAAGAGCGCAAAGCCTCCACGGAGACGTTGCGCTCTTTGCCTACTACTTTTCGTATATCACCGGCCTGATATATCAAGGCTTGTGATTACGGTTAGTTTTCTTACTTACCTTTTACTGCGATCACTTCGATCTCTAACAGATATCCAGGCGCCACAAGATTCGCTACCTGGAAGGCGGAACGAGCTGGCTTATTGGGCTGCTCCTTCGTCCCGAAGAACTGCGTGAAGCTTGCCTGCAGACCGGGGAAATCGATCTTACCCAGCTTGGGATCAGCAGCCAGAAACACAGTTGCCTTCACAACATCCTTCATATCCAGGCCCTGCTCCTGCAAAATCTTCTGGATCTTCGTCAGAATGTCGAAGGTCTGCTGCTTGGTATCGCCAAAGACCGCGGGTGTTCCCTTTGCTGCATCAGCGGGCGTGATGGGCGTAGCAAGCTGACCGCTCACGTACAGCGTGTCACCCGCCCAAACAGCAGTAGCAATGGGCGACTTCTCGGTCTGGATGTGCTTCACCGTTACCTGTGCGTGGCTGGAAACAACAGCGGCGGTAGCCAGTACACCGGCCAGAATCGTGCTCTTCAACTTCATGGGAATGCTCCTTCTGTGATCGTTGCAAAAGACAAAGGGGGAAGGCTCATCGCCTTCCCCCGAACGTTATCGGTTTACGCTTCCACGATGCTGAAGTCACCAGCCATCCGTGCAGACTTCACGCGCTCGCTGATCATCTCGGCCGCGCGGCGACCAGACTGCGAAGCGCCTTCCTGCCAGCCCACAACGTGCGTCGTGTGATCGCCCGCAAAGAAGATGGGGCCATCTGGCTGAATCAGCGTGTTGTAACCAGCATCACCGCCGCCGTAGCTGCGAATCCACGAGCCTTCGTTATAAGGAATATGGCGCCACATGCAGATGATCGGCTTCGTCAACTCCTGGCTGTGGCCGGGGTGAACCTTCTCAAGTTGCTTCTTCGCCGTGGCAAACTTCTCTTCCAGCGTCAGCTTCTCCCATCCCCAGTTCAACTCGTCCTCATAGCCCGTGCACAGAATGCCCTTATCTGACATCAGGTTCGCCGATGGATACCAGATCACCGTCGTCGGTCCGGGTGCACGGAAAGTCAGGCCACCGTAGATGTTGTATTCCTTCTCCCAGAAGCGGTTCGACTCCCAAGCCAGCTTGTAGCTGTTTGCATAGGTCGCCCCGTCAATCGCAGTCTTGTACGGCGCAGAGAGATCGTTCTTCATCTTCTTGATGATCGGCAGCGGCATGGCATTCACCATGTAGTCGGCCTTGATCACCTGCTCCTTGCCGTTCTGCATGTAGGTGACTTCCACACCTTTGTTCGCGCCCGTGCGCTTGAACGACGTCACAGGAGCGTTGTAGATGATCGTCTTGGTTTTATCCAACTCACGTGCGAAGGCATACGGAATGCGGTCCATGCCGCCCACCGGCTGCATCATCGTTGCCTGCCAGTCCCATGCCTCTTCATACAAAATGCCCGACCAGAAATTCGCATCCAGTAGCGAGTGCATGTCCAACGGCTCTTCAATCTGCATGGTCTGCGAACCGGCGCCGGGATACTGCTTAATGCCAGCGCGATCAGAACCGTGATACTTACCGTCAAAGCCCAGCGGACCATAGGTGCGCAGGAAGCTCAACATACGATCCTTGTCTTCCTTAGTCAGATCAGTGTCGAGCGCGCCACCCTTGATGGACTTGGCAAGCAATTCACTCACGTGACCGCGCGCATCGTTCAAGGCCTTGCGCTGCACGACTGGCTTGCCGCCATAGACTGCGTCATTCTGCAGAAGGCTCGAGCGCGATGTGTTGATCTCCACCTCGAGCGGCACATTCAGTTCGCGGCAATAGCCCAGGATGGTGGTGTGAACCGAAGGCAGTCGGCCGGGACCGAGGTTCTGATAATGCCCCGGCTCCCACGTACACTGCTGCTTCGTTCCATCAATAAATTCAACGCTGGTGCCGTTGCGCGCGCTCCAGTTACGTCCACCGGGTCGGCTGCGCGCTTCCAGCAAAGTTACCTTGTAGCCCAGCTTGCGCAGTTCGTACGCGGTCACCAGTCCGGCGACACCGCCCCCCGCAATCACCACACTGACACCCTTGCCAACGCCAGCCTGAGCCTCAATCGGCTTCACCACCTGAGCCTTCATCGGCATAACGCCGAGAGCCTGCATGGTGGCAAACGTTGCGGAATAACCGCCGGCCTGGCCGACGCGCATAAGGAAGTTACGACGGGTCATCGACATCGAAGAAATGGCTCCTTCTTCTGCTGTGCCGGAAAATTCCGGCGGTTACAAACAGCGACAGGAAATCAAAACGCGAATGTGCGTTACGAGCACGCGCACCACACGCGGTCCCCTGAATGAATTGTGAAAGGATTGCAACATCAGTATGCCAGACAATTTCCGCAGGCGAAATGGAAAACCTGCGGAATGCGCAAATCGATGAAAGCTGCCGCGCCGGTCCAGACGATTAGGATGCCGAACTAACCGAGAGGAGTGCTGACCTCTACCGGCGGCTTCGGCTCGCGATACACCCACCGGCTCAGCAGATATTTCTGCGCGGGATGCTCCACCAGCTTGAATGCCGCATACGCAAAGCAAAGGATGAATGCGTAGCTGATCCACGGATCATACTTCGCCACGCCCAGACGCTCCGGCAAATGGTGATCGTGAATGAACAGAAACGTATTAAAGTGCAGCAGATACAGGCACAGACTCGCACGCCCGAATGCCGCAATCGGTCCCCATCCCAGAATCCGCGAAACCCAGTGATCGCCGGTCAAACCCCAAACCAGTAGTGCGAATACCGGCGTCAGCATACCGCCATGCAACATCACGTAAGGCAAGCGCGGCACCAGCAGATAGAACGCGGCAAGAGCAGCACCACCCGACAACAACGTCAGGCCCAGCTTCACACGATCACTCAGTTCCACCATCGCATGCAGGCGACCCAGCGTAATTCCCGCCAGGAAAATCGGCACAAACGGCAGCGGAGTGTACTTCAGCGCGCGCAGCCAATAGCCCGACGAGTAGCGATCAATGTTGTACAGACCATCGGGATTCAGAACCGTATAGATCGTCGGCAGCAGCAACTCCCACAGCCAGAACACACCAAACAGAGCCAGCAGCTTGCCCGTCGAGCGCGGCCAGAACTTCATGCGGATGATGTGCGGAAACGCCAGATACAACATGGCTTCCGTAGCCAGTGTCCACGCCACTGTATTCCAGAACGTGGCCAGCGTCGGGCTCCAACCCTGCAACAACAGCGGTGTCAGCACCACACCGCGCACAAACTCGCTCAGCGGACGGATCTTCCATTCCGCATGCAGCATTTCCAGCGATATCAACAAGGACAGCAGATACACCGGATACAAGCGCGACAGCCGAGCCGCGTAAAACTTGCCCGGCTTCAGCGTATCCGCGCGATGCGCATAGTTGTACGCCAGCACGAATCCGCTGATCAGCAGGAAGAAGCTGATGTACGTAAACCCTGCATTGATCACGGGCTTCACAAACTCCGGCAGCGGAGGCGTGAAGTGAAAGAACATGATGCCGATGGCAAGAAACGTCCGGATGCCGGTCAATCCGGGCAATGGCGGTTTCTTCTGCGGAGCAACCGCGGTCACTTCCGCCATTACGACGTCACAAGCGTTCCGAGTTTTTCGCCACCAACCACACGCACAATGTTGCCCTCTTCACGCATGGAGAAGATCACCATCGGCATATTGTTGTCGTTGCAAAGCGACACCGCCGACGTATCCATCACACGCAGGCCCATCTTGATGATGTCCATATACGTGATCGTCGTGAACATCGTCGCGTCGGGGTCCTTCTTCGGATCAGCGCTGTAGATACCTTCCACCGAAGTCGCCTTCAGCAGCACATCCGCACGAATCTCCATGGCACGCAGCGCAGCTGCGGTATCGGTGGAGAAATACGGATTACCCGTACCCGCGCCAAAGATCACAACGCGTCCCTTTTCCAGGTGACGGATCGCACGACGGCGAATGTAGGGCTCGGCCACTTCATGCATCTCAATCGCGCTCATCACGCGGCACTGGATGCCCAGCTTTTCAATCGCGTCCTGCATGGCAATTCCGTTGATCACGGTGGACAACATGCCCATGTGGTCAGCCGCAACGCGGTCCATATGAATGGCCTGTTCCGCTACGCCACGGAAGAAGTTGCCACCACCCACCACAACGGCCACCTGGCAGCCGCTACTGGCAAGCTGCACAATCTCCGAAGCCACACGGCTTACGAAGATGGCGTCGATACCAAAGCCCCGGCCCGCAGCCAGTGCCTCACCTGAAATCTTGAGAAGAACGCGTTTATACATCACCGCTCCCCAGTATCGCACGGTCGTTACGGTTCCCCGAAGGCCCAGAAGACCGAATACCCGCCATCAACCTCGGTTTACACGACACCGAAAATAAGCTGGCCCGAAGCCCTCCTGATATCACCCTTCAGGCGTTCTTTAGGAACGAATCCTTCAGCCGCTTGCACCCACCATCCTCAAACTGCACCATCACCGTGTCGCCCACCACGTCCCGCACACGGCCGCGGCCAAACCGCTTGTGCCGAACCACCACTCCCTCCTGAAACTTCACCGGAACAACCTGCGGCAAGGTCTCAGGAGCCGTCGTCAGAATCGGCCCATTCAGCGTCTCAATCCGAGTCACGCCCTCGTCCTGGCTCGCTCCATGCAGCGCGACCTCCGGCTCATGCATCTCCCACGCACGATTCACGCAGTTATCGCACTTGCCGCACAACGCGCCCTCATCTTCGTTGAAATAGCGGCGTATCACCTGCATGCGGCAGTGCACCGTCTCCGCATATTGCATCATCTCGTCCAGCCGCGAACGATCGGCACCGGAGCGTTCGATATACCCCGCGAGCAACATCTCCACATGCGCATCCGTAATGGGCTCCGCATGCCGCAACACATACCCAGCGCGCACTCGTCGCACGATCTTCATCTCACGCAGCAGATAGAGGATCACTTCAGCCCGACGCTTCCCAATCCCTGCACGTTCCGGCAACGACGCAGCATTCACCGCGTCCGTCGCAGAAAGCGTCTCCAACACAGCCCGCAACTCCTCGGCCCGCGGATACCGCCCCGCCGCAAAGAAGCTCTGAATCCGACGATCCTCCAGCCGATACAGCAACACCGCCTGCGCCGAATCACCATCGCGCCCCGCGCGCCCTGCCTCCTGGTAATAGCTCTCCAGCGAATCCGGAAACTCGTAATGAAATACAAACCGAATATTCGGCTTATCAATTCCCAGCCCAAACGCCTTCGTCGCCACCATAACGCGGCAGGTGTCGTTCATGAACTCAGCCTGCGCACGCTCGCGTTCACGAGCCGTCATCTTGCCGTGATACTTCCCACTGGCAATCCCCGATTCTTTGAATCGCTCATACAGTTCGTTAGCCGAACGAACTGATGCTGTGTACACAATGCCCGTGCCATCCAGGTTCGCCAGCATCTGCATCAACCGCGCCAGCTTCGCATCATTGTTCACCGTGGGATGCACCGCAAGAAACAGATTCGTGCGATCACTACCGGCATTAATCAACACCGCATCTTTCGCGTTCAACTGCTCCAGGATTTCGTGGATCACATCTTCCGTCGCAGTTGCAGTCAACGCCAGCACCGGAGGATTCCCCAGCGCCTCACGCGCATATCGCAACCCCAGATACGCCGGACGAAAATCATGTCCCCACTGCGCAATCGTGTGCGCCTCATCCACCACAAACAACGACACACCCGCCTGCTTCAATTCCGCAAGAAACTCCGGATTCTCCAATCGCTCCGGCGTGACATACAACAGCTTCGGAATCCCCGCAGCCAACGCTTCGTCCGCTTCCTCACGTTGATGTTTTGTAAGCGTCGAATCGATCTTGCTGACTTCAATCGAAGCCCCTTCCGCCTTCAGCTTCTGATCCTGCATCAGAGCAATCAAAGGCGAAACCACAACCACCGTATGCGGCAACAACAAAGCAGGCAACTGATACGTCAGCGACTTACCCGCCCCTGTCGGCATAATCGCGAGCACACTGCGCCCACGCATCACCGCCTCCAGCGTCTCCCGCTGTGCGCTACGAAACTTCGCAATGCCAAAGCGAGCCTTAGCCTCCCGCTTCAACAAATCCCAGGGCACGGTTTCTTCAACAAGCTTCTTCATAGCCAGACGAAATTAGGATGCAATTCTTACCGCAACAGCCTGCTGTATATCCGATACCGAACGCAAGCAGAAAGGCCCGGCATTCACCGGGCCTTCTGCATTTAGTCCTTGTAGGGGTCGAACTCGTTCGCTCCTGCCATCGCCACTCCCACAGGAGTCAGCGTGTGCAGAACGCGAACCGTCTCACCCTGCTCCGCCAATACCTCCGGCAGACGCTTGTAGCAGTGAGGCGACTCATCCAATCCACCGCCGCGCAGCACGACGTTGGACTGGCGCAGCCAGTCGTTCATCATCTCCGGCTTCACCAGACCTTCGCGCTTGCACGCGCCGGTCTTGCGATCGTAGACACCCGCTGCCTGCTTCCTTCCCATCACACGGCCTGCGCCGTGCACGGTAGAAAACATCGCCGCACGCTGCGCTTCACGAGTCTCTGCATCGACAGCTTCAGTTCCCTCCAAAATCACGGACACCTCACCCATCGTGCCACCCACGAATCCACGCTGGCCGGGGAACGCAGGAGTAGCACCCTTACGACACACCCACAGCATGCGACCGTCGTGCTCTTCGTTCCAGGCAAAGTTGTGATGGTTGTGCACCTCCTCCATCACCTCCGCACCCAACAGACGAGCCACACGAGCGCACACCCAGTCACGGCCTGCATACGCGTACTCACCGCCCAACTGCATCGCGGCAATGTACTGCGCACCCAGATCGCTCTGCACATCCAGCCACACAGGATCAACCATCATGCCATCCTTCGCTCCCGCCGCCTTGAGGAACCACGTCGCAATACCGTGTCCCAAACCACGCGATCCGAAGTGAACGCCAACCCACACGCGGTCCTGCTCATCCGTGAACAGATCCACATAGTGGTTGCCGGAACCAATGGTGCCCAACTGCGCTTCTGCTTTACGCTTCAGCGGCGCAGCAGCTTCTGTATCCCATCCGGGATGCGCGTTCCGCCCCAGCAGAGCATGTTCGTTGGCCTCGTTGTTCTTCCGTCCCACACCGAACGACAGCGTGTTCCAGATGTCGTCCATAATGCAGTGGATGTTCGCGCGCAACTCGCTGCCGGGCATATCCAATCGCACAGCCTTGTTGCCGCAAGCGATATCAAATCCCACTGCCGTAGGTGAAATTCGCGACTCCGCCGCGATCACTCCGCCAATAGGAACACCGTAGCCCAGGTGTCCGTCTGCCATCAGCGCAAAGCGTTCCGCGCTCTGGGCGCAAGCCTTCGCCTGTTCCAGCGTGTTGTCTTCATGCACTCCCCATACGGGGATGTTGTCGATGTACTTCATCTTCCTCGTCTTTCCTTTCTAATCACGCCGCACGGCTGTTCCTCGCACATGCGCAATCGGGGTTGGGTTGCGTCCGCGGCGCTCCTCGCGTTGTACGCAAAAGAAAGAGCCCGGGCTGTCGCCCGGGCTCGTTGGTACCGATCTGGAGTGAGGCTTATGCCTGCGGCTCCTCGGAAACTACAACCTTTGCCTGAGCAAACGTTGCGTTCGGCTCGCCGATCTTGAATCGGGCGAAACGACGCACCGTGATGTTCTCGCCCATCTTGCCAACCTGCGTGGCAATGATTTGGGCAACAGTCTGCGACTGTTCCTTGATGAACGGCTGATCGAGCAAGCAAACTTCCTCGTAGAACTTGCCCATCTTGCCTTCGAGCATCTTCTCGATAATGTTTGCAGGCTTGCCGCTTGCAGCAGCCTGTGCGCGGTAGATTTCCTTCTCGCGCTCGATGTCTGCCTCGGTCACTTCATCACGGCCGATGAAGCGCGGATCAACAGCAGCAATGTGCATTGCGATATCGCGCAGCAGATCCTGGAAGCCATCGGTACGAGCCACGAAGTCACTCTCGCAAGCCAGTTCCACCATCACGCCGATCTTGCCGCCAGCGTGAATGTAGGTGCCCACAGCGCCTTCGTTTGCAGCACGCGAAGCCTTCTTCGCAGCCGACGCCATGCCGCGCTTACGCAGCACAACGAATGCATTTTCCATATCGCCAGCGGCCTCCTGAAGCGCCTTCAGGCAATCGCCCATCGGAGCGCCGCTCTTCTCGCGGAGTTCCTTCACCAGCTTTGCATCAATCTTCACGGTCTCGGTAGCCATCGTGTTTGTATCCTTTACTGTTTTGAAACAATCACTGCACACACAAAGAGCGTGGCGGCAGCCACGCTCTCCGTGTAAATCATTCGGAGAAGCTTACGCGCCTGCTTCCGCTGCCACCGGCTCATCAGCATCGGTGTCAGACGTCGGCTGCTTGCGGATACCGCCGCCCAGAGCTGCGTTGAGATCAACCGTCTCTTCTTCAGCTTCCTCAGCAGCAGTCGTTGCAACAGGGTTGGACTCCTGCGATTCCTCGTCCTCAAGGCCAACGAAGTGCGACTCGGTTGCAACCGGCGTCACATCGGCGTACTCGCTGGCGATCGACTTGTCGCCGATCATCTGCACACCCTCGAAGGCCGAATCGGCAATCTTCGTGGTGAACAGGCGAATGGCGCGCAGAGCGTCATCGTTGCCCGGGATCACGTAGTCCACAACGGTCGGATCGCAGTTCGTGTCCACAACAGCCACAACAGGAATGCCCAGCTTGCGAGCTTCCGAAACGGCAATCGCTTCGTTGTTGCTGTCGATCACGAAGATCGCGTCCGGCAGGCGGCGCATGTTCTTGATACCGGCCAGGTTCGTGTGCAGAGCCTTACGCTCGCGCTCCAGGCGGATAACTTCCTTCTTCGTCATCAGCTCAAAGCGGCCGTCCACTGCCATCTCGTCCAGCTCAGCAAGACGCTTTACGCTCTTCTGGCAGGTAACCCAGTTGGTCAGCAGACCACCGAGCCAGCGGCTGTTGATGTACGGCATGCCAGCGCGGTTCGCTTCTTCAGCAACTGCATCCTGTGCCTGGCGCTTGGTGCCTACGAACAGGATCACCTTACCGGTCGAGGTCAGGTCGGTGACGAACTTCGACGCTTCCTTGAACATCTTCAGCGTCTTCTGCAGGTCGATGATGTAAATGCCGTTACGTTCGCCGAAGATATATTCCTTCATCTTCGGGTTCCAACGCTTGGTCTGGTGGCCGAAGTGTACGCCGGCTTCCAGCAGTTCCTTCATTGTGATCGATGCCATTATCGGCTCCTTGTATGCGGCATCCCGACGGATCAGGCCGGGATTAATCCCGTTCGTCTGGGAGATTGAACTCCTGAGGGTTTTACTGCAAGGCGGCGGATGATCATACAAACCATCCGCCGCAGGACTTGAGCCAGACCCCAGCGACTAGCGCTTGGAGAACTGGAAGCGCTTGCGGGCGCCCTTCTGACCGTACTTCTTACGCTCCTTGATACGAGCGTCGCGGGTCAGCAGGCCGTCTGCCTTGAGCGTCTTGCGGAGTTCAATGTTGAACTCAAGCAGGGCGCGGGCAATGCCCATCTTCACAGCGTCAGACTGAGCGGTCACGCCGCCGCCCTTCACCGTGGTGATGACGTCAAACTGGCCTTCCACCTGAGCGGTCTTCAGCGTGCGGACTGCAGCAGCGCGCTGCTGTTCCGTCACAAAGTAAACCTTCAGTTCCTTGCCATTAACCGTGAAGCCACCGTTGCCGGGGCGGAGAAATACACGTGCAATCGCCGACTTGCGGCGGCCCGTTCCGTAGTACTGCACCAGATCTGCCATATCTCTTCTCTATCCTTCGCGAACGGGTTACGCCACTACCAGTGGCTGGGGCTGCTGAGCATCGTGCGGGTGCTTGTCACCCTTGTAGACCTTCAGCTTGGTCGCCATCTGGCGGCCCAGCTTGCTCTTCGGCAGCATGCCCTTGATGGCCTGCTCCACAATCGCTTCCGGCTTACGAGCCAGCAGCTTCGTGAACTCTTCTTCACGCAGACCGCCCGGGAAACCCGTGTAACGGCGATACAGCTTCTGCTGCGACTTCAGACCCGTCAGTACAATCTTCTCGGCGTTGATCACAATGACGTGATCGCCGGTGTCAATGTACGGGGTGTACTGTGTGTTGTTCTTGCCGCTGAGAACGCGCGCGGCACCGCTGGCCAGACGGCCCAGGGTCTTTCCGCTGGCGTCCACAACGAACCACTTACGGTTCAAATCCTTCGAACTGGGTACAAACGTCGACATCGAGTCTTCCTTCGTTACTGCAAATTTCGTAAATCTAACTACAACTCAACCAATGTCTCGTGCACACGCAAAGAACCCCTCTCGGGGCTATTTCCGCTGAATGCGAGTGGGTGCTGTGCCGGAACTGAAACTCTTCGCCCGCCGCAGCCCGAATTGCTCCAGGCCACCTGCTCCGAAGACCCCAACGGCTCACTCAAGAGCCGACGTCCGCAGGATCCACCGCGTCACCGCCTCCGCATCCCCAAAAGCCCAAATACGGCCTCAGGCATGCAGACGCAAGTCTGCGCGAGTTCCTAGAATATCCGGTATCCGAACAGGAGTCAACATCGATACTCCCTGAAACTTGGCTGAAATTTTAGCGGTTTCTGGCGACCGGATCACAAACGGCTTTTGCGCCATGCGGTCCTACGCTCCTCTATATATCACCGGCAGAACACAACACCGCCGGCATTTGCCCGGGATTTCGAATCATGCAACCATGCAGCTTAGAAGACCTTCTTTCCCAAAGCCAACCGCTGAAAGCCAGCACACAGCCGCAGAGGAATAGCCGCACGCATGAGTCAAGAGAAGACAAACACTGGCGAGATTGCCCGCCAGCACGATCTGGATGCTCTTACGGGCCTGCGGTTTTTCGCAGCACTTTCTGTTTTTGCGGCGCACTTCTTTGTCTACGAGCTTTGGTTTGCACACCCCAGTCCGGCTATCTCCTCCATTCGCAATGGATTCACCGACTCGGTCTACGTCTTCTTTGTCCTGTCGGGCTTCATCCTGACGATTGCCTACGAGCGGATGGAATCCAGCGCACCCGACTGGGATGCGCGTAAGAAATTCTGGATTGCGCGGTTTGCGCGCATGTACCCGGTCTATCTACTGGCATTCGCCTGGTTTGCGCCGTTTATCTTGCACCATCGGTTTCTGACTGAACCCACAGGGCTGGCAACACGTAAGGCAGTGGGGTCAGGCCTGGCATCAGTCTTCCTCGTCCAGTCATGGATCAGTGACCGCTTTGCCGTGTCGTGGAATGGTCCCGCATGGACACTATCTATTGAGACCGGGTTTTATCTCATGTTCCCGTGGTTGCTGCGGGGCATCGTGCGCCTTGGCACGGCTGGCCTTGTCGCACTTGGAGCAGTCATGTGCCTGCTCGCGGGATGGGCCTATGGCCTTCCCCCTATCCTCGATAACCATGCCCGCAATCCAGTCACAATGTTGCCCGTGTTTGTTCTGGGTATCATTGCCGCACGACTCTATCTCCGGTGGCATTCACTTCCACAGGCGCGTTTCGCCATACTTCTACCCATCCCCGCCGTCCTGTACCTCACGGTTGCCAATGCACAGTGGCTTCCGTCCGGCGTTCTTCCCAACACCGCCAAGTTCTTGAGCATCGTGTGCCTGATCTACGGTTTGGCAAGCAGGGGATGGCCAAGCCGCCTGCTTAGCAGGCCCATCATGGTGCTGTTGGGAGAAGCAAGCTATTCCTTCTACCTGCTCCAGCTTGCCGTGTATTACTCCGTGCTCTGGGTCTGGCTGCGCTTCTCTTCGCGAGACCTCTTGACCGTAACCCCGGGCGAGGCACCGCAGCAGCACTGGTGGGGTTTCCTTCTTCTACTTGCAATCAATCAGGCAGTGGCTCTGCTGGCGTTCATCTACATCGAACGCCCGCTTCGCATCACGTTGCGCAACCGCCTGGGAATTCGCTTCGTGAAAAAGCCCTTACCGCGACCGGCCGTCATGTAGTCCCCCCTCACGACCAGAAATCCTGAGGGCCGCAAGCATTATCCCGGCGAGATTGGCAACGCCTTTGCCTTCTTGTGTTTCCGCTGCGGCGTGACCCCATCCTTCGCGTCCAGACGGTACACAATCATCACGTTCCGGTCCGGATCATCCATTGCCGGAAACTCCGCCACGCGCGTCAACCGGTAAAACTTGTTCAGCGCCTCCATCTTGTCGTCCTCAATGGAGTTCCACGACACGAACCACCCCGGCTTATACGCCGCAATGCGGTCCTCCAGATCCATCGTGCCAAAGTCGTCACAGATGCTGGGAACGCCCGTCATCAGCGACAGGTCACTTCCCGAGATCGACAACACCGTATGGCTGTGGGTCGGGTCTAGTTCCACAATTCGCTCAATCCGGTTCGCCGCCGTTTGAAACGTGTACTCCGGATGACGCATATAGCTCACCGTCACATGCGCTTCGCGCCCCACCAGCAGCACCAGCAACGACGCAAACGCCAGCGAAGCAGAAGGATGCCACGCAGCAATATGCAGCGCGGCACGCGCCATCAGCAGAATCAGCGGCACCGCCACCACAACGTAGTACCGCGGCTGCATGTTCGCGTGGTACGCCAGGAAGAACAGATACCCCGTCACCCACAGCAGCAACGACACAAACAGCGGATCGCGCCACGTCTTCTTGTGGAAACCCGCCAGCACCACCAGGGCAATCGCCAGCGGATACAACAACTCCCCCATCCACGTGCCGTTCTTCAGCGTGTTGCCAACCGTCTCCCAGAAAGGCAGCCCTGCAATGGTCGTATTGTTCGCCGCAAACAGATAGCGGAAGTCATTCCAGTAGCCGCGATACAGCAGCCACGCAATGTAGCCGCCCCAAAGTATGGCGACAGTACCACCTGTCACAGCCGCAATGCGCAACACCCGCCGCCGTTGCCACTCTGCAGCATCCGCCAACATGTACGCGACTGCTGGCAGAAGAAACACCGCGGTCGTCTTGGTGCCAATCATCAACGACACCAGCCCCCCTACAAGAACAGCAAACAAGACACGCTGTCGTTCCGTGGAAGCACTTCGAGTCGCCTGCGCCGCCAACAACGACAGCAATGTCAACAACACCAGCAGCGGCTCAAGAATCGCCATGCGCGTAAACACGTACAGGAACGAACTCGTAGCCATCAACAACACAGCAGCGGCGGTAAACATCCATCGCAGGTGTTTTGACTCGTCCTCTCGCGCCTCATGCTGCAGCACCACAAACGAACACACCAGCACACCGGCAAACACAAACACGGTCAGCGCACGCGCCGCTACAATTCCCACACCGGCAAAGCGAAAGACCAATCCTTCTAACAGCGGCCACACCGGCAGCGCCGCAGCAGGATTAAAGTCACCGGGCAATCGCCACGTTCCACGCAGATAATGTCGGATGGCCGCGTCGCCATACCAACCCTCATCGGTGTACTTCGCCCAGTCCACCCACGGCGACCGGTTCGGAAAATCTGCGCGTAGATGCACCAGGTGCAAAGCCCAGAACACACCTGCCAGCAGGAGAAGCAGCGCGGGTATGATCAGCGTCTTTTTCCTACCGTACCGGCCACCTGCCAATTGCATCCGTTCTCTCCGCGCGCCATTCAGTCACGCCATTACAGGGCGCAATATCAGGGACAATATATCTCCCCATTCTAGAGTCTTGACTCACACATCCATCACGCCGCGTCGCACCGCTCATCAGAACAAGCCAATGCGCATGCTACGCTACACCAACAACCCGGATACCTTTACATGCCTCAAACACAGCAGTCGGCACGTTACTTCGCCCCCATCGATTTCCGTACGCGCTTTCCTGCTTTGGATGGCCTTCGCGCACTCGCCATTTGCGGTGTCTTCGCCGCTCACTACGGCGGCGGCTCCCACGGCGGAAAAATTCTCAATCTCATCAATCTGCTGCGTGGCTACGGATCGCTGGGCGTCGACCTCTTCTTCGTGCTCTCTGGCTTTCTCATCACAGGCATCCTGTATGACACGCTCGGCGATAGCCGATACTTCTTGCGCTTCTTCGCGCGACGCAGCCTTCGCATCTTTCCCATCTACTATCTGGTCTTCGCAGTCCTTCTACTGCTGACTCCCATCGCGCTCTACCAATGGCACTGGGGACACGCGCTCTTCCTGATCTACATGGGAAACTTTCTGGGCAACTACGACTTTTCGTACTACTCGGTTGAGTCGCAGCGCAGCCACATGCTGCTGGCAAACATCGGCCATTTCTGGTCGCTTTGCGTGGAAGAGCAGTTTTATATGCTGTGGCCCATTGCGGTCTTCCTGCTTCGGAAACGTCGCAATATATTCATTGCGGGCGTCACAATCTCCCTGCTGGCCATCGCGCTCCGCGCCGCAGAATTCGCATGGCAGGGACCAGTCGTCGCAGAACGTTGGATCGTTCGCACACTGCCTTTCCGCATGGATGCGTTGCTCATAGGTGGCATGCTCGCACTCCTGCTCCGCGGTCCGCACGCGGATCGCATACAGCGGAGTTGCAAGTGGGTGTTCCTCGCCGGAACCGCGGCCTCAATCGCGATCTTCGTCTTGTCTCCGGAGTACGATTCAGCCTGGGGAATGATTGTAGGACTCACCGTTTACGCACTCGCCTTCGCTGGGCTTATCGGCATGACGTTGCGTACCGGCGGTCCTGCGTATCGCCTGTTCAATCTCAAGCCGCTACGCGTCCTCGGAAAGTACAGCTATGGCTTTTACATCTACCATCTGCTCTTCCGCTGGGTCTGGATCGAATTCCTCGTCTGGTGTTTCGGGAAATTTCACTCGATGGCAGTGGGAGGCGTCGTTGCTCTGACAACAAACTTCGTCGTCACGTTCCTCGTATCCAAGGTCAGCTATGACTACTTTGAATCACGCTTCCTGCGCTACAAGATCCACTTCGAATACGATCGCGAACTGACATCTCATCGCCACGCCTTCACGACCGAATCCTAGTGTGATCAGGAACTCAGTTCACTTTGGAGTGTTTTGATCGCCCTCGGAGTCGTGAGACGCTTGCCATATGCGTGCGGAAGACGTGACGTATCAGATAGTCACCCTAAGCCATACGCCGCGCCTATTAAGTGCATTGAAAGCACGTATCCGCAAAGTACGAAAACAAACATACCGCTTGATGCCCTGACGTAATAAGCCAGATATCAGGCATAGGCCTCGCCTGTGGGCAGGGCAAGTGCAGGTGGCGCCGGATCACCGCAAGGTCACGCAGAGCATCGAGCTCAAACGCGCGTCCGCCACGTGCACGGACGCCCAATTGCTCTATAGGCATGCGTAGGCATCATCCATTGCAAGTGCTGGTTTATTCGTAGGCCAACGCGTCGATCGGATCTTTCGCTGAAGCCTTCAATGCCGGATACAGAGCGCCAAAGATCGCGCCAACCAATGCAATCCCTGCAGCCTTCGCCACCCACGCTGCCGTCACTTCAAACTCAAGCTGGGGCATCTTGGCAGCCAGGAACGCGCGCAGCAGATAGGTGATAGCAACACCGATTGCAATGCCACACAATGCCAGAAGTCCAGACTCCCGCAACACAATACCGACGATGTAAGCCTTCGACGCACCCAGCGATTTGAGAATGCCGATTTCACGGGTCCGTTCCATCACTGCGGTGTACATCGACTGGAAGATCACCAGGAATCCGATCACCACGGCAATCGTAATCACCACACTCAAACCGATGTTGAATGCAGGGTATTTCTCCGGTGTCATCTGCGAGAGCACTTCTTCCAGGGTCTGCACATCCCACTGCTGCATACCTTCAGTGGCATGGACCTCATCACGCACAGCGTTCTGCCACTTCGGCGGATCTTCTGTCTTCAGATAGAACAAGCTGCAACGGTTGTCAGTGCCGTTGATGGCATTGATGGTTTCCATGGGGATGAACTTACGGCCGCCCTTGCCATGCTCCACGACGCCTGAGACGCGGAACTCGCGTCCAAGCAGCTTCATGTGGTCTCCCACGTGATAGCCCTTGTCAGAGTGCGACGCAATATCGTCGATGATGATGTCGCCCGGCCCAGTGAATGGTCCGCCTTCAAGAAATACAAACGGCTTCAATGCGTTGTAGCTCTCGTACTCGATGCCGAAGATATTCTCGACTCGTCCACCGGATGTGGTGAGTTGGATATAGACGGGCGCCGCCACCTGAACATGCGGCAACTTCGCCAGAATTGGGCCAACCTTTACTGACGCAGGCGCGCCGCTCACACCAATCAGGTTTGAGGCTGTTCCCGGCTTGGCGATCACATCACCGCCAATGCCGTTTGTGCGCACTCGCTGGCCGTTCAACATGCCCAGCATGATCGCCACAATCGACAGGATCATGATGACTTCAATCGCAACCGCGAGTGCGGAGATAAGAGAGCGCAGGGGGCGATGGACCAGGTTGCCGACGACCAATTTATTCATAGCTTCTCTTCGATTGTACGTGGGCCTAGCCCCAACGAGGGGGCAGGTCTCGGCACAGGATCCACCGACAGAGGCAATATTGTCCTGCGAACAGGGATCAACAGGCCTCCAACCAGGGGCAGGATATACGTCGCAAAGAACGCAGCCAGAATCACCATGAACGTGACGACACTCATCACAAAAAAAGGAGCGCTCATCATGCCTTCAGCAGCGCCATGGGCAAGCCAAAGAATGTAGATGGACGCCCAGAACGTCTGTTTCGTGCTTCCCGTGAACGAATCCATGACCCAGAACGCCACCAGGAAGGTAGGAAGCATGACCAGCGTCACTCCCCACCACTGCACGCAATGGTAAGCGTCGGCGAATGGGCTGAACGAAATTCCCGTCGTATTGTCATTGGCGCCCAACATGCCGATCTCGTGCGCATAAACATTACCCCAGCGAAGCGTCGTCTTCTCGCTCACAAGGTAACGAGGGATCATGTTCAGCACATAGGTTTCAATGGGGAAAATGGTTGCGGAATGCCCTTCGTCCGTCAGATGGATCAGAGCGTCATCAATAGGAAATACCGTAAGGCGATCCAATAACCCAAGGCCTTCATTGAACCAATGATAAGAGTTGCTGCTGGTTTGCAATTGCAGATCCGTCTGCACCTGATACTCTTCACGCGTCCGCACAGGGTGAAAGAGCAGGTCCAGAGCCTTCGCCTGTGCATCCGGATCATCCCTGTAGACTCGTCCCAATTGCGAAATCGGTGTCAGAAACACGGACATCGAAATTGCAATCGTCGCGACGAAGACAAATCGCCTCGTTGTCATCCAGTAGCCAGCGATCGTGGCGGCCAGCACCCACGCAACCGGAGCTGTGAACATTCCCGCCTTGGAAAAAGAAAATATTCCCCAGAACAGCGTAAACCACACCGAGACAAAAAAAGCGAGAACACTGAAGGAACGCCATCCATCGCTCTTCCGCACAGTCCCGTATACGGACAGCATGATGGCAAGCGGCAGAAAGTTGTTCAATTGGTTGAACGTGGACAGAAAAGCAGTAGGGACTAATATCGCGCCGAACTGTCCGATCAGCGCAGCCCCCATCGCTGCTTGCTGAAACCCGTCGCGAATCTGTAGTGACTGGAGGAAGGGCTTTTTCCTTCGGATGCGCGCATTGATCCTGGACGCGACCCAAAGAGAACAAGCGCCGACAAGATAGACCAACATGGTTCTCTGCGGAGCGAGAACATTCGAATCCAATGGCTCGCCCAGTACTGTCTTCACAAGTCCGCCAACGGTCACAGTCAGAAGGCCGATAAAGAAAATGGCCGCTCCACTGGGATAGACCATGCCTCCGCAGGCATTGAAGGCGTCTGACATCACCACGATGAATGCGCAGTAGGCCAGCGAGGTATACGCGCTCGTGCCCTCAAGCACCTGCAGCGCAAAAAGAACACCCACAGCCGAAAATACGTACCGCATGGGTACGTGCGTCGGCAGAGTGACCTTCATCGCAAGCTTCATCTGCGTCAGTCTAGCAAGATATGGCTAAAGCAGCGGCCTCTCAACACCCCGCTCGAGTTGCAACCTGATATCGAAAGCCGTGGAAAACAAAGTCCATATCCGGGCATATCCCGCTCAAACCGTGTGGAATCCGCGTGTTTGGGATAAAGTGAAGACGTGCCTGCCGTTGCGGCGATCCTGACGAAGTGCAGACGGTCTTTTTGCTTCATGATTCTTTTTGCGGTTCAGTCCGGAATGAAGTTTTTTTTCGCCAGAGCGGCGCAACTGTCCCTCGTCCTTTTGGGCGCTGCCTCCGTACTGGGCCTGAGCGGATGCGGAGTCAATGGCAGCACCAGCGCCAACGTCTCGCAGCTCCGTGTCATTGACGCCTCGCCCGATGCTGGCGGCATCGACATCTACGCAGGCAGCAGCGTCCTCACCTACAACCTGGGTTACGGCACCATTACCTCGTACATCCCCATGAATCCAGGGACTTACACCCTTGCAGCGAACGCCAGCGGCACAAAGACAGCCCTCGCGTCCGTGCGAGCATCGCTCCTGAACGGCAAGCAGTACACGCTCCTTTTCAACAGTGCGGCCGCCTCGCTCCAGGCCCAGGTGCTCACGGATCAGTCGCAGCCAGCGCCCTCCGGACAGATCGCCCTGCGTTTCCTTGATGAAGCCATCTATCCCGGCGCGCTTGACCTTTACCTTGTCCCCAACGGCTCCACAATCGACAAGGTCAACCCCCTGCTGACCAACGTCAACTTCGGCAATACGCCTACATACATCAACGTGCCCACCGGAACGTACACGCTCTACGTCGTCTCCGCAGGCACAGTCGTCGCCACCACCACTGTGCCCATGTACACCGGCGCCTCCACCACCTACCCCGCCGGCAGCGCCCGCACATTCGTTCTGCTCGATCAGCAGATCCTCACCACCTCATCTGTTCAGGTAGTGATGGCGAACGACTACGACTCCGCCACCGCGACCCAGTAGTTGGCTGAGCACAGCGACCCTTTTTATCCCCAAAAGTTGCCTTAAATCAGAAAAATATACTTTTTCAACGACAGCAACTCCCGTTGAAAAAGCCGTGTTCATCCCGAACGTAAGCGGTGTTCGCAACGCCGCCGAAAGGGAGTAACACATGATGAAGCTTGCAACCTTCGCACTCGTTTCCACCCTCACGCTCACGGCCGCCGCGCAACAGGACATTCAGCAGCGCAAAGTCGATCAGCAGGACCGCATCGCCAATGGCGTTCGCTCAGGCGAGCTCACACCGCGTGAAACGTCGCACCTGGAGCACCAGGAAGCCGCGATCAACCACGAAGAGCACGCTATGCGTCAGGCAGACAACGGCCATCTCACCCACGCCGATCGCAGCGCCCTGAAGAGCCAGCAAAATGCTGAGAGCCGCCGCATCTATCGCGATAAGCACAACGCGCACGTGCGCTAAGCCGCGACCGGAGGCTGAATCAGCGAAAGGATCTGCCATCACGCAGGTCCTTTCCTTTTCTAGGCTGTTCTACAGCAATCGTCGCGATCTATACTCGCTTTCCATGCGCAACCTCCGGACGATCCTGCCGCTCTGCCTCGCTGTCACCTCCGTCGCCACCGCCTCGGCGCAGTCGCGTTTGCTGCTCACCTCGCAGCGAGACCACACCTTCCGCGTGTTCGACCCTGTAACCCTCGAACAGCTCAGCGCCACCGTGGAAAGCGACGACGCGGGCCACGAAGTCATGGCCACACCCGACGGCAAGACCGCCTACGTTCCCATCTACGGCAACGCCGGAGTAGGCCGCGCGGGCACGGACGGCGACCACATCGACATCTACGACGTCGCCACCGGCAAGCTCACCGGCACCATCAAGTTCCCCCACGGCGTGCGTCCGCACCGCCCCATCTGGAACGCCACCAACGGCACCTTCCTCGTCTCTGCCGAACTCGATAAAGCCGCAGCCATCATCGATCCCAAGACTGGCAAGATCATCGGCGAAGTCCCCACCGGCGCAGAGCAATCGCACATGATCACACTGCTCCCCGGCGGCAAGAAGCTTTACTCCGCCAACGTGCACCCCGGCAGCGTCTCCGTGATGGACGTCCCCAACCGCAAGGTCATCAAGGTCATCCCCATCTCCGACAACACGCAGCGTCTTTCCTGCTCCAACGATGGCGCCTACATCTTCACCGCGGACCAGACCACGCCCGACCTCGTCGTCATCGACACCAAGACCGACACCATCAAGAAACGCGTGAAACTCCCCGCCGTCGGCTACGGCTCCACACCCACGCCCGATGGCAAATACGTTCTCGTCGCCATGGCAAACCAGGACAACGTCGCAGTCGTCGATCTGAAGACGCTCGAAGTCACCAAGACCATCCCCAGCATCACCGGCCTCAATGAAATCGTCGTCTCGCCAGACAGCAAGTGGGCTTACGCATCTTCACCCAAAATGAACAGCCTCGCAAAGATCGACCTCGTAAAAGGCGTAACCGTAAAGACTGTCGCCGCAGGCAAATACCCTGACGGCATGTGGCTAACCAAGTAGCCACACCACTCAGCGATGGCCGTACGACGTGAAGACATAGTCCTTGTTCTTCACGCTCGTATGGCACGCAAAACCGCACTTTGCATCATTGCCTTGCGGTGGCTTGTCACCTAAGTTGGCAAGCCGGAACGTCCCGGATGCGGCGTCATATTCAAAGGCGCCGTAACCCCATCCACCACTGTCTGCAAATCGCTTGCTGTCTTTCAGCATGAAGTCCACATCATGCTGCGGCCCCGGCACCGTCGGCGCACCCGGTTCAGTGGAATCCACCTTCGCAGTCCAATGCACCTTCGCCATCTTGGCTCCATCGGGAAATGCCTTACCGTTCCCCGGAATGCCTGCCTTGAAGGCATCAATCATCTCAGGATTCCCAAGGATCGCCGCAAGCGCACCACCATTGTGACTAATGGCAATCACCGACCATCCCTCATATCCGCGGAACTCCGAAAACGCCAGCCCATTCGGAATCTTCAACGTGTACTTGTCCTGCGATGAGGTAGCTGCTTGCATCTGCGTAGAACCTGCCATCGAAGCAGTAGCAGCACCAGCCTTGGGAAGACTGTGGATATAACGCGCCAGCTTCCAAGTGTCATTCGCTGAGATAGTCGACTTCCACGCAGGCATACCCGTCAGACGCACACCGTTCTGAATAATCCAGAACAACTCCGCATCGCTCCAATGCTGCACGTGTGCTGAGGTAAGGTCCATCGCAGGCGGCGTCATGTTCCGTCCCACAGTCGTGTCTCCACGAGCCTCTGCACCATGGCATTGCACGCACTCGCCAAGAAACACTTCCTGCCCCTGGCTCACAATCTCATCCGTCTCAGGCAGCGGGTTCTTCATCTTCCCTGCCTCTAACGGAATCGTAACGTCCTTGGCTGCATTCGCCAGACCGGTTTCACCCGCAGAAGGTTTTCCCGCAGAACAGCCTTGAAGGAAACCACCCAGCATCACGCCGGTCGCACAAACTATCAATGTATGTTTCAGCGTGCTGGCTTTGCTTTCGCTCAGGCCACCGATGCATGACAGACCCACGATGTTTCTCAAAAGTTCAGGCATGAAGCACTCCTCAGAGGATGTTTCTGATCCCGCAT
This sequence comes from Terriglobus sp. TAA 43, assembly GCF_000800015.1. Taxonomy (NCBI): domain Bacteria; kingdom Pseudomonadati; phylum Acidobacteriota; class Terriglobia; order Terriglobales; family Acidobacteriaceae; genus Terriglobus; species Terriglobus sp. TAA 43. The sequence goes on from NZ_JUGR01000001.1 coordinate 1,830,380, forward strand.
GGTTCGTACTACCGACTTTGAAAACAGAGATGTCCGACGAATTGAAATGGATTTTTTCTACATCTGCTCCCATACTGCAAACGTGGGAAGACTACATCTCACCTGATAGGTGAGAAATAACAATCTCAAAAAGATCGTGGTCAACATACCTTCGTTACCTGTGCACTCTAGGCGCATCGTTGTCTAAAAACAATCAAGGGATAAAAGAATGGTGATTGCAGCGACCGTCCTGCATGAAAACGGACAACACAAAACCTCAGTTCGTACCGGCAATAACCAGCAAACCCTCAACATCCCGGCCAAAACCGAAGGACAAGGCTCCGCCATCAACGGTGGCGAACTGCTCTTCCTCGCGCTCGCCACCTGCTATTGCAACGACATCTATCGCGAAGCCAAAGACCTCAACATCCCTATCGACTCCGTTCAGGTCGAAGTCGCCGGCAGCTTCGGCGGTCGCGGCGAACCCGCGCAGGAAATTCAGTACCGCGCCACGATTCAATCCCCCGCACCGCGTGAACAGGTCCTCGCACTCATGCACCACACCGACACCGTAGCCGAGATTCATAACACCCTGCGCCAAACGAACCGTGTCACTCTGCAGGAGTGCATTGTCTTGTAGCAGTTCTTTGTTCCCTAACCGTGTGCCCATCTCGTTGTCTAATCCAGCGAAACGGACCGGTCCAAAGGGGCAAACATGCGGCGCAACAAGACCCTCTTCCTGAGTTGCTTACTCACACTCTGCAGCAACTCTTATGCAGGTTGTCTTCACTTCATCAACGGCCATTGGTTCAACGGTCGTGCTTTCCCTCAGGATGACTTCTATAGCGACTCCGGCGTGTTGACCCATACGCCCTGCCACCAATCTCTTCAAATCGACCTGAAGGGTGGCTATGTCGTTCCCCCATACGGCGATGCGCACGAACACAACTTTGACAACCTCCAGCGAGCGCAGGCGCAGGGAAATCTCTATCTACAGGATGGAGTCTTCTACGCACAAGGCATGACCGATGTCTCTACCGGCGCTGAAGCCGTCAAGCAGGCAAAGCGTGTGAACACGCCGTCCACCGTGGATGCCACCTATGCGCACGGCGGTCTTACCGGTTACAACGGCCATCCAAAAGAGGTGTATGAATCCATCCCTCTCGGCTTCTTCTATCCCGCCACTGCAGAGCAGAAAGACAAAGTAATCCGTGCGAACAGCCGTTCCGGCTTGGCCTATTGGGAGATGGAAACACCGGCGGAGTTAGATCAACTCTGGCCGCGCATACTCGCATCCCATCCAGATCTCATCAAGGTGTATCTCGTAAATAGCGAAGAGTGGAAACCTGCATCTTCATCCGACACACGACTCGGACTCGGCTTGAATCCCACTCTTGTTCCTCTCATCACAACCAAAGCTCACGCAGTCGGTTTGAAAGTAGCCGCTCACGTCGATACAGCAACCGACGCAGCCATCGCGATTCGAGGAGGCGTCGACGAACTCGGCCATCTCCCCGGATACGGCCTCTCAGCCAAGGGCAATCCCGCAACTGTTCGGCTGCCCGATGAACTCATTCAAGAAGCAGAACAACGACATGTGAAGGTGCAAGCCACCGCAGGTATCGACGTCGACGAACACACAGATGCTGCTGATCTCAAAGCAAGACAAGCATCGCAAATCGATAACCTCACGCGACTGAAGAAGGCGCAAGTGCCCATCCTGATTGGCTCGGATCATTACGGACAGGATTCGGTGCACGAAATGGACTACCTGCAGAGCCTGGGAGTCTGGACAAACCTCGAGCTACTAAGAATGGCCTGCGTCACCACTCCACAAGCAATCTTCCCCAAACGAAAGCTAGGAGAATTCCGCCCCGGTTACGAAGCAAGCTTCCTCGTCCTCAGCAGCAACCCACTTACAAACTGGCAACAGACACACAACATCGTCGACCGTTGGAAGCAGGGCGAACACATCGTGATCGAAGACCGGCCATAACGCTCTCATCATGCGGTGCGCGCCTTCTTTCAAGGCAGAGAATCAACCCTCCGTTCGTGACGAACCATCCTGTAGCCAACCTGCATCAGACGCTCGTCACAGAAATCACGGCTTTGCTTCTGCAGGCCATTGCCTGACAATCCTGAAAAGGCATCCAAGATCGGGAGCGTGGACCGTGGAAGGCTCAATTACAGTTCGGCAAGGCAGCGCAACCATTCCCATCGTGCCCAACGTCTTGCGAAGGCACGCACGCCTTGCCACACGCGGCGTCCACGTAGAACAACATGCCGTAGAGCCAACGGAATTCCCTGAGCGGGAGCTTCTGCAACACAACATCTTTCTCTACACCGGACAAGCGGCTCAGGCAGAAATCAAAAGCCCTGAGTTCACAGGTCTGCGCTGGATCCGTTCCGGCGCGCTGTGGATCATGCCTGAGGGCTGCAGACACGGAGTCCGTTTTGAAAGCAAAGTAGAAGGCATTGCATTAGCGTTTGACCCTTCCTACTTCGACGATCTGGTGGAGTCTCACGGCGGGAAACGAAATCTCCCCATCATGCAATCGCTGACCGACTGCCCTCCAAAGATCGAACACCTCATGCGCGCGCTGCTGCTTGAAAGCACTGAGTCAACAGAAGAGGGCATGGGACTTGAATGCATCGCCACAGCCATCGCTCTTTCCATCTGCGACTACGCAGGAGCAACACGAACAACAACAAAAACCGGACCAAAACTTACACCGCGACAGATTCGTCTCGTGCAAACCTACGTTGAAGATCACCTTCACCAACAAATTGCGTTAGCCGATCTTGCCACCGTTGCCAAGCTAAGCGTCTTCCACTTTCTGCGCAGCTTCAAAGAAAGTCTTGGCACAACGCCTGCGCGCTACGTTCTGGATCGCCGCTTGGACAAGGCGAAAACATTGCTTGCGAACAGCGCTCTATCTGTAACGGAGATCGGCCTCAACGTGGGATTTGAAGATGTCAGTCACTTCTCGCGTGCCTTCCGCCGCGAAGTGGGCATGGCACCATCTCTCTTTCGAGCGGTCGCGCAACAATAACGCAAGCAAAGGCAATCGGCAGCAAGATCTGGTAACGGCTGCTGTTCTTTCTCGCTTCAGAATTGCCTCAGAGACGGTCATCAAAGCCTCCCATGGTGGGATGAGTTAAGCCGTGGCCGTCTCAATCTGGAGGGAAGACTCTTGTCTCAAGCCACGCTTTCAAAAAACATCGTCCTTGTTCATGGCGCATTCGCTGATGGATCAAGCTGGTCGAAAGTAATTCCCTTGCTGCTTGCCAAGGGATACAAGGTGACCGCTGTTTCAAACCCGCTGACGTCTTTCCAGGACGACGTCGCAGCCACGAAGCGCGCAATCGCCGCGCAGGACGGCCCAGTCACGTTGGTGGGACATTCCTACGGCGGCGTGATCATCACAGAGGCTGGCAATGATCCCAAGGTCACGAGCCTCGTCTATGTCGCCGCCTTCGCTCCAGATGCAGGACAGTCCATCGTCGACATCAGCAAGCCCTTCCCTCCCCCTCCCGGTCCACAAAAAGCTGCTCCCATCGGCGATGGCTTCCTGCTCTTGTCTCCGCAGGGTGTCGAAGAGGATTTTGCGCAGGACCTCAGCAACGAAGAAAAGGCTCTCATGGTGGCCGGTCAGCCACAGACCTCCGGCGCAATCTTCGTAGCCCAGCCAACCCAGGTGGCATGGCACACCAAGCCATCGTGGTACGTGGTCGCCACGAACGATCGCATGATCGCTCCCGAGCACGAGGCCAGCATGGCCAAGCAGCTCAACGCCACCACCATCTCCCTGCCGTCGAGCCATGTGGTCATGCTGTCCCATCCCAAAGAAGTCGCACAACTCATCGAGGATGCCGCAACCGGCAAGCGCTAGGATCTCGAAACGCTGTCAAGCCCCCGAACCAATCAAACCCAACAAACGAAAAGAAATAGAGTTGGCATGGTATTTCCGCCAACTCACTACAATAGAAGTAGGAACAGGATGGGCCGCGCGATGCGCGGCCCTAACTCGTTTAGAAAGACGATTTTGCCGCTAACCCCAATAGAAAGACGATTTTGCAGACAACAAAACCCTAAGTCCAATCAAAAGACGATTTTAGAAAAACAGGGGGGAGGGGGTACCCCTTACCTGCACCAAGCCCAAAAGCAAAAGCCAGCGGAAACCGCTGGCTTGCTGGCACGCCAAAGGCGTCGAGAACGGCACGAAGTGCCTAGCTGATCTGTACCAGTTCGCCATGCCCGTTGTGCGCGGTTGGCGGCGTAATCTGCGAGGTCTGCGGTGCGCGCCAGTGGTCAATGTAGCTGACCTGATGCACGCAGGAGATGGTGCAGTTTGGTGCGCAACCCTTCTCCGTCAGGAACTCCCGCTTCACGTCGGCGGTCGTGTAATCCGCCAGCGGAGTCGCCGGGTAGCCGCGCTGCTGGCTGCAGTAATGCACCAGCCCGTTCTCGCAGACGTAGAGATAGCGCCCACCAGCACGGCAGCGCCAATCATTCGGCTGTCCGTTGGCAATCGCTTCCTGGAAGTGGTTGAACCGCGAGTAGCTGCGGCGCGTCAGCTTGCGGACACGCTCCCAGACGGTGCGCTCTTCGCCACCCAGCGGCTTCAACTGCCCGCTGCCATCGTGGATGATACCGATGGTCGACGAGAACCCAAGTCCCAGCGCGCGGCTGGATACCGTGAACGCATCCTGGGGATTGGCCACACCGCCACCCACCACGGAGTTGATGTTCACATGAAAATCCGCATATTCCGCAAGCCAGATCAGGCGCTGATCCAGAACCTTGAGCGACTTCTTCGACACGGCGTCAGGCATCACGTTGTCGATGGAGATCTGCATGTGATCAAGGCCAGCCTTGTTCAGCCGCTCAATGCGTTCCTTGTTCAGGTAGTAGCCGTTGGTGATCATGCCAGCCAAAGCGCCGGTCTTGCGGATGCGCTTGATGACCTCATCCAGATCCGGATGCATCAGCGGCTCACCACCAGAGATGGTGATCACCGTAGTACCAAGCCGTCCCAGATGGTCAATACGACGCAGCATCTCATCCAGCGGAGTGGGTGCAGAATGGTCGTCGTACTCGTTGCAGTACGTGCACGCCAGGTTACAGCGGCGCATGGGCACAATCTGTGCCATGTACGGGTGACCGGTCGAGAGCAGCGCATGCCCAATCCCCATCAACTCGCGCATGCGGCGCGTAGCCGCCTTCCAGCGCCGACGAAGCGGCATGGGCCGGTGGCCGGGCTTGAGTTCCAGGGTCGGAGGCGTAGCAACTGCAGTAGACATACTGAATAGATTCTACCGGAATGCGGTTGGACTCCTGAGAACCTTATCGATCTATGAGTTGCAGCGAACCATCACGGACTGAATGGAGTGAACAGTCGAACCTGTCTCCCCCAAGAGTGCTGCGGCGGAGAACAGGACGATGGCAACGGGCGCAGCTCCAGCGGAAGATCAAAGCCTGCATCAATGCGCTGGAGCGGGTCTTGCATCAGGAGTGCTTAGCTGCGGAGAAGTGTGAGAAAGGCCTTCGTTGTCCTGCAGATTGACGCGGAATTTGATTCTGAGCTCCAGACCAGGCCCATCAAATTTTTTCGGCAGCGGCGGAAATTTCGTCTTAACGATGGCGGCCCAAGCAGGTACATCAAGTGCTGAGACGTGTGTACTCCCGTCCACGTGCATGGAGTTCGGGCCAAGCGTGCCGTCGGGCAGTATCGTGAACCGGATGTCCGTTTCGCCCTTGATCGACGTTGGCGGGTGGGCTTCCAATGGCAGCAGTTCAAGCCAATTGGTCCTGATGGCCGAGAGAATCGTCTTCAGGTAAGGGCTGAAGGAAACGCCACGTGTATCAGAAAGAACCTCGACACCCGTTGGACTTTTGTCTGCACTCTGAACATCCGGTGCTGACGCCGGCCCTGAGGTGCCACTGGGCATTTCGCCCTGAATAACGATCGGCAGAAGAACTACGGCGATGACCGCTAGCGTTAGCGCCAGTCGGGTTCTATGTTCCGCAATAACGCGGACGCGAGCCTCGTTGTCCCCATTGCTCACTTGGTCATTCCCCTCAGCCTGGAACTCTAGAAACGCGCACGATTCGCGCTCGCCCTTAGTAAACCCAGCTCTTCACATCTGCACCAGCCGGAGCCGTCTGCTTCATGTGCTCCGTCATCAGCGGCAACAACCGCTGAATCCAGTTCGCATTGTTCTGCTGCATGGAGTACTCGCTTGGGCCACCCGTATAGCAGTGCGGCATGCCTGGCCCATACTGAAACTCTGCATCCGAACGCGGATCCCGCGTCAGCTTCAATTGGTTATCCAACAGATGGACTGCGTTGTTCAGGAAGTACGTATCGCCATCGCCCACAGCGATATGCATCTTCCCTTCCACCTTCGGTCCCAGCGTCGACCAGTCGCGTTTCAGAATCGCATTGATGTCGTAATGCTCACGCCAATACTTCACGACATCTTTGTGAATCTCGCCGGTTATGGGATCAAGCACATCAACCGGATATCCATCCTTGTCCTGCGGCGAGAACACAGCCTGCCAGATGCCCCACTGCTCGGTCGAGCGGCCATGCGTTCCCAGCACATACTCAAACGCAAACTCATCGCCCGTAGTAGCCAGGATCGAGCCATCTGGCTTGCGATCTGCCGGAACCGGCACACTACCAAAATCACCGTGGCGGAAGAACGCGTTGGGATCGTCATACAGATTGATGTTCTGGTACGCATGGAAATCTACCGGATCAGGGCAAGCACCGTAGGTGCCGTTGTAGCCATCGGGATAGAAGACCTGCGTAGCAATCGCCTCCCATCCACCGGTCGATCCACCTGCCGTAGCGCGTGCCCAGCCTGCACCAATGCCGCGATACTTCGTTTCCACCGCAGGAATCAACTCATCGTTGATCGCCGATCCATACGGCCCCACGTTCGCGGAATCCACGTCATACGAATCGTCGTAGTACGGGTTTGCATTCTGCACATACAGCACAATCGCGTGCGGCAACCGGCCCGTCGTCCAATCCTGAAAAAAGCGATAGCCGCTGTCACCGCGGCGTCCGCCACCACCCGCGACTGCAGTAAATGCAGGCTGCATGCCCGCGCTGTAATGCCCCTGCCAAACCACCAGCGGATAGTGCGCATCCGGATGCTCGTCAAACCCCTCCGGCAACAACACCCAAGCGCCCAGATAGATATCGCGGCCCCAGAACTTCGACAGCTTCTCTGACTTAAAGCGCATGTACTTGAGCCACTTGCTCGTCGTCGGGTCCTGCGCAATCACTTCGGGATCCTGCTTCGTCCCCTTGATCTCAGCAATGGTCTGATCAAGATTCAGCTTGATGGAGGAGTTCGCCTTGCCATCAAAGTGCACCTTCACCGGCTTCGAATAAGGATTGCCCGGCTTGCGATTCCACTTCTGCCCTTCACCTTTATCCGGTGGCAACCACGGCGATTTTCCATTTGCCAAATGAAACTGCTCGTACACATTGAAGACACCCTGCACAAAGTAATCGCCCGCAGGAATATCCGTGAGCGACCGCAGCGGATAACCAAACGTCTTCGCATCCACCGTCACGGTCTTCGCCGAAGGAATGCCGTCAATGCCTACATCCACGCCGAATCCCTGTGCCGACTGATACTGCTCGTTCATCTGCATGCGCGGTTCGGACTTCGCGTCCTTCGCAAACACAACAATCAAATGACCATGCTGTGCAGCGGCAGGCAATGTGACTTCTACCTTCTGAGCAAAGGCGGATGTAGACAGGGCAAGCAGGGTGGTGAGGACAATCTTCTTCATGGGCTTGCATTGAATGTACAAGACGGCCGATATGGAAACGCCTGAATACGAGGAACCGAAGACCCTAAACCGCCGTATTGCTCTTCCAGAACAATTCCCGTCGTTCTTCCGGAGACAAAAGACAATGCTGCTGAAAACGCTCTTGCGCGCAACAGTCACCATCGCACTCTTCTGCACTGCGACCGCACGCGCCCAGCAGTCCATGCCACCCGATGCGAAACCCGGCTTTGAAGTAGTAACGGTAAAGCCCGCGCCTCCCGACGAAAGCCGTCAGGGCTTCGATCTGCAGGGCCGACACATCCTGCTGAAGCGCGAATCCGTGCTGAACATCATCATTTTTGCCTACTCCCTTCACCCCAAACAGGTGGTCGATGCGCCCGAATGGGTGAGCGCGGAGTTCTTCGACATAGACGGTGTTCCCGACGTGGAAGGCGAGCCAAACCTCGTCCAGTATCAGTATCTGCTGCAGCGCCTGTTGACGGATCGTTTCGGCCTGCACATGCACAATGCCAAACGAGACCTCCCTGACTACGCGCTGCGCGTCATGCCCGGCGGAATCAAGTTCGCAAAGACCACGTGGACCAAAGACAACCTCCCGCATCAGGGAGGTCACAACGGCGCAGATGGCCAGACGATGACATTCACCAACAGCACCATGGCAGATTTCCTTCTGCTGGGCATACAGCACGTCGTGGATCGCCCGGTAGTCGATAAAACCGGCCTGATCGGACGCTACGACTTCGCTCTCCACTGGCTGCCCGATCAGATCAAAGCGCCAGAAGGCGATGCCGCTCCCGGCCTTTTCACCGCCATGCGTGAGCAACTCGGCCTCGAACTCAAAGCAACAAAAGGCCCGGTGGATGTCCTCGTAGTCGACACAGTCCAGAAACCCGGCGCCGACTAGAACACGGCGACATTCTCCGTCACAGAAGGGCGTGGGGCTTAGTAAGCTCCCACGCTGTCCCTGTGCTTACAGGAAATCATGCGATAACCGCCTAAAACCGCGCCAAACGACTCTCCGCCCCTTCGCTCTCCCTCCTCCAAACCCGATACACTGGAAGGTGAACGTCCGCGGCGAAAATCGCCGCTCGGAACCCCCTCGCAACGGAGAGAGATTCAACGTGCAAACCAGCTATAACGGCATCGCCCTTCCTCTGAACGGAAAACAAATCACCTATGTAAACGGCGCATACGTTGTGCCGGACACCCCCATCATCCCGTTCATTGAAGGCGACGGCGCGGGCCGCGACATCTGGAAGAACGCACGCCGCGTTCTCGATGCCGCCGTTGCCAAGAGCTACGAAGGCAAGCGCCGCGTGGAGTGGTACGAGATTCTCGCCGGTGAAAAGGCTTACCGCCTGCACAACGACTGGCTGCCGCAAGACACCGTGCAGGCTTGCCTCGACTTCCGCGTCTCCATCAAGGGACCGCTCACCACGCCCATCGGCGGCGGTATCCGCAGCCTGAACGTAACGCTGCGTCAGACCATGGACCTGTACCAATGCGTGCGTCCGGTGAAGCACTATCCCGGCGTACCCAGCCCCGTGAACAACGCCGACGATGTGGACGTAGTCATCTTCCGCGAAAACACCGAAGACATCTACGCGGGCATCGAGTTCAAAGCCGGTTCGCTTGAAGTGCAGAAGCTGCGCGACTTCGTGAACAACGAACTTCTCGGCAACACGAAGAAGAAGCTGCGCGACGACGCGGGCATCGGCCTCAAGCCCATCAGCGAACTCGGCTCCACACGCCTTGTGCGTGCGGCCATTCAATACGCCGTGGATCACGACCGCAAGGTCATGACCATCGTCCACAAGGGCAACATTCAGAAGTTCACCGAAGGTGCTTTCCGCGAATGGGGCTATGAAGTCGCCACCACCGAATTCCGCGACAAGATCGTCACCGAACGCGAATGCTGGATCCTCGCCGCGCTCGACAAAGACCCGAAGATCTCGCCGGAAGCCATCGCAAAGATCGTTGAACCCGGCATCGACTTCGCTCCTGCCGCATTCGGCGAAAAGATCGTGGCTGAAGTGAAAGATGTCATCGCAAAGATCGGCACCACGCACGGCAACGGAGTGTGGAAGGACCTCATCCTCGTCAATGACCGCATCTGCGACGCGATGTTCCAGGACTTGCTGATGAAGCCCGTGGAATACGACGTGATGGCCACCACCAACCTCAACGGCGACTACCTCTCGGACGCCGCTGCAGCGCAGGTAGGCGGACTCGGCATCGCTCCGGGCTCCAACATTGGCGATGGCTACGCTGTCTTTGAAGCAACGCACGGCACCGCACCGCGCCTTGCCGATCAGGACGTCGTGAACCCCGGCTCGGTCATCCTCTCCGGCGCCATGTTGCTGCGCCTCATCGGTTGGAACGAAGCTGCTGACCGCGTCGAAAAGGCGATGGAAGAAACTATCCGTCAGAAGTACGTCACGGTCGATTTCGCAAAGAACATGCCCGGTTCCACGCAGGTGGGCACCACGGCATTCTCTGACCGAGTGATTGAAAACCTGTAAACCGTAAACTCACGATGAAAAGAAGGCCCGGATTTCCGGGCCTTTTCTTATGTTTATCGCTAACTTCGCTCATCAACGCCGCGCAGAGGGTAGCCGGTCGTTTGCCGTGCAGTCTATAGTGTCGTGCGTCAGCAGCGCCTCGCTTTTTCGCGTTGCCAGACAGCCATCTTTGCAGGGCAATTCACGGAGCGATTCTCATCATGCAGACAAGCTACAACGGCATTGCTGTCCCGACCGAAGGCAAGGCAATCGAGTATACCAACGGAAAATTCACCGTCCCTGACAACCCGATCATCCCCTACATCGAGGGCGACGGCACCGGTCGCGACATCTGGAAGGCATCGCAACGGGTCTTCGATGCGGCCGTTGAAAAAGCCTACAGCGGCAAGCGCAAAGTCAATTGGTTCGAAGTCCTCGCCGGTGAAAAAGCCTATCGTCAAACACAGAACTGGCTCCCCGATGACACCGTCAAAGCCACGGTTGATTTCCGCGTCTCCATCAAGGGACCACTTACCACCCCTGTAGGCGGAGGCATTCGTTCGCTCAACGTGGCACTGCGCCAACTGATGGACCTCTATCAATGCGTGCGCCCCGTGAAGTACTACCAGGGAGTGCCCAGCCCCGTGAAGCATCCTGAAAAGCTCGACGTCGTTCTCTTCCGCGAAAACACGGAAGACATCTACGCAGGCATCGAGTTCCGCCAGGGCACACCGGAAGTGAAGCAGGTCATCGACTTCTTCAACGACACCATGCTCAAAGGTGGCAAGAAGAAAATCCGCACCGACTCCGGCATCGGCATCAAGCCCATCTCCATCACCGGCTCCAAGCGTCTCGTGCGCGCAGCGATTCAGTTCGCGATCGCCAGCGGCCGCAAGACGGTCACACTCGTGCACAAGGGCAACATCCAAAAGTTCACCGAGGGTGCCTTCCGCGAGTGGGGCTATGAAGTAGCTACAGAGGAGTTCCGCGACCAGGTAGTCACCGAACGCGAAAGCTGGATTCTCGGCAACCTCGAAAGCAATCCGAATCTCACGCCGGAAGAGAACGCAGCACTCGTCGAACCCGGCATCGAATTTGCTCCTAAAGAGTTCGGAGATTCCGTCGTCGCCGAAATCAAAGAGGTCATCGCCAAAGTCGGTGCGACACACGGCAACGGAAAATGGAAGTCGAAGATCATGGTCAACGACCGCATCGCCGACTCCATCTTCCAGCAGATCATCATCCGCCCCAGCGACTACAGCGTGCTCGCCACCACCAACCTCAACGGCGACTACATCTCCGACGCTGCAGCCGCGCAGGTCGGCGGCCTCGGCATCGCTCCCGGAGCCAACATTGGCGATGGTTTCGCATGCTTCGAAGCGACACACGGCACCGCTCCAAAATACGCGGACCTCGACGTCATCAACCCCGGCAGCGTCATGCTGAGCGGTGTCATGATGTTCGATTTCCTCGGCTGGAGCGAAGCCGCACGCCTCATTGAAAACAGCATGGAAAAGACCATCCAGCAGAAGTTCGTCACCTATGACTTCGAACGCCAGATGCAAGGCGCAACCAAAGTCAAAACCAGCGAATTCGCCAGCAAGATGATCGAGAACATGTAAACCACGCATCAGCCGCAACAAACGACACGCCGCGGTGAATCCGCGGCGTGTTTGTTTCATCTGAAAAACGAAAGAGCCATAAAAACCCCATGAGCCAAGACCTGTTGACAACCATCCTGCCTCTTCTTGAACGCACACCTGCTGCTCTCGAAGCACAACTCCGCGGCCTGCCCGATGAATGGATCAACGCAACCGAAGGCGAAGGCAAATGGAGTCCACTCGTCGTTGTAGGACACATGATTCATGCAGAAGAAGAAGACTGGATGCCGCGGCTGCGGCGCATTCTGCAACATGGCACCAGCGTCCCATTCGATCCCTTCGACCGCGAAGCGCAATTCACAAAGAGCGCGGGCAAAGGCATGGAGCAACTACTCCGCGAATTCCGCATAGCACGCGAAGAAGGCTTGAAGGAATTGCGCGCACTCAATCTACAAGACCACCATCTCACTCTGTGCGGCCTACATCCAACGCTCGGCGAAACCACCGCACATCAACTACTCGCCACATGGGCCGCACATGATCAGGCGCATCTCGTACAAATTCATCGCACGCTCGCACGCCGCCTCAAACCAGAGATCGGCCCCTGGGCACAGTTCCTCTCCGTCATGCAGTAGGAAGTAACGAAACAAATAAGAAACGCCGCGGACAAAACCGCGGCGTTTCTTCATGAAGGTCATGGAGCGATTTAAGCAGCCGTAGCAGCCTTCTCTTCCAGCACCGGCCCAATCGCGTGAACCACAGAACACACACGGATCACCGCAGCAATCGTCTCTTCCGTCACGCCCTTCTGCCGAACCACATTCTCATGGCTGTCCACGCACTTGCCGCAACCATTGATGGCCGAAACCGCCAGCGACCACAGTTCAAAATCATTGTGATCCACACCATGCGAACGCAGCACATTCATGCGCAGCTTCGCAGGCAGCGTGCTGTACTTCTCGTTCGACGACAGGTGATGAAAACGGTAGTAGATATTGTTCATCCCCATGATGGCCCCAGCAGCCTTCGCCGCATCCAGTTCCACCGGCGAAAGATGATTCGCAGCCTCCGCTACAACAGCCGCAGTCAACGCAGCATTGCGCGTAGCGACTGCAGAAGCCACAACGGTTCCCCACAACTGCTGCTTCGTCAGCTCCGTGTTGTTACGCACAAGCGACGAGTAGTTCAGACGAAGATCCTTCGCATAATCCGGAAGCGAGTCAATCAAAGCATCAAGAGACATACAAACATTCCTTTCCGCAGCCACATAGAACAAGCCACTGGAAGAAGCGGGTCACAGAAACACTCTGCGACCCGCGAGTTTCATTTCGTTAGGTAACGGAACTAAGCGTTGATGGTCTCTTCGCCCTTCTGCCAGTTGCAGGGGCAAAGCTCATCGGTCTGCAGAGCATCCAGTACACGCAGAACCTCCTGTGGATTGCGGCCCACCGACAGGTCCGTCACGTACACAAAGCGGATCACGCCCTGCGGATCAACCAGGAACGTCGCACGCTGCGCAACGCCTTCCTTCTCATCCAGAATGCCAAGCTGACCGCACAGGTCGCGCTTGATGTCCGCCAGCATGGGGAACGGCAGGTCCTTCAGGTCGTCGTGGTTGTTGCGCCACGCCAGGTGCACAAACTCGCTGTCGATCGACAGGCCCAGGATCTGGCAATCGCGATCAGCAAACTCGCGGTTCAGTTTGCCAAATGCAGCAATCTCGGTCGGGCACACAAAGGTGAAATCCTTCGGCCACGCAAACACGCAGAGCCACTTGCCCTCGTAGGTCGTGTTGTCAACGGTCTGAAAGGCATTGTTCTTATCGCGGGAAACAACCGCGGTCACGCGGAAGTCGGGAAACTGTTCGCCGATAGCAAGCATGGTAGATCTCCTTGTTTTGAATGGCTTCTATTGCTCTGGAGGGTGTTGCAGTACTGCAAAATTTCCCAAAAGCACAAAACCCCACAAACCTATTGAACAAGAATTGTTATTGTCCAGCAATCTTTCGCATCCCCTTCTGTCCGAAGATCGCCCACCGAACCCTATCCAGCGTTCCAGCAATCACTTGCTGACTGATAAACCGGGCTGCTCTACTAGCCGCATGCGAAACGTTTTGAGCGCTATCCTCTTCGCCACCCTCGCAGCCCCATTCGCGTCCCACGCGCAGGACGTTACAGTCCTCGTCCAGCCCGGCGCAAAGCCCAACGGCCCGGACGTCTACCCCACCATCCAGAACGCCATCGACCACGCGCCGGAACCCGGCGCCAACGGCCGCGTAACCATCCGCATCACGCCCGGCACGTACCACGAGCGTCTCTGGATCCCTCGCAACCGCCCGAACCTAACGCTCGTCGGCCTCGGCAAGCCGGAAGACACCGTCATCACCTCGGACCACTTCGCAAAACAAAGCGGCGGCACCTTCTTCACGCAAACGGTCGAAGTCCTGGGCGACGGCTTCCGCGCTGCCAATCTCACCTTTGAAAATTCCGCAGGAAATGTAGGACAAGCCGTAGCAGTCGCCGTACTCGCAGACCGCGCCATCTTCAAACACTGTCGCTTCCTCGGCTATCAGGACACGCTCTTCGCCAACTGGGGTCGCCAGTTCTACACCGACGACTACATCGAAGGCGCAGTCGATTACGTCTTCGGCAACGCCACCGCCGTCTTCAGCAAAACCGAGTTCCACACTATAGCCCCGGGCTACATCACCGCGCAAAGCCGACTCAGCGAAACCGAACCCACCGGCTACGTCATCCGCGACAGCCACCTCACCTTCGCGCCCGGCGCCGACGGCACAGCCATGACCGACAGCGCCGCGCACAAAACCGCCCACGGCGTCTTCTTCGGTCGCCCTTGGCGCAACTACTCGCGCGTCATCTTTATCAACACGAACATCGACAAAGGCCTGGAGCCCGCAGGCTGGTCTGACTGGAACAACGGCGGCATCCTGAAGACCGCCTTCTACGCCGAACAAAACTCCACCGGCCCCGGTGCCAGCCCCACCACCCGCACACCTGACGCACGCAAGCTCACCGCCGCAGACCTGAAACACTTCGAAACCCGCGAGTTCCTCAAAGGCAAAGACAACTGGAACCCAGAAGCCGAATCAGCTCAACTGCCGTAACGAAAGAAGCCCACCAACCAAGGTGGGCTTCTTCTTATAACGACGGTATTAAGCAGCCTTCCCAATCCCATCTAGCCGAGCCACAACATCCGCGCTCAACACCAAATCCGCTGCGGCAAGATTCTCCCGCAGATGTCCAACCGATGACGTTCCCGGAATCAGCAGAACATTCGGCGACCGATGCAACAGCCACGCCAACGCCACCTGCATCGGCGTCACCTTCAACTCCGCGGCAACATCGTTCAGCAAAGAAGATTGCAACGGCGTAAACCCACCCAGCGGGAAGTACGGCACATAGGCAATTCCCTTTTCTGCAAGGAAATCAATCAACGCATCATCCTCACGATGCGCCACGTTATACAGGTTCTGCACACACACCACCGGCGCAATCGTCAGCGCCTCTTCCACCTGCACACGCGACGCATGGCTCAGTCCCAGATGCTTGATCTTGCCTTGTTCACGCAGCTTCGCCAACGCAGCAAACCGCTCCGCAATCGACTCTTCATTCACAACGTGACCATTCGCACCCCACAGGCGCAGATTCACCACATCCAGCGCATCCACCTTCAGATTGCGTAGATTGTCTTCCACAGCGCTCTGCAGCTCCGGCACACTCTGCGCCGGTATCCACGACTTATCTTCACCGCGACGACCACCCACCTTCGTCACCACAGTCAGTCCCTCATACGGATGCAGCACTTCGCGCAGCAACGCATTCACCGTATGCGGCCCGTAGAAATCGCTGGTGTCAATGTGATCCACGCCACTCGCAACAGCCTCACGCAACACAGCCTCGGCCGCGGCGCGATCCTTCGGCGGACCCCACACACCCGGTCCTGCAAGCTGCATAGCACCATATCCCATGCGGTTTACTGCTACATCACCCAGAACATACGTTCCTGCACTCATCGCTCATCTCCACGCCACAAATCGCGGCACGTACACTTAGATGAAGAAACCTTCAGCTTTGGAGTTCGCATTTGCCAGCCACCCTCGCCATCGCATTTCAGCCAAGAAAGACGCCAGTTCAGTCGCGTTCGGAAGCCACAGTCGACGCCATTCTGCAGGCCACGCTTCAGGTTCTGGTCAACGTCGGCAAGGAAAAACTCACCACCACACTCGTCGCGCAACGCGCCGGGGTCTCCGTTGGCACGCTCTACCAATACTTCCCCAATAAGAGCGCGTTACTGCAAGCCACGCTGCGCCGCCACATGGACCACGTCATCGCGGCCGTGGAAGACACCTGCAAATCTGAGCGCAACCGCAGCATCTTCGATCAAGCCACAGCGCTCATTGACACCTATCTCGACGCCAAGCTCAACGACGTGAACAACAGCGCCAGCCTCTACGCCATTGCCACCGACGTAGACGGCATGCGCATCGCACGCAACGTTGGCAACCGCGCGCACCGCAGCACCACCGCACTCTTCAGCACAGCAGCGGAACGCCTTACCTGCAAACCGGAACTCATCACCACCATGGTTCTTTGCTGCATCACCGGCGTCACACGTCGCCTGCTGGAAGACAAACCCACACAAAAGCTCCTGCCTGCCATCCGCGAACAACTGCTCGACATGGTCCACGCCTACCTGAAAACCTGCACGCGCTGAAGCACC
Source organism: Terriglobus sp. TAA 43 (assembly GCF_000800015.1). Taxonomy (NCBI): domain Bacteria; kingdom Pseudomonadati; phylum Acidobacteriota; class Terriglobia; order Terriglobales; family Acidobacteriaceae; genus Terriglobus; species Terriglobus sp. TAA 43. Next base: position 1,847,017 of record NZ_JUGR01000001.1, read on the forward strand.
AACAAACATCTTGCGAAACGCTTCAAGAGACCTGCATCAGGCGAAGGCAACACTTACAGCTTTGAGCACCCATAAACCCGTCCTGTATCGTCTCTGCGATATCCTTCCTTCGACCCTAAGCAGGAGCATTTTCCGTTGCGCAAACTCATCGCCATTGCAGCCCTTTTCGTAGCCACCACCACCTCGTATGCGCAGCAGAAATCCCCCGTCGACGAAGTGGACACCACCATCGGCAACGTCGGCATCCTGCTTGTTCCCACGCGTCCCACTGCCTACCGCCCCAACAGCATGGTGCGCGTCTATCCGGTGCGCAAAGACGCGCTCGACGACCAGATTCAGTACTTCCCGCTGACCATCCTTTCTCATCGTCAGCCCGATCTCTTCGCAGTCCTTCCCGGCGACGGCACAGCGCAGAGCTACGATAACGAACACGCAACGCCGTATCTCTACACCAGTCGTCTCGATCAATCGAAGATTGATATCCAGTTCGCACCGTCGCATCAGTCCGGCATCTTCCGCTTTCATTACGACACCGATACGGCAACCGTAACGCTGCGTAATCTGCATCCCGGCTCGCTCAAGGTAGAAGGCAAAGACGCCATCTCTGGCGAAGAGAAGGCTATGGGCCTAACCGCCTACTTCTATGCGGAGACAAACCATCCCGTCACCGCAACACCCGGCGATAAAAAACTCACGCTGACCGCGCACACATCTGATCTCGAACTCCGCTACGGCGTCTCCTTCATCTCTGTCGAGCAGGCAAAGAAGAACCTGCACCGTGAAATCAATCACTGGGACGTCACGCGCACCAGCGACGAAGGCAAAGCCGAATGGAACAAAGCACTAGGCCAGATCGACATTGAGGGCGGCACACCGGAACAGCGCCGCGTCTTTTACACCTCGCTCTATCGCTGCATGGAGCGCATGATCCTCATCACAGAAGACGGCAAGTACTACTCCGCCTACGACCACAAGGTCCACACCGACGCGCGCCCCTTCTACGTCGACAACTGGCTGTGGGACACCTTCCGCGCCATGGAACCGCTGCAGACAATCCTGAATCCTGACATGCAGGCCGACAAGATTCAGTCCTACGTCCGCATGTATCAGCAGGGCGGCATCATGCCCACCTTCGCGCTCGCATCCGGCCCCGGCGCCACCATGAACGGCTATCACGCTGCCCCATGGATCGCCGACGCATACAACAAGGGCGTCCGCAATTTCGATCTGCCCACCGCTTACGAAGGTCTGCGCAAGCGCGCGCTCGACACCTCCGTGCTCCCCTGGAGCCTCGGCCCCAAGACCTCGCTCGACGACTTCTACAGCACTCACGGCTACATGCCTGCGCTGCATCCCGGCGAAAAGGAAACCGTCGCAGGCGTCAGCGACTTCGAGAAACGCCAGGCCGTTGCCGTCACGTATGAAATCAGCACCGACGACTGGTCCATCGCACAGCTCGCCACCGTATTGAAGAAGCCCGAAGACCGCGAACTCTTCCTCAAGCGCAGCACCAACTACCGCAACCTCTTCCGTGCTGACAAGGGCCTCGCATGGCCCAAGGATGACAAGGGCAACTGGATCAACATCGATCCCAAGTTCGACGGCGGCATGGGCGGTCGCGACTATTACGACGAGAACAACGCCTACACCTACACCTGGGACGTCGTTCACGACTACGACGGCCTCTTCGACCTGATGGGCGGCAAGCAGAAAGCCGTCGCCAATCTCGATCAACTCTTCCGCGAGCCGCTGCCTGCAAACAAGTACACCTTCCAGGCCAAGTTCCCGGACAGCACATCCATGATGGGCGAATTCAGCATGGCCAACGAGCCCTCGCTGCCCATCCCCTACGTCTACAATCGTCTCGGCCAGCCGTGGAAAACGCAGAAGCGCATCCGCTCACTGATTGACGCCTTCTTCCCAGCCACGCTGCAGGGCATCCCCGGCGACGAAGACGGCGGCGGCCTCACCGGCTTCGTAGTCTTCTCCATGATGGGCTTCTACCCCATCTCGCCCGGCGTCCCGGTCTATGACATCGGCAGCCCCATCTTCAGCAAAGTCACCATCCACCTGAAGAGCGGCAAGGACTTCATCGTCAGCGCACCCAACACCAGCCGCGACGCGAAGTACGTGCAGTCCGCCACATGGAACGGCCAACCGCTCAACCGCCTCTGGTTCACGCACAACACCCTCACCTCGGGCGGCACGCTCAACCTGAACATGAGCAACATCCCCAACACCACCCTCGGCACCGCGGACGCAGACCTCCCGCCAGCCAGCATCCACACCGACCCCACCAAGTTCCAATAAAGCTACCGACAATCGCACATACGAATGCCCGGACTTCCTGAAGATCCGGGCGTTCCTATGTGCGATGAGAATGCTCAGAACCAAAAAATGGCCCGCGGAGTCTAACGGCTCGAAAGCACAAACTGGTTCCCATCCAGATCCGCAAAGATGGCGGATGTTCCCCACGACTCCTTCTTTGGTTCCTTCACCAGCGTGACGCCCTTCGCCTTCAGCACTTCGGCAGTCTGGAACACATCATCACACCAGAAGGAAATTGGCTGAAACCCGCCAATCCTGTCCTCGTGTCCGGGCGGCGTGAACAGTGCAATTCCCGTCTCTGCGCCCGGAATCGCCAACTCAATCCAGCGTTGCCCCAGCCCAAACGGCTGATCTGTCTGCACACGGAATCCCAGCTTCCCGGTGTAAAACGCCAGCGATGCATCCTGATCTTTCACCGGCACGCTGATGAACTTAATTCCTCGAATCATTGACTTTTCTCCATCTCCACGCAGGAGACTAGAGGCAACGTAAAGCCAATGCAATGTCCCATTCATTGCTATACTTTTTATCGGTACAGCCATGGAATCCATCAAGTTGGATGCCTATATCATCCACACCCTCATGCGCGACCTCATCGGTCATGATCACAAACCCACGGCCTTTGTCGTCTATCTCTGGCTTGCAGCGGAATCGGAACGCAACGCCGGAAAGATCACGATTAGCTACGCTGCGCTCGCTGGCGAAACAGGCCTCTCCCGTTCTGCCGCGCAATCCGCGGTCGCATGGCTCATCCAGCGTCAACTCCTCAGCGTTACCCATGCCTCTGCCACCGCGACTCCCGAATACCTCGTCCTCCGTCCGTGGAGACAACGCCGTCGATAGTATCCTTTCCCTACCGCCAATGAGCACTCTCCAGAACGAAACAGACGTCTACGCCATCCACGGGGCCGACCCCGAAGTCCTCGCCTACGCCATGGCCAAGTACTCCCGTTCCGCACTCACCCTGCGCGAATCGCTGGCGGAAATCTCCTCGCAGAAGGCTGAGCAGTTCCTCAACACCTTCTACTTCCAGTACGGCCATCGCTCCATCGCGGATCTTGCGCACGTCGCCTTCGCCATCGAGCGCCTCTCCCTCCTCGCCGCCATCGACCTCGTCGACGAGCAGCGATGGGACGGCCAGGAGCGCAGCACGCGCTACCAGAACTTCCGCAAATCCGGCTACTACACGCCAACCTTCGACGACCCCGACCAGCAAGCCGACTACACGAAAGTCATCGATAGCCTCTTCGACGGCTACACCGAAATCGGCGAAGGCATGCTTACCGAATTGAAGGCGCACGCACCGCGCCCTGAGGGCATGGACGAAGCTGCGTACACGCGCACCCTCCGAGCCCGCGCTTACGACATGGCGCGTTACCTGCTGCCGCTGGCCACCAACACCTCGCTCGGCCAGATCACCAACGCCCGCACCCTCGAAGGCCAGGTAGCCCGCCTCCTCGGCAGCGACTACCCCGAGATCCGCGCGCTCGGTGAAAAACTTCGCGACGCAGCCGCAGGTCCCGCATGGCAGGTCAACGAAGTCGCCTGCAGCGATCTTGTCGAAGCCATCCGCGCTCTCGAGCCCGAAATCGCGCAAACCGCCGACGACCTCATCCGCCGCGAAGTCCGCGTAAGCCCCACGCTCGTCAAATACACCACGCCCAGCGAATTTGCGCGCGTCACCAAGCCCCTGCTGGCACAGGCCGCAGCCGAACTCCTCGGCGGCGAATCCATCGTCCCCATGCCGCCGGACTCACCCAACGTCGAACTCATCACGCCACCGGGCGGTGAAACGCTCTCGCTTGAGATCGACCTCGCAACCTCACTGCTCTACCCGCACACGCAGTACCGCTTCCGCCAGATCCGCAACGCCGTCGCCGCACTCAGCGAAAAGCGCATCAGCGAAATCATCGACCTCGGCCTGCAGCACCGCGGTCGCCACGACGAACTGCCCCGTGCCTTCGCCGCCGCCAACGGCCTGCGTTTTGACATCCTCATGGACATCGGCGGCTTCCGCGACATGCACCGCCACCGCCGTTGCACACAGCTCCTGCAGCCCTGGGCCACGGCGCACGGCTACGAACTGCCTGATTTCCCCTCGCAGCCCGCGCTCTCAGCATCGCCCGTCTTCGCGCGCTATACAGAACTCATCCAGCAGGCATTCGCCTTCCACGCGAAGGCCACCGGCGTCCCTGCCAACGCGACAGCAGCCATCACATCACCCAAGCTCGCGGCGCATTCCGCAGCGGCCGTGCCGTTGCCGCATTTCAACGGACAAGGCATCCAGATGAAGTGGGCTGCAACGTCCAGTGCAACCTCCACCACAGACAACAAGCCCCACAAGTGCAACCCGCACGCAGCCGATTACGTGCTGCCCCTGGCCACACGCTGCCGCTCGCTCTTCACCATGGACTTCGCAGAAGCCGTCTACATCAGCGAACTCCGCAGCACCCCGGCAGGCCACTGGAGCTATCGCAACGTAGCGTGGCAGATGTACTCGGAAGTAGCCAAGCAATACCCATCACTGGCAAAACACTTCCGCATCCGAGACCCGCACGAACCCATCGACCTGCTGGTCCGCTAGATCGACGAAATCAAACCTACGAAAAACAAACTGCCCACGTCTCGCGTTTAAGACTTGGGCAGTTGCACAAGCGAATCGATTAGCTAAGGCTTCAACGAAGCCAGATAAGCCGACACATCCACAATGTCCGCGTCCGAAAGCCCAGCCACCACAGGCTTCATCGCCGCAGCATTCTTCCCATCGCGCGAGCCACTCCGAAAATCAAACAACTGCCGCGCCATAGCCGTAGGTGAATGTCCCGCCAGCGACGGGAACGCATCGCCCATCCCCTTTAAATCCGCACCATGACACATCGTGCAAGCCATCTTGCTCGCGCCACCACTCTTCACCAGAGCCTCACCGCGAGCAATGCTGCCCACCGGAACGTAAGCAACAAACCCCGTAGAAGGATCACGCAGCTTCGTCCGCTCCACATTCTCTGACACTTCCACAATGCGCGTACCAAGCGGCGCACGAGCACCTGACGGATCAGGAAGCTGAATCGTATGCGGTCCCGGATGCGTCACCGGCGCATCCGCCGACTCCACCACCCGAATATGTTCAACCGGCGGAACCGAGTGAAAATACTCCGCTGCCTGTCGCGCCTCTTCCGGCGTCAACGCCTTCGCAATCGCAACCATGCCAGTCAGGCTCGAAGGCACATACGCAGGATGACGACGATCATTCTTCATATCGTCCAACTGCTGCAGCAGGTAAGCCACCGGCAACCCTTGCAGATCACCGGTCTCCGGCTTGCCCACGCCATTCATCAGGTGACACGTGCCACACGCCTTATACTTCTCCGTGCCCGTGATCACCGGAGCAGGAGGCGTCGGATGCGACTTGGGAAACCAGTCAATCGTCGCATTCACACGGTTAATCTGCGTGTCCGTAAACGCCTGGGTCGTACCTGGCAGGTGATACAGCTTGCCATCATCCGGCGCAAGCTCTTCGTGAACGCCCTGCGGATAAGCCCACGCGGGAACCTTCGGCGCATCAGCCGGATACGCATGAACAACGGACGAGCCCAGCGCAGCAACAGCCAGCGCGGCAAACAACGCAGTAAAAACCTTGTGTGAATTCACCCAGCCATCCTGCCGCATTCCAGGCCCATCTGGCAACGTCACCGCGAGGAAAAGCGCACAATAATTGCATGAGCCTTTACAACGGTATCCTCGAAGAGATCACCACCTTCGCCGCCACCGCCCCATCGCTTGAATCCCTGCAGAACTTCGTCGTCGACATCATTCCGTCGCGCCTGCCGCATTACAACTGGACCGGCTTCTACATGCTCGACCCCAACGACGCGGAAATGCTCGTCCTCGCCCCCTTCAACGGCGCGCCCACGGAACACACACGCATCCCGATCCACCAGGGCATCTGCGGAGCCGCCGTAGCGCAAAATCAAACCGTCATCGTCGACGACGTCCATTCCGACCCGCGCTATCTCGCCTGCTCCATCGAAACCAAATCCGAGATCGTAGTGCCCATCCACGCCCACGGCAAAGCCATCGGCGAAATCGACATCGACAGCCACGACGCCGCAGCCTTCACCGCCGCAGATCGCGACTTCCTCGAAGCATGCGCCACCATCATCGGCGGCTTCATCGAGCGCACTCAAACTTCAAAGTAAAAGTGGTAGTGGTTCCGGCAACCGGGATTAAACGCAGCCTCACAGCGCGGACACCGGTTGCCGCATTCCATATATTCGTGGATCGCCATCTCATAACCGCATGCGCCGCAAAGCACCGCACGCGTATCCCATTGCGAACGCGGCCACACCGTAATCGCATGGCCCTCCACTTCCTCATGGCAATCCTTGCAGGCGAAGTACTCACCACAACAAGCCATGCGAATCGCAATCACATCCAGCACGGAGTGATAGTGAGCGCAACGCGTCTGCGCATCCACTCCCACACCCCGCACCTGCACGCCGAAAACATCCACGCAATCTATCGCAACACATCCGCGAAAGATTTGCATGAAGCCTCTTGCGATCACTCCATTCGCAAAGCCCGCATCGGTTCAATGCGCGAAGCCCGCCACGCCGGCACAAGACAAGCACACATCGCCACCACCAGCAGCGTTCCAACAACACCAAACAACACTGCCGGATCAAGCGGCTTCGTTCCGAACAGCATCGACTGCAATACACGTGTCACTGCAAAGCTTGCCACCATACCCAGGCCAAGCCCGAACAGCGCCGGCTTCATACCATCCACCAGCATCTGCTGCAGCAGCTGTTCGCGCTGCGCACCCAGCGCCATCCGAATGCCAAGCTCCTGTGTCCGCTGCACCGCCAGGTAAGACAACACACCATACAAACCAACAGAGGCCAGCAACAAAGACAGCACAGCAAACGCCAGCACCAACCCAGCGCTCAGACTCTGATTACCCAGCGACTCACCGACGACCTGATCCATCGTCCGCACATCCGCCACCGGCAGTCCCGGATCAAGCGACGCAATCTGTTTCTGCACCGGCAACGCAAACTGCAACGGATCATACTGCGTACGCACTGCCAGCGTTGCACCGCTCATCGTTCCATCCAGCAGCGGGAAGTACATCATCGGCTTAGCTTCCTTACCCACCTGGTAGATCACATCGTCGACTACGCCCACAATCTCGTAATCCAGTGCATCCGGCTTCCCTTTCAGTGCATGAGCGGCAATGTGCAGATGTCTGCTGATTGCATCCTCACCCGGAAAGTAACGGTCCGCCAGTTGCTTACTGATGATCACCTTGTCGGCACGGTCCAACTGATCCTGGATCGTGAAGAAGCGCCCACGCACCAGCGGAATTCCTAACCCCGTGAAGTACCCTGGATCAGCCCACCGCTCCAATCCAACTTGTATGGGTGCCCCAGCCTGAAGAGGAGGATGCTCCTTCACCGTGAATACAAAGTCTCCCCAGTAGCCAGCAGCAGGAACGGTATTGCCCAACGCAACTGCCTTCACTCCTGGCAACGCGCGTACGCGCTCCAGCAGCGATTGATGAAACGCATTGATCTTCTCCGGCGTGTCGTACTCTTTGCTCGGCAGGCTGTAACGAAGCGTCAGCACATCCTTCGTCACACAACCAACATCTGTTGCCCGCAGCTTCAAAAAGCTCTTACCCAGCAACCCCGCCGCAACAAGCAACACCACCGTAATCGCAATCTCGGCAGTCAGCATCCACTTGCGCAACGCCGTACGCCCAAGGCTGCTGGCACCGGTGCGCGCAGAACTCTGCATCGCGCTCAGCATCGTCTTGTCCGTAGACGACAACGCAGGAAGCAGCCCTGCAACCAGCGCCGCCACACAAACCAGCGCACAAGCAAAAGCAATCACTGTTCCATCCAGATGAATGCTCTGCACGCTGGGCAAATCCTTCCATGCATGCGCAAGCGTCTGCGTCGCCAGCACCGACAACGCAACGCCAAGCGTGCCACCAGCGATACAGATCAGCACACTCTCCGTCATCTGTTCGCGAATCAACGCACCACGCTGCGCACCCAACGCACTGCGAATCGCCACCTCACGCTGCCGTGCTGCCCCACGCGCCACCATCAGGTTCGACACATTCAAACAGCCAATCAGCAACATGCACGCCACCGCGCCCAGCATCAATTGCAACGGCTGTTTCACATCACCCGTCACGTCCTCATGCATGGGACGCACTTCCACCAGGTCATGCACAGGCTGCTCCGGATAGGCAAGATGAAGCTGCATCTGCACCGCCTGCACCTGCGCCACAGCACTCGCCAACGACACGCCATCCTTCATGCGCGCAATCACCTGGCTCTGGTGGTAGTCATGGTGCAATAGCGTCTCTCCCATATCGCCCTGATACGGCACCCACAACACAATCGACGCATCGGGATAACGGAACCACGACGGCAACACACCCACCACCGTGTATGGCTTGTCATCCAGATGAATCTGGTGACCCACAATCGACGCATCACCGCCGAACCGCCGTTGATACACACTCCACGTCAGCATCACTACGGTGCTACCCGGCTTGTCCTCTGCCTCTGTGAACCAGCGACCCACCGCAGGCTGCACACCCAGCAACCGAATCAGGTTCCACGACCCTGCAGCAGCGACCACTGACTCCGGCAATTCACCATGCTCGCCCGTCAGGTTGAAGCCATCGCCACGCGTCACGGCCATGTCCTCAAAGCCATGCGTCTTCGATCGCCAATCGTAAAAGTCCGCGGGAGACACCGGGTTATACGTCGGCTTTGCAGGAGGCACGCCATTCTTCGTTCGAGCCTCATACAACATCACCAGCTTGTCCGGATCGTGAAACGGCAACGGACGCAGCAACACCGAACGCGCAATCGTAAACAGCGATGTCGCTGCACCAATGCACAACGCCACCACCAGCACTGCAAGAAACGAAAACCCCGGCGTACGTCGCAGCGTGCGGCTGGCAAATTTCACATCGCGTGCAACACTCGCCAGTGGCTGAAATGAGTTCTGCGCCCACAACGATTCGCGCACCTTTTCTCTGCTGCCCAACTTCACATAAGCCTGTCGCCGCGCCTCTTCCTCTGACATACCGCGCGCAACATTGTCGGCCATCTCCTCATTCAGAAACGACGCCATCTCTTCCTGCAACTCCGCATCGGAACGCTTACGACGAAAGAACCGGAACCAGCTCATTGCGCACCTCCCTCTTCGCCCATCACCAACCCAATCGCGCGAGTCATCTGTCGCCACCGCGTCACTTCACGTGCTAATTGCTTACGTCCCTCTGCTGTCAGCTTGTAGAACTTCGCCTTGCGATTGTTTTCGCTCACTCCCCAATACGAAGAAACCCAACGCCGATCCTCCAACCGATGCAGCGCCGGATACAGCGATCCCTGTTCCACTTCCAACACATCTTCTGACGTATGCTCAATCACTTTGGCAATGGTGTGACCATGCGCGTCGCCACCCACCAGTGTCCGCAGAATCATCATGTCCAGCGTCCCCTTCAACATCTCGCTGTCCACCTGGTTCTTCTTCGCCATCACCGCTCTCCCCTCGAATTCCTATGGGAGTGAATACTACACCACTCGAATTTCTATGGGAAACAGAAAACCGTTTGAAATTAACCCTCTCCCATCAAAATCCATCGCAACACCGTCCAAGCACCGACATACAAACCACTTACGTTAACGAAGCGCGCCTTGTATCTCATACCCTCGACCGCTACAATCCACGTCCATGCACCTGCGTTTCGGCTTCCGGACTCTCATCGCCATCTGCGTCACGCTCGCCGTACTCCTCGGCGTCGTCGCATTTGTGCAGTACCGATGGTCAAAACGTGTACTCGCCGCCGATCTCCAGCGCGAACGCGAACATCTCGATCTCTCCGCCTCACTCTTCGCATCACGCTTCAACCGCAACCTCGCAGATGCCGTCGGCTTCCTTCAGAACGACGCGCAAACCGCATGGACCACAAACGCACCACTTCCGTCTCTTCCGACACTGATAAAAGAGCTCTACCTCGTCGACATCTCGGGCGCACAACCTCACGCCCTACGCGCAAACAACGCCGGTACATTCTCAGCAGTGGCAACCCCCAACTGGATGCATCCCGAAGAATGTGCCGCAACTATTTCCCAGCAACCACTCGCCATCACCACACCGCTGTTTCAACCCGTCGTCGAAAAGACGAAACAAGGCCAAAGCCTCTTTCTCATCTCGCATGCCAATCACTGCTTCGTCGCATTGCTCAATGAAGACTTCATCAAGACCACACTCGTTCCAAACCTGCTTCAGCAAAGCTTCGGCAAATCTTCCATAAACGACTACGATTTCGCTATCGTCCCGCGCCACCGCGATGCACAGCAAATCTACGGCCCCAGGATCAAGCCGGATTTCAGAAAGCCTTTCTTCTCCGTATCGCTGCGAAACCTTCCACCCATACCAGGCCGCCCATCAACCGCACCAACTCCCCCCGGCCGAATCATCCAGCGCTATCAGATTCAAACCGAAACACACGGCCCTCCTTCACCACCTAGCGACATCTGGGAATTGCAGGTTGCACATCGCGGCCTGCCTCTAGCTGCCGCTTTCCGTCGTGAACGCAAGCAGGAACTCCTGCTCGTCGTCGCTGCAGAATTTCTCCTCGGCGCATCCATCATCCTTCTGGTGCTGAGCGCACATCGCATGCAACGCGCCGCAGAACAGCGCATGCAATTCGTGGCAGCCGTTTCACATGAACTACGAACACCCGTGTCCTCCATCTCCATGCTTTCGCGCAATCAAGCAGACGGCCTCGTGACTGACGCAGATAAGGTTACGCAATACGGTGAACTCATCCACCAACAATCACGACGCCTCAGTGAAATGATCGAGCAGACGCTTCAATACGCGGGCATCCACTCCAACCTCGGCACAAAAACACGCACCCCAGTTAACATCGCCAACATAATCACCACCGCTCTGTCTGTGCACAACGACGAACTAACCCGCGCACAATTTCAAGTCGAGCAAAACATCCCTAACAACCTTCCGACAATTCAAGGCGATGCCAGCTTACTCCGCATAGCTATCGACAACCTGCTTTCAAACGCCATCAAGTACGCAGCCAACGGTCGTTGGATCGGCATCCATGCCGAATACTCCACCAGCAATCGCGCCATCCTCGTACACATCTCCGACCACGGCCCCGGCATCGAAGCCACCGATCGCGAACATCTGTTCGAGCCTTTCTATCGCGGCCATGCAGCAACAGAAACAAACATCCCCGGCTCCGGCATCGGCCTCAGCCTCGTACGCTCTGCAGCAGAAGCACACGGCGGTTCCGTCACCGTCGAAAGCACACCCGGACAAGGCAGCACCTTTACACTGAGAATCCCTGCATGACACGCATCCTCTTCATCGAAGATGAACAAGCCTTCGCCATCGGCCTCATCGACCGCCTGCGCGCAGAGGGCTATGAAGTGCAATGGGAGAGCAACGGGAACGCAGGTCAACAGGCCGCGTCAGCAAACACATTCGATCTCATTCTGCTCGACGTCTCGCTCCCCGGAAAGAACGGCTTCGACATCTGCCGCGACCTACGCCGCGACAACATCTCCACACCGATACTCATGCTCACGGCGCGCGGCGAAGTCATCGACCGCGTCCTCGGCCTCAAACTCGGCGCAGACGACTACGTGCAAAAGAACTGCGAACCCATCGAACTCATGGCACGCATCGAAGCCCTCCTGCGCAGATCCCAACCCTCTGCAACATCGCCCGACATCGCAACCCTCGGCGACATCCGTATCGACTTCCGCCAACATGAAGTTTCACGCGCAGGCATACCCGTAGTTCTCACGCCCATCGAGTTTCGGTTGCTTAGGTACCTTAACCAACATCGCGGCAACATCATCACCCGCGAAGAGCTGCTTGAAAACGTGTGGTCCGCAGACGGCAGCATGCTCAGCCGCACCGTCGACGTGCACGTTGCAGGTCTGCGTAAAAAGATCGAAGAAGACCCGCGCTATCCGCGCTTTCTTCTCACCATCAAAGGCGCAGGATACAAACTCGCCATTTGATCTCGCAGCGCCTTTACATTCCTTACATACAATTTGCACGCCTGACCTGCACATCGCGACACAATCAGGGTCATGAAATTCCTCTCGGTCCTTCCGCTCGTACTCGTCGCATCGTTCGCGGTGGCAACAGCACAACAGCCGCAAAGCAACCTGTCGTTTGAAGTCGCCTCCATCCGCCCCGGTGCAGACGCAGATGCGGAGATGATCGCAATCCGCATGAACGCGGAACGCTCCATGATCCACTACGTCAACGTGTCCCTGCGCGACATGATCCGCGTCGCTTACAACGTCAAGGAGTTCCAGGTCACCGGCCCTGACTGGATCCGCAACCGCTACAACATCGAAGCCAAATACCCCGCCGGAGCCACAGAAGATCAAGTGCCGGAGATGTTGCAATCTCTCCTTCGCGACCGCTTCAAACTCCAATTCCACAACGAAACGAAAGACCACGCCGTATTCGCACTCGTCGTAGGCAAGAACGGGCCAAAACTGAAACCATCCGAAGTCAAAGCAACAGACTACCCCGACAGCCCCAACCGCAAACCCGGCACGCCCGTACGAGGCGATCTCCAAATCATGGGCAGTCCCACGGGCATGCATCTCAAAGGCCCCGCTCTCACCCTCAGCCGCCTCTGTGAAACGCTATCCATGTTTGTCGATCAACCCGTCGTAGACCAGACGGGCCTGCCGGAACGCTACGACATCGACCTCACCTTCATGCCAGACAACATGCGCATGCGCGGAGGTCCCGGCGCCCCCGGTCAGGGAGCAGACGGAGGCGCAGAAGCACAACCACGCATCACCCTCTTCGAAGCAATACAGGACCTCGGCCTCAAACTCGAGCCACGCAAAGCACCGCTACAGATGCTTATCGTCGACCACATCGAAAAAGCACCAACCGAAAACTAAGTGAGGAGCGCCGCCATGAAATTCATCCTCGCAACAGCATTGCTACTCTCATTGCATGCGTCACCTCAGCGCATGCAATGCTCCCCAACAGGCCGCACCATAGCTCATCCAATATCTCTTGAAGTCGCAGTTCAAAACGTCTCCATAAAAATCACAATGGAGAATCCGATCTTCCGCTTCGTCAGACCCAACATCCTCTTCCTAAGAGCCGAAGGACATTTCTCTCACACGTCCGACGTGCAAACGATTCGGCGCACACTATCGCACATCGGCTTTCTTTTGTTCCCGCACCTCAACGGCCCTCAAACTAAAGCTGGCGACAGCAGCGGGATCAGACTTTGGACGCATGTACAAAGTGCCCAGTACTTGCCTCGCTTCAGGAGTCTGATCTCGCAACCGAAAAACAATCAACCCCGGTTCCACTTCCTTCGCCGACAACAGGTTGAAACCGCCAGTCTCCCTGCGTAACTCCATCTGCGCCGCAGCCGTCGCAGCCACAGCATCATTCGGCAAAGCATCTTCCAGGTCCGAATAACTATTCTGGTTAAACGCAGCCAACCACCGATACAACAAATGCCCCGCAGGACTATCCGGAATCAACCCCGACTGCTCTCCAAACCGAGGCAGATGCACGATCACCGTCGCATGCACATTGCTGATGCGTTGCCCCTTCTTCGCAGGCACAGGCGCATCCCCCGCATCACCCAGCACAATCGTATCCACCTGCGAAGGGTCGTCATCGTCATCATCATCCGCGTGTGAGCTACTCGAAGAAGAACCACCACCACCGCGCGCAGCACTACCACCTTCATCGCTGCGAAAGTGCCTCGCCCTGCCATGCCCCAGCCCCATGGCAACCATCGACAGAACGCCACCAGCAATCATCACCGCCAGCAGCACCGCGGAAGGCCGCATCGGCTGCCGAGCCATCACAGAAAAGCTGGGAACACTTCCACGATGCGATGTGGGAACCACCGGCGGCTGCATGCGGCGCAACTCCTCAACGCCGCGCACCATGGACATCCGCGCGGCGACAGCCCCAGTGTAGCCGCAGATCTTTTGCCATGCTGCAAGCAGCCACTCGCGACCGAGTCATCCATCAAAATCAGCCCTCTCAAATTTCAAGTGCTTTCTGGCGCGTTGAATGTTTCAATTGCACGCAAACAGTTTCAGGAGATAGTGATGGCAACTCTGACCGGCAAATCGGCTTTGGTAACAGGTGGTTCCCGCGGTATCGGCGCGGCCATTGTGCAGCGACTGGCAAAAGAAGGCGCCAAAGTAGCGTTCACCTACAGCGCCTCCAGCGAACACGCAAATCGCCTCGTTGAGCAGATTGCAAACGACGGCGGCGAAGCCATCGCCATCAAGGCCGACGCAGCTGATCAGGCAGCCGTGCGCGCATCCGTGCAACAGGCAGCAGATCACTTCGGCAAGATCGACATCCTCGTGAACAACGCGGGCATCATCGTCCTCGGTCCCATTACCGATATCAAGGAGGAAGACTTCCAACGCATTCTCGCCATCAACGTACACAGCGTCTTCACCGCAACGCAGGAAGCCGCCCGCCACATGCCAAACGGTGGACGTATCATTCACATCGGCTCAGTCAACAGCGACCGCATGCCCTTTGTCGGCGGTTCAGTCTACGCTCTCACCAAGGGCGCGATCTTCAGCTTCACCAAGGGTCTGGCGCGCGACCTCGGCCCACGCAACATCACGGTCAACAACATCCAGCCAGGGCCCATCGACACAGACGCTAACCCAGCCAACGGCCCCTTCGCAGAAACAATGCTCGGCCTCATGGCCCTCAAGCGCTACGGCAAAGGCGAAGAGATCGCAGGATTAGTCACCTACCTCGCCGGCCCCGAAGCCGGATACATCACCGGTGCCGGCATCCTGATCGACGGCGGCTTCGACGCCTGATTTGCATGGTTACTCTAAGCCAAATGATTGGCCAAGCCCTTCATGAAAAAGTAAACCTCTCATGTCCAATCTGAAGTACATTTCCCACGTGGGCAGACAGCCGCGGCTCATTGTTGCAGCAGGAAGCGGCTGTCTGCGGAGATGCAACCGATGACTCGAGCGCAACAGGGGTTTTCTTGGGACGGACACGCGACAGCGATCGCGGCAGTAGCGACGGCAACCTCGACGGCGGCCTCATTCATGAGCGACTTCCGAATGGTGGGCTACATCCTAGCGGGGACCTCGATTCTTCTGACGATTGCGGTGGCGTGGCTTCGCAGCAATGAATTGACAGGGAAACCCGTGAAGTGGTCTTTGAGGACCATCGTGTTGATCTGCTGCTGTTGTGTGGGCCTGTTGGGTTGGTCCTATTTCCATCCTCCGATAAAGGGAACGTCTGCAGGGCAGTCTGTGCAGACTCCGTTGACGACGGTGAAGCCGCCAACTCAATCTCGAGTGATCTATCAAAACGAGACATCGGGGCCGCAGTCGCCGGTGGTGACGGGTGACGGAGCAGTTGTCAACATCGGCGGCGTCGTTCCCGCGGATTCCGATAAGAAGGGAAAGAAGAAACCATGAAAGGTCATTGGTGGGTTGGCGTGGCGCTGCTGGCGGCAAGCGCAGGTGCATTGGGCCAGGGCCAGACGAAGACGTCCGGGGCGTGCAGCCCGGTAGTGACAGGCGCGCAAAGCATCGTGACGATTCGATGTGCTGGAATGTCCGAGGCGAAGGCAAATCAACTTATCGCGCTGATGAACAAGATACTGGCCGAACGGTTAGACCTGAGCGATGTGAACAAGAAGTTGGACGACCTGAGCGCGCAGATGACAGATGTCGGCTCAGCGCTGAACCCTATGGCCGGGGCACCAATCGACGTGGTGAAGCTGTACGAAGAAGGCCAGGATTTGGCTCAAAAGGTGCAGAGTCTGCAGATGGAGTGGAATGGCAGGCACACAGACGCCACCGTGGCGAGCATGCAAAAGGGGCAGCAGAATGCCGCGGAGAGTACCGCTGCGATTGATGCGGAGGAGTCGCAGAAGTATCGAACAACTTTGGAAACGAGGTTGGTGACCTGGCGGAAGCGGGTCCAGGTGTATCTGCCGAACTACCAGAGCAGCGTGAAGTACAGCGATGTGACCACGACGCGGCGTTTGATGGATGTGTATGTGGACATGATGCAAATCGGTCAAGCCTACCAGCAGAAGCGGCAAAACGAGATGCTCGAGAAAAGGGCGCAGTAAGAGCCAATCTCACCAACGCAAAGTTCCCCATCTCACGACGAAGGATGCATCGTGCACACCAACTGGAAACGAATCGCATTCTTCGCCGCCGTTCTCGCCAGCTTCGCAACACCCCTCACGCCCGCACAACAACTCGCTCCAACACCACCGATGGGGTGGAACAGCTGGGATTCCTATGGAACAACAGTCCGCGAATCAGAGGTCAAGGCAAATGCAGATGCTATGGCCACGCTGAAGCGCTTCGGCTGGGAATACATCGTCGTTGACATTCAATGGTATGAACCCAATGCAAAGGCTCATGGCTATCGCGCAGGCGCGCAGCTCGCCATGGACAGCAATGGTCGACTCGTACCAGCAGTCAATCGCTTTCCCTCCGCGAAGGATGGTGCCGGCTTCAAGCAGTTAGCGACCTATGTCCACAGCAAAGGATTGAAATTCGGAATTCACATCATGCGCGGCATCCCGCGGCAGGCGGTCGCGCAGAACACGCCCATCATGGGCACAGCATTTCACGCCGCAGACGTTGCAGATCGCAACAGTGTCTGCACCTGGAACACCGACATGTACGGTGTCGACATGACAAAGCCCGGAGCCCAGGCCTACTACGATTCACTCGTCGCCATGTATGCAGGCTGGGGCGTCGATTTCATCAAGGCCGACGACATGCTCCGTCCCTATCACGATGCAGAGATTGAAGGTCTTCACAAAGCCATCGCGCATTCGGGCCGCCCCATCGTACTAAGCCTCTCGCCCGGCCCCGCCCCTGTTGATAAAGTCGTGTCACTCCGTACAAACGCGCAGATGTGGCGAATCGAGGATGACCTATGGGACGACTGGAAGTCAGTCAGGAACATGGCTTCTCGAATGGAGAACTGGTGGCAACTCGTCGAGCCTGGACATTGGCCCGACGCCGACATGCTTCCTCTTGGACACATCGGTATCCGCGCCGAACGAGGAGATGACCGCCAATCGCGGCTGACGCAGGACGAACAGAAGACGATGATGACTCTCTGGGGCATCGCGCGTTCTCCGCTCATGTTCGGTGGCGACCTTGCCACGCTTGATCCATTCACGCGCAGCCTGCTTACAAATGCCGACGTGCTCGCGATAAATCAACACGGCACCGGAAACAAACTGGCCTACAAAGAAAAAGACGTTCGCATATGGACAGCTCGAACAACAAAGGGTGGCGCGTCCGACTACATCGCGATGATCAACTTAGGAGATCAACCCATCGAGCAGGATCTGCCATGGGCCAGCATCGGGATCACAAACCCCAACAAGCCTCTGCGAGACACGTGGACCGGCACAACGTTACCGGCGAGCCAGACGCTGCACATCCGCCTCAATCCCCACGCATCCATGCTCCTCTCAACTAAGAGCAAATAAAAACTCACGAACATCTCACACCTGAGATCAAAGCGCACAAAGTCATAATCGCTTCGAGGTGATTTTCACGACGCGATACGTTGCACGGACTTATCACCCGACGACCTCAGCCACGTCACAGAAGCGAATGCGCCCAGCCATGATCCTACGGCGGCGAAGACGACGTAGACCCAATGTCTCGTGTAGCTAATGACCGCGAACGCCGAGAGAAGATACCAAAGGCTGCTCCAGGTGGCTGCCCTGACTCGCATGCGCGAGGCGACAGCAGCGGTGAATAGCACATACACAGCATCCGTAGCGGCTGTCGACGCCACAACGGCGAGCGCAAGCATGGGTTGAACGATCATAAGTCGAGTCCCTCTTGCTAGGCAGTATGGGACAGCCCCTTCGGCTTGTCGCGACAAATGTCGGCTGATGTCCCACTCATAGCACTGCCGAGTGTCCACCGAGACCCTATCGCAGTCAGGAATGGGGTTGGCATTGCGCTAGATATCGGCGTTTTTCGATACTAATGCTCAAAAGCTCGCACGAATGCCTCCGTTGAAGACACGTCCATCCAGTGGAGCCCAGGCATCCGTAGTCCATCTGCCGTCGGGTCCACGGGAAGGGCGGAGCAGTGGGTCATACTTCGTCTGGCGAACGTTCCCCAAGTCCTCAGCGTTCACGTATGCCTTGAACCGCCCAAGCCGTTTCTCAACCAGAAAACCGAACAACACATAAGCCCTTGATTGCGTGCGATACGGATTGTCGTCCAAGCGTTGTGTTCCGGTGTAATAGGCTTCAACTCCAATGCGGGCAACATTCTCTCGCTCCCAGGTTCCGACAAGGCCAGCACTGTGCCGAGGGGTGAGCTCCACATCCTGCCGAACCGCGCCGGGCTTCTCTCGCGCCTGCGTGTACGTGTAGGAAGCGACGGCTGAAAATTTTCCGCTACGCCAGTTCGCCACGTTCTCAACTCCGATGTTCTGGGTGGGATCGGCAAGATTGCGTAGCGTATACGCAGTCTGTTGCTCGGTATAGAGCGGATGGTGAACATTCGAGGTGAACAACGTACTCGTTGCTGTCCAATGAGCCCAACTTCGAGTGAGATCGAACGTAAGCCCACGGCCACGCTCCACAAATAGCGGTCGTATGACTGTCAGCCTTCTCAGGCCCGCAGCTTCCGTGTCCTCCGTCAATGCACTTGGAGTTGAGAAGCCTTGTCCCAGTGACAGGCGGCTCGTCCATCCGTGACCCCGCATCAATGCAGCAAATCGCGGGCTGAAGAGCGTGCCGTATTGGCTGTGGAAGTCGGCACGCGCTCCGAATGACACCGTTAGCCAGCTTGCCGCTTGTATGTCGTCCTGCACGAAGATACCGGGATTGCGGTAGGTGTAGCGATAGACTGGCACATCCTTGGGACGGTACGCATCGCGCTCATATGCACCTCCGGCTACCCACGACTGCTTGCCATGCACACCACGCACCGACGCCTCTCCAAACAACAACTCGTGACGGTCTCGTTCCAGATCGTCGCCAAACAAGTGGCGGTGCTGCTGGCTTGAATACGATCCACGCAGCGTGAGCACATACTTGCTGGCTGCGAGCAACTGCGATGAAACGCCGATATCTTCTCGAAGACTGTGCAGTGATTCGATGTATGGCAGTCCCGTTACCGGTAGGGTGCGTCCTGGCATGGTCCCGCCAGTACGATCCTCGTAGGTCACTCCGCTGGTGACTAAGCCGCTCGAACCTTTACCCGTATCCCAGAACAAGCGAGGCCGAACAACGCCGCGATCATACCCCGCGACATCGGCCCATCCGTCGTCGTTGAGATCACGAGCAATCTGCCAGTTGCCCATGCCCAACAGAGATCCACTGGTGTGGTTCGAGAGCTTGCCATCCATGTAAGCCGATACGTCAGTGCCCCCCAGCGTTGTCTGGTTCACGATGAACTCTCGTGCCGGTTTGTCTTGCGGCCGTCTCGTGGTCAGATTCACCACGCCACCCATCGCGCCAGCCCCGTACAACGCTGATGCAACGCCCTTGATGATTTCGACACGCCCAAGATCAACGGGCGGCATTTGCAGGAGCCCGAGGCCGCCGCCCTGTTGCCCGAAGAGTGGCAGACCATCAGCAAGAAAGCGCGTGTAACGGCCCTTCATGCCCTGGATGCGGACGGTAGAAGATCCGAGCGAAGGCGATGTGTTCTGCACACGGATGCCGCTGGTCTCGTTCAACATCATCACGATGTTGCCGGGGGTCATCATCGTCTTCTCATCCACTTCTTCCTGATCCAGCAACTCCACGCGAGTTGGCTGATCTTCCAGTCGACCCTCGGTACGGGTCGCGTATACCGTTACCTGTTGCTGCACGGTCTCAGGTTTTTCCTGTGTCTCAGAAGAGGGCTTGCTGGGTGGTGTAGTTTGCGCGTAGATGTGGGGACTCAACGGCAAGCAGATAGCTGCTGCCGCGCACGCAGTTGCGAGAATACGCATGGGTTCTCCAAAGTTCGAGTGAGTGTCTTGCGCTCAAGGGCGCACGAGGGCCACTACGAAACGATGGAAAGGCGGGGAGGGCGAAAGTGAACGGAAGGACGAACGAGTTCGTGTTCAACCTTTTCGGGCATCACTGCTTCAGAAACCCGCTCCTGTTGCATCTGCACCAGAAAATGCGTCGGCAGTACTTGCAATAGGCAGCAAGAGCAAGCACCGTCACAGTGATCTGCAGGGAACAGTTGAACTGCCGCGACTGCGTGCTGGGTCGAAACCGCTCGCTGAACTGGTAATTTTCCATCGCAAGCGGTGCATTCTGCAGGACAAAGCGCAAACAGGATCACCATAACGCACAACAGCCAGCCCATCAGGCGCTTGCGACATGTGGTGTGTCCTTGCACGTCTCAAGCATAGCCGAAAGCAACAAAGCGAATTCCCGACTAGCGGGCAGAAGTAACGACAAGCCGGCTTATCGTCCTCGACTGTCGACAACAGGGGATGCACACATACACAGGATCAAACCACCCTTCGCTCACGGTTCGAGAAGAAATCCTTTGGATCGAACCAGCCGCATGACCGCCGTTGACGCTCGCCGACTTGAAACGTAGTAGCTGTCCCACGCCGAAGGCGTCGAGAACAGCACGGAGTGATGTCAAGCCCCTATCCCACCCAACACCAACAAACCAAAAGACATACAGTTGGCATACTATTTCCACCAAACCTCTAGAATAGAAATAGAGAGAAAAGGGCCGCGCAAATGGGCGGCCCTAACTCATTTAGAAAGACGATTTTGCCCCTAACCCCAATGGGCAGACGATTTTACAGCCATCAAAATCGTAACCCGTTTAGAAAGACGATTTTAGAAAAACAGGGGGAGGGGGGTACCCCATCACTACCTAAATCAAATCCAGACGTTGCCGCTTCGTAAGCTCACTTACAACACGCCCAACTTCCTGCGAATGCGCGCGGGTCGTAATCAGGATCGCATCGTCCGTCTCCACCACAACCAGATCGCTCACACCCAACAACGCAACCGTCTTACCCGGCGAATAGACGTAGTTGCCAAACGCCTCGAGATGCAACGCCTGGTCGCACTCCACAATGTTGCCGTGACCGCGACTTACTCCGCCTTTCGCCATGGCATGCTCGTGCAGAGCCGTCCATGAACCCAGATCGTTCCAGCCGAAATCGGCAGGCAGGCAATAGATGTTGCTCGCCGCACCCTTCGCGGAACGTGGCTCCAGCACTGCGTAGTCAATGGAGATGTTCTCAACCTTCGGATACTCGGCAGCAAACACCGCCTCGAACTCCGGCGTTCCGTAAGCTGCGGCAATCGTCTCCAACGGTCCAGCAACCGCAGGCCGATGCTCGCGGATAGCATTCGCCAGCGTCTTCGCCGACCACAGGAAGATGCCCGCATTCCAGGCATAATTCCCGTCCGCCAGGAACTCGATGGCACGGTCGATCTGCGGCTTCTCCGTGAACCGCTGCACGCAGCGCGCCGTCATTCCCAGATCGGCGAACTCGGCCGCTACAGTTCCCTGCTTGATGTAGCCGTAACCCGTCTCCGGACGCGTCGGCGGCGCACCCAGCACCACAATGTTCTCGCCCGCCGCGGCAATCTGCATGGCTGCATGGATCACCTGCTGGAAGCGCTCATCATCCGTCACCACATGGTCCGACGGAAAGACACCCAGAATCGTCTCCGGCGCGGTCCGCTCCACAATCATGGCCGCCAGCGCGCAAGCCGGAGCCGTATTCCGCGCCATCGGCTCGCACAGGATGCGGCTGTGAGGAATCTCCGGCAACTGCTCCCGAATCGTCCCAACCAGCAACCCGTTGGTGATCACCAGGAAGTCATCCGCAGGAGCCAGCGGCAGCAACCGCGCCACCGTCTCCTGGATCATGGTCTCCGTGCCGCCGGACAGCGCCAGCACCTGCTTCGCCCGCGACTTCCGCGAGCGTGGCCAGAACCGTGTACCGCTACCACCGGCAAGCACCAGCGGCGTAAGCTTCAGGGACTTCGTCACGGAGTCGCTCATAGGTTTATGCCAGCCCCGCGAAGAAGGTACGCATACGTTCAATGCCCTTGTCGATCACGTCTGCCGATGTGGCATACGAGAACCGCAGATGATGCTCCGTACCAAACGCCTCACCCGGCACGCACACCACATGGGCCTCGTTGAGCAGCCGCGACGCCACCTGCGACGCCGTCGCCGCGCCTTCGCGTCCCAGGAACGCCGAGATGTTCGGGTATACGTAGAACGCGCCCTGCGGCACGGTGCAGGTCAGCCCCGGGATGGTCGCAAACCCGGCCAACATGCGGTCACGCAGCTTGATGTAGTCCACCTTCATGTCCTCGACGCACTGCTGCGACGCAGTCAGTGCTGCCACCGAAGCATACTGCACTGGCGTGGACACATTGCTGGTGCTCTGCGACTGCAGCTTGGCGATAGAGGCAACAATAGCCTTCGGCCCGAGGGCGAATCCTGCACGCCAGCCCGTCATAGCATAGGTCTTGGACAACGTACCCAACACCACCACATGCTCCTTGCAGTCCGTGAACGAGCCACCGCTCACCGGCTTACCGATGAAGTTCAGGTAGGTGTAGCACTCGTCCAGCAGCATGTAGATGCCCTTGCGGTGTGCCAGGCGGATGATCGCCTCCACATCCCCGGCGCTCATCACGGCGCCAGACGGGTTTGAGGGCGAGTTCAGGATGATGGCCTTCGTGCGGTCAGTAATAGCCGCCTCGATCATGGCCGGCGTCACCCGGAAGTTGTCCGCCTCGTTGGTCTGCACAAACACCGGCGTACCACCCGCGAACTGGATGATGTCCTTGTACGACACCCAGTACGGCACCGGCACAATCACCTCATCGCCATGGTCCACCAGGCACTCAATGGCGTTGAACAGTGCCTGCTTGCCACCCGTGGCAAAACAGCATTCCTCCGGCGTGTAGTTGGATCCGAAGTCTGCTGCATGGCGATCCACCACTGCACGACGCACCTCGGGGATACCCGCCACCGCCGT
The DNA here is from genome assembly GCF_000800015.1 of Terriglobus sp. TAA 43. NCBI lineage: Bacteria > Pseudomonadati > Acidobacteriota > Terriglobia > Terriglobales > Acidobacteriaceae > Terriglobus > Terriglobus sp. TAA 43. The sequence continues at coordinate 1,870,435 of NZ_JUGR01000001.1, forward strand.
GTACTTGGTGTAGCCCTTCTCAATCGCCTCAATCGCGGCGCGCTTGATGTGTTCCGGGGTCTGAAAATGCGGTTCGCCAGCACCAAAGTCGGCCAGATCAATACCACTTTGTTTCAGGCGGAGCGCCTCCGCCGTAATGGCCATGGTGGCCGACACTTCAATACGGTTGATGCGATCAGAGAAGGTCTTCTTCCCTGTAAGGACTTCAGCGGCTGCGCTCATGGCTCCGATTCTAACGGAGCCACACAGACTTTGCCTGAATGAAAGGCATTTACACCTCGCCTGGAACCTCGCCGCCAAGTGAAGCCGTGTGTGCGGCTCGCTTCTCCTGCAATCGCCGTAGCACCAATGGCGGCACCAGTTCGCTGATATCGCCGTTGAGCTGATACACACCTTTAATCAGCCGCGACGAAACATACGTGTACTTCTCCGCAGGCATCATGAAGACCGTCTCCAACGACTTGTCCAGCTTGCGATTCATCATGGCCATCTGGAACTCATACTCGTAATCCGAAATAGCGCGAATGCCGCGCAATACCGCGCTGGCCTGCTTCGCCCTCGCGAAGTCAACCAGAAGGCCGTCGAACGTCTCCACGGTGACATTGCCGAGCGGAGCCGTCACCTCCCTCAGCATCTCCGCGCGTTCTTCGGTGGTGAACAAGGGGACACCTTTGCTGGTGTTGCGCAATACAGCGACCACCAACTCATCAAAGATCTTCGCCCCACGGCTGATCAGGTCCAAGTGGCCGTTCGTCGGTGGATCGAAGGTGCCGGGGTAGATGGCGCGGATAATTCCCATGACAAAGGAAGCATACCCGACCAGGTCGCTAGCCGCTGCAAACAACAGAAAGGGCCGCAGTTTGCGGCCCTTTCTGTTGACGTTTTTGCAATAACTACTTCCGCGAAGGCTTAACGGCCTCCTGCGCCTTTTCCTCACCATCCGCAGGTGCAGCAGGAATCGGAGCAGTCGAAGATGAACCGATGTTCAGCTTGGCACGAAGCTCAGCGTCCATGCGCCGGAAGACTTCCGGATTGGACTTGAGGAAGTTACGCACATTTTCGCGTCCCTGGCCGATGCGTTCTCCAGCGTAGCTGTACCAGGCGCCGCTCTTTTCCACGATGTTGTTCACCACGGCAAGATCCAGCACGTCACCTTCACGAGAGATGCCTTCGCCGTACAGAATGTCGAACTCCGCTTCGCGGAAGGGCGCAGCAACCTTGTTCTTCACGATCTTGGTCTTCGTACGAGAGCCAACGACAACGTCGCCTTCCTTCACCGCACCAATGCGGCGAATGTCAATACGGACAGACGAGTAAAACTTCAGCGCGCGACCGCCTGTGGTGGTTTCCGGGTTGCCGAACATGACGCCGATCTTTTCGCGAATCTGGTTGATGAAGATCAGGCAGGTACGGCTCTTTGCCACGGTGCCGGTCAGCTTACGCAGCGCCTGCGACATCAATCGTGCCTGCAGGCCGACGTGCGAGTCACCCATTTCGCCATCGAGTTCCGCCTTGGGAACCAGCGCAGCAACAGAGTCGACCACGAGAATGTCAATCGCGCCAGAGCGCACCAGAGCTTCTGTAATTTCCAGCGCCTGCTCGCCATAATCTGGCTGCGAGATGAGCAGGTTATCCGTGTCTACGCCGAGTTTGCGCGCGTAGACGGGATCAAGCGCGTGTTCCGCGTCGACGAACGCGGCCAGACCACCGGCCTTCTGCGCCTCTGCAATGATCTGCAGGGTGATGGTCGTTTTACCCGAAGATTCAGGGCCGTAAATCTCAACTACACGGCCACGCGGTACACCGCCCACACCCAGTGCTGCGTCGAACGAGATCGAGCCGGTAGAGATGACGGAGATGGGAACAATGGCATCCTTCGCGCCCAGGCGCATGATGGAACCCTTGCCAAACTGCTTTTCAATGCCCGCCAGGGCAAGTTCTACGGCTCTGCTGCGTTCGTCCACGGCCACGCGATCTATCTCCTCAATTTCAGTGAACCTCATCCTAGCATCCGTCGCCGCCGCATGGCAAAGAAAAAGCGAAGTAATTCCATACACCCAAAATCATCGGACGGGTCTATAAAATCAGGAAGCCACTATGAGCGAAGCCACTTCCAGCGCCCCCTTCTCCAGTCCGGTCAAGTTTGGAACCGACGGCTGGCGCGGCATCATTGCCGACGACTTCACCTACGCCAACGTCCGCATCGCCGTCCGCGCCATTGCCAATTACGTGCTGGCGCACGAAGACGCATCGAAGGGTGTGTGCATTGGTTACGACACCCGCTTCGGCTCGCCGCAATTCGCGCGCGTGGCAGCACAGGTGTTGAGCGAAGCCGGTATTCCCGTGTTGCTGGCGAAAGATGTCACCGCAACGCCCGCACTCAGCTACGGCGTGGCACATCGCAAGGCTGCGGGCGGCATCATGATCACTTCGTCGCACAATCCGGCGCAATGGAATGGCGTGAAGTACAAGGCCAGCTACGGCGGTTCGGGTTCGCCGAGCATCATCAAGAGCATCGAGACCTATCTTGGTAAAGACGTCCCCGTGGCCGCCACACCCGCTGCCATTACCGAAGTGGATTTCATGCCCGACTACATCGCAGCGGTAGAAGCATTCGCCGATCTGCCGTTGATCGCCAAATCGAAGCAGCGCTTCCTCATCGACAGCATGTTTGGCGCTGGCGCAGGTGTGCTGAAAGGCATCTTTGAACGCGCTGACGTGGACTGCATTGAGATTCGCTCAGAGCGCAATCCCCTCTTTCCGGGCATCAACCCCGAACCCATCCTGCCGCACATTGCGCTGACGCAGAAGAAAGTCGTTGAAGAGAAGTGCGCAGCCGGCCTTATCACCGACGGCGACGCAGACCGCATCGGCTCCGTCGACGAACACGGCAACGTGGTCGATGCGCACAAGATTTTCTCCATCCTGTTGTGGTGGCTGCTGGAAAAGAAGAAGTGGCCGGGCGAGATCACGCGTGCCTTCAACACCACCAAGATGCTTGATCGCATCGCCGCGAAATACGGCCGCAAACTCCACGAGCATGGCATCGGCTTCAAATATGTCTGTGACTTAATGCTGACGGAAGACATCCTCATCGGCGGCGAAGAATCGGGCGGCGTTGGCATCAAGCGCCATCTGCCTGAGCGTGACGGCATCCTGAATGCGCTGCTACTCGCAAACGTAATGGCAGAAGAAGGCAAGACACTGGGCGAACTCGTCGCCATGTTGCAGAGCGAATTCGGCGAGCACCAGTACGGCCGTATCGACATGCACATCGACGACCGCTTGAAAAAGTCTGCCATCGATCGCGCATCGAGCGGACTCACGGAAATCGCCGGCTACCGCATTCTCAAGACCGAGGACATGGACGGCATCAAGTTCTTCCTCGACAATCCGGAAGCAAAATCCAAGTCCAATGCTGCCGAAACATGGCTGCTGTTGCGCGCCTCCGGAACCGAGCCACTACTGCGTGTTTACAGCGAATCCACCTCGCAGGAAGCCGTGCACAAGATCCTTAAAGCAGCGGAACAATTCGTATTGGAGGGCTAACTTGGCCTCCGACGGATTTGAAAAGATCACCCCTCGGCGCATCGCAGGCATCTCTGCGCGATGCGTCAATAGCCAGCCTGAAGCCATCCACGCACTGTGGGCGCAGTACACACAACAGGACATTCCCACGCGGTTGCAAGGCAGCGGTATGTACGCTGTGTACTTCGAGTACGAGAGTGACTTTTCAGGGCCATACACACTGTTGCTCGGACAGCATGTTGAGGACGATGCGCCATTGCCGGAAGGCATGCGCGATGTTTTTCTGGAGCCCGGAGACTATGCCGTGTTCGACGCCGTCGGACCATTTCCCCAAAGCATCGTCGATGCGTGGTCTCGCATTTGGAACAGCAGTCTTCAACGAACGTACCGAACCGATTTTGAAATGTATCTGGGACCGGAGCGCGCAAGCATCTTCGTAGGCGCCTGGGAGAGTGAGAACTTGTTGTGAGTAAGATTCAGGTGCAGGCGCAAGGCCTGCTTTTCGATATGGACGGCGTTCTCATCAGTTCCATTGCATCGGCCACACGATGCTGGAAACGCTGGGCCAAGCTGTATAAGGTGCCGAACGCGGACAACTTCGTCCTTCCACACGGTCGTCCCGCACGCGACATCGTCATCATGCTTCGCCCCGACATTGATCCGGACGAAGGCCTTCGCGTCATCGAAGACATGGAGATTGAAGACGTAGGCGACATCGAAGTATTGCCCGGTGTGCGTGAATTGCTCGCAAGCCTACCGCCCGATCGCTGGACGGTGGTCACCTCCTGCACGCGCCGCCTGCTGGAAGCTCGACTGAGAGCAGCAGGCCTGCCGGAACCGCCCAGGCTCGTCTCCGCAGACGATATTTCCAGGGGAAAGCCTGATCCCGAACCCTACATTCGCGGCGCTGAAGCGCTTGGTCTGAAACCCGAGGATTGCATCGTGGTGGAAGACGCCGTATCTGGCGTGGAAAGTGGTATTGCTGCTGGCTGCCGCGTGCTTGCCGTCCTTAGCTCCACACCACGTGCAGAACTCAAGGCAGCCACATGGATCGCCCGCTCGCTGGCAATCGTAAAGGTCACATCCGATGCTGATGGCCTGCAAGTGGACATCCCGCTGGCAAGAAAGAACTAGCCGCCAACAAAGCGAAGAACAAAGGGCGGCGCTCACCATGAGTGCTGCCCTTTCGTTTTAGACACCGAATCGTTCCCGCAACAAAGCTTCCACCCGCGGGACGTCGGCCTCAATGTCCACACCCACCGTATCGAACTCCACGGCCTCAACGTACAGCGCCAGCCCGTTCTCCAGCAGCCGCAACTGTTCCAGCCGCTCCGTCTGCTCAAGAGGACTGGCCGCCAGCGTGCCAAAGCGCAGCAGCGCATCGCGACGATACGCATACAGTCCCAGATGCTTCCAGTACGTGGCCTTACCCGCTCCATCGCGGTCGTACGGAATGGTGGCACGCGAGAAATACAACGCACGGCCATCGGTCGCATGCACGACCTTCACAGCATTCGGATTCTGGATGTTCTCCGGCGCGCAAAGCGTCTTCACCGTGCTGCATTCCACATGCATGCCACGCGAAAACGGACGCAGCAACGCATCAATGTGTTCCGGCTTCAGCAGCGGCTCATCGCCTTGAATATTCACGTAGATGTCCGCCTCGCGCTCCAGTGCCACCGCACGCATGCGGTCGGTTCCGCTGGGCAGCGCGGCGTCTGTCATCTGCCACTGCCATCCGTGCGTGCGGCAAAGCTCGCCAACCTCCTCAGAATCCGTAGCAACGACGACTTCCTGTAGCTGCGGGCACCGCAATGCGGCCTCCACTACCCACTGCAGCATGGGTTTACCTAATAATGGGCGCAGCACCTTCCCAGGAAGGCGCGTGGAGGCGAGGCGGGCGGGAATTACTCCCAAAATGCGTGTTTCACTCATGCGTGCAGTCATCCGGACAACGGCAATTTGAGCCGAAGCCCGACTTCCAGTAAACTACATCGAGTGCCCCCGCGCGTTTCTGGCCTGGCTCCCCGCCGCCCAAGCGCAAGGCACGTCCCACACACCATGGCGGTGTAGCTCAGATGGTTAGAGCGACGGACTCATAACCCGTAGGTCACTGGTTCGATTCCAGTCACCGCCACCACTCTTTCACAACAGTTTTCGCGTCACCATCCCATGGTGCATCCTAGGTAACGGATGACAAACCTTCCCGTTCCCGAAACTCTGCTGGATCAGGCCCCACTGGCCTACGAAAATGACGACTTCCTGAAAACGCCGGATGCGCGCATCTTCCGCATCATGGCCGAATACCAGGAACCGATGACGCGTTTTCGCCGCGAACGCATCCAGGACACCGTGGTCTTCTTCGGCTCTGCGCGATTTGCCGCACTGGACGTGGCGAACCATGAGATGGAGCTGCTGGCGAACTCCTATGCCAATCATCCCGCACCTCCCGAGGAACAGCCCGACGCCTCACCAGAAGCAAGCGATCTGCAGCGCAAGCGCGCAGCCGCAGCAGTGGAGATGGCCCGCTATTACGAAGACGCGCGCAAACTCGCCTACATGCTCACGGAGTGGTCGAAGGACCTCCCTGGTCGACGCCATCGTTTCGTGGTGTGCAGCGGCGGTGGTCCCGGCATTATGGAAGCGGCCAATCGCGGCGCATATGAAGCGGGCGGCAAGACCATTGGCCTGAACATCGCTCTGCCATTTGAGCAGCGACCAAATCCATACATCACGCCTGCGCTGAACTTCCAGTTCCATTACTTCTTCATGCGCAAGTTCTGGTTCGCCTACCTGGCAAAGGCACTTGTTGTCTTCCCTGGAGGCTTTGGCACGCTGGACGAAATGTTTGAGCTGCTAACACTCGCGCAAACCCACAAGATGGCCAAGGAGATGACCATCATCATCTACGGCCGCTCGTACTGGAACGGCGTCATCAACCTGGATTTGCTTGCAGAAAAGGGTGCCATCTCTGTCGGCGATACAGACCTCTTTCGCTTTGCCGACACGCCGGAAGAGGCGTTCGCCATTCTGCAAGAGGGTCTGCAAAAGTATCTCTCCGCGTCCGGTTCGAACGAACGCGTTCCCGACACACCAGCACCGAGCGCACAGGAATTGCTGGGGCCAGATATCTCCGCCACGCGCTCATAAATTCTTATCCTTTGAGCAAAGAACAGCAGCGGCATTGCAGAGATGCAATGCCGCTGAACTTTTAGACAAGAACGTGAGCTGAAACGGATTTACTTCATGCTCAGAAAGTCTTCGACAGCCTTCACAAACTTCTGTGGCTGCTCCAGCGAAGGTATGTGCCCACTTTCATCAACGGTAACCAGCCTCGCCTGTGGAATCGCCTTCGCAAAAGCCTGTCCTGTTGCAATCGGCACAAGGGTATCCTGCGCGCCCCACACGACCAACGTCGGAATCGTAATGCTGGAAGCCTTCTCGCCCAAAGCCTCCCCACGCACTGCAGGATTTCCGGTGAACGCACTCGTCGCCATCGCGTCATCGGCCGCCAGCTTCGTGATGAAACGACGCCGTGCAACCTCTTCCGTGATCCACGACTTGTTATAGAAAACCGCTCGCAGCCCCGTAACAACGTCGCCCACAGTGCTTACTGAAAAATGAACACCGGCATTCGAAGAAAGCACGTTCTCCGGCACGGTGAGGCCGACAGCATCTTCCAGGATCAATCGAGTTGGCTTAGGAAACGTGCTTCCAGAAGTCAATGACTGTTGCGCATACGCAGCAGCGGTCCATCCCCCAAGCGATTCACCAAGCAGATCAAAATGCATAATTCCCTGCGTGCGCAAAAACTCTGCAAGGAAGTCAACGTAGGTCTGCACGCGATATGCAATTAGCGGCTTAGCGCTTTGCCCCGCGCCAATCTGATCCAACGCAATTACGCGATAGTGTTTTGCCAACAACGGAAGAGACGGGCCAAAGTCCACATCGGCCTGCGAACCATAACCATGCAACAGCACCAGCACGGGCTCACCAGCCTTGGCAGCACCCATGTCGTAATAGGCAATCTCTTGTCCGAAGACGCGTGTGTGTTTTTGTGCAGGAAGCGGACGACCGAAAATATCGGCGTTCTGTGCAAAGGCTGCGGAAGATGCGAGGAGGCAGGCTGCGAGGCAGAGTATTGTCTTCATTATGTTTAGTGGCCGCCTTCATCCGAAGGTCGTCCCTCTTGCACTCAAGATTACACCCTACTCTCGTTGCAACGGTGTAAACAGAAACTGCACGATCAGTTTTGGAGCCAGCAGAAGATCGCGTGCAAACGAACGCTGTTCGCCAATCACAAACGCGCCACGGCGCATTGCAAACCAGTTAAATCCTGATGCGAACGATGCAAACACAAACGAAGCAATCAGCCCAGTGCGCATATGCTGCGTTCCCATCGCGCGATGCACTGATGCCTGTGCAGTCAACAGCACTGACGGAATCCCAAGCCACACCACGAACGCCGTTTTCCTGACAGGCTCCGCATGGCGCAGTCGCTGTAGCGCCGCACCCGCTACACCCGCCGCGAATGTGCCGTACACAAACTCCGTCAACACCGCCTTTGCTGCGGCATGGTGCGTACGGTGAAGATTTGCGAAAAGGAAAAATAAACTACGCAGAATTGCGGAGAAGGACGCGGCCTTCCAGTTCCATCCGCGTAGCAGCCTCAGCGGATGGCGCAACATCTCTGTCAACACACGATGAAGCGGAACGGGATCGTTCGACATAAATGTGCAAACAGTCTCTCATGCAGAAGTGCTATGGTGACGTGCATGGGGACTGGGCCGCGCGTTGCGTTCTTTCCAGATTCGTTCCACGAGGTAAACGGCGTAGCGCACACCGCGCGCAACTTTGCTGCTTATGCAAAACGCCACAACCTGCCCATGCTCTGCATCCGCGCCGGCGCTCCGGGTGTTCGCGGCAAAGCAAACCTGAACACCAACGGCTCCGTTACTGAAGTCGATCTTCCGCGAAGCGCCTTCAGCATCGCGATGGAAAAAGATCTTAGCTTCGATCCAACATTCAGTCGTTATGCGATCACCATCGACCAGGAACTGGATCGATTTAAACCCGATCTCATTCACATCACAGGTCCCAGCGAACTCGGCATCTTCGGCGCATACTTCGCATGGCGCAAAAACATTCCACTGGCTGCAAGCTGGCATACCAACCTCCATGAGTATGCAGGCCGCCGTAGTGCACCGCTGGCAACAATGTTGCCACAAGCGCCGCAATGGATCGAATCTGGTGCACTCCATGCCACATCAAGTTTTTATCGACTGGCAAAAGTGCTTTACGCACCGAATGAAGAATTGTGCACTCTGCTCGAGCACAAAACGCAGCGCACCTGCCACGTGATGCGTCGTGGCGTAGACACAGAACTCTTTTCCCCCACACGAAGAACGCGTCCCACCCATAACGACGAATTGATTCTTGGCTACGTGGGCAGGCTTTCCATCGAGAAGAACGTCGCTCTTCTTCCTCTTCTTCAGCAGGCGCTCGACGTCGCAAGAGTCAATGCGCGCTTCTGCATCATCGGACATGGTGGTGAAGAAGCGGCACTTCGACAGGCACTGCCAAACGCTGATTTCGCAGGCGTATTGCGCGGTGAAGCACTCGCGACGGCCTACGCCAACATGGATCTCTTCGTCTTCCCATCCGAGACCGATACCTTCGGCAACGTAGTGCTGGAAGCATTGGCCAGTGGCGTACCCGCTGCCGTCACAGATGGTGGCGGTCCAAAGTTTATTGTGACCAACGAAGGCACCGGTATCGTGCGCTCGACATCGGCCTGGATCGAAGGGATCGTAGAACTTACGAAGGATCGTGAACGTCTTCGCACTATGGGAGAAGCCGCTCGCACATATGCCATAGGTTGTTCGTGGGATGCCATCTTCGATGCCGTTGTCGCTGAATACCCGCGAACTACGCCAGCAATACAACCGCTGAAGTTTAGTGCAGAATCTCCGCGACAATAGCGGAACCCGGCGGCAGCGATCCTATCTCCACATTGATGGCACCCATGCCACGATCGGATCGCATCAGCGGTCGCAGATACACATTACGAAATCCATTCGATGCCAACGCCGCCGTTAGCAGCAAGTTTGCGGGTGTCGTGCCATCGTTCGCAGCCAACAGCAACGAACCGCGAGCTCCCTTCGCACGCAGAAGCCATACCCGCAACGAAGGCTGTGCCGTTGCCAATACCACAACACTTCCGTCACGCACCACCGTGTGTGTATTTCGAAATGCGAGCACCTGCTGCACTGATTTGCGCGCCATATCCGACGTGAGCAGACGACTATCCAGAATCGGCGATCCTGATGCGAGCAGCAGCGGGAACAGACTCCTCACATACGGAACAGCGGCCGGAAACGTCGCCGCCGCGGCATCTGCTTTTTCATCGCCGACCGGCATACCGGGAATCTCAACCGCATTCACTTCACCTGGATGACGTATTCCACTCTCAGTGTCCTGCGGCGAAAGAATGTGCAGTGTGATGGGATCAGAAGACGATGCACCACGCCTGCGTGCAGCAGACGCCACAGCCTGCGCTTCCTGCCCTGCGGTTCGCGCCAGCAGAATGCGATGACCCGGATAATGATCCAACGATGCGCGCAACTGCCGAGCCGCATCCATGTCACCGGAACCAAGCGTGCCTAGATCCAGCCCAGCCACACCACGGCTCATCCAGAAACGAACTTCACCAGCATTGCTTGCGGCACGCTGCAACGGGATATGCAGCAGGAGATGCATCCGCCGTGCAGACATCTCACGCAGCAAGGCATCCAGTTCCTCTTCGGTACCAAAACGCTCCGCATACGGCTGTTTTGTCGTCGGTTCCAGATCTGGCAACAGGATGCTATCCGCGCCCACATCGCTCATTCTGTCCAGCATCTTCGCCGCGTCGGCAAACGTCACATCCTGCGCACAGCGGATCATCGACGCATGCAGCCACCACACCTCAGGCGTGATCCCATTGCCCCGCCATCCCGCATGGGCAAGTTGTTGCGCACGCGCGCTCGTAGCCACCAGCAGCGATCCAACAACGAATTGGCGACGACTCACCATCGCCTTCCATACTAAGTCGAAATCCGCAGAAATCAGTATCCCGCGCCATTTGCGACAATAGAGATATGTTGCATCTCGCCGACGGGGCCAAGCGCTTTGGCCACAAGCTGTTATTTGAAGGGGCCAACTGGCTCATCACACCGGACGAACGTACCGGTCTCGTCGGTGGTAACGGCACCGGAAAATCGACACTGCTGAAAATCCTCGCAGGCATCGAGCATCTGGATCACGGCCAGCTCAATCGCAGCAAAGGTCTCACCATCGGCTACCTTCCGCAGGACGGCCTCGCGCTACGCGGACGCACGGTTTTCGACGAATGTCTCAGCGTCTTCAAAGCGGCCCAGGACATGGAACACGAGATGGGCGAACTCAGCGACAAGCTCGCGCACTTCGACCCCGCCAGCGCGGAATATGAAATTGCCGCTGACCGTTTCTCTGTTGTCAGTGAAACGCTGCAGGCGCTCGATCTCTACAACCTCGACGCTCAAGTAGGCGCAGTGCTCGGCGGACTCGGATTTCAAAAAGAAGACTGGCGACGCGACTGCGGCGAATTTTCCGGTGGATGGCAGATGCGCATCGCGCTCGCAAAATTACTGCTGGAAAAACCATCGCTTCTATTGATGGACGAACCCACGAACCATCTCGATCTAGAAAGCCGCAACTGGCTTGAAGAGTATTTGAAGTCGTACCCACGCGCTTTCATCCTCATCTCGCACGACCGCTACTTCCTCGACGTCACCGTGAACAAAATCACCGAAGTGTGGAACAAGCGCGTGTGGTTCTACACCGGTGGCTACGAAAAGTACGTAAAGCAAAAGACAGAGCGCCGCGAACAACTCGCACGCGACTACACTTCGCAACGAGAACGCATCGACCAACTCGAAGCTTTCATCGGCCGCTTCCGCTACCAGGCCACCAAAGCCAAACAGGTACAGAGCCGCATCAAGGAACTAGACAAGATCGAGCGCATCGAAGTTCCTGAAGATGAAGAGACGATCCATTTCACCTTCCCGCAGCCGCCCGCATCGGGCCGCATCGTGTGCGAGGTCAGCGGACTCTCCAAGCGCTACGAACCGAAACAGATTCTCAGCAACGTCAACTTCACCATCGAACGCGGCGATCGCATTGCACTCGTAGGTCCGAACGGCGCGGGTAAATCCACGCTCATCCGTATGTTGAGCAAATTGGAAGAGCCCACTACCGGAGAAGTTCGCTACGGCCATAATGTCCTCGCCGATTACTTCGCGCAGGATCAGTACAAGGTGCTTGATCCGCAGGCAAAGATGCTGGAAGACATCAGCGCCGCCGCACCGAAAATTCCGACAGTAGAACTGCGCAGCCTGCTCGGTGCATTCCTCTTCACGGGCGACGATGTCTTCAAACAACTCGGTGTACTCAGCGGTGGAGAACGTAATCGTTACGCACTGGCTCGCATGCTCGTCTCGCCTGCAAACTTCATCCTGCTGGACGAACCCACAAACCATCTCGACCTTCGTGCGAAGGACGTGTTGCTGGAAGCGATTCGCAACTTCACAGGCACAGTGCTGTTCGTCTCGCACGACCGCTACTTCATCGACGGCCTCGCCACGCGTGTCTTCGAGTGCGAACACGGCGGGGTGCAGGTATATCCCGGTAACTACGAAGACTATCTTTGGCGCAAGAATGGTGGCCCAGAGCAGATGCAGGCGGCCGCCATCGAAATGCAGAAGGCGCACATCCCTGTCATCGAGACTCCACCTCCTCCACCTCCACCGCCAGCAACACCTGCCGCGAACGTAAAGAAGCTGAATCCCATCAAGCTGAAGCAGATGCAGGATCGAGTGCGCTTTGCTGAAGAGGAGATGCCACGCCTGGAAGACCGCATGACCGCGATCGAAACGGCAATGGGCAACTTCGTTTCCGCAGAAGAGTCACAGCGTCAGACCGCAGAGCTTGCAGAACTGCGCAGCCAACACGAATCTCTCATGCTGGAATGGGAAGACCTCTCTACACAACTGGAAGAACAAGGCGCAGCCGTCTAGCGCCGCGACAGCGAAATTTCGATACCTGCAAGGATGCCCCGCCCCGGCATGCGGATGTTCTGAATCTCCGCATAGCCGGTGTTGTACAGGTTCGTTCCCTGCACATACGGTCGCACCATGCCACGGTCGCGTGACACCGCAAAATCAACCGTGCTGTAAGGCGTCTGTCCCACACGCTGCGTCACACTGAAGGCTGGACGCAACGCCACTTGTGAAGTCGCGTGAAGCCACGCTTCCACACGCGCACGATTCGTTGGGAACTGGAACACAAGCTGCGACTGCTGCCCCTGCAAAACATCCTGCGAACCAAAGATAGCCGTCCAGTTCACCCGCAATTGCTGATCACCCTGCAACCGCATCTGCACAGATGTTTCCACACCGGTTAAGCGCACCGATGCAAGATTCTTCGCCTGCCATTTATCCGCAGTGGAGGGCCGGACATAATCAATCGCGTTTTGCTGGCGTGCGTAAAAGCCCGTAACCGATGCAGCAACGCGCGTCGACGGATACCAATCAACGCCACCATCAAAATTCCACGCCGTCTCCGGCTTCAGTGAAGGATTACTGGTCGTCGTGGGATCGTTGTAATAAAGATTGGTGTAGGTCGGCAACCGGAAACCATAGCCCGCACTTCCACGCAGCTTCCATACGTTATGCACCAGCAAACTCGCAGCAAACGAAGGCGCAGACACCACACGCCCACCGCTCAAAATCTCTTCGCGTAATCCGATAGAAAAATTCGCGGCTCCACGATGCAAATCGGCATCACCATAGAGCGATGTGCGATTGCGGCCATGCTGCCCCAGGCTATTGCTGTGAATGCTGTCCGTGTTCTCTTCCGCGCCCACAAACAGCTTTCCTGCACGCCCCAGCGAAACACTCTGCCGCAACGCTCCCTGCCAACTCGCATCGACGTGATTGTTCGCGTAATACGCGGGATTCGTGCGAATCAGAATGTAGTTATCCGCATGGCGCCGATACGCAACGGCAGCGGTGGTCTTTTCACGGAACGCCTGCGTGAACCCAATAAACCAACCCTTCGTCCGCTCCCATGAGTTGTAGTTTCCGTAAAACTGATTGGCACCAAACGAACGATCGCTTCCCGCCAACAACAAATCCGATTCGCCCAACGACGATGTCGTGCGTCCTTCAGCACTTGCGCCTTCACTGCGGTAATCACGCCCCGGAATAAAGCCCGTAGAGAAATCACGCTCTCCTGCAGCAACAAGGCTTCTCATCTGATTCGCAAGCGCACCCGTCATCGCCTGCTGATTGCCACCAAAGCTTCCGCCGCCTGCGCGCAGTCGCAGCGAACTTTCCTGCGGCTTCCACGTACTCACGTGGACCACCCCAGCAAGCGCATCCGCGCCATACAGCGTCGAGCCCGAACCATGCAGCACCGCAAGCCCTGCAACCGCCTGTTGCGGTACCGGCACATCCAGGTTGAAGTGTGATGTCTGCGAATCGTTCACGCGAAATCCATTCAGCAGCACCAGCGTCTGTTCAAACGTGCCACCGCGAATGCTCACGTCAGACTGCACGCCCATCGCGCCACGCTGCTGAATATCCACGGACGCGTCAGAACGCAGGCCGTCTGCAATTTCCTGCAACGAAAGCGTCATCGGCTGCGTATCCACTACCTGGACAGAACGAGCGGTCTGTCCCTGTGCAACGGGCTCAGCCTCGCCCACAACGGTAACGGTCTGCTGAATACTTTGCTGCGCATACGCAACAGAAGATGACACAGCAGCAAACGTAGAGAACAAGTAACCAACGCGGCGCAAATGAACAAACATTCCATGCTGAGTGTAGCTGGGATATGGTGAAGAACACATAGGGAGTAAGCATGCAGGACGATCAGAACCCGGATGCATCACCACGCAACAGTGTGCGGCGAATTTTCTTCGGACACGATGGCCTGCGCGCAATCTGGTCCATCCTGCTGTTCCTTGCGCTGGCGATCGTTCTTGGGAGAGTCACACTCGGAGCATTTCGCGGCTATCTCCACCAGCAGCAGCTTGTGATGAAGAACACAGGCGAACTGCCAGTGACCTTCACGCTGCTCGTGGATGGAGTACTCTTCGCCGTTGCGGCTCTTGTTGCCTTCCTGATCTCCCGGATCGAAAAGCGAAGCTTCGGAAAGTACGGCGTCGACGCTCTGCGACCGAATCGCATCCGCCAGTTTTCTGCTGGACTCGCAATTGGCATCACCACCATGTGCCTGCTGATGCTGGCGTTGAAAGTAGCAGGCGCCATGGCCTTTAACGGTCTTCTTTTGCGCGGCACAGACATCGTGAAATGGGGCGTGCTCTGGGCTTTGGCATTTTTTGCCGTAGCTCTGGCTGAGGAATACCTCATGCGCGGTTTTCTGCAATTCCAGCTGGCACGCGGCGTCGCAGCCATCGCCTCACGCATGGGTCACCGCGAAGCACTTTGCAAACGCATCGGCTTCTGGGTCGCGGCGGGATTCTTCTCCCTGTTGTTTGGCCTGTTGCATGGCAATAACCCCGGCGAATCGCCCATTGGTCTGCTGAGCGCTGGCCTCATCGGTCTCGTGCTGGCCTACAGCCTGTGGCGCACCGGCTCCCTGTGGTGGGCCATTGGATACCACGCCGCATGGGACTGGACGCAGTCATTCGTCTGGGGCGTGGCAGACAGCGGCGGCGTCTCGCAGCATCGCCTGTTGAGCACGCATCCCCAGGGCCCGCTACTGCTGAGTGGCGGCCTTACAGGGCCGGAGGGCAGCATTCTGGTCCTAGCTATCATCCTTCTGGTCACTGCTATCGTCGCCCTCACATTGAAGCCCCAACCCGGTTCTCCCGCGGCAGAATCGAACGTGTCGTCCATCTGACTTGCTGCAAAGGCAATCTCACTGGTCTACTAGGCACATGGCCGGGTTGTGGCAGGCAAGAAACTGGAGTGAGCGGCTTGCCGAGTTGCAGGCCACTGAGACGGAGCTAAAAGAGGCTCCGCTGCGTCGTGACGTGCGTTCGCTGGGCACCCTGCTGGGCGAAGTGCTGCGCGAACAGGTTGGCGACGACCTGTTTGAACAGGTGGAGACGCTGCGTCGTCTGGCCACGGAACGCCGCGAGGCAGAGTTCCAGGGCGACAGCGCCAGGGCGAAATCCGCCCTCCAGCAGGCGTTATTGCTGGTGCACCAGTTGCCGGTAGATCGCGCGTATCAACTCGCTCGCGCCTTTGGCTTTTATTTCGAACTCATCAATCTTGCAGAAACGAATCATCGCAAGCGCCGCCGCCTTGCCGGTGGATTGAACCCAGACGCAGAACCACAGCGTGGCAGCCTCCAGGGCACACTGCGCCGCATGCGCAAAGCGGGCTACACCGCAGATGAAGCGCTCGCCTTCCTGAGCGAGATCTGCATCACACCCGTTTTCACGGCACACCCCACCGAAGTCGCGCGTCGTTCCGTCATCTCCAAGCGTCGCCGCATCGCCACACTGCTGGAAGAGCTCGATCAAATTCCGCAGACCGCAGAGGCCATTGCGCAGCGCGAAGATTCACTGCTCGCAGAGATCACCGGCCTGTGGCAGACAGACGATGTCCGTCTGCAGCGCCCCGCCGTGGCCGACGAAGTGCGCATGGGCCTGGACTACTTCCACGACAGCATCTTTGAAACGCTGCCCCTGCTCTACGGTGAAGTCGCGAATGCTCTTCGCCATGAATACGGACTCGATCTCGCGTTAACGGAACTACCTACACTGGTGAATTTCGGCTCATGGATTGGTGGCGACCGCGACGGCAATCCCTTCGTTACGCCTGAAGTGACGCAGGAAGCACTCGCCATGTCGCGCGAAGTCGTATGGGCGCACTATCGCAAACGCCTCATCGCGGCAGCGCAGCGGGTATCTTCTTCCACGCAGCAGGCCGCGGCAAATCCCGACTTGGAAGCAGCGGTCAACGAATACCTCTCGCAGATGCCCGGCGTATCAGCCGAGCTTCGCGAACGTTTTCTCTGCGAACATCTTCGCCTCATGCTGACGTGCATGATGCTGCGCATGGGCGACACCACCACCATCGTGCGCGAAGAGCATGAAGCACTTCCGCTCTATCGCAGCTCACAGGAATTCCTGCGCGACCTCCAACTCATCCGCAATTCGCTTGCGGACAATCGCGGCCTGCGCATAGCCGAGGAGATCATCGATCCCTTGATCCTTGAGGCGCGCACCTACGGCCTTCATCTGCAGACGCTGGACATCCGTCAACACGCCAAGGTGCACTCTGCAGCAGTGAAAGAACTCAGCGCATGGTGCGAAAATGGCTCGCTTCCACCAGCGCCATCGCCCATGACCGCGGAGGTCATCGACACCTTCCGCACCGTCGCCGCGGTCAAGCACAATGACGATCCCATGAGCATCCGCCAATATGTCATCAGCGGCGCGACCTCTGCTGACGACGTGTTGAAGACACTGTGGCTCGCGCGCCTCGGTGGTGTGACCGCTGAAAAATCAGAGAACGATCCCGGCCTGCTCATCGCGCCACTTTTCGAGAGCATTGAAGACCTGGAAAATGCTCCAGACATCTGCCGTCAGTTGTGGACCAGCGAAGCCTATGCACCGTTGTTGGAAAGCTGGGGACGCAAGCAGGAAGTCATGCTGGGCTACTCCGACTCCAACAAGGACGGCGGCATGATTGCCTCCACATGGAGCATCTGGAAAGCACATCGCGCGCTCTATGACGTAGCACGCGAATGCAACGTGGATTTGCGCCTCTTTCACGGACGCGGCGGCACAGTAGGGCGCGGCGGTGGTCCAACGCATCGTGCCATCTACGCGCAACCGTTGAACAGCTTCAATGGCGAACTGCGCATCACCGAACAGGGTGAAGTACTCAACTTCAAGTACAGCGACGTGGTCCTCGCAGAACGCAGCCTGGAACTGATGATCGCCGCATCGCTCGACGCTTTGGCGCGCCCTGACAGCAAGGCTTGCGGCGGATGCAGCGCACACCTCACCGGCGTCGCGCTACCCGAGTGGGAACAGGCGATGGATTCCCTGTCCGCTTGGTCGTTCGAACAATACCGTCAGGACATCCTCGACAACCCGGACACCTTCGATTACTTCCAGCAGGCAACACCCGTTGCCGAACTGGAACATGCACGCATCGGCTCACGTCCGGCCAAGCGCACAGGTAAGCGTTCGCTTGCAGATCTCCGCGCTATCCCGTGGGTCTTCGGATGGATGCAGTCGCGTCACACCGTTCCCGCGTGGTACGGCGTGGGCTTTGCGCTGGAACGCTTCACACGCGAACACAGCGACGGCCTGGAACAACTGCAACGCATGATGAAGGAATTTCCTCTCTTCCTCGACATGATGCGCAACGTGGAATCAGCACTCGCGAAGAGCGACTTCGGCATCGCCGAACTCTACGCCTCATTGGTGCAGGATGAGGCACTTCGCGACCGTGTCTTTCCGATGTTGCAGGAGGAATTCGACCGGACACACGCGATGTTGTTGCTGATTACGCAGCAGTCCGACCTTCTATCAGGCAACCCCGTCCTCGCTCGTTCCATCCGTCTACGCAATCCCTACGTGGATCCCATGAGCTGGATCCAGGTAGAGCTTCTACGCCGCAAACAGGCTGGCACAGACCAGCCAGAAGATGCATTGAATCGCGCCATTACCGGAACTATTAACGGTATCTCCGCAGGCTTGCGTAACACTGGCTGACATCTCCCACCTGGGAGACATGCCGGAATGCACATTAATACGGTGAAGCTGTTCACAACTTATTAACCGACCAGCTGTGAGCGATAGACCGCCACGGCTCAGGAGGCCCGTGTGAATCGTATCCAGCGCTTCGGCCTGGTTTTCTGCTCTTCACTTCTTGTTCCCGTATTGAACATCGCGGCGCAAGGGTTCCCCACTCACTCTTTGATTCCCTCTATTTCCGCCAGTTCCAGCAGCCTGTCCTCCGCAGACACACAAGACCAACAGAGCGGCACAATCCCGCCCGCCGAATTAAGAAACAAAGGCGGCTACATCCCCTCATCGGAGTTATGGAAGCATCCGGGCCTCGGCTTCGCGGTAGGCATCAACGGCATCGGACTGGAAATAGCTGAACCCATCGCGCAGCACTTCAATATTCGTGGGGGAGGCGGATACTTCCGCTTTGATGAATCCTTCACCAGCGACGGCGCTCAGGTGGAAGCCGGTATGAAACTTGGTGGCGGCCACGTCAGCCTGGACTACTTCCCTTGGAGCACTCACGGCTTCTATATCAGCCCTCAAATGTACTTCGGCGTGCAGACGTCAGCAGATGTAACGGTAGTCGTGCCGCCAGGCCAGACCATCAGCCTCAGCGGCGGCGATTACGCCTCCAGCGCCACCGATCCACTTCATGGTTCAGCCACTGTGCGAGTACGCAATGTTGCCCCAGGCTTCACCATTGGCTACGGCAATCTCGCACCGCGTCGCCTCGGCTCTCACTGGTCCTTCCCGGTGGAACTTGGGTTCTATTACATCGGTCAACCAGATTTGGTCATCGACTTTTCTGGCACCGCTTGCGATCGATCCCAACCGCCCGCCATCGGTTGTCAGAAAGTAAATCAGGACATCGACTTCCAAAAAGATCTGGCCCGCTTCACCGCTCGCCAGAACCACAATCTGAGCTACGCATCCGTCTTCCCGGTTCTCTCTTTCGGGTTCGGGTATCGCTTCTAACAAAACTCTTTCGATCAACGAAAAGGGTTGCCGCGCGGCAGCCCTTTTATTCTGAATACATGATCGGAACGCCCTATCGTGGCAGACTTGCGCCTTCGCCCACAGGGCTTCTGCATCTCGGCCACGCACGCACGTTTCTCATTGCCGCAGAACGTGCCGCAAACGGAACGCTGATCCTGCGCAACGACGATCTGGATACACAGCGTTCCCGCTCCGAGTTCGTTCACGCCATGCTGGAAGACCTCGCATGGCTCGGCATCCGCTGGGCAGAAGGCCCACAGACAAACGGCGCGGAAACGGGCAGCCTCGGCCCATACGCCCAAAGCCAGCGCAGCTCCCTCTACACGGCAACCTTCCACCAACTACACGAAGCCGGCTTCCTGTATCCCTGTGTCTGTTCCCGCAAAGACCTCCTATCGGCCCCGCACGCGCCCCACGCGGACGACGAAGACGAGCCGCTCTACCCCGGCACCTGTCGCGAAAGAAACCTAGACTCAGACGAACCCGCCTCGTGGCGATTCCGTGTAACGGACGGCGAAGAAGTCAGCTTCCGCGACGCCCTGCTCGGCCCTCAAACCTTCATCGCCGGGCGTGACTTCGGGGACTTCGTCATCATGCGTCGCGACGGCGTTCCCAGCTACCAGCTCGCGTGCGTTGTCGACGACGCAGCCATGCAGATCACCGAAGTCGTCCGCGGCCGTGACCTTCTCCGCTCCACCGCACGGCAGATCCTGCTCCTACGGGCCCTCGGCCATCCAATCCCGACCTACGCTCACGTAGAACTCATGCGCAACGAGCGTGGCGAACGCCTCGCCAAGCGCGACGACGCCCGCAGTCTCCGCTACCTGCGCGAATCCGGCCTGACGCCTCAGGAAGTCCGAAAAATGGCTCTGGAAGAGATCGAATAACAGCAGAAAGGGCTACCCGAAGGTAGCCCTTTCACAAAAAGATGGTCGGGGAGAGAGGATTCGAACCTCCGACCCCCTGGTCCCGAACCAGGTGCTCTACCAGGCTGAGCCACTCCCCGATGCAAGGTGGATCGGTTGGCACAAGGAGCCGAGGGGCCTGATCGCCTCAGCAGCCAACTTGCCTAGTGTAACAGAGTTTCGCCGCCGAAACGGGCTGCGGGACAAAAGGCGCAGGCGGGAATCCCCTCCCTTTTCAATTGCGTTGGAATGACCACGTTACTGCTTCTTCATACATCTTTTCCGTCGACGTTTACCGTGCCGGATATGATCGAGGCATGACAAAGACAGCCATCTCTTCTCCCGACGCTCCCGCAGCCATTGGCCCATACTCTCAGGCGATCCGCTCGGGCGATCTTCTATTCGCGTCCGGACAGGTCGGCTTCGACCCCGCAACCGGCCTGGTCGTTGAGGGCGGAATGCCCGCGCAGATCGAACGCGTTCTTGCGAACATTGAAGCCCTGCTGACTGCTGCCGGACTTGGCTTTGCCGATGTCGTCAAGACCACCGTCTTCCTGAAGAACATGGAAGACTTCGCCATCATGAATGCAGCCTACGCCAAGCGCTTCGCTCCAGAGGGCGCCACTCCCCCGGCTCGTTCCACCATCGAAGTGGCCCGCCTGCCCAAGGACGCACTCGTAGAGATCGAAATCACTGCACGATTCCCAACAAACTAGCGTCTGTGTCCGGGGGAGCCGCTATGGTTCGTGAGCACCCCCAACAGCGTCTAATACAACGGGAGAAAACCTCATGACAGAAAATCTGAAAGCCGATGCCAACGTTTCTCGCGGCCCTCGCATGCGGAAAACGGAAGCAGAGTGGCGGCAACTCCTGACCCCGGAACAGTTTCACGTTCTGCGCGAGAAGGGCACCGAACGCGCCTTCACCGGCGCACTCGTTGACAACCACAAAGACGGTATCTATCACTGCGGTGCCTGCGACGCTCCGCTCTTCAAGAGCGACACCAAGTTCGACAGCGGCTCCGGCTGGCCCAGCTTCTTTGAGCCGGTTTCGCCGGACGCCATTGAAGCGATTGAAGACAACAGCCACGGCATGCGTCGCGTGGAAGTCGTCTGCGCCAACTGCGGTTCTCACCTGGGACACGTCTTCCCAGACGGCCCCAACCCCACGGGCCTGCGCTACTGCATTAATTCTGCATCGCTGAACTTCGACGAGACGGCGAAATAACTTGTCGCAAATCGCAAAAGTAAAAAGGCCGGCAATCGCCGGCCTTTCGCTTTTCCGTCATCACGGACAGTGCCGTTTCATCAATCGCTTGCTCAGGGCCACCGTCTTGTCATCATCCGCGGGTTCCTGATCCTCGTCCGTCACGCGCCCAGTCCGCAGATGCACGGTGTACGTCCCAACTTCCTCCACGCTCCGCCCCGGCTGCCTCGCCGTCACGCGCACTCTCACCGTGTCGCCACCGGCTTCCACCACCGCAGGCGTCAGCGTTGCGTGCAGGTTGTCATGGAAAGCGCGAGCGTTCGGCGTAAACATCGCAAGCTGCTTCGCATCCGCCGTCGTCAGCACAGCCGGGCAGCCAAACGAGAACGCCGACATCGGCAACAACAGTGCAACTGCTCCGAAGCACCGCCCAGCACGATTGAAAAACACAGCCATCAACGTCCAAACAGCTCCTTCAACCTGACAATGTGGTTGCGGTCGTGGCCCGCAATCATCTCCAGCAATTCCGACAGCGGAAAAGTCCCGCGCTCCGGATGGGTCAACAGGTTCCCAAACTCTTCAGATGCAACCGTGTTCAAAACGGCCAGGTTCCACTCACGCAGCGTAAGAAACGTCCGCAGGCTAAGCTCCGCCGAATACGCCGCATAGCGCTCGGCCCAAACATCCTGATCGAACGGAGCCACCGCAGCGCCCGGCTTTTCCAGAGTGTGGCGAATACGCCAAGCCCAAACCAGTTCGCAGTCCGCCAGATGAGCCAGGATCTCGCGCACACTCCATTTGCCGGGCGCAGTCGGCGCATCCATCTGTCCCGTCGTCATGCCGCTAAGCAGCGATTGCAACTCCGCAGGCGTGGACTTCATGATCTCCGCCGCGTCGCGGCCTTCCAGGTAACTCGCATAGGGGTTCATGCGAACACTGTATCGCGCGTTAAGGTAATTGAGGTGACTGAACTGCAATCCGAAGCCCAAGCCAATAACCGCCGCGCCCTCTGGCAGATCTTCACTGCCGCCTTCGTCGTGCGCGTGCTGTACATCCTGCTGGCCCACACCTTCAAAGTGCGCCCCAGCGACGACCACTTTGAATTCGGTTGGGAGATGGGACGCATCGGCCGCTCCCTCGCCACCGGCCACGGCTACAGCGATCCCTTCACCGGGCACACCGGCCCCACGGCATGGGTTCCACCCGGCTACACCCTGCTGGTTGGCGGCGTCTTCCGCATCTTCGGCGTGTACTCGAAACTCTCCGCCTTCGTCCTGCTCACGTTCAACTCCCTGCTGTCCGCGCTGACCGCCGTCTTCTGCTACGAGATCGGCTTGCGCTGCTTCAATCGCCGCGTCGCACTCTGGAGCGGCTGGCTCTGGGCGCTCTATCCCGCCGCCCTGCAATATGCCGTCCGCTGGATCTGGGAGATGACCGCCACCACTTGCATCTTCACCGCGCTGCTCGTCCTCATGCTGCGTATGCGCGGCATCGGCGACAAAGAACGCTCTGAACCGACATGGCAACAGTGGGCCGCCTTCGGCCTTCTCTGGGGAATACTCGCCATGGTCAATCCATCGCCCCTGATCATGCTGCCGGTGACAGCCCTCTACATCCTGTTTGCTCCGCAATGGCAAACCAAACGCCTTGCTCACGCAGCTCTAGCGGGCGTTCTCTTTCTCGCCGTCATCGCACCGTGGACCGCACGCAACTACGCCGTCTTCCATCGCTTCATTCCGCTGCGTGACAACTTCGGAGCAGAAAACTACTATGGCAATTCAGACTGGTCCACCGGCTTCCCGTGGGGCCGTACCGTGCCTCTGGAAAACCACCAGATCCTCGCCGAGTACGCACGCATGGGCGAACCAGCATGGGCCGCCGACCGCGCCGCAAAGGCCAACGCGTGGATCAAAGCGCACCCCGCCCGCTTCATGAGACTCAGCATAAAACGCGCATGGATGTACTGGATGGGCGTACCCAAAAGTGTGGAAGAAGCAGGCGTCCTCGAATACTTCCGCCTGATGAGCTTCCAGTTCCTCTCACTCTGCGGAATCCTCGGTGCAGTGCTCGCAGTATGGCGCAAGAAACCCGCGGCATGGGTCTTCCTGTCCGCATTCCTGCTGCTCCCACTGCCCTACTATCTGGTCACCGTGCAGGCCCGCTTCCGCCACACGCTGGAACCACTGATCTGCATCCTCGGTGTCTACCTCTTCCAATCCGCAGAACTACGCAACGAGACGGTAGACGATAATTGACACCATCGATTGACGATGAACATCTCATTGCGTTCGGAGCCGAGACCACACCTGGAAAGCGAATCCGACGGTCATGAGTTCAATTAAGCCCGCGATCAGCACGTAACCAAAATGGCCAAAAGGGAGCCTCCGGAAAATCAACCGCATCAGCAGAAAATGAAAGGCCAGCAAAACGCCAAAGTATGCGTAGGACTTTAGGGCACTAAACTCCTTCCAAATCTGCGACAGCGTGAACCCAGGACCGATGATTGTCCATGCTATTTGCGCTAGAACGGCGTAATGATCGCGGCTCCAGCCGGCAGCAAGTGAGCTCATGACTCCTACCGAAAACCAGATGCGGTAGGCGATATCCTTACCTCCGCCGGGGGACTCATGGTCGTTTAACAACTCCTCGTTCCGGATCTGCCATGCCACAGGAAAACCCACCAGCGCTACCCCTTCGTCAGTTCTTCCTTCACGATCGAGCTCACCAGCTTGTTATCCACGTGCAAGCCATCGGCCATGATGCGTTGCTGCACCACGCGCATGGCAGGCCCCATATCCTTCGGCCCCGGCTTCGCACCGTCATTCGCCATGGTGTGTAGCGCACCCTGCACCACCGCGCGAATCTCTTCTTCGCTGGCAGTCTGCGGCATGTACGCTTCCAGCATCTTGATCTCGTCCTGCTCTTTTTGAGCCAACTCTGGACGATTGCCCTTGGCAAACTGCTCCGCAGCATCCTTCCGCTGCTTCACCATCGTCTGCAGCACGCCCAACTCTTCGGATTCCGTTAGCGCGCTGCGCTTGTCGATCTCCTTGCTTTTCAACGCGGACTTCACCATGCGCAGCGTCTCGGTGCGAAAGCTGTCCCGTGCTTTCATCGCTTCAATGATGTCTTTGCCGATCTTTTCTCCGATAGCCATCGTCCCAAACCTTCTTTCAGCTAGAGTTTACCGCTGATAGGACAAGAAATCGCTGCCTTGCGAACCCGCCGCCCCGCCGACTCGATAAACTAGAAGCATGATCCGCAAAACACGCCTGTTCACGCCCGGTCCGACGCCACTGCTTCCCGCTGCTCAGTTCGCCATGGCAGCCGCGGATATTCATCACCGCACGCCAGAGTTCCGCGCCCTGTATTCGCGCGTCCTCGCACAGTTGAAGGACTTCGTCGGCACCAAGAACGACGTCATCATCCTCTCTTCGTCCGGCACCGGCGCGATGGAAGCCTCTGTCTCGAACCTGACCTCGCCCGGCGACCGCGTCCTGGTCCTTACCGCAGGCAAGTTCGGCGAGCGCTGGACGGCTCTCGCCAAGGCATTCGGCTGCTCCGTCGACGTCATCAGCAAGCCCTACGGTCAGACCTTCGATCTGAACGAAGTCAAGGAAGCGCTCAAGCTAGAGACCCGCGCCGTGTTCATGCAGGCCAGCGAAACCAGCACCGGCACCAGCCACGATGTGGAAGGCGTTGCCAAGCTCCTGAAGGAAGTCAACAGCGAAGCGCTGCTCATCGTTGACGCCATCACCGGCCTCGGCACCACGCCGCTGGACATGGATGCATGGGGAGTTGACGTGCTCGTCGGTGGCTCGCAGAAGGCTGTCATGATTCCCCCGGGACTCAGCTACCTCGCCGTCAGCGAACGCGCATGGGAGCGCATGGAAGGCACCTACAATCCGCGCTACTACTTCGATCTCCGCAAGGAGCGCAAGAACGCGAAGAACGGTGAAAGCGCATACACCCCTGCAGTCGCGCTCATCGCTGCTCTCGGTGCTGCGCTGGACTACATCGCAGGTCAGGCTGACGGCGATCTCGCCGCAGGCCGCGCCAAGCTCGTCGACAACGCACAGGTCATCGCCAAGATGACGCGCGAAGCCTGCGTTGCTCTCGGCTTCAAGCTCTTCTCCACCTCGCCGTCGCCTGCCGCCACCGCGGTTCTCTCGCCGGAAGGCATTGATTCGGGTGTGATCGTGAAGGCGCTGAAGACGCGTTTCGGAGCCATCATCACCAACGGCCAGGGCGAAATGAAGGGCCAGCTCTTCCGCATCGCTCACCTCGGCTTCTTTGACTTCCTCGACACGATGGCTCTGCTTGCAGCACTGGAGCAGGTTGCAGTCACTGACCTGAAGCTGCCCAACGTCCAGTTCGGCACCGCGCTCATCCCGGCGCAGAAGGTCTTCGCCGAAGCTGCCGCAAAGTAATCGCAATCAGAACAAACACAAAGGCCCTGCGAACGCAGGGCCTTAGTGTTTTAGAACCGGGACCAATCGAACCTGAAACGTCAGACCGCAAGCGCCGCAAAGCTGGCTGCGTCCGCAACGCCCGTTGCCGGCAGTCCATGCGCTGCCTGGTAAGCCTGCAACACGGCAGCCGAACCACGTCCGAACACACCATCTGCCTTGATCCCCGGTTGCGTTGCCGATAGTCCAAGCTGCAACAGTCGCACATCCAGTCCCGTCAGCAACGGAGTCTGCACCGACACATTGCGGCTACCCGGAACAGGTCCGTCATAGCAGCCCTTCGGCGTCGCGTTCAACGTCAATAGGGAAATCTCGCTGCTGCGCACTACCAGTGGCAGTTCCAGCCCCCATTCACCCAACGCAATCAGCCGCGTAAATGCATCCATCCGGTACACCGTGGCGTTCAGATCTTTCCGTGGACTGGTCGCCAGCCAGTTCCGCCGTGTCGCCACATACGCGGTAACCCATGCCTGCTCGCCAATCGTCGCAAACGCTCCCGCACTCGCCGTCGTGGTGTCGCGCATCTTCGCCCACGACCCGTGGATGGTGCTGTCGTATACCACCGCAACACCCAGCGGCGTGGTGATGCCAACGGCATCCGCTGCACGCGTTGCCGCACCCCAGTACACCGCATCGAAAAAGGCATCCTGCGTCTCGCGCATGATATGGTCATCCGCCGTCGCGCGCAGAACATTCTGCAGATATTGCTCGTTATCCAGCGTCAGATCGATCGCATCGAATCGAGGCAGAAAGGGCGCCAGCTTCCCTGCAAACTTTGCCGCTGGATTGTCGCAGTACTGGTGCAGCAGTTTTCCCAGGTTGCCCGATGCAAGCGTCGTCTGCGACCGGCCAAAGGTCAGGTGCCCTGTATCGCCGGGAATCACTACGACGCTGCCATAATCCCCCGTGACGCTTCCCGTCTCAAAGATATTCACGATCCCCTGGATCGTCTGCTTCTGCGTGGGTGTGATCATCGTTCTCTCTCCAGCGATAGATGGACGCAAAACACCGCTACTTTCGAGATAGAAAGCGCAGCGTCCCTACCCTAGAAGACACCGAATCCTGCGGCAAGCAATTTCTTTTCGATCAGTGTTTTTCCTGTAAAGCCTCAGCAGAATCCGCATTCACATCAAAGAGACGGCAACCTTCCGTGATCTGGTGAAAGCGATAACTTGGGTGCATAAACAACCCCACACGCGCATCGCCAGAACCCCACACTTCCTGCACCAACCACACACCGTCATTGCGCGGAGCCGTAATAATGTGCAGCAGAAAACCCTTATGAATATTGGCTAAAAGTCCGCCCGCCAATTTCACATCGCGTACGCCATGCACATTCGTATCCTGCACATGTCCCGTCGCCTCATCCACGGCAACGGTGCCCTCCATCGCCTGCACAGCCTTTTCAATCATGCCGTTGGCCTTAGCCTGCGGATTGCCAACACCATCGAACAAAATCGTCGAACGACCATTAATCATCACGCGGCGTTCATTCGTTAACTTAATTAACTTAATGATCTGCGCCTGTGAAATCCCCATCTCGTTTGGCTTTCCCGCTTCCGCATCCTGTATCTGCTTCTTAACTTTGTCGATTTCTTTCTTCGCATCGTGCTCGCTCAACGGTTTGCCGTTGTGCGTTACCGTCTGCGTAATCTGCCGCTGCTTCACAAAGAAGATCTCGCGCTCGTCCGCGTCCACCTTCTTCTGGTTTCCCTTGGGGTCCAGTTCAATCGTCTCGGTGCGGATGCGGCACAGGTAGCGCTCCCGCTGCGCCTCGGTAGCCTTGTTCACTTCCAAAGCCCGCGCGCGCAGGCTCTCGATGTCGGGTAGCGGCTTATTCGTCTGGGAGGAGGCGGCCGTCGCCGCAAGCAGGACAAGGGGGAGGACTTTGCGCATGGAAATCATCATCGCATCCGTAAGACGCTGCGGAACGAAAATGGAACCGCGAAATCAATCCGAGCGTACCCTGTCACTGGAAGGACAACTTTCCACGGGCGCACGCGTCCATTGGAATGGTTGCGGTGATCGGCGCTCAGCGCCCACCGGAAAGGCAGCAATGACACAGCAGGAAGAGCAGCTTCTCAACGGCCTCATCGAACGTGTGAACTCCACCCAGCTTCAATCCAAGGACACCGACGCGGAACGCCTCCTCCAGACGCGTTTCGGCCAGAACCCTGATGCGCTCTACATCCTCTGCCAGACAGTCCTGGTGCAGCAGTTCGCCATGGAAAAATCACAGACCGACCTGCAGGCCGCCCGCGAAGAAAACCAGCGTCTCAGGGAGGATGGCGGTAGTGAAACGCACGGCAGCTTCCTCGGCAACCTCTTTGGCCTCAACAAGCAGGAAAAGCCCCAGCAGGCGCCAGAGCCGCCTGCGCAATACAACAACCCCACCGGCACCAGCGCGGGCAACGCCAGCTACGCCCCGGTCCGCAACGCTCCGCCAGCCTACACACAGCCCACCGGCTACTACCCGCCCCAAGGCTACCCACCACAGCAGGGCTATCCCCCGCCACCTCCCCCGCAGGCCTACCCCGGCTATCCGCCACAGGGAGGCTATTACGGTGGCGGCTACCCCGCTCCCCCCATGGGTGGCGGCATGTTCGGTGGTGGTGGCGGCTTCCTGCAAGGAGCCATGCGGACAGCCGCTGGCGTCGTCGCGGGCGAGATGGCCTTCCGTGCGCTGGAAGACGTCTTCTCCAGCGGCCATGAACGCGGCTTCACCGGTGGCGAAACCGTGAACAACTACTACGAGAACTCTGGCGACCGCGATAGTGGTGCTGGTGGCTTCGGCGACCGTCTCGCTCAGGCCGACGGCTACGACGGCAACATCTCCTCCGACATTGAAGACCGTCGCGGCGAATCCCACGGCTTCTTCGACGGAGGCGACAACAGCGGCTCCGACGCCTTCGCCGACAACGGCAGCAACTTCGATGACTCCAGCAGCTACGACGACGGCGGTGGCGACTTCGGCGCAAGTGACGACAACTAGTAAAGGATCAGGGCTGCATCCCGATCGGAATGCAGCCCTCCTAACTCTCTACTGCGTCTAAGACAAGCGGAGCTCTTACGAACGAAGTTCGTCATCCTGAGCGGAGCGCAGCGAAGTCGAAGGACCTGCTTTTCTACGTGCCAAACTGCAATGCATAAGAAAACCAGATCGTTTATCCGCTGTGGAGTCCCCCATTAACTACTTAGCCTTCGGCTCAGAAGACAAAATTTGCTTGGCAATCGCTATGGCAACATCTTGGCGACTGTCCATCTGCTTCTTTTCAAGCCTCTTCTTGTGGGAACGCATCTGTTGCTTCGATTTATGTCTCATGCCACAGCACCGTAGCACAATTGCAATCGAGATACAGCACTTAGAAACGACTTTCCATCCTTATGAATTCCAGGGATAGTCTCGAATTCCACTACTGCACCTGTTTCTTCTTCTCCACAACACTGTATCCCTCCGGCGGCTTGAACCACTTCGCCTCCGGCTCACTCGTCGTAATCTCAGTCGTCACAAATCGCTGCTCACCCAACGACGGCAACTGCACAATCGACACCAGGTTGAACCCAAGCTGCGGCGAATATTTCATCTCGCGGTAATACGTCATCGTCTGCGAGTTTCCCATCGCGCCAGCCTGCACCGTGATCGTGTCGCGATACGCATGCACCGGCACACCCTTGACCGTATCTGCGCCCAAATCCTCGTGCTGCCTGTACGCCCTGCCGCCTGAAATCGGCCCGGATTTTGTCATGGAGGGCGGTTCCTTCAGCGGCGGCGCTTCCTCATACGGACTCGATGTGCACACATGCGTCCGCGCATTGCACTCGTAATAGAGGTTCGCAACGGGATCATCAATCTGGATGTAGCTCATTTGCGAACGAACGTTCGTACCCTTCGGCACCAACAGCCATCGCTCCATGTAAATGCGGCCTTCGCTATCGCGTTTGATGGGACGCGAATTCACGGCTGTCATCGTTCCACCGCTCAGCAGAGGACGAGTCCATTCCGTGGCAAGCTGCAGGCTAAAGGGCGCACCCTTCACGTTGGGCACATAGATGCTTTCCAGCACCTCCTGCCCACGTCCAAAGTAGCTAACGCCGCCATCCTCTTGCTGTGCACACGCAGGCACACACAGCACCAGAAAACTCACCGCGTAAACCCCGCCAAGCCATCTCATGGCCAGCCAGTTTACACGCGCGACGTTACTGCGTAACCCGTTCCCAGAAGCTGCTGGAGAGCAGCGGGTCCTTATACCGCGCGAACTGCTCCCACTGCGGATAGCTCTTCTGGAACTGCGCCGCAGTCATGCGCGCATCCTTCGCGGGATACAGCTTGCCGCCATAATCCAGCGTCATGCTCGCCAGCCGATCAAACAACGGAAAACTCTTACCCGGCTTGATAGGAAAGTCCAACGCCAGCGTAATACCCGCCTGCGGAAAGCTCATCATGCCCGGCGACTTCACATCGCCGAACGCCTTCAGCACCGCCAGGAAGCTCGCCAGCCCAGACTTGGACACTTCATTCAGAATCGCAATCGTACCTTCGCGCGCGCTCTCCCACGGAATGGCGTACTGGAACTGCAGCAGGCCACTCTTGCCATACATGCGATTCCAGTGCAGTACCTTATCCAGCGGATAGAAGAACGGCTCGTAATCCTGCAGCGCACGCACACGCTGTTTGATCTGCTTATGGAAGAACACTGTGTTGAAGGCAGTCACTGTGTACTGGTTCAGCGCCTGTCCCGGAAGATCCATCGGAAACACCAGCTTTGGCTCGGGCGAAGGCGTCAGCTTATCCGGAATCTTCGAGTGGTCACCGATCATGAACACGCCACGAGCAAAGTTCTTGCCCGTGCCCGTGCAGTCCACCCAGCTCACGGTGTACTCAATGTGCTTGTACTGCTCCGTCAGGGCCAGGAATTCATCCACACCGTGAAACTGAATTCCCTCGTAATCAATCAGCCGCGAAACAATCGGCTTCAGCTTGATCTGCACCCACGTCAACACACCCGTCAGCCCCAGCCCACCAATCGTGGCCTCGTACCAATCCGGGTTATCCGTAGGCGAGCAGTGCATCCGTGTACCATCGCTGCGCACCAGTTCAAACTGCGTCACATGGCAGCCAAACGTGCCATTCACATGATGATTCTTGCCGTGAATGTCATTGGCAATCGCGCCGCCCAACGTCACATATTTCGTTCCCGGCGACACCGGCAGGAAGTATCCGCGTGGCACCGCAAAATCCAGCAACTGCGCCAGCGTCAAACCTGCTTCGGCAGTCAGGATGCCAGTCTCCTGGTCCCAATCCAGCAGGCGATTCATGCCGGTCGCATTGAGCAGGAAGCCATCCTTCAGCAGGCAACTATCGCCGTAGCTGCGGCCCATACCCACGGCCAGCGCGCCAGCAGGCATGCCGTCATACTTCTTCACAATGGCGGGATAGTCCGTCTGCCAGGTCAGCGGCACCACGGTCGCGTTGTAATTCGGATAGCGCCCCCACGAGCTAAACGGCACTTTGCCTTCAAACTGGTCATCCGAATGCGATTCAGGACGTACCGGCGGTACATCCGCCGCCACAGTGCGATGCTGCAATTCCGGAGATTGAACGGGGGTATCCATTACCTCCAGTCTACCGGACCACTGTCAAAACCCGCCGAACAACTTGTGAATCCTCGGCAATCAAACGTCCTGGTACCATGCGGCATGCTGGCGCATCTGCAACTCACGGTTGTGGTTTTGGCTCTGATCACGATAGGCAGCGCTTCCGCCCAGGACACGCCCAATTGGCAGACCGCCGCAGGCACTCACCTCGCCTTTGAGGTCGCCACCATCAAACCCAACGCATCCGACGAATCCGCCAGCGGCAACTTCACACTCGGCCCTGGCGATGCTTACACCAGCACCGGCGGACGCTTCCTCACAAAGAACATCAACCTGCTGGACTACATCCGCTTCG
This sequence comes from Terriglobus sp. TAA 43, assembly GCF_000800015.1. Classification (NCBI taxonomy): domain Bacteria; kingdom Pseudomonadati; phylum Acidobacteriota; class Terriglobia; order Terriglobales; family Acidobacteriaceae; genus Terriglobus; species Terriglobus sp. TAA 43. Next base: position 1,902,289 of record NZ_JUGR01000001.1, read on the forward strand.
CCTGGAAACTCACCGACGGCCAGGTCGCCCTCCTCGAAGCCAGCGGGCCCAAATGGATCGCAACCGAACGCTTCGACATCACCGCCAAGTCTGACGTGCCCAACCCCACCAAAGACCAGATGCGCCTCATGGTGCAGTCATTGCTCGCCGACCGCTTCGCTCTGCAAACGCACACAGAAACGCGAGAGCTTCCAACACTCGCCATAGTCCTGATCACCCCTGACAAGCTTGGCCCCGAACTCCACGCACATCCCACGACAGACAACACCTGCTCCGGCGCAGCACCATCACCGAACCAACCATCCATCGCCTCGACTCCTAACTTCTGCGGCAGTCTAAGAAGCAACGGCGTAGCATCATCGCCCAGCCACGTCCGCATCACCGGACAAAAAGTCCCGCTCACATTACTCGCCGCACAATTAGGCCAGATGGGAGGCTTCCGTCGTCCCATCATCGACGGAACACGTCTAACTGGCACCTTCGACCTGACGCTCGAGTGGGGACCAGATTCCGACACCGAACCCATGGACAGCAACAGCCGCCAAACCTACCTACAACGAGCACTGCGCGATCAACTCGGCATCAAACTAGAACCCCGAACCGCCCCAGTCACAATCCTGCTCATCGACCACATCAATCCAGAGCCATCAGCCAACTAATGGCAGCACCGCGCTTCCAACGTCTTGCTAATATGCGGCATGCAAGCAAGCGAACAGGAACTTGTTCCCTATTACCGCGACATGGAAGACGAAACACTCTTGCATGCAGCCAGAACAAGAAACGAGCTTTCGGAAACAGCACAGGATGTTCTCAAACGAGAATTGGCATCGCGTCATCTCCCAATGCCTCCACTGGCAGATGGCTCTCTGGAAGAAATGCCTGACGAAAAGATCGTCACACTCCGCACCTTTGTCGACATCTCAGAAGCAATGGCCGCAAGAGCTGCTATAGAAGCAGCAAACATCCCCTGCTTCCTGCGTGACGAAAACTTCGTTCGCAATGCGTGGCACATGAGCGGCATCGCGGGCGGCCTGCGTCTGGATGTTCTCGAACGCGATCGCGAAGCCGCGGAACAGGCCCTCATTCCCATGGATGCTTCCGCATTGGGCATCCCATTCGAAGAGAATGCAGAGACATGGATTGGCGAAGACTATCTCTGTCCGGAATGCAGTTCCATCGACGTCAATCGCGTCACGCCCGTTGCGGGACTGGCCACCATTATCCAGTGGTTAACCGGCATTCGCATCCAGCATCAGGAACAACAATGGCGCTGTAATGCATGCAAGGCCCAGTGGATTGATAACGACCGCGAATAACTAGCGACCACAAGCCCCCGGCACCACATCCACAGCGTTCACAGTCAACGGCAGCGGAGTCCCCTTCACAAAAGGCTGCGCAGGCGTTATCTCAAACGACTCATCCTTACCCACCGCGACCTTCTCCATAACACCATCGCGCAGCATCACTTCGCGAGCCTTACCCGCTGCAATCAGCGCAACCTTGCCTTCACCACTCACGTGAAATGTCATCGTCGAGCATCCCTGCGGCACCAGCCAGCGCAACTTATAAAGCGTCTTCTTCGCCTCATAACCTTCGCCGTTGTAATTCCAGAACATCTCTGCATTCTTCTGGTTCAGTGCGTACGGCGCATCGCCCTTCGCGACCAAAACCTTATCCAGCAACAACGCGCCTTTATACTTCACCGCAATCACCGGCAGATACCCCTGCGACAACGCATCCATTGACACGACCGCATCACTACCCGCACGCTCTACCTTCAGCGCCGTGCCTGACGACAACAACTTCGCAGAAACAAACCGCGTGCGTCCCGCCAACGGCAAACGCAACTTCCCATCCTTCGGCAACGACTTCACAAACAAATAAACCGTTCCCGGCTTCACCGTCGCATAGCCAAAATCAAGTTGCGTAAATGGCGAAGCCTGCGTGCCATAGATCGCCTCTTCATGCGGCTTCAACCAGGCGCCCACACCACCCAACACATCCGCTTCATAAGGCACAACACTGCCATCACCTTCCGGCCCAATGTTCAGGATGTAGTTGCCACCACGGCTCACCACCTGCACCAGCTTCAGAATGTTCTCGTTGATCTTTCCCTGAACATCCTTCCGCGCCTGCCACGAACGATAGCCCCACGTCGCGTTGAACATCGAAGCAGGCGTCTGCCACGGCTCATCCAATCCGTACTGCGGCACTTCGTTATCGCCCATCACCGTGAAGTCGCCCTCGTAGTTCCACACGCGACCACTCACCATCGTCTGCGGCTGCAACTTGTGCACGGTCGTCGCAAACAGATCACTCTGCGCGGGCGTTGGCTTGCCCATGTCGAACCATATCTCGCGAATCGGCCCGTACTGCGTCATCAACTCACGCAACTGAGCCACGTTGAACTTCGCATGCGCATCGCTCAGCGGATTACTGTTCGTGGGAATGTACGTATCCATCCCCGGCTCATGCCAGTCAATCGACGAGTAGTACACACCAAACCCAATGCCACCGCGCTTGCACGCATCCGCAAGCTCTTTCACAATGTCGCGGTGATACGGCGTGGCATCCACCACGTTGTACTTCGTCTGCGCGGTATGAAACATGTTGAAGCCATCGTGATGCTTCGAGGTGATCACAATGAACTTCATCCCCGCATCCTTCGCCAATTTCACAATGGCATCCGGATCCCACTTTGTAGGATTAAACGTCTTCGCGGTCGCGGCATATTCATCCAGCGGGATCGGCGCATTCGCCATGATCTGCTCGCTGTACCCGTTGTCGATCTGCTTGCCCTTCCACATGCCGCCAAGCTGCGAATACAGCCCGAAATGAATGAACATGCCAAACTTCTGTCCCTGCCACTGCTGCACCGTCTGCGCAGAAGGCCGCGGCAACGAACGAGGCTTAGGCCTGTCCTGCACAGCATGTTGCGCAATTGCAGAGGTGGAAACGGCGGCAGCAAGAACAAGAGGAAGAAACTTCATCCCCGCATCATAGCTGTTGTTACTGCACCTTGCGCGCCGCTTCAATCGCAGAAGTCGTATACATCTCCCACTCCCACGGCGTCACCGTATCGCCAAAGATCGTCTCCAGCAACGGCTGAAACGCGAACTCACCATTATCCGAATTGGTCAGCAGAATCATGCAGTCTTTGCGGCGCGTGAAGCACACCATGTAGTTCTGAGCGCCATCACCGTGGCCTTCTTTGAAGAACGCAGGCCCGAACTTTGTCTTCGTCAACAAACCCCATCCAAGTCCATACGCCAGCCCAACCTGCTTGGCTTCTGTTCCTTCCGGCTCATCCTTGGCCAGGGCAAACTGATGTAGCGTGCGGATCTGCACCTGCGGTGTCAACATCTTCTTCTGCGTCGTCGCATCAATGATCTTTCCTGCAAACAGCGCTTCGACGAAGCGACCAAGATCAGCAGCGCTTGACGTCATGTTGCCACTCGCACGCGCAGGAAATCGTTTGGTCTGCGAGCGAAACTTCTCGTCCTTATCAAAACGATCCGCAACATCCTCCGCAAACCGAGCCTGATAAATCTCTGATGTTCTCGTCATCTGCAACGGACCAAAGATCGCATCCTGCATCAGGATGTCCAACGACTTTCCCTGCTGCTGTTCAATCGAAAACTGCACCAGGTTCAGACACTCACCCGAATACGAGTAATGATCGCCCGGCTCAAAGTGAAAACGCAGCTTCTTATCCGGCTCCTGCATACTCACAATGTTCAACAGCCCACCGGTATGCGAAAGACACATACGCGGCGTCAGCTTCGCCCATCGCGGATCGTTCACAATCTCTGAAGCGGAATCCTTATAAGCCTCGTACTCGGTCCACGGCTTCGGAAGTTGCTGCGGCATCGGCTTATCCAGATCAAACTTGCCCTGCTGCACCAACTGCATCACATACGTCGCAAACACCGCTTTCGTAATCGAAGCAGCCCACGTCGTTGTGTTGGTCGTCATCGGAAGATCAGGATTCTTACGCCGCAAACCATAGGCATAGCTCCATGCAACCTTGCCATCGTTCACTACAACAATCTGCGCACCCGTCACATGGTTCGCCGCTAGCGTCTTCGCAGCAAACTGCTCCGCCTCAGCAACAGAAACATGGCTACCATCCAGCTTGCGTATATTCTGCGCAGACGCGATTACAGCAGTAGAAAGAACAGCCAACGAAAGAACGGCACGAGCGATCATGCCAACACAATACGCGACTCCCATGCTCCAAGTTCCGTAGAAATTGAAGCCGTGTTCGACAACACCATCCGTCCACTCGAAAACTCATCCGGCAAGGCAAAGGTTTCCTGCGAGAAGTTCAACGCAACCAGAAACCTTTCTTCGCCGAGCGTGCGCGCATACAGAAACAAGGAAGGATGCTCTGGTGCAAGGTCCTCATAGTCGCCATAAACAAACCCGAGCGTGCGCTTCCGCAACCGCAGCAAATCTTGCATGTAGTGATAAATCGAATCGGGATTACACAGCGCATCCGCCGCATTGATCTTCGGATAGTTTGGATTCACCGCCAGCCACGGCTTTGCATCCGGTGAAGTGAATCCCGCATTCGGTGAATCATCCCACTGCATGGGCGTACGAGCATGATCGCGACTGACCTTAGCCAGATTGTCCAGGTAGTGCTCCTCGGTTTCCTTACCCGTCAGTACGTCGAACTTCCACGCATTCTTCGCTTCAATGTCGTCGTACTCGTCGATCGACCGAAACGGATAATGCGTCATCCCCAACTCATCACCCTGATACAGATAAGCAGTCCCCTTCAGCGTCAGCAGCATCGTAGCCAACGCCTTCGCGCTGCGTACACGGTATGCGTCGCTGTCATCGCCAAACGCACTCACCAATCGAGGATTGTCATGATTTGCAAAGAAGATCGTGTTCCACGAATGCATGCCCAACGCTTCATACTGACGCGCATAGATGGCCTTCAACTCAGTAAGTTTCCACTGCCGCCAGTTACGACCCTCACGATTCAGTCGCACCGCATCGAAGTTGAAAATCATATTCAATTCGTGAAGACGCTCATCCACCAGCGTCGGCGTCTCTTCAATACTGATGCCATGCGCCTCGCCCACCGTCATGCAGTCATACTTTGACAACACCTCGCGATTCATCTCCTGCAGATAGTCATGCAGATGCGGCCCATTCGCATTGATGTGCACTTGGCTCTCATGCGGCAATACATCTGGAAACGTGGCGTCTTTACTGATGAACGGGATCACATCCATGCGAAATCCATCTACGCCCTTGTTCAGCCAGAAGCGCATGATGCTGTAAATCTCTTCACGCACCGCAGGATTATCCCAATTCAAATCCGGCTGCTTCTCTGCAAACAAGTGCAAGTAGTACTCCCCACTCGCCCCGTCCTTAGTCCACGCAGAACCAGAAAATGCCGACCCGAAATTATTCGGCGGAAGCTCCGCTCCACTCGCTGCAATCTTTCCCGGCCTCCAGATGTAGTAATCGCGATACGGATTGTCCCTGCTCTTGCGACTCTCAATAAACCACACATGCTCATCCGAAGTGTGGTTCGCAACCAGGTCAACGATCAACCGCATGCCACGCTGCTTAATTCCCGCCAGTAGCGCATCAAAATCCTGCATAGTGCCAAACTCGTGCATCACTTTTCGATAGTCGCGAATGTCATAGCCATTGTCTGCATTCGGCGAATCGTAGTGCGGCGACAGCCAGAGAACATCCACACCAAGATCGCGAAGATAATCCAACCGCGACGTGATGCCCGGCAGATCGCCAATGCCGTCACCATTGGAATCCTGAAAGCTACGCGGATAAATCTGGTAGACGACCGCTTCCTTCCACCAATGTTTCGTCTGCCCGTGGATCAACGCATCTTGCATATAGTTTCTGATGGCAAATGAAAACGCCGCGACCACTCGGGATCACGGCGTTTTCTACTTTGGCGTTCGCTACTGCTTTACAACATCGATGTAGTACAGATCTTCCGCAACCTTGAAACTGTCGCGTTTCGCCCGCATCGTCTGCCACGCCGCCGTAGGATGCAGCAACGTCCAGTGCTGAGGATCGCCTGCCTTCACAGGCATATTGAATCCCGCTTCTTCGGCGTCCCACCGATACTGCACAGTGCCCGCTGCATCATCAAACTTCAGGTCCAGCTTCGGCAACGCAGCATGTCGCAGATACTCATTGAAGATCGGCGTCAGATCGCGGCCGGTGTACTTGTTCCAGAACGACACTACATCTTCCGTAAGAATCGTCTTGTACTTGAAGTGTTCGTAGTACGCATGGATTCCCGCATACCACTTCGCATCGTCATCCACCACAGAACGCAGCGTATTCAGAAACAACGCACCCTTGAAGTACTGATCTTCATCCCGCGGCTCTCGATCCTGGCCGCGCGGCCCCAGAACTGGTCGCTGGTTCTTCACCTTCTTCTTGTAGCCATTCACATACTTGATGGCATCATCCTTGCCCCAGCGACCTTCCACATAGATATCTTCGGCATAAGTGCACCAGCCCTCGTGAATCCACATATCCCCGGGGTCAGCCGCTGTGATGGCATTGCCAAACCACTCATGCCCACTCTCGTGAATGATGATGAAATCGAACCGCGGACTAATCCCTACGCCTGTCCAGTCACCACCGTGATAACTGTTCTCGAAGCCGTTACCGTACGCCACAGCACTCTGATGTTCCATACCCGCATACGGCACCTGAACCAGCTTGTAACCATCGCGCACAAAGGCATACTCGCCAATCTTCTTATTGAAGATCTCCAGCATCGGCCGCGCCTGCACAAACTGAGCCTTTGCCTTCTCCAGGTCTTCAGGCTTGGCATAAAAATCAATCGTTAGCTTACCTAACGGCTTATCATTCCAATGAACATAGTTGCCAACGTTCAGGGTCACATCGTAGTTGTTGATCGGATACGTCACGCGCCAGTTCCACTGCGTGTATCCGTCGTGCAGATCGCGATGCCCCAACAACCGGCCATTGGAAACGTCCATCAGCCCGTTGGGCGCGCTCACACGCAGATCAACACCCTGCTGTGGCTCGTCCTTCCACTGATCCTTGTTCGGCCACCACACGCGCGCGCCATTGCCTTCACACGCGGTAAACACCCACGGCTTGCCCGCAGAGTCTTTCTCATAACTCATGCCGCCAAATCGCCCGGCCTTGCGCGGATGGCCGCTGTAAAACACATCCAGTGTTTGCACCGATCCCTTGCGCATCACACGTGGCACATCCACAAAGAACGACTCTTCCTCGCGTGTCACCTTCGCTGGCTTCCCGCGGTACAGCACCTTGTCGATCGCCAGTTCCTGAGCCAGGTCAAGTTGAATTCGCTGCCCATCCTCCAGCATGCGAAACCGCACCTGGTTATCTCCGGCAATGCTCTGATCTTCAGGATTTACGCGTACCGTCAGCGTGTAATGCAGCAGGTCGTTGTTTGCGCGATACGGACCGTACTCACCCAGCAATTGCATCTTCTTTGCTGTAGCAACATCTTGTTGCGCGAAGCTGCGACAGCAGGCCATCAAAAATAAAACAAAAAACAATGACACCCAATACTTCATGGCCAAAGTATCGCCGAAAGAACTGCGTTCGGAACAGAACTTATTGCCTTCCAGCAAACGAAAGACCCGGTCCCTTAAGGGACCGGGTCTTCATCACTTTCCCGATATGGGAGAGAAGCTTACGCTGCTGCCTTGGCCTTCTCGTTTGCAGCCTTAGCCTGTGCAGCCAGAGCAGCAAAACCTGCGGCGTCGTTCGTCGCGATGTCCGACAGAACCTTACGGTCCAGCTCAACGCCGGCCTTCTTCAGGCCGCTGATGAACGTCGAGTAGCTCAGGCCATTCAGGCGAGCACCTGCACCAATTCGGACGATCCACAGCGAGCGGAACTGACGCTTCTTCTGCTTACGACCAACATAGGCAAACTTCAGGCCGCGCTCAACGGCTTCCTGGGCTGCCTGGTACAGTTTCGATTTTGTGAGGAAGTAGCCAGACGCGCGGCGAAGAATCTTCTTGCGGCGATCTCTACGTTTTGTGCCACGTTTTACGCGGGGCATAGTTATATCTCCTTTTGCGTACTTCGTTGGTAGCGGCTGGAGGTAAGGTCACCCTTGCGGGATCGAGCCTCTTCACACGCTTGCTGCTTTCCTGCCTCGTAATCGCGCTTCAAAATTGCTTTCGAAGAACGAGGGCCCGGTAACGCTTGCGGACCGTTGCTGATAACCACATCAGCGGCTGGGCGGAAAATCTCTGTCAGTCACCTGACTGCCTCGAAAGGCAGGACTCAGGCGTAGGGAATCATCCGGGAGACCTTGGCGTGATCGCCGTCGGACACATAGGCTTGCGAGGTCAACTTACGCTTTACCTTGGTCGACTTGGAGGTCAGGATGTGACGCTTCTTCGTCTGGCCGCGCTTGATCTTGCCGGTGCCAGTCTTGCTGAAGCGCTTTTTCGCCCCTGTGTGGGTCTTCATCTTAGGCATTGGGGTGTTCCTGTCTTGAGCTGGACGCGAGAAACCGCGTCCGCCTGAGTGTTGCGCCGATGTTCTGGACAACCCTTTGATTGTAGCGCAATTTCCCCGGTTAGCGGCGGTATTGTTCGTTGGAAACGTGTTCCATCCAATTCACCACCTTGCCATCCAGTCGCTCCTGAATCGCAATATGGGTCATCCCGTTGGTCGGCGTCGCCCCGTGCCAATGCTTCTCTCCCGGCGCAAACCACACCACATCACCCGGCCGAATCTCCTCCACCGGTCCGTCTTCACGCTGCGCCCAGCCAAGACCCGCCGTCACAATCAGCGTCTGTCCCAGCGGATGCGTGTGCCAGGCCGTCCGCGCGCCCGGCTCAAACGTCACGCTCGCACCCGCAACCAGTGCAGGATCAGGTGCTTGAAACAACGGGTCAATCCTCACCGCGCCAGTAAAGTAATCCGCCGGACCAATACCCGACGCCTTCGAACCCGCCCGTTGAATCTCCATGTCCACAGTTTACGAGTGATCCGGTTTCTCCGTTGGCGGATAGAAACGAACAAGAGCGGTCATTATGCCCCCTACAAACAGCATTAACCCCTGATAACCCAATTCACTGTTCCAATTCTTTGAACTCAACATGGAAACGGAGCTCGCTAATAAGAAGTGCAGGCCGACCAAAGCAAAGAGCGCCCATCCCACGGGATTCAGCCACCCTTCTTCTCGGGCGGGAAAGAACTTGCCCGGAAAACGCGACTGGATCGCAAAAATACCAAAGCCCCAATACTGCTTGAAAAAACGATGATCGCGATACGCCGACGGAATCGTGCTCAACACCAGCGCAATCCACGACGGAACAAAAAACTCACTACCATGCCCCCCATGCCCCAGAAAGCTCGCCTGATACAGAACGGCGCCAGCACCCGCCACAGACAGCTGAACTGCCAGCAGAACCAAATCCAGCCACGACCTCATTAGTCGGTCTTCCCCCACCGAAATGGTAGAATAAAAGGTGAACAGAGCCTCCGGAAATCCTGCAAATTCCTTGCATTTTCGCCGGTTTGCGCTCACCCGGAACCTTAGGAGAACGAGTGGCCACCGAGACACCCCTGATCGACCTGCAGCAGACTGACCCCACCAACGCTCCCGAGCCAAAAATCACGTCGGAGACCGGCCAGCCCACCTACACCAGCGACAACATCCGTGTGCTGGAAGGTTTGGAAGCGGTTCGTCTGCGCCCGGCCATGTACATCGGCTCCACGTCCGAGCAGGGTCTGCACCATCTCGTGTACGAAGTCGTCGATAACTCCGTCGACGAAGCCCTCGCCGGCCATGCCACCCGGATCGACGTCATCATCCACGCCGACAACTCCATCACCGTCATCGACGACGGCCGTGGCATCCCCGTGGACATGAAGGACCTTGGCAACGGCGTGAAGATGCCCGCTCTCCAGGTCGTACTCACCAAGCTGCACGCAGGCGGCAAGTTCGACGCCAACAGCTACAAGGTCTCCGGCGGTCTGCACGGCGTGGGCGTAAGCTGCGTCAACGCGCTCTCCGAAGAGTTCGACGTCGAAGTCTGGCGCGACGGTCACACCTACCAGCAGGACTATTCCAAGGGCGACCCCATCAGCGAAGTGCGCGAAGTTGGCGTCACCCAGCGCCGCGGCACCAAGGTCCACTTCCTGCCCGACAAGTCCATCTTCTCCGTCCACGAGTACAACTTCGACACCCTTGCGGGACGCCTGCGCCAGCTCGCCTTCTTGAACAAGGGCATTGAGATCAACCTCACCGACGAGCGCACCACCGACGCCAAATCCGGCGAGTTCAAGCAGATCAACTTCCGCTTCAAGGGCGGCATTGAAGAGTTCATCCGCCACCTGAACAAGGGCAAGATCGTGCTGCATGAAAAGCCCATCTACATGGAGGCCGAAAAGGGCCAGCTGACCATGGAGATCGCGCTGCAGTACAACGACGCATACTCCGAGACGGTCTTCAGCTTCGCCAACAACATCAACACCGTTGACGGTGGCACCCATCTCTCCGGCTTCCGCACCTCGCTCACGCGCACCATCAACGCGGCAGGTCAGTCCCTCGGTCTCTTCAAGGACATGAAGGAAGCGCTCAGCGGCGACGACGTCCGCGAAGGCCTTGTAGCCGTCGTTAGCGTCAAGCTGCCGCAGCCGCAGTTTGAAGGCCAGACCAAGGGCAAGCTGAACTCCGACATCGCGGGCCAGGTGCAGTCCTTCGTCAACGAGCGCCTTGGCGTCTTCTTTGAACAGAACCCGCAGGTCGCCAAGAAGATCATCAACAAGGCCATCGACGCCGCTCGCGCACGCGAAGCAGCCCGCAAGGCCCGCGACCTTACACGCCGTAAGGGCGCACTCGACGGCGGCGGTCTGCCCGGCAAGCTCGCCGACTGCTCTGAGCGTCAGCCCGACCGTTGCGAACTCTACCTCGTCGAGGGTGAGTCGGCAGGCGGTACCGCCAAGCAGGGCCGCGATCGTCGCTTCCAGGCGATCCTCCCTCTCAAGGGTAAGATCCTCAACGTCGAAAAAGCCCGCTACGACAAGATGCTGGGCCACGAAGAAATCCGCGCCATGATCACGGCGCTCGGCACCGGCATCGGCAAAGACGACTTCACGCTGGACAAGCTTCGCTACGGCAAGCTCATCCTCATGACCGATGCTGACGTCGACGGTTCGCACATCCGCACACTGCTACTGACCTTCTTCTTCCGTCACATGACGCAGCTCATCCAGCGCGGCCACGTCTACATCGCGCAGCCGCCCCTCTACAAGATCAAGAAGGGTCGCTTCGAGCAGTACATCAAGGACGATCGCGACTTCGTTAAGGTCATGGTCAAGCGCGCGGCCGACGGCATGGTCGTTCGCTACGGCGACGCAGCACAGACCATTGACGGTGCCGAACTCACCAAGTTCATGGGCAACCTGAACGAGTACATCGGCTTCTTCGACAAGGCAGACAAGCGCTTCCGCAACGAAAAGGTCACCGAGCAGGTCGCAAAACTCTTCGCCCACGAGGGCAAGGAGCAGGCAAAGCGTTCCGACTTTGAAACACCTGAAAAGCTGGAAGAAATGGCGACGTACCTCGAGTCCATCGCCCGCGAATTCCAGTTCAAGGCCGTCGGCAAGCCCGTGAAGGACGAAGAGCACAGCACCTGGTCACTGGACTACACCGACGCTCAGGGTGCAACGCGCCACATCGACTTCACCACCATCTCCGCTCCGGAAATGCGGCAGATGCTCGGCAAGTACGCGCAGATCAGCCAATATCTGAAGCCGCCATTCCTCGTCGAATACGCGCAGAAGGCCGGTAAGGCCGCTGCCGTCGCAGAAGAGGAAGAGGCAGAAGAAGCCGCCGAGACGGACGTGAACGAGACCATCGCAGCCGCTCCCGGCACCGCAACGGAAGCCAAGGGCGCCAAGCGCAGCTCGAAGGTCGGCCAGGACCCTGTCCAGAAGGACACTCCGCGCGAACTCTTCGAGTACGTCATCGAACAGGGCAAGAAGGAATACCAGGTGCAGCGCTACAAGGGCCTCGGTGAAATGACCGCCGAACAGCTCTGGGAGACCACCATGGACCCCGAACGCCGCACCCTCCTGCAGGTCAAGCTTGAGGACATCGCAGCCACCGAGGAAATCTTCACCACCCTCATGGGCGAAGACGTCGAAAGCCGTCGCCGCTTCATCGAGGAAAACGCCCTCGACGTTAAGAACCTCGACATCTAGGTGCTTCGCTCGGTTCTCGACGTCGCTCTCGCGACGTGAAAAACAATCAAGCCCAATAAAGGGATGCGCCTTCACAGCGCATCCCTTTTACTTTTCGGTGACAATTCCACCCTCACGGTGGTGCTATGTTGATCGGCGCGGAACCAGAAGCAGATTCGAAATATCTGTGTCGGGAGGTTCATCATGATGCGTTCTCTAACAATGCTGATCGTGCTGCTCGTACCGGTGTGTTCCTCAGGACAGGCAAATCAACCCTCCCCCATCAGAAGCGCTCCTCAACCGATGGTCCAGCCACTGAGCGCTGTATTAATGACCGACGTGGACACGCGACACGCCAGGGTGGGCGACGCGGTCAAGGTTCGTATCTACTCCGGCTTTGTCGCACCGGGCAGCACCCGGGTACCTCCGGGATCAGTGGTCCTCGGCCACGTCACGGAAGTATCGAAGCTGGTCAAAGGCTCCGTGGAATCACGTCTCGCCGTTCTGTTTGACCAGGCTCAACTCGCCAGTGGCCAAACGGTGGCCGTGCACTTGGGTATCGCTGGACTCGCAGCAGCTCCACCCCCTCAGGCCCTCGAAGAAACAAGCGCAATGAGCGCGGAGTCGCAATTTCCCAACACCCGCTCCACTGGCAACTCCATGGATCCCAACGCACCACCCAGATCCACCAATACGACTGGCAACACGGGAGGAAACCGTGTCACGCGCAAATCGCTCGGCCAGCTCGCCTACAACGACGCAATGAACAGCCCCGCCGCAACCGTGAGCCACACCGCTCCCATCGCGACCGTTGGGTCCACCATTCCTGGCGTTTCGCTCCGGCCCAACCCAACAACGCAATCGATACTAGTTTCCACCTCAACCAATGTTTCATTGAGCAACACCATGCCACTGGTTCTCCTACCAATCGCAGACCAACAGCAATAAATCAACAAACACAGCATCGTGTTTGAAACCACTGTTGTCGCATGCGATAAGCACCAAGGGCGCGCCGCTATATCAGCCCGCGCCTCAGCCACAATCAGGCCCCTGTCATGAAGGGGCCGAAGGCCGCCTATCCATCAAACCTCAAACCAGCAATCTCGCATGTAAGATGTTGGCCGTGCGGCCCAGCGCACGAAAGAGGGGTTCGGATGAAACGGTCCATCGCACTCATCGCCATGGCATTTGCACCATTGCTCGCCGCAGCCCAGGCAGCAACGCCTCTCAACGCGGTGTTGATCACCAACGTTGACGCGCGCAAAGCCAAGGTTGGCGACACCGTCAAAGTCCGCGGCTACTCCGGCTTCGTCGCAATCGGTGGCCAACGTATACCTCCCGGTGCAATCATCCTCGGCCACGTCACAGAGGTCTCCAAACTCTCCAAAGGAACCACCGATTCGCGCCTCACAATCGTCTTCGATCAGGCCGAACTCGCCGGAGGCCAGACAGTGCCAGTCCGCCTTGGTATCGCAGGCCTCGCCGCAGCGCCGCCTGTAGCGGGACTCAGCGCCCCATCCAGTCTCGACGCCGACTCTCGATCACCCTTCGAAAGCGCCCGCTCCACCATCCCGACGCCAGCGGTCCAGCGCAACCCCGGCACCACCAACGGCGCCCCAAACGACACGCGCGTCGTCCTCCCCACACCAGAACAAATCGATCGGCAATACCACGACCGACCCAATTCCCTTCCCGCCGATCCTGTAGTCCCAGTGGCCACCGTAGGCTCAACCATTCCCGGCATCACCCTCCAACCCAACTCCACCCTCGTTTCCGCCACCACCAACATCAACCTGCGCAGCACCACCCCACTCGCTCTACTCCCCATCCCCACCCCTCAATAAAGGAGTGTCCAGTCATCGATTCTGAGAGGTGGAGTACACCTGGTCACGAGCTCCAAGGGGCCAAAGATCAGCCCGTGTCACCCTCCCATCGTCAACGGATAATTCGCCTCCATCGCAGGCAGAATCTGCACCACCTGAAAGTAGTGATCCCACCACAGGCACTCGCGCAGATGGTCCGCAACCCACGCCCACGCATTCAGGTCCTTCGTCTCCCACACCAGAATGTCCGACGCGTCCGCGCTGAACGCCTCGCATTCGAAATACCGATGCGTTACCTGCGGACGACGCCGCAGAATCGGCCACACAACATCACGGAAGAACGCCTCCCGCTCATGGTTCGGCAGGTCCAGCCAATGCCGCGTGGTCTTCACCTTCATAAAAATGTGAAACGTGCCCGCCAGGCCTTCATGTTCCGGCAGCACCGCATCCGGCGCTAATGATTCAGTAGTCATTGTGTTTTTCTCCTTCCTTAATAGAATGTGAGCAAATGCTCGCAAAGAAAACTCGCGTTCCAGCGAAGAAGAAAGCCACACGCAAAGCCGTTGCAAACCCGCGTAAGCAGCCGTCACAAGAGCGTTCGCGTGAGACTGTCGCCGTCATACTCGAAGCGGCTGCTCGCATTCTTGAATCCCGCGGCCTTGAGGGCTACAACACCAACGTCGTCGCGGAAAAAGCAGGAGTTAGCATCGGCTCGCTCTACCAGTACTTCCCCGGTAAGGACGCGCTCACCATCGCACTCATCCGTTCCTTTGAAGACGACCTGTTGCAGAGCGTCAAAGCCGCCATCGCTGCTTCGCAACACGACACACTGGCACAGGCACTCCAACGCGTCGTTCGCGCACTCTACGGCACACACATCCACCGCTCCGCACTCAACGTGGTTTTAGAAGCCGAAGAGCAACGCCTGCAACAACACATCCCTGAAAACAAAGAGACACTCGCGACTCTCGTAGCTGCGCTATTGCGCAAGCATCGCCACCACCTGCGCATACCAATGAAAGAAGCCGTACACGACACCATCACCATCTCGCGCGCCATGGTCGACGCCGCACTCCGCGAAGGCCTCAGCGCCGCAACAGCAGAGCGCAGAACTGTCCGGGCTCTCACGGCATATTTGTTCTGGCAGGATCAACCCAACGAATCCCACTAAGATGGCTCTTGAATTGGTTAGGAGAACAGGGTGCAGCGCAGAGAATTCCTCAAACTAAGCGCAATGGCAGCAGCAGGCAGCCATGTGCCGATGCAAGGGCAAAGCCAACCACAACGCCCCAACGTCATCCTCTTCGTTGCAGACCAGCGCACCTTCGGCCTCAGCAAAGCCACCGGCTACCCTCTCGACACCAGCCCCACACTCGATCGCCTTCAGCAACAAGGCATCGGCTTCGAACGCAACTACTGCACCATGCCGCTCTGCGTGCCCAGCCGCATCTCCATGCTCACTGGCCGATGGGCCAACGCACATCGCGTTCGCAACAACCTGATGACCTCAGAAGCCTACTTCGAAAAAGACATCTGCCAGGTTGCGCACGATCAGGGTTACACCACCGCTCTCTGCGGCAAGAACCACACCTACCTGCGCAAAGACCACGTCGACTTCTGGCGCGAGTACACACACACCGGCGGCCCACACACCAACAACGCGCAACACGCCGCCTTCGACCAATACCTCCAGGACACGCATTACAACGTCATGGACAAGCCCACACCGTTCCCCGTCGAGGCACAACTCCCCTACCGCATCGTCTCCGACGCAATCGAGTTCATCGACAACGCAGGCCAGCAACCGTTCTTCGCGCAGGTCAGCGTCCCCGAACCGCACAACCCGGAACAAGTGCCCGCGCCTTACTGGAACATGTTCCCATCGGAGTCCATCCCCGAACGCTGCGCAGGCCCCGACAAGCTCAAAGACACCGGCTTCCGCATGCAGTGGGAATACCGCATGCAACAGGACGCATCACCACAAACCGAACCGCTCTGGCGCCGCTACCTCTCCAACTACATGGGCATGCTGCGTCTCATCGACGACCAGATCCAGCGCCTGCTCCACCACGTTGACACACGCGGTCTGCGTGACAACACACTCTTCCTCTTCACCTCAGACCACGGCGACGCGCTCATGAACTTCGGTCTCGGGCACAAGGGCGCGGATCTGCGCGAAACCGTCACGCACACGCCACTCATCTTCAACGGCCACGGCGTCCGTCACAACGAAAAGGTGCAACAAGCCTTCACCTCCATGGCCGACATCATGCCCACACTCTGCGAAGTCATGGGCGCAGACATCCCGCACGGCGTGCAAGGCCGCAGCCTGTGGCCTCTGCTCCAGGGCGAGTCCTATCCGCCAGAAGAATTCCGCAGCATCTATTCCAGCGTCGGCCTCGGCGGCCTGTATTACACCGATGAAGACAACGTGCCCTACAACATCGCCGAAGACCCAAAGGGCGCAGCCTTCGACGAACTCAACAAAGTCACCCTCAGCGGCAATCAGAAGATGGTGCGCATGGGCGACTGGAAGCTCGTCTTCGACATGATGGGCTACGGCCAGCTTTACAACCTGAAAGCTGATCCCTGCGAACTGCACAACCTCTTCAACCAGCCCGCCCACGCCAAAGAACAGGCCTCCCTCATGGCCGAACTCATGATGTGGTTCATGCGCACGGAAGACAGCCTGCCCACCGGCCCGCAGAACCGGAAATACCAGACAAAGTGGTCCACAAAGCACAACTGGTACGCCCCGTATCGCAAATCCGGGCCACCTCCCGCCGCCTACCAACCCTGATCGCCCCGGACTTTCCCCGTGACGCGCGATGCGGTATCATTATGTGGTTGGCCGTGCCTGCTGTTGAGTGGTGCATGTGCTCCTTCAGGGCGATAGCTCTGGATGCAGGGGAGTAAGCTCAACGGTTAAACTGTCGGTCTCCAAAACCGAACTTCTCGGTTCGAATCCGAGCTCCCCTGCCAGTTTTCCCGCAGCACATTCTGTACATTGCCGAAGGTTTGTTGCGGCGTGTCCGGAAGCAGTAAAGGTAAATGCAGTAAGCAGTTACGAAGGTTGAGGCAATCATGGCCAAGGCAGCAGTAGTAGAAGAGAACGCAGCACTCCAGAAGATGAAGGAACCCGGCAAGAAGCTCGGTGACTTCCTGGGCGACGTGCGCAGCGAAATGCGCAAGGTATCAACGCCGTCGACCGCGGAAACGCGCACCACGACAGCCGTCGTGATCGTCACGGTCTTCGCCTTTGCTGCATACTTCTGGCTTGTCGATTTCGGCATCAACCAGACGCTGAACAAGCTCATCACCAAGCTGACAGCGCACTAAGTTCCACCCCGCGCCCTGGCGCACACTTTTTGAGTTTTTGAAGAAGGACACGATGGCTGAAGAGTTCGCACCGACGGAAGAAACAACCGAAGCGACGACCGAAGCGGCTCCAGCGGAAGAGACCGCTGAGGGCACAGAAGCCGCTGCTCCCGAAAGCAACCTGAAGTGGTACATCATCCACGCTTACTCGGGCTTTGAGCGCAAGGTCAAAGAGTCGCTGGAGAGCCGGATGCACGCCTTCGGTCTCGGCCACAAGATCGGCCGCATCGAGATCCCGACTGAGCCCGTCACCGAAATTCGCAACAACAAGAAGTACACCATTGACCGCGTCTTCCTGCCCGGCTACGTCTTCGTCGAAATGGACCTCGACAACGACCTCTGGCACCTGGTGAAGAACACTCCGCGAGTCACTGGATTCCTCCAGACCGGCGACACCCCCACCCCGCTCAGCGAAGCTGAAGTCAACAGCATGTTGAACCGTGCTGACGTAGTGAAGGACAAGCCCAAGCTGAAGGTCAAGTTTGAGAAGGGCGAGCAGGTCCGCATCACCGAAGGCCCGTTCGCAAACTTCAACGGTGCTGTGGACGACGTAAACGAAGACAAACAGACCCTGAAGGTCATGGTCAGCATCTTCGGACGTCCCACTCCGACCGAAGTCGAATTTTCGCAGGTGGAGAAGACCATCGAGTAGCGGAAACTACCCGTTGCTTCTCCTGCACAAATGAACCCTGTCGCGTACCGGTGGCTTCTACCCTGCTCGCGACCCAGCCGTAAGCGATAGCGCTTGCGATTGAATCGAAAAGGACAAGAACAATGGCACCGAAGAAAATTACTGGATACGTCAAGCTCCAGGTGATGGCTGGCAAGGCCACACCGGCTCCCCCGATCGGCCCCGCGCTCGGTCAGGCGCAGGTCAACATCATGGAGTTCTGCAAGCAGTTCAACGACCGCACCAAGGATCCGTCGATGGCGGGCCTCACCATCCCGGTCGTCATCAGCGTATACGCAGACCGTACCTTCTCCTTCATCACCAAGACGCCCCCGGCTCCGGTGCTCCTGAAGAAGGCTGCCAAGATCGAAAAGGGTTCGGGCACGCCGAACAAGGCTAAGGTTGGCACCGTAACCGAAGCTCAGGTTCGCGAGATCGCCACCCAGAAGATGCCCGATCTGAACGCAGCAACCGTTGAAGCTGCAATCAAGATGATCAAGGGCACCGCCCGTTCCATGGGCCTCGACGTAGTCGCCTAAGCATCGTTTCGAAATAGGTCGAAGGGCGCGGAGACATTCTCCGCGCCCTTCGTCTTTGCGCATTTTTCGCGGATGACTCGTACTCTTTCCAGCTGTTGATACTGACAGGTGACGCCACAGCATGCACCCAATACCTTCCTCTAATAACAGGGGTATAGCGTGCACAAAAGCATCCTGAGTCTTCCACTTGCTGCTCTTGTATCGATGGGCCTTCTCTGCGGAATCGCAACAGGACAGCAGACTCAGACAGAAGAAGCGCATTCCACGGAAAACCTGCAGAAGGCTACCCAAAACCCAGTAGCCAGCATGATCAGTGTTCCCTTCCAGAACAACAGCAACTTCGGCATCGGCCCATACGACCGTATTCAGAATGTGTTGAATGTCCAGCCAGTCGTTCCGGTGAAAGTATCACCGGAACTGAACCTTATCGTCCGCTGGATCGCCCCTATCGTCTATCAGCCTGCGCCAGGAACAGCGAACCTCCAGGTGTATGGCATCAACGAGGACACACCCGCGTATTTCGCGGCTGTGGACGTACAGCAACACGCAGCCATTGGCGGCTTCGGCGACATGGCTCCGACCTTCTTCTTTACTCCCGCCAAAACCCACAAGGTCATCTTCGGCACAGGCCCCATGTTCGTCCTGCCCACCGCCACCAGCAAGGTGCTCGGGCAAGGCAAATTCAGCATAGGACCTTCCGTTCTGGCTCTGGTTCAGCCCGGGCATTGGACGGTTGGCACCCTGATCAGCAACGTCTGGTCCGTTGCAGGCGACTCCAGCCGCAACGATGTGAACCAGATGAATCTCCAGTACTTCGTCAACTACAACCTGAAGAAAGGTTGGTTTCTCTCCTCAGCCCCCATCATTATGGCCAACTGGAAGGCCGCCAGCGGCAATGTATGGACCGTTCCCTTCGGTGGAGGAGCAGGTCGTGTAATGCGTCTCGGATTCCAGCCCGTCAACATCAGCGCGCAGTTCTACGGGAACGCAGCATATCCAACCAGCGGCTCGCCGTGGAGCATGCGCTTATCCGTCGCGCTACTCTTCCCGAAGATGCCGAAAGCTCCAGCTAAATAATCCAGCGGCAAAACCGACAAGCTACTGCAACAGCGAAACCGCCACCGCAGTCATCGTCACCACACCCGTTTCAATCGCTGGCTTGTAGTCCGGCGCATACAGCGGCGAGTGAATATCCGGCAGCGCTACGCCCTTCTTCTTCGCCTCTGCCACCTTTGCCGGGTCACCCGCACCCAGCCGGAAGAACGTCATCGGAATCTTGTATCCGTCGGTCAGAAAGCCCACATCTTCGCTGCCCATCACCGCCTGCTGCGGCAACACCTTATCAGGGCCCAGCGTAGCAATCGCCACCTTACGCACGCGCTCCGTCAACGCCGCATCATTCACCGTCGGCGCAGTCGATTCAGGATGCGTAATCGTCGGCATCTTGTCTGCAGGCAACCCATATGCAACAGCCACGGCATTCGCTGCATTCGTAATACCCGTCAACAGCTTCTGCAACGTCGCTTCGTCATAGCTGCGCACAGTCAGGCCCAGCGTCGCCTCTGCCGGAATGATGTTGTTCTTCGTTCCCGCATGGAACGTGCCCACCGTGATCACACCGGGCGACTGCGGAGAAATCTGCCGACTCACCACGCCCTGCAACAGCGTCACAAACTCCGCGCCCATAAAGATGGGGTCCTTCGAGTTCTGCGGCTGCGATCCATGCGCGCCCACACCGTGAAACACCACCGTGATCGAATCCGAACTCGCCATCATCGGCCCCGAACTAATACCCACGGTGCCTGCAGCAATGTTGCCGAAGTCATGCATGCCCAGCACATAATCCGGTCGCGGAAAGCGAGTGTACAAGCCATCAGCCATCATCGCCTTCGCGCCCTGGATCACCTCTTCCGCAGGCTGCCCCAGCATCAACACCGTGCCATGCCATGCATCCTTGTGCTTCGCCAGCTCCGTTGCAATGCCAATGAAGGCTGACATGTGAATGTCATGCCCGCACGCCTGCATCACACCCACTTCCTCACCCTGCGCATTCTTCGCGCGCACCTTGCTGGCATACGCCACGCCAGTCTCTTCCGTCACCGGCAACGCATCCATATCCGTGCGGATCAGCACCGTCGGCCCGTTGCCATTCTTCAGCACACCAACAACGCCAAACGCGGGTTTCCCGTCCTCATACTTTCCAATGTGATCGGTAACCTGGTAGCCCAGCCCGCGAAGCTGCGACGCCACAAACGCAGACGTCTTCTCCTCCTGTCGCGACAGCTCAGGAGCCTGATGCAGCATCAGGTACGTCTTCTCCAGCGCAGGCATCTGCGCAGCCGCATCGCTCTGCAGCGTAGCTGTAGGAATCTGTGCAACGCAGGAGGTCGCCAGCAGCGCGGCGGAAAGGGCAAACGCAAATGTCTTCATGGCGCGAGTATAAAGCGCGCCACGAAGACATTTTCCGAAAAGAAGAAACTACGTAGCAGAAGGCAGCGAACGCTGCGACGCCGGCAACAGTGCCAGCCGAAGCTCCTCAGCCAGCGCGCCCAGTGGATTGCTCACAGTCTTCTTGATGATGGTCAGCAGCGATTCACCGCGCTTCTGCATGAGATAAGCGGCGGTCACACCCGCGGCCAGTGTCGCCAGAAATACAAAACGCTTCATGTTCATAACTATCCATCTCCCATGCTTCTCTTGTGTGGACGCGGGCAGCACCATGCCGGGTTGGTTCCCCGCGCAAAGCGTTAGCCCCATAATCGCATCCTACATTCCATGGAAGCCACGCAGCCGGTCTCTCGCAGACCCTCCCTCCTGCCCTGGACACCGCTCATCGTCGCTGCATTCGCCAGTTACGGCCCCGTCGGCTGGAACTACGGCTTCGCACTGTACTTCCTCAACTACAACCACGGCTTCGTCAAACGCGGATTGGTGGGCGAACTCTTCTCGCACTTCACCTATCTCACACGCGGCCAGCTTCTGCTCGCGGAATACCTCTTTCTCGCCGCAGCCTACCTGCTCTGCTACGTCGTCTTCCGCCCCACACTCTTTCGCAATCGCGAAACCTCCTTGATCGCCGTGCTGCTGTTAAGCGCACCTGCAGCACTGCCACACATCGGCTATCTCTTCGCGCAACCCGACGTCACGCTGTTCCTTCTCTTGCTGCTTTGCATGTGGCTGCTGTTCACCATGCCGCCGCTTACAGCCGCATGCGCAACCATCCCGCTCTGCATCATCGCTCTCTGCGCCCATGAAGCGTTCTCGCTTATGTTCTATCCGCTCGTGGTCGCCATCCTGATCGAGCAATGCAGAACACGCCGACTACCGTGGATCGCCCTCATCGCTCACGTGGCTATCATTGGCGCAGCCCTTCTCGCCATCCTGCACTTCGGCACATTGAAAGTCTCACCGGACACCATCCTTCAAGAGTCCACGGCAAGAACCGACGTTGGCGTTCAACGTCAGGTCTACGACGTAATGGCCTCCAGCTTCGCAGAACAGCGCGCTCTCGTTGTCCGCCTCTATACACCCGGCATATGGAGATCGTTTGCGCTTACGTTCTGCATCGCGGCGCCATACTTCTTTCTTCTTGGCAAACTTCTTCGCCGCTCCATGCGCGCAGCAGCCATGCCTTCATGGCAACAAGCCATCACATGCCTGCTCTTTCTTTCGCCACTCATGCTCTGCTACCTGGGACATGACTTCACGCGATGGATCGGCGCAGCCTGCATGAGCACCAGCCTCTTCATCCTCGCCCTCGCACAAACCAACACCGCGGTCCGCGAATCACTCACGCAATGGACAAACAATGAAAACATCGCTGCATGGCTGGCGTACCTGATCGCTGCGGGCCCCATGGGCGCCACGGGCATTCGCTCTGCGGAGTTGCTGCTCGCAGCATGGTCAGGCCGTTAAGGCGTCGCGCTTCGTATACACCGCCGCCCATGCAATCAGTACAAACTGCAACGGAATACGCCCGTACAACAGCCATGCAGGAATCCCGGCGAAACGCTCTGGATGCATTGCCATATAGATATGCACGTCGAAGTAAACCACCAACATGGCAATAATGCCCCACGCCGCAAACCGTCGGCTCTGCGGCATCAGCAAACCAACACCACCCAACACCTCTGCCACACCACTGATCTGCACCAGCGCGACCGGATGGCTGTAGTGCGGCGGCATGATCGCCACATACATCGCCGTATGCCAGAAATGATTCACCCCGGCAGCCACGTAGAAGATCGCCTGTACGACAAGTCCCGCAAGATATAGCCAACGGCGCATAGATTTCCCTTTCAGCCGCAAACGAAAAAGCCTCGCCGAAGCGAGGCACTTTTCGCGCAGAGAGTCCCGTTTACTTACGGGAATCCCGGGCAGCCTTTACATAGTCGTGGCTCGTCTGCACGTGAGCGGCCTGTGTGCTCAGCAACTGGTGAACCGGCAGCGGCAGGTCATGCTTCAGCGCATCGGCATACGCCTTCTTCGCCGCATCCTCGCCCTGTTCCGCAGTCTCCAGCAGGGTGTGATCGCCACCACCCAGCTTCGCCTTCAGATCGCCCCACGTGCGATGAATGGCTCCGGACACGCTGCCCGTCTCCTTGAATGCATCAGACACGCCGGACTTGATCAGCACATCTTCCAGCTCGCCCTTGAACGAGGCGCGCTTCAGACTCTCAGCCAGGAAGTAGCGCTTCAGAGTCTCGTCGTGCAGCTTCTCGCCAATTTCCTTGAAGCCTTCCTGCCCATCGATAAGTCGTTCGATGACGTCCTTCAGGACCGATTCCGTTTCCTTCAGCAGCTCTGCCATTGCGTTCGTTTCCTTGCGGGCTGGTTGCCCTGTGTCGTTTTAGATTGATCCCCGCATGTTGCGAGAGAAACAAAATCCTTGCCATGGCCGTGGGCGATGTCCCCCGGTTGCATTGCGATTCTCCTTGGCCGGAGGCGAGGGGAGGAAATCGCGAAAACCCCCGCCACCGCCCTGCCATGGTCTTTGTGTCAAGGACCCGCGGCTCATGCTGCGGGTTCAGTGTGTAGACCGGAAACTTCCCGGCTTGTTCTGAACCTTAGGAGCCATCTGCTGCCGCGCGGGTTGCCCACGCGGGTTCCTCCCCCAGATTGCGCCCCCTTTCCGCTCCCCGCCAGTAGAGAATCGGGCATGATACCCTCCGTGTCCGCACTTCCGCGTACAGGGAAAGGTTCGCAGGAGATTTGCTGCCTATGAAGCCGCTCCGCCTGGAGATGACCCCCACCCGCAGCCGTCGGCTGAACGAAGTCCTCGGCCTGCTGCTGCTGGCAACTGCTGTACTGCTGATACTTTCGCTGGTCAGCTACACCCCCGACGACCCCTCCCTCAACACCGTCGGCGGATTCAGCGGAGCCACCGCCCTCCGTCCCGTCCACAACTGGGTCGGACGCATCGGTGCGCTCCTGAGCGACCTCCTCCTGCAGATCCTCGGTATCGCCGCCTTCGTCTTCCCCCTCATGCTCGGTCGTCTGGGCATCTGCTGGATACGTTCGCAGGCGCAGGGCTCCCCCGCCGCCAAGACCATCGGCCTCGTCCTCTGGATCCTCGCCGCACCCACTGCCTTCGCACTCCTGCCCATGCACCTGCTGTGGCGCGGCGCTCTACCCATCGAAGGCGCACTCGGCCGCGTCCTCTCCGGCTTCATCGTCGGCCTGCTCAACTACCCCGGCGCTTGCGTCGTCGTGGGCCTGCTCGTTCTTCTCAGCCTCTATCTCTCCACCACCTTCACCTTCAACACCGCGCAGGACTGGGCAGGCCAGCGCCTCGGCATCTTCGGCCGCCTCCGCGAGCGCTATCTCGCATGGCGCGGCGACCGTGGCGACCTGAAAGCCGCACGCGCCGCCAACAAGCTGGAAACCCGCCGCGAACGCGAAATCGCCCGGCAGGACGCCATCGACGCCAAGGCCGCAGCCGCAGCCCAACGCGCCGCCAGCGGCGGCTCGCTCATCACCAGCCTCTTCGCCAAGTGGAGCCTCTGGCGCAAGGGCATCCGTCCCGACGCCGAAGTCATCGACGACATGCCCGCCTCCCGCACCATGTGGTCCAAGATGCCGCGCACCAACGTCGACGCAGCACCCGACCCCGAATTCGCGCCACTGCCTCACCACCTGCAGCAGGAAGCCGACGAAGCACTCCAGGCCGAAGTCACCGGCATCGACGCTCCGCTCAACGGCAGCCTGCTCGAAGCCGCACCCGCACAGGAAAACTTCGCCAACTGGCATCAATCCGCACCCAGCGCGCAGGACGACCAGCCCTTCGACTGGATGAACAGCCGCGGAGAACAGCAGCGCCCGCGCACCGCCGAAGTCGTTCCCTTCCCTGCTCCGGCAGCCGTTCGCATGGAACCCCCTGCACCGCCCGCTCCGCCGGAAGACAAGATCTCCTTCGGCAAGCGCGCCGACGAGTCCATCAAGACCGTCACGCTCACCGCCAAATCCGTCCACGGCTACAAGCTGCCGCCGTCGTCGCTGCTGCACCACGACAACAAGCACGCCGCCGTCCGCGAAGAAGCCCTGCGCGAAGAAGCCCGCGTCCTCGTTGAAAAGTGCGGCGAATTCGGCGTCGACGGCCAGGTCACCCAGATCAACCCCGGCCCCGTCGTCACCACCTTCGAGTTCCGTCCCGACGCCGGCGTCAAATACTCCCGCGTCACCGGCCTCGCCGACGACCTCTGCCTCGCCATGGCCGCCGAGTCCGTTCTCATCGAACGCATGCCCGGCAAATCCACAGTCGGCATCCAGGTCCCCAACAGCGACCGCGAAACCATCTGGCTCCGCGACGTCGTCGAATCCGAAGGCTTCGCCAACTCCCGCTCCAAGGTCGAAATGGCCATGGGCAAGGACATCAACGGTCGCATCGTCACCGCCAACCTCGCGGCCATGCCCCACGTCCTCATCGCAGGCTCAACCGGCTCCGGTAAATCGGTCGCCATCAACGCCATGATCATGAGCGTCCTCTTCAAGGCCACACCCGAAGAAGTCCGCATGATCCTCGTCGATCCCAAGCGCGTCGAACTCGGCATGTACGAGGGCATCCCGCACCTCTTCACGCCCATCATCACCGAGCCCAAACTCGCCGCCAACGCACTCCGCAACGCCGTCCGCGAAATGGAGCGCCGCCTAAAACTCCTCGCATCGCGCCATGTCCGCAACCTCGACCAGTACAACAAACTCTTCGACAGCGGCCAGCTCTTCAACGAAGACGGCGAAGAGCAGCAGCCCCTGCCCTACATCATGATCATCATCGACGAGCTCGCCGACCTCATGATGCTCGACAAGGCCAACGTCGAAGAGTCCATCACCCGCCTCGCGCAGATGGCCCGCGCCGTCGGCATCCATCTCGTACTCGCCACACAGCGCCCCAGCGTCGACGTCATCACCGGCCTCATCAAGGCCAACGTCCCCACACGTATGTCCTTCCGCTTGGCGACGAAAGTCGACAGCCGCACCATCATCGACAGCAACGGCGCGGAATCGCTCCTCGGCCGCGGCGACATGCTCTTCCTGCCGCCCGGCACATCACGCCTCCAGCGCGTCCACGCACCCTTCGTTACCGAGAAGGAAATCTCCGACGTGGTCGAGTTCTGGAAGCAGCAGGGCGAAGCCGAATACGCAGAAGGCTTCCTCGAAGGCCCCAAAGACGACAAGGGCAACAGCCTCTTCGACGGCGAAGGCAACAACGACCAGGACGAACTCTTCGACGACGCAGTCCGCCTCGTCTTCGAATTCGGCAAAGCAAGCACATCGCTACTGCAACGCCGCCTACGCATAGGCTACGGCCGAGCCGCCGCCCTAATCGACATGATGGAACGCGACGGCCTGGTAGGCCCAGCAGACGGCAGCAAACCCCGCGAAATCCTAAAATCCCCAGACTTCTACCGCGAAGTAGACGAAGCCCTCCGCTAACTCAACAAGCATCTGCAAAACAAACAGCCCTGCGCCAAGCGCAGGGCTGTTTTGTTTGCTCATGGAAGAAAGCGATGAGAACAGGTTCCTCGAATTCCCTTCCGCAATTAAAACTCTCCATCTCGCAACGGGATGTACTATGGGGCGATCCGAACAACTCAGGGGAATCGAATGCTGTTTCAAGACGAACTTCATGACAGCTTTGGAACATGGCCGTTGGCTTATATCCCGTACGGCGGCGCAGATTACGGAGAAGTCAAAGCGGTAGCTGATGCCATCGGCAGCGGCGACGACGCAGCCTACTACACAGCCTGGCTACAGGCAGCAGACCGTCTCGCACAGCAGGCAGCAGACACACTGGCGCATGGACATAAACAGAGCGCGCGCGATCTTTTCCTGCGTGCCAGCTCCTTCTACGCAGCTTCGTATCACCCACTCTACGGCGAGCCGGTTGATCCTCGCCTCATCCACGCTTTCCGCAAACAAATCGAAAGTATGAACAGTGGTCTAGCTCTGTTCGAACCAGCCATTCTGCCCCTCCGCATTCCTTTCGAATCGATCTCGATGCCCGCGTATCTGGTGCCAGCGGAAGGCCGCGCAAACGAAGTGCGACCGCTCATCATCCTCAATGGCGGATATGACTCGACAGTGACAGACACCTACTTCGCGTCTGCCGTAGCGGCGTCGCGTCGCGGCTATCACTGCTTGTTGTTCGACGGCCCAGGCCAGGGCGAAATGCTCTATGAACACGCCGTGCGTCTGCGTCCCGATTGGGAAACTGTAATCTCAGCAGTCGTCGATTTTGCAATACAGCAACCCATCGTCGATCCCACTCGCATCGCTCTAAGCGGAGCAAGTCTGGGCGGCTATCTTGCCCCTCGCGGAGCCTCCGGCGAACCCCGCATCGCGGCCCTCATTGCAGACCCCGGCACCTGGAGCATCGCTGGCGGTTTCAAAGAAGCTGCGATTCATAAGCTCGGCGTCTCCCCCGAGGCCGCCGCAAACCTCGGCACTCTTGACGACGCCACGATGCAACGCTTGGATTCCATGATCCAAAACAACCGGGATCTTCGATGGAAGGTTGTGCAACGCGGTTTCTGGGTTCATGGAGTAAGCAATCTACGTGACTATTTCCGCGAAGCAGAACGTTACACAATGGACGGCCGAGCTGAGAACATTCAATGTCCAACGCTTCTCACCGCCGCCGAAGACGATCGACTAAGTTTCTCCGCGCCATACTTCCTCGATGCCTTGCGCTGCCCGAAGACACTCATCAAGTTCTCGTCAGCAGAAGGAGCCGGAACCCATTGCGAAATGCAGAACCGTTCTCTGTTCAACCGCAAAGCTCTTGACTGGCTCGACGAGCAGTTCTAACGCATACAGTCGCGCCGCCGCCCTAATCGACATGATGGAACGCGACAGCCTGGTAGGCCCCGCAGACGGCAGCAAGCCCCGCGAAATCCTAAAGTCCCCAGACTTCTACCGCGAAGTAGACGAAGCACTTCGCTAACTCAATAACTTCTGTAAAAACAAACTGCCCCTGCGCCACCAAGCGCAGGGCAGTTCTTTATGCAGGTAAAACACTTACAAGCCGACTTCCACCTTACGAACCGGAGCGGCGTACAGTCGTCCTCGCAACCAGAAGGCCACCTTCACTAACCCAATCAGCGCGGGCACTTCGATGAGCGGCCCAACAACCCCCACAAAAGCCTCGCCCGAGTTCAAACCAAAGACAGCCACAGCAACAGCAATCGCCAACTCAAAGTTGTTGCCTGCCGCAGTGAACGACAACGTGGCAGATTGTGCGTAATCCGCTCCAAGCTGCTTGCCCATAAAGAAGCTCACCACAAACATGATGAGGAAGTAAATCACCAGCGGAATCGTAATCCTCACCACATCCAGCGG
This sequence comes from Terriglobus sp. TAA 43, assembly GCF_000800015.1. NCBI lineage: Bacteria > Pseudomonadati > Acidobacteriota > Terriglobia > Terriglobales > Acidobacteriaceae > Terriglobus > Terriglobus sp. TAA 43. The sequence continues at coordinate 1,930,749 of NZ_JUGR01000001.1, forward strand.
AAGCCGCACAATCAAGTCGCCCTTAAGCGAGAACATCACAAGGATGGTGAAAAGGAGCGCCACAAGCGTAAGCGGACTGATGCGCGGCACAAAGCGAGTCCGATACCACTCCTCACCTCTAGCTCGAATCAGCACGAAGCGTGTCAGAAACCCCGCAACAAACGGCACGCCAAGATACAGGCCAACACTCTTCGCAATATCGACAATGCCAATCGAAACAACGCTTCCAGTCAGCCCGAACCACTTCGGCAAAACCGTCAGGAACATCCACGCATACACGCTATAAAACAGCACCTGAAAGACGCTATTAATGGCCACAAGCCCAGCGACATAATCTGTGTCGCCCTCTGCCAGTTCATTCCAAACAAGCACCATCGCAATGCAACGCGCAATACCAATCAGAATCAAGCCACGCATGTAGGCCGGTTCGCCACGCAGGAAAACAATGGCAAGCAGGAACATCAGCACCGGCCCAATCAGCCAGTTCTGCACCAGCGAAAGACCAAGCACGCGTTTGTTACGAAACACCTCGCCAAGTTTTTCGTAGCGCACCTTTGCCAACGGCGGAAACATCATCACGATGAGGCCAATGGCAATAGGAATGTTTGTCGTTCCGCTCTGGAATCCATTCACGAAAGTCGCAGACGACGGCATGAAGTGACCGATTGCAACGCCAATCGCCATCGCAAGAAAAATCCATAGCGTTAGAAAACGGTCCAGAAACGAAAGCCGCTTGCGCGCTGCAGGAGCGCAGATCTGGCCATTGGTAAAGGAAGCGGTGGCCATTAGCAGGTCTCACAGCACGGTTCAGAAATTGACGCAGGGATTGGCGCTCCATCCAGTGCGTACTTCGCCGGAGAGCAACAGGCCTTACTCAGCCGCGCTTTGTCCATCTGCATCGACTTCTCTTCTTTCAATGAAGCAAGTGTCTGCTTAAGAATCTGTGTCGCACCAACATGCGCAGGCATCACGATGCGATAGTGCATCCACTTACCTTCGCGTCGCGCTGAAACAATTCCGGCCTTGCGAAGATAAGCAAGATGCCGCGAAATCTTCGGCTGTGGCGCATCAAGAATTTCAACGAAGTAGCAGACGCAGACTTCCTGCTCCCCCATCAGGTTGAGCAATCGCAGGCGCGTCCTGTCCCCCAACGCCTGAAAGAACTGCTCCATGTCGAATTCCGTTTTTCGTGCCATGTTATATATATACGCATTGACGAATATGTATGCAATACATATATTCGCTTTAGCAAATATATGAGGAACATGTCAGAGATTCTGGATTCGGTAAAAGCAAAGTACGGCGCGGTGGCAGAGAGTTCCCTCTCCAGCAACCATGCGGGCGTGAAGGCCGTCGCGGAAGCCTTCGGTTACAGCGCCGAAGAGCTAACTTCCATTCCCGCAGAAGCCAACATGGGTCTCTCCTGCGGCAACCCAACAGCCACTGCAAACCTGCGAACCGGCGAAGTGGTTGTGGACCTGGGCTCTGGCGGTGGACTTGACGTGTTCCTCGCCTCCCAACAGATCGGACCAACAGGCAAGGCCATCGGCATCGACATGACAGCCGCAATGATTGAACGTGCAAAGTCGAATGCGGAGAAGGGTGATTACACCAATGTCGAATTCCACTTGGCTAACATCGACAACATTCCGCTGCCTGACGCTTCGGTCGATTGCGTCATCTCCAACTGCGTTCTAAACCTTGCGCCAGATAAGCCCGCAGTCTTCCGCGAAATCGCACGCATCCTTAAGCCCGGAGGCCGCTTGGCAGTGAGCGATATCGCGCTCAAGAAAGAATTGCCAGAGGCTATCGCGACAAGCCTTGCTGCGTATGTCGGCTGTATAGCTGGAGCAATCCGCATTGAAACCTATCGCGAAGAACTATTGAAAGCCGGGTTCGAGTATGTCGAAATCGTCGACAACGGCTCCGATCTGAACGCATACAAGAAAGTTGAAAATCAAGCCGGGTGCTGCTCCCCCGCCATGAATGAGTCCAACCCGTTCGCCGTGGTTCAGGAAGCATGCTGTACACCTGAACCAACGGCCACCAGTTTGCATAATGACTTGTCTGCGCTGCTCGACACCTACGACGTAAATCAGGCCGCCGCCAGCGTAAAGGTCTACGCCATCAAACCCCGCCCTTAGTTCTGAGAGAACAGGAAAAATGAAGACTGTAATTTTCGCTTGTGTTCACAATGCCGGCCGCTCACAGATGGCCGCTGCATTCTTCAATGCGCTTGCAGACCCATCCAAAGCGCGAGCGGTATCAACAGGAACCGAGCCCGGCACACACGTCCACCCTGAGGTTCTGGAAGTCATGCGCGAGATCGGTATCGACCTCAGCACCGCGCAGCCGCAAAAGCTCACTGAGGAGCTGGCTCGCACCGCCGATCTCCTCATCACCATGGGCTGCGGCGAGAAGTGCCCTTACGTGCCAGGGCTACGCCGTGACGACTGGCCACTACGCGATCCCAAAGGACTCCCCATCGAACAGGTCCGTACGATTCGCGAGGAAGTGAAACAAAGAGTCGAGAACCTTTTGCAAGCCGAGGCCATTTCCACTTAAGTTGCGGGGGAACATCGTCGTAACGGCACGAGTGCCTGTCAAGCCCCGATACCATTCAAACCCAACAATCCAAAAGAAATAGAGTTGGCATGGTATTTCCGCCAAATCGCTAAAATAGAAACAAAGAGGAAAAGGGCCGCGCATTTGCGCGGCCCTAACTCTTTTAGAAAGACGATTTTGCCCCTAACCCCAATGGGCAGACGATTTTACAGCCACTCCAGCCGTAACCCCAATAGAAAGACGATTTTAGAAAAACGAGGGGGAGGGGGTACCCCACCTTACGGTGTCGTAGGAAGACACTTCTGAATCGTTTCAGAATGCTGGTAGGATTGCTGCGCCATGCGATTCGCTTCCACTGCGCTGCTGATCTTCCTTGCCGCTCCTCTTCTCCACGCGCAGGGTCGCGGCGGTGACGACGACCACAAACCCGTCAACGACACCGCGACGATCCATTACACCTGCGCGGTTGACGGCGTACAGATCGTCTCCGACAGCGAGTCCGGCCAACACTACACGGACACATCACCCAAGGTGAAGTACATCCTTCCCATCGAAGGCGCACGCGCACGCGGCGAGTGGAATGAGGTGGAACGCCTCGCGCAACTCTCCATCGTAGCCGCGCCCAAGTGCTATCGACCCTACTTCAGCCACGCGCAGTACCTCATGCACCAGTGCAAGCTGCCCGAGGCAAAGGTAGCCCTGGAAGACTTCCTCCAGAAGGCCGAACACGCGCCAGGATATGAGCAGTATGTGACCGTAGCGAAGAGCGCCATGGAGACGATCGATAGCGGCCGCGATCCAACAGGCTGCACTGCACCGCCGAAGTAGGACGGACTTACTTCCGCCGCAGCTCCACAATGGCAAACGCCATCACAGCCAGCGACCCCAGCGCAATCACCAGCATCACCGCGGTGCGCACTCCTGCACTTACCCGCAGCACAGGCGCTGGCGTCTGCGGCATCTGGTAAGACGGGTTGGCCGCCATCGGCCCCATCGCAGCCAGCAGAGGTTGCGCGCTGGGCCGGAAGCGTAGCGCATAGTCATAACGCGGTGGAACCGCCGTCGCATCACCCAGCAGCATATGCACCGCTGACATGGACCGTGGCTGGTAGCAGATCTCCCTCCGCCGCATCTCCAGCACAATGGCCTGCGGCGCGCCGCCATGATCCACCACGTGCACCAGTATGTCCGCAGGCTCCTGCAGGTTAGCCCCAATGGTGAACGGCACAACCGGATGGTCTGCAGTCAGCACCGCACGCAGCTCCTCCGCCTGTCCCAGGTTCATGCGGGCCGACGCACGTAACTCCACCTTTGCCTCCGCCTTGGGCGCAGGTACGATCCGCACACGTTCCACCGGCACATGCGCGGAGAGCAGGGTCTCGTTGTAGTAGGTATCGGGCACATCTCCCATCTGCAGTCCAGCGACACCCGCCGCAGGTTGCGGCAGTAGCCGTATGGTCTGCACCGGCTCATACAGGGCGCGGTCGTCCGTAGGTGGCGCGGCAGCATCACCCACGCGGGTGTCGAAGCTCACATCCATGGCATACGGCAGTTCCTGCCCATCCTGCACCAGCCGCACATCCCGCAACCCCGGCGCGGCATGGGCATACAGGTCGGCGTCCACTACCACGCACTGCTCCGCCATGGGAGTAGCAGCAGGCGGCAACAGCACCCTCTGCCACCGCGCAGCCGTCCCATCCACCGGGCTTGACACGGACGCCTCGGGAGCAGCCCCATCCTGCGCCGTCACCCCTACCGCCCCCATCACAGCCACGGAAGCAAAAGCAATGAAAGCAAAGGAACCGGCAATGGCAACGGAAAACTTCATCACACTCGATTCAGCCGATTGTAGAACCCTGTACAGTGCTTGCATGGAACGCCTTCTCCTGATTGACGACGACGAGACCACTCGGGAAGTGCTGACGCTCCTACTCACCGCCGAAGGATGGGTTGTAACCGAAGCCGCCAGCGGCGAGGAAGCCCTGGCAATGGCGCCGTCAATCGCACCCGAAGTCATCCTCAGCGACCTCCAGATGCCCGGTATAAGCGGGGAGGAACTAGCCTCCCATCTGCGCTCCGCCTGTCCCAACAAGCCCATGCTGCTGGCCATGACCGCCACACCCAAGGGCAACGTCCCAGGCTACGACGGCATCCTGACCAAGCCCTTCGCCCCCTCCGAAGTCCGCCGTATCTCCAAGCCCCCAACTACTCTGGAACAGGACCAGACCATCGACCCGACCACCTTCCAGCGCATCCGGAGGGCCATGACCATGCCCCAGCTCCGTGCCCTCTACGACTTCGCCCTCACCGACGCGGAGCAGCGGGTACACCGTATGGAGGCCGCCGCCACCGCCGACGACCCCACCACCCTCCACAACGAAGCCCACGCCATGAAGGGCTCCTGCGGCATGATCGGTGCCACCCGTCTGCGCACATTAGCATCCACGCTAGAAGACGTCGGATTGGCGAGTTCGATGCCACCCCCCGTCTTTCCGGAATTTCTTCGGGAAATCAATCACATACGCCGTATGCTGGATGAGCTTCTTTTGCGCGAGTTCTAGCGCCGTCAGAGAAAGCATTGGCGATAACCGTTGGAGACCAGGACTTTGCAGAAGAGCGCACCGAGCGGTAGTTCCCAGACGAGTCCCCGTTCCGGCACACCCAGCATCCGGCTGGTAGTCGCGGACGATCATCCCGTAGTCCGTTTTGGCGTGAAGAACATGCTGATGATGGATCCGGGCTTTGAAGTGGTTGCCGAGGCTGAAGACGGCGAGGACGCCATTACCCAAACCCTGGAGCATGAGCCAGACCTCCTGCTGCTGGACCTGCAGATGCCCAAACTGCCTGGTCTGGAGGCAATGCGCGCGATCATGTCGAAGTCACCGCGGGTAAAAATCATCCTGCTGACCAGCACAATCTCCACGCAACAGGTCATCGAAGCCCTACAGATTGGCGCACGCGGCATTGTGTTGAAGGATTCCGTTGCGGGCGATCTGAGCGAAGCGATCCGCGCCGTTGCAAGCGGAGATTATTGGATCGGCGGCGAGCGCGTCGTGAACCTGCTGCAGGCACTGCATGGCCTGATGATGCAGGCATCTGCCGTGCCCGAGAAGAAGACCTTCGGCCTCACGCCACGTGAGCTGGAAGTGGTGCAGTGCATTGTCGAAGGTTGCTCTAACAAGGACATTGCGAAGCAGTTCACCATTAGCGAAGAGACGGTGAAGCGTCATCTCTCGAACACGTTCGATAAGACAGGCGTATCCACACGACTGGAACTGGCACTGTTCGCCATCTCGCACAAGCTGGTAGAGCCGGTTTAGTCAACCCGTCCAACGGTCGTAGACTGTTAGGGATGCCGATTTCGCTTTTCAACTCGGACGACAAGCCGAGAAAGCCAAGTTTCTTTGAACGTGTTCGCTCTGCCGTAACCGGCGAGAGCGCTGAATCTGCCACGCCTGCTGAGGAACTACCTTCCATTCCTGCGGAAGCCGCAGCTTCGCAAAACGCATACGAACTGCCCGCAAGCGAGGTTGAAGAGGCTCTGCCAGTCGAAGCGTTGGCGGACCCCGTTTCCGCAACTACCAGCGAAGCCGTTGAATACATACCGGCACCGCAGGCGACGACGCCTGCTCCCGCCCGCGTAGCAGATACTCAACGCAACGAGTTTGGTCTGAAGCCCATGACCTCCACATTTTCCTTTGGAGGCTATGCCAGCGAAGCCGAGGAAGACGCCAGCTTCATGGGCAAGATGCGTGATGCTGTGGAACGCACACGCTCGCAATTAGGAGCAGGGCTGGACAACGTTCTTGCCCTGGGCCGTACTGTTGATGAGGACACACTCGATGAGCTGGAAGCCGTTCTTCTAACCGCGGATATTGGCAGTACAACGACCAGCGAAATCATGCGAAACCTGCGTCAGCGCGCACTCCGTGAGAAGGCAACCACGGACGAGCTGAAGCAGATGCTCAAGGAAGAGCTTCGCGCCATCCTCGACTCCGTGGAACAGCCCACGAATCATCCTGCGCAATCGCCCGAAGTCATCATGATGGTTGGCGTGAACGGCACGGGCAAGACCACCACCAGTGGCAAGCTGGCTGCGCTGTATGGCACGCATGGACGCAAGGCACTCCTATGCGCAGCTGATACTTTTCGCGCTGCGGCAATTGAGCAGCTTGAGGTGTGGGCACAGCGTTCCGGCGTAGACATCATCAAGACCAAACAGGGTGGCGATCCCTCTGCCGCGCTCTATGACTCGCTGACTGCAGGCAAAGCGCGCGGTGCGGATATCGTCATTGTCGATACCGCAGGGCGCCTGCACAACAAGGCCGGCCTGATGGCCGAGTTGGACAAGATGCGGCGCACCGCGCAGAAGCTGGTGCCGGGCGCTCCTCATCAGGTGTTCCTCGTGCTCGACGCGACGACCGGACAGAACGGTATGCAGCAGGCTCGCCTGTTTACTGAGAGTGCAGGCGTTACTGGCATTGTGCTGACAAAATTGGATGGAACCGCAAAAGGCGGCATCGTTATCGCCATTGCGCGCGAACTCAAGCTTCCCGTGGTCTTTGCAGGTGTGGGTGAAAAGATGGAAGACATTCTCCCGTTCAACAGCGACGCATTTCTCGATTCACTGCTGGGGTAACGCATGGCACCTTTCACCATCAGCCTTCAGGTGCATCACGTATCGCGCGATCTGCACTTCCTCACAGAATCACTCGCCACACAACCAGTCTTCTGCATGAGCGCGGGCCAACAAGTTGGAGGTTCCGTCCGAAAGACGAGCGTGTGGCATGCTCCGTTATTTCAGGGCGCCAATCAGCAGCACTTTGATCTGGCATTGGAGGGGCTTCTTCACTTTGTGAAGGAGCACGAGACAACACTCGCGGAATTTGCCGGTGAAGACGGATTGCTGGAGATGATCTTCACTTTCAAGCTGGACCCGTCAGCTGCGAAAACAGGCGACCTGGCTCATTCGGTAAATCTGCTTCCACTTCTGCTGTACGAGCTGGCCTCGCGGCAGGTCGGCGTAAAGGTGCAGACGGCCTACGCATAAGCGTCGTTCCGCCGTGCGGTAGCATCACATGCACGGATGCCTTTTTCTGCGACAGACAAAGCCCACATGCAGCGAGCGCTGGAACTGGCGCGCGCGACGCTGGGACTGGCCTCACCAAACCCACAGGTGGGCTGCGTCATTGCGCATGGCAACGAGATCGTAGGCGAGGGCGCACACCGCTACGACCTGCGCGATCACGCGGAAATCGTTGCCATGAAGCAGGCCGGCGAACGCGTGCGCGGCGCAACCGCATACGTGACACTGGAGCCGTGTTCACACCATGGACGCACCGGCCCATGCTCTAACGCTCTACTCGATGCGGGCATTGCTCGAGTCGTAGCAGCGACGCTTGACCCGAATCCGCTGGTTGCTGGTAAGGGCATGGCAATTCTCGAAGACGGCGGCGTCATCGCAGAACACGGCTTGCTGCAACGTGAAGCACGACGCATGAACGATGCGTTTGCGCGGCACATTCTTACAGGTATGCCACTGGTCACCCTGAAGTCCGCATTGAGTGTGGACGGGATGCTGGCTCCTCTGCCTGTGCAACGCACTGCGAACGCACCGTTCTGGCTCACCGGCACTGCCGCACGCGAAGAGGTGCACCGCTTCCGTCACGCAAGCGATGCAATTCTTACTGGCATTGGCACTGTGCTGGCAGACGATCCGATGATGACCGACCGCAGTAACCTGCAACGCCGTAGGCGTCTGTTGCGCATAGTTCTGGACACGCATTGCCGCTTGCCGCTGTCATCACGCCTTGCGGAAAGCGTGAATGACGATCTGATCGTCTTCTGCGCGAAGAGCGCGCCAAATGATCGTCAACGTGCGTTGCGTCAGCGCGGCGTTACCGTAGAAACTATTCCCACGCTGACACCCGCACAGCGCGGCACACAAGGACGCAGACTGGAGTTGGATTTGCGCGCCGTGCTGAAGCGGCTTGGTGACTTGGACATTCTTAGCGTTTTATTGGAAAGCGGCTCCGGATTGAACGGCGCATTTCTCAATGCAGGACTTGTCGATAAAGCCGTACTCTTCTTCTCCGAAACAGAACTCGGTAGCAACGCGATTCCGTTTGCCTCGCATGGGCCAACAGCGTTTGGTTTGATTGAGCAACTTTCCGATATAGACCGCTGTGATTTTGTAAGCGACCTAAGCAATGGCGCGCGGCAGGTTGACGCGTGTGTACGCGGCACACTGCACGATCCGTGGGCCGAGACGTTCACGCTCACACCTACTTCCGCCGCAAGTCGCTAAAATAGAGCTATGTTCACTGGGCTGATTGCAGAGACGGGCACCGTAGTTTCGCTGGAGAAAAAGGTAGGCGTTACACGCATACGTGTTGCCGCCCCCACTCTGGCCGCGCAGCTTGGCACAGGTGATTCGATTGCCGTGTCCGGCGTATGCCTGACGGCGCTAAATATCACTCCGGAGAGCTTTGAAGCCGACCTTCTGGAAGAGACCATCCGGCGGACGTCGCTGACGCACCTTTCACCGGGAACGCATGTGAATCTGGAACTGCCAACACCTGCGGGAACTCCGCTGGGTGGCCATGTTGTGCAGGGACACGTGGATGGCGTGGGTTATCTGCTATCACTCACAGCGGTAACATCCGACGCAGACTACACCGACTGGACATTAAAGATCGCCGCGCCTGCCTCGCTGTCGCCCTACATCGTGGAAAAAGGGTCCATTGCTATCAACGGCATTTCCCTGACTGTCGCGAAGACAGAACCTGCAGCAGACGGCGCAAAAGAAGTCGTAGTGGCCGTCATCCCACACACTTACGCAGTGACCAATTTGCACACGTTACAGGCAGGCGATCCTGTAAACCTGGAAGTGGATGTGCTGGCGAAATACGCGGAACAGCGTGCAGCGAAGAAGAACGAGGCCGAAACGATTACCGAACTCTCATTGATCGCTGCGGGATTCTGAAACACAGTTCTGCATTCGAGAAGCGACTACCCGGCTTAACGCAGTCATTCGTGTTTGGAACTATCTATTTTGTTCCGGCACGAGACTTCGTCAACGCAGCAGCACGCACAGCTGCTTCATAAAGATTGATGCGGGAATAGAGACCGAAAGCAGAGCCATCATCCAGGAAACCACCGCCTGGGCCTTCGGTCTCTGTCAGAATTTGGTCAGCCTCTGCCAGCGTCAGCGATGGATAAGCTACCGTGAGAAGATAACCCGCTTCCGGTGCAACCTTGCCCACATCCTCCACCTTCGCTGCAATCTCCGGGTGAACCACAGGCAAGCCATACGTCTGCGTCACCGCGTAAAAAGCAGACACGGCGGACGCGTCACTGTAGCGGCTGGTGTCTTCTGTAGCGCATTCCGCCACAGTCTTGCCACAAGCACTTTCCAACACATGAGCGAGGTCTGTACGAGCCTGAACAACTGACGCACGAAAATCAGGAATCTTGCTGTTCTTCAGGTAAGCAGGATCATTCGCCAACAGATGCGCCATGTCATGCAGCGCAAGCGTGCGTCCACCCAGCACATCCATTGCATAGTGCGCACCAACAATGATGCGGCTATTCCCATACTCGGCACCACGCGCAATCATCTGCGAATAACGCTCCGGCACTAATAGTCCAAGTACCAGCGACGCCGTATAACCATACGTCGTGTGCCCACTGGGATACGACGGGCTGTTGGTCAGGTCCATCACAGGACCACGTGTGTACACCGTGTTATCTGTAACCAGATTGAAGTAGTCGCGGCCCACGATGCGGCGAAATTCCGGCTCGGTTTGAAACGGACGCGAGTTGCCATACATGTCTGCATTCGGACTGCCCGCAGGCAGATGATACGCACGGCCAAACGGATCAGTTACACCATTCGCTGCATGCATCGCATCTGCCGCAGGGCCCGTGGCTACAGTCTTGCCATCAGTAGTGCCGTTAGCAAAGAAGAACTTCGCGACAGCCGAATGCGCGCCGCTGGTGGTAAGCGCGACGCTAAGTACTTGCGTGACACTCTGCGACGCTACGGTGAAATGCGAGCGATCAATGTAATGCGCGCGCGCCACATACGCTGAGCCAAGCGCTGTGCCTAATGCATCCGCAAGCTGCGCCGCATTCGCCGAAGTAATCGCCGCATCGCGCAAGGCGAGCTGACGCTGTTCTTCCGTCGGAAGCAACGTCGGTTGCGGAATAGCGCCCGTCTGGATACCACCCGTGACGGTAAGGTTCGCGCTCAGCGCCGCCTGTCCGTCCGCCGTTTTGTGGAGGGTCGTTACGGGAGACAGGCCACGGAGCGCAGTGTCATTGGGCGATTGCGCAATCGCAGAGACACAAGCAATGGAAAGCGATGCGATCGCTACAAAGCGAAATAGACCTGTGGCAATTCGATAAGGACGATTCAGCATGACAAACGACTCCCGCGTACCATGGTAGTCGCAGAAACCTACACTGCGGCGACGACTGGCAAATCCATCTGCTCGGCAGGCTCTTCCACGTAGGGCTGAAAATGCGCCCGGCAGCGCGCTTCATACATGCCGACTGCACCCACCACAACCAGTTCCTGTGAATGGCCCAGCCGCTGCGTGTGAATGGCAGGTTGCCCGCAAACCATACACACGGCATTCAGCTTCGTCACTTTGTCCGCGAGCGCCATCAGGTTCGGCACAGGGCCGAAAGGCTCATTGGCAAAGGTCGTATCCAACCCCGCAAGAATCACCCGCTTGCCCAGATTGATCAGTTCCATCGTCAGCGGCAGGATACCTTCATCAAAGAACTGCACCTCGTCCAGCCCAACCACCTCAACGCGATCCACCAATCCCGTGGCGAACAGCTCTTCACGGAGGCGGTCAGAATTCGGTGTCACCACAGAAGCTTCGTGCGTCTGCTCCGAATGCGATGCAATAGCTGTACGGTGGTAGCGCAGATCGATATCGGGCTTGAAGCAGCCCACACGCTGCTTTGCAATGCGCGCACGCTTCAGCCGCCGGATGAGCTCTTCACTCTTACCGGAAAACATGGGTCCAACGATCACTTCCAGCACACCCGGCGTCGCCGGGCAGGGAGAACTGGTTTCAACCTGCATTGGCCTATCGTACCGGCAAGCGGCTTGTGAAAAATTAGGTGAAAATCTTCGCTACTTCGCCCGCACTTTTACGACGAAATAACGGAAGGTGCTGCCCGGCTTCAGGATCATCTGATGCGGCACGCCTGGTTCAATGCGAATGGCGTCACCTGCATGAAACGGCTGGCGTTTGCCACCACTTACACTGTCGCCGCGCTTTTCTCCCGGCGCCGTGTCTTTCGCGTTCACCACCGTACCGCCGGTCACTACTTCCGCTTCACCTTCCAGGCCGATCAAGACATCTGCAAAGTCGCGATGCCATTCTCCCTGGCCACTTTTCACCCGCACCGCAAGCTGTTCTGCACCATCCGGGCGCGTCAGCAGAACCTTAAACGCGATGCCATCTTTCGACGCGAGCGCCTGCTTCAACAGATCGTCACCCGTGCTGCGAAGCGTGGTGGCGGTAATCATTTCGCTGGGCGGCGTAGCGGTTTGCGCGACGAGTGGCGATGCAATAACAGCAAGCGCAAATGCAGCGCCAGAAAGACACTTCATGTTCAAACTCCCTGTTTTTTTCAATCTATGACGAAGCATTGTCTGCAAGCGGCTGCCAGAGTTCCACACGATTGCCTTCAGGGTCAACAATCCATGCGAAACGACCATAACTTGCGTCGTCGCGGTGCGGATCAATCTCCACGCCAGCCGCCTTCAACTTGTCCAGCAGAGCATCCATATCGTCCACGCGATAGTTGATCATCACGGCCTGATGGCTGCCTTTGCCGAAGTAGTCCGTACTTTCCTTGAAGGCGCTCCACGCCGTCATGCCTGTGCCTTTGGGGACTTCATCGGTCCACATAAACGTGATGCCGTGATCGGTCAGCGGAAACCCAAGGTGTTTGTGATACCAGTCCGTAAGTGCCTTCGGATCACGCGCACGTAAGAAAACGCCGCCGACGCCAGTAACTCTGCCCGCTGAAGCCATGTGTAGTCTCCTAGGAAAGTGGTTCCACAACAACTGCAGTGCCATACGCCAACACTTCTGTGACGCCTTGCATTACTTCATTCGCGTCATAGCGAAAAGCAACAACAGCATTCGCGCCCATGGCAACGGCATGTTCTTCCATGCGCAAAAGCGCGTCATGTCGCGTGCGTTCGCAAAGATTGGTGAAGAGCGTAATGTCGCCGCCCACCAGCGTTTGCAAGCTGGCGCCGATAGTACCAAACACCGAACGCGACCGGACCACGATGCCTCGTACCAGACCAAGGCTGCGGACAATGCGATAACCGGGAAGATCAAGAGCGGTAGTGACGAAAGCCGGGTGAAGTGCCACGCGGACTCCTCTCTGATTTGCACCGCAATTGTAGAGCAAACGCGTGATAGCGTAGGGGTACGCGTATGAAATCCCCTGCGACTCATCTTCGGAAGCATCACTTTGTCACGGCACTCGCGGTATCCGGCATCGTCTTGCTGGGTTGCGCCAGCAAGGTGCAGATTCAGGTGCCCGCGAACTTTCACGGTCACGTGCACATTGTCTGCACCGGCATGACAAAAGACGCTTCGGCGAAGATCCTGGTGGATGACAGCGGCGCAGCTCAGGTAAATGATTGTCCGCTTCGCCAGACGGACGCGGTGGTGACACAACCCGGTGCCGCCACTCCACTCAACACGGCCATCATGTGGACCACCACGGGTGACGGCCTGGTACGCGAAATCAACTTCGACATTCGCTAACGATCGAAAACACAAACGTTCAAAATGAGAAACGGGCAGGCTACAATTCTGGCCTCCATGAAACTGTTTCCTTCATTGCTGCGAACCGGTGCAATTACCTCTCTGGCGTGTGTCTTCCTCCTTCCGCACACCACCATCGCGCACGCCTCCAGTGATCCGCAATCAACGGACTGGAATGTGTACGGCGGCAACAAGGCTGGCCAACGCTATTCTCCCCTCACGCAGATCAACCGCGCCAACGTGAAGAAGCTTCGCGTGGCCTGGACGTTTGATACAGGCGAATCGCTGGCGGGATTGCAGACGCACCCTTTGATCGCTCAAGGAAGAATGTTCGTCTACTCACCTCAACAGATCGTATTCGGGCTGGATGCGGCCACGGGAAAACAGTTATGGAAGTTTGACTCCGGCATCCACACCGGCCAACCTGCGCGTGGATTTGCGTACTGGAAAAGCTCCGAAGGTTCGCATGACATCCTCTTCGCGCAGACACTCTACGCAATTTGGGCACTCGATCCATCCACCGGCAAACCAATGCAGCCTTTCGGCAAAGATGGACACATCGATCTGCGCAATGACCTTGGCCCCGAATCGCCGCAAGGCACCGTCGCCATCACCACGCCAGGGATGATCTACAAAGACGTCCTCATTACTGGCTTCCGTACTGGTGAAACGGAACCTTCACCACACGGCGATATCCGCGCTTACAACATCCACACGGGAGCGCTCGTCTGGAGCTTTCACACGATTCCGCATCCCGGCGAACCGGGCTACGAAACATGGCCGAAAGACGCATGGAAATACACCGGCGGCGCCAATAACTGGACAGGCGGAGTGCTCGATGAAGCGCGCGGCATCTTCTATGCGCCAACCGGTTCCGCAGTCAGCGATTTCTACGGTGCAGATCGCGTAGGCAACGATCTGTACGCAAACTCGTTACTGGCGCTCGACGCCGCAACCGGCAAACTGCTGTGGCACTTTCAAGCCGTGCATCACGACATGTGGGATCGTGATTTCCCCTCGCCGCCAGTGCTCTTGACATTGCATCGGGATGGCAAATCTATCGATGCTGTAGCGCAGGTAACAAAGCATGGTCAGGTCTTCGTCTTTGATCGTGTCACGGGCAAGCCGCTGTTCCCTATCGAAGAGAAACCGTTCCCGGCAAGCACAGTGCCCGGCGAAATTGCATCACCCACTCAACCCACGTCGACAGCAATTGAGCCATTCGCGCGGCAGCGTCTAACAGCGGAGATGCTGACCAGCCGCACGCCGGAGGCGCATGCATGGGCCGCTGAGAAATTCAGCACCTTCATCAGCGATGGCCAATTCATTCCCTTCCGCGTAGATCAGGAAACGGTGGTGTTCCCCGGCTTCGATGGCGGCGCGGAGTGGGGTGGCGAAGCAGCCGATCCCCGCACCGGCGTGCTCTATATCAATGCAAACGATGTCGCCTGGACTGGAGGTCTGACCGCAGTAAAGAGTGGTGAAAGCGCGGGCGCAACGCTCTACAATGCACAATGCGCTGTATGCCACGGCACTGACCGCAAAGGTCAGGCAGACGTTTTTCCATCATTGCTTGAGGCGACAAAGAAACTCACCGCACAACAGATGACGGAGGTGATTCACAATGGCCGCGGACGCATGCCGGGATTCACCAACCTGACGGGCGATTCGCTGAACGCACTCCTCTCCTACGTGCGCAGCGGCGACCTCACACCAACCGACCGCAGCGACAAACAGGAAGCAGCTTCCGGCGACGGCAAGAATGCCGCGCCGCCAGCGAAATATCGCTTCACGGGATATCACAAGTTCCTCGACCCTGATGGCTATCCCGCCATCCAGCCACCATGGGGAACGCTGAATGCACTGGACCTGAACACCGGCAAGTACCTATGGCATGTACCGCTGGGTGAATATCCGGAACTCGCTGAAAAGGGCATGAAAAACACCGGTAGCGAGAACTACGGTGGCCCCGTGCTCACGGCAACTGGTCTGCTGTTCATTGGCGCAACTAACTTCGACAACAAGCTGCGTTGCTTCGACGCAAAGACTGGCAAAGTGCTGTGGGAGTACACCATGGACTACGCTGGCAACGCCACACCTGCCACATATATGGTGAATGGCAAGCAGTATGTCGTCATCGCAAACAGTAGCGCGCACAACAGCAAGGCGAAACACGGCACGAAGTATGTCGCGTTTGCGCTGCCATAAATCGCTGACCATGATTTGCCGATGTTTCCTCTACGGTGTCATGCTGTAGTCATGAAGCGTCTCGTCATCACCGCGATCGCCCTACTGTTGTCTGCATCTGCCGTAGCGCAGGACAACGGCTACTGGAAAGCCACAAGCAATACTGCGCGTTCCGTGACAGGTGACATCATCATCTCTGGTGAACGACTGTCCATTTACTTCCAGCCCTTCACCATCGCAGACCTGCGTGAACTGAATGCGGAAGAGATTGCAGCGGTGTTCAACTTCGACAGTCCCGACGGCGTGCATGGCAAGCTGTATCGCCTAAGCATCGCGGGCGACCGCAAATTCCTGCACAAGAACACGCTGTGCGGAGCTGAAGAGACGCAGTACATGGCGACTGCAGTGCAAGGCAAAACCATGCAGGTAGCCTTCTTCTCTGGCAGCAAGATGCCGAGTATGAAGGCAGAGGATCTGAATAACTCCTCCGCGCTGTGTGGCACATACACTTATTCGAAGTAACGGAAAGGCTGGAGAGTTATTCTCCAGCCTTTCTACTTATGCCATGGCAGTAAGTCCAAGCCAGCGACTAACTGACGGGACTCGTGATAACACCGTCCATTCCAGCAGCAATATCGCAATCAGCGAGAACGCCATCGCTGGCAGATAGATTGCAAGCGCGACCACTGCGGCCACCAATCCAAAGCTCCAGCGCGGACGTGCCAGCGGCAACGGCGCACCTAACACTCCGACATACCGTCTTCTCCACCAGACGACAACTGCGCTCACGCAAAGCAGCACTAATCCCATTGCCGTGATCAATCCCAGCAACTGGTTCATCAGGCCGAAGAGTTGTCCTTCGTGCGCGGCGATACCAGTACCAACAATGCGATCAAGGATCATTCCCTGGTTGAAGTTCTTCCGGCTTACGATAGCTCCCGTCTCCGGATTGGCCTGCAACACATCGCGTAGTGTGCGGTTCTGTGCGTCAGACTTGATCGTCCAGGTACCGCCAGTCTTCATGGCAGGCATGATCTCCACCGGGGCGGCCAGATGCAGTGTTGCTGCAACTGGGACGAGTACGTTGAATGGTTGGTACGGATCGGTGCCCATATCCATGCCGTCCATATAGTGGCCCATGTGGCCGGAGTGATCCATGCCCGGCATGTCGTCCATGGCATTGCTCAGACTATTGCTGTTCTGCGCCATGCGATCGTTCAGCGCATCTGCACGGCTTATCGTCCAATCCTGCTTGGCGACAGATGTACCTGTCACTTGGCGGACCTTCTTGAAGTAGCCGCCCCAACCTTTGGCCCATGGGAGTCCGGTGAGTATGAGGAACAGTGCCAGGGCTGAGATCCACACGCCAGTGACAGCGTGGAGGTCTCGCCAGAAGATGCGGCTGCCGCTGCGTGTGCGTATCCACAGAACACCCGCAAGCTTCTCCGTCTGTCGCGGCCACCACAGATACAAGCCGGTAAGCAGCAGGACGATCGCCCATGAAGCAGCAAGCTCAACCAGGTACGAACCTGGTGTTCCCACCAGCAACTCACCATGCAGATGCTGAATAACCGTCATGAAGCGTTGGTCCTCGCTGATGGTGTGCAGAATGGCGAGCGTCTGCGGGTTTACGTAGACGCGATACTCCTTCTTGCCCATGCCCACGATCACACGCACCGCCGCATCGTCGCTTGGTGGCAATTCGTAGTAATGCAGCGTTGAACCTGGAACTGCAATAACAGCAGTGCGAGCGATCTGTTCGGGTGTAGCTCGCGGACCAGTGAGATGCAGACGGTTGTAGGGACGATCCATCCAGCGTTCGATCTGCGGCTTGAACAGATAGATGGAACCTGTAATCGATAGCCAGATGACAAGAGGGATGCAGAAGATGCCGGCGTAAAAATGCCAGCGCCAGATAGTGCGATACAAACGACGTCCTCGTTCTTCGACAGGGACGTTTGCGGGAGCGGTTGCCATGCAAGGTTTCCTTCCTTCTATGTAAGCGGAGACGAAGACTCTGCTGCATTGCCAGGCAGCAGAACTCGACGCGTTACCGAGTAAGTAAGGAAGGAGGCCCTCGTTTTCCGCGAGCACGATCGTGCGCAATGCGTTGGCTGACTTCCGCCTGTACGACAACCGCTGATTGTCCTTGAAGAGCCGTGAACAACATCGGCGCAGAAGGAGGTGCGAGCAGATTGGGTATGCTGCCCAGGCTTAGCACTGCCGGGCAGCAGGGGCACTTCTCCTGCACCACTGAGATGTGCCGGTGTTCCGTCGGCTGTGAATCCTGTTCCGCCATCTGTGTGCAGTGGTGCAGGCCGGCGCGGCGGCAGCAGGCAGGCAATGACGCCTCACTGCTCGGTGTGAGCGCGAAGAGCGACGATGCCAACGGCAGGCCGAAGACAACCAGCAACAGAATGGCGAGAAGCTTACGCAATATCGCTATGGAACCACACGCGTGCGTTCACGGCAACGGATTGCGTGTAGAAGTCCAAAGGGACGCCCGAAGGCGTCCCTTTTATACGGAGAGAACTAGGCTGGTTTGCGAGGAAGTGATGCGATCGTCGCCGCCCTTCGCAAGGGGTCCGCGCGAAATCAACCATTCTTTACCGGCTACGACGACGGCGGAAACCGCCACCACCACCGCGTCCACCATTGCCGCTACTGCGGCTGTTGCCGTTGCCGCGGCCCGAGTGATTGCGGCCCTGCGGTACGGGTGCGTCTTCCAGACTGGTGCCCTGCGGATTGGTCTTCCAAGCCCGGGTCTCCAGTTGCATCATGTCGCTCACCTTGCTCAGGTCGACCGGTGAGTTCCGTTCTTCCTTAGCCAGATTCTTATCTGCCTCCCGCCAGATGAACGAGATCTTCAGTTCCCGCTCAATACGGCGCGCATCGCTGCGCTCCTGTGGCATGACAAAGGTGGTAGCGAGGCCTTCCTTGCCTGCTCGGCCGGTACGACCGATGCGGTGGACAAAGTCCTCACTTGCGTTGGGAAGATCATAGTTCACAACGTGCGCAATGTGGGAAATATCTATTCCGCGCGCTGCGACGTCCGTTGCGACCAGAATGCGGCTCTTGCCGGTGGCGAACGCCTTCAGGGCCGAGGTGCGCTGGGACTGCGAGCGGTCGCCGTGGATGATGCTGGCGGTGTAGCCCAGCTTCTCCAGCTTGCGGCCGATGCGGTCTGCGCCGTGCTTGGTGCGGCTGAAGACCAGGAACGTTCCCTCTTCCTCGTTCAGCATCTGCTCCAGCAGGCCCAGCTTCTGGTCCTGCATCACGGTATAAGCACGCAGTTCTACACGCTCGTTCGGCTTGGAGGTGGTGCCAATCTGGATGCGGACAGGCTTCTGCACGTAGTCGCGCACGATCTCGGCGATGTTGGCGTCGAGGGTGGCGGAGTAGCACATGGTCTGGCGGGTCTTCGGCAGAGCGCCGACGATGCGGCGGATGGCCGGAAGGAAGCCCATGTCGAGCATGCGGTCCACTTCGTCCAGTACCAGCATCTCCACGTTTCGGATGCTGATCTCACCGCGCTTCAGGTAGTCCTCAAGGCGTCCGGGCGTGGCAACGACCAGGCGCGGGCCACGGCGGAGGGCGTCAAGCTGTGCGCCTTCGCTCAGACCACCGCAGACCAGCACGGCATCGTTCTTCTGGCCAGGCATCAGCTTGGCGTAGTTGTCGAGCACCTGCATGGCCAGCTCGCGCGTGGGCAGCAGGATAAGGGCGCGGATGGGCTTGTTCTGGCGCTTGCCCTGCTTCTCGCCCGGTGCGGGAGCCTGGAGCGGGTTCGCGTCCATGCGCTCGATCATCGGGATGAGGAAGCTGAGGGTCTTACCGGTGCCTGTAGCTGCGGTGGCGAGTACGTCACGGCCTTCCAGAGCGGGAGCGATTGCCTTCGCCTGCACGGGCGTCGGCGTGACATAACCTGCCGCAGCGAGACGGTCCTGCAGACGCTGGGAGAGGTTGAAGTCGGTGAAAAGGGGGGAAGAAGTGGTGGTTTCGGTAGAGGTTGCCGGAGCGTTCTGCTCAGCGACTGCAGTATTGCCAGTGTTCAAGTGTGATCTTTCTCTGTCTGTGTGCGGCGGCGGTCCTCGTTCAGTGCGGACTGCCTGCCTGCCAGTTCGTTGTAGTGATGCAGGTGTGTTTTCACTCCTTAGGCGTGGAGCGGAACACTATGGATCGATTCGATCAGCATTGACTTGATAGGCCTTTGCTGCTGCACGGCGAGATCGTTATCCCTGCTGCTCCGGTCTGGTAAACGTCTGATGCGTTTATCTCTCGAGAGTCCAGGTGATCTTCAAAGCCAGAGCAACCAACGCTTCCCTCTCTCTTGTTCAAGGGATGGCATGCAGCGGTGGGACAGAACATCGCGGTCTCTGGCCAGCCCCAATCCACTTCGGGCCGTTCCCTGCGACGTACAGAGCAGAATCACTCTGTGGAAATTGTAGCACAAGTCAGGGGTACCCCCCTCCCCCTGTTTTTCTAAAATCGTCTTTCTATTGGGGTTAGGGCTCTAGTGTCCGTAAAATCGCCTATTGATTGGAGTTAGAGGAAAAATCGTCTATCTAAAAGAGTTAGCTGATTAGGTTCGGGGAAATACCATGCCAACTGTATTTCTTTTGGTTTGTTGGGGTTGGGTGGTTTGAGGGCTTGACAGCACTTCGTGCCGTTCTCGACGCCTTCGGCGGAACCTAGTTCTCGGACGGTCGTTCGATGTGATCGATGACAAGCGTCTCAACCTGCTCTTTCGCGGAGACCAGCTTGAGTCCGAACTTTTCCTGCAGCATGGTGAAGATGTAGGACTCGGTCTCGTCTGTGTGTGGCTCCGGAGCGTCAAGGTGGATGTCATAGAGGCCGGTGAGCCCGGTCCTGTCGACGACCAATCGTCCGGCTCTGTTCGACAGGACGGTTGAGAGCGTCCTCATCGAAACGCCGTAGAGAGCCATGCTGCCGCCGGGACCCACTGCAAACATGCCGCCACTGCCGGGAACGGCGCCCACGCCCGGATGTTTCGCGAGGATGTCCGCAGGCAGGGTGGATTCTGCCGATGACAGCTTGGGCCCGTTTTTCGCGATCACCAGATCGTATACAGCCCGTTCCCGCAGTTCGCGGTGGACAGTGAGTTTGCAGCGTTCCTCTAGGAGAGCCTGCAGAAGCGTAGGAAACATTTTTTTCTGCGCGGCGGAGTTCTGCCATTCCGCTCGATCGGCCTCTTCCAGGCGCGCTTCAATGTCGTACCGCTCGGATGACATCCATTCCGGTGCGCCGACGGTGCGGCCACTGGTCGAAAAGCCAAGCGTGGTGCCGTCGGATGGGACCTCGGCAAAGAACAGGACAGCGATCAACGGGCAGTTGGCCATGTGGAAGCCGTCGGGCAATAGGCTGAAGTGCTCCGGATCACAGGACCCTGTGCCGGTGATGTTTCGGCGTACCGACGCAACGGCGAATGTCAGCGGTGTACCGTTCTCACCGAGAGCTGGATTTGGGGATGCCAATGGAGCGGCGGGAGGTTGGGCGTGGACAGACGAAGATGGAACAACGAATAAGCCCATTGCTGCAGAGAACAACAGACTCCTAGAAGACGTGCGCATGCCCCGACCCTCGCTCTCGATTATGTTCTGGTACGGAGAATCGGGCACGACGGTTCCAGTGATACAGAAGGGATTCGCGCTTGAGGATGGATCAGTCTTCCAGGGTGATGAGTTCTACCGTGGGGATTTCGCGGCCGAGGAAGCGGGGGGCGAAGCGCTGGAACTTGGCGGCTGCGTCTGTGGCCAGGAAGTGCAGTTTGGGTTCCGCGCTGCCGGGGGTTGTTGCGGCGGGTAGCAGGGTGACGGTGTGACGGGCGGTTGCTTCGGCGGAGTCGACGATGGGGATGTTGCTGTCGAGTTTCGCTATTTCCCTTTGCAACAGTGGTCGAAGCAGAGGGTAATGCGTGCAGCCGAGGACGATGGCCTGCGGCGGTTGTGGTGCGGCGGCGAGCGCCTCCTGCAGGTACACGTCGGCGATCTGTTCGGTGATGGGGCCGTCGGTCCAGCCCTCTTCTACCAGCGGGACGAAGAGTGGGCAGGGTTTTTCTACGGCTTGAAGACCGTGGGTGGCGCACGCTTCCGCATAGGCGTGGGAGTTGCAGGTGCCTTCTGTGGCCAGTACCAGAACGGTTGCGCCTGGAGGAACGATGGCGGCTGCGGCTTCTGCTCCGGGGCCGACGACGCCGACGAGTGGCACGGGAGCGTTGTCCTGAAGGGATGGCAGTGCCAATGCCGAGGCTGTGTTGCAGGCGATGACGACGAGTTCTGCGCCGCGGCTTACGAGTTCGCGGATGGCCGCGCGGGTGTAGCGGGTGATGGCGGCCTGTGATTTGGAGCCGTAGGGAAGATGGGCGGTGTCGCCGAGGTAGAGGAAGTCTGCGCCGGGGAGATGGTGCAGGAGTTCGCGCAGCACGGTGAGGCCGCCGAAGCCTGAATCGAAGACGCCGATGAGCGGGCGGTTAGTCATGTGTGGCGGTCTGCACCGGGGCGGTGATGGAGGTATCTGCATCGAAGATGCGATCGAACTCCACGCTGCCTGCGAGGGTGTCGCGCGGTTTGCCATCGACGAGGAACTTCACCTTGGTGATGTCAGGCAGGTTGGCGCGGAGGGTACCGACGATGGACTGGATGGTGAGCGTCTCCGAGGTGATGCCGGCGGGGTGGCCGTCGACCCAGGAGGAGCGCAGGTTCACTACGGCGAGTTCGCCGGTGGCCTGTGTCAAAGGGTCGGCCTGCGCGTCTTTTGTGAGTGGGGCGCGCTGCAATGAGGAACCCGTTGAGGAGCCGAGCGGGAGTGGGACGAGGAAGACATCGTCGACCGCGATACCACCGTCGAGCGGATGGTTTGAGCGCGGCAGGGAGTATTCCGCCAGCAGATGCTCCACGAGAGCGCGTGCGCGGACGGCGGCGTTCTGCGGCAGTGCGATGGAACGCACGGTGGGCGTGAGGGTGAAGTCGGAGTCGTCTGCGAGGTCCAGCGTGACCTGTTCCGACGCGGAATAGACGGGCGCTTCGAGGGGTGTGTGGTCGGCGTTCTTCACATCTGCAAAGTTTTTGCGGTGCATGTAGACGAGGAAGATGGCCATGAAGACCGATGCGCTTAGCAACACGATGAACAGGATGCGCTGGTAACGAGGGATCATTGCTGCGCTGCTCCTGTGGGTTTGGGTGTTGCCGGTTTTGGTTGCGCCGGGACTGCGGGCTTGGGCGCAGGCTGTGTTGCCTGCGGGGTGGCTGGCTTGGGTGCGGGTGTTGGTACGACAGGCTCCGGCTTGGGTGGAGCAGGTGGCGTCATGTTGCCGACCTTGTTGCGCCAGAAAAGAAGAACGTCTGCGATCGTTTCGGCTACGCGGTTTTGATACGGCGGATCGTCGGCTGCGGTGCCGTCTTTCTGAGGCCCCATTTCAATGGCGACTGCCGGGCACTGCATGTTGTCGAGTGGGCGCGTCCATGTGGTTCCGCTGGCGATGGGGATGCGTGTGCGGCCGAAGGCTTCACGCAAGCCGCTGGCCAGTGCCTGCGAACGCGCGGCGTAGGCGGATTGTGCTTCGTCCCACACGACGGGCGCGGCAGGGTCAACCATTGACGGCTGCGGCAGCGTGGTGGTGAAGAGATGGATTCCGTTGCCAGTGCTGGAGGCGTACAGCAGGATGCAGGCGATGGGATGCGTCGTGTTGGCGATGGCGGCGCGCTGGTCGTTGGTGGTGTCCACGTCGGATTCGCGAGTCATCTGCACGGCGAAGCCGCGGGCGCGCAGGAGATTGCCGAGATGCTGCGCCACCTGCAGCGTGACCTGCTTTTCTTCGACACGGTCTGCGATGTGCGAGCCACCTTTGGACCCTCCGCGTGCGGGATCGATGAGCACTAGCGGCTGCTGGGCGGCGGCGCTGACAGCGAGCAGGAGGGATGGGATAAGCAGCTTCACGTGATGGCTATGTGATTGTAGCTGGTACTTCGTACCGTACTCGACGCTTCGCGTGTTGCACTTCGTGCCGTTCTCGACGCTTCGCGTGTTCTTCGCTTTGCGAAGGATTGGGGACTTTTACTTTTGGTTTTCCGGTTTCAGGCCGGGTGCGGGGCCAGCTGGCTGGGAACCCTTGGGGAAGTAGCCGCTGCGGGTGCGGACCGTGAGTTTGCCGAAGCCTTTGGCCTGCGCGGTAACGTGGACTGTACGGTAGCCGCCGAGGCGCGCGGACTTGGTGGAGCTGTAGGAGATGGTGTACTGCTGGCGGATGTCTGCGGCGACCTGCGCGGCGATGGCGTCCACGTCTTCGAGCTTCTTGGGGAAGTAGGCGACGCCGCCGGTTTGTTCTGCGAGCGTTTCCAGAACGCGACGGGCGTGGCGGCTTTCGCGCTTGTCTTCATCGGGGCCGAAGAGCAGGCCGACGCAATAGATGACGGGGCCATCGAGTTCCTGCACTCGGCGGATGGTTTCTTCCAGCGTGGAGGACGAGGCGTTGTCGTCGCCGTCGGTGATGAGCAGGATGACCTGCTTTGGTTCTTTGGCGTTGCGCGAGAGATAGTCGGCGGAAGCGATGACGGCGTCGTAAAGCGCGGTGCCGCCGCTGGCTTTTACGTAGTTGAGGCCGTCTTCGAGCTTCTTGATGTCGTGGGTGAAGTCAGCGTCGATGTAGGGGTCGAAGGAGAAATCGACGAGGAAGGCTTCGTCCTTGGGGTTGGACAGCTTGATGAGGTCGAGCGAGGCTTTGCCGACGGCGGCGCGCTTGTCGTACATGGAGCCTGACGAATCGATGAGGAGGCCGAGTGAGACGGGAAGATCTTCATGGCGCAGGCTGGCTACGGTCTGCTGGACGCCGTCTTCGAACACGGTGAATGCGGAGGGCTGCAGCGTTTGCACGGAGCGTCCGCTGCCGTCGATGACGCTGGCGTTGAGGCGGACTTCGCCGACTTCAGTGTGCAGCGTGTATGTGCCACCGGCGCGCTGAATCTGGTCGATGGAGGGCTGCTGTCCGTTGGTGTCGGCACCGGCAGCGGTGGGGGCTGTCTCAGGGTCGGGCGAGGGGATGGGATCGCGGTCGACGTTGAGAGATGGAGCCGAGGGCGCGGGGGCTTGCTGCGCAGAGAGCGCGGGAAGCATCGTCAGAGTGGAAGCGAACAAAAGTGGTGCAAAACAGTTAATCCGACGGTGCATAGTAACCCTGGCGATTGTGTACGGAGAGCTGTGGCAATCCGGGTGGCGGATTCAGCTTCACCTTCAGCTTACGCCAGTTGCCATCGTGATGAAGGTCCGTTGGCTTGTATCCGATGACGTATTCGTTTCGGAGCTCTGCGGAAATTCGCGACGCGATGTCACCCAGCTCTGCTACGTCTGTGACGTGAAAAAGGCGTCCGCCGGTTTGATCGCACATGTCCATTAACAGCGCCGGGCCGTTGCGTTCTTCTTCGGTTGGCGCGTTTTGTTCGAAGATGCCGATGGCGTACATCTGCACGTCGCTTTCCCGGACGGCTTTGCGCAGTTCCCCTTCGGTGTAGCGCGAACGATTGTCGCCGCCGTCAGAGATCACCAGTAGCGCCTTGCGTTCGTACTTGGCGTCTTTCAGCTTGTCGAGGCCGAGATAGACGGCGTCAATGAGCGCGGTGCGGTTCTGCGGCTTGAGCATGACCATGCGCGCGTCTACGTCGTCGACGTTATTGGTGTAGTCGACAACGATGTTGGGGCGGTCATTGAAGGCGACGACGAAGAACTCGTCCTGCGGGTTGCTGGTGCGCATGAACTCGCTAAGGGCGCGGCGGGAGCGGGTGTACTTGTTGTTCATGCTGCCGCTGAGATCGAAGATGATGCCGATGGAGATGGGCGCGTCGTCTGTGGAGAAGGTGCGGATGGTCTGCGGCTGGTTGTTCTCGTAGACGTAGAAGTTTTCGCGCTCGAGGCCGGTGACGAGGCGGTTCTGGTCGTCAGTGACCGTCATTGGGACGAGGACGAGGTTCGCTTCGACCCGGAGGGGGGCGCCGGGGCGGAGCGCGCCTTTGGCTGTCACGTCCTTGCCGGTGATGACTTCGCCCGCAGGCGGCTTGGGGGGATCCGGCTTGGTGGGAGTGTGGGGGTTCTGCAACGGGTTTTCCTGCGCACGCAGGGTTCCTGCTGCAGGAAACAGCAGCAAGGAGAAGAACAGTAACGCAACGACATTACGGCCACGTGTTGACATATATCGCCCCCGGCTGTCCCTTACAGCGTTCGGCAAACCGTCTCGTCATTACTTGGACGGTTTCGGCCCGCAGAGGTTTTCTACGCCCCCGTGGGAAGACGATTGTACGCGATGGGGTTAGTGCCTTTGTCACAGTTTTTCTTCGGCATGTTGCCGGATAAGGTGACAAAGAGTTGGCATGCGCCGGCGACGTACAGTGTGGCTAAAGCACTTCCGGCGAGGGGTTTCCAGACGGGTGCGCGGGCTGACGATCGATCCGATCAGAAGAGAAACAGGCATACGGATCGCTCGCAGAAGTGATGCGTTTAGTGCACGGCGCCCTCGGGTGCCTTTTCGCCACCCTTTGGTTTGCTGAGGAGGAAGGCGAGAAAGAACATGCCTGCTGTCATCCACGCCAGCATGCGATAGACATCGGCATAGCCCATGACGGCGGCTTGTTGGTTGAGCTGCTGGTACACGTTGGCCTGTGCGGCATACGGCCCTTGCGCCTGCCCCGCATGAATGCCGAGAAAACTGCCGACCTGCTGAACGCTGCTATTGAACTGGTCGTTGGCGTAGTTCATGTAGTTCTGCAGGCGTGCTTCGTGGAACAGTGTGCGATTGGTGACCTGCGCACCGGAGAGGGCGATAAGGATGGAACCGCCGATGTTACGTGCGAAGTTCACAAGGCCGCTGACCTGATTCGACGCTTCGCGCGGCAAGCCCACGTATGCCGCATTCGTGATGGCGATGAAGCAGAACGGGATGGGTATGACCTGGATGACGCGCAGGAATGAGTTCTGGCCAAAGCTGATGCCCAGCGTGATGTGCGTGGACATGTACCAGTAGGCGCAGGCGAAGAAGACAAAGGCGCAGGCGACCAACGTTCGCGCAGGAAGTTTGTCAGACAGGATTCCGGCGATGGGTGCGCACACCAGAAGCACGCATCCGCCCGCCGTAAGCGCCAGACCCGCGTTGGTGGCGTCGTAACCGAGCAGTTGCTGGGTGAATTGGGGTTGCAGCACCGTTCCGGCGTTGAGGATGCCGCCGACCAACATCATGAGAAAGCAGCAGATGGCGAAGTTTCGGAAACGGAAGAGACGCAGGTTCATGATGGGATTTTTGGCACGCAGTTCCCACCAGATGAGCGCGATCATGCCGAAGACGAACATGGCCGCGAAGGTACGGATGAAGTTGGAGGCGAACCAGTCGTTTTCTTCGCCCTTGTCCAAAGCAATCTGAAGACCCGCCATGGAGATGGTGAGGAACGTCAGGCCGATGTAGTCGACGTTCAGCAGGTTTTTCCTGTCGCCCTTAATCCATGGCGGATCGTCTACGAGGCGCGATACGAGCAGGAAAGCAAGGATGCCGACGGGGATGTTGATGTAAAAAATCCATCGCCAGGAGTAGTTGTCGGTAATCCAACCGCCGAGGGTGGGACCGATGGAAGGTGCGAGGACCGCCACCAGCGCGTAAAGCGAAAACGCCGTTCCACGCTGTTTGGGGTCGAAAGAGTCGGCCATGATGGCCTGCGCCATGGGTTGCAGACCGCCGCCGCCTGCGCCCTGCAAGACGCGGAATAGCAACAACAAAGGCAGCGAGGGAGCGATGCCGCAGAGGAAGCTGGCGATGGTGAAGATGGTGATGCAGAGCAGGAAGAAGTTTTTCCGGCCGATGACGCTGGAGGCCCAGCCGCCCAGGGGCAACACAATGGCGTTGGACACCAGATAACTGGTGAGCACCCATGTTCCCTGGTCCTGGCTGGCAGCAAGTGAACCGGAAATGTGGGGCAGGGCCACGTTGGCAATGGAGGTGTCCAGCACCTCCATAAAGGCGGCGAGCGCGACGGTACCAGCGATGAGCCAGGGATTGACCCGCGGTTTCCATTGTTCGTGCGCCACGTCTGCCATGTATTTAGGTAGATGCAGAAACTTTTCCCAGAGTATTTACGGCTTTTGTGAACACTTGGAAAGAAGCGGGATTTCCGGCCCGATAGAATGGAGTGGCAACGAAAATCGCAAGGAGCACCCCTCTCAAGGCACGCATGCGTATTTATCCTTTCCGCGCCCTCCGTTACAACACGCAAAAAGTACAGCTGGAAGACGTTGTTACACAGCCGTACGACAAGATTTCGCCTGCGATGCAGGAAGCGTATTACGAGAAAAGCCCGTACAACCTGATCCGTGTGATCCTGGGCAAGCGCTTCCCCGCTGATACAGAGACGGAGAATGTGTACAGCCGCGCGGCGAAGACGCTGCAGGACTGGCGCAAGGAAGCCGTGCTGGTGGAAGAGCGTGAACCCGCGCTGTTTGGCTATGCGCAGCGCTACACCGTGCCGGGCACCAACGAAGTGCGCGAGCGCCGCGGCCTGATCTGCCTGGGCCACCTGTACGACTATGCCGAGCAGGTGGTGTATCGCCACGAACAGACGCTGGCGAAGCCGAAGAGCGATCGTCTTTCGCTGTTCAAGTCGACGCGTACTTACTGCGAACAGATTTACATGCTGTACAGCGATCCCTCGTTCACGGTGGAGAGTCTGGTGTTTGGCAACCGTTCCGGCGAGCCGACGATTGTTGCGGATGAGACCGTAACCGATGAGTACGGCGTGGTTCATTCCGTATGGAAGGTGACCGATCCGCATGTGCTGAACCTGCTGGTGGGCGCGCTATCTGACAAGAAGCTGATCATTGCGGATGGACACCATCGCTACGAGACGTCGACTGCGTATGCGCGTGAGCGCGCTGCAGAGCTGGGCGTTGCGGACTCGACGCGTCAGCATGAACACAGTGAGAAGCAGGTGGGTGAGTCAGACGAATCGCCGTCGAACGATGCGGACATGAAGATGGGACCGCAGTTGCCGGTGCCTCCGTTCCCCGAAGCCGCGATGATGATGACGCTGGTGAACACGGATGCTCCGGGCATCACGATTCTGCCGACGCACCGCATTGTGTATGGACTGAAGAATTTCTCGTCGCAGGCGTTTTTGGATAAGGCTGCGGAGTTCTTCGATGTGAGCAAGGTGGAAGCGAAGGCTGTGGCTGCGGGTTCTGACGCCGAAGGTGTTGAGAGTGCCGCGGAACGTCTTGCACCGCTGAATGGTACGGAAGGCGTTGCGTTCCTGGCTGTGATGGCTGATGGAACGTGGCTGCTGAAGGCGAAGAAGGCTGCGGTGGAAGGCGCGCTACAGCATGTGCCGCCGCGTCAGCGTGTGATGGATGTGGTTCAGTTGCATGCGCTGGTGCTGGAGCAGTTGCTGGAGCTCACGCCGGAATCGATTCGTCAGCAGGAGAATCTGCGTTATCTGCGTAGTGCGGAAGATGCAGCAGCACAGGTTGCGCGTGGTGAAGCAGACATTGCTTTCCTGATCAAGCCCGTAACGCTGGACCAGATGAAGGAAGTGTCGCTGGGTGGCGAAGTGATGCCGCAGAAATCGACCGACTTTTATCCGAAGCTGCTGAGTGGACTTGCTTTCTACGCATTGGACTAATTGAAGTAGATGATTGAAAAACGGCTGAAAACACGCAGCGTGAATGGCACGATGGCGTTGGCGCAGAACATCATGGAATTGATGTTGCCTGCGCCGCGCCTCGTGATTCTGAAGGGCGACCTGGGCGCGGGTAAGACCACGTTGGTGAGAGGCATTGCGCAGTGCATTGGCGCAAATGCTGAGGACGTGACGAGTCCCACGTTCACGCTGGTGCATGAGTACCAAGGCACGAAGCTGAAGCTGTATCACCTGGATTTGTATCGTCTTGAAAAAGACGAGCAACTGCTTTCGCTGGGCATTGAGGAGATGGAAGCCGATCCGAATGCGCTGGTGCTGGTGGAGTGGGGCGATAAGTTTCCGTCGCTGCTGCAGCGGGCGCGCGGCGCGGTGGTGATCACGCAGGGCGAGGAGCCGGATGAGCGCTGGTTCTTTGTGCAGATGCTGTAGGCACGTTCTCCCTTGCATAAAACCGATAAACTAGAACGATGCCGCCGATTCTTAACGCGCAATCCGTCTCGAAGCGCTATGGCGCACGTGTCCTGTTTCAGAATGTTTCGCTGGTTGTTTCCGATGGCGAACGACTTGGCCTGGTAGGGCCGAATGGCGCTGGCAAGTCCACGCTACTGAACATTCTTGCTGGACGCGAAGATGCTGACAGCGGCGAAGTAGCAGTGCGCAAGCGCGCGCGTGTTGGTGTGATCCACCAGATCAGCGAGTTCCCTGCCGGTGTGACTGTGCGCGGCGTTCTGGAACGTGCGCTGGTGGACGGCAACGTGCCGGAAAACGAGCATGAACAGCGACTGCGCGAGCTGATGGGCCGCACTGGATTTCCTGACGAAGACGCGGAGGCGCGGAGCCTTTCGGGCGGCTGGCGCAAGCGGCTGGCGATCTGCGAAGGCGTAATCGTTGAGCCCGACGTATTGCTGCTGGACGAGCCGACGAACCATCTTGATCTGGGTGGCATTGAGTGGCTGGAAGACTTACTCAACTACATCCCCAGCGCGTGCGTGATTATTTCGCATGATCGCTATTTTCTTGAGGCTGTGAGCAACGAAACGGCAGAGTTGAACCGTGTGTATCCTGACGGCATCTTCCGTGTGCATGGTGCGTACTCAAAGTTTTTGGAAGAGCGCGAGTTGTACCTGGCAGCGCAGGCGAAACAGACGGAGAGTCTGCGTAACCAGGTGAAGACGGAGATTGAGTGGCTGCGCCGCGGACCGAAGGCTCGTACGACGAAGAGCAAGGCACGCATTGATAAAGCGCACGAGATGATTGGCGAACTGGCTGATCGTAATGCGCGTGCGCAGAAGTCTTCTGCGAATATTGATTTTGTTGCCACGGACCGTCAGACGAAACGGCTGATTGAAGCAGAGAACGTGTCGCTTGAGCTCGATGGGAAGACGGTCGTTCGTGATCTTAACTATGTGATGACAGCGCGTGCGCGCGTTGGTTTGGTTGGGCCGAATGGCAGTGGCAAGACTACGATTCTGCGTTTGCTAACCGGTGAGTTGGAACCGACCAGCGGAACGATCAAACGGGCACATCAGCTTCGCGTGGTGTATTTCTCGCAGGCTCGTGAGATTGATACGAAGCTGACGCTGCGGCAGGCACTGTCACCTGAAGGTGATTCGGTTGTTCACAATGGTCGGCAGATCCATGTGGCCAGTTGGGCTGCGCGCTTTCTGTTTACGGGTGAGCAGTTGAATCAGCCGGTTGAACGATTGAGCGGTGGCGAGAGGGCGCGCGTGTTGATTGCGCGCTTAATGCTGCAGCCTGCGGATTTGCTGCTGCTGGATGAGCCTACGAACGATCTGGATATTCCTACGCTGGAGATTCTGGAAGAGAGCCTGCTGGAGTATCCCGGTGCACTGATGCTGGTGACGCACGATCGCTACATGCTGAACCGCGTGGCGACGACGGTGCTTGGTCTGGATGGCAACGGCAACACGGAACAGTTTGCGGACTTTGCGCAGTGGGAAGACTGGATGAATACGAAGCCAGTTGTGGTTGCGGAAGTTGCGAAGGTCGCAGAGCCTGTCGTGGAAGCTCCTGTTGCCAAGAAGAAGCTCAGCTTCAACGAGCAGCGTGAGTGGTCAACGCTGGAAGAGCGCATTGCCACTGCAGAATCGCGTGTCGCGGCGGCCGAGCTTATATTGGCAACCCCCGCGATTGCAGTGGATGCCGCGGCGCTGCAGGATGCGCTGATGGAGCAGACGA
The DNA here is from genome assembly GCF_000800015.1 of Terriglobus sp. TAA 43. Taxonomy (NCBI): domain Bacteria; kingdom Pseudomonadati; phylum Acidobacteriota; class Terriglobia; order Terriglobales; family Acidobacteriaceae; genus Terriglobus; species Terriglobus sp. TAA 43. Next base: position 1,962,193 of record NZ_JUGR01000001.1, read on the forward strand.
ATGCGCAGGGCGAGTTGGCGGAACTGTATGCGCGATGGGAAGTGCTGGCCGATCGCGCGATGTGATCAGCGCCACTCAGCTGGGTCTTCCGCGTTGCGGCGCAACGGGCGGTAGAAAGTCAGATTGCAGATGACGCAGCGCCAGGGATACTGGTGGAAGAACGGCATGATGTGCGTCTGCAGGATGCCTTCGCGGAGGACGCGCTCGAAGCGGTCGCTGCCGCAACGAGCGCAGATGCGCTTTCCTTTTTTGTCGTAGCGTGCGCGGGTAAAGAGGCTCATCGTTTGATCACCTCGCCGTTTTTCATTACGAACTGCACATGTTCTAGTGCCGTAATGTCTTTGACGGGGTCGCCGGGTACAGAGATGACATCGGCGAAGAAGCCAGGCTTCAACTGACCGATGCTGTTTTCCCAGTCGAGAAGCTTTGCGCCGTTGATGAGATCTGCGCGCAGGACGTCTGCAGGACTCATGCCGTACTTCACCATGAGTTCCATCTCGCGTGCCTGTGTGCCGTGCGGGAATGGGCCTACGTCAGAACCTACGGCGAAGGGTACGCCTGCTGCGATTTGCTTCTTGAACTCCGCAGCGTGAAAGGCTTCGCTTTCGCGGCGACGCTGCGTGGCGGTGGGTGATTCCGCGTGTTCTGCGAAGTATTCGCTGATGGCGAAGGTGGGCACAGCGAAGATGGCTTTCTCCTTCATCTGCTTCATGGTTTCGGCAGAAAGAAAATCGGCGTGATCGACGGATGCTACGCCGGCGGCGACAGCGTAGCCTGTGCCGGGTTCTGCTGTGGCGTGGACGGCGACTCGGCTGCCGGTGCGTTTGGCTTCTGCGACGGCTGCGGTGAGTTGTTCCTGCGTGTATTGATAGGGCGATGTGAAGACACCGTCATGCAGGCTGTCGCGGCCCGTTTCGTAGATCTTCACGAAGTCAGCACCCTGCTTGCGCTGTTCGCGGATGGTGTGCATGACTTCGTCGGTGCTGTCGGCGCGGTCGGCGTTGCTTAACAGATGTTGGTCAGGATTTTTGCCGCTGTTGTCTTCGTGGCCGCCGGTGATGTCGATGGCGTTGCAGGAGACGCGCATGCGCGGGCCGGGGATCAGGCCGCGGTTGATAGCATTGCGCACCGCAACATCTGCGCAGCCCGCGCCTTCGGTGCCCATGTCGCGTTCGGCGGTGAATCCTGCGAGGAGATCGTGCTTTGCGGCGTCGGCGGCGATGAGTGTGCGCTCCGGAACGCTTTCGTCCACAGTTTGGTTAGCTTCGTTACCTACATGAAGGAAGAGATGCGTGTGCGCGTCAATGAGGCCGGGCATGAGTGTTGTTTCGCCAAGGTCAATGACTTCTGCACCGGCAGGATGTGTGACGTGCGTTCCTGCTTCCTTAATTTTGTTGCCTTCTACAAGGATTTCGCCGGGAGTGAGCGTCTTTCCTGCTGCTACATCGAGGATGCGTGCTGCGTGCAACACGACGGTGTGAGGCGGCTGTTGTGCCAGCAGCGCCGCGGGACAAAGCAGGGCGAAGGCTACGGAAGCAATCTTCATGCGTGTTTTCGCAGCATACCGGAGGCGACGTCAGTTTTCTATGAAAGCTTTTCGCCCGAACGGCTTCAGCCTTTTGTCGCAACAAGCAGCGCAGCAAGACCACGTGAGTGTTATGTACGTTGAAAAATTTCTAGCGACGAAGCTTGGAGGCTATCCAGAACTGCTGCAGGATGTAGTTGTCTGTCATGCCTGCGATGTAGTCGGCGACGGTGCGGGGAAGGCCGTCGACAGCGCTTTCTTCCACGTAGCCTGTGGGCATGCGCGAGGGATCCTGCGTGTAGAAGTGGAAGAGCGTGCTGACGACATGCTCAGCCTTGGCATGTTCCGCTTCGAGGAAGTCGCAGGTGTAAAGCTTGCCGTAGAGATACGCTTTTTCTTCCTGCCGTTGCGCTTCCATTGCAAGAGAGAAAGTGGCGACACGCTCGGGGCAGTTGCGCACATCGTCGAGTGAACGCAGGCGATGCTGCATGACATTGGCGGCGGTGTTTTCAACGAGGTCGCAGGTGAGTTCGCTCTGCATGACCTGCAGTGCCTCGTGGAAGTGGAACTTTTGCGAGACGCCGGGATGAATCTCCTGCACCTTTTCGTAGGCACGCCCCATGATGCCGATGTTGGCGCAGATGTGTTCGATATCGAGAAGGCCACTCTCCACGCCATCGTCAAGATCGGCGGTGAGGTATGCGATCTCATCTGCAAGGTCGATGACCTGTGCTTCCAGCGGCGGACGCTGATTGAGAAAGTATGGCTGCAGCGCGGGATAGTCGATGGCGCTGTAGTCGCGCGAGTGCTTCACGATGCCTTCGCGCACACCGAGTGTGAGATTCAAACCGCGATGCGCAGCGTACCAGTCTTCAAAGTGTTCGACGATGCGGAGCGCGTGGAGATTGTGATCGAAGCGAAGGCCGTGTTTCCGCAGGCATTGATCCAGCGCACGTTCGCCCGCGTGACCGAAGGGTGGATGACCAATGTCATGAACGAGTGCGAGGGTTTCAACGAGTTCTTCATTGAGGCCCAGGCATCGCGCTACTTCGCGCGCGATCTGCACCACTTCAATGGTGTGGGTGAGGCGTGAGCGGAAGTGGTCCGACTCGCGGCTGGTGAAGACCTGTGTCTTTCCTGCGAGGCGACGGAAGGCGCGCGCCTGCACCACGCGTTCGCGGTCACGCTCAAAGCCGGGGGCACGAACCTCTGCAGTCTCAGACCACTCGCGCTGCAGGAGTGCCTGCTCTGCTACGCCACGCACGCTACAGGCGCGCAGGTCATAGCAGGCGTCGATTGGAGCGACTGTGCCTACGGCATCACCTTCGTTCCCGCTGCGTTCTTCGCGAGCTTCACCTTGGCGGAGTCAAGACGCTTGTGCAAATTGCTGACGTCATCGGGTTCAATATCCGCGGGCAAGGAGCGGCTGTATTCCATCAGCGCGCGTTCCCACTGCGCGACGGCAGGCTTCAGCTTGCCCTGCTTTTCCAACGCCTGCCCGAGATGATCGTGGACGGTGGGATCTGTGGCGTTGCGTTCCACGGCCTTCTGCAACAGATCTTCCGCCAGGGCGTATTCGCCCATCTTGAAGTAGACCCAACCCTCGGTGTCCAGATAAGCGTAGTTCTGCGGATCAAGCTCCACGGCCTTCTTCACCATGCTGAGCGCTTCCGGCAGCTTCACGCCGCGCTCCGCGAACATGTACGCGAGATAGTTGAGCGTCTGCGCGTTGGTGGGATCGACGTCGAGCGACTTCCGGAACCATGTTTCCGCTTCGTCCTTCTTGTTTTCCTTGTCGTCAATGGTGCCGCGCAGGAACCAGAGGTAAAGCTTGTCTTCATTGCGCGAGGAGAGCGGTTCGGCTTTGTCCAGCGCTGCGTTCGCATCGTCATACTTGCGCAGACGAAGGTATGCCTGTGCCAGTGTGAGGTATGTGATGCGATCGTCTGGCCCCTTGCCGTTCAACTGCTTCTTCAGTAGCGCAATGCCTTCCTCTGCCTTGCCGGTGTCTGCAAGCTGACCAGCCCAGAGCATCTGCGCATCGCGATCCTGCGGCGCTGCCTTGGCTGCCGCAGCAGCAACGGCTTCTGCCTTATCCCACTCGTGTGCGTCGCGATAGGCATCGACTGCACCGCCGACGCCGCGCGACTTGAACTCGCCGCCGAGTGCCGTCATTTGCTTGTAAACATCCACGGCCATGTCGATCTTGTTCTCTTCGCGATAGAGCGTGGCGAGGCGATCGAGGAAGATGGCGCGGTTGTTCCGTTCGCCGTCGGTGTAGCTGTTGTCTGATTTTGCGGTGGTCTGGAGGACGCCCTTCAGCGCAGCTTCTGCGTCGGCATAACGGCCGAGAGCGTCGTACAGTAGAGCTTCGTTGAAGATGAGTTCTTCATTGTCCGGAATGGAGGCTTTCGCCTTCTGCAGCGTGGCGAGAGCCGTATCGTAATGACCCTGGCGACGCTGAATTTCCGAGATCTTGATGTATGTCTGAGCATCTTGCGGTTCGGCGGCAAGGATGTCGTTGTATACCTTCAGCGCATCGTCCAGCTTGTCCTGCGCGAGAAGCGCGTTCGCAAGACCATGCATGGCGTCCATGTTGTCGCCTTCGTTGTCCAGCGCGCGCTGGTAGGCGGCGGCGGCATCCTTGGGCTTATGCAGTTGGTCGTAGCTGGCGCCGATGGCGAGTTCGATGCGTGCGGTGCGGTCTTCCACCGGCAAAGCGGAGAGCGTGTTGACGACGCGCTGCGTGTCGCCCTGTTCGCTATAGAGACGCGCGAGGTTCAGCAGAGATTCTTCCGTGCCACCGTCGAGGTTTTGCGCGGCTTTGAACTGTTCCTCAGCCTTTGCCGAGTCGTGACTAACTTCGTAAAGCTGACCGAGCAGAAGATGATTCTCCGCAACGTTGGGCTCGAGTTTGACGAGCATCTCGTATTCCGCACGCGCGAGATCGACCATCTGTTGCTGCTGCGGACCCTGCGCGTCGCCAAGTGAACGGTAGTAGATGCGACCGAGGAGGCGATGGGCTTCGAGGTCGTCGTTATTCTTCTTGATCTGGTCCTGCGAAACCTGCACGGCTTCGCGGATGCGGCCCAGTTTGAAGTACAGACCAGCGAGACCATCCTGAAGATAGACGGAATTGGGGTCAGCACCGAGCGCGAGCTTGTACTGTTCAATGGCCTGCGTGGCGTAATCGCTGCGACCCTGCGCGGTGGCGAGTTCCTCGTAGATGTGTGCCAGGCCGTAGTGGTAATAAGCCGCGCTGGGGCCTGAGGCGTCTTGCGACGCCGCGACCGGGGGCAGCGGTGCGGGAGCGTTCGTGTTCTTCTGGGCAGACAGCGGCGCCGCGGACACGATGAGTGCCGCGGCGACCAGAGGCATCCAGCGCGAGACGCGCCGGAGGGAAGACGATAAAACAGCGTTCTGCGGACCAATCATCAGAAGAACCAATCCTTCTGCCCGGCGTCCGCTCGCTCGCGCGACCAGGCTTGCAACAGATGTGTGCTAGCAGGTTAGACGAAGACGGGGCTCCGGTGGATGCGTACCTGTACGTACAGACATCTCAGCCGTGACGGAAGTGTCGCATTCCCGTGAAAATCATGGCAATGCCTAATTTGTCCGCAGCTTCGATGACTTCATTGTCGCGCACACTGCCACCCGGCTGAATGATGGCCGTTGCGCCAGCGTGTGCCACTGTTTCCAGGCCGTCAGGGAACGGGAAGAATGCGTCAGACGCGGCGACCGTGCCGGTGAGCGGAAGAACTGCCTTCTGCGCGCCGAACTTTGCTGCGTCAACGCGGCTCATCTGACCTGCGCCGATGCCGACGGACTGACCGTGGCGCTCGTGTGTGCGGGCGTAGACAATAGCGTTTGATTTCACGTACTTGCAGACTGTCCACGCGAACTTCAGAGCGGTCAGTTCTTCGGGCGTGGGCTGACGCTTGGTGACGACTTTCAGTTCCACGTCGGCCAGCGAGCCGCGATCGGCGTCCTGCAGCAGCATGCCACCGGAGATCTGCTTGAGAGCGATCTTTGCGGGTGCCGGATCGATTTCGATGAGACGAAGATTTTTCTTCTTTGCGAAAACTTCGACTGCTTCCGCCGTGAACTTGGGAGCGACGATGGCTTCCACGAAGAGCTTGGCGATTTCTTCTGCCGCGTCAGCGCCGACTTCGCGATTGATGCCGATGACGCCACCGAAGGCCGAGATGGGGTCAGCGGCGAGGGCGTTGCGGTAGGCGTCGGCTACGGTGTCGCCCGTGGCTACGCCGCAGGGGTTGGTGTGCTTGATGATGGCGACGGCGGGTTCGGTGAACTCGCTGGCGAGATCCCAGCAGGCGTCAAGGTCGACGAGGTTGTTGAAGGAGAGTTCCTTGCCCTGGAGCTGCTTCGCGTTGGCGATGCCCTTGTCCGTGCCGTCGGTGTAGACGGCGGCCTTCTGGTGCGGGTTCTCGCCGTAACGCAGCGTTCCCTTCAAAGGCAGGTTCAGGCGGAGGGACTTGGGCAGGACGTCTTCGAACGTAGCGGCCTGTTCGTGGGTGCCGTCGGGCTCGGGGAGCTTCTCCAGTGAATTGGCGATGGCGGTGTCATACGCAGCGGTGGTGGCGAAGGCTGCCTTGGCGAGACGCCACTTGGTGGGCAGCGAGAGCGAGCCGCCGTTGGCTTCCATCTCGTCAGCGATGGCTGCGTAGTCTGCTGCGTCGGTGACGATGGCGACGTCCTGGTAGTTCTTGGCGGCGCTGCGGACCATGCTGGGACCGCCGATGTCGATGTTTTCGACGATCTCCGCCAGCTTGACGCCGGGCTTGGAGGCGGTCTTTTCAAAGGCGTAGAGATTGACCACGACCATATCGATGGGCTGGATGGCGTGCTCGCTCACCGCGGCAACGTGCTCGGCGTTGGAACGGATGTGCAGGATGCCGCCGTGGACCTTGGGGTGCAGAGTCTTCACGCGGCCGTCGAGCATCTCAGGGAAACCGGTGAGATCGCTGATGTCGCGGACGGCGAGGCCGCCGTCACGCAGCATCTTGGCGGTGCCGCCGGTGGAGACCAGTTCCACTCCCTGCGCGTCGAGGCGCTTTGCAAAATCGAGAAGTCCTGTCTTGTCCGTAACGCTCAGCAGTGCGCGTGTAATCTTACCCATTTCCAGTTATCCAATCCTGTCGAGTTCAGCTTGTACTGCATTAAGAAAGTCCGGCAGTTGCTCCCGCACAGCTTTCCAGAGAATTTCGTGATCCACTACGCCGTATTCATGCGCGAGGATGTTGCGGAGTCCAATGATCTTGCCAGCATCCGGAAGTTGCTGAACAAACTCTTCGTCGATACGGCGAATGCGGATAAGGCCCTCTCCCACGATTTCAAGACAGCGTTCCACACTGCGGCGACGCATGCCATCGGCCATATAGGAAACGAAGGTTTGGCCGGATGTGTACTCCACAACCTCACTCGCCGCACCTACTACCTCAGAGAGATACAGCCTGATTTCAGGCAGCATAGAGAAGCTCTTTGTCTTGATCGACGCTCTCAATCATGTAGGGATTTTTTAGAGCACGTTCACTGATAACGTCGACCTTTCGTCCGAAGAGTTTTTGAAGAGCCTCTTTCAGATCCGTAAACTCGGACATCCATCCCCTTTCGGCACCTGGGAGGAACTGCACGAGAAAATCGATGTCGCTGGTCTCAGGATTGAAGTCGTCGCGGGTGACGGAGCCGAAGACGAGAAGGCGTGCGACGCCGTGTTCGCGGCAGATGGCTACTATCTGTTCGCGCCGCGATTCGATCTCGTGACGGCCGTTCATAGCAATAGTTTAGCAAGCGGAAATAGACGCTATGTGCGCAGACCGCCGGTTAGATCGGCTGCGTTGGCCACTCCGTTGGCGGCGCACCAGCGCTCGAGGCCGGTGCTGATCTTCTCTACGGCGCGGGGGTCGGCGTAGCTGGCGGTGCCCACCTCTACGGCGGTTGCGCCTGCGAGTAGGAACTCTACCGCGTCTTCCGGCTTGACGATTCCGCCCATGCCCACAATGGGGATGTTGACGGAGCGCGCTACTTCCCACACCATGCGGACGGCGATGGGCTTGATGGCCGGGCCGCTAAGACCGCCGGTTACGTTGGCGATCTTGGGTTTGCGGGTTTTCACGTCGATGGCCAGTGACAGGAAGGTGTTCACCAGAGAGACGGCGTTTGCACCTGCTGCCTGGGCTACGCGCGCCATGCCGCCGATGTTGGTGACGTTGGGCGAGAGCTTCACCATGAGCGGGCGCCTGGAGATGCTTTTGCACTGGTGGACGAGATCGCCGAGAGAGTCGGGGTCTGTGCCGAAGACCATGCCGCCGTGTTTGGTGTTGGGGCAGCTTGCGTTCAGTTCGTACATGGCGATGCCTTCGGCGTCGTTCAGGCGCTCGATGACACCGAGACAGTCTTCAATGGTGTAGCCGAAGACGTTTGCGATGCAGACGACGCCGGGCATGCGGCGAATGCCTGGCATCTTGTCTTTGATAAATGCATCGACGCCGATGTTCTGCAGGCCGATGGCGTTCATCATGCCGGAGGCGGTTTCGATGATGCGGGGCGCCTTGTTGCCGTCCATGGGGTGGAGGGACAGGCCCTTGGTGACGAAAGCGCCGATTTTTGCGAGATCGAGGATTTCCTCGAACTCCACGCCATAGCCGAAGGTTCCACTTGCAGCGATGACCGGCGATCGCATTGCGACGCCGGCCACCTCTACTGTCATGTTTGGCTTGCTCACTTCTTCAGTGTAGTAGCTGGCACCGTGGTCCGTTCGGGTTTCAATGCTTCGATGCGTACCGTTCCCACCGCCGCGGACGGGCGGTTGATTCGCAGCAGCGAGGCGAACGTTGCTGCGATGTCCACCGGCTGCACCATGTTGCGATAGGTGCCGGGCTGGAAGGGAGCGCCGTAGAAGTCCAGCGGCACGTGGCGGTCGTAAGAGTTCTGCGAATAGTGCGTGGTACCGGTTTCCGAGCCGTAGTACTGGTATGCGCCGAAGTTCAGATGGACGGCCCAGCGAACGACCGGCGAGTAGCTGTGAAGTTCGCGGCGGCCCTGATCGGTGTCGGGGACCTGACCGTTGCGAAGCTGGGTTGCGGTGTAAACGTACTGCACGCGCATGGGTTCGGGGAGGCGTCCGCCAACGGCACCGGCGTGCTGCGCTGTGTCGCGCGGCTGGCTGCCGAAGTAGTCAAAGACCGCCTTGGAAGTAGCTTCTTCTGCCTGCTCTTCCGTAATGCCCTGCGCCTCAAACGGTTCGGGATCGATTTGCAGCCAGGGCGATTCGCCGCCCAGCACGTACTTCACGCTGTTCTTGGGCTTGAACTTGTCGTGCAGCGCCTTCTCCACGAAGTCATACAGCGGCTTGGTGGCGATGCCGCGTGCGGGCATGCCCATGCCGATGGCCGCGTTGACGCTGGCGGAAACGCCATGGTCGCCGGTGAGGGAGACGTACACGTTCTTCAGGCCGACGGTCTGGTCGATCCAGGTGAAGAAGCGGTCAAGCTCCACGTCTGTGCCGTCAACCAGAGCGCGCTGGTGGCCTTCGTCTGGGCCGTAGCGGTGACCGGCAATGTCAGTGGACGAGATGGAGATGGTGATGAGGTCAGTCACGCCATCGGGGTTGTGGCCCAGGTGCTCGTTCTGGATGAGTGCCTTCGCGAAGTCGAGCTGGTAGCCCACGCCCTGCTGCGTTGCGCCCACGAGTTCGTAGAAGCTGCCTTTCGGGATATTCGAGGCGGCGCGTGCCTTTGCGACTTCCTCACCCTTATTGAAGTCTTCCACCCACGATGGAAGCTGGTTCATCCAGTACGTGGAGGTGATCCAGCGACCGGATTCGTGGTCGGTCCAGAAAGCGGCCTTAGTGGCGTGGCCGCTGGTGAGGATGGCGGCGCGGTCTTTCAGCGAGACGCCGTAGACGCGGGCCTTGCCGCCGGTGGCGAGAACAAGTTCATCGCCCAGTGTGGATGCCACCTGAAAGTGTGGCGAGGCGCCGGGGGACGTCTTGGCGCCGGGCGCTTCGCCCACGATGGTGTAGCGGTCGTCGTCGATGGACTGGACGGAACGGATCTTGCCGTCGGGGCCTTTCTCATACCAATCGTTCACGGGGATGCCGTGACCATCGGTATATGCGCCGGTGCCGATGGTGGAGTGGCCGGGGCCGGTGACGAGGTTTGCGTAGTCGTAATAGCAGTCGGTGTAATGCACGCCCTGCTTCAGGAACAGGTTCCAGCCGTTCTTTGCCTTGAAGTCGGCGCGCCAGCGGTCCAGATAGTCGCCGCGGAACTGGTCGAAGACGAGTTCAACGACGAGTTTGGGCGAGCCGGTGTAAGCCTGTGCGTGGAGCGCGGGCACGGCTGCAGACGCAAGGGCAGCAACGAGCAGAGAGGCAGCAAAAGATCGGAACGAACGCATGCAGACATGGTACTGCGATGCTTGCGGCGAATCCTTACAGGATTCTGACAATTGCGTCAGAGACTGCCATCGGCGAGTTCTGACGCCTAAAGCGCCCGGAACCGATACCATAGAGGAATGCTTGATCTTGCATACGTCCGGGGCAATCTCCCGGAGGTGGAAGCTGCGCTTCGCCGCCGTAACGCTGACCCCGCCGCCCTGCTGGGCGATTTTGCCGCCATCGACTCCGCCCGCCGCGAGGCCATTACTGCCGTGGAGCAGTTGAAGGCGAAGCGTAACCGCCTGTCAGAAGAGATTGGCAAGCTAAAGCGCACGGGCGGCGATGCCTCTGCGCTAACCGAGGAAGTCCGCGCGCTGCGCGAGGAATCGGAATCACTGGAAGCCGCTGCCACTGCGCATGATGCGAAGCTGCGCAACATTCTGGAAGCCATCCCAAACATCCCCGACGCCAGCGTTCCTGATGGTAAGGATGAGACCGGCAACAAGCTGGAAAAGAGCTGGGGTGAGCCGAAGGCGCTGGCTCACGCGAAGCCGCACTGGGAGATTGGCGAAGCGCTGGGTGTTCTGGACTTTCAGCGTGCCGCGAAGATCTCTGGCTCACGTTTTGTGGTGCAGGTGGGCGCGGGTGCTCGTCTGGAGCGCGCGCTGGCGAACTTCATGTTGGACCTACACATCAACGAGCATGGCTACACCGAAGTGATGCCGCCGGTGATGGTGAATTCGCAGAGCCTGTTTGGAACGGGCCAGTTGCCCAAGTTTGCCGAAGACCTGTTCCATTGCGACGACAAGGGCGCTTACGTCCCCGGCGAGTTGCAAGACAACGATCACTGGCTGATTCCGACTGCCGAAGTGCCGGTGACGAATCTGTATCGCGACGAAACGATTGAGCTGAATCCGACGATCAGCTATTGCGCTTACACGCCTTGCTTTCGTAGCGAAGCGGGCAGCTATGGGCGCGATGTGCGCGGCATGATTCGGCAGCACCAGTTTCAGAAAGTCGAACTTGTAAAGTTCACCACGCCGGATAACAGCATGGCTGAACTGGATAAGCTGACGCTGAATGCTGAGGCGGTTCTGGAGAAGCTGGGACTTCCCTATCGCCGCATGTTGCTCTGCACCGGCGACATGGGTTTTGGATCGATGAAGACCTACGATCTGGAAGTGTGGTTACCGAGCCAGAACACCTATCGCGAGATTTCTTCGTGCAGCAACATGGGCAGCTTCCAGGCGCGTCGTGCGAATATCCGCTATCGTCCTGCGGGGCAGAAGAAGACAGAATATGTGCACACGCTGAACGGCAGCGGTCTGGCCGTGGGCCGCACGTATCTTGCGATTCTGGAAAACTATCTGCAGGAAGATGGCAGCGTCCGTGTGCCGGATGTGCTGGTGCCGTACATGGGCGGATTGACCGTAATTACCAAGCAGGCAGGGCTATAAAACGATGCTGAAGACACTACGCAGCTACCTGTTCTGGACGTATGAACGTGGCAGCTTTCACTATGACGTGATGGTGACGCTGATTCTGTTGTTCATCTTTGTGTCGCCGCATGTGATCAATTTCCGCGACCGGCCGGTGTACAACCTGCCGTCGCAGATCATGGTGCAGAACGATGGCACGGGCAGCATTACCTACGAGGTGAAGGCATCCGATGTGCAGCAGAGCCTTCAGCATGTCTCCAGCAACGATTCGGAAAAGCGTATGCGCCGGGCGTTGCGCCGATTGATTGAGCCGATTGCGGGTGATGTTCTGATTGAGCGCTATGAGCCGGTCACTGGCGCCGATGGGCAGACTACGGCGTACCGCGTCTGGGCTCATCGTTAATATCGCAACGCCACCGACGCAGCCATCCCGCTCAAACCTGTGTCTAATGAATTGGTTTGAGGGCCACAGGAGCAAGATGACTTTTTTCGCACGCACAACCGCCACAGCCGCCATTGTTCTGAGCACCTTCACCGCCGCACACGCGGCCACCGATCCGGCACTGGATAAGACATTGCGCGATCTGGATGCGGCCTCCGCGAAGTTTCAGAGCGCCGAGGCGGATCTGCGTTGGGATCAGTTTGAGAAGGTAGTGCGCGAGACGACGTCGCAGTTTGGCTCGGTGTACGTGATCCGTAAGGGCAGTTCCACAGAGTATGGTGCGACGTTGACCTCGAAACAGGGTACGCCGCCTACAAAGTATCTCCACTTTGCGAATGGCAAGGGCGACATGTACGACGTGATCGCTAAAAAGGACACGCCGCTGAATGCGGGGCAGGACAAGGCGCGCGTGGAGAGCTTTATCACGCTGGGTTTTGGCGGTAGCGGCAAGGACCTCGAAAAGCAGTGGACTATTACGCAGCAGGGCACAGAGACAGTGGACAACGTCTCGACTGTGAAGTTGGATCTGGTGCCGAAGGATCCGTCAGTGGCGAACATGTTCACGCATGTGACGATCTGGATCGACACGACGCGTGGTATTTCGCTGAAGCAGCTTTCGTACACGCCTGAGGGCGATACGCGTACCGCGTTCTACACAAACATTCGCTACAACAAGTCGGTGGATACAAAGAAGTACGCGAAGAAGTAGTTACGCGAAACTCTTTCATTTTTTCTGAGCGAAAACGCGTAGAGGGCGTCTTTTCTGGTGACAGCACCCGAGAGGACGCCCTTTTGACATTTCCGCACCGTTGGTTCGGCATCTGCCTTCTGCTTCTTAGTCTGCTGACTGAGGCGCTGCAGGCACAAACACCGAATGGGGTGTGGCAAGGTACGCTGCCTGTGGACCATGACGCCCGTTTGGTGCTTCGGTTGGACCTGCCTGTAGAAGGTGCACCAAGGGGTACGTTTCAGTGGGTGGATCGCGAGCCGGCCGGTATCGCATTCTCTTCCGTGAAGCTGCATGCCGGTGAATTGGCGGCGGAGTCTGATGTTGTCGGTGTTTCGTTTCACGGCAAGCTGTCAGCAGATGGACAATCGCTGGTCGGCGCGTGGATGCAGGACCAAAAGAGCTATTCCCTGACGCTGATGCGAACGGCGCCGGAACAGGCTTGGCAGCATGGCGGCGCGGCTGTTGCCGCGATGGCGAGGACAGCCGATCCGGCGTTTGAGGTGGCGAGCATTCGTCCGAGTGCGCCTGGAACGAAGGGGCATCGCTATGACATTCGGACGCGGGATTTCGGTGCGCACAATGCTTCCCTGTCCGATCTTGTGAAGTTTGCGTTTCAGGTGCGGGCGCGACAGATTTCTGGTGCACCGGCGTGGATGGACGAGGAGAAGTTCGACATCACGGCCAAGCCGGATACTCCTGGCCAGCCGAACGTGGATCAGTACCGCACCATGGTTAAGAAGCTGCTGGCGGAACGATTCGGCTTCCGCTTTCATACGGTGCAGCAAGCCTTTCCCGTGTATGCGCTCACGTTGGCCGCCCCACATCCCGGACTGAACAAAAGCAATCCGGGCCTAAACAGCTATGGCATTTCGCTAAAGCAGGACCCCGGCGGCGATACGACCCAAGTCCGTTTCACGTACGAAACCATGCCGGAGTTTGTGGATATCCTGATGAACTTCATTGAGGGTCGGCAGGTTGTGGACGAGACGGGGCTGGGCGGGGCATTCGATTTCAGCATGGTGTTGCCGTCTGCTGCGTTGGACAGCGCGGATAGCGGCGAAAAGACAACAGCATTTCTACGCGCTGTGCAGCCGTTGGGATTCCGGCTTGTGCCAAAATCCGCGCCGGTTCCGGTCATGGTGATTGACCAGGTGACGCGGCCTTCTCCGAACTGAACTTTTCTCGCTATTTCAATCCGAATAGTTTGGCGGCGTTGTCGTGCAGGATGGATTGTTCTTCCTGCGCGGTGAAGCCCATGGAGCGGACGGCTTTGAGCGCATCGCCGGGGTTGTCGACTGGCCAATCGGAGCCGAAGAGGAAGTGATCAGTGCCTATCTTTCGGATTGTCCAGACGAGTTCCGGCACGACGGGCGAGCCTTGATAAGCGACGGCGATGGCGGACAGATCGAACGAGACGTTTGCCGCCATGCCTAGTTTGCTCATCTGCGCGAAGGTGAGCGCTTCGCGAAACTCTGAGAAAAACATGTGCGCCAGCACGATGTGCGTCTGCGGATGCTGCACGGCCAGGAGCAGGAATTTGCCCGGCTGGCTGGGGTCCCATGGTTTGTAGGAGTCGAAGAGGATGGCGATATTCAGCTTGCCGCATTCCTCGACTACTGTTCCGACTGCTGGATCGGAGACGTCGAAGTTCTGGGAGTTGGGGTGGAGTTTGATCTCGCGAACACCAAGTTTTGCAAGGCGACGCAGTTCTTCCAGGGCGGCTTCGCCATCCAGTGGGTGCACCGACGGGACGGCGTAGAAACGTCCCTGCGAAGCAGCCGCTACCGCTAATACCTTGTCATTGTTGGCGCGGGTCTGTTCCGGCTGGCCTTTGGACGCGATCACGATCAGGGCGCTTTGCCGGATGCCGGCCTGCGAATCCAGTTGCAGCAGTTTTTCCGTGCCGATGGGCTGATCCACTTTTACCGCGTCGCCGTCGCTAAAACGGATGTGGGCGTGGGCGTCAATCACGGGCCCTTTGTACTGCTGCGCGAATCCTTGACCACCGGAAACACCGAATATCAGAAGTGCAACTGCTGCAGGGAGGATTCGTTTCATAGCTCGCGGATACGTTTGGGATGGTGGTGAGGTTCCTGATTTTTCTTCTGATGTGCTGAGGTACGGACTGGAACTAACCTTTTTGCGATTGCCGGGTCTATCACAACAAGATCGGATCTTCTGGCTTCCGGAGTCAGCGCACGATGGGTACACAGATTGTTGGCAGTGGTTTGGCGGCGGGCACTTTGAACGACCCGGCCGTAGGAAGTGTTTTCAATGCAGGCGGTGCGTTCGCGCCGGGCGTGGTCGCGGTAGAATCGCCAGCAGTGGCGAAAGTAGCGGCAGGTCGGGCAGGGCGAGCGGCGCTGACACCAGCGCAGATGGAAGCGCGGGCGCAGCAACGTCTGGAAGATGACGAGCTGATCCGGCAGGCCCAAAAGGGCCAGCGCGGTGCGTTTGACCAGCTTGTGCGGCGGTACGATGGCGCGGTATTGCGCCTGGCGCTGCATATGCTTGGAAATGAACAAGATGCGCAGGACGTGCATCAGGAAGCGTTCCTGAAGGCATACCGGCATCTGCAGAATTTTCGGTTTGAGTGCTCGTTTTATACGTGGCTCTACCGGATTGTGACGAACCTTTGCCTGGACGCGCTGCGTCGGCGTAAGAGCCGCCGCGAAGATCCGAGCATCGTCACCGACAGTTCGGGCGACACGATTGACCTGATGAGCAGCGTGAGCGACGACCGCGCCGGGGCCAATCCGGACCTGGAACTGCGACGCAAGACTTTGAACCGGCGCATTCAGGAAGCGCTGGACCAACTGACACCGCGCGAGCGGACGGTGTTTGAACTGAAGCACTACCAGGGTCTGAAGCTTCGCGCCATTGGCGAGATGCTGCAGACCACGGAAGAGACGGCGAAGAACACACTCTTTCGAGCAACGCGTAAATTGCGCGCCAATCTGGCAGACGCATAAAGCACCAAGAACGCATCAAGACGTTCCCCCAGTACGACGCAGCAACACCCCACCGGCAAAGCCGGGGGCAAATCAGACGACAGGCGATAGCGTTTTCGAAACGTTACGACCCGCCGCCGCAAAAGCAACAACTTTCAGGAAGCCATACACAAGGAACACAGCGTCATGAAGTGCGATGAGGTAAAAGATCAACTGATTCTGCTGGCTTACGACGAGATCCCGGAAGAGGATCACGCGGAGCTTCAGCTGCATCTGCGGAACTGTAGCGATTGCCAGGCCGAGGCGGATGCCATGGCCGAGTTGACCGCCATTCTTTCCGAACAGACTCGACCGGAGGTTCCCGCGAACCTGCTGGCTGCGAGCCGTCTGCGACTGGATGAAGCGCTGGACGAAGCCAGCCAGAGCACCTGGCGAATGCGTCTGCGAAACACCCTGGTGGGTACGTGGCAGCATCTTTATGCCGCGCCCGCACTGGCGACGCTGCTGGTGGGTGTTGGATTTTTGAGCGGCAACCTGCTCACGCGTTATCAATTGGCCAGCACCCCGATTCCCCAGCCCGCCGTGGTCTCCATGAACGACACGGAAGGCGCTGTGAGCAATATCAGCGGCATTCTTCCCTTGCCTGATGCTGACCGCGTGGAAGTTCGTTATAACCGCGTTGTTCCCATGACCATGCAGGGCCGTCTGGATGATCCGCAGGTGCGTCAGTTACTGACGCTGGCGGCGCAGAAGGGCCTGAACAACGATGTGCGCGAAACCAGCGTCGACCTGCTGGCAAAAGAATGCGTTGCAGGACATCACTGTGAACATGGCGATGGCGACCGCACGGGCGTTCGCGATGCGCTGCTGGTAAGCCTGCGTTATGACAAGAGCGCGACGGTTCGCCTGCGTGCCCTGGAAGGTTTGCAGCGTTTCATTGGTGAAGACCTGCGCGTACGCGATGCTGTGCTGGAAAGCCTGATGCACGATTCCAATGCCGATGTGCGTACACGCGCCATTGCGATGCTGGAGCCGGTGGAAGGCGACACCAGCGTACGGCAGGTGCTGCACACGGTTTCCACACAGGACGATAACCCCTACATCCGCAATGCATCCATGCAAGCGCTGGGGAATATCGATGGCATTCAATAACCTGGCTGCGGCCGCGATCTCCCTCACGTTGCTGGCGGTACCGGTTGCGCATGCGCAGGAAGTGCTGGTGTGTTCCCTGGAACCGCCACCGATGTATGGTGCGGGAGCTGGCGGACACAGCACACCTGTGCAGGGCTACCTGGGCATCATGTTTCATGATGTTTCGGACTCCACGTACAACTCGCAACATCTGAGAGACAAACGTGGCGCTGAGATCGTGATGGTGGATCATGACGGGCCTGCCGGCAAGGCTGGCTTGCGTGAGCACGACGTTGTTCTAAGCATGAACGGAACGACCGTGGAAGGCGAAGAGCAACTGCGGAAGCTGCTGCACGATATGCCATCCGGTAGAACGATTTCGCTTACCGTGTGGCGCGATGGCATGGAGCGTTCCTTGTCGGCCACGCTCTCTACTCGTGAAGAAGTGGATAAGCAGGCACGGTTGCAACGCTGGACTGTTCCGAATCCCGACGAGAGTACGGCTTCCGCAGAACCCGCTCCTCCACCGGCAGCGCCGAAGAGTAGCGGCGTGTTTGGTCATTCGTTCATGTCAAGCCATCTGTTGCCGCTGTTGCCTGTTTACACCGGCGCTACGGTGGACACGATGGGCGCACAGCTTGCGGATTACTTTGGCGTGAAGGATGGCAATGGTTTGTTGGTGCATGCCGTAGAAGGCAACAGCCCTGCTGCTGCTGCGGGCCTTCATGCGGGCGATGTGATCACACGCATGAATGGGAACCGCGTGAATACCGAGAAGGACTGGACACGCGCGTTGCATGACGGCAAAGGCAAGCCCATCACCATGGTGATTGTGCGCGATCGTAAGGAACAGACGCTGACGATGGTATCTGATGGCAAGAAACGCAGTTCAGTGGAAATGCCCGCGTCTGAAGAACCTATGCTGATGATGCCCTAGACCGTTTCCGACCTGATTCTGAGGGCAAAGAAAAATGACAGCATTCGAAAGGGGGGCGGATATTCTCCGCGCCCCTTCTCTTTTCCGTTTGCCAGAAGGTTTAGTGACCGGCCATCTGTTCCGGATCGACCTTGGCATTCTTGGGTGGCAGTCGCATCAACCACACCAGCGGTGACAGAGCCATGACCACCCACGCGAGCATAGCGAAGGCGTTCTTGTACGCGATCATGGTGGCCTGCTGCGCCATCTGTCCGTAGGCCGATGCCATGGCCATGGATTGTGCCTGCGCGTAGGTTGTGTGCGTGGCTGCGGCAAAGCGGCTGACGTATGCCTGCAATGCGTAACTGCCTGCTGTGATGTTCGCGCCGAGGTTGCTCATGTGCACCTGCGCAGAACGCGCCAGATACGTGGTGAGCAGCGCCGTGCCCGCCGATCCACCGATGTTTCGAGCGAAGTTGGAGAGCGACGAAATCTGGTTGCTCTTCTCGCGCGGCACACCCACGTAATTCAGCGTGGAGATGGGAATAAAGATAAACGGCAGGCCGATGACCTGCAGCATGCGCCACAGCGTTACTGTTCCGAAAGACGAGTACAGATCGAGCCGTGTGAGGTTATACAAACCTGCAGCGACCGCGAGATAGCCAAGCATTACGGTGAGGCGCGGATCTCCCTTGCCCAGTGTTTTGCCTGCGACGGCCATCATGACCATCATGACCAGACCGGCTGGACTTAGCACTTTACCTGCGAGCTCCGCAGTGTAGCCAAGCATCGTTTGCAGATACTGCGGGATCAGCACCGTCGATCCGAACAAAACCATGCCGAGCACCAATTGCAGGAAGACGGCAGTGCCGAAGTTACGGTTCTTCAACAGCTTCAAGTCCACGATGGGGTCGGGGTGGTTCCACTCCCAGAAGACGAAGAAGATGAGGATAATGACGGCGAGCGCCGCGGTGAGTTGAATCTCACCGGAGCCGAACCAGTCCTTCTCCTGTCCCTTGTCCAGTGTGAATTCCAGCAGGCCCACGCCGAGTGCGACGCTGATAAGACCGATGAAGTCGACGGGGTCTTTGCGCTTGGTGCGCTCCACCAGTTCCGGTGGGTCCTCGACCATGCGGTTCGACAGATACAGCGACAGCAGGCCGAAGGGCAGGTTGATGAAGAAGATCCAGTGCCAGTTGTAGTTGTCGGTGAGCCATCCGCCCAGTGTGGGGCCGATGGCAGGCGCGACGACGACGGCAGCGCCATACATGGCAAAGGCCTGGCCGCGCTTTTCAATGGGGAAGGTATCGGCCAGGATGGCCTGCTCACTGGGAGCGAGACCGCCGCCGCCAAGTCCCTGAAGGATACGCGCGACGATAAGGAACGGCAGCGTGGGCGCGAGACCGCACAGCAGCGAGCACGCCGTAAACATCACGACGCACATCATGTAAAAACGCTTGCGCCCGATGCGATTGGAGATCCATCCGGAGATAGGAAGGATGACGGCCGACGCAACCAGGTAGCTGGTAAGCACCCAGGTGGCTTCATCCTGCGAGGCGCCTACGGAGCCCGCAATATGTGGCAACGCGACGTTTGCAATGGAGGTATCCAGCACTTCCATAAACGTGGCGATGGTAACGGTCATGGCCACGAGCCACGGGTTGTGCTTCGGCTTCCAGACAGCTTCGTGATGAGTTGTGGTCGTTGCAGCCATATCAGGTTACTGATATATAGAGTATCAGGGACCTGATACGGATGCGGAAATCGAAGCAGGAAATTCGGGATGAAGCGGCACTCCGCATTTCGCTTGCGATGAAGCGGCTGGTCAGCACAGGGCGCCTGCTGCTGGAGGCGGAACTGGAGCCCGATGGCATTACGCTGGCACAGTTGCGCATGCTGAAGACGCTGGAGGAGACCGCGGAGCTCTCGTCCGCGGAACTGTCACGCGCTTGTTTTGTCACGCCGCAGAGCATGCAGACCCTGGTAGCGCGGGCTGAACGCGAAGGATGGATCAAGCGCTCCCCTTCTCCGCAGAACCGTCGCATCCTGACCACCACGCTGACAGCGAAGGGGCGAGGCGTGTTGGAGCGCGGCATGGAGCTGTGGACCATCATTAGCAGGGAGATGTGGGGCGGAATTCAGCTCTCTGAGATGGAAGAACTGCACCGGATTCTGAATCTGGCTGTGGACCACCTCCAGCCTCGCCTGAACAGCCTGCATGACCGCCCCATGCTGAAACATGGTCCTGTTTAGGTTCCCCCTGTCTGCGTAGGCGATTTACCCTAGAAGGTAGACGCACATGCCATCCGTAAAAACTGAACTCGCCATTACACTTGCCGACGTGGAGGCAGCGCGCGAGCGCGTGCGCGACGCCGTGTACTATACGCCGTGTGCCTTCTCGCACACGCTGACAGAACTGACCGGGCAGCAAGTTCACCTGAAGCTGGAGAACCTGCAGATGACCGGCGCGTTTAAAGAACGCGGCGCGCTGAACCGAATTAGCCTGCTGACACCGGAACAGGCTGGGCGCGGCGTGATTGCGGCATCCGCTGGAAACCATGCGCAGGGCGTGGCTTATCACGCGACACGTCGCGGAATTAAGTCGACCATTGTGATGCCCGAGCCGACACCGATGGTGAAGGTGAATGCGACTCGCCGCTTTGGCGCAAACGTGATTCTGCATGGGCCGAACTACGACGCCGCGTACGCGGAAGCGCGCAGGCTGTGCGATGCCGAGGGGCTTACGTTCATTCATCCTTTCGATGATGCGGAGGTCATCGCTGGTCAGGGCACCATTGGCCTGGAGCTGCTGGAGCAGGTGGATGGGCTGGAAGCCGTGGTCGTCCCCATTGGCGGCGGCGGTCTGATCGGCGGCATTGCCTGCGCGGTGAAGTCGCGCAACCCGAACATCCGCGTGGTGGGTGTGCAGACCTCGCGGCTGCCCAGCATGAAGGCTGCTGTGGAAGCGGGGCATCCTGTCACGATTGATGCTGCGACGACTATCGGCGACGGCATTGCCGTGCGTCGCAGCGGCGACATCACGCTACCGCTGGTGCAGAAGTATGTCGATGAAATTGTCACGGTAGATGAAGACGAAATTGCTGCGGCAATCCTTGTTCTGCTGGAACGTGAGAAGACGCTCGCAGAGGGCGCCGGTGCTACTGCTCTTGCTGCGCTGCTGCAAAAACGGACTTCGCTGAAGAATGCAAAGACTGCGGTTTTGGTGTGCGGCGGCAACATCGACGTCACATTGCTGAGCCGCATAATTGAACGCGGTTTGGTGCAGGATGGACGTTTGATCCGGCTGCGCATTCACCTGCTTGACCGCGCTGGTGCGTTGCAGGACCTGACCACGCTGATTGCGAAACATGGCGTCAATATTGTGGATACGCTCTATAACCGCGCTTACTATGGAGTGAATTTGGGTGATACGACCATTGACATCACCATGGAAACGCGCGGACGCGATCAGGTGGAAGAACTGCTGAATGCGTTGACCGAGGGTGGCTATCGGCACTCGCGAGTGCTTTAACTTCCCCGTTCTCGACGCAGTCGGCGTGATGACAAACGAAAAGGGATGCGAGTTGATCGCATCCCTTTTTCTTTTTGTTGAGGATTGGGTGATCAGAGGTTCAGCTTTTTGAAAACGGAGTCCGGGATGGCGCGGACGACAGCCATGATGGGACGCCACTTGGCGGGGACGTACATGACACCGCCTTCGCCCTTGGCGATCGCATTGGCGATGTCCTTTGCTACGGCATTTACATCTGCGAACTTTTCGCTGCCGGGCATGCCTGCCGTCATCGCGGTTTTCACAGGGCCGGGCTTGATGGTGAGCACCCCTACGCCATCGCGGTCGATGCGGTTGCGGAGGCCGTCGACGAAAGCTGTCAGGCCAGCTTTTGACGCGCCGTAGACGTAGTTGCTCTTACGGCCACGGTCACCTGCCACAGACGACAGCACTGCCAGCGTTCCGCGGCCCTGCTTCAGGCAGAAGTTTGCCAGCCATGTGAGCATGCTTACCGGGGCTGTGAGGTTGGTGTGCAGAATCTGTTCGGCGTGGGCCACGTCCGTTTCTGCTTTGGGCTGGTCTCCCAGGATGCCAAAGGCGAGATAGGCCACGTCCAGGCCGCCGAGTTGGGTGATGGCGTGGGCAAGCAGGCCGGGATGATCTTCAAGACGATCCAGGTCGGTGGCGGCAATATCGACAAAGGCCGCACCACGGACGCGGAGATCGCCCGCCATGGCGCGCAGTTTCTCCTCAGAACGGCCTACGAGGAAGATGTTGGCTCCCTCTGCGGCCCAGATGCGGCAGGTGGCTTCTGCGATGCCACTGGTGGCACCTAAAACCAGGTAACGCTTGGGGTTATGCGAAAGATCGCGCGTTGGTAGGGGTGTTTCCAATGCGGTTGTTGTCTCAGACATCGTTCGTTGTCCCTCAAAGAGGAGACTAACAAACGTCCTTTGCAGGAGGGTTATAGCCCGCCTTGCGCAGCAGAGTGATCAGGGTTTGCTGGTCGTCGCGGCCAAGCTTCTCCAGCAGCAATTTGCTGGCTTCCAGATGGACTTCCAGCATGCGCTGGCTGAGTCGCTGGCCTGCAGGTGTGAGGTGAACACGCACAATGCGGCGATCTTCCTCCGAGCGCTGGCGCACAACCTGCTTCTTTTCCACAAGGCGGTTCACGAGGCTGGTGGCAGTGCTGAGTGGGATGTCCATAAAGTCTGCCAGCTCGGACATGAGCGCAGGCCCGTGCTGGTTAAGCCAGCCGAGAGCGCGGCCTTCCTGCGGCGTGGTCTTGATCTTTTGCAGTGAACGCGAACCGGGCGCCATCGACATCTGCCGAAACATACCGTACAGGGCAATCAGGAACTCCATGGGAGTTTTGTCTTCAACGGGCGGTGTTTTCGGCGTGCGCGACATCTCTTGGCTCAGCATAAGCGTAGTTCTCCCCGCTTGGAAAGGTTCGATGCCGTAATGACACAAAATTTTCCAAATTAATACGGAACCGGGATACTTCGATTGTCGTACTATTGAAAAATCGAAGTACCGGAGTTGCTTCGCCATGGCCCAAACGGAAACTGTACTTTCCCCCGCCGAAATTCTTACCGAACGCCGCCGCATTTCCGCCGGGCTCCGCCGCCAAGATCCGGACCTGCTGCAGGAATTGATCAACCGTTACCAACACCGCCTTTTGCGCTACCTTTGCAGCCTGACCGGACGCACGGATCTGGCCGAAGACCTGTTTCAGGAAACGTGGATCCGCGTGCTGGAACGCGGCCATCTGTATGACGACCGCGGCGACTTTGATGCGTGGCTGTTTACGGTGGCACGCAATCGCGCGCTGGATCATTTCCGCCGCCGCAGCACGGTTTCGCTGGACGAGATGATGCATCCCGACGAGGAAGGTTCGGCCGCATTCGACCCGCCGGCTGCTGATTTGTCTCCGTTGGAAGCCTTTCGGCTGGCCGAACAGGCCTGCCTGCTGCATGCCACGATGGACCGGCTGCAACCCATCCACCGCGAAGTGTTGCAGATGCACTTTTATGAAGACCTGACGATGCGTGAAATTGCCGAAAAGACCGGCATTCACATGCCGACAGTGAAATCGCGCCTGTACCGTGCGATTGGATTCTTTGAGCAGTTTTTGCGGGAAGCGCTGACCGGCAGCAGCGTCCCGGTGGCGGCTGCGCAGCACTAAATGTGCCTTCTGCGGACAAGACGGAACGGTTGGCTACAATAAGAGGGGACCTGTTTCATTCCGGACCGGCGATTTCCGCCGTGTTCTTGCACCCGTTCCGTCATCCAAGAAGGAAAATATTGCAGCGATGAAGATCGTACTTGCCGAGAAGGTTTCGCCCGCCACCCTTGCCGTCTTCCAGCAGGAACCAAGCTGGAAGGTAGTCACCGCAGACAAGATCACCAACCTGGAAGCTGAACTGGCCGATGCTGATGCGCTGGTTGTCCGCTCTGCTGTACAGGTGACGGCGGAGTTGCTGGAGCATGCGCCGAAGCTGCGTGTGATTGGTCGCGCCGGTGTGGGTGTGGACAACATTGATGCGGACGCTGCAACCAAGCGCGGCATTGTGGTGATGAACACGCCGGGCGCAAACGCCGTGGCGGTCGCCGAGCTGACGCTGGGCCTGATGATCACCATGGCGCGCCAGATCCCCAAGGCAAACGCCGCGCTGCACAACGGCAAGTGGGAGAAGAAGTCGCTACAGGGCACCGAACTGCGCGGCAAGACGCTGGGCATTGTGGGCCTGGGTCGCATTGGCCTGGAAGTCGCTCGCCGTGCACGCTCTTTCGGCATGGACCTGATTGGCTATGACCCGTTTGTTGCTCCGGTGATTGCACGCGAAAACGGTGTAACGCTCGTTGACATTGACACCATCTTCAAGGGCAGCGACTACCTGACACTGCACGTGGGTCTGACCCCGCAGACGGAAGGCCTGATCAACAAGCACTCCATCGCGATCATGAAGAAGGGCATCCGCATTGTGAACTGCGCCCGCGGTGAACTGATTGTGGATGACGCGCTGGCAGAGGGTCTGACGACTGGTACTGTTGGCGGCGCTGCGCTGGACGTCTTCCGGCAGGAGCCGCTTAAGGAATCGCCGTACTTCGGTATCGACAACATCATTCTGACGCCGCATCTGGGTGGATCGACGGACGAAGCACAGGAGGCTATCGGCATCCAGCTTGCAGAACAGGTGAGCGCTTACCTGAAGGATGGCGTGGTGCAGAATGCGGTCAACGTGCCGTCGCTTTCGCGTGAGGAGTACGTCGAAGTGGCACCGTACATTGACCTGGCGCAGCGCCTGGGCACCTTCCTTGGTCTTGCGACACCCGGCAACCTGGAGAACATGGACATTGCCTATTCCGGTCGCATCGCCACTGGTAAGACCGACCTGATTCGTAATGCGGTTATCAGCGGAGTGTTGAGCGATTCCGATGTGAACACCATCAACGCGACCGCTGTTGCCAACGATCGCGGCATCCGCGTGCAGGAAGATAAGAAGGAATTTGCCAGTGGTGGTGCGGGTTCCGTGCTGAAACTGACGCTGCACTCGGCTGAAGGCGATGCGTCTGCTTCTGCTACCGTGCTGCATGGCAATGCTCCGCGTCTTCTGTCGCTGGATGGCATTGACATTGAAGCGCCGCTCACGGGCACGCTGCTTGTCTTCCGCAACCACGACGTGCCGGGCGTGATCGGCCGCATCGGCACTGTGATTGGCGAGCACGGCGTGAACATTGCCAACTTCGCACTGGGCAAGAGCGTTCGTTCGCAGCGCGTGCCGCAGGGACAGGCCATGGCTGTGGTGCAGATTGAGGCTACGCCGGAGAAGGTGGCGGAGTTGCTCCAGGCCCTGCGCAAGGTGGACGCGATTGCCAGCGTTCGCACCGTAGAACTCTCGTAAGGCATTTCAGGAAAGGAGACCACCGATGCCACTGTACGAATACCAATGCCAGAACTGCGGCCGCACGCTGGAAAAGCGGCAGAAGTTCTCTGATCCGGAATTGACCGAATGCCCGCATTGCGCCGGCAAGCTGGAAAAGCTGTTATCCGCACCTGCGGTGCAGTTCAAAGGCGGCGGCTGGTATGCCGACCTGTACTCGTCGTCGAAGGGTGGAACAAAATCTGGTGGGGATAAAAGCGCTGCAGCAAGCACTACGTCCTCGTCGGATTCTTCCTCGTCGAGCAGCAGCACCACTTCCACTGCGGCACCGAGCACTGCATCGACCAGCAGCACGACGAAGTAACTAACTTACGACAGATAACAGAAGGCCGCGGGCAAATGCCTGCGGCCTTCTTCACTTCGAACGAAGAGCTACTTCTTCTTCGGTGCGGGCGGCACCTTCTTGCCTGCCTTGCGAGCTTCGCTGAGGCCGATGGCGATGGCCTGCTTGCGGCTGGTGACCTTCTTGCCGCTGCGTCCACTCTTCAACGTGCCCTCCTTCATCTCGCGCATTTCTCGCTCAACCTGCTTACCCGCTGCGGGCGAATACTTACGAGTGCTGCTCTTCTTCGCAGCTTTCTTTGCGGTGGTCTTTTTGGCAGCCGTTTTCTTTGCAACTGTCTTCTTCGCCGCAACCTTCCTGGCAGTCGTCTTCTTTGCCGGAGCTTTCTTCGTTGCGGACTTCTTCACGGATGACTTCTTCACCGTGGTCTTTTTTGCGGGGGATTTCTTCGTTGCAGATTTCTTGCTTGCCTTTTTCGTTGCCATAACTACTTCTCCCTGATGCGGTACTACATTTCGTGCGGGGTGACTTTGCTGCGTCATGGTTTGGCGCTACGCCTTCTGCGCAGTACCCACAAAACGAATCCTGTTGCGGCGACGATACCAATGATCGTCATCTGTTCGCCGGTAAGCACTACGCGGCGAGAGAGGGTTCCGTGTTGCCACGCGTCGTAACTTCGCTGCACATCGTCGCGCAGGCCGGGAACGGTGAGCGTGGCATAGTCCGTTGTCGGGAGTGATCCAAAAATACGCGCAGGATCCGGTGGTGCACCACCTGTGTCTTTCGGCACCGCCTCCATCAACTTCGTAATTTCAGCGTCGGGCTGATCTCGGAATAACTCGGTTTGCGCAGTGCTGGGAAAGAGCGTGGTCTTCCCTGTCATCTTGAATTCAATCGCGTTGACTACGTCCTGGCAGACGCCGAGCGTGTAATAGCCACCGAAGGGTAGTTGCGCGTGCGCCGCATGGAGATACGCATAGGCTCGCAGCATGTTGCCGGTTAGTCGCGTGACTTCTACGGCGTCCGCGCCGTTGTATTCATGGGCGTGGCGGCCCATCACCCAGGGTTGATTCTGTTCGTCGTTGGTACGAAATTCTGCGCGGCCGTCGATACCGAAGTAGAACGCAACGTTCGCGTTGATCTTCGGCCCACTGATGAGCCACTCATATTCAGCATGTGCAACGGGGATCAGCAAGCGACGTTTTGGTTTCCACCAATGATCGCGTGGTACCAGCAACAGGCTGTCGAGGAAGAACGGCATCTCGACGTCTTTGCCGTTGTAGTGGAAGTGGCCGAAGTTTGCGAAGTAACGTGCGTCAGCCACCGTGACTGTATGGCCTGTGGCCACGAGTGCCTGCACTAATTCCTGCGGTGTGTGTGCGGTATGCTGATCCAACGTGACCGTGAAGTTCGATGTATCGCGATAGCTATTTAGCGACAGCCGATTCATCACCTCAGCCAGACGTGCGCTTTCACTATGCAGTGGAGCAATCTTCGGATCGGGGCCATCGCCGTGCGTTACCCCCGCCAGAAGAGGCGTGATGTCTGCCTTAAATTCAGGACGGTCGCTGGGAACATCCAGCGACTCTGTCTGCGGCTGCGTCAGGTTGTACGGACCGATGTTCACGCCGGCGGCAACGTCATAGGGCTGGTTGTCTGTCTTGACCATGCGGCTGCCGATGTCTACCGTTTGTGTGACGTGATGAATCGTCCATCCCGGAAAGCGATCCAGCCCGGTCCAGTCTTTACCCAGGATCATCTCTCGTAGAGTGTCAAAGAGCTTCGGCGTTAGATATGCGCCGTTCTTACCGCCCTTGTTCAGATAATCCAGAAGCTGTTCCGTGAAGCCCGGCTGCGCCGAAAGCTCGCTCATCATCTGCGAAAGCGCAACTGTGTTTGGCGGCAACGCAGCCTGATCGTTGGCAATGTTCCGCGCAACATCCGCCTTCGTCGCACATCCAGCGAGAAGCAAGAGAGTGGAGAGTCGTAGAACGTCCCATGCGCGCATGCAACTTATACGATGCACCTTTGCATCGCGAAGTCGATATAGACATGCACCAGAAAAATGCGCCAGGTCTCTTGGCGTCTAGACCTCTCGTTGTTTCTTGTCTACCTGAGGGAAAGGCCATATCAGCAAGAGGGAGACCATGATCGACAACGGGATGGAAAGGAGATCCCACCCGTCTCCGTGTAGACTGCCCATTCTCAAGGCGAGTCGGCCCAGTTCAAGGACTACGAATCCAGGCAAAGTCAAAAGAGCAACAAGGCCGTGGGCTATGACGCCTGCATAGCTATTTGATAAGAACACCGGGGCAATCGCTGTTGCGAGTAGCGATGGAAAGATGCCAAGCCAAAATTCCAGCCTTGTCAGTTGGCGCATCTCTCACCTCGAGCTCTGGGGGCTTCGATCCTGGGATCAAAACGGCCCACGATTCCTATCCTTCGTTCAACTTCTTCACCACGAGTTCGTTCAGCAGTGCGGGATTCGCCTGGCCCTTCGACAAACGCATCACCTGTCCAACGAAGAATGCGCTCACTGTCGTCTTGCCGCCCTTGTACTGCTCCACCTGCTTTGGATTTGCAGCGATCACTTCGTCGATCATCTTTTCAATCGCACCGGTGTCGCTGATCTGTTCCGGCTTTTCGCGATCGTAGACTGTGGCGAAATCTTCGTTCTTCTCAAAGCTGATGTCGAAGAGACCCTTCAACTGCTTGGAAGAAAGCTTGCCTTCTTCCAGAAGATCCGCAGCCTGCACAATGCCCTTCATCGATACCGGCGACTGCGAAAGTTCAAGACCTGCGGCGTTCAAACGTCCGATCAACTCACCGAGCAAAAGGTTCGCAACACGCTTCGCGCTCTTTGCCGTCTTTGCCGCAGCTTCAAAGGTATCGGCGAAGCTGCGGTCCGATGCGAACGTTGCTGCGTCCTGTGCCGTGAGGTCATACTCCGCAATCAGCCGCGCACGTTTGGCTTCCGGAAGCTCCGGCAGATTCTTAAGGATGGATTCCTTCCACGCGCTATCGACGATCAGTGCCGGAAGATCGGGTTCAGGGAAATAGCGATAGTCATGCGCGGCTTCCTTGCTGCGCATGGAGTACGTGCGGCCTTCGGCAGAGTTGTACAGGCGCGATTCCTGCACCACACGCGCACCGCTCTCCACCACTTCCACCTGACGCTCAATTTCATAATGGATGGCATCGCGGATGAAGCGGAAACTGTTCACGTTCTTCACTTCAGCCTTGGTGCCATACTCCGGCGCGCCCTTCAGCATGACGGAGACGTTGGCATCGCAACGCAGCGACCCCTCTTCCATGTTGCAGTCCGAGACGCCGGTGTACAGAAGGATTTCCTTCAGCTTGGTGAGGTACTCGTAGGCTTCTTCCGGCGTGCGAAGGTCGGGTTCGCTGACGATCTCCACCAGCGGCGTTCCGCAGCGGTTCAGATCGATATAAGTGCGGTTGGCGCTATCGGCGAAGCCGTCGTGAATGCTCTTACCCGCGTCCTCTTCCATGTGCAGACGCGTGATGCCGATACGGCGTGTGCAACCCTTGCCATCGCTGACGTCCAGCCATCCGTTCTCTGCAATTGGCTTATCGAATTGCGAGATCTGGTAACCCTTGGGCGAGTCGGGATAGAAGTAGTTCTTGCGCGCGAAGATGCTTTCTTCGTTGATGGTGAGGTTCAGCGCCTTTGACGCCAGCACAGCAAACTCCACCGCTTGCCGGTTCAACACAGGCAGCGCGCCGGGCAAGCCCAGGCATACGGGGCAGACGTGGGTATTGGGGTCGCCACCGTACTTGTTGATGCAGCCGCAGAAGGCCTTCGTCTGCGTCAGTAACTGTACGTGGACCTCCAACCCGATCACGGGCTGGTACTTAGCGAGAATCTCAGGAGAAACACCGGCAACGAGCGACATATCTATCTTTCATTCTAGCGAAGGCGGGTGGAGAACCATTTTGGGAATCGCAGAATTCGCAGTCCTCCGACCGCTTGCACGTTAGCACGCGGTCACGTATTACTCCTGTATCCCGATTTTCTGATTGACACTGCCGGGTGAATTCTTTGTCCGGCAGATATTTTGAGGTACTTTTCCCATGCCGCCCGTTGCCCTGCCTGGCAGCCTGCTTCGCGCCGTCGCCGCATCCTGGCTGATGGCAGCATGCTGCATTCCCGCGTTTGCCAAAGATCAGGTTCCGGACTGGGTGAAAACCGCAGCCCAAACCTCCACCGATAAGGTTTCGAGAGAAGCCGACGCCGCCGTCCTGCTGGAAGAAGTCGCATATACCGTTGCGCCGAATGGTTCGCTTGTGGAACATGTGCGCCGCGTGGTGAAAATTCTGCGTCCGCAGGGCCGCAAGCAGACAGAGATGTTTGCCTACTACCGCAGTTCGCGGGACAAGCTGAACTATCTGCACATCTGGAGCATTGGCCCGGACGGCAAGGAATATGCCCCCAAAGACAAGGAACAAAGCGATCTTGCAACCGATGGCGGATTCGCACTGTACAGCGATTTCCGCGTCCGTGGACTGACGCCCCCGGCCATGGATGTGGGTGGCATTGCCGCCATGGAATATGAGCGGCAGGAACAACCCTACGAAAACGACATTATCTGGAGACCAGGGGAGGACATCCCGATTTTGCGGGAGCGCCTGACCCTGAACCTGCCGGACGGTTACACCTACAAAGCCACCTGGAAAGGCAAACCCAAGGCCCAGCCCGTGGATGCTGAACATGGAAAGACGCTTTGGGAGGTGGAGAACCAGGAGTCACTGGTAACGCACGACCGCGTTCCGCTATCGCCCAACCAATTCGCCATTGCACCGCGCATGGACATCTTCTACCAGGGTCCGGTCACGACTCCGTATGGAGCGATGACGGGCGATTGGAAGAGCATTGGCGAATGGTACGAGCGGCTGGCCAAGGACCGTAACAAGCCGGACCCAGCAATCACTGCAAAGGCGCAGGAGCTGGTCGCCGGCAAAACCGACTTCCGTGATCGCGTGGCTGCGGTATCCAACTTCGTGCAGAGTGATATTCGCTATGTTGCGATTGAAATTGGTGTCGGTGGTAATCAGCCGCATCCCGCAGCGGATATTTTCCGAGCGCGCTATGGCGACTGCAAGGACAAGGCCACACTTTTGAGTGCCATGCTGGATGCAGTTGGCGTGCGCTCCACATGGGTGATGGTGGATACCCACCGCGGCATGATCAGTAGCGACGCGCCGTCGCTTATGGGCAACCATATGATTGCCGCCATTGAGCTGCCCGCGAATTACATGCCCAAAGAGATGTATAGCGTGGTCATAGCGAAGAGCGGAAAACGCTTTCTGATCTTCGATCCCACATGGGAGAAGACACCGTTCGGCCAACTTGAGCATGAACTCCAGGGCAGCGATGCATTGCTGGTGGATGGAGCCGACAGTCAGGCCATCCGTCTCCCCATTCTGAAACCAGAACAGAATCACGTTCAGCGCAAAGCCAGCTTCCAGCTCGCAGCAGACGGCACGCTTTCAGGAACCGTGACACAAGAGGAAGGCGGCGACATTGCACGTACCCTGCGCGCGCTCTCTCTGAATGACGAGAAAACGCAGCAGCAAGCATTGGATCGGTCACTGGCCAGGGATCTTCGAGCTTTCCACGTGGAAGGCATGAAGATGGAGAACACTGCGGCGCTGGATCGCAACCTGCAGCTTCAATACACCATCAAGGCAGACCACTTTGCAGAGCCTGTCGGCAATCTTTTCGCTATCCGTCCGCGCGTGCTGGGAACTGAATCAATGCGGGTGGATGAGAAGCCACGCATCCTTCCCATTGATCTTGGGGAGACGCGCCTCATCCATGACGACTTCACCATCGAGTTACCAGCAGGCTTCTCTGTGGATGAACTGCCGCCACCGGTACATATAGACCTCGGCTTTGCCTCCTATACCAGCGAGAGCAAAGTGGTGGACCATGCGATTCATTACAGCCGCACGTACACCGTGCGCGAAGTAAGCCTGCCTGCCGAGCGTTATGCCGATGTGCAGAAGTTGGCACGCATCATTCAAGCCGACGAACAAAGTAGCGCTGTATTAAAGCGCGCCAATTAATTTCTCAGTACGACCCACTTAGGAGTTCCACGTTATGAAGTTCCGCCTTATCGCAGCCGCTGCACTTGCTCTTGCGATCACACCGCTCAACCATGCACAACAATGGACCGCACCTACTCCGGAAGAGTTGAAGATGACTTCATTCGCCGACGTTCCGGGCGCCGATGCCATTGTGCTGAACAAGGAAGAGATCGACGATGACGACATGCATGTGCAGCACCACTACATGCGCATCAAAGTTCTGACGGAAAAAGGTCTGAAGTACGCCGACATCGAAGTTGATTTCAATAAGAAAACGGATTCGTCCGGTTACACCATTGGCGAGTTCTCTGCACGCACTGTGCAGCCGGACGGCACAATCGTTCCATTTACCGGCAAAGGCATGGACAAGGTCCTGGAGAAGGACGCAATTAATAACTACACCCGACGCGCTTACACCTTGCCAGCCGCTAAGGTGGGCAGCATCCTGGAATATCGCTACTCGATCCGGCGTGACGATAACTGGTTCTCGTCACCGCGGTGGATCATGCAGGGCGACCTCTATATCAAGAGCGAGCACTACCTTTGGAAGCCGACAGACCATCCGCTTGTGACACGATCACGCGGTGGCCGCGAGAATATTTCGGAACGTCTGACCTGGGCCAAGGCACTTCCCGCAGGGTTGGATGTAGCGCAGATTAAGACGCCGAACGGTCGCATTCAGTTTGAGGTCACTGCATCCGACGTTATGCCGTTTGCGAACGAGCAGTACATGCCTCCCATCTACTCTTCGCGTTACCACGTGTTCTTCTATTACACGCCTTACTACAACGGTAAGGATTACTGGGATACGGAGATCAAGTATTGGAACTCCGACACCAACAAGTTCACAGGCAGCAACAGCACAGTTTCTTCCACTGCACACGAGATCACTACAGGCGCAACCACGGATGAGGATAAGGCAAGAAAGCTCTATGCCTTTGTAATGACGCTCGAGAATACGGATTACACGCGCGAGCGGACATCGCAAGAAGAAAAGAAAGAGATCAAGTCGGCGGAAGATGTTCTGAAGCGGAAGCATGGATCTGCAAACCAGATTGCCATGACGTATGTCGCTCTGGCACGTGCTGCTGGGCTGAAGGCAGATGCCATGCTCGTCTCAGACCGCTCCTATCTCATCCTGGACGTGAGCTGGCTGGATATTTCGCAGCTTACGGACACCATCGCGATTGTGAACTATGGCGGCCAGGACCATTACCTGGATCCGGGCAGCCGTTACACCCCCTTTGGCCACCTGGAATGGGATCACACTATTTCCGGCGGTATCCGAGAAGACAATAAAAACGCAGCGCAGCAGTTCACCATGACTCCTAGTGACACTTATAAGTACTCGCACACGTCGCGCGTGGGAGATTTGACGATTGCAGACGATGGTCACATGACCGGAAAGGTGACGTTGACCTTTGAAGGCAGCCCCGCACTCCGCTGGCGCCACGTTGCATTGAAGAACGACGATGCAGAACTGAAGGATCAACTGAAGAAAGAAATCGAATCGATGCTGCCAAGTGGCTCTGAAGTGAACGTGGCATCGATTGGAAACCTTACTAACGGCGAGCTCCCGCTGAAGGTAGAAGCCACTGTAAGTGGCCGCATCGGCAACAGTGTTGGATCACGTGTGATGCTGCCCAGCGTATTGTTTGAGAACAATAACAATCCGCGCTTCCCGCATGAAAAGCGCGATCAAGCCGTCTATTTTCCTTACTCGGAGCTGAGCCAGGATGCCGTACGCTATACGCTTCCCGCCGGCTGGGCCGTAGATTCCGCTCCTGTCAACCAGGTAACCTCGTTTGAAAAGCTGGCAGCTTATACTCTCACCTCGCAGCAGAAAGCGAACACCATCACACTGCGGCGCGACTTCATTATGGGCGATATCTATTTCCCGAATGATAAGTACAAGGAACTCCGCACCTTCTACAACGACTTTGAAGCAAAAGATCATAGTAATGTCGTTATCAAACGCAGCCCTGCCACTGCCTCAACGGCTGCTTCCGCTAGTGCACAGTAATCAATCATCCATAGAAAAAGAGGCGCTCCTTCGGGAGCGCCTCTTTTTTCGTGTGTGCTGTAGCGTTCAGGGGATAGGTTCGTAAGTCACGTAGGCAAACGAATGAGAATCCGGCGACCACGAATTTACATTGATCGTTCCCTGCCCACCGATCGCCGTGACTAACGGCTTAGGAGCCGATGCTGGTGTTCCTTTGTGCAATGGCACTCCCATGATCTGCACCTGTACCGTGCGAGGATCGTGCGTGGCTGTTCCCTTCGGGTAGGCAATGTAAACCAGCATCTTTCCGTTGGGCGATGGATGCGGGAACCAGTCCTCATTGCCATCGGCAATCATCTTCTCAGCGCGTTCATCTGCTTGGCCCGCGCCCGTAACAGGCATGCGCCAGATTGATTGCTGCCCAGTTCGCTCGCTGTTGAAATAGATCGTGCGGCCATCCGGTGTAACGTCCGGTCCGTCATCGCGGCGTTCGTCTGTTGTCAGTCTCACCTCCGAACCACTATTGAGCCGAAGGCTATATAGATCAAATTGCTTTGTGCCATTGCGTTGCGCAACGAAGACAATCGTGTTGCCGTCCGGGGTGAAACCGTGAAAGTAGCTGTTCCATTCCGTCGTTAACGGACGGATGTTTGTGCCGTCTGCATTTGCGAGATATACGTTCGATCCCTTTGCGGGAGCTTTCGTAGCAGAAAACACAAACAATTTGCCGTCCGGCGAAAAGCCCTTGTCGTTGTTACAGCGATATTCCGAAGGAATCTGTAGGCGTTGTGGCTTCAAAGATCCATCGGGCTGCGGATCCATCCGATAGATCGTGCCGCCTGAGTTTGCAATCAGGAATTTTCCATCCGGCGACCATGTGGGAGCCTCCCACACCGCGTCCGCCTGAAAGACTTGGTGTGTCTTGTGGTCATTCATGCGATAGATCCACATGCGGCTGCGCAATGGCTGAGGCGGCGGTGTTGCTGCCTGCTGTGCAACCACTGCCCCTGTAACAAGGCATCCTAAAATTACGCTGTATCGAGCCATCATCCCGCCTTCACGGCACAACCTGACACCACTTTTCTGAACGACGGAAGACTACACTGAAAAGGCAATGATTCTCCCCTTTGTCCGCGACATGATTGCGGACCTGGAACATACCGAACCGTTTGAGCGCCTGCGTCGCCATCTTTCCGGCGGGTCGGGGCGACGCCGCGTCTCTGGGCTGACTGCAACAGCGCGCGCCATTTATCTGCCGTTAATGATTCGCGCCAGCAATGCTCCGGCGCTGATTCTGGTAAGCGATAACAAGGCCGCGGAAGCGCTCCATGCGCAGCTTAATGCCACATGCGAATTGACCGGTGCGCTGAAGTGCGAAGAGGTTCTACGCCTGCCCGCACATGATGTTTTGCCGTTTGAGAATCTGTCGCCGCACGCCGAAATTGCCGAGCAGCGCGCAAGCACTCTATGGAAGATCTGCACAGGCGCGGCGCGTGTGGTGATTGCGCCATTGGAAGCCGCGTGCATGATCCTGTTCGGTCGTGATTATTACGCGGCACTCACCATTGAACTGAAGCGCGGTGAAGAGCATGACACCACCATGCTGCTGGAGCATCTGCTAACGGTGGGTTACACGCGCGTGGATGTGGTTGAAATGCCCGGACAGGTGACTCTGCGCGGCGGCATTATGGATGTCTATTCGCCAGAGATGGATCGGCCTGTCCGCATTGATTTCTTCGGCGACGAGATCGAGTCCATGCGCAAGTTCGATCCGGAGACGCAACGCTCGTCTTCACCCGTGGATGAAATCACCCTGCTACCGCTGACGGAAACGCCCGTAACAGAAAAGCTGTTGGGCGCAGTACACGCGCGGCTTGTTCGTGGTGGCGCTGCCGGCGCAGAGCTGGAAGGCGGCGAAGAGCCGCGCGAGATTGCATCCAGCGTTGGGAATGTTTCGGTCTTTCCCGGATGGGAGTTTTTCGCACCTGTGGCAGGCGCGGCAAGCACGCTGCTGGACCTGATGGGCCCGAAGACACGCGTGTACGTGGAAGAGCCCGCCATGGTGAAGAACCAGGGCGAGCGCTGGTGGAACAAGATTGAGCAGCGGCACGACCGCAGTGGCATTGGAAATCTTGTTAAGCCCGGCGATATTTATATCTCGCCATGGGATCTTGAGGATCGCATTCGCCGCTATCCCGGTGTGGAACTGGATCAGCTTGGCGCTGTAGATGTGTTGGAAGTAGACACGTCTTCGCAGACAGAGATTGAATTTGCATCGCGTCCCACGATGCGTTTTCACGGCTCGATTCCTGCCTTCACAGAACATCTGAAATCACTGCAGCAGGCGGATGCGCGCGTGATGATCGCCGCGCCCAATCAGGGCGAAGTGGAACGGCTTGCGGGCATGTTGCAGGAGTACGGACTGGCTTATCGCATTGGTTCGCGCGTGCAGCAGCAGAGCGGCTCTGCAACGGTATACGAAGAGAGTAGCTATCTCACCGGCGACATTCGCACGCCCGTCATCGTGCGTACGCCGCTTGCTGCTGGCGTGCAGTTTCTTGATCTGGACAAAGCGACGGCGCGGCAACTCATTATCTTTGGCGCGCAAGACCTAAATGATGAAGCTGACGTCCAGGCGCGGCCCGTTCAGCGTAAGTCAAAAACAGCAGCCTTCATCAGTGACTTCCGCGACCTTACCGTGGGCGACTACGTTGTCCACGTAGAACACGGCATTGCGAAGTACATGGGCCTTCGCACCATTGACCAGGAAGGCGCTCCCTTGGAGCTGATGATCCTGGAGTTTGCAGACGAGGCAAAGCTCTATGTTCCGCTGACGCGCCTTGATCTGATTCAGAAATATCGCAGCAGCGAAGCCGGGCCTTCACCGGAACTGAACAAGCTGGGCGGGCAGGCGTGGGCCAAGACCAAGGCTCGCGTCAAGAAAGCCATGCAGGACATGACGGAAGAACTGCTGAAGCTGTACGCGCAGCGGCAGGCCGCCATGGGTTTTGCATACACGCAAGACACGCAGATGATGCGTGAGTTTGAAGACGCCTTCGATTACAACGAGACGGACGATCAGATTGCCGCGATTGCGGACATCAAGAACGACATGGAATCGAATCAGCCAATGGATCGGCTGCTATGCGGTGACGTAGGTTATGGCAAAACCGAAGTAGCAATGCGCGCTGCGTTCAAGGCAGTGCAGGATTCAAAACAGGTGGCGATTCTTACGCCAACGACGGTACTCGCATTCCAACACTTTCAATCGTTCAAGAAACGCTTCGCGCGCTTCCCTGTGAACGTTGAACTTGTTTCACGCTTCCGCACGGCAAAGGAACAAAAGAAGATTCTGGAAGACACTGCAGAGGGCAAAGTCGATATCCTCATCGGCACACATCGCCTGCTGTCGAAAGACATTGTTTTTCAGGACCTGGGACTGCTCGTTGTGGATGAAGAGCAGCGCTTTGGTGTGCGACATAAAGAACGCCTGAAACAGATGCGTGCACACATTGATGTGCTCGCGATGAGTGCCACGCCGATTCCACGCACACTGCACATGAGCCTGCTGGGCCTGCGCGATATGAGCGTGATTGAAACGCCCCCCAAAGACCGCATGGCGATTCAAACCATAGTGGCCAAGTTTGATGAGAAGCTGCTGCGTACTGCGATTGAATTAGAGCTGGAACGTAACGGCCAATGCTATTTCGTACACAATCGTGTAGAGACAATCTACGAGCTCGCGTCGAAGATACGCGAACTGGTACCACAGGCGCGCGTGATCACGGCGCATGGACAGATGGCAGAAGGTGAACTTGAAAAGGCGATGCTCGCTTTTATGAATGGTGAGTATGACGTTCTGTGCGCCACGAGCATTATTGAAAACGGCCTCGACATTTCGCGCGCAAATACGATCATCATTAATCGCGCAGATCGCCATGGATTAAGTGAGCTCTATCAGCTTCGTGGTCGCGTGGGCCGCAGCGATCGTAGAGCTTATGCGTATCTTCTGATTCCGCCTGAGAACGAACTTACTGAGGTTGCACGCAGACGCCTTGCCGCGTTGAAAGAATTCAGTGATCTGGGCGCGGGCTTCAAGATTGCGGCGCTTGATCTGGAACTGCGTGGCGCTGGCAACATGCTCGGCGGCGAACAGAGCGGCCACATTGAAGCCATCGGCTTTGAGATGTATACATCGATGCTGCAAGAAGCGGTAAGCCGCATCAAGGGTGAACTGAAGGATGAGCGTCCGGGCGTGGTGTTGAACCTTGGCATCTCGCTGCGCATTGATCCGACGTACATCGCAGAAGAAAACCAACGCCTGCGCATGTACAAGCGTATTGCTGGCGCAACGGATACGGGTGTTCTCGCAGACGTTCGTTCTGAGATGATTGATCGCTACGGCGAGCTTCCTGACTCCGTTGCGAACCTGCTTGCCGCAGCGGAGATTCGTTTGCAGAGCGAGCGCATCAGCATTGCGCAGCTTGATCGTAAACGTGTGCAGATGGAAGAGAACCGTCAGAAGGTCTTCCGCGAGATGATCATCATCAAGTTCGATCCGAAAGCGAAGATCGATCCTGGCATGCTGATGAAACTGGTGTCGCGCAATACGAAAAAGGGCGCAAAGTTTACACCGCAGGGTGTCCTGTACTGGCCTCTGACCAGCGCGCAATCAGCAGATGTAATTGCAGAAACGAAAGCATTGCTGGAACAGCTTGATCTGACGCCGGTGACTGCATGAAGACAAAGCCGCAATCTTTTAAGGCCACGCTAGAAAAGATGCAGGACACGCTTGGCTGGACCATTGTCCCCGTGCCGTTTGATCCTGCGAAGGTGTGGTCAGAGAAGATTCGCCAGCGCGTCAAAGGCACTATCAACAGCTTTGCATTCCGCACTTCGCTCTTCCCTGTGACGGGAAAAACCGGCACTTACTTTTTGCTGGTAAATCGTGCCATGCAAGAAGGAGGTAACGCATCTCTGGGCCATGTGGCATCGTTCACGCTTGAGCCTGATCTTGATCCGCGGCCTGCGGAGTTGCCGGAAGAACTGGACGCACTGTTGGATGAGGAGCCTGGCCTTCGTGAATACTACGAATCCTTTACGGAGTACACGCGCCGCGAGATGGGCAAGTGGGTTCTTGGTGTGAAAAGCGACGAGGCAAGGATGCGTCGTGCGCAGCAGGGCGCAGAACGGATGCTGTTTGCAATGGAGGGGGAACGCGAGCTTCCGCCTGCCATTGCAAAGGCGCTGAATGCGCGTCCCAAAGCAAAGGCTGGCTGGGCAAAGATGACAGAGTTGCAGCGCCGCAATGGATTGCTGGCCGTGGGCTACTACCAAACGCCGGAATCGCGCGCCAAACGCATTCAGAAGTTATGCGACGAAGCGGAAAAACGCGCCGGAAAGTAATCCACAACTCCGACCGCGCAGTAATATGTTCGCAAGCCATGCGACTGCTTCTACGCACTCTTACCGTTTCCGTTCTGACCCTCACGGCATGCAGCCTGCAGGCGCAACGCATCTCTGCCGACGGCGCCATGCAGACCTTTGATGTGCTGTCGAACCAGTACTTCGATGAGTTTTATTTCCCGAAGACGCCAACATCAGGAACGTCCGTTGGGTATCACCAGTTTGATACCAAATTGGAGGATTATTCCGCTGCGGCTCGTACAAAGCAGATTGCCGGATTGCATGATTGGGAAAAGAAGTTCGAAGACATTCCCGCAGATGGGCTAGATGCCTCCGTCGCCGCGGACCGCGAAATCCTACTGAACTCCATCCGGTCGCAGTTGCTCACTCTAGAAGTGATTCGACCTTTGGACAAAAATCCGGATGCGTATTCTTCTGGCGTTACGAGCAGCATTTTTGTGTTGATGGAGCGTCCGTTCGCACCTGCAAATGTCCGTCTGCGTGATGTCATTGCTCGAGAACGCCTGATTCCGCAGGTGTTTGAAGAAGCGAAAAAGAACCTGCAGAATCCCGCAAAGATATCCACGGAGATCGCGCTGGAGCAGATTGACGGCATTGTCAGTTTCTTCCAGACCGATGTGCCTTCTGCCTTCAACGATGCGACAGATCGCATTGCCAAGGTGCAGTTTGCAAAGACGAACGCCGCGGTGATTCAGGCGTTAAAGGATTACGGCACATGGATGAAGTCGGATCTGTTGCCGCGCTCTAACGGCGACTTCCGGCTTGGCGCAGATACCTATCGCAAAAAGCTGCTGTATGACGAGATGGTGGACACGCCGCTGGACAAGCTGCTTGCAGTGAATGAAGCGAACATGCGGCAGAACCAGGCGGACTTTGCGCGTATTGCTAAGGAGTTTGATCCGAACAAGACACCCGCGCAGGTGTTGGCGCAACTGGCGACCATCCATCCCGCACCGGACAAGCTGCTGGACGCCTTCCGCGACAGCTTTGCCGCGGAGATTGCCTTCATCAAGGATCATCACATCATCACGATGCCCAACGATGAGCGGCCAGTGCTGCAGGAGACGCCACCCTT
Source organism: Terriglobus sp. TAA 43 (assembly GCF_000800015.1). Taxonomy (NCBI): domain Bacteria; kingdom Pseudomonadati; phylum Acidobacteriota; class Terriglobia; order Terriglobales; family Acidobacteriaceae; genus Terriglobus; species Terriglobus sp. TAA 43. Next base: position 2,002,084 of record NZ_JUGR01000001.1, read on the forward strand.
TATGCGCGCCACCACATCAGCCAGCATGGACCCGCCAGGGCCGTTTGAAACACGCTCTACCAAGGCTTACTTCAACGTGACATTGCCGGAAAAAGGCTGGACTCCGGAACATATTGCCGAGCACATGGCGGAGTTCAACGTGGGCACGATTGTAAGCACCAGCGTGCACGAAGCCTATCCCGGCCACTTCACCCAATTCCTATGGCAAAACCAGTTCCCATCGCGCGTTCGTAAGTTGATCGGAGCTAACACGAATGTGGAAGGGTGGGCGCACTACACAGAGCAGATGATGTTAGATGAGGGCTTCCAGACACCCGGCGCGGACGTTCGCACACAGAAGCTGATTCGCCTGGGACAAATTCAAGACGCGCTGCTACGCAACGCGCGGTTCACAGTTGGCATCAAGATGCATACCGAAGGTTGGAGCACGGATCAGGCTGAGCAGTATTTCATAACCGAGGGATATCAGTCCCCTTCTGTTGCGAAGATGGAAACAAAACGAGGCACGTCCGATCCAACCTATCTGTACTACACGCTCGGTAAGCTGGAAATATTGAAACTACGAGCCGATCTGAAAGCAAAACAAGGTGCGGCGTTCAATTTGCAGCAGTTTCACGACAACTTTATGAGGCAAGGACCTGTGCCGATCAAGATTATGCGACAGGCAATGCTTAAAGATAATTCGCCAGTCTTGTAATCGCGCAGATGATGACAAGTTTTCATGGAACGCTATTTGGTTAACTCGGTTAAATCCGATAGCATGACGAAATCGCCCCCAGCGTCTTGTACGAAAACCTCCATTGGATAAGCCAGAGATGACCAAGACCATTCGTAAAGCTGTTTTTCCCGCCGCAGGCATGGGCACACGTTTTTTGCCTGCAACCAAGGCGACACCGAAGGAAATGCTTCCTCTGGTAGACAAGCCCCTGATCCAGTACGGCGTGGAAGAAGCCGTGGCTGCAGGGTGCACCGAGATCATCATTGTGACTGGCCGCGGCAAGGGCACGATGGAAGACCACTTTGATCGCGCTCCTGAACTGGAAGCTTCGCTGGAAAAGCGTGGCAAACATGCGCTGCTGGACATAGCACTCTCCACCACGAAGCTGGCGAAGATCACCTATGTGCGTCAGCCGGAGGCGCTCGGACTAGGGCATGCCGTGTTAATGGCGAAGGAGCTCGTTGGCGATGAGCCATTCGCTGTTCTGCTGCCGGATGATATCGTCGACGCGCAAACACCCTGCATGAAGCAGATGGTAGAAGCCTTCGCAAAGACGGGCTCGTCGATTCTCGGTAGCGAAGTCGTAGAAGGTGATGCGATCCAGAACTACGGCTGTCTTGCATGCGCACCTGATGCCTCGGACTCACGCTTGCTCAAGGTTTCCGACATGGTGGAGAAGCCGAAGCCAAGCGAAGCGCCGAGCCAGAACGCAATCATTGGCCGCTACATTCTGACCCCGCGCATCTTCGAAATGCTGGAGACAATCACGCCCGGTGCAGGTGGCGAGTTGCAACTTACTGACGGCATCAAGGCGCTGCTGCAGTATGAGAGCGTTTATGGCTTTACCTATGAAGGCAAGCGTCATGATGCGGGCGACAAGCTCGGGTTCCTGAAGGCAACGGTAGAGTTCGCTCTGCAGCGGCCTGACCTGGGACCGAAGTTCCGCGAATGGCTGAAGAACTTCCCCCTGTAAGCAGCGCTTCATTACAAAGCGAAATGGGATGCGATGATCGCATCCCATTTCGCTTTTGCACTACTGGTGCAAGGGCGGAGTCTGCTTACGCAGCCAATCCCGCAGCGCTTCAGGATCATCCACGATGATGCCATCGACATGGGCGTCCGTCAGTCGTTTCCACTCTTCCGGAGTATTGGGCGTATACGGCAGCACCTGCAGACCAAGCTTGTGCGCAACACTCACTTCTTCTGGTGTCACGAGGCTTGCATCAGGGCTAAGGATGTTTGCGCCTGACACCTTCGCCATATTCGCAAAGCTCTTATCAGGTTCGTTGATGCCCATCAGCTTGTCGTACTTCGCCTGACCAAAGAGAGCGGAGCGGCGAATCGCCGGATCAAGCGTCTGCATGGCGTGCAGTGTGCGGAAATCAAAGCTCTGAAGGATTACCCGCTGTTGCAGATGATGGTTGCGCACAGCCGTGTCGATCATCTGCACGAAGACCTCAGGCGAAGGTGTCATCTCCGGATGCAGCGGGAAGATTTTCGTCTCCACATTGAACTGGAAGGTGCCCTTCGGTGCCAGGTCCAGTACCTGACCAAACGTGGGAATATGCGTGTTGGGTACGGCTACCTGTTTTGGAAATGCTGTCAGCGTCTTAGCGCCGCAATCATATTGCTGCAACTGCTGGAAGGTCAGCGAATGAATTGGGGTGTCCTTAGCGAGCGGTGGGCCAACACATTCGCGCTCGCCAGGAAAGCTTGAGTTCAACACGGGTGAATGCGACACCACCAGAACATTGTCTTTGGTGACCGCGAGGTCCAGTTCCAGAACATCGGCACCATGGGCAATGGCGTATTCAAAAGCGGGAATGGTGTTCTCAGGCCGCGTGGCGCGCGATCCGCGATGCCCATGCACCACGACCATTTGTGCGCTGCACGCAGCGGTGCATAACAGCAGAGTGAAGACGTGTTTGATTCGCATCCATGCAGCATCCATCACGGCAATCAACGTACGATGAACCGTTTGGAAATTGCTCTCAAAACATTCCGGCTGTGAACAGGGTTATTACTGCTGTGCCTGTTGCATCTGCTGCATGTGTTTGATGTGATCGGCCACGGGATTCGATGGCGCAGGAAGCTGCTGCGCTTTCTCCACCAGCATGGACCAGTCCTCAGGCACCGGCATCTCCTGATCCAGTAGCGGCGTACCTTCGCTGGGACTAACTTGTACCGCCACGCTCAACTTTGAAGAAGCAGAACCGCGAAAGATGCCGTGCGTGGGCGGAACGTCCGCATAGTCGCGGCCAACGGCCGTGCGGATGTGACGGTCACTCCCCACGAGCCAGTTTGTGGGATCGAATCCCACCCATCCGAGCTGCGGCAGATAACACTCCACCCACGCATGCGTTGCCGAGTTGATGCTGCGGTCGTTGTCGCGTTCGCCGTGATAGAGATAACCGCTCACGTAACGGCATGGAATCTTGAGATATTCACGTACCAGCGCGATCATCACATGTGAGAAGTCCTGGCACACACCGCACTTCTGGGTCAGTGCTACGTCAATGGGTGAATCGACGTCTGTAGACTTCGGAACATAGTCAAAGTAGTGGTAGAGCTTATTGTTCAAATCATGCAACACCATCAGTGGATCGTCGCGGCGGCGCACATCCAAAGCCATTGCTAACTCAGCCAGCAACGGCGACGGTTTCGCAAATTCGCTGGGAAAGAGAAACTCCCAGAAGTCTCCCGCCTGAACATCGGCATCGAGAGCTGCCCAGGCATCAGGCGACAGAAACGCCGGGACGGGAGCAACTTCTTCCATCTCCACGAGGCTCTCCGCAACAATCACCAGCTGCGCATGCCCACCCGGAATATCGAAGTGATGCACGTTGTTGTTCAGATGATCACGGTAAGAAAACACACGGCAACGAGGCGATACCGAAAGTTGAAAACTCAGGCATCGCTGTAACGCATCCGAACGCGGATGCATGCGAGTCTCCATAATGCTTTCGCTTACGTCGTTGGAATATACGAACTTGGTCAGATGCCGCACGGTGTAATACATAGTTCGTGTTCCTCACTAACCTGCAAGCGCAGCCTGAATAGAGTAATCAACATACAGCTCGTAGATGGCGTTATGAATCTCGCGGCACTGCCGTTGAATATCGTGCAGATACGTCACCACATCACCGCTCATAATCTCTTCCACGCTGGAGTAACTCAGTGTGGATCGCAGCCTGCCTGAGATACGTGTCAACTTATCGCCACGCGCTCCGCCGCTTAGCCCCTGAACCACTTCCAACGCCTGCTGCATGGCGTCAATGGAGAATCGCAGCGAGTGCGGGAAGTCAGCATCCAGCAACAGAAACTCCAGAATCCAGTCTGGAGAAAGATCGGCTGTGTACACCTTGCAGTAGGCTTCAAACGCCGTTGCACTGCGAAGGAGTCCCATCCATTCCAGGTACTCATTCGAATCCGGTAGAGCGTCCGTGTTAGCCCACAGTTCCGGCTGATACGCCTCCAGCAACATGGCCGTCGCAGACGCGCGTTCCATGAACCGGCCTACCTGGATGAACTGCCAGCCTTCCCCGTGGCTCATGGTGGAGTCGGTCACGCCTTGAAACTGGTGGACGCCTTCCATCACCTGACCGAGAAATTCTGTAGGGCCCTCGTTGTGCTGCAACAGCGATTCGGCATGCGTATCGCTCTGCATCTCCGGCCGCGTCACCTGCAGATACAGTGAGTTCAACCGCTGCCACATCTCCGTGGAAATCTGCTCGCGCACATGCCGCGCATTTTCCCGGGCCCCGATGATGCATCCCAGCACGCTGGAACTATTGGAGGCATCGAACGTGAGCCTGCGTGCAAGTGCGATGGCATCGCCTTCAAACTGCACATCGCGCGGCGCACCCAGCGCCTGCAACACACGCTGCCACCGTCGATCGGCGACGCTGGTTGGTTCATCCAGCATCAGGTTCAGGTTCACGTCCAGTAGACGCGTCGTGTGTTCCGCCCGCTCCAGATAGCGGCTCATCCAGTAAAGGCTGTCGGCGACTCGTGAAAGCATTTGGGGAACAACTCCTGTGGAGAGTGGAGTCTAGAGTAACAACACCTGACCGAATCACCAGCATTTTCGTCCGCTAATGGACACTTTATCCATTTATGGACATTCTCATTCCTCTGCCCTTATCCGTAAGGCCTATAAAACCAGTGTTTTATTTTGCTGCGAAATGGCGCATGGCTTGCGTATTCAATACGTAACCATGGACATCGCAAGGCCAGATCTAAAGCGCACAAAAGCTCGCCGCCGGTTGGTAATCGGCATCGTTGCGGCGATTGCCGTTGCTGTCACTGTTTACTTCGTCTCTCGCCTGAAGCCCGGAGCGCCCGAGGTGGACCGAGCGTCCATCTGGACGGACACCGTGAAGAACGGCCCGCTCCTTCGCCAGGTCCGCGGGCCTGGAACTCTGACGCCCCGTGAAGATAAATTGCGGCTTGTTCCCTCGCAAACAGAGGCCACCGTGGTGCGCATCCTGGTGCTGCCCGGCGCGCATGTGTCGCAGGACACGCCGCTGATGGAGCTGGTGGATCCGCAATTGTCACAAGAGCTTATGGACGCGCGTCTTCAACTAAAAGCTGCGGAAGCGGACATGGTGAACACCAAGGCCAAACTGCAGAGCGATCTGATGACACAGCGTGGCGCCGCCGCTACTGTGACTCAGGATGAGAAGCAGGCCAAGCTGCAGGCTGAGACGGACAAGCACCTGTACGACCTTGGCGTGATCAGCGGTCTGACCTACTCCGCTTCCAAGGGCAAGGCCGAAGAGCTGAACACCCGCAACGGCATTGAAGGGCAGCGCCTGACGCTGAATGAGCGTGCCATCCAGACGCAGCTTGCAGTGCAGCAAACCAAGGTGGATCAGGCGCGTGCCTTGCTTGACCTGAAAGAGAAACAGGGAGCCGCGCTAACCGTTCGCGCCGGGATTGATGGCGTTCTGGTAGACCTGCCACACCAGGTGGGCGAACACATTGCGGTGGGCACGACGCTGGCTAAGGTCGTGCAGCCGGACCAGTTGAAGGCCAGCCTGAAGATTCCGGAAACACAGGCGCGCGACATCTCGATTGGCCAGCCCGCGGAAGTGGACACACATAACGGCGTAATTAGCGGCAAGGTGATGCGCATTGACCCTGCCGTTGTGAACGGCACGGTCACGGTGGATGTGGAGCTGGCGGGCGATCTGCCGCAGGGCGCACGGCCTGACCTGAGCGTGGACGGCACCATCAACCTGGAGAACATGGGCAACGTTCTGCAAATTGGCCGACCGGCCAACGGAGCAGAAAACAGCACAATCAGCCTCTTCAAATTGAACTCCGACGGCAAAACAGCCGTAAGAGTCCCTGTACAGGTAGGACGGGGCTCGGTAAACAACCTTCGGGTTCTGAACGGACTGCAGGCTGGCGACTCCGTCATCCTGTCGGACATGTCCAAATACGACAACACAGACCGCATTCGCCTGGAATAAGGAGAAGAAACGCATGTCAAGCACGCAACCCGTCATCCACATTGATGGACTCACGAAGGTCTTCTACACCGATGAAGTGGAGACGCATGCGCTCAGCGGCGTCCAGCTTGAGATTGGCCGCGGCGAATACGTGGCCATGAGCGGCCCTTCCGGCTGCGGCAAATCCACCCTGCTGTCCATCGTCGGACTGCTGGATACCGCCTCTGCCGGCAGCTACCAGCTTAATGGTCGCGAAGTTGCCGGACTGGATTTTGCAGAGCGTTCGCGCATCCGCAACCAGGAGATCGGCTTCATCTTCCAGAGCTTCAACCTGATCGGCGACCTGACTGTTGCAGAGAACGTGGAACTGCCGCTCACCTATCGCGCTGGCATGTCTTCCACCGAACGCAAGCGTCGCGCACAGGAAGCATTGGAGCGCGTAAACATGGCGCACCGCATGCGGCATTATCCTGCACAGCTCTCCGGTGGTCAGCAGCAGCGTGTGGCTGTAGCGCGTGCACTGGCCGGTTCACCAAGCATCCTGCTGGCGGACGAACCGACCGGAAACCTCGATTCAAAGAATGGCGAAGCCGTGATGACGTTGCTGAAGGAGCTGCATTCCGACGGCGCGACCATCTGCATGGTGACGCACGATCCGCGCTTCGCCGCGCATGCGGAACGTCAGATTCATCTCTTTGACGGACGCGTGGTCAGCGAAGGCGAATTAAACGCACTGCTCAGCGAAGCCGCACTGGCATAAACCACCGCGGATATAGTTCGGCGACAGTTGCCCAGAAGGGACGACAACGATGATGCTCGGCCAAAATTTCCAGTACGCATTTCGGCAATTGCGGCGCAGCCCCGTGTTTACGGCAACTGCGCTGCTCACGCTAGCACTTGGCATCGGTGTCACCACGGCCATGTACAGCGTGGTGCGATCGCTGCTGCTGGAACCGCTGCCATACGCGCAGCCGGATCGCTTGGTCGCCATCGCCTTTCAGTTCCCTAACGAGAAGCCCTCTACATCGCAGGTGGGCTCTGTCGCTGATTTCCTTGTTGAGCATGCGCACTCCTTCTCCTCCTTCGGCATTGCGGATGGTGGCACGACCGCAGTGAATCTTGCACCGTCTGCCACCGGCGGTGGCCGCCCGTACCAGGTGCAGCAACTGCGTGTGTCGCGTGACTTCCTCCCCACGCTCGGACTGCATCCTGCACTGGGTCGCTTCTTCACCGCTGAAGAGGATCGCAGTGGCGGTCCTCGCGCAGCACTAATGAGCTATCGCCTTTGGCAGACTACTTTTCAGGGCGACCCCACCATTGTGGGTCGCACCGTGCGCGTCAACGGTGACGACGTTCCAGTGATAGGCGTTCTCCCGGAAGGAGTACTCGGCGATCTTTATGGCGGGACCGCGCAGTCCGCTCCCGCCGGTCTGTGGCAGCCCCTTCAACTCGGTTCGAAAGATCCAGGTTACGACGGCGACAACTATCAGATGATCGCGCGCCTGCGTGATGGCGTAACCATCTCGCAGGCACAGGCAGAGATGCAGTCATTGCAACAAGCCTTTGCGCAACAGCACGCCTGGTTCTACCAATGGAAAGCACCCAACGGCACGCTGAATGAGTTTCATGTGTGGCCGCTGCAGACAGCACTGGTCGGTGACGTTCGCGGCAGCCTCATCGTTCTGATGGGTGCGGTCGCAGCAGTGCTACTGGTGGCGTGTCTCAATCTCGCTGGTCTTACGGTTGCACGCAGCATCGCACGTTCACGCGAACTCGCCATGCGCACCGCGCTGGGAGCAAGCCGTTCTGATCTGCTGCGCCTCATGCTCTCAGAGAGCATCCTGCTCGCCATCGGGGGCGCCCTGCTTGGCCTCATGGTCGCACGCACAGCAGCTATCGCATTCGTTGCGTATGCGCCCATCTCGCTTCCCCACTTCCATGCCTCTTCCAATCTCTGGATGATGGCGTTGGTGGAATGCGCTCTGGCTGCATGTGCCACGATTTGCTTCGGTCTGCTACCGGCCTTGTTAGTGCTGCGTCGCGGTGTAAATGACAGCCTGCGCGATGCAGGCTCGCAGGGTCAATCCGTTGGCTACGGCCGTACCGGTCGCGTGCTTGTCGTAGCGCAGGTGGCTCTGGCATTCACCCTGTTGTCCGCAGCATCGCTCACGCTGCATGCGTTCCTCAGCATGCGTTCTATTGCTCCCGGCTTTGATACGCAACAGATATCGATTGCCCAGGTGACGTTGAAAGGTGAGGCATACGCCAACGCGCAACACACCGTGCAGTTCGTTCAAAACGTATTGCAGGACCTTCAGCAGCAGCCTGGAGTAAGACAAGTTGGCGCGGTAAATGGCCTTCCTTTGGATCGTGGGCTGAATCTGAGCGGTGCTCCTGCGGACCACAAAGACCAACGGCGAGTCGTCAATGCACGCTTCGTTACACCGCACTACATACAGTCGCTGGGAATTGCTCTGTTGCAAGGACGCGACGTTACCGATGCAGACCGCTCCAACACACCACACATCGCCATTGCCAGTGAGACCGCGGTGAAGAAATGGTGGCCCAATCAATCCGCACTTGGCCAGCGCATCACGATTGGTTCTGCAGGCGAATTTGAAATCGTAGGCGTCGCGCAGGATACCCACGAGCGTTCGTTGATGGATCGTCCCGGTGTTCTCTTCTACATCCCATTGACGCAGATCGACGACAAGTTCATGACCATGATCAACGGTTGGTTCCCGACGACCTTCGTCATTCGTCAGGCTGGCGGCGTGGATCTATCAGCCGCCGTTGCGCACGCAATTCAGCAGGCTGATCCGGAACTTCCCGTCGCAAAATTTGAACGCATGCAAACTGTTGTGGATGAAACAGTAGCCGCGCCACGCTTCTTCTCATGGATGTCCAGCGCCTTCGCCTCATTCACGCTTCTACTCACTTCCATTGGTGTCTTCGGATTGCTGAGCTATCAAGTGGTGCAGCGCACGCGCGAAATCGGCGTCCGCATGGCGCTGGGAGCCAGCCGCAGCCGAGTGCTGACGCATGTATTGTGGCAGGGCATGGGCCTTACGGCCATTGGGCTTTGCATTGGCATGCTGGCCTCCGCATATATGCCGCGACTGATTGACCGCATTCTGTCAGACTTTATCTTCACACCCGATGGCAGCCTGCACATGCCGCTTTTGCAACAAGTGAATGCAGCCGCCACCGCACTGATGCTGATGCTTTTGATTGCGGCAATTGCCAGCGCTCTTCCCGCGCGCCGCGCCGCTTCCATTGATCCCATGCGCGCGCTTCGCAGCGAATAACGCAGAAAGGAAGGCCAAAGATGAACGAGCTTTTTCAGAACATTCGTTACGCATGGCGTAGCCTGCGCAATGCTCCGCTCTTCACCATGACGGTGATCCTTACGCTCGCTGTGGGTGTCGGCCTGAACACAGCCATCTTCACCATGGTCGATTCTGTTCTGCTACGACCACTCGGTTATAACGATGCGAATCGCATCGTTGCGCTCGGCACACTCAAGCTACAGAGTGGCCATCTGAATCCGCGCATCGGCGGCGCAGACTACAGAGATCTGCAGCAGGTACAAGGACTCGATTCCGTCTCCTACTACTACCTCTACGGCAAGTCCGGTATCTCCGTCGCAGGACAGGCATACTACCTTCCCATTGGCGGAGTCAGCCCAACCTTCCCCAAGGTGATGGGCGTTGTCCCGGTTGCCGGAACCACCTTCCGCGAAGATGACAACGCAGCAGACAAAGCCATGGTCAGCGAATCCTTCGCGCGCGATCACTTCGGCTCTGCGCAGAATGCTCTCGGTCAAACAATCAAGGCCGCTCGCGCCTACACCATTGTCGGTGTACTCCCTCCAGGATTCAGTTTTCCTCGTCAAAGTGAAGTCTGGCTGGAAGAACTCATCCAACCCGAAGTGCAGAACCGCACTGCCTACAACCAGTGGGCTGTCGGCAAGCGCCGTGAGGGCGTCTCACAAAAGCAACTTGATGCAGAACTGGGCGGGCTCTCGCATCGCCTGCAGGTGACGTATCCCGAAGAGAAGACAAACGCACTCGTTGCGCGCTCGCTGCAAGAATCCATTGTTGGCAACCTGCGTCCCACGCTGCGCCTGCTTATGGGTTCAGTCGGCATAGTGCTCCTCATCGTCTGCGCAAACGTGACACATCTTCAACTGGTCCGCTCCACGCGCATGCTCCGCGCTATCAGCGTGCGTGCTGCGCTCGGAGCCACACGCAAAGACCTCCTCATCCGCGCCATGACGGAGTCGCTGCTGCTTGCTGTTGCGGGTGGCGTTGGCGCACTCGCTGTTGCCGCATTCGGCCTCCGCGCACTTACGCACATGGCTCCTCCGGACACACCGCGTCTCGCAGACATTCATCTCAATCGCGATGTCTTTCTCTTCTCGCTCTCAGTCAGCGTAGTGCTGATGCTGCTGACGTCCATCCTGCCCGTGTGGCGCTCATGGCGACTTGATCCTGCCACCGTTCTGCGTGCTGACTCTGAACGCACCAGCGAAAGCCGCCGCTCTGTTCGCCTGCGTGACGGGCTCATCGTTGCGGAAGTCGCCTTCACGCTCGCGCTCTCCGTCACTGCAGTCACACTCACGCGCCAACTCATGCAGGATGCGCAACAGGAACTCGGTTTCCAACCGCAACACCTGCTCATGGTGGACACCCACCAGGTTTCCAGCGATGCTTACCCCGGCCTTAGCAGTGAAGGCCAGGAAACGCCCCAGCTACTTGCAGAACGCCAGGCATGGCGTCTTCGTCGCATGGCACGTCTTGATGCTCTTCTGACATCCGTTCGCAAAACACCCGGTGTGGAAGCCGCTGCCGCTATTGACGGCGCGCCCATGGGAGCAGGCAGTCCGGATGTGGGCTACGCCATCCGCGGACGCACCGTCTTCGCACCCGGCGTAACGTTGCCTTATGCAGACGTGCACACCGTCACTCCAGAGATCTTCGCCACAATGGGCGTTCCCATCCTGCGTGGGCGCAACCTCACTGACGCAGATAACTTCGGTGCAGCGAAGGTTCTCGTAATTAACCAGGCGCTCGCTGATGAACAGTTTCCCCACGCCGACCCCATTGGCCAGCAGATCATGTGTGGCCTCGATAGCAAGGGCGAGTGGTGGACCATCGTTGGTGTTGTCGGCAATGTGCGTCATGACAATCCCGGAACACCTGCAGGCACCGCGTTCTACATCCCATTGGCACAACATCCTGCACGCGCTTCTGACATTCAGCTCATCGCTCGCACCAAGATCGATCCCGCGATCATGACCAGGCAACTGAGCACCTCCATTCAGAACAACTTTCCAGATGTTGCCGCAACTGCATCCACGCTGAAAGAAAACATCGGCGAAAGCCAGCGCACCGATCGTTTCCGCAGCACACTACTCGCGTCCTTCGCAGCAGTTAGCCTGTTGTTAGCGGCTGTTGGAATGTACGGCGTCACAGCCTACTCCGTTGCGCAGCGTCGCTTTGAGTTTGCTTTGCGATTCGCACTCGGCGCTCAACGCGAACAACTTGCAGGCATGGTGCTGCTTCATTCTGCCATCGTCGCAGCGCTTGGAATTGTTGCTGGCGTGATTGGCAGCATTGCCTTGATGCGTGTCGTCAGCGCGAATGTGGGCAAGCTACCAAAAGCTGATGCCTCCTCCTTTGTCATTGCCGCCGCATTGGTCTTTGTCCTAGCCATTGCAGCCACAGTCATTCCCAGCCAACGCGCTGCATCCACAGAACTGATGCAGGCCTTACGTGCGGAATAGCACACTCTCATTTACGACGGATCGACGAGCAAACCCATGATTGAACTAAAGAGCATTGAACGAAGCTACAAACACGCCGTCGGCGAGACGTGGGTTTTGCGACGCATCAACATTACAGTGCGTCCGGGTGAGTTCATCACGCTGATGGGCCCCAGCGGCGCAGGCAAGTCCACACTGCTGAACGTACTCGCCATGCTTGACGATGGATGGCGAGGAGAATACTGGCTCGACCACGAACCCATTCACGCGATGAATCGCAAGCAACGCGCAGAAGTCGCACGTCGGAAGATCGGCATGGTCTTTCAGAGCTTTCATCTACTGGATGACCTTACTGTGGCGGAAAACATTGAGCTTCCGCTCAGCTATAAGAACATGCCGCGGAGCGAACGGCAGGCGCTGGTAGCCGACACACTCGATCGCTTTCAGATTGTCGGCAAGAAGGACCTCTATCCCTCGCAACTTTCCGGCGGCCAGCAACAGATCGTGGGTGTCGCGCGCGCAGTCATTCACAAGCCTGAACTTCTGCTTGCGGATGAGCCCACTGGCAATCTGCACTCAGCACAAGCCGCCGAGGTCATGCAGCTTTTCACAGAGCTGAACCAGGCAGGCACCACCATCGTCCAGGTAAGTCACTCCATGGAAAATGCGCGCTTTGGTTCACGCATCATCGAACTGCGCGATGGCTGGATGACACCGGAAAACGAAATACCTGCATGACACTTTCTTCCCCAACGGAACAAACGCAATTTATGAAGGATCGACTGATGGCATCTGCAAAACACGACCGATACTGCGAGCTTCTCCGCACGGCATGCATTGGGACAATGGCGCTCGCGTTCTCCGCTGTGCACCTGCACGCACAGGACGCTGCTGCACCGCTACCGCAGAATCCTGCGCCCACAACGACTCAATTGAAAGGCACCGCAACCGCGCTACCCGCGCCGCTGCCGACCACCGTGCCACACTCGTGGAACCCCTTCCGTGCTTATATGCCCAGCTCGGTAGCGCCTGCCAGCATCGCAAATTCGCCGCGCTTGGAAACGCTCACGCACGACGGCAAGATTGAGCTGCATCTTCGCGATGCCATCGAACTCGCGCTGGAAAACAATCTTGATCTTGCGATTGCGCGATACAACCTACCCATCGCAGAAGCAGACGTAATGCGTACGCGCGCCGGCGGATCAACTCGCGGCGTAAATACCGGCATCGTCTCGAACACGCCCAGCGGTGGGTCCGCAGGTTCTGGCAGCTCTGGCGGTGGTGGTGCAGGTGGCACCAGTGCGGGCGCAGGCGGTGCGGGCGCTGGCGCATCCGGTCTTGTGCAATCTACGCTCGGCACAGGTACGACAGTATCTTCTTATGACCCTATGTTTGCAGGGGATTTCAACGTTCATCACTTTGCAGAGCCGCTCTCGAACCTGTTGCTCAACGGTGTACCCATTCTGCAATCCAATACGGTTGCAGGCGACATGAGCCTTCAACAAGCATTTGCTACCGGAACCAGCGTGAAGGTCAGCTTCTCTGGTGATCGTGTGGCCACGAACAGTAAGGGCAACTTCCTGAATCCGCAGCTCGACAGTTACTTCCGCGTGCTAGTTCAGCAACAACTGCTTGCAGGTTTCGGCCTCGGTCCAAACCTTCGTTATCTGCGTATTGCAAAGAACAACCAGAAGATTTCCGATGCTGCTTTCCGTCTGCAGATCATCGCAACGGTCTCGCAGATTGAAAACATGTATTGGGATCTTGTCAGTGCATGGCAGGACGAACGCGTGAAGCAAGAGTCTCTCGACTTTGCTCAGAAGACCCTTGAGACCGGACGCCAGCAGCTTGCACTGCAGGCCATTCCTGCTATGGACGTACTTAAGGACGAAGCAGAGGTTGCAAAGCGTGAACAGGATCTCAGCATTGCAAAGTCTACGCTGGAGTTTCAGTCGCTACTGTTGAAGAACGCACTGACACGCAACCTGGATGATCCAACGCTGGAAGCGATGCCTGTGGTTCCCATGGATGTGTCGCGTCCGCTGCAGCCTATGCCCACAGGCGATGAGCTTGTCACACGCGCATTGTCCTCACGGCTGGAAATGGAAGAACAAAACCTGGATCTGAGCAATCGTCAGATCAGCCGCAAGGCGGCAAACAACGCACTGCTTCCCACGGTTGCGCTAACCGGCTACTGGGCAGGTACAGGCCTTGCTGGCGTGAACAATCCGCTTGCCGGCGTCACTCCCACAGTCCCTTCAGACTACGGCGGAGCACTCCGCAACGCCTTCAATGGGAGTGCCCCGGATTACTATGTGGGCGTCAACGTCAACATTCCTATCCGCAACCGCGTGAACAAGAGCGATCAATATCGTTCGGAACTGGAGTATCGCCAGGCGGAGCTGCTGCTTCAGCAGTTAAAGAAGCAGATTCGTATCGAAGTCCGCAACGCCGAGTATGCTTTGCGACAGGCCGAAGCTCGCGTTGTCTCCGCGGACAAGGCACGCGACCTGGCGCGCCGCACCTTTGACATCATGCAGCAGGAACAGAGCTTTGGTGCGGGCAGCGCTGTACAAACCCTTGCAGCACGCAATGACCTTACGACTGCTGAATCCGCCTACTTCGCAGCCGTGGATGCACGTGAAAAGGCTCGTGTCGAATTGGAGCGAGCCGGTGGTATGACATTGGAAAACAATGGCATATCGATAGAATCAGCTAAGCAGGGTCAAGCACAGCTTTCAGCCACAGCAACTGTGCAAACACAAACGCCCTAGTCGCATCAGGAAACACTTTGGAAACCGTATCAAACTCGTCGCATCACGCTGCTGCCCTGGCAACGCAGCAGCGTCCCTGCCGTCTGTTGTTAGCGGATGACCAACCGCACATTCTGGACGCGCTGGAACTTCTTCTGGAACCGGAAGGATATGTGCTTGAGCGTGCGGGTACACCTGCGCTGCTTATCTCTGCACTATCCAGCGAAGACTTCGACGGCATCCTGATGGACCTGAATTACACCCGCGACACCACCAGCGGCGAAGAGGGTCTTGCACTCATCGAACGCATTCGCGGACACCATGCGCATCTCCCCATCATCGTGATGACAGCGTGGGGCAACATCGATCTTGCTGTAAAAGCAATGCACAGCGGCGCGAGCGATTTCATCCAAAAGCCGTGGGACAATACGCGACTGCTGACCGTATTGCGCACCCAGCTTGAGTTGTACCGGATGCAGCGCTCTGCTGCACTGCTGGAAGCAGAGAACAAGATGCTCCATACAGAAGGCGCTCCGGTCATGATCGCAACGGCGCCTTCCATGCAGCGCGTGATGGAACTGATCTCACGCGTTGGTCCCTCGGATGCCAACGTTCTCATCACCGGCGAACATGGCAGCGGCAAGGAAGTCGTCGCACAAACGCTGCATCGCATCTCGCTCCGATCGCAGCGCACCATGGTCGCTGTGAATACCGGTGCGCTCTCGGAAGGCACCTTTGAAAGTGAACTCTTTGGCCACGTCAAAGGTGCGTTCACAGACGCCCGCGCAGAACGTGTTGGCCGATTCGAACTCGCGCACGGTTCGACTCTTTTTCTTGATGAAATCGCAAACGTCCCTCTGCGCCAGCAGGCCAAACTCTTACGCGTACTGGAAACCGGAGAGTTTGAACGCCTCGGTTCCTCGCGCACGCAGAAGTCGGACGTCCGTGTCATTTCTGCCACCAACGCCGATCTCCGTTCCGCTGCAGCCGCAGGCACCTTCCGCCCTGATCTTCTCTTTCGCCTTAATACGGTAGAGATCAGCCTGCCGCCTTTGCGCGAACGGCGCGAAGATATTCCGCTGCTGGCGGCACATTTCCTTTCACGCTACGCCGCACAGTATCGCCGCCCCGTACATGGCTTTGAGCCTGCTGCGCTGGAACGCATGTTGTACTACGCATGGCCCGGCAACGTGCGCGAACTGGATCATACGCTGGAACGCGCCGTCTTGATGGCACGCGCGGAGTACCTCTCGCTCTCAGACCTTGCTCTCCAGGCAGACGGCCCCACAACCACGAACTCTCTG
Source organism: Terriglobus sp. TAA 43 (assembly GCF_000800015.1). NCBI lineage: Bacteria > Pseudomonadati > Acidobacteriota > Terriglobia > Terriglobales > Acidobacteriaceae > Terriglobus > Terriglobus sp. TAA 43. Next base: position 2,018,082 of record NZ_JUGR01000001.1, read on the forward strand.
GATGAAATGGATCTTGAGGCAGTGGAAGCGCACCTGGTCCGCAAGGCACTCAATCGGTATCAGGGCAACGTGAGCGCCGCAGCAGAGGCACTGGGACTAAGCCGTGGCGCTTTATATCGCCGCATGGAAAAATATGGCCTTTAGCCGCAGCACGCAAGTTGCGCTGCTCGCTGGAGTGACTCCATGAAGGAAGAAGAACGTTCCGAAGTCTTTCTGGATTCCGCGCCATGGAAGCCCGGACAAGACGGCACACAATCCTCGCGCAGCGTGAGCTACGAACTGCGCATGCGATTGTGGCTTGCGGCAATCGGCGCAATTCTCCTGTTGCTCAGCGGCACGTTATTCCATACATGGGGCGTCGATGGCTTCACCAATAGCGTTGCGCTTCTCACTCTCGGCATCCTCTGGCTCTTCCTTGCAGAGCGCGCGCTTCACCGTATCGTCACGCCTCTGCAAACACTCACAAATGTCATCGCAGCCATTCGCAGCGAGGACTTTTCATTTCGTGTGCGTGGAGCACGACGTGGCGATGCCGCAGGCGATCTCGCCAAGGAAATCAACCTGCTCTCTGAGTCGCTGCAGGCACAGAAACGTGACGCGACTGAAGCGCGAGCATTAGTCGATCGCGTTCTCTCCACTATGGACGCGCCAGTACTGGCGTTCGCAGAGGATGGCGCATTGGCCATGGTCAATCGCGCTGCCCGTACTGCACTGGGACTACAACTCACAGACATAGGCCGCGCGGCAGAAGAACTACAAGTGGAATCGCTCCTCGAGTTAGAGGACAGCACATTGATGCCGCAACCGCCCCGTGGCCTTGCCGGACGATGGATGCTTCGACGCAGCGCCTTCCGCCTGCAGGGCCGTAGGCATTTGCTGGTGATGTTGACCGAGATTGGCTCAGCACTCCGCGAAGAAGAACGCCAGGCATGGCAACGACTCATCCGGGTTCTAGGCCACGAGATCAATAATTCGCTTGCCCCAATCAAGTCCATTGCCGGAACACTGCAACTGCGTCTCGCCCCCGAGATAGATTTTGAAAACACTCCCTCGAGAGATGCGCAGTTAAGAAAAGGCCTCGCCATCATTGAGGCGCGTGCTGACTCTCTCAATCGATTCCTGCAGGGCTATCGCAAGCTTTCCACCCTGCCTGCGTTGCAACGTCAGCCGGTTGCAATCCTCGCGTTCATGCAACAGGTCACGGCTCTGGATCATGGTGTTCCTGTAACCATCACTGAATCCGAAGATCGTATCGCTTTGATCGATCCGGTGCTGATGGAACAGGCAATGATCAACCTTCTCAAGAATGCAGCAGAGGCCACACTGGAGCGTTCGACGCACGAAGGCAGCGCCACCCGGCCGATTGAAGTCATGTGGCGAGTTGCTGGCGACGATCTCATCATCGAAATCCGCGACTACGGCCTGGGCGTCCTGAACGAATCCAACCTGTTCGTGCCCTTCTACACCACCAAACCGGAAGGCAGCGGTATCGGCCTACTGCTGACTCAGCACGTCGTGGAGGCCCACAGCGGCACCGTCCAGCTTGCAAATCATCCCTCCCGGGTGGGTTGCATCGTCAGCATTACCATCCCCGCCTGACTTCGTTCGACACGCGAAGTAATTGCCACAGCCATCCCCTTCCGGCTATGCTTCAGGCGAACCTACCTTCACCTGAACCTCCGGAGCAGATCCGATGCGACGCTTGATCGCGGCACTACTTTTCACCACCGTCCTCTCTGCGAAAGCGCAGCAACCGGCCTATCAAAACACCTCTCTCTCGCCCGAGCAGCGCGCCGCAGACTTGGTGGGGCGCATGACGTTGGAAGAGAAAGCTGCGCAGATGGTCAATGGCGCCGCTGCCATTCCCCGGCTCAACGTTCCTGCATACGACTACTGGAATGAAGCGCTACACGGTGTCGCTCGCTCCGGCTACGCCACCATGTTTCCTCAAGCCATCGGCATGGCCGCCACATGGGACGCGCCTCTGCTGAAAACCATTGGCGATGTCATCTCCACCGAGGCACGCGCCAAGAACAATGAAGCTCTGCGCCACAACAATCACGACATCTACTTCGGTCTCACATTCTGGTCGCCGAACATCAATATCTTTCGCGATCCCCGGTGGGGGCGTGGGCAGGAGACCTATGGTGAAGACCCGCACCTGACTGCGCAGCTTGGTGTGAACTTCATAGAGGGTCTGCAGGGTACCAACCCCAAGTACTACAAGGTGATCGCGACACCGAAGCACTTTGCCGTGCACTCGGGCCCGGAGGAAAGCCGCCACCGCTTTGACGTGCAGCCTTCGCCGCATGATCTGTGGGACACCTATCTGCCGCAGTTCCGCGCGGCCATCGTCGATGCCAAAGCCGACTCCATCATGTGCTCCTATAACCGCATCGATGGCGCTCCCGCATGCGGCAGCAAGACTCTGCTAGCGGACATCCTGCGCAACGACTGGAAGTTCAAGGGCTTCGTCACCTCAGACTGCGGCGCCATTGACGACTTCTACCGCAGCTACGGACACAAGACCGATCCCGATGCCGAACACGCGGACAAGACCGCTCTGCTCGCTGGTACTGACACCAACTGCGGAGGCACCTACAAGAAGCTGGATTCCGCAGTGAAGGCCGGACTCATCAAGGAGTCAGACATCGACGTGAGCCTGCGCCGACTCTTCGAGGCACGGATTCGTCTGGGACTCTTCGATCCGCCATCGATGGTTCCCTATGCGCAGATTCCCTTCAGCGCGGTGAACTCACCTGCGAATGCTGCGGTGGCAAAACGCGCAGCAGAAGAGTCGATGGTGTTGTTGAAGAACGATGGCATTCTGCCCCTGCGGGGGGAGAAGTACAAGACGGTCGCCGTCATTGGTCCCAACGGTGCCGCGTTGTCGTCACTGGAAGGCAACTACAACGGACAGCCGCATGATCCGGTGATGCCGGTCGATGCATTGCGTACGTCACTCAGTGGCACACGTGTGCTGTATGCGCCGGGTGCGCCGTATGTCGCGGGCTTTGCCATGCCGGTCTCGCGCACCATGCTGCATCCCGCCAAAGGCTCGCAGGAGCATGGTCTGAAGGCGGAATACTTCACCTCGGCGAACTTCAGCGGTTCGCCCGTCACCACACGCGTCGATCCGGAGCTGAACTTCGACTGGTCGGGAGTCAGCCCGCTGCGCGCTACTCCTGCCGGGCCCTTTGCCGTGCGGTGGAGTGGCACCATCAGCGCACCGGCGGCGGGTACGTATGAGTTCCTGGTGAAGACCGGCCGTTGCCGCGGCTGTGGTCCCGCGCAGGGATACACCGTCACGGTGGATGGCAAACAGGTCACCGAGCTGAAGCGGCAGGCTCCTGTCGCTCCGGGAGGTCGCATCAACGGCACCACGGGATTGCCTGAGGTGGATCGCGCCAACCGTCCCGGCGTATTCCAGATCACCTTTGACGACACCAAGCAGGAACACGACATCACGGTAGAGTTCTCCCGGGACTCTGCATCCGCTGGTTCCGGCATCCGCCTGGAATGGTCGCCCAAGCCCGAGACGCTGCTGCCTGAGGCCATTGCCACCGCGAAGCAGGCGGATGTTGTGATCGCCATGTTGGGCCTGTCGCCCGACCTGGAAGGCGAAGAGATGCCGGTGAAGCTGCCGGGCTTTGTGGGTGGCGACCGTTCCGACATCAACCTGCCTGCATCGCAGGACGAGCTGCTGAAGCAGATCGTCGCTACCGGCAAACCAACCGTCGTCGTGCTGCTGAATGGTTCGGCACTCGCCGTGAACTTCGCCGATGAGAATGCCAATGCCGTATTGGAATCCTGGTATCCGGGTGAGGCCGGAGCGCAGGCTATTGCCGACACGTTGACGGGTAAGAACAATCCCAGCGGACGCTTGCCGGTGACCTTCTATAAGGCCGAAAGCGATCTGCCTGCCTTCGACGACTACTCCATGAAGAACCGGACCTATCGGTACTTCACGGGTGCGCCACTGTATGGCTTTGGTTATGGCCTGAGCTACACACGCTTTGCCTACTCCGGGCTCAAGCTGTCTACAGCGAAGCTGAAGGCGGGTGAACCGCTGACCGCCGAAGTGACGGTGAAGAATACCGGCAAGATGGCTGGCGAGGAAGTAGCGCAGCTTTACCTTCTTCCTCCTGCAGACGGCAATGGTGGACTGTCGCCGAAACAGCAACTGGAAGGGTTCCGGCGCGTTTCGCTGAAGCCCGGTGAAGCGAAGAAAATCACCTTCACGCTTTCTCCGCGCCAGCTTTCCGAGGTGGATGCGCAGGGTGTGCGTGCCGTGCAACCGGGCAGCTACTCCATCGCCGTTGGCGGGGCGCAGCCGAAGGACGCTCGTGCCACGGCCGCAGCACAGACAGCAGCCTTCACCATCGACGGAACGCAGGAGTTGCCGCACTAGCCAAGCGCAGGTGGGGGTACCCCCTCCCCCCGTTTCTCTAAAATCGTCTTTCTATTGGAGTTACGGATTCTGTGCCGCTAAAATCGTCTTTCCATTGGAGTTAGCGGCAAAATCGTCTTTCTAAAAGAGTTAGGGCCGCGCACAAGCGCGGCCCTTTCCGTCTATTTCTATTCTAGTGAATTCGCGGAAATACCATGCCAACTCTATTTCTTTTCTTTTGTTGGGTTTATTCGCATAGAGGGCTTGACAGCATTTACTCGGAAACCGGCTGAGTCACGTTGTCCACGACGATGACATCGATGGGGCCTTTTGCGGATTGCAGGCGGAGGCCGAGTTGCTCTCGGATAACGGTGAAGAGCGTGGCGTCGTCGGATTCTGGCGAGGGATCGGTGGCCCAGCGAATTTGAAAGTCGTACTTGCCGGTGAGTCCGGTGTGGTCTTCAACGGTGCGGCCTGCGCGCTTCTGAATGGATTTCGCGAAGTCCGTCATGGAGACGTTGGTGACCCGCATATCAATGCGGCGGTCGCCATTCATGCTCATGTTCATGGGCGTGCCTGGTTTGGTTTCCTTTAGTGCCGGGCCGATTTTGCCGGGCTTATCGACGACGAGCCAATAGACAGGGCCTTCGCGCTGATCGCGATGGAAGCGGAAGCCGAACTGATCCTGCAGCAGCGAGAGAATCAGTTGCTGGAACTGTTCCGGGTTGGTGATCTCCGCATGGTCGGCGATGGTGGCCTGCATGTCGAAGAGTTCGCTCTCTGTCCACGCAGGCGCATTCACGATGGCTTTGGGATCGATGCCGAACGCGGTGCGAATGAGCGTTTGCACCGTGGTGGCGGTGGCAACGAAGCGTCCGCCGATCACCTGGCGGTTCGATGGATCATCGCCAGTGATTTTGTGCGGATGAACTACAGCAACTTCAACATGGATGGGCTTTGTTTGCGCGTGCAGTGTGGGGACAACAAGCGCAAGAACGAGCGCACAGGTGGAAAGTCGCATGGATTGGTCAGCCTCCCCGTGCGATACGCGAAACTTTGCCCCTGGGTTCCGTGGATTGTTTGCCCGTGGAGACTTCTAACTTCGCCACTGTGATCAAGCCGGGCGTATTCTTTCCCCGGGAGGGCATCATGGCTGACAGGCTCACCTCAATGTTGCGGGATTTTGCAGCTGGACGCACTGACTTGATATCCGGGCTGATCGAAGCGGCTGTTGATCCGAATAGTGAGGATGAAAGCGGAGTCTCGCTTCTGCAGTGGTGCTCTTACTACGGAGATGTCAGCGCGATGCGATACCTGCTCTCGAAAGGTGCAAGCCTGACTTCTTTGGGCGAAAACTTTGACCTGAACGGAGCTTGTTTCCATGGGCACTGGAGGTTATGCAAATTCCTCCTGGAGCAAGGAGCCGACCCGAATTTCATCGATATCCGAACCGGCGAGAGTCCCCTTCATAGCACATTGTGCACAACGGATCGCGTCCGGCACGACCGAGTGCTGGAGGTACTGCTCTACAGCGGCGCAAACCCGAATGTAGCCACGAAGAACGGTGTGGAGACAGAAGGTTTTATGCGTGATGCGAGGACAAAGGGCGAAACACCGTTGCATCGTGCCGCAGCCTTTGGATGCGAAGACACCATCGAGCTGCTTCTCAAACATGGCGCCAGAGTGGATGCCCGAGATGCGAACGGAGAGTCTCCACTGAGCTGGGCGAGCTGGTATCTTCGGCCTGATCCCATTTTGCGGCTGCTCTGTTTCGATAAGTTCAGAGTGCGTCCTGACCGAAAATCGATGCGAGCGAACCTGGTGGGATTTCCCTCGGTTCCGTAATTTGCTCTTCGTGCGCGATCGGGTATCGTGCTGGGAATAGCGTCTTAAGTTAGTGCTGGCCACAGGACCACTCTTGCGACTCATACTCACTTTGCTTCTATGCATCAGCATGAGCTGTGCTGCACAAACCTTTGAGGCCGCCTCGCTGCGCCTGCTGCCAGAAGGTGCAAAGCCCGATTACACCCAGCTTGACGTTCTGGATGCCACGCATCCGGGCATCTGGAAGGCACCTTCGCTCCTCACCATCGATCTCAACCTATTCGAGATGATCGTCACTGCCTACTCCGTCTCCAACAGCGGCATGCATGACGCGCTTATGGCGCAACTGCCGCTCTGGGCAATGAAAGAGACGTACCACCTCACCACCCGCATCCCCGAAGGCGCAACGCTCGCCGACCTGCGGCTCATGCTCCAGGCGCTTCTCAAAGAACGCTTCGCACTCGCCACACATTGGGACAACCGCACGATGCCCGTCCTGCTGCTTCAGCAGGCTGGCACGTCAACCAACCTTGCGCCCTTTAAAGGTATGTGCCAGCAACAACCCGCGAACTGCACCAGTGACTTTCGTTGGAAAGACGGCATGGTTCACATGGCCTTCACCGGCCAAACCATGTCACAGATTGCAGACACGCTCAGCGGCCTGGGCCACTACATGGGTGGGCAAAAGCGCGGGCCTATCGTCGATGACACCAACTTACCCGGCCAGTGGAACTCGACGATCGACTTTTCGCCGCTTATGGGAACCAACGAAACTCAGGGCGATACCTTCGCAACGGCGCTGAAAAAGCAGATGGGCCTGACGCTCAAACCTGCCGAACGCCCAGTCCCATCCCTCGTCATCGATCACGTAGACCACCCAAAAGACGAGCAATAGAGACAGCGATAGCATCGCCAATCTACGGCGTAACTGTAAGCGGGAGGTTCGCCCGCGCAGTCTGTCCCGAAGTCGAATCCGTTCCTGTGATCACCACGTTATAGCTGGCCGGGATAATCGACACGATGTCTTTACAGCCACTCAGAAACAACACGCTGCAAGACATCAGCAACACCGTTAGAGCCACCAGACGCGATCGTTTACGCAGGCCCAGCAATACTCCTGGCATCATCACCGCAGCCAACACGGCCCATGAACCACGCACACTCGCGGTTGAGTTGTTTACAGCCAGCGTTAGGTTAGTGTTGTATGTTCCGGCCCCGTTGATCGCCAACGAGCTTTGACCAAACACACATGTCGCATACGCAGGCAGATTGGTACACGCTAACTGCACCGGCCCTTGCAAAGCTCCCGTCACCACAGTCGTCACCTGCACCACACCACTGCTTCCCGAAGGTAAGGAAAGCGAAGCAGGATTCACGCTGAGAGACAGCCCCGCTGCGGGAGGCAACGTCCCTCCTGCACCTGCTACCTCGTAGGCTCCACGATCAATCACAGCGGAAGGTGTGCCAGTAGCATTCTGCAAACGGTTGTTCCCCAGCAAGTCCGTCGGCAACAACGAAGGCGCATTATTGTTACCGCTATCGACTGCAGGCGACACCTTCGCCACTTGATACGGTGCGTTCCCGCTGCGAGCCACAAACTGCGGATCGACAAACAGGTTCCCATTCGTACCAGCAGGCGACGAGCAATCCGCGCTGAAGCTGGAACCTGCAGTTCCCTGCGTAAACACAAGATTGTGATCAAACACAGGCAGTGGAATCGGCTGCTGCGTACCTCGCTTGCAGTCCACCGCGCTCAAGCTGTCTGACGACGCAATGATGTTGTTGTAAAACGAAATGCTGTCATACGCATTCAACAACAGCACCTGACTGCCAGCCATCCGCGCTCCGGAAACAAGCTGCAGAACGTTATCTGCAAACGTGTTGTTCACCACCACAGTGCGTGTGCTGTGCTGGCTACCTGCCGTCAGATCGAGGTTCAGACCCGCACCAATGTCTGCATACGCCGGATTCCCCAACGTGGGATTTAGCACGTTCGCGTAGATCAGGTTCTGCACAATCTCGGCGGAGACGTCTTTGTAGAGAGCGATGGCCGATCCTGCGCCATTCGATGTATTCGCAGTGATCACATTGTTTCGAATCACCACGTGACCGGCATCCTGCACCGTGATTCCGGCGGCACTCCACACAGCGGTGTTCTGTGCAATCGTATTGTCAGAAATCTCCGCGACCTGGCCGCCAGCGGGCGCGCCCTCAATCGTGAGGCCACCACCAGCGATTCCAATGTTGCCCGTTGTATACAGCGGAATGCACCCACGCGTACGGCCACCGTTGTTCGCAGTAATCGTGTTCCCGGTGATTAGCGGCGCGCCGAAGTGAATGCCAATGCCGCAATCGGAATTTCCGGTGATCGTCGAATTCTTCACCGTGGGCGAAGCATGATCAATCCACACGCCGCCAGCATCAATCGCTGCAGTCGCCGCGCCGCCCTGTACTGTCACGTTGTCCAGTACTGACCCGCGGCCCTCGCCATGATGAAACAACACCACTGGCCCTGCGCTCGCTCCCTGAAAAATCACGCCAGAGGCTGTGCCCTGCACCGTAATCGCTTTGCCAGCAAAGTCGATTACACCGCTATAGGTTCCCGGGGCAACGGAAACGGTATCGCCATTGGAAGTCGCAGCAATCGCCTGCTGAACCGTGGGCGCATCCGCGGGCACATGAATCACTCGCTGCGCTTCGGCACTAGTCCAACAAGATGAAACAAAAAGACAAAACAACACACAGGCAGCAAAACGCAGTCGGGGAGACATAGGCGTAAGACTTCTCTGGCGAACTTTGGTAAGCGTTTCCGACAAGATCTTCAAACGCAGAAAAGCCCTGCCGAAGCAGGGCTTTCTCAAAATTAGTGAAGCTGCGATTTAAGCAGCCGGCTCGATGGAGACGAAGCGACCGTGGTTGCCACGATCGGAGAAGATCACGCGTCCGCCAACCTTGGCGAACAGGGTGTCGTCCTTGCCGCGACCGACGTTCAGACCAGCCTTGAGCGGTGTGCCACGCTGACGCACGATGATGCTGCCACCCGTGACCAACTCGCCAGCGAAGGCCTTCACGCCCAGGCGCTGCGCGTTGGAGTCACGACCGTTGGAAGAGGAACCGCCACCTTTTTTATGTGCCATTGCTTTGCCTCGTTGCGGTTGCCATCGTCTTTCAGTGACGTGGTCCGCGAATCTTCAGAAATATTGTGCCGCTGACGCGGCGAACTACCAAAACTGGAACGCAGTGGCGCGAGTTACTTGCTCTCGGCCTTGAAGCTCTTGCCGTTGACCAGGATCTCGTTGATCTTGACTTCAACGAAGTTCTGACGGTGGCCCTGCATCTTCTTGTACTGCTTCTTGCGCTTGAAGTGGAAGACCAGAATCTTGTCGCCGCGGCCTTCGCCCACGACGGAGGCGAGCACCTTGGCTCCGCCCAGTTCCTGCTCAAACTTGCCTTCTTCGGCGCTGACAGCCAGGACGTCTGCGAACTCGATCGCGCCGTCGTTGTGTTCTGTCGTTTCAATCTTCAAGGTGTCGCCGGGGGCGACACGGTACTGCTTACCACCGGTACGGATCACTGCGTACATCACAAACCTCCACGCCCGGCCGTGTTGCCGGTGCGCCTGAAACACCATGAGCTCAATATGTGAGAGGCGATACGGAGTGGTCTTTAAATCAGACCCCACCACGACGCGGCCGGATGCCCCACAGCCATGCGCCTGATGCGCCAAACCTGACAAGAATATCGTGAATCGGGGATGGGGTCAAGGGTGATTGCGTCCCAAATTGCCTCGTGCGCTAAACTCCCTTTCTCGTTATGGTTGCTGCGATCCACGCGGTGATCGATCAGGCTTTGGCAGGGTCGGAAGGCATCTGCGCGGGCAGCAGGATGCGGAAGGTGGTGCCGCTACGGCCTGGTGTGGTGCTGCTCTCAAAGTCCAGGGTTCCGCCGTGGCGCTGAATAATTTCCGCGCAGATGGAAAGTCCAAGGCCCGTACCGCCCGCTCCCTTGGTTGTAAAGAAGGGTTCCAGGATGCGCCTTTGATCATCTGCGGAGATGCCGCCGCCCGTATCAGAGACAAGCATTTCGCACCCGCCGGAAGGCGCAGGGCTGATTTTTAGAGTGAGCGTACCGCCGTGCGCGTGCATGGAATCGATTGCGTTGCCGACGAAATTGGCCAGCACCTGCCTGATTTCGCCTGCGCGACAGTAAACCGACGGAGTGGCAGGATCCCATTCGCGGACAACGACGATGCGACACTTCTCAAGACGATTCTGGAAGACAGCCAGCGTGGATTCCATGAGTTCCACCAACGAGGTCTGCGCAGGGGCGTAGGGCTGACGGTAGAACTTCAGAGTGTGCGTGGTGATTTCGGCGATGCGGCGAAGCTCGTCCTGTGCGGTTTGCAGATATTTGCGCTCTTCAGAGCCGATGGTTCCGTTTTCCGCGAGATAAAGCAGGTTGGTTACGGCTTCGAGCGGATTGTTGATCTCGTGCGCGATGGAGGCGGCGATGCGACCGGCTGCTCCCATGCGTTCTGCCGTGCGTGCCGCAGCGACGGCCTGCTGTTGCGCCTGCGTGGTGCTTTCCAGAAGCCGGACCTTGTCGCGATAGAAGACCACTAGGAGGCACGCCATGAAAACAAGTGCGTTGCCCACGCCGACGCGAGCGAGCGACGCTCCGGAAAATTCGTGCGATTGCTGGACAGAGACGGCCCCCGCGGGCAGCATCATGGCCAGCATGCCGGTGTAATGCATGCCGCATATTGCAACAGCAATCACGAGCGATGCCGCCACCTGGCGCCGCACACTGAAGCTGCCACTGTGACGGAGCATGGCCATGGCGCCAAGCGAAGCGAAGATGGCGATCACAAAAGACAGCGCCACACCGGGGACACTCCACGCGACCGGCTCGGAGAACTTCAGCGCGTCCATCCCGATGTAATGCATGGAGCAGATGCCCGCGCCCACCACGAATGAACCCAGGACGATGTTGCGCGAGTTGCTGAGGTTGCTGACGGTGAGGTACATGGCCAGCCACGACGAGAGGATCGCCACCAGAACACTGAGGACTGTTGGTGTGATGGAGTAGTACAGCGGAAAGGGCGGCTGCCACGCCAGCATGCCGACAAAGTGCATGGACCAGATGCCAAGGCCCAGAGTAAGTCCGCTCACCATCGTCCACACCGCGGGCTGCGGGCTATAACGGGTATGCTCCATGGACTCAAACGCCACAAACCCCGCAAGTGAGGCAATGGTGAATGAGAACAACACAGTCCAAAGATCAAAAGTGCCAGGCACGAAAGGTATGTTTCCTTGCAGATATTCCGGGAGTGGCGTTGCGTTCCCCTACTGTAAGCGTAGAGGTGGGATGTTTCGCTAGTGAAAAAGCGCGGTCACTGTGTACTCGCGATATGCTCAGAACCAATCCCATCCATTGCTGAGGTGCTTCCCGGACCGATGAAGACTCGCTGGCTTGCCGCATGTGTAACTCTCGCTGTTGGCGTTTCGCCGTTTTCCGCGCTGGTGGCGCAGGTGTCGCCCACGCCCACGCCCGTCCGCACACAACACGCGATGGTCGTCAGCATTCACCACCTGGCAACAGATGCTGGCGTGGAAGTGCTGAAGCAGGGCGGTAATGCGGTGGATGCTGCCGTGGCTGTCGCGTTTGCGCTGGCCGTGGTGTATCCGCAGGCAGGCAACATTGGCGGCGGTGGATTCATGCTGATTCGCCCGGCTCATAAGCACGGCGAAAAGAAGCTGGGCGATGGCAAGGCGCACTTCATTGACTATCGCGAAGAGGCTCCGGCAGCGGCGTTTCGCGATATGTACCTGGACAAGGATGGCAATGTGATTCCCGGCATGAGCCGACAGGGATACAAGGCCAGCGGTGTTCCCGGCACCGTGGCAGGCATGGCATATGCGGAAAAGCACTACGGCAAACTGGGCCTGAAGGCCGCAATGCAGCCCGCGATCCGATACGCTCGCGACGGTTATGTGGCCACCGAAGAAGAACTGAGCACGTGGAAGAGTAAGGTGCTGGCTGCGAATCCTGAGGGACGCAGAATCTACCAGCGCGATGGCAATTTCTACAAGGGTGGCGAGACGGTAAAGCTGCCCGATCTGGCCGCGACGCTGGAACGCATTTCGAATGATCCCGAGGATTTTTACAAGGGTTCGATTGCCGATGCGATTGCCGCAGACATGGCGGCGCATGAAGGCAACATTACGAAGGCCGATCTGGCCGCCTATCAGGTGAAAGACCGTGTGCCCCTCGAAGGCAAATACCGCGGCTATAAATTCCTGACGGCCCCTCCGCCTTCCAGTGGTGGCATTGTGTTGCAGGAAGTCCTGAACATCCTGACCGGCTATGACCTGAAGAAGCTGGGCGCGGACCGTTCGCCCGGACAGGTACACATCATCACGGAGGCTTATCGCCGCGCGTTTATGGATCGCAGCGACTATCTTGGCGATCCGGATTTCACCACCATGCCGCTGAAGCAGATGGCCGACAAGAACTATGCGAAGGCGTGGCGCAAGACGATTGATCCGGTGAAGCCAACAGCCTCAAAAGACCTGGTGCGTCCTGCGGGATTTATGCCGGAGCCGCCGAAGCAAACCGACAAGCATGAGAGCACGCAAACCACGCACTTCAGCGTGGTGGATGCCGATGGCAACGCCGTTAGCAATACCTACACACTGAACTTTCTGTTCGGTTCGGGAGTCGTGATCAAGGGCGCAGGGTTTGCCATGAACGACGAGATGGATGACTTCACAGGTAAGGTGGGTGTACCCAATGGGTTCGGACTGATCCAAGGGCCGAACAATTCCATTGCTCCATACAAGCGCCCACTCTCTGCCATGACGCCGACGATTGTGACCAAGGGTGGCAAGGTGCGGCTTGTGCTGGGATCGCCCGGTGGACCAACGATCATCACCACAGTTGCCAATGACATGATCAGTGTTCTGGATAACGGATTGAACATTCAGGAAGCAGCGGATGCCCCGCGGTTCCATCATCAGTATTTGCCCGATGAACTTCAGGTGGAGAAGAAGTTTCCTGCAGCGGTTGCGGATACTTTGAAGGCAAGCGGATACGTCATCAAGCGTTCCGGTGAGTTCGATGAGAAGAATCCCGGAGTGTGGGGCGATAGCGAATTGATTGCCGTCGACCCCAAGACGGGTGAACTACTCGGCGGCCACGATACGCGCAAGCCGTACGGCAAGGCAGATGGGTATTGATGCTCTCATGGTCAGGAAAAGGGTCGCGATGAATCATCGCGACCCTTTCCTTTTGGGGCAACTGTAGATGTTTAGCTCTTGGTGGACACCAGGGCGAAGGCACCGCCCTGCGGATCGATTGCCTGCACAATACGCGATCCACCGGGAACATCCATAGGAGGTAGCGTGACCTTGCCACCACCTGCTTCGATTTTCGGCACTGCCGCGTCCACATCTTCCACCTGGAAGTAGTACGTCCACCGCGCGGGCCCCATGCTGCCATCAGGAGGCAGCGTCATCATAGCGCCGATATATTTGTCCGTGTCGATGCGGAAGGTCTGGTAAATGCCCATCTCCTTCATATCCATGGCAAAGTCTTTTTCCCAGCCGTAATGCTTGGAATAGAAGTCCCATGCCTTTTCCCAGTCCGTGGTCACGAGTTCGTGCCAGCCGACATTACCCACTTCATTTTGCGCGAGGCGTGGCGGCGCGTACTCCCGGGAAGGCTGAAACAACATGTATTCCACGCCTTGAGGATCAGAAACGACGGCGAAACGACCGATGTTGGGAATGTCCTGCGGGGGACGATGTACCGTGCCCCCGTCGCGTTTGACGGCTTCTGCTTCCGCGTCGACATCCGGCGTGTAGATGTGAGCTTTCCACACGCTGGGGTTGTCCATGCCAATGGATTTCCAGCTCATGATGCCGCCAACATCCTTGCCGCCTTTGCCGAAGATGAGATATTTCATGCCGGGCATCTCGGCATCGCGCACGTCCCAGCCCACTACATCGCCATAAAATTTTGCAGCGGCATCCACGTCGCCGCTGGCCGTCAATTCATACCAGACGAATCCTGCCTTGCCTGCCATTTTCCGCTCCCTCATTTCACCGTATGTGTACGGTGTCCACATTCAACCACCGGATGCGCGTTTTGTCTACGCGATTTGATGAAACTTCGATTTAGAATTGATTTCACAGCCATGGCAAAAACCGAACCAAAGCCGCGACAAAAACCCGCAAAACGAGCTGCGAAAGGCACTGCGCGCGACACGTTTCGACATGGCGATCTGCGCCGTGCATTGTTAGATGCCGCAATCGAGATGGCGCGGCAGGGCGGCCCGCAAGCTGTGGTTCTGCGCGAAGCGACGCGGCAGGCAGGCGTGGTGCCGAATGCGGCCTACCGCCATTTTGCAAATCAGAACGACTTACTGGCCGCTGTTCGTTCCGAGTGCATTTCGCAATTGGCCATGGCGATTGAAGCCGAGATGAATACCCTTCGTCCGGGGAAAGATCCAGCAAGTTATGCACGGCGCAGTCTTCGAGCGGTGGGTACGGGTTATCTGACCTTCGCGTTGAGCCAACCGGGACTGTTCAAAACAGCGTTCAGCGTTGCCGCGCCGGTCTTTGAGACGCCGAACCCTGCGAATGCTGGCGCTACCGGGCTGAATCCGTTTCAGCTACTGAGTCTGGCGCTGGATCGCATGTTGGCTGCGGGCATTTTGAAAGCCAAAGATCGACCGGGCGTAGAGTTTCTGGCGTGGTCTACAGTGCACGGCATGGCGCTGCTGATGCTGGATGGGCCGCTACGCGGCCTCGATGCAGCGACCGCTCAGATGTTCGGAAAACGGCTGCTGGATATGGTGGAAAAAGGCTTGAGCGCCTGAGACTGAAAAACCAGTCAGAACCGCCAGACGGGCCCCACGCGTACACCCCAGTTCGTTGAGTTGATGTAGTTGTCGTGCGATAGGAAGTAAAGATTCGGCGGCGTGCCAATGCCCTCCGGATCGCGATACCAGCTTTTGTATCGAATGAGGGTGTTGTGCACCTCAAAGCGCACGCCCACGTTGTGCGCGATCTTGACGTCGGAATTGATGCCCACGGTGGCTGCGAAGTCCGTGGTGCGGTAGTAGTTGGCGTTAGACGTACCCGGAGGGCTGTCGGACGTTTTGGAATAACTGACGAATCCGGGCGCGAGGAACGCCTTCACGGAAAACCGTTTGCCGTTGTAGCCAGAACGAAGTCCGAACATGGCTTCGCTGATATTGCCGCCAACGTTTGTGCTGGACTCTGGGCTGGCATCCGGCGCCATGCTGAAATCGCCGAAAACATCCAGGTAGCGCCGCAGTTGCACTGCCACCGTGATGCCTCCGCCACGCACCCATCGCCTGCATTCCGTGCAGCCATCGCGGTTCGTGCGCAGATACTGTGACTGGAAGTACAGCGAGACGTCTCCGCGCTCCACCGGCTCCTTATCCAATGCATTCTGAAAAGCATGGATCATTGCGGAATCGTACTGTCCCAAATGTTCGTAGTCGCGCCACCAGGGGTAATGACCGCGAAGCATCGTCGCCAGCGAACGTGAGGGGTTGGCGCCCGCGCGCAGCAACAGGAACGGAAACGATCCCGGATGTCTCTGCACAAGAGGATCCGTCACATAGCGATCCAGAACATCCTCACCAACAACCCAGAGCGTTCCAACGGTCGGGGTGACAATCAAATCGACCCAGCCGGTATTGTTAGTGTATTTGGAGTAGGGTCCGCAGTTAGGTTTGCACTGAATCGGGTAAGTGAAACCGCCCTGATTAAAGATGGCCGATTCGCCCAGCGGCCCCAGCTCCCACTGCGTGCTGTAAACGGCTGCCCAGGCAGCTCCGCGCAGACGGCTCATCCAATAGGGCCGGTTATTCCCGAACTTCACGGCGCGGTCACGAGGGTTGTTCTGGATTTCCAGGTATCCGGCGATGGCTCCCTCAACGGGATGCCCGATGTAATTCACGGGAAAGCTGTCACCGTCGTTCCAGCGCCGCCAGTTGAATTGGTCGACGGAGGCCCAATAGTCACTCCAATACGGTTTGTTCACCAACAGGTGCATGTCATGGTCGTTGGCCATGGAAATGCGGACGCTATGCTGCAGCAGCAGGAATCCCATGGATTGCAGAATTAGGCCCTTCCAGTGGAATTTTTCATTTGGAGCGTAGGTAATGTTTGGCTGATTCGATCGGCGCGCCGACGTGAACAGGGGCTCAGGGGCGGAAGGCACCGGGGGACGCAGGGATATCTCAATAGTCGTGCCGGGAGAATCCGGCAGGATGGATTGTGCCGGCAGGGCGAAGCTTCCCAGCAGGAAGGCGCAGACGGCCAATTGCCCGAATCTACGAAGTCCGACCATTCGTAGAGACGGTATCCGGGTTCATAGAACGGGAAAGCTGGCAAAAGAATCAGTCACATCAGATTCAGTCGACGCGGGATAGGGCCATCCGTGACCAAACTTCGTACAATAGGGTCATCGTGACTCTCGATTTTCTCGGCCAACACCAGCGCACACACATGTGCGGAGACCTGCGCGCAGCCGACGCAGGACAGAACGTCACCCTGATGGGGTGGATTAACCGGCGCCGCGACCACGGCGATCTGATCTTTCTTGACCTGCGCGATCGCAGCGGCATCACCCAGATCGTGGTCGACCGCTCCAATTCCGGCGCGGAGACACTGGCCAAGGCCGAAGTCGCTCGCCCCGAGTTCGTGGTGGCGTCGCTGGGCACCGTCCGCGTGCGCGGCGAAGGCCTGACGAATCCGAATATGCCCACCGGCGATATTGAAGTCGTCTGCACGGAACTGCTGCTGCTCTCCGATGCGAAGACGCCGCCGTTCTCGCCTGCCGAAGAAGGCATTGGCAATGAGGAACTGCGCCTGCAGTATCGCTACATCGATCTGCGCCGCCCGGAGATGCAGCACAACTTCCTGACGCGCCATAAGGTTGCGCAGGCTGTGCGTGCGCAGTTGAGCAGCGAAGGCTTCCTTGAGATTGAAACGCCGTTCATGACACGTTCCACTCCAGAAGGTGCGCGCGACTACCTGGTTCCCTCACGTGTGCATCCCGGCAACTTCTACGCGCTGCCGCAGTCACCGCAAATCTTTAAGCAGATTCTGATGGTCGGCGGATTTGATCGCTACTTCCAGATTGCTCGCTGCTTCCGCGATGAAGACCTGCGCGCTGATCGCCAGCCGGAGTTCACCCAGATCGACCTTGAAGTGAGCTTCCCTACGCAGGAGACGATCTTCGGTGTGGCCGAGCGTTTCCTCGTCGCCGCATTTGAAGCTGCAGGACAGAAGATCAACACGCCCTTCCTGCGCATGACGTACGACGAAGCCATCAGTAAGTACGGCATCGACAAGCCGGATATGCGCCTGCCGCATATGGCCGACCTGTCCACCGTGCTGACCGACGAGCTGCGCACGACGCTGAAGATCGAGCAGGGCCTGCCAGTCTACGGCTTTGTGATTCCGAAGGTCGGCGAACTGAGCAGCACCGCTCGCAAGGCGCTCCTCAGCGAAATTCGTACCTTCTTTGGCGATAGCGGCCTGGATGCGCTGGACCTCGTACGTCTGCGCACTGCGGAGCAGTTTGTGCCTCTGGCAGAAGAGATTGGTTCGCATCTGAACGCGACCACCATTGCCTTCAACGGCGAAAGCTTCACCACAGACGACCTCGCAGTTGTGGTCACACCCAAGCTGGGCACGCCTGCAATGTGGAACTTCGATCGCCAGTGGATTCCGAAGCGTGTGGGTGGTCTGCGTCTCGAACTCGCGAAGAAGTACGCCGACAAGCACAAGCTGTTTGAGAAGAAGGGCACCGCGGAGGACTATCGCTTCCTCTGGGTCACCGACTTCCCGATGTACGAATTCAATGAAGAGAAGAAGACGTGGGATGCCGCGCATCATCCGTTCACTGCGCCGCATGAAGACGACATCAAGAGTGGCGCACTCTTCAACGACAAGGGCGTAGTCCGCGCGCTGGCCTATGACGTGGTGCTGAACGGTCTTGAGCTTGGTTCGGGTTCGATCCGTATCCACCGCAAGGATGTGCAGGCGGAGATCTTCCGTTCGCTCGGCATGTCAGAAGAAGAGGCGAAGGAACGCTTCGGCTTTTTCCTGGAAGCGCTGGAGTACGGCACACCGCCGCACGGCGGCATCGCCCTCGGCTTGGACCGCATCGTGATGCTGCTTACAGGTGCGACTTCGCTTCGTGAAGTGATCGCATTCCCCAAGACCGCGAAGGCTGTGGACCTGATGGTGGACGCGCCAAGTGCGCCCACCGAACAGCAGATGCGCGACCTACATTTGAGGACAGCCGTCCGCAGTTAAGTTATGGCGTACGTGCGAGAATGGCAGCCATGCTCGCACGTACGCTGTTCCTGCTGGCTGTATTTTTCTCCTCTTTCTCGGTCGAAGCTCAAGACCCAGGCCATGAAGTCATTGTTGGGAATGCTTCCTATTTCGACTTTGGGCCGCCTTTCAGCTTCTACAACGTCTACGTCCTGAGACCCGATGGGCAGAATACATCGATTGATCTTCTCAGCCTGACTCCACCGGCAAATCAATGCAATGCGCAGACGACCTTTGAGCATTCGCAGGTAGTCGCACATAAGACTCTCGCGTCGCTTTTGGAACATGACCCGTGCACAATCACAGATAAGCAAATCCTTAAGGAAAGCAAGAGGAAGAGAGGGCTGCAATTCAGCGGCGCAGTGTTGAGCATGCGTCTTTCCTGTTCGGGTAAAGAACGCATCATTCCGATGCAATTTTTGGAAGAAGACTTATTCAGCGATCGTCCCAATCCCCCAAAGGGCGTTTCCTGGGCCATGTCTCTGATGGAGCGATTGGCTAATGAATTCAAATCGCACCCATCGAACTCCACTGAACAAACGGATGTAACACACGCGCTCGCGGAGGGTGCATACGACAACTTATATGCTCGTCCACCTCACGTCTTATCGAGACTGTATGCCGAATCGCAAGTGCCTGTACGGTCGAGCGAAGTAACGCTTGTGTCCTCAACAGTGCAACCTGGAGTACACGTTTTACCCGGCTATCCACCGATTGCTCAAGCCGCACATGTTGAAGGCGATATAGAACTGCGGGGCGTGATCGGGGAGGACGGCCGCCTGACATCATCGAGTAGGACAAGCGGCCCCGAACTTTTCGAGGTGTCCTCAAAAGCTGCGCTTCAGAAGTGGATCTTCAAAGCTGAAGATGCCAAGAAAACTGTCGATGTGACGCTGCATTTCGCACTAAACTGCAGCACGGTTCAACGAGCCCCAGACCTCCCGCGCTAACAATCAATCCTTAATGTCCGGCGCGAGCAGCTCGTAGCCGTCGCTGCTCTTCGCATGTGCAGATTCCGAGTGCCGCCCACAATGGGCAGAAGCGGTATGCCGCGGTTAGCAGCGGGACAAAGCCCAGCAGCGCGAGCCAGCGCCAGTTGCCTGTGAGTAGAGTTGCCAGGCTGAACAGCGCCATTCCAATCAGAAAGCGCACGAACATATCGAGCGCACCGACGTTTACTTCGTCCATGACACTCACCTCCGCTGCGCTGAGAGATTTCCAGCCAGCGGCGTCACAGTACGCCCGCGCACAGATTGTTGTCCAGTAAAGATTTTTGGGTGAATTTCAGCCCTTGATCCATGCCGTCAGCACATGCCACCAGCCCCAGTCCTGCGCGAAGTTGGCGCAGATTCCGACAATGGTATTTGCAATAAACGCGACGGGATAAGCGGCATACAGCTTGCCTTTGCGCTTGTCATCCACCATGAGCAGCAGAAGCACAAAGCTCATGAGGCCAATGATCAGGTTCAAATCGAAAAGGAAGCTGCGCCGCAGAAACGGCAGTAGCGGCGCGGCACGCACTAATGCAGGCGGCATCAGAAGAACCACCGTGCATACGATGTATCGCGCATGCAACTGTGTATTGCGGGCATACCAGACGCTAAGTCCAACAAACAGTGGAAACAGAATAAGCCCGGCGACATCCAGAAACGCCAGATGGTTCACGAACATGGGTGGAATGTGGGTGAAGCGCAACATGCTGCGGAGCATCAGGAATGCGCAGACCACAATGGCGGGAACCAGCAAATACACAGCCCAGCGTCCCAACGTGCGATGCAGCCGGATGCGATTTTGCTGATAAAGGATAGGCTGCACAATCAGCGTAAGAATCCATCCGCCCATGAGCGCGCCATGGATGTGGTGCAGCAGCGGCTGCGTTCTGATCTGTGCGAAATAGCTCTGGGCGAAACCAACCCACGTGAGCACGATGCACAGCAGAAACCACCACTGGGCATAGGGATAAAGCACGCCGGGACGTTTACTGTCACCGCCGGTAAACCAGGAAAGCGCGGATGTCGCCATGGAAGCGATCTTTTCCTGAAGCAGAGATTTTAAGGACGATTGAAAGTATTTTGCGCGGTAAACCGCTGATCCGCAAGGACAAACTACGTGGCTACGACAGACTCGCGCGAGGCCACCAGCAACGAATGAGCAACGCGGTTACGTCCACGCAGCTTCGCCTTATACAGCGCAGAATCAGCCGCCATCAGCAGGCTTTCCGGCATTTTCAGACGTCCGCCGTCGCGAGACAGCGCCGTAGCAACACCGATACTGACCGTGACACGTCCGTGGCCTTCTTCATTGGCAACGTGCGTAATATTCAGCTCTTCAATGGCCGCACATGCAAGTTCTGCCACATGCAGAGCGCCCTGCATATCGGTCCCCGGAAGGATGATGGCAAGCTCCTCACCACCGTAACGAGCCACCATGTCGCCAGGACGCTTCGTTACCCCACGCACCGCATGCGCCACAGCACGAAGGCAGTCATCGCCCGCCACGTGGCCGTACTCATCATTGAAGCCTTTGAAATGATCCACATCCAGGAGCAACAACGAAGCCTGCGTTCCGTCACGCAAAACGCGACGCCATTCGCGGTCCAGGGCTTCGTCAAACGCGCGGCGGTTCGGCAGTTCTGTCAGACCGTCGGTCATGGCCAGCCGTTGCAGTTGTTGCTCCATCTGCTTGCGCGCAGCAATGTCGCGAAAGATAACCAGGAATTCCAGCGGCTTCCCTTCTGCGTCGCGCAGAACGCTGCCACGCATCTCCAGCCACACCCAGTCACCCTGCCGATTGCGAACACGCATCTCCGTGGCCTGGCTTTCGTCGCCCTGCAAACGGCGTTCGCCCGCTGCCAGTGCAGCCGGAAGATCCTCTGGATGAATAATTTCCGCCGCGCTCCGACCGGAAATCTCTTCCGGCGCAAAACCAAGAATCGGCCGCGATGCAGGCGAAACATAGCTGGTGCGGTAATCCAAACCAATGCGGCAGACCAGGTCTGCGCTGTGTTCGGCGAAAGCGAGGAAATCGATTGCGGGGGAGGGTTCCATTCTTGTGACTCTTGGGCAGTGTAGGAAACACCTTAGAGGGACGCCATACCACGTCAGTGTGCGCGAATACCCCGTACGCACTACCGCTTCGGCTGGATAAAATAAACCTGTTATGCCGTTGTTCCCGATCAAAACCTGCGTCGTGTGTGGTGAAGAGTTCGAACTAAAGCCGGACAAGCCCGGCTTTGCTAACCGCTGTCCTGAGTGCACCGAAGAAGAGATGGAAGCACAGAAGGAAAAAATGGATGCCGACCAGCGCAAAGAGAAATCCGAAATGGATGCTGCGCGGCGCGAGACCATCCGCAACATGCTCTATCGCAAAGAAAGTTAACCCACTTTCCTTCTTATGCTGTGCACTTAAACGCGCAGCATAAGAAGTGTGGCCATGGAGAGAAACAGCAGCAGAAGCGCTGTCGCGGCAGCGTGATAAAAGTAACCCTTCATGGCACGTGTGACCGCAGGCCCTCCGGCGCGGACTACACGCTCTGCAAAAGTTCACAGAGACGCAGCGCATTTGGCGTGGCATGGCCGAGCGCCGTGTTATCAAACACCACCCACACAGGCGTTTCAGGGTGCTGTCGCACACGCTCTGCAAGGCCGTGCAGGAAGGCTTCGCCGTATTCCGAATAGTATGTGCGCGGCGTTCCATGCAATCGCCAATAACGCAGATGCGCGCTGCCCGCGGGCTCTGTGGCGTGTGGCGATCCTTTCGGCGGATCGGCTGCTACACGGGCAATATCAAACTCGCGCAACAGACGATCGGCACGGCCATCAAACCAGCTTGGGTGGCGCGCTTCGCAGACGGTATCACCTGCGTATAGTTCCCGAAGCACGCCGAAGAAGTCGCGTACGACGCCCTCATCAAACTCCAGCTTCGGTGGCAGTTGCACCAGCACCGGCCCAAGCTTTTCACCCAGCCCGCTGATCTCTTCAAAGAATGGCAGAAGCCGCGCCCCGGTATTCACCAGCTTTGCTTCATGCGTAATGCTCTTCGGCATCTTCACCGCAAAACGAAAATCCTGCGGCACGCTGCGCGCCCATCGCTCCCATGTGGTGCGGCGATGCGGACGGTGAAAGCTGCTGTTCACCTCTACAAAACAGAGGCGCGATGCATAACGTTCCAGGTGCGACCCTTCTTCTGCAAACAAAGCTGCGCTTTGCTTTGGCAGCGTCCATCCTGCGGTTCCAATGCGAATATTCACTCATGCTATGGATGCGCAAGTTGCTTGTTGAAGAAGTCTGCCATGTAAGTCCATGCTTCGCGGGTTTCCGGTAGTGATGCGTTATTCCAAAAACAATGTGGCAGAGCTTCAAAGACAACTAACCGGCCATCGCTGCCCGCGCGAAGATACGCGCGATGCAGCATGGTGGTGCTGCTGAGAAGCAGATCGCGCTCACTCGTTAGGAAGAGTGCAGGCGGCATACCCTTCAAGTCCGCATACAACGGCGACAACACAGGGTTGCGTGGATCAGTACTACCAACGTACGGATTCGGCGTTGCGTTGTTAGGAACCGGCACATAGCCGCGCAAACCATCGGTGTTGTAAAGCGAACGCGAATCTCCACCGTCATCCATTGCTGCAGGCACAGAGAACGGACCAAGCGCCGCGGGCATGGGCAGCTTCAACTGTTTGATGCGTACCGCTGCCTGCATGGTCAGCCCCGCGCCTGCGCTGCTGCCAAAGATAGCGATGTGTTGCGGTCGATACTTCTTCAACAGTTCGCGATAGACAGCAACGACATCGTCCACACCAGCGGGGAACGGATGTTCCGGCGCCATGCGATACAGCACGCTAACAATGCGGCTTCCCGTCATTGCAGCCACAGGAATCGATTCCGAGTACGAGCCGGAATCAGCATTGAATCCGCCGCCATGCAGGCAGATCAATACACGATCCGGGTGCTTCATCTCCTTCGGCAAAACTTCACGCACCGGCACGCCAGCGACCGTGCTGTCGCGAACAGTAACCTCGAACATCTTCAACAGAACATCGCGGTGCTGTGCCTGCGATTTATCCAGCATCGTGCGGCGCTGCTCCAACGTCTGCGGCACATCCGCATCACCTGCAGGACGACTCAACCACGCCTTCGCCTCCGGGCTAAGTCCTTTGGGCAAAGGCACCACGCGCTGCATACGGACGGTGCCGTCTGCCTCCGTAACCGCATGATTCGTCTGAATGTTTGCCGCTGGATTTTCCTGCGCACACATGCCACCGCACACAAACGCACTCATCAGAACCGCAACCGACACACGCAACATGGCCATTTCCCCCGTCCCAAACTACTTCAGACGAAGCCCCGCCAGCTACGGGAATTTTGCGACTCCCATACACTGGAAGCAGGGAGTCCCATGCCGCTGCGCCGCAGTTGCCTTCAATGCGAGACGAAAGGTCCGCACTGTTTCTGTTCTTTGGACCGCGTCGCCCTTGAAAGGCTCGACGGCATGGGCCACTTCATGCAGCTCGGCGCGCATGAACCTGTGCTGCGCGAAGGCTACGCGCCGGAACAGGTGTACGTGGTCTGCCGCGGCACCATCAAGCTGACAACTTCATCTCCCGATGGCCGATTGCTGCTGCTGCGCATTGTCGGCCCCGGCGATGTTCTCGGCCTCGCCGCTGCTCTCAAACGTAGCCGTTACGAAGCCACCGCGGAAACGCTGGAGCCCACCCAGGTGAAAGCAATTCCACGCACGCAGTTCCTGTTGTTCATGGAAGAGTTTCAGGCAGTCAGTCGCAACTCCGTAATGGCGATGGCGCGCGAATATGACTCTGCCGTTCTCAGCGCACGACGTCTCGCGCTTTCCAGTTCTGCATCCGCAAAACTCGCCAGCGTTCTGGTGGAGTGGGGTGGACTTGTACTGGCTGGCGAACACGACGATCACAACGGTCGCTTCCCTAACTCGGTTCGATTCCACATGCCGCTCACCCATGAAGAGCTGGGCCACATGGCTGGCATCTCGCGTGAAACGGTGACCCGCGTTCTGTCCTCCTTCCGAAAAGAAGGTCTGTTGCAGATGGATGGAAACACCCTGCACCTGAAAGACATGCAACAGTTGCGCCACTGCGCTGAGTAGTCCAAGAAAAAAGGGCGGCCTGCCAGGAGAAGACAGCAGGCCGCGGCACGGAAGTGTTGCTAGATGTGGACCGGAGCGCGACGCTCACGGTGCGGGAAATCAAGCGACTCATAGTCATACGCTTCATGCGTGACAACCGGAGTCTCAAGAAAGTTCGCCGTGATTGGCGGGGACTGTGTCTGCCACTCAAGCCCATACGCATGCCAGGGGTTATCACCCGCAACAGCGCCGAACTTTAATGACCACACAAGATAGATCATGGTGAAGAAGAAGCCAGCACCCATCACGGTTGCGCCCGCCGTCGACATCACATTCAGCACCTGGTACTCCGGCGGATACGCAGCATAACGACGCGGCATTCCAAGGAAGCCAAGGATAAACTGCGGCCCAAAGGTCACGAAGAAGCCCACGAAGATCATCACCGCAGCAACCTTTGCAGGGCCTTCGGGATACATGCGTCCAAACATCTTGGGCCACCAGAAATGAACGCCACCCAGGAACGCCATCAGCACAAAGCCCACCATCACAAAATGGAAGTGCGCCACGATGAAGTACGTCTCCGTCAGGTGTACATCCATACCCAGCGAACCAAGAAACACGCCCGTGCATCCGCCTACAACAAACAAACCAAGGCAGCACATCGCATAGATCATGGGCGCGCGGAAAGTAATCGAGCCCTTGTACAAAGTGAACGACCAGTTGAACACCTTGATCGCTGAAGGCACCGCCACCAACATGGTTAACAAACTGAACACCAGAGCCGAGTACTGCGATACACCCATGATGTACATGTGGTGCTCCCACACGAAGAACGAAAACAGCGAAATCGCAATGGAAGAGAACGCAACAGCCGTATAGCCAAAAACACGCTTACGACTGAAGCACGCAATGATCTCGCTGATGCACGCCATGCCGGGCAGCAGCATGATGTACACAGCCGGGTGCGAATAGAACCAGAACAGATGTTGAAACAGTAGCGGGTCGCCGCCCTTGGCAGGATCGAAGAAGCCAAAGTTGAAGATGCGTTCCACCGCCACCAGCACAATCGCAATCGACACCACAGGCGTTCCCAGGATCATGATGACGCTGGCCGCATACATGCTCCAGATGAACAGCGGCAGTCGAAACCACGTAAGCCCCGGCGCACGCATGCGATGAATCGTCGCAACAAAATTAAGTCCGGTGAAGATAGACGAAAAGCCCGCAACGAACGCAGCGAGTCCAGCAGACACCACATTCGTATTCACATAATGTGTGCTGAGCGGAGTCGTGAACGTCCACCCCGTATCCACGCCACCTGCGCTGATGGTGTACAGCAACAAACAAGCGGCAACACAATACAGATAAAACGACAGCAGATTGATCTTTGGAAACGCCAGATCTTTCGCACCAATCATCAACGGCACAAGAAAGTTGCCAAGGATGGCAGGCACCGCCGGAATCAACACGAAGAACACCATCGCAACACCATGCATGGTGAACATCTTGTTGTAGGTGTCGTAGCTCATCAGGTCTGCTTCCGGCGTGAGCAGCTCCATGCGAACAATCATGGCCAAGATGCCGCCCACCGCAAAGAAGAATGTCACAGCCACCATGTACATCAGCGCAATGCGCTTGTGATCACTGGTGAGCAGCCAGCTCTTGAGCCCATGCCCGTTGTTCAGATAATTACGCTCGTTGTAACGCGGCGCTCGCACGTCCGGCAAAACAGGTGCAACAGCACTCATCGGCATGCTCCCGCTTCATCGCATACCGATGTGGCCAGCACCGCCAATACGATCAGCGGCGGGCAGTTGGAGCTGGTGCCATAGCCTGCACACTTACCGGTGCACGGCCGGTTGGAGCTGGGGCAGATCTTCGTCGACGGAATACGCATGGGCAGAACCTCGTATGCGTATCCTCAGCCCAATCGCAAAACGAATCTGTGACGGCCATCACACCGTTTGTCAGGGTTTCGTCACCAGAGCCTCAATGCTCTCCACAAGAGGTGAAACGGTCAGCCCAACCCACACGAATCCCGATAACGCAGATAGAGTGAAAGAACCCATACCGGAGCTACTGCGCATGTCATTGCACCGCATCCCTCGCCTCGTCGCACTGGCAACTCTGCTCGCAATGCCGTGCGTCGCGCAAAGCACGCAGGCCACGCAGAACCGATATCAGCGCGAAGCAGTCGACGCCGACGTCGCACTTCGCAACGTCCACTTCGGCACTGGAGAAACGCTGGGCACACTGCGCCTCCACTACAAGACATTAGGCAAGCCGCATCGCAACGCCGCAGGCAAAATCGACAACGCTGTCCTGATTCTCCACGGCACCGGCGATCGCAGCGACAGCATGCTCACCAGCGTCTTTGCCGATCCACTCTTCGGCCCCGGCGATCCGCTCGACATCACCCGTTACTACATCCTCTTCCCTGACGACATCGGCCACGGCAAGTCTAGCAAACCCTCTGACGGCCTGCACGCGCGCTTCCCGCACTACGACTACGACGACATGGTGCAAACCCAACACGCCATGTTGACCGAAGAACTCGGCATCGATCATCTGCGACTCATCCTTGGCGTCTCCATGGGCGGCATGCAGACCTTCGTCTGGGGCGAAACCTATCCGGGATTCGCGGACGCGCTCATGCCACTCACCTGCCTGCCGGTGCCACTCGCCGGACGAAACCGCATGATGCGCTACGCCGCCATGCAGGCCATTCGCACTGATCCCGCGTACAACAACGGCGAATACAAAACCCAACCGCCCAGCATCCACACGGCAAACACCATCCTGCTTGTCACCGGCACCAGCCCGCTCGTCCTGCAAGGCATCGCACCCACACGCAAGCAGGCTGAAGCCTACGTCGATCAAACAATCCCACAGCGCGACGCCAACACCGACGCGAACAACTTCCTCTATTACATCGACAGCTCGCGCAACTACGACGCTTCGCAGCACCTCGACCGCATCACCGTCCCCATCACCTGGGTCAACACCGCAGACGACTTCATCAACCCACCCGAACTCCGCATCGCCGAGCACTACGCCCCACAACTGAAGCAAGGCAAATTCATCCTGCTGCCCATCTCTCCGGAAACGCGCGGCCACGGCACCAACATGCTCGCCAGCATCTGGCGCCCCTACCTCTTCGAACTCATGCGCCGCTCCCAGCCCACGCACTAAATAAGACCCGCGCAACCTCTTTTCACGCACCGCGTCTACACTCACTAACTATGTGCGGAATTGTTGGTTACATCGGCCCCAAAGACGTCGTCCCCCTCATCGTGGAAGGCCTGCGCCGCCTTGAGTACCGCGGATACGACTCCGCCGGCATCGCCGTCGCTGGCATCGCGGATAACCCCACGCTACTCGACGTCCGCCGAGCCCCCGGCAAGCTCAGTAACCTCGAGTCCGTACTCCGCGACAAGCCTCTCCACGGCACCTACGGCATAGGCCACACCCGCTGGGCCACGCACGGCCGCCCCACCGAAGAGAACGCGCACCCACACCGCGACGGCACAGGAACACTCGTCGTCGTGCACAACGGCATCGTCGAAAACTACCTCGCCCTCAAGCGCGACCTCATCGCCCGCGGCCATCGCTTCGTCTCCGAAACCGACACCGAAATCATCGCGCACCTCATCGAAGACGAACTCGAGAAAGCCGCACTCACCGTCTCCGCGCCGCAACTCATCGAAGCCAACACCGCCGAAGCCATCGTCACCGCGCCAGCCTCGCCCATCCCGCTCGAAGAAGCCGTAAGACGAGCCGTCAAGCGACTCACCGGTGCCTTCGCCATCGGCGTCCTCTCCGCGCGCGAGCCCAACAAGCTCGTCGCTGCACGCCTCGGCCCGCCCGCCGTCATCGGCATCGGCGACGGCGAATTCTTCCTCGCCTCCGACGTCCCCGGCATCCTCCACCACACCCGCGACATCGTCTTCCTCAACGACAACGAAGTCGCCGTCCTAACCAAAGAAGGCGTCATCTACACCGACTTCGAAGGCACGCCCCACACCCGCACGCCACAGCGCATCACCTGGGACCCCATCCAGGCGGAAAAGGCCGGCTACAAGCACTTCATGCTCAAGGAAATCAACGAGCAGCCCCGCGCCGTCCGCGACACCACACTCGGTCGCGTCTCCCTCGACAGCGGCGAAGTCTTCCTCCCCGACCTCCAACTCACCCGGGAAGACATACAAAAAGCCACCAGCCTCACCATCGCCGCCTGCGGCACCAGCTGGCACGCTGGCCTCGCCGGCAAGTTCATGATCGAGCGCCTCGCCCGCATCCCCGTCGACGTCGACTACGCCAGCGAGTATCGCTACCGCGACCCCATCCCCGGCTCACTCGGCCTGCTCATCACCCAAAGCGGAGAAACCGCAGACACCATCGCCGCGCAGCTTGAAATGGTCAGCAAAGGCACACCCACGCTCGCCATCTGCAACGTCGTCGGATCAGCCATCACCCGCAAAGCCTCCGGAGTCATCACCACCAACGCAGGCCCGGAAATCGGTGTCGCCTCCACCAAGGCCTTCACCGCCCAGCTCACCGCACTCTTCACCCTCGCGCTTTACTTAGGACAACAACGCGGCACCGTCACACCCCAGCAGTCAAAGCAATACGTCGCCGAGTTAGCCGAAATCCCCCGCAAGTTAGAAGAAATTCTGCGCTCCGTCGACGACCAATGCAGCGAACTCGCCAAGTCCTTCTCCACCGCGCGCGACTTCCTCTTCCTCGGCCGAGGCATCCACTACCCCATCGCCCTCGAAGGCGCACTCAAGCTGAAAGAGATTAGTTACATCCACGCCGAAGGCTACCCCGCCGGCGAAATGAAGCACGGCCCCAACGCCCTCATCGACGAAACACTCCCCGTCGTCTGCATCGCCACCAAGGACCCCGCAGACCCCACCAGCGTCCTCAAGTACGAAAAGACCCTAAGCAACATTCAGGAAGTAACCGCCCGCAGCGGCCGCGTCATCGCCATCGCAACCGAAAGCGACCCCATCGAACACAGCCACCTCACCGGCCTCGTAGAACACACCATCACCATCCCGCAAGCCCCGGAACTACTCCTGCCCATCCTCGAAGTAGTCCCGCTACAACTACTCGCCTACCACATAGCTGTAAGAAGAGGCTGCGACGTAGACCAACCACGAAATCTAGCCAAGAGTGTAACCGTCGAGTAAAGTATCGACATTCCACAATTGAGAATGCTGATGGCCTCGGAACTCTTGGTCCCACCGCAGTTTTGCCAATATTCGGCTGGCGCTTGCAATCAAACCTTCGATGGCATTTCCCGTGCAGATGTTTTTTTCTTCTATTCGAGTAAGCCGGATGTCATTGCCGACACGATAGAGGAAGCAGCTAAATTGCTGCGAACCCGAAATTCTTCATGGAATGTGAAGACATGGCGGGATTTGCCTATCAATGGCCAACTTATATTTTGTGAGATATGCAAGGCTCAGCGCTCAACAAGAGTCGCGGTGGTAGACGTTACCACGATGAATTTCAATCTCCTCTTTGAACTAGGCTTTGCACTCGGGTTGGGAATACCTGTAATACCTATACGCGACACAACTTGCACTCTGGACTCTGCAGAATTTGAAGCACTCGGCCTCATAGACACACTGGGCTATTTGGATTTCCAAAATGCGGAAGAGCTTGCGCAGAAGCTACCAGCTGCAATAGCTTCCGCAGCGATACCGATTGCGACTCAATACACTCCAAATTCCAGTTCCCCTTTGTTCCTTCTTCGAAGCCCGATTGCAACGAACGGCCTCGTCAAGGTGCTTTCTGCAATCAAGAAATCTAGTCTTCGATTCAGGTCCTATGACCCCAAAGAACAGCCTCGCCTCTCTTTACAAGACGCCTTTCGACAGGTGAAGACTTCTATGGGTGTCTGTGTCTATCTGCTCGCCGACTTCAGGAAGGGAGCGACGGTATCAAATGCAAGAGGCGCGTTTGTGGCAGGACTGGCGCTTAGTTCTGGTGCTTATGTTTGCGTCCTTCAAGAAGGGCAACATCAACAGCCCATTGACTACCGAGATGTCGTACAGTCTCACACGGATGGTGAGCAGGTCCAACACCTCATCACGCCTTTTATCAAGTCCATCTACGAAGCTATTCAAAGCACTCGTTTCGTTCCTATAACCCTGCCACTCAACGCTCTTGAAACCCTCGATTTGGGCGACGTGGCGGCAGAGAATGAAATCAACTCTCTGAAGAGTTATTTCTTACCTACAGCTCAATACAACGATGTAAAGCGCGGCCACGCGCGCCTAGTCGTGGGGCGTAAAGGCGCTGGGAAAACCGCCATCTTTTATGGCGTCCGTAGCGCCTATTGGAGTAGCACTAAGCACATCGTCCTAGATCTGAAGCCCGAGGGACACCAATTCCTCACACTACGTGAGCACCTCCTCAACTCACTCTCACAGGGCGTTCAGGAACATGTCTTGACGGCGTTCTGGAACTATCTGCTACTTGTCGAACTCGCGGCAAAAGTCATTGAGACAGATTCAAGAATTGCCAACAAACATTACGAACGCTTCGAGCTATACGATCGGCTGGTTCAGATTCTGGGGCCGGAAATCGATGCAGAGCAAGGTGACTTTTCTGAGAGGTTATTGCTTCTCGTAGAAAGACTACTTGCCAGAAAGGTGGAGATCGAGGGCTTCACAGGAACAAGTGAGATTTCTCGCCTGATTTACGAAACAGATATTAGGGGTCTTCAAGAGACTCTACAGGCGTATATGAAGTTCAAGGATGGCATCTTCATCCTCATCGACAACTTGGACAAAAGCTGGCCTGTCAATGCTGCGACCGACGCAGACATGATGATTATCCGAAGCCTGATGGAAGCTACTCGAAAACTCCAAAGGCAACTCGCGAAGAACGATATCGATTGCCGAGCCGTTGTGTTTATTCGTAACGATATTTACGAACACCTACTCGGGCAGATTCCCGACAAGGGGAAAGACACCGCAATTCTTTTGGACTGGAACGACGAAGAAGCATTTAAGCTTCTTATTCATCGCCGCATGATGGCCAGTACAAAAATAGAAGAAAGTTTCGAAAACATGTGGTCTCTGTTCTTCGAAGCATATATACGGGGGGAACATTCTTTCAGCTACATTCTAGGAAGAACTATGATGCGGCCTCGCGATTTGCTGAGCTTCCTCAGACTGTGCATCAACACGGCTGTAAACAGAGGGAACACTAAAGTCAATGAGGCTGACATACTGCAGGCCGAGAAGCAGTATTCAGAAGATCAGTTGCAAGCGATATTCGATGAACTCAGAGACATCAACAGCGAGTTTGCCGATATTCCTTATGGCTTCATAGGCTCTTCTTTTACGTTTGATCAATCCTGTCTGCGCGAAAAGCTGATCGAAATGAAGGTTACCGACGACAAGCTTGATGAAGCCATGAATATTCTGCTTTGGTTTGGCTTTATCGGGATCATGGATAGAAGCGGCGAAGAGAAGTATTCATACATGTACCAATACGGGGTTAAGAGAATGTTGCGTGAAGCTAACGACACTACTCAGTTCATAATCCACCCTGCCTTTCGGTCGGTTTTGCAATGTTCACATTGAGCCGGGCCTCGGGCACCCAAAGCTAACCTGGGTATCGCACAAAGCGTGTCTTCTTTCGGAAGGGCAGGGCTTCAGCCCTGCCGTAAAGAACCAATCAAAAGAAAAGGCGCGGCCACAATTCAAGCAGGAGAACACCGCCCACCCCGCGCCCCGCACAGAATCCGGCGGCTGGCCGCGAAGCTACGAAACGGCCCAACGGTGAAGCCGTCCAGAACAATACGAAGTATGAAAATCCCGGCACCTCAGGTACTCTCCTCCTGAGGGAAAACGCCTTGCCAGACGAACAGCCCAGCAAAGGAAGTTTCTTCACCACGCTCCCCGGCGTACTCACCGGCATCGCTGCCGTGCTCACAGCCCTCACGGGTTTCTGGGCAATCTTTCATCAGGACAGTCCGGCAAAGCCGCCCAAGGCCGCCATTATCGATGGCCCCACCTCCGGCGCAGCCACCAGCCCCTCGTCCAGCACAACGCCGCAAAGCACCGCAGCGCAAACCTCAGCGGCCGTCAACGCAGGATCAGCCACTCCCATAACAGCGGTGAGCCTTACCTCGCGCAAGCAACTGACCACCCGCCTGGAAGGCAAGACCTTCCACCACAACATGACGGGAACCATGCTCAACCTCGATAGCGGCCAGACCATCGACTTTGAGAAGCTCCGCCAGATCGACTTCGGCAACGTCAACGGCGACGCGCACCTCGTAGCCGTAACCATCACCTTGAACGATGGCCGAACCGTCCCCGGCGACCTGCGCACTAACTACGCCTTCGCAGGCGACAGCGACCTGGGCCCCTTCACCATCTTCGTGGAGGACGTCCGCCAGATCGTCTTCACCCACTAAACACTCCAGCCCCATTCCCTCGCTCCGCAAGAAAACACCCCGAAGGCGTCGAGAACAGCACGAAGTGCCATCGCCCGAAGGCGACGAAAGCAGCACGAAGCGCCACGCCCAAAGGTGTCGAAAACAGCACGAAGTGCCATCGCGAGCGCAGCAAGCGAGGAACCACAAGCGGCGGAAGCCACTCCATCGCGCAAAGCGCGACTTCTTTCGGAAGGGCAGGGCTTCAGCCCTGCCGTAAAAAGTCCAAAAGAAGAAAAGGCGCGGCCACAATCTAAGCAGGAGAGAACAGCCTCCCCCGCGCCATGTACAGAATCCGGCGGCTTGCCGCGAAGCTCATCTACACTGAAACCGAATCCACCGTGCGCATCATCGGCGCACGTCTCGCGACTGCGACGGAACGGCACCAATATGAAGAAGTCGGCTGAACTCGACCCACTGGCGGAGCGCCCAAATCTCGACTTCAGCAAAGGCGCGCGTGGCAAACACCATGATCGCGCGATGGCGTCGCGAAACATCATCGTTCTTGACGCCGATCTCCTCGACACCTTCCCTGACTCGGAATCCGTAAACGCCGCTCTCCGCATTCTCAAGCAGGCCGCCGGTAGCATCGCAAAGCGATCTTCAGCCGCGTAAGCCGCGAGCTCATTTCTTTATGGCTTGAGCCTTCGTAAAGGCCAAACAAAGAAAAGGAGCGGCCACAGTCTGCGCAGGAGAAAACCCGCCTATCCCGCGCCCCGTACAGAATCTGGCGGCTGGCCGCGAAGCGCAGAACTTTGATGCAGACGATGTTCCCTCAATCTAAGCGCGCTTCACAGGCCCACGGCGAAGCCGTCGAGAACCGTACGAAGTACCGAGAACGGCACGAAGTGCCTTCAGCCCTGCCGTAAAAAGCCAAAGAAAGAAAAGGCGCGGCCACAATCTACGCAGGAGAAGACCGCCTATCCCGCGCCTCGCACAGAATTTGGCGGCTGGCCGCGAAGCGCAGAACTCCAATGCTGACGACGCTGTTGAAGACCGCCTAAAAATCGTGTCAAGCCCCAAAGTCCTTTAAACTCAACAAACGAAACGAAATAGAGTTGGCATGTTATTTCCATGCAGCCGCTAAACTAGATACAGGGCATAACTTCGCCCCGTCGATCCTAAGTTAACTCCTTTAGAAAGACGATTTTGCCTCTAACCCCAATGGGCAGACGATTTTAGCGCCACCTGCGAAGTTAAACCCAATGAAAAGACGATTTTAGCCAAAGAAGGGGGGAGGGGGGTACCCTCCCCGGATAGCCTGTATAACTATGCATAACTCCGTATACTTATACATAAATAGCGCGTTTTGTTGCATTTGCCGTAAATTAACTCGACTTTGTAACTTATCTGGGTCAGACTTGAATAAGTAACAAAGGGTATTTTTATGTTCCACAAGCATGCAACAAATACATTCCTCCAGAACAAAGGTCCTCGTCTCGTCACGGCGGAAGACAGCACGCGTTCCACGCAGTCTTCCCGCGCAGAGTTGGTAACCATCGCCTCGCGCCGCTGCTCGTCCTTCTTTGCAGAGGCTGCGGTGCTGGTACTCGTCTTCGGCATCCTGGACTTCTTCTTCCAGCGCGGCCACATCTCGCTACTGTGGGCTGCAGGCGCAATCAGCCTGTCAGTAGCCCTCCTCGCAGCCAGCGTTGCCACGGACTTTACCGCCCGCCGCTGGCTCGGAGCTCATCCCTAGCGTCTCCACCGACGATCACGAATAGTGGCAATCCGCCACACCTGACTTAGTGGCTTCCGCCCTCAGCGGCAGGAGCCTCATCGTCATCCCCTTCCCCGAAGGTCGGATAAGGCGTCGGCTCGTTGCTGGTAGCCATGGCGTTCAGCGTCACCAGGTCAGCCTGCAACTGCTTCCACTGGTCCGGATGCTTCCGGGTATCGAACGGCAGCCCCATATTGGAGTAGTAGGCCAATATGTCCCGCTTGATGCCCGGCGGAATCGCCAGCCCCGGCTGCTCCACCAGCGTGTGCACCAGCCTGCAGAACGTCTGGTCCGTAAGCGGATACCCGGAAGGCCGCACCACCACACCCGTATCCAGGTCCCGGTTAGCCAGAGGATGCCGGGGGTCCGGCGGCGTCCGAGTCCCCTGCCGCTCAATCGCCAGAGACGTTCCACTTGCCAACGTTGCGGAAGGCAATGACCCCGGCCCCGATGCTGGGGAAGAGGCGCTAGCGATTGCAGGCACGATCTCACCTGTGAGTTCCGCGTCGAGCTTTCCTGTGGGTGCGCGCAGCACAGTGGTCTGCGCATCTACTGTCGCAGGAGGAGGGGTAAAGCGCCGTAGCGCCGCATTCAGCCTGTCTGTGGAGACCAGCACGGAGTGAATGTATTCCGCTTCGGTACCAGGGGTGGGCCCCTTCACCGCCGCCAGACTAATCGGCCCCACCTTCGGCAAAACCCACAATAGAGCGGCGAGGGAGTATGTGCCGATGCCAGGTTTCTGGCGATAGTCATCCCAATGATTCTGCGTTGCGACTGTAGCGATCTCTGCGTCCAGCTTGAGAACGTCATCGCTGGGTATTTCCTGAGGCAGTTTCTTGTGATGCAGTAGCGTCACGGCATAAGCGATGCGCGGGATGAAGCTGCGCACAGAGAAGCGATAATTGTCCACATTGATGCGATGTGAGCGCTTTACCGTGAAGTCGGCGCGGATGCCGTAGGTCTGGTAAAAGGCCAGCGACAACTGCCGCGTGGATACCTCAAGCCCCACGTGACTCAGATAGTGCTGCGGTGCAAGGCGGCGGTGCGCCACCTCGTTGATGTCAAAACCAAACTCCACGCGAACATGCTGATGTTTTCCCTGCGCGTAGTTCACGGTGCTGCCGTACTTCTGCTGCAGTTTTTCGAACTCTACCGGAACAGCGCGATTGGTGGCTGTGGCGTGGCCTACGTTGTCACCGATGTAATGCGACAAGGCACCGATGGCGAAGGCGAGTTCGTTGGCGTTCTCTGCGTTGCGGAAGAGGTTTACAACGAAGTCTCCGCTGCGAACGTAATGCGTCAGGTTGCTAAAGAAGGCGTCGCCGAAAGGATAGTAACCGATGTCCTGGATGACGCATCCACCGTAGGCATAGGCACGAGCCTGCTCTAACTGTTCCGGTGTTAACGAAGGATACCGGCTGCGCAGGAGCGGGACGATGGAAGCATCCCACGTGAGGTCGATGAGTTGCTCGTGCGTCATGACGGAGTAGGCACGCACAGGCTGGCCACCGCCCACACCAAATAGACAGATCATCCAGAGAACGCATCGACGCAGGGACTTCATCGGGCTAAGAGGCATGGAAGCCATAAGAGTACGCCACCGCCACGATAGTTGCCAGAATTCTCATGGGGTTCCTTTCCGTGTGGTGGAACCAATGGGGAGCTAGGCGCAAAAGATGAAAGCCCCTCCGAAATGCGAAGGGGCTTTCTGTTTCGTAATGCTTACGATTACTTTTCCTTGGGCACTTCGCCGGGCCACATGAGGTCGTTGTCCACGGAAAAGGTACCTGGTGTGGAGTTAGCCTGCATCGCTGCGATACTCGCGTCAGACTCGTTGTTAACTACGCCAGTAAGAATGACGTGACCGTTATTCACGATGATATGAATGGCGTGATAGCCCATTGGAGGATCCTGCGTGATACCACCGGCGGCACGGGCCACGGATGGGCCCATTCCGAAACCAACCGGGCTACCGGTGTATTTACGCAATGCGGGCTGTGTGTAAATGCGTGTATACACGCCCACACGAATCCGATCGTCAAAGGGTGAGTTAGGCAGCACCTTGATCTGGTTAACGACGCTGGCCACACCTGGGATCTTTTTCACGGCCCGCTCGGCATCGCTCTTCAGAGTAGGCCGCGAAGCGTATCCGTGCAGAACAATCGTCTTGCCCTGAATGCCAAAACTAAGCGAATCGAACACACCGTAATTCGTAAGGCTGAGCAGTTCATGACGCACCTGTTGCACGATGCGCTGCGCGTCCTCTGCCGACCAGGTTTTTTGGTTGTATTCCATCTGCTGCTGTTGTGTAGGTGCGGCCGCATTTTGCTGCGCTACGGCGACCTGTCCCGCGCATAGTGCTGCCGTCATAGTCCAAAGCAGAATCTTCTTCATTGCTAACGTTCCTCCGTACTCACGTACCGGTATGCATTGATTTGAAGGATGCTTCCACGTAGATAAGACGCTGAAGCCAGGGTGGTTTGCTGTTCGGACGAAGAACAAAATTTTGCTGCCGCACGAGAGGCGCCGGACAAGACGCGATCGCCTCATCCAGATCAGGCAGCGGTAGGTCGTGCGTAACGTTTTGGGGAACATCCCATGACCCGCCGGAACGCCTTGCCGAAGGCACTCGGAGAGTCATATCCCAAAGACTGTGCAACGGCAGAAAGACCTTCGTTGGAACTTTTAAGCCGGTCGGCTGCTAACAGCATCCGCCATCGCGTCAGGTATTCCATAGGTGTCGCGCCCACGGTTTCACGGAATCGGTGGGCAAAGACGGAGCGCGACATGCCGACACGCTGAGCGAGCAAATGCAACGTCCAGGGATGGCCTGGATCGTTGTGCATGCATGCAATCGCTGCACTCAGGTGTCGATCAGACAATGCGGAAAGCCATCCCGGCGCAACGCTTGCCGCATCTGCCAGATGCAAGCGCAACGCCTGAATCAGCATCATGTAGGCAAGTTGTTCGGCAATTAGGAAAGTACCTGGCTGTGGGTTGCGTAACTCCTCGCGCATACGTTCCAACGACCACCGTAATGCAGCCTTGTCCTGCTCACGGCGAATGTGAACGACTGGCGGCAGCGAGTGTAGGAGCATCTCAGCGTGACTTCCAGTAAACGCAAAGAAGCCGCCTGCCATGTACCGCGCGCCATCGTCCAGGTGCGGCGTCTCGGCGCTTTTCTTCAGGCTGTCCAGAGCCACGGTATAGGGAACGGGTTTCAACGCAAGATCGCTTGCAAGTTGGAATGGGAGGCCGCGCGGCAGAATGAAGCAATCGCCCACATTCATCTCAATGGGATCGGCCATGCCGTCCAGCGTCAGCCAAAATTTGCCCGCCAGAACCGCGTAACACTTGATGCCCTGATGCTTTGGGAACGAGATAGCAAGATCGTCCGGGATGGCGAAGGCGCCACAGGCAAGACTTCGTGGCCTCAGCAGTGCGAGAACTTCCGAAAGAGGATCGACCGTCTGCCCCTGGCCAAAGACCGCGGCAGTGACGGGTTGCACATCCGAGGCTTCCGTCAGGACGATTGAGCCATTCATGCGGACTATCAGTATAGATCGTCCTGCATGGCGCTCCCATCTACTGATCGACGGCTGACGAAAACACTTTCGCAGCGTTCAGAGGAGATTCATCATGCGCATTTTTGTTACGGGAGCAACAGGGTTCATCGGTTCCGCGGTTGTGCAGAACCTGATTCAGGCAGGCCATCAGGTAGTGGGACTGACACGTTCAGAAGCCGGCGCGGAAGCTTTGCAGGCCGCTGGTACCCAGCCGCTTCACGGCAACATTGAGGATCTGGACAGCCTGCGCAGAGGAGCCGCCGATTCTGATGGCGTAATCCATCTTGCTTTCAACCATGACTTTTCGCGGTTTCAACAAAACTGCGAGGATGACCGCCGAGTGATTGAGGCCATCGGCGAGGTGCTGGCAGGATCGGATCGTCCGTTTGTCGTCACCTCTGGAACGGCCATCGCCGCGAATGTCGATGGCAAGCCTTCCACCGAAGATAGCCCCTTGGCTTCGTGGAATCCGCGTGGCGCGTCCGAGGCAGCGATAAGAGGGCTGACCGAGCGCGGCGTGAACACATCCGTAGTGCGCCTGCCGCAGGTGCATGACACTCGCAGGCAAGGATTGGTGCCGTATCTTCTGGCTGTAGCGCGGGAAAAAGGCGTGTCCGCCTACATTGGCGAAGGGAAAAACCGCTGGCCCGCGGCACATATCACCTCCGTGGCAGAGCTCTATCGACTGGCATTTGAAAAGGCCGAGCCGGGCGCGATCTATCACGCGGTAGGTGAAGAGGGAGTGTCCATGAAGGAGATTGCAGAGGCGCACGCACGCGGCTTGAAGATTCCGGCGGTCAGCATTCCTTTGGAGCAGGCGCAGGAACACTTTGGCTGGCTGGCTCACTTTGCACCGCACGACATGCCTTCTTCCAGCGCGCTGACACAGAAGAAGCTGAACTGGAAGCCGATCGGCCCCAGCCTGATCGCGGATCTGGACGCCATGGACTATTCGCAGGCATAAACTCAGAACCAACATGCGCACCGGTTCCCTTCTACGGGATGCCGGTGCGCTTTGTTTTTCGGCGGAATCTGGCGGGAACCACGGGGATTCGCGATACGTATGGGTTGAGTAACGCCGTTGGCAGCATGGTAGTTTGTCCTTATCGCAATCGTGAAGAACTCCCCCATTTTCGTTTTGTTACTCAGCACGACGTTGTGCGCAGCGCAGCAGAAGCCCAGCGTGGTGCAGCCAGGTGCTCCTGGGCAACCGTCGAAACAGTTGCCTGCGGACACTCATGGCACGCTGCCTGCGCCGTCGAAAGACGATATCGACTTCATGCAGGGCATGATCATGCACCACGGACAAGCGGTAGAGATGACAGAGATGATTCCGTCGCACACCACGAATCCGAAGATTCAACTGCTTGGTGCCAAGATTCGTTCCTCGCAGACGGATGAAATGAATTTTATGAAGCGTTGGCTGATTGCGCGTGGACAACCAACGAGTATGGCAATGCCCGGTATGCCGGAGATGGACATGCATGGTCAGCCCATGAAGCCTATGCCCGGTATGCTGACACCACAACAGATTGATGCACTGAAACAAGCGCACGGAGCTGAGTTTGATCACCTGTTTCTAACCGGGATGATTCAGCACCACAACGGCGCACTGGTGATGGTGAAAGACCTGTTTGCCTCTCCCGGAGCAGGACAGGATGCCGATTTATTTAACTTCGCCACCGATGCAGACAACACGCAGCGGGCGGAGATTCGCATTATGCAGGACATGTTGAAGGAGACCCGATGAACGCACGAATCTCACGCTGGGCATGTGCGGCGCTTGCCGTTGCCATACTTAGCCTTTCCCCCTTGCACTCGTTCGCGCAGGATGCAAAGTCTTCCGATGCGAAGTCTACTTCGAAAGCTCAGCCGAAAGACGAACTGGACGAATTTGCAGCACAGCCTGCCCCGCCGCTTCCAGCGGGCATGACCGGCGCAAACGTGAATGACCCACGCTTCAAGCTGAAGCCCGGCCTGTACGACGCGGGCGAGATCGCTATGGGCATGAAACGACTGACATCGCTGAAGAAGCCCGATGCATTCCAGCTTGGTACTCGCGATCCAAACTCGGCAAAGACCACCGAAACGTTGAAGCAGGTCATCGCTGGCGATCCATCCAAGATTCCCGCGCCACTGAAGCTCGTGCTGGCTGATCTTGGATTTGCGAACAGCGATTTCGCCTTTCAGGGCAAGTATCTGTTTCAGGGCAATTTTTATGGCGTGAGCATTTATGACATCAGCAATCCGGCAAAGACTTCGCTGGTAACAACGATGGTTTGCCCCGGTGGACAGGGCGACGTTTCTGTCTATGGCCATCTGATGTTTATGAGTGTCGAGATGCCAAACGGCCGCGTGGATTGCGGCACGCAGGGCTTCCCGCTGAACCCGCCGCTTCCGGAAGGCACCAAGCCCACGCGTGAGAACTCGATGCCTGCTGCATCGAAAGATCGCTTCCGCGGCGTGCGCGTGTTCGACATCTCTGACATCAAGAATCCGAAGCAGGTAGCTGCTGTTCAGACTTGCCGTGGATCACACACGCACACGCTGCTGGTTGACCCCAACGACAAGGACAACGTGTACGTCTATGTCTCTGGCACGTCCTTCGTCCGTCAGGGCGAAGAGCTTGCAGGATGCAGCGGCGGCACACCAGACAAGGATGAGAACACCGCGCTGTTCCGCATCGATGTGATCAAGGTGCCAGTTTCGCATCCACAGGATGCCGCGATTGTGAGCCATCCGCGTGTATTCATGGATGCACGCACGGGTGCGTTCAACGGCCTGAACAACGGCGGTAGTCACGAAGATAAGGATCCGACGAAGAAGGCTGACACGAACCAGTGCCACGACATCACTGTCTATCCGCAGATTGGTCTGGCTGCCGGTGCATGCTCTGGCAATGGCTTATTGCTGGACATTAAGGATCCGGTGAACCCGAAGCGCGTAGATGCAGTGAACGATCCTAACTATGCGTACTGGCACTCAGCTTCCTTCTCCAACGACGGCTCAAAGGTTGTCTTCACCGACGAATGGGGCGGCGGTCTGGGCGCGCGTTGCCGTCCGAACGATCCGCTGAAGTGGGGCGCGGATGCCATCTTTGCCATCAAGGATGACAAGCTTAATTTTGAAAATTATTACAAACTGCCCGCCGCACAGGGCGATACGGAAAACTGCGTAGCGCATAACGGTTCGCTCATCCCAGTTCCGGGACGCGATATCGAAGTGCAGGCGTGGTATCAGGGCGGCATCAGCATCATGGACTTTACCGACCCGATGAAGCCGTTTGAGATTGGCTACTTCGATCGCGGCCCCATTGATCCGAAGATGCTGATCCTTGGCGGCGACTGGTCCGCGTATTGGTACAACGGCAACATCTACGGCAGCGAGATTTCACGCGGCCTGGACGTATTCGAACTTCTGCCGTCGAAGTTCCTGACCCAGAACGAAATCGATGCAGCAAAGAGCGTGCAGGTGAATGAACTGAACGTGCAGGATCAGCAACGCATTGAATGGCCTGCAAAGTTGATTGTTGCGAAGGCATATCTCGATCAGTTGGAGCGTTCACAAGCACTTCCTTCTGCAAAGATTGCATCGCTGCGCAAGGCGATCAGCTCCGCGGAGAAGTCAAAGCTGGCCGCAAAAGATGTGGCCAAGCTGAAGGCTGAAGCTGCGGATGTCTCCGGCGGCACAGGCGCAGATGCCAAGCGCATTGAAGCACTTACCGCAATCCTGAATAATCCGACTGTCTAAATCATTGCACTCCAACAAACGGCCTCTGCTTCGGTAGAGGCCGTTTCTTTTTGCTTGCAACATTTCGCCGAGTTACTTTACATTGCAAAGTAGAGGGCGGCCATGACGGATCTGCGGCGGGCGCTGGGTGACATTCACGCGATACGAAAGCAAGTAGCGGATCGCACCGAGTTTCGGGGCTATGGGCCTGTTGCCGTGGTTTGTACGGCCTTGTTTGCTGTGATCGCGGCAACGGTACAGCCGTATCTGGTGCCCGATCCATCGCATATGCCGGTGCGTTATCTCGCAGTATGGTTTGCCACAGCAATCTTGTCGTTGGTGTTATCTGGGGTAACGGTCTATACACGCAGCCGAAGGATGCACTCAGGCTTATCCGACGAAATGATTCGTATGGCGGCGCAACAGTTTGTGCCGTCATTGCTCGCGGGCCTGTTAGTAACGCTCGTACTGGTGCTCGCAGTGCCGCACGCGGTTTGGATGTTGCCAGGATTGTGGCAGGTGATCTTCAGCTTGGGAGTGTTTGCCTCCTGCCGCTCGTTGCCAAAGACAATGTTTGCACCTGCATGCCTCTACCTGGGAACAGGCGTTGCAGCGATGGCCATCGGCGACGCACGTGCGCTATCACCGTGGGTGATGGGTGTGCCCTTCGCGCTGGGGCAGATGTTGATCGCTGCGGTACTTCGTTTTGATGGTGCTGCCGAGGAGGATGCCGATGCCTGAACAGGAAGGACGATTTGCATACGAGGGGCTTGACCGACTGATTCATGAACGCGCGCGGTTGAGCGTTTTGACATCGTTACTGACGCACCCCAAAGGGCTTACCTTCGTTGAACTCAAAGCAATGTGTTCTCTGACGGATGGCAATCTGAGTCGCCACCTCAGCATCCTCGAACAGGATGGCATGGTGGTGATTGAAAAAGGACACGAGAAGAATCGTCCGCAGACATTGTGCCGAATTACTCCGCATGGAAAGAAGCGTTATCTGGAATATTTGGAGACGCTAGAGCAAGTGGTTCGTGACGCTGCCAAAGTAGCGGAAGGATCGAAGGTAAGTCCTCGCGGCCGGATGCGTCCCGCAGAAGTTTAATTTTTTGCATCGTAACTTTACATTGCAAAGTTCTTTATAGGAGGAAGTTCGCATGGCATCCACATCCCCTGTCTCACCTATAAGCGCAGTTACAGGGCGTTTATTCACCAGCGTATCGATGGGCATGAAGCTTTTTGTTCTGACTCTGCTCACGATCATCCTTAGCCTGTTTGCCATATGGATCAATGGACTGGTGGAAGAGCGCACGGGCCGCAAAAGCGACATTGTGAAGGAAATCAGTAGCAGTGTGGGTGGTGCGCAGACACTGCTGGGACCAACACTGCTGATACCGTATTCCATTCCCGCGGTAGATAAGGCACCAGAGCTGCATGAGGTGTACTTCCTCTCTGCAACAGATGCCAACGCAACGGTGAAGATCCAGACGCAGGAGCGGCGGCGGTCGTTGTTTCGCGTCCCAGTATTCCAGGCAGACGCAGAGATGCGTGCCACATTCGATACAAATCGATTAAGTGCAAACCTGCCTCAAAATGCGCAAATCGCCTGGAAAGACGCAGAGATTGTGGTGGGCATGAGTGACGCTCGTGGCGCGCAATCAGATGCAGTCGCAGAGCTTGATGGAACAGTACATACACTGCAGCCTTCACGTATCTCGCCTCGCCTGTCACTCTCGTCCGAGAAAAATACACAGTCCGTTGCATTGTTCGGCACAGGTATCAACGATGCGATCGCGCGTGGGACTATCACGTCTGTGACAGTGAAGATGAAGTTATCTGGCGCGCAGCATATCGCACTGTTAGCGTATGGACGATCGACACGCGTAACGCAAGTGGGCGACTGGCCTAGTCCTGGATTTGATGGCGCGTTTGCCCCCGTATCGCGTGAAGTGACACCACAAGGTTTCCGCGCAACGTGGAACATTCCATTCATTGCGCGCGGTGTAGCTTCAGAAGGTGTTACTGAGAATATCAGTGGGCTCGACGCCACCGCGATGGGCGTTTCACTCGTGGAGGTAGCCGATCCCTATCAATCGGTGACGCGTGCGTTGAAGTATGCGCCGCTGTTTCTTGGCGTTATCTTTCTTTCTTATTTTGTATTTGAGGCAACAACTGGAAGACGCGTACATGTGGCGCAGTATGTGCTGGTGGGCGTGGCACAGTTGATCTTCTATCTACTGTTACTTTCTTTCGCGGAACACATCGGATTCGGCTGCGGCTTTGCGCTGGGTGGAGGTGCCACTGTATTGCTGCTGGCGGCAAACGCAGGATGGATCTTCGAATCACGTGTACAGGCACTACGCGCTCTGGGTGTCTTCGGCACGCTGTATTCCATGATCTATCTGCTGTTAAGGCTTGAGGACAATGCGCTGATGGTCGGCGCGATTGGCAGCTTCCTGACCGTAGCCGCAGCGATGTATTTCACGCGAAACATGGACTGGTTTGGCAAAGTGAAGTCACTCGCCGAGACGGAGACCAGAACATTGCGTGTGGGTGAACTCTGAGCGGTGTGGATGTATCCCGCTGCTGCGCGTGTAGCGGGATATCCGAACACTGGAGGCGATGACGGCTACTTCACAACCTCAACGAGCGCATCCACTTGA
Source organism: Terriglobus sp. TAA 43 (assembly GCF_000800015.1). Classification (NCBI taxonomy): domain Bacteria; kingdom Pseudomonadati; phylum Acidobacteriota; class Terriglobia; order Terriglobales; family Acidobacteriaceae; genus Terriglobus; species Terriglobus sp. TAA 43. Next base: position 2,062,920 of record NZ_JUGR01000001.1, read on the forward strand.
AGTTGACGCGGGCTACCGATGACGTCGATGTTTCCGAGGTGTTGTGGCTTGTTGAGGCTGAGATTTACGACACCGTTGATCATGCTTTGCCGGATGAGTGGGTCTTCCGCTAGAACACTGGTTTTTTCCTGCGCGATGGCGGAACGCTCCACTTTGCTCTGAAGACGAACTCCATCCGAACCATAGGGGGTGACGGTCGCTTCGAAGCTGAAGCCTACGTCGAGGTATGTGGTCTGCTTGCTGACGCCGCCTGTGTCCTTGTCTAAGGAACCGGTCATCACAGGGACCTTGTCACCTTCTTTTAGCTGCATACGCTGCGACGGTGCGAGCACCATGCTGTATTGCTGTGCACCAATGCGTTTCCCACCATCGGTCTCCGTAAAGATGTAGGTGAGGCGATAGAGCGGGGCCGGTACGTCGAGCATGTGGAGCACTTCGACGATCTGCTCGTTCTGCTCTGGCGTGCCGCTAACGACGATCTGACTCTGGCTGGGAACGAGAAACATCTTTACGCTTGGCGAGCCGACATTACGGATGGCGGTGAGGATCTCATTCTGTTCTGCTTGCGATGTGGCGTAGTGAAGTTGGTAACTGTGAATTGGATAGGTCTGTTGCGCGTTGGATTGCGCATGGGACTGCACGAGAGCCATAGGCATTGTGATGGTCAGTGCGAGGGCGGACAGTTTCATTTAGTTTGCTCCAGAAATTTGTGGATGTTCCATGGACTGCACGTAGATGGGCTGGCCATCGAGAGACGTTGCCGCAAAATAGTCGTGATAAGCCTGCGCGTCATCATGTAGCTGGCGCGCACGCGCATCAGGTGTGTATTCGGAGAGTTGCTGCGCAGTGTTATGGCGCATCATGCGAATGACCAGACGCTCTTGTCGGGTCAACGGCAAGGGCGGTTCGGGGATGTATTCGTGTGTCTGAATGGCGACTTCAATACGCCGAGGCTGCGCGATCTCTTCGAGATTTTGTGCGTTCTTTGTACGTGGCGGCAGTGGTTGCTTCTTGGGTGCAGTCACCGGTGTCATTGCCGTCGTGACAGCGTCTGGCTGTGGCGATAGCTCATTCGATTGAGCGATATTACGAGGGCTGCTTTGCTGCATGGAGGTCGATTGCAGATGTGACCGTACGGCGATACCTAGTACAACCACGACTGCACAGGCTGCTGCCCACGAGAGACGTGGCAGCAGAGAGGCCAGTGGGCCCTTCGCTACGCTCCGTTCTGATTGGGCGCTCGCCAGCGCGTTATAAATGCGGGCTTCGTAGCCTTGCGATGGCTCCGTGGTGCGAAGCGCATGCAGGACATCTTCGATAGCCGGGTCATGTTGGTTTTGGTGCGTCATGCGTTTCTCCTTGTCTGCCATCGGCGTTCTACTCGTTCTCGAAGCCGTGTACGTGCGCGGAAAAGCAGCGCTCGTACGGCGGACTCTGATTTCTGCAGCACTTCCGCAATTTCCGCGGTTCCCATTTCATCGACTGCATTCAGAAGAAGCACATGACACTCTGCCTTGGGCAATCGTTCCATCTCTTCCAACACGGACCGCAGATGGGCCGACTGTACCAGCGCCTTATCCGCAGGCACCGTAGCAGAAGCGAGCGCTTCGGCAAAAGCATCGTCCATCTGCGATGGACGGATACGGCGACGACGATCCAGCGCAAGATTCCATGCAATGCGTACAAGCCACACGCGCATGTCGCGCACTTCCTGCAACGTGTGATGATGCTGCAACACACGCACAAACGTTTCCTGCACTACGTCTTCCGCTTCTGCCCGATTGCGGAGAGCAGCGTGAGCCACGCGGAACAGCAGCGTGCCATAGAGCGGCACCAACGAAGCGACCGAATCCGCCGCATTGGTATGCGTGGTCTGCTCTATGCTGTCCGTTACTGCCAAGGTCAAACGGCACCCTTCCGCGGAGATCATCATGGCTCTCTAACGGTACAGACGGGGAAGCACGCTGTGCGCTCGATATTTTTTCGTCAGGCACAATTTTGCTGCAAGCGGTTCATTCATTCAGGCAGAATGCGGTTCATGAACAACGCAAAGACGCAACAGCACTGGCGCAGCTGGGTACTTCCCATGGTGGTGGGGTTCCTTTCTGCGTGGTTGGTAGTGGCATTTGTGTCCGTACCTGCGGCTCATTCGCTCACGTGGCCACGGCTGTTTTCGCGGTCGGCGTGGCTGATGGCGCTGGCGGCGGGTTGCGCTCTGGCTATGATCTGGGGCATCTGCCGCGTCTTTCGTGAAGAGCTTGGCAGCCCAACAGCATCGTTGCGAGCGTATGCGTGGAGCGCGGCCCTCTGGCTTCCATTGCTTACGCTGGTATGGAACGAACATGCCGTGTGGCTGATGCTGGCACCGTTGCCGATTGCTGCGATTCTGACGCACTTCTTTCGTCGCCAACATCTGGCCGTGACCGCAGCCGAACACGACGAGATGCCGTCCACCCCAGAGTGGGAACTGTTCGATTCGCTGCGTAAACTTCGGCGCACACCACCGGCGCGTGAAGCCGTGTTCCTTGCCGCGTTGATCCTGGGGACGATTGCAGCGGGCGCAGGCGGGCGCAACACGACTGCAATGTCGTTGATGATTGTGCTGACGGCCGCAACGGTGTGGTGCTTCACCACGCTTGCTCCCGCGGATGTACGCGTGACCGGAAAGATTGGCACACACAGTCGCCGCGCTGCTGTACTTCCCTGCTTCCTGTTGACCTGCCTTGCGCTGACGCCGTTTCTACGGATGGGGCTTGGCTCTTCCAAAGTCAGTTCCGTGGTGCTGGCAGGAATGAAGCAAACCATGCAGCCACCGCGTATACAAAGCGTGTTCTTCGGTTATCGCGGCATTGTGTTGCTGGCGCCGCCCCTGCCCAAACAGAAACTAGTGAACATCACGCCGAAGTCCATCGCTGCGATGTCGCAAACCATGCGCCCTACGCAGCCTTTAGTGATCGCGTTTGATGGCGCCTATCGCTACTTTGAAGTGCACCCTCTTCCCGGCGCCACGGGCGTACGCACGCAGAGAGGCGATCCACTGAAAGCCAACGTTCATTCCGCCGACCAATCACCGCTAACCATGGAAGCAGTGCAGCCGCTGGCGAATCGCGTAGACGCAAGCTGCTGTTCTGCAATGCACGTAGCTCTGACGAATGCAGATAACCGTCTGGGACGTGTGGATGTGGAATTGATTCTGCGTAACCGGATGGCGAACGGACAGACCATAGAACGCTCCCTGGGACGCGTGCCTGTGGTATCCAGCCTGCAAAGCCCTATTTCGATTTATCGCCCTGCCGTGCGCGAGGATCTGCGCTTCTCTATGAAGAACGCGAACGACATGGCTTTCAATGAAGTTGTAGTGAAGTTCCACCTTGCTGCGCAACGCAGTCTTTCCGGCGCAAAGATGCAACTCCGCCAGTTCGAACTGGTTCCGTGAGCAGAGTCACGCGTGGAACGGTACTTGGAGGAAAAGCAGCATTCCCAAAAGGTGAATGCTGCTTGGATTACATGGAATCTATCTTGACGAATAACGAGGCTACGGCTGTGCAATCGGAATCGCTACAGCAACCTGTACATCAATGAGCAGTTGCGCTTTCCGCTCTACCTGCTCGTATAGCGCGGCTTTTTTGGCCGGCAGAACTTTACGGAAGGCGGGCTGATACTGGAGCCGCAGTGATGTGACTGCCGAATCCAGTTTCAACAGACGCGTACTCCAGTCGTCGGCCTGCGCATCGGTGATCGTGTCGTAACCCTGTGCGTATTCCTTGATCAACTCGTATTTGTCGTTGTTCACATTCACAAGATCGGCAGTGTATTTGTCGTAGACCGGCCAAAAGGCTTGCGCCTCCGCATCCGTTAGTGGCACGTTTGCCGCGATGAGCTGTTTCTTCTGTGATCGAATATCTTTCCGCAGCAGCTCAATATCCTTGTCCGTTGAACCCTGAGAACTTTGGGTTGCAGACGTCTGTGCCTGGGTGTCCTGTGCAATCGCTGGAATGCGGGCGAGCAACATCACACTGCCGAATGCCAACACTGTAAGGAAGGGTCTCTTCATTGCGCATCTCCTGACTCACTCTCACCCGATTCGCAGTCTGGGGGAACTGTCAGGTTTAGCAGGTGTGCCGGCTGGAGCCGCGCATGCCTGATGGCAGGGATATGGCCTAAGAGAGCTGCGTTGGAGCCGGGGAAATGATAAAAGGCGGGACGGAGCCTCTTACGTGAGCAAGAGGCCCCGGCGGGAATGCGGCTAGTGGAGGACGCGGGCGGAAGCTGGGAGCGGTGGAAAGCCGCCTTCCAATAGGAGCTGCTGCGCAGCGTCCTGGCACATGGTGAGCATGGCATGGAATGCTTCCGGCGCGAGGCGAAGGGTAACTCCGCCTACAGAGAGGTGGAGCGTGCCACAACCGCAGAGAGAGACACCGCCGAGGCCTTCTCGTTCGGCAAGGAGATGATTGCGTACCGGAATGCACATATGGTGGTGTTCTCCTGTTTGCTGCAGTTGTGAAAGGTTGAGGGGAAGGTTTTAGACGCCGCGTTGCGCGTAGTACTCGGCCACTTGCTTCGTGTTCAGCTCAAACGGAACATGGTGCGATCCCGGCATGCTGAGGATTCGGCCGTGCGTGTTGGTATCCGGTGTGGCGAACTGAAGATAGCTGGGCAGATCCAGACGCGGATTGGTGCGCGCCGGTTCCGTCATGTTTCCGGCAGCGTACTCGGTCAAGCGAACGAAATCGCCCACGCGAACCACGATGCTGCCAATGTTGACCGGGCGGCCGTTCAGCAGAACGTGACCGTGGGAAACCAGTTGGCGGGCGGCGGCAATGCTGCGCGCAAAGCCGAGGCGGAACACCACGTTGTCCAATCGGCGTTCCAACAGGCTGAGCAACTGCTCAATCCAGTTGCCGCTGTTGCTGCCTCGGCGCGCCTCGCGAACGAAGCGCCGAAGCTGCTCCTCGCGCAGGCCGTAGTGGAACATCACCTTCTGCTTCTCACGAAGCTGAAGGGCAAATTCCGACGGCTTGCCCTTGCGGCTGGCCCCATGTTGGCCGGGTGGATAGTTCCGTTTTTCCAGAGCGCCAGGCTTGCCGAGACCGGGTAGCTCGATACCTAAGGCGCGTTGAATCTTAAACTTGGTTTTATGGCTCATGCTGTTTGCACTCCTTCCGAAGAGTCTGGAAAGAGCAACGTCCCTCAACGCTGCTTCGAAAAGAAGACTAGATTAGTCCTAGTTAAAGCCGAGACGAGAAATCAGCGAATGGCATGATTTAGGACCTGAATGGTCTGATATGCGGTTTAAGTGAATTACCGCTGCTTCCACTGAAAGCCAACCAATGAGATTCCGGCGGTGACCACGACGTCGTAGGGGCGGTAAGCGCCGATACCCGCGCCTACCATCACTGAACCGTTGAGCGATCCGCCTCGCGTTTTGCGGAGGCCGCGACCCACGCTGGCGGTGACGGAAGAAGGCGTGTGATTGTGATTCGCCTGGTCGATGCCCAGATTCAGATCTGCCGTCATCCACCAACGCAGGCTGTGGGGGCTGGCGCTCATGTACAGGTCAAGGTCGGACCGATTCACATCAGGACGCGAAGCAGGCCCAGTTAATGAGACCTTCTGTTGAAAGAACTGCGCCAGCAGGAAGTGCGGTCCCCAGAAATGCGAGACAGCCACGCTGGGCGTTACAACCCATTTGCCTTTGCCTACGCTGCTGTCCTGCGATGTGGGAGCGCCGACGGTAGTTGTCAGCAGGACGCCGTTATGCCGTGTGAGCCATGGAATCCATTGGCCGCTGACGGAGATATCGCCGAGCACGACGGACGGCTTGTCGATTGTGGACGCAGTGGACGCGACAAAGGGATGCGAAGGTGGCTCTGATGTCGACGCGGAATCGCTTGTCGTTGCGAGAGGAATCGAAACGCCCAGACTGTTCGCGGCATGTCGAAAAGGCTCTGTATAGCTGAGCGTCGTTGTGTTGGTATCGCTTGCTGCATGGACACCATCCCATTCGTTGCTGATGGAAAGCGAACGAAACAGGAACGTGGGATTGGTGGCAGCCGCGGGGGCCGTTGCAACGGACACCACGGCTTTGTTTTGTGCGTGCATGCCGGAAGACATTGCGACAGCAAGCAAAGTGGAAGTGAGGACGCGTGGATGCAAGTTCATTGCGACTTACTTTGCCAGCGAATCGAACCACACCTTCCACTGCGGCACCGCAGTGGCATAGGTTCCGCGATGCGATGTATCGCCCGTGGAGATCGCCTCCACCTTGGTATTACCTGCACCAATCGCGCGCTGATAAGTCATTGCCATTTTGCCAATGCCGGGCGTAATGGCCTCGTCGGTCTCGCCATAGTAGTTGTGTACCGGGCTCTTGATGATCCAGCGATAGGTCTGTGCCTGAGCCACGATGCGACCGTAGGCTGAGTTAGCGAAGAATTGCGGGTCGAAGTATTCGTCGCGGATGAGTTTGTGGACGTCCGTGGGAACCTTGGTCGCGTCGAAGGGCGTGCGCTCATAGGCGCTACGGCTCAGCTCGTAATACTCATCTTTCAGCAGGGAGTGCGCCAGGCCGGGAACGCCGTAGTAATTCTCATAAGAAAAAGACGAGAGGATGAAGAGCGTCGTAACCCAATCAGCATCGTTCTTACGCGGGAAATCGAGGAAGCCGCTCAGCGTTGCGTAGACGTCCACCGGTGCACTGGCAGTTGCCGCGGCAGAAACAGTGACACCCGCGCTCTCTAACTTTTCAAGAAATGCCATGGTCACGAAACCGCCCTGCGACCAGCCACCGATAAAGAGTTTGGGCGAAGCGATCTTCATCTGCGTAAGAACCGCGCGCGCCGCGATCAACATGTCGTAGGTAGCCTGTTGATGACTTCCCTTCACCATGTAGCCTTCAGGATCCTTCGATGTACCCATGCCGAAGTAATCGGCGCCGATGACGATGTATCCCTGGCCGCCGAACTGGGCCAAAGCAAGCTGCGTCTCCGGCGACTGCTCTGGGAACGACGGCACCTGCTGCTTCCCGTACACGGTGCCGTGCTGGTAGGACATCATCGGATAGCTGGAAGCGCCTGTATCGGGGATAGCGAGCAAGCCGCTGGCGACAGTAGGCTTATTGCCTCGCTCCGGGATCACGGACGAGTAAGTTATGCGATACAGCTTCACCGCATTCACTGCCGGCGTATAGGCCACGTTCACGCCGAAGAACTTTGGCGCGTCCACCTTCAGCACCTGGTTCAACTTCGCCGCATCCCACCGCCCGAGAAACTGGTAGCTTACTCCCGAAGACACCTGCACCGTTGCGGATTCCTGCGCGCGGACCTGGGGTGTATGCAGCAACATTCCGCTCAAAAAGACGAGTGACAGCATGAGGCGAATCCGAGACATAGAAGCTCCAAAAAACAAGAGGGTGCAGCACAAACACGCAGCGAGCGTGAAGAGGATGTGCGGGATGGCCTCAGTATATCGGCGAAACATCGCCCCAATAACAGGGCTTACGACGTTCGGTTGCCCCGTGCTCGAGAGCGACCATTAAGGTCTATGACGACTTGGACCGGGTGAACGCAAGGCTCAATGAGGGGTGCGCCGAGCGTGAACGTGCGGAAGGAATGTGGGATGGATCGACTAAGGCGTGCTTAGGCCTGGACAGCCGCTGTGCCGTTGGCGGCTTCCAGCGCTGCTTCGATGTGGCGGCTGACATCCGCCTGCGCGAACTGGCTGGCGACGCGGATGGCGTTCAGGATGGCAGTCTCGTTCGACGATCCGTGCCCGATGATGCATGCGCCACGTACGCCCAGCAGCGGCGCACCGCCGTACTCGGAGTAATCGAGACGACGTTTGAAGTTCTTGAATGCCTTACGCGAGAGCAGCGCGCCCACCTGAGAGGTGATCGTCGCTTTTAGGGTCTGCTTCAGGCTTTCGGATACCAGCTTGGCGATGCCTTCCGTGGTCTTCAAGGCGACATTGCCCACGAAACCGTCGCAGGCCACCACATCGCAACGGCCGTTGAACAGATCGCGGCCTTCCACATTGCCCAAGAAGTGATAGAGCACGTTCCGCTCCTGCAGGTCACGAAGCAGCGGAAGCGTTTCGCGGGTCAGCGCGTTGCCCTTTGAGTCTTCTTCGCCAATGGAAAGCAGTCCAATGCGTGGCTTAGGAATGCCAAGCACGTTCTGCGCATAGATCTGCCCCATCAGGGCGAATTGAACGATGTTGTGGGGATCACTGTCGACGTTGGCGCCGGAGTCGAGCATGACGCACGGCGAACCTGTCTGCGTAGGCAGAATGGTCGCCAAGGCGGGGCGGTCAACGCCCTGCAGGGTACCCAGCACCATCTTGGCCGTAGCCATGGCGGCGCCGGTGTTACCGGCAGTCACAAAGCCGCGAGCCTTGCCCTCACGGACCAGCTTGAGGCCTACACGCATGCTGCTGTCCCGCTTTTGGCGGACAGCCTGCGCGGCCTTGTCGTCCATGCTGATCCACTCGGAGGCGTGCACCACCTCAATGGGCAGATGCTCGCCCATCAGATGGTGCTTCAGCGCGGGCGCAATCCGGTCTTCCGGCCCCACCAGGTGAATACGCACTGGGTAGTGTCGGCACGCGGCAATAGCGCCGCGGATTTCCGGCTCAGGCCCCTTCTCGGAGCCCATTGCGTCAAGGACGATGTCAGTCAGCATTCAGAAGGAATACGAATGCGGGGCTGTTTAAGCTTCCTTGGTCGCGGCCACAACGGCCCGACCACGGTACTCGCCGCACTTAGGGCAGGCGTGGTGAGGCAGCTTGCGCTCGCCGCAGCTGGGGCAGTTAGCCGAGTTGGGGGCGGTCAAAAAATCGTGCGAGCGGCGCTTGGCCGTACGCTGCTTGGAATGGCGACGCTTTGGATTCGGCATCGGTCTTACCTTTCAATACGAAAATCAACACAATCGCCCCCGTTCACGCTCGTTTTTGTCGCGTGTTCGGAAGCGTTCGTTACGAACTGGTGCAACCTCGCAGTGCCAGCGTTCAGCACGTCACTTGCCGGATAACTTCTCCACACCCAAGCCCTGGAGCGCAGCCCACCGCGGATCACTATGTTGCTCTCCGCAGTTACAGGTTGTCTCATTCAGGTTCGCTCCGCAGTGGGGGCAAAGTCCCTTGCAATCCTCCCGGCAGAGCGAGCGATCGGGCAGGGAAAGGAGCACCTGCTCGCGCACCGCGTCTTCCAGCAGGAGGCCGCTCGTTTCATAATACCCGATTTCTGTCTCGGCTTCACTGATACTCCGCTCACCAGGGTCAGAATCCGCACCGGCAGGCCGGAAAACCAGGTCAAAGGTCTGCTCCACGTGCCGCTGAATCGGCTCCAGGCAGCGGCCGCACAGCAATTCGAAGTCGCCCGCAAGATGTGCACGCAGGCGAATGTCTTCCACAATCTCGCGGGGACCGCGATATTCCTCGAGACGCTCTGCTGTGCCCTTGACGGCCAACGGGCCGATCTGGCGGACGTCGCGCGCATAGTCCACGGAACCGGGCTCCAGGCGCAGGTCCAGTGTCATTGGGTCGGGATTAAGGTCGGCGGGGGTAATGCGGGTCACACATCTATTATCCTCCACAATCTGCTCCTGCACAGAAGGGGACAGATTCCATCTGTCAGAAAGTGATATTCACGGATATTCCAAATTTGGTATACGCAAGAACGATATGCAGACCATTTCTGCGAATTTCCGGTAAAAAACGGAAACTACTGGTTTGGCACACAACCTGCTTTAAGGAAAGGCGGGAAGAATGTGCGGATAGGTGCTGCTGGCAAAGCTGGTAGCCCAATGCACCAGAACCACCCGGCCCGGCGATGCAGACCGCGCCAGATTCGAGACCCAAAGTGGTCCGGACTGAGCAGACGGCGCCCCGGCCCCGGCAGCAAGACCCTTTAGGAGGCCAGTGATGGCCATTAAGTTCGACGAAACGGCCACCCGGAGTGGCCGTTTTCCGTTGGAGTGAGTTTCATTGCACAAAAAATAGTGCATCGAGGGACTTGCATCCTTGCTCCAATACGAGTAGATTGGTGTTGCCTGATGAACCGGCTGAGCATGGCCCACGCATTTCGCCCGGGTAGCCGCTCGCTGAAGATCGCAGGCAGGAACGAAATCATTTAGACACTGAAAGTGAATTCTCTCCGTCCGGCCCGGGTTTCGTGTGCCGAGGACAGAGAGCAGAAGATAAGGCGCAGAGAACCGCTCGGCACCACATCCTTTTATTTCGTTTGTGTGCCAGCCGCTTCCGGCGACCTTCAGATGCAAGCCGAAATACCAAACGCTGTCGCAACGTAAGCGGCATGCATGGCAAACGAACTGCACAAGGATTCCGGGACGAAACGGGCAAGATATTTGCCCCTCTCCCGCAGGATTTCGAGTTAACGCTTGAGACGCACTTCCCTTCTGAACGCATCCCGTGTCTGCCGGCCAACCCGGCACCCGTAACGAAGGCGGCTAAGAACCGCCAGAAGAGTCCTGCGCGCACAAAAACGCAGGGCCAGAGACAGAAAGAAGAAGCATGAACGCAGAGCAACTGAACTTCCCCGAGCCCAATGTTGCCGTTGTGGCTCCGACGTCTTCCTCCCCAGCCAGCGAGGAAGGTGCATCGAATGGCGCTCCCGGCGGAGCAGCAGGAAAGAGCCGCCGTCGTCGTCGCAAGCGCAAGAGTCGTCCTGGTGCCGCAAACGGTGAGGCAGGCGCGACACCGCAGGCAACAGTCGGCGCAGAGGGTGGCGAAGCGGCCGCTCCCGCGCAGAATGCCAACCAGCAGCAGCAACCCCGCCAGAACAATGGTCAGCAGCAGGGCCAAGGCCAGGGTCAGGGCAAGCGCTGGAAAAAGAAGAAACACGGTGGACGGGGCGATGGTCAGCCTCGCCCCGAGCCGGGTAACAGCCTGCAGGGCAGTAACTCCGGCATTGGCAACCGTGGCCGCAACCGCAAGCAGCAGCAGCGCGGACCGCGTTCGTTCGTGGGTCCCATGGATCACAGCTACCGCGAGGTGAACGGCAACTATGCCGACACGCCGGCCAGCACCATTGAGATCCACGGCAACCATCGCTCGCGGCAGAACAACCACCGTAACCACCACTTCAACGAAGACCGGCTTCCGCCCGAACTGATGCACCATCAGCGCGCCGTGGCTATTCCGGAAGATGCACCAACGCACATCTACTTCTTCATTGAAGACCTGTTCTTTACTGCGAAGATCCAGGAGACGGCGCGCCTACAGGGTGTGAAGGTCGCATTCATGAAGCCGGAAAAGGACATTGTTGCCCATCTGGCGGAACTGCCGGAACACGATCATCCGTCGCTGATTGTGTTTGATCTGAACAATGCCAACGCCAAGCCGCTTACCCTGATTCCGAAGCTGAAGGCCAAGTTGAAGAAGGGCACGTCAATCATCGGCTTCCTATCGCATCTGCAGGGCGACCTGAAGGCGAAGGCCGTGGAAGCGGGATGCAACTCTGTGATGCCGCGTGCGGCCTTCTCGCAGAACCTGCCGAATCTGCTGCGCCGCTACGGCGTGGAAGATGAGCATGAGCCAAACTTCAACATGTAAGTAAGGCAACGAAGTACTCGAAGGGCATCCGAAAAAGGATGCCCTTCGTTCTTTCCGAAGAAACGAAATCTATGCCTGAAGTTATCTTCCAACCGATACGCATTGCGGTTCTGACTGTCAGTGATACGCGCAACATCACCGATGATCGCTCCGGCGATGCACTGGTGCAGCGGCTGACCGATGCAGGCCATCTGTCGGCAGCACGCAATGTTGTGCACGATGAAATCGCCAGCATTCAAGCATGTTTACGTGCATGGATAGCGGTTGAGGAGATCGATGCGATCCTCATCATTGGCGGCACAGGAATCACAGGACGCGATATCACCCCAGAAGCAGTGAGACCGCTCCTGGACAAAGAATTACCAGGCTTCGGGGAGTTATTCCGTATGCTTTCCTACCAGAAGATTGGAACAGCAGCGATGTTATCGCGTGCTCTCGGCGGAGTAAGTGGCGGCAAGTTACTCTTTGCGCTTCCAGGCTCAACCAATGCCGTACTTGAGGCATGGGATGAGATACTTGTCCACCAGTTCGACCGCCGCACCCGCCCCGGAAATCTTGTGGCACTGATGCCCCGCTTGAAGGAGAAGTAAGGTATGCCCACGCGCATCGTCGATACCAGCAACGCAGAACATTACACGTGGGGCATCGACTGCGATGGATGGCATTTGGTCAAAGGTGAAGAACTCAGCGTCATTGAGGAACGTATGCCGCCGGGACGCAGCGAGGAACGCCATTCCCACACAAAGTCACGGCAGTTTTTCTTTGTGCTGGAGGGCGAACTAACGCTGGAAGTGGAGCATCATGACTTCGTCGTCACTACCGGCAAGGGCGTCGAAGTCCACCCCGGCCAGGCACATACCGCCATCAACCGCAGCCAGGCTGACGTGCGCATGCTCGTCATCAGCCAGCCGCCCAGCCACGGCGACCGCACGCCAGCGTAACCTGTAAACAGCAGTGGCCGACGACTTCAAAGAACAGGTAAAAGCCGCCACCGACATCGTCAAGGTGATCGGCGAATATGTGCGCCTGCGCAAGAGTGGCGCGCAAAATTTCAGCGGCCTGTGCCCCTTTCACCAGGAAAAGTCACCGTCGTTCAGCGTGAATGCGGCGCATGGATACTTTTACTGCTTCGGCTGTCATGCCAAGGGCGACGTATTCACCTTCGTGCAGAAGCTTGAAAACATCTCGTTTCCTGAAGCCGTTCGCGTCGTCGCACAGAAGATGGGAATCCCGCTGCCGAAACGCGAATGGAACTCACCGGAGGAGGCAGCGCAGGCGGGATTGCGGCGGCAGCTCATCGACATTCATGAAGCCGCAACGCAGTATTTCCAGCAGGCGCTCCAATCGGCAGAAGCGGCGCGTGCGCGTGAATATCTCTCCACCCGAGCGGTCAGTGCGGACACGATCAACATGTTCCGCATCGGATATGCGCCAGACGATTTCAATCACATGCGCGAAGCGCTCTCCAAGCACTTCAATGATGAGGCGATGCGCTCCAGCGGCCTGTTCTCCTCGCGCGAGCAGAGTGATGAAGGCAGACCCGTTGGGTCCTTATATGCGCGCTTCCGCAAGCGAATCACCTTCCCCATCTGCAATGAAGCAGGCAAGACGATTGCGTTCACAGCGCGTGCTCTGGACAGCGATGAAAAGAGCGGGCCGAAGTATCTGAACTCGCCCGAGACGCCGCTGTATACGAAGGGCCAGGTTCTCTTCAACCTCGACAAGGCAAAGGCCGCGATCCGTTCGCAGGATTACGCGCTGCTAGTGGAAGGACAGATGGATTGCATCCGCGTATTCACATCCGGATTGCAGCCAGTGATCGCGACCAGCGGCACGGCATTCACAGAACATCAGGTGCGATTGCTATCGCGATTCACCAAACGCGTCGTCGTAAATTTTGATCCCGACACTGCAGGCGCAAACGCTGCCGAGAAATCGTTAGCCTTGTTAACTGAAGCGGAGTTTGAAGTCCGTATCATGACGCTTGAAGGTGGCCTTGATCCTGATCGGTATGTTCTGGAACGTGGCATTGCAGCCTATGCCGAAGCGTTGCGCAATGCGAAGCCCCATGCGGAGTACCTGATTGACCGAGCACGCACCCTGTTTCCGCAGCGCACCGCCGAGGCAAAGGTAAAAGCAGTCAATTTCCTGCTGCCTCATGTGCGTCGTTTGCCCTCTGCAATTCAGCGCACGCAGTTCGTCGATGATGCCGCGCAGAAGCTGGGCATCGACTCCTCCCTGATGCGGCAGGAGTTGCAACATGCGGCAACGCATCGGCTGGAGAGCGTACGCAGTACGTCAGCCATGCAGTTGAGCGAGACAGAGCGTATCCTGCTGCGAGCGCTGGTGCAGCCTGAAACAGACCGCGCACGCCAACGTGCTGCAAGCGAACTCACCGCGCATCCTGAATGGCTTGATGGCCTTGCTGCAGGAGAGTTGATCGAAGCGCTTGCCGGTGCTCCCTTAACGGATAATCCGCTGGAGTCAGCGCCTGACGATCGTAGCCGAGAGATGTTGGCACGCCTGCTGCACGAAGACGCCATAGGCGATCCTGCGATGCTTGCCAACGAAGTGGGCAATGTACTGCATACGCTTGAACGACGCAGACTGGAGCGTCGTAAGAGCGAACTGCGCGGCCTCATTGCAGAAGCCGAACGACGTGGCGATACCGACATGGTGACGCAGTTGCAAATGGAAGCTGTGGAAGTGAACCGCGCACTGCGCATGCTGTAGCGAATAAGCATCTCTCGTTTCCGTTCAGGAGGAAGATATGGCGATCACGCGTCGATCCTTTGCCACGCGCGCACTCGCGCTTGCATCCATTCCCGCAGTAGATGCACCACCGCGCAAACGCATTCATCGCATGGGGCCAGCCACCGCTGCGGTCTATTCGGCCGCGGTCCAATGGGGCAGCCTGTTGTTTCTCTCCGGCAAAGGCTCAGGCACTGCACCTGATCCAACTGATATTCGTAGCTGCACGAATCATGTTCTGGACGCCTTTGCAAAGGAGCTTGCCAATGCAGGCTCATCGCTGGAGAACGTGCTGAAGATCACCGTCTATCTGCAACGCCCAGAGGATGTGCCTGCGATGAACGAAGTCTTTGCGCAGCACTTTCCCAAAGACCCACCTGCACGTACCACCATCATCACGCGTACACCTCATCCCACTTTGGTAGAGATGGATTTGGTCGCCGGCATCTGACGGCATGCGAGAGAATAAGAGACATGAGCACCGAAGAAGCAAAGTATCTTGCCATTAACCCGAACCACCCCAACGCGGGCATTTATTCGCCTGCAGTTGTTTTCGGCAACGTGGTGTATCTCTCGGCGAAAACATCGTGGATTGCACCGGAACCAGACGACATCCGCGCCGCAACAGCATATCTTCTGGATCAGGTGGAGAAGGAACTTCTGAACGCCGGTTCGTCCATGCACAAGGTGTTGAAAGTTATTGTGTACTTGCGTGACATGAACGATTACGTCGCCATGAACGAGGTTTACACCGGACGTTTCGGCAAGAACGCGCCCGCACGCACCACCATTGAATCGAAGCTGCCGAAGAACAGCATCGTGGGCTTTGATGTAACGGCTTACCTCTAATCACATCCAAAGAGTGCAATGACAGAACAAAAAACAAGGCAGGCGGAGCTGTGGCTCTTTCGTCACGGTGAAACAGAGTGGTCGCTGAACGGCAAGCACACCAGCTACACAGATCTTCCGTTGACGGAACATGGACGTGAGCAGGCAACAGCCCTTGCGTCAGTGATTGCCAAGACACAGTTTGACCTGGTGCTGACCAGCCCGCGGCAACGCGCACGCGATACCGCAGCGCTTGCTGGACTGGGTGATCGCGCGGAAGTCGAGCCGAATCTGCAGGAATGGAACTACGGCGTGTACGAAGGCAAGAGCACTCCGGAGATTCAGGCGGCCGAACCAGGATGGAGCGTTTGGGACGATCCCATTACCGGTGGCGAATCCATAGATCAGGTCGCCGCGCGTGCACAGTTGGTGATTGATCGCTGCCTGCAGCATGGCGGACGCTGCGCGTTGTTCGCGCATGCCCACATATTCCGCATTCTGGCGGCGGTGTGGGCTGAGCAACCGGGCGTTTTCGGGCAGCGGCTTGCGCTGTCCACGGCCACCATCAGCGTCCTGGGATGGGAGCATGGCACCCGCGTCATCACACGCTGGAATGCCGCTCCGTGATTGTTTTCGCCCCGTAACAGGCGCACAATAAACGTATGTGCAACTGCGGTTGTGACCCATCGACGCAGGACGAAGCGAACAAGCTGCGGAAGAAGTCCGTTGTGACGGTTATTGCAGCGGCGTGCCTTACGTTCATTTCAGTCATGGTGAACCCGACACAGCATCCGTCCGTAGTGTGGGCGGTGGTTGCCGTGCAGATGGTTATGCTGGCGAGAGCCGTGTTGCTGCTGCGCAAGCGGAAGCAGTTACTGGCTGGCGTCTAGGATTCCCTCAGCCTAAGGCTCTAAGCTTGTAGGCATGCCGCACATTCCGACCAAGCGCCTTCACTCCGATGCCAAGCTGCCCAAGTATGCCCATGAGGGCGCATGGGGCGATCTGGCCGCCGACCTTTACAGCGTTCACGAAGCCACGGTAGAGCCGCGCAAAACGGCCCTTGTTGCAACCGGTCTGGCGATGGCCTTTCCTGAGGAATACGGCGCGCTGGTGGAAGACCGCAGCGGTCTGGCCGTGAAAGGCATCACCACGCTCGCGGGTGTCATCGACCCCGGCTATCGCGGCGAAATCAAAGTCGTCCTGACCAACGTGACCGATGCCCCCATCACACTCAGCGCGGGCGACCGCATCGCGCAGCTACGCATTGTGAAGAAGCTGCAGGCCACGTTTGAAGAAGTGGACGATCTGGAAGCGACGCATCGTGGCGAAGGCGGCTTCGGCTCAACGGGACACAACTAGGTCCCGTTTCAAAAACTGCAAAGGCTACTCTTCCCAGTCGTGTTCCATTGGAAGACCCCGACTCTCGCGTGCCTGATTTGTGATGTGGCGCAGGAAAGGGGTCTTCGCGGCTGTATATCGCGGCATGTCGTCGCCATACGCCATCGCAAGGTCCATCTTTAGGGCCTCATAGGTTCGCGCAATGTCTGGATGTTGGATAAGCCAGTCGCGCACCAGCAACTCATTCTTGATTGGCCATCTCGGGCACACGGCCAGATGCAAATGAAATGCCGGCTGCTGTCCCCGCGGCTCTCTGCGAAAGAAGCGCCGTTTGAAAAATCCCGCGTCGAGCTTGCGATATCCGGCTCCAGCCAGGATCGACACCAATGCATCGGCATCCTCCAGCGATGGGATGGGAGCCATCATGTCGATGATGGGTTTCGCGCTGAGCCCAGGCACCGCAGTGCTACCGTAGTGTTCCAACTCATCCGCGACGTTGCCAAGAAACGTCTTCAGGCGTTCCCGCTCGTGCCAAAACATCTCTGGCCATGAGGCATCCGGCGGCATGATGCGAACCATGCCCAAAACTCGCCTCGTATTTTCAACCCTATGCATTTGAAAGACAGTGTAACCAAGCCAGCAGTCCGAATAGCGACGCGGGGTATGCTGAATCTGCTATGACACTTACCAGCTATCGCACGCTCGGCCGTTCGGGACTTGTTGTCTCTCCGCTTTGCCTTGGCACCATGACCATGGGAACACCGCGCTGGGGCTCGCCGGATGAGGTTTCCGAAGCCATCTTCAACGCGTATGTAGACGCAGGTGGCAACTTTATCGACACCGCCGACACCTATGCCAACGGGCGCAGCGAAGAGCTGATTGGCGGCTACATGGCCGCACGGAATCTGCGCGATCGCATGGTGCTGGCAACGAAGTTCACCATGACCTGCGAAGCGCAAAAGGGGAATCCCAACGGCAGCGCGAACGGTCGCAAGAACATGTACCGCGCTCTCGATGCGTCCCTGAAACGTCTGCAGACAGACTACATCGACCTGTACTGGATGCACGCCTGGGACACGGTCACGCCAGCGGAGGAAGTGCTTCAATCGCTTGGCGATCTGGTACGAACAGGAAAAATTCGCTACTTCGGTTTCAGCGACGTCCCAGCCTGGTACGCCGCGAAAGTCGCCACGCTGGCGCAGGCACATGGCGTTCCAGGGCCAATCGGCCTGCAACTGGAGTATTCGCTGGTGGAACGCACGATTGAACGCGAGCACGTGGACTGCGCCCGAGAGTTCGGCATCGGCATCACCCCGTGGAGCCCGCTGGCCAGCGGCTTCCTGGCTGGAAAATACAAGCGTGAAGACGACGGCAAGGGCAGCGGCGAAGGACGTCTGAGCGTTCTGGGCGGCGGCGCGAACCCCGTCTTTCACAAGTACACGGAGAAGAACTGGGCCACGCTGGAAGCGCTGCGCAAGGTGGCTGTAGAAATTGACAGGCCGATGGCGCAGGTAGCGCTGGCATGGGCGCTTGCACGTCCGGCCATCTCCTCGTTGATCATCGGCGCCACCAAGTTGGAACAGTTACAGGACAACATCGCTTCGCTGGAAGTGAAACTAACCACGGAACAAATGACTGAACTGAACGCTGCGGGCGCGCTGGATCTGCTGCATCCGTACATGTTTTTCACAGGAATGCTGCACCGGGAGCGCGTTTTCAGCGGAACAGACGTAGAAGGCTGGCGCTAACCGGCTTTCCGGGTGCAAACCGGGGCGTCGTTCATGCGACACTAGAAGGGTGAGCGAGCCCACAGCCATCCCACACGAGGCGGAGGCGGTTGCCACTACGCCTGCCGCAGCCCAGTCACAAGAAGTTCCGACGCCGTGTAACGTCACGCCGGAGCTGTTGAAAATACACAACATCACCGACGAGGAATACGCAAAGATTCTCGCCACGATGGGTCGTACTCCATCGCTCACGGAGCTTGGCATTTATTCCGTCATGTGGAGCGAGCACTGCTCGTACAAGAGCAGCCGCGTCCACCTGAAGCGCCTGCCCACCAAGGGCACACGCGCCAGCGGTCCAGGCTCTGTCATGCAGGGTCCCGGTGAAAATGCCGGCATTATCGACGTGGGCGACGGATGGGCCTGCGCCTTCAAAATCGAGAGCCACAATCACCCCAGCTACATTGAGCCGTATCAGGGCGCAGCAACGGGCGTGGGCGGCATTCTGCGCGACATCTTCACCATGGGCGCGCGTCCGTATGCAGTGATGGATTCGTTGCGTTTTGGCCCGCTGTCGCCTGCTACTGGCTCCAAGGACGTGACGAAGCGCGCCTCCGCAGAAGAGTCCTTCCACGGTGTGACGGAAGACACCTCGGAAGAAGCAGACAGCACGGCTAAGTCCTCTGGCTCTGACGATATCGACTACGCGAAGAATCGCAGCGTAATGGAAGGCGTCGTCCATGGTGTCGCGGGCTATGGCAACTGCTTCGGCGTGCCCAACGTAGGCGGCGAAACGCGCTTTGAAGAGTGCTACAGCACCAATCCCCTGCTGAATGCATTTGCACTCGGCCTCGTGCGCCACGACGAAATCTTCTACGCCAAGGCCACCGGCGTGGGCAATCCCGTGATCTACGTGGGCGCAAAGACCGGCCGCGACGGCATCCACGGTGCCACCATGGCCAGCGAAGAGTTCAAGGAAGGCAGCGAACAGAAGCGCCCCAACGTGCAGATGGGCGATCCGTTCCTCGAAAAACTCCTCCTCGAAGCCTGCCTGGAAGCCATGAAGACAGGCGCAGTTGCGGGTATTCAGGACATGGGCGCGGCTGGCCTCACCTGCTCCACCTGCGAGATGGGTGGACGTGGCGGCGTTGGACTTGAGATTGAGCTCGACCTCGTTCCGCAGCGCGACAGCGGCATGACCAGCTACGAAATCATGCTCTCTGAATCGCAGGAGCGCATGCTGCTCGTAGCCCATGCGGGCCGCGAACAGGAAGTGCTGGACGTATTCGACAAGTGGGGCCTCGACGCCTCGGTCGTCGGCACGGTCATCCCGGAGAACCGCATGAAGGTGCGCCACCACGGCGAACTGGTCGCGGACCTCTCGAACGAATCGCTGACGGACGACGCTCCGGTCTACCACCGCCCCGTAGGCGAGTGGAAGGCTCCGGTATCACTCGACGCTCCTACCGCTGTGCTCGCAGAACTGCAGAAGCCCCGCGACTACACCGCGGACCTGAAGAAGCTGCTGTCATCGCCAAACATCTGCGATAAGCGCCACATCTACGAGCAGTACGACAGCATGGTGCAGACCAACACCGTGCAGGGCCCCGGCTGCGAAGCCGGTGTCATCCGCATCAAGGGCACTGGGGGCGACGGCAAGCCGGAACGCGGCCTTGCCATGGCGCTTGCTGGTAACGGTCGTTGGACATGGCTCGATCCGAAGCTTGGCGCAATGCACGCCGTTGCAGAAGCTGCGCGCAAGGTCGCCTGCACCGGCGCAACGCCTGTTTCGGCAACAAACTGCCTGAACTTCGGCAACCCGCAGAAGCCTGAGATCATGGCGCAGCTTTCGCAGGCCATCGACGGCATCAGCGAAGCCTGCACTGCGCTCGGCACGCCCATCACCGGCGGCAACGTCTCGCTCTACAACGAGACGAAGGGTGAAGGCATCTTCCCCACGCCGGTACTCGGCATTGTGGGCATCATGGACGACGTCACCAAGGCTGTGCCCAATGGCTTCCAGAACGTAGGCGATGAGATCGTCTTCTTGTCCGCGTATCGCGGCGGTGGACGCGAATGGCAGCGCGATCTTGGTTCCTCTGCGTTCGCGCAGACAGTGCTGGGTGAAGTCTGGGGCAAGCCAACCGCGTTGGACGTACAGGAAGAAGCTGCGCTGCACAAGGCGCTGGTTCAGCTTGCGGATAAGCGTTTGCTGAACAGTGCCTCTGACCTGACGGATGGTGGCTGCCTCACCGCGTTTGCACGCGCAGCATTCCCGAAGGGCCTGGGCGCACGCATTGCAATGAACGTTGGCAACGATCCGTTGCTGCGCATCGAACGCTTGTTCAGTGAGATTGGTTCGTCCGTTATCGCCACCATTGCTCCGGGAACATTGGAGCAGGTGCGCGCCGCAATCGCGGGCATTGACGGTGTGTTTGTTGCGCCGCTGGGCACGGTCACGGCAGATCGCCTTGAAGTGCTGTTGGATGGTGATGCTGTTGTGAATACAACGACAGCAGAACTTGCCGGAGCTTTCTCCGGCGCGTTGGAAGAAGAATTGGAAGCTGAGGTGGTGCTGGCGTGATCGACGAAATCGAAGTAACCGACATGCAGGATCACGAAGCGGAAGAGCACTTCGACAAGCTGCGCGAAGAATGCGGCGTCATGGCCATCTACAACCATGACGATGCCGCACGCCTCACCTACTGGGGCTTGTACTCGCTGCAACATCGCGGACAGGAGAGCGGCGGCATTGCTACTGCCGATGGCGAAGAGATTCACGACCTGAAGGGCATGGGCCTCGTCAGCGAAATCTTTACCGACCCCGTTTTGGAAAAGCTGCCCGGCCGCATGGCCATTGGTCACACGCGTTACAGCACCACGGGCGACTCCGCTCTGCTGAACGCTCAGCCCATCAAGGTGGAATCCACCAAGGGCCTCATCGCCATTGCGCACAACGGCAACCTGGTGAACCTGGGTACCGCGCGCGAGCGTCTCGAACGCGACGGCGCCATCTTCCAGACCACCAGCGATTCCGAAATCATCGTGCAGCTCATCGCGCACTCGAAAGAGACCACGCTGGTGGACTGCATCGCCGACTCGCTCGGCCAGGTCGATGGCGCTTTCTCCATCGTGATGATGACGCGCAATCGCATCTTTGCGGCGCGTGATCCGCATGGCTTCCGTCCGTTGTCGATGGGCCGCATCCCAGGCAAAGACGGCGCTCCTGACACCTTCGTCTTCGCCAGCGAAACCTGCGCATTCGATCTGCTGCACGCAAAGTACGAGCGCGATGTAGAGCCTGGCGAACTGGTTATGGTCAGCGAAGACGGCGTGACCTCGCGCTATTTCAATCGCGAAACCAAGCAGGCAAGCTGCATCTTCGAACACGTTTACTTCGCACGCCCCGACAGCCGCATCTTTGGCCGCTGGGTACAGAAGAGCCGCGAAGAGATGGGTCGCACACTTGCGCGTGAAAGCGGCGTTCCTGCTGACCTGATCGTTCCCGTGCCGGACAGCGGTGTCACCGCTGCCATTGGCTACGCAAACGAAAGCGGCATCCCGTTCAACTTCGGCCTCATCCGCAATCATTACGTGGGCCGCACCTTCATTCAACCGGAGCAGCGTGTGCGTGACTTCGGTGTACGCATGAAGCTGAACCCAGTACGCGCATTGCTCGAAGGCAAGCGAGTCATCCTCATCGACGACTCCATCATCCGCGGCACCACGTCGCGAAAGATCGTACGCATGGTGCGTGCCGCAGGTGCCACGGAAGTCCACATGCGCATCTCGTGCCCACCAACCATCTCTCCCTGCTTCTACGGCGTGGATACACCCAGCTCGCGCGACCTGATCGCCGCGAACAACTCTTTGGATCAGATCTGCAAATACATCGAAGCTGATTCGCTCGCGTACCTCTCACTCGAAGGTGTCGTGCATAGCTGCACCACCGGCGATGAGAAGCCAAACGGCTACTGCACCGCCTGCTACACCGGCAAGTACCCGACCCAATGGGTAGACGTGGAAGATATCCTGCCAGCGGTTGCAGGAGCATGACGCAGGAACTGAAAGAACAGGCACACCAATCCGGCGCGGACACCTTTGGAATATGGGTGTCCGCGCTGTGCGTTGTGCATTGCATCGCGACACCGCTATTCATTTCCATGTCTGCAGTGCTTGCTCACTTCCTGCCAGCAGAAGAGAGCGTTCATCGCACGCTGGCGGCTGTAGTGGCCGCAGCCGGAGGCATTGCGCTTATCCGTGGATTCCGCATCCACGGTCGCAAACGCATTCTTGCACTCATGGCAGCGGGACTCGCATTCATCTTCTTCGGTGCATGGTTCGGCGACAGCTTACCCTTGCACCTATATGAGGTCGGGATCACCACGACCGGCAGCGCGTTCATGATTGCAGCGCACCGGATGAATCACACCTTCTGCAGCGATTGCAGCCAGTGCTGTTCCAGTGAGGACCATGCGTAAGCCACTGTTAGCTCTTGCCGTTGCCGCATTCGGCATTGGCACAACAGAATTCATCATCATGGGACTGCTGCCGGATCTGGCACGCGACTTCCACGTGTCCATCCCAAAGGCAGGCACATTGGTCAGCGCCTATGCGCTTGCCGTCACCATCGGCTCGCCGCTGCTGGTGTTGGCGCTGGCAAAGGTCGATCGCAAGAACGCGCTGATCCTGTTGATGACCCTGTTCATTCTGGGCAACACGGCGTGCGCGCTTGCGCCAACATTTGGTCTGCTGCTCACGGCTCGCATTCTCACCGCGCTGATGCACGGCTCCTTCTTCGGCATCGGCAGCATCGTTGCGTCGAACGTTGTCCCGCGCGACCAACGCGCACGCGCCGTCGCTATCATGTTCAGCGGACTCACGCTGGCCAATGTTCTCGGTGTACCTGCCGGAACAGCACTAGGACAAGCCTTTGGATGGCGTGCAGCCTTCGTTGCCATTGTGCCCATTGGCTTAATTGCAGCCATAGGTGTGTGGCGATTAGTGCCGCATCAACATTCGGAACCAGTCCATCTCAAGCACGAATTGAAGTCCGTGATGCGCCGCGGCGTATTGACGACGTTGGCCATCAGCACCATGTCGTCCGTCTCCATGTTCTGCATCCTGACGTACATCACACCTATTCTTGAGGACGTCACGCACATCTCGCCGCATGGTGTAACGGGCGTGCTGGTATTGTTTGGCGTTTCCATCACTGTCGGCAACCTGTTGGGCGGCGTAATGGCGGACTGGAAGGGGATTCAGGCTGTTGCCTTTGGCTTTCTGGCGCTTGCAATTCTCTTCGTGATCATGCCGATAGCCGAAGAACATGTGCCGTCCGTATTGGTCGCGATCGCCGTGTGGGGCATGCTGCACTTCGCAGTTGGCGCGCCGCTGCAAACGCGTGTGGTGGATCAGGCACGCGGTGCACAGAACCTTGCATCCACGCTGAATCAGGGCGCCTTCAACCTGGGCAACGCACTTGGCGCAGCCTTGGGTGCAGTTGTACTCACGCACGGCTTCGGCTATCGCAGCCTCGCGTTGGCAAGCTCTGTAGTAGCTGCGCTCACAGCGGCGCTCACCCTGCTTGCTATGGTGTGGGAACGGACAGATCGCATGAAGAGCGACGCGCTTCTCCGCATGCACGCAGGCTGAATCGCGCCACGAATGCAACAAAAATCTGCATCATTGCCTACTGCTTTCGCGGCATAGCCTGCCGAATTGTGGCTGCCTATGATCGCTGCAAGACATTCACTCCTGCCCATTGAGGACCGACATGCCTTCTGCACCGACTTCCCCCTTTGAAGCGCGGCGTCTTGCTGCTGTTCATAAACTCCGCCTTCTGGGAACGCCCGCGGAAGAGCGCTTCGACAAGATCACTCGCCTTGCACGTCATATGTTTGAAGTTCCCATGGCGTGCCTGGATATCGTGGGTGAAAAGCTTGCATGGCTGAAGAGCGTGCAGGGTTTCGATGGCATTGAGGGTCTGCGTAAAGATTCCTATTGCCATTACAGGGTGCTGGACGACGGCGTTTGTCTGGTGCAGGATGCGCGAACCGATGCGCGAGTGTTCGACAGCGTGCTGGCAGACTATTGGGTGTTTTACGCCGGTGCACCACTGCACTTTGAAGGAGAGCGTGTCGGCGTGCTCTGCATCGGCGACAGCAATCCGCGTGATTTTGATGAAGAGAAGATGAGTTCGCTCATCGATCTGGCCTCGCTCGCCGAACGCGAACTTCAATTGGCTGCGCTATCAGAAGCACAGGTGGCTCTCGCTGCGTCGCACGAAGAGTTGGAGATGAAGGCGCGCATCGATGTGCTGACACACCTGTGGAACCGCGGCGCCATTCTTGATATCGCCAATGCAGAATGCGCGGCCGCTCAAATCGACAAGCCCATGGCCGCGCTCATGCTCGACATTGACCACTTCAAGGCAATCAATGACACACATGGTCACCCCGCCGGTGACGAAGTGCTGCGGGTGGTAGCATCTCGCCTGCGCTCTGCCGTTCGTAAGAGCGATGCCGTGGGACGCTACGGTGGCGAAGAGTTCCTCGTCATCCTGCCCGATGCAGACCTGGTAACAGCCGCACACATCAGCGAACGGATTCGGCAGGAGGTCGCCTCCTCGCCCATATCGTTTGGAGAACTAACTATCGCGGTCACCTGCAGCATTGGCTATTCCATCGTGCAAAATGCCGTGCAGGACGCGATTAGTTCGTTGATTGGCCGCGCTGACAGCGCACTCTATCGAGCCAAGTCTTCCGGACGCAATCGTGTCGAAGTCGGCGCCGCATCGTACGATGCCGACAAGATCGCTGACGCCGTCGGGGTCTAGACATCAAGCTCCTGCACGCCGGTAATTCGTGTGCAGGAGTTCATGCGATATCCGCATGAACTCAATCAGCGTGCGCCGCTGCCACCGCGCCATCGCCGATAGTCGTCATAAAACTTGGTCGCGGCAGGGCCACGCCCGGCAACAGCCTTCGTTCCTGGCTTATTCACCAGCCCGATGTATTGGTAAATCAAAATCTCATCCACATACGGAGAGACCGCCGTCATCTGCTGCAGCACGCGTTCAAACGACGCAGCATGCACCGGTGAACGATATGGCTTTGCCTCAAACTCAAAGATCTCTACATCCGCCCAAAGCTTCGCCTTTGCCGAGCGATCATGTACCTTGCGCAAGCCTGCAAAGATGCGCGGCAACTCCTCAATGCGCGTCTTCTGAACACCAATCTCGTCCTGATACGCCATTATGTCCACGTCCATCGAATCCATCTGACGCAGGTACTCATCATCGGGCTTCACCAGTCGCGTGCCATACGGCGCAATCAGAATCTGTGCCTTAGGCGTCAATGCTCGCGCACGCTTCGACAGCGTGTTTACATACGTCATGTACTCGGGCGTAAAGTGGGGATTGATCTGCGTCTCATCTGGCCAGTACCAGCCGTAAAAACTCTTATGGTGGCCATAGCGCTTCACAAGTTCCTCAAGAGACTGCAGCCGCTTGGTCATCGCATCCGCATCGCTGATCAGTCCCGGAGACCCCAGATCACCATAAAAGCCTGTACCGATGAAGAACTTCACCCCGCATGTGTCTGCAGCAGCCAGCACGGCCTCAATCGGATCGGCACACGCAAGCTCATACTTTGGATAGATCGCGGTATCCCAGAACGCGCGGTAGTGCAGCGCTGTAGCAATCAGCACTAGGTATTTCATGCCCGCACCGGCAATCTCGCGCACCTTTTCCTGCCACTGCTCGGTAGTAAAGCGTGCACAGCGGCTGTTCCAATCAACCGCCTGCACCGCGCCGCTATGCTGAAACTCAAACCAGCTTCCCGCAATCGGTTTCACCGCAGTTGGCATTGCGTGTAACGCCGTCGCACCTGCCGGAAAAGCTGTAAGAAACTCCCGCCGATTCAGCATTCACACTCTCCAATACGAGGGCACGATCAAGATGATCTTGCAAAGGCGCGACTGAAATTAGGAACGCTTACACGCGTACGAAATCAATGAACGCGCGCGCCGGATCCGTGTGAACCAACTTCACATTCAACCGATCGCCCACATCCAGTCCCTCAGCGCCATGCACCAGCATGCCCTCCACCGCAGGCTTCAGAACGCGGACAAACGTACCGCTCCTGCCCGCCCCGGTAACCACCGCGCGAAAGTGCTCACCAATCCTCGAAGCCAATGCCAGCGCCTGTGCACGCTTCAGCATGGAGCGTTCCACCTTACGGCCAGCCTTGTCACGCTCATTGCAATGATCTGCAATGGCCGCTAACTCTTCGTCTGTGTAGGGTGGTGGAGCGTTGTCCAGCATTGCGTGCAACACACGCTGCGTCACCATATCCGGAAAGCGGCGGTTCGGCGCCGTGGAGTGCGAATAATCATTCGCCGCCAGTGCAAAATGTCCAGGCGGATAAGGATCATTCGCGTGCACGACTACATATTCGCCCGCACCCATTAGCTTGATGATGGCGAGCGCAAGATCGGGATAGTGATCCGGATCATGTTCGCGTTGTTTGCACAGAAAGTCATTCAGCGGCTTCGCGTCTGGTTCTGCAGGTAACGTAACGCGATGCGAAAGATTCGCACTCGTAACGTAGACCAGATCCACAATGCGCTGCCAACGCTCCGGCGATTTCACCACACGACGCAGACCACTGCGATGCGCCTGCGACAGCAGATGCGCTGCCGTTTCGTTCGCTGCAATCATCAGATCTTCAATCAGATCCATCGCACGATTTCGCCCTACATCTTCCAGCGACAGCACGCGTCCATCGGCCACCACAGGCGTCGATTCAGTGCGGCGGAAATCCAGCGCACCTGCTTCCTGCCGATGCCGACGCAAACGCTGCGCAACCTCATCCTGCAGACGAAGCTGATCCAGGATCGCAGGATCAATCGCAGGCGCCACGGCATGTTCCGGATTCACAAGCCAAGGCCCCACATGGCTATAAGCAAGCTGCGCCGAGTTGCATACCAGCGCAGGAAAGATGCGCTGCTCACGCACGGAACCATCCCCATCCACAACGAATTCCGCCACCATGGCCTGCCGCTCTTCACCGGGATTCAAACTGGTCAAACCGGTAGACAGCTCAATGGGCAGCATCGGGAAGTTGCGAGCCGCGGTATAAATCGTGGCACACTGACGCGCAGCAAACTTATCGATCGGTGTGTCCTTGGCAATGGTCGATGTAACATCGGCGACGCCAACGCGCACACGGATACTGCCATCTTCAAGCCGCTCCGCCCACTCAATCTGGTCAAGGTCACGCGAAGTGTCGTTATCAATCGACGACCACGCAAGCCCGCGCAGATCGGTACGCTTACGGTGATCCTTCACATTGCCAGCAAGAATGTCTGCAAGCTGCTGCTGGTGACCGGGAAAAGGTGTCAGCTCAAACCCCTGCAGCTTCATCTCTTCCGCGGCAGCGTTCGTAAGGTTAAACGGAGTATGGTTATGCATCGCAATCCATAGGATGCCGATTGCCTTGCGAAGTCAATTCCATCCTGGCCATGAAGGAATCAGAGAGCAAACCCCACCGCAGATTTCACCTTATTCCAGACCCACGTGGGAACCGTACTACGCATCATGTGATTGCGAAGCTGTTCATAGGTGGATGCGCCCATGCTGTAACCAATGATCAAACGCAGCAGCTCAGGATCTTCTTTCGCCTTGCGCACCAGAGCATCCATGCGCCCACTACCGTTGAACAGACGATGCTGAATATCCACGGAATGCAAAAGGTCGTCACCAATCTCCTGCCTCCACGCCTTCTCATAAGCTGACAGCACTTGCTCGTCATACTGTTTTGCCCGAATCGCGTTCAGTGCCGTATCCGCTGCAAGCGCACCGCTGGTCATCGCATAGAAGATACCCTCTGCAGTAAACGCATTCACAAATCCACCCGCGTCCCCTGCAAGCAACACACGGTCTGTATAGGTCTTTGCGAGCGGCCCACTGACAGGAATAGGGAACGCCTTGTAGCCATTACGATTCGTCTCCCCGGTCACGTCACCATGCTGCTTCAACGTCTCCACCCACTGCGCATGATGCTCCGCGCCCTTGCCACGCAGCTCCTTCAGGTACCAGTCCAGCTTGCATCCAAAACCAAGGTTCAGATGATGCGTCTTGGGAAAGATATATCCGTAACCAAAGGTCTCTGTCAGTGTCAGAAAAAGATAGATGGCATCCCGATCCTTCACATCCAACCGCGAATAATCCGTCTCCTCCATCATGTCCACGGCATATTCCTTATGCGCCGCTTCACTGCGAAGTCCCGTATGCCGCGCGATAACAGAGTTCGCAGAGTCCGCACCGATAATCATTGGCGCGGTGATGATCTCGCCTTCCGTCGTGTCCAACTCCACATGCGTTGGCTTCACTTCGCATTTGCGAATCATCGTTCCCAACCGCACGGTGCATACAGATGCTGCAAGTTTGAAGAGTGCCTCATCAAACTGCCAGCGACGCACAAGATACAGAATTGGCTCGCCCTGCTGATAGGTCACACGCGTTCCATCCGGTGACTCCAGATGCACGCGACTCACAGGATTGACCGGCACTTCACCTGCATCGAAGAAATCGCGCACATAGGGAAAACGATCCAACAATCGCGCGGAAAGTCCACCACCACACGGCTTTTCACGTGGAAATTCCGTAGCCTTATCGATGAGCAGAACCTTAGCCCCAGCCTTACCCAACTTATAGGCAGCCGTTGAACCAGCGGGGCCACCACCGACAACGATGACGTCAAATGGAGTACTCATGGCAGGTGTCCATTGTGCCACCATCCTTGGACTACACTGCGAATATCTGTAATGCAGGAGATGCCGCCTTGCGAATCCTTCCAGCTTTTGCACTTTCCGTTGTGCTGACAGCCCCTACCCTCCTGCACGCCCAGAAGCTCAACGATGCCGACCGGACAAAGATTGAATCGGCCATGACGAAGGTCATGGACGACACCGGAACGCCGAGCATCTCCCTCGGCATTGCTCGTGGTGGCAACGTGATTTACACCAAGGCCTTTGGTTATGCCGTACTGGAAGAGCGGGGAGCACACCACCAGGCCGCCGTTCCAGCAGATGCTGCCATGGCGTATCCCATCGGCTCCATCTCCAAGCAGTTCACCGCCGCATGCATTCTGCTACTACAGGAGCGTGGCAAGCTGAAGCTCGACGATCCCGTCAGCAAGTGGTTTCCCGACTTCTCGGGAGCCAACAAAGTCACCATCCGCAACCTCATGACACACACCAGCGGCTATAGCGACTACGCTCCGCAGGACTACACCATTCCAGCGTGGACCAAGCCAGTCAAAAGCGAAACGCTGATACGCGAATGGGCCACGAAGCCGCTCGACTTTGAACCGGGAACACAGTGGCAGTACAGCAACACCAACTTCCAACTGGCCGCGCTGATCATTGAAAAAGTCAGCGGCCAAAAATTCCATGACTTCCTCTGGGCAAATGTCATCACACCGTTGAAGCTGAAAGGCGTTCTGGATCTGGACACCGACCGAGCCAAGCTGCAGGTGCGCGGCTACGAGCGCCACGCGATGGGGCCGCTGCGTCCCGCCATTCTGGAGTCGCCCGGCTGGTACACAGGCGACGGCGGATTGGCAATGCCCGTAGCCACTCTGCTCCAGTGGGACGAGAGCATTGTGCATCGCACACTGCTGAAGCCCGCAAGCTACGACGAGATGATCAAGCCCTACCTGTTGAAAGATGGAACCGACTCGCACTATGGGCTGGGTGTGACCTCACAGGTACGCAATGGCAAGCGCATCGTGTCGCATTCCGGTGAAGTAGGCGGCTTTGTTTCCAACAACGTCATCGACGTAGATGACGACATAGCCTTTGCAGCGCTCACCAACGTCGAAGGCCCCGGAGCAGCCCCGGCAACAAGCGCTCTTGTGCCCACCCTGTTGCCGTCGCTGGTAAACGCGGCTCCGAACAAGGCCACACCAAAACCGGAAGAAGCCACCGCGCCCGCAGAACCCATCTACGACAAGGCCCATGCAGAACAGGTAAAGACAATTCTGCTCGGCTTGCAGAAGGGGACGCTGGATCGTAACCTGTTCACCACCGACGCCAACTTCTATTTCAACGAAACGACGATCGGGGACTTTAAATCCAGCCTTCAACCGCTCGGCACTTTGCAGACCGTAACCCAAACGTCAGAAAAACTACGTGGTGGCATGATCTTCCGGACTTACGATGCAGAGTTCGCGGGCAAAACCCTCGACGTAACTACTTACACGCAAAACGACGGCAAGCTGGAACAGTTCCTGGTAGAACCGTAAAGCCTGTCCCGCGCGTCCAATCACTGTGAGGTTCGCCATGCACCGATTCTTCCGTGTTGTCCTTGCCGCGGCTCTTCTCTCCGTCACGATTGCCTGCTTCGCGGTAGATCGCGGCACCTTTCCCGTGCCGAAGGTCGACGCAGCAAAGGCTCCCGGCAAGCTGCAGACAGCAGTATTTGCAGGCGGCTGCTTCTGGGGAACGCAGGCCGTATTTGAACGCGTGAAGGGCGTCAAGAAAACAGTCGTGGGCTATGCCGGCGGCAAGGCATCTACAGCGACTTACGATCAGGTGACAACAGAGACCACCGGCCACGCTGAAAGCGTTGAGGTGCAGTACGATCCGTCTGTGATCACCTACGGCGAACTGTTACGCATCTTCTTCTCCGTAGCGCATGACCCAACGCAGCTCAACCGCCAGGGTCCAGACGTTGGCACGTCCTATCGCTCCGCCATCTTCTTCATGACGCCGGAGCAACAACAGATCGCGCAAGCCTACATTGCGCAACTGGACGCAGCGCACATCTTCAAGTCAAAGATCGTCACCGAAGTCGCCCCCCTGAAGGGCTTCTATCGCGGCGAGGATTACCACCAGGACTACGCTCTGAAGAATCCCGATAACCCGTACATCCTCGTATGCGACCGCCCAAAGATCAGCGCGTTGAAGAAGCAATACCCAGACCTGTTCGTGGAGTACCACGGTCAGTAAACGCCACCGCTGACCGTAGAGTCATTTTCTTTAGTCGCACATGCATCGACGGTGATAGGCTCTTTCCCACACCATGCGAGCCACGTTTTCTGGGGCCGTGGAGGGAGCCTGCCGTTGATGCGTTTCGTTGCCCTGTTTGCCTGCCTGATCGTCCCTGCCGCAGCACTTGCCCAAAATAACGCCGTCCCCACGCTGCGAACCGATGTGCGCCTGACCACGGTGGACGTCATTGTTACCGATAAAAAGGGTACCCCCGTACGCGGGTTGAAGGCAGACGACTTTTCCGTCCTCGAAAACAAACAGCCGCAGACAATTCGCAACTTCGAAGAGCACCTTGGCAATACACCCACCGTCTATGACCCTCCACCGCCCGGCGTTTTTACGAATGCCACCGTAGCGCGCGGCGGCGTGAGCAACGTCATTCTGATCGACTTCCTGAACACTCCACCAACGGATCAGCGTTACCTTCGCGATCAGCTCGTAAAGTTTCTGGCATCAGAGAAACCCGGCACGCAAACTGCAATCTTCACCATGAATTCATCCGTGCATTTGTTGCAGGACTTCACATCCGATCCCAACCTATTAAAACTAGCGGCTCTTCGCTTGGGCACCAGGTTCTCCAGTTACACGCAGTTGCTTCAGAGGGGCCCGGATTCACGGATGCAATCGCTGGAAACCTTGTATGAAGGTTCTAACAGTACGGTGCAACAGCAGATCAGCGCGCTCATGCAGTCACTTGCTGAATACACCGCGCTGGAGCAGATGCAGTTTCAACGACTCAAATCATTGGACACGATGAGCTGTCTGCACGATGTGGCGAGATATCTCAGCGGTGTGAATGGACGTAAAAATCTGGTCTGGATCTCAGGTGGCTTTCCCATTTACATCATGAAGGATCCGGAGACGACCACGTCGCCATTTCAAGGGACGGAGGTTCTCGATCACGAAATGCGTGACCTGCAAAATGCCCTCGCCTCAAACCAGATTGCGTTGTATCCCGTAGATCCGCGCGGCCTCCCTGTCCCGCCGTCAGCTCTTCCCTCCGAAGGGGGTAGCACGGGCGACCTAGGAGCACAGCAGCGCATGAATGCCAGCAGTGCCTTCTCCCCGCAGGACAAGGGGTACTACAACGATCAGCATCAGGAACACAGCATCATGGAGGAACTCGCCGATGCCACCGGCGGCAGGGCCTACTTCAACACCAATGACATCAGTGGCGCTCTCAGCGAAGCTTCAGCCGACGGATCGCAGTTCTATACGCTGACGTACACGCCGCCCGCTTCGGCCAAATCTGGCCAGTTTCGCGACATTGACGTTACAGTCAAGGGCAAAAACTTGCGCCTGCGTTACCGCAAGGGCTATTACTCACTGGGGCCATCGAAAAATGAACTGACTCCGCTGAATACGAAGAAGACTTCGTTCAATATGCAAGCCATGGCGCCGCAAAGCAGCGAGGTACTGTTTCAGGTTGAGGTTTCCAAACCTGCCTCAGAAACAGTGAAGGCCCAAATCATTGGCGCCCCCGTCTTTGAAGCGTTACCTCATGGCACGTATCAATTAAATACTTTGGTGGACTTCTCCACCTTGCAGTTCTCACCCGACGCTGATGGCAAAATGCATGGCGTGGTGGATGTCGCCACCGTCATCTATGACAAGAACGGTAAAGTGCTGGATTCGCGCAACGACCGCGCCACGCTTGCCTTGGACGCCACACGCTATCAGGCGATGATGAAAAGCGGCATGCGCTATCACCAGACTGTTGCCATACCAGACAAGGGCGATGGCTACGTTCGCGTTGCCATACACGACGCCATGACCGACAAGTTAGGCACAGTGCAGATGGCGATGGATGCCATACGCACCTCGGCAAAGCCCCATTAATTGGCCGCTATCGCAACGTTAGTGAGCCAGCCAGTAAGGCTCGCCTGCGGGGATGAAATCCACGCGCAGGCCGGGCATGGTTTTGCGTAACCAGTTCGCAAAGTTATCCATTCCAGGTTCTTCACTGGTGTAGTGCCCCATCAGGATCAGCGCCTTGTGACGTCCCTGCTGCTGAGCATCCCACGCATACGAAATCGTCTCCCACTCCGGAATCTCGCCGCCCACCAGCACTTCCACGTCATCGCGTTCCAGCACTTTAATCTGGCGCTCCGCACCGGGCGCGCCGGGCGCATACGCAATCTTCGTCACCACCAACTTTGGGTCACCAATCACACGCACAATCTTCGCGCCGGTCGCTTTCCGTAACTGCTCGGCCAGTGCTGCAACGGTCACAGGCTTGGCCGTATACAGCATCGGAGCGCCAGGTTCTCGATGAGCCTCGGCCCAACCCGCCTTCGCCTTCCAGCCCTCCATGATGAAGTCCGGCTGATGCGCGTGCGCCCCATCATGCCAGCGGAAGACCACCAGTTTGTGATCTGCAATGTACTTCAGCTTCTCGGCGAGTACCGGATCGTTCGGATACAGATCCGTTTTATCCAGATGGTTATAGAAGCTCGGCTCGTGCGTGACGATCAGGTTGTCGCCCGCAGCAACTGCCTTGCGCAACACATCCATCGTGGGTGAGATCGTCGTCGCGATTCCGGTAACCACTGTCTGCGGATCACCTGCCTTAATCGTGTCCACCGTGTTCGGCCCCGGTACAATCCCGGCAGCCTCACGCATCTTCGCAATCAACTGTTCCGCAGTCAGCGCCTGCTGTGCAGAGATACCAGTAGTAGCCAGCAACAAGGCCGCCACCAACCATGATCGTTTTCCAAGTGAATGCATCGGCACGCCTCTCCCTTATCCCGGCAGCATGTTACTGCATACGCTGCATCGCCTTCAGGTACGCTTCGTTTTCTGCTTTGTAGATCGTCTGCAGATCACGCTCTCCATGCACAGCTTGTTCCGCAATGGCGTGAATCGTGGCAAAGTTAAGCGCAATGCTACGGGCCTGATTCTGCTGCGCCGCCAATGCTGCCATGTAACGTCGCACATCATCTGGCGTCGCGTCCTTCCATGTATTCGCAGCAGCACCCGGCGTACCGAAGCGCGCGGTGAATTCATTCAGACTGCTACCCGCCACATCCAGCACGTTAAACGACGCCGTCAGATTCTGGATCGGACCATCCACTTCCGAAAAGACACGAATCTCATCTTCAGACAACAGCGCCAACCGACCGCTTGCCTTAGCGGCTTGATAGGAAGGATCGTTCGGCTGATCCCAGTCTGCAACACCCGGCACCTCTGGCAATGCGGGGATCGCAGTGTGATGCAGAAACGCATCCTGCGTCTGCCGAATCACACGAGCGTCCCGCGCCACCATGGCCTCGTAATATCGCTGCGCACCTTCCGCATTCGTCACAGCGATCTCCAGATCACGTTGCATGCCTTCACGCACTTCATGCCGCTGGTGCTGACGATGCATCCATTCCGCAGTCTGCTCCAGGGCAATGGCAACCAGCAGCCCCAACACCACGATGCCCATATGAATAAAGAACTGTCGCCAGGTCATCACCGGCTCTTCCGGTACGTGCACTTCCATTTACTTACGGGCTCCTTAAAGCAGGTGTTCAAGGAACACCATACCCGAATCCGAGCTCGCATTCCCTGCGTCGAATGAGGTATGGATCAGTACCGTTACAAACTGACGTTGGAACGCGTAGCAGGCAAAGACGGCGTGGTACGTGGAAACGCCGACGACAAAATCACCTTTGAGGCCTACAACCACGACGATCTGTTCAACATCCTCGAACGCCAGAAAGCGAAAGGCCTATGGGATGACGACACAGCAGCCCAACTCGCCATCGGCTTCAAAATGTTCGCAGAGGTCGCACTGCATCACCGCAATGATCCCCTCTTCGAGCCACTAATGCCGCACATCAAAGAGTTCATCGGACGCCTGAAAGCACTGCCTTCAAACTCGCAGTAACAACAGAGGCCCGGAGCAATCCGGGCCTCTGCATGTTGTTGCGATTTTTCCGTTACGCCTTGCCAGCCAACTGACGCAGCACATACTGCAGAATGCCGCCGTGCTGGTAGTACAGGATCTCCTGCAGAATATATTGCACCTTTAACGATCAATCAGCTCGTAGATGAAATCTGTGGGTACGGCTATGGCATAGCCTGAGTTTGTCAGAATTTGAACACCCACAGTTTGTGAACCGGCTGTATTAGCAAACGGTACATACTGGCTCACCACTCCAATAAGGTTGAACGAGTAGCCAAGCCCTTGGTGGTCAATCTCAAAGACCGGGCCTCCACTGTTTCCGAAGAATACTTGGCAGTCAAGCACAAGACTCTTATTTGCCGCGTTCGTTCCTGCAAGTGCTCCTCTACGGACGAGCGGTCTAGCGTAGTCGATCTGCTTTAAATCTGCCAGACCAATCGAAGATGGATAGCCCATTACAACAATATCGTTTCCAATCAGAGTCTCCGAGAGACGCTTCGTATTTTCGGCAGACACTCCAAGAAGCCCCTTCCTCGATGCCTTTTGAAGCGTTACACCAGGGACACCTACAGCCTTGAGTGCAGTCGGGCCTATCGTCAGATTCTGCTTTCGCTCTTCATCAGAGTATGGGACTAACTGCGCGACTTTCACAATCGCCACATCTTGGCTGCGGTGATACTTAGCAACTGCTGTTTGAACCACTGCATCGAGGTCGATCTTGAAAACGTTAGCTGATGTATCACTTGGATCTTGCGAATATGACGTCAAGGTCAACTCGTGTGCTATTGGCTCAAAGTCAGCCGACAGCCCACCCGCTGGGAGATGCTTCGGCTTGAAGAGAACGTGACGTGCACTCACTAAATAAACTGCATCGTGGTAAGAAAAGAAAAAGCCAGACCCAGACCCTTCGGAGTCCTCGATCAGAACGGCGCTCGCTAAATTGTCGCTAGGAAACGATCGTTGTTGATCTTGCCCAAGGCCCCAACGGGTAGAAGAGATAACCAAGACAAAAGCCATGAGCATACGCTTCAAAGGACACCTCCGAGAACTCCTCAAATCTCGAGAACATTCGCGGGAGAAGATGCGGATGACTGGTCCGCACCTTGTCTTTCCTGATTTTCAACAGCTTTACAGGAAATTCCACCGCAAGAACGTCTACGCCTTACCCGCCAACTGACGCAGCACATACTGCAAAATGCCGCCGTGCTGGTAGTACAGGATCTCCTGCGGCGTATCGATGCGTACTGTTGCCGGAATATGCAGCACGGTACCGTCAGCCTTCTTCGCTTCCACGGTGATCTGCTTGCCGTTGGCGAACTTCGCATCCAGCATGTCCTTCAGACCGGGCACGCTGTACACTTCTTCGCCAGTCAGGCCCATCGATTCCACATTGTCACCTTCCTGGAACTGCAGTGGCAGAATGCCCATGCCCACCAGGTTCGAACGGTGAATGCGCTCGTAGCTCTCTGCCAGCACAAAACGAATGCCCAACAGACGCGGTCCCTTCGCAGCCCAATCGCGCGAAGAACCCGAACCGTATTCCTTACCGGCAAGAATCGCCAGCGGCGTGTTGCGCTTCGCGTACTCAACGGACGCATCATAGATGCTCATGCCGGTGCCTTCCGGCAGCAGACGCGTCACACCACCTTCAGTTCCCGGGGCCAGCTTGTTGCGCAGACGCACATTCGCAAACGTGCCGCGCACCATCACCTCATGGTTACCGCGACGCGAACCGTAGCTGTTGAAGTCCGCAGGCTTCACGCCGTTGTCCGTCAAGTACTTGCCTGCGGGACCGTTCAGCTTGATAGAGCCAGCAGGCGAGATGTGATCCGTCGTCACCGAATCACCCAGCACCGCAAGCACGCGCGCATCATGGATGTCCGTTACCGGCGCAGGCGTCGCAGGCATGCCGTCAAAGTACGGAGCCTTGCGGATGTACGTGGAGTCAGCCTCCCATCCATACACATCGCCCAGCGGGAACTTCAGCGCCTGCCAGTTATGATCGCCGTCAGAAACAGTGCTGTACTGCGTGCGGAACATCTCCGCATCAATGCTGTCGTGAACGGTCTTGTTAACTTCTTCCTGCGACGGCCAAATGTCCTTCAGGAAGACATCGCTGCCGTCCTTACCCTTGCCGATGGGCTCGTTATCGAAATCAAAATCGATACGACCAGCCAGCGCATACGCAACCACCAGCGGCGGCGACATCAGATAGTTCGCACGCACATCCGAGTTGATGCGGCCTTCAAAGTTACGATTGCCGGACAGCACGCTGACCGCAACCAGGCCATGCTCTTCAATCGACTTCGAAACATCGG
This sequence comes from Terriglobus sp. TAA 43, assembly GCF_000800015.1. Lineage (NCBI taxonomy): Bacteria > Pseudomonadati > Acidobacteriota > Terriglobia > Terriglobales > Acidobacteriaceae > Terriglobus > Terriglobus sp. TAA 43. The sequence continues at coordinate 2,100,395 of NZ_JUGR01000001.1, forward strand.
TAGGCAGGGCGCCCGAGTTGCCGATGCAGGTCGTGCAACCATAACCAACCGTGTTGAAGCGCAACGCGTCCAGATACGTCTGCAACCCAGCCTTGTTGTAGTAGTCGGTCACGACACGCGAACCCGGCGCGAGTGAAGTCTTCACCCAAGGCGGCGTCTTCAGTCCCTTTTCAACGGCCTTCTTCGCCAGCAAACCAGCAGCCAACATCACGTACGGGTTCGACGTGTTCGTGCATGAAGTGATCGCCGCAATCACGATGCTGCCGTGATGCAGGTAAGGATCAACGTCGATACCAAAGCGATCCTTGATCGACGCAATCGGTTCGCTGCCATCCTTGCCCGGCTCAGCCGTAGCAACGGTGGATTCAAGAGAACCATCAGCCGATGCATGACCGCCCTCGCCTACCCAACGCACAATCTGGCGATCGCCCTTGGTGTTTGCATTCGGACCATACAGCGACGGCAACTGCTTCGCGAACGATGCCGCAGTCTGCGACAGCGCCACGCGATCCTGCGGACGCTTCGGTCCGGCAACGCTCGGCTCCACAGTGGCAAGATCCAGTTCCAGAGTGCTGCTGTACTGCGCTTCCGGCGCATCCGCAGTGTGGAACATGCCCTGCGCGCGGTAGTAATCCTCAACCAGCTTTACCTGCTCATCCGTGCGTCCAGTCAGGCGAAGGTACGCCAACGTCTCCGCATCCACGGGGAAGATGCCGCAGGTCGCGCCATACTCCGGAGCCATGTTCGCAATCGTGGCGCGGTCAGCCAGCGGAAGTTCGCTGATGCCGCTGCCGAAGAACTCCACAAACTTGCCAACGACACCATGCTTACGCAGCATCTCGGTCACAGTCAGGACCAGATCGGTAGCCGTGGTTCCCTGCTTCAACTTGCCCGTCAGGCGGAAACCCACCACCTGCGGCACCAGCATCGACACCGGCTGGCCCAGCATCGCAGCCTCTGCCTCAATGCCGCCCACACCCCAACCCAGAACACCCAGGCCGTTGACCATCGTCGTGTGCGAATCGGTGCCCACGCACGTATCGGGATACGCTTCACCGCCCGGCGTCGTAAACACCACGCGCGCCAGGTACTCCAGGTTCACCTGGTGGCAGATACCCATGCCCGGAGGCACCGCGCTGAAGTTGTTGAACGCGCTCTGTCCCCACTTCAGAAAGGCGTAGCGCTCGCGATTGCGCTGGAACTCCAGCAGCGAGTTGATGTCATACGCGTTCTTCAGACCGTATTCATCCACCTGCACCGAGTGGTCGATGACCAACTCAGCAGGGATCAGCGGATTGATCTTTTCCGCGTCGCCGCCCAACGCCTTCATGGCATCGCGCATCGCACCCAGATCCACAATCGCCGGAACACCGGTGAAGTCCTGCATCAGCACGCGCGCAGGCATGTAGGCAATCTCGCGCGAAGGTTCCGCGCTGGGCTGCCACTTGGCAAGAAATTCAATGTCGTCCGCGGTGACGGTCACGCCGTCTTCGCGGCGCAGCAGATTCTCCAGCAGAACCCGCAGCGAGAAAGGCAGGCGCGCCAGTTCCACGCCTTTTTCTGCCAACGAATCCAGACGGTAATAGGTGTAGCTCTTGCCGCCGGAGTTAAGGGTGGCGCGGCTTGCGAAAGTATTCAACGAAGTGCTCATTAGGACAGTCCTCAGTCGCGTCTGAAAAGGCGCGGGGTCTGGCCGCAGACCATGCGGCATTCGCAACGCGAAGCCTGGCCCAGGCGGCTGTGGCAATCAAGAGTAGCAAAACAGGAGCGATACAGAATTACAGAGAGATACGGCCGCGATCATGCCTGCCGCGGCGGAAACGCTTCGACCTGATCAGGGAGCGGTCCATGGGGTCTATGGTAACGCGGAACGGGTACTCTTCAAAAGTGCCGGAGATGCGGAAATAGTTTCTCGCAACCCTTTCTCCCAGACGGGGTTTGATTCATGCAGGATGGGATCAACGGCAGACAGTTCCACAGCATCTGACCATCCCTGAGGATTTTTATGAAGAACGTATCGCTCTACCGGTCTGCAGTACTTATTTCCTCGCTGGGCCTCGTCCTGACGGGATGCCGCAGCAACGCGGCGAATCCCGCGCCTATCGTGGACGGCAACGCCGCCGCCACCGATCCTGCCAATGCGAACCTGCTTCCCACCCAGGTGGCCGGCGTTAGCTACGCCGCCATGCCGCAGAGCAATGGCACCAGCTACGCACCGCAAGCCGCTCCGCAGGCTGCCCCACAGGCTGGCCGCAACACGCAAAATGAAGCTCTGCAGTACAACACCACGCCCCCGGCCTATCAGGGCGACGATCAGCAGCAACAACCGCAGCAGCCCGTCTACGACAACTCGCAGCCACAGCAATACAGCAACGGCCAGCCCTACACTGACCAGCAGGCTGCCAACGCCGCGGAATACGACGAATACAACGCCCTGCTCGATCCCGACGTTCCCGCTGCAACAGAACCACCTCCCCCATTGCCCCAGGACTATGAACAGCCTGTAGCCCCCGGCCCTGACTATATGTGGACCCCCGGCTATTGGGATTACGCAACCGCCGGTTACTACTACGTCCCCGGAGCATGGGTTGCGCCTCCGTACGTTGGTGCGTTGTGGACGCCCGGATGGTGGGGCTGGTACGGCAGTCGCTATCGCTGGCACCACGGCTATTGGGGCCAACACATCGGCTACTACGGTGGCATCAATTACGGCTTCGGCTACATCGGCTTCGGCTACCAGGGTGGCTACTGGAATAACAATCACTTCTGGTACAACACCGCAGTCAATCGCGTGCAGCCAGGGCGGGTAAACAACTACGTCTACAACCGCCGCGTGGAAGTCATCAACAACACGTACGTCAACAACTCGCGTGTCTCCTACTACGGCGGCAACGGCGGTCTTCGCCGCGGCCCTGCACCGCAGGAATTTGCTGCAGTGCGCGAGCAACGTGTACCTCCGATGCAGTCGCAGGTGCAGAATCGCCAGGCAGCCATGCAGAACCGTTCGCAGTTCTTCCAGCAGAATCGCGGCCGCCCCAACATGGTCACGACAGCACAGCCTCTGCCTGCACAACGCGGCATCGTTGCGCCTCCCCGGACCATGTCCCCCATGCCCGGAAACAATCTGCACCCCGGACAGAACGGCTTCAACGGCGCACTGCCCGCAAACGCGAATCAACAGCAACGGCAGCAGTTTGAACAACAGCAGCGTGTTCAACAACAGAACATGCAGAACCAGCAGCGCATGCAGCAGAACATGAATCCGCAGCAGCGCCAGCAGTTCGAGCAGAACCAACAAAACCAGCAACGACAGCAACAGCAAAACCTGCAGAACCAGCAGCGCATGCAACAGAACATGAACCAGCAACAGCGCCAGCAGTTCGACCAGCAGCAGCGCGTGCAACAGCAGAATCTGCAGAACCAGCAACACCAGCAGCAGGAACAACAACGACAGCAGCAACAGAACCTGCAGAACCAACAAAACCAGCAGCGGCAGCAGCAGGAACAACAGCGCCAACAGCAGCAGAACACGCAGAACCAGCAACGCATGCAGATGGATCAGCAGCGCCAGCAACAACAGAACCAACAGCGTGAGCAGGAGCAACAACGGCAGCAGCAGGTAAATCAACAGAACCAGCAGCGCCAGCAGGAACAGCAACGCCAGCAGCAGGTGCAGCAGCAGCAGCGTGACCAGCAACAGCAACAACAGCGCGCTCAGGAACAACAGCGTCAGCAGCAGATACAGAATCAGCAACGCGAACAACAGCGGGCGCAGGACCAGCAGCGGCAACAGATGCAGCAACAACAGCAGCACATGCAGGAGCAGCAGCATCAGGCGCAACAGAATCAACAACGCCAGATGCAACAGCAGGTACAGCAACAACACCAGATGCAGCAGCAAATGCAGCATCAGCAACAGCAGGTGCAACACGCTGCCCCGCCACCACAGGCGCCTCACGGCGGAGGCGGTGGCGAACACCGTCACTAAGCTGTCGTAGTAAAGAAGGAAACTTGCATGAGGCCGCGCTGAAAGGTGCGGCCTCTTCTTTTGCCGCTATGCCGTGAACATCTGCCAGAGCAGAACGCAGTTGAGCCCAATGATGAGCATCGCCACAGTCCATCCTGCAACCGCTGTCGCACGGTTATTGCAGAACTCACCCATCACACTCTTCTTGCCCGTCAGCAGCAACAGCGGCACGAGCGCAAAGGGGATACCGAAGGACAGCACCGCCTGCGACAGCAGCAACACCTTCAACTCATCCAGTCCCATCGCAATCACCACCAGCGCCGGGATGATTGTGATCAGGCGACGCAGATAGATAGGAAACTTAACATGCAGGAATCCTTCAATCACCACCTGCCCGGCCAACACACCAATCGTCGATGAGGACAAACCGCTGCACAGCAACGCCACGGCAAACGCAACCTGCGCCATGGGCCCCAGCAAAGGTCCAAGCGTTTGATGCGCGCCTTCCAGCTTGCTGATGGCACCCTCGCCCACGCCGCCCAGCGCCGCTGCCGCCATGATCAACATGGCCGAGTTAATCAGCCACGCACCGTTCATCGCAAAGATGATGTCGATACGTTCAAAGCGCAGATAACGCCGACGGAAGTCGCGCAAACGACCTGCTGCCTGCGCGCGACTGGCACCACCGCTGACGCCATGCTCCACAAACGTCGACAAACGCGGCTGCATCAGTGACGAGTGCAGATAAATCACATGCGGCATCACCGTCGCGCCCAGCATGGCCACGGCAATGTACAGCGTCTCGTGATTCAGGTGCGGCACCAGCGTTCCACGCACCGCCTGCGACCAATCCGGATGTACCAGGAAGATCTCAATCGCGTAGCAGAAACCAATGGCACTGACCAACGCAATGATCACGCCCTCAAAATGCCGAAAGCCACGCTGATTCAAAGCCAGTAACAAAAACACAAACACCGTGGTGGCAAGTGCAGCCAGAAACATCACGGTCGTACGGCTCATGCCATGAGCGAGGAAATATGGCCCTACCAACAGATAAAAACCGAGCGCCGCGCCAAGAAACTCCGCCAGATCCGTGGCAATCGCGCTAATCTCCGCTCCCACCCACAACAGCCACACCACAGGCTTTGAGAAATGTTCGCGGCAACACTCTGGCAACGTATTCCCTGTCGCAATTCCCAGCTTCGCGGACAGGTATTGCACCAGCATGGCCATCGCATTCGACCACAGCAAAACCCAAAGCAGCGTGTAGCCATACTTGGCGCCGCCGACGATATTCGAAGCAAAATTGCCGGGATCGATATAGGCGACTGACGCTACAAACGCCGGGCCAAAGAACGTCCATAGCTCGCGCATCGTGATGCGCGTCTCAGCCTTCTCTTCCGAAATGGCAGTCTTTAGGCTCACCTAAATGAAGCATACCAGCATCTGAGCCACCTTCCACACAATTCCCGCGAGATACTAGAGACCATGAAGGTTCTGGTGATTGGTGCAGGCGGCCGTGAACATGCCATCTGCTGGGCGTTGCGAAAGTCCGCGCGTGTGAACGAACTGGTGTGCGCACCAGGCAACGCGGGCATTGAAACCATTGCAAAGTGCCTGCCCGTAAAGCAGGACGACGTGGCCGACATGCTGCGCGTCACCGACGCTGTGCAGCCTGACCTGGTCATCATCGGCCCGGAAGTCCCTCTGGCCGCAGGTATTGTGGACGCTCTCAATGAACGCGGCATCCGCGTTTTTGGCCCTACACAGGCCGCAGCACAACTGGAAAGCAGCAAAGCCTTCACCAAGGACTTTCTCCAGCGCCACAACATCCCCACCGCCCGCTACGTCACGGTCCACACCCTAGACGAAGCCCAGACCGCGCTGCCAGAGTTCTCCCTCCCCGTGGTCCTGAAGGCCGACGGCCTGGCCGCGGGCAAGGGCGTCATCATCGCCACCACCGACGCCGAAGCCGACGCCGCCGTCCAGGAACTGCTCCCCATGAACGGCTCACTCGTCATCGAAGAGTTCCTCACCGGCGACGAACTCAGCGTCTTCGCCCTCTGCGACGGCGAGCACGCGGCAATCATCGCCGCCGCGCAGGACCACAAGCGCATCGGCGAAGGCGACACTGGCCCCAACACCGGCGGTATGGGCGCGTATTCCACGGACCTGCTGCTGCCCGACGACCTCAAAACCTGGGTGCTGGAACAGGTTGCACAGCCCACCGTTGACGGCATGAAGGCCGAGGGATACCCCTTCCGCGGCATCCTTTTCATCGGCCTCATGATGACACCGAACGGCCCTAAAGTCCTTGAATTCAACACGCGTTGGGGCGATCCGGAGACCGAAGCCATCCTCCTCCGCCTCGAAATCGACTTCCTGGACCTTGTCGATGCCTCCATCGACGGCACGGCGGACAAGCTCGACATCCGCCTCAAGCCGGGCGCAGCCATCAGCGTGATCCTGGCCAGCGCGGGCTACCCGGCCAGCGCGGAAAAGGGCGTCGTCATCCACGGCCTGAACGCCTCTCTTCCTGCGAATGTCGAGGTCTTCCATGCCGGAACGGCGCGCAATGAAGCGGGAGAAATCGTTACCGCAGGTGGCCGCGTCCTGGCCATCGCTGCCGAAGCAGAGAACCTTCGCCGAGCCGCCGGAAAGGCCTACGACGCCGTTTCTGGCATCTCCTTCAAGGGCATGCAGATGCGTCGCGACATCGGCTGGCGCGCGCTCCAACGGGAATAACCGACGATCTCAAAGCCGCTCAAGCAGGAGTCAGGGAGAGCCGCAACAGGGGCTCTCCCTGTTTCTGTTTTCGTCTCGCGAACCTTCTTCAATCATCTGGCCGTTTCTGGCGCTTGCCTTCGAAAGCTTGATTTCATTGACCCACGCCTTTTCGAGTCCTATACTTAAACCAAGCTCTGGCGCTTTGGGGATTTTGCGCGGGCTACCTTGGACAATTCGCTCTTGCGGTTTCAACCAGCGGCGCCTGTGCGTCGTCTGCTAACACATCGAAACACGTTTCAGCGCACTGCCGGTAGTGGCCCCCTTTTGAATCCTGAAGGCACTGCGGAGCGTCAATAGCTGGGTGGCTGCCCGCTGCCATCCCCCGCTAAATTCTGAAACTGAGAGCAAACCTCTGAGCACCGAACTGGAAACCATGCCGACCGAAACCACCACTCCTGACAACCTGCACGAAGCCAATGGCCCCGTGACCGAGAACGTAAGCGACCCCGCTGTAGGCGCAAACCACCTCGTCACGCCCGCTCCTGAAACCACCACCGCCGAAATTACCGATGGCCCCGATGACATCGATTACGACGCAGCTGACTTTGCAGCCGCGCTCGAAAGCTTTGACCGGGAACAGGCCGAAGAAAAGGCCGCTGCCTCCTCCGCTATGGAAGAGGACAAGGTCATCACCGGCACCGTGGTCAAGATCACCGACAAGCACGTTGTTGTCGACATCGGACTCAAGTCCGAGGGTCTGATTCCGAAGGAGCAGGTACTGGATCACACCGGCGAGCCGAAGCTGGCCGTGGGCGATGCAGTGGAAGTGGTTGTAGAGCGTGAAGAGTCGGAAGGCGGATACCTCGTCTCCTACGAGAAGGCTCAGCGCCACCGCCTGTGGGATCAGCTCGAGAAGGCTGCTGCAGACAAGACCCCCGTCACCGGCACGGTTCTTTCCCGCGTTAAGGGTGGTCTCACCGTCGACATCGGCGTAAAGGCATTCCTCCCCGGTTCGCAGGTTGAGATTCGCCCTGTTCGCAACCTGGACACCTACCTCGGCCAGCAGCTCGACGTTCGCGTTATCAAGCTGAACAAGAAGCGCGGCAACGTGGTTATCTCCCGCAAGGAAATCCTTGAGGAAGAGCAGAACGCCAAGAAGTCCGTCACGCTGGAGACCCTCGAAGAGGGCACCGTGCTGACCGGCGTTGTGAAGAACCTGACCGACTACGGCGCATTCGTTGAGCTGGGCGGCCTTGACGGCCTGCTCCACATCACCGACATGAGCTGGGGTCGCCTCACCCACCCGCGCGATCTCGTGCAGGTGGGCGACGAGATCCAGGTGAAGGTCCTCAAGTTCGACAAGGATAAGCACCGCGTTTCGCTCGGATTCAAGCAGCTCACGCCTGATCCGTGGCTCGACGCGACCGAGCGTTACCCCATCGGTGCACAGGTCAAGGGACGTGTTCTGTCCGTGACCGACTACGGCGCATTCGTTGAGCTGGAACAGGGCATCGAAGGCCTGGTCCACGTCTCGGAGATGACCTGGTCCAAGCGGATGAAGCACCCGTCGAAGATGGTCAAGCCCGGCGATGAAGTCGACACCATCATCCTCCAGGTAAACCCGAACGATCGCCGCATCTCGCTTGGCATGAAGCAGCTGCAGGACAATCCGTGGGAGCAGTTGGAGAACAAGTACCCCACCGGTGCAACGGTTGAGGGTCGCGTTCGCAACCTGACCGACTTCGGTGCATTCATCGAGATCGAAGACGGCATCGACGGCCTGGTTCACGTTTCGAACCTGAGCTGGACGAAGCGCATCAAGCATCCTTCGGAAGTTCTGAAGAAGGGCGAGAAGGTTAAGGCTGTTGTTCTCGGTGTTGAGCCGGAGAACCGTCGCCTGAGCCTTGGCGTGAAGCAGCTCGAGCCCGATGTATGGGATACCTTCTTCGCTCAGCACCGCGTTGGTGATGTGGTCAAGGGCAAGGTTCTTCGCACCGCACAGTTCGGCGCATTCGTTGAGATCGCCGAGGGTGTTGAAGGTCTGTGCCACGTCTCCGAAGCAGTGGACGAGACCGGCAAGCAGGCGGAACTCCAGGTTGGTTCTGAGCACGAGTTCAAGATCGTGAAGATGAGCCCCGACGAGAAGAAGGTAGGCCTCAGCCTCCGTGGTATCGGCGAAGAAGCCAGCCGCGAAGAGGTGGAGAGCTACAAGACTCCTTCCACCAGCTCCTCCAGCAGCTCGTCCTCCAGCACCACGCTGGGCGACCTCATCAACTGGAAGCGCTCCGAGCGCGAGTAACTCTCGCCTCATGCAACATCAGCAAGGGCCACCCGCAAGGGTGGCCCTTCTGCTTTACGATCTTCCCTGACCTTCCCTACCGATGTTCCCTTCCGTTGGGGTACTTCAAAAGAACATCCCTCGGGATGAACAAGGCTCATCATCCCAGGCGATAGCGCCGTGAAGTAGAAGGAAAGGCTTTCCTGTCCCGGTGTCGCGCGTTCCATATCAGTGGGAGCAGGACGACGATCTATTTCTCTTTTTCTTTCTCGTCCTCGGAAGTCATCTTCGCCGATGCGCGATGGAAGACCTCAATCTCAGCCGCAGCAAAGGCATCCGGTGGCACGCCACCAATGGCGACATATCCCGGCTCCGCGCCAAACTGCTCTGCGATGCGGTTCCACGCATGGAAGGGCGATGTCGTAGCCAGAAGCACAAACTTACGCTTCGGTTCGGGCCGGCTGAAATACCAGATCCAGATCAGTTCTGCCGTGCAGTTCGTCAGAATCTGCACGATTGCATAAGGACGGTAGAGATAGTGGGTCTGGAAGAAATAAGGAGCCTGCAGCGTATTCATCAGCGACGTAAGGGCCAGGCCGAAGCTCGTTCCGAAGACCCGACTACGCAGCGAAAGCCCCATAGGACGAATCGCGAGACAGACAAAGATCACCAGGCTGACGGTGATTGTTCCGCCAATGCGTTGGAGCTCGCTCACCAACCCAACCATCACGTGTTCTCCGTGCACGGCAGTCGTGTGGGAAGCGTCAAACGCCAGAAAGATCGTGATTGCAAGAATCCATAGATAGACGATATTGCCGAGTTGCTGGAGACCTTTGAGAGGGCGCATGGCCTCGCGCAATACAAAGTAGGTCATCAGAACAGCAAACAGAGCTTCCAGGGCAAAACACAACCAGAAGGAATAGAAGTAAATGTTGTAGGCGGCCCTGGCGCTGATGCCATGCGCGCGTCCGTGTGCGCGGAGCCATTCAAACGTAAAGAAAGGGATTGTCTGCCAGTTGCTGACAATCAGCATCGGCCAGTATGTCTTTAGTTCCCCTGCGCGAACCAGAAACACCAAAGCAACAACGCTCAGCGCAATTTCGATCGCGCTGAGCGTGTTGTAGAGCGGGAACGTGGACACCGGAAATCTCCTTGAGCAAGAGCATATCAAGGAGCAGCGTTCCGGCTGACCCAGAAAAACTTAGTCGTAGATACCGCAGCCGTTCGGATCTCCCGGGGGGCAGGTCGGCGGGGGGATCGAAGCAGAGGTCGCGGTCGTCTTCTTGGTGGTTTTGGTCTGTGCGTTTGCAGATCCGGTAGAAGCGGCGCCCAGCACCAGCAGGAGCGACATCACGGCAGAGGTAACAACGGTCTTCTTCATTTTTGGGTAGTCCTCCAAGACTCTTCCGGAAACTTGTCCCCGGGCAAGACTTACCCTAAGTGATCGATAAGGCCGCGTCCATTCATTCCGACGACATAGCAATGCCTATAACAAGCGCAGTTACTGAAGTCATTTTAGGAAAGCAGGAGAAAGACCCCTCAGAACAAAAGAACGCGTGAAATCAGAGGAATCCCTGCGCACAATCCACAACCTTTCGGAAGGCCGGTGCACACCGGCGGCACTCACTAACCCGTTGGACTGAGGAAGGAGGCTACTGCTCTTATCGGCAGTGTTGTGCAAAGTCTTAGATTAAGACCGGGAGATGTTAAGAAGAACTTATCAAAAAAGAGCGGCGCTCTTCTAAAAAAAGAGCGCCGCGTGTATGAGATTCAACATATTTCACGCTTCAAAATACAGATACTTCCTCCAGGCCGCGTCTCCAGACCCCAACATTCGCATGATATGTCGGGAAGTATGCAGCGAAAACGGTCGCGGCTCGCGCATCAACTTCATATCCTGCAGCTCATGTAATAGCTGGTTTCCTTTGCGCCGGTTGCAATCATGGCAACATGCCACCAGGTTCTCCCAGGTAGACGTGCCTCCACGCGAACGCGGCAGAACATGGTCCAGCGTCAGTTCGCTCGCAGTCAGGATGCAACCGCAGTACTGGCAAGTGTTCCGATCGCGCAGAAGAATGTTCTTGCGTGACAGCGCGCGTGTCTGGTGAGGAATACGACGATACTCCAGCAGACGAATCACAGACGGCATAGGCATGCGGATGCAGGCTGCATGCAGCGTGTGCCCATGCTCTTCTTCCGTGCGTGCCACACCTTTCAGCACCAGCACCAGCGCACGACGCGCACCACAAATGTTGATGGGTTCATAGGAGGCATTCAATACCAGCACTGGCGTCTGCAACGTGGTTCCTCCACGACGCGGACGCGGATCCTCACCGGGTGGAGTGAGGGTGTGGCACTTGGCGAGCGACTTCTGCTTACGGGCTTTGGCGGAATGCATCTCGAGCACTGCTCCTTGCGAAGGGCGATATCGATCTGTTCGTGCTTGCCGGTCGTTCTTACCTATCTCTTTGCACTGGCGCTCGGCTACGGCACCGAATGCGAGTAATTAGGGCTCCCAAATTTATTGCGCGCAGGATGGTCGGTAACTTCTACAGGCGCGCTCCACAACATAGGCGTCTGAGTACCGGCGCGAGCCAACGTGACCACACGCACACTCTCGGCCCCTGCGGCCAACAACACTTCCGTACATTCCGTTACGGTGGCGCCAGTGGTATACACATCATCCACCAGCAGCACATGGCGTCCACGAACGGAGCCTCGCACGCGAAACGCGCCACGCACATTTTCGCGACGCTCATCCGGCGACAAGCGGTACTGCGATTCCCTGTGATGAACGCGCTTCATCCGCCGAGGAGCCAGTTCCATCCTCCAGTGCGGATGGCGTCGCCGAACCACACGCATCGCAGCAAGCGCCAGCAGATGGCTCTGGTTATACAAACGACGTCGCCGGAAGAGCGGCACCGGGATCACCAGCAGCGATTCCGGCATGCCCTCTGCCTGGGCCAGAACGGCCTCTGCTAACAATGCCCCCATAGGCCGCGCCAGCGACCGCACATTGCCAAACTTGAACAGCCGAAGCGCATGCCGCATCAACTCGTAAGAACCAAAAGCTGTCGCGCGCATAAAAGCTGGAGGAGTTGCTACGCAATCGGCGCAAAGAATCTCGTCGCCGGACGCCTGATACGACGGCTCATACCCCAACGGCTCCGCACAGTGATAGCAGCGACCACCCAGGCGACCGCTCTCAACGGATGCCATGCATCCATCACACAGCGGGACCAGCCGTCCATCGGCCAGTGGCTGAACGCGGCACATCCGGCATCGAGCAGGTGCAAGGAAAGCAGTAGCAGAATGGAGAGCGGAGCGGATCAGCGAACGGGGCGAGACGAAATTCGTGGCGCAGGAAGTACTATCTGCTGCCATTGTCACTTCGAATTCAGGACCTGCGTACAACGTCTCGGAGAAGACGCACCTCGCTGGCATTGTCCCCTGCGAAGCCCTGGAATTGCCTGTAATTTCCGGCCCAGGACGGCATGGAGATGTATTTGATGGCAGTATATGCCGCTTCGCGCCTCCCGCGAAAGGGGCGCGTCCCCCGGAATCCGAAAAGATTCCACCACCATCCACGGATCGTGCCACCTAAAACTTTTTTGTGGCGCACCCTCCATGAGAAGGAAGAACATAGTGCGTCAAATCTGCATCCAATCCACTCACGGCAACATCTTCCTCTCTACCCAGTCCGCGCACGCGCTCAATCCCTTGCCTGAGGTTTCATGCGAATGGCCACCACTGTTGTTTCAAAGGTCGTAAGTCCCGTGCAAGCCACGCTGCTGCAACGCTTTCTGGCCGCTCGGCAAGCCACCGAGGAAGCCTGCCGCACGCTGACCGCCGAGGATCAGATGGTGCAGTCCTGCTCGGAAGCCAGCCCCACCAAGTGGCATCAGGCGCACACAAGCTGGTTCTTTGAGACCTTCGTACTGGCAAAGTTCCTGCGCGGCTACCAGCCATTCCATCCCGATTTCCATTGGCTCTTCAATAGCTACTACCGCAGCCTGGGCAACGAAATTCCTGAGAAAAAACTCCGAGCATCGTTCTCGCGCCCGTCTCTGGAAACCATCGTCGCCTTCCGGGCGCATGTAAATCGCCACGTCGAAGAACTGCTGCAGCAAGACAATGTGCCCGACGACGCACTGCGCCGCATCGTGCTCGGCATCCAGCATGAACAGCAGCATCTCGAACTTCTGCTGACCGACATCAAGCACGCCTTCTTCACCAACCCCCTACACCCCATCTATCGCGAAGCGCAAGTAGCGGCAGACGCAGAACCCACACCTTCGCGCTGGATAGAGTTCGAGGGCGGCGTGCAGGAGATTGGCTACCCCCTCAACACAGCGGACCCGCTCGACTTCTGTTTTGACAATGAAACCCCGCAACACCGCGTGTACCTGCAGCCCTACGCTCTCGAGAATCGCCTCGTCACCTGCGGCGAATATCTCGCCTTCATGAACGACAACGCCTACACGCGCGCCGAACTGTGGCTCAGCGAAGGTTTGGACACGATCGAACAGGAACACTGGGAAGCGCCGCTCTACTGGCAGCGATGTACCGATGACAGCACAGGCTGGCGCATCTTCACCATGGGTGGATGGCGCGGCCTTTCCACCATGCTGGCCACGCCCGTATGCCACGTAAGCCTGTTTGAAGCCGACGCCTATGCACGCTGGCGTGGTTGTCGACTCCCAACCGAAGCGGAATGGGAACACGCAGCAAGCGAAGCAGCTATGGAATCAACCGGGCTTTTGGAACAAGGTGGACTCCATCCTCTCGCCGCCACCTCCGACGGCCTCACACAAATGCTGGGCTACGCATGGGAGTGGACAGCCTCCGCCTACACCGGCTATCCCGGCTACGCCCCACTTCCCGGCGCGCTAGGTGAATACAACGGCAAGTTCATGTCCAGCCAAATGGTGCTTCGCGGAGGCTCCGTCGCCACACCGACAAGCCACATCCGCACCGCCTATCGCAACTTCTTTACGCCGGGCACACGCTGGCAGTTTTCCGGCATCCGACTGGCACGCGCTTTTTCACATAACGAATAGGACCATCGGTGAGCACATCCGTTTCTGCCCCTGAGCTTTTAACACCACCAGCCGCAGACCTCGTTCAGGATGCCGTGGCTGCAGCAGTGCATGAAGGCTTGTCTTGCACGCCAAAGTGGCTGCCCGCGTGGCTCTTTTACGACGCGGAAGGTTCGCGCCTGTTTGAACGCATCACCACGCTGCCTGAGTACTACCCCACACGCACCGAACGCGCCATCTTCGCGGGCTACGCCGACGGCATCATCGGCACCGCCATCCGCACATGGCAACAGAAACATCCCGGTCGGAACGGCCGTCTCCGCATCCTTGAACTCGGCGCAGGAACGGCGACGAAGACGGGCATCCTGCTCGACGCCGCAGTGCGTCGCCAGGGCCAGACAGAGTATCTGCCCATCGACGTGTCCGAGTCTGCAATGGCCGAAGCATGCGCCTCCATGGGACGCGTGCAGAGCGGCGTCACGGTATCGCCACAGGTAGCCAATTACGTCACCGACACGTTGGAAATCCCGCAGCACGACGGCCCCACGATGGCGCTCTACATCGGCAGCAGCATCGGCAACTTCGATCCAGAGGAAGCAGCCACTATCCTCTGCAATCTACGCAGACAACTGCAGCCCGGCGACACGCTATTGCTGGGCACAGACATGGTCAAGGATCGCCGCAAGCTTGAAGCCGCATACAACGATCACGACGGCGTGACAGAAGCCTTCAATCTGAATCTGCTGCGCCGCATCAACCGGGACCTTCGCTCCAACTTTGACCTCGCACGCTTTCGCCACATGGCAGTGTGGAATGAAGAACAATCGCGCATTGAAATGCATCTGCAATCACTGCGGGAACAGACTGTCCGCATTCCCGCGCTGAATGTGTCCTTCCACTTCGCAAAGGGTGAAACCATCCACACCGAGAACAGCTACAAATTCACTAGCCCATCCATTGCTTCCCTGCTGCGCACTGCAAACTATGCGCCGGTAGAACAATGGACAGATGAACAACATTGGTTCGCCGTGACACTGGCGACCCCCGAATAAGAATGGGCTGCCTCGAGAGGCAGCCCAAAACATTTGCAGCAAACTTCTGTTAGTTCACCAAAGCTGTCACCAGATCCATCACGTCTGCAATGATGCGCGTAGTCGGGTTATAGGCGACCATGTAGCCGTCATAGTAGCCATACTGATATCCCGGAGGCGGTGGCGGCATCCCTCTCCAATACGAAGACGGCACCGGACGAATCGAGTAGTTGCGAGGAATCGCATATCCCGGCGCAAATGGCGGACGCTTCCGATTGCGATAACGCATCGCATCCGAACGATAGTGCTGCGCCATTTGATTGCGATAGTGCTGATCAAACTGGAAGTTAGGCCGTCCCGGACCACCTTGCGGAGGACGCTGCGGCGGGCGTTGATTGTTCTGCGGTGGACGCTGTGGTCCCGGCTGCGGAGGACGCTGGCCATTCTGTGGAGGCCGCGGATTTCCCTGCTGAGGCGGACGTTGCCCGTTCTGTGGCGGACGCTGGTTTCCTTGTTGCGGTGGACGCTGGCCATTCTGCGGAGGACGTTGGTTTCCATTCTGCGGTGGCCGCTGCTGGCCGTTCCCTGGCCCCTGTCCCGGAGGTGAGCCGCCTTGTCCTGGCGGAGGACCACCCTGCCCGGGCTGCGCGTTGACGTAGCCCGGACTCACAACAACTGCGGCTGCAAGCGCAACAACAGGCAGAAAACGCTTTAGATCAAATGGCATGATTCGCTCCCGATCTCTGGTTGGATGCCATGAAACAGTAAACCGTGCCTGACGATTCTATCTGTCCATCGCGCGGGTTTACTCTGAAGCGGCATGCGTTTCCCATCTCTTCACACATTCGTCGCGTGCAGCCTGTTCTTATTGGCTGCGGCCCACGCTCAGCAATCCCCCGTTGCTGCGGTCGATCCATTCATTGGCACCGGCCCAGAAGGTCACACCTTTCCGGGCGCAGCTGTGCCCTTCGGCATGGTGCAGCTCTCACCCGACACACAGATCCGCCCCTTCAAACAAAGCTACAAATGGGCCGCCGGATATCGCTATGAAGACACCACCATCCTCGGCTTCTCGCACACGCACTTCTCCGGTGCGGGCCACTCGGACTTAGGCGATGTCCTTCTGCAACCCATCAGCGGCGACGTGAACCTCGAGCCCGGCGATGCAGAACATCCAGGCTATCGCTCAAAGTTCAGCCACGTATCGGAAAAAGCATCACCCGGCTACTACGGTGTAACGCTCGAAGACTACGGCATCAAAGCCGAGCTCACCGCCACCACGCGCGTCGGCGTACATCGTTACAGTTACCCCGCCAACAAGCCCGAACACATCCTCATCGACCTGCGCTCCAGCATCTATAACTACCCCGGCAAAGTTCTGTGGTCGCGCCTGCGCGTACGCAACGACGGCACCATCACCGGCATGCGCGAAACCCGAGGCTGGGCACCGGGACGCCAGCTTTACTTCGCCATCCGTTTTTCGCAACCACTCACCGCGCATCATCTTTACAACCGCGAATCGCAACCCATCCTCTACAACGGATTCAAGTCTCCCGGCAACACACCGGAAGACACGCAGAGCATGGAAGGCCGCGGCCTCATCGGCGTCTTCGACTTCGCCTCATCTCCCAAGCCTTTAGTTGTGAAGGTGGCCATCTCGCCCACCAGCGAAGACGAAGCCATCGCCAACATGGACGCAGAAGTTCCCGCATTCGACTTTGACGCAGCCCATCACGCAGCCACTGCGCAGTGGGAAAAGGCGCTCGGCACAGTCGAAATCACCGCAGACGCCGACACACGCAAGAGCCTCTACACCGCGCTGTATCACACGCTCCTCGCTCCCTCCGTAAGCATGGACGTCGACGGCAGCTATCGCGGCCCCGACAACCAGATCCACAAAGCAACTGGTTTCAACTTCGTCAGCAGCCTCTCTCTATGGGACACCTACCGCGCAGAACAGCCGCTGATGACGCTGGTGCAACCCGCATCACGCACCAGTGATTTCGCCAACTCCATGCTCGCCTCGCAAAAGGAAAGCCCTTTCGGCATCCTCCCTGTCTGGCAGTTCCAGGGCATTGAAACATGGTGCATGATCGGCTATCACGCGGTACCCGTCCTCGCCGACGCCATCGCCAAAGACATCCCCGGCTTCGACAAAAACGCCGCACTCGATGCCATGGTTGCATCCGCAAAGTACGCGCCCTACGGCAACCTCGGCGCATACATGAAGCTCGGCTACGTCCCCGTGGACAACGATCAGGAAGCCGCATCGAAGACGGTCGAATACGCCTTCGACGATTGGACCATCGCCAAGACCGCAGAAAAACTGGGCCGCAAAGACATCGCCACCGAGTTCTACAAACGCGCACAATACTGGCGCAATAACTTCAACACCAAAGATGGATTCGTAGAACCGCGCCTAGCCAACGGCGACTACCGCACGCCCTTTGACCCCACCAAAGCAGGCGCAAACAGCGGCTTCACCGAAGGCAATGCATGGCAATACTCTTGGTATCAGCCGCAGGATGAACTCGGCCTTATCAAGTTACTCGGCGGCCCCGATAAGTTAGTCGCAAAACTCGACGAGATGTTCGATCAGAAAGTCGATCCCGCAAAGTACGCTGACGTGGAAGACATCTCCGGCATGATCGGCCAATACATCCACGGCAACGAACCAAGCCATCACCTTCCCTATCTCTACATGTACGCCGGTCAACCATGGCGCACACAGGCACGCCTCAAGCAGATCGTCGATTCGCAATACAAACCTGCACCCGATGGCCTCGTCGGTAACGACGACCTCGGACAGATGTCCGCGTGGCTGGTCTTCACATCGCTCGGCTTCTATCCCGTCGCGCCCACCAGCAATGAATACGTCATCGGCAAACCCTTCGTTGATCACGCAGCCATGCACCTGCCCAACGGCAAGACCTTCACCATCACCGCGGAAAACTTAAGCGACACCAACGCCTTCGTACAAAACGTCACACTCAATGGCAAGCCACTCGACCGCAGCTTCCTCACCCACGACGAACTAATGAACGGCGGCGAACTCCACTTCGTCATGAGCACCAAAGAAAAGGCAGCATGGTCCATGAAAAACCACACTGCCCCATACTCCATGACGAAATAGAAAACCAACACACAAACAAGAAGAGGAGCAGCCGGTTAGCTGCTCCTCTTCTTGTTTTGACAGTCGTAGCTTAGAAGATCACCTTCAAACCAAACTGCACAATACGAGGATCAAGCGTCGCGTTGATCGTGCCACCAGCCAGCGTGGTACCGCTGTTGGAGATACCACCGCCCGGCGATGCAAAATTGGTGTGGTTCAGAATGTTGTAAAGCTCGCTGCGGAACTCCATGTTCACACGCTCTGTTACGGTGAAGCGCTTGTTCACAGCAAGGTTCAGGAAGTTGATCGCAGGCGAACGCCCAACATTGCGCGCAATGTTGCCGAACGGTGTTGCGGTCGGAATCGCAAGTACAGCACCGCTCGACGGCGTATACGTCGCACCAACATTCAGGTACTGCAGTGACGTTCCAGTGGAACGCTTCTTATCCAGCGTGTACAGCGGAGCCGAGGGATTAATGCGGTTCGGGCGATAGATATTGCCGCCGCGATACGTCGGCACGCTGCTCGCCGTCACCTGCAGGTTCGCCGCCGGTGTATCCGTGATGTTGAACTGGTATCCGCTTGCCGCAGAGTTGATCGCAGAAATCTGCCATCCACCCACGATTTCATTCGTGATACCGCCACCGCTCATATAACGCTGACCGCGACCAAACGGCAACTCGTATACAAGGCTGGTGACGTTGTAAACCGGCTGGTTGTAATCGCTGTTGCCATAATCCGCGCCAAGGTTGCGCAGATCCTGCGGTGCAGGCGTGTTGCTCTCCAGCGATGCACCAGCGTTATCCAACGCATGGCCATACGTGAAGCTGTTCAACAACGTCAGTCCTGCCACCATCTGCTGCTCATACTTCACCTGGATGGAGTCGTAGTGAGAGTAAGCTTCGCGGATGGGATACGTGATGTCACCATACGCTGGCAGCGGACGAGCGAAATTGTTGTTCGGGTCCTTCTGGTTATAGTTCGCAAGCTGCAGCAGCTTCAAACCATGATTGCCAACATAAGCGATATCCAGCAGTGTGTTCTTTGCAAGCTGGCGCTGCACACTTAGGTAGTAGCTCTCCACATAGCTATCGCGGTAGCGCTTGCCATCGATGTAGCTTGGGTTCGCTGTAATCGGGTTAAAGGTAAGTGTCGTGGATGGGAAGCCCGCATCGAAACGTACATACGTGCCAGCACTTCCGCCTGCAGCGGGAGCCGTCTGCGAAGCATTGGTAAAGAGTGCGTTTGGCGGGTTGATGGCAAGCACGTTGCCAGATCCTGCGCGGTCATAGTGAGCAAAGCTGATACCAAAGCCTCCACGCACCGTGGTGTTCGAATCCGGTGCATACGAGAAGCCAACGCGTGGTCCAAAGTTATTGAAGTCAGGGCTGAAGCCGTACTTGTTACTGCTGCTTGCAGGTACAAACGCGGAGATAGAACCAGTCTGGGCACCCGATGAGGTCGGATCGAAGTTCGTCAAACGGTTCTGCGCGTCGGAGTACGGCGAAACGTACTCATAACGCAGGCCCACGTTAATCGTGAGGTTCGGCGAGACCTTCCAATCATCCTGCACATAAGCAAAACTTCCATTGGTACGCAGCTTTGCCACAAAGTAGCTGGACAGTGAATATACGCTGCTTGCGCCGAAAAGGAAGTCCGCAAAGTAGTTATCGCTGTTCGCTGTACCCTGCGCAACACCATTCTGGAAGCGCGTGAAGCCACCACCAAAGGTATAGCCGCCATACAAAGGATTGGTGTCCTGCACATCCATCCAAACCTTCTGATATTCGTAACCAAACTTCAGCGAATGGTTACCGCGCATCCACGAATAGTTCACCTTCGGGTTGAACACAGCAGGATTCTGGAACTGCGGATTCGTCGTCTGACGTCCAAGTGCAGCAAAGCCAGTGATACCGATTCCAGGGATACCGCCTGCAACGGTAGGATCTGTCGGCAGACCAGGGAACGTGAATCCCGGATTCGTACCGATCGAAGTGGAGTACTTACCAGCCTTCGTCTTCGAAACGCTTACACGCACATCGAGCAATTGGTTCGCACCAATCACACGCGTGTAACCGCCTGCCAACTGCTGATCCAGAATGCGCTGGTTTCCATTCGACTGGCCATCCAGCGGCAGGCCAAACACAGGAGCATCCAATGCATTCGTCTTCAACTGCGACGCGCGCACAAACATGGAGTTGCGCTGATTAAACGTATAGTCCAGGCGAAGGTCGCCCTTGTCTGTGCGGTTATTCGAACGCTGAAGCGTCGTGAAGTTAGAAGCAGCCGCGGTTCCTGGATTCAATGTCTTGATATAGCCCGCGATCGTACGCGCAATGGGCGAGATATTCGACGAAGCGAGAATCGAAGTACCCGCGGCATAAGCCGTGCTGTTATACGGGTCATACACAGTCTTACTGAACACACCATTCAACTGCGTAGGCGTCGGCAGAGTCGCAGAGGTCACCTGCTTACGCACCTGGCGCAATCCCTCGTAATCCAAGAAGAAGAACGCGTGGTCGCGAATAATGCGACCGCCAACGTTACCGCCAAACTGGTTGCGGTTAAACTGCGGCTTCTTGCCACCCGGAGGCGCGAAGAATCCAATCGCATTCAGGTCCGTGTTGCGAATGAATTCATACACACGACCGTGATACGTATTCGTACCCTGCGCCGAAGCCACGTTGACAGTGGCACCGCTGCCGCGGCCATACTCCGCGCTCTCATTGTTCGTCACAACTTGGAAAGCAGCCACGGAATCGGGCGGCGGCTGAATGATCTGGTTGCTGAAACCCTGGTTGGATTCGCCGTAAGCGTTGTTATCCATACCGTCCAGCAGATAGTTATTAAACATGGAACGCTGGCCATTCACGTTGAATGAACCTTCGCGCACAAGCCCCGTGTTGCTGGTGGTGGTAATTGCATTGCCCGTCTGGCGAACACCCGGGGCAAGACCCACAAGGTCAGAGTAGTTACGACCCACCAGCGGAAGGCTTGCCGTCTGGTGCTGCGTCACAATTTCGCCACGCTGACTCGTATCCGTTTCCACACGCAGCGCCACGTCGCTCACTTCCACCGTGGTGCTTGCTGTGCCAACCGCCAGGCTCATGTCCACACGCTGACGCGCAGCCACCGACACGGTGATGTTCGTAGCCGTAGTCGGTGCAAAGCCTTCCTTGGTAATCTGCACGTCATACTGCCCCACGCGCAGCGCAGGTACTTCAAAGTCGCCATGGTCGTCGCTCTGACGCGTGCTCACAACGCCCGTCGCGCGATTCGTTACGGTGACCGTCGCGTTCGCAATGACCGCGCCCGAAGCATCGCGAACCGTTCCAACCACGCTACCGTTTTCATATTGTGCGAAGGAGATCGCGGGTACAGTAACGCACACTGCCGCCATCACGAGAGAAGATACAAATCTTGTACGCATAGGCTCAAACTTAGGCGGCAAAAGTAAACGCGCCGCGAACGGCGCGTCAACAGAGTGTTACAGAGTAAACCTTTGAAAGTTACTTACCGTCCAACACGAAGTTGCGCAGGAACAAAATCGCTGCTCAGCGTCTTGGGGCTCTCCGTCAGATAAAACGTCTGAATCTTCGGATACTGCTCCTCGATCAGTTGCAACGTCCGGAAGTCAAAGCTCTGAATTGCGGCACGGCCTTCCATGTGTTCCTTGGCAATGGTTCCGGCAAGCGCATCCACAAACGCCTGCGGCGGCTTCGTATGGTTCTCGAAACCCTTCGGCACCGGACGTCCCTGGCTGCTCATCGTCACGTCGGGAACGATTTTCGTCTCAATATTGAAGTGCGCCGTACGCGCATTCGCAGCGCGCTCCTTCGCATGCGGATCGCTCTTTCCCGCGCCCGTCGTGTAGTAGTCCACATAGAACTTCACAAAGCGGAACAACTGCGGCACATTCGTCGGGGCATAGATCGACGGCATGCTTTCCTTCTTCGCAAACGCAACCGTCACCGGCGACAGCGCGGCATCATTCTTCTGCGCATTGCCAAAATGAATCACGTCACAGATCAGCGTCTTCCCCGCATCGGTCGACGAAATATCGCGCAAATAGATGCGATTCTCCATCGTGTACGCGGAACCATCGGCCTTGCGGCATGCCTGCGGGCTATAGAACTGGTCATGCCAAATGGTCGAAACGCCATCGGTCGAAACACCTGTATCTGTTTCCAGCTCCGTCGCAAGCTGATCCAGACCGCTTTCAAAACTCGGCAAAGTATTTTCCGGACGCAGCCCACGGCCACCACGGTGCGCGCTCACAACAAAACGCTTCAGCGTCTCATCGTTAGGATTCGCAGCACGCTCTTCCTTCAATACCTGCTGCAGCAAGTCCGGGCGATCGCTGATCAGTCCATCCACACCTGTGCGGATAATAGCGCGCATCTGTTCCGGATCATTTGTCGTCCACGGCACCACGTGAATGCCCATCGCCTGCAACTGCTTCACAGGGACCAGCGGCATATCTGCAGGTGAACCCGTCATGCGCACCACAGTGTGGTCATTGGGTGACAGCAGCGGAGTACGCGCGCCATGCTGTTTGGCATGAGCAGCGGCCTTCGTCATCAGCGTGATCCACGGATTCTGCATATCAGAAGTAGATGCAGCCTGCTGTGCAACAAGCGGCGCAGCGGCGAGAAGAAAAACAGCAGTGGGAAACAGTCGAAGATTCATAGCAAGTCCACCATGGAGCATTCAGATGAAGAGAAGGTAAATCACCAGCAGTTGATCTGAGACGCGACGATACCCGCAAGGGCCTGCGGCATCCACCCAAGGAGCATACAGTCAGAAGCAATCGTAGTAGCTACTCCGGAGTTCCAGTCCCAACAAGGTTTGGATTCCATCCTGCGCGCGCTGCACCAGCACGGTAGCTTGTTTCGAAAAACGCGAGCAGATCGCCGTCCGGGTCTGCTGACTTACGCAAATCGTCATAATCCAATAGGAACTCGCCCATAGCTGCATCCCATCGAGCACTCGATGGACTGATGCTTTCCTTTTCAATTCCCTCTGGCTGTGGATACGTGAAGGAGTAGAACGCCGCCTTAGGATATGCAGCGCTGCCAGACCACCATCCCACTTCCACTAACTCCTCGGTCATTGCATTTCTTCGGATGTAGTCGGCTTTCGGACCAGCAGAAGCGGGCTTTCCGTTATAGCGCACATCGCGAATATCGAGCGTTCCCCACATCAGGCCAATGGGCTGCGTCTTCCCTTTGAACCGCCCCTGAAAAATCCTCATCACGCGTTGCGTGCTCAAAAGAATCCGCCACCAGCTCGTAACCAGCGATGCCTCGTACGGACGTTGCTCTGTGTCCTGATCGAAAGGAATCGTATTCGGTACTTCCTGCGGCTTCAAGTTAATGGAAACCTCAACGCCCGCTTTGCGGAGCAAGTCGAAGAGTTGCTCCGTAAACTGAGCGACCGACATGGACCGTAATGGCAACTGTCCCGTGAAGCCCCAACTCGTCACACACTCCACTGCGTGCGACAGCAGATCAACATAGATCTCATAAGCACCGTCGCCATACGGGATCGGCCCAGTCGTCAATCCTCGCGCAGACAGCCACAGAGGCAGTTCTGCCCATTGCGATTGAAATGGTTCGTTCAACTTCAACTTGCCCACAACCTGCAGGCACATATGAAGAAGGTGTTGCGTCGCCGCGAAATCTGAATAGGCAAGAGCGGGCCAGGAATCGAGAGAGACGTTCTTTGTTGCCGACATGACGTAGCCTCCAAGGGGAGTTTCGAGGGTCGATGGAGAATTACAAGAAAACCTTCACACGCGAAGCTTAGTCCGAGCGTCTCGATCCTGCAATCCATCGCGGACCGGACAACAAACTTTGCAGCGCCCCGAACTCACGTTGCAAGAGCGCACATCTGTGCTCCGCGAGACATTCCTATTCCCTTCCCGTAACTCCCATGAACAGATAATCCATAGGCCATCCCGGAGCAATACCAGCCTGTCGCACCAGCATCACCATCTGCGCATAGTGTCGGATCCCATGCAGCAAAGTATGATTCAGCACCGTACGCCGCGAAGCCCGCAGCGACCCCATACTTCGCGTCTGGAATGAAATAGACAGTTCCCAGTCAAACGTGTCATCCGCCAAAAGTTCGCGGACCCGCTTCAACATTCCAACGTGTGCCGCTTCCATCCCCGCCACATCCGCAGGAATGTCTTCATATGCAGTCTCTGCCTCACCGCAAAGCCGTTGTGCATAACGCAGTTCTGCAGCAACAATATGGTGCAGCAGGCCATTGATATCCGCAACGCCATACACATCGCAAGGCAGGCGCAGTATCTCAGGATGACGTTTCACCAACTCCATCCATCTGACGAAGGTGGCGTCGTTCCACGCAAGTAGTTCTTCGCCACTCAATCCTGCTGACACTGCGCCTCCCGGCTCGAGCTACTGCAAACGGAACGCGTACACCATGTCACCCGCTCCGGCCAGCACATACTGATGACCATCCAGCATGTACGTCTCCGGCGCGTTGCTCACAGCAATGCGCGTATGCCACAACTGCTTACCGGTTGCCGATTCATAAGCCACCAGGTTGCCATGCTGATCGCCGCTGAACAGTAGATGCCCTGCAGTCGCCATCACACCAATCAGCGACCCGCCACCAACACCCGGATAACGATGCTTCCACGCCGGCTTGCCCGTCTTGTAATCCATGCCAACGAGATACGTGCCCAGCGTTCCAAGCCCAACCTCATCCTTGCCACCGAGCCCCATCGCACCGCGTGGGTCTGTGGTGGCCAGGTAATACATGGCATAACTCTCGTTCGCATTCACATAGAACAAGCCCGTCTGCGGACTAAACGCAGGAGGAGGCCAGTTCACAATGCCGCCATTCGCAGGCGAAACCAGCGCACCACCATAGTCAAAGTCCTTCGCCGGAATACGAACAGGCGCACCGTTCTTATCCAGCTTGTCCTCCGCCCAGTTTGGCGAATCCACCAGCTTGCTCGTTAACAGATGTTCGCCCGTGGTGCGATCCAGCACAAAGAAGTAGCCGTTACGCGCAGCAGTCATCACCATCTTGCGCGGCTTACCCTTCCACATGCCATCCACCAACACCTGCGTCTGTGCCGAATCAAAGTCATGCGTGTCATGCGGCGACGTCTGGTAATGCCAAGCCATCTTGCCCGTATCGACATTGATCGCAACGGTCGCACACGTGTACAGATTCGCGCCCGGCCCACGCATCTGCGACGTGTACGCAGCCGTAGGATTACCTGTGCCAAGAATGTAGAGATGAGTCTCCGGATCATACGATCCGTTCACCCAAACATTGCCGCCGCCATGCGAAGCCGCATCCACGTTGCGCCATGTCTCAATGCCGGGATCATCCTTCTTCATCGGCACAGCAAACCACTTCCACTCCACATCGCCAGTCTCCGGACTAAAGCTCTGCAACATACCCGGCTCATCCAGATCGTTGCCCGTACCAACCAGCAAATGATCGCCAATCACCACCGGCGCCATCGTCGAGAAGTACTGCAGATCAAACGACGCAATCTCCTTGTGCCAGATCTCCTTGCCTGTCTTCGCATCAATCGCAATCAGATAATCGTCCGGCGTCTCCAGGAACAAACGATCGTGCCACATGGCCACACCACGATTGCCAATGTGCGTGCCGCCGCGCGTCTTCCATAGGTAGTGCCACAGCACATGCCCATCCATGGCATCCATCGCCCACACGTTATCCGGCGTGCTTACGTAGAGAAATCCATCCACCTGCAGAATCGCGCCCTTGATCGTACCCATCGGCGCAACTGCAGTTCCCACACCACCAACATTTGTCGGCACAGCAGCACCACCGCCAAAGCCACCTCCGCCACCACCCGCCGGAGCACCTTCGCCACCGGTCAAACGCTGCGCCCAAGCCAGCGTCAGTCCCTTCACGTTCAGCGAATTGATCTCTGTCAACGAGCTATACCGACGCCCGCTGTAATCGCCCGAATACGTAGGCCAGCTATCGGGTTTCGGTTTCAGAATGTCTTTCGGGTCAAGCCACTGCGCCTGCAACGCTGTGGTCATCATCGTCATCGCCGCGCACAGAGCAGCGGCACACTGGATCTTGCGAACAATACGCATGTGGCTGTCCTTTACTTCAGCGACTCGAGGTACGCCGTGATGTCGTGGATTTCGGTATCGGTAATGGTGCGGAACATCGCGCGATGCGCCTTCAGCGGATCATTCACTTCCACCTTCGGCACACCGTTGTTCAACGTGAAGCGATGCACCACTCCATCGTCCGTGATGATCTCCGCATAGAAGTCATCCAGCACGCCTAACCGTCCGGTCACCTTCTTGCCGCTGGCCAGCGTCACAGTTGCCGTAGTCGGCGGCACATGAAGCTGCGGAGGAGGCGGCCCACCGCCGCCACGACGTCCAAACGCCACCACACCAGGCAACATCCACGCCTGCTGCATGCTGCGCGGGTCTTCATACTTCGCAGCAAATCCCTTCAGATCACCATCCACGGAATGGCACGAAGCGCATAGCTTACCAAACGCCGCTTTGCCCGCATCCGCCTTACCCACCACAATGTTGATCTTCTCGGTCGAGCGCATATTGCCGCCCGTCTTCAAGCTGTGAAGCCACGCCGCAATATCCACCACGCTGCTGTCGGGAATATCAATCTTCGGCATGCCCTGTTCCGCACGCCCGCCGTGCACAATCGGCAGAATCTTTTCGCCAGCGGCATCCTGCAGCACAACTTCACTGCGCAACAGGTTCGGCCCAACCGATCCGCCACCGGCATCCGACCCATGACAGAACGCACAGTTCACACTGAACGCGGTCTTGCCGCGATCCAAAACTTCTTTCGGTGCTGCGGGACGATCCGGGTAAGCCACAATGCCAAACGGTGCAGCCTGCTGCATCGCCGCGCCATGCGACTGATCCGCCGACTGCGCCTGCGCGCCTTCGTTCGGTCCCGCCGCCGCACCACCGCCGGGACGTTCCGATCCGCCCGGACGACCTCCGCGTGGTTGCTGTTGTTGTTGCGCATGCACCGCCGTCGACGGCCGCACTGCATACCCCAACACCAGGACCCCCACTCCAACAAAGGCACTTGATACAGCACCCTTGCAAAGACGACTCAAAGGAAACCGCATACACCCTGCTTTCAGGCTTTCTCTCTTATGCGCACTGTTTGTAGCACCTTCTTCGTACAGAAGAAAAGCCGCTGTCCAAAATACGAACGGACGCGTGCCTTAGCCGCAACGAAAGGCTCTGTGCTGATTATTTTTTCTGGAGGGAATAAATCGTAATTGCCCAGGCGCGCGAAGCTCACCCGGGCAATTGTGCAACCCACATCTCACGGACTTAGCGATTACGGCAAACGAAACGCATACAACGTATCGCCACCAGCAGCCAGCACATACTGCTTGCCGTTCAACACAAACGTCTCCGGCGCATTCGACGCACCAATGTGTTGATGCCACAACTGCCGCCCTGTCGCAGAGTTATAGGCGATAAGGTTGCCATGAATATCCGGCGCAAAGAGTAAGTGCCCTGCCGTCGTCATCACACCAGCCGCCAGCGCACCCGTAACTCCGGGATAGCGATGCTTCCACCGCGGCTTCCCCGTCGTGTAATCAATCGCCATCAACCATCCGCCATTCGATGGCAGATTCATCAACTGCTCGCCGCCCAATCCCATCGCCCCGCGCGGATCGGTTGTCGCCAGGTAGTACATCTCCCACGTCTCTGAGGTATTCACATAGAACAACCCCGTCTGTGGGCTATAAGCAGGTGGCTGCCAGTTCACAATACCCTGCGTTGAAGGCGAAACCAATGCACCGGCATAATCAAAATCCTTCGCCGGAATCCGCACCGGAGCACCCTTCGCATCCAGCGTCTCTTCAGCCCAGTTCGTAGAAGCAAACATCTTCGAAGTAAGTAAGTGCTCACCCGTCACACGATCCAGCACAAAGAAATAACCATTGCGCGCCATCGTCATCACTAGCTTGCGTGGCTTACCCTGCCACGTTCCATCCACCAGCACCTGCGTCTGCGCCGAATCATAATCATGCGTGTCATGCGGCGACGTCTGGTAATACCAGGCCAACTTCCCCGTATCCACATTCACCGCAACCGTAGAGCAGGTATACAGATTCGCGCCCGGCCCACGCAGTTGCGACGTAAACGCCGCACTCGGATTCCCCGTGCCAAAGATGTATAGGTGCGTCTCCGAGTCATACGATCCATTCACCCACACATTGCCGCCGCCATGCGAAGCCGCATCCACACTAGCCCACGTCGATAAGCCCTCATCGCCCTTCTTCATCGGCGTGGCGTACCACGTCCATTCCACATCGCCCGTCTGTGGATTGAAGCTCTGCAACATGCCCGGTTCATCCAGATCGTTGCCCGTACCAACTAATAAGTGGTCGCCCACAACATGCGGAGCCATCGTGGAGAAATACTGCAAATCAAACGAAGCAATTTCCTTGTGCCATATCTCTTCGCCCGTCTTCGCATTCAAAGCCACAAGATAGTTATCCGGAGTCTCAAAGAACACACGATCGCGCCAAACACCCACGCCACGATTCCCAATGTGCGTACCGCCGCGCGTCTTCCATTGATAGTGCCAATTCACCTTGCCCGTGGCAGCATCCATAGACCAAACATTGTCAGGCGTAGTGACAAACAGAACACCATCCACCTGCACAATCGATCCCGACACACGCCCCAGTGGCGCAACCGTAGTCCCAACGCCACCGCTATGCGTCACCTCAGAAGGAAGCTTCTGCGACCACGCCTCCACCAGCCCCTTCACATTACTCGTGTTGATCTGCGCAATCGGACTAAACCGTTGTCCCGTGTAGTCACCCGAGTAAGTAGGCCAGGCCTTCACATCACGCTGAAGAATCGAAGAAGGATCAAGCGACTGCGCACCCGCCGTCGACACACACACCGCCATCATCGCTGCATAGAAAAAACGCATCATCGCAACGACTCCAGATAAGCCGTGATGTCATGAATCTCCGCATCCTTCAAAGTAGGCAGCATCTCCCGATGCGTCTTCAAAGGATCATGCACCACCACACGCGGCACACCGTTATCCAGCGGCACGGTATGCGCAACACCATCCGCCGTCGTAACTACCACAGAGAAGTCGTCATAAGCCCCCAACTTCCCAGTAATCTTCCTGCCCTTGGAAACAACCGTAGCCGTCACCGGAGGCACATGCAGTCCCGGCATCCCAGGCCCCTTCATCACTCCCGGCGAAATCCACGTCTGCTGCATCTGCATCGGCTGTGCAAACTTCGCAGCAAATCCCTTCAGATCGCCATTCGCCGAATGACAAGTCCCACACCGGCGATCAAACGCCACCTTCCCCGCCGCAGCATTCCCCGTCACAATGTTGATCTCTTCCGTCGGCGTCATGTTTCCGCCCGTCTTCAAGCTGTGCAGCCACGCCGCAATATCCGCGACAGTCAGATCCGGCAGATCAATCTTCGGCATCCCCTGCGCCAAACGCGCACCATGCACAATTGGCAGAATCAACTCGCCATGCACATCCCGCAGCACCACCTCGCTGCGCAACAGGTTCGGCCCAACCGAACCACCCGCCGCATCCGCCCCATGGCAGAACGAGCAGTTCACGCTATACGCCGCCTTACCGCGATCCAGCACTTCCTTCGGCTGCTCCGGCCGATCCGGATACGCCACCACACCAAAAGGAGCCGCCTGGTGCGTCGCCTCCGTATGCGACACAGCACCCTGCTGCGCCCGCGCGCCAACACACAGCAGCACCGCAGCCACAGCACAACGCAACATAATTCGAATCACAACAGACTTTGACGCTTCCATTTTGGGGTGAACTGTTTGTAGCATCTTCGTCATACCGCAGAAAAGCAGCACCCATAAGCAACACCGATAAGCGCGCACCACCGCAGCCAAGTCACGGCCTGCGCTTTACGTTTTCTCGCACCACGGAAGGAATCCGCATGCTTCGCGCCACGTCTCTCGCCCGCACCGCCGTTCTGCTCATGCCCATCGCAGCTCTCGCGCAGACCACGCAGCTCCGCCCGCACAGCATGTACGAGCCTCCCGCCGCAGCCGCCGCAAAATCCCTCGCCGACTCCACCGCCGGCGTACCGCAGGACGAGCTCACCACCGGCGAAAAAACCAACTGGGAGAAGACCGGCCTCTACGACGAAACCGTCGCCATGATGCGTCTCTACGAGAAGCGCAGCAAGTTCATCAAGGTCATCCCCTTCGGCACCACGCCCGAAGGCCGCACCATGTACGCCGCCATCATCAGCAAAGACAAGGCCTTCACACCCGAAGCCGCACACAAGACCGACAAGGCCGTCATCCTCATCCAGAGCGGCATCCACTCCGGCGAAATCGAAGGCAAAGACACAGCCATGATGCTCATGCGCGACATGGCCGTCACCAACCATCCCAAGCAGGCCGCATGGCTCGACAAAGCCATCTTCGTCGTCATCCCCCTCTACGAGATCGACGGCCACGAAGACCGCAGCCCCTACAACCGCGCCAACCAGAACGGCCCTGACATCACCGGCACCCGCCCGCAGGAACAGCAGCTCAACCTCAACCGCGACTACATCAAGGCCGACGCCCCCGAAACCCGCAACTTCCTCAAGCTCTACAACGCATGGCTGCCTGACTTCATGTTCGACAACCACGTCACCGACGGCGCCGACTACCAGTACGACGTCACCTGGGACATGACCCACCACGACGACATCGGCCCCGGCTCACGCGACTGGGTCAACTCCCGCTTCATCCCGCAGCTCAACAAACGCATGGAAGCCGACGGCCATCTCGTCTCGCCCTACGGCGCTCTCCGCGGCGACGGCATGGGATTCGCCGGTGGCGGCGGCAGCCCACTCGCACCTCCCGCAGCAGGCGCACGCGGCAACGGCGGAAGCAGTGGTGGTGACGACCGCGCACGCCGCGCCGCCCCAGCCAGCACCAACGGCCAGCGCGACTTCAACGTCGAAGTCTTCTCCCCGCGCTACTCGCACTACTGGTCCGGCGCACGCAATCGCCCATGCCTATTGGTCGAAACGCACTCGCTCAAACTGCCCAAGACGCGCGCATGGTCCAACTACGACATCATGGTCCACTCCATCGACATCGTCACAGAAGACCCGCAGGCCCTGCGCAAAGCAGTAAAGGACAGCGACGCCGCAGACGCAGCACTCGCCGGCAAGCGCGATCAGGAGATGTTCCTCGGCGGCAAGACCGCAGCCAGCTCGCACCCCATCACCTACCACTCGCTCAAGCGCGGTACGGAAGTAAGCCCCATCACCGGCAAACCCGTGCAGCACTTCACCGCAGAGAAAGACGACTTCACCGTCAACATGCACGACGGCGTCGACACCACCGCCTCCGCACCCGTCCCCGCAGGCTTCCTCATCCCCATCGCATGGAAATCCATCGCAGACGAACTCGCCCTGCAAGGCGTCGTCATGGAGAAGACCACCAAGGACCTCAGCGATCAGACCTTTGAAACATGGCGATTCTCTGACATCACCAAGCAGAACTTCCCCTTCGAAGGCCGCACGTTTACGGACTACAAACTGACGCCAGTCAAAGAGAAGATGCACATGCCCGCAGGCAGCTATTACATCCCCATGAACCAACCGCGAGCCCGCATCATCATGGCCATGCTGCACCCCGCCGCACCTGACGCATTAGTGCGTTGGGGCTTCTTCGATAACATCTTCGAACGCATGGGCCGCATCGGCGCAGCCGAATACCTGAGCGTCCCCATCGCAACAAAAGAAGCCGCCGACCACCCCGAACTCTGGAAAGAATTCCAATCCAAAGTAGACAGCGACCCAACCTTCGCCAACGACCCCGACGCCCGCCTCAAATGGTGGATCGAACGCAGCAACTACCAACCCTCAGCAGTAAACAAATACCCAATAGCCGAAGTCTGGACCAAGAACTGGTAACTTCAACCTCTGTTCGTGTTTACTGCACCAATATGAGAAAGCCGCTGCTCTGGATATCGGTACCGCCCTTGCTGCTTCTCATGGCATGGACAGCGTTGTGGCTAAGGCAATGGCAATTCCGTCGGCATGCAGAACAACTGCATGCCGACGTACTTAACTTGCATATAAACGGCACGACCAAGGCAGATGCAGAATCGCTAGTACATCGGTGGCAACATTGGTCCACTACCGTAGTGCAATGCAAGAAATCAAGCGACTGTGAATACATCATTGAACTGAATAACCAGCTTCCTGACGCTCCTCAATTCGTCTACGAAGATAGCCCTCATGTTATCTCCCGGATGTTCGATCATTTGGGCCTTCGAAGCTCTCGCGCATCCGCGAGAGTGCTCATCTCACAGGGAACCGTCTCCGAAAAATCGTTAGGGCTCGATGTCAGTCTGCCAACCAGCATGTGGCATCGCAATCAAACCTATTGGCCTGCACTCGAAGCAGGATTTATAGAAAGAGATCAGCCGGGTCTGCACAGCAGCGATGGCGCAAGCGATCACCATTACATCCACTACAGACGCATCAGACTCGAAGCGCTGTTTACAACAGAAGAATCTGAAGCCACGCAACGAGCGTTCACGGACCTCCGCTTCGAATGCATCACCCGATGGCGTCCGTGTCTCAGAGAAGATCAAATAGCCCCGGGAATCTGGCAGCTTCTAAAAACGGATTGACACGACCCCGACGCCCGCCTCAAATAGTGGATCGAACCCAGCAACTACCAACCCTCAGCAGTAAACAAATACCCCATTGCCGAAGTCTGGACCAAGAACTGGCAAAGCACGGCTCTCGCATTCTCTCTCATGAGATATCGGTTTGCGACGATGAAGGTGGAAGTGTCCACTCATTAATTGGGACACTTCCACCTTACATTTTCAAAATCTTCTCTAAAGGTCGGATGCAGTCTAGCTAAAACTGCCCGGCTTTCTCTGCAAGCATTTGCTCCATCCGAAAACGTGAAATATTTCTTCCTTGGTTTTTGCATCGTGGGCAAATCGCTTTGACTCCAAAATCCTTGGTGTGTTGTTGGGTAACATGGACTGGTAGGTTGTCGACTTCCGCGCAATGCGAACAGACGGGATCATCATCACCTTCTACGTAGGTCACGCCACCGCGTCTAATTACAGTTCCTTTGAACTTGAGTTTTTCTTTCAAAGTAGCGACTTCTGATTCCAAATCCTCAAGTTTTGCCTGTAACTCCTGAGACCGTTCCACGTACTTCGCTAGCTTCTCGTATAAGTCTGCGTTAACTCCGACATTCACGAGCTTCATCAGCTCTACGCCATCTCCGATCAATCCCATCTGTTATCTCACCTCGCCTCATCCGCTCATCGAAGCCTAATGTTCGAAATAGAACGCGTCCCACGTCTCGTCATGCCGTAGACGAGTACTAAAGGATGTTAGTTAGATTTTTCGACCGAACCAGCTCCTGAACATACTGCGCACCGGGCGGTAGAATTTGCAGCAAATCTGTGGCTTCGTTGAACTCAATGAACCTCTTCTTGTGAAGCGCTCTGAGCAGCTTAATAAAATACCGCTTGTCAGACGCTTCCACCCACCGAAGCAATTCAACGGAGCTTACCGTGGGCAACGATGTCGCGATCAACAAGATGATTTGGTCAGGCATCTTAAGACGTGGCTGTAGCACTCGCTTCACATCGCCGTCAGACCAAACGGCAGGCACACGAACTTCTGCGAGCGCGTCGACTACCCGCTGAGCGTCATTGACCGAGAGACCGTGATATACCCGAACCAACTCGCCCATAATCCAGTTCGACATCGATAACACAGCAACTGCGTCCATGTGATTAGGATCAACATCACCTCCAACATGCCCGACACTTCGGTTGTTCCGGATCTCATACAGTGCCGGAAGCATTCGCGGTATCAATATTTGAAAGCTGCGGGGTACATGGGGCAGAGAATTGCTTTCTAGCTTTCGACATGAGCCTACAAAATCCCTCGGCTTAGCTGGGGCATTTGCATAAGATTGCTTTGCTTGCCCATCAAGGATTGTGAACACAATCTCGCTAAACCTTCCGCCGCTCAATTCGGAGGGTAGCCACCGATGTTCCAAAAAATTCTGGAGGATTGTTTGGTACTCCGACAATAAAGGAATCCGCAAGCCTGACGGGATAGACGATAACGCCGTCGACGCCGGAGTCAATTACCAAGCTCCGTGCGGCCATCGTCCGATACATAAAACTGGCTGCCATCCTTTACGGCGTGTCCTTTTCCCACGTTACGGTTAAGACATTGCGTGGGATTCGTTAATTTCCCCTGATTGTGGCTGTTCAGCGCGGTCGTAACATCATTGGTTGTCACCCGTCCCTTGCCTTCATGGTCGTGCAACCACACCGACGTTGCTAGGAACTTACGAACCTGATTCGAGGTCGCTTTCTTTTCCTTCAGAAATGCTGCAAGGGTAACGTTGCTATTGTTATGTCGCTTGGGTGCAATAGTCCTGTCGGTGGAATGGTCAGATGAATGATCCTCAGAACCCACGATCTGTGTAAGTTCAGGGAGTTTTGCAAGAACTTTATCTAACTGCTTTGAAAGCCATTCCCCTGGTCCTTCTCCAGAGAATGAGACAGCACCAACTTTGATTTCGATCTTTGAATCAGGCATGGGCCTTCCAATCTTCAGAATTAAGAGTTGCAGCAAAACTGATGCGATGAGCATAAGACCTAACAACGCTAAATTGCATCATCTATTCGCTCCGTATGGCTCAAGATAGTTCGGCCTGCCCTACACCTCAGCTCTTTGCAGCGTAGGGCGCAGGACGAAGACTGAGGCCGGGTTGTCTTAGCTTTCGAGCAACGAACGTCAAATTTTGTGTCACTGCGAAATAGCCTTACTACACGCCCAGCTTTGCTGTAACGGCTCCGCCTGCAACCGAGCACGAGAACAACCTCACTCGCCAAATACGACTAATAGCCGCCCCGTTTGTCGAAGAGTTGTGAGAATCTTGTCAAGCCCACAAACCACCTAACCCCTTCATTCCAATCCAAATACAGTTGGCATGTTTCCCCTCCGACCTCACTACAATAAAAACAAGGGCTGACTCGCTGACCTGCTGACTGTCTTACTCCCTACTCCTAACCCCTTTAGAAAGACGATTTTGCCCCTAACCCCAATGGGCAGACGATTTTGCAGATACCCCCGCCGTAACTCCAATAGAAAGACGATTTTGCAAAAACAGGGGGGAGGGGGGGTACCCCCACGCTAGGAGACCCGCCTGCGAGCGAACGTCCAGCAAACAACACTCGCAAAGAACAACAAAGTCGCCAGCATCAACCCTCGATGCGCAATGCCATTCATCACAGCATCCGCAGGCGTCTGCACGTTCAGCACGCGTTCAGCAATCCACAGAACAGCAGCAACGCTCGCCAAAACCGCACCGCCAACGCGGAGCACAGCATAACTCCGAGTACGACTCATCAACAGCAACGACGGCAGAACCAGCACAACCACCAGCATCTGCATCGTCTCGATTCCCAGGTTGAAAGACAGTATCCCTGCAACGCGATCCCAGCGTGAAAGCCCCAAACGATCCAGTGTCGACGCAAACGCCAGACCATGAATCAGCCCGAAGAATGCGGCAATCCATGCCTCACGTCCGGGAAAGATGGGCCGCAGAGCATGGATCGCAGACAGCAGGATGGACACTGCGATCAATACCTCCACCGGACGACTCGCCACATGGACAACGTTCATCGCCGCCAGCGTCAGCGTCAGAGAATGTCCCACAGTAAACGCGGTAACAATACCAACAATGTGCAGAAGACTATGCCGAACTCCAGCCGTCGCAGACCATCTTCCATCCACAGCCAGCAGCGGCGCAGGCAATAGCAACACCAGCAGGAACAGCAGGTGATCCGTACCCTCCGCAATGTGCCGCATCCCAAGCCGGAACAGGTTCGCTACCTGCACGCCATCCCACCACGCACGCATCCCACGCCGAGCCCCCGCAGACGTATCCCCACCACCCACCTGCTCATAGTCAAGCTCATAAACTGACTGCTTCGCATTTCGTTTCTGATCCACAATGCGAAGCGCGCGATCCTGCGGCGCTTCCACATTCACCAGGTAAACCGAAGCATCATTCAGATGATGGTTCGCAAGCACCAGGCTGCGATTCGCACCTGCACTCGACGGAACATCGACGTGATATTCGATATGGATTTCACCCAGACCATCACGCAGCTGCGTCGCTTCCGGCAACGTCCAAGCATCCAGTTCCGGATGCGCGGCCTTGCCATCCACTGTGATGGAAAGGTCGCGCACAACACGCTCTGCATAAGCGCGCTTCTCAGTCTCGGAGAACACTCCATCGTGATCGCTGTCGATAGCGGCAATCACAGCAGGCGCAACCAGCACACCGGGAATCAACCGCATCGATGCATGCACGCGGTTCGCTTCCACCGACAGGATCGTCGCCTGCAGATACTCATCGATCCGGTGCGCCCACGCTGTATTCCCACACAGCAGCACGCACACAACGATTACTGCTGCCAGCTTCCACTTCATGGCTTCAGCAGCGCACTTCCATAGTCATTGGTGGGATCACGATACATAGTGTGGACATGATTGCCCGGCTCGTCACTCTGCGGAGCATACTCAATCACCAGATGCGGCCCCTGGATGCGGTAGTACGCCGTAATGTTCGTCCCAGCCTTCCCATCCGTAGCTCCACTCCACGCAAAGTACGTGTCCTTCAGGTCCGCCTTCATCTGCGCGATGCGCGCGGCGGCATACGGCTCTGTCAGAATGCCGGACCACTCTGCAACCACATCCAACAACATCGCCTGCTGCTGCGCATTCATGCTCGACGCCTTCAGCCCCTCCGGTGCAATCTTCTTCCCATCCTGCCCCGGCCCCAGCACAAGATCCGCCACCTGATAACTCAACACCGCCTGCTTGCGCTGCGAATCATCCAACGCCTGCAACAACGCCAGCGCCTTATCGCTTTCACGCCCCACAGGACGAATCGTCTTTCCGTTCAGCGTAAACATCGCCGGTTGCGCGCCCGTCAGCGTTGGCGTCAACACACCTCTGCCGCCGGCGATCGTGATGTTCAACGCCAGATGATGACCACCAAACTGCAACATCCACGGCTGCGTCAGAGAAGGCTTCCCCAGGAACGAAATGAAGTAGAGATCACTACCAAACAGATCGCCACTCGGGGGACGACCACCCGGCCCACCGGGACCACGACCACCACCAAACTGTGGGGGAGGTCCACCTTGCCCACCCGGAGGCGGCCCCTGCGGACGCCCGCCACCACCCGGCCCACGCTTCGATCCGTTGGCCTTGAAATCATCATCCGCCTGACGGATCTCGTTCACCTTCTCCATGCCCATGGGACTTAGCACAGTGCTCATCAGCTTCATCGCAGCCTGCTGTTGCGCAGCACTCATCGACTTCAGATTTATGCCACCGCGCGCAACCACACCCGTTGGAAAATTCGACCAGCGCGCCCGCTGCGTTGCGTCGTCAAACGCATACATCACCTTCTGCTTCTGATCCGCAGTCAGCGTTGCAAGAAAACTGTCAGCAGCCTGCACCACGGCTTCGGTGGAACGATTCGCCTGCGCATAAACAAATGAACTAAACGATAGCGCTGCTGTAGTCGCAAGAACAAAGAGTCTCTTCATTTCGCCCCCGTAAGCTTCACACCATAGTCGTTGGTGGGATCGCGATAAATCGTGTGAACGTGCATCGTGGGATCACCACCCACACCTTGCGGCGAAAACTCAATCACCAACCGCGGACCTTGTATGCGGTAATACGAGCTGCCATTCTTACCCACTTCGTGCGTGGTGGGCCCGCTCCATGCAAAGTATGTTTCGCTTAAGTCCGCTTCAATCTCCGCCATGCGAACCTTCGCATACGCGTCATTCACAATGCCAGCCCATTGCGCAATCACATGCAGCAGCAACGCGCGCTGCTGTGCATTCAACTCGGAAGCCTTCAATCCCTCAGGCTGAATCTGCTTGCCCGCCATCCCCGGCCCAAGCACCAGGTCATTCACTTCATAGTTCAGAATGGCCTGCTTCTTCTGTGTCGAAGTCAAGGTATCCAGCAACGCAAACGCTGTATCGTTCTCCTGCGCCAGCACACGCACCACCTTATCGCCGCGCTTGTACACAGATGGCTGCGCACCGGTCAGCGTTGGTGTCATGCTTCCACCTGCACCGGCAATCACAATATTCAATCCCAGATGGTGTCCACCAAACTCCAGCATCCACGGCTTCGTCGCGCTTGGCTCGCCAAAGATGCCGATGGTGTAAACCGCCTCGCCCGAAGCAAAGTTTGTACCGGCATCCGTCAAAGCTTGATCGGAGCCCATGATATCCAGCACTTTCTGATAACCCATGGGACTAAGCACTGTCTTCAACAGATGCATAGCAGTGGCGCGCTGCGATGCCGTAAGCGTTCCCAATCGAAGCCCCGGCCGCAACACATCACTTACCGGATAATTCGACCAAACGGCTTGCCCATACTGTTCGCCGATGAACCCACCCGGAGGTCCCATACCAGCTCCTCCACCTGGTCCACCACCGGGACCACGCCCGGGTCCCCCTGGGCCGCCGCCCGGACCGCGACCAGGCCCACCTGCAGTTCCCTGTTGTCCACCTGCGGGTGCACCCGGTGCCACACCACCATCTGCAGTTCTGTGAAATGGTGCCTTGCTGCCCAGCGGCTGCGGAGTGAAAGCAAACTGCACCTTCTGCCGCTGATCCGCGCTTAACGAAGCCAGAAAGTCAGATGTAGCCTTCACCACGGCAACCGTCTGGCCGTCAGCAGATGGTTTCTCGATCGTCTTCCCCTGCACCCGAATGGTTCCCAGGTACAGCGGTGCAAACGTAAGTGCAACTGCGGAGCCCAGCACAATCAGTCGTCTCATCATTCTCCTGCTACACAGGGTGCGCACGTGAATCAACGACAAACCTGTAAACATAATGACGACCTCTTAGTGGAAGAGTTTCACTATAGGTATCGACATCTCATTTTGAATAAGCCTTACTTAGACATCGCCTCTTGATTGGATGCCTTACTTGGGCAGCTCAAACAGCGAATCGAAGATCCGCCCCGCAATCACCTTCGGCGATGTCGACTGAAAAACCTCAGGCTCAAACTTCATCTGCACCTGCAGCGCAAACTGCATCATGAAGGCGGTATGAACTGCAGTCGCGCGAGGAATCGCATCCTCACCTGAACCCGCAGACCCCAGCATCGCTGTGTAAGCCGCTTCCTCGTTCTCAGGAAGAAGGGATCGGTACAGCTCAGCCAGCCGTTCCCGCACGTCCGGATGACGAATCGTATACAGCCGAAACTCCAGCATCAGCATGCCGAACACATCATCTTCCGCCAGGCCAACATAGTACGCACGCAACGCAGCCAGATTGCCCTCCACCGTGGAGGACTCAGCCAGGCGCTCCCGCATCAATGCCCGACGCTGCAGTGCATGCTTCTCCACCAGAGCAAGGAATACCTCTTCCTTGCTCTTGAACTGCGCATAGATCGCGCCCTTCGTCCGACCTGCCAGCTTGGCAATCTCCAGCAGGTCGGCCTTCTCATAGCCATCGCGCACAAACACCGTTTCAGCCGCCAGCAGCAACTGCTCGCGCGTTTCGCGGGTCTTCTGTTCGTGGCGATTCGGCTTCTTGGCTATCATCAGGTCGCATTCCATCCTAGTGGATGGAGTCAGCAACCTGTCCCGTTCCAGCTCCCACACACTCGCAGGAAGCTTCATCACGCTACTGGACATGCGGACTCGCTGAGGCCGTCGCCACCTTCGCCTGCTCCTTCAGCAGATGGTCATACTGCTTCGCCAGCTTCTTCGCCGCCATATCTGCCACGGTCGTACTCTCTGACTCGGAACGAACCGTCGCCTTGACCTCCTCCGTCTTCACGGAACCATCCATCGCATCGCTATAGGTCACGGCGAAACGCATCTGCGTGGGGCTCATAAACATGCCAATCGGCCCGGTCGCCGCACGCACCACCTGGTTGCCCTTCTTGTATCCCTCAATCGCCACCGCAACGGTGTAATGCGGGCATGCCATGCCATGTGTCAGCTCACCCTCGCGATACACAGAGCCAACATCCTTCACCGCCTTCATCCGGTCGATGATGTGCTCATAC
The DNA here is from genome assembly GCF_000800015.1 of Terriglobus sp. TAA 43. NCBI lineage: Bacteria > Pseudomonadati > Acidobacteriota > Terriglobia > Terriglobales > Acidobacteriaceae > Terriglobus > Terriglobus sp. TAA 43. The sequence goes on from NZ_JUGR01000001.1 coordinate 2,140,720, forward strand.
ACCAGTGCGCGATACGCAGCAGGCACTTCCACACTCTTCCACTCCGGCATCTTCACCAGCACGCTATGCGGATCCACCGGGTTCTGGTCGCATCCTCGCACTGCCGTCGTCGTGTCAGTAACGGGTGTCACTGTGAAGTGCGTCAGCGCCTTGTCTGCCTCAGTCGCAGGCAGGTAGAACACCGCGGAGTGCGCCCCTCCATGCGTGTCACGGAACTCCACCGTCAACATATCCACCCGGTGGTGCATCACAGCCGCCGCAGCCAACCCACCACCCTGCGGAATGGCCATCCGCAGCAGGCGTCCCCCCGTCCCCCACAACTCCACACGATCATTCCCTGCATTCACCGCCGTAATGGATTCACGCGGTAGCGTCGTGTTGAACGTCTTGCCGGTAAAGGTCAGTCCCGCCTCATCCAGGGTCAGCGTGCCCTTCCTATTCGGCTTCACCTCAGGAAACCCATAGGCATGCTGCGCACTCAGCGACTGCCACTCGACCGTGGCCGCAGCAGGAGCCAGAGCGGGGATCTTCTCCACCCGCTGCGCGGGCAACATTCCCCCGGTACCGGTAAGAAGAAACGCAAAAAGAAAGCGCGAAAGGATTGCAGCAAGACCCGGCGAGAAGAGCGAAATATGAGAATTCATAGATTCAATTTACATACCAACTGGTACGTATTCAATATGAATCTCTGAACCCGAGATATTGTCAAGCCCCTAAACCACTTAACCCACTCATTCCAATACAAATACAGTTGGCATGTTTTCCTGCCGACCTTACTACAATAGAAACAGGTCCAACTCAAAACCGATCAGACGGGCTGTGCCTACTCCTAACCCTTTTAGAAAGACGATTTTGCCCCTAACCTCAATGGGCAGACGATTTTACAGACACTCGCGCCGTAACTCCAATAGAAAGACGATTTTGCAAAAACAGGGGGGAGGGGGGGTACCTACCCACCGGGGACTAGCTACTCAAGCCCAGCGTCTGCACATCCTGATCCAGTTCGCCAAGAAAAGGATCTTCAGACGCCGAGTGACTAGGCAAACCACGCAGCCAACGCTGAACCGCATGGAACACAAACACCGCAACGCAAGTCTCCAGCAGGCGAACCGGCGAATAGCGAACCCATCGTTCCAGAATCACCGCAAGTGACATACAAAGCGGCACGCCGAACAGGAACACGGCAATCGTCATCGGTAAGCTGCTGCGACCAGGAAGACGAGGCCGTGTAAACGGAACGTGCGACTGACCGTAGAAGAAGATATCCGTCAGCAACATCGCATAGATCAGTCCAAAGACAGCCTGCAAAGCCAGGTCGCGAGCGCTCCATCCAAATAGCGCAAGCACTCCAACAACAGCCGCCAACACAACCGCAGCAACACTGAACACAAGCACCTTCGTTGTGGTCACAACGCGTTGCGTATTCAACGGCGCAAGCCGAAAGATCCACCGCGCAGCAAGGTCCGTAGGCAACAGGAAAGCCACACGCAAACCCGCAATCGCCCAGAACAGTAGCAACGGCACAGCGCCTTGCACACCAGTCCGCCAAAGCGACACATAAAGATGCCCCGCAACCGAACTGACCGACACTGCAAACGCAATCCCCAAAGCCAATCCACATCCACAGTAAGCAGCCAGAAGCACGTGATACTGACTCAGCCGCGACAGTGTCTGCCGGATGAAGTGGAACACCGCGCGCTGATCCGCACTCCGCAACACCGTGCGATGCGCCACACGAATCCACACACCATCGCGCAACCGCCGACCGTTCACACCTTCCAGCGCAGCCCGCCGCCGTTTGGCCCAGGCCAACGGATACGTCAGCACAACCGCCGCACACAACCACGGCAAACAGTACACAGCCCGCATCGCCAACACATGCGCAAAGCCAGTCGCTGCACCACTGCCCAACAGCACTTCATACACCGACTCGAACCACAGCGGTGGAAACCACCCAGCCCCCCACACCGAGCCACCCAGCAACTCCCGCAGACGCTCATCGATTGTTCCCACCCTAAGGAAAATCAGCAGAAACGCAGCCACCAATATCACCTGGCACGCAGCCGCAACATAGCGAAACCAGCGATCAGGCGTCACAGCAATCACCACAGCCTCAAAGGCAAGCACAGCCAGACTCGCTGCAATCCCCGCAGACATCACCGCGGTCCCGTGGGCAAGCATGGCCCAGAGAACACGCCTGCCCGCAAGCGCAGGCAACAGCAGCGTCCCGAAGATACTCCCGGCAACCACGAACATCAGCAGGAACAATGCAACAGCCTGTAGCTTCGCCAGGAACAGCACACGCGGTTTTGGCGGCAACGGCAACAGGATCAGGAAGTCGATACGTTCCGGAAACAGCTTGTCCCACTGCAGCGCAGTAATGCAGCCCATGGAGCAGAACGCATACACAACGAACAGGGAGTGTATACCAGCTTCATTCCACGCCGTCGTGGGAACCGCAAGCATAGCGTTCCAGAACGCAGCCATCAACATCGGCACGGCCACCCCGGACAGCGCCCGAACCACCGGCGTGTCCGAAGTATCCCCCTCCCCCACATTCTCCGTCTGAAAGAAACGCCAGAAAAAATGCCGGGACAACGCTTGAAGCGGCGTTGGAGCGCGACGCTCACGCATGCATCAACCTCACTAGGTCTTCGGCTGCGGTGACAGTGTCCGTCTGCTGCACCATCTGCGCGAAGACACGCTCCAGCGTTGGGAGAGATGTAAGCTGCGTCAGTTGCTGCGGCGCAGCGTTCGCCAGCACCTTGCCACCGGCAAGAATGATGACCTGATCGCAAACCTGCTCCACCACCTCAAGCACATGAGAGATGTACAGCACCGCTTTTCCCTCGCGCTTCAGCACCAGCAGCAGGTCCTTGAACAGCCGCGCTGTCACAGCATCAAGACCGCTTAACGGCTCATCGAAGATGATGAGTTCGGGGTTATGCATCAACGACGCGCTTAGCAGCACTCTCTGCTTCATGCCCTTGCTGTAGTCGGTGATGGGCGACTCTGCAGCGTGCTCCAAGCCAAACAGGCTCAACATGCCGCGTGCCCGTCGCGCGATCGCATCCTCTGACATCGCCCGCAGTCGGCCCACCAACTGCAGGTATTCCAATCCACTCAGGTGCGTATACACCTGCGCCTCCTCAGGCACATATCCCAACCGCGCACGATACTCAGGCAGGAATTCATAGATACTCCTTCCCCGAAACAGCACCTGCCCATGCGTGGGTTCAATCATCCCAGTGATCACCTTGACCGTGGTCGACTTCCCGGCACCATTGGGTCCCAGATATCCCAGTACCGTCCCCGCCTCCAGCCGGAAGCTGACGTCATCCACAGCCGGTATCCCTCGGTAGCGTTTTGTTACTTGTCTCAGCTCAAGCATTGGCAGTACCCTATGTAGCATTCTTCTTACATTGACGATTCAGCATAGTCAAGTAGATTTCTACATAGATACTTCGGAGGCTCAGTCCCGTGCCCGATCCCGCCCGCCTCTCCCACACCGCCGCCCTTATCCTGAAGGCCCTCAAGGAGGGCCTGGCCTACGGCTTCGACATCATGGAGGTCACAGGTTTGCCCAGCGGCACCGTATATCCGGCGCTGAGGCGCATGGAAGCCATGGAACTGATTGAAGGCTCGTGGGAAAGCGAGCAGAAGGCCCTGCGTGAAGATCGTCCAGCGCGCCGGTATTACAAAATTTCTCGCGCAGGCAATCAAGCGCTTGCAGAAGCAGAAAAGAAGTACCCTTTGATTGCGCAGTTCGCACGCCCAAAGGTGGCCAAGGCATGAGCCCGCACGACCAGATGCATCGCCTTCATCGCATGCTTCGCATTGCAGGCGCCATTGTGCCGAAAAGCCGGCGAAGCACGTGGCACTCAGAGTGGGTCGCAGAAATCAGCTACGTGTACTTAGAAGATCCAGCCGCGGCAGATAGCCTGGCGCAGGGCCTTCTGCCCGATGCAATCAGTCTCCGAAAGCTTGATTTGCAACATCGCTGGGAAAGCATTGACTGGCGAGCTCCTTCGGTCTGCATCAAATTTCTCATCGGCTGCCTCGCCGTTTTGTTCGCCATAAACTTCCTTCAGCCTCATGTACGCCATTTGCTTTCTTCAATATGGGGAGTGTGGACGTTCGGGACCTTCGTCACGCTGGCCATCTTCGCGGTCCCGTCGACGGTTGTTGTCTCCGGTTACGGGGCCTGCGAAGCCTACCGCGGTGACGCCGCCTCAGCATGGCAGCGCTTCGCTAGGTGGCGCTTCCTCATCACGAAGTTTGTATTGGCTGCTCTCTGCGGTTACTTCCTTGCGGTTCAAGTGATATTGCTGCTTCCACCCGTTCTGAAACCGCTGGAGGGAGGCCTGGCCATCGCATGCGGCCTGATATTCAATGCCTTTACCATGACGTGGGTTTTCACTGATCAGCGGCAGCGCTGCCCAACCTGCATGCGGTCGTTACGAAACCCGGCACACATGGGCGTTCCTTCGTGGACTCTCCTCCACGCCAACGCAACCGAAGAAATGTGTGATCAGGGGCATGGCTTGCTGCACCAGCCGGAATGGAGAACAAGCTGGTTCGAGAACGCCCGGTGGATACAGTTGGATCGCACCTGGCGCGAACTCTTCCGCGATTAAGTAACCCTTAGGCTGATGTCCATGCGATCGATGCTGGCGCTACAACTCATCGTTTTGTATGCGCCACTTCCAACGGCGGAACCGTGTTGCGATTTTTCAACCATTCCACCGAGACACCCTGTGCCACCGCTTCTGCACCCGGCGGTAGGTGGTCAAGATCCGGCATGTAGGCCTCAACACCCGCCTGCGCAGTCGTGCGCATGGTGCCATAGATAAGTTGAGTCTGATAGTTCGTCAGGTCCAGATCAAACCATGCGTCGTTGCCCGCATCGACCAGCGTCAGGTCCGCATCTCTCATGGTTAGTTTTCCAAACGAAACAGTTCCGCCAGACAGACGCAGGAAGTTATGCCACTGCGCCAGCTCCTCTTCTGTCTCGGTCACACCGCCATAGATAACCCTTGCTCGATCATTCAGTAATTGCACTGAAGTGATGTGTCCGTGAATGTGCGGCGGTGGAAGCAACTTCTGCGTGTCCAGGTAGATGTCATCACCTGAAGCCTGCATCCCGGGCACTGTCGTTTTTGGCATCAGGTCGTCCAGCTTCAGATGAAACAGGCCAAACAGACCTTTCACCGGGACCTTCAGCACATTCAACTTCTTCACGTGGAGTTTCAGCCGCCCATCAGGAAGAGGCGTGAGTTCCGCATCGAGCCGAACCGGCACAGAAACACCCTTATGGGCCGTTCCGTTGATCTGAACTATGCCATCGTGGTTTTCCACTTTCATGTCCTTCAATGGCGGATCGCCGCGCTGGCCAGAGTTTATAAACTCCGCAATATCCGAGAGCTTGGCATCCACCATGCCTTTTTCAATCTCGAGCACAAACGATTCCGGCACATCCAGATCTGGCACGCGATCTCGTTGGGTGCGCACCATGCGTCCGCGAATCCATCGCACATAGACGCGGAAGTGCGGTCCCTTGCGCAACAGCAGGTTATGCGCCCAGAGGCGTGTCTGCTGGCTATCCGGTACAGAAGGATCAGGTTTGATTGGCTCGGTAACGGCTTGCGTGACCGTAACAGTACGCGTGGTTTTGCGGCCTACCCAAAAGGCGAGCAACAGTAAGACCAACAAACCTAGTACAGCCAACACTCGCCAACGCCAGGCATCCATTGCTGCGATGGATGCAGAAAAAGGTCGCATGGTCGTACGAGATATGAAAATGCCCTATTCCACGGGCAATCCAAGTGCGCCGCGCAAACGATCCCAGGTAACGTTGAGCGCCTCCGGCAACACGCGCGTCTCTGCAGTCGCCGTCATGAAGTTGCTATCGCCAAACCAGCGCGGCAAAACATGCAGATGAAGATGCTCTGCAACACCGGCACCTGCCGCTTCGCCCAGATTCATGCCCAGGTTAATGCCGTCCGGGCGATACGTGGCGCGCAACGCTGCCTCCATCCGTTGCGCAAGTGACATCATCTCAGTGGCCGCTTCCGACGGAAGCTTCGCCAGTGAATCAAGGTGCTCATATGGCACCACCATCACGTGACCTGAGGTGTACGGAAACGCATTCAGACAGATGAAGTTGTGCTCTGCCTGCAGGAGAACTCCTGCGGCTTTCTCCGCATCTGTGGCGGGCATCACTTTCTCGCGAATGGCCCACTGCACAGAGCCGATCATGTTCAGGAAGACGGAGCGATGGTCTTCAGGATAACCATCCAACTCCACGGGGACGCCCTGCCGCAACCTCTTCTTTTCACCGGTGATATACGCGTAACGCCACGGAGTCCAAAGCCTGTCCATCACCGCAGTATAGCCATCAACTGCATGTCATCTTTCCGCGACGGTATAAGACACCCTGAATCGATGATTTGCATCCCATGCTGCACAGGGTTCGTCGACGAGTGGCTATCTTTCACATCATCACGTACTTAATCCATGCAATGGCCGCGGCCATCGCAGCACTGGCTGTTGCCATCCTGTCTCACCTGTTGCCAGTGCTGCTGATTGCAGTAGGAACGGTAGTAGCCATCGCCGTCCTTTGCACTTCGTGCGGCATTCGCGGCTTTGCATTTCTGCGCCGTCGCAAGCAGGACGAATAGCCTTGCGTTATCGCGGCCCCTGCCCGGCGCCGAACCGATAGGCAGCCCCAATCGATCCTTGCGCGCTCCACACGTGTCCATTCGCGATCACCGGCGTATTCCAGTGCTGGGCCTGAACGTCTACCTTCAACGAAATCTGGCGGAAGACGTCGAACTCCGCGCCGCCGCCGAAATCGTAGATGTTTGTCGCTGTCTGTGAATACAAAAGGCTCCCTACCTGGTAGCCACCATTCTGATAGTTCATCTGGCCGCGCCCGAACAGACCATCCACATAGGGCCGAATCAATCCACCCGTCTCGTAGGACATCCGCGCGCCGCCCAGAATGGACTTCTCTCCCACGATGTGACCACTATCGATCGGATAGCTGCCGCGCACTTCTGCACCCAGCATGTAACGGCCAAAAGAAAGAAAGCCAAGATCTCCGCCGGCTGTAAGCGTCATATTCTTGCCGCCGTTGCGGTGTGTAGCGCTCCCAAAGCTGCCAACCCCCGTATAGGTGCCACCAACCATAACGAATGCCGACGGAGCCAGTTTGCGGATCGCAGTGGGTTGATTGGCTTGCGCTAGCGCCCTGGAATTCGGGCCAATCAGGAACAGAGCTGAAAGAAGAACGAAAGCAGACTTCACGGATGTATTATCGCCTTTTTCATTAAGACAAACCTCAACGTTAGAAGCAGTGCTTTAAGGACACGATGCCTGTGTTTTTCCGTCCTACGGCATTTCACGACACGAACCGACTGCCAATAATGGGGCAACTCGCGCGCCGCTTTTTCCATCCCATTTGACGTGGGCTCATCGCTCCAAATAACGACAATCGGGAGGATTTTATGATCGGGACTCAACGCAATTGGCGCGCCGATGCAGGAATCCGACCCGGCTCATCTCGTCGCCGGATGGATTTCCCCGAGATGGCAGCTTCCCTTCCTGGAAAGCGTTCCGCCATCGCAATGTCTGAACCTGAAGATGCACAGTTAACCGGTATGACGCGCTCCCTTGATCGCCGTCTGCTGGCCCTCAATCTCAAGCCCGTCGCTTCCGCCTCGTCTCAGCCGACCACGGCTCTAAAGGTGGCGTAAGACGAACCAAGTCCTCCCCAGGGTACATAAAAGCCCCGCAGCATAGGCGGGGCTTTTCTTGTCTTCAAACTCGACACGGCGAAAAGATCAATGCTCCTGGTTAGGACGCAAACTGAGCGGAGTGCCGCGGTGCATACCCATTTCTTCCGGCCCCGAAACGCGTGTTGCTTCCAGATTCAGCACGTGCCACTGTCCATTTGTCGTACGGCCATACACCTTGGTGTAACGGTACACAGCGTTGACAGGGTGACTGTCTAACTGCCCCAAAACACGGACCTGCGACACCACCACAGCAGCGGACGGCTGCATCCGCACCTTGATATCCATGACGTCAATGGTGGTAAAGGAATTGACCCCGGAACTTACGCGCTGCAGATACTGCTTTTTGTCAGAAAGAGTCCCGTTCGCTGAGATCGCAAGAAAGTCATCTGACATCAGCTTTTCCAACACGGTCGTGTCGGATTTCGTCAGTGCCTGCAGCCAGCTCTGCTCCAGCACTTCAATCTGGTGCGACTCGGCACGACGGTTTTCCTTCTTCGGTTTTGCGGGCTTGTCTGCAGCAGCACTTAGCACCGCGCTGCAGCACAGAACCATGCACAGAACCGCGGCGGCTGCTCGGGAGAAGCGATACGGGATGTCTATGCGCCAGTGCATTGAGAATCGCATCCTACTCGGAGGATTCCGGTTTCGTCAAAACAGTTGCACCGAGCTGCGTGGAAGAACGACTGACCAGCAAATATGGCCGTCCGTTTTTCTAAATATTCACAGATAAGTGCGTATCGTCATCCTGCCGCAAATCCAACGCCAAGTCCATGCTTTTCGCATAAACCCAACAAAGAATCCGCAGCGTTGGCTAGACGATCTCCTGGAGCGTTTCCAGCGTACGTTCCCGCACCTTGCGGTAGAGGCCGTTCGTCGCATACTGGTCAAAATGCGCCGAGGAACGATGGGCCTCCAGTGCCTCCGCATCCTGATACTGTTCGTAGATCAGAATGACGTCTGGATCGGCTTCCACAGAATGCGCTACATAGCTGACGCACCCCGATTCCTGGCGTGAAGCCGCTCCCAGGTTCTGCAAGATGGAACGGATTTCCGCGCGATCTTCCGGCGCAAAGCGCATGCGAACGGTAAACGAGATCACAGTCCCGCCTCCACATTCGTTGCTACGTCAAACTCGGGCACAGAGAAGGTCTCGTTACGATCCGGGCCAGTGCTGACCATGCCGATACGAGCCCCGCTGTTCTCTTCCAGGAAGCGCAGGTACTTCTGCGCATTCGCCGGCAGCGACTCAAAGTTCTTCGCACCCACCGTCGACGTCTGCCAACCGGGCAGGTTCTTGTACACGGGCTCGATGTGCGCATAGCTGCGAACATCCGCCGGGATAACGTCCGTCTCCACACCGTCAATGCGATAGTGCGTGCAAACCGGAATCTCCTTCAGCGAGTCCAACACGTCCAGCTTGGTCACCACCAGCCATTCCGTACCGTTCACCATGTTGCTGTAGCGCAGCAACGGCAGATCCAGCCATCCGCAGCGACGCGGACGTCCCGTCGTAGCGCCGTATTCCTGGCCACGAGCACGCAGCTCATCGCCTACTGCAGTGAAATCTTCTGTCGGGAACGGGCCTTCGCCAACGCGCGTGACATACGCCTTCGTGACACCAATCACGGTGCCGATCGTCGTCGGCCCCACACCGGTTCCAATGACCGCTCCACCAGCCGTCGCGCTGGATGACGTCACAAACGGATACGTGCCGTGGTCGATATCCAGCAGAGCGCCCTGCGCACCTTCGAACATCACGCTCTCGCCGTCCTTGATCGCTTTGTTCAGCAAAATCGCAGTGTCCGTAACGTACGGCGCAATCTGCTCCGCATACGCTGCATACTCTTCGTAAATCTTTGCTGGGTTCAGCGGCTCCGTACCGAACAGAGCATGCGCAATCTGGTTCTTCTCGTTGCAGGCGTTCGTGATGTGAGTGCGCAGCAGCTGAGTGTTCAGCAGGTCCACAACTCGCAGACCATTGCGGTGCATCTTGTCTTCGTACGCCGGTCCAATGCCGCGCGAGGTGGTGCCAATCTTCGTGCGTCCCGGCGCATTCTCTGCGGCCAGTTCGATCATGCGGTGGTACGGCAGGATGACCTGTGCGCGGTTCGATACAAACAACTGTCCGTCCACCGGCAGGCCCTGCGCCTTCAGCATTTTGATCTCGTTCAGCAGAGCTGCCGGATCGACCACTACGCCGTTGCCGATGATGCCCAGGCAGCCTTCACGCAACACGCCACAAGGAATCAGGTGCAGTACAAACTTCTTGCCGTCGATGATGACCGTGTGGCCCGCGTTGTGGCCGCCCGCGTAGCGCGCAACTACCTTGTAACGCTCGCTCAGGACGTCGACAATCTTGCCCTTGCCCTCATCGCCCCATTGCGCGCCCAGAACCACTGCCGTCTTTTTCATAGCCATTTAAAAAATCTCCACACACACACGCACACACCACTAAACCGGCCTGAAACAGCGCCGCCGAGGACTTCGCGCAATGTCAATTGGATGCGTTCGACAGGCGAACGGGGACGAACTGCCGCCTGCCTCATTTTATACTGGGCGGCGGTACCAGAGGAGCCTTAACTTGGAGACCCCCGAAAGCAGTTTTCACGCCTGGATTCTCACGGGCAACGCACTGAACCTTTTGCTTCGCAGCATTTCTGCAGATGCCTTCACAGATGTGACCATGCGAGAGCACCTGGTGCGGCTCGATGAAGAGCTCAAAGACTTCCCCCCGGACGAAATGCTCACCCGCCTCCACGCCCTGCCGAAAGAAGACAAGACGCTACTGACTGCCGCGTCACGGCAAGCAATGTCAATTGCCGGAGAAAATGCTGAGATCATGTTGGGCCTCGGACGAGAAGAGGCTGAGGCTGTCCTGCGCTTGCTGGCGCATGAGAGTTATCACTAAAAGCAAAGCCGCAACCTCTTTGAAAACAGACGTATTCATCGTCCGTCAATCCTGCCGTTACATCCCTTGCACTGTGTTTTGTGCAAGCATTCGTTTTCTGGTGACCTTCCATTCGCAAAGTGCGCCCAAGCTGAGGGCAGACAGCGCCTCGGTGGGAGCACATCATGAAAGCGACGCACTCAACCATCTCGTGCCTCTGGAAGAACAAGGAAGCATCCGCTGCATACACCACGGGTGTCTCCCTTCACAGCCATACCAGCATGTCGGAGGAAAGCCTTTCCTTCATTCACGACATGAGCAAAGGTCTACCGCTGGTCAAAAAGCTGTTTGATCACTACACCGCAAAGTGCCGCGACACCTACGGCTTGACGCTCGACTTTCAAAGCGCCCACTGGCGCCCCCCGCTACGGCCTCTCATGGCGTATGACCTTGAAGAACGTCAGATCACTGATCTTGATCTGAAGCCGCTGGTATCCATCAGCGATCACGACAACATCGACGCTCCCCTGCAGATTCGCATGGTGCCGCACGCCCGCACCGTACCCGTCTCCGTGGAATGGACCGCACCGTGGGGACGCACCTGCTTCCATCTGGGCATCCACAACCTGCCCACCGCCGATGCTCGCGCGTGGATGGAACTTCTGACCGCCGCCACCAGCAATACCGATGAAGCCGAAGTGGAATCCATCCTGCGCGATCTGCACGCCATTCCGCAGGTGCTTCTCGTCTTCAACCACCCTCTGTGGGACCTCTACACCGTGGGCAACGAGGTCCACATGGCAGAGGTGCGCAGATTCCTCACCGCAGTCGGCGACTGCATGCACGCCATCGAACTCAACGGCCTGCGCCATGCCAGCGAGAACCGGCAGGTCAGCGCATTGGCCCGCTCCACCGGCCATCTGCTCATCAGCGGAGGCGACCGTCACGGCCTGGAACCGAACGCCAACATCAACCTGACCCACGCGCAGAACTTCCACGAATTCGTGCATGAGATTCGAGTGGAACGTCGCAGCCACGTGCTCTTCATGCCGCAATATGCGCAGCCCTGGAAGCGCCGCATCCTGGCCTCCACACTCGACGCCGTCACGGACTATCCGGATTTCATGCCAGGATGGCAGCGTTGGGACGAGCGTGCCTTCCACAAAGACCGCGAAGGTGTGATGCGCCCGATGAGCGAGCTCTGGGAGGGTGGTAAGGCGCCGCTTCCGTTGTTGCTCGGCATCCGCGCAGTTCGGATGGCGCGGCACGGCACCGTGGCTCGTTCCATCGGCGTCGCGTTTCCTGGCAACAACGACTTCCGTGCGGATTACGAAGTCCTCTAAACGCTACGCCTGCTTCAGTGCGACACCAGCAGATAAACGGCAATCGCACTTCCAATGATCGCCAGCATTGCCGCGACGACAATCGCCGTACGTGACACTGCTGGCTTCCATGATCCTTCGCGCAGTTGGCGGATGAGCTGCAGGTGCTGCGCTATGGACACCACCAGCACCACAACTCCCAGCAGCACCACCGCGACGCCCGCATAGACGGAAAGCCCCACCTGCGCATTGCCACGCATTTGCCGCAGAAATAAAGCAAACCGTGCCACCGCAAAGCCCACGCCCATCAGCGCGAGCCCGGTGCGTATCCACGCTAGGAAGGTGCGTTCCGCGGCAAAGTAAATGCGCGGATCATCCTGCGGCAAATCTGCCATCAACAACGCTCCTGAAAGCGACGCTAGACGCGGCCCGCGAACTCCTTCGTCTCGGGCGCCACCTTGATCTTGTCGCCTTCTTTGACAAACGCGGGCACCTGCACCACCGCGCCGGTTTCCAGCGTCGCAGGCTTGTACGTAACGCCGGTAGCGGTATCGCCCTTGAAGCCGGGCTCCGTCTCTTTCACAACCAGTTCCACATGGATCGGCAACTGGATGCCAATGGGATTTCCTTCAAACTTCTCAATCTGAACCGCCGTGCCTTCCAGCAGCCAGTCCAGCGCATCCCCCAGCATTTCGCTGTTCAATTGCAGGGTTTCAAAGCTGGTCTGGTCCAGAAAGTAACCGCCATCGTTATCGCTGTAGAGGAACGTCGCCTCAACATCTTCCAGGTCGGGTTCCTTGAACTTCTCGTCGGCCTTGAAGGTCTTATCAAAAACCGCACGCGTCAGCAGGTTACGCATCTTCAAACGCACCAGCGTCTGCCCACCACGCGCCGTCGGCGTGGAGATTTCCTTATCGAGGCAGTGATACGGCACGCCTTCCAACTCAAAATACATCTTGCGCTTAACGTCGATGGCCTCGATCAGTCCTGCCATGGTTCTCTTCTCCCAAATGCTTAAAAGCCACATCCAGCATAGCGGAAGCGAAGATGCGCCTGCTGGCGTCTAATGGTCTGGTATGCCAGAACTGCCGGAAGTCGAAACCGTTGCCAATGGCGTGAACGAACGTGTGCGGGGCGCCCGTATTGATGCTGTCACCATCGGCCCCCACAAGGAACCGCTGAAATCCACGCCCTCACACATCGAAGAAACGCTCACCGGAGCGAAGATCGAGCACGTCCGCCGCGTAGGCAAAACCATTGTGATGGACGTAAAGCAGCGCAACAAAAAGCCTGCACAGGCAACCATCCACCTCGGCATGACAGGCCGCCTGCTCGTCTCACAACGCGATGTTCCCGTGCCCCCGCACACTCACGTGAACATTCATCTACACGACGGCCGCGACCTCCGCTTCGTCGATCCACGCCGCTTCGGCCGCGTGGGCATCGTCGACGAAGGAACCACCTACGAAGGCCCAGGCAAAGAGCCGCTGACCATCTCCGCCGACGACTTTGCCGCACTCTTCAAAGGCCGCAAGATCGCCATCAAAGCCGCGCTGCTAAACCAATCGCTGCTGCACGGCGTAGGCAACATCTACGCAGACGAAAGCCTCTTCCGCGCAGGCATCAGGCCAACACGCCCGGCAGGCAAGATCAAACGCGCCGAACTCGATAAGCTGCACGCATCGCTGCAAGCCGTACTAAAACACGCCATCAAACTCGGCGGCTCCTCCGTCAGCGACTACGTAGATGCCGACGGCGTCCGCGGCTTCTTCCAACTGGAACACCGCGTCTACAGCCGCACCGGCGAACCCTGCATAGACTGCGGCAAGCCGATCGAGAAGATTGTCGTAGGAGGTAGGTCTACTCATTTCTGTAAGATTTGTCAGAAATGAAAATCGACTGGCCTGTGCCGTTTCGTTATCGAGCACCTCAAGTGTCTTACGAGAGGTTACCGGGTCTCCTGCGCGTGAAAGCCGTCGAGTCAATCTCGCCGTTAAATCTTGTAGTGACCGCTGGCTTTCTCGTCTCTGCGATTTGGTACGCCGTAGCCCATCGGCACGCGCTCAACTCTCACAACCTCGCCTGGATTGGGCTCGTCTTCATCGGCTCAGGCTGGAGCTTCTACACCGCATGGAATCCTGACCACGCACTGCTCGAGATAAATATACGAACGGTGCGTTTTCAGTCGAGAGTTGGGTCCACCGAATTGGACCGTCTCAATATTGGTGAACTTCACTTCCTGGCGGGTGATGGCAAAGATGTGGTTCAGGGACTGTATTCATCGCACGGTTGGAGCCACGCGTTGCTCATGCCTTATGTTACGGAAGAACAGGTCTTCCATATCAAAGACGAAATCTACTCCATGTTTCCTGATACACCCTCTGGAAGCACACAAAATAGCGACCTGATCACGCTTGGCCTAAATCGCTAATCAAACGAACAAACGAATCCCAGCGACACCAGCAGCGCCAGCATCCACACACGCTTGCGTATTCGCCGCTGTCACGCCACCCAGCGCCAGCACCGGCACATCACCCGCATTGGCACATGCCTCACGTAGCGCATCCAGCCCAACGCCCTCAGTCACCACTTCCCCGCCCACTCGTTTTTCAAACACCGGTGCAAACAGGATCAGGTCCGCAAACTCCGCAGCACGACGCACATCACTGATCGTGTGGCAGGAAGCGCTTACCAGCAAGCCATGATGTGACTGCAGGTTCTGCGAAAACATTGTCGTAGACAGATGCACACCATCCGCACCGGCCCACTGCGCCAATGCGGCCGTCCCATTCAGCAGCAACTTCGTTTCACCACCGCCATCGCGAATCGCCTGCATCAACGCCCGCGCCAGATCGGCCTGCGCGGCTTCTCCCAGATCCTTCTCGCGCATCTGAACATAGTCCACGCCTTCGCTCGACAGCCGGGCCACCTGCGTAATCAGCGCGTCCTCACGCGAACGTTCATCACCCGGAAACATTTGTCTGTCTGTAATCGCATATCGCAACATGACTTTCACAATACGTCTTATATGAGCCACCGCGCACGCTTTCCGAAGACATTCTTGCTTTCCGTGCATCCCACATAAGACAGACGTTTCGCAGGAGACCCAGACCAATGCCCTTTCAGGATCAGGAAGCGCCGCGCCCGCAGCAGCACGAACCCGAACAGCAGGCGCAGGATACGCACCCCAACGAAAATCGCGCGGGCACATCTGCGAAAGATCTGGAAATCTCCTTCCGCAACCACATGACCCACACCGTGGGCCGCCCGCTGGAAAACAGCAGCACTCTGGACCAGTACCATGCGCTCGCTGCCGTAGTGCGCGACCGCATGATGGATCAGTGGCTGGAAACCATCGAAAGCTACAAGCAGCACAACGTCCGCGTGCTGGGCTACCTCAGCGCGGAATATCTCCTCGGCCCACACCTTGAAAATGCACTGCTAAACCTCGAACTGCGACCACAGATGGAGGAAGCATTAAAAAACGTCGGACTTGATCTGGCGACCATAGCCGCAGAGGAGCCGGAGCCGGGCTTGGGCAATGGCGGTCTTGGCCGTCTGGCCGCCTGCTTTATGGATTCGCTCTCCACGCTCGACGTCCCTGTCCTGGGCTATGGCCTGCGTTATGAATTCGGCATCTTCCGTCAGGAGATCGTCAACGGCTGGCAGGTAGAAAAATCCGACAAGTGGTTGCAATACGGCAATCCATGGGAGATCGGCGCGTCCACAAGCTACGACGTTTGTTTCTTCGGCCACACAGAAACCTATAACGATGAAGAAGGATTGTTGCGTCATCGCTGGGTGCCCGACCACACCGTGAAGGGCATTCCCTACGACACTCCCATCCCCGGCTATCAAACGCGTACTGTGAACCGCTTGCGTTTATGGAAGGCCGAGGCCGTTGATAGCTTCGACTTGAGCATCTTTAACAGCGGCGACTACATGGGTGCCGTACGACAGAAGATGGAATCCGAAACGATCAGCAAAGTGCTGTATCCGCCCGACGAACAGATCCAGGGCAAACGCCTCCGCCTGATGCAGCAATACTTCTTCACCTCATGCTCACTGCAGGACATGTTGCGCCTGCACTGCATGCGCGGCGGCAAACTCACCGCCTTCCACGAGAAGTGGACGATCCAGCTTAACGACACACATCCTTCCATCGGCATTCCGGAACTGATGCGTCTCCTCATGGACAACCACAAACTCTCCTGGGATGACGCATGGAACGTAACGCAAAAGACCTTCGGCTATACAAATCACACGCTGTTGCCAGAAGCGTTGGAGCGCTGGCCTCTTGACCTTTTCGGCGGTCTACTGCCGCGTCATCTCGAAATCATTTACGAAATCAACGCGCGCTTCCTCGACGACATGCGTCAGCGTTATCCCAATGACGATGCACGCATGCAGCGCATGAGCATCATCGGCGAAGAGGGCGAACGCAGCGTGCAGATGGCGAAACTTGCCGTCATCGGCAGCAAAGCCATCAATGGCGTCGCAGAGTTGCACACACAACTTCTGGAACAGGACACGCTGCACGACTACTACGAAGCGTTCCCCGAAAGGTTCAGTAACAAGACGAATGGTGTAACACCACGCCGGTGGCTCATGCTCACCAATCCCGGTCTGGTTGACCTCATTAACGAAACAATCGGTACGCGCTGGCACAAAGATCTCTACGGCCTGCGCGGTCTGGAACACTTCGCAGACGACAACAACTTCCTTGCCCGCTGGCGTCAGGCGCAGGAAGGTTGCAAATCAAGTCTCGCAAAATACATCGCGGAGAATCTCAGCATCAACGTCGATCCCGCATCAATGTTTGACGTTCACGTCAAACGCATTCACGAGTACAAGCGCCAACACCTGAAGGCACTCCACATCCTCTCGCTCTACTGCCAGATCAAGGACGGAACGCTAAAGAATCCCACGCCCACCACATATCTCTTCGGTGGTAAGGCCGCTCCCAGCTACGTCATGGCGAAACTCATGATCAAGCTGGTGTGCAGCGTAGCGGACCTTGTAAACAATGATCCTGCCACGCGCGACGTTATGAAGGTAGTTTTCTTACCAAACTATTCTGTATCGCTCGGCCAGCACATCTATCCCGCTGCCGATCTCTCGGAACAGATCTCCACCGCGGGCAAAGAGGCCAGTGGCACAGGCTGCATGAAGATGATGATGAACGGCGCCGTCACCATCGGCACGCTCGACGGAGCCAACATTGAAATCCGCAAAGAGTGCGGCGAAGAAAACTTCTTCCTCTTCGGACTCACAGCACCACAGATCGCAGACACGCTACACGCTGGCTACCAACCACGCACCTATTACGAACGCAGCCCTCTGCTCAAAGAAGTAATAGATGGCATTTCCTCAGGCCGCTTCTTTGGCAGCGATAGCGCGACCTTCGCTCCGCTGGTCGACAATCTTCTAAGTTGGGATCCATTCTTCGTGCTCGCCGACTTCGACAGCTACGACACCGTTCACACGCAGGTAAGCGACGCCTATCGAGACGCAAACGCATGGGGTCGCATGTCAGTGCTGAACACAGCACGTTCCGGCAAGTTCTCCTCAGACCGCACCATCCGCGAGTACTGCCGCGACATCTGGAAGCTGCCGGTAAGCTAGCGCCCCGCGTCCGCTGCCTTCTGCACCGTATGCCAGAAGGCAGCGCGCACTTTGCTGTGTTCGCTGCCCGTAGCCTGGTCCCAATCCCCCAGCATCACCACCACCAGTTTCCGCTGCGGATCGATCAGGATGGACTGACCAAAGATTCCCAGCGCGGCAAAGCTGCCGTCAGGCTGCGGCCACCAGCCATAGCCATACGCGGCTCCGCCAGCCTTCACCTGCGACTTCGTAGCCTCTGCAAACCAGCCATCAGGCACCTGCGACCCGCCGCCGTCCATCACCCACAACCCCAACCGCCCGAAGTCACGCAGCGAAGCCGAAAGCCCCGATCCGCCAAACTCTTCTCCAGTCGGTCCAGCATCATTCGCAATCCACGTAGCGTCCCGCTCCATTCCTGCGTGACTCCAGATGGCCCCGGACAACTGCGCGGCCAGCGTCCTGCCCGTCGCACGGCGCAAAAGAACTCCCAGCAGGTCCGTCTCGCCCGTGTTGTAGTGCCACACCGTACCAGGCGCGGACGCACGGGGCAGGGTCCGCATGTATTCCACGGTCGCGTCTTTCCCGGGAGCCACGTCCGTCGTGTAAAGCCGAACATTGTCGGCATCCGTCGACGTGTAATTCTCATTCCACCGAACGCCGCTGGTCATCGTCATCAACTGCCGAACCGTCACGCCGTCATAGGCGCTGCCCTTCATCTCCGGCAGGTATGTAGTCACGCCGTCATCCAGTGAGTGCAACTTCCCCTGCCGCAACGCCACGCCCACCAGCGTGTCGGTAACAGCCTTGGTCATGGAAAAACTGGTCCAGTGTCCCGCGCGGGTTAGTCCCAGACCATAGCGCTCATTACGAACGCGCCCATCCTGCAACACCAGCACCCCGGCCAAATGCTCCGCACGCATCAGATCGTCGACTTGAGAATCCGGCAGCAGCCGTTTACCAGCCGGCAGCGGCCGAACAACCTTCCCCCGCGCCACTCGATGCACAGGAAAGATGCCATCCATATGTCCGAAGCGGTCGTCCCGCTGCGCCTGCGTCCAGGTCAAATCCGCCGCCAGACGCTGCCCAACGGACGCCTCCGGCCGCCTCTGCGCCAGTCCACCACGGACCGCCAATAACTCAATCAAAATCAAAGTGGCAAGCGAAAATCGCACGAAGACTCCTGAGGAAGCCTGTGGGTGATCTGTGGAAAGCGTCCGCCGCAGTCACAGAAATGTAACTTTTGCCGCGGATTGGATGCAATCTGGATGCCCGCAGCAAACATCTTACTATCTGCTATTTACACGCAAAATCTGATAGGGGACGAATGTCTTCGGAACTCAATCGCGTTCAGGCGGTTTTTGGGGCTGCGCGTCTTCCACAGTTTTTTCCACAGGAAGAATACCCCCAATGGGTGATTTGGAGATGTCCTGCGGGAAACGAAAACGGGGAGCAGAACCTGAAGTTCTGCTCCCCGTTTGGTAGATCGTCGCGGATTTACTTTGCGGGCGGCTTGGTGGCAGCCGGACGCGGTGCGGCCGAGCGCGGTGCAGCTGCGGGCGCCGGGCCTGCCGGAGCAGCAACGCCAGCCTGCGCGTTGTAGGCTTCGATCACAGCGCGGGTAACGTCGGTCTTCTCGTTAGCCCACAGAACATTGCTCTGCTGTCCGCTCACATCCAGCACCAGGGTGAAGCCATTGTCAGAAGCGTACTTCTGCATCACGGCATTTACCTTGCCAGCCAGACGGCCATAAGCTTCCTGCAGATCATTCTGGTAGGCGGCCTGGGCATCCTCACCGTCGCGCTGCAGCTGCTTCTGCTTTGCGTCGATGGTGCGCACGCGGCTCTGACGATCTTCGTCGGAGATGGTGGTGGCGGCCTGGAGCTGCTTCTGCAGGCTGTCTACTTCCGTCTGCTCACCCTGAATCTTCGTCTTCTGGGGCTCGTACTTCTTGCCCAGGGCGGCAACTGCCTGCTGACCTTCGTTGGTGGCAAAGACAGCCTGTTCAAAGGCAATCAGGCCGACCTTCGCCGGAATGGCTTCGGGCTTCACTGCGGGCGCGGCTGCTGCCGGTGCGGGCGAGGCCTGTGCGAAAACAGCGGGAGACGACGCAAGAGTAATGAGGCCGACGGCGAGCGTCGCAAACTTCGAGACACGGTTCATGAGATCTGGTAAAGCTCCTTGGGACACCTGAAGGTCCGTCGAAGGCCCGACGCCGTGGAAGCGGTCGCCGTTAGCCCTTGCCGCGGTGGCCGTGGTTCCCGAAGACGCACCAAAACGGGGCGTCCGGGAGGTCGCGCGCAATGCACCGATTATATCCCGCACTATTCCTTTGCGGTCAATTGCCGGATTACGCCGCGGCCGTCGGCACCAGCGAAGCCGTACGCCCAATCACCGCCGCCCCGGTCACCACCGTCTCCGGGTTGTGCGGATGGATCTCCACGGAGAATGCCTGCAGAGGACTTAACCGCACCATCTGCTGAATATAGTGATTCAGCAGCGGCAGTTCCACGAACCGAACGTTGTACCCGGTCAGATAGAACTTGCCCGCGCCACTCACATGGATTGAGCTCGCTGTCGCTGCGGCTAACGCCTTATGCCACAGCTTCTTAAATTCAATGCAGCGCTGGTCGCCCTTGTCCGCCGCTTCAAATACGTCCTCCGGCTCCATATCCAAAAACCGCAGACGCATGGCCCGGTGGCCCATAATGCCTTCCATGTGGCCGCGACCACCGCATCCGCAATAAGTCTCGCGATCGTCGAGCGTCACAACCGTATGGCCGCCTTCTCCGACGCCCTCCACCAGCGGATAGCGCCCAAAACCAATACCGGTGCCAATCGTCCATACGCGAATCATGCTGTCCAGCTTGCCTTGCTGGTGCGACAACCCGGCCGCCACAGCGTCGGCATCGTTCACAGCAGTGACTGGAAGATCGATGCCATGCTCCTTCAACAGATTGCAGATCTCCGCCACAATCCGAGCGCCCTTCATCTGCGGCAGATTCGGCGAATCCTCCACCACGCCATGGCGCACCAGTCCGGGCAGCGCAACCCCAATACCCGCCAGACGCACATCCGGATTAGCGTTGATCACGGCAAGTACCTGGTCGCACAGCGCTGCAATCAGATGCTCGCGCGGCATCTCCACCAGGGCGTCTTCGTATAACTCATCTTCCGGGTACGAATGAATGCGATCCAGCGTCCCATCCGGCTTCAGAAGACCTGCAATGATGCGCTTGGAAAGAACAACTCCGATGGTGCATGCCTGACCACTCATAACAGCAACCTATGCTTTCCCGGCGACCTGCTGTCCCCAAAGCAAACAAAGGGAATCAAGGGTTAAAAACAGCAGGTGCCGTGCCGGGGATTATCCGCTGATAAACACTTCAGACGCAAGCAAAAAGCAGACGGATGCTTGCCATGGCGCAGCATCCCGCCGCCTAAAGGTCCGCATCCCGTATGACGTAACCGCTTACTTCGCTGCGGCGTTCTGCTGTTTGAGCCAGTTGTACAGCGGCGCAAAGTACTCCATCATCGGCCCCGCATCCAGATGATCGCTGCCCGTCATCGTCTTCAACGTCTGCTGCCACGGCTGCGACTGGCCTGCCATCAACATCGCATTCAGCTTATCGCCCGCGGCCTTCGATCCATAGAACGAGCAGCGATTCAAAGGCCCCTTGTATCCACTGGCATCACACATCGCCTTGTAGAACTGGAACTGATAAATCCGCGCCAGGAAGTAACGCACATACGGAACGTTTGATGGAACGTGCATCTTCGCACCTGGATCAAAGTCCGCTTCACTCCGATTCACTGGCGGTGCCACGCCCTGATACTTCTCGCGCAACTGCCACCAAGCCTTGTTGTAGTCCGCAGGCTTGATCTCGCCGCTGAACACCTGCCAACGCCATGTATCCAGCGCCAACGCAAACGGCAGAAACGCAATCTTATCCAACGCCGTACGAAGCTGCAGCGGAATATCCGCTTCCGCAGGCGGCTCACTGTCCGTCAATCCAATCTGCTTCAGGTACGACGGCGTAATGCTCAAAGCAATGGCATCGCCAATGGCCTCATGAAAGCCATCGTTCGCACCACTGCGAAAGATCATCGGCTGCTGGTTATACGCACGCTGATAGAAGTTATGTCCCAGCTCATGATGCACCGTGGTGAAGTAATCATCATTCACCTCAATGCACATCTTCACGCGCAGATCATCCACCTGATCCACGTCCCACGCACTCGCATGACACACCACATCTCGATCGCGCGGATGAACAAACTGCGACCGCTCCCAGAACGTCTTTGGCAACGGCATGAATCCAAGTGAAGTAAAGAAGCTCTCGCCATACTTCACCATGTCCTTCGCTGCGGCAAGACGAGATGCCTGCAACTCGTCGGAACCAGGCTTGAAGCAGGGGCCCGTGTGGGCACCCCTTGTACTTACACCATTTTCGCAGTCAGCGCCAAAGTAGATGGTGCCGTTTGTATTCGGTTTGAGGCCAACCTTATCGTTAGCTTCGATCTGCTTCTTCAGCGCTTGCTCAAGATTTACCGGCTTGAACTGCGCCAGCTTCGGATCGGTGGGCGAAACAATGTCATAGATATTGCCCCACTCCTGCGCCCACGTATTCCCCAGCAACTGCGCGGGGATCATGCCATCCTTACGATCCGCCGCAACACCATACTTCGCAATCAACCGGTGGCGAACGTAAGTATGTAGCTCGCGATACAGCGGCTCAAGCTGGGCCCACGCTCGATTCACCTCCGCAGAAAACTGCGCAGGAGTCATGTCATAGCCCGCACGCCACAGGTCGCCCGTGTCCTTGTAGCCCTGCTCTTTCGCGCCAATGTTCTGCAACTCAATGAAGCGCTCGTAATCCTTACGCATAGGAGCCCCCACACTATGCCACCCCACCCACACGCGGGTTAGCTCTGCCGCATCACGCGACTGCGCCATGAACGTATCCACATCGTCCACGCTCATGCAGTTGAATAGAGCCTTCAATATCGATGGGGAGTTCTGTGGAATCTCTGGCTTTGGAGGGCAGTACCTACCCTTGCCATACGCACCCGTCAGCGACGCTGCCAGCCGCGTCTCCTCCGCCAGCAACTTCGGATCATGCGGCGCAGCAGGCGCCCCCACCTGCAACAGCATCATCTGCCGACGCATCTCCGCTGGCAGCGTCAGCTTGTCAAAGCGATGACTCTCTTCAATCAAATCCAGCGACAGCTTCGAACCCTGCTCATTCAGCAGAGCCGTCGTCGCTTCACTGTCTTCATTGATGTACGTCTCCGCCAGCCACTCCGCATGGCTGCCATCGGTCGCGGCTTTCAACAATGCAGCATTCGCACGATCCAGAAACGCCTTCGCCTCAGCAACAGAGGGAGGCGCAGTAGAAGGCTTCTGAGCAACAGCGGAAACGGCAAGCGAGCAGGCTAAAAGTACGGAGGGAATACGCATGCCGGAAGTCTACTGCTTTGCAAAGCAGGAGTGGTAGTTTTGATGTGCCCATCGGCACTGCGAAATCGTATCTACAGAAAGAGGAGTGACCTATGTCCGTTCGTGTGTGGCATCAACTCACGCTTGCACTTGCGACATTCCTTCCGCTTTCAACGTCGCTCGCACAACAACCTGCGCGACATTTTGAAATCTCCGCCGTACGCGAAAACCGCAGCGGTTCGGAGCACGACAACGGCGTCAATATCAACGGCACCAAAATCGCCGCGACCAACCTTTCGTTGCGCATCATGATTCAGCAGGCCTATGGCGTCTTAGACTTCCAAATCATCGGCGGCCCCAACTGGCTATCCACCGCACGCTTTGACCTTCAGGCTGATACAGGCGACGGCCAACCCGTTTCCAACGCGGAATTCGGCCCCCTGCTGCAGCAGCTTCTCGCAGATCGCTTCCACCTCACCGTGCATCATGAGACGCGCCCCATGAAGGAATACGCGCTTACCGTCGCCAACGGTGGCCCCAGGCTGCAGGCAACAACAGGCCAACCACAGAATTCCATGCAGGGCATCAATCAAAACGGCACGCAGGGCACTGCGAAGATGATTGGTACCGGCATCCCCATGTCGGCGCTTGCCTACCGCATCGCACAACAACGCCCATTCCGCGGCAATCTCGTCATCGACAAGACCGGCCTGACCGGCTTTTACGACATCACGTTGGAATGGGAAGCGGGTGACAACGCCGCTTCATCGCTCATCACGTCGCTGCAACAGCAATTAGGTTTGAAGCTCGTCTACGAAAAAATGCCCGTCGACGTCCTGGTGATCGACCACGCCGAAAAGCCATCAGAGAACTGAGATCTGTCTATTCTCTCTACACATGACAGAGGCCCGGCAAACTTCGCCGGGCCTTATTTCCTGGGAGAAGGAACTAGCTTTATCTCGATGGAACCGCGTGTTTGAGGCGGTCAGAAATAAAACGATGAAAGCAAAATCTTTTCCGCGATTACGCCTCTGCCTTACCGGCAAAGCTAGCGACAGCACACGGAATCATCATCATGGCGATAAACGCGAAGGCAACAATCAAATCATGCATAACGGTTTCTCACTTCCCGAGAGGGCGGCCCTCTCTGACAAGATGAGAATCGCGCCAAATCCACGTCATCACCATTCACCAAAAGCAGCCTGCAACAATCCTCGGTGGCATGCGTCATAACACGCCATCGCGCGCGATGTACCACTTATGGGTGAGGGCTATCATCAAGGAGTCCATCGGCACTTCAAAGTGCCCTGCCACGATTCCCCCGAACGAGGCCTCATCTTGCGATCTCTTCTCCTGGCCTGCGCTTTGCTGGCAGCATCCCTGTCGTCGCACGCACAAGCCGTCGACAGCGATCACGATGGCTTGTCCGACGCATTGGAAACAGCGCTTCTTCAGCAATTTGCGCCGACACTCATGGTCAGCACCAACGACTGTTCGGCACTACCCGCACAGTTCACGTCCGGTGTTGCAACTCCAACTCCGGAAGCCGACAACGGCACGCTCTACGGCCAGGCCACCCCACGACGCGTACGCGGCCAGAACGCCATCGAACTGCACTTCTACCATCTGTGGCGCAGAGACTGCGGACGCCTCGGACATTGGCTCGACACAGAACACGTAGCGGCCCTCTTGTTACCCGACGGCAAGCAGCATGACGATCCGCAAAACTGGAAAGCAAAATACTGGTACGCCGCAGCACACGAAGACACCGTCTGCGACGCGAGCCAGGTAACCCGCGCCTCCACGCTGCACGCGGAACACGACGGCGCTATGATCTGGGTCTCCGACGGCAAACACGCATCGTTCCTGAACGCGGAGCTCTGCAATCACGGCTGCGGCGGCGATGTCTGCCGCAACAGCTACGAGGCCCCGCGCCTTCCCGTAGTGAATCTCGGCGAACCGGGCGCAGTCATGGGCGGTGCCGTCTGGATGACCTCAACGCAATGGCCGCTGATGGACAAGGTAAGCCGAAGCGACTTCACCGACGCAAGACTCGAGCGCCTGTTGCGCCTCCCCACAACCGATGTAGCGTGGGCCAATCCTGAGAAGCGCCCCGCACAGGGCGCCATCCTGGGCGGCAACGCGGCCATCGACGGCGCGCTTACAGGAGCGCGCTCCACAGACACAGCCATCGCCATTGCAGGAAACCACACCGGTAACGCTCTCGGCACGGCCACACATGCAACCGGCCACGCTCTGTCACGTTCACTGCATGCAGTCGGCAAAGCACTCGGCGCATCCACAACCTCTCCAACAACCGAGAGCGCAACGGACGATCCAAAGAAGAAACAATAGAGCGGGAACGGTATCCTTACTCAATGATTGAGACCCAATTCCGCCTGCGCCAGTGCGGCCCGGGCGATGAACAGATGCTGTCGCTGGTGGGTGGTGCCAGCTTTCTCGAGGCCTTCGCCGATGTCCTGGACGCACCGGACATCCTCGCGCATTTTCATAAGAACCACTCGCCAGAGATGTACGGGAAATACATGGCCATGCCCACCGGCCGCGTCGCTGTTGCAGAAGTTCCTCCAGGCAATGTGCCCGTGGGTTACATCATTTGCTGCGAACCAGACTTCCCTATCGAAACACTTCCCAGCGACTACGAACTGCGCCGCATCTACCTGCTGCATCGCTTCCAGGGTCTCGGCATTGGCAAAGTGCTGATGGATCGCGCCATCGAATACACACGCAAACTCGGCCGCAAACGCCTTATCCTCGGTGTCTACGGTAAGAACCATGCCGCCATCCGCTTCTACGAGAGAGCAGGCTTCACGCAGATCGGCGAACGCTTCTTCACCGTAGGCAGCACCACTCACCACGATGCCGTCATGGCCCGCGAAGTCTAAACCGAGAAGTCTTTGAGTAGTTAGGTAACAGACCTAACTACTCAGGACTCCACTCAGCTATACCGTAGGGCTTCGATGGGATGCACCTTCTCCGCGCGCCACGCCGGAACCCAACACGCCAGCAACCCCACTCCTAGAAACAGCAGACCTGTAACCAACAGCGTGGCAGGATCGGTCGGTCGCACCTCATAAAGAAACGCACTCAGCACCTGCGACGAGATCAGCGCCAGAATCACGCCAAAGAACACACCACCGCCAATCACCTGTAGTCCTTCGTTAAAGATGAGTCGGCGAAGATCACTCTGTTGCGCACCCACCGCACAACGAATCGCCAGTTCTCGACGCCGCGAAACCACGGACAGCGAAAGCACGCCGTAAATCCCAACAAGGGTCAGCACACTTCCAATCACCGAAAACCCAACCAGCAGACGCATCACGAAAGTACGCGAAGCAAGAGAGTCATCACGAATCTGCTCCAGCGTCTTCACGTTTTCAATCGCCGCAGAAGGATCCACACTGCGCACCTCGCGCTCCACTCCCGCAACAATCGCCTGCGGATCAGCTGCAGTTCGAATCACAAGATGTTTCGAATAAGGCCCTGCCTGCCAGAATGACAGGTACACCTCCGGCGATGCCTGCTGCGTTAAATCATCCGTGCGGCCATCCGCAATCTCTCCAACGATCTCGATGCCAGGCTTGTCGCGACCACTCTGCCAGATCTTTCTTCCAATCACTGTCTGGCCAGGAAAGAAGCGATCTGCAAATGTCTTGTTCACCACTGCCACCTGCGGTGCCTTCCCATCATCAGTCGAACGGAACCCGCGACCGTTCAACAACGCAAGCCCCATCAGTTTGAAGTAGTCAGGCGTAACCGAACGCAGCGGTAGAGCTGTCTTGTCACTCTCTTTCACTGCAGGAGGCTGTCCTTCAATCTCCACCGTTCCGGGCCAGTTATTCCCGGTCAACGGCACACCCCACGCAAAGGCCGCGTATTGCACACCGGGCAGCGCCGCAACGCGTTCCAGCGCGCGATGATGAAAGTCATTCCACGACGCCTGATTCTGCACCTCGGTCACACTCATGGTCAGAATCCTGCTGGTGTCATAGCCCGAAGGGGCCGATGCAATCTTCGCCATCGTTCGTATCAACAGACCTGCTCCCACAAGAAGCGCAAGCGTCAACGACGTTTGCAGCACCACCACCGCGCGCAACAAGCGACGCTCTCCAACTCCAGCCGTTCCCTTCGATCCGCCGTCCTTCAACACTTCCATCGGGTCCAGCCGCAACACGCGCAGAGCAGGAATCATTCCAGCAATGAACGCCGCAACCACCGCTGCAGCAAATCCCCAACCCAGCACTGCTGTGCGCGCCGTCACCGCATCCAGCCGAGGCACAGCGTGAATCGCAATCAGCTTGAACATCGTCACCGCACCAAACGCAATCCCCACGCCAAGCGCACCACCGATGAGAGCTAACAATAAACTCTCCGTCATGATCAGTCGCAACAGCGCGCCGCGCCCCATGCCCATCGCAATGCGAATCGCATATTCCTGCTGCCGTTGCAGACCACGCACCAGCAACAACGCCGACACGTTTCCGCAGGCAATCAACAACACAAGCGCCGACGCACCAAGCAACGGATACAGAATCTTCTGCCCATCCTGATTCATCTCCGCCGTCACGGTCTGCAACTTCGGCGTGAATCCTTCAAACTTTTTCTCGGAACTCGCCTGCTGTGCCGTCAATACAGCCAATTCCTGTTGCGCCTTCTGCACGGTCACACCGTCGCGTAATCGCGCGACCACATTCCAATCTGGCGCCTTCAAATCCTTAAGTGCCGGCTCGATCGGAACCCATAGGTCAACCGTCGCGTTGACATCGTAGTTCGGTTCCTTCGAGGCGCCCGGCGAAGGTAGAAACCGCACACCCGGTTCCATGACTCCAATGACAGTCGTCGCCGCGTTCCACCGACTAACGCGTATGGTCTTACCAACAATCGCTGGATCACCACCCAACTCACGCTGCCAGAACTCATATCCCAAAACAACTGACTTAACCGAGCCTTGAAAAGGCCCATACTCCGCGTCATCAAAAAGCCGTCCAGTAATTGGCTTCAATCCCATCAGCCGGATGTATTCCTTGCTGATATTCATTCCCTGCATCGACTGGCTGCCGTCGTTACGAATCAGGAAATTGAAGTTCCAGCTATACCCCGCAGCGCCCTGCAACGTCATTGCATTCTTGTTCCAGTCCATCCATTGCTGCGCCGCCCAGCCTCGCTCGCTGTCCATCTTGTGCCCGTCGGTGCGCACAGCGGAAACCAACACTAACTGGCTCGGCTTTTGGTAAGGAGGAGGCGTCAACAACACGCCCTGAATCAAGCTGAAAACGGCGGAAGTAGCGCCAATTCCCAGCGCCAGCGTGATCGCAGCAAGTGCCGTGAAGCCCGGCGACTTTCGCATCATGCGCAGAGCAAACACGCAGTTCTGCAGAATCGTTTCCATAACGCGCAACCCTTCCTCTGAGTGATAGCTTTCGCGGACCGCTTCGACCGAGCCGAACTTGATCCTTGCTGCGCGATGCGCTTCGGCGGCTGTCATTCCCGCATGAATGTTGGCAGCGGTCTCCAACGCAATGTGCTGCTCCATCTCTTCGCGCAGCCGCTGATCGCCACTGCGACGAGTCGCAAAATTCCACGCTCGCAACCACAGCCGTCGCAGCGCTCTCATCCCAGCTCCTCTGCTCTCGCCGCGAGAAACCGTGCCATGATCTCCGTCGTCTGCTGCCACTCCAGCACCTCGCTCTGCAATTGACGGCTTCCAACTTTGGTCAGCCGATAGTAGCGAGCCCGGCGATTGTTCTCCGACGCGCCCCAGTCCGAATCAATCGAACCCTCGTTCTCCAGCTTCAGCAGCAGCGGATAGAGCGTCCCCTGGTTCACTGACAACA
This sequence comes from Terriglobus sp. TAA 43, assembly GCF_000800015.1. NCBI lineage: Bacteria > Pseudomonadati > Acidobacteriota > Terriglobia > Terriglobales > Acidobacteriaceae > Terriglobus > Terriglobus sp. TAA 43. Next base: position 2,169,624 of record NZ_JUGR01000001.1, read on the forward strand.
TATCCCCACTGATCTGTTCAATCCGCCGCGCAATGCCATAGCCGTGCAAAGGCCCCAGCACATCCAGCGTCTTCAACACCATCAGGGCCAACGTGCCCTGCTTCACATCCGTCTTCTGCCCCATCGCACCAACCTGTAGGTAACCAACAGAAGAGTGCCACACCTTCCTTTTGGAAAGCAACAGGAATCTGATCTGAGAATTTCGAACACCTCAAAACATGCCCGTTGCGCAGAGGTTTTACATAGGCTATGTTGTCTATGACAACACTGCAGAAAGACCGTACCTATGAGCCTCATCGAACAAGTCAGAACATTCAACCGCTTCTACACGCGAGAGATCGGACTGCTAGCCGAACATCTCCCGGCAAGCGATTTCAGCCTGGCGGAAGCCAGGGTGCTGTATGAGCTGGCCCAATGCCAGGAACAGACCGCTGCAGACATCATTCGCAGCCTCGGGATGGACAAGGCTCATGTCAGCCGAATCGTCGCGCGATTTCAAGAAGCAGGCCTGCTGAAACATCGAATCAGCCCGGAGCACGGCAAGCACAAACTTCTATCACTGACCTCCGCTGGCCGAAAGGCATTTCAGAGACTGAATGATGGCACCGAGTCTCAGATTGCCTCGCTCCTCGAGCCACTCTCTCCTGCTAATCGCCGACGCCTTGCAAAGGACATGCGGGAGATTCAAAACATGCTGACCGCAAAAACGCTGTCACCGCAGGATGTGCAACTTCGAGCGCTCAGGGTGGGTGATCTGGGATGGATCGCCCATCGACAAGCAGTCCTCTATGAGCAGGAGTATGGGTGGGATTGGACGTACGAGGGGCTCGTAACGCAGATCTTAGGTGACTTCGTTGCCCACTTCGATACGAGCCGCGAAGACGCCTGGGTAGCCGAGCTTGAAGGAGAAGTTGCGGGCTCTGTCTTCCTCATAAAGAGCCAGGACGCACAAATCGCGAAGCTGCGACTTCTGTACGTGGAGCCATCTGCCCGCGGGCTGGGTATCGGCTCCCGCCTGGTCAAGCAATGCATTCAGCGTGCGCGGGACTTGGGATACAGCAAGCTGACTCTCTGGACAAATGACGTCCTCGTGTCCGCACGAAAGATCTATCAGGCTGCCGGATTCACCTTGACCGAAGAGAACAGCCACCACATGTTTGGCAAGGACCTCGTAGGTCAGACCTGGATGCTCGATTTGAAGGCCGACGGAAACAAGTCGCGCGAAACGATATAACCAGCCACAGAATGAGCGCGCCGAACCACTATCCCGTTGCCGCCACAACGACAGAAACAGCACTGACCAAAAACAAAAGACACATGGCGAGCCATGTGTCTTGTTTTTAACTAAATCGGTTGAACCTTACCACTGACCCCATGCGCGCGAGACATAGTCCAGCAGGCTCATGAACACCAGGATCAGGAAGGTGAAGAATCCGGCCGCAACCGTCAGCTTCACCAGTCGCGAGCTGTACTTCACGTGCATGAAGAACAACACCACGAATACGGCCTTCGTCACAGCGATGCCGATGGCGATAGGTGCGTTGAACGGTCCAAGGTTCACCATGGACGCGCCCACGGTCAGCAGCGTGCCAACCATCAGCACGCCAAAGATCATGCCGTAAACCGCCGGGCTCACAATGTGATGAGCAACGTGCTCCGGGTTTGTAACATTCGCCGGATCGTGCACATCCAGATTGTGATGCTGTGCGTCGACGGGCGTCAGGTTCTGCGATGTTGCCTGGTGGTCGCTCATGCGCTTCCTTTTACTGCGATCTCTTCGGTGTTACCGGGCAGACATACCGTCTGCCCTTGATTCATTACTTGGCCGAACTCAGTGCCTGTTAATCAGGTAGAGGAACGGGAACAGGAAGATCCAGACAATATCGACAAAGTGCCAATACAATCCGAAGTTCTCAATCGGCTGTACATACCCTGAGGTGTAGATACCGGTGCGCGCCTTCCAAACCAGAACGAACAGGATGGCGATACCGATGATCATGTGCAGGGCGTGAACGCCTGTCATAGCGAAGTACAGCGAGAAGTAAATCTGCGTCTTGTTCGCCATGTCCACGGTAAGCGGCTTTTCCAGGCTGCCCTTGGGTGGGTTCACGAAGTCCTTGATATCGAACGAGGCGCCAGGGACGTGGTGCTCCACGAACTTGTCGTGGTACTCGACGGTCTTAATGCCAAGGAAGACAAATCCCAGCAGGATGGTGACCCACAGGAACAGCTTCAACTTCTTCAGGTCACGAATCTCTGAGGAATGCACCGCCATCGCCATGGTGAACGAAGACGAGATCAGCACGATCGTGTTGACCAAACCCAGCGGCATATTCAGAGAGTTCGAAGCAGAGACGAATGCCTCGTAGTACCAGTTGCGATACAGCAGGTACGCGAAGAATAGGCCGCCGAAGAACATGATTTCCGTCAGCAGGAACAACCACATGCCGAAGCTGGCGGCTTCACGCTGCTGTTCCGCCGTCTCGAAGTGGTGCTTCTGATAGAACGGGTGCTCATGCACGTCGTGCGACGGATGGATCTCCGGCTCCGGCGGATGCGTAATGGTCGAAGCGATCGACATCGAATACCCTCTCGTACTGCGTAAATCTTGTGTTGCCCGGGCTGAGGTTTTACGCTGCAGCCCGATAAATCAAATGCCGTTAGCCAACGTGCTGCAGTTCGCGTTCCTGCTTCTTCGCCAGCCACTCGTAGTCGTAAGCTTCCTGCGTCACGATCGGAGTTTCGATGAAGTTTTCCGTCAGCGGCGGCGACTGAATCTGCCACTCCAGGCCGGTTGCCTGCCAGGGGTTCGCACCTGCAATGGCGCCATACTTCAGCGACCAGGCCAGGTAGAACAGCGGCAACATGTAACCAACACCCAGAACCGTAGCGCCTGCGGTCGACAGCACATTCAGCACCTGGTACTCAGCGGGATACGCTGCGTAGCGGCGCGGCATGCCAAGGTAGCCAACCACAAACTGCGGGAAGAACGTCAGGATGAATCCGATGAACGTCACCACAGCAGCGAACTTCGAAACGCCTTCCGGATACATGCGGCCGGTCATCTTGGGCCACCAGAAGTGAATGCCCGCGAGGAACGCCATCAGCATGCCGCCCACCATCACGAAGTGGAAGTGGGCCACAACGAAGTAGGTTTCCGTCAGCATCACGTCCATACCCAGCGAGCCGAGGAACACGCCCGTCAGACCGCCGATGGTGAACAAGCCGATGAAGCCGAACACATACAGCATGGGGGTCTCAAACGTGATGGAGCCCTTCTGCATGGTGAACGCCCAGTTGAAAATCTTGATGGCCGAAGGAACCGCCACGAGCATGGTCAACAGTGAGAAGACCAGCGCGGAGTAGTTCGACACACCCATGATGAACATGTGGTGGGCCCATACGAAGAAGCCGAACACCGCAATCGCCACCGAGGAGAACGCCACAGCCGTGTAGCCGAAGACGCGCTTACGGGTGAAGGTCGAGACCACTTCCGAGATCACACCAAAGCCGGGCAGAATCATGATGTACACGGCAGGGTGCGAGTAGAACCAGAACAAATGCTGGAACAGCAGCGGATCGCCACCCTTGGTCGGATCGAACACGCCGATACCAATCGTGCGCTCCAGAGCCACCAGGACAATCGCGATTGCCAGAACCGGGGTGCCCAGAACCATCAGCACCGAAGCTGCGTAGTTCGACCACACGAACAGCGGCAGACGGAACCACGTCATACCCGGTGCACGCATACGATGCACGGTCACGATGAAGTTCAGACCGGTGAAGATCGACGAGAAGCCCGCGATGAAGATACCGGTCGCAGTCGTCGCAACGTGCGTGTTCAGGTAATGCGTGGAGAGCGGCGTCGTAAACGTCCAGCCCGTGTCCACACCACCCAGCACCAGCGTCGTGATCACGAAGATACCGGCGGCCATGTACAGGTACCAGCTCAGCAGGTTGATCTTCGGGAACGCGAGATCCTTCGCACCGATCATGATCGGCAGGAAGAAGTTACCCAGCGTTGCCGGGACCGACGGCACCAGGAACAGGAAGATCATCACAATGCCGTGCATCGTGAACATCTTGTTGTAGGTGTCGGCAGCCATCAGGTCGCCAGCCGGTGTCAGCAGTTCCAGGCGAACCATGCCCGCGAAGAAACCGCCGATGAAGAAGAAGAACGTGATGCTGAACATGTACAGCAGCGCGATCCGCTTGTGATCCGCAGTCAGCAGCCAGCTCAGCAGGCCGTGCTCGGCGTTGATGTAGTTCTTCTTCGGCAGCGTTGCCGTGCTCTGATCAGGGAGCGAGACGATGGTACTCATTGCGTCACCTTCTGCGAAGCCACGGGTGTGATGGGCGCCGCGTCATCGGACTTTGACGTGTCCAGCGTCTGCTGCACACGATAGTTGGTCTTCAAGCCCTTGATGTATTCCACCAGGTCAATCAGGCCTTCTTCGCTGATCTGCCCCTGGTATGTCGGCATGATCGGCTTGTAACCGTAGGGAACGTGCTGCGAAGGATTCAGGATCACGTCGCGGAGGAAGCCGTCCGTGGCCACCTGCTCCGTACCGTCGTCCATCTTAATTTTAGACCCGTAAACACCGGCCAGACTCGGTCCAGAGGCCGTCGCATTGCCCGAGTGGCAGGAGATGCAGCCAAGCGATGCAAAGAGGCGTTCGCCATTCTGCGCAAGGCTCATGCCGCTCGTCGATTCCTCGGTCCACTTCTGGTAATCCGCCGGATCCATCACGGTGATCTCACCGATCATGCCCGAGTGCAACGTGCCGCAGTACTGCGTGCAGAACAGGTGATACGTTCCCGGCTTCGTCGCGTTGAACCAGACCGTGGTGTAACGACCGGGGATCACTTCACGCTTCACGCGGAAGGCCGGGATCGAGTACGAGTGGAACACGTCCTGCGAAATCATGGTCAACTGCACCGGACGTCCCGTGGGAACGTGCAGCGCATTAATCTCGTGCTGGCCGCCGGGATGCTCAGCCTTCCACATCCACTGCTTGCCCACAACGTACACCTGCATTGCATCTGCTGGCGGGTTGTAGATGCGGAAGTACAGCCATGCGCCCCACACAAACACAAACAGGAAGATACCCAGTGGAATGATCGTCCACGTGGCTTCCAGCAGCGTTGAGCCTTCAATCTGCACTGCCTCGGGATGACGCTCCTTGCGGTAGCGGATGGCGAAAAATAGCACAAGCGCGCCCACCAGGATCACGCCCACCACTGTCATCAGCCAAAGGAAGATGTAAAGCGCGTCCGCCCAGGGCGCAATTGTGGAGGCCTGGTCGGGCCAAAGCGCCGAGCTGGTGAGCCATTTGGTTAGGAACTGCCAAAGCACTGGACTGATCTGCATCGTTGGCCTTTATCTCTTCCTGTCCGTTCTCTCGTTCGGGTCCTGCGGTCTCTTGTCCGCAAAGTTCAATGCGCTGGTGCGCCGGTCGTTACGTCCGGTCGTCCTTGCGGGTCAAAGCTTGCTCACGGCCAAGTTTCAGGTCGCGGCGAAACATCAAAAACATAAATCCGCCCAGCCCCGCCACGGTGATCATGCCGCCAAGCTGGACAACGCGGGCGACGATCAGACTGTGTTTGTTGCGGTGCGGATCGTAGTGATAGCAATACGTCAAAATGTTGGCGACCGGCGATCCGATCTTGTGATCCGACGCCTCCACAAGTCCCAGAAGAAGATCCTTCGGGGCATACTCAACGCCGAGGTAGTACTGCGCAATCTTCGCCTCGGGCGTCAGAATCTGGATCGCGCTGGCGTGCGCAAACTGCGTAGTCTTGCCGTCCGGGCTGGGAATCTTCACATAGCCAAAGCCCACAGCCTTGGTCACAGCATCGATCGAAGCCTGCTGGCCAGTCAGGAAGTGCCATCCACCCTCGGTACCGGGACGCGCATACCGCTTGGTGTACAGCTTCTTTTCCTTCAGAGCATCGGTCGGCGTATCGGTCGGGTCGATGCTGACCACCAGGACATTGAAGTCCTTGGCCGGATCAAGATGAACCATCGCCAGGCCCTGAACCAGACCATCCAGCTCTTCGGAGCACAGCATCGGGCACTTGAAGTAAACCAGCGCCAGAACCGCAGGCTTGCCATTGCTGAAGTAGTCGGTCGTATTGACCGGCTTTCCCGTCTCGTCCACAAAAGGAACGGACGGCAGAGTCGTATTCAGATGCTGATCAATGACCGCACCTTTCAACACAGAGGGAAGCTCGCTGCCGGAATTCTCTCCGGTCGTCTTATCCCCAATGCTGGATACCTGGGCGGAAACAGCCGCAGGCAACAGGCCGAACATCAACGCCAGCATAGCCAACAGGCCGCCCATGCGCTTTCTCCGGATTGTCTTCTGCAGCTTCATTCCCATCTCCATCAACTACGACTTACTTCTTGGCTTCCTGTGCTTCTTTTTCCACGGCCATCTTCTGCTCGCGGCTTTCAATCTGCTCCAGCTCATAGCCGGTGCGCGCAAATCCGTTCGTCAGCGGCGCAACGGCCTGGAACTGCTTGTCGCCCGCCATCTTCGTCTGCACGGAGGTTGCCGGGGAAGCTGCCGTCGGAAGACCACGCTTCACAACCAGAGCCATCGCCTGTTCCACCGGAATGTGGATGGTCCCTTCCGGGCCCTCCGACGGATCGGCGTAGGTGTAGTGCTCCAGCAGCAGGTCCTCGCGGGCATGCATATCCGCGGTTTCCTGATCATCGTCGTCCACCGGAATACGGGGCGAGGGGAAGCTCTGCGCGATGCGTGCTGCATCTGCCTGCTCCTGCTCCGGATTCGTCGCCAGGCTGGCGCCGCGATGCTGCACCGCTTGAGGACTACCGCCCGCATAAGGCGACTTCGACGCATCCTGAATATCCTGCTTCAGCAGGCCATAGTTGATGGCCTTACCCATCACGTAGCACAGGCCGAAGAAGATGATCAGGAATCCAACCAGGCCGCCGATGAACACTGCGACACCGTTGGTGTTAACGTCCGTGACTTCGTATCCCGGATGTTCCGGGTCAAACTTCGGCGAGGGATGCGGCTCCGGCTTCGGAAGACCGTGTTCGTCGTGAGAGGTCGAGGGTCCCTTGACGCTCTCGATGTGATCGCGCTCGTTGAACTCAGTGGGCATGTTCGGGCTCCAGGACCTCCGCGGTGTGCGGGTCATTCAGGACAAGCAGCGGCCGCGAGGCGAGGTTCGTGAAGTAGAAGTAGAGCCAGATGCCGCCGATGGCGACCGGCACAGTAACGTATGCGAAGAGTCCGGCGCTCAGGTGGAAGTTGCGCGCAGCATCCGGGAAGTTCGGCTCAATCAGCCAGAACAGATCAAAGCAGCGAGCAAACACCATCCACATGGTCAGGCCAAGCATCTTGCGGTTGTCGTACTTGAAGCTGCGGCTCAGCAGGCAGCAGAACGGCACAACCCAGTGGAAGATGAAGTCCAGCGAAGTGAACACCCACCATCCACCGCCAATGCGGTTTAGGTACCACGGAATCTCTTCCGGCGAGTTCGCAGACCAGATGATCAGGAACTGCGCGAAGCTCAGGTAGATGTTCAGCATGACGAAGGCCAGCATGAACTTGCCCAGATCGTACTGCTCGGTCTTGCGAAGGATGGTCTTCAGCGGCTCGTACAGGCTCAGGCGGATGGTCGTATTCACACCCAGCGCCAGCACCGCATAGCCCTGCCCCACCAGGAAGATCAGACCGTACATCGTGGAGTACCACGTGATGTCCAGAGCCATCACAAAGTCGATGGCAACCAGGGTCAGCAATCCCGAGTAGAGCAGGATGCCGATACCCGACAGGTTCTCCGACTTGATACGCCAGTACTCGTACGACGCCTGTGTACCACGCTCAGGATCAGCATCACGCTGCAGCGACCAGCGGTTCAGCAACGTCGTACAGACCGCGATGAATCCCAGAACGATAGCAATCTGAACAGTCACGCTTGCGGGCGAAAGCATGATGCGCTTCCAATCCAGCGAATGCGCCTGGCTTTCGGTCAGCAGATGATTACGCAGAGCCTCTTCGACCTTTTCATGCGTCGGATAAGCAGCCCACAGCCACAGGCGCTTGCCAAACACGAAGAAGGGGATGCAGAGTGCAGCCACAACCCACCACGTAGCCGCCATGGCTTCCAGAGGACGACGCAGGACCAGGCCCCACTTACCGCCGGAAATATACTGCAGCATCAGAACGCACAGTCCGCCGCCGCACAGGCCGAAGACCAGCATCCATGCCTGCAGGTAGGCGCGGGCGACGTGGTTAAAGTCGAGGACGCCAAGAATTCCGGAGAGCACCAGGCCCACCACTGCAACGATGAGGCTGCGTGTCTTCCACGCGGCAACCGCTGGGGGTGCGCTCAGGTCGGCTGGAAGCACTCGCGGCCCGTGATCGGCGTGCAGCGCGCTATGAGCTGCGCCGGGATCGCCGGCTCCTTCCAGTGCGTAATGTTCGTGTCCGTGTGCCATTCGTTGCGGCCTTATCCTTCAGGGAACTCGATTACTTGCTTGCTGCCAGAAACGCGACGATGTCGTTCACGTTCTCGTTGGAAAGTTGTGGAAACGCCGGCATCGGCGGTTTCGATGTGGGTGACCCGTTGGCCACCTGCGCGTGAATATGTGCCGCTCCTACGCGGGCCACAATGCCCACAAGCGACGGAATCATTGGCGGCATACCCTGGCGTGTCGGCTGGTGGCACACGCTGCAGTTCGCCATATATAGCTTCTGCCCATTCGCTACATCGCCCGCGGCGGCATGCGGAGCAGCGGCCGACGGAACCGAAGCACTGGCTTCCGTCTTGGCTGCCGCAGCGGTTGCCGCGGTCGGCTTGGCTCCAACTGGCAGGGCAGATGCCAGGGGAGCCGACTTAGGGTTTGCTTCAGATACCTGCGCGGGCTTCGCTGCATCGACAGCGGGCTGCGGCATGGGCTGCGGAAGCGGAGCGGCCATCACCTGCGACTTCTGGATCTGGCCAGCCGTTGCCGGCAGGTCCCATTCCTTTACGAAGTTCGCAGACAGGCCTTCGGCCTTCTCCACATCTTCCATCTTCTCAATCTTTGCGCCGCCCGCATCCGCCGTCGTAGCGTGCTGCGAGAGCTGCAGAGCGCGGATGTAAGCTGCAATCGCCCAGCGGTCTTCCACGGTGACCTGTGCCTGGTAATCCGGCATCGCGCCGTAACCGTTCGAGATCACGTTGAAGAAGTGGCCCAGCGGAGCCGAACGCAGGCGCTCCGTGTGCAGATTGCCTGCGGGGAAGAACCCACGCATCACAACCATGCCGCGACCATTGCCGGTACGCGAGTGGCAGGATGTGCAGTAGATGTTGTACCGCTCCTGGCCACGCTCAATCAGTTCTGCCGTCAACGGCACCGGAAGGCCATCGCCTTCTGCGCCGCTGATCAGGCCAGTGCGGTAGTAAGAGCCTTCGTCTTCCTGGCCACGTGCCACGGTGCCCTGCACCTGCGGACGCACCGAACGGCCGTCAGCATAGAACGACGTTCCGCGTTGCGGGAAGAACTTCGGCTGGTCGTGCATATCCTGACGGCAGCCGGCAAGACCCAGCATGCTCAGACAGGCCACCGACGCAGCCAGAAGGCGGCGGGACATGTTTCCCTGTTCCCTGTTGCCGATTGCCTGCATTACAGATCTACCTCCACCACGCTTACCGCGCGGAACTGCTCCAGGAACTCGCGCGTTTCGCCAAGCTCAAACTTGGGATCCGTCGCCTCCAGGCACAGGAAGAACTTGTCATCCGTCGCGCCAACACGGAAGTTGGGCGCGTTGAACAGCGGGTGGTACGGCTGCGGCAGACCATTCAGTCCCAGCATGCCGAACGCCGCGGAGAGACCCGCGAACAAAATCGTCCATTCGTACGCCGGGATAATGAACGCCGGCCACGAGAACAGCGGACGACCCGCGATGTTAATCGGATACGAGAGCGCGGACATCCACGTCTGCATCAGGAACGCTGTCGTCAGACCCATCACGCCGCCCATCAGCGTCAGCAGCGGAACACGGTTGCGGTGCACATCCAACGCGGTGGCTGCTTCTTCCACCGGGTAGGGTGAGTAGCATTCCATGCGGCGGTAGCCCGCGGCGCGTGCGGCAACAGTGGCTTTCACCATCGCCTGCGGCGTATTGAACTCGGCCAGGAGGCCGTAGACTCCCTCTTCGACCGGCATCAGGCAGTCTCCTCAATCGTCTCTTCTGCGTCCAGACCACCTGAGAACTTGGTCTGCGGCAGCATCATCTTGATTTCATTCATCGGGATCATCGGAATGAACCGGACGAACAGCAGGAACAGGAAGGTGAAGATACCGAACGTGCCCAGGTACAGCAGGTAGTCCCACTTGGTAGCGCGGTACGTGCCCCAGCTGGAAGGCAGGAAGTCACGGTAGAGCGAGGTGATAACGATCACGAAACGCTCGAACCACATACCAATGTTGACCACGATCGACAGGAAGAACAGGAACCCAACGTTCGTCCGGAGCCTGCGCCACCACAGGGTCAACAGCGGAATCGCAATGTTGAAGATGATCAGCAGCCAGTAGCCCCAGCCGATGGGTCCGAACATACGGTTCCACATCATGAAGAATTCCCAGTGGCTGGCAGAGAACCAGGCCATGAAGACCTCCATGCCGTAGCCATACGCAACGATCAGACCGGTTGCCAGCATGACCTTACCCATGTTGTCCAGGTGACGCAGGGTCACCAGGTCTTCCATGTGGTAGAACTTGCGGATCGGAATGGCCAGGGTCAATACCATGGCGAAGCCGGAGTACACGGCGCCCGCAACGAAGTACGGCGGGAAGATCGTGGTGTGCCAGCCCGGCAGAGCAGCGACCGCGAAGTCAAAGCTGATGACGGTGTGTACCGAGAGCACGAGAGGCGTTGAAAGACCGGCCAGCAAAAGCGATGCCGTTTCATAACGCATCCAGTGGCGGGTTGAACCGCGCCAGCCGAGCGACAGCAGACCGTAGAACCACTTCGCGAAGGGCATCTGCGCCTTGTCGCGGAGCGTTCCGAAGTCAGGAATCATGCCGACGTACCAGAACACCACCGAGATCGTCGCGTACGTGGACACAGCGAACACGTCCCAGCACAGTGGCGAACGGAACTGCGGCCAGATGTTCATCGTGTTCGGCAACGGCAGCAGCCAATAACCAAGCCACGGACGTCCGACGTGGAGTACCGGGAACAATCCGGCGCAGACCACGGCGAAGATCGTCATGGCTTCCGCGAAACGGTTGATCGAGTTACGCCAGCTCTGCTTGAACAGCAGCAGAATGGCCGAGATCAGTGTTCCGGCGTGGCCGATACCGATCCACCAAACGAAGTTGACGATAGCGAAGCCCCACGCGCCCGGGATCGTTACACCCCAGATGCCGGTGCCCTTCAGCACCAGCCACGTGATCGCGATCAGGCCAACCGAGGCGATACCTCCCGCCACAATCAGGCCGAAGAACCAGCCAAGGGGCGTGTGCGAGGTGAGCACCACGTTCGCAATCTTGCGGGTGACGCTGGTGAAGTTATGTCCCGGAGCGAGGACCACGTATTCGCCCGTTACCGGGTCGATCATCGGGTCGTTCACCGGCTGGCGGTATGGATCGTGAAGAGGTTTGGTCGCCATTACGCCATCTCCAGCTCAGGATTCGGGTTAGACACGCCAGCGGTGTAGCTGGTGCGCGGCCGGTAGTTGAGGTCGGCCAGAACTTGGTAGTCCCGCTCCTCAGCCTTGCGCTTCGCAACCCGGCTGCTCTTGTCGTTAATGTTGCCGAAGACGATCGCGTCCGTCGGGCAGGCCTGCTGGCATGCCGTAACGATTTCGCCGTCCTGGATTGCGCGACCTTCCTTGTCGGCTTCGATCTTCACGGCCTGGATACGCTGCACGCAGTAGGTGCACTTCTCCATCACGCCGCGCGAACGAACGCTGACATCGGGGTTACGCATGAACTTGAGGCTCTCCGTATCGAAGTCCGAGTACAGGAGGAAGTTGAAGCGACGAACCTTGTATGGGCAGTTGTTCGAGCAGTAGCGCGTACCCACGCAACGGTTGTAGACCATGGTGTTCAGGCCTTCCGGCGAGTGCACCGTAGCGCCTACCGGGCAAACCTGTTCGCAACCGGCGTTTTCGCAGTGCTGGCACAGCATCGGCTGGAAGTGCGCCTTCGGAGCATGCAGATCGCCCTCGAAGTAGGTGTCGATGCGGATCCAGTCCATCTTGCGGCCGATCTTCACCTGCTCGCGACCAACAACTGGGTTGTTGTTCTCGGCGTAGCAGCTCACCACGCAGGCGTTGCAGCCAATGCAGGAGTTCAGATCGATCGACATGCCCCAGGCATTCTGCATCTTGCCGCTGGACTTGTCGGTCTTGTCGTACTTCCAGTCATCCGGGAAGAACGACTCTTCCTTCGGCGGCGTCTCGTAGAGCAGGTTGCCTTCGTGCGCGTAGCCCGGATTCTTCTGTGCTTCCGCCAGCGTGGCCGTGCGGATCACACCGCGCTCCATCGCTTCATGGCCTGGCTCAGAGATTGCAGCCTTCGAATCAGTCGGGTGCAGAAGATCGCTCTGGGCGAGCTTGCCACGGTGATCCAGATCATGCACCTGGGTCACGCAGAGGTCATACACGCCGTCGGTCTTCTTCGCCTGCAGGCCAGCCTGCGACCACTGCGCATTGATCGAACGCAGCTTGTTCGCATCGGAACCCACATACTGACCCACGCGACCAAACCAGCGACCACCACCAAGGTGGACCGTGATCACGCCATCCGGGTGTCCCGGAATCATCAGTACGGGGAAGTTCACCTTCTGGCCGTTGATGTTCAACTCAACCAGATCGCGCTCTTCTACCTTCAGGGCGTCCATGGTGTTCATGGACATCAGCGCGGCGTTATCCCACGCCATACGCGTGACCTGCTTCGGAACTTCCTGCAGCCAGCCGTTGTTGGCGAAGCGTCCGTCGTAAACCGAAGGATCAGCCTTGAACGCGATTTCGTAAGCGCCAGCCGCTGCAGCCAAGCCAGAGATATCCAGCGAAACAGCCTTGCCGGAAACACCCGACTTCGGCTCGAACGCTGTTCCCTCAACCCAACCGTCGTGCAGGGCCTTCTGCCACGCGGTAGCGTCGCCGCTCTTTGCGTAGGTCTTGAAGTTCTCCTGAACCACCTGGTACGACGTCTTCTGCGGATTGTCCAGAACAGCCTGCAGAACATCGTGCGATGTCTTGCCGCCATACAGCGGATCAATCATCGGCTGCACGATCGAGATCGTACCGTCGTATGCACGCGCATCCGACCAGCTCTCCAGATAATGAGCAGCATTCACGTGCCAGTGAGCGCGCTGACCGGTCTCATCCAGGTGCTGACCAAGGTGCGCAACAAACGGCACCTTCGAAACTGCATCGCCGAACTTAAGATCAGCCGGAGCACTGTAGATCGGGTTCACGCCGAGGATCACCACCACGCGCGCCTGACCGGAGTTCATCGCGGCAACCATCGCCTTCAGATCATCCGCGCCCACCGACGGCAGTGCCTGCACCGTTTCGGTGTAGACCACGGTGGAACCCACCGCGCCAAGCTGAGCATTCAGAGCGTGCGCCGCAGCCTGAACAGCCGGGTGGCTCTGTTCGCCCGCGATCACCACCGCACGGCTGCCAGCCTTCTTCAGGTCGGCCAGAACTGCAGCAAAGAACTTCTGCGAGTACTCGTCGCCTGCGAACGATCCACCATTCGCCAGCGCCGATGCAAACTTCGCAACATCGCTCGGCTTCAGGCCCAAACGATGCTCTGCCTTCGCGCCGGTCACGGTCGGCATGCTCTCAACCGTGTACAGGCGGTTCATTACCTTGCCCGACTCGTAACGATGACGCTCTGCATACGCAGCCGACAGCGGCAGGAAGCCCGGGTACGCCGACGAGGACAGGAAGTCAGCATCCAGCGAGAGAATGACGTCTGCATTCTCCAACTTGTACTGCGCGTCGTAGTAGTCGCCCAGTGCAGCCTTCGAAGCAATGCGTGCCGAATCATTGTTGACCGCCGACCACTGAACCAGCTTCGCGCTCGGATACTTTGCAGCAAGCTGCTTCCACTGCGCCGCCAACGACGGCGAAACGATCGGCTCAGACAGGACATAGATACCCTGACCACCGCTCATCAGCACAGCCGAACGGAATGCATCGGAGAACGCACCGAAATCCGAGTTCAGCGACATGCCGCCAACATGCTTCACAACATGCGCGGAACGGTCCGGATCATACAGATCCAGCAGCGAAGCCTGCGCGAACAGATCGCTGCGGCCCTTCGATACCGGATGCTCCGGGTTACCGTCGACCTTGATCGGACGGTATGCCTCACTCTTCACCAGGACCGGCAGAGCGCCCGTCGCGAAGGGGTAGGCAGTTGCAAAATAGTTGGGCTTGCCGAGAACCAGGTCCTCAGGAGCCTTCACATACGGGAAGATCGGCTCGTCCGGCTGCTTGGTGCAACCCGTGGTTGCAGCCAGTGCCAGCGACGCGCCCATCACCTTCATGAAGCCGCGGCGGCTGATGCCGTCCGTCAGCTCCGAAGCCTGCTGCGGAAACTCTTCGTGCAGCATCTCGGTGAAGCCCGGCGCTTCGGCCAGCTCATCCATGCTCTGCCAGAAGCGCTTGCCACGCTTGCCGTCAAGCTTGGCGCGAACCTCCGCCAGCGTCATCTTGGCCGGAGCGATCGAAGTGATCACGGTTGCGCCGGTTGCGTTGTTCTCAGCCATACCATTTCCGTTCGGGTTGCTCATCGGTGGCACACCTCGCAGCTCTGCAGCTCATTCGGTGTGCGGATGCGGTACTTATCCGCCAGGTACGTTCCCAGCTCGCGCTGCGACGTGAACTTGTGATAGCTGGACGGCAGGATCGCCATCGGAGGTACATCCGACATCGTTGCGCCAGCGCCGTTCAGAGCATGTGGCTGCAGCCTCACGCCGCCGCTCGTATCCTGGCCATCCGAAGCACCCTTCTGCAGGAATGCAAGCTGCGGATTACCCTCGCCCGGATCCTTTGTCGTGCAGGTAACAGCCTGCGACGTGGGAGCCAGCTTGCCGGTATCGGCGCACCAGACCGGCTTGTCGCCGGAAGCGCCAGCCCAGGCCATGTTGTAGATCTCGCTCGTCGGGCGAAGGTTCTTCACCGGATCGCGATGGCAGTTCAAGCACCACTCCATCTGCAGCGAGTTCTCGGCATACATGATGGGCATTTCATCCACGCGGCCGTGGCAGCTTGCGCAGCCGATGCCCTTGTTCACATGGATTTCGTGATTGAAGTACACGTAGTCCGGCAGATCATGCACGCGGACCCACGGAATCGATTCGCCCGTTGCCCAGCTCTTGCGAACCGGCTCCAGCATCGTCGCGTTCGTCCAGATCTCCGCATGGCAGTTCATGCAGGTCTTGGTCGGGGGGATGCCGGCATACATCGACTTCTCCACCGACGTATGACAGTACTGGCACTGGAGACCAACGCCCTGTACGTGGTGGCGATGCGAAAACGGCACCGGCTGGTCAGCCCGCTGGCCTTGCCGGGTAACCCACGGGGAGCGCTGCAACTGGTTCAGTGCCACGCCCAGTGCGACCACGATCAGTCCCGTCAGCACGAGGGCTGCACGGGCCAGAGCGTTCGAACTGCGGTCAAAAACTTGCGCCATGTGAGTGCTTCCTGCTCTCTCTTGTCCATCCCGAAGGTTAGGCGGGGGACTACCCTTCGAAAAGATTGAAACCTGCAAAACACCCAGGGAAACCCACCACGGGTTTGCCCTGTTTAATCCGTTCCTGCGACCTTTCGGCCGAGGTGGAGTCTAAGTGTGATTCCACCTAAAACTATAGCAGCGTAGAAACCGCTTGAACTGTACGTCGCATTATGCCGAAACGACTTTCTTTCATCGACTTCGATAATCGAACCAATGGTCCAACCACTGCGGCACTACATATCGTGTCCCGATGCATTGGTTCTGCACCAGACCACAACATCTACCCTCTCGCACAGGCATCCGGCTTGTAAATTCCGTCCAAATTGGTCCGGGTTCTTTTGTTCGATCTTCGCGCAACTACGAAAATCACTATCGCAGACCAAACATGAAAGCACTGTGACGACCGTCACGCAACAGGCAAAACAAGCAGGTATCCCGGTCTTTTCACGCGTCCACAGGAACCACCCCGAGCCGCTGTCCGTATCATCCACATCAAGGAGTTTCAAACGCATGCTCCGCTTCGCTCAGCGACTCTTCGTTCTCCTCGCCTGTGTCTCCACCCTCTCCGCCCTCGCACAAACACCCATCACTGAAGAACCGGATTACAAACCGACGCTCACCTTCGACGTAGCCACCATCCGCGTCGCACCGCCACCGGGAGCCAACTTCCGCGTCTCCGTAACCAGCCCACGCGACTCCAGCCGCTTCGACGCGACCAACCTCCCCGTCCGCACCTTGCTGCAGATCGCCTACGGCTACGACGCTCCCTTCGTCAACGCACCAGACTGGGTCAACAACAGCTTCTACGACATCCACGCACGCTCTGACGAAGCCGCCGACGCACGCCTCGCCAAACTCCCTGTCAACGAAGTGCGTCTCGAAAAGCGCCATGCCATCCGCCTGCTCCTCGCGGACCGGATGAACCTCAAGTCCCACATTGAAACGCGCAGCAGCGCCATCTTCCATCTCGTCGTCGCCAAAGGCGGCCTGAAGATGACACCCATACCGACACCAGCGCCCTCAGCCGACGGTGAAAAGCCTCGCGTCCCGCCCGTCGATACGCAGGCGCACCCCTCGCGTCATGGATTGGAATTCGTAGGCACCAACGCCAACATGCAGGCCATCACCAGCGTGCTCAGCACCATGATGGAAGCGCCCGTAATGGATAAAACCGGCCTCGCAGGCTATTACAACTACACCCTGCAAATCGGCCGCGAATGGTCCGCTCACGACCCCGACACCTTCCCGGACATCCTCACCGCCGTCCAGGAACAACTCGGCCTCAAACTCGAATCCGTGCGCGAACCCGTACCCAACCTGGTCTTCGACAACATCACCAAACCCACCGAAAACTAAGAACAAAACAGCAGGTCCGGAAAGCGATGCTCAAACGAACGAAGTTCGTCCACCAGCGAAGCTCAAATGGTCGAAAGGCCGTCATCCTGAACGGAGCGAAGCGCAGCCGAAGGACCTGCATTCCCATCCCTCACTGCAATTTCTCTGGAAGCCATCAACGCCGAAAACAACGACAGGCATGTATGAGGTACCAACGAACGAAGCGCTAGAGGCGTGAGTAGATGCACGGGGAACCGGCGCACTAGGCGCCAAAGGCGCGACCAGATATTAGCCTAGGCCGAAGGCCTAGGTAGCCCCGCCCCACGAACCCCAAGGGCCAAAGGCCCGCCCTATCCTGCCTGCCACAAATCTGCCATCGCACGAAGTGCGACCACGCGTAGCGTCGAGAACGGTACGAAGTACTAGAACTTCACATCCGTAACCTTGCCATCCTCAAACACCACCTGCATCCCGCGATAACTCCACTGGGACTTCGGACCAAAATTGACCTTCTTGTCCGGAGCACCCAGCGCCTTCAAAACATCCGCCTCAGTCATACCCGGCGCAATGGAGGCATCCTGCGTAGCAACAGGCCCCGGCGCAGCCGCGGCGGCAGGTGCCGGTGAAGCAGAAGCGGCACCACGACGCCCCATCAGCTTGGCTGAGTTTTCCTTCGTCCAGTGGTCAATGCTCGAAGCCATATTGCTCGCAGCCAGCCTCCACGAAAGCGACGACTCCGACTGCATTGGAATCTCAGAATTCCCCACCAGCAACGTCACATGCAGTTCATTGATCGTCTGGACAGTTGGAACGGTCGTCTTCGTTGTGGACTTACCATCGTCGCTCTTATTGGAATAGGTGTTCATCGCAGACGTCTCTTTACGGACGTTGCGAGAATCCACGCGAGCCACCACATCGGCATCGGCTGCAGAATCGACAACCGTCAAAGTCTGCGACTTGCCGAGCAACGCCTTCCGTAGATCCAGCGCGGAATCACTCGCCCCATTCGCAGCAAAATCACCGCTACCCGCCTGCACATACACGCGGATCAAGGTCTGTGACCACACCACTGGCGCGAACAAACCAATAGCAAACAACAAGGCGAAAGAAAGCCGACGAAAGCTCATAGATCTCGTTTCCTTCAAAGAAGAATGGCTAGAGAAATAGGGGATGCAAAACAAAAATGCAAACCCATCCTACTCGACTTCAAAGAACAGAAATCCCCGGCAAGCCAGAATCCTGTCAAGCCCCAAAACCACTCAACTTCAACAAACCAAAGCAAATAAAGTTGGCATGGTATTTCGCTGAAAGCTCTAAAATAGAAACAGGCACCACGCAGGTTGAGTTACTAAGTCGGAACCCGATACCAGTAACTCCTTTAGAAAGATAATTTTGCCCCTAACCCCAATGGGCAGACGATTTTACAGCCACCCGCGCCGTAAGCCCAATAGATAGACGATTTTAGAAAAACAGGGGGGAGGGGTACCCTCCCGGTACAAACTGAAAAGTTCTCATCTCGTTCAGCGCACGATATGCTGAAAACCGGAAGAACCAGTAGCTCAGCTGGATAGAGCATCTGCCTTCTAAGCAGAGGGTCGCAGGTTCGAGTCCTGCCTGGTTCACCACAGATTGCACATGAGAAAGGGGATCGCGTCTGCGATCCCCTTCTCCGTTACTTCTGCGGTGGTTGCGGCTGGTTCGTAGGTGGAGTCGTCGGTGCGGGCGGCGGTCCAGAAGTGGTTGGAACCGGCGGTTCCGGGCTGGAACTCGGGTTCACTGGATCAACCACCGGCTTATCACCGGCAGGCGTCTCGGGTACGTCCATGCTGTTAGGGTGTGCCGTGCTGTTGGACTGTGGTGTGCTGGTGGATTGCGGCGTGCCGGTGGATGTTGCCGTTCCGTGGCGCTTTCCGGTCTGTTTCGGCTGGGGAGCCGTTGCGGAAGTGCCCGTACTGGATGCGGTGGATCCTGCATTAGTGGAGCCCGACGTGTTCGACCCGGAACTCTGCGCGTGAATGGCTACTGGCGCCATCAGCGCCACTGCCATCAGGGGAAGTGCAAGTCTGCCAGAGAAGCTCATCGTGGTGCCCTCCTGTGCAGAGGTAAGAAGCCGCCCCACGCGCAGGAGATGCCCGCCGTGGTGCTATTCGGCAACCGTGTAAGGCGCGGTCTCTGCGCTGGCCACGATCGGTTTGCCAGTGACATGCCGCAGTACCGCCAACACGATCACCACGAACTCCAGCGTGGTGATGCCGGCAGCGCCAAAGTGCTGCCAAAGCACCGGCGAAAAGGCCGACGCAATGGAACCACCGACGAAGTACGCGGTCATGTAGATGGTGTTCAGCCGGGCACGCGCCTCAGGTCGCAGGGCGAAGTTACGGGCCTGGTTGCCAATCTGCATGCCCTGCATGCCCACATCCATCCAGATGACGGCAAACCCGAGCGACAGCAGGTACAGGATCACATGCAGATGTCCCGCAGCCTGCGCACGGACGGCATAACGTTCCACGAGGTACATGCTCAGGTAGGCAGCGGCCATCAGCGCCACGCCGATGGACAGCACATGCCGCGGTCCCTTGCGGTCCGCCATCCGGCCCCACACGCTGGCCCCCAACGCCCCCGCCGTAGCCACCAACCCAAAGCTCCCGGTCACAGCCGCGCCCAATCCGTGCGATTCCATCACGAACGCAAACGTGTTCCAGAAAGCGGAGAATGCACCGAAGCACAGCGCGCCCATCCAGCAACTCTCACGGAGCAACGGCTCCTCACGCAGCAGCTCCCACAGCGACCGCATCGCCTGCGGATAAGTCAACGTGCTCTTCGGTGGAAGCTCCGGCATCATGCGGCCAACCAGCGGTACCAGCGCCGCAGACACCAGCGCTGCCACGGCAAACACCACGCGCCAGCTTGCCACGCGATGCGTCAGGTGTGCCGCGCCCTCAGACAACCATCCGGCAAACGTACGTCCCAGCAGAACGCCACTCAGCAAGCCAGTCATCACCGCACCAATGGCCTTGCCACGCTCCTCAGGAGCCGCCAGATCCGGCGCAATGGGCAGCACCAGATGCGTCACGCACGCCATGAACCCTGACGTAGCACTCAGTAGCAGAAGCAGCGGCAGCGACGGCGCACAGGCCTGCAGCAGCAGCGCCACCGCCACCAGCCCGAACATCCGCTGGATCATCCCCCGCCGCTCGCGGATGTCGCCCAGCGGCGTCACCGTGAGCATGCCAATGGCATACCCCACCTGCGTAGCCACACCCACCTGCCCCGCCGCAGCGGCATTGGCCCCGAACGTGGCCCCCATCTCAGGGAGCAGTGGCTGGCAAAGGTAGATGGTTGACACGCCCACGCCGCAACAGAGGCCGAGGAAGCCAAGGTGTGCTTTAGGGTGGGTGGGGGGAGCGTCGTGCTGCATCCCTCAATTTTACTGGAGTTTTAAGGGTTTCTCGCGATTTGGCTACTGCAACGCGCGGCGAATGCTCTGACCGGAGGCTTCCAATGCCGCTTCTGCATCCGCGCGAGAGAAGCCACGCTTCTGCATCACGATCGCCACGCGCACACTCCCCGCCTGCTTCAGCAACTCCGCTGCCTGCTCCTGCGGAATGCCGGTTGCAGCGCTGATAATGCGTTCGGCGCGATCCACCAGCTTGATATTGGTGGTCTGCACATTCGTCATCAGGTTGCCGTAGACGTAGCCCAGCTTGATCATCAGGCCGGTAGAGAGCATGTTCAGCACCAGCTTGGTCGCTGTGCCTGCCTTCATGCGTGTAGAACCTGTCACAACCTCAGCACCAGTCGCAGGCGAGATAGCGATGTCCGCCGCCTGCTCCACGGGTGATCCCGGAACGCATGACAGACCAATCGTCAGGCAGCCATGATTCCGCGCCGTCTCCATAGCACCCAACACATACGGCGTACGTCCACTCGCAGCAATGCCCACTAGCACATCGAGTCCCGGCGACTGGTTGAACCCATTCAGCAACAGGTCCGCGCTGCCCTGCTCGCGGCTATCTTCCGCGCCTTCCTGGCTAACACGCAACGCCGGTTCACCACCCGCAATGATGCCCACCACCATGTCGCGAGGCACCCCATACGTAGGAGGACACTCGCTGGCATCCAGTACTCCCAACCGCCCACTGGTGCCGGCACCCATATAAAAAAGTCGGCCGCCTTCCGAAACACGCTCAAAGATCGCGTCGACTGCTTGTGCAATCTGCGGCAACACTTCATTGACGCGTTGAATCACCGTCGCGTCTTCGCGATTCATGATGGCGAGCATCTCTTCGGTCGAGACGATGTCGATGTTTTCCGATGCGGGATTGCGCGATTCGGTAAGTAGGTTTCCTAACTTCATCTCTCTGCCTTTAGATCAACGCGGTTGAGGTGCCTTCTCTTCGTTGGGACTGTAGCTTTCCTTCTGCTTCTTACCTGTGGGATCAAGCTCCTCATCATCCGCGCTGGGCCGCTGATCACTGTCCTGGATGGTGCGCTTCGGGGCCGCAAACGGCTGCTTGATTCCCTGCTCGGCAGCCGCACGCACATCCGCCTGCGCTCCCGGGGTATTCATCGCTGACTTATATTCCGCAACGGCCTTCGAACGATCCGGATTCTGTTGTGCGTCATACAAACGGCCCAGGTACACATGTGACCATGCAACGGTGCGCGGATCCTTGGCGGAAACCACGATCTTCTGGAAACGGTCGAACGCCTCCTGCGGCTCGCCTTGCAGCAACTTCAAACGCGCCAGCATGTATTGCGCTTCTGCATCTGAGGGATTGGCCGCGAGCTGCTTCTCTGCAATTTCCTCCGCGCCCAGCTTGTCACCCTTCTGCAATTTCAGCTCGGCCTGATCCATCACCGAGAGCGTGCGCTTGGGAGCGCGTGCGCGCGTGACGCCCGCTCCTGCAACAAGGTTGTTACTGTCTGGCGCGAAGAACGGAATCTTCTTCGCTGCAGCCGCTTCATGCGGCACATCCATACCGTAGACCATCTCGGCGATGCTATCCCGAAGCGTAATGCCGTCCTTGTCTTCCTTCATCAACGAGTCATAGAACGAGCCTGTAAGAACCCATCCAGACTCCATGTCGAGCACCACCTGCTTACGACGCACGGCTTCGGCACGACGGTCATAGTCGATCAACGCCTGGTTGTAATCACCAATATCGATCCGTGCTTTTACCGTTCCCGGCTTGCGAGGCTTGTCAAAGCCAACATCCATCAAACGTGCTTCAATGGCCTTCACAAGACACTCGGTGGTGAATGCAACAATGTCGTTCTTGTAATTGAAGTCAATGGGCGCATCCTGAACCACCTTCAGAATCGGCAAAAGACGGTTCGTCGCCTGCGCACGCGCATAAATGAGCGGATCAACCTGGTAGAGCAGATAGATGTGCTTCACCTGTTCCATCTGCAACCCACCTGCATGGGATCCGATAGACAAACGTGAGCCGTACGACGACTTGGTCGGCGTGTTTTCATCAATGCTCGTCGGTGACGTCACGATGAAATAGTCAGAACCATACACACGGGCATTGACTGCCTGCGGGCTGAGCATGGGTTCGAGCAGAACGAGAAAGCGGCGCCCGTCATAAATGCTGACCGGCTGGTGCAGGTACGAATTCGTCTCCAGGAGGAGACGCGTCATGCTGTCGTGCGCCTGAGCGGCAGCCGCTTCATATTGGGCATGGTGACGCACGAAGATGAGGTGCAGATCCACCTTCTGCGCAAAGTCCTTCAACAGCGGCAACACACCAACGACCTGTCCTGCATCGGGCGAAAGATCACCTTCGCTCACTGACAACGTGAGGTCGGGCGGAGGCGACAGGAACAATGCCAGAGACACGTATTGCGCCAGGTTTTGCGCACCGCCCTGCGAGTGGCTCGCAATGTATTTGCAGAGTGCGATCTGGCTTTCACGGACATCAACGGAACGATCCAGTGCGGAACTCACCTCCGCACGAATCTCCGCGCGCACCGGCAAAGAGCTTTCCAGTCCGTTGTCATAGCCGCAGGAGTTCAGCGCGGCCGCCATTGTGAACATAGTCTCGCTGGTTTCCAGCGAAACAGCAGAGCCTGCCTGCTCCACACCGCGACGCGGAATCACCGTGGAAGACGGCTGCTCTTCCACCTGCTCACCGGTGGAAGACGAAGACGAGGACGATTTCTGCGCATGCACGGGCAACAACACCAGGAGTGCTACGAGAGAAAGGACGGAACGGGAAAAAAGTCGCACGGATGTTCGACGGACCTCAGCGAAAGGTGTACCAGAGGCTGAGTCTAGGCTGCTGGCGAAAGGTGGTCAAACCCGCGCACTAATCAGCCACGCACCACAACATCGCCAAAGGTGAGCAGCACGCTGCCCCGGACCGGATGGTCAAAGACACGTGCAGGCTGGAAGACACCAGTCAGCATGCGTTGACGCAACGCCTCTAAAGCATTGGAATCCAACGCGCCTGACAGTACCTGGTAGTCATACACGCGGCCAGTGGAATCCACCATTGCCTTCACGATAAGCGGCGCTTCATTCACGCTGGCGAGCGGAAATTCTCCCGAAGGCGAATACAGATAACGCGGTGCAGAGAAGCCAGCCAGGGGTTCGTCGTTTGCTTCCACAGCCTGTTGCGGAGCGCTCAACATGAGAGCGCCGCCTGTAATCGATACCAACGCCACAGTTGCGACGCCAGCCTGCACGGCCATAGGCCGCAACGTGTTCTCCAGGAACAACTCCACACGTTCCTTCACCCGATGCAGCCAATTATGTTGTGCGCGCACGCGTTCCTTGGAGAGAGCGACGCGGATGCGCAACGAAAGATCGCGCGGTGGCTGAGCCGGAGCAAGCGTACGCAAGGCGTTATCCGTCAGCGAACGCTCAAAACCAAATTCCTCCTGTTGCGACTCATCTTCATGAAGACGCCCCAACAGGTGCTCCAAATCTTTGGACGAAAAACTCATCGTGCCTCCTTGGATGTCGCAGAGGAGGCTTTCGCTGCTGCCTGCGGCATCTTTTTGGGCGCGACTTGTGCAAATTCGGGAAGGCGTGCGCCCAGGCTCGTTCGCAAAGCTGCGCGACCACGCATCAGCCTGCTCTTCACCGTCCCGATGTGGATATTCAGAATCTCTGCAATCTCGTCGTAAGCCATGCCTTCGATCTCGCGCAGGATAACGACGGTTCGAAAACTTTCCGGAACCTCGCGCAGCGCAGCTTCCACCACGGAACGAAGTTGCGATTGCCGCGCACTCTCAAAAGGCGATTCACGATGGTCCGCAAGCGTATCTCGCAGAGAGAAATTCAATTCACCATCGTCTTCGTTGCTGTCGCCGTCAATCGTGACTTCGGCCTTCTTATGGCGCACCCACCAGCGGCGACTGTTCGACGCTTCGTGCATGGCGATGCGATAAATCCATGTGCGAAGACTGCTGTCGCCGTGGAAGCTGCCAACGGAACGAAAAATCTTGATGAACACGTCCTGCGTGACGTCTGCGGCATCTGCCGGGTCGGCTAGCGAACGCAGCAACAGCGAATACAACGGGCCACTGAATTGTGAAATGAGTTGGCGAAAGGCATCCTCAGATCCCGCCTGCAAAGCAGCCACCAGGGCTACTTCTTCCACGGGCAGTTCCGGACGCGAGGCCGTCATGCCGCCCGCCTTGGAAAATCCACCGATCGTGCCGGTAACCGGATCCATCACCGCTGCCCCGTTCATCTTTACTGCTCCTTTTAAGGTACGGCCCCAGTGCATTTCCTTGCAATGGCACATTCCCGAGGTGAAGAAAACGGCTCATCCGCCGGCGGATGAAAGAGTGCTCTCGCTCACTCTGAACGTATAGACACCGGGTGCCGCAGGCTTTGTTCCCGTCCTGCAAGAAAGATTTTCACAATACGCCAGAAAGATTTCTCTTTTGGGACAGCAACCTGAAATAAGGTAGCCGTGTCTATCCGAACACGATGGCGACCTAGGCATTGGTCAGCAAAGAGGTTGATTTACAAATGACGAAATTTACCGGAATCGGACTTACAGCCATACTGCTGGGAACAGCACTCGCCCCTGTGGTTGTCGATGCGCAACCCCGTTACGGCCCGCCACCTCCTGGACCGCGGATGGGCCCACCGCCACCGCCGATGGAACGTCGCCCTCCTCCGACACGTCCAGGATGGGCTTGGCATGGCGGCTATTACCGCTGGGGCGGTGGACGATACGTGTGGGTTCCTGGCAGCTACATGGCCCCGCCTCGTCCGGGCGTGATCTGGGTCGCCGGACGATGGATCAGCACACCGCGTGGATGGGTCTGGCGCGAGGGTTACTGGCGCTAGAAAGAACTCAGAGGCCACCTTGCAACGGGTGGCCTCTGACATGGCTGTAAGGTTTACGGAATCGCGGAATCACGGTATTCTAAGAACCAGTGGGCCTGTGGCGCAGCTGGGAGCGCGCTTCCATGGCATGGAAGAGGTCATCGGTTCGATCCCGATCAGGTCCACCAACTATTCAGGCATCTAAAATGCCCTACGATCCGCTGCTTAGTAGCAATCCCCGAATCATCAGAATAAATGAGCTCAAGAGACCTCAACCGAGGCTCCGGCATGCCGCTGTTACCCATGAGCACACTAGAACAATTCCTACCTTTAGGCCTTCTCGCGACAACTCATCGTGGGCCGCATCGACCAATTCGCTACGACAGAACAATCAGTATGGAACAGACTGAGGTCTTTGCACGGTCGGGTGACACAGCATTTTTTGAACACCTTCACAGATTTTTTCACCAAGATTGCGATCTTCCTCTTCCCTGCACCTGAAGTAAGCAAGGTAGCTAAATCTCCTCCACTAGATCAGGAACTATCGCGGAGGAAAGCACATAGCAGGGAAAGAAACCAGCCGAGCAATGATGGCACCGATATCGCTACAGACTCCCTCGCTCGCTGCCTGAAAGTAATTTTGAAGTGGTTTCCACTCCGCAAGCGGTGCCGTCTATTGAGGACGAGAAGTCCGCAGGAGAGGATTGCAGCATGCTCTGTTATCACGTCGAGTAAACTTACGGACGGCTCTCAATTCAACAGCGGTCGCCAACAGCGGACCGTCCCAATATCAGAAACAACGGAGCGCGAGCAAACAACGGCTATGACATCGGATCCAGAGAATGAGAAGACTGAACCCACTGTGACAGAGCGACCAGCAGACGATGGAGCTATAGACCTTTTGGCAACAGCCGCAAGACTGTGGACCGGTCGACGAGTCCTAATCAAATATATGCTCGTGCTTGGTCTTGTCACAGGGGTGGTTGCGTATCTTCTGCCTCTTTCATTTACAGCCGAAGCTTCGTTTATTCCACCCGAGTCAGGCAGTGGATCAAGCCTAATGGCGCTAACCAGTCAGATTGGACTCGGGGGTGGGAGCTCACTTCTATCGGGCGTTAAGACACCCGGAGAAATGTATGCGGGCATTCTGCAGAGCAAACTTGTCTTGGACAGTTTGATCAACAAGTTTCAACTGACCGACGTTTATCACACGAAGAAGATGAGCCAGGCGGAAACGCGTCTTCTGAGTAAGACATCCGTGAAGCTAGATACGAAGCAGAATATTGTTTACATCAAGGTAACTGATTCTAAGCCAGAGCGTGCTCGTGATCTGGCAAATGGATACCTAGATGCCTTGGATGCCGCAAACTCTCAGATGGCAATCACGTCGGCGGCGCAACGACGGTTGTTCTTTGAGCGGCAACTGAAGTCAGAGAAAAATGCACTAGCTGACGCCGAGGTCGACCTGAAACGCAGTCAGGAAGCGACAGGCGTTCTCCAACCTGCAGGCCAAACTACGCTGCAATTGCGAACCATTGCTGAGACGCGGTCACAGATTGCTGCTCGTCAGGTGGAACTAGCTGCTCTGCGACAGACATCCACCGAGCAGAATGTGGATGTGGTCCGCTTAAAAAGCCAAATTGCGAATCTTGAGGCACAGCTGCACTCGATGCAATCAGGTTCTGGTGAGGAGGGAGCACTTCCAACAGCAAAAGTGCCTGAAGTTGCTCTTGAGGTTGTTCGAAAAGAACGTGAAGTTAAGTATCACGAGACCTTGTTTGAAATGCTTGCTCGACAATACGAAGCTGCCAGGTTAGAGGAAGCAAAGGAAGGCACGATAGTTCAGGTGCTGGACCGTGCCAAGCTCCCAGATATGAAGTCATTCCCGCCACGGATGGCGCTCATCGCAGTAGGAATGATGGTGGGTTTGATGATAGGAGTATTTCGCATTCTATTTCTGACAACCAATCAGATGGAGGAACTTCGCTCACGCTTCCGCTCTACTCCAACAGCTTGAGAGAGTAGCTTTAAACCCGCTCAGGAAGTCCCGATAGACCAGATCTTAGTGCTGGCGCCGTTATCTCCGCGGGATTGCTCATCGCTTTCCCAATGTCAGCTCCAAGGAAGATAAGAAGTATCTGGACCACCGGATTAATCTCGAAGATCACTGTTGTTGCCGAATAAGCAATCAAAGTGAAAAATAGCATTTTGTTGCGGAAGTATCGATACGTCGTAAGTATGAAGGCAAGCATGATGATGGCGGGTACTATTCCCGCGTTATAGATAAGACCTACATAGGTGTTGTCGGCAATGATGGCGCCATCCTGCCCCGAGATGAAGGCCTGCGAGGTTGCGATGCCCATACCTTTTCCGAAGATCAGCGTTCCGACATTCGATGAAACATCAGCGATGATACCTATGCGCGAGCTTGCCGACTCAGTAGCGCCTTCGCCACGGCCGGTGATGGCCCCAAGATTCAACGCAACAGCTAACCCGATCAAGGCGACAATCGAAGCATAGATCGGATATGCAATAAACCGCGGCTTCATCTTGTTGCGATAAGCAAACATGTAATACACAATGAAGACCAGCCGGGCAGAGGAGCTATTAGACAGCAATAATGACGCCAATGCACCGACTTTCAACAGTGTGCTGTCCATATCAATAGCAACGGCATAGATAACCAGTGCGAAAAACCCCGCGGTAGCCGGGACAATAAACATGCCGGGAGACCGATGTTCGGCATACACGGCATATCCGAGATCAAGAGCGTACTGCCACACCTGAAGCACAATTTGCAGCACGAAAAGCGCAACGAACGCCTTATTGATTAACCTTCTGGAAAAATGATGGAATGCAGCTCCGGCGTAAACGAGTCCTAGAACCCAATACCCGCGAACTCCCATGAGAACAACTTCCAAAGGGAGCCAGAATATCGATACTGCTGACTGAAAAAGGATAAGTACGACGAAAATATTCAGCAGTACGAAAGGTCCTCGGGAAAACATGCGGCGAAGCTTCGAATCACGTAGCCACGCATGTGCGAGCAGTAGCAGAGCCCCGACAAGAAAAACATCCTTGAAGACTTTAAGATATGCAGGAGTGAGTGCCACAGCCCACGGCGCGACGCCATCGACTGGCAGTAACAATCCCACCATCATGGCCCCGACTTCAAATGAGTTGTTCAGTGGCGACAGCAACAAAAACCCGAGAAACAATCTCTCAAACCATATTTCGTGATGGAAGCGATTTGTTTTCATAGGGGTTGTTTGTAGACGTGCCATGTCTTGGCGAAGGAGATTTCATTCTATAAGCGAAACATGTTCACTTGGGCACACAGCAAATGGTTCTGTCCATCAGCCAGGAATGTCATGCTTCCAGAAACGTGTCGGAAGAAACGACCGCATCTGCATATAGAAAATTGGACGCATGCTGGCACTGAAGGCATTGGCGAAGACGCTGGAGATGGCATAAGAAACAACCGTGGCCAGCGCGGCCCCCATCACGGAATACCGTGGAATAAGATACAGGTTCATAACCACGTTGATCACGGCCCCCGCAATGGTGTGATACAGGGACTGCTTCAAAAGATTGTGCGCTATGTTCCAGGGTGATTGGGCCACCCCGAGAAAGACGAATACGGACGCCCAGACGTGTGCAGCAAGGACAGGCCCTGCACCGGCGTAGCTGTGGGAATATAACAACCTGACAATGGTGTTGGATAGCAACGCCACGACCGAACCGATCAAACAAGCGGTGACCGTCATCAGAGAGAACAGCTTACGTTGTCGTTCATAGAACAGGACAGGATCGTTCTTGACGCGAATGATAGACGGTTGCACGGATGAGACAACGGCCGCAGGGATGAAATACCAGACCTCGGAAATCCGAGTGGCAGCTGAATACAAGCCGACAGCAGCGTCACCCTTCATCACTTTCAGCATGATCATGTCTAGGCGCATGTATACCATGATGGCCATTGCTGAAAATATGATCGGCCAGCTCTGTTGAATGAGCGCTTTGGCCCGTGCACGGCTTACCTTCCATTGCGCGAGATGACCACCGGCTACGCGGTACCCTATCACTAACCCCACAGCCCCCAGCCCGAACTCTCCCGAAGTGGCGACAGCGAACGCCCATAGTGGGGCATGCAGGAGGATGAGGATGACCTTCACACCAGCACAGATCAGGAACGCACCGTTCTTTGCCCAAACGGTTATTTTTGACCGCACCTCAGACTGGAAGAAGGAGTCAATGGTGTCAAAAGCTTGAAATAAGAGCTGGGGAGACAGGATAGCCACAATCAAAATGGCCAGATGATCTTGAGGTTGCAGAAGTTTGACAGCTCCCACCACTAAGAACATGGATAGCAGCCCCGAAAGGGCCCTCAGAACAATTGATGTTCCGAGAATCTCGCGGGCATGTTCTGGCTTCTCCAACAACTCCCGAACAATAATGGATTCCAGCCCGAGAGTTGTAGCCGTTGCAAAGAGCGCTACAAACGCAATACCGAAGTTGAAAATCCCGAAGTCGCCGGGACCGAGATATCGTGCGGTCCACACCCCGACCACAAGTCCCATGCCCATCCGCACAATACGGTCAATGAACAGCCAACCCATGTTTCCGGTGACTTTGCGAAGACCTGGGCTGAGTTTGTCGAACTTGTCCGAAAGCTTTGCACGAAACGCCTGCATGGTCAAACGAAACACCCTTCTACGCTGCGCTGGAACCCTGACAGACGCCGCGGATAGGCACGGGCAAGTCTTCCGCAGACTGTATACTAACGCAAGCCACGGGTCGTTCTACAGGCTGATGCAATGCCATGCGCCTCAAAACCGCGACCAAATCCTTAGCACTGGTACCGCGTCTCTATGCAGTCAAGGCCTCTTGAAACTCCTGTCGTAATGTTCGTTTTCAATCGGCCTGCAACCACGCAAAGAGTCTTCCGTGCAGTTGCACAGGCACGACCACGCACGTTGCTGCTGGTTGCGGATGGGCCACGTTTAACAAAAGTTGGCGAAGCGGAAGCATGCGAACAGGTGCGTTCCATTGTCAACGAGGTGGACTGGCAGTGTGATGTGAAAACCAACTTTTCCGACAGCAATCTGGGCTGCCAGGAGAGGATTATCAGCGGTTTGGATTGGGTCTTCTCCTTGGTGGAAGAAGCAATCATCCTGGAAGATGATTGCCTTCCTGCCCAATCCTTCTTTCCATTTTGTCAGGAATTGCTTGAGCGATATCGCCACGATAATCGCATTGCGGCAATTTCGGGAACAAACCTCGTGCAAAATTACGTCACAACATCTGAGAGCTATTACTTCTCTCAGTTAGGCGGCATTTGGGGCTGGGCAACCTGGAAAGAGATGTGGCAGCGTTATGATCGCGACCTCAACGACTGGCCTCGATTTAAGGCAGGGAAGAAACTCCATGAAATCTTCAGTGATAACAACGTCATAGCATATTGGACAGACGTGTTCGACACCATGTATGCAAAGGAAAACGCGCCCAACACCTGGGACTACCAGTGGATATTCTCGTGCTTGAAAAATAATTCACTTATCGCGATGCCTCGAGTGAATCAAGTTACAAACATAGGTTTTGGGGTGGGCGCCACACACACTCAGAGTGAAGATGAGCGACTCATTCAGAAAACCACTGAGCTTGAGTTTCCTCTCATCCACCCGCTCGACTTCGTGCCAATGCGAAGCCTCGACCGTCGTTTTCTGTCGCTGTACCGGCAAGGTTTTCTGCAACGCATTAGGAACCGTTTTCGCTACGCACTGTTTTCTGCGTAGCTGGCACTCTAAATACGAGAGTGGACCGGAGTGAACTTAGTAGGCTGACTTCAAGCTGTTAGGAAGCGACTTTAGATGTTCGATTTAGCAAAGCGGATATTGCAATCCCAAGCTAGGCGCAAGGTGCTTGCGCTTCCAAACATCGTGATCCATCCCGGTGCAAAGGTTAACTTTCGCGGCATCCGATTCAATGCAGCCAGCACATTGCATATAGGTTCCGGCAGCATAGTGGAGGGTACTCTCGTAGCGGAACGCGAAGGCGCCTCGATCATAATCGGCGAAAATACCTTCATCGGAAGCTCGACGATCGCGGCAGCAGAACGCATCGAAGTCGGCAGTGATGTGCTTATCTCCTGGGGATGCAACATTGTCGATCACAACTCGCATTCAATCGCCTGGAGCGAACGTTCCCGCGATGTCGTAGATCATTACAACGGCCTTAAATCATGGGCTCATGTTCCAATCCGGCCAGTGCGGATAGGAAACAAGAGTTGGATTGGCTTGAACGTTATCATCTTAAAAGGTGTAGAAATTGGCGAAGGTGCGGTGGTGGGTGCTGGAAGCGTCGTAACTCGCAGCATTCCTCCCTGGACTATCGCGGCTGGAAACCCCGCCCGTATTTTGCGAGAAATTCCCGAAGAGGCTCGGCACACATAAGCACCGGAACGAACGCATATGCAGAATATGAGATGAAACTTCAGTATTTCTACGCTAGACAGCGCTCAGCACATGCTGCGTCATGGACTCGAAGAAGGACTCCATCATGAGGATATTGGCTTCAATTGCCGGGAAGTTCTTCGGCTTTATCTCACGCTTGTCCAGCGTTTTCCATCGAATGCGGTATAAGAATGCTTGCGTACTCGCCGGAGATGCGCGTCTGACACTTTCAAGCGTCATTCATAATCCTCAGAACAACCCAAATGCCATTTCAATCGGGGTGAGGTCACAAATTGCGGGACAGCTGCATGTCTTCGGACATGGTGGGCACATTCGAATCGGCAGCGACTCTTATGTAAGTGAAGGGTCTCGGATCTGGTCGGCTGACTCGATCGTTATCGGAGACCGCGTCTTGATCTCGCACAATGTCAATATTCATGACTTCAACTCTCATTCGCTTTCTGCCCGAGCGCGACACGAACATTTCCGACAAATTGCATCAGGTGGCCATCCAACGCAGTTGCACGACGTGCCCTCTGCCCCGATAGTTATCGAGGATGATGCTTGGATCGGATTTAATGCCTCCATTCTGAAAGGTGTGACGATTGGACGGGGAGCGGTTGTTGGAGCGGCCAGCGTTGTCACGAAGGATGTGGCCCCCTACACTATTGTGGTCGGCAATCCGGCTCGCGTAATTGGAGAGTCGCTGGCATAGAATGAAAAAGATTCCGATTTATGCCAGACACCCTGCACCATACTGCTCTCGTTACCGGTGCCAATGGTTTCATTGGTCGCCACATCAGCCGTGAACTTTCCGCACTTGGCTACCAGGTCGTGGGCATCGGTCATGGGAAATGGGAAGAAGCGGAGTGGAAGGCCTGGGGCATCGGTCGCTGGGCTGAACAGGACATTCACCGCGACGCACTCGTTGAATTGAACATTACGCCCTCGCTGATCTTCCATTGCGCAGGTGGCGGCTCAGTCGCGTATTCGATTGATCACCCGCTGTCCGACTTTGAGCGAACCGTAACGGCAACGGCCAACGTGCTGGAGTATGCCCGCCTGTACGCACCTTTGGCGCGCATCGTCTATCCGTCCAGCGCCAGCGTCTATGGCACGGTGGCCACCGTGCCAATCCAGGAAGAATCCCCGATCCTGCCGATCTCGCAGTATGGCATCCACAAACTCATGGCCGAACAAATGGTCTTATCCTACGGACGTCAATTTAACCTTCCGGTTGTCATCGTTCGCTTGTTCTCGGTGTATGGAAATGGATTACGCAAACAGTTGCTATGGGATGCCTGCAAAAAGCTGCATGCAGGTGACTTCAGTTTCATGGGCACCGGCGAGGAGACACGCGATTGGCTGCATGTCGAAGATGCAGCCAGCCTGCTGATCCACGCATCGGGCTTTGCATCCTCGCAATGTCCTGTTGTAAACGGCGGCACCGGAGAAGGCGTCGTGGTCCGGGATATCGTGTCATGTCTGTGCAACATTCTTGCGTGTGGGGCGCAACCATGCTTTACCGGGACTGCACGCATAGGTGACCCCATGCGCTACATTGCCGCCATGGACCGCCTAAGCGCATGGAACTGGCAACCCACAAAAAAATGGCGCGATGGCATCACAGCATACGCGGAGTGGTGGAAGGCGGAACATGCTGTCCAAGAATAACCCGCAACGTAACATTGCTTTTCTGGTTCCTGCGGGATTTTGGAATGGCGGCAAGAACTATATGAAAAACCTGTTCCTGGCCATGCGGACGATACCAGGAACACCATACCTTCCGATTGTTTTCACAGGTACCGACAACGCAATCTCGCCCACCGACTACGCCGGCGTGACCGTTGTTCAAACACCTTTACTCACGCGCAAGAGCATACCCTGGATAGTCCGCAAAGCCATCTCTGTTGCTCTGGGCAAAGACATACTACTGGGTCGACTGCTTCGTCGGCACTCAGTCGTCGCGCTATCTCACATCATGCAAGCCAACGCCACCGTTGGCCTCCCCACCTTGGCATGGATTCCTGATTTCCAGCACGTTCATCTTCCGCAGTTTTTTGATGAGGAAGAACGAGCCTTTCGCGACCGCAACCTGAAGGGTCTCTGTGCAAGCGACAAGATTATTGTGAGCAGCCTTTCCGCACAGAAAGATCTTGAAGCGTTCGACTCGTCGTCCATTGGCCGGATCGAATGCCTTCGTTTTGTAGCAAGTCCGATTTCTGGTGTTAACTCACCTTCTTCTGCAGAGATTGCAGAACGATATGGATTTGCGGGACCGTTTTTCTTGCTGCCAAACCAGTTCTGGGAGCACAAGAATCACCAGGTTGTAGTGGATGCGCTTGCCATCCTAAGGAAACGCGGAGAACGCATTCTTGTACTCGCAACCGGCCCGACACACGATGACCGTCGACCACAGTTCTTCGACAGCCTGATGGCTCACGTCGCGGAGCAGAACGTTACCGAGCAGTTCCGCGTATTAGGGCAGATCCCATTTGATGATTTGCTTGGCCTTATGCGCGACTGCGTTGCCTTATTAAACCCCTCAAAATTTGAGGGATGGAGCACCAGCGTCGAAGAGTCAAAGTCTATGGGGAAACACGTCATCCTTTCAGACATTCCTGTTCATCAGGAACAGGCTCCGAAGCTAGGACACTATTTTGCGGTGAACGATGCAGAGTCATTGGCCAACGTCATGCAGGCTGTATTGCAATCATTCTCCGCGGAACAGGACCGTGCGATGCGTCAACGTGCACACGAAGAATTTCCGGAGAGGCAAAAACATTTTGCAAAACAGTATGCAGAAATTCTTGATCGCGCGCTGATCTAATTTCCCAAATTCGTCGTTCCGTCCATCACGTCGCATCATAGAAACTACGAATTGCATCTTCGCGTGCAGGGGGCTAAAGATATGAAGATTTTGTTCGCAAGCGCCCATCTCCCAAGCTCGACTGCGCGGCAGGCTGGGTCACGAACCAGTTACGGCATTTGCGAATGGCTCGCGCGCAATCACGACGTCCATTTGCTTTCATTCGCCACGGCGCTGGAAGCGGAGACCTTTGATGACACGCAACGCAGCATCTTCAAATCCAGCAGAGTATTTCCGGTATCCAATAAAGACCGGGTCAAGGGACTCCTTCGTTCGCCCTCGCTACCGACACTGATTGCTGCCCGGTCCTCAGAGCCATTTGCGGTGGCCTTCCAAGAGATTCAACGTAGCATCCTATTTGATGTTGTCATTTTGGACCACGGACAGATGCTGCAGTACCTTCCTCTGTGCGATCCTCGTTCGGTAACAGTAGGGTCATTGCACGATATCTACTCGCAAATGTGGGAGCGACGGACATCTAGTGAGCAGAACGCCTTAAGAACCCTCGCATATCGAGTCGAAACAAAGCGCGTGCGGCACTGGGAGAGATCTGCATTTCAGAGAACCGACCTTCTTGTAACGCTTAGTGGCAAGGACCGCGATATCGTCCTGCGCGAATCACAACCGAAAAACCCACCCACTTATATTCATCCTAAGATTGAATCGCTTCGGACAAACCTTGTCACCACAGGTTCGCGTCCGCAGAATAGGCTGCTGTACTGGGGGGCTATGAATCGCATGGAAAATGTTGATGCGGTCACGTGGGCCATCCAAGAGATTCTGCCTCGAATACGGCGCAAAATCCCGGATGCCCGGTTGTATATTGCCGGTCATGGCAGTGACACCATTACCCCCTCACTCAAGAACGCGGCAGGGGTTCATGTGGTGGGATTCGTTGATGACGTATCTGCAATGATGGCAAGTGTTACTGCCGCTCTCCTTCCTTTAAGGCTCGGCGCCGGCATCAAGATTAAAACGCTGGAATGCATGGCTGCGGGATTGCCGGTGATAACAACGCATGTCGGTGCAGAAGGCACTGGTATCCAAAATGAGGTACATGCACTCATACGCGAAACGGCAGAAGAGCTGGCCCATGCCTGCATTCTGATTCTCAACTCATCTGCACGAGCGGCGGAAATCAGTAAAGCCGGACAGGAGAAGATTCAGGAATTTCATGAGTTCGACCAAAAGATGCAGCTTGCATGGGACCGTGTGACGGAGTTAGTGGAGAATAAAGACCGGATAGACTTCGGTGCAGGCCGCACAAGGATGCAGCCATGAATGCGCCTTCTGATCAGGCTCAGAGATTGCCGATATCTTTCTGCGGTGGGCGCAGACTAACTGGGATCTCTCCATGGAAGAACCCGGTGGAACCGACCATCTCTGTCGTAACCGTTACGTTCAATGCGAAAGACTCTCTCCTGCAAACGCTTCGCAGTGTTCGTGAGCAGACATATGGCAACGTTGAGTACATCGTGATTGACGGCGGTTCAACCGATGGAACACTTGAGGTTCTTAAAGAACACTCGCAAGACATCGATTACTGGGTCAGTGAGCGAGACAATGGCA
Source organism: Terriglobus sp. TAA 43 (assembly GCF_000800015.1). Lineage (NCBI taxonomy): Bacteria > Pseudomonadati > Acidobacteriota > Terriglobia > Terriglobales > Acidobacteriaceae > Terriglobus > Terriglobus sp. TAA 43. The sequence continues at coordinate 2,205,866 of NZ_JUGR01000001.1, forward strand.
TCTACGATGCCTTTAATAAGGGCAGCAAGACACTCACCGGTGAATGGACCATATTTCTGGGTGCTGGCGATGTTCTCCACAGCGAGAATGTCTTAAAGGAAATCGCGAAGGCAGCGACCGCCGTTCCTCCGGAAGCCGAAATCCTCTATGGCCAGGTCGCAATTGTCAGCCTCGATGGAAGGCTCGTAGAGATTGAAAACGCAGCATGGTCTGAAACGAAAGGCCGATGGAGCGGTGGGCGTCCCCTGATCCCGCATCACCAGGGAGTCTTCCACCGTCGGGCGCTTCTTGCAGGAGACACTCCATTCGATACGTCGTATCGTATCTGCGCGGACAGCAAGCTCGTGATTCGCAGTGTGCTAAGACACGAGCCTCGCTTTGCGAACGTTGTTGTCACCTCATCGCCACTCGGCGGTATCAGCACACAGCCGAAGTATGCATGGCTGCGAGCGAAAGAGGTGTTACGAGTCAATCGCGAGGTCGAATATCGCAATGTCTGGAATGAGGGGTTCTTCTACCTGAAAACCATGACGAAGATTCTGTTGCAAAAGTTTGGTGGCGAACAAGTCTTAAAACGGGCCACCGACCTCTATCGGAGATCCACCGGACGTACCGCTCGGTGGAATTGACCATCGGACCGTACGACGAGGCACCCGCACGGTGGTCAGTGTCGGATGGCTCGTGACACACGGTCGGCCCGATTCCCCATTCACGCCCCGCTAAATCCTGCATCGATTCCGCCCCGCCAGCAACCGTTCGGCGTGCCAAGAGGTAGTGATAGGCTGGGGAGAACGCTTTTGTGAATGTCCAAAGACGTTCGGCATCATCCGTAGAAATGGGGCAGCAGCACGTGGAACCTTCTGGCCGTCGCGATCGAATTTCCCTCTTCATCCGTCAGCGAAGGTCGTTACTTCGACCACTTATGCTCACCGCTCTTGTCGTTGCGACAGGACAGTACATTTGTGCCCAGGATTGCAATAGCTCCCTTTTTGCTGCTCCTGGGTTGTGTCAAACACAAGCTACCCAGGATTCCCAGCAGCCCTCTGCAAACAATCAGGGATCGACTCAATCGGACAGTCAGCAATCTACCCCTCTTACATCCCGCCAGAATGACACCACGCAGGTGTATGTGGACTCGGCAGGAATGAGTGAAAGGCGTAGTACGATCCCCAACGAGCGAAACCAATTGCGCTTCCCCCCGGATCCTGTCACGGACCTGCAGAAGTTAGCTCGCTCTTCGACTGGACAGACGCTACCTGTATTTGGAAGGGATCTGTTTCAGCAACCACCTTCAACATTTGCGCCGGCCGACCAGATTCCTGTGACTCCCGATTACGTGATTGGCCCTGGGGACGAGGTACTGCTTCGAATCACCGGCGTGGACCAGGTCAACAACAATAGCCAGCTCACAGTGGATACGTCAGGCAGGATTTATCTGCCCCGTGTGGGCGCAATCCAGGTCTCGGGCCTCAGGGCTAGCGAATTACAGGCTCGTATTTCCAGAGAGATTGATCATTATTTTCGTAATTATCAACTCTCCGTAAGCCTCGGGCGGCTCCGCTCCATTCAGATCTATGTAGTGGGTGAGGCTCGCCGACCAGGCGCTTACACGATCAGCGGCCTGTCGACCGTTTTAAATGCGCTTTTCGCATCCGGTGGGCCAAATGTAGGCGGCTCCATGCGTAATATTCAAGTCCGTCGCGGCGGACAGACAGTTACAACGCTTGACCTCTACGACCTCATCCTCCGTGGGGATAAGAGCCGCGATATCAGGTTAGAAAGTGGAGACACGCTGTTTATCCCTGCAGTGGGTCCACAAGTGGCACTGGCAGGCAGCGTGCGCCATCCAGCCGTATATGAACTAAAGGAAGACAACGCGGGACAGGTCGCCAGTTCATTGAGCGATCTGCTGACCGTAGCTGGTGGACTCGGCCCAACCGCCAATCCCAACCAGCTGCGTCTAGAGCGCATTGATTCGAATCTGCAGCGGCACGCCGTCACGATCGCGTTGGACACAGCAGGCAAGGCGATGCTGCTCCATGACGGAGACATTCTCTACGCCAACCACATTGAATCCGGATTCGAGAGGACCGTAACTATTCGTGGCAACTTGGCAAACCCAGGGCGTTTTGCCTGGAAGCCAGGAATGAGGCTGAGCGACATTTTGCCGGACCGTGAGGCTCTGCTCACGGGTGACTACTGGCGCGAACGGAATCGTTTAGGAGTACCAACTCCTCTGTTTGAGCCCGACGAGTTCAATACACCCCCTGCCACGCAGGGCTCGATCACTGATTCAATCAAAATGCGAAACGGTGTGATCGAACCGCCCCCCGGACAAACAACTCAGCGAAACGCTCTCACCACCGTATTGCCTCCGAATGCCACAGGCGAAGACCAGACTCAGGGAACGTTGGCAGCAAGCGGTGTTATTTCGCAGTCTGCCGCACAGATGGATCGAAATGCCGCACTGGAAGCTGGCTCGAGGCAGGCCAACCTCAATCCCTCTTCTGCTGTGCAGAACAGCTCCCCTCTTGGACAGCAGGGTACCGGCTCCGCTGGACAGCAACTGAATCTACCAACAGGTACGAACAGTCAGCAGTTGCAACAGCAACAACGAGCCCCGCAACCCGTCGTTGCAACACTCTCGAAAAACATTATCCGTCTTCCGGCGCCCGAAATTGATTGGTCTTATGCCGTAATCGAACGCCTGAATCCTACAACTCTGAAAGCGGAGTTAGTACCATTCAACCTTGGCAAGCTGGTACAGGACCATGACCCCACCCAGAATCTGGAGCTGCAGCAAGGAGATATTGTTACGATTCTGAATCAGCGAGACATCCTGGTTCCCCAAGCGGAACAAACCAAGTTTGTACGCTTGGAAGGAGAGTTTCCTGGCGCAGGTGTCTACAGCGTAAAACCGGGCGAAACGCTCGACGAACTAGTCACACGCGCCGGTGGTTTCACAACAAACGCCTATCTCTACGGATCCAGCTTTCAGCGTGAAAGCACGCGTGCGTTTCAACAGCAGCGGCTGGATGACTACATCGCCCAACTTTCTGCCGATATGAGTCGCCAAACCGCAGTACGCGGGGCTTCCACATCCACCGGTGTATCAGATCCCAATGCTCTGACTCTGGAGCGCAATCTGGTTTCGCAATTGCGTGAGCTGCGTGCAACAGGACGTATTGTTCTCGAGTTTTCCCCTGATAGCTCGAGCAATGTTGTGGTACCACATATTCCGTTGGAGAATGGCGACGTATTCCACGTCCCTTCTCGTCCTAATACAGTGAGCGTAATTGGCGCCGTCTACGGACAGAATGTCCTGCTCTATAAACAGAATCGACACGTGTCCGACTATCTCGCGCTGGCAGGAGGTCCCAATCGAATTGCCGATAAGGACCACGCGTTCATTGTTCGAGCGGATGGCTCCGTCTACAGCCGGCTACGAGCGAAAGGGGTCATCACGAATCATTTTGAAGAAAGCCAGATCTACCCTGGAGATAGTATCGTGATCCCGGAAAAGCCGATTGCGCCAAGCCTGACCAAGCGCCTGCTTGATTACTCTCAGATATTGAGTGCCTTCGGCCTTGCCGTCGCTGCAATCAATGTCATTCAGTAACGTTCTTGTAGTGGGGTATCTCTGCTGTCAAACCTGTCTCAATCAGGTTGACAGCGTGGTGCGTCTTCGTTCGTTTCCCCCCGCGCACGGCATAAGTCTTTGTGACCCGTGTAGGTAATCACACGGGCTTTCTCCTCACCAGGCTTGGTTAACATTTGGAAGGCTGCAGACAAAACACTGGGCGCTACAGCATTGACGGCGAACTTGAGAATCCACGGATGAGTGATCGTACATTGAGTTTGTCGACGCGTTTTGCAGGTTGTCTGATTCTCCTCTCATGTTCCGCGGCCGTCGCGCAACTCCCAAACGCTCCATCTTCGTCGGCAATTTCATCCGTCCCTCGGTTTTCCTTCCTCTCCATGGAGCCCCCAGCAGGGCCAGGAACGAATTCTGTCGATCCAGTAGCAACGCAATCAGGTACTGGAAACGACGCCAGCTATCAATCTCTGGACAATGACCATACCGGTTCAACCCTAGTTTCCATGGATAGCTGGGTCTATCCAGCACTGGAACGGCTTGCCGCCATGGGACTTATCCCCTCACAGCAAGTTGCCATCCGCCCATGGACTCGCCAGGAGTGCAGGAGGCAGGTACGTGAGGCAGAGGAATCGCTGCACGGATTTGTCACTATGGACCATCCGGTCTCCGCAAGCGTGCAATCCGAGGCGGAAGCGATGTTGCCAGAATTGGAGCACTACCTGCGCGAGCCGGAATCGCAATCCAAGGTGGTACTGGAATCTGTCTACGCGCGCTATGGTTCCATTATGGGACCTGCGCTCACAGACGGTTTTCACACCGGGCAGACCTGGTGGAATGATTACGGTCGTCCCCTAGGCCGCGGGGGAAGTCTGATCGCTGGCTATGCCTTGCGCGCTACCTCCGGCCGCTACTTCTTCCATGTCCGGCAAGAGATGCAGACCACGCCTGGCGCACCTGCGGTCTCGCAATCATTGGCCGATTATTACGATCACATCGACAATTACAATTTTGGCTCCAGGCCTTCCGACTTTAATCTTGCATCTCCGGCAATCGGAGCCTATGTACGACAACGTCCGATCGACCTCTATGCGGGCATGACCTTTAGCGGATACAACCTGTCCTTTGGTAAACAGGAAATCTATTGGGGTCCAAACATCATGGGACCGCTGTCGTTTTCGAGCAATGCAGAACCGACATACAATCTGCGCCTCATGTCCAGTCGCCCGCATGACCTTCCGTTCATTCCCTCTCTGGGAACCTACAGTATCGATCTTGTCTTCGGGAAACTTTCTGGACACCACTATCCCGCGCGACCGTATTTCAACGGACAGAAAATTAACTTCAATTTTGGTCGCAATCTCGAAATGAGTTTTACTCGATGGTCCATCCTTTGGGGGGTAAATCACCCCATGACCCTCGGTTCACTCAAAGACAATTTCTTCAGCGCGAACTCCACAGGTGCAACAGGATACGGTGCACGGAACGACCCGGGAGACCGCAAAAGCGCATTTGATTTCCGTTTGCACGTCCCAGGGCTTGCGAATTTTGTAACCATCTACGCCGATTCCTACGCGGATGATGATCTCAGTCCTTTGGCTGCACCTCGCAGAAATCCGTGGGCACCCGGCATCTATATCGCTCGACTGCCACGAATTCCCAATATGGATTTTCGCTTCGAGATGACATCAACCCAAGAACTCTCGCAGGATGAGGGAAATCACCGCATCTACATCAACAACCAATACCGCGATGGAAACACCAACAAGGGCTTTCTACTTGGGAATGTTACCGGTAGAGATGCGCGGAGCTTCGAAGGACGTCTCGGCTATTGGGTTTCTGCGAAGACTCACATCGAAGGCGGATACCGTCAGGAAAAGATCAGTCCCTTGCATCTGACCAACGGCGGCACCGTCTCGGATGGCTTCTTCCTGGGAAGGTATGCAATTGGAAGAGATTGGAATGTTGAATTGTTTTCGCAGGTCGAACGATTCCTCATTCCGGCATTCATGACAGGACGACAAACTAACGGAAGCGTCCGAGTGCAGATCACCTGGGATCCTGGAAAGGCAATCGCGAACCTCCGTTCACACTAAGGTACCGTTATTACGCCGTCTACTGTGATATCTCAGAGCAGACGGCGCAATAACCTTAATACCATTTCTAGCCGACACTTGCATGCCGCTTGGACAGCCTCGTCGCGTAGTCTCGGGCAGGTGTTCTTCATTACAATGAAGGTGTAGTCTGGAACCTTTCTGGCAACCCTGAAGCGGGATTACAAACGCCAGTTTTAACCCGATCAAATGCGCCTGAAGTGATCTAGATGGGGCATCCCATCGTCGGCACGAAACTTTATGCCAGACATCGGTCTTGAAGCTGTTGTAAAAGAATTACTTAGCGGAGACGGAAATAGTGGCATCGCATACATCACCGTTCTGGAAGCCACTTGATTCCCTCCCCCAGGAAGAACTGAAAGACGACCTCTCTCCGTCACAAACAGTCGAACAAGCTCCAGCACTTGCCACAACAGAAAACACAACCACCGAACGAACCCTGTCCCCTCTCGCGGACGTGGCAGTAATCATCCCGACATACAACGCGGGCCCAGAGTTCACATCACTCAGAGACTCGCTCCTTGCGTCCGGCTTGCAGGTCCATCAGATTCTGGTTCTCGACTCTGAATCCAAAGACCAAACCTACGAAATTGCGACAGCCGCCGGATTTCGCGTGCAAAGCATTCCATCGCGGGAGTTTCGTCACGGAAAAAGCAGGCAGCTTGCAACCAGCTTTGTTCCAAATGCAAAAATTTTAGTGTTCATGACGCAAGATGCGATGCTGGCGGACACGCAAGCCATTCGCAATCTCATCCATACCTTTGATGATCCAACGGTCGGTGCAGCGTTCGGGAGACAACTTCCACGAGAAGGCGCGGGCGCGATCGAGCGTCACGGGCGCCTGTTCAACTACCCGGACAGCCCCTATGTGAGGGCGTACGAAGACCGCAAACGGGTTGGTTTTCGAGCTGCTTTTTTCTCAAACAGCTTCTCCGCCTATCGACGCACCGCCTTCGATGCCCTCGGCGGCTTTGATCCTAATGTCATCATTGGTGAAGACGCCACCATGGCTGCACGAATGCTCGCGGGTGGCTGGAAAACGGCCTATTGCAGTGACGCAAAGGTAATTCATTCCCACGACTTCAACTTCTCGCAGGTACTGTCGCGCTACTTTGACACTGGCGTATATCACGCGCGCATGCCGTGGCTCATGGAAACATTTGGTGGAGCAGGAGGCGAAGGTCGCAAGTTTGTCGTTTCGGAATTGAAGTACCTCAGAAAGCACGAACCATTCGCAATACCCCGCGCGGTACTGCTCACTTTCGCCAAGTATCTGGGTTACAAGCTCGGCCGCATGGAAGCACACCTACCTCTGTCCCTTAAGCTCAGACTGACTGGACAGCGCTCGTATTGGGATGCGTCATAACGCAACGTGCGTGAAGGGGCCGTCTTACTCTTCAGACCGGACGTAGTCTCCGCCCTTGCCGCCTTTTTTGCTCAGCAGCACCACTTCGCGGATGCGGATGCCCTTATCCAGCGCCTTTGTCATGTCGTAGACAGTGAGCGCCGCGACGGCGGCGGCGGTCATCGCTTCCATTTCCACGCCTGTTCCCGCGACGGTCGCTGCAGTAGCACGGATGCGCACGCCTCCACCGGTTTTCAATAGCGCTGCTGGATACACAATGGTCGCTTCCACATCCACGAAGGAAAGTGGCAACGGGTGACACATGGGAATCAGATCCGCGGTCTTCTTGGCAGCGGTAATACCTGCAAAACGCGCTACTTCCAGAGGGTTTCCCTTAGGATTCTGGGGCAATGCAGCGAGAACTTCGGCATTCAGTTCCACAAACGCTTCGGCAACCGCCTCGCGGCGCGTTGGTTTTTTGTCGCTCACGTCGACCATGTGCGCTTCGCCAGCTTCGTTGTAGTGCGATAGCTTGCTCACAGATCTTCTCCGCGACTCAGCATCAATCCCAGTATCAGCACGCCTGCATCCACCGCAAGCCATTTCAATAGCTGCTTCTGTTCAATATGGATCAGGAAGTAATGGCTTTCCACGATGAGCCCCGCCACGGCCAGCGCAGGCACGATCACGGCTGCACCAATCAAAAGTTTGCCCAGGCGCGCGGTCTTGTTCATGTGTATGAGCCTACCGCAGCAGCACCGTCACAGTGGCCCCGGAAGTAAGAGAATCCGCATCCGATGGCACGACGATGTAGCCGTCGGCACGAGCATTGCCGACTAAGTCCCCCGAGCCATGTGATTCGACAGGCTCAGCACTTACGACATCCAGCGACGAATAAAGCCTTGCGGGGACAAACCGTGTCAGGCCAGGACGCACCTTCATCGCAGATGCAAGTGCCGCCTGTACAAATCGTGGCTTTGGAGAGGACTCACCGCCCAGTGCTCTCAACATCGGCATAGCGAACAGCAGCGCCGTTACCAGCGTGGACACGGGGTTACCGGGCAGACCAAAAATCCACTGCTCCGCGTGTATGTCGGTCGCAGGCAAACGCCCAAACACGACCGGCTTGCCCGGCTGCATGAAAACACCAGTGAAATAGAACTCTGCTCCCAGCGCCAGCAGCACATCTTCGACCAGGTCATACTTCCCTGCTGAGACACCACCACTGAGCAACAACAGATCGCCGTGTCGTGCTGCGGTCAAACGCTCCAGAAGAGATTCGCGACTATCCAACGCAGGTGATAGCACACGCGGCACACCGCCATTCTGTCGAGTGAGCGCTGCCAGCGTATGGGAGTTGCTATTGCGTATCTGATGCGGCGCAGGAGTTTGATCTACCGACACTAATTCATCGCCCGTTGCTAATATCGCCGCCACAGGCTGCACATACACATTGAGTTCCGCAGCCCCAACAGAAGCCGCAAGGGCAATCTCTGCCGCAGTCAAACGGACTCCGGCACGCAGCAGGACATCGCTTGTACGTGCTTCCTGCCCACGCGGAACTACGTTGTCACCAGCACTCGGCAAGTGATTGTCGGCGATGCTCACTCCTTGTGGCACAACCTCCACGTGCTCCAGCATCACCACGGCATCGGCGCCCTCCGGAACCGGAGCACCGGTCATCACCTCAATGGCTTCTCCTTGGGCTAGAGGCGCGCCGGTCCATACTTCACCCGCGCGGACGGAACCAACAAGTCTCCTCACACCATGATCTACAGCTCGCACAGCATAACCATCACGAGTGGAACGGGGAAACGGCGGCTGATCACGGTCGGCATGAATGGGTTGTGCAAGAACGCGCCCCAGTGCCTGTTCCAATGGCAAACGATCCACCTTTGTACGCGGCGAGAACGCGGCGATATAAGCAGCGACGAGATCTAGTGCTTCCTGGCAGGTGATCAGCGCCATGCGAGTGTCCTCAGGATGCCAGCAATTCGCGTGCAGCGGCTCGGCCATCGCGAATCAGATCTGGCAGCCCAACACCACGATATCCGTTACCAAGCAGATGCAGAGATCCCAACTCATTTACGCGCTGCTGTAACTCTGCCATGCGTTCGCCATGTCCCACGCCATACTGTGGCAGCGAAGACGGTAAACGACGCGCAAATGCAATGGCAGGCTGCGGTAAGGGGCCCAGCACCTTCTCCATCTCACGAGTCGCGGCTGCAATGATCGCCTCATCGCTTTCCTGTTGCAAAGCTTCTGCCTCTCTGCCACCAAAGAAAGCACGCAGACTCTTGCCGCCTTCCGGCACGCGATGGGTGTATTTCTGATCAGAAAACGTTGCAGCCAACAGCGTGCAATCCTCACCTTCTGGCGACAGAAATCCGAATCCCTTAGGAGTGGCAGGCGCATTCTCCGGAAGATAACCAAAACCAACGATGACGGCGGAACTCGTCGGCTGCACAATCAATTCCGCCATGCGCTCATCTGTCGCTGCAAGGAGTCGCGATGCGTGATGCACAGGCAACGCCAACATCAGGTGATCAAACGCCTCACCGTCAATCAACCAGCCGGCAGTAGTGCGCTCGACCTTCTTTACTCCTGCATTCAGGCGGATAAAAGCATCAGGCAAAGTCTCTGCCATGCGTTCCACCAAAGTTCCCGTGCCCGTCTTGAGCGAAGTAAAGACAGGCGAAGCAGGTCGATCCCCACGTTGTGCCCTCTTCGAAGCAAGCCCGCGAATCAACGATCCATACTCGCGCTCCATCTGCACAAACGCTGGCATCACGGCACGGACGCTGAGTTGATGCACGTCGCCACCAAAGACACCACCAAGCAATGGAGCTCCGATGACTCGCAGAACCTCTTCACCGAAGTGACGCTGTATAAAGCTCGCCACAGACTCATCCTGTGCCGGTGCTGCAGCCTTTAACTCATCTGCACGGCGCTCTTCAGCAATGTATGCACTGCGCGCGCCCTCACTGAACAATGGCGATTGCAGAATGGTGTCCACGTTTTCTGGAACCATCATGCGCATGTTATCCGGCATGGGAAGCAGGTTGCCTTGCTGCAACACCCACGTGATGCGCTCGTGATCGTTGGAAGTGATGAGCTCGTCTTCCAAGCCGAGCTCAATTGCAAGCTCGCGCGCCCACGGCTTCTCTGTGACCCAGCCATCCGGGCCGCGTTCAATCACAAAGCCATCCTGTCGCAGCGTGTCTACGATGCCACCCAAGCGATCACTTTGCTCAAAGAGAGTGAAGCTATGGCCATTGCGCTGAAGTTCATAAGCAGCCGATAGGCCCGCCAAGCCCCCGCCAACAATGGCAATGCGCTTCATGCCTTACACCGATGCCTGTTCTTCCACTGGCGCAAGTGTCTGCACAACTTCCGCAGGCTGCGCCGTTGTGTTGAGAGGATGCTGTGGCAGACTGCGTGTGCCGCGTCGTGCCAGATCAGCCAGGGCGCCGATCAGTGTCGGTGAATCGTTCAGGCTCTCAGGACGCGATAGGGTGATGCCCAGTTCCGCTGCGGTCTTCTGGAACGCAATGTCAATGTCGTACAGAATCTCAACGTGATCGCACAGAAAACCAATGGGATCCAGGATCACGTGTTGATAGCCGCCATCGCGCAGTGCCTTCAGCGTGTCTTCAACACTTGGTCCAATCCACGGACCACCGCTCATGCCCTGTGACTGGAAGCAGAAATACCAGTCACTTTCGCTGATCTGCTCGCTGAGTTCGTTCGCAATGAGTGCCGCTGTTGCTTTGCACTCAATCGCATAAGTGTCCGCTTCCGTGGTCAACAACATGCCATGATGTTCGCTTGGCTTTGACTGGATCGTGCGGCAAGGAACGGAATGCGCTGTAAATAGCACAGCCGTTTTCTTGTCCTGCGGTGCGACTTCGAGCGCTTTGCGCAAACGTTCTGTAAAGGCACGAATCAGCAGCGAGTGTTCGCTCCATCCAGCAACGAAGTCGATTTCAAATGCGCCATCGGCTGCCGTTTCCATAGCGCGACGATACAGCCCCACACTGGTGCGCGAGTTCTGTGGCGCGAGACAGATGGCGCGCACTTTCTTCACGCCGTCCTGCTTCATCTGCGCCACGGTGTCCGCGATAAACGGCTTCCAGTTGCGCATGCCGATGTAAACCGGCATGTCCGTACGCTCACGCAATAGCTCAGCTTCACGCAGCGTCCACCGCGTCAGATGTGGGCCTTCTGCGGTTGGCTCATCCTTCAAGCCAATTTCGGCATAACGCTCCTGCAACTCATGCACTACATGCGGGGGAACACCACGGCCACCAGTGACCAGCTTCAGATACTCGTCCATCTCACCCAGCACATCTGGTGTGCCGTGTGCGAGAAGAACGATGGCATCAAAGTACTCTGGTTCCGGTTGCGTCACAGCAGGAGCAGCCATAGCCGCGGCAATCTGATCTGCATTGCTGATCTCGTACTGCGCAAGGATGCGCGCTTCCTTCGCCGCCACGGCGGGCGCGGTCATCTGCTCCTGCAGCTTGAGCTTCTCGCTCGCAAGACCAATGAGAAAAAAAGGAAGATCGCGCAGGCTCATCGCGCACTCAACTCCTTCACCCACTTGCTGACAGCAATCACATTGTCAACGGGGGTTCCGGGGACAATACCGTGTCCTAGGTTGAAGATATGACCTGGACGATTTGCGGCCTTGTCCAGAACATCTTTTACTCGCTGCTTCAGCAGATCCTGCGGAGCGAACAGCGCGATAGGATCAAGGTTTCCCTGCACACCGCATGTGTCTCCGGCAAGCTTCCAGCCTTCATCCAGCGGTACGCGCCAGTCGAGGCCCAGAACGTCGCAGCCAGTTTCGCTCATGGTGCCGAGCAATGATGCGGTATCCACACCGAAGTAAATCACCGGCACACCAAGCGCCTTGACGCGCTGCACCAGATCACGCGTGTGCGGCAACACGAAGTCGCGATAGTCATTGACGGCAAGCGCGCCAGCCCAGCTATCGAAGATCTGGATGACGTCTGCGCCTGCCTGCACCTGCTGTGCGGCGTATTCCGCAAGCACGGTATTCAGCTTCTCCATCAACAGCGACCACGACGATGGATCGCCATACATGAGGCGCTTCATCTCCACGTAGTTGCGCGAAGAACCGCCTTCAATCATGTAGCTGGCCAGCGTAAACGGCGCGCCGATGAAGCCAATGATGCCAAGACGGTCGCCGTCGGCACGCGGTGCTGCAAAGTGGCTGCGCACCTTTTCAATGGCCTTTGCGACGTAGATGAGCTCTTCCGCCCGGTCAGTACGCAGAGCCTCGATCTGTTCGCGTGTCCGGATGGGCTGATGCACCACCGGGCCTTCGCCATTCACGAACTCAAAATCAAGCCCCATGGGCGTGAACGGCAGCAGCAAATCCGCGAAGATGATGGCTGCGTCCACATCCAGCCGTTCTGCTGCGGTGATAGTCACCTCGGCAGCAACATCGGGCGTGCGGCAAATATCCAGCAGCGAATGCTGCCGGCGCACTGCCATGTATTCCGGCATGTAGCGGCCTGCCTGCCTCAAAAACCACACAGGTGTGCGATCCACGGGCTGACGCAGACACGCACGCACAAAACGACTGTCAACGACGTTACGCTTTGATGATTCGATAACTATAGAAACGTCCGTCATTTACGCCGTCGGAGCGACGTATTCCTTGGGAAGCTCGCCGCCAGAGCCGTAGAAGAACTCGTTCATCTGCTCCACCAGGAACTCCTGCGCCTGAGGGGTCCAGGGCTGCAGACGATACTCGTTCAGCAGCATCTTCTGGCGCTCAATCCACTCGCCCCACGCCTTCTTGCTGACGGTGTTGTAAATCTTGTTGCCGAAGTCGGAGTCGAAGGGAGGCTCGTCCAGCCCCTCCAGCTCCTGCTTGTACTTTGAGCAGAAAACCATGTGTGCCATGTGTGTCTCTTTCCGTTTTCTATTCTAAATTGCCGGGAAGCTGTTCGCCTTTGCCCGGCACCAGATCGCCATTTTCGTCGTAAGGGCAGTGGCGACAGCCATTCCCGCAGCATGAACCACGTTTGCGATGATATGCCGCTGTAAAGACCAGGAACGGGCCGTCGTAATAGAAATCCTCATCGGCCAGCGTCGGCTGCGTGCTCATGCGAACAAGCTGTCCTGCGGTTGGGGTGTTTCTGCACGCGGGGTTTCCAGCTTTGGAGACGCATTCCGTCTGATCCCCAGCGGCGTCGCGACCGCGTCAATTGGATTCCCCTCAGCATCACATGCCAGCCCATTGCGCAGATGCGCTTTCCGGCCCGCGACGGCGCTGGTCCGTTCACCTGGAACCACGATGCCAATGAGATTCACCGGATCGCTGGCAGCAAGAGTGAGTACTTCTTCGTGCTGCAGATCGCGGGTGGCTCGCAAGCTCTCCACCGCTTCTGGTAAAGCAAATTGCTCGCCATGGAAGCCCTGCACAAAACGGCCTCCACGCACTTCCCCACGAGCCTCCATGCGGCGCAACATGCGCTGCAGATCCCGCCAGCGTGGCGCGTTGGATTCACGCGTAAGAATATCGCGGAAAACCACTCCATAACGTGCCAGCAACATACGCGCAGCGGCCACGAGCGAGGTCTCTTCTTCTCGCGCACGTTCGGTTATGGTGAGTTGTCGATGCTCATCTTCGATGAACAGTGACCATCGACCGGCTGTGCTGCGAGTGGCTCGCCGCGCGGCGTTTGTCACCGGCTCTGCGGCCAGCGGTTTGCGCTTCGGGTCCATCATGATGCGGAGTTGATCGAAACCATCTGCCGAAGCGAGACCCGCCGTTGCAAGTTCCCACAATGCACTTTGCGTCTGTTGTTTGCTGAGTACGCAGAAACGTTGCAAATCACTGGCGAAGGACGCGCCACGTTCGCGTAAAGCATTTCGTACTGAAAGAGCTTCAGGACTCAGCGCCTGTTGCAGCTTCGTTTCATCAATTGATTTCTGTGCCAGCGCGGCAGGCAGCCAATCAGCGGATTCACGCAGGTAAAACGTGATGGGCGCCATGTTCGTTGGGATCACGCGGCGCGGCGCCGCGCCATCACCCGCAGCCCATGCCGGGTGCGGCGAGATGCGTCCCCATCCCACGGCACCGGAGAGGCACAACGCATCCAGCCACTTGCCGTCGTAATCCTTCACACGCTGCGGCAATAGGTTGCGCTCCCACTCAATGGCGGGCGCTTCAAATCCTTCCAACCGCACCAGCGCTTCCAGCACACCTTCTTCACCGCTGAGCTGTGTCTGCGGTTGCAGATGCTGCCATCGCGTTAGCCAGCGTAGATAAACAGCAGGTGTAACGGCGTCAATTTGTTTGCGCAGTGCACCAAGCGTAAGACGATGAATGCGTTGCAGAATGCGGCGTTCGCACCACTCCAAATGCTGGTCGTTCTCTGCGGGACCACTGCCTTCGAAGATGCCGCGCAACGCCAGCCCCTGCACTTCAATAGCGACAAGCTGTTGCGCGATGGCGCGCGGCTGCAGTTCAAGCAGCTCTGCAATCTGCGTAGCCGTAGTCGGCCCCAGAAGTTGCAGAAATCCCTGCGTCAACAGACGGAGCGATTCGCCGATGCTTACAGCGTTTTCACTCTGTTCGCAAGCCACAGGCACAGAGACGCTCTGCGAGATGGATTGCAGGAGTTGTACGTGAGGCAGACGTTCGGTCGCAACCCAGCAATCCTGTGTCCCAAAACGAATGAGAATTGCACGACCGCGTTGTTGCAGACGTTCAAAAAACAATGGCCAATGACGACTGCTATGGATGCGATGCGACTGCACTTCTTCACCGGCACATGCAGCCAGCGGATTCTGCTCTGTGAACAGTGCCACAGGCAAAGCGATGGCACTGAAGAGAAGATCATGCAGTTCGTGTTCGTCGCGCAGGTCGGGCCATATCTCGCAACGTGTCTGCCGAATGGCGGCAGGATCAAGTCGTCCTGCCTCACCCAAAACAGAATCCGGAATACTACCGCGCAGGGACACAGCACGAGCGCGACGCTCGCCCAGATCAGCTTCATCCAGAAAGGCGTTCTGATTCGCATTAAGCAGTTCATGCGAGAAGACCGATGGCACCGGCGTATCGACGGCAATGCAACGGATTTTACCGCCATCCATGTCGCGCAGAACTTGCTGCAAGCCGGCAAGGTCCATCGCCTCCTGCAACACGTCCTGCATCACTTCGCGGACCAGAGGATGGTTGGGGATCTCGATATCGCCAACAATCGTTTCAAAGCACGCCGCCGCCTGCGGGAATACGCTGGCGAGCAAATCTTCACCACGCGTGCGCTGTACCTGCGGCGGCACCTTGCGTCCCTTTTGGAAGCGCAGCAGTTGCAGAGAACGATTCGCAGCCCAACGCCAGCGCGTCTTGAAAATAGGCGATGCCAACGATGCCTGTTCCAGCAACTCCTTCGCTGTGACTTCCGTAAGGAAATGGAACACATCGGCCAGCGGAAAGCTGTGTTGTTCCGCGAGACAGATATTGATGCCGTTATCCGTTGCGGCAGCCTGTAGTTCGTAGTTGAAGCCACGGCAGAAGCGCTTGCGCAGCGCCAAACCCCACGCGCGATTAATGCGGCCACCAAAAGGTGCATGCAAGATCAACTGCATGCCGCCACCTTCATCGAAGAAACGCTCTGCAATAATCGTGTTCTTGGTAGGCACACGACCGAGAACAGCACGGCCATTCGCGATGTATTGAATCAGTTGCAGTGCAGCAGATTCACACAAGCTGCACTCTTCCATGAGCCATGCCAGCGCTGCATCCACACGCACATCATCGCGCGTGACCATCTCATGATGCACACCTTCTGTTCGAAAACTGATCTCTTCACGAAGCCCTGCGACGAAGTCGCTAAGTACGTCGGTACGTTGTGGAGCTTCGCCCTCCCAGAAAGGGACGGAAGGCGGTGCGCCATGCGCATCTTCCACCAGCACGCGGCCTTCTTTTTCTACTGTGAGGATGCGCCAGCTTGCATTGCCAAGCTGCACCACATCGCCAGGGCCACTATCCACGGCAAAGTGCTCGCCCAGCGTGGCAATCTGAACACCTTCGGGCATCAGGATAACGGAGAAGATCGACGTATCCGGAATAGCGCCACCGTTGCCAATAGCGGTCATACGCGCACCGCGGCGTGGATGCAGTATGCCCGCAACGCCATCGCGCAAGAGATACGCGCCATAACGTCCACGCGAATTCTCAATGCCGGTATGCAGCAGCGTGACGAGTTCATCAAACTCATCACGGGTTAGAAGACGATACGGATACGCACGAGTCATCACGCGGTACATCGCATCTTCTTCCCACGGCTCCGCACCACACATCGCCACCATCTGCTGCATCAACACATCCAGCGGTTGCGGCGGAATCTCAAGCCGGTCAAGCTGCCCGGTGCGCATAGCACGAATGAGCGCTGCCTGTTCTAAAAGATCGTCACGTGTGGTGGCGAAGAAACGTCCTTTCGGAATAGCCCCGCGCCAATGACCCGCCCGACCTACTCGTTGCATGGCTACCGCAATATCGCGTGTGCTGTTGAGTTGCAGAACAAGATCAACTGCGCCGATATCAATGCCCAATTCCAACGAGGCTGTTGCAACAAGACACTGAATCTCGCCCGCTTTCAATCGCTGCTCTGCATCGAGCCGAAGCGCACGTGAGAGCGAACCATGATGCGCCGCGACATTGTCCTGTCCGAGTCGCTCGCCCAGCGCACAGCACAAACGCTCCACCATGCTGCGGGTGTTCGCAAAGACTAGTGTGGAACGATGTTGCGTGCACAGCTCTGCCATGCGATCCACCACTTCAAGCCACATCTTGCTGTCACGAACGCTGGTGAGTTCCGAGAATGGAATCTCAATACCAAGATCGAGTGTGCGTCTCTGCCCTACCTGCACAATGGTGGCGCGTGTGCGATCTGCGGCAATGCCCGTAAGGTAATCCGCAACCAGCTCAATCGGATTCTGGGTTGCGGAAAGCCCAATGCGCTGCGGACGTTTCGCAAGCCCCATCAACATGCCGCTGGGCGCAAGCCTGTTCTCGCCCGTCACTAAAGCATCCAGGCGTTCTAAGGTGAGTGAAAGATGCGCTCCGCGCTTGTCATCCACCATGGCGTGGATCTCATCCACAATGACGGTGTGCACGTGGCGAAGATTCTCGCGTGACTTTCCAGCGGTCAACAGCAGATACAGCGATTCCGGCGTGGTGACAAGAATATGCGGCGGCTCTTTGAGCATGGCAACACGCTCTTTAGGAAGCGTGTCACCGGTGCGCACACCCGTGCGGATACGCGGACAAAGATATCCCTCTTCCAATGCAAGTGCGAGGATCTCGCGCAACGGCTCATCGAGGTTCTTTTGAATATCGTTGCCTAGCGCTTTTAGCGGCGAGACATAAACAACCTGCGTATACGCAGGCAACGATCCCTCCAGCGCTTCCGTGACAAGCCGGTTGATAGCAACAAGAAACGCCGTGAGCGTTTTGCCACTGCCGGTGGGCGCGGAAATAAGCGTATCGTCGCCACGAAGGATGGAAGGCCAGCCCTCTACCTGGGGTTCGGTAGGCGAACTGAATTTCTGCACGAACCAATGCCGCACGACGGGGTGCGCCCATGCCAGCGATGCATGGATTGCCGAGATGGGGGTAACGGCAGCAGTCATGCGGTCATTGTATTCTGTTCGTCATTTCTTCGCTTTCAAGAACAAGGCTTTGCTACTTCCGACATGGCTGGACCACGCGTCAGCGTATTCACTTTCTGCGATGATGGACACATGGATGCAGAACTGAAAGCACGCGCAGAAAAGATCAAAGTCATTGTGTTTGATGTGGATGGGGTACTTACAGACGGAACGCTATGGTTCATTCCCACTGGCAAACGTGAAGATGGCTTTATTAGCAGCGTAGAGATTAAAGGGTTTTCGGCGCACGATGGCCTGGGTATGGGCATTGGCCGCATTGCGGGCTTGCGTTTTGGCGCCATCACCAAACGCACCAGCGACACTGTTGAAGTTCGTTTGCGCGATCTGAAAGTGGAGTTCATTCACCAGGGATCGCAGCAAAAGATGGACGCCATTCGCCAGATCATGCAGGAAGGCGACGTCACTCTCGAGGAGATCTGCTACGTTGGCGATGACATTATCGATCTTCCACCTATGCGCTCCGTGGGTCTGGCCATTGCTACGTGGAATGCGCGTGAGCCTGTAAAGGCCGTCGCACATTACGTAACGACACATGCCGGTGGCCACGGTGCAGGACGCGATGCGATCGAACTCGTGCTGGAAGCAAAAGGCGTGCTCGCCGATGCAATTGAAGATTATTTACGTGAAGCTGGCGGCGCACGCGACATTGGCCATAACGTGCAATAGCAAATGTTAGACCTGCGTATCTCCCTCTAGTGAATGAATCTTTGGCGGTTTAATGTGCAGCAGCCTGCGTCCGTAGCGAAATGCAATATGGACGCTCAATGCAACACCTGTACCTATGAGCGTGGCCATCACGCGATGCAGTAGCACCTCGCGTGGTGGCTGGCGCGCAACCGCCAGTACGAAGCAGATGTAGCCAGTCAACGTGACGGCAAATGCGCCGTAATTGACCGTGTTCAGCAGATACGTGGCCGCCTGAAAAACCAGAACATAAAACGCAAGCCACATGCCGCTGGGATGAAACTCCACCACAATCAGCGTGCATAGCGCCGCACCAATCAGAGTGCCTGTAGCGCGCAGCAGACCACGCGCCATGGTCTGCACAAACTCCGGCTTGGGAAGAAGCAGCGCGGTCATGGCTATCCAGTAAGCGCTCGTCCACGTTTGCGCCTTATAGATCCAGACAGCTACAGTCGCCGTTACAGCCATGCGCAGCGCAAACTGAAATGTGCCACTGCCGGGTGAGAGCTGTTCCCTCAGAAAAGCTCTCTGGAATCGCGTTGGATCAAAATCGATGCGGCTGAACTTTGTATGTGCCTCCGGCAGCCACAAGCGGAAGACCCACAAAATCGCAAACTGCAGCAAGCCACCCGCAAGCACACCTGCCCCTCTCAGCAACGCGGAGTACAGCAGGTCATGCGTCGTTCCCGGCGTGTTCGGAGCTGCTGCCGAAATAACAAGGAAGATGCAGCATTGCTGCCCAACCCACGCGGTCGCGGTGCTGATGCTGTTGGAGAACGCATAGAGAACAGCCCAAAGGATTGTTGTGAGTAGCAGCGCGACGGTATTGTCACGACACAACGCTCCTACGAGAGCAGAGAGGGCGATGCCGAACGAAGCTGCAAGCATCGCGCCCGAACGCGTAAACAACGGCTGCTGATAGGACCCGAAGCCCACACACTGCGCCCCGCCCACCATCAGCGCCGCAGTGCCGGGATAACCGTAGTGGATGCCCACAATCAACGGCAGCGCCAAGCCCGGCATGCAAAGCAATGCGTGCAGCGGCTCCGACTTGTGCCAGTCAAAACGGGCGACTAACTTGCGAACAGATTCAGACACGTCAGTCTGATGCTAACGCCTTAGGAATAAGAAAAATGTAAAAGAAAAGGCCCGCAATAAATCGCGGGCCCTAGTGGGATGTTTGTAGATGACAATCAGCGTTTGCCCAGCGCTACACGCAAACCGCCAAATACAGCGATGGGTGCTCCTGGTGCAAGGTAGGTCGTGTTGCGTACGGCATAGTCGCCCGAAGCATACGCCGTGAAAGGCCGCGCAACGAAGTTGCCATTCGCGTCATACGGCGTGGTGGCAAGCTGACCCGCCGTGTAGTAATGGCGGTTCAACAGGTTGTTGATCTGCGCAAAGAGCTGGAAGTGTGAGGTGATGTTGTAGCTGGAGCCCAGGTTCACAACGCCATAACCAGGGCTCTTGCCGCTGCCCAGGTAGTAGACGCCATCGGCCTGATGCTGATTGTTCTCGTTGCCGCGAACATAGCTTGAGCCGATGAGGTTGAAGTCCGCGCTGATGCCCAGCTTCCGCAGCGGATGATAATCCGCGTAGAGCTTGAACATCTGCTGCGGCACCTGCGGAATGTTGTTGCCTGGCTGGATGGTAATTAATCCTCCATCCGCCACGCCCTTTTCGCCGCTCTTTGCATTGCTGTTGCTGCTGTTGCTGTCTGCTTCGATCGTCTGCGAGCTCTGATAAGTCGCCTGCAGGAAGGTGTATTCCGCACCCGCATCCAGCTTACGCAGATGTGCTGAAGCGGATGCCTCCACGCCTTGACGACGCGTCTTGCCAAAGTTCTGGAAGTATCCATAACCAGTGGCCTGTGCTGCCACGAACAACAAGTCATCGTAGTTGTTGGTGTGAAAGTATCCAGCGGACCAGCGATAGCGTCCATCAGGATTGCCACGGAAGCCGAATTCATAAGTACGGCTCACCACCTGCTTCAACGGCGGGTCACTTACGAGCGCATTCGGCAGCGAGCAAGGGAAGTCCGGATCGGCGCAACCAAGTTCCGTAGATGTTGGGGCACGACTGCTTTCGCCGTAGTTGAAGTAGCCGTTGAGCAAACTGCTGGCCTTGTACACAATGCCTGCAGTCGGATTGAAGCGCTGGAAGTTGTTTACCGCTGTCAGCGTGCCGCGATAACTGGCAGGAGGCAGGCGATCCACATTGTTGATACTCGTGTGGTTGTAGCGTCCACCAACATTCAGCACCCACTTGTTCAGACTGAAGGTATCGGTCACGAAGAAGCTAGGCGTCGTTGTTGTGCTGTGCAGGTTCACACGGTTGTCGACTACTGAGCCGTCGTCGTCGGTGTACGTGCCATCCAGAAATGCGTTTACGCGTGTGATGCTAATGCCATCCGCATTCAGATAGCCGAACTGACCCGTTTGTTGAAAGGTCAGCCCACCTCGATCAAAGCCTGCGCCCACGGAGAGCTTGTTATGCGTCGTGTTCCAGTTCAGTACGCCGCTGAAGCCATAGGCATGCTGTCGCGTAACGGTATCTGTGTCCACGCCGGTGCACTTCTCGTATGGTTCATCCTTTTGCAGAGTCTGCGCGATGCAACGGAGATAAGGAAATGGAACCGTCGAAGCATTTTGCACGGTGCTGGGATAAGGAATACCCGCATTGGTCAGCGCTGTTTTGTCACCGGCGCTTAGCGTATACAACGACTGGTCAAAGCTATCGTCATTCGCATCGCCATTAGTGGTGTTCTGCCGCGTATAGCGTACGTAAGCATTCGCGTTAATCGTTACAGAACTGGAGACCGCCTGCGTCACATTCAGAGTGGCGAAAGGTTGGTGCTGATACGTGACGTCGGGAATGGTGTACACGCTGTTGTAGCCATGATTCAGGCCCGTGGTGCGATTGATGGCGCGGAAATCCTGCGTTCCATTGCCGGTCAGATTGTTGATAGCATAACCGCCAGACAGTGACACCAGCGTGCCGCCATGCGCATAACCCAGCTTGGCAAAGCCCTGCCGCACACTGGACGGCGAAAGAGTACGCCATCCATCTTCGTGATACAGCGTGCCCGCAGCAAACCAGTTCCAAGGCCCCTTGTTACCGCCATACTCCGCATCCACTGCGCGACGACCGAACGAGCCTCCGTAACCGGAGATGACAAAGCCTTGGTTCGCAATACCGTCCTTGGTCTGCACAGCAATGGCGCCGCCAAGCGTGTTCAGGCCGTACAACGGATTCGAACCGGGGATCAGCTCCATGGAGCTGATGGCGACCTTCGGAATCAGATCCCACTGCACCACGTCGCCAAAGGGCTGATTCTGGCGGACGCCATCGAGATACACAGACAGTCCGGCAGGCGAGCCCACAAGCGGCGACGCTGTGTAGCCGCGATAGTTCACATCGGGCTGGAACGGATTGTTCTGATTCTCGTTCACGTAGACACCATTCAGGCGGCGCTTCATGGCATCGGTCAGATCAATGGCATTCGTGTCGAGCAGCGTCTGCGCGGACAATGTCTGCACCGGCACGGGCACATCTTTCAGCGGCACATTCAAGGCGCCAATCGGCGTGGACGCGATGACATCCACCGTCGTATTCACACCGCCCACGGTCAGGATGATGTCCTGTGTAGTAGTCGTTCCCGACCTCACAACGAAGGTGCTACGCCGCTCCGCAAATCCCGGCTGCGAGAGTTCCAGCGTGTAACGGCCCGGAGCTAGATCACTGACCTGAAGCGATCCGTCTGAGGCGGCCTCCACCGCCTGCGAATGTCCACCGGTGGGGCCGTAAAGAGTACCTTTGGCAGAGATAGCGGCGCCCGAAGAGTCACGCACGTGAAGACGAAGATTACCGGCTGATGATTGTGCCGTAGCCGTGACGCATGCCTGGGCCAAACCTAACCCGGCGAGCAAAAGAGCGGAGCGTTGATATCTGTACATGATGCGAGGCGGCCTCAAAAACAAAATCGGCGGGCTGTAGCCCGTAAGAAAAACCACTCCACCGGCAGGGACCAGTGGAGGGAAGGAGTGAGCATTCAATTGCTAATTCCGGTGGAATCGATTTTGTTCAGGATTTTTTTCGAAATTCTTCCGCGCGACAACCACACCTTTCGTCACGCATAATTGGGTCGCGAATCATGTCTTTCCTGTCCAGCAGCCCTGAAGGTTTTTTCAACCCATCCGCGACAATAGTTTCGGCGGAGAAAACGGCTGCGCTGCAGGCAGAAGTACTTTCGCTTTACGACACGCTGCACAGCCGATTGCTGCGCTATTCCGTCTCGTTTGGTCTGTCTGTCCCAGATAGCGAAGATGTTCTTCAGGAAGTATTTCTTGCCCTCTTCCGTCACCTGCGTGCCGGACGTTCACGCGAAAATCTTCCCGGGTGGGTGTATCGCACCACACACAATCTCTCGTTGAAGCGACGCGCCAGCGTCCATGCCGAACAGAGGGTCGCTGTGGTGGAAGCCAACGCCGAAATGGAAGTCAGCGATCATCAACCCGGCCCTGAAGAAACGGTTCTCTTCCAGGAACGGCAGCATCGTCTTCGTGCAGTGGTGGAAGCGCTGACAGAGACAGACCGCATGTGTCTTCTACTGCGCGCAGATGGTTTGCGTTATCGTGAAATCGCATCCACACTGGGTATCTCACTGGGCAGTGTGGCAGCATCTTTGGCGCGATCATTTGATCGCCTGCAGAGGATGGAACAACGATGACCTCCCCTCACATTTCGGACGAGACACTCCTGCTGATGATGGATGGCGAGTTGCCCGAAAGTCATGCAGCCGCAGTCGCCGAACATCTGGAACAGTGCGCCGAATGTCGCCAGCGCCGCGATGCCTTTACCGGATTGCTCGCAGAAGTCACCGTGCTGGAACCGCAGGTCGCACCGCCGGATACCGTTCGCGAAGGCATGGCACAACGTATCGCGGTGACCGCAGAAGCACGCCGTCCCGCGTGGCTAAGTCCTCGGCTCATGATGAAGGTTGCCGCGGTTCTCCTGTTGGGCATCGGTGCGTTGGCCTATCGACACTTTTATGCACTGCCCCGCAACGCGATGGTTTCCTACGAGGAAACCGGCCCGGAACCGAACCACAACATCACACCCGGAGCGGTGCGAAACGCGGACTTATCGGAACTGTGCATCATGCCGGATGACAACCTGGATCCGGTTGTGACCCCGGAAAAACAGCGAGCGGTCTTTGAGGCTTATGGTCTGGATGATCGGGCCTCGCGCGCATACCAGGTGGACTACCTTATCAATCCCCAGCTTGGTGGCAATGACGAGTTTCAAAACCTGTGGCCGGAACCGTATCACGCTACAGTTTGGAACGCTCAGGCCAAAGACGCGCTGGAGACCCGCCTGCACGGCATGGTGTGCAGCGGCCAGATGACACTGGAAGAAGCACAGCGTCAGATTGCCACTGATTGGATCGGCGCTTACAAAAAGACCTTTCACGCGGATCGCCCGGTTCGCGTACAGGCAGCCATCGACTCTGAATCCAAAGCCAGCGACGTGAAATAGCAAAAGGGCGCGGCCATAGCCACGCCCCTTCTATTCTTCAGTCCGCTTACAGCGTCTTCAGATACTCCACCAGTTCCTTGATCTCTTCCGGCTTCAATTGATCCTTGAACGGCGGCATGGGGACCTTGCCGTTTTCAATGCGCTCCGTAACGGTCGCATCGGTGACCTTGGTGGTGCCATCGGCCAGCGTGCCGCGTGCGTACAGCCCCTTCAGGCCCGGCCCGATCTTCTTGTCGGTGCTGTCAGCGTTGTGGCACAGGGCACACTTCGCATCGAAGGTGGCCTTGCCGTGAGTGGCGGCCTCGCTCAACTGAGCGTGGGCGCCTGCGGCAAAGGTCAGCGTGGCGGCAAGGAGCGAAAGGGTCAGGGTCGGTCGCATCATTTTCCTTTCCGGCAAACTGGCTGCCGGATATGTTCTGTCCTAAAGATAGACGGCAAACGGAGATACAAAGTCGCGGTGCCGTTGCAACGGCTTTGCATGCTGTGAAACTCCGTCTGCCGTAGTACGGAAAGTTTACGGCAGAACGACCAGTCCCCACGGGCTGCCGCCGGACGGTGCCTTAGCTTTGACCGTAAGTGTAGCCAAATCAACAGCGCTTACGTCGTTCGATGGGCCATTGGCGGAATACAGCATCTTGCCGTCAGGCGAAAGCGCAATTCCCCACGGACGCTTGCCCACTGCCACGTCACCGGCAACCGTGTTGGTGGCCGTATCAATGGCGGCAACTTTGCCACCGCGGCCTGTGGAAACGTAAAGCTTGGAAGCATCCGGCGACAGCAGCACAAACATGGGCTTTACTTGTCCTGGCGTTCCCATCTCAATCGTCTTCACCATCTTGTGCGACGCAACGTCCACAACCACCACGGAAGCGTCGTTCTCAGCATTGATGTATGCCGTCTTGCCGTCGGCAGTGAAAGCAACATTGCGCGGACGGTGGCCCACCTTGAAGGTGCCCGTGATCTTCTTCTTCACCGGATCCAGCACGGAGATTGTACCCGTCTCTTCGCTGGTGACGTAAACGAACGTACCGTCCGGCGAAGTCTTTACACCTTCCGGCTGGGCACCCATCTTCATCGTGGCTTCGACCTTGCCCGAATCAATGTCGATGATGGAAACAGCCGATTCGTCCTCGTTGGAGACGTAAATCTTCTTGCCGTCCTTGCTCAGATCAAAGTTCTCCGGATCGCTGCCACCGGGGATGATCTTCACCAGCTTGTTCTGCGCCACATCAAAAACACCAATACCGTCCTTCGAGTGATCGCTGGGCGGCAGCGTGCTCTCATCTACGCCGGGGCCGGCAATAGGCGTTCCGCTCAGCGCAATGTAGACCGTCTTGCCGTCGAGAGCAGCGTGGATACCGCGCGGACGCGTACCAATCTTCAACTGCTCCAGCTGCGTCATGGTGGTCGCGTCAATCACTGTCAGTTCGCCGGAGACTTCATCCGTCACATAGATACGCGGCCCCTTCGCCGTGTCCATGGTCAGCGGAGCGGGACCAGAGGCTGTTTCGGTTTTCGGAGCAGATTTGCAGCCGGTCAGAACCATGAGAAGGCCTGCCGAGAGAAGAAGGGAATGCGAAGAGCGCATGCGATGTCCTTTTGCAAAAAGTTGAAGGTAGCTTGATTCCGTATTCTGTCCGGCCCGATCCTGTTCAGGCTTTTCACCGCAGTGGCGCAACGCGGCGGCTGGCGTTGCCGATTATAAAAGCCCACCGTACGGATGGCGATTCCTACGGACCCGCCATTCTCCGCTACGAATGGATCAACCCATCGTAGTAGCCCCGCCGTAACGCTTGACAAGGCATGGAAGAGTTTTCATGAATGGGTCAAGTTCGAGAATTTGCGGAGGCTTCTATGGCGATTCCTGCAAGAGACTCAAAACACGTTTGCCCCCATCATCTCAGTGCAACCGCCAGCTTCGCCAGAAGACTGTCAGCAGCAGCCATCATCGCTGCTTTCCTCGTGGCCGGCATAACAGTGCAGGCGCAAGACACGCCCAAATCCGCCCTACTGGTCATCTCCAAACGCGAACATGCATTGGCCATCGTAGATCCCAGCAACCTGAAGGTGATCGCAAAGGTACCCGTCGGCGACGATCCACATGAAGTCACCGCCTCATCCGACGGCCACACAGCCTATGTTTCGAACTACGGTTCCGGAGCGTTTCACTCTCTGGCGGTGATTGATCTCGTGCATCATCAAGCTCTGACCGCCATCGATCTGGGAGCACTGACGGGACCGCATGGACTCACCTTTGTGGATGGCAAAGTATGGTTCACCGCTGAAGGCGCAAAGGTGATGGGCCGATACGACCCCGCTGCAGACAAAGTCGATCTCGTCGTGGGCACGGGACAAAACCGCACGCACATGATTTCAGTCACACCGGGCGGCGATCACATCATCACCACGAATGTCAGTTCCGGCACAGTCAGTCTCATCGACAAAGAGTCCGTCCGCATTCCCGGACCTCCGCCCGGCATGACTCCACCTCCGGGTGCTCCGCGACCTCCGCAGAGTGGCCCCGGAGCGCGTACCGACTGGAATCAAACCGTGGTGCGCGTAGGCAATGGCTCTGAGGGCTTCGACCTTTCACCTGACGGACGGGAGGTCTGGGTTGCCAATGCGCAGGATGGCACCATCTCCATCATCGACCGTCAGAGTAAAAGTGTGGTGCAAACCCTGCAGGTGAATGTTGCTGGAGCGAACCGACTGAAGTTCACACCGGACGGTCGTCGCGTTCTTGTTTCAACCCTGAGCGGCTCCGACCTAACCATTCTCGACGCACATACCCGCAAGGTGGAGAAGCGAATTCCCATAGGGCACGGCGCCGCAGGCATCGTGATGCAGCCGGACGGCAAGCGTGCGTTCGTCGCCTGCTCACCAGATAACTACGTCGCCGTCATCGATCTGAATCAACTCACAATGACAGGAAAGTTTGCAGTCGGCGACGAACCAGACGGAATGACATGGGCTGCCCGTCCTTAGAGAAATAGAAACTTAAAACTGCAACTGATCGACATTACCGCGATCGATCTTCAGCGGCTTGCCCAGAATGATCTCGCTTCCCTGCACCGTCAGATCGCCCAGGCGTCCCGCATGGAACGACGTAGCGTTGGCCGGAATCTTCCCCTCCGCCTTCATCGTTCCGGCATAGACAGTCAGATAGCCAAGGTCCTTGGTGTTCCACAGATAGATCGCCTGCACCGTGCCGCGATGAATGTACGTACGGCAGATGCTCGGGAGCGAAAGCCCGATCACGTCAACATCCGAACGGCCGGATTGCTGCACCGCTTCAGCCGCTCCCGGGACAGCAGGCGCAGAGATTGCGATCACCATCTTCACCTGCGGATACGCCTTCAAAATCGTTTGCGTAGCGCTGAATGCTTTGTCGCGATCATCATCGCTGGGCTGAATAGTCGCCAAGCGCAGATTCGGATGCGCTGCTGCAACACGCGCTTTGATATTGCGAATCCAGTCATTCTGGTTCTCCGCACTCAACGCGCCCGTGACGATGGCGAAGTCACCTCCCTGGGGCAACAACAACGCCGCTTCATCAGCAAGTGCAGTACCGATGCCTTCCGGCGTCGCCTGATTCAGAAAGTAATCGCGCGCATCTGTCTGCGCATCAGCATCCCAGGTCAGCACTGCGATCCCATGTTCACGCGCCTTACGCAAGACCGTAGAGATGCTGCCCTTGTTTTCAACGGCAACCACAATCGCGTTCACGCCACGCGTAATCCAGTTTTCAACCAGCTCATTCTGCTGTGACGCATCCAGACTTGTAGGGCCGTCCCAGATCATGTTCACATGCAGCTCTTTCGCCGCTTCTTCCGCCCCAGCACGTGCACTAATGAAGTAAGGATCGCCCTTCGCCTTCGGCATGACAGCGACAGTGAGTTGCTGTGCACTGCCGCCATGTTTTCCACGCATCGCAAAGAAGACACCGACTGCCAGAAGCGCAACCACGGCAACTGCAATCAGAGGCGTACGTTTTGTCGCTCCCGTTTCCGATGGTGCCTTCTTCCTGCGAAGCTGATCCGCCGAAACAATCAGCAGCAGCAACACGCCGGTCAACACACCGTTCAGTTCGCTCGGCAACGCCATCAGGTGCATGCCGTTCTGCAGCACGCTCAGGAAGAACAGTCCCAACAACGATCCGAAAATGGTGCCACGGCCACCAAAGACGCTGGTGCCACCTAAAACAATCGCTGCGATCGCCTGCAACTCATACCCGGTGCCAAGGTCTGACTTCGCAAGTCCAAGATGCGCAACATAAATAATGCCCGCCAGTGCCGCCACCAAGCCGGACAGGAGATAGATAAGTGCAATCCGCTTGCGTACAGGAATACCGGCATAGCGCGCGCCCTCTGCATTGAATCCGATTGCATACAGCGCGCGGCCAATCACGGAACGATGAAGCAGTACCCAATAGGCTGCCACCACCAGCAAAAACAGCGGCAGTTGTACCGGAATCACCTTAAGGAAATATCCCTGTCCAAAGTGCAGAAACGCAGGCGAGAAGCCAGTGAAGCTCACAGCACCATGCGTAATACCTTCCGCAATACCGCGATAAAGCGAATAAGTTCCCAGCGTGACGATGAGCGGCGGCAGTTGCAGCCCTGCAATCAGCGCAGCATTGATGCCACCCGCAACGAGCCCGATCAGTAGCGACAACACAATCGCAACACCCGTGTGCCAGTGCGCGCTTTGTGTCATCACGCCAAACAAAACAGCCGTGATGCCAATAGTGGAACCAACCGAAAGATCAATGCCGCCCGTAATCAGGATCGGCGTCAGCGCAACAGCCAGCAGCCCAAGCTCTACAGAGAAGCGCAGTACTTCAAAGAAATTTCCCCATGTCGCAAAACTCGGTGCGGATGCTGCGAAGAAGAGAATCTCCAATAGCAGCGCAATGAGCAATGCAATTTCATTCACAGAGAGACGCGCGCGCTTAACCAAGAGCCACCTCCGTGGAACGCTTACGGCGGTACTGGCTCAACGCATGAAAACTGACGGCAACAAGAATGATCGCGCCCTGCAACGCCTTTTCCCAATACGCGCTTACACCTAGGAACGTAAGCGCAGGACCGATGATGCCGAGCAAAATAACGCCGAGCAGCGTTCCCGTTATCGTTGCTGATCCACCAGTAATCGCTGCACCACCAACAGCTACAGCCGCGATCACCTTTAACTCCATACCGAGGCCGCTGTTGCTCGGCACCTGCTGGAATCGCACTGCATTCAACGTGGCCGCAAGCCCTGTCAAAGCGCCCGTCAGGACAAAGACTCCGAAGACAACACGCTGCGTATTCAATCCCATCTGCTGTGCGGCCGCCGCATTCGATCCCGTTGCAAAGATCGCTCGCCCTACACGCAGATTGCGCAACGCCCATGCGAATCCTGCAGTCATCAAAGCGGTAAGGATGAAAACACTCGCTGTGTACGTGTGCGATGCCAAACCGAAACGCACAAACGATGCAGGCAATCCACCCACCCAAGCGCCCTGCGTTGCCCATCGCAAACCATCACGCAACGCCACCATCGTCCCCAGCGTGACGACAATCGAAGGGATACGAACCCATGCGGTCAGCGCACCATTCAACGCTCCGCAAGCGGCACCGGTAAGAATCGCCGCCAGAAGAAATACGGGGGCAGGCGCACCCGCCTTTGCCGTAATACCCGCAACAATGCTGCACAGCGCAAAGATGGAACCAATCGAAATATCAATCTGTGCTGTAACGATCACGGCCGTCATGCCCAGCGCAATCAACATCACCGGCATGTTCGCCAGGAACAGATCCGCAAGATTCTCCCCAGTGAAGAATCCCTGCACCGTGAACGCCAGCAGTAACAGCAGCAAAACGTTAGCTGCTGCAATCGCTATTTCCTGAGTATGGCGCTTCAAGCAGCATCCTCCGCTGCATGTCCGAAGGCCAGCGCCATCAACCGCTCCTGCGTGCACGTATCACGTTGCAACACACCAGCAATCGTGCCCTGATGAAAGACGGCGATGCGATCGCTCATGCCCATCACTTCCGGCAGTTCCGACGAGATCAGGATCACCGCCATCCCCTGCTCTGCAAGTTCCATGATGAGTTCGTGAATCTCCGCCTTCGACCCCACGTCCACACCCTGCGTGGGCTCATCCAGAATCATGATCTTCGGCTTGGTGGCCAACCATCGCGACAGTGCCACCTTCTGCTGATTGCCACCAGACAATGATCCCGCTGTCACGTGCACATCCGGAGCTTTTACTCGCAAGCTTTCGCGATAGTGGTTCGCAAGTGCCTCTTCCGCATCGCGTTGAATCAGGCCGTTGCGTGATACCTGCGATAGGTCGGCCATACTGATGTTCTGCGCAATCGGCATCTCCAACACCACACCGTGCTGTCGGCGATCTTCCGGAAGATAAGCAATGCCTGCGGCAACAGCATCAGCAGGTGAATCAATTTTCACCACATTGCCAAAAACAATCACATCGCTGCTTGCAGGAGTCAGCCCAAAGAGCGTGCGCGCAAGCTCTGTGCGTCCCGAACCAACAAGTCCGGCAAAGCCAAGAATCTCGCCACTGCGAACCTCGAAGGAGATATCCCTCAGCCCGACATCGGCATGATGCAAACCACTTACCTGCAATGCCACATCCCCAATGGGAACTTCACGCTTAGGGAACACACTTTCAATGGAGCGCCCCACCATCAGCTGAATCAATTCCGGCTTCGTGACATCGGACGCATGCCGCACGGCAACGGTTTCGCCATCACGCAGCACTGTGATGCGGTCGGCAATGCTAAGAATTTCATCTAGGCGATGTGAGATGTACACCATGGCCACGCCCTGCGAACGCAGCTTGCGAATCAGAGCAAACAGGTTGTTTACTTCGCGATCACTCAACAGCGCGGTGGGCTCATCCATCAGCAGTATCTTTGCTTCCGCGCTTATGGCTTTGGCAATTTCCACAATTTGTTGCTCCGCCATGCTCAACGTGTTCGCAAGACGATCAGGGTCAAGATCGCTACCAACCGCTGCCAGCAAACGGCGTGCATTTTCGCGACGCTGTTTCCAGTTCACGCGAATGCCGCGCTGTCCCTGCTCCAAAGCAAGCGCAATGTTTTCTGCCACAGTTAAATCTGGAAACAGTGCAGGCTGCTGATAGATGGCGCTGATGCCCAGAGAACGAGCCATGTTGGGATCGTTCGTTCCCACCACATTGCCGAAGATTTTCAGCTCACCGCTGTCCGCCGTGATGGCTCCCGTGATGACCTTCGTAAGCGTCGATTTGCCCGCGCCATTCTCACCAATCAGCGCATTCACTTCACCTGCGCGCAGGTCCAGCGAGCCATTGCGTAGCGCACGTACCCCCGCATAGCTCTTGGTCAGCGCGGACACGCGGAGAATCTCTTGTGGCTCAGCGGAAGCAGTCGGCATGAATCGTCTCAGTTTCGCGGCAAAAAAAGAAGCGCCCTGCGGCGTACAAGCGTTATACCGCAGAGCGCATTCTTCTGGCGAAACAGGACCGGTTGACTACACGTGCACACCGCACAGGTGAACGGTAATGCCCAGCGCGGAACACATGGCGGCCTTAGTCGCCAACGCCTTCAGCGCCTCGTCGCGGCTGCCCGCATAGGTAATGCTGACATGGTTGGCGCGATGGCGCGCCATGAAGGCATCCCGGCTCACACCCTCCGTGACTGCGCTCACCATGGGCCACTGCTTCGTCGTTTCGTTCCAGCGTGCCTCGGTTTCGTCTTCCGGCAACGTAATGACCTTGGCCAATCCCAGATCGATGTGCATTGCGCCGCCTTCTACAAACACACGGCTCCAAACCACATCACCGGGGCGTCCAATACCCTTCAGAGTGCCGCCGCCCAGTGGGAAATACATGGCAGGCTGGCGATCACTCTGCGAACCGGCATAGCCGCCCACAAAGTGGCTCGCCGGAGCGGCACCGGAAATCTGCCATAGCCATACGTAATCGTCGCCATACGGCTTGCCCCAACGAACATCATGCAGCGTGGTCGACGGATCAAGCCCCAACGCCTTCCAGCAGCGATTCGTAATGACGCCATCCACACCGGCGCACTCGTCCACTTCGTTGAAGTGCGGCAGCGCATCGCCTGCGTAGAGTTCGCGGCCATCGTCGCTCTTTACCGGAGGACGATCAGGATTGTTCAACAAACCTTCTACCAGGTCCGAAGCGGGAGCCAGGTCCTTCAATCCCTGCTGATATTGAATGCCCACGCTGTCACAGCCAAACTCATCGGCCATGCGCAGCGCGGCAATGTACATACGGCACTGTTCCAGAATCTGACGATCGGTCAATTCGCTGGCTTCGTCAGTGCCTGTGTTGAACTTCAGTCCTTTCGCATCCAGCCATGTGCGCACAGCCTGTGCGTCGGCGTCGCTCACGGTCCGCATACGCGCAAACAACGCCGACTGGCTCAGCCGCTCCTTGAAGAAGCCCGCACGATTCAACGGCTCATCATCAATGATGGCGTTGTACATGCCCATGCAGCCTTCATCGAAGACGCCCAGGATGATCTTCCGTTCCAGCAACTCCGCTGCCAGCTTCTGCCCCAGTGAGTTTGCATCCGCCGGAAGGTTGGCAGTATCCAGCAGTGCCACGTGGGACAGATCGTGTGTCACATTGCCGGTGGTAATCCACTCACGCAGACCGCGCAGAGCAAAGTCGTCAGTAAAATTCTCGCTCCACAGCGTGGAGAAACGAACACCGGCCTTCACCAGCGATCCATTCAGGTTCAACAGACCCACCAGTCCGGGCCACTGACCTGACCAGTTCGCCAGCGTCAGGATCGGCCCCTTATGCGAGCGCATACCCGGCAGCACGTGATGCGTGTACTGCCACGCAGCCGTGGCGAAAACCAGCGGCGCATCCGCAGGGATATTCCGGAACACATCCATACCCATGCGCTGGCTCGAAATAAAGCCATGCCCAGCCTTTTCATCCACGGGAAATGCACGGATCAGTTCACAGCCGTTTTCGGCAAAGACCTGCGTTAAACGCGCTTCCAGTTCGGCCTGCGCGGGCCAACATACACGGTTTGCGCTCAGGCGAAGATCGCCGCTGGTGACGAGATAGACCTGCTTCATGCTGCTTTACCTACCTTTGTGCTCACTACCTGTTTGGCCCAATCCGCAAACCACGTCTGCAAGGAAGCAATCTCTGATACGCGCTCGGCCGACAGGGGGAAAGGATAACTTGCGCGCGTAAATCCACGCACCTCGCTGGCCACTTTCAGGCCCCACGGCGTAGGCAGCGGATTCAAATGTTCAATGAATTCCTTCAACAATTCTTTGTTCAGCTCGTAGTTCTTGCTGCCGGGCTTGGAGGCAAACAGCTCCGTCATCAGCTCCGGAAGAGCACACGCCACACCCGACACGACGCCGTCACACACGCCCTCTTCCATTGCTGGGCACAAGGCGGAATCATTGCCGATGATGCGCGTACCCGAAACCTTCTCCACCGTCATGGCGCGAACAATATCCAGCGACCCGCCGCTGTCCTTAATGCCCACAATGTTGTCGTGCGACCGCAACAGAGACAGCACAGTGTCCACCTCTAACCCGCTGGTGAACTGCGGCAGGTTGTACAGCAGTACCGGGATTGGCACCGCATCCGCAACGGCCATGGAAAACGCCCGCAGATCATCCTGCCGGTACGGGAAGAACGACGGCATGGGCAGCAATACCGCCTGCGCGCCGTGGTAGGCGGCAATCTTCCCGCGAAGCACGGCGCCGCGCACATCGCCCGCGCCAATTCCAACCAGAATCCGCGAAGACGGCGCGACGGCACGTGCCATCTTCAGGGTCAGGGCCAGTTCGTCCGGCGTGGCGTAGGTGAATTCGCCAGTTGCACCGTTAACGGCATAGCCCGTCATGCTTTCACGTTCAGGAAGGTCAAATTGCCTGCGCAGGCTATCGGTGTCGATTGCACCGTATTCGTTGCGAGGGGCCAGTAGGGCAGCATAAACTCCGCGGATTTGTGTCATGGGAGGTCCGTTCAAAAATTTCCGATCGAAGGAAATGTAGCAGACTCGTGTTCTGTATGTCGACAATTTGCACACACAAAGTCCGCGATACACTTGCTCCGTGCCCCGTCGCTCGAAAACACATCACCCCGGCCCCAAACCGTCCGTAAGGATGAAGGCGTACCAACTCATCCAACAGAAGATCGCCTCGGGCGAGCTTCGCGCCGGATCACTCCTTAGCGAACTCGCCCTTGCGCGCGAACTGGGCAGCAGCCGCACCCCCATCCGCGAAGCCGCTGGCCAGTTGTTGGCGGAAGGACTACTGGAACTTAGCCCGGGTGGCGGCCTCCTCGTGACGCAACTCACACGTCAGGCCATCGTTGACCTGTATGAATTGCGCGAGGCTCTGGAAGTGTTCGCAGTCGGCCGTGCCGCGCAGAATGGTGTGCGGCCCGCGGATAAGGAGCGGCTGGAAGGTTTGCTGGCGGAAACACAGGTGTTGCTGAAAGAGTTGAAGAGCAGTGGTTCCGCAGAGCTAAACGCCGAACAGATGAAGCGGTTCACCGTTGCAGACCTCGGCTTCCACTCGCTTCTGATTCGAATCGCGTCCAACGCGCGCATCCTCAAGGTGGTCAATGACACGCGACTGATGATGCGCATCTTCGCCATTCAGCGTAGCGGCCATCGCCGCGACGAGTTGGAACGCATCCATCGCCATCACCGTGCGATTCTGCAAGCTGTTCTGCAGTGCAATCCTGAAGAAGCCCGACGTCTGCTGGCCGAGCATATTCAGGCCAGCGGAAGCGAACGATTGGAGCAATTCGATCGCTGGGAGCGCGAAAACCACCTTGCAGCGTTGGAATCCGCCACACCTTACGCGATGTGATCTGCTGTTGTGGCCTGCTTTCGCATGTTCCGCACCAACAGCAGAAGCACCACACCCAGGCAGAGGTAGATGAGCGAGGTCGCGCTCATACAGACGCCCAGGCCATAGCGTCCCGCAGCCTTCGCAATCAGGATGGGCGCAAATCCGCCACCCAGCCATCCCAGCGAATTCATCGTCCCCGCCGCCACACCGCGGCGTTCCACGGGAATTACGTCATACAACGAAGCGAAGATATTCGCGTCGTACATGCCCTTGAAAAACCCGAAGCCGATCATTCCCACGATCAGTCCCGCCATGGACAACGACCATCCTGTGAGGAAGAGGAATGGCACCCCCAGGAACAAGCCTGCCGCCTGGATCAACTGGCGTCCACCAGTAAGCTTCGATGCGAACCGATCGGCCAGCAAGCCGCCCAGCAAAACGCCCGTAACTGACGCCATCTGCAGATATGCTGTCGCGCTAAAACCTGCATTGGCAAGGCTTAGGTGGAATTTGGTGTACAGGTAGGTGGGCAACCATGTCAGGAACACAACAGCGACGAAGTTCGCGCCAATGAACACGCAAATCAGCGTAAGCACGCGGCCGTTAGCCAAGACATTGCGCACGCCGCTAAAGAAGTCTGCTCGGCTTTCATTGTTGCTGGACGCTGTCTTCTCTGGCGGGTGACGCAAAGCCATCGCCAGAATCACCATCAACACGACTCCCGCAACACCGAAGATCAAGAAGGAACTACGCCATCCGTGTTCCTGCGCGATCAATCCTGAAAGTGCACCGCCGCCGATGGTTCCGGCATACACACCAGACTGGTGGAGCGCCATGGCACGCGAACGGGTCGAAGCCGAGTGATACATACCGATCAGCGCCATCGCCGCGGGGAAATAGAAAGCTTCACCCAAGCCGCCAAGCGTTCGGAACAAAACCATGCTGCCGAAGCTATGGCACACCGCCGTTGCACCCGTCACCACAGACCAGAAGGCCAGCGCGCCAAGGATCACGTTGCGCGGAGAAACACGATCCGAAAGCCATCCTGCCAGTGGACCTGCAAGCGCGTACATCCACATGAACGACGAACCCACCACACCCAATTGCAGATCCGTCAGATGCAGATCCGTACGCAACAGCGG
This sequence comes from Terriglobus sp. TAA 43, assembly GCF_000800015.1. Classification (NCBI taxonomy): domain Bacteria; kingdom Pseudomonadati; phylum Acidobacteriota; class Terriglobia; order Terriglobales; family Acidobacteriaceae; genus Terriglobus; species Terriglobus sp. TAA 43. The sequence continues at coordinate 2,241,854 of NZ_JUGR01000001.1, forward strand.
AAAGATGGAGAAGATGGCCTGGCGGTCTGCGTAATTGCAGAAGCAGACGCACCACAGCATGGCAATCAACCACCAGCGATACGAGCTGGCGTGGCCGTTCTTTGGATCATCAGAGGCTAGCGACATGAAACAGGCAACTCAAACATAGAAATGACCGCAGTCCGCAATGTGTACCATATGTCGACACCCATGAGCAACGTACGAATTGGTGACAGATCTTCGCAGACTGTTTTCTCCATTACGCCTGCGCGTCCGACGCGATTGTCGATTGACGAACCACCAGCGTGTGCGAATGGAGTATCTGACGGGACGGGAGATCCGGCTTTTGAATGCGCTCCAGCAGCGTTTTCACCGCAGTTTGGGCTAGTTCACGACAAGGCTGTCGCATCGTCGTCAGAGGTGGTGTCAACAACGTGGAGTAATGCACATCGTCAAAGCCCGCCACTGCAATCTCATCAGGAATCCCGCGCTTCAACTGCGCAAGTGTCCGCATGAGCAACGCTGCCGTTTGATCGTTGGAGCAAAGAATTGCATCCGGCTCCGAGACTTTCAGCAGATTCGAAACGAACTTGGGATCAGCAGGATCGCCGAAGTACGGGATCTGGTGTCGGGCCTTCAAACCAAATCGACGCACCGCCTCACGACACCCCAGGAGTCGAAGATCGGTGGTCGAAGGAAAGTTGTCGCGCGCGACAAAGCAAACCTTCTTGCGCCCCTGTTCCAGCAGGTGTGTCGTGATCGCAATCGAGGCTGCGACATTGTCGATACCCACCAGGTCAAACTCGCTGCGCGAAGGATATTCACCCAAATCGCGATCCAACAGTACGATCGGAATTTCCTGTTGGCTTAACTTATCCGCAAGCTTGCGATTCCAGTGGCTCCGATCCGGAATGGATTCAAACGGCGCAAAGAAAACACCATCCACTTTGCGAGCGATGAACTCATTGCAAAGCTGAAGCGCATCGCCGCCGGTCACAATGGGAGTCGTGGCATCACCCCACAACACGGCGCACCCAAGCGTCTGTGCGAAACGGGTGATCTCGTTGCAGATGGGATCAAGAATCTCTGTCTTACCCAGACCCGGCACGAAGATGCCGAGCGTATGCGTCTTTGCCGTTTGCACGACCGGTTCCGACGCCAGGTAATTCCCCGCTCCGGAACGCCGCACGATAACGCCCATCTGTTGCAATTCACGCAAAGCTCGAGCAGCCGTGGGCCGAGAAACTTTATAGCGCAAGCAGAGTTCTGTCTCGCTCGGAAGGCGCTTTCCACGCGCAAACTTCCCACTGAGAATGTCCCGCTGCAACCCCTCGAATACTGACATGTACTTGTGTGTCTTCATTGAACCTGTAAGTACAGATTTCCCCCTGCATCTGCTTGTCATCTCTATGAGACGAAGGCTAATGTTCGCTTTCGAAACCTATTTCATACGCCAGCTTGCACTTGAGCTATCAGTACAGGTTCCGGAAGCAGCGATGACAGATAATACGAACACAACTACAGAATTGTCCAAAGATTCCATGAACCCTGTAATCATTCGCACGGAAGCCAGTGCTGACAGCGCAGAGTCAGAAGTCCCATCTCTCAATGCAAGAGATCATGCAATGGCAAGCCACCATGTTCCTGCGCGATTAATTCCTGCAGGTGCAGTCCGGCCTTTTGCCTTGGTCGCTAGCCTGTTCTTCTTGTGGGGCATTCCGAACAGCATGAACGACGTGTTGATCCGTCAGTTCATGAAATCGTTCTCGCTGACTCGCTTTGAAGCGGGGCTCGTGCAGTCGGCTTTCTATCTCGGATACTTCGTTCTTGCATTGCCCGCAGGCTTAATGATGAGGCGCTACGGTTACAAGCGCGGACTCGTCACAGGCCTATGCCTGTTCGCCGCAGGATGTTTTTTGTTTCTACCTGCAGCCATCTCTGGCACATACACTTTTTTTCTGGGGGCACTATTCGTAGTTGCAAGCGGGCTCGCCTTTCTCGAAACAGCCTCCAACCCGTTCGTTGCACAGCTTGGCCCTGAGGCAACGTCAGAACGCCGCCTCAACCTGGCACAGGCATTCAATCCGCTGGGATGCATCACCGGAGTCCTGCTCGGCACAATCTTTATCTTCTCGGGCGTTGAACTTTCACCTGCGGAAGTGGCCGTTAAGCAGGCCGATCACACCTATGCAAGCTATCTGCACATGGAAACACTGCGCGTCGTCACACCATATCTGGTGATTGGCGGGATCGCGCTGGTGTGGGCTTTACTCATTGGCGCAACAACGTTTCCCAAGCTCGATGCGAATGATGAAAGCTGCGAAACTCCCAGCGGTAACTGGCGTTCGTTACTTCACAAGCCGCACTTTCTGTTTGGCGTCTTCGCACAGTTCATCCAATGCGGCTCGCAGGTTTGCATGTGGAGTTACTTCATTCAGTACTCCAAGGAATACGTAAACCTAAGCGACAAAAAAGCAGGCCTTCTGCTCACCTGCATTCTGATCATCTTCGGCATTGGACGCTTCGTTTCCACTGCGCTCATGCAGCGCTTTAGTGCAAGCAGCCTTATGACATGCTACGGCCTGACCAACGCGGGACTGCTTCTCTTCGCCATGTTTTTCCCCACATGGGCTGGCGTAATCGCACTCCTGCTGACCAGCTTCTTCCTTTCGGTGATGTTCCCAACCATCTTTGCGTTTGGAATTAAAGACCTCGGCCCCAACACCAATATCGGCGGATCATTCATCGTAATGGCAATCGTTGGCGGTGCCGTATTCACACCGATTATGGGATGGCTCGCAGAAACATTGCACAGCACCGCGCACGCCTTTGTAATCCCCATGCTGGGCATGGCTGGGGTTGCAGCTTATGCAGCATACATGGGCCAGTACGAAAAGCGTCGCGTTGCAGATTGCGCGGCGCACGCATAAGTGTGATCTCTACTTTTGCTTGCGATTACTTCGCATGTCCGAACCAGTGAACAGCCGCACATGGAATTCTTCACGCGTACCTTGCGCACGGAAGAACCAGACGACACGGTGGGAGAAGGAACAATGAAACGCAGATCTTTTCTGCAGGGAACAGCAGCATCGCTTGCAGTCTCCTGCATCAGTGGAAGCAGGGCGCTGTACGCGCTTGACAGCACTTTGACCGACCTGAATCGCTGTACGGTGATCATTCCCACCTCACCTTCCAAACGCGAAGTCGTTGCAGCCGACATGGTGGTCGATGAAATCCTGAAGCACTGCGGTATCACGTGGACCAAGGGCAACAATGCGTCTGCAGGCACGGTAAAAATCTATCTAGGCACACGCAACAACTGGCATGGACTTGGCTCGGCCGTCTCCAGTGTTTCTGCGAAAGCTGCAAAATTACCCGCCGAATCCTATGCCATTGCCACAGGCAATGACGGCGGCAGCCCTTGGATTGCAGTGTGTGGCAGCGATGAACGAGGCCTCATCTTCGGCGCAGGGCGCATGCTGCGCTCGCTCCGGCTCACACGCCGCGCTGTATCCGGCGACCTGAAGGTAATGAACTTAACCAGTTCGCCGCACTACACAGTGCGTGGTCATCAGCTTGGCTTCCGTCCGAAAACGAACGCATACGATGCGTTCACCGTGGAGATGTGGGATCAATACATCCGCGAACTTGCCATCTTCGGAACAAACACGGTGGAACTGCTGCCGCCTATCACGGACGATGATGCAGACAGCCCGCACTTCGCTATTCCGCCGCAGCAAATGATGATCGAAATGTCACGCATTTGCGATAAATACGATCTCGATGTTTCCGTATGGTATCCCGCCATGGCCAAGAACTATGGCGATGCGCAAACCGTCGACGCAGAAGTGAGCAAGTGGGCCGAGGTTTTGCGCGATCTTCCGCGCGTGGACGTAGTATTTGTTCCCGGCGGCGATCCGGGGCACACTGAGCCCAAATACATGCTGGCGTTGCTGGAAAAGCAGAAGGCCAGCTTGCGCAAGACACATCCCAAGTTGCAGATGTGGATGTCGCCGCAATCGTTCAATGCGGAATGGCTCGCTGACTTTTTGAAGCTGGCAGCAGATCCGCATACACAGTCATGGCTTGACGGCATCGTCTTCGGTCCGCAGAACAGAAGCTCCATCACAGAACTGCGCAAGTCACTTCCCGCAAAGTATCCGATCCGCTTCTATCCGGACATTACGCACAGCATCGAGTCGCAGTACTCCATCAACAACTGGGACATCGCTTATGTTGTCACCGAAGGACGCGAAATTATCAATCCGCGTCCTGAGATTGAGGCTGCCATTCTGCGTTCGATGTTGAAGGACACAGTCGGCTTCGTCAGTTACTCCGAAGGCGTCAACGACGACGTAAACAAGTTCGTCTGGAGCCTCGTCTCCTGGGATCCGAAGATGCCTGCCACAGACGCTGTTCGCGACTTTGGCAATTACATCATCGGCGCGAAAGATGGTTCCGCATACGCGCAGGGCCTCCTTGATCTGGAACACAACTGGGAAGGTCGACTTGCAACGAATGAACTCGTCGATGTGACGTTGCAGAAGTTCCTTTCCATCGAGAGAACAGCCTCGCCTTTCTTACTGCAAAACTGGCGCTGGCAACAAGCATTGTTCCGCGCCTGCTGTGATGCATACGTGCGCAGACGTTTGCTCTTTGAATCGGGCGAGCTTGCACGCGCGCAAAGCGTGTTGGAGCGCATCGAAGACTTCGGTTTTGCCTCCGTTCCATGGGGCACAGGAGGCAAGCCGGAACCGATACCCGCTAACGGTATTGATCCACAAAATCTCGTAGATGAAGCGATTGATATTTTGCGGAAGGCCGCCGTGGTGCAGATCGCTCCCGCACTCCGCACACGAATCAGCGAGCTTGGCTATGGACTGTTCCAGGGCATCCATCAGCAACTTTCGGTAGAACGCTTCCAGGGCGAAGGCGTGGAACGTGGCGCACCGCTCGACACGATCGACCATCCAGTAACGGATGCCCCTTACTTCCTTAAGCGACTTCGCGCGTTGAGTTCCATTGAAGTGCAGGAAGAAAAGATTAGTGCGATTCGCGCTCTGCTGAATCGCACCAACCCCGGCCCCGGTGGCTTCTATGATGAATTAGGCAACATCACCAACCGGCCGCATCTCGTCATCGAAAACGTCGAAGGTGACTTTGACTTCCGCCGCTCGACACACGTTGGAACAAACTATCCCGACCGCTTCGGTGCCGATGAACCAATGGCATGGAAGCATTGGGCTGAAAGCCTCTATGAAGAGCCGCTGAAGATGCACTACACAGGCCTTGATCCGAATGTGGAGTACAGCCTTCAGGTCGTGATTTCCGGCGATTCGAAGAATGTAAAGACGAAGCTGATGGCAAATGAGTCCACTGAAGTTCATCCAATGCAGCTGCGTCCGTGGCCACCTGCGCCGCAGACATTCGCGCTTCCCAAATCAGCAACCGCGTCAGGCGAGCTTCTGCTCACGTGGACGCGTGAAGCCGGCCTCGGCGGCAATGGCCGCGGATGCCAGGTCGCTGAAGTCATGTTGAAACCCGTTGTCAAGAAGGAGGCGTAGACCCCAATGTCCAATGAATATGCCGCAGATCGGCACCCATCCTCTAGCGACACGTGGAGTGTCGTGCGCGAAAGACTGAATGCGGGCGAGTTTGTCCTGGGCATGACCGTCACCTCGAACAACGTGGAGACAGCAGCGCACGCTGCCACGCTCGGCTTCCACTTCCTCTGGTGCGAGATGGAGCACTCTTCCCTCTCGCTGGAATCGTTGCGCACGATGGTACTCGCTACGCGTGGTTTGCCGGCACCCGTGTTCGCACGCGTTCCATGGCCTGAGGTGTGGCTCGCCAAGCGCGTTCTCGATCAAGGTGTGCAAGGTGTCATCTTCCCCTTCGTCTCCGATGTAGAGCGCGCACGGAAGGCTGTGCAGGGCTGCCACTATCCTCCGTTCGGACGCCGCGGTTCAGGTGCAGGTCTCGCAGTCGCCACATGGCCCGCACCGGGCAGCTATTACGACTCCGCAGACGCCAACGTGCTGGTGGTATGCGTAATCGAAGAAGCAGAAGCTGTGGAGAGGATTGAAGAGATTGCCGCCATGCCCGGCATCGACGTCATCTTCATCGGCGTCAGCGATCTGTCCTTCTCTCTGGGCCTGCGTGGCCGTCAGGATGAGCCTCTACTGGAAGAAGCTATTACGAAAATCGTTGCAGCAGCACAGCGCAACGACAAATGGCTTGGGCGCCCCGCAGGCAGCGCAGAAGATGTGCGCCGCTTTCACCAGCAGGGTTTCCAGTTCTTCCAATCCTTAACGGAATTGGGACTGATGAAGCTTGGCGCCAAAGCCCTTCTGGAACCGCTGGGAATCAAAGACAAGCCGCAGGAACAAACAACCTTCTACTAGTCCGTGCCAACCCATCACAAACAAGAAGGCGGATGCAATTTGCATCCGCCTTCTTGTTGTTCCTACTTAGCTGCTGGTTGCGTGCTTTGCGTATGCCACATACTGTTGCCGCGTGATGGATAAACCAGACGCACAGTGTTGATGGAGTAAGGCTCGGCGTTGAATTCAACTTCATTTCCGTGCAGAGCGACCTGCGCACTGGAGTCCTTTACAGGCTGCTCCATCAGGTTGGTCTCCGTTGCCTGTGTTGCGCCCGCGGGAATAGTGATCTTCGCCCGCGTCTTTTCGCCCGCCCATTCATAAAAGCGGACTGTGAGGCTGTCATCATCCTCGCTCTTCTTGATCGCTGTCACAACGATGTTGTGCTGTGCAGCATGAACAAGAGAGTGATTCGACGGGAGGTCGCCGCCATGCGCAATCGCCTGCACAGCCTGCATCGGATAGTTAAATTCGTATCCACGCAGAACTGTATCGGCCTGCTTCCACGTAGCAGCATGCGGATAGAGCGAGTAGCCGAAGTGGTGATGACCACGGTCAGCCGTTGGATCGGGATAGAGCGGTGCACGCAACAATGACAGGCGAAGCGTATTGCCAAGCGCATCGTATCCGTACTTCGAATCGTTGATAAGGCTCAAGCCATGCTCGCTATTGCCCAGGTCCGCCCACTTCTGTGCTGAGACCTCAAAGCGCGCGGCATCAATGGCATTGTCACGCGTAGTAGGACGCTCGATGCTGCCGTACGGAATTTCATACGTTGCATTCGCGCTGGTTGCAGTGAGCGGGAAACTCGCTTTCAGCAGCACGTGAGTCTCATGCCAATCAATGTCATTCACCACGTCGACACGAGGCGAGTTGGCATACAGGGTAATGTCCTGCACAAAGGTGGACTTGCTCCAATGCCGCTTGATCTGAATGACGGAACGCAGTGGGCCGTGCTCGATTGTTTGGATGCTGTCGAGTTGTGTGATATCGGTTTCGTTCTTGTCGTATCCCTTGTCGATATTCCACGCGTCTTCAACACGGATGCTGTCGAGATTTACTTCCGTCAGGCCGCGGCCCAAGTCAACAAATGTCTCAAGCTTGTTGCCACATTGGTCGGGAGCGATGCTCTCAAACTTTGTGTCCTTGCGATACAGGCTCGTAATGCATCCAGTCTTCGGATCAAGCGTGACGCGCAGCAAGTTGTTTTCCAGCGTTGTGCCATGTACAGAAAGATCGCTTGGGACCGCGCGCTGACCGGGAACGGCATGCAGCACGGTGTATCCAATCGCGGGTACACTCTTCGGCTTCAGCAATAGCTGATATGTGTTGGTCACCTTGTCCTGCGACAACACCTGCATGGGTACGGGTTGATTATTCGCGTCAAGCACGCTGATGCCGGCCGGTGTTGCATGTGGCATCTGCACCGTGGCGGTGACCGCATCTGAACGATCCCAGCTCAGGCTGTTCCACACAATGACAGGAACGCCCGGCTGCGCTGCCGTGTTGATGTGGTGCTGCAACTCGCTGATAGCATTCTCCTCAGCTTCATTGGCGATGCGATGCGCTTCGTCGTAGTCATGCTTTGCATCGACATATGCTGCAGCAATCGCAGTCCCCGATGCGACATCATGAAACTCGTTGAACGCCTTCTTCTTCCATGCCTGCGTGAAGGATTCACCGGGATAGTTCAGTCCACTCAGCCATGCGAGCGACGAAAACTTCTCCGCATCCAACAGCCACTGATCACTGCGACGCATATGGGCCTTCTGGTCGCTGTGTGTGGTGTAAGTGCCGCGATGATGCTCGAGATAGATTTCATCGTTCCACACAGGCAGGCTGATCTTGCCCGCAGCAGATGCTGGCAACCGCGTGTTTCCTGCGGCAAGCGTTTTGTAGTTCCAGACGGGCATGCCAGTCGTAGCTACCTGCGCATTCATGTCATCAAAGAATGCCTGCGACGTACGGAACTCCACACGCGGATAGACACGCTTCGGGTTTGACCAGTTGATGCCGTTCTGAATGGCCGTGCGTGCATCGTAGATATTGAGACGGCCAAGGCTGGGTCCGTAGACGTGCATCAGTTGCTTCTGGCCTGGGTTCAGTTCTATCGCAACAGCCGCGTCATGCGCAATCTCAGACGCTTCCGTGTCTTTCACGATGTCGTGCGGGAAGTACGAAAGCACACGGCTGCCATCCGGTGACTGCCACCAGAAAAGTTTTAGCGGCAATTGATTCGTGTCGTTATAACGGAGCTTCTGCGTAACGAAGTAATCGATACCGGACTTTTTATAAATCTGCGGAAGCTGCCAGTCGTAACCGAAGGAATCAACGTTCCATCCAATCTTGACGTCATAGTTGAACTTTTTCTGGAAGTACCGCTTGCCCAGCAACAACTGGCGCACCTGCGATTCGCCATCGGTCATGTTGAGGTCGGGCTCAATCCACATGCCGCCCACCGGCTCCCAACGCCCTTCCTTCACACGCTTCTGAATCTCGCTGAACAGTGCAGGAAACTTCTCTTCGATCCACTCGTAGTACTGCGCGCTGGACTGCGAGAAGATGTACTGCGGATATTCGTGCATCATCTCAATCGCGCTGGCGAACGTGAAGTGGACCTGATCAACACCTTCAGAGGCAGTCCACAACCAGGCCGCATCAATGTGTGCGTCGCCGGTAAGTTGGATGAAGAATTTCTTGAGCACCGGTTGCAACGGCTCCAGCGCAGCTTGTGCCTTAACCATGGAAGCATCAAAAGCAGCCTGATCGTTGTGATCCAGCGCGCTCAAATTAACAGAAGATGCTGCTGCATCCAGAAGCTTCTCCTGAGCTGCGAGCTGATCCTTATCTGAGATAAGAGCTGGCAGAAGCTCTGCCGCTGAAGCAAGCTCCGTAGCAAGCGCAGTCGGATCCGGACGATTCGGCACAAAGTTCACATCAACATAAGCACCTTCAAAATGCTTGATGTCCGTGCTCGGCGGCATCTTCACCGCGATCAGAATCTTGTCGCCAGGCTTCGCGCTATCAATGACAGTGCGTGGTCCAATGTATGTTCCTTCTGTGTCCTTACGGCCGTTGTAATAGATCACTTCATACAGGTACCCGCGGCCCGGGCCATAACCACCGACGTCCACTTTGAACGTAATGCGCGCGCCCGTTAGATCGTAGCCATTCAGTGTCTTCGGCACCTCGATCCACCGACGAATCCAAATCTCTTCCTTCGGCGCAACAAACGGAAGCTTGATCGTCTTCCAGTTAGAAGTATCGAGGGCTGGGTTTTCACCATGTTCAATCGGCCCTTCGTGATACTGCCATTCGCGCGCGTCGAGCGATGCAAACGAGGACAGCCGCTGCACAACAGCTTGCCCCTGTGGAGAGAACTTGTAAGAAGGCGCAACGTTGGACTGCGCCATCAGCGGCACAGCGAGAGTCGCAACGGAGGCGAGCACGGCAAGGAAACGCGGCGTGGAATACATATCTTGGGTCCACCTATTGTGTTGGGCTGAAGCTCAACCGTCGGACTGCGTTCCCGATCGATTCGATAGACTCAGCATCCTTCGTACGGGAAAGGGCGGAGATGCCCAAAGGCCATCACCGCCCCTCCTTAATAGAACCCGCAGCACCGAAATGTAAAGGTAACTGCGGGGTTTTCTAGTTCGATGTTAGAACTCGACCTTCATCGAGAACTGGATGAACCGCGGCAGATTGCTCTGGTCCATTGCACCTGCAATCTTGCCAAAGTTTCCGTTGTTCACGTCAGAGATTGGGCCGTTAAAGAACTGTGGAGAGTTGAAAGCGTTGATGAAGTCAGCACGGAAGGCTGCATTCACATGCTCGGTGATTTTGTTGTTCTTCGTGAGTGAGATATCGATGTTGTGCACGCCCGGCAGGCGAACGCTGGAGAGACGCGTTTTCCAGGTTTGCAACTCATTCGCCTGACGAACGCGCCACACAGCCGTTTCACCGCTTTGGCAGGTACCGTTTACAGACCCGCAATTATTGAACCAACGAGCCAGGGTCGGATTCGCCAGAGCGGGATTGCCAATTGGCACAGAGTTCGTGCTGTTCGTCAGATCAAGCGGCATACCTGCCTGCAGACGTACTAGCGATCCCATATCCCATCCGCTGATTGCCCAGCGTACCGGAGCTACCAGATGCGATCCATAGGCGCGATTAGAGCCAAAGGGTAACTGCCACAGAAGGCTGATCTGCATGTTACGCGGAATGTCCCACGCTGCAATCACCTTCTGCAGTTGCGTGTCCTGAGGGTTCGAATAGAGCTTCTGATCCAGCTGCTTGGACATGGTGTATTGCACCGAGAAATCCAGGCCATAGGACAGGCGCTTCTGCAGCACAAACTGAGCGGCGTTGTAGCTGGAAGTTCCGATGGGAATGTACTGCTCTGTGATACCGCTGGTGCCTGTAATTGTGCCCACGAGGAACTGCGGGTACGGTGCCAACAGCTGCTGCCGCTGAACCGTTGCACCGTTCAATGCCGTTCCAGGAAGCAGACCAGCAAATGGATTTGCGACGCTTGCCGTCAGGTAAGCATTGCCATAACCGATTGCGCTCAGAGGAACTGCGTTGATCTGATGGTTAACGGGCAGACGTCCGAAGCGCGTTCCCACATACGACGCGGTGAACAGAAAGTCCTTGGGGAACTGATGTTGAACGCCAAAGGAGAACTGCTGTACCGTGGCCGGTTTCGCATTCTGGCTTGCATACGAGAAGCTCTGTCCCAAGTAGGTCTTCAGACCGTTGGATGCGTAGGAAGGTGCCTGAACGCTGCTGTTTGGGAACGGATCGGTCAGCGTGTTCGCCGGAACACCTGCCGAAACCGACGTGACCATGTTGGTCGTGTAGCTGAAGCCAGGTGCTTCGCCTGGATCATTCACAACCTGTCCATAAAGCAATCCATAGCCGCCACGCAGCACGGTATTTTTATCAACCTGATAGGTAGCGCCGAAGCGCGGTCCCAGGTTACCCCACTTCTGATTCGTAACGTTGCGCGGTTGCCCATTGACACCGGCAAATACCAGGCCGCCGTAAAGCGATTGTCCCGGAACAGCCAACGGATTTGGGGTCGACGGATTGAAGGTTGCCAATCCGTTGAACCGGTCGGTAAGTGGTCCTTGATAATCCCAGCGCAGTCCCACATTCAGGGTCAGATTCTTCCGGACGCGCACATCGTCCTGGAAATACAGCGAGAACATCTTTACCTGGCGTGTTGGGAAGCTGTTCACGTCGATAGAGCCCGATTGTGGTGTGCCCATCAGGAACGAAGCAATCGCATTGCCCGATGTGGAATTTACAGCGTTAGGATTCGAACCAGTGAACTGCTGGTCAAAAACGAACTTGCCAGAGCTATTACCAGGGCTTTGCACGTTGTTACGCAGCAGTCGCATATCAATGCCGGCTGTCATATTGTTATTGCCAGCGGTCTTAGCTACCGAAGCGCCAATCGTGTAGTTGTAGCTCGTGGTGATGTTCGGCGGAGTTGCGCCTGCACCGTTGTAGTTAGCCCAGGTAAATTGCGGGAAGATGTTTGCTGCTTGACCAGCGAAGCCGGACGAGAATCCGAGTGCGCTGGGTCCCGTTCCCACACCTTGAGATCCACCACTTGCCGACTTGAAACGCTCAAGACCGACACGTACGGTAGCCACGGTCGTTGGATTCACGATCCGAGTAAGCTGTACCGTTCCGTTGTGGTTTTCACGTGTAAACGGATTATTCGTGCTCGTATCCGCAATGTTCAGAGCGGAAGTTGTCGAGTAACGGAAACCACGTGCTTCCGTGAGCGAGTTACGAGAATAGCGCCCGAAGATACGCGTCGCATCGCTCATGGTGTAGTCCACGCGCACCGTATTTTCCGGAAAGTAGTCAGTAAACTTACGGCTGCCAGGGCCATTCGTCAGGTTATTCAGCCCGGTAATAGGAGCATTTTTAACATTGCCAGAAGGAACCATCGACAGGACCTTCAGAGCAACGGGATTCATCGGACGGCTGAGGTTCTTCAGGTTGTTTCCCGGAACCGGAGTACGCGTCAACACACCATTTACGGTTGTCGTCGAGAAAGGATCATAGATCGTTATCAATTTTCCGTTTGCATCAACCGTCTGCGAGAAGTCGCCGACCTTCTGCAGATCGGTCGGCACGGAAACAACAAACGGATCCGGGATGCTCTGCCGAAGATCTTCAAACGTATACGCGGCAAAGAGCTTGTTCTTCAGGATGGGCCCGGTAATGTTGAAGCCGAAGATGTTGATGTGCGAAGAAGAACGCGGTTGTCCGGTGTAGTTGCTATTGAAGGTATTCGCGTTGAGAACCGTGTTCTGGAGGAACTCCCACGCAGACCCATGGAACTGGTTCGTACCACTCTTGGTCAGGATGTTGGTAATACCACCAAGCGACCATCCGTATGCAGCGTCGTAGTTCGTGGTGTGCACACGCACTTCGCTTGTGGCTTCCTGCGTTGGAATGTAGGAGGCTGATGCACCGTTCTGGAGGGCGCTCATGCCATCCACCAGAATTTCGTTCGTGCTATTGGGTGATCCGTTAACGGAGATGCCCGACGTACCTGCAATATCAAATGCACGAAGACGTGTATCGGATGACGTGACCAGAACGCCAGGTACGGAGAAGATCGCCGAAATAGGATTGCGACCCTGCGTTGGCAGAGCCATCAACTTCTCCTGCCCCAGCGCTGTGGACTGTGTAGCAGTCTCTGTCTCAAGCTGTGCAGCGGACGCTGTCACGGTGACGTTTTCGCTCACGTTACCGGGAGTAAGGGTGAAATCGATGGCAGCACGCTCAGCAATTGCAAGCTGCACACCATTGCGGATGCTCGTGGTGAACGAGGGCTGCTGAACGGTGATGGAATATTGTCCCGGGTTCAACGCGACCACGTGATAGTAGCCGTCTTCACCAGTAACCGTCGTCGAGGATACACCTGTCTGGACATTCAGGACGACGACCTTGGCGCCCGGCAACGCAGCGCCACCGCTGTCTGTTACCTGACCATCCAGCGTCGCCTGTGTGCCCTGCGCGAACAGCGGAGCGGAGCACAAAAATACGAGAGATGCCAGCCCTGGGAGGGACCGTGTAGAACGAAAGTACATTGTGTTGCCTCCAGTTAAGTTGGTCGCGGACGAAGTGTTTCTGCAAAGAAAACTGCGGCAAATAACACAATCAGGAGCTTCGTCTACGAATTTTGGGCACTGCTCACCCGGGCCGGTCGGGCGAAAGTTGCTTGCGCCGTTTGACCAGGCTGCTCAGTACTCGATGTTGAGTGGTCGCTTTACGGGTATCGCACTCCCGCTGCTGCCAGAATTTCGGCCGGCGACGCGGTGCCGGTCGTTTGAAGCTTTTTCACGGTCACGGTAGCCGCAAGGTTTGCCAGCGTGGCAGCCTGCAACGGTGTTGCCCCTGTCGCCAGGGCGGCAGCAATCGTTGCAACCACGGTGTCTCCTGCGCCTACTGTGTCGATCGGGCTTTCAATAGGCCATCCTGCGATCAACGAAACTCTTCCATCGGCCGCCACGGCGATTCCCTTGTCACCGCGTGTAATAAAGGTCGGCTTGGAAGTGCGTTCGTAGATACGTGTTGCAAACTCGATGGCTCGTTCATCTTCATGCAGCGATTCAGGAGCTTCATTGAGAAGCTTTGCTGCTTCGCCCATGTTCACCTTCAGAAGAGCACCGGAGAATTTCTCCAGGTGGTGGCGTGCGTCCACAAGGAACACAGCCTTCTTCGAACTTGCAATGATGTCGTTCAAACGTTCAATCAGCTTTGGCGAGGACACACCGGTCTCTACCTGCTGATTGAGAATCACCACATCGTGCTTCGCTGCAGCGCTCTCCAATCGCTCCAGCAAACGTTCCGTAACGGATTCGCTCGATTCATTAAATCCACCGAAGTCGATCCGGCCTTCTTCCAGATTTCCGATGCATGGCTTGGCATAAACCATGGTTTGCCATGCGGCATCCTCGATGACATCGCAACTGCAATTGCGATAATCCGTCAGCATGCTATGCATCACTGCTCCGAATGGATCGGTACCACTGATGCCGATAGCCTGAACATGCCCTACATTCAGCGCTGCCAGATTCGCAACCACATTGCCAGCGCCGCCGAGTGAGTACCTCTGCCGTTGTACGCGCCGCACCTTCAGGCCTGTCTCCAGCGAATACTCCTCTTCGCCTTCATGCAGGTCCCAATAGGCATCAATACAAAAATCACCAAAGACCGCCAATGAGCTTGACTCCATACGAGTCAGAACAGACGAGAACCATTGATGAACATCTTCGGAGGCGCGTAGCCCCTCTTTCGTGACCGGCTTGGCGGCCTCTTGTTGGTGTTGTTTTTGCACGTAAAGCAAACTATGAGGACGTAAACATGACTGGCAAGCACGCGACCGGAAAAGCTGTACTTACGTGCTATGGAGGATGTGACGGCGAACTCCGGACCCGTCTGAAATAAGAGGAATCGCGCGGGTTCATGCGCTGAACAGCCCCAGATACAGCACCTTGGTTATTCTTAGTGCATTAAAAGTGAGTACGGTATTTGTCTTGAATATTTGAGCCAATACCAACTGCTGCCAGTACGCCTGTAAGTACAGGAAAAGGGGTAAGTGAGAACACATGCAGGACGCTCACACATTACTTTGGAATTTGTCTGCTTAAACCAACAAACAAGAGGAGTGCAATGGAACCGCTGCAAGTATGGTCTCTCAACGGGGAACGTTTTATAGGTGATACTCCCGAGGAGATACCATCGACAGTTAACTGGCTCAAGGGCTTATCAGATCCCGATGCCGTGGTTCCTGACGTTCTTTGCCTGCAGGACTTTCGCGCCAGTATGGTTGCGTATCTCAGCCCACTGCCTTACTTCTCATTTGTTCCTATGACCATTCAGAGCTTCTGGGGCAAACGAGAATCTCTCGGCATCTGCATCGCATCACGTTGGCCCATCGATGAAATTGAAATCCATCACACATGGGGCGACGGCGTTGTACGCGACCTGGAGGGCGTAGGCGAAGACAACCAACGCACGAAGCCGCTCGATGAATCCGACGCACTCATCCTCAAGACGCAGAACCGCATCGCGGTTGCCTGCAGTGTGCATCGTCCCGGTGATGAAAAGCCCTTTCGCGTTGCCACGCATCATGGCTTCTGGGTACGTGACGGCATCCCCACTGCAAACCAGATGGACAGTACCGTTTCCGTCTGCCGCTTCCTCGAAGAACAAGGAAAGCGTTATGGCGGTTTGCTCTACGCAGCCGATTACAACCCGGACAAAGAGGGCAACGTACTACGCACGTATGAGCAATTCGGCGGCGTGGATTGTGTCCCGCTCGAAATACAGACAACCCTGGCTACGCATCATCCTGCGTACCGCTTTGGCATTCGCTCCGATTGCATGATGGTCTGGCCCGACAGCGAAGGGCAGTATCACTATGCCGTCGAAGATATTCACCTGGACCCAACTCCCGGCAGCGATCACGATATGCTCTGCGGCAGAGTCAGCTTTCTTGATGCACCGCTGGAGAATACCTTCGGACATCTGACCGCCATCTGCCGATAGACGTTCAACCGGCGATGGGCAGGTTCCAGTGGAAATGCACCGCCGCCATGCGCGTCACAAAGCAGCAGACAATCCCTGCCAAATCCGCCATCGGCGGCTTAATGCCAGACTTCCGCAGAGTGACGGTAACGGCAGCTCCAAGAAGAGCCGCAGCCGCATAAACATCCGCCTTCAACACATTCGGAATCTGATTGATCAAGACGTCGCGAAGAGTGCCACCACCAACCGCCGTCAGTCCACCCAGCATCGTTGCCATCAGTGGATGAATACCGTATTCAATCGCCTTGGTGGCACCGGCTACCGCAAAAAGACTTAGACCCGCCGCATCCAGAACCTGCACCCAGCCCTCGCCGCTGGCGGCTATGGATGTGCGCAATGTGAAGACGATCAATCCCGCAACCAGAGCGGTGGCCACATAGCGCCAGTCGCGCATGGCATTCGGAGGCGTCGCGCCCAGCAAAAGGTCGCGCACAATACCGCCGCCCAATGCCGTAAGAAACGCAACCACCAGAACCCCAAGGAGATCCAGCCGAACATGTACGCCAGTGGTGGCTCCTTCGGCGGCGAAAAGAGCGGTGCCGATCAGGTCAAGAAACAGCAAAAGGTGGTCGCGCACACGCATGTGCCCCACTATAAAGTGCCGTGCCACTTTACGACGCAATGCAATCTATCGGACATATTCATTTGCCAAACAAATTTCGGCGAGCGTCTACTCGCTAATACAGACTTCCGAGTCGCTCAGACATTGGCTACGCCTGTCCGGCCCGTGCATTTACACGCACTTCAACCGTTGGCAAGGAGGGGGTTCCCGTGGAAGCCGTCAGCACCCAAGCGCTTGCGTACTCTCATCGAAAAAACCCAAATCAAACGTACGACTCCATCTGCCACCGCTGCTTCTCCACAGTGGCGACGGAGAGCAACGAGAGTGCCCTCGCAAAACACGAACAGCAGCATGAGTGTGGAGCGATGGCCCAGGCCCGGACGCTGATGCATAAAGACACATACATGTCCGCCGGACGAATGATTTCCTCTTCAGTAGACGCTGCCTGAAAGGCCGCCCTTCCGTTAACGCAGCGGTGTCGGAGCGATCGTGATGGAGCGACGATGAAGCGACGTTCCTGCCTCCGGCACGCTGCCATCATTCACCAAAACCTCTGCCGGCTCTGCTTCAAACGGAATACGAATCGTGGCCTTGCCGTGTGCGGGAACGCGTAGCGGAAGTGTGTTGGTCAGCGTTCCGGCGCGCACAGTCACAGGGACCTCAGCATCAGTTCCGCCGGTGTTCTGCACCTCGACCGCAACAAGCCATGAACCTGCCTGTGCCACTTCCTTATCACCGCCCCAGCGGGCGCGAGGATCATCCGTTGGTGCCTGCACTTCTCTGCCAATGGGACCGCCGTAGGCTTGCTGATGCTGCGGCAGCAGGTTTGCAGGTGCTGTGGCGCGCTCAATTTTGCGCGGCGCAATCGCCGCAATCTCCAGTTGCGGCAGCGTGCCGGTGCCCTGAATCCAGTTCTGGAAGAACCAATCCAGCTTTTTCGTTCCGGCAACCTGCTGCACCATCTGTTCGAAACTCGCGGTCTCCTGTGCAGCAGACCCGGGCGTATTTTCCTGCTTCAATCGCCAGCCGGACAACGCTCCCTGCAGAGATTCCTCGCCAACAATGTTTCGCAGCATCTGCAGCACGTAAGCAGAACGCACACGCGCACATGAAAGTTGTGTGCAAGTCGATAGCGACGTAACAGGGCCATCCACAACCGGCGCGTCCGACGAAGAAGAACTCATCTGCGGCGCGGCATCCGCATCCATCTGCCGCAAGCGCTTCGATTCCGCCGCCAGTCCAGCGAGCGCCGTGCTGCGGTCATTGCCGCGTTCGGCCCACAGAGCCTGCATAAACTCCGGAATGCCATCACGAAGCCATGCAGCATCAAGACCATCCGGGAGCCACGCCGACGTCAGCGGCACCACCAGCGAAGGCGCAATCGCCGCAGGCTGCGCCGTGCGCAACGGAGCCACCAGGAGCGCGCCATCCGCATACCCGGCAGCATCGGGAATCGGCAGATCAATCACATCCAGCGGACGCGACGGCTTGGGACCCAGCCACTGTTCCAGCATCGGGCGTACTCGCGCAGCAGTTTCGCCAATCGAAGCAGCACGATCTGCCGCATCCGTGACGACACGCACCAGGCCGCCTGCCACTTCCTGAGGCGCAGCCAGCGTCACGAACAACGAAGGCGTGCGAGGCCCCAGCTTGGCCATCGACCATGTCGCCGTGGCAACTCCCTCTGCAGCAGCGGTCAGGTGCTGACGATTGCCACAGAAGAATGCTGCATCCGGCTGCGCACCCTCATATTCCAGCGTGAGATGAAGCGCAAAGGCGCTCTCCACTTCGCGCGCGCGGCTCGCCTCCACAGTTTTCGGCACGGCCGCTCCATCTTTCAGAAGCGCAGGATCGCCGGTAACGGGATACCACAGCACATTCCCCAAACCGCGCAGGCCGGTAAAGGCGTCCGTAACCGTGTCCCAATCCGTGCGAACGGCAACTGCCGAGGGTGCTCCCAGCTCCAGCAGGCGCGCCCCGCTTGCCGCGATCGTGCCACCGTAATAGAGATCCAGCTTTGCGACAGCACCCGGTGCAAGAGCTTCCGGCAGAGTGAACACACCCTCGGAAGCAACACCCGTATGATCCAGATCGTCGCGGAGATGATGCTGCTCCAACTTGAGCGGACCACCCTGGGCAATCCGCGCGCTCTCCCATTTCAACGCGCCAGAAACCTGCAACGCAATCGTAGAAAGCGGCTGCGTTCCAGTGTTCTTCACCGTGACCTGCGCACGAACTTCGGCAAGCCCGGTGTGTGTATTGAGATGAAAATCCAAATCGCGCGCAGCAACAAGAGGTGCGCGACGCGCCTCCGCTGGCACCTGCGCCGCAGCAGCAAGATCCGCTTCCGTAACAACCAGAGGCGACACAGACGCCACCGCGTCCTCAGAGCTACTGGAAGACGACTCCGCAGATACTGTCTGTGACGGCTCTACCGGTGAGGCATCGTCATCTGCCGCATCATCGGGCGAACGTCTGCGCAAACGTGGCGGATGCGCACTGGAAGAAACTCCGGGTTTCGCCGGGGTAACGGCAGGCTGCTCCGCTTCCGGCGCAACAGGCTCTTCGTGGCGCTCAAACAGCACGGTGCCCTTCGACGCAGGCTGCTGTTGTTGTTCCGTCTGCGGTTGCGGTTCAGTTTGCTGAGCGAAAGACGCAACAGGCAGCAGCGATGCCGCTGCAAGCAGATACGGAACGAGCCGGTGTGGATGGGAATGCGACATGAAAATCTTCAGAAAATGGGCGGCTACGAGCCGAGACCCTTCCGTGGCTTGGACGCCTTCGCGGGCGGTTCGGCAGCAGGACGCTGCTTGACCCGACGCTGCCGCGCGGCCTCATACATCACGACCGCCCCCGCAACCGACACATTCAGCGACGGCACAGCACCCGCCATCGGGATACGCAGGAGGAAATCGCAAGTGCGCTTCGTAAGGTCGTGCAGGCCCGCACCCTCGCGCCCCATCACCAGGCAGATGTCGGCGTTGAAGTCGAACTGGTCGTAGTCCATGGTGCCGCGCTCGTCGAGCCCGACAATCCAGATGTTCTGCTTCTTCAGGTCCTCGAGCGATCGCACCAGATTCGTAACTTTAGCCACGCGAACATGCTCGGTTGCCCCGGCAGACGCCTTCGCCGCAGCCCCACTCAGGGGAGCCGACCGGCGCTCGGGCAGCAATACGCCGTCCACGCCAGCACCATCCGCCGTACGCAGAAGGGCACCCATGTTGTGAGGGTCTTCCACTCCATCCAGGGCCAGAAAGAACCGCTTCGCTTCGCTACCCGAATAAATTAAGTCTTCAATCGTCAGCAACTTGCGTTCTTTAAGGAATGCCACCGCACCACCGTGGTTTTCACTCCGGCTCATGCGCTGCAGCTCTTCCCGGCTGCCATGGCTCACGCGGACGCGCGCCGCACGGCACAGGTCGAGCAGGGCGGCCACACGCGGATTGGCGGGGCCGGAAAGGACGGTGATATGGTCCAGGTCTTTGGGCCGTACACGGACGGCTTCGGTGACGGGATGGAGCCCGAAGAGAATCTCCATACTCCCAGTCTACGCGGAGGCAATCCTCCCCGGAAAATAGAGCTTTTCATCCGCCGTTCATCCACCCTAAAATGGATGGGCCGGACCGCATTGCACACTTCGTGTACTTCAGGGACAACTTTTCCACATGCTGAAAGAAAATTCTTTCGGGAGCCGCGTCTTTTCCGAGCAACCCCGCGTCAACAATGATGTGCAGGGTGCTTTGTCCATTACGGCGGCAATGCTGGAAGCCAGCGAGCAGGAAAACGCTGCGATTGCGTACGGCCTGAAGCAGCAGGATCCTGAGTTGCTGGATCGCCTGATCGACACCTATCAGCACCGCCTGATGCGTTACCTGACCTTCCTCACCGGCAAGCGTGAAACCGCTGAAGACCTGTTCCAGGAGACCTGGATGCGCGTGCTAATGCGCGGCGCACAGTACAACGGCAAGGCCCGCTTTGATACGTGGTTGTTCACCATCGCCCGCAACCTTGCCATTGACCTTTCGCGTAAACGCACAATGGCATCGCTGGATGAACTGCAGGACCCGGGCAATGACGAGCGCCCCTTTGAGATTGCGATTGACGGACCTTCGCCGTTTGAGCAGTTTTGCTCCCGTGAAGATGCCGCAGAAGTAAGCGCCGTGCTGCTGGACCTGCACGCGTCCTACCGCGAAGTGCTGGTTCTGCGCTTCCATGAGGAAATGGCGCTGGAAGAGATTGCAGCTGTCACGAAGTCCCCGCTTTCCACGGTGAAGTCGCGTTTGTATCGCGGCCTTGCTGCGTTAAAGCCGCAGATTGAGAAGCTCCGTCGTGAGCGGAACCTCGTCCCAAGGACGGCCGCTCAGGGAGGGCTCTCTTGAGCATGGCAATTTCGGAGGACCCGCGCACCCCAGGTTTTGATGCACGCGCGGCGGTGGTTAACCGTACCCACCGCGTTATCCGCCAGCGTGCCAATGCCATGCGGGAGCGCAAGCGTACTACCCGCGATCTGATTGTTCCGTTCGTTGTCTGCTCGGCTCTTCTGCTTTTCATTGCAGCCGCCGTGCTGCACGTAACGGATGAAAGCATCTCCGACATCGCCGGTATCTGGAAACGCATTGTGGATCTGGGCGCGGATGCGGGCAGCGAAGTAAGTCTGCTGTTGCTTTGGTTTCTGCCTCTTTCGGTTATCACTGCTGCAGTAGTACTGCTCCGCCGCAATCGTCGTCCGTCGGACCGCAATGACAAGGTAAGGTAAGGCCCATGGTGTGGAAGACGGAACGTAGCCAGCGACCGGACGTGGAACAGAGCGACGACGAGCTGAAAATGATTCCGCTCTGGTCGGTCATCCTGTCCGTCATGGTGTTCGCCGGTATCCAGATGCTCAGCTATGGATATTTTGGTGGCCCCCCTCCCGGTGGACCCCGCCATGGCAATCCCATCATGCATGCCATTGGCAGCTATAGCTGGGGAGCCGCTCTGGCCAGCTATGTTCTGCTGATTGGTTACATCAGCCGCGATGTGAAGCGTCGCAATATGCGTCCCGCATTGTGGATGCTGATTGTGCTGGTCATGCCCGGCGGCATCGGCGCCATCGTTTACTTCCTGTTGCGCCAGCCCATTCTGAGCCGCTGCCCCTCATGCCGCACAGAAGTCGCCAGCGACTTCCACTTCTGCCCGCAGTGCCAGTTCCAGATGAAGCCGGTCTGCGGTCAGTGCTTCCGCGGCGTGCACATCACCGATGTGTACTGCACCAACTGTGGCCATGACCTTGCAGAAGACGCCATGCCCGCACGGCTGCGCTCCTACAGCGACTAACGATCAGTCTCGCATCGCCGCCCCAGCGGATACCCATAACAGTCATAGTTGTCACCCATAGTTGTCCCCAAACGTACCTGCCGGAAACTTCCGCAGCGATTCGGCATACGTTGCGCGTACTTGCTACAAAGGATGGAAGTCTTTCTTTGGAGCCCCCTATGCGCTTTCTGACCGTTGCGCCGTTTGTCCTGTTTGCCGCGAGTGTTTCCGCACAAAATCTGACCTCGCAACCTGCACCCACCGGCGCACAGAAGCCATTGGTACCGCTGGAGACATTGCCGTACTCACCAGTGCTGAACCTCACCAGCCTGGACCGCAGCGTGAATCCCTGCGACGACTTTTACAAATTTGCATGTGGCGGCTGGCAGAAGAACAATCCCATCCCTGCCGATCAGTCCGCATGGAGCGTCTACGGCAAACTGACTTACGAGAACCAGCAGTTTCTTTGGGGCATTCTGCGCGATGCCGCAGCCATGAAAGATCGCAATGCCACCCAGCAGAAGATTGGCGACTACTTCGCAGGCTGCACCGACGAACCTGCAATTGATAAGCGTGGTTTCGATCCAGTAAAGCCCGCACTCACCCGCATTGCAGATTACAAGTCACGTGAAGCCCTGCTGAAAGATCTGCCCGCCTTCGCAGTCGATGTGGATGGTTCGTTCTTCTTCAACGCCGGTTCTACACAAGACCCGCAAAACGCAAACGACGTCATCGCCGGCGAAGACGCGGGTGGGCTCGGCCTGCCCGACCGTGACTACTACCTGAAGACCGACCCGAAGAGCGTAGAGATTCGACAGAAGTACGTCGCCTACATCGAGAAGCTGCTCACCATGAGCGGTGAATCCGCAACACAGGCAAAGACCGATGCAGACGCGGTGATGAAGCTTGAGACTGCGCTGGCAACAGCGTCGCTTTCGCGCGTGGATCGCCGCGATCCCTACAAGATCTTTCATCGCCTCACGCTTGCCGACCTGCAGAAGCAGGTCCCTGCGGTGGATTGGGCACACTTCTATCAACTCGCCGGAGCGCAGAGCTTCACCACGCTGAACATCTCGCAGCCAGAGTTCAACAAGGCTCTGCAACAACAACTCACAACGGCACCGCTGAATACGTTGAAGGCTTATCTACGCTTCCACGCTCTGACCTCGGCCGCACCACAGATGAGCAAGCCCTGGCGCGAAGCGCAGTTCGACTTCTTCAGCCACTACCTGCGCGGCGTTCCCTCCATGTCACCACGCTGGCGTACATGCACACGCCAGGTGGATGACTACATGGGTGAGGCACTGGGGCAGGAGTTTGTGCGCCGCACCTTCTCCGCGGACACACGCGCAAAGACGCAGTTGATGACCAATCTCATTGAAGACTCTATGAAGCAGGAGATTGAGCACCTCGACTGGATGAGTCCTGCAACAAAGGCCGAGGCGCTGAAGAAGCTGAAGACCATTCGCAACAAGATTGGTTATCCCGATCATTGGCGCGACTATTCGAAGCTGACCGTTACAAGCAACGATTACTTCGCCGATTATCACAACGCAGTGATGTTCGAAAGTGAACGCGACTTTGGCAAGATCGGCAAGCCCGTAGATCGCAATGAATGGATGATGTCACCGCCGACGGTAAACGCTTACTACGATCCGCAGATGAATGACATCAACTTTCCAGCGGGCGTTCTGCAGCCACCGCTGTATGAAGCAAAGGCCGACGACGCGCCGAACTACGGCAACACCGGATCAACGATTGGCCATGAATTAACGCATGGTTTCGACGATCAAGGACGCCAGTTCGATGCAGAAGGAAACCTGCGCGACTGGTGGACAAAGGAAGACGCAAAGGGCTTTGAAGACCACATCAACTGCCTGCGCGATCAGTTCGCCGCATACACCGTTGTCGATGACATTCACATCAACAGCAAGCTGACAAGCGGTGAAGATGTAGCCGACCTCGGCGGCACGTTGATTGCTTACATGGCGTGGAAGAAAGCAACCGAAGGCGAATCGTTAAAGCCCGTTGACGGCTTCACACCAGATCAGCGCTTCTTCGTCGGATTTGCGCAGTGGGCGTGTGAGAGCCAGCGACCGGAACAGCTTCGTATGAATGCGCTTACCAACGAACACTCGCCGGGCTATGCACGCATCAATGGCATTGTGGTGAACATGCCGGAATTTGCGAAAGCATTTCAATGTGCAAAGACAGCGCCCATGGTGAAAGCCAACGTCTGTAGAGTCTGGTAATCGGACGCGGTTCTCTTTTTTGCACAACAGGCAACGAGAGGACCGCGACCTTTGCTCCAAGTGTGTGTCCACTTCAATGCAGTTCGGAAGTGAGGGAGCACGAATGAACACAAAGACACGTATCGCAACACTCGTACTTGGCGCCGGCATGATCGCCGCGCCTGCAGCACTTTTCGCTCAGGGCCCACCGCCACCGCCGCCAGGCTACGGCCAGGGACCCGGACGTTGGGATGCACCCCCTCGCGAATATACCCGCGATATCCAGCGCCAGGGTTATCGTGATGGCTTGTACGGTGCGCAGAAGGATTTTGAAAATCATCGCCGCCCCACAGTGATGAACCGCGATGAGTATCGCAACTATCGCGGACCAGATCGCCGTGGCTACCAGTCTGCTTTCCAGCGCGGCTACAACGCTTGGTGGGGCCACCAGCGTGGACCAGGTGGACCTCGCCCTTACTAAAAACTCGTGAACATGAGAAAGCCCGCACAGGATGCGGGCTTTCTTATTTCTGGTCGCTATCCGATGCGACCACTCTTAGCACGAACGATACTTGTCGTTGAAACGGCGGCCTGCCTCCAGCATGACGATGGTTTCGCCCATACGCTTGTCGCGCGTCTCTTCCTTCTTCGCCGTAGTGATCCATTCGAGATATTCGCGTTTGCAACTGGGCGGCAGCGCCTCAAAGTTTGTCTTTGCGCTCTTCGATTTCTTCAGCAGAGCGGCGAACGCATCCGGCAGTTCAATCTCTTGCCGTGTACCTTTGCGCGTGCGGCCTTCCATCGCCGAACCAGCTTCGCCTTTGCGAATTAACTCGGCTGCATACTTCACATACTTCGATAGCTCCTTCGGAAGATCCTTCACGGAAGCAATCTGCCCGATGCTGCCCGCACCCTCCACCTTCGGCATCCCCTGCGACTGCAGGTACTCCGGCATCTTGGGGGACCAGAAACCGAAGCCGCAGTAATTCTTGAACGCCGCCATGAAACAAAGATTCTCGCCGTTCAGCGTGAAGAACGGGCGACTCCACTTCACCTCTTCCACGGCTTCAGGAACGGCCGTGTGCACCATCTGTCGTAGATGTTCCAGGATCGGTTTCGCATACTCAGGAGCCTTCGCAATCTGCGCGTCGATGCGCGAATCGAAGCTTTGCGCCGAGGGCTTTTTCGTGGGAGATTTCTTCGCCGTTGCCATGATGGCGGCAGTATATCCGCAACACATTCGTCTGCTAACGGAAACCACTGAAATCCGGCGACATCGTCACCGCGCACATCATTTCAGTTCCATGAAAATTCCCCTTGCATACGGCCTGCTCGCAGGAGCACTATCCTTGTCACCCCTGTGGCTGTGGCTCCCCTGGGAAGGAGGGTTTCCATGGTTCGCTCCATTTGGCTTCCTCTGCTTTTCACGCCGTTCCTGCTGTGGGCGCAGCAGGTTGTTCCTCCTGCAACAGAAACGCCCGTCGTTCCGGCAGTCCTGACCGATAAACCCGTCGACACCGCATCCACCCTGCCACCCACGGAAGGTCTGGCAGACACGCTGGCGGTGCGCGGACGTTATCTCGCCGCAATTCATGTTTATGAGCAGCTTCCCCCCACCGCACCCGTCCTGAACAAAATGGGCATCGCCTGCGAACACATGTTCATGTGGGATCGCGCACGTACCAGCTTCGAAGGCGCCATCAAGCTCAATCCAAAGTACGCCGAGGCTTACAACAACCTCGGGACGCTTTCGCACAGCCAGGGCGACCTGCCACGCGCGGAGAAAATGTATCGCAAGTCGCTGAAGCTGAAGCCTGACGATCCCAACACGCACCAGAATCTGGGCACGCTGTATTACGCGAAGCGAAACTTCCGCAAAGGCGACGCGGAGTATCGCAAGGCACTCGCGATTGATCCGGGAATCCTTGAACGCAGTGCGAATCGCGGCATTCCCTCAAATTCAAAAGTGAAGAGCGCCAGCGAAATCCACTATCACCTGGCCGCAACTTACGCGCAGGCAGGCAGCCAGAAGATGGCACTCGACTACCTTCGCAAAGCCATTCTGGAAGGCTTCCGCGATCGCAACCGTCTCATGCACGACAAGGAATTCGCAGACATGAGAACCAACGACGCCTTCCTGGCTATGGTCGAAGACATGCAGAAGAACTAGCCCCTCCCTCACGTCCTCGAGGGCGAGCGGCTTCACCATTGCGTGAAGCCGCTTTTGCTTGGGCCAAAACGAGCTACAAATCCACGCAGCAGCCAGCCTTTGATACAAAGGACATCGCAAGTAGGGAGAAGAGATGAGCACAGTGTGGACACGGCGACAGATGTTGCAATACACAGCGATAACCGCGGCTGGAGTGGTCTTCCGCCCGCTTCTCGCGCAGACATCGAACAACCGCCCACAGGTGAAGACAAAGCTCGGAACACTGGCTGGAGAAGAAACCGACGGCATCCGGCGTTTTCTCGGCATTCCCTTCGCACGACCGCCCATCGGCGCACTACGCTTTCGCGCACCCCAACCCGCGAAGCCATGGAGCGGCGTGCGCGA
The DNA here is from genome assembly GCF_000800015.1 of Terriglobus sp. TAA 43. NCBI lineage: Bacteria > Pseudomonadati > Acidobacteriota > Terriglobia > Terriglobales > Acidobacteriaceae > Terriglobus > Terriglobus sp. TAA 43. Next base: position 2,268,479 of record NZ_JUGR01000001.1, read on the forward strand.
CGCCACAAAGTTTGCCGCCAGCGCCATGCAGCCCAGCCACCCCAACCAAAACGAAGACTGCCTCTACCTGAACGTCTATGCGCCCTCAAAGGTAGACAAGCCACTCCCTGTCTTCGTGTGGATTCACGGTGGCGGATTCACCGGTGGCAGCCCCGTCGATGTCGACGGCGCCGTCTTCGCCAAGGACGACGTCATCATGGTCACCGTTCCGTATCGTCTGGGCGTCTTCGGCTTTCTCGACTGGTCGCCCTTGCTCGGTGCGGACTATGCGGATAGCGCAAACAATGGCCTGCGCGATCTCGTGATGTCGCTGCGTTGGGTGCATGAAAACATCGCTGCCTTCGGCGGCGATCCCACACGCGTCACTATCGGCGGACAATCCGCAGGTGCAAAGCTGACAGCATTCCTGTTGGCTGTAGAAGAAGCGCGCCCCTACTTCTCCGCGGCAATCTCTGAGAGCGGTGGCGGCGAACGCATCCTCGATACCGCAGGCGCCCATCACGTCACAGAAGCCTTCGCATCGCAGCTGACCGAGCGTAGCCCCGCTGCGATTCTTGCGTTGCCCTCGCAACAACTCATCGCACTGCAGGAACGCATGATCCAGGCCGCGCCAGGCAACTTTCCTCTGCGCGTACAAGGCGGCGGCCAACTGCTACCGCATCGCGCCATACCCGCCATCGCGGCAGGTACCTCACGCGGCAAACGACTGCTCATCGGCACGTGCCGTGATGAAAGCGCCTTCTATCTCGGCGAGCACGCCGCAGAGCCCAGCACGCAAAAGCGTCTCGGTAACTCCACGGAAGCGCAGTTCCAGGCTATCCTCGCGAAGTACGCCGCAATCTATCCGCAAATGTCTGTTGCAGACCGTAACATCCGCGCTCTCACCGCCGAAGAGTACTGGGTGCCAAGCATCCGTGTAGCAGACGCACACAAGAAAGGCGGTGGCAGCGCAACCTACTTCTATCGTCTTGACGAGACCGCAGCCACCGGCCCGCACAAAGGCACCAGCTACCACGCGTACGACATCGGTTACGTCTTTGAGCATCTCGCCACCGGCGAACCACCTGCAGCGCAGACACTCTCCAAAGAAATGCACACGGCATGGGTGAACTTCATCAAGGGCAACGCCCCCGCGGCAACTGGCCTGCCCACATGGCCACAGTGGGATGCAAAGCAGCGCGCCACCATGCTCTTCAACGCAACAAGCCAGGTACAGCAACAACCCGCAGAGGCAGAACTGCGCCTGTGGAATGGCTTCTCCTTTTCTTAAAAGCTGTAAGCCTCGGGTTTCGGAAATACATAATCTTCACAAATTCTCATTTTCCAGCTAGTTAATCGTTTGACTAATGCGGTATGCTTTCGCTGCCACAAAACAGTCGCCACTGCCTGTGCGCAAACATGCGACGACTGTTCGGCACACTAGGGAGATGCTGTTCATGACGTACCTGCCGCGTTCCGTTACTCGCCGTTCCCTCCTTGCTTCGCTTGCCGCCACCACGGGCTACGCCGTAGCGCAGAAAGTGATTCCCGGAATCCCAAACGTTGGCATCCGCTCAGACAACAACGCTGCGCGCACTGAATGTGGCGTGGGCGCGTTGATGCCCTGGGCCGACGGCCTCTATGCCGTCACCTACAACTCCTCCGGCAAACGCACCGGCACTGGCCTCGGCCTTTATCGACTCGAAGACGATCTGAAGATTGAGGCGCTCGACATGCCCAACGGTGTGTACGCCAATCGCTTCATTCATCACGCCAGCAACCAGTGCATCATCGGCCCATACATCATTGATTCCACCGGTAAGTGGCGGCGCATCGAAGGCCTCGTGGAACATCGCCTCACTTCTACAATGCCGCATCTCACTGATCCGAAGAACCGCGTCTACTTCATGACGATGGAAGGCCTCATGTTCGAGATGGATGTGAACGACCTCAAGCCACGCCTGCTGACCGATCTCACAAAGGATATGAGCATCAAGGCACAGCCACACTTCAAAGGTGGCTACACTGCGCAGGGTCGCGTTGTCGTCTCCAACAACGGCTTCTTCGCTTACGGCGAAACTCAAGCAGGTCTCTTCGAGTGGGACGGCAAAGGCCCATGGAGACGCATCAGCGACAAGCCGCACATGGACGTGGCTGCACGCGAAAACATGGGCAACGTGATGTTCGCCAGCGGATGGGATGAGAAGTCTGTACTTTTCCGCGCGCTCGTCAAAGGCGAGTGGCAACTCTACCGCCTGCCCAAGCCCTCACACGCGTTCGAGCAAGGTTGGCAGACCGAATGGATGCGCATCCGCGAAGTGGAAACCGAGCATTACATGATGGACATCCAGGGCATGTTCTATGAGCTGCAGCCCATCGCATTTGAAGATCGCATCTGGGGCGTGAAGCCCGTCTGCCAACATCTGCGCATCATCCCTGACTACTGCAGCTTCCGCGGCATGCTCGCACTCGGTGGAAACGAAACCACACCCAACAACGACAACAACGCTGTCGTTGGCCAACCGCAAAGCGGCATCTGGTTTGGCAAAACAGATGACCTATGGTCATGGGGCAAGCCAAAAGGATGGGGCGGTCCATGGCGCAAAGACATGGTCAAAGCGGGCGAACCATCAGACCCGTTCCTGTTCACCAGCTTCGAACACAAGATGCTTCACCTCATCAGCGACAAGGCAGGCACCGTTGAAATCCAGATTGACTTCCTCGGCGACGGCACTTGGGTGAAGTACGAAACAGTGAAGCTGGCCGCAGGCGAATATCACCCCGTCATCTTCCCCGAAGGCTTCAGCGCACAGTGGACACGCCTCGTCCCTGGCGTCTCCGCAAAGATGACCGCAGAGTTCATGTTCACCTAAATCTCTGTATGCAACTCTGGAATAAAAAAACGCAGCGTTCACTACGAACGCTGCGTTCTTGTTTTTTAACGAGCGCTTACTTCACGCGCTCGCGAATCTCCGTGCGCACCAGATACAGAAAGAACACCATCGAAAACGCCGCAGGTAACAGATACCCCGGCTGACGAGTTTGAAAAAACAGCGTCGCATTACCCAGCGAATAGAAGAAGCATCCGCCCAGCAACAACGCCCATCCCCAGCGCTTCAAACGCAAAAATCCGAACACACCAATCAGAATCATGGTCGCCACAGTAAGGATGGCGTACAGCGCACTGGTGCGGAACTGGTCGCGATGCGCAATGACATTGATCGCATTCGCCATCGACACAAACAGCATGAAGATGGCGATCATCGCCATGCCCGGCAACATGCGTGGGCCCTTCGATCCTTCAATGTCAGGCCGCACCGAACCCGGCGGCAGCTTGATGCGTTTTACTTCCTTCTCGCTCATCGTCTCTTTTCCAGTTACAGCGTCTTCAGGTAAGCCAGGATCGATGCAATGTCATCCGGCGAAACCTGCCCACCCAGCGGCGGCATCATGCCCCGCCCATGCTGAATGGTCCATGTAATACGTTCATCGTTTGCAGGCGCACCGCTTTGCAGATATGGGTTCTTGTAGACGCCCAACAACGAAGGACCATGCAGCGATCCCGTTTCGCGATCGTAATGACACTGCGCGCAATTCTGCTGATAGGCAACGTAGCCCGCATGTTCCTGCGGTGTCAGTTGGTTCAGCGGCTTCGGCGGCGGCACAGTCTTGCAACCCATCAACGCCACGCAAACTACCGACATCAGCAGCAGTCGCTTCACACCGCACGCTCCCGCATCTGCTTATAGGCCTTGTGAATGAACGATCCCATGTACCAGCCGTCAATGTACTTGTACGGCGTCTCGCCCGTCGTGTAATGCCCACACGGCAACACACGGCTCACAAAGTTCACACCACGCTTGCGGAAGTTGCTGAGTACATCCAGCGAAAACTCGCGCAGGAATGTCAGGTCCCACGGCGCATAAATCACCAGCGTCTGCCGCGTCTTCTCCGCAGCAAAGCGATCCATCACACTCATCGGACTGATCGACGTAAAGAGGGCGCGCACCTGTTCCTGAGTCAGCCCTTCGCGTTCAAACGCTGCACGAATATGCCTTGTGCTCTGCCCTGTCCAAACCACATCACCAAACCACGTCGACGCATGATTGAACGCACACACCTGAATACGCGGGTCAAAAGCCGCAGCCATGAAGCTGTAGCAGGAGCCAAGCGACGTACCTAACACACCGAACTGCTCATAGCCCTGCGCCTGCAACCAGTCCACGCAAGCGCGAATATCCACCACAGCCTGACGGCAAGCGGCAATCGTACGACCAATGTTGCTGCTCACCGCATAGTCGCTGCGTTCCAACTCAGCAGGCCGACGGATATCGTGATACGGTTTCGACAACCGCAGTCCTGCGATGCCGAACTTGTTGAAGATGGCACACAACGCGTTATGGCTGAACGCATCTGCATTCCACTGCGGCATCACCACGATGGCCTGTTTCTTACGCTTCGGATCTTTGTGTGCAGGCTCCGGATACCACCGCGCATTCACCGCATCATTCTCGGGATACTTCGAGTGCACAGGCGATGTGAACCGCAGAAACTCCGCCTTGTTCAACTTCCCGCTCGCAGCATCGTCCTTAAGCTGCTGGTCCTGCGCCAGCGTCTCCGGCCTGACATTCGTCGGGAATAACTCCGGGTGTCGATGTTCCAACCGAAAGTCCGTCGGCACGGCGTAGCCGTAGAACTCCGCATTGCGCGCGACGATCTCTTCATTCACGCGCATCATGCGGTCCAGCGCATCCGCCGTGGTCAACTGTCCGGCCATGTCCAACCGATGCGACTCCGCGGCCAGCTCGCTAAAATCCGCAAGCCAGTCAAAACCCCACTCCAGCGGCCGAACCACGCGATTGGTATCGCGTGTTGTCAGTGCCGTCTCCCAGCGGATCATCCAATCCGCATACCACTTTCCAAGCATCTCTTTTAGGATATCTGACCACCCGGGACGTTGCAGCAGCGCACACAACTTGTTGATGAGCCAATCGCACTTGAAAAATTCCGTGCCGATTCGCACAGAAGGGGTATGCTTCCCACCAACAAAAGAATCTGCTTCTTCGCCTTCAGTTTCCGTGGGATGCTCCGCGGCAACTCCAGACGCCTTTCGTAACGTTGTTTCGTGAGGAGATGTCTAAATGGGTCTTTCCTGGAAAAAGTCTGATACGCACATCCACTTGTCCGGCGCGAACAAGCGCCATAGCGGAATTCACACCGTCACGCCTACTGCCAAGGCAACGGAAACAACTCCTAAAGAAAAACGCGGCTCTCCGTTTGGTGAACTGCAATTTGGCCCCGAAGCAGGCGCTCCGCCAAAATCGTACAAATCCATCCTGGGGCTGTAATGTCCTCTTCTTAACTAGCTTTTCTCTGCCGTTCGGTCGTCTAGCCCCTGCTCCCACATTCTGCATTGCCCAAGCCCCGGCACACTTCCGGGGCATCCTATTGCGCGGTATTTTCTGCAAAACCACCGAACTCATAGCGTTACCGAGTTTGTTCCGCTTCCCGAAATCAGGCAAGATTTTCTCTTCTTTTCAGGCAACTCGTTGAAACCCCTGTAAATAAAGGCTATTTCGCTCGTTCCGAGGCATCGGAGCAAAATCCAAGCTGCATCCCAGACATTGCGCGGTGAAAAAGAGCAGCAGATGAGTGCTCCCGCGACGGAGGAAGTACCAATGATTTCCCTGAAGAGTTTTGTACAGCCCATGGCTGCGCTTTCCCTGGTCGCCTGCATGACCACAGGATGTTCACATCAGCAGAGCGCGATCGACGCGGCCAAGAAGGACGTTACCGCCACTGGGCAACCACAGGAAGTGGTCTACGCGGAACCAGACGGCAGCACCACCCTGACGATGGTCACACCGCCAGCACCTGGCGCCAGCGTTCCTACCACGGTCCAGTCCACAGTCCCAGCCGGCACCACTCCCACGCAGGGCCTGCCAGACTGGAGCCAAGGCATCCACCCGGCACCGCGCCATGCGGCGCGATTCAAAGCACCGGGTGTGATGGTCGAAGGCACAATCACGCAGACAGCCACGGCTCCCGCAGCGGCCCCGGCGTATAGCAGCGCAACGCCGACAGCGCCAATGACAACGGCAACCACCACACCAGCACCGGTGTTCGTCCCTGCCGACATCACAATCCCCGCAGGAACTTCGCTGGCCATCCGCATCAACCAGCGAATCGACGTGAAGCACGCACGCATCGGCGACCGCTTCACCGGCGACCTATCGGAGAGCGTCACGCGTGACGGCAAGGTCATCCTGCCGCGTGGCACCGACGTGCGTGGTGTGGTCGACGCAGCCCACCGTCGCGGCCACTTCAAAGGCCGTTCGGTACTTGAACTGCGCCTGACCTCGATCGTGCACGACGGCAAAGCCTACCCGGTACAGACCGCAGACTTCGTCGCCAGCAAAAAGGGTAAGGGCAAGCGCACCGCAGGCTGGATCGGCGGCACCGCTGGAGCAGGCATGCTCATCGGCGGCATCGCCAGCGGAGGCGTCGGCCTGCTCGCAGGTGGACTTGCTGGGGGCGGCCTCGGCACCGTCATCGCAGGCACCACGGGCAACCGCGACATCGTCATCCCTGCGGAATCGCTCGTTCGCTTCCGCCTGGAAGACGACCTGACGGTCAGCTCCACACCGGAAACGGCAACGGTCGCGGATAATCGCCCCGTCACGAACTAGAAGAACAATTCCCTCCCCCAGAAGGAAAAAGTAGTGCTTCCCTCAAAGGGGCCTCAAAACGAGGCCCCTTATTTTGTCACCTGCATTACATCTCGCGGTCGTAGAACGCCGGTGGCTCAATCCCCAGCGAACGCAGGTACACATACCCCTGTCCGCGATGATGCACCTCGTTCTCCAGCACATAGAACAACAACTGAAAGCCCTTCATCTCCCACTGCCCAAAGGCCTTCATCGTTTCGCTGAAGCGTCCCAGTGGGATTAAAGGAAACTCCTTATCAAGTTGCGCTGTCTGGGCGTCCCACTCAGTCAGCAACCCCTGCTTGGTGGTCGGCTTGGCATGCTCAAAATGCTCCCACTTCAGCGTCGTCATCCCACGCACCGTGGGCAAAGCCATGCCAAGAAACTCGTTGCCCATCTCTCCAAACGTACGCATGCCGCCAAGGCTGTACGTGAACAGCTTGTCCTCGGGAAATGCCTCAAACATTTTGCGTGTAAGCCGGCGATGCCCCTGCCAATGCGTCAGAAACTCCTCGGGTGTCACTACGGTGGTCAATTCGGTTGTCATGGTGCTCCTCCCGCCCATCGATGGGCACGAACACCAACATATTCGGCATTCACGACAGTCCCTGTCGTAAATTGGGAACACACTTTCCCTATGCAAGATCCCGTCATGCGCGTGCGCACGGTGCTTGAAATTCTTCAGGCACGCGACAGTGTCTCGGGCGCGGAACTCGCGCGGCGCCTTGAGGTCGACCTGCGCACGGTGCAGCGATACATCGTGCGTCTCAAAGACCTCAGCATTCCCATCGACTCCACACCGGGAGTCGGCGGAGCCTACCGCCTGCGTCCGGGCTTCCGCTTGCCTCCGCTGCTGCTTACCAACGAAGAGGCGTTTGCGCTGTCGCTCGGCCTGCGCGCACTCCGTCAGATCGGTCTCGAAGCCTTCGCACCTGCGACGGAAGGCGCACTCGCCAAGCTGGAACGCGTGCTTCCCCACGCCCTGCGCGAGAGCGTACGCGTTGTCGAAGACACCGTCGCACTTGAGCCAAGCATGTGGACGGTTCCAACCTCCGTCTCCTGCCTCATCGCAGCCGCGACCGCCATCCGTGCAAGCAAGCGCATCCACTTCCGCTATGAGTCGCATGCCAAGGAAGAGTCCAACCGCGAAATAGAACCCTACGCAGTTCTCCATGTCGACGATCGCTGGTACCTCATCGGCCATTGCCTCACACGCAAGGCGATGCGAACCTTTCGCCTGGACCGCGTCACCGACTTACGTTCCGTCAACCAGACTTTCGTGCGTCCGCAAGACTTCGACGCACGAGCCTACATGGCCCAAAACATGCCGTTCGTGCAGTCGCGTTATCAGGTCGACGTTTGGGTCGAGATGTCCGCCGAAGAAGCGCGACAACACTTCGCACTATGGCGCGTGAACCTCGAACCGGAAGACAACGGTGTACGCATGCGATGCGGTCGCGACACCCTGGACATGTTCGCAGCCATATTGCTCACACTGAATCGCCGCATCGTAGTCCACAGCCCAAACGAACTACGCGAGACTTTCCGACAACTCGCCCAGCGCGGCGAAGCCGCCGCACAAGACAACGCGTAATAACAATCCAACCTATCGAATGATAGCCACGGACGAAGATCGTTATCCCTGAAGAGTGACAAAAATCTCTGATCGAATCTTCCAGCCAGCGGATGTTCGCCGCCACATCGCAGCATAGCTGCCGGTATACGCGACGGAACCAGACGGCAGCGTTGCGACCCAACTGCCATGCTCGGCAGCCAAAGCCTGATCGTCTGCGACATGGATAGCCTCAGGCGTGCGCACATACGTCATGCCCTCTTTCGGACGGTCGAAGCCTATTTTGAACAACCGCAGATATTCGGCACGCGATGCGACGAACGTTCCATCACCAATGACGCCCACGTAGTCCTCACCAAGCGAGGCTCCAACGCCAACCAGATTCCGCCTCGCAATCGCACGATTGGAGTTCTCTCGGGCGCGTCGAATCTCCGCTTCATCCGACTCTCTGTCCAAACCTGTCTCATGCATGTTGCTCTGATCCCTGTGAAGCAAATAACACCGTATCGCAAATAGCGAAGCGCGTACGTAACAAGCGTGAAACGACACGCAGCAGAGTTACTTCATCTTGATGCCCGACGGAGCAAAGTTCTCACCCTTCAGATACGTACCCAGACGAATCGGGCCGGTGTGCTCTACCGTGATCACCCGCTCCATCTTTTCCCCCGGCTTGAGCGAAAACGAAATCTCCTTCGGCGTCACAATCCTGCCACTCACGCCCGGCTCCATCCACAAGTCAAACACTCCACTTCGCGCGCTTCGTCCCTGGTTTTCGATAACCAACTTCGCCTGCGTCGGGCTCACCTCCGTGAGGCGACGCGCAATTACCGGCGTATCGATATCGAGACCCATGCCCTTCACCCAATCCGGATTCCACACCGCATTTTCCGGATGAACCTGGTTCCCCGCCGAGTCCATGTTCTTCTCCTCGGTCAGCTTGTCGTAGTACGCGACCCACACCCTACACCAACACTCGTTGTTGTGGATGACATTGCGCATCGGCAGCCCCGGCGGCTGTTCCAGAAAACCCACCAGTTGCGGATAGCGGCTGCGCCACGGCTCTTCCTTGTAAGGCATCGCCTTCAGTCGGTTCAGCAGTGCCGGATTGGTGCCGTCAAAGTAAGCCTTCTGCCACCCCATACCGCGCGCGTCAAAGTGGATGCCCATGTCGTCATCCACAAACTTGTTCTCCTCAAAAATGTTGTCGCTGCCGCCACCAATCTTTGCGCCGCGAGCAGCTCCACGAATTACATTGCCAACCACATAGGACCCACTGGATTCGTCATCCAAATAAACGGCGTTGATGTCTCCCAGCCCGAGGTTGTGAAAGTAATTGCCGCGCACCGTGTTGCCACGTTCCGTCGTGTCCGCGCCAATGTAGTACGCGCTCGCATCGGCGGTCTCCATCGCCACGGTATGAATGTCGTTGCCTTCAATCACGTGGTCATTGCCATGCACCCATATGGCGAAGTGCGGAGCATGATCAATCGTGTTGCCCACAACGCGATTCCCAACACCCGACACATTGATTCCCGGCGTATACGTGCGCGACCAGCGCGCATAGTCATGAATATGATTGCGTGCCGCAACGTGCCCGGCAGCGGTGAGAGTCTTGCGGTCTCCACCGTCCAGAACGATGCCTCCATCGCCTATATCGCGAATCTCCGAATCTTCTACCGCATCCGCAACTCCACCGTGGATAACCACGCCTGCGTTGCCAACGTTGGCAATACTGCAATGCGTAACGCGGTCATGACTACCGTCACGAATCACAATCCCATCAGCCCGCGTCAGAGCAAAATCAAGATCACGAAACTCTACATACGATGCGCCTTCGATACTCACAAGCGGCGTATCCAGCAGCGAAACCTCAGTGACTCCAGAAGCGATGGGAGACGGCGGCCAGAAGTACAACACACCAGCCTGTCGATCCAGGTACCATTCGCCCGGTTCGTCCAACTCCTCCAGAACATTCACAACCTGCCAGCGCTGTCCGCTCCTGTAGTTGTAGTTAGGATTCGGCGCTGCGGTATCGATGAGATGATGCGTCGTGTCGATATGCGTGATGCGCTCGTAATGATCGGCCCAATCGTAGTACCAGTAACCGTGAACCCACGCATCAGGGGCGTTCACCCATCGCGCAGCGCGTTCACCCTCATACGCAAACTGGTTCTGCGCTTTGTCTTTGGTGGCTGCATCTGTGTAAGCCCAACCAACGTTCGGCCAACGTGCCAGCGTCATCGGCCTGTTGTTAAAGAACAACTCCAGCGCCGCAATGTTCGGCCTTCCCATGCCGCGCGAAAGAATCTGGCCATAGCTGGTGATCCCCTGCGCGCGTAAATCAGCACGCAGAATCTCTCCCCGCCACTTCTTGAATTTCCGTACCGGCGCGCCACCAACAATCCGCACCTTCTCTCCCGCCACTGCACGATAGACCACAGGTGCACTCGAAGTCCCACTATCGATGGAGGTCAGCGTAAATGCCGATGTCCTGCGGTAGTACCCGTCGCGCAGCCAGATCGTGATGGGAGCATCATGCTTCGCGGCACGCGCTGCATCGCGTGCGCGTTCCAATGAAGCAAAGGGCCGTGCCTTCGTGCCGGGGTTCGTGTCTGCACCTTTCGGTGAAACATAAAACTCTTCACCGCAAACCTGTACCGCAGAACAAAGCGCCAGAAGAACAAGAACCAAAACAGGTCGTAGGTATCTCAAGATCAAAGCAACGCCCCCAGATGACATCCCCGCGTTGACACCTGCGCAAAGCTTCACACCCTACGCGACGGCCATGGGATAACCCAGCAATTCTGTCATGCTGTCCGGTAGGTCAGTATCGGCAAGCGTTGCAGTGTTTGATCAGGCGGAAATGCATCCGGCGCTCGACATCTGCTTGTAAGCGCGCAGCATGATGACGACGCCGATGAGATTGAGCAGTGGTGGCGGCAGCAGAAGAAACCAACCCAACGTCGTGAGCGAATGTGCGGTGACGATGACGTAGGAGATGTCGGTAAAGAGATCGGAAAAGCGAACTCCGGCCTCGACAGCCAGCCAGACAGGTTGTCTTTTCCAGCGCCAGAGCGTGATGGCCTGGGCAAGCGCGAAAGCAATCCACTGTCCGGCGGAGCGACGCAGGAATGCCACGTCGAAACCCATGGGAAGAGCGTGATGGAAGAGGCGAAACCAGAGGTCGGGCGCGATCCAGGAGATCACGAAGAGCAGCGTGTCCTCAATCAACGCGCCCCAAAGATAGACGAGGATCAGAATGCGCAGAGGGCGTCCGATCATGCCGTGATCGTCTCACAGACACATAGTTCGGAGTCCAGTCAAAAAGCAACACGACGCAGACGTACCGCAACGAATACGGCAAACGCGGATGCATGATGTTCGATGGGGAAAGGGTTTGATGGTCGGGGCGGAGAGATTCGAACTCCCGACCCTCTGCTCCCAAAGCAGATGCGCTACCAGGCTGCGCTACGCCCCGACTGTCGCTATTTTACCTTCATTGGGGGCTTCCACATCAATGGTGCGCGCCCATTGCGAAGAAACGTCCTGCAATGTAGGCCAGCAACACGATGGGAATGGCCAACAGGAGCATCATGCCCATGAAAAGGGCACCGAGGAAAAGCCAGTCAGAGAGTTGATGGCGGCGGCGTTGCTGTGGGGTGGCTCCCCTCACTGGGATGGATGGGGCACCCTCTTTGTAGACGGGGATGGTGCCGACCGACCGCTCTAACAACATGAAGTTCTTACGGTTTGCCTTCCATGCAATGTCGAAGGCGTCGCCCAGGATGGGTACCGTGCCCACGATGGTTTCAATGGCCACGTTAGCGAACATGCGTGCCAGCGTGACGCGGGGCACTCCGCGCAGCCATGCGGCCAGAATGATGATCCACGAGGCCATGGCGCCCAACACGTCGCCGATGCCGGGGATCAGGCCGATGATGCCGTCAAGACCGAAACGAATCTGCGTGCCGGGGATGCGCAGGTAGTCATCCAGCAGGTGCGAGAGTACGTCGAGGTTGCGGTCGCTGAAGAAGTCGCCGCCACCGCCGAAGCGTGGGCGCAGGATTTCGGGCTCGGAGGTGGGACGTGGCGGCATCGCTTTGTCTATTCAACTCGCTTTCCCGCCACAGGGAAAGTCACACCCGCAGGAAGATGCGTTTGCGATAGAACGGCAGCACGATGAGCCATGTGACCAAGACGGCGATCATGCCATAGCAAAGCTCCGGCCAGCCGTGCCCCGGGATGAGCCAATCCAGCTTGTAATGCAGGGTGCGCAGTATGTTTCCGTCTGCGCTTTTGACCTGCGAAAAGATGGGCGGCAGCAGTTCCGACACCATGTACGCCAGGATGGAGTTCGTGCCGAAGACCATGAGCGGCTTATAGATAGCCGGTGCTTCGTTGGCGGCGAGGCCGGAGCGGCCCCAGCGCTTGGCATCGATGATGTAGACCGAGGCGGCCAGCAGGAGCAGGCTGAGTCCGCCTGCGAGGAGCGAGAACGAGCTGGTCCACAGCTTTTTGTTCAACGGGAAGACGATGCTCCACAGCAGGCCTGAGGAAACCAGCACGATGCCAGCGACGGCGATTCCTGCGGCCTTGCAGGCGTTGGAGCGCCTGGTGCGGAGCCACATGCCCGCCAGCACGCCGTAAAGGGCGGTGCTGATGGCCGGGAGCGTGGAGAGCAGGCCCTCGGGGTCGCGGACGCGCTGGTAGAGATGCTGCGGCGCGAAGATGGCGCGGTCAATGTACGAGGTCAGGTTGCAGTTGGGATCGTTGATGGGGATTTCGTGCGTTGGGATGCCGCAGCCGGGGACCGGAACGTAACGCATCAGGAACCAGTAGCTGATAAGGCAGGCGATGGCGATGACAGCCTTGTCTTTCCATCCGGAGTGCAGGAGGCAGAGCGTTCCAACGATCAGGTAGCAGATGGCTGTGCGCTGCAGCACGCCGTAGAAACGGATGCTGTCCAGATGCTGGAAGGGAAAGGTGTTTACGATGAGCCCGAATAAAACCAGGATGGCGGAACGACGGAGCGTGTGCAGGAACAACGTGCGTCGTGAGGCGCCCTTGGCGAGACGCGCGGCCATGGATAAGACGACTGACAGTCCCACAAGAAACAGGAATGTGGGGAAGACAAGGTCGGTCAGGGTGAAGCCGTTCCACTGTGCATGACGCAGTTCGAAGAAGCCCTTGTTTCCAGGCTGATTGTTGACCAGAATCATGACCGCAATCGTGAGTCCACGGAGTAGATCGACGCTTAATAACCGCTCTGTACGCGGTGCTTCTACCGTGGCGGTGCGAACAATATCGGAATCAGGCGTCCGGGCAAAATCCGGATCAGCAGTGGCGGCATTCACGGGCATGGAGGAAGCATAAGGCCTGAGAAGGGCTTTTGGATGGTACAATCGAACCTGTAATGGCGGCTATAGTTCAGGGGGTAGAACGCGGGGCTGTGGCACCCGATGTCGAGGGTTCAAATCCCTCTAGCCGCCCCAAGAATTAAGCAACGGACACCCTACAAGGTGTCCGTTCTTCTTTGCAGTGTGAGACGCTGTTGGGCATGGCTCTCTTCGCAGGCACCTCTGGCTGGGCGTATGCAACGTGGAAACCGGGGTTCTACCCGGACAAGCTGCCGCAGAAACGGTTTCTGGAACATTACGCCACTCGGCTGAACTCCGTTGAGGTGAATTACACCTTTCGCGCGCTGCCCACGGAGACACAGCTTGCCGGATGGATGGAGGCTGCGGGGCCGGATTTTCGGTTCTCGTTCAAAGCGCCTGAGGTCATTACGCATCGCAAACGGTTGAAGGAGTGCGGCGACTCGGTTGACCGCTTTGTAACTGCGCTTACGCCGGTTCGGAACGCGGGCAGGATGGGTGCTTTGCTGTTTCAGTTGCCACCCAACTTCAAAGCAGACGTGGCCAGGCTGGAAGACTTCCTTTCCCTGCCCCAGATGGCGCATGCCGGTCGGGTGTGTTTCGAGTTCCGCAATGTTTCGTGGTTCGACGAGGCGACGTGGAGTGTGCTGCGTCGATTTAACGCTGCTGTGTGCATTGCGGAAAGTGAAGACCTGAAGACCCCTGAGGTTCAGACCGCCACGGACTTCGCCTGCTATCGACTGCGTATGGCAGGTGGCTATGACGATGTCATCCTCGCCGACCAGGCTGCGAAGTTTCACGCGCTGGCGGCGGATCGGGATGTGTTTGTGTATTACAAACACGAGGACGATCCAGCGGGACCGCTGGCAGCGGAAGCGATGCGCTTGCAGGCTGCCGAGCTCTAGAAGTTGCCGCGAAACCCGAGTGTGCGAAGTTTGGTGCGGTTCAGCGTGGCATGAATGCCGTCGTGCGGGAAGCTGGACCATGTGCCGACTTCGGCCGCGGTGAGGGCTCGGAGTGCTTCGGCCTCGTTGCGGAAGCGCACCGGACGCAGGTGACGCAAAGCGTGGTCCGGACCGGGTGAGTCTCCGACGAGTTCCGCGTACAGCCACAGGCCCATGCCGAGCATGCGTAGTTGCAAATGAAAGAAATGTTGGTCCATCCGGCTCTAACGTAACGCATCCGGTACGCTAATGCCACACACGCCACTTTACGCATCCAAGCGTGCAGGACTCTATGCAGACTTACGCTCGTCGACTTGCTCTTGTACTTGCCTTCACTCTTCTTCCCCTTTCCGGCTGCAAACGCACGCACCAGATCATTCATCACGCCACCAGCAGTGAACCGGATTACACGCCGCAAATTCTTGCGGATATTACGCCGGGGCACATCGACGGGATGAAGTATCCAGACTTCACCGACATTCAGGCGCAGGTGAACAACCTGTATGACATGCGTGATGTGGATGCTCTGTGGGTGAAGAGTGGAAAGCCCACCGCTCAGGCAGATACGATGCTGCAGGAGTTTTCGAACGCGATGCAGCGCGGTCTGCGTCCGGAAGACTATGACGCCAGCCGATGGGATGAGCGTGTGGCGAATTTGAAATCGCCCGAGGGCGCTGCGCTGTTTGATGTAGCGCTCACCGTCAATGCAATTCGGTATCTCAACGACCTGCACGAGGGCCGCACGAATCCTGCGCACTTCACCTTTGGCGTGAAGGGTTACAACGAGAAGAAGATCGATGCGGTCACGATCCTGAACACGCAGATCATTGACGCTTCCGATGTCACCGCTGCAGTGGATGCTGCGGAGCCGCAGTCGCTGCAATACAAGGCGTTGAAGACGGGGTTGAAGAAGTACCTTGATCTGGTTCCGCAGGATCACTCAGATCCTCTGCCTGAGATGAATCCGAACGCGAAGTCCATTGCGATTACAGCGGGCTATCCTGCTCTACAGTCGTTGCAGCAGAAGCTGACTTTGCTGGGCGACTACAGCGGCGATGCGAATGCCACCGCTTCGTCGGCGGATCTGACGGAAGCGCTGAAGCACTTTCAGCATCGTCATGGTTTGAATGAAGATGGCAAGCTTGGCAGCGCCACGATTGATGCGTTGAATACGCCGGTTACTGCGCGGGTTACGCAGATCGTGGACTCGATGGAGCGTTGGCGCTGGCTGAATGATGACTATCAGAATGCCGCGATCATCGTGAACCTGCCAGAGTTTGAGTTGCGCGCGTTTGAAGGCACAGGCAACGATCATCACGAAGTGTTCCGCATGAATGTGGTGGACGGAAAGAGCGATGACGACACGCACCACACGCCTGTGATTGCTGACCAGATGAAGTATCTGGTCTTCCGTCCCTACTGGAATGTGCCGCCGTCGATTGCGCGCAAAGAGATCATTCCGCATATGCAGAAGCAGCCGGGATATCTGAGCGCGAAGAACTACGAGACGGTGGATCTGAAGGGCAACGTAGTTTCACCGAACATTGCTGCGATCGATAAGGGTACGCAGATGGTGCGGCAAAAGGCAGGCACTTCGAACTCACTGGGATTGGTGAAGTTTATGTTCCCGAACCAGTTCAACGTGTATCTGCATGACACGAATGAGAAGGCGTTGTTCACACGCACGCGTCGCGACTACTCACATGGTTGCGTTCGTTTGCAGGACCCGCCGAAGATGGCGAACTGGTTGCTGCGCGATAACTCGAAATGGGATGAAGATTCGATTGCTGACGCTATGAACGATGGTCAGGACAACAAGACGGTGTTGTTGCCCAAGCCCATTCCGGTTGTGGTTTTCTACGGCACGGCATGGAGCGACGATGGCGAGATGCACTTCTTCCGCGATATGTACGGCTATGACGATGACCTGGAGAAGACGCTGAACGGTGGACGGCCTTATCCACAGAAGCCGATGAAGGCAGTGACAGAGAAGGACGCATAAGCATCCACACAAAACGAGGAAGGCCCGGCTGCTTGCCGGGCCTTCGTACTTTATGCGGGAAGCAATCTATTAGTGCTGCGCTTCTTCCAGCTTGTTGATCTGGTCCGGCGTGAGTTCGCCGCGAATCTGCAACTGCATGTGTGTGTATGCCTGCTCCAGTTCGGCGCGCGCCTGTGCTGTGCGTTGAATCTCAGTGAAGAGGTCGTTCTCTGATGCGTTGTTGCTGCGCTTCAGTGCATCCAGCTTGGACTGCTGTTTTACAAACGCGTCGTAACGCTGCTGGAGCGTATCGCGGTTCTGCGAGAAGACCTGATCCATGCGCTTCTGCTGGTCGCCGTTCAGGCCCAGAGATTTCGCAACACCTTTGTTGTCCCACCAGCGACCAGCGACGCCGTTGCCGTGCGAGTTGCCGCCGCGCATACCGCCACCGGAACCATCACCGTGGGGCATACCGCCACCGCGCATGCCACCCATGCGGCCACCGCCGCCGGGCATGCCCATGCCGCCGCCAGGTCCGCCACCGCCTGGGCCACCGGGACCCTGCGCGTACGCCACTGTTGCCGCCATTATCAGGCAGCCAATCAGCAGTATCCGGCTATTGCGTCCCAGCGTCATTGGTCCCTTCAATCGAGCTTGCTATTACTCTGCACTTCCATGATGCCGTGTCTCGGCATTCTGTGCACGCCCTAAACCGAGCGCATCCACCGGCAGAGCACTTCCTGTATTCAGTGCGGAATCAATCGATTCCAGCAGAGCGTTATCGTCAGCAAGCTGCTGCTGCGGACTGGCCTGCGCCACGGCAGGAATTGTTTGCTGATCCATGGCCGTCTCGTCGCCGGGAACACCCGTAAAGTGCAGGACGCCGACCGTGACCGACATGATGGCGACAGCGGCCATGGCCCACTGCGGGGCGACAACCCAAAACTGACGTCGACGGGCAGCCGTGGCCAGCGAAGGCTGCGCGGCGCTGCGACGCTCTGCCCAGGCCAGCGTTTCTGAACGGTAGGTGTCCAGAGCGTCCTTCATCTCAGAAAGCTCCGCCGTTTCGTCCGAGGCATGGTGGTGCGAGACGAGCATTTCGCAGAAAAGCTCGTCGCTGAGGTGTTCCGAGGAATCCATCGGGTTCTGTTCGTCTTGTCTCATACCCGTTGCCCTCCTACACGTGCCCGAACGGATTTTACCGCGCGATGCAGGTGTGTTTTCACCGTATTTACCGGCATATTCATTACTTCGGCAATTTCAGCAAGGTCCATCTCTTCGATGAAACGAAGGAGGAAGACGGTGCGCTGATTTGGCGAAAGTCCCTCCATCGCCTGATGCACCTGCAGGGCCTGCTCGCGTGCCAGCAGCGTGCCTTCCGGGGAAGAGCCGCTGCTGCGCAGGTGGTTTGCCATTTCGCTGGCGTCCACCGAGGACGCGCCAGCCTTCTTCCAGAACTTGAACTTCTGCGTACGCGCGTGGTCCCGGATCAGATTCACCGCGATGCCCGTGAGCCAGGTGTTCAGGCTGCAATCGCCGCGGAAACCGGCACGATTGCGGTAAGCCTTCAGCAGAGCGTCCTGCACGATCGTGTCTGCCAGATCCTCGTCCCGCACGCTGGCCATAACGAAGCGCAGGAGCCGAGGACGGTAGTTCCGCGCCAGCGTGTCGATGTCGTCCAGCTCGGTGACGACAGAAACCTGTTCCCGGATTGCAAATTTCAACACGTCGGCATGAAGTGTAACCGCCATAGCGCTATGTCCTGTAGGGGCAAATAAGAAAACTTTCCTGTCCCGAAAATTGCCGGGGTGCAGGCATAGTGATCGCACAACGTCCGACGAGGCTTTTCGGGTGTGGGAGTACATTTCGGTCGAATTTTGAGGATTCGGGGCAGGAAACCGGCTCACACTTTGCTTCCCTGCCCGTCGCGCGGGTGGCGGGATTGCCGCGTTTCTGTGGCCGAAAAGGATGCCCCGTGGGCTTTCCTTCGAGGTGGGAGCGCCAAGTACCATGGAAGAACACGATGGATACCGTTTTCCTCCGCAATCAGACCCGAGATGAGCACAACGCTACAGAAGGCACCGTACCGTTGATGGATCCGTCGCTGACGCTGCCCCGATACGGCGACGCCCTGAGGCGCATGTATCGGATTGTTCGTGCGTGGGATAGCTGGGCGGATGCCCATGCCCCCGGTGATCTCCGCCCTATTCTGCACACGCGCCGCCGGGCCAGCTTGCTGGCGGACGACCTGACAACGCTTGGGTTTCCCACACCTTCGGACGAGGAAGTGCCGCATCAACGCATGGAATCGACCGCGGTGGCAGGCGAGGCTCGCGCTGTTTTCCTTGGGCGGATGTACGTGATGGAAGGCTCCACGCTGGGTGGTCAGCTTCTGGCTCGGCACGTGGAAGAGCAATTGGGCCTTTCCGAAGGCGCGGGTGACAGCTACTTCCGCGGCTATGGCGAAGCTACGGGCGAACGCTGGCGGCAGTTCAAATCATTTTTGGAAGAGTTGCCGGATGAGCAGGCAGATACAGTAGTGGCTAGCGCTAAAAACATGTTTGCGCTCTTTGGGGAAGCGATGTCGCAAACAATCTAAGTATCTTGATTTGCGCATATCAAAATGCAGCGGCACTCCTTCCGTCTATCTTCTTTACGCGCCACACGTAATCGCCATCCTATGAAAGACATGCCGAAGCACTCCCCCTCCATGCCGCTTGCAATTGACACGGATGATTGCGCCAATGAACCGATTCGCATTCCTGGCTCGATCCAGCCACACGGGTTTCTGCTGGGATTGGATGAAGATCAGGAACACATCGTGGTGGCAAGCGAGAATGCAGCGGATTCGCTACGCACGCCTTTCAAGCTGATTCTGAATGCTTCCATTGAACTGCTGTTCGACCGCGAATTGCTGAGTGCGATTCGTCAACAGAAGTGCGCCGTGGAACCGGAAGGCATGGTCACCTACGTTGGCTCGTTCCGTGTGCGCGATGAGCTGTATGCCGTGATCTCGCATTGCGTGGAAGGCAAACGCATCCTGGAGTTTGAGCGTCAGGATCGCCTGGTGAGTTCGGAGATGATGAACTCCATCATCACGAACTTTGTAGGAACGCTGTCCAAGCTGGAGACGCAGCAAGAGCTGTGCGATGCAATTACTGCGCAGGTGGCGCAGCTCACGGGCTACGACCGCATTCTCCTTTACAGCTTTGATGAAGAAGGCCACGGCACAGTGCTCTCGGAGCAGAACAATGGACGCCTGCCCAGTTACCTTGACCTTCGTTTTCCTGCTGCTGACATTCCGCGGCAGGCGCGTGAGCTTTACCTGCAGAACACCGTGCGTATCATCCCGGATGCTTACGCAACACCATCGCTCCTGCGCGCAGTGAGCGAAGTAGCGCCGCACATTCTTGACCTTTCGTTGGCTGTGCTGCGCTCGGTATCGCCAGTGCATATCCAATACATGAAGAACATGGGCACGGTATCTTCCATGTCCATTTCCATTGTGAGTGAAGGGCGGTTGTGGGGTCTTATCAGCGGACACCATTCCGAACGACGTTCCGTGCCCTATCTGGTTCGATCGGCCTGCGACATGCTTTCGAAGCTGGTTGGAACGCAGCTTACAACCTTCCGTACGAGGGCGCGGCTAAACACTCTGACGGGCTTTCATGCGGTGCAGCGACAACTACTGACTGACATTGCTGCGCAGTATGACTATCTGGATGTGCTTTCAACGCAGATGGAGTCGCTGCAACAGATCACTGCTGCTGCAGGCGTAGCGCTGTCAATTGATGGAAAGACTCATGCGGCTGGAACTGTTCCAGCAGACGCGGACATCAATCGCATTACGCACTGGCTGGATAGACACGCAAAGAATGAAATCTATGTCACACGTGAGTTGAGCAAGGATTTGCCCTGGGCGGTTGACCTTGCCGATACAGCGAGTGGCCTGATGGCGATTCGCATCTCGGATGTGCGCCAACGTTACATCGTTTGGTTTCGGCCACAGGTCGTGCGCACTGTGACGTGGGCGGGCGAGCCCGGTAAGCCCGCTGGTCCCGAACACTTGACTCCTCGCAAATCGTTCGAGAAATGGCGCGAGATTTTTCATGGCCAAAGCATTGTGTGGACAGAGGCGGAGATAGAATCTGCTCGCGAATTTCTTGCCGCCATTACGACCATCTCGTTGCGGCGCGCGGAAGAAGAGGCAGAGCTTTCCAATGCGCGTTTTGAACAGTTGACGCACGCTCTGCCGGAGAAGATCTTCACTGCGGATGACAGCGGGCGACTGATCTACGTGAATGGCCGTTGGTTGGAGCAGGGGCTTGGCAAGCAGGGTGTCTGGTACGGCGAAGGACGCCTGGAACCCGAGGATCAGACGCGTGTGGAGCGGGTTTGGCAGAATGCTGTACACACTGGCGAGCCATTTGAAGAAGAGGTACGCATCCGTAGCGGCGAACCAAGGACGCTGCGGTGGAACATGGTCCGCGTGGTTCCCTTTCGCCGTAAGAGTGGCGAACGCGCTGGCTGGATTGGCTCTGTGATCGACCTTACAGAACGTCGCGAACGCGAGGCCGCACTGCGCATGACAGAGAAGCTGGCCCTGACCGGCCGCATGACCTCTGTGATTGCGCATGAGATCAACAATCCGTTGGAATCCATTACGAATCTGCTGTTCCTGGTGAGACACGACCTTCCGCAGAACGCGCAGTCCCAGCAGTACCTGGCACAGGCAGAAGGCGAACTGGAACGCATCTCGGGCATCACTCGCCAGACGCTCCGCTGGAGCCGTGAAAATTCGCAGGGAGCAGAGATCTTCGTAGCTGGGGTTCTGTTCTCTGAGGTACTGAGACTGTTCCGGGGAAAGATACTGAACCGCAATGTGACCGCGACCGTCCGTGAGGGACAGGACATGTCCGTATTCGGCATTGTGGGGCAGATCCGCCAGGTGATCGCCAATCTTGTTTCAAATGCTGTGGACGCAGCCCGACTTGGCGGTAACGTTTGGCTTGAAGCGCGTTCACTCAACAATGGCGGTGTAGAACTCATTGTGGGTGATGACGGCGTGGGTATGACGGAAGAACAGCAGCGCCAACTCTTCGAACCGTTCTTCTCCACGAAGGGCGACCTTGGCAACGGCCTGGGACTGTACATCTCTGAAGAGATTGTGGAACGGCATGGGGGAGCCATTCGCTGCACGAGCGCTCCTGGCGAAGGGTCAGTGTTTTGTGTCTCGTTGCCGTCGGCTCCAGCTGGGGCCACAACGAATCGCGCCTCGGCGGAAGCATGAGGCTTTTGCCTGGATGGCTGATTTCGTGCCGCACCGTGTACAATCTAACCTGACGCATGGGAGATAAACCCTGCGCTGCCTCACCGGTGGCGCCTCCTGTGATCTCCGTCGGGACGTGGCTCAGCCTGGTAGAGCGCACCCTTGGGGTGGGTGAGGTCGCTAGTTCGAATCTAGTCGTCCCGACCATCAATTTCTGTGGCTTAGCGATCTTCGCAATGGCTCTATCTGCCTCTTGTGGCTGATAGGGCCATTCGCCATTTGCTTCTTCGTTTCATGCTGGTTGTGTTCGTACGACGGCAATGCGCAACGTTGTCTTGTGATCTCCGAGGATGACTCTCATCATGCCTCCAACAAAGAAAGAGGGGGCAGCTCAAAGAGCCGCCCCGGAGGAATGTGACAGATGCACCTTCCCTCTACTGAAAGACCGATGCAAGCCTGTTCACGAAGCGAGATAGTTCGATACATGTACTAACCCCCGATGTAAAAACCAGATTCCAAAGGGAGTCGCTAACGCGATATCGCTTTAGGCGATGTTCGGTTGGCGCGATATCGACCGCGGAGCAGGTATCGTCGCGTCTTGAGCGGCATGTATCATTTTGGGGTCATGTCTCAAACACGTATGCGGGAATCGGAAGATGTTGACGCTTCCCATTCTCTCGCTCGTGCGAACGAACTCCTGATTCGCCAGGAGCTTGCATCTCTCCTCAAACATCCGCTATTTGCAAAGAGCAAGCGGTACCCCAAATTCCTTCGATTCATTGTTGAGAAAAGACTTGCGCAAGACCTCGCAAGTCTGAAGGAGCGGGTCATTGGAATCGAACTTCTGGGCAAGAAGGGCGACTATGACAACGCCGCTGATCCCGAAGTAAGAAATATCGCATCCGAAGTTCGCAAGCGTCTTAGTCTCTACTACCAGAACAATCCCGAACATCAGGTACGCGTTGAACTGCCGGCGGGGTCATACATCCCTCTGTTCCATGGGCTTGCGCAGACATCGACAGAGATCGTGACGCCGACAGAGATCGTGCCAGATGAGGTGATCGAGGATTCCACCCATACAACAGAGGCAGAGGCGATTCGCTCAGAAACGCCTGCCCAACCAATGCGCCATGATCGCTGGCTGCTGGCTACTGTCGCCGTGCTCGTCGTACTCGTGGTGCTGGGTTCAATCTTAGGAGTGCGTTCCTGGCGGAACGGCCGCAATGCAACAAGACAAACCGTTCTGGATCAGTTCTGGATGCAGATGTTCCATTCAGGTTCTCCTGTTGTCCTGGTCATTGGCACCCGCGGTGCCCGTCAGGCAGCCTCAAATACGAATGATCATTCCGTAACGCCAAGTGCCGCGAGCCCGCCCACCGTATCGATCGATAGCGCCGCTGCTCTGAGTCGAATCACCGTATTCCTTAGCACCCACGGAGAGAACTACGAGATTCATCCCGCACTGGAAACGCAATACGCAATACTTCGCGAACACCCCAGCGTTCTGATTGGTGGCTTGAACAATGCCTGGGTACTGCGGCTGCTCGATCATGCCCGGTATCGCATGCAATTCGACAGCAAGAGTGCACGAAGCTCCGTCTTGGATACGACAACGGGACGAAGCTGGATTGGTCCGCAATTCGGAGTGGTGGAAGCTGCTGAACACATGGACTACGCGATCGTTGTTCGCGAGAAAGACACGACGACAGGCGAGAACGTGATCATCGTTGCAGGGCTTGGTAGTGCTGGCACCGTTGCTGCTGCAGAGTTTGTGACGGACGCGAAATATCTGCAGCAACTCAGTCCCGCTCGCATGGGGCAAAACGTGGAATTAGTACTGGCAACCGACGTGATTGACACAGTACCAGGGCCACCTCACATCATCGCAACGCATTCCTGGCGCTGAGCCTAATCTCCAATTCCCGATTGCTGACCGGGCCATTTGCCTTTTGAACTCTTCCCTTCAGCTTGCTTTCATCTTCGTTGGTTAAGCTGTTGTCGTATCAACACAAGCGAAGCTGTCGGCTACCTCTTCATGGGGACAGCAGGAGTCTTGTGCGGAAGGCAGGATGATGGAGATTACATCTCGCGGTCTTTGGACACTGATTCATGGCATGGGCTTTGGCGCGCTGTTTCTTCTGGCGTGTTCTGCTGCCATCTATCAGCTGTGGACGATCTGCCGCAACAACGGAACGTCTGACGACCATACGGACGCTGTACTGAAGTGGTATCTGCTGGCCATGGCTCTGCTGGCGTGGCTCTCTGTTCTGAGCGGGACGTATGTTGTCTATCCCTGGTATCGCGCCGTTGCCCCGGCTGGCACACATGATCTGACGCTGTATCCGCAGCTTCTACTGAAGTCGAGTCCCACGACGATTAGTTGGCACACGCTTGGCATGGAATGGAAAGAACATGTCGCGTGGCTGAGTCCCATTGCCATGACTATGGCCGCCGTGACGTTTTTCTATTACGGTCGCGATCTAAGAAACCAACGCTATCTTCGCAGCGCTGTGTTGTGGTTCACCATTGTGGCGTTCGCTTCGGCAGCAGTGGCGGGAACATGGGGCGCCATGATCAACAAGTACGCACCAACAGTCGGTGGGAACGTCTACTCGTTTTCGCAAGGGGAGGCGAAATGAACTCTTCTACAACCGAGACCCGTTCCTTGCCGAATGGCGCAGGCGCCGCCGCAACACTTGCTGCCGGAGTTGGCTCTGCCGTCCTCGGCGTGCTGACGCTTGCCGGTGATAAAAGCCCAGCCATCAAGAATGCGCTGATCTTCTACCGGCCGACCGGTGCCCTGTCCGGTGTCACCACGGTGACGATTGCCGTGTGGCTGGCAACCTGGCTGGCGCTGCATCGCCTGTGGTCAAAGAAAGACGTGAACGTCAGGAAGATTGTGACGGTAGCTTTTGTATTGCTTGCCGCAAGCTTGCTGCTGACGTTCCCACCGTTTCTCGATGCGTTCTAACGCCTTAACGCTTCGCTAGTTCACGTTCGATGGCCTGTGTAAGAACAGGCGAATCGGGCAGAGTGTCGGGCGAGAAGCGTGCCACTGGCGCGCCTTCACGGCTCAACAGGAACTTCTCAAAGTTCCAGAGGAGCTCGGGCTCCTCATTTGGCTTTACGCCGAATTTGACCAGACCATCCACCATCGCTTGTTTGCCTGCGCCTTCTGAGCTGGGCTGAGCTTCGATCATGGCTGCATAGAGCGGATGCTTCGAAGGCCCCACGACGGTGATCTTCGAGAACATGGGGAAGTCCACACCAAAGGTGCTGCGACAGAATTGTTGAATGTCGTCGTTAGAACCTGGCTCCTGGCCTGCGAAGTCGTTCGCAGGAAAGCCCAGAACCTCAAATCCGGCATCGTGATAACGCTTGTAGGTCTTTTCCAACGCATCGTACTGGGGCGTCAGGCCGCACTTTGAGGCGACATTCACAATCAGCAGCACCTTGCCGCGATATTCACCCAGCGTGGTGACGGTGCCATCCATGCGTGTCAGAGGAATGGAATACAGATCGAAAGCCATGGCATCCAGCATAAAGCCGGTGCCGCGAAAACACCGACCAGCTTGGAAAACAGTGAAATAAAACGGCGGGCGAATGGATCCTGAATGGACCATCCGCCCGCCGCAGTTGAATTTAGATCGCAGCTGCCAGAGCAGTCTTTTGGCGGCGCTTCTTGTATGCGGCCAGATCGTCCTGCCACGAACCCAATGCAATCGCCAGCGGAGATTCCTCTTCGCGCAACGCCTGCTGCTGGAGATAGTTCACCTTTTTTCCGAAGACTGACATGCCTTCGGTGGAACGAAGCGCGGAGGCCGCAGCTTCTACTTCCTCAACCGATGCAGCCGTCTCATCGTGCTGGCAGAGGTTGTCCGTCCAGCCTTCGGGACGGAATGAACGTGGAAGCTCGCTCTCCTGATACTCGATGCCGGAAGCCGCCAGCGACTTTGCTGTTGCTACCAGCGTTTCGCGCTTGGTTGCCATCTTCTTTACGGCAGCCTCTCGCAGAGTTTCGGTCGCGAAGACCTCATGCTTCTGCAGGTGGATCAGCTTACGATCGTAAAGATCAATTTCGCGATGTAGATCACGAAGGTAGTACTTATCCTGCACAACTACGCGCATCCGATGTGCTCCTGGCCCCAACGGCCCGATGAAATTTGTGTCTCCGAACATGCAGAGGAACCCGGAAGGTTCTGAGTGGGGGAGGGCAGTCCTCCTGCATGCACACAGTTGGTAAGATGCGCATTTCGTCGTACGCGTCAGTCGACGTGAATTTTCTGTTGCAAACGCGAAGAGGGCGACCCGAAGGTCGCCCTCTTTCCATCAGAAACTCTTAGAGTTAGACGGGCTGTACGTTCTCAGCCTGCCAGCCCTTCGGTCCCTTCACCACGTTGAAGCTCACGCGCTGGCCTTCCTGCAGCGAGCGGAAACCCTGAGCCTGAATTGCGGTGTGGTGAACGAATACATCCTCGCCGTTGTCGCGCGAGATGAATCCAAAACCCTTAGCGTCGTTGAACCACTTCACATTACCCTGTTCCATTGCCTTGTCCCTGTCCTAATACTTCGTTGGTGTTTCGCTGAATCTCTCAATACAGGTTTTGCAAGTGCGTTTGGGCAGGGCGAGCAAAGAACCAAAACTGAGGGTCAAACGATTGCGAATAGCGTAGCACAAACCCTCGGAATGGCAGCGACTTTTTCGCAGCTCATTCCGTCTAAACATAATGCCGCCTGATATTTGCACCATTCCTGTTGCAAATCAGGGATTCCCTCTTCTTAGAAACCGGGGACATTCACTGCATGATAAATCATTTCCATAATACGCAAATCCTTTAATCCATCTTCCCCTGGCGCAATGGTGTCCCGGTTCTCACGCACGGCAGCGGCTAGCTCTTCAGCTTCCAGCCGGAACTCCGGGAAATCCAACTCACGAACCTTAATTTCCATGGGACGGCCGTAAGACGGGTTATGGACCTTACCCCGAATGCGATACGGTTCCTGCCAGCGGAAGGCAGGCGCCATGAACGCGCTGCCGAACTCCCCGGTGATCCGCAGGGTGTCGGAGATGTCCCGCTCATACGAAGAGACGCAGACTGCGCGCGCGCCCGACGGAAACACGCTTGTCCACCGCACCTCACGCTCCATGCCATTTGCGTCGCAGGTGGCGGACGCCTCTTCCACGGCGATGGGTTCTTCACCCAACAGAAAGCGCGCCGCGTTCAGGGGATAAATCCCTACATCCCAGAGAGATCCACCGCCGGCGAGAGAGCCCTTGTCACGCCAGCCGGATTTAAGCTTGAATCCAAATCCGCTTTCGATACGCAACGATGACTGCGGGCCAAAGGTGCCCTGCCTGATCAGTTCGCGCAGATGCTGGTGCGGCATGGTGTGCGGGCAGCGATAGGCAATGCCCAGTCGTACGCCTGCGTTGCGGCACGCGGCGATCATCGCTTCCGCGTCGGCGGAGGTGGAAGCCATGGGCTTCTCGCACAACACATGCTTCCCTGCTGCTGCGGCGCGCTCTGTGTATTCGCGGTGCAGGCTGACGGGCAG
Source organism: Terriglobus sp. TAA 43 (assembly GCF_000800015.1). Taxonomy (NCBI): domain Bacteria; kingdom Pseudomonadati; phylum Acidobacteriota; class Terriglobia; order Terriglobales; family Acidobacteriaceae; genus Terriglobus; species Terriglobus sp. TAA 43. The sequence goes on from NZ_JUGR01000001.1 coordinate 2,295,863, forward strand.
CGCCAGGTACACGGCATCTATCGACGGATTGTCAGCGATCCGGTCAAAGTCAGCATAAGAATAGGTGGCATCGGCACTATATTTCTTCGCGATGGCGCTCGCTTTTGCGGGGTCGCCACTGACCACCGCCGACACACGGCATGTGAGTGAACCACGGAGTTCTTCCAGAAAAGGCTTGGCAATATGACCCAACCCAACCACGGCAAAGCCGAATTTCCCTTCAGAAGCAGCTTTTGAGGAACGAAAACGATCCAGCAGACCCATGCCCCTAGCCTAAATGCGCCATACCGCGGATCTGGCAGCGTGTGACGCGTCGATGCTGGGGCGCCCCGCAACGTTGCCCTTCGAATCGGGTAAAATAAATAAGTAGCGCATCTGGAGCGGACAAATCGGCATCGGAGAATGCCATTTGCAGGTCGCGAAATGGAAGTCCCCGCTCAGGCACGACGCTTTATCAATTTCCGGACCGGAGCCCTTTCGCTTGAACCTTTCTTCGCGCACCAGTCGTACGCTTGCTATTGCCTTCACAACTCTCTCGACACTTGGAATTGCCGCAGGCGCACGTGCAGTTAGCGCCGCGGAAGAAGTTCCTGTAACGCCCGTCACCAAGACGGCTACGGCAAAGCCCACACTGGCTGAAGCGTTCCACCTGCGGATGCACCACCTGCACACAGGAGAGAACATCGACGTGGAATACAAGACCGACGGAGAGTATGACCTGGGCGGCATTGCGAAGCTGAACCACTTTCTTCGCGACCACCGTACGCAGGACACCGCTGACTACGACCCGCGCGAGTTTGATCTACTGCACGCACTTCTGGTGAAGCTGGGCAAGCCAGAGGCAACGATCGACATTGTCTGCGGGTACCGCACACCGTGGTCTAACAACTTCCTGCGTACGCGTTCGGCTTCAACGGGCGTGGCAGAGCATTCGCAGCACATGCTGTCCAAGGCGATTGATATTCGGATTCCCGGCGTCAGCACGCTGGCCCTGCGCAATGCAGCTCTGTCACTTGGCATGGGCGGCGTGGGTTATTACCCCACCAGCCAGTTCGTCCACGTAGATGTGGGTCCGGTACGCCAATGGCAATTTGGTGGCCGCTCGCTACAGACCGCTTCGCGTAAGGGTTCGCATCGCAGCCGTCGCGCTTAACGACACTTCGCATCACGTAGCAGAGGCGGCCAGATGGCCGCCTCTGCTGTTTGTGAAGGCAAGGGTCTTAAGGCGTAACGAATCCCTTTGCCAGCAGCGGCTTCAACTGCGTCCACGACAACACCGTATCTTCAGGATGAAACAGTCTTGGCGCAATGGTGTAGTCGGGATAGCTGATGTGCAAGCCATCGGCTTCGAGCGTCCAGTTGGTCACATCGCTCAGCACGTCCTGTAACGCTTTCACCTGAGGACCATCAATGTTCTCGTAAAGAAACTTCTCCTTCTTGTTCCGTGCACTGAGATCAGTCCAGGCCATTTCTCCCAGCTGACGCTTCCATGCCGAGTTGCCAAATACATCCTCTGCGCGCAACGCTCGTTTTTCCTTTAACAACCAGGTCAGAGTCTCGGAAGTTTCGTAAGGATGCGCTGCGCCATGGCCCATACCAAAGGCCGTAACAACGGTTGTCACGCGATCATGTTCCACGCTGCGCAATACGCCTTTGATCTGCGAATCCGCGCCCGCGGCCATCGCGTCATCCCATGTCTTCGGCAACGTTCGTTTTGTCCCGTTGACCAGTTCTTGTACGTGACCTGCGCCTGCCGTCTTCAGCATGTGAGCCTCGACAGCAGCGCTCCACGCAATCCACTCTTCTGCGTCCGTGTCTGCTGCGGGCCATGTCGCTTGCAGCGTACCGTAGCCGGGATGTTCCCCTCCTGGCATGTTCGGGTTGCTGCCTTCCACATCCGCTTCTGCAAGGAATTGGGTGCGGGTGAGAAATGCGACACCATCGCGCACACCCACGGCACCGCGCAACTGTTTTATGCGCGCGTCATACAACGGCTTCAAACAGGAAACCGCGTTAGCTCGCGTTATCGCAGGTTCATTTACGCGACAGACTTCTTGCACATAGGCAAGCCATTGCACCTGATCCACACGCAGCAAGCCAACACTGTTGGAAGACAAGCGCGAAAGATCATCGCGATAGGAAATGCCCATTGCCGAATCTGCAGCACTCAATTTGGGATCGCTGCAGATGGCGCGCTCCACGGGGCGCTTTGCTTTTGTGCAATCAAAGCTGGCTGCGTGTGCTGTGACACAACCGATTGCGCTGCACAGGAGCAGCGCTGTCCAGACGTTTCTCCGCATATCGTTTGAGATGCAAGTCTACGAAAAAACGAAAACGCCGTCCCGACAATCAGGACGGCGTCCGTTCGACAAACGCTTGTTTAGTAGCGACGGCCGTAAGAATCGTAACGCGCTTCATCTCTATGGCGCTTTTCTTCATTTGCGTGCCCCAGCAGGGCACCGCCGCCCGCACCCAGAGCACCACCGATCAGCGCGCCCTTACCGCCACCTGCCAATGCGCCAATGCCCGCACCGGCGCCACCGCCGATCAATGCACCTTTGCCGGTGCCAATGCCGCTGTGACGTTTATGCCAGTTTCCGTGGCTGTCGCGATAGTAATAACGCGAATCGTGATGTTGTGCATTTGCATTCTGCGACACCACTAAAGGAGCCGCCGTACCCAGCACCATTACACCGCCCAGAACCAGACCCGAGACTTTCTTTCCGAAAGTATTCATCTTCGTATCCTCCGCCGCCGTTCTCTGTGGGCAGCCTCGTTATTTACCAGACGAATAGATGCGGTAGTCTTTTTTAGGTTTTCTCTGTGTCGTAAGTTCCATGGGCTGAGGGTTTTCGTACTGTCATAAAGCGTCTTTGTTGGCACGTATCACCATGCATCCCCACACACGCACATAGCATCGCGACCACTGCGTGATGTATGACTACACATGCAGAGAAAGGACGGTTTGCGTGGCCCGCTTAATTCTTCGCGTTGCGGCGTTGGCATTATTGATTGTGTGCGTCGTGGCCGGTGCGGATTGGATCGTATGGCGCATCCGTGTGGCGAGCGGCAATGGCATGGATGAAGTCACTGTCACGCAGGTAAGTGCTGCGCAGTTGAAGCGCAACAAGGAAGAGTATTACTTTGACGGCGACATCACCATCACATGCGCACGCAGCGTCTTGCCTCCGCTCACATCCAACGGATGGCTGCCACCCTGCTGGTATCTCCGCAGACACACCAAGATCGTAAAACGCATTTAGTTCACTTAGTTCACCGTTACGGTGACGGCGCTTGAAGTGCTGGAAGCGTACGTCGTGTCACCTTCATAGGTGGCCGTGATCGAGTCGCTTCCTGTGGGCAATGCCGTTGTTGTGAAACTTGCCGTTCCGCTGGCCAACGTGCCAGAACCCAACAGCGTGGAGCCGTTGTAAAAATTAACGCTGCCCGAAGCCGCGGTGGGAGACACGGTTGCCGACATGGTCACTGAGCCTCCGGTTGCGATGCTGCTTGCGGAAAGGCTAAGAGTCGTCGACGTAGCCGTAAGGCTGCTGCCGCTGGAGGTGATGGTGATGGTCTTGCTCGGCGATGTGCCTTGGTTATAAGACGACGAACCATCAAACATTGCGTATACCGTGTGAGTACCCACGGCCAACGTAGTTACCGCAAGGGTAGCGGTTCCGCTGTTAAGTGTTCCTGTTCCCAGGTCCGTGCTGCCGTCATAGAAGTCGACGCTTCCCGCAGGAGTTCCCTGCGATTTCTGCGCTGCCGGGTCAGCAGCCGCCACAGTAGACGTGAGCGTGATGCTAGTGCCAGAGACGGCGTTGGTTGCAGAAGGCGTCAACGTGACGGTGACGCCGGTGCCAAAGAAAAAACCACTGCAACCCGTGAGCGAAAAACAGCCCACAGTCACAGCCAGCGCCGCAATGGCACGAATCCACGATTGCAAAAGCATTTCTCCAGAGGCATCCGCAGGGAACAAAAGTGGCCTCGTGCTCATTGGACGCGATCGATACCGTATTCGGCTACTTGTTGAAGCACCAGATCGCACTCCATTATTTTTCTACATCCGGCGGAGGTGTGGAACCCGCATAGTAGTTCCGACGCGCGCGGATATCAGCCTTCGGATACTCGGGGACGCTGACTCGAATCTCATGCAGTCCGTCTTCCGCGCCTTTGGGAACCGGGAAACTTAACAGGTAGTAGTTGTGTACACGATTGCTAAGCCGGGTCAGGCTCTCATCGAAACCATTACGGTTGTGAAAGCCGAAGTAGTCGCCGCCAGACTGTACCGTGAGCCATTTGGCCGTGTTCTTCTTCATCGCCTGAACGGCCATTAGCAACAGACCAATCGGGCCGGAGCCACCGCGAAAGCGCGTTGCTTCATCACGCAATTCGTTTGTGCCAGGCGAGTATGCGACCGAGTCCACCACGGTGTTGCTGCGTCCAAGCTGTGCGATGAGCTCCGCCTCTTTCACGGTGGAGCCGTGGTCGCGTTCTTCACCAATCAACAGCACCGCATGCCGGTTGTGGCTGTCACGATTCTCAAGAATCGAACTTGCGTAGCTGACGGCATCGCGTGTGGCGTTCTTGTCGTCTTCGCATGGACCTAGCTTTTGCATGGCCGCGTCGATCTTTGCCCAGGAACGCGTGAAGGGCTGTACCAATTCCGGATGGCTCCCGTATCGGACCAGTGCAACTTCCCGCTTGCCACCGCCTACAAGGTTCTCCAGCAATTCTGGAAGACCTTGAAGCTTCTCATACTCCATGATGGCCATGCGCGAACACTGCACCGCGACGACGAGGGATAGCCCTAGCGAATCCGCATCTTCATCCAGCGTTACGGGCTGATCCACTCCGTTGTCTGTAATGTGAAACTGGTTTGCCTTCAGGCCATAGATAATCTGACTCTTCAGGCTGACGGTGGTGGGCACCAGCACGATCTTGGCGCTGGTCTGCAGGGTGTACGGCTGATCTGGGGTTGCGGGCGGCGTAGCCTGCTGCTGTGCATGCAGAACGCCACCAATCGCTACCAGAAGACCGCAGACCCATCCTCGCAAACTCATGTTGCTATTGTGACGGCGTTACACTCAGTTGGCGAGCCGTAAATTTTCACGTGACGGAGTTGTACATGTATCGGCACTTTGCTGCAATTCTGCTGGCCGCCAGCATGTCCACCGCACAGACACCCAGGAGCACCACCGCCTTGCACTATCCCACACCGCATACCGTTCCGCAGGTTGACGATTATTTTGGCACCAAGGTCAGCGACCCGTATCGCTGGATGGAAGATCTGGATTCGCCAGAGACTAAGGCGTGGGTCGATGCAGAGAACGAAGTCACCGCTGCTTACTTCAAGCCGCTAACGTTCCGTGACGGCATTCACAAACGGATGATGGATCTGGCGAACTACGAGCGCTTCTCCATGCCGCAGAAGCGGGGCAGTCGTTATTTCTATTCGCGTAACAGCGGATTGCAGAACCAGGCGGTCGTCTACTGGACGGAGGGCCTGAGCGGCGAACCGCGTGAATTAATCGATCCCAACACCTATCTTGCCGATGGCACCATGGCGATTGGCTCACTCTCCGTTACCCATGATGGCCGGTTTGCTGCCATTGCACTGAGTGAAGCTGGGAGCGATTGGCAGAAGATCATTGTCCGCGATGTGACGACAGGCAAAGACCTTCCCGATGTGATCCAGTGGACAAAGTTTGGCGGCGCAGCGTGGCTGCTGGATGGCAGTGGTTTCTATTACAGCGGCTACGATGCGCCTCCGGATGGCGATGTACTGAAAGCTGCGAACTTCAGCATGAAGGTCTTTTTTCATAAGCTGGGCACGCCGCAGAAGAGCGACCCTGTGATCTTCGAACGTCCGGATAACAAAGAAATCTATATCTTCGGCGGTATTACGGATGATGGGAAGTATCTCCTCATTACGCAGCAACAAGGCACCAGTCCGAACAATGAACTTGCAGTGCTTGACCTGACCGATCCGCATGCGAAGGTTCAACGCCTGATTTCGAACGCCGATGCGACTTACTCACCGATTGGCAATGATGGATCGCATCTGTGGCTGTACACGACACTGAATGCAAGCAACGGCAAGGTGATTGCCATTGATTTGAAGCAGCCGGAACGCGAGCACTGGACCACTGTCATCCCTGAAGCGAAGAGCAAGCTGGATAGCGTGTCGCTTGTGCATCGCACGCTGATTGCGGAGTATCTGCAGGATGCACACACGCAGGTCGAGTTGTTCGACGAGAAAGGCAAGCACTTACACGCACTTGCTTTGCCGGGTATTGGAACCGCTTCGGGATTCGGTGGCGAGCGTGACGATGAAGAAACCTTCTACAGCTTCGCAAACTTCACCACGCCGAATGTAATCTTCCGGCTCGACATGAAGACATTGCAGTCCACGGTGTATCGCGAACCGAAGGTTGCGTTCGATCGCACACAGTACGAATCGAAGGAAATATTTGTTACATCCAAAGACGGCACAAAGGTTCCTGTCTTTCTGACCTATAAGAAAGGCCTGAAACTGGACGGCAATAATCCGACGCTGCTTTATGCCTATGGCGGCTTCAATGTTTCCTTATCGCCCTACTTCTCTGCCACCCTAATTCCATGGCTGGAACACGGTGGCGTGTATGCGTTGGCATGCCTGCGTGGAGGCGGTGAATACGGAGAAGCCTGGCATAAGGCAGGCATGAAGTTGAACAAGCAGAACGTATTTGACGACTTCATTGCCAGCGCGGAATGGCTGATCGCCAACAAATACACATCATCGAAGAAGCTTGCCATTCGCGGTGAATCAAATGGCGGCCTGCTGATGGGCGCGATGATTACACAACGTCCAGATCTATTTGGCGCAGTTGCGGCAGGAGTTGGCGTGATGGATATGCTTCGTTTCGATAAGTTCACCGTAGGCTGGGGATGGAAAGCCGACTATGGTTCTCCCAGCGAGAACGCAGCAGAGTTTCACGCAATCTACAAGTACTCGCCGCTGCATAACCTGAAGGCTGGGACGAAGTATCCGTCCACGCTCATCTTCACTGCTGATCATGATGATCGCGTGTTTCCTGCACACAGCTTCAAATTCGCAGCGCAGATGCAGAAGGACCAAGCAGGGCCCGCACCTGTACTCATCCGCATTGAAACGCGAGCAGGCCACGGTGGCGGTATGCCCCTTTCAAAACGACTGGATGTGGAAGCAGATATCCAGGCATTCTTCCTGCGCGAGCTTGGTGTCGAATAATCGCGTTCGACGCCAGGTTCATGCAGTGCGTGCGACATTCATCAGTGCTTCTGCCTCAAGAATGTCGCCGTTATATGCCGAACTTCGAAGGCTCTTACTGTAGACGATCACGCTGGCAATGGCACAGGGCAGCATGATGAGGGGCGCCAACACTGGCATGTGCAACCAGAAACTCAGCGCGATAGCAGCGCCTCCAACAGCGGCACCGCCAAAGATCAGCAACAGGTTCATCCAGCCTCCACCGCCGCCGCTGCGACGTGCTTGACGCACGTCACGCAGCGTAACCTTGCCTGTTGGGACAAGCATCGGTCGCTTCAGTGAACGCTGATTTCCTAGAGTGAACGCGGCACAGGCATAGGCCACCATCCACAGTGCAGTAAACACCAAAGGCGCAATGCCGGTGCTATGCGTTACCAACATCAATATAGCTGACCCAAGTAAGACCTGCGCGATGTAGACCATCGCCGCAAACAGGTTCTTACCAAGCAGGATGGTACGCAGTGGAACAGGCGCTAATAGATAGGTCTGTACTCCCGGTCCGTCTTGTCCAAATACATTTACAGATCGTAAGGACAGAGCGAGATAACCTGCTGCAATCGGCACAATCCATGTACCCAGAGGGCCGCGCGCCAGTCGTAAGCCGAAGAATACGAGATACAGCAGTGGCGAAAGAGAAGCATAGATGGCAGCGCCACCATGGCGCAGCTTGTCCCATTCGCAGGCTGCAATAGCACTGACCAACGGCCCATCGCGTTGATCACCTCTCTGCTTGCGTGTAGCAATGGAATCCGATGCTGCCGCGCGAAACTCGTGGGATTCTTCACCTAGGAATGCACGATGAAGTCCGAACAAGAGCACACCTGCAGTAGCGGCAGTCCACCCCAACAGCAGCAACAGGGACATGCCATACGCAGGCTGCAAGGCTTTAGCTGCAAGATATCCGGGAGTTACGTGCAGTGCTTGCGTAAACCATGGCGGCAACGCGATCTTTCGCATCCATCCGGCGACGCGTTCGTGTTGCATGCGCATAAGCTGCGGTCCAATACTCAGCAGCGACGACAGGATGAGAACGATGTCGCGGGCGCGACGGCTGGCAAGCATACGACCGAGCCACAGAAAGACAGCTCGCGTCATGAATAGATTCAGTGCATAAAACAGCAGCATCACAATGATGCTGCGCAGCACATTACCACCCCCCGCGAGGATGCCAACAAACATCCCCAGGCAGATCCATGAGCCCATGAGTGTGAGCCCTTCAAACGCGCCCGCCGAGAGCCACAGAAGAACATATGTACGGAAGCGCAGAGGAAAACGGTAGAGTTCTGCCTCTGCTCCCTGTGGCAGCGAGCCGCGAAAGAGGTTCATCAACTGCCACCCGACAAACACGACATGGAATGCAGGTGAAAGTACCTGTCCACGCGACTGCATGAAGTACAGAACAAAGGATGCGATAACACCCAATCCAACTGAAAACAGAAAAACCATCAGACGACCGGTGAGCCACAAGACGAAGGAGACCTTGGCTTCGTCGCGCGTCATGTTGCGAACGAAGAGACGCCACCGCATCTCAAACAAAGCTGCAAGCTGATCACGCTCGCGTGGCAACGAAAGATCGTTCAGGCCAGCCATGACAGCTCCTGCATATTTTCGCGCTCGCCCACCACACGCAGAAAGATCTGCTCCAACGTCAGACGTTCGCCTTCATGCGCCACACCGGCGCGCAATTCCTCAAGAGATCCCTGGGCTACTAGCGAACCTTTATCAATGATGGCAACGTGTGAGCAAAGTGCCTCCACGATCTCCAACACATGCGTTGTAAGAAAGATGGTGACACCACGCTCCGTCATGCGTTGCAGCATTCTTTTCAGCGTTCCCGCGGCGATAGCATCCACGCCTTCGAATGGCTCGTCGAGAAAGAGAATGCGTGGAGTGTGAATGACCGCTGCGGCGAGCGCGAGTTTACGCTGCATGCCATGCGAATAATCTGCTACCAGTTTGCGTGGTGCAGAGGCAAGGTCCATGAACTGGAGCAACTCCTGAGCACGTTCTTCCGCCTGCCCACGTGTCAGGCCATACATACGACCGACGAAGCGCAGATACTCAAAGCCGGTAAGGCGTCCCATCAGTGCCATGCCTTCCGGCACTACGCCGATGAGCCGCTTCGCTTCCAAAGAATGTGATGCCATGTCCATCCCGGCGATCACTACTCGACCTTCGGAAGGAGCGAGGAGGCCGGTTAGCATCTTGATAGTGGTGGACTTCCCTGCACCGTTTGGGCCCAGAAAGCCGAAGAAGCGTCCCGCTTCCACCGAAAGGTTCACGTCGCGCACGGCAACCGTCTCGTCAAAGCGACGAGTCAGTCCAAACGTCTGCACCGCAATGTCAGGCATGCGCCTGATGATAGCGATGAGCGGGCCATTCGCACAGATTTTTCTAGCGATTTCAGTACGACAAATTACAACCTGGGCAAGGTCATGCCGCCATCCAGAACGAGCGTCGCGCCAGGTGCGTATGGGAGACTACCGTTTGCCAACATGGCTACGGCGGTGCCGACATCTTCCGGCGTGCCCCACCGCTTGTCCAACAGCAGGTCGGTTTCCATCAGAGCGTCGTACTTGCCCTTAACGCCAGCGGTCATGTCCGTTGCAATAACGCCCGGCTGTACTTCAAAGACGCCGATGCCGTGCTGTGTGAGCCGTGATGCCCACAGCTTTGTGGCCATGGCGATGCCCGCTTTGCTAATGCAGTAGTCGCCGCGATTGATGCTGGCGACAAAGGCAGAGACAGAACTGACATTCACAATCGTGCGCCGCTCACGCCTGTTTTCCTGTAACTGCACCATCCACTTCGCAATGGCCTGTGTCAGGAAATACGGGCCTTTTAGATTGGTGGAGATCAGTTCATCAAAGCTTTCTTCCGTTGCTTCCAGAAGATCGGCGCGGACACGCGGTGCGATTCCCGCGTTGTTCACCAGCACATCGATGCGGCCGAAATGGTCTTTTACAAAACGGACTAAAGCTTCACGAGCTTCTGCACTGCTTACATCGGCAGCTGTGTATTCGATCTTCTGAGAAGCATTTGCACGCGATTCTTCCAATGCAGTAATGGCATCCGCAACGTCGCTCTTGTCGCGGCGTCCGGTGATCACGATATCGAATCCACTGACTGCGAGTTGCTTCGCGATACCAAAGCCGATGCCGCGTCCGCCACCCGTTACCAGTGCAACGCGCCCCCTGTTTTCTGCTGGATCTGTCATCGCTTACTCCGCGTCGAAGAAGGTGTAGTACTTGCCCTGGCCCAGGCGATGCAACAGCAGGCCCAGTTCCAGCATGTGATAGTCGCCCCACATGCTCGATTCGCCTTGCGGGATTTTCGCGCCGGGCGGCGTGTAATCCCAACCATTCGGCCGGTGATAGATACTGTGCAACAAGATACCTTCATGCGCGGGGCTGGTGGAAAGATAAGGCTCCTGCAGCAACGCATCTGCAACAGCCAGACCAGCCTGGAAGTATGTCTCTCCGCCCTTACCCAATGCACGTCCCAAACGGAGCAAACCTTGCGCAGCGATCGCGCTTGCAGAAGAATCCACGGGTTCGTAGTCATTGAACGGATCTGCAGGACGGCTCATCCAATCGCCGAGCTTGTGCATCTGTACTGCGCCAGTGTCCCAATAGCAGATGCCGTCGCTTGCAGTGCCTTGGTGTATGTAGAAGTCACAAGTGGCTCGCGCAGCTTTCTTCATCAATGCAAGTGCATCGGCTTTGCTTTCACCGATAGCAGTGAAGTCACTCTCAGGGAGAGTTGCGAGAAACTCAAGCTCTTCCGTATATCCAAGCATGGCCCATGCAAGACCACGCGTCCATGTGGTGAATGCGGAGTAGCCTTGCTGTGTTGATGGGCAACGGAAGGTTCCGCTCTTGGGGTTGAATACCGCTTCATGCACGGTGCGCCCGCGCAGTTCCGGTGTGTCGTAACTATCGCGTCCTTCACCGTAATAGATATTGAAGCGCGAGGATGTCTTCGCGTGTGTGAGCAAACGCTCCAGCAGGGAGATGCTGCGATCCTGCTCACCGAGCAAAGTATGTCCCAGCGTGTGGGCCACGCCGCAGATGCGGATGGTGCGCATGGTGTCAATGAATAGCGAGTGCGATCCATTGAATGAATGGATGAAACCTTCGCCATCTGGAAGATCTGTCCAACGTGCAGCCTGCACTGCGCCACTGCTCTTCAATGCGAGCTCGTAGAAGTTCATCTCCCATTCGTTCTGTGGGATGATGCCTTCCTGCATCAGGCGACGGAGTTGGCCATACGTGGAAAGATTGTTAAAGCCGTGGTCATGCACGCCGATGTGCGTGATGTGTTCCGCCATGTGTTGCAGCGTGTTGTCGCGGCCAATCTGCAGTAGCTTCGCATCGCGGGTGATGTCGTAGCAGAGGATGGCGTTGCCATATGCAAAACCCTGCGTCCACTGTGTCCAGTTACGACCCGCATACTCACCGGCGCGCGTCACGACAGGCGCGCCCATGCTTACCTGCCAGCGCGCTGCGATGCGCTTTGTCTTATCTGAAGCAAGCTCAAATAGCCGCGTGACTGCAGGGGCAAGTTCCTGCGGTGTTCTCTGACGTTCAACTTTCATCGTCGTGATCCTTCAGCTACACGAGTTTCGTAAATCGTTCCACCACGGTTGCCAGCACGTGGTCACCATCGCTATCCCATAGCGCCTGGTTAAAAATTTCTACTTCAATGGGGCCGTTGTATCCTGCAGCTTCCACTGCCATGCGGAAGCCGTGATTATCAATGGCGCCATCACCCATCATGCCGCGGCCCAGCAGCATGTCTGGCATGGGCACAATCCAATCGCACACATGGAAACCGAAGATGCGTCCTGCGGCGCGTTTGATTTGGTCGTACGCATATGGGTCCCACCAGAAGTGGAATGTGTCCAGAATCAAACCAACTTCATCTGCAGAATACGGAGACGCCATTGCGAGCGACTGATCGATTGTGTTCAACACAGAGCGATCGCCCGCGTACATGGGATGCAGCGGTTCCAGACCAATTTTGACGCCGTGTTTGCGCGCATACGGAACGAGCTCTGCGAGACCATCGCTCACCATCTTGCGCGCATCTGCGATTGCGACCTGCTGTGATGCACCGACCACCATCACCAGTGAATCAGCCTGGAGCGCCGCGGCTTCATCGACAGCACGGAAGTTGTCGGCGATACGTTCGCGGCGCTCTTCTGCTGTGGGCGCAACAAACATGCCGCCGCGACACACGCTGGATACATGCAGACCGGCATCGCGCACATGCTTCACAGATGCGTCCAGACCAGTCTCTGCAATCTTGTGTCGCCACAGTGCGATGGAAGGGATGCCGTGACGCACACATCCTTCTACCGCCTGTTGCACACTCCAGTTCTGCACCGTCGCCTGATTCAGGCTTAGTCTCTGCAGGTCTGCCATGGCCTATGCCTTCAGCACTTCTGCGTCGTTGATCACGGGAACGTCCAGCCAACGACGCTCTGCCCACGACTGCAGTCCAAGTTCCGCAAGCTGCACGCCGCGTGCGCCATCCACAAACGTATGCGGGAAAGGCGTGTCGATAACGACGTGCTTCAGGAACATCTCCCACTGCACCTTGAACGCATTCTCGTACACGGTGTTGTCGGGAACTTCCTGCCAGTGTTCGCGGAACTGGAACGGATTGGGAAGATCAGGATTCCACGTGGGACGCGGTGTGTTCACTCGGTGCTGTGTCTTGCAATCGCGGAGACCTGCAATAGCGCTTCCTTCCGTTCCATCGACGTGCAGGTTGAACAACTCATCACGATAGACACGCGTGGTCCACGACGAATTGATCTGCGCGAAGATGTCACCTGCAAGTTCAAACGAACCGTATGCGGCGTCATCTGCGGTTGCATCGTAGGTTTTGCCATCTTCGTCCACGCGCGTCGGGATATGCGTTTTGCCTGTGCAGGAAACGGATTCCACATTGCCGAAGGTGTGATCAAGCACGTAACGCCAGTGGCAGAACATATCCAGGATGATGCCGCCATCGTCTTCCTTGCGGTAATTCCACGAAGGACGCTGCGCAGGCTGGCCGCCCCAATCGCCTTCAAATACCCAGTAGCCGAACTCGCCACGAACCGAAAGAATGCGGCCGAAGAAGCCCGAATCAATCAAACGCTTGAGCTTGCGAATGCCGGGCAGAAAGAGTTTGTCCTGCACAATGCCCTGCTTTACACCTGCCTGCGCTGCCTTCTTCGCGAGGCGCAACGATGATTCCACGCTGGTGGACAGCGGCTTTTCGCAATACACATCCTTGCCTGCATCAATGGCCTGCGAGACAAACTGCTCACGCAGGCCCGTGGTACCAGCATCGAAGTAGACCGTGTCGTTCTTGTCACCGAGCGCGCGCGCAAGATCGGTGGTGTAGCGCGTGAGGCCATGTGCGTCCGCAATCTGTTTCAGCTTTGCTTCATTGCGGCCAACAAGGATGGGATCGGGCATGATCGTGTCGCCCTTGCCGATGGCCACACCACCCTGTTGCCGAATGGCGAGGATGGAGCGGATCAGATGCTGATTCAAACCCATGCGTCCGGTGACGCCGTTCATGATGATGCCTACGCGCTTCTCTGCCATGTGGTCCTCTTACAGTTGAATTTCGGATTAAGCCTGAGCGTGGTCAGGCCGTTTTACGATTGCATAGATTGCCAGCGAACCAAGCACGCCTGCGGAAGCCATCACTTGCCACGCCAAATCATAACTGTGGTGCGCATCATAGATGCGACCTGCGATATAGGGTCCTGCCCACTGACCAATCGAATACGCAACGATGATCAGCGCGAGCAGCTTGCCCAACGAAGCCAAGCCAAAACATTCTGCTGTAACCAGCGGGATCAGCATGTAATCCGCGCCCATGGCGAAGCCAAAGAGAATCGCAAACACTGCTGCTGCGACAGGCTGCTTTGCAAGGAACAACAACGGAATCGCCGCTCCAAGCAGGAAGTAGAAGATGGCCATGATGTTCTTCTTGCGGAAGCGGTCCGCGATGTAGCCAACAATGACGCGCCCGCCCAGGCTTGCCGCCAGCAGCAACGAGAGGAAACGCGACGCAGTTGCGGCGTCGTAACCGATGCTCTTAAGGAACAGGATGAAGTGCTGAATTACCGCATTCATCGCGCCAATCACCAGCGATGAACCGATGACAATCAGCCAGAAATTGCGATCACGCAATGCTGCGCCGATGATGCCGAACACAGAGTTACTAGCAGCTGTATGCCTTACCAATGGACCGGGTGCTCCATCTGGATTCAGGCCCATTTCATGCGGCATGGAACGCGTAAGAAAGATGGCCACCGGAAAGAGCACTACGATGATGGACGCGCCAACGGCGATGATGGAGTTGCGCCAACCGTAATCGCGAATCAGCATGTTGATCACTGGAGGCGCGACAGTTCCACCGAGTCCCAAGCCGAGATACGCAAGCCCCATGGCGCGTCCGCGCCGTTCGCGAAACCACTGTGCAATCAACACCTGATTGGAGATGGGGCCAGCCAGCACATAGCCGATGACTTCGAGAACGCACAGCACCTGGTATTCCCAGAACTGATGCATAAAGCCCATCAGGATGAGAGATCCGCCTGTCAGCAATGCGCCTGCGAAGATGACCCAGCGTGCACCGATCTTGTCGATAAGAATGCCCGTGACAAGCCCCGTTGGCAGGCCGATCGTCAGGAAGCCCAGGAAGAAGCCTTGCGTCACTTGTGTGCGATTGAAACCAAGCGCGGATACAAACGACGGGTAGAACACAGGGAAGCCGTAGAAGATGATGCCCACGGCAAAGAACAGGTTCAGGAAGGCGGCCACCACAATCCACCAGCCGTAAAAAATCTTCGATTCGCGCTCTGTGGCCACTCTGCTGCTCTCCCGGTTTTGAACCTTTTGCGACGGCTGTGCTGACGCTCAGAATTCGACATTGGCCTTGAAAATTCGCTGTGGGGTGGAAGCGCTTCCAATCGGCGCTCCCATACTAGCCAAAAACCTGTAGGACAGGCTAGCCCTGCGGATTTTCTTTTTCCGGCAGAATTCTAAGTTTCCAGCCGCCAGATGCCACAGTCCTCGTAGCCCGTGGTGACGTACATATCGCCCGCATCGTGCTCGATGATCGCCTTATCCGCGACGCGGTCCTCCCGCGAATGATGGATGCGGCCGTGCCACAACTCTCGAAAATCCTTGTGATAGTCCAACATTAGTTCGCGCTGCTCGTCGTTTACGTACAGCAGATCTAACTCGCCGGGACGATCGCGGAAGATCTTCTGTAGCCGATCCAACAGGCGATCCATCAGCACCATGTCAAACGGATTGAACAGAAACAACAGGCATGGACCAGCGGGCATACGAAGCCGCATGACATCTGCCTCTTCCAACCGCATCGGCGGCGTGTCATGTGCGGACTGCCACGTCTCCATATTGCTGCGCGCTGCCGCGGCAAGCGCCGGATGCAACTCCACACCGACGATGCGGCGAAACGGCATTTCTGCGGCCAGCAACATCGCGCGCCCTTTGCCCGCGCCAATATCGACGAAAGCGGTTCGTTCCACGGGATGCTGTGTGAATGTCTGCCAGCGCGTCATCAGCTTGCGAAACAACGACGGCGCCACAGCGTGATACGCCGTGATGTGCCGGTCATGCGCGTGGCCGGTTTCCAGATCCTCGCCGGGGATGAGGTTGCCCGTATCCGTTCCGTGCTCAAGATCAAACGGATGACGTGGCGTGGGACCCTTGCGGCGTTTGCGTTTCACGGGAATCATTCTTGGCGAGTGTAGCAATCCCGCATAGCGGAAGTTAACCCGTGCGGCAAGATCTTCTGCCAACACAAAAGGGCAATGCCAATGCGGCATTGCCCTTTGTATTTAGCGAAGTTGGAAAACTACTCTTCGGTTACAGTCTCTTCCTCAGCGACAACAGCAGCGCTGGGGACGTAGTTGGGATCGTCGCTCTTGACGGTGACCTTCACGTGGGCCGAAACCTCACGGAAGATCTTCACCGACACGTGGAACTCGCCAATCTGCTTCAGCGGCTCTTCCAGGTGCACCTTGCGGCGATCGATCTCGTAGCCCTGCTTTGCAAGCTCAGCAGCAATGTCAGCCGAGGTGACGGAACCGAACAATACATCGTTCGCGCCAACCTTGCGCTCGAACGTGATTTCGACAGCGTTCAGCTTCTCTGCCTGCTCCAGCGCAACAGCCTTGTCCTTGGCTGCCTTGCGTGCAGCGGATTCCTGCATCTGCTTGATGACTGCCTTGTTGCCAGCGGTGGCTTCAATTGCCAGGTGCTGCGGCAGCAAGTAGTTGCGGCCGTAGCCGTTTGCAACCTTTACGACGTCGCCACGATGACCGAGGCTTTCGACGTCTTCTTTCAGAATGACTTCCATGTTCTTTCTCCTTGCGGATGCGCCGAGCGCTATCCGGTGGAGCGCGACTTACTCTAAGTCACGCTGAGTAAGTTCGACTTAGTACTTCGCGGCAAACGGCAGCAGGGCGATGTTACGCGACTGCTTGATGGCCTGCGAGAGCTGGCGCTGGTGCGTGGTGCAGACACCGGTCAGACGACGCGGCGTGATCTTGCCACGCTCTGCCACGAAGCCCTGCAGCAGGCGAACGTCGCGGTAGCTGATGTTGTCAATCTTCTCTACGCAGAACTTGCAAACCTTCTTGCGACGGAAGAACTTGCGGCCACCGGGGCCGCCCGCCGGACGGGGAGGACGCGATCCACCCTGCGCCGGAGCGGAGGAAGTCGGAGTGCTAGGGGTGCTGGTTTCGTCAGCCATTGTTGCCAATCCTTTCATCGGGTTCGGCGACGTCATGCTCCGGGATTGCATTGAATCCCATGGTCATGCGGAAGCAGATCGTCGCAGGTACTTAACCAAACTTCTAAGTTCCGTAGTTACCGGAACCAGAAACTTAACAGGCTGACTTAGACAGCAGCAGTCTCGGTCTCAACCGGAGCTTCCACAGCTGCAGCCGGGGCTTCTTCAGCAGCGGCAGTAGCAGCCGCAGCATTAGCAGCAGCGTTGGCGGCAGCAGCAGCGGCAGCCTGCTGATCGGAAACCTTCACGCGGCTATCGCGGTGAGTCTTGATCTTGGCAAGGCGCTTGTTCTCTTCGTCGGTGCGGACGGTGATGAACTTGATCACCTGTTCCGTCACACGGAGACGACGCTCCAACTCAGCCACCAGCGGACCATCAGCAGAGATGTGCATCAGCACATACAGGCCGTCCTGGAACTTACGGACGATGTAAGCCAGACGGCGACGTCCGAGCTTCTCGGTCTGCGAAACTTCGCCGCCGCCATTGGTTACAACAGCGGTGAAGCCTTCGATCAACTTGTCGAGGTCAGCCTCTTCCAGGTCGGGGCGAACGATGTACATCACTTCATACGTACGGTTCATTTTTGCTTCTCTTTCTGCGGAGTAAACTCCGCACCTTCGCAACGGAAGGTATGGAAAGTAAGTGGTATGCAGGCTCTTAGTTACTTACAACTAAGACTTACAACTGTCTTTCTGGTTGAAGCGGTTCATCGCCGCTGCGATGCCCTCTCCAACCACCATCTCGACTGCCCGTGCTGCACAATCGAGTACTTCATCCATCACCGCGAGTTCTGTCTTGCGCATGGGGGTTAGTAGGTAATCCCTGCCCCCTGCCTTGATCTCGCGGCCATCCGCCAGTGTGGGTTTCCCCACTCCAATCCGGATGCGAATCCAATCTTCTGTTCCGAGCGTTCCGGTGATGGACTTCACACCATTGTGCCCGTTACTGCTGCCGTTAGGTCGCAGCCGAAGCTCGCCCAGTGGAAAGGCCAGTTCGTCATACAGCACGATCACGTCTTTCGCCGGGTCCAGCTCGTATTCCTTCACCAGCGGAGCGACTGCAAGGCCACTCAGATTCATGAAGGTTTCCGGCTTTATCAGCAAGCACTCTTCTCCGGCGATGATTGCCTTGCCGGTAAGTGCCTTACTGCGCCGGTTCACCACCATCGCACCGCGATCTTCTGCGATGCGATCGATGGCGAGAAATCCCGCATTGTGCGGCGTGAAAGCATACTCCGGGCCAGGATTCCCAAGTCCCACAATCAGCTTCACGGTCGCTAGCTCCAGTCTTAGTACAGAGTCTTAGTACTAAGACTTAGTACTAAGACTGAGGCAGTTACTTCTTTGCCGGTTCGGCAGCCTTCGTTGCGCCCTTCGTCACTTCCGGCTCTGCAGCAGGAGTGGGCTCAGCCGGTGCAACTTCCTTGATGATCGTCACGTGAGCAACCATCGTGTCTTCCGGAACCAGGAACTTGTACTTACCAGCGTGCGGCAGATCCGACACGTGGATCGAAGCATGCAGCTCCAGACCGCTGACGTCCACGTCGATGTGCGACGGGATATCGCCCGGCAGGCACTCCAGTTCCACTTCGCGCAGCAACTGATCCAGGATGCCGCCGCTGTTCTTCACGCCCGTCGGTACGCCTTCCAGCATGACCGGAACGCTAACGCGCATAGCCTTATCCATCGCAATACGCTTCAGGTCAACGTGCAGCAGCTTGCCCTTGATCGGCTCGTACTGCCAATCCACGATCATCGCCTTTGCAGCAGAGCCGCCTTCGACATCCAGGTCGAAAATCGTGTTGTGGCCCGATTCCGAGTGCAGAATCTTCGTGATCACCTTGGGGTCCAGAGCAATTGCAACCGACTCCTGTCCCGCACCGTACACAACGGCGGGAATCTGACCGGCCACGCGTACGCGACGCGCTGCATTCTTGTTGAACTTACCTGAGCGAAGTGTTGCCTTTACTGCTTCTGTGTTTGCCATGTTTTCCTTTCGGGCCGCGCTGTCTTCCAGCTAATCCCTTCGCCACACTTGAAGTGCAGCTTGTCTGTAGTTACTTCGTTTGTGTTGCACCACTCAGCAAAAAGCTAAGTAGCAAACTTATGAGAAGAGTGTTGAAACGCTCGTCTCCATGTGAATGCTCTCAATGGCACGACCCAACAGGCCTGCCACTGAAAGCACCTTAATCTTGTCCACCTGCGCCGCCTCTTCTGAGAGCGGAATGGTGTTGGTCACAACCAGTTCCTTCAGGTTGCTGTTCTTAATGCGTTCCACCGCGGGGCCAGACAACACTGCGTGCGATGCGCAGGCATAAACGTCTGTTGCACCATTCGCCAGCAGAGCATCCACCGTCTTGGTGAGCGTTCCAGCGGTATCCACAATGTCATCCAGAATGATGCAGGTGCGACCTTTCACATCGCCGATCACATTCATCACTTCGGTCACGTTGATATCCGTACGACGTTTGTCCACAATGGCCAGCGGCACGCCCAGCTTCGTAGCGAAGAAGCGTGCGCGTTCCACACCGCCAGCGTCCGGCGAAACCACGGTCAGGTTCGGCAGGTTCAGATCGCGGAAGTAGCCAACCAGAACCGGCGATGCGAACAGATGATCCACCGGGATGTTGAAGAAACCCTGAATCTGCGCCGCGTGCAGGTCGACCAGCAATGCACGGTTCGCACCCGCCGTCTGCAACAGGTCAGCCACCAGCTTCGATGTGATGGCAACACGCGGACGATCCTTACGATCCTGGCGAGCGTAGCCGTAGTACGGAATCACCACGGTGATGCGGCCTGCCGATGCGCGCTTCAGCGCGTCAATCATGATCAGCAGTTCCAGGATGTGGCGTTCAACGGGAGCGCAGGTCGGCTGCACGAGGAATACATCCGCGCCACGCACGTTTTCCAGCAACTGGAAATGGATTTCGCCATCCGAAAAACTGATGAGCTTGGTCTGTCCCATGGGCACTCCCAGGAACTGGCAGACTTCTTCGCACAGAGCCTTGTTCGCGGAGCCACAAAAAATCTTGAAGCGGCGATCATCCGCCAGGCGGCTGGAACGCTTCTTCTCCGGAGCCGGCTGCTTTGCGGCACCGCCTGCAGCAATCAATGTTGCGCGGTCGGTGATGGGTTCTGTGGTTGCGGGGGTAGCGGTTGCGGCGATTGACATGGATTCGGGTGCGGTCACTGCGGTACGAGCCTCCAAGCCGTTTAGCGTTGGTTGGTTCTGCCGGATTGTCCTGCCTCTGCCCCCTCTCGTAGAACTCTGCCGCTGGGGAGCATCGACGCTTGATGGCTGGGCGACTAGGATTCGAACCTAGACAAAGTGCGTCAAAGGCACTTGACCTACCATTAGTCGATCGCCCAAAAAGTCCGTCCCGCCGTTTGGCGTTGGGAACTCTGCCAGATCCAGTGTACTAAAGACATGGGCCCGGCAACCCCGGCGATTTGCCGCAATCCGCCGGAAGCTGTCTGCTTCAGACGAACATGGAACTCCAATACGCATTGCGAGTCAGGGTGATGGTCCGAAAAGACCGTCCTGCATACTCCGTGGTGCGTGCCTGTGCCGCTTCCGCGTCTGCTTCCGTCCGGTAAAGACCAAACAAAGACGAACCGGAGCCGGAAAGCGCCGCCATCACGGCAGACGATTCCCCGAGAGTCTCATCGCCCTTGAGGGCATGCAGAATGTCGCGCAGGAAGGGATGTTGCTGAAACACGACCTCTTCGAAGTCGTTCGCAATCCCGGTACGGACAAGCGCAGGAAGAGGATTCCCGGCCAGGCTTCCGGATCGAATGGAGCCATCTGCTCCATCGAGTGCCCCGAAAGCACCGGAGGCGCCGGTCTGACTGTCTGCTCCCGTACAGGCGAATGCGGACGCGTAGACGCGGCTCAACTCATCAAGTCTATCCTGCGCGGCTTCGGGGGTCAATCGAGAAACCTGCTCGTCCCAAGCCTTAAACGCCAGCGGAGTGCTGGATCCGACGGTCGGTGCGAAAACCACGCAATGCATCGCTGGAAGGTCGGGGTAGGGAACCACAATCTGTCCCCGATTGTGTCCGTAAACTGTTCCACCTAAAAGAAATAGCGGGACATCGGAACCGATACGCTCAGCCAGAGACATGCGTTGCGGTCCCGGCAGAGCGGTGCCCAATTCCCTCTCCAGCCCTAGCAGCGCCGCTGCTGCATTGGCCGATCCGGCCCCTAAACCACCCTGCACCGGCAAATTCTTTGTCAGCGACAGGTGGACTTCCGCCGTGATCCCCATCGCCGCTAGAGCCATCTCCACCGTGCGAAAGGCCGTGTTGCGAGCATCCGTAGGAACGCGCAAGTCACTACAATCCATGGTGATACGCGTCACTGCGGAAGCCTTCGCGGTAACCGTTACCTCGTCGTGAAGGCCAATGCTCTGGTACAACGTGTGCAGTTCGTGGAAGCCGTCCGCTCGCGGTGGCCCGATCCGCAGGCCGAGATTGATCTTTGCGTAAGAGCGGACAGTGGTCGACATTGCTTCTTGAGTGTACCGGGGAGCAACTGCCGACTGCCGCGGGTTGAAAAATCTGCATCACAGCAAATCGGGAGATTCTTACGATGAAAGCTTTTCCGTGGTTGATTGCTGGACTGGCTGTTGGCGCTGCGGCCGTGGTCATTGCCGTTTTGAACGAGCCTGAGACCGGCTACAGCGATCCCGACGTGGAACATGCCGCAAACCGCATCGGCGCGTGGGGCGCAAAGCAGCGCGTTACGGGCAGCGGCGAGAACATCTATGGTGTCGCCAAGCAGAAGTTTGGCGAAATCACCGGCAATTATGACCTGGCCGACGAAGGAGCCGGCAAACAGACGATCGGCCACATCAAGGATGCCGCCGGTAAAGCTGCGGACGTGGTCAGCGACGCCATCAAGGACCTGAACCGCCCGTAGGGTGTCAGCTTCCGGCAAGCTCGCGGCTGCGGAAGGTGGCGGTGATGGCGCGCAACGCCTCATCCCACCGCTGCGCCGCTTCGGCTTCGTCCACGCCGACGGCCTTCGCATACAGCGTTATGGCAAATCCCTCCGCGACGGTTCCTTCCAGATCCACCACGGCAGGACGCATCGTTAATTCCGCCGCTGCCAGCGAGTACGGCAACTCCGTGAGCATGCGATCCAGGCGATGGAGCATCTGTTCCATGCGGTGACGCGAGGCAAAGATAGCTCGGTCGCGCCACAGAAGATCAATGTAAGAAGCCAATCCCGCGGTGGCGACTTCTTCATCCAGCAGAAGCTCGTCACGCATAGATTCCAGCTCTTCCGCATCCATCGTCCACACATCGCACTTTGCGGTGAACACCGGCGAACGCGAACCGTTCAGTGCGCGCAGAGCTGCGAGCAGGGCAGGATAATCCTCTCCCTCGGGAATCTCGTTCACGGCGTATGGGTCTTCGCGCAGATCCACCCACTGCAACAAGCCGTCCGGCGATGCCCACGGCACCACCAGAACAGGATCATCGGGGCCACATGCGGCGTTCCAGTCGGTCAGCATAGGGGCACCTGCTCACGCATCGAATCAGCAGCGCGGTCTTTCACAAAATTCAGTAACAGGCGCTCGGCGTAGTAGCCGTCGTAGTCCTGCGTTGGTTGCTCGAGGAAGGCACAGTGGCCACCGTTCTGCGGCTCTAACAATGTGATGTGCGGATTGTCATGCAGCTTCTGCCGCGTATCCGCAGTTAACCGGATGAAGGGATCATCGCAAGCGTGCAGCACCAGTGTAGGAACAGCAATGCGGTCCAAAACACGCGCCGACGCAGCACGGTGATAGTAGTCACTTGCGCCAGTGAAACCGCATGCCGGGCCGGTGATGTATTCGTCGAAGTCGCGAATCGATTGCACCCGCGCCGCAAGCTCCGGCACATATACAGCAGGATACAAACGGCACTTCAGACGATAGCGTTTCAGCAACGCACGCAGAAAGCGCCGTTCGTAAAGTCGATTCTGTGGCTCGTGCAGAGCGTCAGCGCTCTCACCCAGATCCATCACGGGCGAAATCGCAACGCATCCGATCAGTGGCGCCGGAGCTTCGTCTGCAAGCTCTCCTACGGCCTTCAACACCATGTTTCCGCCCATGCTGTAGCCCGCCAAAACAACGCGGTCACATCCACGCGCAATGAGCCACGCCAGCACGGCCTTCACATCGCCCGACATACCAGAGTGATACAGCGTGGGCGAAAGCGCATCGGTACCGCCGCAGTTACGCATGTTCATGCGGACAACGTTGCATCCTGCAGCGAAGAGCCGGTTTGCATTGCCCACCACATACTGCGAATACGACGATCCCTCAAGACCATGCACCAGAACAACCGTGACACGGTTCTCCGGCTCTGGTTGCCAATGGCAATGGCAAAGGATGCGGCTCGGCAAACGTTGATCCAGAGCCACCGCCTCCGGCAGCAACTGCATCTCCTGCGGCAACGGCACGGGAATCAGTTCCGTCGTGGCCACGGGCAGGCGATCCGTACGCGGCAAAAAGTTGCCAGCGATCGTCTGCAGGTGGCCGTTGCGGAGCCAGCGGCGCGGTTGAAATGGACTCGTTGCGTTCAAAATGCGATTTTTTTTATTGCATCACATTTGCGCAAAGAGCGTGTGCTTCGGGGCGTCTTAACTCGTGGCGGCGCTGATGGCGGCCTTGCCCAGCGCGTAAATCAGCCATGTAATCAGGACCATCGCCACGCCGTTCTTCACCTTTACGCGAGCCACAATGGCCCCGCCAATACCCATAAGGACCAGTATCCACAGCGAGAAGACGTCTACCGAGCTCAGAAAAGTCTTCAGGAAGACAGAAGCGTCTGAGCCAAGATAGAAACCCGGATTGGTGCCGATGGGGTCATTCAGGTTGAAGTTTTCCGTCTCGCCAAAGAGCAGTACCGCCGCACTCAGCAGAGATCGGAAGATGCCCGGTAAATACGCGAAGATCATCACGGCAAACATGCCGGGATACGTGCCCGACCCGCCAAGGATGAAGTTAAAGCCAACCCACAACAGCAACGCACCGATGGCTGCCGAGAGCAGGATGAAAACCGGCCATGCCCACAGCGAAACCTGCATGATGGAGGCCGTGATGGAGATCATCTGCGCCCGGCCTTCCGGCGTCGCGTTCTGCATCCGCTGTGCCTGCGCGGGATTGTTGCGAATAGAAGATTCCGCCAAACGACGCGGACCTACCTTCGTCAGCGCCGTCGTGGTGAAGAGATAACCGACGAGGGCCATGACCACAAATGCAAGCCACCACGAGCGATTACGGCGTAAATCCGCAAACGTCTTCGAGGGCGTATAGAAAATATTCAGAACACGCTGAACAGCGGTGAGTGGCGGCTGGTTGTCGTACTGATCGATGGGGCCCGGCGGCAGTGCTTCAGGATAAGCGGACATGAATCGTCTCCGGTATGCGGTGGGGAGGATTGTACCCTCTATCAACGCTCGGGGAGAGCCCTAAGTTCCACAGGATGTGGAGCGCCGCGAAGACGACGATTCATGGGCTCAGAAAAATAGGTAGCAACGAGCCATCCGAGGGCGGAGCTGAGCAGTAACGCGACCAGGCTCCACGCGAACATACCGAACCCCAGGCCTTTGCCGGTCTGCCTTCCAACACGCAACGCCAGCAGAGCGATGCCGATGACGATAAATTCGTGCGTCAGGTAGACCTCATAGCTCAGTTGGCCCAGCCATCGGATCGGCACTACCCATCGCCAACCCGCACGATTGCGGCCCACCAATCCAAGGATGACCATACAGGTGCCCAACGTGAGCAGCGAGTTATCCAGATCTGTCATGGCAAGAAAGCGATGCCACTGGCCCAGCGGAAACGGCGGCATCGCGACGAGCATAACGACCACACCACTCCATGCCAACGCCAACAACCGGCTGGGTGAGGGCATCATGTTGCACGTCTGCAAGCGCCTCAGCAGAAGGGCGGTAAGGCAGCCCATTGCAATGGACCCCATACCGCCGAGATAAGATTTTTCAGCCTCAAGTTCTGTCGCAGCCCAGATAGTGCGGCCCATGGGTCCGAGCACGACGAGTACAGCCAACAAGAAACACAGTAACGCCATACCGCCGCGGCGCATGTGCCACACCATCACGCAGGCGATGGGAAAGAAGAGTTAGAACATCTCCTCGATCGAGAGTGACCACAGCACGTCCCAGTTCGCTGGCAGGTAGCCGTGACTTGCCTCAAACCAGTTCAGATGAAACGTCAGCGCCGCAGTGAGAGCGCGCAACAGCGTTCCACGCTTCGGCGAGATAACGAAACCGTCCACATGCAGCAGGTGAAGGACGCTCAAAACAACAAGGAGCGCCAGCAACAGCGGCGCAATGCGAGCAAATCGGATGCGGTAAAAGATGCGCGGCTTCAGGTCCGCGAGCGATCCGAAGCGGCGCAGCGAAATGTACGTGATCAAGAAACCAGAGACGGCGAAGAAGACGGTGACAGCATTGCCACCGTTTACGTACAGGAGTCGGAACAGCGTCGCTGGCATCACCGATCTGAGGGCGTGCCCCGAGAACAACATACGCAGGTAAAAGTGGTGCAGCACTACCGCCGCGATGGAGATACCGCGCAGAACGTCCACGCCGTCAAAGCGTTGAGTTGCGGACGGCGCCTCAGCTTGTGGCAAGCTCTAGCGAACTCCTGCAGCGAGCAACGCAGAGATATGACGACGACGCCTGGACGGTGCCGGTGAAGCCTTTACCAGTTCCATCTTGCGCTGCGGCAATGCATCCGGCGCGGGCGCGTTCTTCTTCTGCGGCAAGCCCAGGTAGCGGCGATACACGCTGATGTGGAAGCAGGCCTGCTGGAACTCCTCCTCCACATCCACCTTTCCAGTGGACTCCACCGGCGTCAGGTATGCGCGCATCCATGCAATTTCCGTCATGCTCATGCCGCGCTTGCCCAGGTCAATGGCCTGTCCGTAAAGATGTGGCGAAGCAACATCGCCGGTAGGCGGCGCGGCATTGCCGTTGATGCGGACCAGGTGCTTCTGAAACTCAACAGTACGCACGGCAGACGTGATGACCAGCGGCGTATGGAAGCGTGCATAGTGCGCACGCGAAAGATCGTTCAGAAAACGAACCGTCCACGGACGCGCATAGCGGCGGTTCGTGGGCATGGTGTCATTCACCATGATGGATTCGTTGTTCGGCAGCGACACCAACAGTTTGTAATGCCGCATCTGCTGAAGCTGATCGTCATCTTCAATGCGATCCAGACCATCAGCAACGGCCATTTGGTTCTGGTGCACCAAGATTTCGTGGCTGCCCTTCATCGCGGGCAACATCTTGATGCGTCCGTTGGTGTCGTAAAGATCAACTTTGACCGCAGGGATCACGGCTGCATCTGCCGCATCCTCATCACTGGCAACGACAGCGCGACGCACAACTGGCGCAGCCTTGGCGCTACGAGTGGTTTCCGCTGGAGTATCGTTGTCGTCGTCAAACGTGGCATCAGTAAGCGCCTGCGCCGTTTGCGGATCCAGGTCTGGCTTCTTCGCCGCTGCCTTCACCGCGGCGACTGCAGGAGCAGCATCCTTACGAATGGAAATCGGTTTCGGCAGATTCACCTTCGGCACATCGGCCGACGCCGTCTCCGCTGCAATCACACGAACGCGCGACGGCGACGCCAAGTCCAGCGCGTCTGCTGTCTTTGCCAGCACTTCCGCATCGGGCTTGGTATCGGGATGCTTCTCCAGATGGCGGTCCAGTTTGGAGGCGGGAAGCGACGCCTGCACCGGCAACGAACCGGGCTGATCGTCCGCAGCCTGAGCCAGCAAATCACCATGAACAAATGGCGCAGCAACACGCGCTGTAGGAGCTGTACGCGGAATCTGCGTGGCGGCCTCGGCAGCATCATCGTCATCCGTAGTGCGCGCCATGTTCTGCGCCTGCGCCGTACGGATGGCCTGCCGCTGCTGTTCCAGCGCGCGATCAAAGTCCTCGACCGTGGCCTTGTGTGCCGTAGTTGCGAGATCAGGTGCGACAACAGCCTTCACCGGCTTTGCCTTCGCCATTGCTGGCTTCGCAGGTGCAGCATCTACTGTTTCGTCAGAGGATGCTGCGGAATGCGATTTGTACCAGGCATGCACGCGGTCCTGCGTCGCCCGGTCGGCGCTCGCCTCTTCTACCGGTGCTATCGCCTTGTGGGTGGGGGGCTCGACTACCGGGGCAGACTTCTTCTGCACCGCTGTATGTGCACCTCGCACTTCGGCACGCGCAGCCTCAATGGCTTCACGTCCGACGGGACGCTTTACAGCCACTTCAGGTTTCGCAGCAGCTTCAGGCTTCGCAGCACGGCCCTTCGCGGGTTTACGCGAAGTTGCTGCCGCACGCTCAAGCTCCGTAGTGCGATGGGGCTTTACAGACTTGGCAGTTGTCGCATGGGCAGGCGCAACCTTTACCTGCTTTGCAGCAGGATGAGCGGCGGTGTGGCGGGTGGCAGCATAACTCAGGGTGGGCAGCAGCGTTGCCGCAAGGGCAAGCGCCACCGTGCGCACCGAAAGAGAGCGGGAGACGGTTCCGTTGGGGGTCGCGGGCATGCCGTTGGCTGGCCGCGGAGAATCAAACATCAGAGCCCCTTCAGACTAGGCGCGTCCCGCGATTCCCATAAGTGACTGTCGTGAGTCGTTACCAGTTTGTTACGGGGAGGAAATTGGCGCATCCATTCCGAAAGGTGCAACCGTCAGACCGTTGAGCCTGTGCTGTTTCTGTGAAGGACCTAACGCCGTTAGTCCAGCAAGCCGCCCGACTCCTGTTGGAGTGAATCCAGGAAGCTTCGCAACGCAGCGATGCGTGGCTCGGCAAGCTCCTTCGTTTTCCCTAACCGGATCTGCGGGGGAACCGTAGCCAGAGCCTTATCCAGCGAGCGTGCCGCATCGGCAAACGTGATGAAGCGCGTGTCCTGCTCTATCTTTGCCGTCGTCCGCATTACCGCCACTGCGCCCAGTTGCTCCAACAGGTCGGCATCCCGAAGAATCGTCCCCTCCACCGTGGTGGGTTCGCCATACGCCTCATGCGTGCGAATGCACTCAATCACAGCCGCGATCTTCTCTTCCGGAAATCCACATTCGCGCAGAACTTCGCCTGCGTGCGCCACGGTATAGGCCGTGGAGTTCCACCGCTTCAACGCCTCCGGCTCCGAAGGCCTGTGGCCAAGAAATACCCCGAGGTCATGTACCCACGTTGCGCCAAACAAGACGTCATCATCCACCGGCTCGGTAAAGCTGGCAGCAATCTCCTGAGTCAGCGCATAGAGCCGCGCCTGGTGCGAGAACTTTTCCGGGGGCAGGGCCTCCGTGCGAATGCGCTTCACCAGCGCACCGCGCCAGCCCTGGTATGTCTCAAAGGTTTCCATCGCTGCAGACTACATGTTTTTCCGGTGGACTTGTGCCGCCGGAAGGGACACCATGAGGGCGGGGAGGAGTTTTGATATGGCTGAAACGGGTGTTGTCGCAACGGAACGTTCTCATGGTGTCTCCATCGTCATCAGCGTGCTGATGATTGTGGTGGGACTTCTGGCCCTAGCCATGCCTCTGCTCGCAGGCGTGGCGGTGGCAGCCATTTTCGGGTGGGGCTTGATCCTGGTGGGATTCCTTCACCTGGTGCTCGGATGGCAGGTGCGCGGTTTGGGTGCACACATCTGGGAATTCTTCGTCGCTCTCATCTATCTCTTCTGCGGCGTCTACACGCTGATGCATCCGCTGGCCGGACTGGTGGGGCTTACGGCCATTCTGGGTGCATACCTCCTCATTAAAGGCGCAACGGAACTGGTGGGCGGACTTGCGGCTCGACGCATACCCGGCTCCGGATGGTTGCTGCTCGATGGCATCATCTCGTTGGTGCTTGCCGGCATCATCTGGGCGCATGTTCTTGCAGCCGCCACGTGGGTCATCGGCACGCTGTTGGGCTTCTCGATTCTGTTTACCGGATTCTCACGTCTGCTGTTGCTGCTGAGCGTGAAACGCGCCTACAGGACTGCAACGGTCTAACCAGCCTCAGTGGCCTAGCTGTTTTCGTATCGACACAGCGACCTGTTCTGCCTGCAGGTCGCTGCCTGCCGTATTCCAGTGAACATCGTCTGCATGCATGTCTGTGTGCGACAGCATCAACGTATGTTGATCATCGGTGGCAATGGCAAGCCGCTGCATCGCCTGCGCCGCATCACGATTGCGCTGGTCAATGCGAGCATTTGTTGCACCAGTATCCGAGTCTTTGCGAACAGGCGTGGTGTTCGTCCATACGAGATGCGCCTGCGGCTGTAGCTTCTTCAACGTGCTGACGACACCCGGCAGCGATGCCGCATACTCAGCCTCAGTAAATCGCCATCCGTGCATGCCGTTATTGAAATGCACCACCGCGAACGGCACCGCAGCAAGTGCCACGTAGTCCTTCAACTGCCCGGCATAACGAGGGTCAGCGCTGCACGCAGAAGTAGCGAACAGATACACATTCGCAACTCCGTCCAGCGCCTTCGCGGTTGCAGGATAGTAGGCACGCGTAATGGAATCGCCCAGCAGCAGAACATTCGGTAGCGCGGGATTTGGCGATTCAGGGCGATCGGCCCACGTCCACTCAATCTTCTCCGTGCGCAGATCAGGCGTATGTTTTGCCTGCGCGTTCACGGCGACAGGAAAGGTAAGACACAGAGCAAGAACATGCGGCGTCAACTTCATGCGGATGATGGTCACATTCCTACGTCACTGCTGGCAACTGCATTGACTCGTCAATTCGTGGCAGCAATCGCAGACACGATCCTGTCCATCGCTTTCATGTCGTCGCTAGTACGAGGCGTATGCGCATTCACCATCACAGAAAAGATGAGTGTCTGCCCACTGGCGCAATCAATATAGCCTGACAACGCACGCGCCTCGCTCAGCGTTCCCGTCTTCGCGAACACATGGTCTTTCATGGGCGCACCGGGAAAACGAGCGCGCAACGTTCCATCTTCACCGCCGACAGGCAGCGTGGCTTTCCATGTCGCAAACCAGGGCTGTGTGGCCGAGTATTGAAGCAGCGTAGTGATGGCACGCGGGGTGACAAGATCATGCCCGCTCAACCCCGAGCCGTCGAAGAAGATAAAGTCTTCCGGGTCCACGCCCGCACGCTGCGTCATAAACGTCCGCACCACACGCGCGCCGCTCAAGGTGGAACCATTGCCAATTGCCGCACCCAGTTGATGCAGGAAGATCTCCGCATGCAAGTTCTGCGAAATCTTGTTCGTCAACATCATGTCTGTCGCAATGGTTTGCGAGGTCACAGATGCTAACGTGGCGTGAATCGCCGGATCGGCTCCGGAAGGCACCAGCCCTGTTGGCCGATGTGCCAGTTCACCCGCAGCAGGCAGCGTTACTGGCTTACGCACCTCCACTGTAAAACTGCCTTCATTCTGCGGCAGCCGATGCTTGCTCACCGGCTTGCCGTCCACCTTAACGCCGCGTTGTTCCAACAACATCTTGAATGCAGTCGCCGCATAATCCGCAGGATCGTTGATTGCCAACTCTTCGTTGTCCGGCTCGCTATCTACCGCAATCGTGCCGTAGATTCGGACACTACGTGAATCCGGCATGCGCTCAATCGCCAGGTGCGATCCGCTCTTCGCATCACCTGTCTTCGCATCTACCGTGTCGATGGAGTACCAGGGCATCGCAGGCGAAAGCTCATACGCGACAGCGTCGCCAACCTTTGCACCCGGCTTCAGCTTGATGTTGATCAGGTTGTCATTGATGGTCAGCGCAGAGACCGGAGCACCATAGCCCCAGACTGCATCATCAATGCTCCAATCCTCGGGATACGGCTCGTAGGGAAACAACGTGTCATCACCCACAATATTGCCCGCGATATGTTTCAACCCCGTCGCAGCAATTTTGTCCGCAAGCTGCGCAAGGTATCGCAACGGATCAACCGGCGGAGCATTAGGATCAACCTTCGGCCTCTGTGCGGGCGGAAGATGCGGCAGCGTGGTCCCTGAGAGATTCGGATCGCCATCACCGACGAGTTCTAGATCACCATCCAGGTTGCCCTCGTGGATCGGCTTGAGAGGACTCGCAATCACGCGCGTTTCAAAGGTGGTATCTGCACCAAGCAACGCCATCGCCGTAGCAGTGGTGAATAGCTTCGCATTCGACGCTGGCTGAAACAATTGCACATCGTTCATCGTGAACACAGGCGTGCCATCCATCTTCGTCACACGCACACCCCAGTGCGCGCGCACCACATTCGGCTCGCTCGTGATGCGCTGCACGCGTTCCGCCAGCGGAAGACCGTCATACGTGGACAACGCCTGCGTCTGCGCGCAGGCTGACGCAATCGACACAGAAAGCAACAGTACAGGCAGAAACCGGGATCTCATGCGGCTGAGTGTACAGCCTATGGCGGGTTTCCGCGGGCAGAAGGCTGAAGCATTTTCTACAATGGCAACGATGCAGATCGCACCCCGCATTCAATACGAGTGGAAACTGCGCACGCGCACCTTGCAACTGGGCAAACGCACGCTGGTTATGGGCATCCTCAATGTCACGCCTGATTCCTTCTCGGATGGCGGTGAGTATGTCTCTCTCAGTTCCGCACTGCAACATGCTTTCCACATGTTGGATCACGGCGCCGACATCATCGACATTGGCGGCGAATCCACTCGCCCCGGCACGGCAGCAGGCACACCTGATGCCGTAAACGCAGGCGTGGAGCAGGAACGCGTCCTGCCGCTGATTCGCCATCTTATGCACGCCCGGCCCGGCACGATCATCTCCGTGGACACCTACCGCGCATCCACAGCGCGGCTTGCCATGGAAGCGGGTGCAGAAATTGTGAACGACGTCAGCGGGATGCTCTGGGATCGCGAGATGGCTGCCATGTGCGCAGAGTTACGCTGCGGCGTCGTCGCCATGCACACACGCGGTCTACCCTCTGAATGGGCGAAACAAGCGCCACTCGAGCCGCACCAGATTGCCCCTATGGTATTGGCAGAGCTTCGCGAAACAGCGTCGCGCCTGATGCTTGCGGGATGCGAACGCTCCAGCATCGTTCTTGATCCGGGATTCGGCTTCGGCAAGGTCGGGAATGAAAACTGGACCCTGCTGCACGAGATGGATCGACTTCAGGAGCTAGGTTTTCCTCTACTGGCAGGGCTTTCACGCAAAGGGTTCCTTGGCGACGTACTGCGAAAGACCAATGGCGGCGAGGCACCGGCACCGCATCTGCGCGACAAAGCTACTGCTGCGGCAAATGTGATTGCCGCGCTTGCCGGAGCACACATCGTTCGTGTTCACGATATTCGACGCACACGCGAAGCCATGGTCGTTACAGACGCCGTCCGCGAAGCTGCGTTCTGAACTGTGATTTAGCGAGTACTGTTCTTGCTCAGCCGGCGATAGTAGTCCGCAACGGAATCGCTGTATCCCGCAGGGATTGTCTGCGGCGTTCCTGTGTGCGCCGTCGTATCGCCACTGCGTTGTAGCTCCAACTCCAGGCGATCCACGGTGCGCAAGACTTCGCTGTGCATCTGTTCCACCATCGCAGGATTTCCCGGGAACCGCTTCGGATCCAGATTCTGCATTTGCCGCGTTAGCTCTTCAAGATCCTTCTGCGCCTGCGGATCACCCTTGACCGTGCCGCGAAGTACGAGTAACTGGCGAAGACTCTGCTGGTAGTTTCGTTCCGTATCCGCAGGGTTGTCAGACGTATCCTTTGCGCCGAACGGCGTGCCGCCCGCCGCATACGTATTGTTGCCGGTATTGGCACCGCCAAAGACCGTCCCGCGCCCGCCTCCGCCGCCGTTCACGCGATTGCCCAAATCACCAAGCTGACCACCGCGATCATCCGTGGCGCCATCGCGTCCATTGCCCCGCGTCAAAGCGCCACCATTGCGATTACCTGCCATCTGCCCATTGCTGCCTTGGCCGCCACCATTTTGCGCAGACTGCGTACCACCACCTTGCTGAGAGCCTCCCGATTGCTGGCCCCCGCGCCCCTGCTGCGATCCATTGCCCTGCTGTGATCCCTGCCCCTGTTGTTGCTGTCCTTGTTGCTGTCCTTGACCTAGCTGACCGTTGCGATTCTGCTGACCATTCCCCTGCTGTCCGCTGCCGCCGCGATTCAAACCATTGTCCTGCCGCGAAGCCTGCATTGCCTGCAACTCCGAACGCAAACGCGCCACTTGCCCCAATGCCGCATCCTGATCCGGCTTTCCTGCATCTTGTGGACGTTGTCCATTGCCATTGCCAACTGCACCGGAAGCGGCATGCAGTTGCGACGACAGCTTCGACAAGCCATCCGCGATGCCCTTCTCCGTACCATTGCTGTTGGGATTAACGCCGGTCCTCAGCCAGTCCGCACTCCGCTGCATACGGTTGTCGAGATCGCTGTTATCCATCTCCGACAACGCATCACGCACCTTCTTCGCGGCGTCCGGCTGATTCGCTGCCATGCCCGACGCGGCATCGCGCATGTTCTTCTGCAGCTTCGACAAGCTATCAGACAACTGCTGCCGATCCCCAGCAAGCTGGTTCCGCTGCCGCATGAGATTCTGGTAATCCTGCGTGTTGAAGTCGCGATTCTGCGTCTGCTTGGTGAAGTCATCAATACGCTGCGCCTGCGCCTTCTCTTCCTGCTGGATACGATCGGCCTCACGCGAGAGCTGCCCCATACGATTACCCGCAAGACTCTGTTGCGCACCTCCCATCAGACTCGTCGCTTCACGCAGACGCTCCGCCGCCTGCCGCTGCGCCTCTGCGCTCTGGCCATTTGCGCCCGGAGTCCCTGCGCGCTTCATCGCATCGCTGGCCGAACGCACGCGATTCAAAGCCTGCTCAATGCGCTGATCTGCACTCCCTTGCGAACCGCTGCTACCACCGCGAGCCTGCTGTTGGCCGCTGCTACCAGAAGAGGAAGAGCTCTGACCATTCTGCTGGTTACCTTGCTGTCCGTTTTGTGAAGACGGCTGTCCGCCCTGCGAAGAAGATTGGCCCTGCTGTCCGCTCTGCGACTGTCCCTGTTGGCCGTTCTGATTGTTCTGCGCAAGCTGTTCCATCTGCCGCTGCAGCTGTTCCGCCTCGCGACGCAACATCTCCTGTTGCCAGCGCTCTTGAAATGCCTGCTGCGGATTCTTCTGCTGCTGCGCTAACTCTTCCTGTCGCTTCGCCAACGCATCCAGCTTGGCCAGCGCATCTTCGACTTGCTTCTGGTGCTCCTCCTGCGGAGACGAAGTGCGCGCGGTCTCATACTGGTTCTTCTCGGTGTCCATCTCCAGATCAAACAACGAAGCCAGATCCCGCCCTGTGCTGTTCCCTCCACCACCGCCACCACCGCCCTGCTGTCCAAACGCTACCTGGATCTGCCGGAACGTCGCCTCCGCACGCAGCAACGCCTGCAGCGCCTTCTGCTCTGACGTCAACGCTTCCTGCCACTTCGTAACCGAAAGCTTCTCGCTCGCAGGCAACATGTTCTTCGCCGCCTCTTGCATGGCCTTGTCGAAGGTGGTGAACTCTTCATTCGCCTCAGAAAGATCGCGGCTGTTCACACGAACACTCAACGCGTTCACTTGGTCACGCAGCTTGATCTGCGCTCCGGAAAGGAAATCGCCCTGTGCCTTCGCGCTCTTTTCTGTCGCAGTTTTGTCGTTGATCTGCTTCCACGTCTGTTCAATTAATTCTTTCTGTCGCCGCGAAATGTCAGTCTGGTTGCCGCCTTGCTGCCCGCCTCCACCACCGCCGCCACCACCCCCCTGCTGCGACTGCGAAAACTCACGCTCAAACGGATCCGCCTGGATGAACGAGATATCCGTACGCGACTCCGCATGACCATCGCGCGCCGTTGCGTAAAGACTGACAAGATCACCCGGCTGCAACTTGAAATCTTCCAGCCGCAATGTGTACTTCCCATCCGCGTCGCGCGCACCCGGCTTGTTCAACATGGCAATGTCTTTATCCGGGCCGCCATTCACGCTGTAATGCAGATGCATATCGCGCAGCCCAAATTGCGCGCCGCCCTTCACGCCAACTGTCACTTCTTCAATCGGACTGGCGCGGTAATCCCGCCCCGGCTTCTCAATCGCAATCTGCGGTGGCTCCGCTTTATCCGTTGCAATGAAGTAGTCCTCACTCAACCGCACCGGCTTGCCATCGGCAGTGCCCGCAACGTGATATGCACCATCCTTCGCCATGGCAATCGTTCCCTTGTAACGATTGCCTTCGACGGACTCCAGATGAATCGTTCGGCCATCGTCCAGCGAAAGATTGCCATCCTTCAGCGGGCGGTCCATCTCAATCTGCAACTCTGCCTGCGTGCCTTCAATCGCGCGTAGATCACCTGCGTGTTCCTGGCTCTCCGTCTTCAGCCCTGTCCACGCGGGATAGTGATAGGTCACCTTCACAGACTTCACCGCTGCCAGATCGGCCACACGCACCGTGTGATGTTCAGAGGTCAGCGGGCCCGCTGTAACGTAATACTCCACATCCTCCGGCAATCCGGTAAACGTGAATTGATAACTCGCATTGCCCGTTGCAGACGGAATCGCCTGCATCGCTACGGGTTCCCATCCATTGCTACTGTGAAAGCGCGCAAATAGCTCCACACGCTCTGGATGCAGATTCGTTATCTGGGCCGTGATGAGCTGATCACTGTTGCGCCGCACAGTCACATCACCGGGCTGCACCGCTATTCCATAGAGAGGCTGCACAGCTTTCCGCTCACCACGCCACAGCAGCGAAGCACCGTAGCCCATGTAGCCAGGCGCTGCAAAAATCATCCACAACAACGCCACAACGCACGCAGCGCCCGCGCCAGCAAACATTGCCAACGTTGATACAGGCACAACCGTTTGCGGCTTCACATATTCCGTCTTCGCCAACGTGTCCGCAGCGAGCAACTCGACAAACGGATTCGTCTTTTCCTCGCGCTGATGAAACGTCGTCAAACGATCTTCAAGTTCAGGATGCGAAGCCTCAACGTTTGCAATCGCTCGTGACGCTGTCATTCGCCACAGCGGCCAGGCAATACCTGCACACGCGACCACAACAAGCAGAGCGAACAATAGAACACGCGCCTGCATTGTGCCCGTATGAGGAAATGCATAATGGTTCAGCAACAACACCAGCACCAGCGTCATCACCAATGCAGTTGCAAAGAAGATCGCCACGCCACGCACACCTTCGCGCAACTGCAACCGTTGCCGGATGTGTGCAATATAACTGCGGAGTTCGCCCTGATAACTCATGCATCCTCCCGCTGCGTGGCCATGTAGCTGCCGGAGAGAACCGTCTCCGCAATCGCTACGAGGAGTGCCAGCAGCATAACCCACCACCACAAGCTCACGCGCTGAAATTTCGCGTCGCCGGCGACCGCAGTTTTTTCCTGCGCCTCGCCGCTATTGCTTCCCGCCCACAACTGCTGTAGATCCTGCGGCATCGGCTCCAGATCGCTCTCGAGCCGATTCGCATTCACACCAATCACCGCATCCCGGCCGCTGGCAAAATGCACGCTGTAAAAGCCTGTGCGCTCCAGGCGGAACGTCTGCGCCGTGCGCGCTTCCTCTAACGACAGTGCTCGTTTCGCGTCCGGATCAATTACCTCAACATTCGCTGTCGACGCATTCCCGGAGCGCAACGTTACAAAACTATCCACCACGCGAGAACCAGCTAACCGTTCTGCACCCGCAAGATAGCGCGCACTCCGATCCACGAACGCCACAAACACAGGATGCAGCGGTAGATCGTTCGTTAAGT
This sequence comes from Terriglobus sp. TAA 43, assembly GCF_000800015.1. Taxonomy (NCBI): domain Bacteria; kingdom Pseudomonadati; phylum Acidobacteriota; class Terriglobia; order Terriglobales; family Acidobacteriaceae; genus Terriglobus; species Terriglobus sp. TAA 43. The sequence continues at coordinate 2,332,727 of NZ_JUGR01000001.1, forward strand.
TGTCGAACCCGGTGGTCAGCAACAACACATGACCTTCGCCTATCGCACGGTCCAGCAGCAGCGGCGTGCCATCATTCAATCGCGCCAATACCCGAGCATTTGCCGCATCCACCTGTGCGGCGTAAAAGACCTTCGCTTCGGCCCATCCGCCGTTGTCACGCCCCGGTTGCGCATCCTGCAGCGCGGGATGCGTAAAGTCCACCTGTCCTACCGTTGCAGGCGCATTCGCGTTGTAGCTACGCGTATCCTTCACGTCGCTGCCCCACAACGGAACACGCGCGTGATGTCCCGCAGCCGTACCCAAGGCGATCAACACATTGCCACCCTTCTGCACATAATCCTGCAGGTTGTGTTCAAAGATGGAAGGCAACGAAACGGCATCAGACAACACAACAAACGCAAACCGTGAAGGATCAAGATCATTCGCGGCCGCCGCACTGGTACTTTGCAGTGTGAACGAAGCACGCGCCGCAGCAGCCAGCGCCGAGCCGTAATACACCTCCGAACGCGTGTCGCCAATGCCATGCAGAAACAGCACCTTCTCCGGATCAGAGCGCCTAATTGCAAAGTAGCTCACGTCATCCGCGGCAAACGAATCACGGCCATCGATATGCGCTTCGCAACGGTTGAATCCATATGCCACATCCAGCGGCGCAAACTCGACTGTGGCGCTGCCATTCTCTGGCACATCCACTTGCTTCGTGGCGACAATGTGTCCATTCACCAGCAGTGACACGCTCTTCTTCGCCGCACGTGCATGAAATCCCGTGACCGTTACACGCGCACGCGACTGCTTCGGATCCTTCACATCGGCAATCTCCGCAGGCGCATCCACGCTCGCCACCGTCCAGTTTTCTGTAGGACTTCCCTTCGCCACCTGGTGCAATGTCAGCGCTACATCCGGCGGCATCACCATATCCGCAAAACTCGCAGGCATTGCGGACTTCTGCACGTCGCTGAATAGATGTAAGTCCGCAGGCTGCCTGCTACCCTCTCGCAACGAACGCAACGTGCGCGCTAGCTCGCCATAACTCGCATGACCATCGCCCGGTTGAACACTCTCCAGCGCCGATCGCAACTGAGTGCCATCGTCTGTCACTTGTGTCAGCACTTGTACCTGTCCGCCCACTGCAATCACCTGCGCCCGCTGCGATCCACTGCGTTTCGCCAACGTCTCCAACGCTTCGTGCTTCGCATCATCAAAGCGTGTCCCGGCGCGCATGCTGTACGAGTTATCCAGCACAATCATCAGCAGTCGCCCCGCGGGATCAGCTGCAGGCCGCTTCATAAATGGATTCGCAAACGCCAGCACCACCAGCAGCACCAATGCCGCACGCAACGCAAATAGCAACAGATACTTCAAGCGCCGATGCTTCGTAGAACTCTGCGTACCGCGCTCAAAGAACATCAGCGATCCGACAGGACGCGGCACCGTGACATGACGCCGCAGCAGGTGCACAAAGACAGGCACACCCAGCGCAAGCAATCCACCCAGAAACCACGGCGCAAGAAATCCCACGGCTTAACGCATCTCCTTTCCACGCAGCTGTCGGTTCGTCATACGTTCCCCATCTGGCGCAACGTTAGGTACTCTCGCAACGCATGATCCAGGGGCTGATCCGTCAACAACAGTCGATAGCCCAATCCCGCAGCGCGCGCCTTCGACTGCAGCGCTTCGATATGCGTCTGCATCTTCTGCCGATAAGTCGTCTTCGCATATTCCGGGATCACTTCAATGCGCTGATCCGTCTCAAGATCAACAAGCACCGAAGCCGACTTCAACTCCATCCGCACTTCCTGTGGATCCAACACGTGAAACAGCACCACCTCATTTCCGTGAAAGCGCAGCGGTTCAATCATCTTCACAATTAGTTCCGGTTCTTCATAAAAGTCCGAAACCACCACCGCAATACCTCGCCGATGCAGCAACTGCTGAAAGTGATGCAGCGGCTTGCCAAAGTCGGTGCGCGCACGTGGCTCCGCATGCTCCAATCCAGCCAGCAATCGCGCCATCTGCCCTGCTCGCGCGGAAGGCCGCACGTATTCGCGCACCTCATCATCGAAGACGATCAGTCCCGCGGCGTCGCGCTGCCGTTTGATTGCCAAATAAAACAACGACGCTGCGAGATATCGCGCATAATCCATCTTGGAAACATCTGCGTTCGCCAGTTGCATACTGTTGCTCGCATCCAGCAGCACGGTTAACTGCGAATTCGTCTCGCCGCGATAACGCTTGATGTACGTGCGATCCGTGCGCCCATACAGGTTCCAGTCCACATGCCGCAGATCATCGCCCGGCGCATACGCGCGATACTCCGCAAACTCCTGCGAGAAGCCGAAGTCCGGTGACCGGTGCAGTCCAGCCACAAAACCATCCACCACCGTCTTCGCCAACAAATCCAGCGAAGAGATAGCCGATAACACCGCGGGTTGTAGGAATCGTTGCAACCTCTACTCCTTCGGCCTTGGCACGGTGGCAATCAATCGCGTCAGAATGTTGTCCGCATCCATACGTTCCGATTCCGCATGAAAATTCAGCAGAATGCGATGTCGCAGTACTGGAATCGTCACCGCCGTAAGATCCTCTTGTGACACGTGATACCGCTTGCGCGACAATGCACGCGCCTTCGCGGCAAGCACAATAAACTGCGCCGCACGAATACTTCCGCCATAACTCACATACTTCTTCACAAACTCGGGCGCGTTGTCGCTCTTATGCCGTGTGGCACGGACGAGATCAACCACATAGCGCGCGAGAGTTTCCGATATCGGAACTTCACGCACCAGCTTCTGAAAATCAAGCAACTCCTCGGCCGTCGTCACTGCGCTGATCTTCGGTATGCGCGTCGCAGTAGTAAGGTCTACCACTTTCAATTCATCTTCAGGACTCAGATAATCCAAAACCGCATTGAAGAGAAAACGATCCAACTGTGCCTCGGGCAGTGGATACGTTCCTTCCAGTTCAATTGGGTTTTGCGTAGCCAATACAAAGAAGGGCGAAGGCAGCTTGTAGATATGTCCGCGCACCGTGCAAGAACGTTCCTGCATCGCTTCTAGCAACGCAGCCTGCGTCTTCGGCGGTGTGCGGTTGATTTCGTCAGCAAGAATTACATTGCCAAAAATTGGGCCCTGCACAAACGTCCAACGACGATGCCCCGTCGATGCATCCTCTTCAATAATGTCCGTGCCCGTGATGTCTGACGGCATCAAGTCAGGCGTGAATTGAATGCGTCGAAACTCCAGCCCAAGTGCCTCCGCGACGGTGCGCACCATCAATGTCTTCGCGGTTCCGGGCATGCCTGTCAACAGACAATGGCCGCCAACAAACAGTGCAATGAGCACCTGCTCGATCACATCGTCCTGCCCGACGATGACCTGGCGAACCTGCTGGACAATGCTCTCACGCACGGCATGAAATCGTTCAATGCGCTGCTGAAGTTGTGCTGCATCCGGTGGAAGATCGGTGAAGGCCATCTGGTCTCGCGTTCCTTTCACTTCGTTTGTTGCAATTCAAGTAAGAGCTTCTGCGCAGGACGAAAATCCGGAACTGCTTCAAGAGCCAGCAACACAGTCTCCTGCGCCTTATCCCGTTGTCCCGCAGCCATGTACGCAGATGCCAAGTCATACTGCGCGCCCGCCATATCGAGGGGACGCGTTGCGACGGCTGCGGCATATTCACGCACCGCACCGTCATACTGCTTCGCCGCAAGCAACAGCGATCCAAGATGCTTGTGCAACTCCGTATCGCGCACCGGATAGATATAGAGGATGCGCGTCAAGGTTGCGATGGCAGCAGGCGAATCACCTGCTTTCTCCTGGAACGCCGCCAGTCGCTTCAACAGCTCCGGTTGCTGGCCACCTGCATGCATATAAGCATTCAAAGCCTTCGCTTCTTCCGCGGCACTCCCTTTTGCATGCTGCGCATCTGCAAGCAATTCATACGCATTCGCATCGCCGGTATATTCGGGATACAGCGCAATCGCCGCGGGTGCATTTGCGATTACATCGTCATACTGCTTTGCTTCAGCGGAGGCGACCAGCGCCTTCAACTTCGCGCGCCATGCATCAAAGCCCTGAGCTTCGTTTCCATATTGTTTATCGATCGAAGCAAAAAACTGCTTGTCAAACTCTTCCGTCGAAAGATGCAGCACCGACTGCAGCGCCTGCTTCGTGTCCTCCCCAGCGGCGTACGCATGCACTATGTCTAATAGCTTCGCCTCACCTGCTGTATTGCTGATGTAATCGCAGATAGCGCCCGCCTGGAAATAGCTCACCAGGACTTGCCCCGGATATTCCTGGTGCACAAATCCACGATCCAGCTTGTCCACCGGCATCAACTTCTTATCGCGAATCGCCAGCAGAATATCCGGCGTCACGCGGTCTCTCCACTCCGCCGAACGCTGCCCTTCTTCATGCACCGCAAGTCCTTCGGTGAACCATCTCGGTACACGTTGATTCGTTGCAGTGATGATGTACGCGTGGCTCATCTCATGCCATAACGTTGCGCCCCAGTTAAATTCACCCGGCTTGCGTCCCGATGGCGAATCCATCGCAATCACCTGCCCAAACGTCACGCCCAACGCACCCAATCCCGGCATGCCCATGGTGCGCACAGCAAAGTCTTCATGGTTGGGATACATCTCCACCTGCACTGGCCCGTGCAACTCCATCGCGTACTTTTTCGAATACGTCGCGAGAATGGTGTGCAGCTCGGCCTGCACATACGGCGCCAAGAGATCACTCTCCTTGGGATCAAGGATCAGCACCGTGCTCGCATCCTTCACTGTCTTGAACTTCGCCAGCGAGTCCAGCAGCCGCAAACTATTTACAGTCGCGGGGTCACGATAGCTATTGTTGTAGGCAAGCTCCAGTTCTTTCTGCGGCGCCTCCGCACGCCCCAATCGCATCTCCTCCACACCCAAAGCCGAATGTGCCGCCCATAATTCCGGCTGCTTCTCGGTCGCCTTGCGGTAGTACGCAGCGGCATCGTTGAACCGGTAATGCAGCTCCAGATGATGCGCCATCTGCATGTACGCGTCGCCATCGTGCGGGTTCACTGCTAGAATCTTCGCGATCCACGCATCTGCAGGACGATCCGCAATCAACTCCAGCGCAGCATGTGTCGCCATGGCGCTTGTCGCTTCTGAGTCAAGTGCCAGCGCTGCGTCTGCTTCTTTCTCGGCCAGTTCACGATTGTCGTTATCCAGCGCGATCTTTGCTGCAAGCTCATGCGCCGCGGCCAACTTCGGATCATGCTCCAACGCCTTTGCAATGGAAACATTCGGATTGCCGCTGTAATCCTCTGCCTCCACAGTTGCGAGCCCGAGATACGCTTGCGCGTTGTTCGGGTCTTTCTGCGACGCCTCGCGGAACAAGCCGGCGGCGTCTGCATTGTTGAATCGCTCATGCAGCAGCATGCCCCAGCGGACTTTGTACATTGCAGGACTATTCGCACTCGCGGTTGCATCGCGGAAATTCTCATTCGCGCTCTGCCAGTCCTCCAGTCCCCATGCACCCTCTGCACGGTCATAGGCGCTGCTGCTCTCCGTCAATTGGGTAAAGCAAGCCCGCGCAGGTTGTCCGTTATGCACCAACTTCCAGCAATCCGCCGGTGTTACGGCGTGCGCAGCGGAAACGAACAAAGCGAAGGCAAGCAAGGTTTTCATTTATCCAACTCCCCCTGCACCCGCGCCAGTTCCAACAACGCTGCGGTCAACTGCTGCTTATATTCAGCAGGGTCCATCGCGGCCTTGTTGTACTTCAGCACATCGATCTTCTGCTCCAACTCTTCCTTCTTTGCCAGGAGTGATTGCTTCGCCGGATCACTCGCGGCCTTCTGCGCAGCACCATAACGCAGCAGCGTGAAGCTGGCCATCAACTGTCCTTGGCCATTGCCCACTTCGCGTACGGCTTCGCCGTGGCCGGTGTCGTTAAACATCGCATGTTCCGTCGCCAATCGCTTCTGCGACTCATAAAACGCAGTGGTTTTGCGCGAAGCATACGTGTAGGCCTCTGCTGCTGTCAGTGATTCATTCTTGTCGACATCCGCAGAGGCATCCTGTAACGACTCGACAAAATACCGCGCAAACACCGTCGCATTTTTCTCCGTGCCCGACTTCGTCGCCGCGATAACAACACGGCCACTGCGTTCCAACGCAGCAACCGCGCCACCGCTGGAACTTGTGGTGTCCACCACCAGCTGTCGCTTCGATGGAATTCGATCGCACATCGCAGCAATCTCCGCAGCCGTTAAATCGGGCCCCACCATGTTGAACTTGTATTCCGTTCCATCGAATGATCCGTGCCCAATGAGCACCAGTACAAAGTCATCAGTCGCCGTTGCTTGCTGGGCTACATTCAACAACGCCGCACGCAGCTGGGCTGCAGTGGCCTGCGCTCCAGTCAAAGTAACAACGTGCGCTCCTGTTATTCCGCGGAACACCTTATCTAAATCTTTTGCATTCGCCGTGAAGCGTTGCTCGTAATCCGGTTCACCACCCAGCCCCGCAACGGTGACGTAATACGTTGCAGCCGCTGCGTGCAACGTGAAGAGTAAACTCACAAATAATAAGAGGAGTCGCTTCATACGACACCCCATTTCCTGCGCATCAACCATTCCGCCAACGGAAGCGCCAGCAGCAGCACAAACACAATCGGCATATTCCAAAGCTCTTTGATCGAACGAACAGAGATGCCCGCTTCGGAATACGAAATATCCTGCGGCAGATTCTTCAGGTCATTCCCTGCCCAAGCACTGCCGCCAGTATCGCGCGCAAGCTGCTCCAACAGCTTCGGATTTGCCTCAGTGTGAAACGCCTCCGCAACACCGTCCTCACGCTGAAACGTTGCGGTATCGCGCCCAAGCTCATCCTTGTCAGAGGTTGCCGTAACTTCCGTGAGATAGGGCCCAGCCTTCTCCGCCGTATAACTTGCGGTGTACAAGCCCGGCGTCTCCTGCGAAGGCTTCATCTCCAACGCGGCATCCACACCTGCAGGTCCCGTCACATGCGCCATCACGTGCGCATCGCGCGCCGGTTGAAACTGCTTGTCATGCACCGTTGCCGTAATGTCGATGCGCCCTGTATCGGACAACGTGCGCGCCGATGTGTTCACGCTCACCGCACCGGGCGTATCCGCCACCAACCAACGTAGCAACTGCTGAAAGAACAGATTGTGCGACGGATCACCCAGTGCTTCACTCATCTGCCATCGCCATGTGCCACCGCTGGCCAGAATCGCGGTGCGCCCATTGCCATAGTTCTGCGTGATGAGAAACGGCATACGCTTTCCGCCGCTGCTCATCTCCGCAAGCACAGTTGCCCCCGGCTTCGCACTGCCGGGATCTTCAAAATCCGCGAGGTACGTCAACTTTCTCCAACGCTCTGCATTTTTCTGCGGATCTTCCAACAGCCGCGTCGTCGGTGACGCTACACCCGCATCCGTCAGGTTGACCAAAGCCGCATTGCGTTTGAAATGATTCGTTCCGGCAGGAAGAAACGTGGGCATCAACTCATTCAGACTCGACGCGGTCCATCCGCCATCACTCAATGACTGCCGTCCGCCAAGAAACAGAACGCCCCCACCGCGTCGATCCACATACTCACGAATCAACTCCTGCTGCGCAGGCGTGAAGTAGTCTGCGGCAACCGAACCAATGATGATGCCGCTATAGGCAAACAGGTCTTCCGCCTTTGTGGGAAATCCGTCGGCAAGCTCATCTGGACCACTGATGCCCTGCCGATAGATCTTGTTCTCGCTGGTGCGTAGCATCGAGACAATCTGCACAGAAGGGTCATCTTCTTCAGCACGACGCAGAAAGCGGAACTGCCATCGCGGCTCGCCTTCCACATACAAGATGCGGCGCTTCGCATCACGCACCAGGACGGGCCGCGTCAACGCATTATTCTTCGCGTTGCTTTCATCCGCGAATGGCTCCACGGAAAACACCAGTGTTCGGGCCCCCGCATCGCCAGCGGAGAAGAATAGTGGCTCTGTCTGCATCACACCATCGCGTTGCAGCGTAATGCTCTTCGCCGCAAGTGTTCGATCGCCGTCACGAATCGTCAACGTCGCCTGTTGATTCGCATAGCCGTGCTGCACAAAAGTCAGCGAGGCGGTGGTGCGCGCATTCACCACTGCATTCGGTGCAACACTGACATCTTCCATCTCAAGATCGTGCAGCGGCTTGTCAGAGCCAAACGCAACGGTATGCACCGGCAATCTGCGATTGCGCAAAGCCTGCATCGCCGCCAGCGATATCCCGCTACCGCCAAGCCCTGCAGCGTTCTCACTGCCATCCGTTAGCAGAACAACGGCACCCACCGGCAAATCCGCAGTCTCCGTGGCAAGTTGCTGCAATCCATCGCCCAGATGCGTTGCACTTCCCGCAGCAGCCATGCCGTTCAACGAATCGATCTTCGTCAACTTGCTATCTAGCGTGTAAAGCCGTGTGTGAAAACGTTTGTTCAAACCGTCCAGCACACCGCCGCGCAACGCATTCAGCGCAACATCGATACGCGGCTTTCCATCCGCATCCGCTGTCGCCATGGAACGCGAATCATCGACGACCACCGCAATGATGTTCTGCTGCGAACTCAGTTCCGCAACGGACAGCGCAGGTTGCCATAGCAACAGAAGAATCAGCGTTACCAAAGCCGACTGCAACGCCCACACACTCCATGCACGACGATGCGTCATGGCCGGAGTTTGGTTCCTATACGGCTTGATCTGTTGCAGACGATACCGAATCAACACGCCAAGACCAAGCACCACCAACACCACAAGCAACGGCAGCAGCCACACAGGCCACCGCGACAGGAACACAAGGTGTCCCTTCGCAAACACCGTACTCGGATACTTGAAGAGCAGCGGAAACATGTTTGGGAGAGCGCCTCAGTGCGTCATGCCATACAGGATGTAGTCCAACCCCACGCGAAATGCCATGGAGGCAAACGGTTCAGGATAGTAAGGATCGTCGGCCCACTCCCAAGCATCACCCAGATGCATGTTGTGGCAAATGGCCACCATAATGCGGCCATCCTTATCGCGAATGGCTCGCCACTTCGGCTGATAGCCATCCTTTTCATACGTGCGATGCGTGCGGATATAGTGCTCGCCGGGAATCTGCATCTTGTCATCCACGTCGTACAGCGTGTGAAAGATTTCATCGTTCGATTGCAGATCTTCCACGGGACTATCCGGCAGCACCTGCCGCATGCCGCGCATGAAGTTGTCCCAATCGTCGGTGCCGTGGAAGTCATCCACCATCAGGAAGCCACCCTTCAGCAGATAGTCGTGCAGCCGCTTCGCCTCATCATCTGTGAGGCTCCACGTCTGCACCTGCACTGCATAAATCCACGGATAGTTGAAAATCTCGTCGGAATCCAGGTTGACCACCTGCTCATACGGACGCCCATCAATGCGCGTCAGCCGATGCATTGCGATCAGAAACTGCCGGTCTGCCTTGGGATAATCGCGCGCCCAGGAGTAGCGCCCGAAGTAGCCGCCACCATAACCGCCGTAGCTGGACAGGGACGACGCATACGACAGCCGCGACCAGTAAAACTCTGACTTTACATTGGAAGGTGAGTCATCGCTACCAAAGCCAAAGTTGCCCACGCGCTGCCACGCACGCACTCCAACAGCACACACGGCTCCGCACAGGGCGGCTATCAATGCAATGCGCGAAAGCTTCATCGGGAGGCGTCCTCCAACAAAAGCGGTGTGCGTGCGTGTGCGGCTGAGACTAACAGAAATCGCTTGCGTCTTACCCATACAGACGGACGACGCGGCACAGTTGTTGCAACATATCAGACAGTTGCAGCGACTATCTGGCGCATGAGACGATGCAGCCACCCGGCACGTGAGCGGCATTTCTAAAGAAATGTGAGGAAGCCTTGGACCGGCGCCACCTTCTGAAGATGGGCTCGCTCGCCGCACTCGGCCATCTGGCGCGGCCGGTACCCCTGTTCGCACAGCAGCCCAAAGCCGACTTCGAACTCCATATCGCGCCCGTGCAGGTTGACCTGGATCAGCAACGGTCCATCTCCACCATCGGCTACAACGGCTCAGCGCCCGGCCCTTTGCTTCGGATGAAGGCAGGCAAGCCTGTCACGGTCGACATCTTTAACGAAACTGACACACCTGAGCTGGTCCATTGGCACGGCATGATCATCCCTGCGGAGGCCGACGGCACCGAGGAAGAACAATCGCCCTTCGTTCCGCCACATGGACATCGCCGCGTCACGTTTACGCCCGGCCCATCCGGCCTGCGCTGGTACCACTCGCACGCCATGGCCATGGACGACCTGCACAAAGGCGGCTACACCGGTCAGTTCGGCCTCGTCTACGTGGAAGACGGCAACGACAAAGGCAGTTACGACCAGGAACTGTTCCTTACCCTGCGCGACTGGGAGCCATTCTTCTCCGGCAGCATGGAGGACGATGACGACGACACCCACGACGCCCCCATGCTCGAAAAGCCGCCGAAGATTAACACCGATCCCAACGGGCTGGAAGTTGTTTCCGTCGCCTACAGCATCAACGACAAAGCGTTAGGCGCAGGCGATCCCATCCGAGTGAAACAGGGGCAGAAGCTGCTGATTCACTTCTGTAATGCCAGCCCCATTGAGAATCGTCGCGTGGCGCTCGCGGGTCACACCATGCGTGTCATCGGCCTCGACGGCAACCCGGTGCCCCGTCCTGCTGAACGCGCCAGCGTCTTTCTCGGCGCAGGTGAACGCGCCGACGTGGAAGTCATCATGAACAACCCCGGCGTCTGGATTCTGGGCGGCACGGAAAAGATGGTCCGTGAAGGTGGCCTCGGTTGCATCATCGAGTACGCCGGGCAAAAGGGCCAGCCTAAATGGATTGATCCTAAGAAAGAGCTTTGGGATTACACCCCTTTTGCCCTGCCGCAATCCACGCAACCCGCGCCGAAGAACGTCATCGACATGCACTTTGAGAAGCTGCCGCGCGGCATGGGCAAATTCAACGTGTGGACCATCAACGGCAAGCCCTACCCACACGAAAACGAATACGTACAGCAACGTGGCGAGCGCTACCGTCTCATCATGCGCAACTGGACCGACGACGCGCACCCCATGCACCTGCACCGACACCTGTGGGAAGTCGTCGAGATGAACGGCAAAAAAATGGGAGGCCTCATGAAAGACACGGTTGTCGTCCCCTACTACGGTCGCGCCGTCGTCGACTTCACGGCGGACCAGTCCGGACTTTCGCTCTTCCACTGCCACATCCAGCAACACATGGACTACGGCTTCAAGGCCCTCTTCCGCACCACATAGTTGCAGGCGTATCGTTCCTGCCATGCGCATCTTCAGCCTTTTCGCGTTGGTCGCGATTCTCAGCGTGCAAACCGCTCCCGCTCAGGCACCCAACACGCTCACTCCCGCAGAAAAGTCCGCGGGCTGGAAGTTGCTGTTCAACGGCCACGACAGCACAGGCTGGCGCAGCACACGCTCCAACGCTTTCCCTGCTTCAGGTTGGGAAGTGAAGGATGGCCTGCTTGCCGTGACTGAGTCGGGCGGCGAAGAGGGCGGCAACGCAGGCGACATCATCACCACCCGCGAATACACCAACTTCGAACTCACCGTTGACTTCCGCATCACGCCCGGCGCGAACTCCGGCATCAAGTACTTCGTCAACCTGAACGACACACCCGGCCACGAGGGTCACGGCTCCAACATCGGCTTCGAGTACCAGATTCTCGACGACGCCCGACACCCCGACGCCAAGCTGGGCAAAGACGGCGACCGCACCATCGCCTCGCTGTATGACATGATCCCCGCCGCCGCAAACAAGCCCACACATCCCATTGGCGAATGGAACACCGCCCGCATCGTCATCCGCGGCACGCACGGCGAGCACTGGTTGAACGGCGTCAAGGTCGTCGAATATGACCGCAAGACCCCCGCCTTCCGTGCCCTCGTCGCAGGCAGCAAGTACCACGTTTACCCCGGCTTCGGCGAAGCGGACCGCGGCTACATCCTGTTGCAGGACCATGGTTTCCCCGTTCAGTTCCGCAACATCAAGCTGCGCGAACTGCCCTAATAAGACGAGTTTTCCGCAACCGGAACGGCAGCAATAAACCCGGCCACAGCGTATGCTGAAAGTGAAGGGAAAGCGAAAACATGCTGCTGGCCGTCCTAGCGCTACAACTCATCCTTCTGGTTCTTCTGGTCGTTCTGCTGGCGCGTAAATCCGGCGCGAACACCACCGCCGACCCGCGTCTTTCCACCCTGCCGGACGCAATGATTCAGCTTGCCGCCAAGCTCGACGCCAGCGACGCGGCCATGCGCAGCCACGTCATTGAGTTGCGCCGCGAACAAGCAGAAAACGCCACGCAGGCACGCCACGCCGCCGAACAGACCAGCCGCAACCTGCGCGAAGAAGTCAGCAACTCCATCACGACGCTGTCGAAGGCTATCAACGAAGGCATCACCGCCTCCCGCACCGAAAATGCCAATGCCTTCGGCAACTTCCGCGCTGACAACGCCGAAGCCGCCAACAAGCTCCGTGAAGCCGTGACCGGCGAACTCAACCGCATCGGTCAGCGCCTCGAAACCTTCTTCGCCGAAGCGGCAAAGCAGGAACGCGAATCTCGCGTTGCGCTCAACAGCGCCCTCACCGAACTCACTGCCAACAACACGAAAAACAACGAGAACCTGCGCGAATCGTTGCAGCAGGCCTTCTCAAGCATCCGGTCGGAGCAGCGCGAGGCAGGCGAAGCACTCAAGACGACCGTCGAGTCCGGCCTGCGCACCCTGAACACCGACAACGCCGCCAAGCTGGATGAAATGCGCGTCATCGTCGACGAAAAGCTGCAATCCACATTGAACGAGCGCCTCACCGCCAGCTTCGGAACAGTCAGCGATCAGCTCACCAAGGTCCACACCGGCCTGGGCGAAATGAAGGAACTGGCAACCGGCGTCAGCGATCTGAAGCGTGTCTTCTCCAACGTGAAATCCCGCGGTGTTGTGGGCGAATTCCAGCTCGGCATGCAGCTCGAACAGATGTTCAGCCGCGACCAATACCTGGTGAACGCGAAGATCAAAGAAGGCTCCGGCGAAGCCGTGGAATTCGCTCTGAAAATCCCCGAGGGCGATAACAACCACGTGCTCCTCCCGATCGACGCCAAGTTCCCGCGCGAAGACTGGGAGCGCCTGGAATGGGCCTACGAACATGGCACAAAGGAAGAGCAGGACAAGGCAGGTAACGCATTTGAACGCGCCATCCGCACAGAAGGAAAGCGTATCTGCGACAAGTACATCGATCCGCCGAAGACCCTCCCGGTGGGCATCATGTTCCTTCCCACGGAAGCACTTTACGCAGAAGTGATGCGTCGCCCCGGCTTACAGGCCGAACTGCAGTCCCAGTGCCGCGTCACCGTAGCGGGCCCATCCAGCTTCATGGCGATTCTGACCAGCTTCCAGATGGGCTTCCGCACGCTTGCGATCCAGCAAAAGGGCAGCGAGGTCTGGAACGTACTTGCCAACGTGAAGAAGGAGTTCGGCAAGTTTGAACTCCTCATGGACAAGGTTCAGAACAACGTGAAAACAGTCCAGAACACGCTCGGCGACATTGGCACCCGCACACGCCAGATCAACCGCAAACTCCATGACGTCAGCGAGTTGCCCGCACTGGAGACTGCACCAAAGAGCGGCCTGCTTTCTTTTGAAACCGCCAGCGTTGCGCCAGCGCTTTTCGCAACCGAAGAAGACGAATCCTAAGCCGACTGCAAATACACGGCGCGCTCTGACGACCCGCGGTCGCGGCGCAGTGCATCTCGTAGCGTCTTCTGTTCATACATGCGCTGATCCGCCAAGCGCATCAGTGCGCCCTGCTCCTCGGCATCCTGCGGGAACGTCGCCACCCCAATGCTTGCCGAGACTCGCACCACGCGTTCGGCATAGCGCGGCCCCAGGTTCACCGGCTCTTCCACTGCCTCCAGCAATAGCTTGCGGATCTGCAGGTTCTCCAACTCATCCGAACCGGCCACAATCACCGAGAATTCATCACCGCCCTGTCGCGCCACTAAACCAAGCGGCTTTGCCGTTGTGGCCAGGTTCATCGCAACACTCTTCAGCAGAATGTCGCCCGCATCATGGCCCAGCGTGTCATTCACCTGCTTGAACCCGTTCAGATCCAGCGTGAAGACGCTCACGCTGTGCTGCTCCTGTTGCGCATGGAGCAGCAATGCATGCAGCCGGTCATCAAAGTGTCTGCGATTGGGCAGTCCTGTCAGTTCATCGTGCAGTGCGAGCCGCTCGCTGCTGGATAACTGCTCTTCCAGCATCACCACCAGAAGACCCACCGTGATGATGAACTTCTGCATATCCCATACTTCGCTGGCGAAGTCGATCCACTTTGGATGTTGGCTGACCATCCAGGAATGTGTGGCAAAACAAAGCGACCACATGGCAAACCCTGCCACAACCGCCAGGCTTCCACGGCTTCCCTTGGGCAGCGACCGCGCGAAAGCAACGGCGCACATCAGGTACACCAGTGCCAGGCCAAAGTAAGCGGCGCTCCGATACTGCGATGTTGCCACGGAAAAGGCAGCCGGTCCCCAAAGCGCGACCATCACCACCAGTTGCCACCAGCTTCTCCGCAATGCAGAGGAAATCAGCGAGACGGCTACGCCCGCTCCGATACAAATCCAATACGGTGACGGCGTACGCACGTCCCACCCATACACGGTCAGCATCGCCAGCAGGGGAAGCGCGTTGCTGCACAGCAGCAGCGCGCGGTGATCCATTCTGCGCAAGCTGCTGGACGCGGAAAACAAAAACAGGATCCCCGCCACCAGGTAGGCGTCCAACGCCACCACATGCGATAGCCGGTGCACCAGAAGAGTGATGTCCCGCAACATGTAGATGATGTGGGCAGCGCATTCCGTCAGGATCAGCATCAACCCGCCAATCCACAGCCGCAGCCCCTCGCGGTCACGATGGCGCTGGCGCACCGCCAGCAGGACGCCCACTAGCAGCGACATCGCAAAAAAATCTGGCAGCAAGAGGTAATTCATCCCATCTCGTTTCGGCTTTTCATCATTCATCCACCGACAACGGTTTCGCAACCGCTCCGGAACGCCTAGAAAACCACTTGCAGATTAATTTAGATGCCGTAAGATGACGCTTTGTAAAAATGTATTTACAGTACCTCCGTGGTAAAAAGCCGTTCGGAAAATGGCTCGTCTCTGGTAACGAGGCCCCGCGCTCTGTACACTGGTTAGCGGTTCAGCATGCCGAAAAGGGCATCCGGAGGTCGGGCGTTGGTTGTCCGGATTCCGCATCCAAAGGGTTTGCAACAATCATTTTTAATAGGTTCTGTTTAGGAGAAAGCAATGGCATCGGTTGACGAGAAGGTGAAAAGCATCATCGTGGAGCAGCTCCAGGTGGACGAGGCCGAGGTAACCCCCGGCGCCAGCTTCCAGGAAGACCTGGGCGCGGACTCGCTCGACGTGGTAGAGCTGGTGATGCAGTTTGAAGAAGCCTTCGACATTCAGATCCCTGACGAAGACGCTGAGAAGATCAAGACCGTCAAGGACGCAACGGACTACATCGAAGCGCACGCAAAGGCGAAGTAATCGTGGCACAAGCAACAATTCCCGCACGACGCGTTGTCGTAACGGGCATCGGACTGATCTGCGGCATCGGCAACACGGCTCCGGCGGTGTGGGATTCGCTGATGGCTGGCAAGAGCGGCATGGCAGGGATTACGGCCTTCGATCTCGAAGGCCATTCCGTGCTGTTTGCCGCGGAAGTCAAGGACTTTGACCCGCACACGTTCGTGGACAAGAAGGAGGCCCGCAAGATGGGCCGCTTCATCCACTTCGCAATGGCTGCGGCGGCAGAGGCCATGGCCCACTCCGGTCTGCAGGTCACGCCGGAAAACGAAGAAATGGTCGGCGTCCACATCGGCTCGGGCATCGGCGGGTTCGACATCATTGAGCGCGAACACACCAACCTGATGAACGGTGGCCCCCGCAAGGTATCGCCCTTCTTCATCCCGGCGTCCATCGTGAACCTTGCCGCGGGCCACGTCTCCATCAAGTACGGAGCAAAGGGCCCCAACGAAGCCACGGCAACCGCCTGCACCACCTCGGCGCACGCCATTGGCGACGCCTACCGCACCATCCAGCGCGGCGATGCCGACGCCATGATCGCGGGCGGTGCAGAGGCTGCCATCACGCCCCTGGGCGTCAGCGGCTTCGCGAACATGAAGGCACTCTCCACACGCAACGACGCCCCCACAAAGGCTTCGCGTCCGTGGGACAAGGATCGCGACGGCTTCGTCATTGGCGAAGGCGCGGGCATCCTCATCCTGGAAGAGCTGGAATTTGCCAAGGCACGCGGCGCAAAGATCCTGGGTGAAGTTGTCGGCTACGGCATGAGCTCCGACGCATTCCACATGACCGGCATGGCCCCCGAAGGCGAGGGCTGCGCACGTGCCATGCGGAACGCGCTGAAGACCGCAGACCTGCAGCCGGAACAGATCGACTACGTGAACGCTCACGCCACCTCCACGCCGCTTGGCGACGCAATGGAGAGCAAGGGCATGGAGACGATCTTCGGCGAGCACGCTCTGAGCCACAAACTGCTTGTCAGCTCCACCAAGTCCATGACCGGCCACCTTCTGGGCGGCGCAGGCGGACTGGAAGCAGGCATCACACTCATGGCGCTACAAAAGGGCATCGCTCCACCGACCATCAATCTGGACGACGTGGATCCCGAATGCCGCTTGAACTACGTGCCCAACAAGCCCGTGGAAAAAGAGATGACTTATGCTCTCTCAAACTCCTTCGGCTTCGGCGGCACCAATGGTTCGCTCATCTTCAAGCGCTGGACAGAGTAAAAAACATCCAAATGGAAACGGGGCTGTAAAGGCCCCGTTTCATTTGCCTTGAGATTGCCACCCGGTTAGTGTGAAGGCACAATCATGCTTTTTGCCACGCTTGGCGCCCTACGACATTCTCATGATTTCCTTACCCTCAGCAGCCGCGCCACGCTTGGGCTATTGGGTGCATGCGTCGCGATATTCGTCTGTTTCCGAGGCCTTCCCGCAAGCCTTAAACGCCTGACCAGGCGTTCGTTCGACATCTCCACAACTGCAGGATTCGCTCTGCTGCACCTGGCAATCTTCCTGCCTTTGGTCGTGGCACACGTGCCATTGCATGCGGACGTTCCGTCGTTCTATCTTCCGCAGGCTCGTGAAGTTCTGAACGGCAAGATTCCCTACGTGGATTTTCATTCCAGCTACGGCCCACTGCATTCGTATCTTGATGCGGCGGCCCTCCGCATCTGGAACAACGGATACGCGCTCCTGCTACTGGTCATCCTCTGCGATGTAGCAGCGTTTCCGATCTGGTTGACAGCGCTGCGCCGCTGGTTTCCAGAAGACCGCACGCGCTGCGTGGCTCTCATGGTCATGACGCAGCCGTTGCTGCTCTGGAACATCGCTGCCGACGGCCGCAACGACGCAATCATCTTTCTGCTTCTGGGAACAGCGGTAGCGCTCGTGGCGCGTAGCGACTTCTTTTCAGGCATGGCTGCCACCGCGCCGCTGGTCGTCGTCAAGTTCCTGCCCATCATCCTGATTCCGCACATCTTTGCCGCAGCTCGTCGGCGCTGGCTATGGATCTGCGGCGGCCTTCTACTACCTGTCATAGGCTATGGCGCGTTATTGGCGATGCACGCGGACATTCTTCAATCGCTCAAAACAGAAGGAGCGATTGCGACCGCAGGGGGCGCGCCGTACGCATTTACGGCGCTTACAGGACTCGCGGTTTCTCCAATGGTGTCGAGCATCATCCTTGTAGCGGCGTATTTGTTCGCGCTGTGCTGGCTCACGCGAAGTTCACTCCGCGCGACCAATGATCGTGAAAAGATGAGTGTCCTTATGTGCGGGATTCTCGCACTCCAACTCGTCTTGCTCTTCTTTTCGAAGAAGTCCTATCCCGTATACCTGCTGCCTGCTGCCGTCCCGCTGGCGGCTTACACTCTGCAATCGTCCCACCGCGGTCGGCATATCACTCCCGTCGTCTACGCGTTGCTTCTGGTGTTCTCCATGATCCAGACTTCCCTCTGGTACGGCCAGATGGCACTGGAGAGCGCCACCAGCCTCCACGCCGACCTGATGGGAGGCAGCCCCTTAGCAGCCTTTGAATTTCTCGTGATGGCACTGCCGGCTGCGTGCTACCTGTATCTGCTTGTGACGATCCTGCGCGATCTGTCCACGCAACGGGATCTGGCTTAAGCCATACGAAAGAAAATCCATGTGCCGCAGCAAATAGCCTGCGACACAAGCGCCGTGAGCATCGTCGCCAGGAACAGTTTGCGCTGCGGAGTTTCGCTCGCATCGGCCAGCACACCCGCCGCAAACGTCAGCAGAAACGGATACGCCCACAACACCGGCACCGTGGTCACCTGCGTTGTCACTAGCGGCAGAATCGCCAACGCCACTAGCAGTGGCACCACGTTGCCAAAGTAGCGCGCTCGCTTCATCAGCACAAACAGCGCCACTGCGATTGCAAGAATTCCCGTCACTGCTATCTGCATCGGATCACGCAGCAGTTCCAACGCTGGATGATAGTCCAGGGTGAACCGCGCAGCGCCAGCCGTGAACACGTACAGGAACAGGCTCATGTGAAACACATACGACGCCAGCACCATCAGCATGGCGCCGAACGATGACACCAGCAGCAGCGGAAACACTAACGTCCTGCGGCGCTCTGCAATCCAAATCATGAATACGGCGGATGCAATCAGTCCAACCAACGCGGCCAGAATATGCGAGCAAGCGGTAAGCCCCAGCGCCACGGTGTACAGCACAATGCGTGGCCGCCACTTCCGCGGCGGCCCGTACATCGCATGCGCAATACCAATGGCCGTATACACAACGGCAAACAAGCCCCACGCGGCCAGAATCTCGTTATTCGGTGTCGTCGCGTATCGCAGTACCGTGGGCGACAGACAATACAGCCCCAGCGCAAACGCTCCGGGGATGTTGCCAAACAGCCTGCGACTCACCCACCACAGCCCTGCCCCCAGCAACGCCGCGGCCAGAGCAAACGGCACACGCAGCAGGAAGCGCGTTCCCACAATCTGGTGTCGCAGATCATAGATCGAGCCACCCGTGGGATCGCCCTGCGCCTCCGCGCCATGCCGCTTCGCATCCACCCAGTCGGCAACCTGCAGAGCCTTCACGTACACCGTCAGCGGCAGAGCAGCCGCGCGATACGCCAGCGTCCCATCGCCCTGCATATTCCCGCAAGTGGTGAAATACCCGGCGGTTGGAACAGGCTTCTCCCACATCTCGCGCCCACACAGCGCATACCGATAATCGCGGTCAGTAAGTTCTGTCCGCCCAATCAGGTAGAGACATTCAGCAAAAAAGAACAGGAGGATCAGCGCCGCAACCCGTTGCGGCCTGCCGAAGTGGATACGAAATTTCATGGTCGATACGCATCTTCGAGTGTTGCAGCTTGAGCCAAACTCAGCAAGTCAGCCGCTATGAACAGGGCGCGTATCCGAAGCCAATCCTCGCGTACCCTTAAAGACATGGACTCCCTCACCTTCCGCGTAGGCTCCGGCCGTCTCGTCAGCTACTCCCCCACCCGCGAACTTCCGTGGCGCGTGGTGTTCGAGGATGAGGGCGTCGCTGCCTACTGCTACGCCTGCGATGGCCGCCTGGCCACCGTAGAAGACGAGTTCGACATCACAGTGCTCGACTCCATGCTGGTTTACAACGTTGCCGCCATGCGCCGCGAGCCGGAAGGTGATCGCGAACGCCTGCTTACCGTGGAATGGAGCCGCGACGGCCAGCAGGCCGCCCTTCGCCTCGACGGTGTACCGCAGGTACTGGTCGACTTTGAGCGCCGTGAGAGCTTCTGCCGCAGCGACTTCCCCAACTTCATGGACGACGGCAGCCACCGCTGGCGCACCACCACGCACGCCTGGGACGACGCCGCGATGACTCGCTTCGAAGAAGCTGCCCTCGCGGCACAATAGGCCGTATCGCGCCACGCACGGGGCTTGGGTCTTCCGGGCCTCGAAAGTGCAGTCCTGCGGCAGCTATGCTGTCTTCCATAGCCCTTTACAGAGGTTCCTGGAGCCAAAACGCCCCGACCGGCGTCCTTCTCTGTAAGAAGCGGCCGGAGGTAGAAGCATCATGTTCAGGGCTGTGGCATTGGGTATCGTCATGGCGGCAGGAGTCGCCGCGGCGCAATCCCCCGCGGTCAGCTTTGAAGTCGCCACCATCAAACCAGTGGATCCAGGCCCGCAGGCAGGCCGGTTCCTCCGTATGGAGAATGACCACCGCTTCCTCGCCACTAACTTCACGCTCAAGCTGCTTATCGCCGCGGCCTATGATCTGAACCCGCGCACCATCACGGGTGGCCCCGGTTGGACCGACTCTGACAAGTTCACCATTGAAGCGCTAACACCCGGCGAGAAGCGCCCGGACCACGACCAGCAGATGCTGATGCTGCGCACACTTCTGCATGACCGCTTCCATCTGGCTTTTCACCGCGTACCGAAAGTCTTCTCTATTTACGAAATCACCGTGGCCAAGGGCGGCATACAGTTCGACACAGCGGGCGCACCCGACCGCGAGCCGATGGTCACCAGCGTCGTTTACCCCGACCACCTCGAAATGCCCGCGCGCAACGCCAGCATGGACGACTTCGCACGCGTGATGCAGCGAGCCATCCTCGATCGCCCCGTCGTGAACAAGACCGGCCTCACCGGCCGCTATGACTTCGATCTGGATTGGGTGCCCGACGAAACTCAATTCGGCGGTGCCATCCCCGTACCGCAGGATTCCAAGAGCCCACCGCTGCTCGTCGCCATGCGCGAACAGCTCGGCCTGGAGATGAAGGCCACCCGCGGCCCCATCGACACACTCGTCATCGACAAAGCTGACAAACCCGAGAACTAACTACTTCACGAAGCTCGCAGGAATCGGTGGCACGTCGCTCACATCGCCCAGCAGTTCCCACCGCTGCAGGCTGAACGGCACGCTGCCGTTGCTCCACACATAGTCCTGATACTTCTGCAATGAGAACGCGGCCCCCTGCTTCAGCTTCGCTTCGGCTAGCCCCTTCATGATGTCGCTCTTGCCAATCTGATACGTGATGGCCTGCCCCGGCGTGGACGAGAACATCGCCGCCTCGCTGCGAGCAGTTCCTTCATCCATTGGCACGGTCGTCTTCAGATAATCCGCCGCCTGTTGCAGCGTGTACTCACCCATAGCCAGCCTCACATCCACCAATACACGCAACGCACGCAGACGCATCATGCTGTAAATGGCTTCCTTCACCTTAGGCGTCTTGTCGAACTCGCCCGCCACCAGCATCATCTCTTCCGCATAGAAACCGATGCCTTCCTGCGTCTCCGAATCGTAGTAATGCCGCCGCACCGGATCGGGGTTGTGCCACGCCCACGCCATCTGCTCGTAATGTCCCGGCGCGCCTTCGTGAATGGTCAACGGCCGCGTATCGCGCGCCGTAATGTTGCCAAAGAATCCGCCATCCGTACGCGGCTTGCCCTTGTAGCTGGAACCCTCTTCGTTCAAACGATCAGGCCCGGTAAGGTCGTCCTCAACACCCAGAAAACCCAGCGGCGCAATGTAAGCCGGAACCGCCACGTAGTGGTAATGCCGCACCTCCGCCGGATCACTCAACACACCATGTGCCTGCATGGTCTTTCGCATCGCCACTTCCTGCTTCTCTTCATCGGCTATCTGCGATGCCACATCCGGAAACACCGGCAGGTCCGGCAGTCCTGTATTCGCGGCCTGCGCCAAGGCCTCAAACGTCACGGCCCGATCGAACTCCAGCTTGCCGACCTGCACAATCTGCTCGGGTGTGTAGCTCATCAGCGCAACGTTCTTCAGAAACCAGATGTAGCCATCGCGCCCCACCGCCGTCTGCTGTTTCATGCCCGACACCTGCGGACGCAGCCATTCGCGATACCCCACCATCGCCTTCACCGCCGCATCTTCAGCCTTATCGAACTCGGCAAGCTCCTTCGCATCAAAGCCAGCCTCCGCATGGATGCCGTCCTTAAAGCGCCCCATGCGATCTTCAATCTTCGACAAGTTCTCCATGGCGATCACGGCATACGGCTGCCGCATATCCGTCAGGTTCGCCTTGCCCTCATCCAGCAGACGCGGCAAACTCGCCAGCCGCACCACCACATCGTGCTGCATCTGCGGCGTGAACTTCCGGTGCTGCAGTAGCAATGTATACGTCGCTGTCAGTCCTTGATCGACATAGAAGAACGGGCTCCGCTGCCACACCGGAATCACATCCAGCTCCCAATACACGCGGGCAATCGCCGATCCAACGAGGCGATAATCCACCTGCGTACTCACGGGCTGCTTGCTCACATCCAGCGCGCGCCATTCCTTCTCAAACGCCGCAATCTGTTTCCGGTATCCCGCCACATCCGCCGCCGACCAATGCGCCACAAACCCCGGCGCACGATCCAGACGCGGAATATCGTCATTCGTAAACGGCTGCTCCGTCGCACGCCATTCCCAGAACTTCGTGCTCAGGCGTTCCACATCGGCTTGTGTGGAAGCATGTGCAAATACGCAGGAAACAACAGCAAAGGACGCGGCAGCAACGCGGCAAAGCAGCTTGGATGTAGGCATGCACAAAACACTAACGCATCCCGGCCCAAGTGGAAAGCAGTTCATCTACTTAACCAAGCCCACCAAAGCCACGTAGACCGTCATCCTGCGAAGCCGAAGGATCTTCTTTCTTAACCCGCACTGCGATGCCAGCGGGAAAACACAACCGAATCCGGGTCCAATAAACGAATATTGATTCCACCCCTCGACAAAATAAAAACGTTTCGGCGACACTGTACTCCGTCAGGAGACACACCCATGCGCTTCCTTCCAGCCGTCCTCATCGCCCTCGCCGCCACAACCGCCGCCGCACAGACCACCTGCGACGCGCACACCTACGGCGCAAAGGGCGACGGCAAGACCAACGATACCGCCGCCATCCAGAAGGCCATCAATACCTGCGCGCCCAAGCACGGCACCGTCGTCCTGAAGGGCGGCACCTTCGTCTCCGCACCGCTCACACTCAAGAGCGACCTGACACTCTCCATCGCGGAAGGCAGCGAGCTCCTCGGCTCCCGCAATCTGGACGACTACCCCATCCGCGAAGATGCCAAGTGGCGTCGCGTCGCACTCCTGCACGCCGACCACGTCTCCAACCTCCGCATCACCGGCGGCGGCGTCATCGACGGCAGCGGCGACATGTTCTGGGAACTCGCCCACACCCATCGCATCGCAGGCGACACCAGCGGTAGCGGCGGCTTCCCGCGCCCCATGCTCCTCGACATCACAGAGTCGCAGCATCTGACCTTTGACCACATCACACTGCAGAACTCGCCCATGTACAACTTCACCTTCTTCTTCTGCGACGGCATCAAGATCGACCACGCCATCATTCGCAACCCCGCCACCGGCGCGCCAAACACCGACGGCATCGACCCGTTCAGCTCAAAGAACATCGAGATCAGCAACGTCGACATCGACACCGGCGACGACGACATCGCTCTCAAAAGCGGCCTCGTCGAGCGCGATCCCAAGATCGGCCCCGTGGAACACGTCTACATCCACGACAGCATCTTCCGCCACGGCCACGGCCTCAGCGTGGGCAGCGAACTCGCCGGTGGCATCAACGACGTGCGCGTGGAAAACGTCACCATGGAACACACCGAAGCAGGCGTCCGCATCAAGAGCAATCGCACCCGCGGCAATGACATCCACGACCTGCACTACAAGAACATCACCATGACCGGCGTAGGCCAGCCCATCCAGATCACCGAGTACTACCCCAAGTGGCCCGCCGCAGGCACCGACACGGCAAAGCCCGTCGACGCACACACGCCGCGCTTCCACGACATCTCGCTCGAAGGCATCACCGCCACCGGAGCGAAGGACGCCATCATCATCGGCATCCCTGAAATGCCTATCCGCAACCTCACTCTGACCAACGTAAAGATCGAAAGCGAAAAGGGCCTTCAGATCCGCAACGCCGACGTCACGATGAAGAACGTCACCATCACACCCAAGTCAGGCGACCCCATCACCAAAGAAGAAGGCGCCAATATAACCCGTCGCTAACCTCGTCCGCGCATAGCCCGATATCCTTGAAACAGCGTTCTCCATGCTGCACAAACGGCGTGGAGAACTCTGTTTCGGAGTCCCCATTCACGCCTCTCTTGCATTCGTCCTGGCCATCGTTTTTGTGGCCACGCTGGTTCGGTCCACCTTTGGATTTGGCGAAGCTCTGATCGCAGTTCCTCTGCTGTCGTTTGTGATGCCGTTGCAGGTAGCTGCACCGCTGGCAGTACTGCTCTCCATCGCAGCCGCAGCTGTTGTCGTCGTTCAGGATTGGAAACACATTCATCTGAAAAGTGCTGTCGGATTACTCGCAGCCACTGTCTTCGGCATTCCTATCGGCCTGTGGCTGCTGACCAATCCTCACCAGCAAATGGTGAAAGCATGTCTCGGCATTCTGATCATGCTGTTCTCGGCCTATTCGCTGTGGAACTCTGGCACATTTCATCTCAAACATGAGAATCGACCATTGCTTCTGCTCTCAGGATTTCTCGCAGGCATTCTCGGCGGCGCCTACGGCATGAACGGCCCACCGCTGGTCGTGTACGGCTCTCTCCGCAGATGGTCACCACAGCACTTCCGCGCAACCATCCATGCGTATTTTCTGCCTGCCAGCATTTTGGGAATGGTCGGCTACTGGAGCGCAGGCCTGTGGACACGCACTGTCACCAACGAATTCCTCTTCTCACTACCAGCAATGCTCCCCGCAGTCTTCGCAGGCCGAGCGCTCAATCGCCGCTTCTCCGGCACAGGATTCCTGAAGTACGTCTACGTCGGACTGATCCTCATCGGAGCAATCCTCTTTGTGGGAACAATCACTCACCGCATATAAGACGGCGGCAGCAGACTTTGTGGGACACTGTTGGCCATGGCCCACACTGCCCGCACACGCAAGCCGCCCTATGATGTAGACGAGGCCGCCGCCGCTCTCTCCGCTGCCGATCCCAAGCTGGCGAAGGTCATCGCCAAGGCTGGGCCTCCGCGGCTGCGCATCGCAGGTTCGCAGAGTCCTTTTGAAGCGCTAACGGAAGCCATCATCTATCAGCAGCTCCACGGCAAAGCCGCGGCCAGCATCCACGCGCGCATGATCGCCAGCTTTGAAGACGTCTGTGGACTCGGCGTGCATCCTTCACCGGAACACCTGCTTGAATGCCCCACGATTCAACTTCGTTCGGCAGGCCTCTCAGCAAACAAAACGCTCGCCCTGCGCGACCTCGCGGCGAAGACACTCGACGGCACCGTGCCCACCCTGGCGAAGATCCGCCGCATGTCCGACGAAGACATCATCGAACACCTCACACAGGTGCGCGGCATCGGCAAATGGACCGTGGAGATGATGCTCATCTTCCGCCTCGGACGACCGGACGTTCTCCCCGTCGACGACTACGGCGTACGCAAGGGCTTCGCGCTCACGTTCGGTAAACTGAAGCCCACCGACAAAGTCACGAACGCAGACCTGCCCAAGCCCGCCGAGATGATCAAGCGCGGCGAACGCTGGCGTCCGTGGCGCTCCATCGCAACCTGGTACCTGTACCGTGCCTGCGACCTGGCCAAGCCGGACGCAGCATCCAAACAACCCGAATAACCTATGCGTGCAACACGGGCTTTTGCCCAAACAGAACCGTCAGTCCTTCGGCCATAGTGGGATGCGGCAACACAGCATCTCGAATCGCCGTGTACGGCGCACCGGTCCGCATCGCAAGCTCCACCACGCCAAGAATCTCGCCGGCTTCCACACCCACCGCGGTGAACCCAAGAATGCTGTCATTCTCCGCGTGCAGCAGAGCCTTCAGGAATCCCGTCTCCTCGCTCAACGTGCGCGTGCGCAACACCGCCGCCATGGGAATCTTCACCAGCCGATACGGAATGCCCTGCTGCCGGGCCTCGCTTTCACTCAATCCAACGCGTGCAAACTCAGGGTCAGTAAACAACGCAAAAGGCATCAGTCGAGCACGCGTGCTGCGGCTTCCGCCACGAAGGTTATCGCGAACAATGCGGAAATCATCAAACGCAGCATGCGTAAACTGCGGGCTTCCCGCACAATCACCCACAGCCCATGTGTTCTCCGCAGTGGTTTCCAACCGATCGTTCACGCGGATAAACCCGCGCTCCGTTAGCTCAACACCTGCAGCCTCCAGGCCAATACCGGCATTGTTCGGCGTCCTGCCCGCAGACGCTAACAGGTGCGATCCCGTAATCAAAAACGGAATACCATCACGCAGCCCATAGAGCGATACTTCCCCACCACTTCGGCCTTCCACACGCTGCAATTCCACGCCTGTCAGCACATCGATGCCTTCGCGCTGACACATCGCCGTCAATTCCGCCACCGCATCGTCATCTTCACGCGGCAACACACGATGATTCCGCTCCACGATCGTGACGCGCGCTCCAAATCGACGCATCGCCTGCGCCATCTCCAACCCGATGTATCCGCCACCCAAAACCAGCAGATGATCCGGCACCACGTCCAGCTCCAACGCTTCAATGTGGGTCATCGGCGCAGCTTCCTTCATGCCAGGCAGATCGGGAATCGTTGCACGACTTCCGGTGCTGATGATCACTTTCGCGCCACGCAGCGTACGGCTGCCACCATCGTTCATCGCAACCTGCAACGTACGTGGTGCCACAAACGTGCCCTGCCCCAGCACCAGTTCCGTTCCGCTGGCGGCGTAGCGCTTCTCGTGAACCTGCACCAGCGCATCCACCATGCGACGCTTGCGCGCTCGCACACCCTCCATATCCACACGTACTTCACCCGCAGACAAACCAAACTCTGCGGAGCGTCGCATCAGCGATGCGACCTTCGCACTGTGAATCACATTCTTCGTGGGCAGGCAGGCAATGTTTGGGCACGATCCGCCAATCCATCGGCGCTCCACCATTGCAGTGCGCATCCCACTCTCCGCCAACGTCCATGCAAGGTATTTACCAGCCTCGCCACTACCCAGCACAACAACATCAAACTCTTCAATCAAAGCCGGCACCTCAGACCCATGAAATTATGACCAAGACTATTGGAGACTCGACGACACACGGTTAAAAGGCGCACACTAAGAACACAAACGCCATGGGATTCCTTCTGCTGATCGCACGCTCGTTCATCAACACTTTCGGAATCACCCAGCCCGGCCCCGAAGGCGAACGCCGCGCCGCTTACTTTATTGGCGGGCTGCTGGCACTCATCGTGGTGGGCATGATCATTGCGCTCGCTGGATTCCTTAAGCTGCGCGGTTAAGGCCTCGTTCAGTGCTGCGCTACGTTCTGTGGCGCCGGAATATCAATCACCTGGTACGCGCGCGGCAGGTTGAATAGCGAAGCATCCGGCTCCGTCTGATCAATCTTCTCCACATTAAAATTCTCCGCACCGCCGCGCGGCTCAAACCGCTTCACCACCAGGTTGATCCCCAACCATGGCGAATACCAGAACTCCTTCACCGTGGGTTCCGCGCCACCCAGCCATCCAGACGTGCGAATCTCGCGCATACCCGTCACCTGCAGATCGTCCATCGTGTTGGTTCCCAGTGACTCACGCGTAATCTTCGTGCCATTCGGCAACGTCTGCGTCGCGGGCAACTGCGGCTCATTAGCGGTCTGACTTAAATTCTCGTGATACACCATGCACTGCCGCGTTTGCGTGCGACACACCGTAACGGTCTTCATCGAAGGATCGTAGTAATCCATCTCGTTCACCATCGTGGCGCGCGTGTTGCCATCCGGTGTAAACAGACGACGCTCCTGAAAGACACGTCCCGTGCTATCGCGTGCAATGGTGCGGCGATTGTAGATAGTCGTCTCGGTGCCGTCTTCCAACCGCCGCTTCCACGAAGTCGCCACCTGCGCACGAAACGGCGCACCAGCCTTCGTGGGCACATCAATGCTCTGAATCATCTCGCGCGTACCGCCGTCGGGAGCATGTTGCATCTGCGCCCCGGCTCCCACCGCCAGCACTGCAAAACTCACCGAACACAGCCACGATAAACGCCGCATCTCCACACCTCGCAGGCGAAGTCTAAGACGGCCCCAGCAAAAGCGCCACAACAATCGCTGTGGTTGCATTCGTCATCTCGCGTCAGTGCGCGCTACTTCTGTTTTGCAGCAGCGCTCTTCGCCATCTTTGCGGCAAAGTCCTCAAACGCGGCCTGCATCTTCGGTTGCACAGCCGTCAGTTGTGCCTGCGCAATGGCCTGCGACTTCGAAACCAACTCCGGCTGCTTCGCCACCATCGCGCGCCCGGCATCCGTGCGATAGAAGGCCAGCATGCCATCGATCGTCGTCTCGTCATAGGTAGCCGCGTATAGATCTAGATATTGCGGCTTCAGCTTGTTCCACTGAATAGCATCACGCACCATGGCAGTGAGCTGATCCATGAACGCATCAATCTGCTTCTGATCATCCGGACCAATTGTCTGCCCGGCCAGAAGCTGCGGCATGATCTGCTTCATCTGCCCCGTCTGCTGATCCGCAAGCCGACTCAGAGTCTGCTCCATGTTCATCAGCGTAAACATTTCGTCAATCTTGGCGCGCTTCGAAGCATCATCCGCAAACGACACACGGCACATGCACAGCACTAACGCTGCAACACAAACAATCTTCTTCATCCTCAACCTCACTTCGTATCCAGCGGCTTACGTGCAAAGTAATAAAGCGAAAACGCCAACAGCCCAAACATCACGATCGCCACCGGATCATGATCCAACGGGTTCCCATGCGAAAAGCGCCACAACTGCCAGTGCCCACCACGCTCCTCTGAGAAGCTCTCCATCGCAGCGACAGCTACGCCGATCAAACCAGTGATTCCACCAGCGGCAATCAGCCCCGAAGCAAACAGCGAACCCGGACTGATCTCCTCGTTATCAAGGTCAGTCAACGGCTCATTGCCCGTCAGTTCCGCCTGCTCGGCATCGGTCAGACGCACCTCGCCGCGCAACAATTCGTCTTCTGTCAGCACAGCAACGACAGCGCCTTCAGGAGCAGCGGCCAAGGCCTCAGCCGCAAGCTGCATACGGATAGCTCGATCCCGCGCACGCGCCTTTGCAATCGCAGCATCGGCCATCCAGCGCACCATACTGCCGACGAAAATCGCCAGCGTCGTCGCAATCGAAAGGTACGCACCCACCGCAAGTGTCAGCGATCGTACCCCCAACAACTCCACCGCCAACACCAACGCAACACCCAACAAAACCAGCGACCAAGGCAGCTTGCGGCTCAGAATGCCGTTGATCACAGTCGCCATCAACCGGCCCTGCGGCGCGGCCACCTTCTCGCTGCCAATACCCTGCACCCACTGAATCTCAAGCTTGCCCGTATCGCGATTCAGCAGATACTTGCCGTCCTCCAACTGCGCCGAACCAATCGCGTTGATCAGTTCATAGCGCGTAGCATCGTTAATCTCCTGCTTCGCACCGCTGTTCTTCGGATCGACCACGCTGATGTGCGGACGCGGAAACGTCCCCTTGTCCTGCAAACCTTCCGGCAGCGACGACAGAGTCACCGCCATCGGCGTCGCCATGGGGCGGAAACTTTCAAACGCCTTGTTCATCGCACTCAGCGTAATGCCAATGACAAACGTGCTCACCACCACGCCAATCATCACGGCAAGCTGTGTCTTCCACGGTGTTGCGCCGATGATGTAACCCGTCTTCAAATCCTGCGCCGTATCGCCCGCATTGCTCGCGGCAATACACACCACACCACCCACCGTAATCGCCAGCGCACCGAACGCTGGCGCTGTCCATCCCTGCACCAGGAAGATCGCCGCTGTTGCCATCAGCGTGGCAATCGTCATGCCGCTCACCGGCGACGCAGACGAACCCACAATGCCCACAATGCGCGCGCTCACCGTAACAAACAAAAATCCAAAGACCACAATCAGCAACGCAGCCGCAAGGTTCGCCCACAGCCCCACCTGCGCACCCGGCACCGGCTTGAAGTACAGGAACGCCCACATGATGAGCACCAACAGTACCGAACCGCCGTAGACGAAACTGTTCGGCAGATCGCGCGAAGTGCGTGCCTTCACCTCTGCGCCGGCTGACTTCTTCGCCTTCAGCGACCCCATCAGTGCGCTCGCAATCGTCGGCAGCGTACGCAGCAACGTGAGGCATCCCGCAGCAGCCACCGCGCCCGCGCCCATCGGACGGATATAAGTGCGCCACAGATCGCTGGGACTCATGTCATGAATGGGCACAGTGCCCGGATACAGCGGCCCCGTCAGGTGCGATCCAAAGAAGTAAATCGCCGGCATCAACACAAGCCAACTGAAAACACCACCCGCCAGCATGATGCCCGCAACGCGCGGCCCAATGATGTAGCCAACGCCGAGATATTCCGAAGTGGCATCCGCGCGAATCGACCCGCCCTTCAGCAGATGCTGCGGTCCCATATCAAAGTCGTAAGTCGGCGTGCCGGGCCAAAGACGGAACAGGTTTTCGTTCTGGAACAGCGTGTAGAGCGAACCCAGCCCCATGCCCAGAAAAATGCGCGACGCAAATGATCCGCCGCGCTCACCCGCAATCAACACATCTGCGCATGCCGTGCCTTCCGGATACAACAGCGTGCCATGCTCTTCCACAATCAACTGTCGTCGCAGCGGAATCATGAACAGGACGCCGATCCATCCGCCGAACAGCGCCAGCGCAAAGATGCGGGCATACTCCAGATCAAAACCCAGGAAGATCAGCGCGGGCAGCGTGAAAATCACGCCCGAAGCAATCGACTGCCCAGCATTGCCCGTCGTCTGAACAATGTTGTTTTCCAAAATCGACGCTCGCCCCAGCACCCGCAGGATCGAAATCGACAGCACCGAAATCGGAATCGAAGCCGCAACCGTCAGTCCGGCCTTCAACCCCACATAAACCGTCACCGCGCCAAACAGAATGCCGAACAACGCGCCAATCACAATGGCGCGAACGGTCAATTCCGGACGCGACTCCTCAGCAGGAACAAACGGTTTGAAGGCAGGCGGGGGCGTGCTGATAGTGGCCATGAATCTCCCTCTCCGTCACAGGACAGAGTGCTGCGAGTGTAGCAAGGAGAACGCTCTTTCGGGAGGCGGCAGTTTAGCCCGGAGGCCACGTCATGGAACGGCCACCCAGAACATGCAGATGCAAATGGTCCACCGTCTGGCCGCCATCTGCGCCGGTGTTTGTCACCACGCGAAATCCCTTCGCCAGCCCCTCCTGCTCCGCCACCTTCGCGGCAACCAGCAGAAGATGCCCCAGCAGCGCCTCATGCGTCTCCACGGCATGCGCGGTAGAGGCAATATGCTCCTTCGGAATCACCAGCACATGCGTCGGCGCAACGGGATGCAGATCACGAAACGCAAAAACGCGATCGTCCTCAAACACTTTCGTGGAAGGAATGGTCCCCGCGGCAATGCGGCAGAAGATGCAGTCAGCAGCCATACGCAACAGTGTAGAGGAAACAACTAGGACGGCTCTACGGCGCGAAGGAGTCGAGAACGATACGAAGCACTACTGAACGGATTGCAGATGGAACGTGATCGTTCCCCACAGCATCTTCGCGCGAATCTGCACAGGCAAGTGCCGCGCATCATCCGAATACCAGATCGTAATCGTCCCGCGATTCTTCACCACGCCGGCATCCGCCGTGGGCTGCACACGAATCGTGGTGAACGTACCCGCGGGCGTCTTCACATCCTCGCGAGCCTCCACCTTAATCGTCACGGCAACTGTGCGCACTGCATCCGCCAACGGCAGCTTGAAGTCTTGCCCCACCGTCAGCTTCTGCGATCCCACATAAAAAATGCCCGACAACGCATCTGTCACGCACGCGGGAATCTGTCCCTGCTGCGTCTTCGTGGTGTTCCTCACCACATTGCGTTCGGTCAGCACCTGCGTTCCCAACACCGGCTGCCCACCCTCAACGGGCGCAGGAGCAGTGGCTCCCGGCGTGAACACCAGGTCGCTGTTCACCTTGCGGCGGCCTTCCTGCGTCTGCTTGCTGAACCCCGCAGAGCAACCCGTCGCCATGTTGAAGCTCGACTGGAAACGATCAATCACCTGGTAGATCATGTTGGTCGCGCCAACCGTATCAGCGCTGGCCTGCACCTTCATCAGCGGCCCTGCCTGATCCAGTTGAAACACCGCGCGTCCAGCGGTAAACACGCGCCAGTCCACGGTAAATGTCAGCGTCTGATGTTGCGGAAACACATAGCCCTGCACGGGAGGCGTCATCAGCGGAGCCTGCGCTGGCGGCACGCCTTCCTTGTCGCCCGTAAACGGCAATGAGAACTTCTGCGCCACCGCAGGCAGCGAAATCAGGGCTGGCAAGCATGCCATCGCCAGAAGGGCATTCCGAAACCGATTCAACCCGAAGTAGCCCCTCTCGTGAACTCAGACCCTACTGCACGCCCCAGTGCGCGCGAACCCACATCAATACCAACAGCGTGGCGTAGATACCCGCCGCGCCCATCACCGAATTGTACTCGCGATGTTTCTTGTAACGCTCCACATCGAAGCCCGCCGAAGTCTGCCCCGCGGGAGCAGGTGCGGCCGTGAATCGCGGCAACAAGCGAGGTACCCGCGCGGCATATGCGTCAAAGTCCGCAAAGTGGCCGCGCAGAAAGCGTTCCTCTGACAAAATCACAGGCCCATAGATCACCAGGAACAGCAGCGCCAGCAGAACGACCAACTCCCATCGCCGCGAAGCAAACGCAAATCCAAACGCCGCCATCACCGAACCAAGGTACAGCGGATTGCGCGTGTACGCATACGGCCCGGTCTGCGTCAGCTCTGCATTCTTTTTGACGTAACCGGCGGCATAACCGCGCAGCCACAGCCCCGGAACCACCAGCAACAAACTCAGCACCAGCGACAAAAACGAAGGCCGCGCCAACCACAAAAACAACGCTGCAAAGACAAATCCCAGAGGAACTCGAATCCTCCGCACCAACCGCTCGCCCTTGCCCATCTCCACTGCCATGCCTCTGTCATTATGCCTTGCCGTGTCATCCACGGACAGATCACGGCATCAGTTGCAGCGCAGCCTCCAGCACTTCGTGCACCGTAATCTCTGCCAGCCCGCGCTCCACCGTCGCATGCCGACGATGATCCGTCTGGCTCAACCGATGCCGCAGCGTCTTCGAACGCATGCCCCACGGGCCGGTGCGCAGCGGGTCCGTAGGCCCAAATAATCCCAATGCCGGTACGCCGCAAGTCGCCGCCAGGTGCAATGGCCCGGTATCGCCTGCGACCACCAATGCCACACGCTGCACCAGCGCCACCAACTGCGGAATGGTGCAAGGCACCGCTTTGCAATGCCCCTGCGAAGCAGCCACCACCATACCCGCCGCTCCATCCGGTCCAAACGGCGACGCATTCACCAGCACCGTGTAGCCACGCTCATCCAACGCACGCGCCAGATGCCCAAAGCGCACCGCAGGCCACTCTTTCGCGCCCCATCCCGCCGTCGGCGCCAACAGAACAACCGGGTGCTGTGGCAACTCGCGAAACAATGCCTCGCACCACTGCTCCGAAGGCTGCGACACCGGCAGAGGAGCCCTCACTGGCTGTAAGGACAACTTTATGGCCGCAGAGACAATCTCCGCCGCCTGGTCCACCACATTCGTCTTCCGCGTCTGCACGCGTTGCCGATACAGCCATCCCGCCTGTTTCTCTCGCGGTTCGGCACTGCCCACAATCTGCCGCGCACCACTCATCCGCGCAATCACCGACGACCGAATCGAACCTTGCAGATCAATCGCAATGTCATACCGCTGCCATCGCAACTCCCGCCGCAGATTGCGAATGCTGTTCAACGTGGCAAATGAAAACGGATGTCGCGACCACTCCTTCGCCGGAACAGCATGCACCCGATCCACCAACGGCATCTCCGGCCCCCGCGTCGCCACACCGGGATACGCACGCAACAGTGGCGACCAGTGCGGCTCAATCGCCCATCCGATGCACGCTTCCGGCAGCGCCGCACGCAGCGCCGCAACCGCAGGCATGGCATGCAGCACATCGCCCATCGCGCCCACGCGCACAATCAGAATGTTCGGAGCATCGCTCAATCTGTTTCCCATTCGCAGCAACGCGCATCGCTGCAATCATCGACGAGCATACGGCGAAACGATATGTGGTCCACGTGAAGAATCATTCAAAGCAACTTCATCAGTTCCGGAATGAAACGCGCCTCATCGCAGATCGTCACTTCAATATCCGCCACCGCAATTGGCCCAACACGCTGCAACGTGGCACGCATCGCTGGTGACAACTTCACCGCATCCTTCACCGTCGTCACAAAGCCATTCGCCTTCATGCGCTCCGCTGTCTCCACCAACCGCTGCATCACTCCATCGTCATAACGTTGATGGTCTTTCAAAGCCACGAACGACGCAGGCTCCACGCCGCTAAGCCGCAACGATTCCAGAAACGCATCTGGCCGGGCAATGCCACAAAAGGCTAACGGCGAAGAAGCAGGCGCACCCTCAACAAAATGAAAGCCGCGCTCCATCTCCCACACCAGCGGCTTCTTCTTTGCGGACGCCACAACACGTTCCACAACAGGCCGCAGCCTCGCAGCTTCCTCTTTGCGCAGCACAATCACATCCGCGCGTCGCAATGACTTCAAAGACTCACGCAAATCGCCAGCAGGCAACAACGCATCCTGCACATCCACCTGCGTCAGCAAAACAATATCCACCGCACGCGCCAACCGCCGATGTTGAAATCCATCGTCCAGGAGATGCACCCACGGCCCCGTCTCCCGTTGCGCACGATGTTCACGTTCCGCCATGCGCCCAGCCGCAGCACGTTCCGCAGCCACATATACACGGCGCCCCAGCCTGCGAGCGATCATTAGCGGCTCATCGCCAAACTCTTCCGCTGAACCAGTCCCCACCACACGCTTCGCTGCCTGCGCGTCCACCGTGCGCCCGTAGCCGCGCGACAGCACATCAAACCCAATCCCGCTACGACGCAGCGCCTCACCCAACGCGATCACAAACGGCGTCTTACCCGCGCCACCAGCGGACAAACTACCCACGCTGATCACCGGCAACTCAAGCTGCTCCACCTTCACCGAGCCACGATCAAACGCGCGATTCTTCCACGCCGCACCCACAGCCCAAAGCGGCACAAGAGGCAACAACCAGGGCCGCTTCACGAAGCACGCTCCTGCACCAGCGACAGCAAAGCTGCCACCGTCCGCTCCGTCGCACCAATCATCGAAGCCGCAAACAAACGACCGCGTTCGCCCAGGCCATCATCGCCATGCGTCATCAACTCATCGATCGCACCGCACAACGACTCGCGTGTGACCATGCGGATCGCGTTGTCACGTTGCATGGCATCGACCATGCCGCGAAAGTTCGCGTAGCTGCCGCCCATCACCACCGGCACGCCCAGCCGTGCAGGCTCCAACGGATTCTGCCCACCATGTGGAATCAGCGACCCACCCACAAACGCCACAGAAGCCAGCGCATACAAGGACGAAAGCTCGCCCACCGTATCCACCAGCAGCACAGCGCCACCCAGAATGGGCGAAGGCTCCATCCGCCAGGCCGTGAGACGAATCGCCTGCAGCCCATGCTCCACAATCAACTGCTCCACAGCGCCCGAACGTTCCGGATGCCGAGGCGCAAGAACCATCACACGTTCCGCCACCGTCAGCGTCTTCCAGCAATCCAGCAGCAGCGATTCCTCGCCGTCATGCGTCGATCCGCAAACCAGCACCTTCGCAGCCGCAGGCAAATGCTGGCGCACCAACCGCGTCAACGGCGTCTCCTCCGCTACACGGATATCAAACTTCAGATTGCCCGAACTGCGAACAACCGACTCCGGCGCACCAATCAGCCTCCATCGCCGAACATCCTCATCGCTCTGTGCCAGCAACAGCGATACCTTCTCCAGCAACGGCTTCCACAACATCCGCAGCCTCATATACCGTGGCAACGAACGATCGCTCACCCGAGCATTCACCACCGCCACCGGCACCTGCGCGCGCTCACACTCCACCAGCACACGCGGCCACAACTCACTCTCCATCAGCACCAGCAGCTTCGGCTGCAGAACCCGCAGATACGGCCGCACCGCAAACGCAAAATCCAGCGGAAAGAAGAACACGCGGTCCGCACCAAACCGCTCACGAGCCACCCGCTGCCCCGTCGGCGTCGTCGTGGAAACAACCACCGCATACTCCGGCAGCGCCGCTTCCAACTCCGCAATCAACCGTACCGCCGCCAGCGTCTCGCCCACGGATACGCAGTGCACCCAAACCACCGGCCTGCCCGCAACGAAAGCCGTCAGCCGCGCAGGCACATCACCCAACCGCGCACGCAAACCCTCGCGATACCGCCCCTGCCGCAACATGCGCCAGCCCCACACCGGCGCAGTCAGCACCAGCGCCAGCGTCAATCCCAGGCTGTAAAGAAGCATCATCATGGCGTCAGGCAATCAACAGAAAGCCAAAGCCAACTTTACCCCGTCCCCCATCGCGTCTCATAATGACGAAGTGCCCGGCGCAACTGAGCCGTAAACCGCGCGTCTACACCTATATGCCGCAAGTCCCACAAAAATGGTTCGCCGCCGCGCTCTCGCTGGCCATGGCCGCACCCGCTTTCGCCGCCAAAAAAGAGGCCCCGCCGGTGCAGGCCGCCACGGCTTACGTCTCTCACGAAACGCACGAGAAAGAGCACGTCACCGTCGCCGCCGAACCGTTCGACACCCGCGAAAAGGGCAATTTCTTCCGCGTCGACTACAGCGGCCACAGCATCCTGCCCATCCGCCTCATCATCGCCAACGACAGCGACTCGCCGCTGGACCTGAACCAGGTCCGCATCCAGCTCATCGCCTCCGACGGCACCAAGCTCCCCGCCGCCACGCCCGAAGAGCTGAACCGCCGCCTCTTTCGCTTCAACGACATCAAGCAGAAGCGCATTCCCGGAACGCCCATCACCTACCGCCCCACGCCGGTCGATAAGAAAATCCTCGATGACGACAAGGACTTCTCCTTCACCCAGACCACCATCCCCGCGCACTCCAGCGCCAACGGCTTCCTCTTCTACGACATCCGCGACCTCGACGACCCGCCACTCCGCGGCACCGAACTCTACGTGAAGATGATGCACACCAAGCAGGACGGCAAAGACGCCGAACTCTTCGCCTTCTCCGTGAACTTCGACAAATATCTCGACCAGGAAAAGACCAAGCGCGACGCCGCAAAAGCTGCAGCAGCCAAGGCCGCAGAGGCTAAAGACTCCAAGGATTCCAAGGACAAAGACGACAAGGACTTCAAGGTCGATACGACGAACAGCAAGCCGCAATAACTAAAGGCCAGCCTCCTGCGTAACAATCGCAAGAGACACATGCCAAACGACCTGATCCTCCGCGACGCCGTCCCCACCGACGCACCCGCCATCCTCGCCCTCATCCGCGACCTGGCCATCTACGAAAAAGAACCACACGCCGTCATCGCCACGGAAGAGGACATTCTCCGCGACGGCTTCGGCCCCGAACCATACTTCCGTTGCCTCATGGCCGAATGGCAGGGCCAGACCGCAGGCTTCGCGCTCTATTTCTTCCAATACTCCACATGGGAGGGCCGCCCGGCGCTCTACCTGGAAGACCTCTTCGTCCGCGAATCCTTCCGCAAACGCGGCATTGGCGCAGCACTGTTTCAGCGCCTCGCACAAATTGCGCTGGAACGAAACTGCACCCGCTTCCAATGGGAATGTCTCGACTGGAACCAGCCCGCACTCGACTTCTACGAAGCCAGCGGCGCCAAAGTCCTGCGCGAATGGCTAAACCTGCGCGTGACCGGCGAGGAGCTCAAAAGGCTCGCCGGTACATCCGCTCAGTAGCAGCCGTAAGGGCGGTAATACGGGTAATACCCGCGCCAATACGGGTTGTAGTAGCTGTAAGCCCCGTACGGATACGCTCCATAGGCATATCCGCGATAGGGCCAGCCGTAATAGCCATAACCATAGGGTGAATATCCCGACCAGTACCAGCAGCGGCGGCTGAAGAACAGGATTAACAGGATCAGGCAAAGCATGAAGCGCCTCGGTGCGGGTTTTCAGAAGCCTACGTCCGCGTGGGTATTGCTACGCACCCTCCTCCGGAAAAGTTCCGCTCGCGAGAAAATAGAAGTTGTGAAGAAAATCAAAGTTATCGGCGGAGGCCTCGCCGGCCCGGAAGCCGCCCTGCAGGCCGCACGTTTCGGCTGCGAAGTCACCCTCCACGAGATGCGCCCCCACCGCTCCACCGAAGCGCACCAGACCAGCGACTTCGCGGAACTCGTCTGCTCCAACTCACTCAAGAGCGAAAGCGAAAACACCGCGCCCTGGCTCCTCAAGCAGGAGATGCGCATCGCCGGCTCTGCACTGCTCAAAGAAGCCGACGCCTGCGCCGTCCCCGCGGGACACGCTCTCGCCGTGGACCGTGTCGAGTTCTCCCGCCGCGTCGCCGAACGCATCGCCGCCGAGCCACGCATCACCGTCGTCCGCGAAGAAGTCACCACGCTCGATGAAAACAGCGAAGACACGTTGACCATCCTCGCCACCGGCCCGCTCACCTCGCCTGCGCTCGCGGCAGAACTGCAGCGACTCACCGGCGCAGACCAGCTCGCCTTCTACGACTCCATCGCGCCCGTGGTCGACGCCAGCACCATCAACATGGACCGCGTCTACTTCAAAGCCCGGTGGGACAAAGGCTCCGCAGACTACATCAACTGCCCCTTCACCAAGGAGGAGTACGACGTCTTCTACGACGCACTCATCGCTGCGAACGAAGTCGAGGCCAAGGAATGGGAAAAGCTCGACTACTTCGAAGGCTGCCTGCCCATTGAAGAGATCGCCCGCCGCGGCCGCGACACCCTCCGCTTCGGCTGCATGAAGCCCGTAGGCCTGCGCTACCCCGGCACCGAAATCACACCCTACGCTGTCGTCCAGCTTCGCCAGGAAAACCTGCGCGCCGACAGCTACAACCTCGTCGGCTTCCAGAACCACATCAAATTCGGCGACCAGCAACGAATCCTGCGCCTCATCCCCGGCCTGGAAAACGCAGCGTTCCTGCGCTACGGCCAGATCCACCGCAACACCTACATCAACTCGCCCACGCTGCTGAACGAGCAGTTACAGCTGCGCCAGCACCCCAACATCTTCATCGCAGGCCAACTCAGCGGCGTCGAGGGCTACACCGAATCCATTGCGGGAGGCATGCTCGCAGGCCGATTCGCCGCTTCCATCGCACGCGGCGAAATGCCAGAACCCGCACCACGCCTCAGCGCCCACGGATCGTTAGTTCACTACATTACCCACACTGAGGCCAAGCGCTTCCAGCCAGCCAACGTCACGTTTGACCTCCTGCTGCCGCTCGAAGAAGAACTCCGCAAGAAGATCCGCGACAAGAAAGAGCGCCATCGCCTCCAGTGCGAACGCGGCCTCAACGCCTGGCGCGAATGGTTGGACAACTCAACACTGCCTGCATGAGCGAAACGAACTCCCTCTACGGAGCTTGTTGAACATGCAGGTTGTTTAGTAAGGACTTGTCGATCTTCAAGGCAATCCCTGAGTTGCGGTCAGCCACCTCTGTAACGCGGTAGTGCGCCGCAACACCGAGGAACTGGCCCAGCTCGCTGGGGTTCAGCTTGTAGTTCTTCGCCAGCCAGGAAGCCATGTTGTCATTGGCGTCTTTGATGGCATCGTCAAGATAGCCGGAGTAGCCCAGCGCGATGAACTGCGTCGGAGTTTCAATGCGCGGGAAGCCGGTTCGTTGATTCTGGATCAGGTCGACGGTGACGGTCACATCCATGGATGTTTCCAGCGCATTGCCATTGAGTTCCCCATCTCCTTGCAGTGCGTGGCCGTCGCCGAAGTACAGCAGCGCACCAGGATTGATGACGGGCAGGTACACGGTAGCGCCCTCGCCGATTTCATTGAAGTCCATGTTGCCGCCGTAGTATCCAGAGTCGCCGGTGGGCGGCGGTGCGTCGCCGGGACCTACGGCTACAGCCACGCAGCCGAGCATGGGATGCAACGGGACATTCAGGTCTTTCAATGCGGCGCTTCCGGAGTCCGGTGATGCCGTCATGTGTACGCGGTCAAGCCTCCACTTGATGCTGCTGTGGTTGTCGCGCGTGCGAATAGCGAGCGATGGATTAAGCGCAGACTGCACGAAGGGATCGTTGGAACCCGCCGTGTCGCGCGTGAGGCGAAGCTTCTGAATGTGTACGGCGATCGTGTCACCGGGCTGTGCGCCGTCAATGTAGAACGGCCCCGTTTGCGGATTGCCACCTGCAATGCGCTTGATGTCGTTTTCATCGTTGCCGCCCGCGTCAACGGTAGTGGTGTGAATGGTGTCGCCGGAGTTGATGTGCAGTACCGGTTTGTTCAGCGCTGAGTATTGGCGATAGTACGTGGTGGGTTTGAACTCGTGCGTTTGCGGCGTGGTCTTGGCCAAAGGCTTCACCAGCACCGCGGTGAAGGGGCAGATCAAGGGCGATGCAATTTCACCAAAGGTGACCGTGCCGGTGAGGGCGTCATGGTCCTGGTGCGCGTCCACGATGACGTGGTTCCCGTTTTCCGTACCCTCGATTTTGAGGTGGCCGTCCGTGTTGGTGCCAGTGAGATGCGTGCCGTTAAAAGTACCTGAGACGTGCGCGGTATCGTGCTGGTCAAGATCAATCCGGTAGTAGCGCGTGGCACCGTAGAAGTCCGCGGTGAGTTGCCAGCGTTCGTTGGCGGTATCTGCCTGTTGCTGGGCGGGCAAAAGCGTGGCGGTAAGCAGGAACAACGGCAGCAGACGCTTCATTCAGGGATCCTCTAGGAAAATTCAGATCGGGCAAAGAGGGTTACGCAGAGAGGATAGCCCGTGAACGCAAATTTACCGTGCGATCACGAAGAATGCGGAGAGCGGCATCTGTCGCGGAGCGGTGCGGCTGCATCCAACACAACATCATGACCAAACGCACCCTTGGAAGCACTGGAATAGAGGTCTCGCCTATCATGCTGGGCGGGAATGTCTTCGGCTGGACCATCGATGAGAAGCAATCGTTTGCGGTGCTGGATCGCTTTGTGGAACGCGGGTACAACTTCGTGGATACGGCGGACATGTACTCGAACTGGATTCCGGGCAACAAGGGCGGTGAGAGCGAAACCATCATTGGCAACTGGTTCAAGAAGACAGGCAAGCGCGAGAGCGTCGTGCTCGCAACAAAACTCGGCAACCCTATGGGTGAAGGCAAAAAGGGACTCAGCGCCGCGTACATGAAGGAAGCCGTCGAGGCTTCCTTGACGCGGTTGCAGACCGACTACATCGACCTGTATCAAGCCCACATTGATGACGCGGAGACATCCTTGCAGGAGACGCTGCGTGCCTTCGATGACCTCGTGAAGGAAGGCAAAGTCCGCGCGATTGGCGCATCGAACTATTCCGGTGATCGCCTGCGTCAGGCCGAGGAGATGTCACGGCGCGAGGGCATCGCGCGCTACCAGACGCTGCAACCGCATTACAACCTGTATCACCGCGCGGAGTATGAACACGATCTCGCACCGGTGGTGGCAGAGTTCAGTCTTGGCGTGGTCCCGTACTTTGCGCTTGCCTCGGGCTTCCTAAGCGGCAAGTACAAGACCGCAGCCGATGCGGAGAAGGCCAAGCGCGCAGGCATGCTGGGCAAGTACTTCGACGATCGCGGCATGAAGATTCTCGCGGCGCTCGCAAAGGTCAGCAAGGAGACAGGCGCGAAACAAGCATCGATTGCCTTGGCCTGGTTACTCTCCCGCCCAAACATCCTGGCGCCCATTGCCAGCGCCACCTCGACCGAGCAACTGGAAGATCTGTTCGCCGCGCCCGAATTGGAACTAACGGCGGCGCAGTTGAAGGAACTGAGCGAAGCTTCGGCTTACTAGCGGATGATGGCAACAAAGAAACGGGTGAGGCTTGCGCCTCACCCGTTTCTGTTTCGCGCTTGCTGAATTACTCGTGGCCCGTAGCGTTGGGGTCCGGAGCCGGAGTTGGGATGCGGGGCAGCATATCCGGACGGGTAGCTGCGTTGTACGCGAACCATGCTTCGATCATGGAGCCCTGCTGCACATCCGGCACCTGTACGCGGTCGTAGGTGTCCGCGTTCGAGTGGTGCGTGCGGGTGCCGTACTCCAGGCCGTCCTGCATGAAGCTGATGCCGTTCAGGCCGATCCACGAGAACGGAGTGGAGTCGGTGCCGCCGGGCGCGGCGGTGGGACGGAACTCTGTTCCCGAAACGGCGACGATGTGCTGGTCCTTGATGGGCTCAATCCATGACTGGAAGATCGTGCCCATCTCCTTGCTGCCACCAGCAGAAACGCCACGGAAGCGTCCCGAACCGCCATCGTCGTTGAAGTAGACATCGAACTTGTCGTACTCAGGCGTTTTCACCATCGTTGTACGAGGTGCGAAGTGCTTCTGCACGTATGCCGTCGAGCCGTACACGCCTTCTTCTTCACCGCCCCAGAGGGCGACGCGCACAGTGCGAGCCATCGGCTTGTGCATGGTTGCCAGAATACGCACGGCTTCCATCGCAACAGACGAACCGGTGCCATTGTCCGTTGCGCCGGTGCCACCCTGCCAGCTATCAAAGTGGCCGCCAACCATCACCACTTCGTCCTTCTTCGTCGTGCCGGGGATTTCGCCGATCACGTTGAACGCGTTCTGGTTCTTCTTCTGGTACTCCACCTGCACGTCAAACGTGAGCTTTGGAGCGATGTTGTGCTGCGTCAGGCGCACGAGTCGGTTGTACTGCTCCGCTCCAATGGCAACCATCGGCGGCGGGACGGGATCGTTCGGATTCTCAGAGCCACCATAGGTCGAGAAGATGGTGCCGCCATCGCCGTTGTAGCCGGGCGTCAGCACAATGGCAGGCTGCTCATCGTGCAGGAACTTGTTCATCTTGTTGCGCAGGTCATGGTTCTTGCCATTCGCCAGCGCCAACGACGTGGGCGAGAACTCCTGCGTGCCTTCGCCGGGACGTCCGCGACCGCTCGGATCACGATCAGCCGCGCCACCAGGACCACCGGGTCCACCCGGTCCGCGACCACGGGGCTGGCCTGCACGGGCCAGGATCTCTTCGTCGGTGGGCGATGGCTGAGCATCGGCGCGGGTATGCAGTGTGAGCTTGGCCGGATCGAAGATCAACACAGCCTTACCCTTCAGCTTGCCGTGCCACTTGGCAAAGTCTTCCTCTGAGTGGATAGGCGCGAAGATCGGCTCAACATTGATAACGCCGGGGGTTCCGGGCGTCCAGGCAAGCGGGAAGCCGGTAAACGCGGCGTAAGCCGGGCTTTCCATCGCGCCGTAGAACTTCTTGATCTGCCAGCCGTAGCCGAAGGGCCAGTACTCCAGGTGAACGTTCTGCAGTCCCCACTCCTTCATCTGCTTCATCGCCCACTCGGCGGCAGCCATGTGGTTGGGGCTGTTGTTCACGCGCGGACCGTAAACCTCTGACATCCAGAAGAGGTTTTCCATAACGTGCGAGTTTTCAAAGGCTTCGTGCTTGATCTGCGCCAGCGCGTCCAGATCCACTTTGTCGCCCTGCTGCTGCGCAAAGGCAGGAGAGAGGAGCAGCACGGCGGCCGTTGCAACGGCGGCCTGCTTGAAACGGTGCAGATTCATGAAGAAGTCTCGCTTTCAACGGAAATGCAGGTTACGGGAGCCAAAAACATCTGGCCCACAGACGCTGGAAGAAGAACCGCACGCAGACAGCCGGGCGCTGGTGCACGGGCGTTCAGAAATGTTGTGATGGCACAAAGCTAATCGAATGGGTGGCCGTGGCGCAATCGAAAGTGCGGAGATTTGTGAAATGGATTTCGCAGAAATGCGCCACGCACGCCCCACCGGGCTGGGAAGTTAGGAAACGTTCTTAATCATGCGAGGATTCCCGTTCACGACGCCGGTCAGGCAGACACCAGAACGGCTTCCTGTTCAGCCGTCCGCGACGACACATCGAAGAGGATAGGATCGGCATCCGCAAAGAACTCCGCATGAAGTGAGCGAACCGTCTGCTCCACGACGCTGTCTTCTACAACGAAACTCATGCTGATGCCGTTCGCTCCTTGCGAAATCATCTGCAGGTTGGTGCCGCGGATCGCCGAAAAAGCACGCGCCGCAATGCCCGGTTGCTCCCGCATCTTCTCGCCAACAAGACAAATGAGAGATTTATCGGCTTCCTCCTCCACGATGGCAATCTTGGCCAGGTCTTCGCGGATGGCTCCCAGATGTTCCACCGCATCAAGAGTCACGGAGAGACTGATCTCGCTCGTAGCAACCATGTTGACCGGGCAATCGTAGCGGTCAAACACCTCAAAGACCGCACGAAGAAACCGATGGGACACGAGAAGCCTGCGAGAAATGATGTGCAGGATCACCAGGTGCCGCTTCACCGCAATGCTCTTCAGCGGACTGGAAGACGCTGTTGCAGTCGCAGTGATAACGGTGCCTTCATTACCGGGATTGTGCGAGTTAAGTACCCATACCGGAATGTTCTTTTTCACCGCCGGAAGAATCGTTGCCGGATGAAGAACCTTCGCGCCGAAATAAGCGAGTTCAGAAGCTTCCTCAAAGCTGATCGCCCGAAGACGAAGCGCATCAGGACAGATGCGCGGATCGGTCGTCATAACACCGTTCACGTCCGTCCATATCTCAATGGCATGTGCATGTAGCGCGCCACCGATAAGTGCCGCGCTATAGTCGCTGCCACCGCGCCCCAGCGTTGTGGTGATGCCGTTACGTGTAGACGCAATAAAGCCGCCAAGAACAGCGACAGCATTGGCATTCACCACAGACAGAATATGCTCGCTAACCGCAGCATCGGTCTCTTCAACCAACGGTGCC
This sequence comes from Terriglobus sp. TAA 43, assembly GCF_000800015.1. Taxonomy (NCBI): domain Bacteria; kingdom Pseudomonadati; phylum Acidobacteriota; class Terriglobia; order Terriglobales; family Acidobacteriaceae; genus Terriglobus; species Terriglobus sp. TAA 43. Next base: position 2,377,723 of record NZ_JUGR01000001.1, read on the forward strand.
GCCTTGCCGAAATGCGCGTCCGTAATGATGCAGTTTCGCGCATCGACATGCACGCTACTGATGCCGCGATGCTCAAACGCCTGCGCCACGATAAGGCTGGAGAGCCGCTCGCCAAAACTCACTACAAGATCACTCGTACGTGGCGTAAGTTCGCCAACAGCAGCAATACCGGTAAGCACGTTGTCCAGTTGATCGAAGAGCTTGTCCAATGCTTCGATAAGGAGAGCAAGCTTCCTGCCAACTAGAGTTGCCGCTGTTTCAATATGACGATTCCGCAAGACATTGGAAATAAGAATTGCCTTGGGCAAATCGTTTTCAACTGCAGCCTGCGCGGCTGCAAGCAATTGATCGGTGACACGCGCCATGGCCGATACAACAACCACGGGACGCATCTTCTGATTGCGACGACCATTGACGATTTCGATAGTGCGACCGATCGCCGCCGCATCCTGTACCGATGTACCGCCAAACTTCATGACAACGATCGGACTGTCCGGTTCCTTGCCCACAACCAAAGTATTTCGCTTTGTCCATAAAAAAGGCATAAAGGCCGCAGTTATTTTTCTTGTGCCATCATGGTTGGCATGGCACGCGACGCAGGACTGGAAGCGATGGTGGAAGAAGCGCTGGAAGATCTCCGCGTAACTCGCAAGGCCATGTTCGGCGGAATGGCGTGGATGTATCGCGGCAACTTGGTCTGTGGCGCGCGTGTAGGACATCTGCTGGTGCGGTTGGGCAAAGGCAATGACGCATGGGCGCTGGCGTTGCCGGGCGTAACGCAAATGATGTCAGGCAAGCCAATGAATGGATGGGTGCGTGTGCCCACAGCCGTGTATGCGGATGACACAGTGCGTAAACGGCTACTGGATGCAGCGAAGACGTTCGTGGCAACGCTGCCCGCGAAGGATTAATGCCGTTCCGCCGCAGTCCTCTGTCGTCTCAGCAATTCCTTGAGCCCGATGTAGTAAAGAGGTTGGCCGAAAAGCCAGCCTTGAGCGTGCTGCACGCCACGGTCACGAAGAAACTTCGCTTGCTCTTCTGTTTCCACACCTTCTGCGGTGATGCATATTTCGAGTGAGTGTGCCATGTCGATGATGTGCGGAACGATCTGATTCGTGGCTGCGTCAGTGCCAATTGTTTCGACGAACGACTTGTCGATTTTCAGAATGTTGAGGCGAAGGTTTTGCAGACAGGACAGGCTGGAGTAGCCTGTGCCGAAATCGTCGATAGCAATGGCAACGCCGAGTTGCCGAAGAGATTCGAGGGTGTGCTTCGTCTCGTCGCTCTGCAGAAATCCGCGCTCGGTGGCTTCCACGACAAGATTGTGTGGCTGCACCTTACCAGTCCCAAGAATCTTCCTAAAGAACTGCGCCGTCTGCGCGGCGCGCAGGTCTGGAGTGGAAAGGTTGATGGCGATGAAAAAGTCGGGCTGTATCCGGAGTATGTCAGCGATGTCAGCGGCGACGATTTCAAAGATACATGCAGTCATCTGAGTAATGACCTCAGATTCCTCCGCAACAGCCATGAAATGCTCCGGCCGAATCACCCTGCGGCTTTTTTTCCAGCGCACCAGGGCCTCGGCACCAATCACGCGTCGCGTATTGAGCTCAACGACGGGTTGGTATTGGAGAAAGAACTCTTTTCGTTTCGCACCCGTTCGCAAAACCGAGGGCAGCGAGAACCGACTCTGCGCGATATTCAGAACTGCCCAGGTGAGCAGGCCCGCGCATACAAGGCCGATTGGAACAAAGATCAGGGCGAACTTCCGGGCATGCGCGTTGGCGTAAAAGACAGGAGCCGCGGCTATGACGGCCACGTCGGTGTTCTTGGAACGCGTGATCGCGACGACATGGTCTGAAGTACGAAAGGTCGTGCTGCCGCCAGGTGCAGGAGTATGAAACCACTCGGCCGGAATCGTACCGTTTTGCGCGATAAGAAGAGGATGCTCCGGCAATGAGGGCACAAAGATCGCGGTGGCAATGTTTGGACCTTCAGCCGGTATGTCCACAGCCAGACTCATATCCAGGAAATAGGCGATCTTGTCTTTGGCAAAGATAAGGAGACCATGATCGGCAAAGGGCGGCACAACGTTCAACCATTCCGATGCCCCACTGGCAGTAACAAGATGCGGAGGGCCAATAGGCATGGGCTTCGTGCTGCCCTGCGACGTGCAGATGATCTGGTCATCCTGCACGTAGCCGACACCCTGAACATAGGAAGACGAGATGTCTATCCGACGCATGAGGTCCAGCCCGGCAGGTGAGCATGGAGCAAGCCCCGATTGCAGCATAAGGGCATTCCCTCTGACCATCTGGCCCGCAATGTCATCGGTGCGATGCAAAACTTCTTGTGCGTATCTGAGGGTTAACTTGCTCTCGTCGGCAAGGCCTTCGTGACGTGAAAAAACAATAGCAAGCAGGATTGGCGCCATGATCGCCACCAGACCTACCGTGAGTGCGGTTGCAATTCCGGACAGAGTGCGTAGCGAATCTGCTTCAATGCCGCTCGAAATAGTTCGTTGGGAGTCCGCCACTAGAAGAAAATCGTATCTGCCAATAGTGTGACAATCAACTCGATTCCTTTTTCAGCATGGCCAATTCGTTTGGTTATGACTTGTTGATTTGCGAAACGATACAGGAAATCAACTCAAACCTATCTGGACGCTGGTACTACATTGGTGTTGCGTTCGCTTTTTGCGAGAATCGTTAAGACAAAGGTGAGGATACGAAACAGTGCTGATTGCAAGCTGGAATGTGAATTCGATTCGTGCGCGAATGACGCATGCGCATGACTTTCTTCAGGCACAGCAGCCAGATGTGTTGCTAATGCAGGAACTGAAGACGCTGGAGTTTCCGGCGATGGACTTCAAAGCACTCGGCTATGAGTCTGTGGCAATCGGCCAGAAGAGTTACAACGGCGTGGCCATCCTCTCGAAGCTCCCTATTGAAGCCGTGACCACAAAGCTCGACGGCGACGACGAAGATACGCATGCACGTTTCATCGAAGCCATTCTCGATGAGCCCGATGGCAAGCGCCTGCGCGTAGTCTGCATCTATCTGCCAAACGGCAACCCCATCGGCACAGAGAAATTTATCTACAAGCTCGGATGGATGGACCGACTCATTCACCAGATGATGCGTTGGAAGGATGATCCAATCCCCACGATCATTGGCGGCGACTTCAACGTCATCCCCGAAGACATTGATTGCGACAAGCCTGCGAATTGGGTTCGCGATGCCCTCTTCCAACCAGAGCCACGCGAACGGTACCGCGCCATGCAGACCATGGGCTGGGTCGATGCGTTTCGTGCACTGCATCCTGAGGAAGCCGGCGCCTATACCTATTGGGATTACTTCCGCCAGGCGTTTGAGCGCAACCGTGGCATCCGCATCGACCACTTCCTGCTATCGCCTTCGCTGCGACCACGGCTGGAGTCGTGCGTCATCGATAAGACCCCGCGTGGACAGGAAAAGCCAAGCGACCACACGCCAATCCTTGTGACCCTAAAGTAGGCACCAGAATCCGAAGGAACGTCGCGCTCCCCGTTGATTCCGCTCAGGATGACGGCCTTTAGCGCGCGTGTACGTTTTTCTGTCATGACAGACTTAGGACCTCTGACCTTGACTCTGGGGCGGTGGCGTCCTTATAGTCCTCTCGCCTGACGAGACTCCTGTTTTGCGCCTGTGAAACGTTTTGATTACGCCTCAAGATCGGCGGATGGAAATGCACGCGCAACCAGCAATCACAATGCCAGGCGCAGTTCCATAGTTACGATTTGCACGCATGGAGACGTTTCGAATGAGCCAGACGGAAACGAAGAAGATGACGCCCAGCCGCCGCGATTTTATCGCCGGTGGCGCGGCTGCGGCTGCGGTTGCAGCGTGGAGCGCAAAGAGCTACGCCGCCATTCCGGGCGCCAATGACCGTGTCCGCACAGCCATCGTCGGCGCAGGCGACCGCATGAAGGGTGCCCTGATTCCTGCGTTTGCCGCCAATCAGAAAGCGATGAACTTCGAGTTTGTCGCTGTCGCTGACCTGTGGAGCCGTCGCAGAGAAGAGGCTGTGGCGTATGTAGAGAAAAAGGCTGGCGCAAAGATTGAGACCTGCCGCAATACCGACGAACTGTATGCCCGCAAGGACGTGGATGCGGTCCTGATTGCGACGGCTGATTTTCAACACGCGATCATGGGTGCGGCGGCTGTGAACGCCGGTCGCGACGCGTATGTCGAAAAGCCCACGGCCGACCGCATGGAAGATGCTGTCTTGTTCCGTAACGCCGTCCACAAGACCGGAAAGATTGTCCAGGTAGGTACGCAGCGTCGCTCCACGCCCAGCTACATGCGCGCCTATGACTACATCCGCAGCGGCAAGTTCGGCGAAATCAACATGGTGGAGATGACGTGGAATGTGAATCAACCCGGTCGCTGGCGCAGGCCGGATGTGGTGCCGCTATTGAAGGAAGAAGACACGGACTGGAAGCGCTACCTATTGAACCGTCCCTACGAGCCATTTAATGCGCGCAAGTACCTTGAGTTCCGCTTGTTCTATCCGTTCTCATCGGGCATTCCTGACCAGTGGCTAGTGCACCAGATTGATACCGTTCACTGGTTCACGGGCTATCCGCATCCGCGCTCCGTAGTAGCGAATGGTGGCATCTACCAGTGGCAGGATGGCCGCACGAATTGGGACACGTTGACGGCCGTGTTTGATTACGGCCCGCTGGATGACCCGAAGAAGGGATTCCAGGTGCTGTACTCGTCGCGTCAGACGAACTCTGCAGGCGGCGTGAAGGAAATCTACTATTCCAACGGCGGCGCTCTGAACATGGATACGCAGAAGGTTACTGCGGAGGGTGGCCTGACAGCGAAGTCAGCAGCCGAGATGAAGATGAAAGCGAATCTGCTGGAAGACTTCTCGCTGGGCGCGGTAGAAGCAGTCTCGAACGAAGCCAACACCGGCAGCGATCCCATGACTGTCGCCAACATGCGCAACTGGATGGAGTGTGTCCGTTCGCGCAAGACGCCGAACGCCAGCATTGAAGCGGGTTATTCGCACTCCATCGCGCTGTGCATGTGCATCGCTGCCATGCGCACCGGCAAGAAGGTCACGTTTGACGACGCAAAGCAGCAGGTGCTGGCAGGCGGTCAGCCCTATGTATAAGCTCGTCGCGTTGGCTATGCTCTCCACTATGGTCGCGTCCGGCGTTGCAGCAGCAGAAGTAAAGGTAGACGTTCACGAGGCCCAGCGCCGCGTGGACGTCACCGTCGATGGCAAACCGTTCACGTCGTACATCTGGCCCACATCGCTGAAGAAGCCGGTGCTCTACCCGCTGGTCTTGAGCGACGGCATCACCGTCACGCGCGGTTTTCCGCTGGAGCCGCGTGCCGGTGAACGACAGGATCATCCGCACCACGCGGGCCTCTGGTTCAACTACGGCAACGTAAACGGCTTCGATTTCTGGAACAACTCTGACGCCATCACCGGCGATCGCGTGCCGCACATGGGCTCCATCCGGCAGGAGAAGATCGTCTCCTCGCACTCCGGCAAGGACTCAGGCGACCTCACCACAGAGTCCACATGGATTGCTGCAAACGGTCAGTCTCTGCTGCGCGAAACCACAACGTTTGTCTTCCGCCAGAACGGCGATGTGCGCACGATTGATCGCACGACGAAGCTGACGGCGCTCCAAAAGGTTGTGTTCACTGACGACAAGGAAGGCGTGCTCGGAATCCGCGTAGCGCGCTGGCTTGAGTCCCCCAATGAAAAGGGCGGCGTGTTCGTGGATGCCTCCGGTAAAGAGACAAAGGTGGAAGGCGCCACAGGCGCTGGAGCCACCGGTGTCTACCTGACCAGCGAAGGCAAAGAAGGCGATGCCGTATGGAGCACGCGTGGTCGCTGGTGTGTTCTAAACGGACACGACCCAGAAGGCCATCAGGCTGCGATTGCCATTCTCGATCACCCAGGCAATCCGGGCTACCCCACCTACTGGCACGCTCGCGGCTATGGCCTGTTCGCTGCGAATCCGCTAGGCGCGCACATCTTCGACACCAAGGCCGCCCCCATGAACTACACCGTGGAGAAGGGCCAAACAACAACCTTCCGCTATCGCGTCCTGCTGTCGCCGCATACGATGACCGCGGCGCAAGTGAATGCAGCCGCGGATACCTTCGGAAAAGCAACTCGTTAGTTTTGTTCCTTAATTCTTAGGGCTTCGCCTCGGTCCGGAGGCGAGGCCCTTTCTTTCGCTTACAAGCGATAGTCTTCTCGCGCAGGCGTGAACACATCCAGCACTTCGCTCTCCACTGCAGCCGAAGCCTGGTGCACCACACCACCGGGCACCATCACGCTATCGCCTGCACCCAGCAGATACGTCTCGCCATCAACAACAAGAGCAATCTCACCACTGAGGATGTAGATCAACTGCTCATGCGGATGCGAGTGCGCAGCCCCAACCCAACCAGCTTCCATGCGATGCCGCACCAGCATCATCGGCTCGGTGGTCGCCATCACCTGCCGACGCAGTCCCGGCTCAGGCGCAGTCATCGTCGAATCATCTGCACGAATCACTTTCAACATGGCGCTCACTTGGTAAAGCTCGTAGCCTTGCGTTCGTCGTGTCGCTCCACACCCAGCGCAATCAGCCGATCAATCAACTCAACATACGAAATACCCGTTGCCTCCCACAGCTTCGGATACATGCTGATCGACGTAAAGCCCGGCATCGTATTTACTTCATTGAGATAAATCTTCGGCTCTTTTTTGCTGGCAGGATCAGCCGCTTCCAACAGGAAATCCACACGCGCAAGCCCGCTGCAATCGCACGATTTGAACGCATCAATCGCCATCTGCCGCAGCTGCTTCGCCTGAGCCTTCGTGATGTTCGCTGGAATCACCGGCTCACTCGTGCTGGTCGAGTCGTACTTGCTCTCGTAATCGTAGAACTCACGATCCGGCACAATCTCACCAACAACACTGGCAATGGGATCATCATTTCCCAGCACTGCAATCTCAAGCTCGCGCGCCTTGCCTTTGCCTCTCAGCTTGCCGTTGCCGCTCACGCCCTCTTCAATCACAATCTTGCGATCGAACTGCGCAGCTTCATCCATCGCCTTCGCAAGCTCCTTGCGTTCGCGCACCTTGCTGATGCCGACAGACGAACCAAGATTCGCCGGCTTCACAAACACCGGATACTTCAGCTTGTCCTCAATCAACTTCGCGCACTTGCGTGGACTCGCCTTCCACTCGCTCCGCAACAGCGTCACATGCTTCACAATGGGCAGTCCCGCCGCGGCAAACATCTTCTTCATGGCGTCCTTGTCCATGCCCACAGACGAACCCAGCACACCCGAACCCACATACGCCACATCGGCGAGTTCCAACATGCCCTGGATCGTGCCGTCTTCACCAAACGTGCCATGCAGTACAGGAAACACAACATCCAAAGCAGAGGTCGACGTCGCGGCAGAGGCCTGCAGCGTAAGTCCGGTACTCTCGATCTTTTTCTTCGAAGTGGCAGACTTCTTCCCAGCCAGCGCAGGAACGGTAACTCCATCCAACAACGCCTTCGAATCCCCCGCGCCCAGCCACTGCCCGCTCTTGGCAATACCGATGGGAACCACTTCATATTTGCTGCGATCAATGGCATTCAGAATGGAAGCGCCCGAGCGCAGCGACACCTCATGCTCGCCCGACTTCCCACCAAACAAAACACCCACACGCAGCTTCTTCGCCATCAGTTCCCTCGCACCTACCCATGTTGATGGTACGGTCCCACCGCCTGTTGAGGGACAATCATGCATCTTCGTAGATACCTGCGATGTGTCAGCGAGTCAGATCCACGGCCTGCTGCAACGAAATGTGCGGCGGCACAAGCTTAATCTCGCTGCGAACTGCATCCTGATCGCGAGTAAGACTCTTCATCATCAGAATCTTTCCGTCCATGTGGACGACCATGCGAACACTCTTCCACGTATCGGGCGAAACCTGGCGGCGCTCCAAATGAACGCTGCCACCCTGATTCACCTTGCCCAGCAAGCCAAATCCGAAGGAAACTGGGGTCACGATACGGCTCTGCAACTCACACAGCCGATCCTCCGGCTCTTTGACGGAGACCGTGCCCTCCATCGCATGCAGCACCTTCTCTTCCATGCTTGCGGGCTGATAGGCGGGATTGGGCTTGAAACTGTACTGCGAACAACCATTCACGCTGCCGGCAGGCGTCAACACAAACTGCGACGGCAGCGCACCAAGCAGGCTGATCAGATGCTTTTCATCACCCTGCACCGACGCATTCAATCTTCGGAATGCCTCAGGATCATTGGCAAGCGAGGTAAGACGCCGTTGTTCCGCTGTGGCGGCGTCGGCTGACAGCGGAACGCCATCCACCTGCAGAAGACGGGCAACCTTACCCTCATCCACTTCCACAACGCGTTCCATCCACAGGTGGCCGCCCGTACGCGGTGAGCGCTCCAGCAGCAGGAACGAGAAGTGTTCCTTCAGATCAATCCGAGCCTGACGCTCGTTCTCTGCCATCCGCGCAACCGGCGAGCCCTGCGCCCACGCGACCGTTCCTAAAGCAGCGACGCCTAGCAACACTGCATTCCGAAGTGCCGTCATCACTCTCCCGTTGGCGCCGCAAGTCACTTCACGCTGGTAGTGAGACGGATTCCGATGCCGAACCGTGCGTTGCATACCGAAGCAGAAAGGCCGCAACGAAGTTCGTCGCGGCCTCATAAATTAACAGTTGCATATGTACTTACGGATAAATCCGGTTCAGCGTACGAGCAAACGGAATCGTCTCGCGCACATGCTCCAGCCCGCACACCCACGCCACACACCGCTCAATACCCATACCAAAGCCACTGTGCGGAACCGAACCATACTTGCGCAGATCCAGGTACCACTCGAAAGCCTCCAGCGGCAGATCGTGCGACAGGATGCGCTCCTTCAACAGGTCATAGCTATCAATACGCTGCGACCCGCCAATGATCTCGCCATATCCCTCCGGTGCCAACACATCCACGCAAAGTGCCTTCGTCGGATCCGCAGGATCAGGCTGCATATAAAACGCCTTCACCACCGCCGGATAACGATGCACCATCACTGGCCGGTCAAACTGGTTGCTGATGTACGTCTCGTCCGGCGCGCCAAAGTCGTCGCCATACACATGCGGCTTCTCAATCGCGCCCTCGGCAAACGCCTTCTCCAACATGGCGTGCGCTTCGTCGTAGCTGATCTTCGGGAACGGAGCCTGAATCTTCTCCAGCTTCGCCGCCTTCTCATCGCCACCCGTAATCGTCTTCAGGTCAATGCGATGCTTCTCCAACACGCGCATCACAACGTGCGAAAGGAAGTCCTCCGCCAGCTTCATCAGATCGTCCAGATCGGCATACGCCACTTCCGGCTCAATCATCCAGAACTCAGTCAGATGGCGACGCGTCTTCGACTTCTCCGCGCGGAACGTCGGCCCAAAGCTGTACACCTTGCCCAGCGCCAGTGCCGTGGCCTCAATGTAAAGCTGGCCGCTCTGCGTCAGGTACGCATTGCCCTCGTCGAAATACTTCATCTCGAAGAGCTCACTGGTGCCTTCGCACGCAGCAGGCGTCAGGATGGGCGGATCGGTACGCGTAAAGTCCTGCGTATCAAAGAACTCCTGAGCTGCCCGCATAATCGTGGCACGCACACGGAGAATCGCACTCTGCCGAGGCGTCCGCATCCACAAATGCCGACGCTCCATCAGGAAGTCCGGCCCATGCTCCTTCAGCGTGATCGGGAACGGCTCATCGGCGCTCACCGCCTGCTGCACCTGCACATTCTCCACGTCCAGCTCATAGCCAGAAGGCGCACGCGAGTCCGCACGCACCTTGCCCGTAACCACCACGCTGCTCTCTAACTGCAATTCCTTCAGCGTGTTGAACAGTTCCTCAGGCACAGCCGCCTTGGGAACAATGCCCTGAATCGTACCCGTGCCGTCACGGAAGGTGGGAAAGAGCAGCTTGCCGCTGGAACGAAGGTTATACAGCCAGCCGCGCAGCGTTACCGTTGCGCCTTCGTGCTGGCCAATGTTCGCAATCGACGTGAGGGGTGCGGATGTTTCTGTCGCCATAACATCTCCCAGTGTATGCGCCCGCTCGCTCGCCAGCCTCCCCAAAGGTGTTATCCCTGCGTTTCCGGGTGGTATCCGCACATACCCTGAACGATCCTGATATCAAAGCTTTCAGGCAATGGTGACGCCACCCGAATCGCGCGATTCTGGTTCTGTCAGGAGGGCCAGACGCTCTCCACAGAATCAGGAGAAACGCCCCCGATGCATGATCTTCTCGTAGCAGTCGCCTTCCTTGGTATGATCCTCGCCCCCTGCGCCGTAGCGTCCTTCGCCGGCAGCACCACCGAGGCATAAGCGACTCACAAGCCCCCAAAGCAAAAGGCCGGCATCAAGCCGGCCTTTTGCTTTGCCCTGAAACCCTGCACAGTTAAGCCGTCTTCTGTGCCACCTTCGCCCGGTGCGCCATCACGCGGCCAACATTGCTCTCGATGTACGCCGCCAGCGACAACATTCTCTCCGCCACTTCGCTGCCCATCTCCGTCAGGCTGTACTCCACCTTCGGCGGCTTCGTTGCATGCACCGTGCGCAACACAAACCCATCCTGCTCCAACGCGCGCAGCGTCTGCGCCAGCATCTTCTCACTCACGCCGCCAATCAGGTACGCCAGTTCGCTGAAGCGATAGCTGCCATCCTTGTGCAGCAGCACCAACACCAGCGATCCCCAGCGCGACGTCACATCGTCAAGGATGATGCGCGTCGGGCAATCGGAAGAAAACAGGTTGCCCTTCCGGATGCGAATTGTCTTGGTACTCTTCGGCCACGCCATGCATACAGCTTACCTATAGGTATGTACTTACTACAAGTAAGCCACTAGGGATACGCTTGCCTCATACACTCCGCTACGGCGGAAGGGAGAGACATAATGATTGCTGTCACCGGAGCCAACGGCCACCTTGGAACACTTGTCGTAGAGGGCCTGCTTCAGAAAGTCCCTGCAAACCAGATCGTCGCGGCCGTTCGCACACCATCCAAAGCGAAAGCATTCGCAGACAAGGGCGTGCAGGTCCGTGAAGCCGACTACGGACGCCCGGAAACGCTCGACGCGGCCTTTGCTGGTGTAACGAAACTCCTGCTCATCTCCGGCAATGAACTCGGCCAGCGCATAGCGCAGCATCAAGCTGTGATCGACGCAGCAAAGCGCGCCGGAGTTCGCCTCATCGCCTACACCAGCCTCCTGCACGCTGACACCGGTGGACTCCTGCTCGCGGAAGAACATCTGGCCACGGAGAAATACCTTCAGGCCAGCGGCATCCCCTTCGCCTTCCTGCGCAACGGTTGGTACACAGAAAATCTCACGCCCGGCATAGGCCCCGCACTGCAGCAGGGAGCCTTCATCGGCGCCACAAAAAACGGCCGTCTAGCCGCTGCAACCCGCGCAGAATACGCTGCAGCAGCGGTGGCCGTACTCACCGGCGAGAGTCATGAAAACAAGGTGTATGAACTCGCAGGCGACACAGCATTCACCCGCGCAGAGTTCGCCGCAGAAGTCAGCAAACAAACCGGCAAGGCCATTGGCTATCACGACCTGCCGGAGCAGGAATACGAGAAGATCCTCGCCACCTTCCTGCCGCCCGCCCTCGCAACAATCCTGGCAGACGCTGAAGCAAAAGCCGCAAACGGCGCGCTCGATGACAACTCGCACACGCTAAGCCGTCTCATCGGCCGCCCCACAGAGCCACTCGCGGACACGATCGCCGCTGCACTAAAAGCACCTGTCGCCAACAGCACCCACTAAGCCAGCGGGTAGCGTTCAAAATGAAAAAAAGAAAGTAAAAGGCCGGCATCTGCTGGCCTTTTACTTTTTCCAAGAACTTTTAATTGCGGACAGGCTCTTCCAACATCGCAAACGCCTTTGCAGCCTTCGCGCTCATCGCCTTCGCATCGATCTCCGGCTCGTACGCAATCTCCAGCGTCCCCACCGGCTCATGCTTCAACCCTGCAACGCCCTTGCGCACAGCATCCCAGTCCACGGTGCCCTCGCCCGGCCACAGGTGCTCATCCTTCTCACCTTGGTTGTCATGCAGATGCAGTTCACGAATCCGATCGCCCAACACGGCAAACGCACTCTCCACGCCGCCCATGTCGTGCAGATTCACATGCCCAATATCCAGGCACACGTGCACGGTATCCAGATGCGCAATGCGCAGCATCTCCTTCAGGTGTTCCGGGGTGGTCACATCGTTGTGCAACGTCTCCACCAGCGTCTTCACTCCCAGCGGATGTGCAAATGCCTTAATGTGTTCCACCGCCGTCATCGACAAATCCAGCGAGCGCTCGCTCCACGTATCATTCGCCGTGCCCAGGTGCAGCACAATGCTGTCGATATCGATCTGCTCCGCTGCTTCCAGAGCGCGCTTCACCTCATCCATCGCATCAATGCGGCGTGACTTCTCCACATCAATCAGGTTGATGGTCGCTGGAACATGGCGGCTCCAGTCGGAAGCTCGCGACTCAAAGATGGGCTGGTGCAGCGTCGCGCGGCAGTCATTGCTGCGGAACCACTTCGCCAGTTCCTTCACTTCCGCGCGATCGGTGTAATCAAAATGGTGCCGAGCAGCAAACAGCTCAATCGACTGCGCACCCGCCGCCACCATTGCATCCAGCAGGCCAGCGTGCAGCCGTTGTTGCAGAAAAACATGCGTACTAATTGACCGCTTCATCACCCCTGACCATAGCAGGCCGCAAAGCATACGGGGGAACCATTGAAGGTTCCCCCGCCTCACCTTGTTCGATTTACTTGCCGATCGTCTTGTCGATGGCCGCCTGCGCCAGCGGCTGCATAATCGCATATCCCGCCGGCGTGGGGTGCACACCATCCTTCGCCAAATCGGGCTTCATGCCACCCGTCGGCGACGTAAGCGCCGAGTAGTAGTCCAGATACGTGTACCCGTGGTCCTTACAGAACTGCTGCATCCACGTATTCATCGTGCGGATTTTGTCCGCCGGCTGCAAACCCCGACGCCACGGGTAATCGTCCACCGGCAGCACGCTCGCCAGGATCAGCTTGATGTGGTTCGCATCCGCAATCGCCGCCATCGAACGGAAATTGTCCTGAATGTGCTCCAGCGACTCAATGCCCGTATTGCCTGCAATGTCATTCGTTCCCGCCAGGATCAACACCGCTGCAGGCTTCAGAGCGACCACATCCTGCTGAAAACGCACCAGCATCTGCGGCGTCGTCTGCCCACTGATACCGCGGTCCAGATACGGCTTGCCCGGAAAGAACGTCGGCTTATTAAGAGCGCCGTTGCCCCAAGCATCGGTAATGCTGTCGCCAAAAAACACCACGCGATCCTTCGGCGCAGGCGGCAACGCGGCATTCGCACTCGCATAGCGAGCCAGGTTCGCATAGTCCGCCAGCTTCTTCTGCAGGCCCAGAATCTCATTCGGCGTCAGCGTCGAAGGATCCTTCACCAACACCGCATCAATCGGCTTCGGAGCCTCGGCAGGTGCAGCCGCAACCTGAGCCAGCAAAGCCGTACTAACCACCAAAGTGGTCGCGGTAACGAGTGCAACATTGCGCATGAACGACATGATTCGCGTGCTTCTCCTGTGTGCAGGCCAGTGTACGAAGCCGAACCACGCCAGCGCAATCCATCAGAAATCAGGCACAGTGAAATTGCGGTGATGGAAGCCGTTTATGGCGAAATTTAACGTGCGGGAACGCCGCCCCCGCTCCACACCGTGGAGATGCGTATGCTCAGATCGATGTATTCGCGGTCCGCAATGATTGCGCGTGTGAGCAGTTTGCGATGCCGCTTGCCCGGCAGTTGGGAGATCATCCAGCCCCATGCGGCCTTCGCGGGCTCGGTAAGATCGATGCCCACTCCTGGCAGTTTCAGTCCAACGACATCAGCCACTGTAGTTTTGATTTCGACCTTCGGAAAAGGAATGCCTGCGAGTTTACCTTGGATCGCAGCTGCGATACGCTCCACTTCGCGAGTGCGTTCCGTAGCGATACGTCCGTTGCGCTTGAAGTCTTCCAGCGCCTCGCCGAGCCACGCACGATAATCGCTGACCTCGGGGCTCTTGCGATACTTCATCGCGTTCGTCAACAGCTCGGCAGGATTATTGCTTTCGCTCAGCAGCAGTGGAAAGAATGTGGGCGTGTACGGAATCTCCGCGGCAGGTCTGCCTGTGAGCTCACCAAGTTTGGTGAACAAGTAGTCTTCAGCGCCGCGCGCCGTGTCTTGCTTGAGCGTGAGCGCCAGGAACAGGCGCGAACGCTTGGGCTGCATCAGGTGGTCAGTACCAGCCAATTGCGCATAGCCTCCGAAGATCAATCCTCCCAGAATGTATGCAGCCAGCCGCTGCTCATCGGGGTTTTCAAAGTGGAGGTCGCCCAAGTTGGGATACCAGGCGTAACCCGAAGTGGTGAGTTCGCCCACAATGGAAGCCAGATCCGTTAAAACCTCATGAGCCTGCTCTCCGCTCACTCCGGCCACCCCGCCCTTATAGAACGTGGTCAGTTCCGCGAGCGCTGCATTCTTCACGTCCATGTAGGCGTCATGGCCCACGTTGACGTTCACCAACACTTCCTCGTTCTCATTGATCGCAGCAAGTGTGCGTCTCTCAAACGGCATGTCCACGTCGAACGTAGTGGAGTAATCGAAAACAGGAATCTGGTTTTCAAGGATCAGGCGATCAAAGAACGTACCCAGCGCATGGATGTTCTTGGTGAGTAGGTCCCAGGCGGAGTTCTGATCGTAAGTATTGGCGGAGCCGCGAAGAAAGACCTCTCCGCAGCGAAGAATCATGGGATCAACGACCGGTCCGCCGATGGCGGCGATGGATTGCCAATCTTCCCGCTTTTCAACCAGGAGAGGCATAGCGGTGACTCCGTAATGGTGTTCTAAGCCCGAATACCGCAAGTGATAACACCTCGCGCGGGCAAAGTCCATCAGCCTTAACCTTAAATGCGCGTCCAGCGTAATTTTTCCAACCACCTACACCGCGGCGCGACGGACTGAGGGCGATCTCCTCAAAGGGAAACCGCGATCGTCCAACAGCGCATCAAACCACCGCTGATGTGCGCCGATGAAATCTCTTGAGAGGCGAGGGAGACCGTCCCTTCCCCGAAGAATCCATATGAAGATCAAGTCCGAATTTGATATCCAGTTTCACATTCCAAGACAGACCCCGGTCGTTGCCGTATTACACGTCCACCCTTCCGTGGAGAGCAAACTTCTATCCGCTGACACCCTCAGGGTCGAACACATTGTTGCAGCGGATGAACGGCTGGAACCAATCCCGCTGCAGGTATCACCGTACATTGACAGTTTCGGAAATCGCTGTTCACGTTTCGTCGCTCCAGAAGGAGCAGTCCGTCTTTCCGGGTCCCATCTAATGGAACTCTCAGACACACCTGATCCGCAGGGAGAGGGACTTGGCCAGACACCCATCGAAGACCTTCCCGACGAAGCGCTGCAGTTCCTGCTCGCCAGCCGCTATTGTCAGGTCGACGAATTCGGCGCCATTGCCGCCGAACTTTTTGGTAGCACCAGGCCCGGTTGGGAGCGCGCAGCCACAATCCGCGACTGGGTACATAGCAAGGTCACTTTCAACTACAACGCGGCGCGATCGACCAAAACAGCGATGGACGTGTTCACGGAGCGCGTTGGGGTCTGTCGCGATTTTCAACATCTTGCGATCACGCTCACTCGAGCGCTAAACATTCCAGCCCGCTATGTCACGGGTTATCTGGGAGATATTCGCGTCCCCTATGCCGGCCCCGGCGATTTTTCGGCGTGGTATCAGGTTTGGCTCGATGGCCAGTGGTGGAACATGGACGCACGGCACCACACGCCTCGGCTCGGCCGCATCCCGATGGCTTTCGGCAGGGACGCTGCGGACGTGGCTATCACCACGAGCTTCGGCTTAGCGGAATTGACTCACTTCCATGTTGAATCGAACGAGGTCGATTCTGATGGACGTCCTGTGCCTCTGCCAACCGGCGCGGATGCAAATGCCACCTCTCCAATCGCTCCGCAGTGAGTGCGGGCACGGATCGGCATGGCGCCATCCAAACCGTCTCGCTAGTGCGCGTCCAGCGTAATCTTCCCAACCACCTTCGGCGGCCGCTTTAACAACAGCACCATGGGCAACAAACACGCCAGAATATAAGCGAACAAACGGTACTGATCCATATACGCCAGTAACAGCGCCTGCTGCTGCACCTGGTGGTACAGCAACGCCATACCGTCATACGTCTTATCCATCGCAGCGCCGCCAATCGCAGCGCCCGCAGACTTGATCTGCTGCATCACACCCGGCGAAGACGAAGTAATGTCCGCACTCAAGTACGTCTGGTGCGCCTGCGTCATGCGTTGCAGAAACGTACTCGACAGCGCAATACCGATCGATCCACCCTCATTACGCACCAGCGCATAAATGCCCGCGGCATTGCTGCTCTGATCCGCAGGCAGAAAGCGGAACATGATCGTCGACAACGGCACCGTCGTCATACCCAGCCCCATCACCTGCAACACACGCGGCCAGATGAAATTGCTCTCCGCCGCATTCAGATTGCCCAGCGACAGCCAGTAAGTTCCCGCAGTCATGGTGATAATGCCGCACGCAATCAACCGTCGCGCATCCGTGCCTTTGCTTAGCAACCAACCCACCAGTGGAACTTCCAGCATCGTCACCAAACCGGCAGGCGACACAGCAATACCCGCAGTCGTTGCGTCATAGCCCATCAACTCCTGCATGAACTGCGGCAGTAGAAACGTCGTCGCATACAGCGCCGTGTACATGCCCAGCACAATCACGCAGCAGAACAGGAAGTTGCGTTCCTTCAACAACCGCAGATTCACCACCGGGTTCTTCACATGCAGTTCCCAGACGATGGCGCCCACCACTGCCACCACGGCGACGATCGTGCTCCACAGGATGAAGCTGTTACCAAACCAGTCCAGCTCTTGTCCGCGATCCAGCACAATCTCCGTCGCCGCAAGACCAATGCTCACCAGCGCCAGACCCGTGCCATCGATCTGTATTGGCTTACCCTTGCGAGCTTCGCGAGCCTTCGTCAGGTGCGGCGGATCATGCAACACCATGCGCGTGAAGAACGCACACAAAATACCCACAGGAATGTTGATGTAGAAGATCCAGCGCCAAGAATAGTTATCCGTAATCCATCCGCCCAGCGTTGGCCCAAGCACCGGCGCACATAGGATCGCCACGGTATACACAGCCATAGCCATGCCGCGCTTCTCACCAGGAAACGCATCCGCGAGAATCGCCTGCACACTCGGTTGCAAACCACCGCCCGACAATCCCTGCAATACGCGGAACACCACCAGCGCGCCAAGCGTCGGAGCAATGCCGCACGCCGCAGAAAAGATAGTGAAGAGAATTACCGATCCAAGATAAAAATTGCGCCGACCAAGAACACTTGAAATCCATCCGCTGATCGGCAGAATGATCGCATTCGCAACCAGGTAGCTGGTCAGCACCCAAGTGCTCTCATCCTGCGAAGCAGAAAGGCTGCCCGCAATATGTGGCAACGCCACGTTCGCAATCGAGGTATCCAGTACCTCCATGAACGTGCCCATCGTCACCACCAGCGCAATAATCCACGGATTAAACACCCGCGGTTCGGGCGCACGCGCCAGCGGCACTCCCGGTTCAAACTCTGCAGCAGAGGGAGCAAGCGCCGTCTCAGCGCGGTCCATCACCTCTTCCGCATGATGCAACGATGACGCCCCGTGCGACTCTTCCGCAGGCGGCAAAGCGTTTTCTTCATCCTGTAATGACTGCATAGTCAGTGCAATGACTCTCCGGTCATTAGAGACCGCAAAAGGTTCATCGGATGCAACGAACTCGTGAAAACGTGCAAGCCCTTACAAGCGAATCCCTTACGATCAAAGGTCATCAGCGAAGCTCATACGCACGAAATGCGTACCCAGCGAAGCTCCTACGATCGAAGATCGTCACCAAACAAAGAATCTAAGCCCCAACAACCGTGTTAGTTTGGGGCAGGAATGGCCGTCTCAGAATCGACGAAAAAATCCACCCGCCTCGCCTCGCGCAAACAGGTCCTCACCGACCTGCGCCGCAGCGAAATCATCGAGGCCGCGCTCAAAGTCTTTGCCCGCAAAGGCTTCCATCACTCGCGCACGGAAGACGTCGCCACCCAGGCCCACATCGCCAAGGGGACGCTCTACCTCTACTTCGATTCGAAAGACGCCATCTACGACGCTGCCTTGCAGCACGCCATCGACAGCCTCTCCGAGCTTTCCGACGAGCGCGTCGCAGCCGCGAAAGACACACGCAGTCGCGTCGAAGCCTGGATCCACACACGCCTCGATTTCTGGTGCTCCCGCGGCGACATGTACCATATGATCCTCACCGTCGGCCGCGAAACCCGGCACCGCAAACAGACCGCAACGCTCCTTCGCTCCGCACAACGCAGCTTCGTCGACATCCTTCAGCAGGCAGTCGATGCAGGCGACCTTCCGCCGCGCGATCTCAGCGCCATCGGCTGGCTCGTAATGGACGCCATCCGAGGCTCCAACGAACGCCGCATCCTCAATCTCTGCGAACGCGACATCTCCCGCGACACCGCCATCATCGTCGACACCGTCATGCGCTACTTCGCATAGCTCGACATAGATACAAACAAAACGGCCCGCGCAAAGCGGGCCGTTCGTCTTGGAGATTTACTGAAGAAACTTAACGAAGCGAAGCGCTACTCACGGCAAGGTTCGATTCCTGATCGGTAGCCATGCCAACACTCTGCACCGGAGAAGTCGTGGGAACCACACGCGCCGTCATCACAAGCGCCGCATCCAGAACAAGAACCGTGGCCAGCATCCATTTGAAAAGATTCATCGTCTTCCTCCTTCCGTCTTCATAAGCAGACTAGAAGTAAGATGCCTCCGGAACCATTCCCAAAATCTCCCCAAACCGAGCAAAAAGTGCCTTTTACGGTTCCAAAACTGCCCAATTTAGCCCAAAAGCTGCAGCAATCCCGCCTCATCCAGCACAGCAAGACCTAACTCCCGTGCTTTCTCCAACTTACTTCCCGCCTCTTCGCCGGCCACCACATAACTCGTTTTCTTCGAGACACTTCCAGACACCTTCCCACCCGCAGCCTCAATCCGTTGCTTGGCATCATCACGCGTCAACGTAGGCAAAGTGCCCGTCAAAACAAACGTCATTCCCGCCAGCGCAGTGCCAACCACTTTCTTTTCAGCAGTAAACTGCAATCCCTGCCCACGCAGATCCTCCACCAGATCGCGATTCTTCTTCACCTGGAAGAAGTCGTAGATCGTCTGCGCAACCACCGGCCCAATCCCCTCCGCAGCCTTCAACTCATCCACGGAAGCCTGCATGATCGCATCCATACTGCCGAACGTATTCGCCAGATCCTGCGCCGTGCGCTCGCCCACATGCCGTATGCCCAGCCCCAACAACACGCGATAAAGCGGCGCCTTGCGCGAACGATCAATCTGCTCAATCAACGCATCCGCGGTCTTCTGCCCAACGCGCTCCAGCGTCAGCAAGTCTTCCGCTTTCAAGCGATACAGATCCGCAACCGTATGCACCAACGCAGCACGAGTAGGCTCTTCTTCTTCAGCAGAAGCAGAAATGCTTTCAGCAACGTCCTCTGCCGCCTCCACCAACGAGTGACCAAGCAACTGCCCCACCATCACATCGCCCAGGCCTTCAATATTCATCACACCGCGCGAAGCAAAGTGAACCAACTCCTCGTGCAGCCGCGCAGGACAACTCGCGTTCACGCAGCGATAGTCCACCTCGCCCTCTTCACGCAGCACCGGCTGATCGCAACGCGGACAACGCGAAGGAAAGACAATCTCCACATCACCGCGCGGATGCTGCGCATCATGTACCACTTCGGTGATCTTCGGGATCACATCGCCGCCACGCTCCACGGCAACAGAATCCCCAATCTTCACGCCCAGCCGCGCAATCTCATCCGGGTTATGCAGCGTAGCTCGAGCAACGGTAATACCACCGATCCCAACAGGTGCAAGCACTGCAACCGGTGTCAACTTACCTGTGCGTCCCACCTGGAACTTCACACCCAACAGCTTCGTCACCGCACCACGCGCAGGAAACTTGTACGCAATAGCCCATCGCGGTGCCTTGCCTGTGAACCCAAGACGCTTCTGCTGCGCTATGGAGTTCACCTTGATCACAATGCCGTCAATCTCATAACCAAGGTTGTCGCGCCGAGTCTCAGCTTCTGCAATGAACGCCAACACATCATCAATCGTGGCCACCGTGCGCGCATACGGATTCGTCTTGAATCCCGCAGTACGCAACGCCTCCAGCGTCTCACTCTGCGTTGGCAACAGGAACTCACCATTCACCAGCAGAAAGTAAGCGTAGTAATCCAACCGACGCTGCGCGACGATGCTCGGCTCAACAGTACGAATCGTTCCCGCGGCCGCATTGCGAGGATTCGCAGCAGGCGCCTGCCCCGCACGCTCGCGTTCCTCATTCATTTTGATGAACGCGGCCTGCGGCATCACCACTTCGCCACGCACTTCAAACGTCTGCGGCATATGCGCCTTCTTCAACTTGTCCGCGCTCACAGACAAGGGCACACTGCGAATCGTCCTTACATTGCTTGTGACGTCTTCTCCCACGGTCCCATCACCACGCGTAAGCCCGCGCGAAAGATGCGCCGCACCATGCTCCGCACCTTCGTAGTGCATCGCCAGCGACAAACCATCCAGCTTGTATTCGCAAACGTATTCCAACGTCTCGTTGCGATGAATCGAAGCCACAACACGATCCGCCCACGCGCGCAGTTCGGCCTCGTTGTATGCGTTATCCAGCGACAACATGGGTCGCGAATGCGCGACCTTCACAAAGCCTTCCTTCGGCTTGCCACCAACACGCTGCGTAGGACTGTCCGGCGTAATCAACTCCGGATGCTCCGTCTCCAACGCCTTCAACCGATTGATCAACCGGTCATACTGCGCATCCGTGATCTCCGGCGCGTCCATCACGTAGTACAGGTGTTCGTGGTGTTCAATCTCACGTCGCAGCGCGTCAATTTCTTTTACTGTCGTTTGTTCGCTCATGGATGCCTTGAAAAATTCTGACTAAGAAATGATGCCGCAGTCGGGCCAATGATCTGGTGCCACCCATGCCTGCCGCGCTTCGGCGTTCTTCACCACGTCAAAGTTATAAAACCGTTGATGCAGATCTCGCCTGCCGCCATACAGAGTCACAGCTCGCTGCACAAACATCAGATGCGACGCTGCCTGCTCCTCGTCATGCAGTCGTGCCAGCACCGCAATCCAGAAACGCGTCAGCGTCTCGTGGTATCCGCTCGTATCGGAGTTCACAGTACCAACCGACTCGTTGTAAGCGCGAACACGCCGACGCATCGTCTCCAGCGCAATCTGTTCACCGTGCAAACAAACGTAATTCGCGCCCACAGCCACATGCGCGGCATGCGTCCACGCAGGCTTCGGCAGACTTCCCGCCTCAAATGCCTGCACCAACAAATGCAAATCATTCTGCGTATCGATTACCGGCAAGCTGCTGGCCATGCAGCCATTATCTCGCGGCAACGTGTATCCTTGCGCTCAATGGAGCCCGTTACCCACATGCTGACGGGCGCATGCCTCTCGCGTGCGCTGGGTTTACCTGCAAAGGTCCGCTACGCAACCGTCGCCTGCGTCATCGCCGCAGAGATACCGGATGCCGACTACGTCTATCGCCTCGGCGGCCCACTCACTTACTTCCAGCACCATCGCGGATGGACACACGCGCTCTGGTCACTGCCTCTGCAAGCCGCAGTCATCACTGCTGCTTTTTACTTCGTCCATCGAATGCAGAAGCAGCGCCCGCAACGCCATGCCAACGATGTCCCCACGAACTGGCCATTGCTGTTCGGCCTATGCCTCCTGGCCCTGCTCAGTCATCTGCTTCTCGACTGGACCAACAACTACGGCATACGTCCCTTCGCACCGTGGAATCCGCGCTGGTATTACGGCGACCTCATCTTCATCGTCGAACCGCTGCTGCTCCTGTTCCTCGGCGGGGCGTTGATCCTGCCACTGCTCCTCTCCTTAATCAATGGTGAGATCGGCGCAAACAAACCGCGTTCCGCAGGCCGAGGGTTGGCCGCAACGGCGCTCATCCTCATGGCTGCGCTCTGGGGCTACCGCTACATGCAACACAGCGAT